>NZ_LZNS01000001.1:3723209-3856382 GCF_001984575.1 Streptomyces sp. MP131-18 | reverse complement strand
CCGCACGGTCCCGGCGTCGATCTCGACCGCGACCAGCACGCCGTGCGCCCCGGCGGGCTCGCCCGCCCCCGGAGGCAGTTCAGGACGGCGCATGCGCGTTCGCCTCCGTCTGCAGCTTCCCGTGCAGCAGCGCCGGGTCGACGAACGGCCGCTCGGCCGTCGGCCGCGCGAACCAGAACAGCGGCCACGTGTATCCGGCCAGCGCCGGGATGCCGATGAACGTCGCCACGTCCTCGGCGTACCGCCCGTGGCTCTCGGCGATCGGCGGCCAGTCGTAGCGCGGCGCGCTGCGCGGCGGCAGCAGGAAGGACAGCCGCCGGGGGCCGATCAACTCGCCTACGACCGGGCCCGGTTCGCCGGCACAGTCGGCGGCGAGCAGGAACGCGACCCGGTCACCCGCCGTGCCCGGGACGCGGATGGCGTCGAACCACAGTCCGGTTTTCAGCAGGGCGCAGCCCGCCGTCGGAATCCACTCGCACGTGTTGTTTTCCCAGTTCATGCCCCCACCGTGGCCCTGCCCGACTAGCGTGGCCAGTATTTGAGTCGTCACACATGGTGATGTGGAAGTCCGGGTGATGGCCCGGACCCCGATGTGAAGGCGGTGGGAGGAGAGATGGGCGAGCAGGACGTATCGGCGCTGCGGCTGTCCTTCGGGAGGCAGTGCCGGCTGCTGCGCGAGCACCACAAGATGACGCGTGACACGGTCGGGCAGGGCTGTGCGGTGTCCGGATCGATGATCGGCGCGGTGGAGCGCGGGGAGCGCATCCCCGATACCGGCCTGATCCACAGCATGGACCAGGTCCTTGAGGCGAACGGGCTGCTGGCCTCGGTCAGCGACTACATGGCCGCCGAGAAGTACCGGGAGTTCTTCCGGGACTTCGCCGTGCTGGAGCGGCAGTGCTACGCGCTGAACGCCTATGCGCCGCTGGCCGTGCCCGGGTTGCTGCAGACCGAGGCGTACGCGCGCGCGACCTTCGAGATGTACACGCCCTCGCTGACCGAGGAGGAGATCGAGAAGCAGGTGGCGGCCCGGCTGGAGCGGCAGCAGCTGCTCTACCGCGAGCCGAAGCCGTTCCTCGGGTTCATCATCGAGGAGTCCGTGCTCCAGCGTCCGATCGGCGGCCGGGCCGTGCTGAAGGCGCAGTTGCTCCACCTGCTGGACTGCGCGCGGCTGCACTTCGTGACCGTGCAGGTGATGCCGACGGACCGCGAGGACCATGTCGGGCTGCACGGCTACCTGACCCTGGTGACCAGCAAGGCGCACCGGCAGCACGCGTACCTGGAGCACCAGGACGGCAGCAGCCTCATCAGTGACAAAAAGCGGGTGGCGCTGTTGCAGGAGCGGTATGGCATCCTGCGGGCGCAGGCGCTTTCTCCCCGGGAGTCGGCGCAATTCATCGAGAAGCAGGCAGGAGCAGTGTGAACAGCGAACTGGTCTGGTTCAAGAGCAGCCACAGCACGGGCGACGGCGGCGATTGCGTGGAGATCGCCTTCGACTGGCGGAAGTCCAGCTACAGCACGGGTGACGGCGGCGAGTGCGTCGAGGTGGCGCCCGGCGCGCACGCGGTGCACGTCCGCGATTCGAAGGACACCACCCGTTCCCCCTTCACCGTCTCCACGGCCGCCTGGTCGGCGTTCGTGGGCTTCACGGCGTCCCGCTGACGCCGCGGCCGACGTCACGGAGGGAGCCGGGCCCCGTGCCCCGGCTCCCTCCGTTCAACGCGGTCAACGCGTGCCGTCCGCCAGCAGGGTGCGCGCGAGTCCGGCCTGCATCGCCGTGCAGACGCGGAGCACGGGGATCGCCGTGGCCAGCAGGACGACGCCGATGCCGGTGTTGAACGCGATGTCGGCCGCCTCGGATTCGACGCCCCAGATCAGGTCGGGCAGGCCCTCCTCGCCGTCCTCGTGCGGCAGCGCCCACGACCACGTGACGTACAGCAGCGCGCCCAGACCGCCGACGGTCCAGGTCACCGCCAGGCAGAACGTGACGACCCGCAGCGGGAAGGACACGATCGCGTGCACCAGGTCGCGCCACGCCTGCGCGTCGCCCAGCACGCGCAGCATGCCGCCCGAACGGTAGGCGGGCCGCGGGATCGGGCGGCCGGTGACCGAGCCGACGCGCTCGCGTTCCACGCCGGCCAGGTACCGGCTCGTGGTCAGCGTCCAGACGAGCACCGGCAGCCCCACCCAGATCACCAGCGTGCCGAGCCCGAGGGAGAATCCGGTGACGGCGAGGGTGAACGCAACGATGCCGAGCGGCAGTCCGGTCAGCAGGTAGCCGACCTCGCGGCCGAAGCGCTCGAAGCGCCCGGCGGGCCCGGCGGGTCCGGTGGGTCCGGTGGGTCCCGGCTGCGGCGCGGCCGGGACCGGCCGGGGGGCGGTGCGGTCGGTGGCGAGCGGTGCGGACCGTTCCAGTGTCTCGTTCATGCCACCACTGTCCCGCCCGGCGCCGCCCGCACCCAGCCGTCTGGGGCGACGATGGGAGGTGGTGCTGCCTACACCCCCGCCCCTGGCCGTGGGTCGCCCACCCTGCACAGCCTGTGGATAACTTTCCCGCCATCAGGAACGTCCCGTTCCTAGAAGCGGGGGAGACTCGGACCATGCTTGAGACATCGGCACGCCTGCTGAAGCTCCTGTCCCTCCTCCAGACCCCGCGCGAGTGGACCGGCAACGAGCTGGCCGAACGGCTCGAAGTGACCAGCAGGACCGTACGGAACGACGTCGAACGGCTCCGGCGGCTCGGCTACCCGGTGCACGCCACCCGCGGCGCGGTCGGCGGCTACCGGCTCGGCGCGGGCAGCAGCCTGCCACCGCTGCTCCTCGACGACGAGGAGGCCGTCGCCGTGGCCGTCGGCCTGCGCACCGCGACGGGCGGCTCTGTCACCGGCATCGAGGAGTCCTCGCTGCGCGCCCTCGCCAAGCTGGAACAGGTGCTCCCGCCGCGGCTGCGCCGCCGGGTGGGCGCCCTCCAGAGCCACACCGTGCCCGTCCGGCCGCGGCGGCAGGGGCCCGGCGTGCCGCCGGACGTGCTGACCACGATCGCCGCGGCCTGCCGCGACCAGACACGTCTGCGCTTCGACTACCGGGCGCACGACGCGACCACGGGCCGCCGCGAGGTGGAGCCGTACCGGCTGGTCAACTGGGGGCGGCGCTGGTACCTCATCGCCTGGGACACCGGGCGCGGCGACTGGCGCACCTTCCGCGTCGACCGCGTCACGCCCCGCACGCCCGGCGGGCCGCGCTTCACGCCGCGTCCGCTGCCCGACGAGGACATCGCCGCGTACGTGTCGCGCGGCGTCGCGACGGCGCCATGGCGGTTCCGGGCCAGGGTCACCGTCCACGCCCCGGCCGAGGCCGTCGCCGAACGGCTGCCGGCGACGGCCGGCACCGTGGAGCCCGTCGACGAGCACACCTGCGTGGTCGCCACCGGCGCGGACAGCCCGGAGAGCCTGGCGGTGTGGATCGGCGTGCTCGGCTTCGATTTCGACGCCTCCGGCAGTCCCGAACTCGCCGCCGCACTGCGGTCGGTGGCGGACCGTTACCGCCGCGCCGCGGGGCGCGCGTCGTCCTGATCGCTCAGAAACGGGCAAACCATCTGTGGATAAGCGGGCTTACTTGTCCACAGGCGCCGACCGGGCCTGTGGACAACGCATTTGACCTCGCGTCATCCACGTCACCCGTGCTCGGGCCGCAGCAGGGGTTCGAGCACGAGCGCGATGCCGTCCGCGTCATTGCCCGCCGTCACCTCGTCCGCCACCGCGCACACGTCCGCGTGCGCGTCGGCCATCGCGACACCGTGCGCCGCCCACTCCAGCATCGGTATGTCGTTCGGCATGTCCCCGAACGCGATGGTGTCCGCCGCCCGCACCCCGAGCCGCCGCGCGGCCAGGGACAGGCCGGTGGCCTTCGTCAGGCCCAGCGGCAGCATCTCGACCAGCGCCTCGCCCGACACCACGATGCCCACCGAGTCACCGGCCACCGAACGTGCCGCGGCGGCGAGCTCGTCCTCGGACCGGCCGGCGGAGTGCAGGTACATCTTGATGATCGGCTCCGCGAACAGCACCGAACGGTCCGGTGCCTGCGCCGGGTCCGGGTTGTCGCCCTCGCCCCGGTAGACCGCGCCGACCGCCGCCTCGTACCGGGCGTCCATGATCACGTCCCCGTCGAGACCGTCCCGGTTCGACGCGAGCGCCAGCGGGCCGAGCGCCGCCTCAAGCCGGGCCACCACGGAACGGGCCAGCGCCCGGTCCAGGGTGACCGACGTCAGCAGCCGGTGCTCCCCGGCGTGGTAGAGCTGCGAGCCCTGTCCGCACACCGCGAGCCCCCGGTACCCGAGGCCGTCCAGGATGTGCCGCGTCCAGGCCACGCTGCGCCCCGTCGCCACGATGTGGTGCGCGCCCGCCGCCTGGGCGGCGGTCAGCGCGTTCCGCGTGCGCCGCGAGATGGTCCCGTCGCTGCGCAGCAGCGTCCCGTCGAGGTCGGTCGCGACCAGCCGGTAGGGGAACCGCTGCGGCAGTGCCGGCGGTATGCCCGGGTCGTCCGGGGCCGCGGTGGTCACGCCGCGACCGGCTCGAGTCGCTCCCGGCCGCCGAGGAACGGCCGCAGCACCTCGGGAACGTGCACCGAGCCGTCGGCCTGCTGGTGGTTCTCCAGCAGCAGCGCCATCGTGCGCTGCACCGCGCAGAGCGTGCCGTTCAGCGTGGCCAGCGGGCGGGTGCCGGTGTCCTTGCCGCGCATCCGGATCGACAGGCGCCTGGCCTGGAACGTGTTGCAGTTGGAGGCGGACGTCAGCTCGCGGTACTTGCCCTGCGTGGGCAGCCACGCCTCGCAGTCGAACTTGCGGGCGGCGGAGGCCCCCAGGTCGCCGCTGGCCACGTCGATCACGCGGAACGGCAGCTCCAGCGAGGTGAGCCACTGCTTCTCCCAGCCGAGCAGCCGCTCCAGCTCCGCCTCCGCGTCCTCGGGGGCGACGTAGGAGAACATCTCCACCTTGTCGAACTGGTGCAGGCGGATGATGCCGCGGGTGTCCTTGCCGTGCGATCCGGCCTCGCGGCGGAAGCACGGCGAGAAGCCGGCGTAGCGCAGCGGCAGCCGGTCCGCGTCGACGATCTCGTCCATGTGGTAGGCGGCGAGCGGTACCTCGGAGGTGCCGACCAGGTAGTAGTCGTCCTTCTCCAGGTGGTAGACGTCCTGCGCGGCCTGGCCGAGGAAGCCGGTGCCCGCCATCGCGCGGGGCTTGACCAGCGCGGGCGTCATCATCGGCACGAAACCGGCCGCGGTGGCCTGGGCGACCGACGCGTTGACCAGGGCCAGTTCGAGCAGGGCGCCGACGCCGGTGAGGTAGGCGAAGCGCGAGCCCGAGACCTTGGCGCCGCGCTCGGTGTCGATCGCGCCGAGCGCCTGCCCCAGCTCCAGGTGGTCCTTCGGGGCGAAGCCCTCGGCCGCGAAGTCGCGGATGGTGCCGTGCGTCTGAAGGACCCGGAAGTCGTCCTCGCCGCCGACCGGGACGTCCGTGTGCACCACGTTCCCCAGGCGGAGCAGCAGGTCCTGCGCCCGGGCGGCGGCCTCGTCCCGTTCGGCGTCGGCCGTCTTCACGGCGGTGGCCAGCTCGCCGGCGCGCGCGAGCAGCTCGGCCTTCTCGTCCCCCGCCGCGCGCGGGATGCGCTTGCCGAGCTGCTTCTGCTCGGCCCGCAGCTCGTCGAAGCGGGAGCCGGAGGACCGCCGCAACTCGTCGGCAGCGAGGAGCGCGTCGACAATGCCGACGTCTTCTCCTCGGGCGCGCTGGGAGGCGCGCACGCGGTCGGGGTCCTCACGAAGCAGGCGAAGGTCAATCACGGACCCAGGCTACCGGGAGGCCGGGCGGCGGCTGAATCCATAAAGCGCATGGGGCGTTTAGTCCGGTATGCCGGAAAAGGGGGCCGCTGGAGAATCCACAGGTCAGGACGGGTATCCACAGGGTTATCCACAGGCTTCCCCGGGCCCTGTGGATGCCGTCCGGATTGCCGTCCGCCTCCGGTCGTGCGGCACAGAATTCCCCATTCAAACGCCGCTCACACTCTCTTACGAGGGAAATTGCCTCACACTCGCGAGTTATCCGAGGTGATTGGGCTGACGAAAGGGGATCGGTGACACTGTGAACGGTTTACGGGCGGAGTGGGTGATATGCCGGTTCCGCCCGTTTCGAAGTGTCGACTTATGCACAGGCACACAGGGTCGCCTGTGGATAACTCTGGGGACAGGCGCCAGGTCGTCGGCCCGCGGCCTCAGCTGCGCCCGTCCAGGCACCGGGTCAGCCAGTCCGACGCCTGGAGGAAGTCCGCGTCGGCCGTCCCCGTGACGACGGTCGGCGCCACCTGGTCCGCCCGCGGGTACGAGCCGAGATAGCGGACGCCGGAGCACAGCCGCTTCAGGCCCATCAGCGCCTCGCCGACCCTGCGGTCCGAGATGTGGCCCTCGCAGTCGACGGAGAAGCTGTACTGCCCGATCCCCTGGCCCGTCGGGCGTGACTCGATGCGCACCAGGTTGACGCCGCAGGTGGCGTACTCCTGGAGCACGTCGAGCAGCGCCCCCGGATGGTCGGCGCGCAGCCACAGCACGACCGAGGTCTTGTCCGCGCCGGTGGGCGCGGCCGGCCTGGCGGGGCGGCCGACGAGGACGAAGCGGGTGGTCGCGTTGTCCGCGTCGTGGATGTCCGTGACCAGCGGTTCGAGACCGTAGGTCGGCGCCGCGAACTCGCCCGCGAAGGCCGCGTCGAAGCGCCCCTCCTGTACCAGCCGGGCCCCGTCCGCGTTCGAGGCCGCGGACTCCCACTGGGCCTCGGGCAGGAAGCGCTCCAGCCAGCCCCGCACCTGCGGCTGCGCCACCGGGTGGCCGGTCACGGTCTTGATGTTCTCCAGCTCCGTACCTGGGCGGACCAGCAGCGCGAACGCGATCGGCAGGTACACCTCGCGGTAGATCATGAGCGGCCCGCCCGCGGCCAGCTCGTCGACCGTCGCGGAGACGCCGCCCTCCACCGAGTTCTCGATGGGCACGAGCGCGCCGCCGGCCTCGCCGCCTCGCACCGCGTCCAGCGCGGCGGGCACCGAGATCATCGGAACGAGCTCCCGCGTCGCCGCCTCGGGGAGCGTGCGCAGTGCCGCCTCGGTGAACGTGCCCTCGGGGCCGAGATAGGTATAACGGCTCGCAGCTGTCATGGCTCAAACGTTAGCCGCCTTCGAGCAGCTCCTGCCCCACGTACTCACCCTCCGCCGCCCCGCCGGGCACCGCGAACAGGGCGCTCGCCTCGTGCCGGACGAATTCGGACAGCGCATCGCCGCGGTCCAGCTTCCGCTGCACGGGAACGAAGCCGCGCAGCGGATCGGCCTGCCAGCAGACGAACAGCAGACCGGCATCCGGTGCGCCGTCATCGCGGAACCCGTCGTGGTAGGAGAACGGGCGGCGCAGCATCGCGGCACCGCCGTTCGTCTCGGGAGCGGTGACGCGCACGTGCGCGTTCGCGGCGATGACGGCGCTGCCGTCCGGCCCGGTGGCCTCGAGATCGACGGGGTCGGTCTCGCGTTCGCCGGTGAGCGGGGCGCCGTTGGACTTGCGGCGCCCTATCACCCGTTCCTGCTCGGCGAGCGGCCTGGACTCCCAGACGTCGAGGAGCATGCGGATGCGGCGCACCACCGCGTACGAGCCGCCCGACATCCACGCCGGGTCGCCGCCTGCGGGCACGAAGACGCGCGCCTCGAAGTCGTCGTCCTCGGGCCGCGGGTTGTTGGTGCCGTCGACCTGACCCATCAGATTCCGCGTGGTCATGGGCCGGGCGGTGGCCCCCTGGCTGCGGTTGAAGCCGGTCATCTGCCAGCGCACGGCGGCCGTTTCGTCCGCCGCGCGCTGGAGGGTGCGCAGGGCGTGGAAGGCGACGAGGGCGTCGTCCGCGCCGATCTGGAGCCACAGATCGCCGTTCGACCGCCGCTCGTCCAGGGCGTCGGCCGAGAAGGCGGGCAGCGGGTCGAGGGCGGCGGGCCTGGCGCCGGTGAGGCCCACGGCGTCGAAGAAGCTTCCGCCGAAGCCGATGGTGACGGTGAGGGAGGCGGGGCCGGCGTCGCGGGCCACGCCGGTGTCCGTATCGGGGGTGCCCCCGGCCATCAGTTCCGCGGCCAGGGTGGACCAGCGGCGCAGCAGCGCCGCGGCCTCGCGGCGGCCCGCGGCGGCGGCCAGGTCGAACGCGGCGAGGTGGCCGTGGGCCTGCATCGGGGTGGTGATGCCCGGCTGGTGTGTGCCGTGGAACGGGACGGCGGTGGCGCCCACTTCGGCCAGTGCGGGCCCGTCGTCGCCGGTGGCGGCCGAGTGGGCGAGGGCGCCGGTCGGGGTGCCGACGGCGAGCCCCGCGGCACCCGCGGCGCCCGCGGTGGTGAGCAGGCGGCGGCGGGTGAGGGCGGGGCGTTCCTGGTGGTCCTGGTGGTCCTGGTGTTCCTTGCGCTTCTGGTCAGAGGTCATGGCTCAAGTCATCCGGTGGGATCGGGGCCGGTCGGGTGCGGGCGACGCGGTCAGGTGATGGTGACGGTGGCGGTCTCGGTGACCTGGTCGATGTCGGAGGTGCGGATGGTGAGGGCCACCTCCCAGTCTCCGGGGCGGGGCAGCTGCACCTCCGTCAGGGTCCAGTGGCCGACGTCGACGTGCAGGGGCTCGTGGCGCAGCGGGCCGAGGTTTTCGGCGGGGAGGGTGAAGGCGACCCGGACCTCGACGGCGCCGGTCGGCAGCCCCTCGGTGTCGAAGAGGCGGACGTGCAGGGTGTTGCCGCCGGTGCGGGCGGGGGACAGGTCGAGCTCCGCGGTGCCCTGGCCGCGTTCGCCGCCGGTGTCGAACGGGACGGAGACCGGCCCCTGCGGCGCGGCGGGCGCGGCCTGCCCGGGCGCCGAGTCGGCCGTGCGGGCCGGGGTGGTGCCGGTGAGCACGGTGGTGACGGCGAGGAGGACGGCGGCGATGGCCGTCTCCGCCCACACGGAACGGCGCAGCCCGGCGCGGTGCGGGTCGGCGTCGCGGGCCCTGCGCTCCCTGGCCTGCCGGACGGCGGTGCGCTGACGGGCGAGCTGCCGCGCGCGTTCCGGGCTCTCCGCGACGGCCGCCGCTTCCGTTCCGGCGTCCGTTCCCTCGTCCGCCGCCGGTGCGGTGTCCGTGTCCGTGTCCGTGAGGCGGGCGGTCCAGCGGCGGGATATCCATGCGGCGGCGAGGAGAACGGCGACGAGGCCGACCTTGAGCAGCAGGAGCCGGCCGTATGAGGTGCCGGTGAGCGCGGACCAGGAGAACCCGACCTGCCGCCAGGACTGGTAGAGGCCGGTGACGGCGAGCACGGTGACGGAGGTGAGGGCGACCGCGGAGAAGCGGCGGACGACCGCGCGCGGCAGCGCCGGCGCGGTGCGCAGCAGCGTCAGCAGGGTGGCGAGCCCGCCGAGCCAGGCGGCGACGGCGAGCAGGTGGAGGATGTGGGCGGGGATGGCGATGCCCGTCTGGCGCCCGGTGGCGGCGTGCTCCGACATGGCCCAGGTGGCGGCCGTTCCGATGGCGAGGATCGTGCCGGCGATGCCGAGGCCGAACATCAGGTCGCGGGCGCGGGTCGCCGCGTCCTCGGCGTCCTCCGCGTCCTCCGTGTTCCCCTCCGTGTTCCCGTCCCCGTTCCCGTCCGCCGCCCCGCCGGTGACCAGCCGGGCGGAGGGCCCGTGCAGCACGGCGATGAAGAGGCCGGCGGCGGCGAGGAGCAGCAGCCGGGTCAGGAGCGCCGTCCCGGCCCTGGTGTCGATGACGTCGCGCAGGCCGCCGAGGTCGAAGGCGTCGGCGAGTTCGCCGCTGCCCGTGTACGGGGTGCGGAGCAGCAGCAGCGCGAGCGTGGCCGCGGTGGCGCTGGTCCAGCCGGCGAGGGCCAGACGCTGGACCGGGCGCAGCGCGGTGGCGCGCGGCCAGCAGACGAGGACGAACGCGGCGGTGCCCGCCATGAGCACGAACCCGCCGTAGGCGGCGTAGCGCGCGACGTCGTACAGGAGGCCGGTCAGGCCGTCGTCGCCGGTCTGGTCCGGGATCTCGGCGACCGTCTCGGAGGGCGCGCCGATGGAAAAGGTGAACGCGCCGGAGATGGGGTGGCTGTCGGCGGAGACGGCGTGCCAGGCGACGGTGTACGTGCCGTCGCCGAGACCGCCCTCCAGCGGCACCGCCCAGGTGTTGCCGCCCTCGTCGGTGAACCCGCCGCTGTGCACGCCCGCGCCCTCCGGGTCGAGGACGCGGATCGCCTCATCTGCGAGCGAGACGGATTCGGAGAAGGTGAGGGTCACCCGGTCCGGGACCGCCGCGACCACCTCCCCGTCCCCCGGCGTGGTACCGGTCAGTTCGGCGTGCGCGGCGGCCGGGGTGGCGCCGAGCAGCAGCAGGCCGAGCGCCGCGGCGGCGAGCAGCAGCAGCGCCGCGGGGGAACGGGGTGGGGTGGTCATGGCGGTGGTCTCACTCCCCGGTGTGGGTGGCGGCTTCGACCGGTACGTCGAGGGTGATCGGGTCCGACGTCTCGAAGTGCAGCTCGATGCTCACGGTCTCGCCTTCCGCGGGCGTGCGGGAGAGGTCGAGGAGCATGAGGTGGTTCCCGCCGCGGCTGAGCCGCAGTTCACCGCCCGCGGGGACGGTGAGGGACTCCACCTGCCGCATGGCGTTGTCGGCCGTCTCGTGGATCTCGACGGTGCCGGCGATGTCGCTGCCGGCCGAGACGAGGGCGTCGTCCGCGTCGCCCTCGTTGTGCAGGGTGAGGAAACCGGCGGCGACGTCGCCCGAGGCCGGTGCCGGGATGAACGCGCCGGTGGCGGACAGCTCCGGCGCCGCGTCCGCCGCGTCCGCCGCGTCTGCCGCGTCGTCGCCGCACCCGCCGAGCAGGAGCGCGGCGGCGAGCACGCCCGCGGCGGCCGCGGCGGTGCCCGCGGCGCGGCGGCTCACGGCAGCTCTCCGGCGATGAGGCCGGGCAGGTCGCGTTCGAAGGTCTCGGCCGTGACGCCCTCCGTGTAGACGACGTGGGCCTTGTCGTCGGTCGGGAGGAACGCGACGACCTGCGTGCCGTGGTTGGAGACGATGTCGCCGTTGTCGTCCTCGTAGGACGGTTCGATGGCGACGCCGAGGGCCAGCGCGGCCTCCTGGATGTCGGCGAAGTCGCCGGTCAGGCCGGTGAAGTCGGGGTCGTGGGCGTTGATCCAGGGGCCGAGCGACTCCGGGGTGTCCCGGTCCGGGTCCGTGGTGACGAAGACGACCCGCAGGTCGGCGCGCTGCTCCTCGGTGAGCGAGTTCGCGGCCACCGCGATGTTGCTCATGGTGAGCGGGCAGATGTCGGGGCAGTTGGTGTAGCCGAAGTAGAGCAGCGTGGCGTGGCCGTCGGTCTCGGCGGCGAAGTCGTACGGTTCGCCGTTGGTGTCGGTGAGGACCAGCTCGGGCTTGTCGAACGGCTGGTCGAGGACCGTGCCCTCGTCCGCGGCGTGGGCGCCGGAGACGTCGGCGGCCGGGGTGTCCTCGGCGTCGTCACCGGAGTCGTTCTCGCTGCCGCAGGCGGCCAGGGCGAGCGCGGTCGCCGCGGCGACCGCGGCGGTCGTGATCGTGCGCAGGTGCATGGAAGGTTCCTGATGCGTGGTGGGGCGCCGCGGAACGGGGTCGTCCGTTCCGCGGCGCGGTGGCAAGGTGTCGTGCGCGTGGTCTCGTGCGGGGTGGGACGGGGCGGGGTGGGACGGGGCGGGGCGCAGCCCGCGCTCAGTCTCCCGCGGGGGTGCGGCGGCGCCCGGCGAGGACGCCGAAGGCGATGCCCGCCAGCCCGACGGCGATGCCGACGCCGGCCAGGACGCGCGCGGTCGTGTCGCTCGCGGAGTCGTCGCCGCCGTCCGCGGCGGCCTGGTCGGCGGCCGGTTCCTGCGGGTCGGCCCCGCCGCCCGCCGCGTCGCCGGCCGCGGCGCCGTGCCCGTCGCCCTCGGCCGCGGTCAGGCGCAGCACGGCCGCGGGGCTCTCCGGCTCGGCCTCCCCGTCGACGGGCTCCTCGATCCAGCGGACGACCTCGTCGTTGTCGTACGTCTGGATGGCGTCGAAGACCAGCCGGTCCGCGTCCTCGGGCAGGGGCCCCACGGACAGCGGGAACTGCTGGAACGTGCCCGGCGTGATCTCGCCGCCGCTCCAGGTGATGACGCTGGGCGCCTCGGTGACCTCGCTGCCGTGGACCTCGATGGGCGTCTCCAGCGGCGCCGTCGTCACCTCGACGTCCCAGCCGGGAACGGGCTGCGGCATCACGGACGGCACGGGGTGCTCGGGGTCCAGGTGGATTTCGAGCTGAATGGTCGAGGCGTTGTCGCGCTCGTTGGGCACCTTGACGTTGAGGGTGGCGTAGCCGCCCTGCGCGGCCTCGGGCGGGTCGATGGAGACGTGCGCCCACGCGGGCGCCGCGGTCAGCGCGACGAGGGCGGTGGCGGCCAGCACGGAGCGGGCGGCAAGGCGTGAACGGTGATGTCTCATGGGGCACTCCACGGAATTCGGAAGAGATCGGAAGAGATCTGGGGTCGGACGAGCGCGCGGCGAGGGCGCACCCGTCCGGTTCCGTGGGTGCGGTCAGGCCGCGAGGGCGAGGTGGTGCGCCGCGGGGTGCGGGGGGCCGCGCCGGGTGACGGCGGCGGCGATGACGGTGCCGCGCGGGGCGGGCAGCCGGTGATGGCGGTGCCGCGGCGGGCAGGGCGCCGGCGGGCACGGCCGCGGGGCGTGCAGGGCGCGCAGCAGAACGCGTACGAGGCGCAGGAACGGCCGGGAGACGCGGGCGGAGAGGCGAATCAGCCGCCACAGCGCGGCCTCGCCGCGGCGCAGCAGCCAGGCGGCGGCGAGAGCGGCCAGCAGGTGGCCGAGCAGCATGGGGGCGGACGCCAGCGAAGCGAACGCCTCGCCGAGCCCGGCCGCGGCGTCCGCCGCCCCGGGGGCGGCGCCGGGGTGCGGGGCGAGCCCCGCCTCGTCGACGATGCGGGCGGCACGTTCCTCGGTGAGGGCCAGGGCGTGGTCGTTGCACAGCAGACGGGCCGCGAGCGCCATGGCGTCCCCGGCGCCGCCGCCGTGCTCGGCGCCACCGGCCGCGGGGGCGTGCCGGCCCAGGCAGTACAGGGCGTGCAGCGCGAGCTGCGCGGCGGCGAGGGTGGCGGCGATGGCGGGTACCGAACGCCGTTCCCGGCCGGCGAGCGGGAGGGCGAGGGCGAACGCGGCGGCCCAGCCGGCCGCCAGCGCGGCCGGTGGCGGCACGGGCCCGGTGGCCCACACGTGCCCGGCCGCGGCCAGCGTGGCGCAGGCCGCGGCGAACACCGCGGCGCGCAGCACTCGCAGATCGGCTCCGGCACGCATGGCGGCGCCATCATCTCACCGGGCCAGGACCGGCGGGGGCGCGGGGGCACGGCCAGGTGGCGCGTGGGGGGCGTATCGAGACGGTGATTTGTCGGCATTTCCGCAGGTCCGTCCCGATACTTCCGCCGAACGGGGGGTGTTGGGTCAATCACACGCTTACGGTGCGCGCCGGTAGGCAATACCTACAGATATGTCGAGCCGCGGCCTGGAGGCGGGAGCATGAGCATCTGGTGGTCTCTCCAACTGCGGCGGGAAGCGGCCAGCGTCCCGCTCGCCCGGCGGCTGCTGCTCGGGGCGATGGAGTCGGCCGGAGTCGACGCGGACATCTCCCACGAGCTGTCGGTCGCCCTCTCCGAAGCCTGTTCGAATGCCGTGCAGCACGGCGGCACCCAGGCGGAGAGCTACCGGGTGACCGCCTCCATCCACGGCGACGTCTGCCGCATCGAGGTCACCGACTGCGGCCCCGGCTTCCCGATCGGCGCGGTGGTGCCCCGCCCCGAGCCGCGCGAGCTCCAGTCGGGAGGCCGCGGCCTGCGGCTGATCGAGGCGCTCTCCGACCGGGTGCAGTTCGACAACCAGCCGGGCAGCGGCGGGGCGGTCGTGACGTTCGACAAGATCCTCAAATGGCGGAACAAGCCGCTGCTCCAGGCGTCCTGAGCCGACCGCCCCCGGGGCCCCGCAGCCCGCAGCCGGGGGCCCCGCCGCCGGGGTGTCACCCGGCGTGCAGGTAGGCCACCAGCATCTCGTCATCCGCGGTGAACAGGCCGGCACCGCCCAGGTCGGCCACCGGGAAGACGGCCTCGGGGGCCGTTTCCGCCACCTCGCCCGAGGCGATGTCGAGCTGGACGGGCGTGGGCGTGCCGCCCCACGAGTCCTCCGTCATCACCTCCGCGACACCGAACGCCACACCGGCGTCGGTGACCGCGCTGAACTGCACCGCATTGGCGTCCGGCGTGGCCTCGAAGCAGTGGCCGGTGCCCTCCTCCAGATCGAAGACCAGCACCCCGTGGACGAGGTAACGGCCGTTCGCCGACATGGCCGTGTGCTCCGCGCCCGCGGCCGAGCCGTCGGGCTCCGGGCACAGCGCGGTGGCGGCGGTCGTGCCCGAGGCGCTGTCCAGGACCGATCGGATCGTCTGGCCGTCGCTGCGGCTCCACTCGGCGATCACGAGGCCGTCCCCGACCGGGGTGACCGAGGCATCGGCGTCGGGACCGGCCTCCCGGGGCGCCACATCCTCGCCCGCCCAGCCGCCGGGCACCCAGAAGCCCTCGTAGGCGTAGCTGTCGTCGACCAGCGGGCCGTTCGCGGTCAGCGCCACGATGTCGCCGCCCGGGTCGCAGTCCTTGCAGGTGGGCGGCGGCTCCAGGGCGTCCTCGTCGTACTCGGTGGTGACACCGGTGGCCGGGTCGACGCCGACCACGATGTCCTCCTCAAGCTCCAGCATCAGCCCGGCGCCGCCGGGCGCGGCCTCGCCCGAGCCCGGCACCTCGACGTGGTGCAGCGGCTCGACCGCGTCGCCCGAGCCGTCCGCGGCGAAGATGTCGAGCACGACGAGCTCGTCGCCGCGGTCGATGACGCCCGCCCCCGAGGTGCCCGCGGACCAGGCGACCAGGTAGTCCTCGCCGTTCACCGTCGTGGCGAACGCCTCGAGCGACGCGCTCTCGCCGACCGGCTCCAGGGCGGCGCTCGACCACAGCACCTCGCCGGTGGCGGCGTCGTACACGGTGAACCTGCCGTCCGTGCCGCTCGTCTCGTCGAACAGCGCGACGGCCCCCGCCCCCGGCAGCACCAGGGGCGCGGCACCCGGCGGCAGCGCGGTCTCCCAGCCGCGCCCGGTGTCGTAGGCGGCCGGGACCGTCAGCTGGGTGGCGGGCGCGGCGGGGGCGTCGTCCTGCTCCGCTTCCTGCCCCGCGGCGTCCCCGCCCGTGCCGGTCTTGTCCGTGCTGCCGCTGCCGCTGCCGCTGCCGTCGTCGTCCGATCCGCCGCCGCAGGCCGCCAGTGTGCCGAGGGCCACGGCCCCGACGATCACATTTCTCAGCCGCATTCGTTCGGCCCCCGCCCCTTGTCCCGTCCTTGTCCTTCGTCGTGCGCCTGTGCCGTGCGCCACAGCGCGGTGGGGATCATGTCACAGGACGAACGGCTCAGGGAGGTGTCCGTTCCGGCGGTCGCTACGCTCAGGTATTGACTTCCGGTTTATTCAAACTTCACCCCGGCCGCGCTACCGTTGCCGATGGTGTGGGACGTCGGAGTGCGTCTCCTTGGAGGTGGATTTCATGGGTCAGATCGGGGCGCGGGAGCTGGTTGTTCTCGCGATCATCGTGCTGCTGATCTTCGGAGCGAAGCGGCTGCCCGACATCGCCCGTTCGCTGGGCAAGTCGGCACGCATCCTCAAGAGCGAGACGGCCGCCATGAAGGCGGAGAGCGCCTCCGCAGCGCCACCGCAGGACGGCGCGGCCCAGCCGCAGGCTCAGGAGCCGCCCGCCAAGACCATTCAGGCGGCCCCCGGGGACGTCACCAGCTCACGCACGGTGGACGAGGCGAAGCCCGCGGCGAGCTGATCCCGCGCCGGCCGTATCCGCTACGGCCGGGGACGACGCCTCCGGTCCGCGGTGACCGGGGGCGCTTCGCTCTGCCCCGCCCGCCGCACCGCACGCGCGGCACTGCGGGCACGCGCGGCACTGCGCGCCGAGCGGCGCAGCCGCAGGTACTCGGCCGCCGTCGGCACGGCGGCGAGCAGCACGATCACCGGCAGCATCAGCCCGATATTGCCCCGCACGAACGCCACCTGCCCGAGTCCCGCGCCGAGCAGCGTCACGCCCGCGCCCCACAGCACGCCCCCGAGCACGTTGAACGTCATGAACGTGCGGTAGTCCATGCGGCCCGCCCCGGCGAGCACCGGCATGAACGTCCGGGCCACGGGCACGAAGCGGGCCAGCACCAGCGAGGCCCTGCCGTGCCTGGCGAAGAACACCTGCGCCTTCACCAGGTGCTCCTCCGTCAGGAAGCGCGCGCCCGGCCGGCTCAGGACGGCCGGGCCGGCCCGCCGGCCGAAGGCGTAGCCGACCTGGTCACCGGTCACCGCGGCGGTGACGATGAGCGTGCAGACGAGCCAGAGCGGATAGTCCAGGTACTCGCCGGAGGAGACGACGAGCCCGGTGGTGAACAGCAGCGGGTCGCCCGGCAGGAAGAAACCGATCAGCAGACCCGACTCCGCGAAGACGATGACGACGATGCCGATGAGACCGAAGGTGTCGATGAGCCGCTCAGGCGCCATCCAGGCCGGGCCGAGCGCGAGTGCATCCATACACAGGCCGTCCAGGAGGAGGGGAGATCAGATTATCGATCGAACCGACGCGAGCCCCTGGATATCGTTCCTACACCACCGATAAGGATGAGAGAGCGGCGAGTGGCGTTGACCGGCGAGGAGTTGAGCGGTGCCGTCGTGCTGATCACCGGCGTCATGGCGTCCGGCAAGTCCACGATCGCGCAGGCATTGGCCGAACGGCTCCCCCGCGCCGCGCACGTGCGCGGTGACACCTTCCGCAGGATGATCGTCTCGGGCCGCCACGAGCCGACGCCGGCGGGGTCCGACGAGGCCACGGCTCAACTCCGCCTGCGGCAGCGGCTGTCCGCGGCCGCCGCCGACCTGTACGCGGCCGCCGGGTTCACCGCCGTCGTCCAGGACATCGTGATCGGCGAGGACCTGGCGCCCTACGTGGCGCAGGTGCGCACGCGCCCGCTCTACGTCGTCGTGCTCGCGCCCCGCCCCGAGGCCGTCGCCGCCCGCGAGGCGGCCCGCCCCAAGGACGGCTACGGCCCGTGGACCGTCGCGGCGCTCGACGCCTCGCTGCGCGAGTCGACCCCGCGGATCGGGCTGTGGCTCGACACCTCGGACCAGACGCCGTCGGAGACGGTGGACGCGCTGCTCGCCGCGCTCCCGGCGGCCCGCGTCACCGGCTGAGCCCGCGGGACGCGGGACGCGTGCGGCGGGCGGCGTGCGGGGCCGCGGGAGGGGGAGACGGCCGGGGCACGCGTGGTGCATGATGACCGTGGTCCTTGTCCCCCGCACGTACGTACCCGGAAGGCATCCGACATGATTCGCTCTCCTCGCCGGCTGGCGGGCGCGCTGCTCTGCGTGGGCCTGCTCGCCGCCTGCGGTTCGGATTCGGACGACGACAGCGGGGACGAGGAGACGACGCCGCCCGAAGCGTCCGAGTCGGCCCCCGAGCAGGGCGGCGACGAGTCGGCCCCCGAGCAGGAGGGCGACGGGGCGGCCTCCGGCGGCCCCGCGGACGCCGAGGCGAGGGACGTCACCAGCGCCACCATCCACACCAGCGAGGGCGACATCGCGGTCACGCTCTTCCCGGAGTCCGCGCCGCTGACGGTGACCAACTTCGCGGGCCTGGCCGACGGTTCCATCCAGTGGACCGGCCAGGAGGGCGACGAGCCGCTCTACGACGAAACGATCTTTCACCGCGTCATCGACGACTTCATGATCCAGGGCGGCGACCCCGAGGGCACCGGTATGGGCGGCCCGGGGTACCAGTTCCAGGACGAGATCGACCCGGAACTGGTCTTCGACGAGCCCTACCTGCTGGCCATGGCCAACTCCGGGCCCAACACGAACGGTTCGCAGTTCTTCATCACCGTCGCCGCCACCCCGCACCTGAACGGGATGCACACCATCTTCGGTGAGGTCGCCGACGACGAGAGCCGCGCGGTGGTCGACGCCATCGCAGGGACCGAGACCGCCGCGCAGGACCGCCCGGTCGAGGACGTGGTGATCGAGTCCGTCAGCGTCGACTGAGCCCGACCCCCGGGGGGCCGGGGCGCTATGTGCCGGACAGGACTTTGCAGCTCACGGATTCCGCATCGCGGTCCCGGATTTTCTGCATCCTCTCCTTGTGCTCCGCCCCCCACCGCGCCAGTGGCGCGAGCGCCGCATTGAGCGCGACGCCGTAATCGGTGAGCGAATACTCCACCCGCGGCGGCACTTCACCGAACGCCTCGCGGTGCACGATCTCGTCCTTCTCCAGCTCTCTCAGCTGCTGAATCAGCACCTTCTCGCTGACCTCGGGGACCATGCGCCTCAACTCCCCGAACCGCCGCGGACGGTCGTGCACCGCCCAGAGGATCAGCACTTTCCACTTGCCGCCCACGACGTCGATGCCCACGTCAATTCCGCAGCTGTATGGCCGGCCCGGCACGCGGTCACCTCTTCCCCATCCGTCAGGTACTTGCCGATCGTACAGCGCTGATTCACGCTGTAAGGAAGAGAACAAAAGAGGAGCGACCACGATTCCGCGGGGCCGATACCGCGCCCGTCACGCTCCGCCGTGGCCGGCACCGTCGAAGAGGCCGTCGCGGCCGGACCGTTGACCATCGTCCGTCCGCTCGACCACGACTCGGTCCACCGGACCCTCGATCCGGCCGGGCGGCCGCTGGTCGACCTGGCCAACAACACGCCCGCCACGGCATCGCGTTCCTCGAAGGCGGCATCATGGCCGGGCCCGCGTCAGCGGCCGGGACCGCCCGCCGCGGGCACGGGCGCGGCCGGCCTCGCCCGGGGCCCGGCCGGTCCCATCAGCCGCACCAGCAGGTCGTCGAGGCTGATCAGCCCCGTCACCCGGCCATCGGCGCCCCGCACCACCGCGAGGGAGGCACGCTGCTGCCGCAGCTGTTCGACGGCGTGCGCCACGGTGTCCTCCGGCGTCAGCTCCGGCACCGGCCTGGCCAGTTCGCGGGCGGTCACCCGGCGGCCCGCGGCCCGCGCCACCACCGCGTCCCTGGCGTGGACCGATCCGAGTACCCGCTGCCCGTCGCGTACCAGCAGCCGCGTGTGGTCGCTGGCCGCGGCGGCGGCCAGGATCGCGTCGGTGCCCGCGTCCGCGGCCACTTCCGCGATGCGGGAGGCCGGGACCTGCGCGGCGCCGACCGGCGCCTGGGGCTCGGTCAGCGACCGGGTGATCAGGCCGGAGTCGGTCTCGCTGATCAGCCCGAGCCGCTGTGATTCGGCGACGAGGTGCGTGAGTTGCTCCCTGTCGTGCACCGGGACCAGCTCCTCGCGCGGGGTGACGCGGCAGGCCCGCACCAGCGCGTTGCTGATCTCGTTCAGCACCCGGATCAGTGGCCTGACGGCCCGCACCAAGGCGCGGAACGGCGGCGCCAGCAGCATCGCGGAACGCTCCGGGTGCGAGATCGCCCACGATTTCGGCGCCATTTCGCCGACCACCATGTGGAGGAAGACGACCACCGTCATCGCCACCAGGAAGGCGAGGCCGTACGACAGCCCGCCCGGCAGGCCCAGCTCGTGCAGCAGCGGGTCGACCTGGTGCGCTATGGCCGGCTCCGAGATGCTGCCGAGCCCCAGCGTGCAGGCGGTGATGCCCAGTTGGGCTCCGGCGAGCATCAGCGACAGCTCGTGCATTCCGGCCAGCGCGGCCTGTGCGCCCCGGGCGCCCTCGGCACGCGCCTGTTCGAGCCGGTGGTGTTTGGCCGCGACCAGCGCGAACTCCGAGGCCACGAAGAAGCCACTGCCGACGAGCAGCAGCACCGTGATCAGCACGGCCGCCTGCACGCTCACGAGACGAGCTTCCGCTCCGGTTCGCGCGCCCGCTCGCGCGCCCGCTCCCGCTCGCGCGCCCGCTCCCGCTCGCGCGCCCGTTCCCGTTCGCGTTCCCGCGTCCGCGGCGCGCGGCCCGCTACCGGCGCGACCGGGGCCGCCGTGCGCTCCAGACGGACCCGGTCCGGCACCCGCCGGTCCAGCGACAGCACTTCGAACCGCGCCCGGCCGCCGTCGGCCAGCTCCACCACGATGCGGTCACCCGCCGCGGGGAACCGCCCGCAGTGGCCGATCACCAGGCCCGCCACCGTCTGGGACGCGTCGTCCTCCGGCAGCGGGAGGCCCGTCGCCTCCGCCACCTCGTCCACGCGCCTGCCCGCGTTCACCAGCCAGCCGGTGCCGTCCGGCACCGCCAGCTCCTCCACCGGATCGGTCTCGTCGGCGATCTCGCCCACCAGCTCCTCGGCGATGTCCTCCAGCGTGACGATCCCCGCCACCCCGCCGTACTCGTCCAGCACCACCGCGAACTCCTCGTCCGCCGCCTGCATCTGCTCCACCGCCCCCGGCAGCGGCAGCGTGTCCGGCAGCAGCAGCGCCCGCCGGGCCAGCGCGCCCGCCGTGCGGCGCGTGATGCGCTCCGGCGAGACCCGCATCAGCTCCCGCACCCCGACGACGCCGACGATGTCGTCGATCCGCTCACCGACCACCAGGTAGTGCGAACGCCCGTGCGCGCCGATCAGCGCGATCACCTCCGCGGCCGGTGCCGAGGCCCGCACCGAGTTCACCTCGACGCGCGGCACCATCACCTCGGCCAGGGTCCGTTCCGAGAAGCCGAGCGCGTGGTCCAGCAGCTCGGCCGTCTCGTTCGGCAACTGCCCCTGCTCGTGCGACTCCCCGATGAGGTGGCCCAACTCCTCAAGCGTCGCGCCGTGATGCAGCTCCTCCACCGGCTCGATGCCGGCACGCCGCAGCAGCCGGTTCGCCGAGGCGTCGAAAATCCGGATCAGCGGCCCGGCCACCCTGAGGTACAGCAGCGTCGAGGCGGCCAGGCTCTTGGCCAGCCGTTCGGGCACGGCGAGCGCGAGATTCTTCGGGCCCAGCTCGCCCAGCACCATCTGAATGCCGATGGCCAGCGAGAACGCCAGCACCAGCGCGATGCCGGTGGCCGCGGCGCCGGGCACGCCGAGCCCGCGGAACGCCGGGTCGAGCAGGGCGGCCAGCGCCGGCTCGGCGAGGAAGCCGACGATCAGCCCGGTGACGGTGATGCCCAGCTGCGCGCCGGACAGCATGAACGACAGCCGCTCCTGCACCTTCATGGCGCGGGCGGCCCGCCGGTCGCCCGCCGCGGCCTCGCGGCCGAGCGCGAGGCGGTCGGCCGCGACGAACGCGAACTCCTGGGCGACGAAATAGCCGGTGCCCGCCGTCAGGACGAGGACGGCGAGCAGACCGAGCACGGCACTCAACGAACACCACCTCGCCGTGTGCCGCGGCACGCCTGTCGCCGGCGAGGTGGTCCGGGACTATGCCCGTCAGGGTCCGTCGACTGGGCGGACACGTGGTCTCCTTCCACGGAAGTTGACTCACACAACGCGTCTTCGGCGCGTCCGTGTTCCCAGGCTGTACCCGAAATCGCCCCCTTGACACCTGCCCGTCAGCTCTGCTCCGCGCGCGTCACCCGCGCAGCTTCGCCATCCACAGCTCGACCTCGTCGGCGCTGCGCGGCAGCGCGGCCGACAGGTTGACGTTGCCGTCCTCGGTGACCAGGATGTCGTCCTCGATCCGCACGCCGATGCCGCGGTAGTCCTCGGGGACCGTCAGGTCGTCCGGCTGGAAGTAGAGGCCGGGCTCCACCGTCAGGCACATGCCCGGCTCCAGTGTCCCGTCCGCGTACGTCTCGCGTCGCGCCGCGGCGCAGTCGTGCACGTCCATGCCGAGCATGTGGCCGGTGCCGTGCAGCGTCCAGCGCCGCTGGAGCCCCAGCTCCAGGACCCGCTCCACCGGGCCCTCGACCAGGCCCCACTCGACCAGCTTCTCGGTCAGCACGCGCTGCGCCGCCTCGTGGAAGTCGCGGTACTTCGCGCCCGGGCGCACCGCGGCGATGCCGGCCTCCTGCGCCTGGTACACCGCGTCGTAGATGCGGCGCTGAAGGCCGGTGAAGCGGCCGTTGATCGGCAGCGTGCGGGTGACGTCCGCCGTGTACAGCTCGGTGGTCTCCACTCCCGCGTCGAGCAGCAGCAGCTCGCCCGGCCGCACCTGCCCGTCGTTGCGCACCCAGTGCAGCGTGGTGGCGTGCGGGCCCGCGGCGCAGATCGAGCCGTACCCGACGTCGTTCCCCTCGACGCGGGCGCGCAGGAAGAACGTGCCCTCGATGTACCGCTCGGAGGTGGCCTGCGCCCGGTCCAGAACGCGCACGACGTCCTCGAAGCCGCGGACCGTCGAGTCGCAGGCGCGCGTCAGCTCGGCGATCTCGAAGTCGTCCTTGATCAGCCGCATTTCGGAGAGGAACACGCGGAACTCCTCGTCCCGCTCCGCCGTCACCTTGTCGGTGAGGGCCTCCTCGACCGTCGCGTCGTGCCCCCTGACCACCCGGACCGGCCCGGTGGCCTCCCGCAGCAGCTCGGGAACGGTGCGGATGTCCGCCACCGGCAGGCCGTAGAGGCGGGCGGCCTCGGTGAGGCTGTTGCGCCGCCCGACCCACAGCTCGCCCTGGCCGCTCAGCCAGAACTCGCCGTTCTCCCGGTCGGAGCGCGGCAGCAGGTACAGCGTGGCGTCGTGCCCCTCGGCGGCGGGCTCGAGGACCAGCACGCCGTTCTCCGTCTGGTCGCCGGTGAGGTAGGCGTACTCGACGCCCGCGCGGAACGGGTACTCCGTGTCGTTCGACCTGGTCTTCAGGCGCCCGGCGGGAACGACGAGCCGCTCGCCGGGAAAGCGCGCGGACAGCGCGGCGCGGCGGCGGGCGGTGTGCCCGGCCTGGGGGACGGGCGTGAGGTCCCGGCGCTCGGTGTCCGCCCAGCCCCGCTTCATGTTTTCGGCCAGCTCGTCCGACACCTGTGGGGCGACCCCGTTCTTTCGCGGCTTGACCGGCTTCCGCCCCGGCTCGTCCGCCTGCTGCTGCCCGGCCTGCTGCTCGTCGGCCACGTCCCGCCTCCTCGCGTCGGTACTCCTCCCATGGTAGGCGGGGCGGCGGGCGCGGGGACAGCCTCGGCGGCCGGCCGCCGCGCGACGGGCGACGGAGCCGGCCGGGGAAGCGGGGGAAGGGGGTTCAGGCGAAGCGGGCGGCGAGCAGGACGATGTCGTCGGCGTCCCCCGCGTCCCGGTCGTTCCCCGCACCGCCGCGGGCGTCGAGGCCGGGCAGCACGGTGTGCAGCACGTGGTCGGCGAGCGCCCCCGGGTCGGCGCGCGCGCCGGGTCCGGCGCTGGCGGCAGCGGCCTGGAGGCGGGCGAACGCGCGGTCCAGTGGCTCGCCGGTGCGGTGCAGCAGGCCGTCGCTGTAGAGGAGGACCGTTTCTCCGTCGGCGACGCGGAGTTCGACGCTCGGCGCCTCCCAGCAGGCCAGCATGTTGAGCGGCGCGGACAGGGCGGTCTCCGCGAAGACGGCGCCGGCCGGGCCGACGACCAGCGGCGGCGGATGGCCTGCGGAGGCGAGAACGAGGCGGCGCGTGGCCGGTTCCGCGTAGCCGAACAGGGCGGTGGCCGAACGCCCCGGCTCGGTGAGGCGCAGCAGCAGCTCCAGGTCGGAGAGCACCGCGACCGGGTCCTCGCCCTCCATCACGGCGTACGCACGCAGGCCGGCGCGCAGCCGGCCCATCGCGGCGAGCGCGGCGGGCCCGCCGCCCGCGGTGCCGCCGACGGCGAGCCCGAGCGCGCTGTCGGGCAGGGCGAGCGCCTCGTAGAAGTCGCCGCCGCCCCGCGGCCCGGTGCGGTGCCGGACGGCGAGGGAGACGCCGGGCAGCCGCGGCAGGCGGGCGGGCAGCAGCCCCTCGTGAACGGCGCGCACGTCGGCGCGGGCGCGGCCCAGTTCGAGCCGGTTGGCGATGTGCTGGGCGGCCTGCCGCACGTAGTGCGCCAGCAGCCGGCGCTGGCGCGGGTCGGGCGCGCCCGGCTCGTCGTACAGCCACAGCGCGGAGCCGAGGCGGCCGGGCGCCTCGGCGGCGAGCGGAACGGCGTAGCTCGCGGCGATCCCGAGCCGGGCGGCGACCTCGCGGTGGCGTGGGTGGACGGCGTCCTCGCGGGCGATGTCGCGGTGCACGGCCTCCGCGGGCTCGCCGCAGGCGTCCCGCGGCAGGTCGAAGCCGCGGGGGACCGTTTCGAGGTGGCCGAGGTCGGCGTGGCCGAGGCCGAACCCGGCGAGCCGTTCCGGGCCGAGGCCGTCGGCGGGGCGCAGGGCGATGAGCCCGCGGCGCGCGCCGACGAGTCCCGCGCCGGCGCGCAGCGTCTCGTCCAGCGCCTCGCCGAGGGTGCGGGTGCGCCCGAGGCGTTCGGTCAGGGCGTGCAGCGTGGTGAGGTCGGAGATCCAGGACGCGAGGCGGTCCTGGAAGCCGCCGGGGCGGGTGCGGGGCAGGGCGTCGGCGGGCGCGGAAGTCTGTGGCACGGTGGACAGGGCCTGGTGGATTCCGGCCACTTTCGGCGGGGGCGAGATGCTCATGGGTGAGGGGAACCCCCAGGTGGTGTGCGTCACTAAGGGATCGGCGGTGAGGGCGATCGGGGCGGACGCGTGTCAAGTACTGTCCTTCCGTGATGGATGATGCCCAGGTAGCGGGTCGGTTTCCGGTTCGACAGGCCGGACCGGAGCGACTTTGGCGGAATTGGCGGAAAAGAAGCGCCTGGTGGGCCGGTGCGCGGTCGACTGGACGAACCCGGCGGCGGATCGAGCCGGGCGGGCTGGGTACATATCGGAACGGACCGGCGAGTTTTGACGTCCTATCGGTAGGCGGCCAGGCCCTCGGAGCCCGCCGCTGCTCCCCAGCGCGACCCGCTACGTACGGTGATCAGTGTTCCACCTGGTGCAATTGACCCGCGACGGGAAGGGACGAGCGCCGATGCGCGAGATCCTCGGAGAGCGACGCAAGAACGGTAACGGGAACAGCAACGGCAAAGCCCATGGCCTTGCGCTGCGCGGAGCCGCGCTGGTCTACGCCAGGCAGTGGCAGTGGCCCGTGCTGCCGGGGGCCGAGGCCGGGACCGACGGGGGGTGCTGCTGCCCGAGGGCCGGCTGCGTCGTTCCCGGGGCCCACCCCCTCGACCCGGAGCTGCTGGCCGCGACGACGGACGCCCGGATGGTGCAGTGGTGGTGGACGGTCCGGCCGCGCGCGCCGATCGTTCTCGCGACGGGCGGGCGGGCACCCTGCGCGCTCAGCCTGCCCGCGGTGGCCGGCGCCAGGGCGCTGGCCGAGCTGGAGCGGCGCGGCGTGCCGACGGGCCCGGTGGTGGCGGCGCCGACGCGGTGGATGCTGCTGGTGGAGCCCTACGGGCTCCCGGAGCTCGGGGAGTTGCTCAGCGGCCTCGAACGGGTGCCCAGCTCCCTGCGGTTCCACGGGGCGGGCGGATACGTTCCGCTGCCGCCGTCCCGCACCGGCGCGGGCAGCGTGGGCTGGGCGCGGCAGCCGGAGCCGCGTGAGGGCCGGGTGCCGCTGCCGCGGGCCGCGGACCTGCTGGACGTGCTCGTGGAGGCCGGCCTCAGCGCGCCCGACCCGGGCGGCTGGCTCGCGCACTGAATCTTCCGAAGTCCCCCGGAGCCCTTGCCGGAACCGCCTCGGCATCGCGCTCCCGCACGCACGGCGCGCGGGGGTGCGGACATGGGCGGACCCGATCGCTGGCGACGGGGGATGCACCAGCGACCGGGCCCTCATCAGAAGGTAACAACTCATCGGGGATTCGCAAATCCCGCGACGCCCCCGAAACGCCCGAACTCCCGCGGCACGGGGTGAGTTGTGACCGGAATCACTACCTTGGGGGCGGCGCGGCGGCGCCGCCCGGCAGTTGGCGGACCGTCAATTCAGCGTGATCTGCCGGTTGGTGAGGCTGTTCCTGGCCCGCCGCTCGTCCGCGGTGAGCGGCGCCGTCACCTCAAGCGCTTCGGTCAGCCGTTCGTGGAAGGCGGCGGCCGGCTTCTCGCACTCCTCCGCGCCGAGCCCGCTCGGCAGGTCCCACACCGGAACGGTCAGCCCGTGCGCGCGGAAGGAGCCCACCAGGCGGGTGTCCTCGCCCAGCGACGAGGCCCCCGCGGCCTGGAGCCTGGCGAGCGCGTCGATCAGCACCTCCTCCGGCTGCGGCATGACCCAGCGCAGGTGGTTCTTCTCCGGCGTCCTGCACCAGTAGGCGGACTCCACACCGGCCAGGCGGACGGTCGGCGTCGCGGCGGCGTTGGCGCGTTCCAGCGAGGCCGCCACCTCGCCGGTGGCCTTCTCCGCGTCGTCCAGCCAGAACTCGAAGCCCTCGTGCACGGTCGGCGCGAACGGCGCGCCGAGGTCCAGCACGTCCTGGAGCCGCGGTCCGTCCGGCGCGGGGCGCCCGGCGGCGACCGGGTTGCCCGGGGTGGTCGTGAGCGCCCGGGCGAGCACGTCGGCGAGATCGCGGCTGAGGTCGCCGGTGGCGGTGTCGTTCTGGAGGCCGAGCAGCACCTCGCCGTTGTCGCGGCGCAGCGCGGGCCAGGCCATCGGCAGCACGGTCGCGAGCGTGACGGACGGCACGTCCTCGGGCAGCCCTTCGCGCAGGGCCAGCGGCACGGTGGCGGCGGGAACCAGCTCGCGCAGCGCGACCCAGTCGCACTCGCCCGGCAGCCCCTCGAACGGCCGGCGGACCAGCTCGGTGGCCGCCTGGGCGGCGGCGCGCCCGTGGCACGCCTTGTAGCGGCGGCCCGATCCGCACGGGCAGGGCTCCCGCGCCCCGACGGCCGGGATCTGGCCGTCGGCCGGCCGGGGGGTGGCCGAGGCGCTTGGCTGGGTACGAAGGCGGCGCTTTTTGGCCATAGTGTGCGGGTCTCCTGCTGCATGGGGCGTACGGCTGTGCCGCGCGCCCAGGGGCGGTTCCCCTCGATCCTGCCGGACCGGGCCGCGCGGCGGATGCCGTGCATCCTACGAGCCCGCGGCGCCGGGCGGGGGCCCGGCCGCGGGCGTGCCAGGCGCGGGAAACGGGCGTCAGCCGTGCCCGTTCGCGGCCTGGCCGCCGAGGGCGGGCAGGACCGCCCACACCGTGACCGCGCCCGTGGCGGGCGCCTCCCGCACGCCCCAGGCCCGCGCGAGCGAGGTGATGATCGTCAGCCCGCGCCCGCCCCTCGCGGTGACGGAGGGTGACGCCGGCCGGGGCCGGGTGGGCCCGCCGCCGTCCGTGACCGAAATGGTGACGGCGCCGTCGCGGTCCTGGCTCCAGGAAGCCCGGATCTGCTGATCGTCGTCGAGTGGCCGTGCATGTCGGCAAGAATTACTGAGTAGTTCGGAAAGGATCAATACAGCATCATCAATGATCGATTCCGGCGCTCCGCTTTCGCGCAATTCCGCGCTCAATCGCCGCCGTGCCGTTCCCACGCCCGAAGGACCGTGGGACACCGACATGGACGACGACGTCGGTACTTGCTGTGTGACCACCAACGCCACCCCCGAGACCTCCTTTGCCCCACGCCATGGGATTCGTGCCCTCTGGGCGTACGACGGAAACCGGCCATGCAAGATATGTTGACGCAGTCGTAATGATCGGATACGAAGCGAATGCGCCGGGGCACGCCCGGTGAAAAAGAGTGATCAGTGGGTCAGCTGAGGCTTGCGAGCTGCTCACGCACCGTACGCGGGCGATTGGTGATGACCGCGTCCACGCCGAGCCGCGCGCACAGTTCCACGTCCGCCGGATCGTCCACGGTCCACACGTGCACCTCCTGCCCCGCCCGGTGCGCGCGCGCCACGTACTCGGGATCACGGCGCAGAATCCGGATGCCGGGCCCGGCGATCCGGTTCCCCTCGGGCAGCCGCCCGGCCCGGTGCCGCGGCAGCAGGAACTGCATGAGGTACACCGTCGGCAGCCCCGGCGCGGCCAGGTGGACGCGCCGCAGCGAACGCGCGGAAAAGCTCATCACCCGCACCTGGCCCGGCAGCGGATGGCGGGCGAGCAGATCGAGCAGCCTGCTCTCCACCTGCCCGGCCCAGCGGGTCGGGTGCTTGGTCTCGATGGCCAGGTCCACCGGCCGTTCCGCGGCGGCGACCAGCCGCAGCAGCCGCTCCAGCGTCAGCACGGTCGTGCGTTCGGGATCTGCCGTGTCGGGCGCCTCCGCCCCCGGGCCGGCCGGGGCCTTCCAGGAGCCGAAGTCCAGCTCGGCCAACTGGGCCAGTTCCAGAGTGGAAACGGCTCCGCGGCCGTTGGAGGTACGGTTGACGCGGCGGTCGTGTACACAGACCAGGTGCCCGTCCGCCGTGAGCCGGACATCGCACTCCAGCGCATCCGCGCCATCCGTGATGGCCTGGCGGTAAGCGGCCAGGCTGTGTTCGGGAGCGTCCTCGGACGCCCCCCGGTGCGCGATGACCTTGATGGTGCGGCGGTCGGCGGTCATCGCGACATGGTGCCACGGCCCCGGCCGTGGGAAAGAAAGTCCGGCGGGGTTTATGTCCGTCTGACAGACCATGGGAAAGACTGCTCGCACATCCTGTCGTGCCCCTGAGGAGAGAGCTGTGAGCACCGAGAACGAAGGCGCCGGCAAGCCGGACGAGCCAGCCGCCGGTGCGCCGGAGACCCGGGCGGACCAGTCGTCCACGCCACCCCGGGCCGCGTCGCCGGTCCCGCCGCCGGCCGCGTCTCCTCCACCCCCGGCACCGGACCCGGCCGTACCGGCCGCACCGCCACCGCCCGTGCCCCCCGCGGCGCACGCGCAGAGCCATCAGCCGCCCCAGCCGCCCCAGCAGTCCCCGACGCCGTATCCGCAGCCGCACCAGCCGCAGCAGCCACACCAGTCACAGCCCTACCCGGCGCACGGGCACGTCCCCGCGCCTGCGCCGCCCGCCGCGCACCCGACCTCGGGTGCGGGCGTTCCGTACGCCGCTGATCCCGCCGCGCCGCCGACGGCCGACGGCTCCGCCCCCCCGCCCGCCGGGGCGTGGGGCGCGTTCCCGCCGCCGCCCCCGCCGAAGAAGCGGCGGAACGGGCTGCTGACCGGCGTCGTGGTGGCCACGCTCGTCGCGGGCGGCATCGGCGGCGGCGTCGGCTACGTCGTGGCGGACAGCGGGGACGACGGCGGCTCGTCCGTCATCGGCCGGGAGTCGGACGGGGACGCGGTGGCCCGCCCGCCGGAGTCGGTCGCCGGTATAGCGGACGAGGCCCTGCCCAGCGTCGTGACCATCGAGGCGGGCAACGGCGCGGAGGCGGCCGGCGGCACCGGCTTCGTCTACGACGAAGAGGGCCACATCCTCACCAACAACCACGTGGTGGCCAGCGCCGCCGACGGCGGCGAGCTGACCGCGACCTTCTCGGACGGGCAGACCTACGAGGCGGAGGTCGTCGGCCGTGCCGAGGGCTACGACGTCGCCGTCATGCGCCTGACCGACCTCGACGGCCGGGACCTGGAGCCGCTGCCCATCGGCAACTCGGACGAGGTCGTGGTCGGCGACGCCACCATCGCGATCGGCGCGCCGTTCGGCCTCTCCGGTACGGTCACCACCGGCATCATCAGCGCCAAGGACCGCCCCGTGGCGTCCAGCGACGCGCAGGGCAGCGCCGCCTCCTACATGAATGCCCTCCAGACCGACGCCTCGATCAACCCGGGGAACTCGGGCGGCCCCCTGCTGAACGCGGACGGCGCCGTCATCGGGATCAACTCGGCGATCCGCGGCTCCTCCAACGGCATGGGCGAGGTCGGCAGCATCGGCCTCGGGTTCGCCATCCCGATCAACCAGGCGCAGCGCGTCGCCGCCGACCTGATAGAGACCGGCGAGCCGGTCTACCCGATCATCGGTGCCCACGTGCAGCCGGCCACCGGCGATACCGAGGGCGCGGCGATCATCGAAGAGGGCGCCGACGTCCCCGAGCCGATCTCCCCCGACGGCCCGGCCGCCCAGGCGGGGCTCCGGCCCGGCGACGTGATCACGCAGTTCGGCGACACGCTGATCGACAGCAGCCCCACCCTGATCAGCCAGATCTGGACGTACGAGCCGGGGGACTCGGTGGAGGTGACGTTCGTCCGCGACGGGCAGGAGCAGACCACGACCGTCGTCCTGGGCGAGCGCGTGGGCGACTGAGGACCGAGCCGCTAGGCTGTCCGGGTGCGTGCGGGATTCCCGCGCACCGGGAGGCTTGCCCGAGCGGCCGAAGGGAACGGTCTTGAAAACCGTCGTGGCGGCAACGTCACCGTGGGTTCAAATCCCACAGCCTCCGCCCAGACGGTAAAGACACAGGTCAGAGCGGCCCCCGGACACCCGGGGGCCGCTCTGCTTCTCACTCCGAGTGCTCGCCTGTCCCGCCGTGTCTCACCGCTGACCAGCGCCTACGGCCAAGCTGTGGCCAGGCAGCCGGATGCTGCGCGCTCCCCTGCCAGGGCGGGAGGTCCCCACCTCGGAAGAGATCAGGGCATCTATGGATCAAGAGGGCAAGCGCCCACGGGGACCCCGGGCCGGGACCGCCAGGGTGTCGCTCTCCTCCGGTCGGCATGCGGATGCCGAGGTCCTCGACGGACTGGGCGATCCGCCGGCGGATCGGGCGCTGATCGGCGTGCCGGCCGCGAGGTCGCGGGCGCAGTATCCGTCAACGAGCTGCGTCGGCTCCTCTTCGACGGTGAAGAAGAGGCGGCGGGCGACCACGGCCGCACCGGCCTTGACGCCGAGCCGATCGGCCATCTCCGGCGGCGCCGGTGCTTCGTCGGTCACGTCGCGGATGTGCTGGGCGGCCCGCTTGCCCTGCGCCGCGGCCTCGGCGTTGTAGTGGGAGACGCCGGTTGCCCGGCGTGCTCGGTAGTTGGCGCCCGCGCCGAGCATGCGCACCTGCGGGTGCGGGCGGACGATGACGCCGGCGCCCTGGCGTGAGACGACCAGCCCTTCGGCACGGAGCAGGGCGACGGCCTTCCGGACGGTAGCGCGCGTGGTGTCGAATCGCTCGGCGAGCTGGCGCTCGGACGGCAGCTTCTCGCCGGGCGGGAACGCCCCCGCCCGGATCTCCTTCCGGAGATCTTCGGCGATCACCCGGAGCTTCGCGGCGCGATCAGTCATGGACCCCTTCCGTGGCATGTGCGCGCTATTCCGGCGGGGCAGGACCGGTGGATGCCCAGCCGGACCAGCGCGTGACCGTGATCTCGATGACCGGGCCGCCCGGCGGGGCGTCACGATACTGGGCGTACTTCTCCCGCAGCCATTCAACCGGCGCACAACGTTGCGCGTCGTCGAGAATGCGCGCCGTGCCGTCACCACGGACCCACCAGAGCTGGGCCCAGTCGTCGTCGTAGACGTCCACCAGGACGCAGACCTGTGGGTTCGCCGTGATGTTCCGCAGGCGCTTAAGGTTCTGGTGTTGCTTCGGTTTGTGATCGACGGCAATGACGATTGTGTCGTTCCGCACAGCGAAGGTCGCCGGAACGAGGTGGGGAGAACCGGTGCCACCGGCTGTCGCCAGCCGCAGAACGCGGGAGGCGGCGAACCGTGCGCGGGCTTCCTCGGGGGAGAGCTGCATGCTTCTGGAGTACCTGATCCGACCGGCGCCCAGGCGTGACCGACGGCACCTCCGGCCATCCTGTGCCCAAGGTGGCCCCCCTCGTGCATGCCCGCTAGCCTGCTGGGCAGGTCAAAGCCTGAGCGCAGCAGACGGGCGGTGCGGTCGTGAAAACCGTCGTGGCGGCAACGTCACCGTGGGTTCAGATCCCACAGCCTCCGCCGGCGGCGATGCCGTGGTGACGAAGGGGCGCCCGGGTACTCGGGCGCCCCTTTCAACGTTCGGCATCAAGGCGTTCGTTGATCGATTTCGTAACTGAAGAGCTTCGTTGCGTAAGATTTCTGACTCGGTCAAGCACGATCGACCGCTGCCGATCGCTGTCGGGGGCGGAACTCCCACGACGCAGAGACGAAGGAAGGACCCGGAGATCCGGTGACCGACTCCTTGCCCGCCCCGCGTACCGGTGTGGCGCCGCTTCCGGCGCTGCCCGCCGACTTCCGCGCATTCCACCAGCTGTACCGGCCCGCCTACGTGCGCTGGGCCGAGCTGCACCTCGGCAACCGGGCCGACGCGGAGGAGACGGTCGACCGTGCCTTCGAGCAGCTCGCCGCCGACTGGCCGCGCGTCCTCCGCCTCGACAGCCCGGCCGGCCACGCCTGGACCCTGCTCAAGGAACGCACCGTCGACGCGGCCCGCGCCAGGGGCCGCAGGCCGGTCATGGCGGACACGGCGCCCTTCGAGACCCACGCCCTGCACTCGGCCGTCGATCCCATAGGCGAGCTGGAGGAGAGCCTGAGCATCTATCAGGCGATCCGGGAGCTGCCCGAGCGGCAGCACGACGTCATCGTGCTGCGGTACTGCATCGGCTACAGCCCCGAGGAGACCGCGGACATCCTGGGCATCAGCGTGCCCGGCGTCCGCTCCACCGCGCGCTACGCCAGGCACCGGCTCAAGGAGGCGCTCGGCCTGCGGGAGACCGGCCTCGACGCGGATGCCGACGCCGAGAACGATGCGGACGCCGAGGCCGGCGGCGCGGACGGGAGGTCCGGTCATGCCCCGGTCCATTGACCAGGTTCTGGCCCGGGCGATCCTGGTGCACCGGCCCCACACCTACACCGACCAGGAGATCGAGGCGGCCGAGTCGCGCATCGCCGCCCGCGTCGCCGACCGGCTGCCCCCGGCCGTCAGCGGCCCGCCGCGGTCCGGCGGACGTGAGGCCGACGCGTTCCACTACCTGGCGACCCTGTGCCGCACGGTGGTCGGGCAGGACGGCGCACTCCAGCACATGGCCGCCCTCCTCGGGGGGCGCGTGCCGGAGCCCGAGGGCGCGCGCGTGCTGGGCTGCGTGCTCCAGCTCGCCGGCTGCGAGGACAGCGCGCGCTTCTGGTGGCAGTTCGCCGCCGGCGCGGGGGACGGTGCCGCCGCCTACTGCCTGTACCTGCACCACCTGATCCTCGGCGAGACCTGGGAGGCCGCCCTGTGGCACCGGCAGGCCGACCCGGACCGTGACCCGGAGACCGCCGACGAGGAGCGGGAGGACGGCAGCTGTCCCGCCCTGGTCCTGCGCGTGCTGGCCCGGCTGTGCGGGGACCGGGCCTGCCTCACCGCTGCCGCGGCGGCGGTCGTGCACTACGTGCCGGACGCCGTGCAGTTCGTCGACGAGATCGAATTGCCCCTGCCTGCCGCCGACTTCGCCCAGCGCATCGAGGAGCTGACCGCAACGGCCTGAGCACGTGCGGGGCCGGGCGGGGTCGGGGTGGGGTGGGCCGCAACCGTTCCGTGTGGTCCGTTCGGGTGAACGGGCCGGACCAGGTGAGCGGTCCCCGGGTGTCAGCGCCGTTCCCGCCGCGCCATCCGCCTTGACTCGGTCCCATGCGGTACGCCCATCACACCGGCCCCCGGCCGGCCGCCCCCGTCCTCGGCGCCCTCGTTCTCGGCGCTCTCGCGCTCGCCCTGACCGCCGCCCCCGCAGCCGCCCTCGCCGGACCCGCGCCCCCGCCCATGCGCCCCGCCCTTCCCAACGACGCGGCCCTCCCGAACGACGCGGCCCTCCCGAACGACGCGGCCCTCCCGAACGGCGCGGCCCTGCCGAACGGCGACACCCCGGCGAACGGCGACACCCCGGCGAACGGCGACGCCCTGATGAGCGGCGACCTCACCGCCCGCGGGGCCCGCATCTTCCACGGCCGTGGGTTCGACACCTGCGAGGCCCCCGCTCTGCCCACCATGCGCGACTGGCTGGCCTCCCCCTACCGCGCACTCGGCATCTACGTCGGCGGCAAGAGCCGCGCCTGCGCGGCCCAGCCGCACCTCACGCCCGACTGGGTGCGCGAAGTCAGCGCCCTCGGCTGGCGGCTCCTGCCCATCTACGCGGGCTCGCAGTCCCCCTGCATCAGCCCGCCGGGCCACAGCGCCGCCACCATCGGCCCGGAAGGCCCGCGCGCCCAGGGCGCCGCCGAGGCGAAGGACGCCGTGTTCTCGGCGCGCGCCCTCGGCCTCGCACCCGGCAGCCCCATCTACCTCGACGTCGAGGACTACGACCACCACGACCCCGACTGCGCCGCGGACACCCTCGCGTTCGTCCAGGGCTTCACCCGTCACCTCGCCGACGAGGGCTGGATCGCCGGCTACTACTCCAGCGCCACCTCCGGCATCGCCCACCTGGAGAACGCCCGCCGCGTCGGCGCCCCCGACCTCCCCGACGCCCTGTGGTACGCCCGCTGGGGCACGCCGCCCACCCTGGACGCCGAGCCGTCCCTCGACCCCGCGTCCTGGCAGCCGCACCGCCGCATCCACCAGTACGCGGGCGACGTCACCGAGACCCACGGCGGGCGGCGCCTGCTCATCGACCGCAATCTCGTGCACGCCCCGGTGGCCGTTCTCGCCGGTACCCCCGAGGGCGTTCCCGCACCGGGCATCAGGTGAATCCCTGATCCCCCCTGACGAAAAGGAGGCGGCCCCTCCACCTCTGGGAGGTGCAGCCAGCACCACTTCTACACCCTGGGGCGGATGCCTCATCGCGACCTGTGGCCGATCCCCGAGCGGGGTGATGTCTCCTAATTTGTAAGGCATGACCACGCCCAGGACGGCCCGGACAGCAGCCCCGCTGACCTTCACCTCGTACGTGCAGGCACGCGGCCCGGTTCTGCTGCGCGCTGCCCGCTCGCTCACCGCCAATCCCAGTGACGCCGAAGACCTCCTCCAGACCGCTCTCACCAAGACCTACCTGGCCTGGGAGCGGATAGAGGACCACCGGGCCCTGGACGGCTACGTCCGCCGCGCCCTGCTCAACACCCGCACCTCGCAGTGGCGCAAGCGCCGCGTCGACGAGTACGCGACGGACGAGCTGCCCGAGCCCGACCCGCTGCCCGCGCCCGACCCGGCCGAGCAGCAGGCGATGCGCGACGCGATGTGGCGCGCCGTCGTCAGGCTCCCCGCGCGGCAGCGGGCCATGGTCGTCCTGAGGTATTACGAAGATCTGAGCGAGGCGTCGACCGCCGAGGTGCTCGGGGTGTCCGTCGGCACCGTCAAGAGCGCCGTCTCGCGCGCGCTCGCCAAGCTCCGGGAGGACGAGGAGCTGGCCGAGGTCGCCCGCGACAGTCAGCATGGCGGTCAGCACAGCGGCCAGTACAACGGGCAGCACGGCAGTCACCGCGACAACCAGGCGATGGCCGCGTAATTCGTCGGCCCCCGACAGTGCCATAAGGCCGCCGCAGCCACCACAATCACCGGAGACCGACCGTCAGGCGAGGAGCCAGGAGGCCCCCGGTGCTCGGCACGATGCAGGACGTCCCCCTACTGATCAGCCGCATCCTGCGGCACGGCGCCACGATCCACGCGCGCTCTCCCATCACGACCTGGGCGGGTGAGGGCCGGGAGCCGCGGCGCCGCACGTTCGCGGCGGCGGGCGCCCGTTCCGCCCAGCTCGCGCACGCCCTGCACGACGAGTTGGGGGTGCGCGGCGGCGACGTCGTCGGCACCTGCATGTGGAACAACGCGGAGCACCTTGAGGCGTACTTCGCCGTCCCGTCGATGGGCGCCGTGCTGCACACGCTCAACCTGCGGCTGCCGTCCGAGCAGCTGGCCTTCATCATCGCCCACGCCGACGACCGCGTGATCCTCGTCAACGGCAGCGTCCTGCCGCTCCTCGCCCCGCTGCTGCCCGGTCTGCCCCGCGTCGAGCACATCGTCGTCGTGGGTCCCGGCGACACCGGCGCGCTGACCGGCGCGCGCGCCGCCGTTCACGACTACGAGGACCTCATCGCGGGCCGCCCCACCACCTACGACTGGCCCGAGCTGGACGAACGCACCGCCGCCGCCCTCTGCTACACCTCGGGCACCACGGGCGACCCCAAGGGCACGGCCTACTCGCACCGTTCGATCTTCCTGCACTCGATGCACGTCACGGCGGCCGAGGCCATGGGCCTGACGCTCGCCGACCTGACCCTGCCCGTCGTGCCGATGTTCCACGTCAACGCCTGGGGCATCCCGCACGCCGTCTTCATGTCCGGCACCGGTCTCCTCATGCCCGACCGGTTCCTCCAGCCGGGGCCGCTCGCCGACATGATCGCCGCGGAACGTCCCACCCACGCCGCCGCGGTGCCCACCCTCTGGCAGGGGCTCCTCGCCGAGCTGGCCGAACGGCCCCGCGACGTCTCCAGCCTCAGCCGCGTCGCCATCGGCGGTTCGGCCTGCCCGCCGGCGCTGATGCGGGCGTTCGAGGAGAAGTACGGCATCAACGTCCGGCACTGCTGGGGCATGACGGAGACGTCCCCCGTCGGCACCACCGCGGACCCGCCGCCCGGCCTCACCCCCGAGGAGGAGCGGCCCTACCGGGAGTCGCAGGGCCGGTTCAGCGTAGGCGTCGAGGCGCGCCTCGCCGGGCCCGACGGCACGTTTCTGCCGTGGGACGGCACCTCGGCCGGCGAGTTGGAGGTCCGCGGCCCGTGGATAGCCGCCGCCTACCACGGCGGCCCCGGCGGCGAGCCGGAGCGCCCCGCCGACCGGTTCAGCCCGGACGGCTGGCTGCGCACGGGCGACGTCGGCGTCATCTCGCCCGAGGGCTACCTCACCCTCACCGACCGCGCCAAGGACGTCATCAAGTCGGGCGGCGAGTGGATCTCCTCCGTGGCCCTGGAGAACCACCTGATGTCCCATCCGCTCGTCAGCGAGGCCGCCGTCGTCGCCGTTCCGGACGACACCTGGGGGGAACGCCCGCTCGCCGCCGTCGTCCTGTCCGACCCGGCCGAGGCGACCGCCGCGACCTACCGCGAGCTGCGCGGCCATCTGGGCGAACGCATCCCGCGCTGGCAGCTGCCGGAACACTGGACCCGCGTCGACGCCGTGCCGAAGACGAGCGTCGGCAAGTTCGACAAGAAGGTGCTCCGCGCCCGTTACGCCCAGGGCGAACTCACCGTCGTCACCCTGGAGGACTGACCGGGCGCCGGGCCGTGGCGGCGGCCGCTGCCACGGCCACGGCCACGGCCGCTAGTGCGCGCCGATCTTGGTCAGCAGGTCCACGATCCGCGCCTGCACCTCGGGATTCGTCGAGCGCTCCGCGAGGAACAGCACCGTCTCGCCCGAGGCCAGCGAAGGCAGCTGTCCCGGGTCCAGCTCCGCCGCCGTGTAGACGACGAACGGCGTCCGGTTCAGCAGGCCGTTGACCCGCAGCCAGTCGATGATCCCGGCACGGCGCCGCCGCACCTGGTTGAGATCCATCACCACCAAATTCGGACGGATCTGCGACGCCACCTCCATCGCCTCCGCGTCGGAGGTGGCGTGCGCGGCCTGCATCCCGCGCCGTTCGAGCGAGACGGTCAACGCGTTCGCGATGGCCTCCTGCTCCTCCACCAGCAGTACCCGCGGCGGGTGCTGCTCGCTGTCGCGCGGCGCGAGCGCCTTCAGCAGCACGGCCGGGTCCGCGCCGTACGCCGCCTCCCGGCTGGCCTGGCCGAGCCCCGCCGTCACCAGCACCGGCACCTCCGCGGCCACCGCCGCCGAACGCAGGGACTGCAACGCCGTCCGCGTGATCGGGCCCGTCAGCGGGTCGACGAACAGCGCCGCGGGATAGGCCGCGATCTGCGCGTCGACCTCCTCGCGCGAATGGACGATCACCGGCCGGTACCCGCGGTCAGTCAGCGCCTGTTGCGTCGAGACGTCCGGCTCCGGCCACACCAGCAGCCGCCGCGGGTTGTCCAGCGGCTCCGGCGGCAACTCGTCGTCCGCGGGCGCCGGCGGCCCGGCGGGCATGTGCCGCTCGGTCACCTCGACCGCCCCGTTCGGCCCGTCCAGCGGCTCCGGGCCCTCGGCCGCGCCCTCCGCGGGGGCGCCGATCGCGAACTGCCGTCCGCGGCCCTGCGTTTCCCCCCGCTCCTCGCGTTCCTCGCGTTCCTCGCGTTCCTCGCGCCCGTCGCGCTCCGGCGCGCCCGGCTGCTGCGCCGGAGCCAGCCGCGCATCGTCGGCGGGCGGCGTCGCTAGCTTCCGCCGACGCGCCGGTGCGATCGGGGCGGGCAGCTGCGGCCCCACCGGAACGCCCTGCCCCAGCGTCTGCACGCTGACCCCCGGCGGCCGCGGACCGGCCTTCGCACGGTCGCTGCCGGGCATCGGCAGCGCGCGCGGCTGCCGCATCGTCTGCGCCACCGGCGCGGTGCCGTCCAGAATCGGGCTGGCCGCCACCACGGAGTGCTCCACCACCGGCGGCTCGTCCGACTCCTCCGGCTGCGGAACGGCCGACGGCTGCGGCGGCTGCGGACCCACCGGCTCAAGCGCCGCCGCCCCGGTGCCCTGCACCGCGACGCCGCCCGCGCCCGGCGCGCCCGGTGCGTCCTGCGGTTGCTCCTGCGGTTGCTCCTGCGGCTGCTCGTGCGGTTGCTCCTGCGGCTGTTCCTGTTCCTGCGCGGGCTTGGCCCGCCTGCGCCGCCCCGTCGGCTCCTCCGCCGCGGGGGCGTGCGGGGCGGGCGCCGCCTCGCCGACCGGCGCAAGCGCGCGCCGCCGGCGCCCGTTGCCCGGGTCCGGCTCGGGCCCGAACGCCTGCGGTCCCGCGGGCTCCTGCACCGCCATCTCCGTGGAGGCCGGTGGCGCGGGGGCCGCTTCCGCGACGGCCACCTCGGCGGAGGCCGACGGCGCGGCCCTCCGTCGCCGACCGGTCGGCGTGTCAGGAACCGGCTCGATCGCCATGGGCGCCTTGCCGCCCGTGCCCCGCACCGGCTGCGCGGGAACGGGCATCACCGTCGTGTCACCGCTCGCGTCCCGCGGCTTCGCCGGCGGGGCCTTGCCGCCGCCCGCCGCCACCGGAACCTCCAGCACATACGCCGCCGAGCCGCCCACCTCGTGCGTCTGCAACACCCCGCCGTGCTGGCGAACGATGCCGCGCACGATCGGCTCGTGCACCGGATCGCCGCCCGAGTGCGGACCCCGCACCTCGATCCGCACCACGTCACCGCGCTGCGCGGCGGCCACCACGATCGTCGAGTCCCCGCCGGCCGCGCCCGCCGCCGACTGGCCGGTCGCGTCGACCCCCGCCACGTCCGCCACCAGGTGGGCGAGCGCCTGCGCCATCCGTTCCGGGTCCACCTCGGCCTCGATCGGCGGCGCGTGCACCGCGAACTGCGCACGCCCCGGGCCGATCAGCTCCGTCGCCCCCTCGACGCCCGCGGCCACCACCGCGTCGAGCGACGCCCGTTCGAGCGCCAGTTTCTCCTGGCCCTCGTCCAGCCGCTGGTAGCTCAGCACGTTGTCCACCAACGTCGTCATCCGCGCGTACCCGGCCGCGAGATGGTGCAGCACCTGATTGGCCTCCGGCCACAACTGCCCCGCCGGATCGGCCGCCAGCGCGGACAGCTCGGCCCGCAACTGCTCGAGCGGCCCGCGCAGACCCTCGCGCAGTACGGACGTCAACTGCTCGTTGCGCGCCGCCATCGCATCGAAGGCACGGCGGTCGGTGAACGCGAGGACCGCGCCGACCAGCTGGTCGCCGTCCCGCACCGGCGCCGTGGTCAGATCCACCGGCACCGCACGCCCATCCTTCGTCCACAACACCTGCCCGCGCACCCGGTGCTTGCGGCCCGAGGTCAGCGTGTCGTGCAGCGGCGTCTCCTCGAACGCCAACGGCGTTCCGTCGGCCCGCGAGTGCTGCGCCAGCGGATGCAGCTCCTGGCCACCGAGCTGGCTGGCCCGGTGCCCGAGGATCTGCGCGGCGGCCGGGTTCACCAGCACGATCCGGCCCGCCGTGTCGACGCCCACCACGCCCTCGGACGCGGCCCGCAGGATCATCTCCGTCTGCCGCTGCTGGCGCACCAGCTCGGACTCCGTATCCAGTGCGTCCGACAGATCGCGCACCACCAGGACCAGCAGCTCCTCACCGGAGTAGTCGTCGGCGAACGCGGCTTCGATCGCGGATCTGTACGGCGTATGACCGGCGTTGAGTCCGGCGCTTGTCACCTCGACCGGCAACTCGATGCCGTCCGTACGCCGGGCGACCATGCGTGTCGGCCGCGTCCGGACGCTCGGGTCCTCCTCCGGGCGGCGCATCGAGCCGGGGATACGGCGCGGGTCGAACTCCGGCACGATATCGAGCAGCCCGCGGCCGACGAGAGGAGCACCCGGAGCCTCCAGCGTCTCCACGGCGATGGCGTTGGCGTTGACGACGGTGCCGTTGCCGTTGACGAGCAACAGCGCGTCGGGCAGCGCGTCGAGTATGGCGGCGAGGCGAGCAGCGCCCCTCGCTGGCCTGCTGCTCACGACGTCGGTTCCTCCCTTGACCCACGTGTTCAGGTGCACGTACCCCGTGCCTGTCATTAGGGGGAGTCTACGGGCAGGCGCAACGGGCGCGGCGGTTCGATGTGAAGACGCAGCTCAGGCGCCGATTTCCGGCAGCGCGGGCACCAGCGCGTCCCAGCGGGCGATCTCGCAGCCGTCGACGCGGCTGAACGTGGCGCGCACCCGCTCGCCGTTCCAGACCCCCTCGATCTCGGCGGTCGCGGGACCGCCGTGCACGTAGGTGCACAGCGCGTCCTCCGCCACCGCGTCGAACGGCCGGTCCGCCCGCTCCACCGCCTCGCAGGCCCCCGCCGGATCGGGGTGGTCCCCGCCGGCCGGCCCGCAGATCAGCTCGTGGGTGCCGTCCGCCGCCGTTCCGCTGTCCGCAACGGTGATGACCAGACGGTTCGCCGCCTCCTCGGGCGCATGGCCCGCGACGGCGGCGGCCGGCACGGCGGCGGAGGCGACGAGGGCGAGGGCGGCGACGAGGCTCTTGTGCAGCATGCGGGGGCTCCATGGTTCAGTGCGGTCGGAGGCACCGGACGCACCTCCGCTTCCACTGCTAACGCTCCTCCGCCCGACACGTTGCGCAACTCGACTCGGCGGCGACACCCCCGTAGGGTGGAATCCGATTGGCTGCGGCCGTTCGGGCTGTGGCATTATTTGCTCGCACGCACGCGGCGTAGCCCGCGCTGTCGTGCGAGGAGGCTTCGCCTAGTCTGGTCTATGGCGCCGCACTGCTAATGCGGTTTGGGGTAACCCCCCATCCCGGGTTCAAATCCCGGAGCCTCCGCCATCTGTGCCCTGGTCCACCCCAAACGACCAGGGCATTCCGCTGTTCCCGCAGGTCAGCACCCCCACGGGATACGGATTTCACCAGCGGCCGCAGGTCATGTAATGTTGTCCCCGCACCGGCCCCAAGGGGCCAGGCGCTCGTAGCTTAACGGATAGAGCATCTGACTACGGATCAGAAGGTTGCAGGTTCGAATCCTGCCGAGCGCGCAGGTCAAAGCCCCGTTCCGATCACGGAACGGGGCTTTCGCGTGCGGCACAGCAACGCATCTTTCACCTGATCGTCACTATGGCGATCTGCCGGCGAGCGCGGCACCCCCCGCCAGGGCCCGCAGACGCGACGGCGGAACGGTCAGCCCGCACGGCGGAGACGGGCATGCCGACCGCCGACCAGATGCGATCACAGCGGTGGGACCGGCCACTCCCACGAGTGTCAACGGTTCCGACATGACGGTCCCGGCTCCTGCCGGGACGGGGAACGCGGGGTTGACGGCAGCGCCGCGGAAAGGCTGGAGTCCTGCCGAGCGCGCCGTAGCACAAAGGGCTTGGGGGCGGGGTGGTCAGGTGGGCAGGAGTTGGAGCAGGTGGTGTTTCGGGCGGGTGCCGACCAGGGATTTGGTCAGGGCGCCGTTGGCGTACAGGTGCAGGGTGGGGGCGGCCAGGACGTGCTGGGTGGTCGTGGTGACGGGGTTCTCGTCGATGTTGAGTTTGGCCACGGTCAGGCGGTCGGCCTGCTCGCGGGCGATCTCTTCGAGGACCGGGGCCAGTTGCCGGCACGGGCCGCACCAGGGGGCCCAGAATTCGAGGAGGACCGGTCGCGCGCTGCGCAGGACCAGCTGGTCGAAGGTGTCGTCGGTGACGGTGACGACGGCGGGAGCGGGGTCGCGGGTCACGGTGGGGTCCTTTGCGTTCGGCGGGCCGCTTCGGGGGAGAATGCGCAGCGCGGCTCGGCGGCTCGCGCCAACTGGCCGGCGATCCGTTCACGCACCTCGCCGAGGCGTGCGATGCACGCGTCCAGTTCGGCGAGCTTGTGCCGGTAGACGGCGAGCGAGTCCGGGCAGCGGTCGCCCGCCTCGTGCCCGTCGCGCAGGCACTCGACGAACGGCCGGGTCTCCTCCAGCGCGAAGCCGAGGTCGAGCAGGGTGCGGATCTCGCGCACCATCCGCAGGTCCTCCTCGCCGTACTCGCGGTAGCCGTTCGCGGTGCGGCGGGCCGGCAGCAGCCCCTGCGCCTCGTAGTAGCGCAGCGACCGCGAGCTGACGCCGGCCCGTTCGGCCAGCTCTCCGATCCGCATGTGCGGCTCCTCCCTGTTCACCCGCGACGTTAGACCTTGACGCCGGTGTCAAGGCCAGCGAGTCGGTGGCGGACCCACACGTTGGGTTCGACGCAGACGGCGTAGCCCTCGTTCGGCATGCACTGGACCGGGGAGAGGCCGCCGGGGACCACTGGGCCAGGGAGCCGGTGGTCGATCACTCCGCCCGCCCGGACGTGGGTGCGCGGCCACGGGTCGGCGGGAAGCCGTGCTCGGCCATCGGCGTGTCCGGCTCGTGGTGCTCGGCCGGGGGGCGGACCGGGGCGATCAGCTCGGTGAAGCCGAGGAACGCGGCATTGCGCCGCAGCGCGTCCCGGCCGAGGCAGTCGGACCGGATGGTGACATCGATGGCGCTCACCGTGTCGGGCCGCGCGCCGTGGTCCCGGTCGGTGAGCGCCCACCGCAGCACCTCGTCCCAGCCGTCGCCGGCAACGCGCCGCGGCCGGGCACGCGGAGGGCGGGGGGCGGAGGGAACGCTGTTCCCGCGCGCCACTACCTCACCGTGTTCGTCGAGCGCCGCGCGCGTCAACGCGGGGAACTCCTCGGCGGTCCGGCCGAAGCAGGCGTTGCCCGCAGGATCGTTCCTGACGAACTCGGGCCCGCAGGCGCCGGGGATCGCGCGAGGCCGCAGCGTAGTATGGACGGCACGTTCCGTGCAGTTCTCGTGGGGGGAGCCTCGGTGGGAGCGTTCGACGAGGAGTGGGCGCAGTTGCAGGCTGCCGCCCGCGAGGAGCAGATCAGTGCGTCGCGTCACGTTTCGGGGGCGGGCGGTGCGAACGATCGGCTGGCGGCCAGTTCCGACGCTCAGCGCGCGGCGGCGGACTACCTGGAGACCGAGCTGCTGCCGGACGCGCGCCGGGAGGGCAACCTGCCGGTGGACGAGCTGAGCCGGGCGTCGGCCCGGATGAGCGGGTGGGCGTGTGCCACGGGCCTCCGGACCGTTTCCGACGGTTGGGCGGGCAAAGTCGAGCTGCTGACCGCGCAGTTGCGGGCCGAGGCGGAGGCGCTGCGCGGCGTCTCCACGGGATTCGCGGGCGGCGAGCTGGAGACGACGTACCAGTTCGGGCAGTTGGGCAGCCTCGCCGACGGCACTTGGTGAGCCGTGCCGACCTACGCCGAGATCATCGAGCAGGACTTCGAGATCCTGGAGACCGCGGCGAGCGAGCTGGACGCCGCCTCGGACGGGTTCGAGGACGTCGCGGCCAACTACCGCAGCGAGGTGGCCTCGTTGCCCGGCCACGAGGAGCTGTGGGTCGGAGAGAGCGCGGGGGCGGCCAGTTTCCAGTTCTCCGCGACCGAACAGGAGCTGGACGCGGCCAAGGCGGAGGCGCGGGCGCTGGCGGCCGTGATCAGGGACGGCAAGGCGGAGCTGGTGCGGCTGCGCGGTGCGCTGGAGGCGGTCGTCGCCGACATCAGGGCCGAGGGGTTCGAGGTCAACGGCGAGGGCCGGGTCCTGCTGGACCCCGAGTGGGCCAACGACACGGAGTACGAGCGGCTGACGCGGGACCGCGGTGTCCGGCAGGGGGAAGTGGACCGGGCCGTGGAGGCGGTGGGGCAGGCGGATGACAGCCTGCACCTGGCGCTCACACAGTTCATGGAGGCGAACGACGGCCGCCGGGCGGGCATCTTCAACGGCGCGGCCGAGGACACGGCCGACGAGGTGCTTGCAGCCCGGGCCCACGAGCTGGGCGGCCGGCTCGCGGCCGGGGAGGAGCTGTCGGCGGACGAACGGGCGGAGCTGGTGCGGCTGCTCGAACTGGAAGCGGACGACCCGGAGTTCGCACGGGAGCTGCTGGACGGGCTGGGCGGCGCTGGTTTCGTCGACCTGGCCGCCCAGGTCGGCGGCCAGGTCGTCGGCGGAGAAGGAGACACGCGGCGGGATTTCGTCGCGCTCCAGGACCACATGCGAACGCTGCTCGCCACGGGCACGGACGTGCCGTCCCTGGAGCCGGGCAGCATGGAGCACGGTCAGTGGGCGCGAACGGAACAGGGCCTGCTCTACGGGCGGTTCATGGCGGAGCTGGACGAGGCGGGCCGTGCCGAGTACCGGGTGGACGGGCTGACCGGGCAGGACGTGCGCGGCTACCAGCTGCTGACGAGCCTGATGAGTTCCGGGGAGGCGGACTACTCGCAGCGGCTGCTGCACGACCTCGCCGACAACATCCGTGCGGCCGAGGACCCGTCGATGGGCGGAGACCCGGACTTCTGGCTCCAGGGCTCCGACGAGGCCGGGGTCGACGGGCTGGACGACACGGACCTCGAGTGGTTCACGGTCGATCCGATGGACACCATGCTCGGGATCATGGGCGACCAGCCGCCCATCGCCACGTCCTACCTCGATCCGAGCGGCGGCAACGGTCGACTGGAATACCTGATCGACGAGCGCGACTGGTCACACATGAACATGTTTGTCACGCCGACGCAGGCCGTTGACGTGCCGACCGGCCAGGACGGCTTCGGCGCGGCCCTCCAGGCCGCGACGACGGGCGTCCCGGCGGGCGAGCGCCCCGTCGAGCTGCGCCTGACCTCGGGCGGCGGGGCGATCACGGAGATGGTGTTCGACAAGTTCTCGGCGAACGAGGCGGCACTGATCGCGGACGGCGGGCAGTTCCAGTCCCTGCGCCCGGAGCTGGCCAGGATGACGGCCGCGTACATGGGGGATTTTCAGGCGCAGTTGAGTGGCCTGGAGATCCTGCCCGAGGCCGAAGGCCGCGTCGAGCTGGGGGACCGGGACGCGGTTGCCGCTTTCCTTGGCCAGCTCGGCAGGGACCAGGAGGCACACGGGATCATCACCGGTGCCCAGCAGGCGTACACCACGCTGGCCGTGGATAGTGCCATGACGATCGAGCTGCCGTCTGATGTGGGAAGGGAGGAGGCCGTTTCGCAAGCTGTCGCTCCCGGTGCGCAGATGGCGGGCGTCATGAGTGAGGCGAGGGCCAACGCGGTCTTCGAGCAGGGGATCGCGGGCGATCAGGAGCACAACGACAGGGTGGGCATGATTCAGGACTGGACCGGCGTCGTCCTGGACCAGGCCGTGGGGGCCGTGTCAGCGAGATACGAGGTGGCGGGGGCGGTCGTCGAATGGGGTGTCGGCGAGCTGTCGGACGCCATCTTCTCGACGCTGGAGCGCGATAACAGTGATCAGGCGGCCGAGGATGCCCGGGACGGGTACATGGCCGACTACGATTCGGCGATGGCGTCGGCGAGCAATGCGGTCACGGTTGCCGCTGGGGAGAGATACGGCGAGGACAGCCAGATGCCGCGATTGTTCCGCAATACGGTCGAGATGGCGACGCGGGACAACTTCGGAAGAATGATTGATTGGCAGCCGCCCGAGGGGTCCCAGCAGTGATGAGTAATGTCCGTGCGAAGGTCATGGCAACGACGGCTCTGCTGGCGGTGTCGTCAATGGTGACCGGGTGCGGCGGGTCCGGCGAGCGTGAGTACGCCTTGCCGGAGACCCTGTGCGGTGTCGACATGGCCGAGGAGCTTTACGAGCCGCTTTTCCCGCCCGGTTCCGAGTTGGACGTTGCCCAGTCGTTCGAGCGGTTCGACAGCCAGCCGACCCGCTGGTGCCGGGTGTTGGTGGACGAGGAGATTGTGCTCAATGCCGATGCCGCGGGGGGCGACGGCTTCGAGGATGCCGGAACGGAGTCCCGCGGCCTCGACATGGCGGATGCCGAGAGTGTGTCCGGGGAGTTCGAGGCTGTGGTGTGGCCGGGGGTGGCTATGGCGACTGCGGCTTGTGCCGTGCCGGGGCCCGGGGGGCACAACTACATTGACCAGCTGACGCTCGTTCTCGAGACCGAGCACCCGGGGGATGAGGACGAGTCGCGGCGGGTGCTGGCCGATGTCATTCAGCCGTTGTTTGCCGGGGCGTTGGAGATGACTCCCTGTGAGGAGAACGCCGTGCGTTGAGCGTCGGCGTTCTCCGGGAGTGGGGGGTCAGCGGCAGGGGTCGTGGCCCCAGTTCATCAGGGAGTGGCGCCAGCGGGAGTGTGTCACGTCGCCTTTCGGGCGCTGTTTCAGGTGGCGGTGGATGTAGCCGGTGACCTTCCGCATGTGGGCCAGGTCGTCGTCCGTCAGGTCGGGCTTCTTGGTGTGCATCAGCTGCACGATGCGGCGGCCCGACGCGTGGCCGGTGCTTTCCTGGTTCTTTCCCTTGTGCTGGCCCGCGGCGTGGGATTCCTCCGTCGTCAGCCATTGTTCGAGGCGGTGGGCCGGGAGGTTGACGGCGTGCTGGAATGCGGTGATCGTCTCCTCGCGGTCCTGTGTGGTGGCGTTCACTGTGCGTCGTCCTCCTTTCTGCGGAGCGCTTCCGGTTTGTGCACGGCGGTGCCGCCCGATTTTTCGCTCCGCACCTCGTACTGCGGGTGTTCCGGGGAGGCGTTGACCGTTCGGCCTGCGGCCCGTGTGCGTTCGGTGATTTTGCGTGTCACCTCGCCCACGGCCTCGCTCCCGTGGCTGCTCCATGCCACGCGGTCGCCGGGGCGGGGCTCCTTTTCCCTGGTCATGTCTTCGCCCTTTGTCGCGTCGAGGTCGCCTTCACGGCCGTTCGCGTCCCGGGTTCCCACCGGGCGCGTGCCGATGCTCAGCGGCTGTGCCGGGCTCGGCGGTTCAGCTCGGCGACGCGGGGGCTCAGGGATTCGGAGGCGGTCACCGGGGCGAGGTCTTCGGGGCGGGCGGTCCACTCCTGGCCGCCGCCCGGGGGGCGCAGCCAGACCGCGCCGTAGAGGTGGGCCATTACGCGGCCGACTCGGCCGCGCGAGACGTCGCGGGCCATCGTGCCGACTTCCGGGGTGGTGGCTGGCGGGTTGACTGTCATGGCCGCACTCCGGGGTCCGGAAGGGACGTCCTTACCTCGTTCCCATGCCCGGCCGGGGGCCGGGCAAATGGCCCGGACCGATACTCAGAGCGAAATTTGAGGTTGGGCTCCGCGCAGAGCGTGTATGAGGGCGACCGCCTCGTCGAGGAGCGCGGCCTCCTGGGCCGCGCCGCGGTCGGCGGCGCGGCGGGCCGTGGCTGCCGGGAGGTGGGTTTCCAGGGTGCCGTCGAGGCGGGGGAGCAGCGTGGCGAGGACCGGCCGGGCCTGCGGGAACGCGCCGACCGCGGCCTGGGCGAGGATGAGGGCCGACATGGCGCAGTCCAGGCCGGGCGGGCCGGTGTCCGCGTTGCACCAGTCGATCACCACGGGGCCGCGCGGGCCGAGGATCACGTTGTCCGGGTGCAGGTCGAGGTGGACGATCCGGCCGGGGAGCGCGTGCAGCCGGTGCAGCAGGCCGGCGAGGGTGGCGCCGGCGCGGGCGCCGACATCGGCGGCGGCGGTCTCGGTGAGGAGGGTTTGCAGCATGGTGGGGCCGGTGAGCCGTTCCATCACGAGATCGGTGGGTCCCGGCGCGTCCTCGGGGTGAACGGCGGGCACCGGGTAGCCGAGGGCGGCGAGGCGCGCCATGAGGGCGGCCTCGCCGGTGGCATCGGTGCCGTCGCGGTAGCGGCGCAGCACGCGGCCCGGGTCGCCGACGAGCGCGTACACGTCGGCGCTTCGCCCGGAGCCGATGCGCTCACCCGTTTGCATGCTCCCCACCCTACGGCGCGGGAACGGGTCAGCCCGCGGCGCGCTTGGCCTGCTGCTTGGCTTCCTGCTTGGCCGCGCGCACCCGGGTCAGGGACTCGGGGCCCGTGATGTCCGCGACGGAACGGTAGGAGCCCTCCTCGCCGTAGGGCCCCGCGGCCTCGCGCCAGCCCTCAGGGGTGACGCCGAGCTGCTTGCCGAGCAGCGCCAGGAAGATCTGCGCCTTCTGCTTGCCGAAGCCGGGCAGTCCGTTCAGCCGTTTCAGCAGCTCGGCGCCCGTTCCGGCGTCGCGCCACAGGGCCTCGGCGTCGCCGTCGTGGTAGTCGGTGAGGTGCTGGCACAGCTGCTGGATGCGCTTGGCCATGGCCGCCGGGTAACGGTGCACCGCGGGTTTGGCGGCCAGGACGGCGGCGAAGTCCTCGGGTGGCAGGGCCGCGATCTCGCGGGCGTCGAGGTCGTCGCGGCCGAGGCGGGTGGCGATGGTGCGCGGGCCTGTGAAGGCCCACTCCATCGGCACCTGCTGGTCGAGGAGCATGCCGACGAGCGCGGCCAGCGGGCTGCGGCCGAGCAGCTCGTCGGCGTCCTGGCGCTGGGCGAGCCGGAGGGTGTGGTTCATTCACCCATCATGGCCGCCGAGCCCGAAGGCGGCGGCGAGGGTGCCGTAGGCGGGCAGCGGAATGTCGTGGAGCGGGTCCTCCGTGACGACCTGGAGCGCGAGGTGGTCGGCGCCCGCGGCCAGGTACTCCTGTGCGCGGGCGTGCACGGCGTCCGCGCCCCCGAGGGCGAACACCGCGTCGAGCAGCCGGTCGCTGCCGCCGTCGCGGAAGTCGTCGTCCTCGAAGCCGAGGCGGCGCAGGTTGTTGGTGTAGTTGGGCAGGGCCAGGTAGAACGACAGGTACGCGCGGGCGGTGGCGCGGGCCCGCGGCAGGTCCTCGTCGAGGACGACCTTCAGCTCGGGCGCCAGCACCGCGCCGTCGCCGAGCTCGGCACGGGCCTGCGCGGTGTGGCCCGGGGTGACGAGGTAGGGGTGGGCGCCGCCGGCCCGGTCGGCGGACAGCTTCAGCATCCGCGGGCCGAGCGCGGCGAGCACGCGGCGGGCGGGCGGAACGGGGCGTTCCGCGGCGTCGAGGGCGTCGAGGTAGTCGGTCATCGCGGAGTACGGCCGCCGGTAACGCGGAGTCGCGGCGCCGTGGCTCACCCCGAGCCCGAGCACGAACCGACCGCCGTGCGCCTCGTTCACCTCGGCGAACTCGGCGGCTACGGCGGCCGGTTCGTAGTCCCAGATGCTGATGATGCCGGTGGCGACCGTGAGCCGTGACGTGCTGTCGAGCGCGGGACGGGCCTGGGCGACGCCGGGGCTGGCGCCCAGCCACAGGGTGCCGTAGCCCAGGCGCTCAAGCTCCGCGGCGGCCTCGGCGGTTTCGCCGCCGCGTGCCTGATCGGACGAGTTGAGTGCGCCGCTCCAGATGCCGATGCGGCCGAGGTCCGCGGCGAGCGGCGCCCTGGCCGGCCGTTCCGCGCTTTCCGAGTTCATCATGCGCGGCAGAACCCGGCGCGGTGCGCGGTTATTCCGGCACGATCTGCTGTCCTTCGATTTTCACCCGGATGGCCGGAAGCGGTTCGTCGGCGGGCCCGCTGAGCACTTCGCCGGTGGCGGCGTCGAAAACCGAATTGTGGCAGGGGCAGTGCAGTTCGGTGCCGGCCGGCTGGACGCCGCAGCCCTGGTGGGTGCAGACCGCGCTGAACGCGGCGACCGTCGTCTCGTCGGCGCGGAACAGCAGGGCGTCGTCGCCGTCCGGGGTCGTGGCGGCCGTCGCCTCGCCCACCGGCACGTCGGCCAGCGCGGCGAGGGCGCCGCCCGGGCCTTCGGGGTTCTGCGGCGCGGCGTCGTCGTTGCCGTCGTTGCCGTTCTCGGCGTCGTTGCCGTTCTCGCCGTTCTCGCCGTTCTCGTCGTCGCTGTCGTCGCCGCACGCCGCGAGGGCCAGGGTGCCGGCGGAGGCGGCGGTCGCGGCGAGGAGGGTGCGGCGGCGGGTGTGGGTGTGTGGGGTCGCAGTCATACCCGTGCACACGAAACCACCCCGGTCCCGGTTCAGTTCATTTTTGAACCTCCGGTGCCCCCGTCTCGTGTGTGGGGTCGAGACGGAACGCGGGCATGACACAAGGGAGCGAACCATGGTCGGCTGGGGGCTGCGGATACTGGTGGTGCTCGGCCTGCTGGGGTCGGCGTGGGTGCATCTGGTCGTGTGGCAGGACTGGGCGCGCTACGACGACGTCGTCGGGCCGCTGTTCCTGGTGAACGTAGGCGCCGGCGCGGTGCTCGCCGTCGCCGTGGCCATCTGGCGCGGGCACTGGCTGCCGGAGCTGGCGGCCGTCGGGTTCGGCGCGGCGACGCTGCTGGCGTACGTGCTGTCGCTGACCGTCGGATTCTTCGGCGTGGAGGAGCAGTTCCGCACCGACGAGGAGGTCTGGGGCGTGGTGACCGAGGCGGCCTGCATCGTGGGCGGCACCGCCCTGCTCGCGCTCCGCCTCCGCCTCGGCCGCCACCCCCACCTGGGCGCGCGTCGGGGCGCGCAGCGGGGCGCGCGGGCATGAACGAAAGCGCGGAGGACCAGCTGATGCGCGCCCTGCACGACGAGCACGCCGCGGCGCTGTGGTCGTTCGCGCTCCACCTCACGGGTGGCGACCGCGCGCGGGCCGAGGACGTCACGCAGGAGACGCTGCTGCGCGCCTGGCGGCACCCCGGCGTGCTGGACCAGTCGGCGCGCTCGGCCCGCGCCTGGCTGTTCACCGTGGCGAGGCGCATCGTGATCGACGGCTGGCGGTCGGCGGCGGCGCGTTCGGAGATCACCACCGACGCGCTGCCCGAGCCGACCGTGCCCGACGACACCGAACGCGCCGTGCAGGGCTGGCTGGTCGCGGACGCGCTGGACGAACTGTCCGCCCGCCACCGGGAGGTGCTGGTCCTGTGCTATTTCCAGGGCCTGTCGGTGGCCGAGGCGGCCGCGCGGCTCGGGATCGCCGAAGGTACGGTCAAGTCACGGACTCACTACGCCCTTCGCGCGCTGCGCCTGGCGCTCGAGGAGAAGGGCGTGACCCGATGAGCGGGGATTCGTTCCGGACGTTCGACGGGGCCTACGTGCTCGGCGCGCTCGCACCGCAGGAACGGGCCGCGTTCGAGGAGCACATGCGCACGTGCGAGTCCTGTGCGCGTGCGGTGCGGGAGCTGGCCGGGCTGCCCGGGCTGCTCGCGCAGACCGAGTCGGCCGCGGGCCGGCCGCCGCCTCCCGAACTGCTGCCGGGGCTGCTCGCCCGGGTCGCCGCGGCCCGGCGCAGGCGGCGCCTGCTCACCGGCATCTCGGCCGCGGCGGTGGCGCTCGCGGCGTGCGTGGCCCTGGTGTTCACGCTGCTCGGCGGGGGCGGCGCGGCGGAGGAACCGGAGTCGGCGATGACGCCGGTCGGCCGCTACCCGGTGTCGGCGACGGTCGGCCTCGTGGACGCCGAGGGCGGCATGCGCGTGGAGATGGAGTGCCAGTACGGCGGCGACCGCGGCGGCGACTACCTGCTGGTCGCGGTGGCCCCCGACGGCACCGTGGCGGAGCTGGCGAGCTGGCATGCGCTGCCGCAGGACACGGCTTACCTCACGGTGGGCACCCCGCTGCGGCGTGCGGACATCGCTTCGCTGGAAGTCCGCACGCCGAGCGGGCTGACGGTGCTGCGGCTCACGCTCGGTTCCTAGAGCAGGCGCTCAGAGGCCCTCGGGCCGTGGGGCTCTGGGGCCCTCGGGCCGTGGGGCTCTGGGGTCTATGGCGCCGTCCACTTCTGGTTGGCCGCGCCGGTGCAGGTCCACAGTTGCAGACGGGTGCCGTTCGCCGAGGAGTTGCCCGTGGCGTCCAGGCACTTGTCGGCGGCCGGGTTGACGATGTCGTGTGCGGCGTTGGCGACCCACTGCTGGTTGGGCCCGCCGTGGCAGTCCCAGATCTGCGCGGGGGACCCGTCCGCGGTGCCGCCGTCGATGTCGAGGCACTTGCCGAGGGCGCGGATGGTGCCGTCCGTGCCGATGGTCCAGTTCTGCGCGGCCGACCCGTTGCAGTCGTAGAGCTGCACGGGCGTGCCGTTGGCGGTGCCGGCCCCCGCGACATCGACGCATTTGCCGCCCAGGCCGCGGATCGGGCCGGTTCGGCCGCCGCCGCTGTCGCCGGTGGTGACGCGTACGTAGTCGACGACGAGCTGCTGCGGGAAGACGGTGGAGCCGTCGGGGTTGCCCGGCCAGTAGCCGCCGACGGCGAGGTTGAGGATGAGGAAGTACGGCTTGTCGAACACCCAGGGGTCGCCGCCCAGATCGGCGGGCGTCCTGGTCTGGTACACCTGCCCGTCGACCGACCAGGTGATGGCGTTCGGCGACCAGTCGACGGCGAACGTGTGGAACCCGTCGGCGAACGCCTGCCCGCCGGGGAGGGTGTACGCGCCGCCGATGGACTCGCCACCGGAGTATCCGGGGCCGTGCAGGGTGCCGTGCACGGTGCCCGGCTCGAAGCCGACGTTCTCCATGACGTCGATCTCTCCGCTGGCGGGCCAGCCGATGCTGCCGATGTCGTTGCCCAGCATCCAGAACGCGGGCCACATGCCCTGCCCGCGCGGCAGCTTCATGCGGGCCTCGACGTGGCCGTACTGGGCGGTGAAGCGGCCCGCCGTGTTCATGCGGGCGGAGGTGTACTCGCACCGGCCGTACCAGCAGGCGTAGTTGCCCGGATTCTCCCGGCGGGCGGTGATCACCAGGTTGCCCTGGCCGTCGAGGGCGGCGTTGGCGTTGCCGGGCGTGTAGTACTGCAACTCATGGTTGTTGACGTTGTCGCCGACTTCCAGCTGCCACCGGTCGCCGTTCACCGCGGAGCTGGCCGGACCGTCGAAATTCTCTTCGAAGACGACGGCGGCGGGTGCGGGTGCGGCCTCGGCCGGGGTTTCCTCGGACGCGGCCTCGGACGCGGCCGGTTGGGCGGGGTCGGCCGCGGCGTAGGCGTGCGGGAGCGTCCAGGCCACGGCCAGCACGGACACTGCGGCGATCATGCGTCTGACGCGTTTCACGGGCACCACTCCAAGGTGGGGAGTTGTGGGGCGCCTCCCATGCCCATGACACAGCTTCGAGCGTGGCGCAGACCAACTCAAGGGCGGATACCGGCCTGATTGGTTCCGGAACGCGGCGGACCGGTTGTCGGTGTCCGCGGCGCGTTCGCTAGGGTCGGCAGGCATGGCCCACAATCCGCACGCCCCTCAGCCGCCCCAGGGCCCGCAGGGTCCGCAGGACCACGACCCGGCGGGCAGCACGCAGATGTTCCAGGCGTTCGTCAACGACAGCACTACCGCGTCGCGGCAGGTCACACCAGCGGCGCCGCCGTCGGCCGGGCCGCGCGTCGGCCTGATCGTGGGCGTCGTCGTGGCGGTCGTCGTGCTGGCCGCGGTGGCCTGGCTGGCCCTCGGCTGACGGCGCGCGACGCGCCCACGTGGCGCGCCCGCGTGGCGCATCGAACTCCCCCGGACCGGCGGCGGGTCCGCCGGCCCGGGTCTCCTCACTCCTCCGCGGTCAGCCCCTCGCGCAGCTGTGCCAGGGTGCGCGTCAGCAGTCGGGAGACGTGCATCTGCGAGATGCCGACCTCCTCGCCGATCTGGGACTGCGTCATGTTCCCGAAGAAGCGCAGCATGATGATGCGGCGCTCGCGGGCGGGCAGCCTGGCCAGCAGCGGCTTCAGCGACTCGCGGTACTCGACACCCTCCAGGGCGGTGTCCTCGTAGCCGAGCCGGTCGGCCAGCGAGCCCTCGCCGCCGTCCTCCTCGGGCGAGGGTGAGTCCAGAGAGCTGGCGGTGTAGGCATTGCCCACGGCGAGGCCGTCGACGACCTCGTCCTCCGAGACGCCGAGGCACGCGGCCAGCTCGGGCACGGTCGGGGAGCGGTCGAGCCGCTGGGACAGCTCGTCGCTCGCCTTGGTGAGGGCGAGCCGCAGCTCCTGGAGCCGGCGCGGGACGCGCACCGACCACGAGGTGTCGCGGAAGAACCGCTTGATCTCACCGACCACCGTCGGCATCGCGAACGTCGGGAACTCCACGCCCCGTTCGCAGTCGAACCGGTCGATGGCCTTGATCAGCCCGATGGTGCCGACTTGGACGATGTCCTCCATCGGCTCGTTCCTGCTGCGGAACCGGGCCGCCGCGTAGCGCACCAGCGGAAGGTTGAGCTCGATCAGGGTGTCCCGCACGTATCCGCGCTCGGGGCTGTCCGCGTCGAGCGCTGACAGCCGCTGGAACAGGGAACGCGACAGCGTGCGGGTGTCGAGGTTGCCGGTCTCCGCGGGAGCTTCCTGCGGCAACGAGGGTACGTGCGGCGCGGGTACATGCGGCGTGCCGGTCGTGGTGAGCACCTTGGAGCTGCCCAGTTCTACGGACATGCCACCCCCTTGAGGTCGTGGACGGGTCGCGGCGGCGCGCTTCCGGATGTGACTTCAGACGAGAGAAGGCGCCCTCTCGTGGATACCGGCTCTGCCGCCACGGCAAACGCGGTTCCCACAGAATGTCACATGTCATCAACGCGACGTAGCTTCATGTCGATAAAACGGCACAGCTGAGGGCTGAGTTCCCGAAGTTGAGTAGCTCGTGAGACTTAGGCGTCGAGCGGATTTGCGGCACGCAGCCGGGTGAAGCTCCGCGAGAGCAGCCGGGAAATGTGCATCTGCGAAACGCCGAGCTCCGCGCTGATCTGGGACTGCGTCAGATTGCGGTAATACCGCATCAGCAGGATGCGCCGTTCGCGCTCGGGCAGTTGCACCAGCAGATGCCGGACCAGCGCGCGGTGCTCGACGCCGACCAGTCCCGGATCTTCATAGCCCAGCCGGTCGATGAGCCCCGGCATCCCGTCGTCCCGCTCGCCCGCGGCCTCGAGCGAGGTCACCCGGTAGGCCCGGCCGGCGTCGAAGCTCGCCAGCACGTCCTCCTCGGGGATGCGCAGCCGTTCCGCGATCTCGGCGGCCGTCGGGGTCCGCCCCAGCGCGACCGTCAACTCCTCTGCCGCCCCGCGGACCTGCGCCCACAGCTCGTGCAGCCGCCGCGGCACGTGCACGCTGCGCACGCTGTCGCGGAAGTAGCGGCGGATCTCGCCGACGATCGTCGGCATGGCGAAGGTGGGGAACTGCACGCCGCGCTCGCTGTCGAACCGGTCGATCGCGTGGATCAGGCCGATCGTGCCGACTTGGACGATGTCCTCCATCGGCTCGTTCCTGCTGCGGAAGCGCAGCGCGACGTAGCGGACCAGCGGCAGGTTCGCCTCGACCAGCGCGGCACGCACCCGGGCGCGCTCGGTACTCCCCGCGGGACAGTCCGCCAGCCGCTCGAACAGGGCCTGTGTGAGCGCCCGCGCTGCCGCACCCCGGCTCTGCGTCGCCGCCACCTCCCGACCACTCCTTCACGGCTATCACCACCGGGCAAAACCATTCATAGCATCACAAGACAGGTCCACTGTGTGCAAGCACCGGTTAACTACGTGTTGATCAGCGGCCGGTCAGCAGGTCGCCGACCGCGTCCGCCGCGCCGGAGAGCGCCTCGAAGAGGAGGTGAACGAACTCGGCGGACCTGGCGGGGGAAGTCATCACGGCGTAGAACGCGGCAACGGTCAGGACGTACAGGGCGATCTTCCTCGCCTGCGCCAGCGTCATGGGATGCCTCCGAGACGAACGACTCCGGGCGGTCGGCCGGACGAGCGGCCATTGAACCAGACAAGGCAACCCGCGCCCCCTGGCGCCGCTCCCCGAACTGAGACGGACGCACGGCGAGAGGGCGGACCCCGTGGGGCCCGCCCTCTCGTCGGTACTGCTCAGAGCGGTAGCGGAGGGATTTGAACCCTCGGTGGAGTTGCCCCCACACTCGCTTTCGAGGCGAGCTCCTTAGGCCGCTCGGACACGCTACCGGGAGGAAGCCTATCCCACGCCGGGGCCCGGCAGAAAACCGGAAGGGTCAGGGGGAACGGAAGAAGTCCGTCAGCAGCCGGCCGCACTCTTCCGCGAGGACCGAGCCGATCACCTCGGGGCGGTGGTTGAGGCGTCGGTCGCGCAGGACGTCCCACAGGGAGCCGGCGGCGCCGGCCTTGGGGTCGGTGGCGCCGTACACCACGCGGTCGACGCGTGCGAGCACGCCGGCGCCCGCGCACATCGTGCACGGCTCCAGCGTGACGACCAGCGTGCAGCCGGTGAGCCGCCAGGCGCCGAGCCGTCCGGCCGCCTCCCGCAGCGCCAGTACCTCGGCGTGCGCGGTCGGATCGCCGGTGGCCTCCCGTTCGTTGTGCCCCGTGCCGAGGACGGGGCCGTCCGGGCCGCCGGGGCCGAGGACCACGGCGCCGACGGGTACGTCTCCCGCCTTCGTCGCGGCGGCGGCCCGCGTCAGCGCTTCGCGCATCGCCGGCCGCCACGGGTCGCGCAGCGGGTCCCGCGCGGTCACGCGGGGGGTCTCTTCGGTCATCGGGTCATCGGGTCATCGGGTCATCGGTCATCGGGTCATTCGGGCGGTCGGTCAGTCGCTCATGGGGCGGGCGTCACCTGACCGCCTCGAGGACCTCGGCGCAGCCCAGCGCGTCGGCGATCTCGCCGAGCGCGTCGTCGGGGGTGAGCTTCAGAACGGTGCCGGCGTCGATCCCCAGGTCCGCCAGCAGGCCGGAGTCGCCGAGCGGGCCGCGCGGCACCGCGTCGGGGGAACCGGGCTCGTGGTCGTCCTCTTCTTCGGCCTCGGCCCCTTCGCCGTCCTGGGAGCCGTCCAGGCCGGCCAGCTGGTCCAGAACGTCGGGGCCCTCCGGCTCGCGGCCCAGCAGCTCATCGGTCAGCAGGATTTCGCCGTAGGCGCTGCGCATCGCCCGTGCGGCGTCGGAGACGAAGATCCTCGGGTCGTCCTCGCCGTCCACACGGACGAGACCGAACCAGGCACCTTCCTGCTCGATGCAGACGAGAACCGTCTCGTCGTCGGGAGTCGCCGCGCGGGCCAACTCGGCCAGCTCGTCGAGACTCTCCACGTCATCGAGCTCTGTATCACTCGCTTCCCAACCATTATCGGTCCGCGCGAGCAGTGCGGTGAAGTACACCGTGACTCTCCCCACTCGGTTCGGCAGTGCCACCTGCATCGTGGCAGAAAAGGGGTGCGCTGTCGGGTAACTCGGCAGTTCACCAACGGAATGTTCGCGCGCGTTGTTCCTCGCGCGAACGGACGGGTACGGGCGCGGTCGGCCGGGCTCGGGCGCCGGGGCGGCATATGCCCTCCTCCTGCCATGCACCACTCTCCACGCCGCCGCCGTTCTTTGTCCACCGGCGGTCCACAACGGGAAACCCGCCGGTCAGTCCTGGAGTGCCGGTGGTGTTCGATACTGTCGAACCCATGCGGACCCATGTCGTCGACCACCCGTTGGTGGCGCACAAGCTGACCACGCTGCGCGACGCGCGTACCGACTCTCCGACGTTCCGGCGGCTGGCCGATGAACTCGTCACGCTGCTGGCCTACGAAGCGACCCGTGACGTCCGCACCGAGCTGGTCGACATCGCGACCCCGGTGACGGCGACCACGGGTGTACGTCTCTCCCATCCGCGTCCGCTGGTCGTGCCGATCATACGGGCAGGTCTGGGCATGCTCGACGGCATGGTCAGGCTGCTGCCGACGGCCGAAGTCGGCTTCCTCGGGATGATCCGGGACGAGGCGACGCTGGAGGCGTCCACCTATGCGAACCGGATGCCCGAGGACCTGTCGGGGCGTCAGGTCTACGTGCTCGACCCGATGCTGGCGACCGGCGGCACGCTGGTGGCCGCGGTGGGCGAGCTGATGCGGCGCGGCGCGGACGACGTGACGGTCATCTGCCTGCTGGCGGCGCCCGAGGGCGTGGAGCGGCTGGAGGCGGCGCTGGCCGGGGCGCCGGTGACGGTGGTCACCGGGGCGCTCGACGAGGGCCTGAACGAGCAGGGGTTCATCGTGCCGGGCCTGGGCGACGCGGGCGACCGGATGTACGGCACGGTCGGCTGACCCGGGCCGCCCGCCTCCGGATGACCCGGCCTAGCAGGCGGGGGTGTTCCCGGTGGGGACGGTGGCCGCGGCGAGGCGGCGGTCGGCTTCGTCGGCCGCGGTCAGTTCGGTGAAGCCCTCGCCGATTACGAGGTCGACGACGCTCGCGGGGTCGGCGGCCTCGGCGGCGGGCCTGGGGGCGCCGGTTTCGGCGCCCTCCAGCTGGGCGCCGAGCACGGTGAGCGCGCCCGACTCCTCGGCCGCCGTCTCGCCGAGCAGCAGTCCCGGGGCCTGGACCTGGCCGTCGAGGTCCTGCGGGGCGTTGGCCACGTCGCCGATGGTGAATCCGCGTTCCGCCAGCGCGTCGGCGGTGTCCTGGGCGAGGCCGGTGCGGCCGGTCGCGTTGTAAACGTTGACGGTGATGGCGGACGGCTCGGGTACGTCCGCCGCCTCGGGGGCGCGTTCGTCGTTGGCGGGCGGCGCGCAGTCCTGATCGGGGCGCGGGCCGGCCTGGGCGCGCGGGGCGCGTCCGCCGTCGTCGTCCGCCGAGAACACGTCGATGAGCTGAAGCGTTCCGTAGCCGAGCAGCCCGGCCGTGGCGAGGGCGGCGACCGTGAGGAACGCGAACCTGCCGCGCCGTCGCCGGGGGCGCATCCGCGGGTACCGGTCGCCCGTGACGCGGAACTTCTTGCCGCCCATGCCCGGGGGCGTCAACATGCTCATGTCCGCAGCGTAGTCAGGTGAGCGTCGGCCGCCTACTAAATGATCAGCTGAAATGCCAGGGCCTTACCCGATCGCAGCAATCGCGGCTCAGTCCAGCTCCAGCACCCGGGCGTGGAGTACCTGTCGCTGCTGGAGGGCCGCGCGGACGGCGCGGTGCAGGCCGTCCTCCAGGTAGAGGTCGCCCTGCCACTTGACGACGTGTGCGAAGAGGTCACCGTAGAAGGTGGAGTCCTCGGCCAGCAGCGTTTCGAGGTCGAGCTGCTGTTTGGTGGTGATCAGCTGGTCGAGGCGGACCGGGCGCGGGGCGACGTCTGCCCACTGCCGGGTGTTGTCCCGGCCGTGGTCAGGGTACGGTCGTCCGTTTCCGATGCGCTTGAAGATCACACGGGAAGCCTACCGGGCGGGACGTCTCCGTCGCAGCCTCATGTTGTGGTGACGAATCAGGCATTCACCGCGACCGGGTCCGGGCCAGGTCCGGCCCGGGTCCCGCTCGGCTCAGTGGGGCGCGCGCCAGGCGTAGGTGCCGACGGTGTGCGCGATGACCTTCACGTGGGTGTCGAGCGCCGCCCGTCCGATGTTGTCGAGTGTGTCGCAGGCGGCGTGGTAGCAGGGGTCGTAGGCGGCGCCCGCGGTGCCGCCCCAGTAACCGGCCTCCGCCTCGGACTTGATGCCCTCGGCGCCGGTGAACGTGCCGCCCGACGGGATGCCCGCGGCGACGAACGGGGCGTAGTCGCTGCGCCCGTTGAACGGCGTCGGGGCGGTCCGCTGCCCCCGCCCGCGGAGGAACGCGGTGATGTCCTCGGTGACGGCGGGGTTGCCCTCGTACACGAACTGTCCGTGGTTCGGCGAGCCGATCATGTCGAAGTTCAGGTACACCGCGATGTCCTCCCGCTCGGCGGGCGGGAGGTGCTCCACGTAGTGCTCCGAGCCCAGCAGCCCGGACTCCTCCGCCGACCACAGGGCGAAGCGCACCCGGTTCGGGTGGCGGCCCCCTGAGGTCTCGGCCAGCCGCAGCGCCGTCTCCAGCACCCCGGCCGAGCCGGAGCCGTTGTCGTTGATGCCGGGTCCTTCGAGCACCGAGTCCAGGTGGGCACCGGCCATCACCACCCGGTCCTGGTCGCCGCCGCGGCTCTCGGCGATGACGTTGACCGTGGTCCGTTCCTCGGCGAGCTCGGTCAGTTCCAGGTGCAGGGTCACCTCCTGTCCCGCGGCGAGCGCGTCGGCGAGTGCGCCGGCGAGCGCCGCGCCGTCCTCGCGGCCGAGGCCGCCGGTGGGCAGCGCCGCCGGGTCCGGGCCGCCGAGGGTGCCGGTCAGGGGTCCTGGCACGTTGTTGCGGATGAGCACGGCGGCCGCGCCGGCCGCCGCGGCGCCCGCCTGTTTCTCGGCGAACGTGCAGCCGCCGCGTTCGATCAGCGCGATCCGGCCGTGCAGGGCCGCCGGGTCGAAGTCGTCCGGTGCGCAGCCGTCGCCCGCGTCGGCCAGGGTGGTGGTCAGGCCGCCATCCGGGGTGTTGCCGGTGAAGGACAGCGCGCGTACCGGGATGTCGCGCGGCTCGCCGCCGAGGCGGGTCAGGCGTTCGGTGACCGGCTCGCGGTAGGGGAACGCGAAGCGCTGGTACGTGACTCGGTATCCGGCCTCGGCGAGGAGGGCGCCCGCGTAGCGGGCCGACCGCTCGTGGCCGGGGGTACCCGCGGCGCGGTTGCCGCCGTGTCGTTCGGCGATGTCCTGGAACGCGGTCAGATGGCGGAAGGCGCCCTCCCCTGTGGCCGCCGCCACCAGGGCGCGCGGCGCGGGGGTGTCCGCGGGGGCGGGTCCGGCCGGGGCGAGACCGGCCGTGGCGAGGAGGGTGATCGGGACGAGAGTGGAGAAAACGGTCACGGGGAACGTCACGAAATGAGACTTTATATGCTTATTGTCCGCGCCTCGGGTGCCCGGCGCGGCATGTCTCGCCATCCGAGATCACATTGACCGGGCCCGCGTTCCGTCCGAGAGTTCGAATATGCGAAGGTGGACGTCGTGGGTGGGGTGATCACCGGCTTCGCCATCATCGCCGCGGTCATCGCCACCGGCTACCTCCTGGGCCGGACCGGCTCGCTCGGCGCGAACGGCCGCGAGGTCCTGACCCGCCTCGCCTTTTCCGTCGCCACCCCGGCCCTGCTGTTCACCACCCTCGCCGAGGCCGACCTCACGCTGGTCTTCTCGCCCTCCCTGCTGGTCACCGCGGTCGGCACGTTCGCCACCTGCGGCATCTTCGTCGCGGTCGGCGCGCTGCGCCGCTGGGGCGTGGGCCGCACCACGATCGGCGCCCTGTGCTCCTCCTACGTCAACGCGGGCAACCTGGGCATCCCGATCGCCGTCTATGTACTCGGCGACGCCTCGCTCGTCGCGCCGGTCCTGCTCTTCCAGCAGCTGATCCTGACGCCGGTCGCGCTCACCGTCCTCGACCTCGGCACCGCGGGGACCGAGCGGCGCACCCCCTGGCAGCGGCTGACCACCCCGTTCCGCAACCCCGTCGTCATCGGCTCGCTCACCGGCGTGGCGGTCGCCGCCTCCGGCTGGACCCCGCCGGGCGCGCTCTTCGAACCCGCCGTCCTCATCGGCAACATGGCGGTACCCGCCGTCCTCCTCGCCTTCGGCATCTCGCTGCGCGGCAGCGCGCTGCCCGGCCGCGGCGCGGAGCGCGGCCCTGTGCTGCTCTCGGTGGCGCTGAAGTCGGTGGTCCAGCCCGCCATCGCGTGGGCGGTGGCGGCCTGGCTGTTCCGCCTGGACGCCACCGACCAGCTGAACGTGGTGGTCGTCGCGGCCCTGCCCGCCGCGCAGAACCTCTTCACCTACGCCGCGCGCTACGACGTCGCGGTGCAGCTGGCCCGCGAATCGATCCTGCTGTCCACCCTGGCCGCCGTGCCCGCCCTCACCCTGATCGCCGCGCTGCTCGGCTGACGCCGCGCCGCCCGCGGCTACCCGCCGAGCAGGCCGTCGGTGAGTACGCCGGACAGCAGGAGCCCGAGCGTCGCGGCCGGGTAGAGGCTGGCCCGGTTGAACAGCGCCATCGCGTGGCGCGGGCGGGGGTCGCGCAGCAGCCGCAGTCCCGGCGCGATCAGCGCGTACCCGCTCAGCAGCAGCATCGCGGCCGGGCCGAGCAGCCCGTGCGAGGGCCAGGCCGCGGCGAACATCCCGGCGCCCGCCACCGTCGCCAGGACGAGGCAGCCGAACGTCAGGACCCCGCTGATCCGCGGCCCGTAGACGACGGGCACGGTGCGCACGCCCAGGTGGACGTCCTCCTCGACGTCCGCCCAGTCGTTCACGATGTTCCGCCCGCCGATCTCCCACGCGGCCAGCCACACGCAGAACAGCCACAGCACCGGCCGGTCGACGGCGGAGGTCATGGCGAACCAGCCGAGGCAGCCGCCGCAGGCCACCAGCACCCCGGTCAGCAGGAACTTGAACGGGGTCACCCGCGCAAGACCGCAGTACACGGCCTCCAGCAGCGCGGCGGCCGCGAGCAGCGCCGCGCACACCCAGCTGAGCAGTGCGCCCACGGCCAGGGCCACGGCGCCCAGGGCGGCGATCCACGCCCCGCCCGCCGCGCGGCTCAGGCGGCCCTGCGCCAGCGGGTGCCGTCCGCCGGCGCTGTCGATGTCGAAGCCCTGGTAGGCCCGCAGGTAGGCGAATCGCTCCCGGTCGAGGCGCGCGTCGATCAGGTCGTTGGCGGCGAACACCGCGAAGTACCCGGCGAGGCAGGCCAGCAGGCACAGCGCCAGCCGGCCGGGCGGCGGGGTGCTGTCGGCGAGCAGTGTGCCGAGCAGCGGCTGCGCCACGCTCAGGGTCGCCTGCGTGCCGCGCGAAAACCCGTACAGTGCCCGGGCGTTCTCCCGAACGCTCCGGGCCGGCTCAATCCGGACGGCCACCGGCGTTCCCCTCCACGCCCGAGCCGGCGTAGCTGTGGGCGAAGGCGGCGGCGTCGGGCCCCGGGGCGGAGAGCCGCTCCAGGGCGGCCCGCCGCAGGCTCAGCGCGAAACGCGGGTCGGCGGCCTCGTCCGCGGACAGGTGCAGCAGCCGCAGCAGCCGGTCGGAGAACTCCTGGACACGCCAGATCTCCGGCAGCCGCCGCGCCCCGTGGCCCGCCAGGGGGGCCGGGTCGCGCCCGAGGTGGTGGCGGATCAGCGCGTCGGCGAGGTCGACCGCGTCGGCGATCGCCAGGTTCATCCCCTTGGCGCCCGAGGGCGTCACCACGTGGGCCGCGTCCCCGGCCAGCAGCAGCCGCCCGTGCCGGACAGGCTCGGTGACGCTGCTGTGCATGCCGAGCACCCGCACCTCGGGGAAGCCGCCGATACGCGGCAGGCCGGCCGGCGCGAGCCGGGCGCGCAGCTCGGCGTGGATGCGGCGGGCGGGCCACGCCTGCGGCTTCTCGCCCGGCGGGCACTGGAGGTAGAAGCGGCTGAGGTGCGCGGTGCGCGGCATCATCCCGGCGAAGCCGTCGGCCGAGATGCCGTACACGATGCCCTCGGCCGGCCGGTCCACCTCGGCGAGCACCGTCAGCCAGTCGTACGGGTAGCGGCGCGTGGTGACGCGCGCCGTGGCGGGCAGCGCGGTGCGGGAGACGCCGCGGTGGCCGTCGCAGCCGACGATGTGCTCGCAGTCGATCTCGACGGGGCCCGACGCGCCGGTGGCCGCGAGGCGCGGCCGGTCCGCGGTCACGTCCGGCATGGCCGCGACGGCGGTGGAGAACAGCGGCGCCCCGCCGCGTGCCGTCAGCTCGGCGATCAGGTCGCGGACCAGGAGCTGCTGCGGGTACACCAGGTGGGCGCGCCCGCCGCTGTGCGCGCCGTAGTCCACGCGGTACGTGCGCCCCAGGCACAGGAAGTCGCACCAGGTGTGCCGGGCGCCCGCGGCCAGCAGGCCGTCCGCGAGGCCGTGCCGCCGCAGCGCCGCCACGGTGCGGTGCTCGATGAGCCCGGCGCGGGCGCGGGACTCGACGTACGCGCGGGAGCGCCGTTCCACCACGAGGCACTCGACGCCGGCCCGGGTCAGCAGGTTGGCCAGGACGAGGCCCGCGGGCCCCGCGCCGATGATGGCCACCTGGGTACGCAGCCGCCGCATGGCCGCCCGCCTCATGCGGCCGGCACGGCGGCCGGGCTGAACAGCTCGTTGATGAGCGCGAGCGGGTCGTCGCCGTGCCAGACGAGGTACGTCTTGTAGCAGGCCGTGCGCTCGGTGCCGTCCTCCTCCTGCCAGGGGCGGCGGCCCACGTCGAGCAGGGTGCGGCGGTGCCCGGTGCCCGCGGCGTGCAGCGCCGGGCCGAGCGGGATGGACCGGCTGGTGAGGCAGGGCTCGATGCCGGGCGCCAGGCCGACCCTGGCCACGACGTGGTTGACCGACAGCGCCTGCCCGCCCGGCCGGGTGGTCGCGGAGTAGCGCACCAGGACTTCCCCGCCCCGGTCGGTCCGGAGCAGCGCGGGCACGCCGTCACCGGTCGCCTGGGCGGGGGCTCGTAATTGTGCGAGGCAGTGGAGGTGCAACGATTCGCCCGCGAGCGCTTCGAGCAGCGTGGTGGTCAGCCCGTCGCTGCTGAGCAGCATGCGGGTCACGGGCGAGGCGAAGCCGCGGACCCGGTTGCGCGGGTCGGCGGCGCCGCCGAGGGCGGCACCGAAGATGGCATCGAGGGGAACGTCGAGCGGAACGTCGAGGGGGAAGGCACGCGGAACCGCGTGCGGAAAAAGGTTGTTTGGCGCCAAAACCGACATCTGATCTCTCCTCACCGGCGGGCATCCTTAAGTGCCAACGCGTAGCGGCCCCGTCAGGTCACGGCCCGGCCGCCCGCGGTCCGGGCCCGCCGGGGGAGAATTCCCCTCATGGCCTCCGCACCCAAGCCGTCCCCCACGACGTTCGACGAGCTGCTCGCCCTGCTTCATGAGCGCCGCGCCACGCTGACCCGCTCCCAGCGGATGCTCGCGGAACGGGTGATGGCGGACCCGGAGGGCGTGGCGTTCATGACCGTATCCGAACTGGCCTCGGCCGTCGGAGTGAACGAAGCCACCGTGGTGCGGTTCGCCTCGGGGCTCGGCCTGGACGGCTACCCGGGCCTGACCCGGCTGTGCCGCGAACGGCTGCGGGAGCAGGCGCAGCTGCTGCGCCGCTACAGCACGCTGGAGCAGCTGGGCAGCGACGGCGAGGGCAACCTGCTGGACGGGGCGGTCGCGCTCGACCGCGCCAACATCGCCCGCACGTTCGGGCGGATCGACCAGGAAACGTTCCAGGCGGCGGTGCGGGTGCTGGCCGGGGCGCCGCGGGTTCACGTGCTCGGGCTGCGCAAGTGCCACGCCCCGGCGTACCTGCTGGGCTACCTGCTCGGGCTGATGCGGGAGGACGTGGCGACGCTGACCGCGGGGACCGGGACGCTCACCGACGAGCTGCGGCGGGTGCGGGAGGGCGACTGCTTCGTCGCGATCTCGATCCACCGCTACGCGGCCGACACCGTGCGGGCGGCGGCCTGGGCCAGGGAACGCGGCGCGCGCTGCGTGGCCCTGACGGACAACCCGGCCTCGCCGCTGGCCGCGTCGGCCGAGCACGTGTTCTACGTGGACGCGTCGGGGCCCTCGGTGCTGCGCTCGCTGACCGCGTTCACCTCGCTGGTGCAGGCCCTCGCGGCCGAGGTGGCGCGGGTGCGCGGGCGGGACGTGCGCTCCGCGCTGCTGGCGGAGGAGGAGCTGCTGGAACGGTTCACGGTGTACGACGCGGACCCGACGGCAGGGCGGTGAGCGCGGCGCGCAGCCGCGTCAGGGCGGCGGCGATCCACGGCAGGGCGAGCGGGTCCCCGCCGTGCAGGGCCGCCCGGCGTTCCGCCTCGGTCTCGCCGTAGAGCAGGCTGGTGGCCACGCGGAACCGCAGGGCGCGCGGGTCGTCGCCGAAGGCGTCGCCCGGCAGCACGCCCACGCCGTGCTCGGCGAGCAGGGCGTCGGCCAGCGCGGCGGCGCCGTCCAGGCCGCGGGCGGCGAGCGCGGGGCGCAGCGGCCCGAAGTCGGGGTAGAGGTAGAAACCGGCCTCGGGCGGCCGGCAGTCGGCGCCCGCGGCCGTGAACTCGGCGTGCACGGCGCGCGCGACGCCTGCGTGCAGGCGGCGGGCCGCCGCGATGTGGGCGCGGACCTCGGGCGGCTCGTCCAGGACGTGCGCCGCGACGGCCTGCATCGGCGCGGCGAGGCTGGACCACACCTCGCTGGCGATGCCGGTCAGCTCGGTCATGAGGGCGTCGCCGAACGGCCCGGCCGGGAGGCGGGCGAAGCCGATGCGCCAGCCGCCGAGCGCCATCGACTTGCTCAGCCCGCAGGTCACGACCGTGCGCTCCGGCAGCAGCGCGGCCGGGCGGGCGGGGGCGCGGGCGTCGTGGATCAGCTCGGTGTAGATCTCGTCGGCGATGACGGCGAGCCCGTGCCGCCCGGCCAGCTCGCAGACCGCGCGCACGTGCTCGGGGCGTGCGACGGTGCCGGTGGGGTTGTCGGGCACGGTGAGCACCAGCACGCCCGGGCGCTCCTCGCGCAGCACCCGGGCCAGCCGCTCGGGGTCGGGGACGCCGCCCGCCTCGGCGGGCACCGGCACGCCGATGACGCGCTTGCCGGCGAGCGCGCTCTGCGCGGCGTAGCTCACCCAGGCGGGCGTGGGCAGCACGACATCGCCGGGGAGCGCGGTGAGCAGCGCGAACAGCAGCGCCTTGCTGCCGGGGGCGAAGAGCACGTGCCCGGCCTCGGTGGGCAGCCCGCGCCGCGAGAACCAGCCGGCGGCGGCCCGCCTCGCCTCCGGCGAGCCGGCCACGGGCCCGTACCCGTTGCGCCCGGCGGCGCCGGCCAGGACGTCCGCGACGGTGGCGGGCACGGGCAGCCCGGCCTCGCCGAAGCCGAGGTGCAGCACGCGCTGCCCCGCGGCCTGCCTGGCGCGCAGGGCCTCGTCGAGGGCCAGGGTCGCCGAATGCCTCACCATGTCTGCAATTTCTAATGCAGCGGGACTGAGGAGGGCAAGCCATTTTGCATGATGGGTGCGCCGCGGCCGCCGGGTCCTGTTTCCTTGCAGCCTGTTTTCCTGCCGCCAAGCGAAGAAAAAGGGGAGAGCCATGCACCTCGACGCCTACCCGGCGGACGCCGCGCCCTGGCCGCAGGCCGTGGCGTGGAGCCGCGCGGAGCTGCGGCACTACCTCGCCGCCGCGGCCGGTCCTGGCCTGGGCGCGCTGCCGACGCGCTGCCCGCCCTGGACGGTGCGCGACCTGACCGTCCACCTCGCCGAGACGTTCCGCCGCTACGCCGACCTGCTCGCGCGCGGCCGGGCCGGCGACCTCGCCCCGCCGTTCGCCCCCGGGAGCCTGCCCGCGGAGAACCAGCGGGCGGTCGACGCCTTCGGCGGCGGCGATCCGGCGGGCGCGCTGCGCCACGAGGCGGAACGCTTCCTCGGCGCCGTCGCGGACCCGGCGGAGATGATGCCGCACCAGTTCGGCCCCATCCCGGTGGGCCTCCAGGTCATGTTCGGGCTCAACGAGCTGGCCGTCCACCACGACGACCTCGCCCGCGCCACCGGGCGGTCCCGGCGCCCGGAGCGGCCGGTCGTGACCGCGCTGGCCGCGATGTACGGCGCCGTCTACGGCCTGCCGGGCGACGTCGGCGACGACCCGTGGGAGCGGCTGCTGCGCGCCACCGGGCGGTAGCCGGCGCCCGTGCGGTTGCGGGAGCGCGCCGCTCGGCCAAGCATGGCGGGAGGGGGCAAGGACCACGGGAGAACCGGATGAGCCTGCGCTGCCTGGTCACCGGCGCGACCGGCTACCTCGGCGGCCGGCTCGTGCCCGAACTGCTCGCCGCCGGGCACACCGTGCGCTGCCTGGCCCGCACGCCCGGCAAGCTGGCCGGCCGGCCGTGGGCCCCGCGGGCCGAGGTCGTGCGCGGCGACGTGACGGACGCCGCGTCCGTGCGGGCGGCGCTGGAGAACATCGACGTGGCGTACTACCTGGTCCACTCGCTGGGCAAGGGGCGGCACTTCGAGGAGACCGACCGCAGGGCGGCCCGCGTCTTCGCCGAACAGGCGCGCGACGCCGGCGTGCGCCGCCTGGTCTACGCCGGTGCGCTCACGCCCGCGGGCGTGCCGGAAGGTGACCTGTCCCCGCACCTGCGCTCCCGCGCCGAGGTCGGGCGGATCTTCCTGGCCTCCGGCGTCCCGGCCGCCGTCCTGCGCGCCGCCGTCGTCATCGGCTCCGGCTCCGCGTCGTTCGAGATGCTGCGCCAGCTCAGCGAACGGCTCCCCGTCATGGTCACCCCCCGCTGGGTCCGCACCCGCGTCCAGCCGGTCGCGGTCCGCGACATGCTGGCCGTCCTGGCCGGGAGCGCCCGGCTGCCCGCCGACGTCAACCGCACGTTCGACATCGGCGGACCCGATGTGGTGACGTACCACACGATGATGCGGCGTTACGCCGTGCACGCGCGGCTGCGACGGCGGCTGATCGTTCCGGTGCCGGTGCTCTCGCCCTGGCTGTCCAGCCTGTGGGTCGGGCTCGTCACCCCGCTGCCCGGCCCGCTCGCCCGCCCCCTCGTGGAATCGCTCCGGCACGAAGTGGTGTGCCGCGAACGGGACATCGAGGCGTACGTGCCGATGCCGCCCGGCGGGTTCCTCGGCCTGGACGACGCACTGAAGGCGGCGCTGCGGCGCGTCGGCGAGAGCGAGCAGGAGGGGCCGGGCGCGGCCGCGGGGCCGCTGCCGACCGACCCGCCCTGGGCGGGCGGCAGCATCTACACCGACCGCCGCGAACGCACCGTCGGGGCCACGCCCGAGGCGCTGTGGCGGGTTGTCGAGGGCATCGGCGGCGAGAACGGCTGGTACTCCTCACCCGTGGCCTGGGCCGTGCGCGGCTGGCTGGACAGCCTCGTCGGCGGCGGCGGGCTGCGCCGCGGGCGGCGCGACGCGGCCCGCCTGCGGCCCGGCGACGGCCTCGACTTCTGGCGGGTGGAGGCCCTGGAGCCGGAACGCCTGCTGCGGCTGCGCGGCGAGATGCGGGTGCCGGGGACGGCCTGGCTCGAACTGCGCGTCGACCGGGACGACCACGGCCGGACGGTGTACCGCCAGCGCGCCCTGTTCCGCCCCCGCGGCCTGGCCGGGCACGTCTACTGGTGGGCGGTGTCGCCGTTCCACGCCTGGGTGTTCGGCGGCATGGTCCGCAACATCGCGAGCACCGCGCAGGCGGAGGGCTGAGCCCCATGACGAACGGCTCCGCCCGCCGCCCGCCCGTGTCCCTCGCGCTGTTCAGGTGCGAACTGCGCGTCCGTGACAACCCGGTGCTGCACGCCGCCGCCCGGGGCGCGCAGCACACCGTGCCGCTGTTCGTCGTCGACGCGGGTGTGCGCGCGGCCGGATTCGCCGTGCCCAACCGCGCCGCGTTCCTCGCCGCCGGCTTCCTCACCAAGACGCTGAACGTGCACTGGCGCGTGGGCGCGCGGCACTTCCTGGACCTGCTGGTGGACGGCGACCTGGCGAACAACCAGCTGAACTGGCAGTGGGCCGCGGGCACCGGCACCCGCCCCGGCCGGGTGCTGAACCCGCCGGCGCGGACCAGGCGTTACGACCCGTGCGGGGACCACGCGCGCCGCCGGGTGCCGGAACTGGCCGGGGCCGGCGGCTCCGCGGTCCACCGCCCGTGGCGCCTGGCCGCGGACCTGGACTGTCCGGAGCCCCTGGTCGAGCCCTGGTGAGGCGGCGCGGGGGCACGCCTGCTGGTCCCATCGGGTGGTCTCGCGCCGCGGAAGGGCTCGCGGGCGCCGCGGCGAGGCATACCTGCGGTCTCTCATTCGGTACGCACCAGGACACACGGAGGCAGGCATGGCGACCGGTTCGATCCTTTTCAGGTCCGCGGACGGACGGACCGCGGTCATCGACGATCCGGCGAACGGCGACCGCATCCCGCTGCCGGACGCCGGGGTGGTGGAGAACAACACCGACCGCGAGCTGCGCCTGCACCCCCCGGCCGCCGCCACCGGCGGTCAGGAGCCCGCCGTCCTCAGGACCGGCGGCACGGCGCAGGTCACCGCCGGCTCCACCATCCACGTGATCTGAGCCCCGGACCCGGCCAGACTGGGTGCATGGACGAACCGGCGTTCCCGTTCCCGCCGCCGTCCGGCGGTCTCGCGCCGGCGATCAGGGGCGTGTCGCAGCGCCTGATCCGGCTCGACAACGTGCCAGGTGCGCCGTCCGTCGCCGGACCCGCCGCGCGGGCGTTCTGCCGGGTGCACGCGCTGTGCGCCGCGGGCGGCGCACCGCTGCCGCCGCGGTACGCCCGGGAGGTGCGGGCCGCGGCGGCCGAGCTGGCCGGGGTGGCGGGCTGGGCGCTGTTCGACGCCGAACGGCACGCCGCCGCCGTGCCGTTCAACCGTGCGGCGCTCGCGCTCGCCCGCCGTGCCGGGGACCGGGACACCGAACTGCTGACCCTCCAGAACGCGGCGCTGAGGGCGGAGTGGCTGGGCAGCCACCGTTCCGCGCTCGCGCTGGCCCGTGCGGTGCTGGTGGCCGCCGCGCCGCTGCCGCCGCGCGCCGAGGCGGTGTTCCGCGTCCGCGCCGCTCAGGGCGCGGCGGCCACCGGGCCGCAGTGGGAGGCCGAGCGCGCGTTCGCGCGGGCCCGCGCGCTGCTGGCCTGGGACGGCGGGCGGCGGCCCGAGCCGCCGTGGGCCTGGTGGCTGACGGAGCAGGAGATCGACGGGCAGCAGGGCGGCGCGTACCAGGCGGCGGGGCAGTGGCGGCTGGCGATCCCGCTGCTGCGGCGGGCGGCCGGCGGGGGGCACGCCGGCTACCGCGGCATCTTCGCCGTGCGGCTGCTCGACTGCCTGCTGTCGGCCGGGGCCTGGCGGGAGGCCGAGGAGGTCGCGGCGGAGCTGATCCCGGCGGTGGCGCGCGGCGCCTCGTCGGCGCGCACACGGCGCCTGCTGACCGCGGCCCTGGGGCGCGGCGACCGCCTGCCCGGCGTCCCCCCGGGGCTGCGCGACCTCCTGCGCCGCCCCGCCGGGTAGCCTGGCGCCGTGCAGGGGAACGGACCGCCGGCGGCCGTCGCGCGGCACCACGCCTGGCACATCGACAGCCGCGAGTACGCCCGGCAGGAGGAACGGCGCGGCACGCGCCACGCGTTCACCCGCCTCGACCCCGCGCGCACCGCGCTCGTGGTGATCGACATGGTGCCGTTCTTCGTCGAGGAGAATCCGTACTGCCGCGGCATCGTGCCCCGCATCGGCCAACTCGCCCGCGCCCTGCGGGCCGCGGGCGGCACCGTCGCCTGGGTGCTGCCGGGGCCGGGCGAACGGAGCCCGGCGCAGGAGGAGTTCTACGGGCCGCGGGTGGCGGCCCGCTACCGCGCCTCCGGCGGCACCGGGCCGCTCCCCGGCCGGCTCTGGTCCGGATGCACCGTCGAGGACGGCGACCTGCTGACGGAGAAGACCGCGGCCAGCGCCTTCTTCCCCGGCCGCTGCCCCCTGCCGGACCTGCTGCGGGAGCGCCGCGCCGACACCGTCCTCATCACCGGCACCGTGACGAACGTCTGCTGCGAGTCCTCCGCCCGCGACGCCAGCACGCTCGGCTACCGCGTCGTCATGGTCGCCGACGCCAACGCGGCCCGCTGCGACCGCGACCACAACGCCACGCTGCACACCGTCTACCGCTCCTTCGGCGACGTGCGCCCCACCGCGGAAGTCCTCGGCCTCATCCGGGCGTGACGCCGCGCCGTACCCCGGGCGGCCACACCACCCGCACCGGTACCCCGTGCCGCCGCGCGCACGCGACCACGTCGCCCGTTCCGCCGAGCCCGCGCGCCGGCCGGCCGTCCCACACGGCGATCAGCACGTCCACCAGCCCGACCAGCAGTTCGCCCGCCGCCATGTAGGCCGACGAGCCTGCGGTGGCAAGGCCCGTACGGTGCACCGCTGTTGCCCGCCCCAGCAGGCCGTCCAGCGTGTCCCGGTGCGTCTCGGGCAGGGCCTGCCGGTAATCCGCGGCCGGGATGACGGCCTCCAGGCGCCCGCCGCCCGCGAGCACGGACTCCGCCAGCCACGCGTCCGGGCCGTCCGCCAGGCAGGACACCGCCACCAGCCCTTCGCCGCCGCCGTCGGCGGCCAGCCGCCCCAACTCCGCCCGCAGCGCCGCGCGGACGGCGGCCTCCGCCGGTGCGGAAAGCTCCCGGTGCCCGGTGATCCCGACCCGCATGCGTTCCCCCTGTGCCTCGGTCGAACACCCGAAGGTACCGCCGATGCTCGCCGCTCGCAGGGGTGTCGGACCAGGGTCGGGGCCACCGCCGCGATGAAGACCACCTGGATCGCCGTGCGGGAGCGGAGAGGGCCGCCCTGGGCGACCCGCCGCCGGGCGGCGGAGACGTTGGCGGGGAACATCGCGATCAGCAGCAGGAGGAGCCCGGCCGCGGTCCACCGGCGGAGGCCGGGGATCAGCAGGCCGATCGCGTCGGCGAATCGCAGCAGCCCGGTGGCGTCCACCAGCCGTTCGCGACCGGGAGGGGCGGCGGGACCATCCCGACCAGGGATGCGGGGGTGGAAGTGGCCGGCCGCGGTGAACAGGAACATCAGGGCCAGGGCGGCCCGCAGGGCCGGCTGCCGGCCGTCGACCGCGTCGACGCCGAGCAGACCGGGACCGCGGGGTCTCCACTGCACCACCGGTGGCCGCCGCGCGCGGTGACCTCGCGGGGCCACGTCCCCGAACGGGCGGTCGGAAGAGGCCCGTTCGTGGGACGCGGCGGCCGCGCGCGTCAGCGCAGGGACGCGATGAGCGTCTCCGCGCGGTGGGCGAGGGCCGCGCGGGCGGGCTCGGAGATGCCGCGGGCGCGTTCCAGGGTGTCCGCGAAGCGCTCCAGGGCGTCGGCCGTGCCGCGGTGGTCGCCGCGGGCCATGCGCGCCTCGGCCAGGGCGAGCGACGGGGTGAGCAGGATCGCCGTCAGGCGGTTCACGTCGTCGCTGCGCACGTACCCGGTCAGCTGGTCCGCGAGCGCGCCCACGCCCCCCGGGGTCCACAGGTCGGGCACGGGAACGTCGGCGAAGTCGGTGTCGGACGCCAGGTAGAAGCCCGGGTAGGCGGGCTGGTTGTACGTCGTCTGCTGGCGCGCGACCTCCGCCCGGTACTGGGGGTCGTGCATCAGCGTGTACAGCTTGTGGCCGGTCAGTTCGGTGCTGAGGTACAGGCGCAGGCTGGTGCTGTCGGCGGTGGGGACGAGCAGCTCCTCGCGCCAGTCGCCGAGGACGTCGGCGACCAGGGACGGGTTGCCCTTGGTGTGGTTGTTGGTCGTGGTGCCCTCCGCGGTCAGCAGCGTGCCGCGCTGCCAGTCCTCGATGACCGTGTCCTCGCCGAGGTAGCCGTAGCCGCCGACGATCTGCGTGGTCAGGTCGCCGGACCAGCGGATGTTCTGGTTGGTGCCGGGCGTCTCGGCGCCGAGGAAGCGGCCGTCGGCCGTCCACAGGCCGACGCCGTCCGGGTCGGTGCCGCCCTCGGGGTGGTTGGCCCAGGTCTCGTATCCCGGCTCCTCGGGCACGACGTCGCCGATCATGCCGCGGCCGGTGTCGAGGCCGGTGTACTCGCCGTACAGCACCTCGCCGGTCGCCGCGTCGCGCATCGAGTAGCCGAGGGGCGCGGAGGTGGCGCCCTCGTGGACGGCGTAGATCTCCAGGCCCGGCCGGTCCGGGTCGATGTCGGTGACGTGCATCGCGTCGCCGTGGCCGAGCCGCGCCTGCGCGCCCGGATCGGCGCTGCCTGGCGGCATTTCGGCGAACGAGCTGTACAGCAGGCTGCCGTCGTCGTCGATGGTGGCCGAGCCGTAGACGATCTCGTGCCGCCCGTCCCCGTCGACGTCGGCGGCGCTCAGCGAGTGGTAGCCCTGCGTGGTGAGGGTGCCGAACTCCGGGTCGGTGCCGTCGACTCCGTGCGGGCTGTCGTTGAACGGGTTGGACATGGGCGTCCAGCCGCTGTCGACGTTCCAGTCCTCGCGCAGCCGCTGCCCGTCCCAGCGGTAGGACACCAGCGTGGAACGGGTGTAGTAGCCGCGGGCGAAGACGGCGGAGGGGTGCTGCCCGTCGAGGTAGGCGACGCCGGACAGGAAGCGGTCGACGCGGTTGCCCGGCTCGATGCGGGCCATCGCGTAGTCGCCCCACATCAGGCCGTCGTCGTGGCGGCCCGGCTCGTAGTGGACGGTGTCCAGCTCGCGGCCGTGTCCGCCGTCGAAGACGCTGAGGTACTCGGGCCCGTCGAGGATGAAGCCCTCGAACGCGCGCAGGTTGTTGCGCTCGCTGCGGGCGGGCGCGTACACGTCCATGAAGTGGTCGGCCAGCGCCTCGGCGTCCTCGCGGCCGAGCGGGTAGTCGTAGGCGGGGTCGATGCCGAAGGCTTCCTCCAGGGTGGCGGGCCAGTTGCCCGCGACGACCTCGGGGTGCTCGTGCCAGCCGCGGAACATGTCGACCACGTGGTCGTAGTAGTCCTCGGCGCTGAGCCGGTAGTCGTCCTCGTGGGACCAGCCGTCCCGCACGTCCTCGCGGGGCATGGTGATGTACCGCTCGGACGCGACGGAGCCGTCGGCGCGGTAGCGGGTGACCTTCGTGCCGGGCGCCGTCTTGAGCATGATCTCGGAGCGGCCGTCGCCGTCGAAGTCGTAGACGAGGAACTGGGTGTAGTGCGCGCCGGCGCGGATGTTCACGCCGAGGTCGATGCGGTGCAGCAGGGTGCCGTCGAGGCGGTAGGTGTCGAGGTAGACGTTGCCGGTGTAGCCGACCTGCGAGACGTCCTTGGCGTTCGACGGGTACCACTTGACGACGTACTCGTAGGTGCCGTCGCCGTCCACGTCGCCGACGCTGACGTCGTTGGCCGAGTACGTGTACGTCTCGCCGGCCGGGGTGACGCCGTCGGCGGGCTTGTTCAGGGGGAGTTCGTGATAGCCCTCGGACCAGGGGGCGACGGGGTCGCTGAGGTCGACCTCCGTGCCGTCCACGACGGCGGCCACCCGGTACTCGGCGTCGCCGGGGGCACCGGCGTCGAGGTAGTTGGTGGAGTCGGTGACGGTGCCGAGCAGTTCGCCGTCGCGGTAGACGTTGAAGTCGGCGCCGGTCATGCCGGTTTCCGCGGCGCCGGTGACCTCGGAGCCGAGCAGCCGCCAGCTGAGGAACACACCCTCCTCGGTGGCGACGGCGGCGAGGCCCCGGTCGAGGTGTTCGAGCTGGATGCCGTCGGCCGTCCGGCCGCCGCCCCGTTCGGCGGGCGCGTCGGCGCGGGCGGGGGCACCGCCCGCGGCGGCGAGGAGCCCGGCGGTCATGAGTCCGGCCAGGGGCGCGGCCACCCACCGCCGATGCCGGGTCCTTCGTCTGTCCGGTGGTGTCATCGTTGACGCCCTTCTGCGCAAGGCCGATTGAGTCGTTTCAATGAGACGTTTCAAGTCAGGTCGGCGCGACAGTACGAGGGCCCCGCCCCGCCGTCAAGAGTCCGCGTCGTCACGCAGAGCCACCGGGCACACGTGCCGTGATTCACTCGAACCGGCGAATTGGGCGGCGGATTCCGGGACTTGTCCGGCGCGGCGCGGTGGCCACGCGTAAGGCTGGGCCGTTCGGGTGCCACGCGACACCGGGAGACGAGCCATGACCCAGCCCTTCGAACTGCCCGCGTTCTACATGCCGTATCCCGCACGGCTCAATGCCCATCTCGACCGGGCGCGGGAGCACTCGCCGCGCTGGGCCGCGGAGATGGGGATGCTGGAGGGCTCCGGTATCTGGACCGGAGCCGATCTGGACGCCCACGACTACCCGTTGCTGTGCGCCTACACGCACCCGGACGCGTCCGCCGAGGACCTGTGCCTGGTCACCGACTGGTACGTGTGGGTCTTCTTCTTCGACGACCACTTCCTCGAAACGTTCAAGCGCTCCCAGGACCGCGCCGGCGGCAAGGCGTACCTGGACCGGCTGCCCGCGTTCATGCCGATGGACCTGTCCGCGGGCACGCCCGAGCCGGCCAACCCGGTGGAGGCGGGTCTCGCCGACCTCTGGGCCAGGACGGTGCCCGCCATGTCGGAGGACTGGCGGCGGCGCTTCTCGACAAGCACCGAGAACCTGCTGAACGAGTCGCTGTGGGAGCTGTCCAACATCAATGCGGGCCGCGTGCCCAATCCGGTCGAGTACATCGAGATGCGGCGCAAGGTCGGCGGCGCGCCCTGGTCGGCCGGCCTGGTGGAGTTCGCGGCGCGGGCCGAGGTGCCGGCGGTGGTGGCGGGCAGCCGGCCGCTGCGCGTGCTGCGCGACACGTTCTCCGACGGGGTGCACCTGCGCAACGACCTGTTCTCCTACCAGCGGGAGATCGAGGACGAGGGCGAGATGAGCAACGGGGTGCTCGTGCTCGAAACGTTCCTCGAATGCACCACCCAGGAAGCCGCCGAGGCCGTCAACGACCTGCTCACCGCGCGGCTCCAGCAGTTCGAGCACACCGCCGTCACCGAACTGGCCGCGCTGTTCGCCGAGACCGGCCTCGACGCCGCGTCCGGCGCCCGCGTCCTGGCGTACGCCAAGGGCCTCCAGGACTGGCAGTCCGGCGGGCACGAGTGGCACCTGCGCTCCAGCCGGTACATGAACGGGGCTGCCGGGCCCGCCCGTTCGCCGCTGGACGGTCCTGGCGGGCTCGGGACCGCGGGCGCCGCGGTCCCGTTCGGCCGTGGTGCCGGGGCGGTCACCACGACCCGCAGGGCGGAGTCCGCGCGGGCCAGGCGCTTCCGGCACGTGCCGCACCAGCGGGTCGGGCCCTCGCTGCTGCCCGGCTTCCTCATGCCGTTCGACCTGCGGCTCAACGCGCACCTCGACGGCGCGCGGGAGCGGGTGCGGGACTGGGCGCACCGGGTCGGCATCCTCGACGGGGTGCCCTGGACCGAGGCCAAGCTGGCGGACTACGACCTGCCGCTGTGCGCGGCCGGGCTCGCGCCCGACGCCTCCGCGGACGCGCTCGACCTCGTCTCCGCCTGGCTCGCCTGGGGCACCTACGGCGACGACCTGTACCCGGTCGTCTTCGGCCCCACCCACGACGTCGCGGGCGCGCGGGCCGCGACGCGGCGGCTCGGGCAGTTCATGCCGGTCGAGGACCCCGCGGCCGTTCCGCCACCCGTGTCGCCGCTGGAACGCAGCCTCGCCGACCTGTGGCCCAGGACCGCGGGGCCGATGACCGTGCCCGCCCGCCGCCGGTTCCGCGAGACGATCGACGTGATGACGGCCTCCTGGGTGTGGGAGCTGGACAACCAGGCGCAGAACCGCATTCCCGAGCCGGTGGACTACGTCGAGATGCGCCGGATGACCTTCGGCTCCGACCTGACGATGTGCCTGTGCCGCCTCGGGCACGGCCCGAAGGTGCCGCAGGAGATCTACCGCAGCGGGCCCATCCGTTCCCTGGAGAACGCGGCGAGCGACTATGCCTGCCTGATGAACGACGTCTTCTCGTACCAGAAGGAGATCGAGTACGAGGGCGAGATCCACAACGGGCTGCTCGTCGTGCAGGACTTCTTCGACTGCGACTACCCGGCCGCGCTGCGCATCATCAACGACCTGATGTCCGAGCGCATGCGGCAGTTCCAGCACGTCGCCGCGCACGAATTGCCGGTGCTCTACGACGACTTCGGACTCGACGACGAGGTGCGCGGCATCCTCGACGGCTACGTCCGCGACCTGGAGAACTGGCTGGCCGGCATCCTCAACTGGCACCGCTACTGCCGCCGTTACCGCGAGTCCGACCTGCGCCGCCACTCCGGCCGCGGGTGGCCGCTCGGCGGCCCGATGGGGCTCGGCACCGCGGCCGCGCGGATTCCCCTGCCCGCCGGCGCCTGGGGGCGGCAGGCCCCCGCGGTGGTGCGCCAGGGCGCGTAGCGCCGGCCGCGCCCGCCGCCCGCCGTGCGGTGCGCGGCGGGCGCGCCCGGCGACGATCGGCCGGCAGCCGCCGGTCCCCCGCCAGGACGCGACCGTCCACGCCTGCCGTCGTCCCCTCGGCCGGGCCCGCGCCCGCGTCGGCGGCCCCTGCCCGGCACCGCGGTGCTTGTCGCGGATTCGGCCGCGGGCGCAACCATGCGGGTGCGAAACTATGTCACTGCACGGGGGAGTTGTCGCTCCGCCGACCCGTGCGAGCTCGCAGGGGGGACACGTTGTCACTGCTCTTTCCCGATGGAATCTTCAGCCCTCAGGCCCTGGGGGACGAGCGCACGACGGGCATCCTGCTGGACGCCACACTGCGCTGCGGTGCCGTCCTGCGCCCCAGCGACATCCTGCACGCGGTCATCGGCTCCGGCGACCAGGCCGTCCTGTCCGTGCTCGGCCTGGCGCTCGCCGACGGCGCACAGCCCAGGCACCTGCGGGAGACCATCGAGGTCTACAACGCGGGCGCGGGCGGGAGCGGGGCGTCGTCCCGGCCGTTCGACGGCTCGCGCGCCCGCTGCGCGCCCGAGACGCTGGCCGCACTCGACGCGTTCGAAAAGGCGCTGGCCGCGGACCGGGAGCGGCTGCGGCCCGTCGCGCTCGAACTGCTGCTCGCCCGGCTGCTGGAGCACCAGGACGCCGACGACCTGACGTTCCTCGGGAGCGTCCTGGACGCCCCCGCCGCCGTCCTGGCGCTCGACGAGCAGGTGCGGGTCAGCAGCGAGCCGCTGCCGACGCTGCTCGACGACGCCTCGGGCCGGCTGCGGTCCGAGGAGTTCTCCGCGGACGCCTGGGGCGTGCTGGAACTGGCCGCCGAGCGGGCCGGGGAGCTGGGGTACGACCGGCTGCTGCCCGCGCACTGCTTCCTGGCGCTGCTCGCCGAGACCGAGGGCCTGACCGAGCGCCTGGTCCGGCTCCAGATACCGCCGCGGATCGGCCTGGTGAAGGCCGTGGAGGTACTGAACGGCGCGTTCCGGCTGTCCGAGCACGCCAAGGACTCCCCGCCGCTGCACCGCGACGGTCTGGGCGACCCGCTGCTCGCGCTGCTGCACGCCGCGCGCCGCGCCGCGGCGCTCCGCGGCGGGGAGCGCGCCGACACCGGGCACCTGCTCGAAGCGCTGCTCGCCGACCCGCCGCCACGGCTGGCCGCCGTGCTGGAGGGCGAGCCGCTGCGCCTGAACGTGGGGCGGATGCGCGACCACCTGGACCAGGAGCTGCGGTCCGCGCGTACCGCCGCGCCGCGTGAGGTGCCGTTCCGGCCGGCGGCCGGGGCGCCGCCGTCCGAGGATCTGACGTGGCTGGCGCGCACCGAGGGCATCCCGCCCGTTCCGCACCTGGACCACTACTTCGACCCGGTGAACCGGGCCCTGCACCGCACGGTCGGCAACCACGTGCTGCTCACCGGCGAGTCCGGCGTCGGTGCCACGACGCTGCTGCGGGAGCTGGCCAGGCGCGCCGCGGACGGCACCATTCCGTTCCTGCGGCGCAAGCGGTTCCTGCACGTGGACTGCCAGGACGTGGCGCCCGCGGAGAGCGCGGAGAAGCTGGGCCGCATCATCTCCGACGTCGCGGGCCGCACCGACCTCGTCGTCTGCCTCGACGGCCTCGGTGCGCTGCTGCGCGGCCCGAACGGCACGACCCACGTGCTGACGCTGCGCAGCGCGCTGAAGGAACGCCGCCTGCACCTCGTCGGGGTGCTGTCGGGGCAGGACTACGACGATCTGCTGGCCGCCGACCACGCGCTGCGCGAGCTGACGACCCGGGTCGAGCTGGCGGAGCCGGGCCGGGACGCCGCGCGGGACATGGTGGGGCAGGCGGCGGACGGGCTGGCCGCGGAGTTCGGCATCGCCGTGGCCGGGAAGGCCGTCGACCGGGCCGTGGTGATGGCCGGCGACTTCATCCTCAGCCAGCGGCTGCCGCTCGCCGCCGTCAAGGTGCTGCGCCGGGCCGCGGAGGACCTGCACTACCGCCGCACGCAGCTCGGGGACCCGCAGTCCGAGGTCGGGGTGGCCGACGTGGTGCGGGTCATCGCGGAGGTCTCCGGCGTTCCCGCGGCGCAGATCGCCGGCACGGGCGGCGAGCGCGTCGACTACGAACAGGCGCTCGGCGGCTCGGTCTTCGGCCAGGACCGGGCGGTCGCGACGGTCGCGGGCGAGCTGCGCCGCATCAAGGCGGGCCTCGCCGGGGCGGACGGCGGGCCCGCGTCGGTGATGCTGTTCGCCGGGCTGACCGGCGTCGGCAAGACGGAGCTGGCCAAGACGGTCGCGAGCTTCTACTCGACGTCCAAGCTGCTCCAGACCTACCCCATGGGCGGGTTCACGGAACGGCACAGCGTCTCCAGCATCCTCGGCTCCCCGCAGGGCTACGTCGGGCACGAACGTGGCGGGCGCATCGTCAACGAGCTGAACGCCGACCCGTACGGCGTGTTCCTCCTCGACGAGGCCGAGAAGGCGCACGCCGAGGTGTGGCGGCCGTTCCTCAACCTGTTCGACGAGGGCTGGATCGAGGACAGGCGCGGCGTCCGTGCGCACGGCGACCGGGCCATCTTCATCCTCACCACGAACGCGGGCCACGACGTCATCGCCCGCATGACCCGCCAGGGCGCCGACGAGGAGGACATCGCGGCGGCCGTGAAGGAGGCACTGCTGCGGGCGCGCAGCGGCGGGTCGCACGAGGACCCGGTGTTCACGCCCGAGTTCCTGGCCCGTATCCGGCGGATCATCGTCTTCCGGCCGCTGGACGAGGACGCGATGACCGGCATCTGCCGGAAGATGGTCGGCGCGAAGCAGGCGTTCTGGCGGGAGAAGCGCGAGAAGGACCTGGTCGTTCCCGAGCGGCTGATCGCCTGGGCGGCGCGGCGCGCGCACGAGGGCAACGAGGCGGCCGACGGCAAGGAGGGGGCGCGCAAGCTGCGCGAGCTGCTCACCGACCTCATCGAGGACCCGATCCTGAAGGCGCAGGAGCGCCTGGAGGACGACTACCGGCGGTGCGCGCGCATCGAGCTGAGCTTCGACCCGGGCCCGCCGCCCCGCACCGAGGTCCGGTTCGCCGCGGCGCCCGACCTGGTGAAGAGCGACCTGGTGAAGAGCGACCTGGTGAAGAGCGACCTGGTGAAGAGCGACCCGGCGAAGAACGGGGAGGCGCGGTGAGCGGCGCCGGCGGCGGCGAGGAGGGCGAGGACCTGCGGTCGTTCGTGGGCCGTACGGTCGCGGGCCGCTACCGGCTGACCGACTGGGTCGGCGGCGGTGCGTTCGGCGGCGTGTTCCGCAGCACACAGCACATCCTCGGCCGCCCGGTGCGGCGCGTCGCGTGCAAGTTGTCCCGCCGCGCCCGCATGACGGAGGAGAACGCGGGCGAGCTGTTCACGGACGTGCTGCGGCTCGCCGAGGCGATGGACGGCATGACCGACGCCGAGGCGCGCAGGCATCTCGTCCATGTCTACGACGGCGGCCTGGCCGCGGACGCGGACGGGCGCGCGTTCCTCGTCATGGAGTACGTGCCGGGCACCACGCTGGCCGACCAGTTCGCGTCCCTGAAGACCGTGCCGGCCCACCAGCTCCTCACCTGGGCGCGGCAGATCTGCGTGGCGCTGCGCGGCCTGCACGCGCTCGACCCGCCGCTGCTGCACCGCGATCTGAAGCCGGACAACGTGCTGCTCGGCACCGATCTCACCGTGCGGCTGATCGACTTCGGCCTCGCGGCCCGGCTGGTCGCTTCGGGACAGGTCCCGGGCGTAGCGGGCACCCTGCGGTATATGGCGCCCGAGACCTCGCAGGGCCACAGCGTTCCGGCCTCCGACCTGTACTCGCTCGGCGTGGTGATCTACGAGGGCCTGACCGGCCGCCACCCGTTCGGTCACCTCGTGCCGCCCCCTGACGTGCCCGACGTCTCGCACGGCGACTGGCTCTACCAGCAGAAGCGCCTGGTCACGCCCGCCCCGCCGTCCACGCTGAACAACACCGTGGGACCGGCCGTCGACGCCCTGGTCCTGCGCTGCCTGCGGACCGATCCGGACCAGCGGTACCGGTCCGCCGCCGACCTGCTCGACGCGCTGGCCGCGGCAGAGTCCGCGGGCGCGCGGGCCCGCCCGCCGGGCGCCGACGACGTGGAACGGGCCGCCGGGCTGCTCGCCGCGAACGACGCGGAGGGCGCACGCCGCCTGCTGACCCGCACCCTGGCAGGCGAACTGCCCCCCGCCGCCCGGCTGGCCGCCCTGCGGCGGCTCGCCGACGCGTTGACCGCGCTCGGCGAGGACGGCACGGCGGGCGACCGGCTGGCCGACGCCTGGCTGCTGGCGAAGGACACGGCGCTGCTGCGCAGCCGCAACGAGCGCGCCGCGCTGCTGGTGCGGACCGTGGCCTGCTACCGCAGGGCGGGCAACACCTTCCAGGCCGACCACTTCGAGTGGCTGCGCCGACGCGAGCTGGGCAGGGGGTGAACGCGGCCGTGGCCGAAGGGCAGAAGGCTCCGCAGGCACCGGTGCGGTCGTTCCGCAACGTCTTCACCGCGACCGGGCGGCTGCGGAACCGCTGGGCCGACGCCGTCGCGGAGCCCGATCCGGCGCAGGCGCTGGAACGGCTGCGCCGGCTCCGCGACGTGCTGGCCGCGCGGCCCGCGCCCGCGGGCGTGCTGTGGGTGCCGTTCGTCGCCTCCGTCACGGACCCGCGGTTACTCGGGCTGCTGGGCGAGGAGGACTTCACGGCGCTCGCCGAAGCGGGCCGGCAGCTCGCCGGGCCCGCGTTCACCCTGGAGCAGGCGTGGCGCCCGCTGATCGCCGCCCGCGCCGCCCGCGGCGAAGCCGCCGCCGCCGGTGCGCTGCTCACCGAGCTGTACTGGGCGCCGGGCAGCGACGAGGCGGCCCGCGACGCCGCGGCATCCGACCTGGCGCGCGCCGGGCACCGCGGCCCCGAACACCTGCGGATCTACGCCGCCCGCCTCGCGCGGGGCGGCCCCCTGCCGCCCGGCGTGCCGGAACGCGTCGCCGAGGTGCTGCGCGTCGGCTTCACCGACGACGCGGACACGCTGGCCGCGGCGGCCGAGCTGGCCGGTCCCGCGCGCCCGGCCGGGGTGCCGGGCGCCGCGCGCGCCCTGGGCCTGCACCGGCTGCGCGTGGCGGGCCGCCCGGCCGAGGCCAGGGAGCACTTCGCCGCCGCGTGCACCGCGGACCCGCACGACGAGACGGCGCTGCTCGGCCTGCTGGCCGCCTGGATCAGGACCGGCGAGGCGGCCGGCACGCCCGGCTGGCTGCGGGGGCGCTGCCGCCGGGCCGCGCCGGGCGGGGCGCTCGCGCGGCTCGGCGAACTGATCGACGTGCTGACCTGGCTGGACGCGGACACGGACGAAAGTCCACCGGCGCGCGCCGAGCATGTCGGCACGCTGGCGCTCGAAGCGTACGTCGGCGCGTGGTTCGCCTACGCGCGCGGGCGCCTGCACCTGGTGGAGGGCGATGCGGAACGCGCGCACGCCGCCCTCGACCCGGTCACCGCCTTCGCGGAGCGTAACGGCGGCGCCGACGCGCCGCCCGGGCGGGACCTCTGGATCTACCACGGCGCCTGGGCCGAGCTGCTGACCGGCCGGGCGCGGGACCGTGGCCGGGCGGCCGTGCCCTGGGCACTCGGCTGCCTGCTGTGGGACGCGGACCCGGGCCTGACCGCGGGCCTCACCGTCTCCGGGCCGCCGGCCGGCTACGCGCGGGTCGGCGCCGCCCGGCGCGACCTGGCCGCGGGCACGCGGCCAGGCGCGGAGCCGGGACCGCTGCCGGCGGGCGCTGGCACGCCGGAGCGCCTTGAGGCGCTGCGCACGGCGCTCGGCGAGGCGTACGCCCGGCGCGGCGCCGACGGCATGCGCACCCTGCTGCGGCACCCGCTGTACCGGCGGCTGCCGCGCGCCGACCGGTTCCTGTGGTCGGGTCTGCGGTCGCTCGCGGGCGAGCCGGAGGAGGCCGAACGCCTCCTCGGCGAGGCCGCGCGACTCGGGCACACCCGGCGCGCCCACCTGATCCTTGCCGCGCACCATCTGCACGCCGGGCGCCCGCGCCCCGCGCGCCGGCTCCTCGACGGCTGCACCGGCGCCAAGGCCGAGGTACTGACGGCCTGGTCGGAGGCGCTGCTCCCCGAGGACGTCCCCGAGGACGTTCCCGATGACGTCCCGTCGGCCGCGCGGGACGGCGCACCGGCCCTGGTGGCCGCGCGGCGCCTCGAAGCCCTGGGGTCCGGCGTGCCGCCGTACGTCGCGTCCGCGCGGGGCGCGCTGTGGCTGCGGGGCGGCGACGCGGCGCGCGCCGCGCGGGACTTCGAGGCCGCGCTGTCCGCCGCGCCCGGCACCCTGCCGGACGAGGCGTACGCCCTCGCCGCCGCCGCCCGGGCGGCGGCGGACGGCACCCTCGCGCCCGACCGAAGGCCCGGCGCGGCGGTGTGGACCGCGGCCGAGCGGCACCCGTGGGCCGAGTGGGTCTTGAGCGTGACCGCCCTCGCCGACGATCCGGAGGGCTTCCCGCTCAACCGCGCGGAGCGCCTCCGCAGCCTCGCCGAACGGCCCGGCGCCTCCGCGGACCTGGCCGTGCCCGCCCTGGCCACCGCCCTGGCGGCGGCCGGGACGGCGAGCGAGTCGCCCGCCCGCCGCGCCGCGTTCGCCGCGATCCTGCACCGCCTCGCGGCCCGCCACCCCGGCCCCGCGACCCACCACGCGGCCGACCTGACCGCTGCCGCGGCGGCCCTGGCGGCCCCGGAACCAGAGCCCGGCGGGCAGACGTCCGCCGACCGGCCGCTGCACGCGCTCGTGACCGCGGCCCTGGCGCTCGAAGCGGGCGAACGGGAACGCGCCGCCGGACGGTTGGCGGGCGTGCGCGGGGGCACGCGGGCGCACCGCGCCTGCGCCCTGCTGGCGGACGCGCTGGCGGGCCGCCCGCCGTCCGCCGCGGACGGCGGACCCGCGGCGGACGGCGAGCCCGCCGCGCTCGGCCTCCTGCGGGCCGCGGCGCTGGCCGGTCAGGACCCGGACGCCGCGCTCGACGCGCTGGCCACCGCGGCCACCACCGCCGCCGCGACCACCGGGGACGGCGGCGGGAACGGCGGCAGCGACGGCGACGCCCTGGCCGCCGTCGTCGACCTGACCCGCGCCCTGCCCGCGCTGTGCGCGCGGCCCGCCCCTGGCGGCGGACGCAGGGCGGGCCCTGCGCACGCGTTCGCGCCGTACGTGCGGCGGCTCGCCGAGCACGGCGCCGAAGGGCTCGACCCCGCCGTGCACGCCCGCTGCGCCACCGTCGTCGGCGAGTTCGCACTCGCCGGGCGGCTGTGGCGGCAGGCCGTCACCGCGGCGGAGCGCGGCGGGGGCGAGGCGGGCGAAGCCCGCGGGGACTACGTGCGGCTGCTGTGCCACCGTGCGGTGGCCGCCCGGCAGGACGGCGACCCGCTGCGGGCCGCGCGGCTGCTGCGCCACGTCGCCAGGATCGCCGCGGGCGGCCCCGTCGAGGTGGCGAGCGGGGAAGAGAGGGACCTGCGATGACGGGTGGCATCAGGCCGGGCGAGGCCAAGGACGCGGCCCGCGGCCTGCAGAGCGCGGTGTGCGTGGAGCGGCTGCTCGACGCGCTGTTCCCCGACGCGCCCCAGGACCCGGTGCCGTGGGACAGGGCCGGGCGCTACCCGGCGCTCGAACGGGCCATCGAGTCCGACGGCGTGCTGCGCCAAGCGCTCCTCGCCGACGACCAGGACCGCATCGCCGGCGCCTGGTCAGGACTGCTGAGCCGGCGCGGACTCGACCTGAGCCTCCACCACACCCTCGCCGTTATCTACCGCGAGCAGACGCTGCGGCTGCCCCCGCACACGGAACGGGCCGCCGACCTGCTCGCCACCACCACCGCGCTGTGGGTGCTGCTGCTCGCCTCCGCGACGTTCTGGCAGCTCCAGGCCGCGCCGCGGGAGGCGGTGGCCGAGGCGGAGGACGAGCTGCGGGCCGTGGTCTGCGAGGAGTTGTTCGGCCTGCACCGCAAGCACGGTACGGTCGCGCTGGACCAGGACGAGCCCGGCCTCGCCGAGACCCACCTGCGGGTGCTCGACGCCTGCCGCGGCGGCGCCGCCGCCGTGCGCGACCTGCTGGCCGGCACCCGCCTGACCTGGCTGTCCCCGGCCGACCCCGGCCGCTGGGCCGACGTGTCGCGCCTCGCCGGACGCGTCATCGACGACTGGTCGCACGAGGCGATCCGCCACGCCGAGGAGGTGCTCGAAGACGCGGACGCGGTGGCGAAGCTGCCGCCCGGCATCACCAAGGACTTCACGTCGGCCGTTCACCGGCTGCTGCCGCTGGCCGGGCTGGACGTTCCGCTGCCGCGGGTGCTGACGGCCGGTCTTGAATGGTGCAACGAGTGGCAGTACTGCATCTACGGGCTGCCGGTGGACGACGCCTCCCGGCAGCGTCAGATGAAGGGCGCGGTGCGGCTGGCGCGGCACTTCGCCGACGACCTGGCCGGTGTCGCCACGCCGGGGCAGAGCCACCTGCGCGAGAACCAGGCGCTGTCCAAGCACTTCATGTTCCGCGGCTTCATCGCGGACGACCCGGCCGCCGCGGAGCAGGCGTACCGGACCGCCCTCGAGTGGAACCCGCTGAACAGCAACGCCGAGGACCTCATGAAGGACCAGCGGACGGCGGCGACCCTCAAGAGCGCCTTCGACCGGGCGACGGACGCCCTCAACGGCGGTCGCCCCCAGGAGGCGCTGGACGCCATGCGGACGGTCGAGCACATTCCGGAGGCCGGCGAGGACGTGCGGCTCGTGCGCCACGCGGCGCACGTGCGGCTGGCCGAGCAGCTGCTCGAACGCAGCCAGTACGCGCGGGCGCTGGACGAGTTGCGGCGGGCGGCCCAGTACACCTCGACGGCCGAGGAGGAGTGCACGGTCCTGATCTACCGGGCGCTGGTCCTGCTGAAGCAGAGCGGCGCCGCGCCGCGGCGGACACAGCCGCAGCTCCAGCTGTCGGCCCAGTCGCAACTGCGGCAGGCCCTCGCCAAGAATCCGCCGGACCACATCAGGGAGCAGATCTACCAGCTGGCCCCGATGCTCCGCTACCAGTAGGCCGCCCGTGACCCCGAGGGACTGAGATGAGACCTAACCCCTTCCACGTGCTGGGACTTCCCGTCACCGCGGACGACGAGGCGGTGGTGGAGCAGGCCCGCGACCTGGCGCTGATCGCCGACGAGCACGAGGAACGCGCACTCGCCGAGTGGGCCAAGGACGAGCTGACGGGCCGCCCGGAGACGCGCAGGCTGCACGCGTTCCTTGAGGCGCCGGCCACCGACTACCGGGCCGACCGGTGGGCGGACTTCGCCCGCAAGCACCGGCGCGGCCCGGTCACCCCGGCCGCGCTCCGCCGCGCGGCCGGGCCGCTCGGGCCCGAGGACTTCGATCTGGGGGCGGCGGCGCGGACCGCGGCCGAAGCCCTGCTGGCGCCGCCGGAGGCGGACGTGCGGCCCGCGGTCGAGGCGCCGCCGGTGCCGTACGAGCTGCCGGAGCGGCCGCCGCTGGAGGTGCGCGATGTCCTCTTCGGCTGAGCGAAGCGGGGCGCACGAGCCCCTGGACTGGGACGACTTCGCCGAACGGCCCGCCCCGCGGGAGGCGGCCGGGAGGGACGGCGGGGACCTGCCGCCCGACCGCGAACTGGCCGCGGTGCTCCAGCGGTTCTGGTCCGACGTGGCCGAGGAGCGCAACAAGGCGCATGCGGAGGCGGCCGGTACCAGGGAGGCGGCCGTCGAGCTGGCCATTCACGTGGCGCGGCTCGAAAGCCTGCTGGCGGAGGCCGTGGAGCCGCTGGAAGCGGCGGGCAAACGGAATCTCGGCCGGCGGCTCGCCGTGGTGTGCAAGCAGATGCAGACGCAGCTGGCGCAGATCGGAGTCGAGGCGACGGACCCCACGGGCGAGCCGTTCGACGCCGTCGCCGACGAGGTGGACGTGCTGCGGTGGCGCCACGGCGCCCAGTACCCGGCGGAGGTCGTGGCCCAGGCCCTGGAACCGGTGGTCCGCGACCGCGGTGTGGTGGTGCGCCTCGCCCAGGTCGTGATGGGCGCCCCGGCCACGGACCCGGCCACGGACCCGGCCACGGACCAGCCCGCCGGCAGCACACAGGACACACAGAGCATGCGCGGCATACAGAACACACAGGGACACGAGGGCGCGCGGGGCGGGGCAGTGGAACCGGCGCGGGAGAGGGAGCAGCAGGAATGACCCAGTGGGTGAGCAAGGCGGTCGGTATCGACCTGGGCACCACCAACAGCGCGGTCGCCGTGATGAATCCGTCGGACACCGACACCGTGATCCACCAGGACGCGACCCGCGCCAGGACCACTCCGAGCTGCGTGTGGCGCAACCCGCGCAACGGCGAACTCGTCGTCGGCCGCAAGGCGTACGCGCGAATCGGCAGCGAGCCGGAGCCGGTGACCTCCGTCAAGCGGCTGATGGGCACGGGCCGCACTGTCGCGCTCGGCGGGGAACAGGTCACGCCGCCGCAGGTGTCGGCCGAGATCCTGCGGGAGATGAAGCGGCAGATCGAGCAGGACGTGTCCGGCTTCGACAGCGCGGGCACGCGCTGGCTGGTGGACCGGGCCATCGTGACGGTGCCCGCGTACTTCGACCAGCCGCAGGTGGAGGCCACCCGGGAGGCCGCCGAGCTGGCCGGGCTCGGCGTCGTCGACCTGCTGCACGAGCCGACGGCGGCGGCCAGCCACTACTGCTGGAAGGCGGGCATCAGGGACGGCACGTTCCTCGTGTACGACCTGGGCGGCGGGACGTTCGACGTGAGTGTCGTGCGCTGCACCGCGGGCGACTTCCGCGTGCTGGGCATCAGCGGCAACACGATGCTCGGCGGCGACGACATCGACGGCGCGCTCGCCCACCACCTGCTCGGGCTGCTGCGCGCGGACGGCTGGCAGCTGGACCTGGACATCAGCGGCGACCCGGAGGACGCGCTGCGCTTCCGGCGGCTGAAGTCCCTGGCCGAGGCCGCGAAGAAGGCGCTGACCGACCGCACCGAGTACATGCTGCGGGATTCGGGAACGGTCCTGGACCAGGCGGGCGACCCCGTCGTCGTCGACACCCTGGTGGAGCGGGCCGACCTGGAGGAGGCCGCCCGCCCCTTCGTCGAACGCACCTTCCAGTACTGCGAGGAGGCGCTTGACCGGGCGGGCAAGGAGGCCGGGATCACCCTCGCCGACGTCGACCGCGTCATCCTCGCGGGCGGGTCCACGCACCTGCCGCTGGTGCGGCAGCTGGTGACCGAGCGGCTGTGCGCGCACTCCCAGGGCGCAGAGCCCGTGTACGAACGGGTGGACACCGTCGTCGCGCTCGGCGCGGCGGTCCGGGCCGCCGCCGTCGGCGGCCTCGAACTCCACGACGAGGAACGGACCGTGCGCGTCGCCCTGCGCGGCACCGCGGTGACCACCGCGGAACGGGCCACCGTCGCGGGCACCGCCCAGGCGCTCGCGCCCGGCATCGACCTGTCCGGCGGCTACGTGCAGCTGACGGCGGAGGACGGCTACGAGGACTCGGCGGACCTGACCCCGGGCGGCGGTTTCTCGTTCCTGCGGGTGCCGGTCACCCCGGGCGCGCAGACGCTGCTGGGGATCGAGGTGTTCGACGCGGCGGGCGAGCCGCGCGCGCAGGTGGCGCGCGCCGTGACGCACGACCGCGAGGCGGGGCCGCTGGGCTCGCCTGTCACCAGCGCGATCTGCGCCAAGCCGATCCTGCTGGAGGTCAGCAGGTCAGGGCGGCGGCACCGCAGGGAGCTGATCCCGGCGATGCGCCCGCTGCCGCTCAAGGCGCACTTCACGTTCAGCCACCCGGGGGACACCGGCACCGTCGAGTTCCGGCTGTTCCAGCAGAGCCGCCAGATCAAGGTCATCACGGCGGAAGTGCCGTCCTCCACCCCGGCCGGCACCACGATCCACGTGGACGTGGAGATGGATGCGGGGCTCCTCATCACCGTTCGTGGCACCATCGGCGAGCACCCGTTCGACGGCGCGGTGGAGGTGCCGCCGGAGCGGGAGCTGCCGGACGCGGAGCAGGTCGCCGCGCTGCACCGCGGGTTCGAGGAGGCCGTCGCCTACCTGCCGACGGGCGAACGGACCGTGTCCAACGCCAAGATGGCCAAGGCGAAGCAGGGTTACGACAGCGCGGTCGCCGAGGGCGACACGGCCCGTGCCGTGCACGAGTTCGGGCAGATGGAGGAGCTGGTCAGCTCCGTCGGGCGGCCCGAGGCGGACCTCGAACCGCCGAAGCACGACTTCGACCGGCTCATCGCCCAGTGCGAGGACGCGAACCGCTACCTCGTCACCCGCGCCGCCGACCTCGAAGTACCGCACGACGCGGTCGAGATGGGCCGCGCCATCGACGTACAGCGCGAGCAGGGCGAACGGGCCTTCGCGGCCGGCGACCAGCGGTCGTACGGCGAGGCCGTGAGCCAGCTGCACGGCTACCTCGAACACCTGCGGGCGCTGACGACCAAGGTCTTCACCAAGGACGCCCCGCTCAGCGACCTGGAACGGGCCGCGGGGCTGCTGTCGTTCGTACTGGAACGCGTAGCGGAGCTGCGCGGCCTCGTCGCCGCCGTCGGCACCGAGGAGCACCGGCAGACCGTCGAGGACGTGGCGCGCCGGGCCGGCGCGCTGGAACCGGTGCTCGGTCAGGACCCCGCGCGGGTGCAGCAGGAGGCGGCGCGCGAGGTGCGCAGGCTCGAACAGCTCGAAACCATCCTCAAGGGACGCAGGCGCGGCGGCGAGGACGGCTCGTTCGTGCCGGTGGACCGGCCGTGAGCGGCACGGAGTTCACCGTGCCGTGCCCCGTTCCGCTGTGCCGCACGGACAACGTGTACGCGGCGCGGGCCTGCGGCGGCTGCGGCACGCCGCTGTTCGGCTACGCCAGGCTGTACGCCCGGCCCGCGCGGCTGTTCAACCGGGGCCTGGCCGCCGCGCGCGCCGGGCGGGCGGCGGCGGCCAGGGACTGCTTCGCCGCCGTCGTCCACTGGTGTCCCGGCGACACGGAGGCCAGGAACGCGCTGGCGCTGGCCTGCCTGCGCCTCGGCGACACGGACGAGGCACGCCGCCAGTGGGAGGAGGTGCTGCGCCGCCGCCCGGAGGACCCACGGGCACCCCGCGGTCTCGCGACCCTCGCGACCGCCGACCCCCCAGGCGCTGCGGGCTCTTCGGGCTCTTCGGGCTCTGCCGGTTCCTCCGTTTCTCCCGGTACTCCTGGTTCCCCCGATTCTCCCGGCTCCTACGGCTCTGCGGGCTCTTCGGGTTCCTCCGGCTCTGCCGGTACTCGCGATCATCCGGGCGCTCCGGGCTCTTCGGGTTCTCCGGGGTCCGTCGGCGCTGCGGGCTCTCCGGGTTCTCCGGGTTCCGTCGGCGCTGCGGGCTCTTCGGGTCCTCTGGGTTCTGCTGGCGCTGCGGGTCCTCTGGGTTCTCCGGGTTCCGCTGGCTCTTCGGGTTCTCCGGGGTCCGTCGGCGCTGCGGGCTCTTCGGGTCCTCTGGGTTCCGCTGGCTCTCCGGGTTCTCCGGGTTCCGTCGGCTCTCCGGGCTCTCCGGGCTCTCCGGGCTCTTTGGGTCCCCCGGGGTCCGCCGGTTCCGCCGGTTCCGCCGGCTCTGCCTGCTCTTCGGGCTGACGTCGGCGTGCGGGCTCAGCCGGGGTCGGTGAGTGCCTCGGCCAGGCGGTCCGGGTCCACGCCCAGGTCCCGCAGCAGCCCGCGCGCCGCGGAGCCGTGGTCGGCGAGGAGCGCGGCCAGCACGGCGGCGTCGCCTTCGGGCGCCCGCTCGAGCACGCCGCTCACCCGCGGCGAGACGTCGCGGGAACGGGGCACGAGCAGCCGCGCCAGCTTCTCGAATGCGGCCTCCCCGGCGGGCCCTTGGGCGGCGAGGCCGCGGCGCAGCGTCTCGTCGCCGAGCGCGCCGAAGGCGAGGAGCAGGGTGTGCGAGCCGATGATCTCGCCCTTCAACTCGGCGAGCAGCCGCGCCAGCCGCAGCGCCGCCGCGGTCCCGGCGCCGAGCCCGTCGGTCCAGACCCGGCCGTCCCCGTTCGCGTCGGCCGCCGCCCGCGGCAGGGGGACGACATCGGCCATGCGCTCGTCGCCGCCGGGCTCCGCTTTCGCCTCGGGCTCCGCCACGGCCTCGGGCTCCGCCACGGCCTCGGGGAGCAGCTGGTCGAGGGAGAGGCCGCACAGCTCAAGCAGTTGGGCCGAGATGCCGCCGCCCACCGTCACGAAGGCGGCGGCGATGTCGGCCGTGCCGATGGCGGACCTGCCGCCGGCCACCGCGACCGACTCGGCCTCCAGGAGGACCCGCGTGACGGTGTCCGACAACTGCACGTCATCCGGCGGTAGTTCGCCGTCCCCGCCGCGGTCGAGCACCGAGCCGACAACCTCGACGAGCACCGCGAACCGGTCCGTGCCGATGCGCTCCGTCACACGTTCGCGCAGCTCCCGCAGGCCGAGCAGGCCGAGCAGCAGATCGACGGACGTGACCACACCGCGCGGCACGGCGTTCGCCCGGATCTGTGTCAGCAGCATGAGTGCGTCGGGCGTGAGGGCGTGCCGCGTGCTCCCCGGCGGCTCCTCGGGCGCCGGGTCCGGCGGCGCGTCACCGGTGAGGTACGCCGTCGGGTCGCCGTACAGCACGAACGACGCCCACGCCGCGTCCGGCCGCTCGCGCAGCCCGGCGCGCGCCCCGCGCACGGCGGCTCCCGCCGGTTCACCGCCCAGCAGCCGGTCGTAGAACAGCTCGGCGAAGCGCCACGCGCCGTCGTCCGCCACTTCGGCGCGCGTGCCGATCACCGTTTTGGCGCCCATGATCGTGAAGGCCCGGCACATGCTGGCGACGCGCCCCGCGGAGGCGCAGCCGTTGATGAACACCACGGGCGGTGCGCCCCGGGTGGACAGCGTCTGGAGGGCGACCTGGTCGAGCAACTCGCGCCGGTGCATCAGCAGCCCGGCCACGCCGCCGCTCGACGCGACGTGCCCGCAGTAGTGGAACAGGTCGTAGGGTCTGCGGTCCGAGGCCAGCTCCCTGACCACCGAGGACACGGTCGCGTCCGCGCCCCGCACCACCGTGCACTCCACGCCGCGCCCCCGCAGCCAGTCCGCGACCCGCGCCACCTCTTCGCGCGCGGCGTCGAGATCGCCCAGGGTGTCGCCCACGATCAGCGCCCGGCGCAGCCGGTCGATGGTCCTGCCGCCGACCACCTGCTGTTTGCCGACGGAACGGCGGCCCAGGTCGTGTTTGAGTCCCAGGAAGTCCCGGCCGTCGTGCAGCAGTTCCCACGGGACGGCCTGCGCCGGCTCGTTCGTCCTGACCAGGAGCGGCCCTATCGACTCCCGCAGCCGTCTGACCAGGTCCGGCAAGATGCCGCCGACACGCGGGAACAGGTGGTCGTACAGCAGGGCGCCCAACTCCCGCAGGCGTTCCTCCGGGTCGTCCCCGGCGCCGGGCCCGCCGGCCGCCGACGTCAGCAGCGCGTCCATCTGCGCACACCAGTCGGATACGAGCGCAGGGCTGACGTCGACGGTGTACTCGGTCTCCCGCGTGCCGCCGTCGCCGCCCCGCTCACCGGAGCGCAACTCGTACGTGTACTGCGCGGACAGGCCCTGGGCCAGCTCGCGCACGTCGAGCGTCGTCATCCCCGCGGCGGTCACGGCAGGGGCCGTCCGGCGCCGTCCCCGCCGTCCCCGTCGTTACCGCCGTCCCCGGGCCCGTTACCGGTCCGCCCGGCGGCGTGGGTGCGGAGGAAGTGCTCCAGGACCTGCCGCTCCCCGTCCGTCGACGGCTCGGTGATGACCAGCTCCGTGCCGTCCACCTTCAGCACGATCGTCGTCACCCCGCGCCGCGCCCCTGACCGTCGTTCGCGGCCCTCGATCAGCCAGCGGCGCACCACGTCGACCACCGCGACCAGCGTGCCGGAGAACGTGACCGCCAGCGTCGCCACGGCGATGAACTCGCCGGCCCGCCGCCCCGGCTCCGGGTCCCGCACCCACTGCGGCGCCACCCGCGTCGCCGCGCCCGCGTCGTACAGCCTGCGGGTCAGCTCGTCGTGCGCCCCCGGCGGCACGTCCCCGCCCAGCGCCAGCTCGCACTCCATTGGGTCCGCCCCTCCCCGTCGTGCCTGTCCGTCAACCATCCTGCCACGCCGGGTAGTTCTCGTTGGCCTCCGGGCAGCAGCAGTCCGGCCGCCGTCAGCGCGCCCCAGCCGAGCGACACCGCGACCGCGCCGCGGCGCCGCAGGCGGCCCGGCAGCGTGGCGCCGAGCAGCGCCGCGTCGCCGACGTCCGCCGCGAGCCGCAGCGCCGCGGCGGTGCGCAGCGCCGGGCCCTCGGGCGCGAGCGCCAGGGCCAGCCCGGAGGCCGCCTCCCGCAGGCCGAGCGGGCGCAGCGCCGTTCGCACCTCCGCGCCGGTCCGCCCGCCGGGCCCGGCCAGCCCCGACGGCTTCGCCAGCAGCGCCGGCCGGGCCGCCACCGCCAGCCCGTACACCGCCGTGGCCACTCCCACGGCGCGCAACACACGTGTATCCATGAACCCACTGTGCCGTACCGCCCCGTACTCCCCCGGGCGTACGGGTCAGGGGGGTGATGCGGTCGGCGGAGTAACACCGTTGCCTCCTGCCGGGCGATGCGCGGACGCGTGGCCGCGGCGGAGCCTGAGGGCCGGCGAGGAAGCCCGCGAAGCGAGGGATGTGCCCCATGGAACAGGACGACGAGGAGCTGCACGCCTTCGGCCGGAGGTGGGCGCGGGCCGAGCTGGCCGGCGACACCGACGCCCTCGGGACGCTGCTGACCGGTGACTTCACGGCGGTCGGGCGGCACGGCTTCGTGCTCGACAGGGCGGCCTGGCTGGCGCGTTACTCCTCGGGCGCGCTCGTTCACGACTCCTTCGACTGGGAGTACGTCGAGATCCGCCGCTACGGCTGTGCGGCCCTGGCGCTCGGGGTGCAGAGCCAGCAGAGCATCTACGAGGGGCGCGATGTGGACGGGCACTTCAGGATCAGCCAGTTCCTGACGGCGGCCGACGGCCGCTGGCGGCTCGCCGGTCTGCACCTGAGCGAGATCGCCATGCGGCCGGGGGCCCCTCGGCCGTGAGCGGCCGCCTCAGACGGTGAGAGTGATGTCGCCGGGCAGGAACTCGCCGAAGTGGGTCCCAGGGAACGTGCGGTGGGCGATCAGGAGCAGCCGGTGCGGCTGCGGGCTCAGGCCGGTGACGGTGAGCGTGCCGTGGCGCGCCAGGGCGGCCCGGCGCGCACCGACCAGCAGGTGCAGACCGGCGATGTCCATGAACGGCGCGTCGGCCAGGTCGAGCGTGACATCGGTGACGGTCGACGGCAGCGCGGCGAACGCGGCCTCGACCTGCGGCAGCGTGTGGATGTCGATCTCGCAGTGCGGACTGATGCTCGCGGTGTTCCCGCGGACGGATGTGTCGACGTGCATGCCGGGCACCCTTCTCGGAGGGTTGTGAGCCCAAAGCGAACCGACCGCACAGCGGGCGGAGGGCCGTGGCGGGTCCGGGTGCCCTGATGAAAAGGGGCAACTCCCGGAACCCTGTCCCGGAGTGCAGCCCCGGGACAATCTCGTGTGATCCCAACATCCCACGGCGGACGGGCTTCTGCCACCTTTTGGCGGGTGGGACATACCACTCCGTCCCGGCCTGTACGGACTCGTCCCACCCGCCGCGGCGCCCGCCGTTCCGCCCTGGTGCCGCGGGTCAGATGACCTGGAGCAGCTTGTTCGGCGTGCCGGGCGGCACACCGGTGAGCCTGCCGACGGCCGCCGCCGCGTCCATGGCCTGCCCGAGCGCGGCAGGGCCGGTACCGGGGTGGTCGGCCAGGTGGAGGGCGGCGACGCCCGCGGCGAAGGCCGCCGACGCGGAGGTACCGGACAGGGCGGCCGTTCCGTCGCCGCCGTCCGGCCAGGCGGAGGTGATGCCGACGCCGGGCGCGAACAGGTCGACGGCGGGCCCGAGGTTGGTGAACGAGGCCACCCGGTCGTCACAGCTGGACGCGGCCACGGTGATGGCCTCGGTGACGCGGCCGGGCGAGTAGTTCCCCGCGTCGTCCGCGCCGCCGCCCGCCGCCACGGCGTAGGCCACGCCGGAGGCGATGGAGGCCCGGACGGCCCGGTCGAGCACGTCGCTCGGCGCGCCGCCGAGGGTCAGCAGCGCGACCGCGGAACGGCCCTGCGCGTCGGCGGTGAGCCAGTCGATGCCCTCGACGACCCCGGCCAGGGTCCCGGCGCCCGAGGCGTCGAGCACCTTGACGGAGACGAGGTCGGCGGCCTTGGCGACGCCGTGCTCCGCGCCGCCGACCAGTCCGGCCATGTGCGTGCCGTGGCCGTTGCCGTCCGAACCGTCCCCGCCGGTGACGTCGTGGCCCGGCCTGGCCCGGCCGCCGAAGTCCTGGTGCCCGTACGCGATTCCGGTGTCGACGATGTAGGCGGTGGCGCCCTCGCCGGCCGAGTCGGGGAAGGTGAAGGAGTGGTCGAGCGGCAGGTCGGGCTGGTCGATGCGGTCGAGTCCGCAGTTGGGCGGGTCGGGCTGGGTGGCGGCCGGGCGGGCGGCGACCGCGGTGTCCTGCTCGACCAGCCGCACGGCCGGGTCGGCGGCCAGGCGGCGGGCCTGCGGCGCGGTGGCCAGGACGTGGAGGCCGGTCAGCGCGCTGTCGTAGGTGCCGGCGACGCGCACGCCGTAGCGGCCGGCCAGCTCGGCGCCGGCCGCGGCGGTGCCGCCGGCGGTGCGCGCGGCACCGCCGTCGAGGACGACGAGGTAGCTGCCCTCGACGGCGCCGGGCGCCCCGGCGTTGACGACGCCGGGTCTCGGGGCGGACGCGGCGGCGGGGAGGGCGCCGGCGGCGGCCAGGCAGAGCAGGGCGGCGGTCAGGGCGGCGGTGGCGCGGGCACCGCGGACCCGGCCGGGTCCGCGGAAGCCACGGGGGCTGCGGGAGGTGCGGGAGGTGCGGCGCAAGGGGTCTCCTCGGGCGGGACCGGAACGGACCTTCGGGTGTGCCCATGACAATCCGGTGTCCTCAGGCTGCCGCCCCCGGCCGGTCAGGACAAGCCCACCCCCGGCCGACGGACACCCCGGGGCTCAGTCCCCCGGCGGCGGGTCCGGCCAGGCGGCGCCTTCGCGGGCGGCGGCCAGCAGCGGACCGAGCGGAAGCCACGCGGCCGGGCCGTCCGCGGTGGCGGGGTGCTCGGCGAAGCGGGCCCACGCGGACTCGTCCTCGCCGAGCGCGTCGAGCACCGCCGCGGCTATCACGGGCCCGCCGTGCGCCAGCGCCGCCCACGCCGGGAGCGCCGCCACCGTGTCAGGACCGCAGCCCTCCGCGGCCAGGGCCAGCCGGGTCCACGCGTCCCTGGCCGCAGCGCCGCCGCCGAGGCGCCGGGGCAGCTCGCGCGTGAGGCGCGGCAGCGCCCCGGCCGGGTCGGAGTGGCGGGCCAGGACGGCGGCGAAGGGCGGGTCCGCCCGGTCCTGGGCCAGCGCTGAGGACAGCAGCGCCCGTTCGACCGCATGGTCGTCGCCCGGGTGCCGGTCGAGGAACGCGGCCAGCGTCTCGCCCGGTATCCCGGCCAGCTGCGGCACCGTCACCTCGCCGGGATCGCCGAGGGCCGCGGCGCTGCGCCGCTCCACCTCGGCGAGCAGCGCGGCGAACCGCTCGTCCCGGCGGCCGCGGCCCCGCGCCGCGTCCCGCACCAGCAGCCGCACCCGCAACGCGACGTCGGGCGTGAGCGCGGGCAGGTGGCGCAGCATCGCGTGCACCCACAGCAGGTGCGCGGGACGGCCGACCGGGCGGCCAGGCAGCGGCTCCCACCCGGCCAGGGCCTCGGCCGCGGTCCCGGCGAACAGGCGGCCCAGCGCGGCGCGGCCCTCCGGCGGGGTCCGCCAGGGCCGGTCCGCGGGCGGGTCGAGCAGCAGGCGCCAGCGTTCGCCCGCGGCCCTGGCGACCCAGTCGACCGCGGCGCGGGCGCCGTGCTCCGGATCGGACGCCCGGTCGTCCAGGTACGCCCGCGGGAGGTGCGCGGCCTCCTGCGGCAGGGCCGCGACCCGCTCCCCGAACCGCGCGCGTGCCTCGTCCCGGCTGAGCCCGCCGAGCAGCGCGCGGCTGATCTCGGCGGTGAGCACCGCCCCGGCGAACCGCTCCAGGTCGGCGCGGGCCACCGCGTCGAGCAGCGCGGGCTCGACGGCCCACGGCAGGGTGCCGAGCAGGTGGTCGCGGATCACGGACCCGGCCGGCGTGCCCGCCGGGATCGCGAGCAGGCGCGCGTGGCGGTCGGGGTGGGTGACCAGCACCCGCAGCCACATCGCCTGCCAGGCGTGCAGCGCCGCCCGGTGGCCGCGCAGCCAGCCCTCGAAGTCCTCGCCGTCCCGCATCGGGGCCGGCGGCCCGGGCAGCAGCTCCACGGCCGCGTCGAACACGGCGTCCGGCAGGCAGGGAACGCCGAGCACCGCCTGCGCCGGGCCCGGCCGGTCCAGCAGCTCCCGGGTCATGTTCACCGGCTCCGCCGCGCGGCGGCGCAGCTCCGCCACGACCGCGGCCGGCACCGCGTCCGCGCCCTCGGCGCCCTCCGCGGCCAGCTCGCCGAGGCGCGCGTCCGCCGCGGCCCGCAGGGCGGCCGTCCGCAGCGAGGCCGGGCAGTCGCGGTGCGCGAGGGCGGCGGCGGCCGTGGCCGGGGCGGCGGACGCGGCCTCCGTCAGCAGCCAGTCCGGCGCGCTCCCGGCGCACGCGCCGTGCAGCAGTGCGTGCAGCAGCGGCTCCCGCTCCGCGCCGGGCGCGCCCTGCCGCGCCCGCCCGGCCGCGAACCTGGCCGCCGCGGAGCCGGGCGCCGCCGTGGCGGCCAGGCCGGTCAGGAACGCGGCGGGCAGCGCCGCCGCCCCGCCGCTCACTGCCCCCCCTCGTTCGCTTCTCCGCCCGCGCGGCGAAGCGTGTGGTGGGTGGTGGTATGCGGCTCGGCGGCCGCGTGGGCGCCGCTCACTGTGCCTCCTCGTTCGCTTCTCCGCCCGCGCGGCGAAGCGTGTGGTGGGTGGTGGTATGCGGCTCGGCGGCCGCGTGGGCGCCGCTCACTGTGCCTCCTCGTTCGCTTCTCCGCCCGCGCGGCGAAGCGTGTGGTGGGTGGTGGTATGCGGCCCGGCGGCCGCGTGGGCGCCGCTCACCGGCCGGTCCCCGCGACGTACTCGCGCAGGTGCCGCGCGGTCAGGGTGTCGCCCCGCGCCACGAGATCGGCCGGGGTGCCGGTGAACACGACCCGGCCGCCGTCGTGTCCGGCGCCGGGACCGAGGTCGATCAGCCAGTCGGCGTGCGCCATGACCGCCTGGTGGTGCTCGATGACGACGACCGTGTTGCCCGCGTCGACCAGCCGGTCGAGGAGGGCGAGCAGCTGGTCCACGTCCGCCAGGTGCAGGCCGGTGGTCGGCTCGTCCAGCACGTATGTCGCGGCCTTCTCCGCCATGTGGATCGCCAGCTTCAGCCGCTGCCGCTCGCCGCCGGAGAGGGTGGTCAGGGGCTGGCCGAGCCGCAGGTAGCTCAGGCCCACGTCCATCAGCCGGCCGAGGATCGTCTGCGCCTGGCCGGTGCGGAAGAACTTGTGCGCCTCGGCCACGGACATGCCCAGGACCTCGCTGATGTCCTTGCCGTCCAGCTTGTACGTCAGCACCTGCGGCGTGAACCGCTTGCCCTGGCACTCCTCGCAGACCGAGGCGACCCCGGCCATCATCGCGAGGTCGGTGTAGACGAGGCCGATCCCGTTGCAGTTGGGGCAGGCCCCTTCCGAATTGGCGCTGAACAGGGCTGCCTTGACCCCGTTGGCCTTGGCGAACGCGGTACGGATCGGGGCGAGCAGCCCGGTGTAGGTCGCCGGGTTGCTCCGGCGGGAGCCGCGGATCGCGGACTGGTCGGCGACGACGACGCCCTCCCGGCCGGGCAGCGCGCCGTGGACGAGGGAGCTCTTGCCGGAGCCGGCGACGCCGGTGACGACGGTCAGGACGCCCACCGGGATGTCGACGTCGACGTCGCGCAGATTGTGCGTGCGGGCGCCGGTGATCGGCAGCTTGCCGCGCGGCGCGCGCACGGACTCCCGCAGCCCGGCCCGGTGTTCGAGGTGGCGGCCGGTCAGCGTGTCCGAGGCGCGCAGCCCCGCGATGTCGCCGGTGTAGCAGATCTCCCCGCCGGCGCTGCCCGCGCCGGGGCCGAGATCGACGACGTGGTCGGCGATGGCGATGACCTCCGGCTTGTGCTCGACGACGAGCACCGTGTTGCCCTTGTCGCGCAGCCGCAGCAGCAGGTCGTTCATCCGGGCGATGTCGTGCGGGTGCAGGCCGGTGGTGGGCTCGTCGAAGACGTAGGTGACGTCGGTGAGGCTGGACCCGAGGTGGCGGACCATCTTGACCCGCTGCGACTCGCCGCCGGAGAGGGTGACGGACGTGCGGTCCAGGCTCAGGTAGCCGAGGCCGATCTCCACCAGCGAGTCGAGCAGGTCGCGCAGCGCGCTCAGCATCGGCGCGACCGAGGGCGCGTCGAGGCCGCGGACGAACGCCGCCAGATCGCTGATCTGCATGGCGGAGCACTCCGCGATGGTGACCCCGTCGATCTTGGAGGACAGCGCGGCGGCGCTGAGCCGGGTGCCGCCGCAGGTGCCGCACTCGGCGAAGACGACGGCCCGGTCCACGAAGGCGCGGACCGCGGTCTGCATAGAGTCCCGGTCCTTGGCCAGGTAGGTGCGCGTCACCTTGGGGACCAGGCCCTCGTAGGTGATGTTGTTGGTGCCGACCTTGATCTTGGTGGCGGACTTGTGCAGGAAGTCCTCCCACTGCTCCGGCGGGTAGTCCTTCAGCTTCATGTCGGGGTCGAACAGCCCGGAATGCGCCATGACCTGCCAGTACCAGGCGCCGACGGTGAAGCCGGGCACGGTGATGGCCCCCTCGTTGAGCGACAGCTCCCGGTCCACGAGCTGGTCGATGTCGATCCGCGAGACCTCACCGAGGCCCTCGCAGTCGGAACAGGCGCCCTCCGCGGTGTTGAAGCTGAACGCCGACGAGGTGCCGATGTGCGGGGTGCCGAGTCTGCTGTAGACGATCCGCAGCATCGTGTAAGCGTCGGTGACCGTGCCCACGGTGGACCGCGAGTTGGCCCCCATCCGCTCCTGGTCGACGACGATGGCCGCGCTCAGGTTGTGCAGGGCGTCGACGTCCGGGCGGCCCAGGCTCGGCATGAACGACTGGATGAACGCGGTGTACGTCTCGTTGATCAGGCGCTGGGACTCGGCCGCGATGGTGCCGAAGACGAGGGAGGACTTCCCCGAGCCGGAGACGCCGGTGAAGACCGTCAGCCTGCGCTTGGGTATGTCGAGGGAGATGTCCTTCAGATTGTTCTCCCGCGCGCCGCGCACCTGGATCACGTCGTGGCTGTCCGCGGCGAGGGAGGCGGCGCGCGGCGGGGCGGCGGGGCCCGGCGGCGTGGCGGGCGAACGGGATGGCTCGGCGGACATGAACGACTCCCCTGGTGCGGATCTGACGCGGATCTGGTGCGGACCTGGTGCGGACCTGGCGCGGCGGCGTACGGCGATGCGGCGGCCGGGCCCTTCGGACCCGACGGCTCGATCATGGCATCCGGCACTGACAACGCGACCGCTGGAGACACCGTGCACGAGACCTGGACCGCCGTCGAGCGCATCGCCGCCTGGCTGGAGGAGCACAGCACCCTGCCCGTCGAGCAGCGCAGGCTGCTGCAACTGCTGAAGATCACCGAGGAGGCGGGGGAGGTGGCCGAGGCGGTGATCGGTGCGACCGGGCAGAACCCGCGGAAGGGCAGGTCGCACACCTGGCAGGACGTGGAGGCCGAGGTGTGCGACGTCATCGTCACGGCGATGGTCGCGCTGGCCCGGCTGACGCCCGACGCCCGCGAGGTCTTCGCGGCGCACCTGGCGCGCGTCGTCGAGCGGAACGCCGCGTTCGGCGGCTGACGCGCCCGGCTCAGCCCCGCGGGTCCGCGGCGGCGGCCGAGCGGTCCAGCGCGGCGACGAGGGCGCGCGCGTCATCGGCCCAGAAGCGCAGGACGCGGGCGCGGGCCGGCCGCCCGAGGGGCCGCAGGAACGGGACGGGGGCGGTGAGTTCGACGGTCACGCTGACCTGCCCCGCGACCGCGAGAACGGCCGTACCGCCGCCCGGCCCGCCCGAGCCGCCCGGCCCGCCCGGCCCGCCCGGCCCGCCCGAGCCGCCCGGCCCGCCCGGCCCGCCCGGCTCGTCGTGGACCCGGAGCGGTCCGCCGCCGGTGTAGTGGGTATCCACGCGGGCGGCGGCGATGCGGTCGGCGGGGACCCGGATGTCGACCAGCGCCCCGTGCCGTATCCGCAGCGAGCCGTCCGCGCCCACGACGTGCGGGCGGACGACGCACGCGGACTGGTGAGCCACCACGAAGAAGATGCCCCACAGCCCGATGACCAGCAGGACGGCGTGGACCAGCGGCCAGGGCACGAGCACCGCGAGCACCACCGTCTCCAGGACCGAGAGGAAGAGCATCACCCAGTTCAGGGCGGCCTGCGCCGATGCGTACCCCGCCGCCGTGTCGCCCGGGCCCACGCCGTGCGGGCCGCGGCGGAACAGGCGCCGCAGCAGGCAGGACCACAGGGCGCGTTCGTGCCGCAGCAGGCGCAGGCACCCGGTCCCGGCGCGCGCGGCGTTCACCGCTCGCCCTGCTCCGCGATCAGCCGCATCGCCTGCCAGACGGCCTCGGCCTGGGCCTCGGAGAACTCGGCGAAGAACGCCTCGGTGAATCCGCGGCCGTCCGCACCGTCCCGCGTCCGGTGCGCCTGTCCGGCGGCCTCGGCCATCGGTGCCGCGATCTCCGCCGGAAGCGCGTCCACCAGGGCCCGCGCCACCGCGGGGACCCGCGGATCGTCGGCGGCGGCGTCCGCCAGGCCGTCCATCTGCGCGTACAGCTCGTAGGCGCGCCGCAGCGCCCCGGGTTCCGACTTCAGGGCACGCAGCAGGCCGCCCAGCCACTCGGCGGCCCCGGGGGCCGGGGCGGCTTCGAGCAGGGCGAGCAGTTCGCGCTCCTTCGCGGCCATGCGGGGCTCCGGGCCAGGGAGTTCCGCAGAGGCGCGGGACATCTCGGTGAACAGGGCGGCGAGCTCGGGCGAGACCGGGCCCTCCCGCGGCAGGCCGCCGTTCTCGCCGGCCTGCCGCAGCACCTCGGACAGGCGTTCCCTGCGGCGCCGGATCGCCTCCTCCTGGGCGGCCAGGTCGTCGTCGAGCTCGGCCAGGACCTCGTCCAGCTCGTGCGCCGTGTCGTCGGCGAGCACGTCGCGGATCTCCTCCAGGCCGAGGCCCAGCTCCGTCAGCCGCCGGATGCGGGCCAGGCGGATGGCGTCGCGCAGCCCGTAGGAGCGGTAGCCGTTGGCCTCGCGCGGGGACTCGGGCAGCAGCCCGATGTGGTGGTAGTGGCGGATGGTGCGGGTGGTGACGCCGGCCAGTGCGGCGAGCTCTCCGATGCGCATGCGGCCAGTAGAAACGTTGACGTTGCGGCAAGGTCAAGCGGCACGCAGGCCGGGGGGCGCGTTCCGTTACCGTGCGCCCTGCGCGTCCCCGGGGCGCCGCCCCAGCAGCTCCGCGAGGCCCTGCCGGGTCGCGGCCACCACCACCCGGTCCCGGGGCCGCAGCACGTAGCCGGGGTGCACGTTCCACAGCAGGCCCGCGGGCCTGCTCCGCTCCTCCGCGGGGCGCGGCGCCGCCAGGTCGGTGCGCCGGTCCTCCGGCTCGGCCGTGTCGAGCGCAACGACCCGCCACGCGTCCCGCCGGTACGCCTCCGCGACCGTCCTGCCCTCGAACTGCGGCAGCGCCGACACCTCCACCGCCGCGAACAGCAGCACCCGCCGCTCCACCGGAACGGCCCCCAGGATCTGCCGCCCCATCATCGCGCCCGCGAACGCGGGCGCGGCCAGCGTCGACACGCTGCGGCTGCGCGTCAGCGCCCCAGGGTGCGCGGCGCGCAGCGTGCGGTACACCGCGGTCGCGAAGTCGTCGTCGTAGATGCGCAGCGACACCCGCAGGTCCGGCTGAACGGAACGCGCGTACAGCGCCGCCTCCAGGTTCGTCGCGTCCGCGCTCGTCACCGCGAGCAGCGCCTGCGCGCGGTGGATCTTCGCGGCTTCGAGCACGCCTTCCTGCGTGACGTCGCCCAGCACCACCGGCACCCCCAGCCTGCGGGCCGTCGCGATGCCCCTGGCCTCCGGGTCCTCCTCCACGCACACCACCGGAATGTCCAGCTCCCGCAGCTGCGCCAGCACGCGGGTGCCGATCTTGCCGAGGCCGAGCAGCACCACGTGCCCCGACAGGCCGCGCGGCGGGCGCGGCAGCGCGGTATGACTGCGGAACGTGCCGAGCGCCTGGAGCGCGCCCGCCACCAGGATCGGCAGCAGCGCGAGCCCCACGAGCCCCGCGACCAGCTGGAGCGTCTGCCGCGCCACCGGCTCCCCGACGGCCGGGTCGCCGATGGAGAACAGATCGAGCAGCGTCAGGTAGGCGGCGTTCAGCGGGTGCCCGCCCGTGGCCCACCACAGCGCGACGGCCAGCACGCACCCGGCCGCCCCGACGCCCGCGAGCGCCCACCGCAGCCGCCCGGGGAAGATGTCCGCGAGCGGCGCGCCCCGCCGCGCCAGGCGCCGCGGCGGCAGCGCGGGACCGGCGTGCGCGACCGTTTCCAGCACCACGGTGCCGCGGCCGGTCGCCGCCGCCACCTCCGCGTCGTCGGGCAGCAGCAGCGGCGCGCCCGCGCCGCTGCGGTCGGAACCCTCGTCGCCCGCCGGGTCCTGCGCCGTCGCGGACAGCAGCGCCAGCGTGCACAGGCCCGGGTCGGCGATCTCGCCGGGGGCGGGCGGCGGGCGTTCCGCGGCGCGCAGCAGCAGCCCGTCGGCCGCCACGACCTTGCGCGTTCCGGCGACCGCGGTGGCCGCCAGCGCGGGCGCGGCCGTGTCGGCGTCCGAGAGCACGATGGTGGAGGCGTCGAGGCCGGCCGGGTCGAGCCCCGGCAGCGCCACCGCGGCGGCCTGGTCGAGGAGGTCGGCGAGGCGGAGGCCGAGCTTGCGGTTGTACAGGCGGATCACCAGCCGCAGCCGCGGGTTGAGCCGCCGGGCGGCGAGCGCGGCCCTGATGTTCGTCTCGTCGTCCTCGTGGACCAGCGCCATCGCGGCGGCCTCCGCGGCGCCCGCCTGCCGCAGCACGTCCTCGGTGGGCTCGGCCGCCTCGATCTCCCGCACGGCGGGCGTGTCGCCGGACGCGGCGCCCGCGTCGGACCGCCCCATCGCGGCGGTCATCCGGCCCAGGAACGCCGAGATGCGCACCAGGCCGCGCCGGCCGTCGCGCGTGCCGTCGCCCGCGTCGGCGGGCGGGACGACGAGCGTGACCCGTTCCCTGTACACCTCGTGCAGTTCGGCGCCGAGCCGCACCGCCAGCACGTCGTCCCCGCAGACGATCATGTGCCCGGCGGCTGCTCCCTGGTGGCCGTCGGCCGGAAGTACAGACACGCATCGAAGACGCGCGGTCACCCCAACAGGTTCCACAGCAAAGGCAGTTGGACGGTCGGCCCGCACCCCCCGCGGGGCGCGGCCGACCGGTGCGGCGCGCGGCGGTCAGGCGGCCTTCGTCACCGCCACCACCGCGGGGGTGCGGAGCGCCCTGCGGGCCGTCGCCCAGCCGGTGACCATCGTGGCCGCGGCGGCTGTCGCGACGATGCCGAGCCAGACCAGCGGCGACTGCTCCGGCCACACCGTGTCGGTGCGCACCATGTTGAACGGCACCAGACCGGCCAGGCCCGCCGCCGTGCCGAGGACCACCCCGGTCACCGTCAGCAGCAGCCCCTCGGTGACGACCATGCCGAGCACCTGCCGCGGCGTCGCCCCCGCCAGCCGCTGCCCGCCGAACTCGCGGCTGCGGTACGAGGTCGCCGCGTACAGGCTGTTGATCAGCATGATGCAGGCGAAGCCGACGATGACGCCGACGACGATCAGGTTCATCGTCTCCAGGTTCTTGTCGTCCACCGACTTCGCCAGGCCGGACGCCTCGATCGCGTCGCTCTCGACGGCCTGCATGTACACCGTCGCCGTGGCCACGCCGATGAACAGCACCAGCGGCATCAGAACCCCCGCCAACTCCGCGGCGCGCTGCCGGGTGTTGAGCACGGCCAGGTAGCCGCCGGCGCCCAGCGCCCCGATCGGCCGGCCGACGCGGCGCAGCAGCATCCGCAGCAGTGCGGGCGAGAACGCGGCCAGACCGATCGACAGCAGGATCGCGCCGTACGCGGCGGGCGCCATCAGTGCCGGGTCCGTGCTCTCGAACACGAAGGTGGTGGCCGCCCCGCCGAGACCGGTCACCAGCGCGAGGCCGCCGCCGACGTTCCGCAGCCGGCCGCGCGGCTCCCCGGCCCCGGCCGCCCCGGCCGCGGTCCTGGTGGCGCGGCGCACCGCGAGGTACGCGGCACCGGCCGCGGCGATCAGCGTGATGCCGAAGCCCGCGGACAGCGCGATGGGCCCGAACGCGAAGTCCACGTCCGCCGCCACCTGGTCGGTGTCCTGGAACATGTCGAACAGGGCCCGCCCGCCGAGCATCGCGGGGCCGATCGCGAGCACCGTCGCGGCCAGCGCCACGAGCACGGACTCGCCGACGATCATCCGCTTGATCTGCGCCGGGGTCGCCCCCGTGCGGCGCAGCAGCCCCATCTCCTCCTCGCGCTGCCGCACGTTCACCGTCAGCGTGGAGGCGATGGCGAAGAAGACCAGCAGCGTGCCGTACCCGCCGACGACGCCGGCGGCGAGCGTCAGCGACTCCGCGCTCCGGTCGTCGACGCCCGCCGCGCCCGCGGTGTCGTGCATCGAGTTGAACGTCATGGTCACGGTCGCGCCGAGGAACGCGGCGAGCAGGGTTCCGACGAAGCGCCCGGGGCGCTGCCGCACGGAGCGGAATGCCAGTGAGAACACGGCGTCACACCCCCGCCGGCACGTCGTCGCCCAGGTGCGCCAGGCGTTCGGCGACCGAGTCCACCGTCGGCGCGTTCATGTACCCGGCGAGCCGCCCGTCGGCGAGGAACAGCACCGAGTCCGCGTAGGACGCGGCGACCGGGTCGTGCGTCACCATCACCACGGTCCTGCCGTGGAACCGGACAGCCTCCTGGAGCAGGTGCAGCACGTCCCTGGCGCTGCGCGTGTCCAGCGCGCCCGTCGGCTCGTCGGCGAAGATCACGCTGGGCTCGGTCACCAGCGCCCGCGCGATCGCGACCCGCTGCCGCTGCCCGCCGGACAGCTCGTCCGGCCGGTGGCCCAGGCGGTCGGCGAGGCCGACCTGCGCCAGGATCGTCCTGGCCTTCTCCCGGTCGACGCGCCGCCCGGCCAGCTTCAGCGGCAGCGTGGTGTTCTGCGCGACGGTGAGCGTCGGCAGCAGGTTGTACTGCTGGAACACGAACCCGACGCGCCGCCTGCGGAACTTGGCCAGCTGCGCCTCCGTGCCGCCCGTCATCTCCTCGCCGTCCACCACGACCGCTCCGCTGTCCGGGCGGTCGAGCCCGGCCGCGCACTGGAGCAGCGTCGACTTGCCCGAGCCGGAAGGACCCATCACCGCCGTGAAGCTGCCGGCCGGCAGGCTCAGCGACACGTTGTCCAATGCGGTCACGGAGTTCTCCGCGTCCGTCCCGTACACCTTGGTGACCCCGACCAGGCGCAGGGCCTCGGCGTTCCGAGCGGGCTCGCTCCCGCGCCCTCGACCAAACATCGTCATCCCCTTCCGTCCGGCGCCCTCGGCGCCACACCCATGACGCTACGGACGGGCGGGCGCCGGAACATTGGGCTCACGGCCCGGACCGACGGTGTTGTTGAGTACACCGGTCACCGGGGGCCGAAGCGGTGGCCGGGACTGCCGGAGTCAAGGGCCGGACACGGAGCGCGACTTCATGGCACCATTTCGGTACGTTGTCACGTCCGGGCCGCGGCTCCGCGGCCGTCGGCGTGGGGGGAGGGGGATGGCGTGCACGTGCGACGAGAACGCCTGATGGGCGTCGGGGGCATCGAGGAGCTGTTCCACGCGTGCCGCACCCGGCCGGATGCGGGAGAGGAGCACCGGCGGGGCCGCGCGCTGCCCGTCGTGGTGCTGCTCGGCCCCCGCGGCAGCGGCAAGACCGTCACGCTCAACCACCTCGGCTACCTCGCGTCGCGGCGCCCGCACGCGCTGTACGACTTCGCCTCCGCCGCGCCGCGAAGACCCTTCGAGGTGGCGGCCCGCCTGGCCATCGGCCTGTCCCACGGCTTCCCGCGCCAGCCGCGTCTGCGGTTCCCGCGGCTGGCCCTCGGCCTGCTCGTCGTCCGCACCGGCCTCTCCCTCGACGAGGCCGAGCCGAGGAGGGCGCGGGCCGCACTGCGCGCGGCGCTGCGGCAGGCCAGGGAGCACACCCCCTCGGACGAGGCCGCGCAACGGGCCGGCGCCGCCCTCACCCTCCTGTCGGACCTCAACCTGGTGCAGCTGCCAGGACTCAGCCTGCTGGTCAGCCTCGTGCAGCGCGGCCTGCCGCGTCTCCCCGTCGACGTGATGTGGCGCACCGGCCTCGCCTGGTACGGCGACCAGGCCGGCTTCCGCCGGATCGACGCGCTCGTCGCGCTCAATCAGCTCGGCGCGAGCGAGGCCACGGGCGACCGCCGCGCCGCCGACCGGATGCTGTGCGCGGCGTTCCTCGAAGACCTGCGGGCCCACTACGCGCGGTACGGGCGGGACCGGGAGAGCGTGGCGCTGCTGGACAACGCCGACAGCGAGCAGGGCCGCGCGTTCCTCGACCTGCTGGTGGAGATCCGCGAGGAGAACGCCGCCGAGCGCGGCGTCTTCGACCCGCTGCTCGTCGTGGCCACGGCCGCGCACGCCGGACGCATCCCCGGCCCGTTCGCGCCCGGCCCGGCCGGCCTGCGCACCTGCGGCCCCGAGGAGGCGTCGTACCCGGCCTGGCGGGAGCGCATCCCGCGGCCCGCGCCCGACACGTCCTGGCACTGGTACCCGGTGCGGCTGCGCGACCTGACGGCGAACGAGGTCGCGAAGCTCGGCGCCGAGATACCGCAACTGCCGCAGATCACCCCCCTGGTGCACCGGCTGTCCTACGGTCACCCGTGGAGCGTCGCGCAGTTGCACACCGTGGCGCGGCGGGCCGTCGCGCGGCACGGCGGCGAGACGGAGCTGCGCGCCGTCCTGGACCACCCCGTGCCGCCGCCCGGCGCCGAAGGCGAAGCCGCCCGCGAACTCCCGCTGGCCCAGGTCGCGTTGCGCTACCTGCTGCGGGACCTGTCCGAGGACGACCAGCACGCCGCGCTCATCGTCTGCTCCGCCGCCCGCGAGTTCGACACGGCCGTGGACAGCGGGCTGCTGAGCGGCTTCGTGATGCGCACCCAGGACACGCTGCTCCAGGAGATCGGCGCCCGGCTGTGGCTGGTCGACCCCGTTCCCGAGGACGCCGGGGCCCACGGCGGGCGCGGCAGCGGCTACCTGCTGCCCACCGCGCACCCGCAGCCGCTGCCGGGACGCCCCGTGCTGCACCCGTGGCTGCGGCTGCTGCTCCTGCGCGAGCTGGCCGCCCGCCCGGCGGGCGGCCAGGACTGGACGGCGGTGCACACCGCGCTGCGCGAGTGGCACCGCACGCACGACCGGCCGCTCGACGCGTACTACCACAGCCTGGCGCTCGGCGAGCTTGAGCCGGTCGTCGCCCGCCTGAACACCAGCCTCAGCACGCTGCCCAGCACCGACGAGTGGCTGTACGAGCTGTACGCGATCACCGCGGCCCCGATGCGGCGGCCGGTCGACCCGGACGAGCCGCCGTCGCGCCGCGCGCCCCGCCTGGCGCAGGAGCTGGCCCCCACGGCGTTCCACGAGCACCGCGCGCTGTCCATCCTGGTCACGTCGCTGTGGCTGTCGGCGGATCCGCGCAACCGGCTGCCGACCTCGTCCCCCGAGCTCAACTACACGATCCGCACGATGTTCCGCGAGCTGGGCGTCCACTCCCACGCCAGGGCCGCGGGCCTCATCCACGAGGCCGCGAAGTACGAGGCACGGCTGTGACGCCGCCGCACCGCGACACGAGCAGGAGGCAGTAGCGCGATGTCATCGCCCAGCGGTCCCGACGCGGACCCGCCGTTCTTCAAGGGGCTCCCCGGCCGGCTCCTCCTCGTCCTCGCCGCGCTCACCGTCGCCGCGGTCGCCGTGCTGCTGCTCAGGCCGGACGACCCGACCTGCGCCGAGGGCGTCGAGAAGGTCGGCGAGGGTGACGACCGGCAGTGTGTCGGCCTGACCGACGGCAGCCACGAGTTCCACGAAGGTCTCGCCCATGTGTCGGAGGAGATCGCCGCGGAGAACGCGTGGGTCGACGACCAGGTCGAGGCCGGGAACGACGGCGCCTCCTACGTGTCGGTCGTGTACCTGATGCCGCTGGCCCCGCAACAGAACGACAGCAACACGATCGAGACGATCAGGCACGAGCTGGAGGGCGCGTTCACCGCGCAGTACCGCGCCAACCACGAGGAGTCGGACGGTTCCTCGCTCATCAAGCTGCTCCTCGCCCACACGGGCACGACGGACGAGCAGCGGCGGCACACCGTCGAGCACGTCGTCGAGCAGCGGGACGGGCAGCGGATCGTCGCCGTGGCGGGGCTCGGCACCAGCCTTGACTCCACGGAGTGGATCGTCGAGGAGCTGACCAAGGCCGACATCCCCTCGTTCGGCTCGGTCCTCACCTCCGACAGCCTCGCGGACACCCCCGGCCTGGTGCGCGTCGCCCCGCCGAACGCCGACCAGGCCGCCGCGGCCGTCCGCTACCTGTCGCAGGAGGAGCACCGGGACAAGGAGGTGCTGATCATCCAGGACGTCAACGAGAACGACCCGTACACCCGCACGCTCGCCCGGGAGTTCGCCGAACGCTTCCCCGCCCCCCGCCTGGTCGACGGCGAGCCCTTCGAATACGACTCCTCCCACACCGACATCGCCACCTACTTCAGCGTCCAGTCGGCGAACCTGTGCCTGAGCGACCCGGACGTCATCTACTACGCGGGCCGCAGCCGCGACCTGCCCGACCTCCTCGCTCCGCTCAAGAACCGCCAGTGCAACGACAAGACGCTCACCGTCCTGTCCGGCGACGACACCTCGCAGGCCACCCAGCAGGACGGCTTCGACGAGGTGCAGAGCGCGCTGCGCACCGGCAACATCGAGCTGGTCTACACCGGCCTGGCCCATCCGGACATGTGGGACGAGGCCCCCGAGTACTTCGCCGAGGACGCCATCGCCGCGTTCGCCGACGACGGCGACTACGACCGCCGCTTCTCCAACGACACCCTGCACGACGGCCAGGCCATCATGGGCTACGACGCGGTCAGGGCGGCGGTGCGGGCCATCACCACCGCGGGCGGCGGCCGGGACGTGACCTCGAGCGACGTCTTCCAGATGCTGACCTCGCTCAGGGGCGCCAACGCCGTCCCCGGCGCCAGCGGCTGGATCTCGCTGCACAACGACGGCAGCCCCGAGGACAAGGCCATCCCGATCATCCGCATCGACCAGGAAGGCCACCTCACCATCCGCACCATCACCTCGGCCTCCGGCACCCCCTACGTCCCCGAACTGGCCACCCCCGAGCCGTGAACGGCGGCGGGGGCCGGGGCGTTCAGCGCAGGATGCCGGCCGTGCGGGCGGCGGTGAGCCAGTGGGGGAACTCGGCCGTCAGCCGGTCGTACAGCTGCCCGTCCGGCCACGCGCCCGGCGTCGTCCCGGCCGGGAAGAACCCGGCGTTGTCCACCGGCCTCCTGGCCGGCACCGGCAGGTCGTCCAGCTTGTGCAGGAAGGCGAACTGCTTGTCGTCCGGGTCCCCGAACCCGATGAACTGCCAGAAGACCGGCAGCCGCGCCGAGGAACACAGCAACTGCTCCGCGGCGGAACGCGACGTCGGGCCCCCGTCGGTCTGGAAGACGACGAGGGCGGGCTGTCCGGCGCCCGTGGCCGCGTGGTGGTCGAGCACCGCCTGCATCGCCACGTGGTAGTTGGTGCGGCCCATGTGGCCCAGGGAAGCGTGCAGCGTCTCGATGCGTCCGCGGTAGTCCCCGAGGGAGAGGTCCGCGACGCCGTCCACGCCGGTGGAGAAGAAGACCAACGGCACGACACCGTCGTCGTCGAGGTGCGCGGACAGCGCGAGGACCTGCTCGGCGAGCCGCTGCACGCTGCCGTCCCGGTAGTAGGGCCGCATGGACCCCGACCGGTCGAGCACAAGGTAGACGGCCGCCCGCTGCCCGCCGAGCCCCGACTTCTCCAGGGATACGCGGGCCGCCTCGTAAGCCGGCACCAACCCCTCCCCGGCAACCGCCCGCACCTTCTCCAGACCGACCGCAGCCGACATGTCCCGCCCCTCTCACCGTCCGGTACCCCACCCCGGGGATGCGGAACGCTACCACCGCCCGTCGGGCCGGGTGCGTCAGTCGACGGATGGGCTGTACGTGCGGTCGAGCCGGCGGATCTCCTCCAGCGGATATGGGGTCTGCCGGCTCCGGCGCTGGAACTTGAGGTTGAAGTCCGATATCACGGCCGCGATTGGCGCGTGCCGGGCGAGGATCGCTGCGGCCTCCTCCGGGATTCCGGTGGGACGCTTGCCCTCCGCGTAGGCGCGCACCAGCTCGTAGCGGCCGTCCCGGTCCTCCCTCTGGTATCCGAACAGAGCGGTGACCAGCCAGTTCACCAGATACGTGGCGGTGTAACAGCGGTCGTAGGTCTGATGCCGTTCGAAGAAGTCGGCTTCGCCCTGCGACAGCTCGAACTGGGAGGAGATGGCGAGGCCGTAGTCCGCGAAGTAGAGGCGCCGGCCGTCGGTCAGGATGTTCTCGAAGTGCGCGTCGAAGTGCAGGAGCCGGCGGTCGTTCATGAACGAGACTCCGGCGGCCAGTTCTCTCTCCACCATGGCGCAAGCCCGGTTGGCGGCCTCGTCGCCTGCTTCGACCTGGGTGCCCAGCCACTGGTGCAGGCTCTGCGGGATGTACTCCAGGAACAGCGCGACGCTCGCCGAGGACTGCTGGAGAGCCTCGATCCGGCGGCGTACCTGCGATGAGCCGCCCCGGTAAGCAACAGCCCGTTCGGTGTCGGCCAGGTCCTCGGGCAGGGGCGTCGAGTCCGGCAGTACCCGCCAGTGGTACATCAGAGGAAAGCCCTCGTGTTCCGCCGTCAGCACCCAGTTCGTCGTCATGGTGTGCACGGCGAGTTCTCTCCAGGCCCCGAAGCCCGGCCCGGCGATGGTGCCGACGCCGTAGTGGCAGAAGACGGGCAGCTCGAACAGGTTCGCCGTGGACCGGACGTGCTCAGGTTGCCTCTCCAAGTCGGTGACGGGCACCCGCTTTACGAAGACTGGCGTTCCGGCGACCTCCAGCAGGGACGCCTTCCCGCCGATGCCGGACCCGATCGGCTCGGCCGTGTTCACGAGCTCGTGCAGTGCGCGATCACCGCACAGGGCCAGGGATGTGGAGACGGCACTATGGGCGGCGAGACGCGCACCGTGCGACATGTCAGGGACTTCCACGGTTGCCTCCACCTTGGATGCCGGCCTCGGCCCCGCGGCGGCGGCACGGTTCGGCCGGAGCGGATCGAGGCTGCCCAGGACCGTATGTGACGACAGACCTGATTACCCTCTCGGCCGCACTTTACGTGAGAGTCGACGACGGCTCGGGGAGCGCGATGCTTTGGCAGATCGCCTCCGATGCGCGACTTCGAGCTCGTCCGCCCGGCCGTGGCCCGGGTGTCTCCCGGCTGCCCGGCAGTTCCTCGACGCGCTCGGCCAGCCGCGCGCTGCGCAGCGCGTCCGGCGACGGCAGCAGCAGCACACCCGCCGCGGCCACGGTGGCGGTCGCGTCCACCCTTTCAGGTGAACCGTGCCGTTCTTCTCGCCCAACTGGCCCATGCCGAACGGATAGTGAGCACATCGTATCTCCCCGCGCCGATCATCGGGCGACGACCGGAAGCAAGGTGAAGGAATCATGCGTGCAGAAGCGATCAGTCGCGTCAAGCTCGTGTTCTCCCTGCTGGACGCCAATGGCAACGGCCGTATCGAGGCCGAGGACTTCGACCTGATGGCGCGGCGCGTCACCGAGGCGGCGCAGGACTCGGGCGAACCGGCGAAGAGCGCGCTGCGGGACGCCTTCCGCCGCTACTGGGCCACACTCTCCGACGAGTTGGACGCCGACGGCGACGGCGGGGTCGACTTCGACGAGTACACCGCGTGCGTGCTGTCGCCCGAGCGCTTCGACGAGACGGTCACCGGATTCGCCGAGGCGCTCGCCGCGCTCGGGGACCCGGACGGCGACGGACTCGTCGAACGGGACCGGTTCGTGGCGCTCATGGAAGCCATCGGGTTCGAACGTGCCAACATCGACGCGCTTTTCGACGCCTTCGGCCCCTCGGCCGCGGACCGCATCCCGGTGGCGACGTGGGCCGAGGGCATCAAGGACTACTACGCGCCGGACAAGGCGGACATCCCAGGGGACCGCCTGGTCGGAGACGCGGCGGCCTGAGCATGGAGCGCAGCGCCGAGCGGCGCGCGGCGGGGCCGGTGATCGGTCTCGCCGTCGGCCGCGGCACCGGACCCGAGCTGGCGGCCGTCTTCGAACGGGTCATGCACGAGCTCGCCCGGTCCTATGCGGTCGACATCGGTATCGCTCGTTCACCGAGGACCTACCACTCCTACGTGTCCCTCAGGGCGGAGGGCGGTATCGAGCACGCCCGCCGTCTCACCCACGCCGACGCCGAACACTACGAGCGCTTCTGCCGGACGCGGGCCCGCGCCGGCACCACCGCCGTCTTCCGCACCGCCATCAACGCCCAGTCGCTGTACCTGGTGCGGCAGCGTCTCCAGGCGGTGAAGGTCGATCCCCTGGGCAGCGGCGGCACGTCGATGCTGTTGGTCCGCGACGAGGCCCAGGGCTTCTACACCGGCGAGAACGACCACTCGCCGGGAACGGTCACCCGCACCATGTCGTTCAGCCGCGAGATCACCGGCAAGGTCGTCGCGCTCGCCCTGGAGCGGGCCCGGCAGCAGTGGCCCGAGCACGGCGCGGGCCGGATCGTCATGGCCTACAAGTTCCACCTGCTCGACGGTGCCCTCGACGCGTGGGTCGCGGAGCTGGCCGAACGGCACGGGGTGCGGCTCGAACTGTTCCAGCCGGACACGGTGAACCGCGACCTGATCGAACACGGCCCTGCCGACCGCACCCTGATCATCGCGGGGAACGAGTGGGCCGACATCATGCACGTCGTGCTGCTGGACCGGTTCGGCTCCGAGCGGCAGGAGAGCCGTTACACGGAGAACGTCCACCTGCACCCCGGGGCGGCCGGTCTCGTCGAGTACCAGACGGTGCACGGTTCCGCCGACGACCTCGCGGACCGGGACGCGGTCAACCCGGTGGCCACCCTGCGCGCCGCCGCGGCCATCGCCGAACGGCACGCCGGCTGCCCCGGCGCGGTCGAGGCGGCGGAGCGGGCCCTGAAGTCCGTCCGGGCCCGTGGCATCGTCACCCGGGACCTCGGCGGACGGCACTCGACGACGGCGGTCGTGGACGCGTTCCTCGACGCGCTGCCGGGCGCGCTGCCGGGCGCGCTCTCGAGCGCGCTCTCGTCAGCGCTGCCGGGCGCGCACCCCGGCGCGCCCGAGCCGCGGAAGCCCGCCGGTCCTGCCCCGGTCGCCGGCTCATGACGCCCCGCACGGGAACGGCGCTGGTGATCGTCGACATGCAGAACGACTTCTGCGCGGCGCCGGCCGCGGCCAGGGCGCCCGCCGTGACGACGAACACCGCCCGCGCCATCGACCTGGCCCGGGGCCGCGGTACCGAGGTGGTCTTCGTCCGGTTCACCGGAGACGTCGCGCACCAGCGGCCGAGCTGGCGGCACCGGGACCGCGTGCTCGGCAAGCAGCCCAAGTGCCGCGAAGGCACCCCGGGGGCCGCGTTCCACGAGCGTACGGCCCCGGCCCCCGGTGAACGCGTCTTCACCAAACGGGCCTGCTTCGACGCGTTCCTCAGCGAGGGGTTCGAGGATCACCTTTGCGGGCGCGGCGTCGAACACCTCGTCCTCGCCGGGCTGTTCACGGACGTATGCGTCGACTCCACGGCGCGGACGGCGTTCCAGAAGGGCTTTCACCTCACGGTCCTGACGGACTGCACCGTGAGCCTGCACCTTCCGGACGAGGAGATCCTGCGGTTCATGGGCCTGGTGTACGGCGCGCGCACCACCACACACGACCGCAAGGACGCGTGGGCGCGACCCGAGGAGGCGGCGTGGCCGGCGTCGAGCGCGGCGTCGGGCTGACCGCGCTGATGGTCGCCGCGGCGCGGGCCATCGAGACCTACCGCGACGATTCCCTGGCGCAGGACCGTTTCGCCGAGCACTTCGTACGCGCCGCGCGGGCGTCCGCACGGTGGCCGGTCCGCCCGCCCGAGGTGCCGGGCGGCGACGCGAACCCCCTGTGGGGGCGCCTGGGGCGTTACTTCGGGCTGCGGACCAGGGTCCTCGACGACTTCGCCCTCCGCTCCGCGCGGGCGGGCGCCCGCCAGGTGGTCCTCCTCGGCGCGGGCCTGGACACGCGGGCGTTCCGCCTCGACTGGCCGCCCGGCTGCGCGGTCTTCGAGATCGACCGGGCGGAAGTGCTGGCGTTCAAGCACAAGGTGCTCGACGGGCTGCGCGCCATCCCCCGGGCGGCGCGCACCCCCGTCGCGGCCGACCTGAGCACCGACTGGTCCGGCGCGCTGACCGGCGCCGGCTTCGACCCGGCGGCCCCCACCACCTGGCTGGCCGAAGGGCTCCTGCTCTACCTCCCGCACGCCGCGGAACGGCGCCTCGTCGACACGGTCGACCGGCTGAGCACGGCGGGCAGCGCGCTGGCCTACGAGGTGAAACTCGCGGCGCCGCCGCCCGGCGCGCGGGACCACCCGGTCTACTCCTCGACCGAACGCCAGACGGGTGTGGACCTGCTCGCCCTCTTCGACCGCGACCCCCGCCCCGACTCCGCCGCCACCCTGGCGGCACGCGCCTGGTCCACCGTGGTCCGCACCCCCTTCGACTACACCCGCCACTACGGCCGCGGCCCGCTTCCCGAGCCCGACGACGCCCTCGCGACCAACCGCTGGATCTTCGCCGCCCGCACCACTGCCTGACCCGGGGACCGGCCCGTGCACGCCGGCCCGTGCACGCCGGCCCGTGCACGCCGGGCGGCGCCCCAGCGAACGGGCGTCAACGAGCGTCAACGGGCGTCAACGGGCGGACGAACTCTTCCTTTCGGAACATGAATTCGTCCGCCCGTTCGACCGTTCCTGCTCTAGCATCGGCGGCCGTGACCCATGCCGGACCCTCCCGCCGCGCCGTCGTGACGACCGCCGCGGTCGCCGCCGCCCTGCCGCTCGCCGCGGCCCCCCGGGCCGGTGCCACCGAAGCGCCCGCCTTCCACCACGGCGTCGCCTCCGGCGACCCGCTGCCCGACGGCGTGCTCCTCTGGACGCGGGTCACGCCCGTGCCCGGCGCGGTGCCGGGCTCGGGCGCGGGGCCCGACGTCGAGGTGGAGTGGGAAGTCGCCACCGACGCGGGCTTCGGCACGGTGGTCGCCCGGGGCCGGAGCACCGCGAGCGGCGCGGCCGACCACACCGTCAAGGCCGACGTGCGCGGCCTGCGCCCCGACACCGCCTACCACTTCCGCTTCACGGCGAGCGGCGTGCGTTCGCCCGCCGGCCGCACCCGCACCGCGCCCGCGGACCAGGCCCAGCCGGACAACCTCAGGCTAGGCGTGGTCTCCTGCTCCAACTTCGAGGCGGGCCACTTCGCCGCCTACCGTCATCTCGCCGCCCGCACCGACCTGCACGCCGTGCTGCACCTCGGCGACTACATCTACGAGTACGGCACCGGCCAGTACCCGGCCGACCCGGTGCGGCGCCAGGAGCCGGCGCACGAGGTGCTGACCCTCGCCGACTACCGCGTCCGGCACGGCCATTACCGCACCGACCCCGACCTCAGGGCGCTGCACGCGGCCCACCCGCTGATCGCCCTCTGGGACGACCACGAGACGGCCAACGACAGCTGGCGGGACGGCGCGGAGAACCACACCCCGGGCGCGGAGGGCGAGTGGCGGGCGCGCCGGGCCGCCGCCGTGCAGGCGTACTTCGAGTGGATGCCGGTGCGGCCCGCGGTCGAGGGCACGACCTACCGGCGGCTGCGGTTCGGCCGCCTGGCCGACCTCCACCTCCTCGACCTGCGCACGTTCCGCGACCGGCAGGCCGGCACCGGCGACGACGAAGTCGACTCCCGGGACCGGACGATCACCGGTCGCGCCCAGTGGGACTGGCTCACCTCGGGCCTGTCCGCGTCCGACGCCCGCTGGCGCCTGATCGGCAACTCGGTCATGATCTCGCCGGTGGCCTTCGGCTCGGTGCCCGCGTTCCTCCTCGGGCCGATCGCCGAATGCCTCGGCATCCCCGCGGGCGGGCTGGCCATCGGCACCGACCAGTGGGACGGCTACACGCACGAGCGGCAGCGGCTGCTCGGCCACCTGCACGAGCGGGGGATCACCGACACCGTCTTCCTGACCGGCGACATCCACATGCACTGGGCGAACGACGTGCCGCTGAATGCCGCCCTGTACCCGGGAACGCCGTCGGTGGCCACGGAGTTCGTGGTCACGTCCGTCACCTCCGACAACCTCGACGACACCCTCGGCGTGCCGCCCCGCACGCTGTCCGGCATCGCCGAGACGGCCGTCCGGGCGGCCAACCGGCACGTCCGCTGGGTGGACATGGACGCACACGGCTACGCGGTCCTCGATGTCACCGCCGAGCGGGCGCAGATGGACTACTTCGTGCTCTCCGACCGCGCCGACCCGGCGGCCACCAGCAGCAGAACGCGCTCGTACCTGACCCGTTCGGGAACGCAGCGCGTGACCCGCGCCGACGACCCGATCGCGTGACCGTTCGGGAGCCTTGACGGTTCGGAGGCCGCAACGGGCGGGTTACGCGCGTAGTTTCGGAGGCGGCATGGCAGGTACATAACAGTCGAGAACCCGGCTCCCGGCTCACACCGAAAGGCCCCCCACATGCACAGGACCCTGCTCATCTGCCTGTCGACGGCGGCGCTGACCTTGCCGTTGCCGCTCGCCGCGGCCGCCGACACGGCCCCCGCCGACACCGCCCCCGCCGACCACGCCTACTACGCCGACGCCGAGGGCAAGAGCGGCGAGTCGCTCAAGACGGCGCTGCACGAGATCATCAGCACCGACGTCACCCGGCTCAGCTACTCCCAGGTCTGGGACGCCCTGATGGCCACCGACCAGGACCCGTCCGACCCCGGCAGCGTCGTCCTGCTCTACACCGGGGAGTCCCGCGGCGCCGACCGACACGGCGGCAACGTCGGCGACTGGAACCGCGAGCACGTCTGGCCCCAGTCGCACGGCGACTTCGGCACCTCGGCCGGCCCCGGCACCGACGTCCACCACCTCAGGCCCACCGACGTCCAGGTGAACAGCCTCCGCGGCAACAAGGACTTCGACGACGGCGGCTCACCCGTCTCCCGCGCCCCGGGCAACTACACGGACGGCGACTCCTGGGAGGCCAGGAACGAGGACAAGGGCGACGTAGCCCGGATGATCTTCTACATGGCGGTGCGCTACGAGGGCAACGACGGCTTCGCGGACCTGGAGCTCGACAACGACACCAGCAACGGCGGCACCCCGTACATGGGCCGGCTCGACACGCTGCTCGCCTGGCACGCCCAGGACCCGCCGAGCGCGTTCGAGGAGCGCCGCAACGAGCTGATCTTCGAGGACTACCAGGGCAACAGGAACCCGTTCATAGACCACCCCGAGTGGGCCGAGGACATCTGGGGCTGACCCGGCGGAACGCGGCCGCGGAACGGTATCGGTATCACGATCGGTATCGGTATCGGGAGCGCGGACGACGACTACGCGCCGGACCTGATGGGTAAAGGGTGAACCGGACCACATGGACTCTGTTCGGGAGGGGCCCCGCTGCATCGATGTGTGCGACGGGGCCCGCCCCCGATGAGCTGCCCTGGATATCCCCCGTGCATCCAGGACGGTGCCTGTCCGACGCCCCTGCCCCGAAACCGCCCCGGGACCCTCGGGCGCCTTGACTGATCGACACGCCCGACGCTACTCGCGGAGCCACCCGTCGGCTACTCGCCGAACGCGGCTCCCGGCCGGAAAACGCGGAGAATGCGCGGAGAACATCCGGAGAGAGGAAGACGAGCCCGATGGCACAGCTCAGCGCCGCCGTTCCCGGCGATCTGAGCAAGCTCACCACCCTCGTGCACAGCAACGACCTCGAAGAGACCCGGGACATCATCAGCAACGCGTACAGCCCCTACCGGCTGGACTGCCTGGGCGACGCCCGGGAGTTCTCCGCGTGGTACGCCGAGAGCGGCTTCCCCGGGATCACCGTCTCCGGCCTCCAGTACGGCTCCCCGCACCTCGGCGCCGAAACCCTGATCAGGCCGCAGCCGCTCGGCACCTACCTGCTGGTCTGCGAGGTCACGCACGGCCGGGTGACGGTGAGTTCGCCAGGGCGGGAGGAATGCCGCGTCGGCCCCGGCGAGACCTACGTTCTGGACCCGTACCGCAGCTTCCAGGTGCACTGGTCGCCCGGCGCCCGGATGATCACCGTGCGGCTCGCCCGCGAGACAGTGGAACGGGCCGCGGCCGACGCGCTCGGCGTGGAGGGCCCGCTACGGGCGCGGTTCGCGCTGGGCGGGGCCATCTCCCCGCAGGCCGCCAGGACCTGGGCGGGCATCTCCGGGGCCGTGCTCCGCGAGGTGCTCGGCGAGGGCATCGCCCGCACCAACCCGCTCGTCGCCACGCACCTGACGCAGACGGCGGCCGCCCTCCTCGTCGGAACGCAGCGGCTGATCACCGAAGGCGTGGACGCGCAGCGCACCGGCGCCGTCTCCCACGCGGCGGTGCGCCGCGTGATGGCCCTGGTCGAGGAGCAGGCCGACCAGCCGCACACCCTCGCCGACCTGGCGGCCACCGCCCGGCTCAGCCCGCGCGCCCTCCAGGAGGCGTTCCGCCGGCACCTGGACACCACGCCGCTCGGCTACCTCCGCGAGGTCCGCCTCGCGCGGGCCCACCAGGACCTGCTCGCCGCCGGCCAGGACGGCTCGGCCACCGTCTCCGACGTCGCCTACCGCTGGGGCTTCTCGAACCTGGGACGGTTCGCCACCTACTACCGGAACCAGTACGGCCACCCGCCCTCGAAAACCCTGACCCCCTGACCACCTGGCCCCGCGCGACCCCCTCACCCGGGTCGGCGCAGCACGGTGGTGGTCAGCCCGTTCCGTTCGACGCGGTCAGCGGTGACCCGCAGCCCCGCGGTCCTGCACTGCTCGAGCACCCAGGAACGGGCCAGCCGCAGCTTGCGGTAACTGCCGGTCCGCAGCGTCCAGTCCTCGCCGGGGCCCGGCCGGGTGTGGACCAGGTCGTGCACCAGCACCGTGTAGTCGTCGTAGTCCCTCGGGTACTCCAGGAAGCAGGTCATGATCCGGTCCGCCGTGGCGCGTACCGGCAGGAAGCGGTCGGTGCCGGTGAGCGGGACGGTCAGGTCCCGGTAGGACAGCACGGCGGTGCCGCCGGGGACGAGCGCGTCGGCGACGTGGTTCAGCAGGGCGGCCACGTCGCCCCGGGTCGGCAGGTGGGTGAGGGTGTCGCCCAGGCAGACCACGAGTTCGGCCGTGCCGGGCCGCACCAGCTCGGGCAGCGCGGTCCGCAGATCCGCCCGAACGGGGCGCACGGCCGCCCGCCCGGCGGCGTGCGCGGTCAGCTCGTCCAGCAGCGGCCGGCTGAAGTCCACGGCGAGCACCGGGGCGAAACCCAGGTCGGCCAGGGCCAGCGCGGTGTGCCCAGGGCCGCAGCCCAGGTCCACGGCCAGGGCCCCGGCCGGCCCGCCGGCGACCCCGAGTTCCGTCAGGAGATCCCGCTGGGCGGCGGCCAGCGCCTCGATATCGCCGCCCAGCATCCAGGTGTAGTGCTCCGCGAGCAGTTGGTCGTAGTGGTCGGGCACGGTCGTCATGATGGCGATGGCTCCTCTCGCACCGGCTGGGCGCCACCGAATCTAGAGCCGGATACGGCCTGCCGGGGGCCGGTCCGAACGGTGTTCGCCGAGATCCGGAGAATGGCGGCCGTGGACGACATTGATTCGGCGATCCTGGCGCATCTCCAGCGCGACGCACGGCTGACCAACCGGGAGCTGGCCCGCCTGGCCGGGGTCGCACCCTCCACCTGCCTGGAGCGTGTCCGGGGGCTGCGCGCGCGGGGCGTGATCACCGGCTATCACGCGGCGGTCGAGCCGCGGGCGCTCGGCCGTTCGCTCCAGGCGCTGGTCTTCGCGCGGCTGCGCCCGCTGAGCCGGGAGGTGATCAGCGGCTTCCAGACCTACCTGAGCCAACTGCCCGAGGTGCTCTCGGTGTTCGTCGTCTCGGGTGACGACGACTTCGTCGTTCACGTGGCCGTTCCCGACATCGAGCGGCTGCACGCCTTCCTGATGGACCGGTTCAGCGCCCGCCGCGAAGTGGTGGGTTTCCGCAGCTCGGTGATCTACCTCCAGACCGGCACCCGGGTCATGACACCACTGCCGGAAACGGAGAGCCAGGACCAGAAAACTCCCCGCCGCCCCGCCCCCTGAGGCACGCTCGTCGCGGGCTATACCCCGCGGTACCGCTGTTGCCGGCCGCCCCGCGGCCCGGGCTCACCGCCCCCTTCCGCGACCGGGCCCGGACGCGGGCCCCGCCCGGTGCTCGCTGGGACTGATGCCGCGTTCCCTCTTGAACGCGGCGCTCAGGCCGAACGCGCTGGCGAAGCCCACGCGGCCGGCCACGGCACCGACCGTCATGCCGGGCTCGCGCAGCAAGTCGGCGGCCAGGGCGAGCCGCCACTCCCGCAGGTACGCCATCGGCGGCCGGCCGACCAGGGCGGTGAAGCGCCGGGCCAGGCTCGCCCGGGACACACCGTTCCTGGCGGCCAGCGCCGCCACCGTCCACGGATGGGCGGGGTCCGCGTGCAGCAGCCGCAGGGCGCGCCCGACCACGGGGTCGCCGTGTGCCAGGAACCAGGCGGGCGCCTGCGCGGAGGAGCGGGTGAACCAGGCGCGCAGGGCGGAGACGAGCACCAGATCCAGCACCCGGTCCAGCAGGGCCTGCTGACCGGGCTCCTCGCGGGTGATCTCCTCGAAGGCCGTCGGGCCCAGCGGACAGGACATCAGCCCCGCCTCGACCACGGCCAGCGGCGGGAGCGCCGCGAGCAGCCGGCGCGGCACGCTCCCGCCGTCCACCGTGTACAGGCCGCTGAGCAGCCGCGTGCCGTCCGGCCGTGCCGCCGCACCCCAGGTGCGCACGTCCGAGGCCAGCCGGTGGCTCAGCTCCTCGCCCCGCGGGGTCGTGCAGCTGTCCGCGGAGTGGATCACCACGTCCGGCTCGGTGGCCGGGTCGTCCGCGATCACGTACGGCGCGCCCCCGGCCAGGACCGCCACGTCGCCGGCTCCGAGCCGCGCCGGGGCGCCGCCCTCCGGGACGACCCAGCAGGAGCCGTGCAGCGGTACGGCGAGCGCCAGCGGCGCGTCGGTCAGGAAACGCAGCGCCCACGCCCCGGAGAGGAACGACTGGTTGAAGACGGCGCCACTGGCCCGTGTCCCGTTCAGCAGGTCCGTCAGGGGGTCCATGGCCGTCAGCGTAGACGCATGTGTATGGAAACGAGCGTGTGCGCCATGGCGGGTCTCAGCGGGCGGCGACTTCACTGGGCGCCATGAGTGAACGGACCATCGTGGTGACAGGCGGCACGGGCAAGACCGGCCGCAGGGTGGCGCGGCGGCTGGCGGAGCGGGGCCTGCGGGTCCGCGCGGTGTCCCGTTCCGGCAGCCCGCGCTTCGACTGGACGGACCGCACGACCTGGGCGCCGACCCTGCACGGGGCAACGGCGCTGTACCTGGTGGCGCCGGAACTGGGCAGCCCGCGGGTCCCCGGGGAGATCGCGGCGCTCACCCGGGAGGCCGCGGCGGCGGGCGTCCGGCGTGCGGTGCTGCTGTCCGCGGCCGGCGGCGGGCCTTACGAGGAGCAGATCACGGCCGCCGAGCGGGCGCTGGCCGGTTCCGGCCTGGCCTGGACCGTGCTGCGGCCCAGGTGGTTCCACCAGAACTTCGACGAGGACTTCCTGTGCGACGCCGTCCTGACCGGCGAGGTCCGGCTGCCGACCGGGCACGGCCTGGAGGCGTTCATCGACGCCGACGACATCGCCGAGGTGGCGGTGGCCGCTCTGACCGGGAACGGGCACGCCGGGCGGTGTTACGAACTGAGCGGCCCCCGGCTGATGACCTTCGCGGACGCGGTGGGGGAGATCGCCCGGGCGAGCGGCCGTGACATCCGGTACATGCCGGTGACGGCCGAGGCGTACGCGGACGAACTGAAGCAGCAGGGGGCGCCCGCGGGAACGGTGGCGCTGCTGGTGGACCTGTTCGCACAGGTGCGTGCCGGTCACCTGACCTCGCTCACCGACGACGTGCGGCGCGTTCTCGGCCGTCCGCCCCGGGACTTCGCCGACTACGCACGGACCGCGGCCGAACGCGGCGCGTGGCGCACCTGACATGCCGTTGCCTACTTGGGCGAGACCGCCAGCCGTACCGCCAGGCCGGTGAACACCGTTCCGCTGAAGATATTGAGCCCCCGCGCCACGCGGCGGCTGCGGCGCAGCAGCAGGGCGAGCTTCCCGGAGAGCAGGCCGACCGCCCCGTCGACGCAGAAACCCATGATCACGATGGTGATGCCCAGAGCCATGAACTGGGCGGACACGTGGCCGAGTTGAGGGTTCACGAACTGCGGCAGGAAGGCGACGTTGAAGAGGATCACCTTCGGGTTGAGCAGGTTGATGAGGGCACCCTGCCAGAAGGCGCGCCGGTGACCCGGTTCGACGTGCCCGCTCTCCGTCCCCGGCAGCGAACGATCGCGGAACGCCTTGACGGCCAGGTACAGCAGGTAGGCCGCCCCGGCCCAGCGCAGCACGTGATAGAGCGCCGGCAGCGCCGTGAACAGCGCCGACAACCCCAGCGCCGCGGCCACCGCGTGCACCAGCATCGCGCAGGCCACCCCGAACGCGGCCATCACCCCGGTAGCCGGGCCGCCCCGGCCGCCCATCGCCACGATGAACATCATGTCGGGACCTGGAGTGACGCAGAGCACGAAGGCGGCGAGGAGAAACGCCGCGTACAACGATGTGTCCACCATGAGAGGCAATGCTCGGGCCCGCCCGCTCCCGGAGCGAGCGAATTCCGAGAAGTGAGACGGAAAACCCGCCCCCGACGGCACCGCCCCGACAGGGCGGGCCCCCCGGAGGGCACGAGGTCCGACCGCGTTCATGGCCGGACGGCTCATGCGGCGGGGCCCGCTCCGGGACCTGCCTGAACGGCCGTGAACGTGGCTGAATGAGACAGCTACCGAGACAGCTGCCGAGACGGCCCGTGACCGGCTGCCGAAGCCACTGTCACTTGCGTCGAGCCGTGCCCATGTCCGGGAAGGATGCCTGCGCATCCTCGGTCAGGAAGGTCTCCTCCTCCCCGAAGTCAGGGGCCTGGAAGGGGTTCGTCGTCGGAGCCGGCGATGCTGCGGTGGCATAGCGGGCCGCCCCTTCCGGAGCGGAGAACAGGGAGGTCAGGTCGATGAGAGATCTTCCAATTCGTTATGAGGCCATGGGGGGAGAGCCGACGTGCCGTGACCGGGCACAGCGGTCCTACAGCTTGGTCATCTTGGCGTACGGACTCAGGATCCGCTCTCGCGCCGAGCCGAAATCGACAAGGACCGCGATTCCCTCCTCGATGTCGATCACTCGACCTAGGCCGTACATGTCGTGTGTGACCTGGTCGCCCACGGCGAACTCTTTGGGGGGCGGCGTGACCGGGGGCTTGAAGGGGCTGGTAGGCAAGTAGCGCTTCGGTGCAGCTGATTTTGTCATTGCGACCAGTATGCGCCTGCCTGCCGCCATCCGCGGCGGCCGTTCGCGCCCGCTCTTTGGCCCGGGTCCCGACAGCGGACACCATGTCGGGAGCGAGGCGGGGCAGGTACGGCTCCCATGGGCTCTGCCGAGCTGGGAAGACTACGGTCCGTAGCCGACAGCGGGTGAGCACTCCGCTGTTCGTGACCGCCGCGAGTTCTGAGACCAGACCGTGCCCCCGCCGGTCGGCCAGGAGGCCTCACTGCGGCCGCTTCAACGCCTTCGTCCGGCCCGACTCCTCGGTCGTCCTCCCGGGCCCGGGCACCGGCACCGGCCTCGGCCCGGCGGACCCAGTTCCGCAGGCTCTCCGGACCGATGTCCAGCTCGGGGACTCGTTCCTGTACGGATCACGGGTCTGCGGGACCAAACGCACGGCCCGATCCTTCGGCATGGTGGACTCGCCCCCTTCGCCGCCACGGCTCCCATCCACCACTCGCGACGGCTCACTGCCGGCCCGGGCCCGCGAATCGTGGAAGGCGGGCCGGGACCCCCCGACCCGCCTACCGTCCGACTCTCGTCACCCGGGCCGCTCACCCGGTCGCCCCCGCCGGGCGCATCCGCCCGGCGTCGGACTCGGGAGCGTCATTCGAGCTCGTCGAACAGGTAGCGGGCAACCCAAAAGTCACAGTGGGTAGTCGCGGAATGAGGCGGTGGCGATCTGCCGGCGGACGGAGTCAGCTACCACGCGTGTGGGCGGGGGGATTCCGTCTGCGGCCTGCCGTGGACCGAGAGACGGCCTCCGACCTGGAGACGTTCCTTCGTGCGGTCACCAGGACGGGATAGTGCATTACGGGCCCGACCCCCGGCCTTCACGGCACGGCTGGTGTGCGTCCTTGCCTCCAACGGGGGCCACGGTCACTCTCGGAGCCCCTGCCCATTGACGCGGAGGGAAACGCACAATGGCGAGGAGACGACCGCCGCCTCGGGACATCGGGATCGCTTCACCAAGAGAAGGCTGCGACTGTGATTGGTCGTGGCAATCGCTCTCATCGTGATGGTTGCACTGGCCGCCGACTGATTGAACTCCCCGAGCCGTGGCATCGTGGCTGGTGCGCGACGCCGCTCACCAATGTCGACAACAACACAACGGCCCAGGCAGGGGGACAGAGCCCCTGACCTGGGCCTTGACCGTTGAAGCGGGCGACGAGAATCGAACTCGCGCTCTGAGCTTGGGAATCACCTGTGCTTCGCATGGGTCCATGCAGGCCGACATGGTCCGGATCACTTGGGCCGTGCTGAAGTCACGGCAGTCCTGTCGGGTGCGGACATCGCCCGCCTGTTTGACGGGGTACGGGCGGCGGTCGGTGATCACGGACTCGTTGGTGGCCAGCTCGGGCGTGATGCCCCGCATCGCCTCCAGCACGCCGCTCCCGGTCAGGTCGCATGGAAAGCGGGCAATGATGCGGCGCACGGGACGTCGCGGCGGAAAGGAAGAGGTGTCCGAGCCGTGTGCGGCGTGGGGGGAGGCGAGGACACCAACAACCCTGCTCGTCCACCACGGGTTCGCGGAAGGCGTGGGAATTCCCGCCTGCCGCAGGTGACGTCGGGTGGGCGGAGTCGGTCCGGGGATGCGGAGCGGTCGTGGACGGCAGCGAGTCGCGCCCGTGTGACCAGTCCGCCACACCCGTCGTTCTCGTCGCAGACGGGCAGGTACCCGATGCGGGCGCCGGCCGTGAAAGGGCCCGTCTCCTGACGACGAGGGTTTCTACGCAGCCGCGTCGAGGGCGGACTGCCGCCCGGCGGTGCGGCGGGTCGGCTGCGAGGGGCGGCCGCGCCGGGAGCGGGAGGTGGCGTTGCGCCGGGGGCGCTCGACCACCGGTGCGGTGATGACGACCGGTACACCGGAGGGGGCCCGCGCGCCGGTGATGCGGCTCAGCTCGGCCTCTCCGGGCTGGACCCGGGTGATCCGCGGGAGGATCCCCGCGTTCGCCATGAGGTGGGTCATGCCGCGGCGCTGGTCGGGGGTGACCAGGGTGACGACGCTGCCCGACTCACCCGCCCGGGCCGTGCGGCCGCCGCGGTGCAGGTAGTCCTTGTGGTCCGTCGGCGGGTCGACGTTGACGACCAGATCGAGGTTGTCGACGTGAATACCGCGGGCGGCGACATTCGTGGCGACGAGGACGGTGGCGTGCCCGGTCTTGAACTGCGTCAGCGTACGGGTGCGCTGCGGCTGCGACTTGCCGCCGTGCAGCGCGGCGGCCCGCACTCCGCTCCTGAGCAGGTCCTGGGTCAGCCGGTCGACCGCGTGCTTGGTGTCCAGAAACATGATCACCCGACCGTCGCGAGCGGCGATCTGCGTCGTGGTGGCGAGCTTGTCGGTGCTGTGGACGTGCAGCACGTGGTGCTCCATCGTCGTCACCGCGCCGGCCGAGGGGTCGACCGAGTGCACGACCGGATCGGTCAGATAGCGGCGGACCAGCCGGTCGATGTTGCGGTCCAGGGTGGCGGAGAAAAGCATCCGCTGCCCGTCGGGACGGACCTGGTCGAGCAGGGCGGTGACCTGGGGCATGAAGCCCATGTCGGTCATTTGGTCGGCCTCGTCCAGAACGCTGATGGCGACCTGGTTCAACAGGCAGTCGCCGCGGTCGACGAGGTCCCTCAACCGCCCGGGAGTGGCGATGACCACCTCGGCTCCGCCGCGGAGTGCGGCGGCCTGGCGACTGATCGACATGCCGCCGACGACCGTGGCCAGCCGCAGCCTGACCGAGCGGGCGTACGGGGTGAGCGCGTCGGTGACCTGCTGGGCCAGCTCGCGGGTGGGGACGAGGACCAGGGCCAGCGGCTGCCGGGGCTCGGCGCGCTGCCCGGCGGTCCGGGCCAGCAGGGCCAGACCGAACGCCAGAGTTTTGCCGGACCCGGTACGCCCGCGGCCCAGGACGTCACGGCCGGCGAGGGTATTGGGCAGGGTGGCGGCCTGGATCGGGAACGGCGCGCTCACCTCTTGGGCGCGGAGCGTGGCCAGCAGCTGCTCGGGCAGACCCAGATCGGCGAAGGCCTCGACGGCGGGCAGCGCCGGGGTTCGGGTGACGGGCAGGGCGAACTCACCTTGCCCCGCGGTCCGCCGGCCGTGGCCACCCGAGCGGCCCGCTGTGCCGGAACGGCCGGAACCACCGGAGCGGCTGGAACCACCGGAGCGGCTGCCCCGGTCAACGCTGCCGCCCGTACGGGTGCGAGAGCGGGCGGGAGTGTCTGTGCGGTTCATGCGGAACCTTCCTCGAAGTGGCACGTGTCAAGGAAGTACCGCGGAAGATGAGCAACACGGAGAAATCGCGAGAACGAGCCGGAGCAAAAATGAAAATGAAATGGGACTCCGGCCGGGTGAAGAAATAGCGACCACTACCGGGATAAGTGGAATCGCCGGAGCCGGGGGCGGAGTCGGAGCCCATGCGGGACATGTGTCCGGAGCGGGATCGGAACCCCCGCTGCGCGATGAGCTGCGGGCTCCGGGGCCTGTCACGTCGTGCAGGCACTGGAGACAGGAGAAGGGCTGCGCCCTCATACGCCATGAGTCGGGGCCCGCACCCTGAGGTGCGGGCTCCGACTCACATGCGCGTGTATCAGGCGGGAACGATGTTCTCGGCCGTCGGGCCCTTCTGGCCTTGCGCGATGTCGAAGTTCACCTTCTGGCCTTCGAGCAGCTCACGGAAGCCCTGGGCGGCGATGTTCGAGTAGTGGGCGAAGACATCAGGGCCGCCACCGTCCTGCTCGATGAACCCAAAACCCTTTTCCGCGTTGAACCACTTCACGGTGCCGGATGCCATATCTAATCTCCTTCGGGCAGTGCCCGGAGTCCGCACTGTGCGGACTCCGTGTAGCCGCGCTGATCACCCTCCGGAAAAAGACCGGACATTCAAGAGACGCCATGCGGTTGGAAAATCCGTCGAGGCGCTTGGAATTTTCGGGAACCAAAACTGCAACTACTCCGACAGTAGCATGGCGGCAGTGGGGCCCGTCGGGTGATTAATCCCTCTCGTTCCCGTCACGTGAGAAACCCTGACCGCACGTCGTTCCGATATCTCACTTCTCGGCAGCAGGTATGTGCTTGCCCCTGGGGCAGTTCCAGGAGGTGGCGTCGTCACGGCACCTCTTCCAGGCCGGCCCGCCATCCGGCGGGCCGGCGCCTGCGGCTGCCCACCGCCGCGTCCGCCTGCGCGGCGGCGGTCGGGTTCCTGTCTGCTCGTGGATGACTACCTGTCCGCCGAACGCACGAAAATCTATGCTGGCTGGAGTAGACATTGGAGGGTGCCGCGACTATGGTTTCTCTCGTAGCCGAGATCGAGAAGAGCCCGGCAGAGACGAACTGCCGGGCAGCAGTGCAAGCAGGTGTTGTTCGCAGGACGGTGCGGTCGTGGAGTTCCGAAGCCAGAGCGGTACGGGAAGGCGACGGGACTGACGGCCGGACCTGGTGGCCGCAGTGATCAGGGGCCGCCATGGGCAGTGCCGCAGTACCAGCAGTGCGGTTCGGTGTTCCTCGGCACAGGCGTCGGAGCGGCGCCGTTCGAGGTCACAGAAGTATGCGTACCTGACTGGTACGTGATCGATTCAGAGGGAAGAACGGAGGAGTGAGCGCCATCAGGATCGCCCGGACGGGAGTACGCAGTCCGGGTACCGCAGGACATCGATAGTGAGGTGGTCTCCGGTCACGCATCCGCGATCCCCGCACCCCAGGCAGCGTTACGGCCGGGCCTGCGGAAACAGAAGGTCGGCTCAGTACGAGAGTCGGCCGATGGTGTAACAGTTCCTTCGGGGCTCTGGTGCCGGTACGGCACCAGAGCCCCTCCACGCGTTCCACAGAGAGGTCCGATGACAGCGGACGACTCCTACAACCGTCTCGATGACGACGACTACCCCGCCTACACCATGGGCCGGGCCGCGGAAATGCTCGGCACGACCCAGGGCTTCCTCCGCGCCATCGGCGAAGCCCGCCTCATCACCCCGCTGCGCTCCGCGGGCGGCCACCGGCGCTACTCGCGCTACCAACTGCGCATCGCCGCCCGCGCCAGGGAGCTTGTCGACGAGGGCACCCCCATCGAGGCCGCCTGCCGCATCGTCATCCTCGAAGACCAGCTCGAAGAAGCCCAGCGCATCAACGCCGAATACCGCCGCGCCGCGGAATCGGCGAATCGACCGGACGCATCCTCTCGCCGGGCGGCTTCCGGACCACAGACGGAACGGTAACGGGCCGGACACCCGGCTTCCCGGTCCTGCTCGCCCGAAGCGTGTGCGGTCGCCCGGGGGGAAGCCGGGGTGTCACGCCGTCCGCTCCGCCCGCGTACTGGCCACCAGCTGGACGGCCCTGTCCGCCAGGGAGTCGGCGATCTCCGCGTGTCGTGCAGGGCAGAGCGCGGCCGGCAGCGCCGGGCGCCACGGCGGCTCCATCCGCTCCAGGTCCGCCGGCTCCTTCGACACCGTCGCCCGTCGCAGTGCGACCGCCCGCCACCGCGCCGCCGCCACCTCTCTTGCCCGAGGCCGGAGCCCTCGGGCATCGGCCTCGCTCGCCCAGTGCACGATGTAGACACGAGTGCCGTCGGTACTCACGTGGAACCGAACTGATCGGTCGCGGCCATCGACCGTGTAACCGATGACCAAGTAGAAGCCGGGATGACGGTTCATGCTGGGGTCGCTCCATCGGTCGGCAGGTCGGCGTTGTCCCCGGGACAAGATCCTGCAAGTTCGACCGAACTGGATGTCAAGCGTGAACAGCGGTCACGCGACCTCGGTCATCAGCCGAGGTACCGCGGTGGTGCAGGGGGGAGACCGCCGCCCTCCGCCGGGCAACTTCCGGCGGTCGCTGCCATGTCGGCGCTGAAGCATGCACCCCTGGTCGTCGGCGACCTGCATGATGCCCCGGCCTGAAGAGCGTACGAAACGGCCGCCGCATGCCCGCCGACCGGTACGAATGCCGCCATGGCCAGTCGCCTGGAAGGTTCGGCCGTGCCCCTCGTTGCGCGGCTCTCCGCCCGTTCTGGCACGCTTCTGGCACGGGGCCGGGGGCTCTACAGGTCGTCGGGCAGCAGCCGGAAGGCGTGCTTGCCGGTGAGTGGGGTGACGGCTCTGAAGTCCCGGCGGTCGAGGGTCAGGATGATCTCGGTGTCGAACGCTTCGGCCAGGACGACGTTCACGGCGTCGGTCAGGTCCAGTCGCAGGGCCGCGTAGCGGTTCTGGACCACGCGAGCCTTGCGCAGTGTCTCGGCGGACAGCTCGGGGATGGCCACGCGCCCCGTGCGTTCCTGGGCGAGCAGCCAGTCGTTCACCGCGTACGCGGCCCTGCGGTCGATGTTGCGTGTGGTGATGTGTTCGATCTCGAGGATCACCAGCGGTGACACCACGGTGAGCGCCGCCGCCCGCATCGCGATGCGGGCGGCTTTGTGCTCGGGGTCCGAGGTGTTGAGAGCGGCGACCAGGCCGGAGGTGTCGCCGACGACGATCACTCGGCGTCCGCCACGCCGTCCGAGACCGCTCGGTCGATCTCCTCGGCGGTGACGGGCCCGCCGAAGTCCAGGCGTGGGATGTCCCACTCCTCGTCCCAACGCCGGGTACGGAGGGCCGCGAGATGGAACGCCTCCCGGAAGTACTCCGACTCCGGCCGCCCCTCCCGCGCTGCCGCCTCTTTGATCAGCGCGAGGTCCTCCTCGTCGACCATGACAGTCGTCTTCTTCAGGCCCATATGGTTATGGTACCTCAGCCATAACGTTAGTGAGGGCGGCGTGTGCGCTCTTGTCGTCGGCGACGCTGACCGTCAAAGTCATGCATGAAGCCGGTATGCCCCCTGACGGTGGCGCTTGCACGGGGAGGCAAAGCCGAGGTGGATCAAGGCCCCGCGATGACATAAGCGCGTAGGATCTTCGCCGACCTGGCGGATCCGCTGGCGCGCGAGATACCGCCGCGGTGTCTGGTCCAGGCCCGCCGGCGGGCCGAGGACGGTCACCAGGGCGTCAACACGCAGGCCCTGGAAGCGTATGGGCCACGGTCTGTACGCCGCTCAGTACGAGGAGTTGGCCGCCGGTCTGGAGGAATCTGCCGGGCGCGACCTGCGTCCGTCTCCAGGAGTGAGCGGTCGTGATCATCTCGGACCACCTCTTCTATCCCTTCCGGTATGCCAAGAAGGACGTGCCCGTCACCGAGGCGCGTCTGCGAAAAGCAAAGGAGTTCCGGGCCGACCTGATTCGCCGACACGGTCCGGAGCCCTGAGGAACTGCAGGAGGCCGAGGTCCACCGGGATCTTCTCCGGCTCAGTCCGGCTGATCGGCTGGTCCTGCTGGCTTACGCCTGCTCCATGGAGCGGGGCGTGATGCGCCTTGAACAGGGCGACGCGGAACTGCGCCATGACGACCGGTATTTGTTGTGGCACCACCACGAGCCACTTGCCGTACCCACGGACGAGGTGTCACGCTGGCCCGCTGCCGGGCGATCGGGAATCCTTGCCCGGGCGAGCCTCGGACAACACAACGGCCCAGGTTGGGGATAGAGCCCTGACCTGGGCC
>NZ_LZNS01000001.1:3345880-3723184 GCF_001984575.1 Streptomyces sp. MP131-18 | reverse complement strand
CTATGGAGCGGGCGACGAGAATCGAACTCGCGCTCTGAGCTTGGGAATCACCGTGCCAAACGAGCGGGGCATGGGGTCCTACCTGCACGAACGCTACCTCGGGCAGCCGTCTGGCGCGTTGCGTCGTGCCCCTCGTTGACCGTGGCTCCCCGCCCGTTCTGGCACGCTGCTCGTGTCAGGGCAGGAGGGTCAGGGCTGTGGTGTGCCGAGGTGTGATGGCGTGGAAGTGGTGGTGGTCCAGTGTGGCGACACTGGAAACCTTGAACCGCTCCGCAAGCGCGATCACCGAGGCGTCGGCGATGCCGAGTGGAAAGCCTCGGTACTGCTTCATGAGTTCCACCATGCGGGCAAGATCGTCCTGCTCGGTTGTTGTCTGGACGAGGTCGCCGGCGGAAATGGCCTCGACAAGGTTGATCTCTGCGTCAGGGCTTACGTACTTGGCGAGCAGGTAGCAGGTTTCAGTGAGAACGTACGGAGTGATGAGCAACTCGCCGTCGTGGGACTCCAGCAGATCGGCGCAGCTCTCGTGGTCCGGGTCGTTCTGGTTCAAAAGGGCGACCAACGGTCCGGTGTCAACGATCAGCATCCGGCTCGCCCAGCTCCTCGCGAGCGATCTCCTTGGCGCGGGCTCCGAGATCCGTCGAAGGGCCTTCGAAGCTCTTCAGGACCCGGAACCGACTCCGCCGAGGCATCTCGACGAGGCGCAGGGCATGCCGACGCAGTTCCTCGACCTGCTCGGGCTCAAGGCGCTCGATGAGGTCGTACAGATCGCTGTAGTCACGGGCGGCACTCATGACGGCTCTCCCTACTGCGCACGGCTCCTCAACCACGATAGCGCTCGGACGTCGCTGCCGGTGGTGTAGAGGCGAGAACGCAGGCCGCCCGGAGGTGACGCTGAGAGCGTCGGCGCTCGACGCACCAGGTCGGTGGAATGAGAGATGGCCCCTGAGCAGAAGGGGCACGCCGATGGATCGGGCACGCAACGGGCACGCGGCTCATAAATTGGTCTGGACAACACAACGGCCCAGGTTGGGGATCGTGTCCCTGACCTGGGCCTTAACCGTTGGAGCGGGCGACGAGAATCGAACTCGCGCTCTGAGCTTGGGAATCACCGCGCCTGGCAGTGCCGATAGCTCCTGTGACCTGCGGAAACGTCGCGGTGTGGGGGTCGGTTGGTAGGCTGTCGTAGACCTGTGTTGACCGGCGTTTACCGCTCGATCTGGTGCGCTTCTGGTGCGGCTGTTCGTGACTGACTCGGCGCCGTGGCTGGGTTGCCATCCGCGTGGACCTGGCATTCTGACATGCTGGGCTCGCGGCGAGCGGGGCGACTCATGCAGTGGAAGAAGCACGGACAGCGACGGATCTACGCGAACCAGTGGGTCAACCTTGACCTCATCGACGTGGAGCAGCCTGACGGGCGGCGATGGGAACATCACGTCGTGCGACTGCGTCATCTCGCCGTTGCGGCCGTGGTCAACGAGCAGCGTGAGGTTCTGCTGATGTGGCGGCACCGGTTCATCACGGATCGGTGGGCTTGGGAGCTGCCTAAGGGGCTGATCGAGGAAGGCGAGTCTCCCGAGGAAGCTGCGGCCCGTGAGGTCGAGGAAGAAACCGGCTGGCGCCCCGGACCGATGAAGCCGTTGATCTACGCCGAACCTGCGAACGGCATCACGGACTCGCAGCACTACGTGTTCCGTGCCGACGTGGCCACACAGATCGGGCCTCCGACGGAGAAGAACGAATCGGACCGCATCGAGTGGATACCGCTTGACCGTGTGCGCGACATGATCGACCGGCGCGAGATCATCAGCAGTGGATCACTCGTCGGCTTGCTCTATGTCCTCATGGACGACGCGCTTCGTTGACGTTCAGCGGAGCGTCGAGCGTAGTCGCGCCTCGAATGCCACAGCGGCAGGTACCTTGCGGTAGAAGGCGAGGTACTGATGGAACTCGCGCAGCTGGCAGAGCAGGGCTAAAAAGCATCTTTGTGAGCCGTGATCGCTGCCCCATCGGGGCATGCATCCGGCACAGTGAAGCCAGGAAACCTATCCTTCGGGTGAAGATCTTCTGCTTTGCGGCGCATGGGTATTCGCTCAATCTTTGATGCGAAGTTTGATCACAGTGCCATCATTCCCCACAGATACTGCGTCGTTGTTGGCCCGGCGCCTGCCGTACACTTCTGGGCGGCCTTGCCACTCCTCGCGCAGCCGGTGCGCGTGGCTCAGATAGGCGCTCACTTTCCCTTGCCGAAGTCGTTCGTACAGCTCCTTTTCGACGCCTCTGAAAATTTCGAAAGATTTCCCATTTAAAATGGGCATGGAGTATTTCACGCCCACGAAATCGCGCGAGCCGATTCTGATCTCAGAGCCAATCATCGAGTCGTGCCACTCCGCGATCGGCTCATCTAGAGGGAGTGAGCGCTGTGCTGCGACCCTAGGCGTTGCAAACTTTGCGGCTGCTTTATTGTCACCGGCGAACCTGAGTGTGGCATGCGCCGCGTTTCTGGCGAGAGTGCGAAAGAGCCATGGTTTGCCGCTCCCGGGGATATTGAACACCACAGGCAGATCTTGTTGGATCTCCTCGAACTTGGTGCGCTCGTCCTGTGATGCCAATATCTCATCTTGAGAAATTCCAAGCAAGTCGCTTTTCCGCTTGGTGAATTGCTCAAAGGTTGGTTGGCCTGATGTCCACTGGGGTGATTCCGGATTCTCGACGACGAGCTCGTCAAACTGTTCCGGCTCGCCAGACCACAAGTCCTCCTCCCCTGGCGGGTCTAGGACATCGATCTCTACCCCCGACACGGAAAGGCGGGAGGCGACGATTAGACTCGGAAGCGTTCGAGACGCTACTTCTACGGAACCCACCTGTAGTGACGCAGTGGCCATTTGCTGTCTAGAGTGATAGGCGCTTCCGTGGGTTCCCTTGCACTCCAGAACGAACACCTTGCAATTGGCTGTATTGCCACTTGCGTGACGCCCGATAAGGAAATAATCGGGGCGCATTGTCGTTTTGTTCTTTTGTCGGACCGGGCCTACTCCATCGAGAAATCCTGCTGCCAATGTGGTGTCAACGTCTACGCTTGAAAAAATCCAGCCGGGGTACTTGCGTTCCAGAATTTGTTTGGCCACGACCAGGGCCAAGCCAATTCCGATCTGCTCGGACTGGGCCACCTTGTGGTGGTGCACAATGTCGGCCCCCGTCTTGCTGAGGGCCAGCGTTTGTTTTGGTGTCTGCCTCAGCGTGGCACAGTAGCGGACGTGTGCCCAGTGGCGCGCGATATCAGCAAATGGTGAAGCGGCGACGAAGGTGGTCGCGAGACCTAGTTCGCGTAGTACTTCTGCTGGACTCGACTCCATGCCAGTAAGTAGCCTGGTGTCAACTGCCTCCAGTCGCTTACGATACATATACGAACTCTTGCGCTTTGGCCCAACACGCTCGCGCGCATATTGTTCTACATCGGCTGCCAACTGTGGCGTGGACCTCACAATTAGCTTCGAAGGGGTTCCCAGAGTGTCTACCAGCTCTTTGAAGCTGAGGTTCACTTCCCTTCTCCTCCACTGTGTGGCAGTGACCTTCATCCGTAAGACCGTAGATCGGCTGTCGGCCTAGGACAAGACCGCCTACGCAGGAGGGCGCGCGGACGCTCGTCTGCGCTCTCTTGCACTTCCGTCAGCGTTACTGCAAGTCAGGGCCTTCGTGCTGAACAGCGCTCGCCGAGTCCTGCGGAGCCGCACAGAGTGCGGCGCCCATCGATCGCACGCCAGTGTGAATCACTGGTGTGGAAAGCCACACTGCCGTGTGCGTCGCTCCCTGTCCCTGGAGCACCTGGGCTGCAGGAAGGGTGCCTGCTCATTCACCAAAATGATGACGAGTTGGAAAATCAAAGGCTCCTGGCGGTGGTCGATGTGGTTTATTATCGCAGTGCCCGTTTCTTTCGGTCATTCCGGAAAATTCGAACCGTTGATTCGTTAGCGGTTATTGGTGTCGGCAGTCAGCCAAGATGTGAAGTATCTCTGTTGTTGAGATGGTGGTGAATCCGCTTCATTTGCGTATGGTGTATGGCAAGGTCGGTAAGCTCATCCGGGGCAACAAAGCGAAGTTCTGTTGACTCGTCGGAGATTTCCAGTTGGCCGCCGGTGATGCGGGCGCGGAAGCAGATGTTGAACTGGCGGCGGACTTCGCCGTCTGTGTAGGCGATGATGTGGCGGGGGTCGGTGTAGGTGCCGACCAGGCCCGTGATCTCGATGTCGAGCCCGGTTTCTTCCTTGACCTCGCGGATGGCGGCCTGGGGCAGGGATTCGTTCATCTCCATGGCTCCGCCGGGTAGGGCCCATAGGTCGTTGTCCCGCCGGCGTTGCAGGAGGATGTGGCCCTCGTCGTTGGTGACGACTGCGGATGCTGCGACGACCATGCTGTTGGGCTCGGGGGCGTTGGGGTCGTCGTAGTACTCGGTGCGTGCCATGGTCAGTTGTCCTCGGCGGGGGTTGCGGTTTCCCAGACGGCGTCGAAGCTCTGGGCGTACGTGTCGAACATGCCGCTGCCGTCGTTGCGGCGGAGGTGCCAGACAGGGGCACCGTAAGCGTTCACGCCCCAGACGTGGGCGTTGACAAGCATCTGGTCATCCGCACGGTAGATCGAGTTGTAGAGCGTGGTCTCATGCGTGCGCACCTCGATGCCCGGGGTGCCGATCAGCGGGCGGTAGTGCATGAGGGCCAAGCGGCAACGGGACTCGATGCCGTGCCCGAACCGTTCCTCGTGGCCGCGCTGCTGGACGTTCGTGCTGTCGGCGTCCCCGATGGCGATACGGATGATGCAGCCTTCGGCAGCTCGTTCGCGGAGCAGGTCGTTGAAGCGCGGATACGCCTCGTGGAGGAACACGGCGGCGTAGACCAGGACGTCGATTCGTTCGCCGGCCTGGGTGAGCAGGTCCACGAACGCCGAGGTGGGGACATCGGCGCGCTTCTCGTGGAGGGCGACCAGCTCCGGGCTGACCGCGCGGGCGGGGCGGGACTGGCGAAGCGCCGGCCATAGTGCGTGCACGTCTTCTCCCAGGATCTCCGCTGCCGTGGTGGCCGTCGTCCGGCGCGGCGTACGACCCAGGTTCACCCAGCGCTCGACGGACTTGGGGTCCACGTCGACCTTCCGCGCGAGGGTGGCGTACGTCCAGCCTCCGGCCGTCATGACAGCTCGCAGTCTCTCGTTCGGCGGCACAGTCTCTCCCCACACGTCGGGACGGCACTAGGGACGTTACCCATCATGCAGGACGTCCCGAAGTGGGGTAACGCGGTTGTTCCGACGTCCCGTTGGCCGACGCGATGATCACGCAACGTAAAGCCCCCGCAGCCGTGGTGGACGGCCCGGGGAGTGGCCAACGCTGAGAAGGAGCGCCGACGTGCCGCACTGTATCGCCTGGATTCTCGATCCCCTGCTGACTTGGCTGTTTCCGCCGCCCGGACGGCACAGGGCGACCGAAAACGACGCTGTGGGCGACAAGACTGACCGTCCGACGGTCACGATCGCGGCTGTTCCGGGGGCCGCGTCGCGTGAGCACGTGGCGGGGACCGCGCTGGTCCGGCCGTACCTGGTGGCGGCTGAGGAACGGCGTGAGCGGCGGTTGCGTCGGGAACGGCGGCAAGCGCTTTGGTTCGCCTCGCACGGCATCGACGTGGGCGCTCACCGGATTCACGGCATCGAGGTGGCATGGTGACCCGGGTAACGCCTGTCGCCGTGGGCGTCGTCGTGGTCGACACGTCGTGCGGAGGGGTGGGGCGCGTCATGGATCTGCACGGCGAGCGGGTGTGGTTGCGCCCGGTGGGCGGCGGGCGCGAGTGGGAGGCGAAGCGCCCACGTCTCAAGCCTGTGCCTCACGCGGCGGAGGTGTCGCGATGAGTCCGCGGGCCGTCATCAAGGCGGCGGAATGGACCCTGGCGGAGGAGACGGCCGAGGGTGCACCGCGGGCGATCTTCCGCGTCGAATGCGTCACTTGCGGTGCCGAGTCGGAGATGGTCGACAACGAGCCACGACCCGTGGAGATGTGGGCGCTACAGCACACCGGACGGAACATCACGCACCGCCAATTCCGCCTGACTACGCAATGGTTCTGGCACGTGTTCCCGGCACCGGGTCACCCGCTCTACGAGCTGGAAGGCGGCGACTCCGCCACATAGACGGCCCTGACAGAGAACGAAGAAGGCCGGACCACCCCTTGGCCTGGGCAGCTACCGAGGTGGTCCGGTCGGGATTCCGCAGAACCCCGGTACCGATGGTATCGGGGCTGCGGTCGTGTCCTGCGATCCGCCGCCCCTGGAACAGGGAGGTGTGAAGACCCCAGGATGCGAGTAAGTCCAGCGATGCGCGCCGTGGTTCAGCAGGCGCCGAACGAGCCCGTGGCCCCCACAATCCCAGACGATGCCCCGACCGACGAACGTCCGCCACGACGATGCCGTTCGCTGCGCACGCAGGTGCGCGTGGCTGCCTGTAGTGCCGCCGGCCGGTACCGCGCTTCTCCGTCTTTCTCGTCACGGTCCGCGGTAGGGATCGCGACGCGGCGCTGTTGTTGCCCACCGGTGGGCGTTGACGGACGGTGCCGCACGCGGAGCGCGAGCAACCAGGGAGCGCGAACGTTCACGGGTGTGCGGGTGCCCCGGCCTTGCCTCGTGCAAGTGGCTCGGACTGGACGGCGGTTCGAGGTTGGCGGCGCGAGCGGCACGGTCGGCGCTGAGCGGGGCGGCAGACAGGAGCGGGCGGCGGCCGAGGCGCCGCGCCGCGCGGCCCGCTGTGCGGGCCGCCTTGATCAAGTAGAGAAACTTTGAACAGCGTGGGGGCGTGCCTCGGGGGCCTCAAGCGCACGCGGGCCGCCTTGCGTTGCGGGATGTCGGCGCCCGTGGGTCGCGTAGGCCTGACTGGGACAGAACTCGCCGTAGAAAAGTCCGGAGCGGCGGTCACAAACGCGTCGCTCAAGTTCCTTGGTCCTCATGCAGGCCGTCAAAAAAGAACCGGAGATGTGATGCGGACCACAGGTGCATGCGGTCACTCAAGGGCTGACGCCGCCCCTTGTCCCGGGCGAAGAGGAGACGCGTCGACTGCGCGGATCAACAGAAAACTCCGGCCGCACCAAGCCGGGGTGCGCGTGGTGACGTGGCTCTGCGCCGAGTACGGGAGGAACGAGGATGGCTGACGACGCGAGCCGCATAGCGGGCGGCATGAGCGTGGAAGAGAGGCAGTTGATCGCTGCGAGGGTGGAGGAACTGGCCGTGAAGGTGGACCGGCTGGAACGGCTGATCGCCAGGCTCGTGGCTGAGCCTGCTACGTCGCGTCCGGCCGTGAACGCTCCTCGATGACGCGTTCAAGCAGGGTCGTCATGTGGTCCACGCGGCCGGACAGTTCGTTCAGGCGCGCCGACAGTTCCTGATACTCCGTGCTGCCCAGTTCACGCCCTCCCTCCGGGGCCTCGCCAGCGCCCACGCGCGTGGCCCCGGACGGGGGCGGGTCGGCCACGAAGTTGCCCCGGCCCGGGACGGAGTAGATCAGTCCTTCTTCGCGCAGTAGGCGGAGTGAGCTGCGGGCCGTCATGTTCGCGATCTCGTATTCGGCTTCGAGTTCGCGCGAGGACGGCACCTTGTCTCCCGGGGCGAGCCGGCCGCTGCTGATCATCTGCCGAATGGCATCCGCGACCAGCCGGTAGGGCGGGGCGCCCGAGTGCTGCGGAAGCTTCATGTCCGAAGGGTAGCCCGCCTAGCTGGCTCAGCGCAGCTATGCCAGGGAGGATCACGTCCTCACTGAGCTAGGTCGCGCAGCAGAGTTGACGCGCTAGCGCACCTAGTGCACTATCGGTCTTGGTCGTGACCGCGACCCCAAGGTGAGGAGAGAAGAACCATGGCCATGCACCCGATTCAGAAGGACATCTCTCAGTCCTCGTGCCTGCTGGTGACCCCGGCGGCTCCGAAGGTGAAGGACCCGCAAACGGGGGAGATCGCGACCCATCGTGAGACGGGGGAGACGCTGTACACGGTCGGTGTGGTCGAGATGCTGGCCGGACGGGCGGACGTCCTGAAGATCACCGTTCCGGAGTCGGGCCTGTCGGACGGGCTGGCGCAGGGGGCGCCGGTTCGCCCGGTGGGGCTGATCGCGCTTCCGTGGGCGCGGATTTTCAACGGTCAGCTCAGTGACGGCATCGCTTACCGCGCGGAAGCCGTGGAGGCGGTCAAGTGAGCACCGAATCCGAACGCGTCTACCCGGTCCCGCCGCTGGACGGTGACGACGATCCGCGCTTCACGGTCGGCTTGCTGTTCGACGTGTGCCGCGTGATCGAACGGCACGGCTACCCGCCGGTCATCAGCGGTGGCGACCTGGTGGAACTCCAGATGTCGTTGTTCCGGTTCCTGTACCGGCCGACTCCCGGGGGGACTGAGATATGACCCCGGTGGAGATTGTTGGACTGGCCCCGACGGTTGCCGGGGCGGTGCTTGCCGCACTGCTCGTCTGGCTGTTGGTGTGGACGGTGCTCTACGTGCGCGCCGATCGCATGATGCGGGCCAGCATGCGGCAGGCGATACGTGTCCGGTCCGGATGGCGTCGCCTTGCGCGTATGCAGGGGTTGACGGTGACGGACAGGACGCCCACTGCGCTGGCGCAGGTGGGCGCGGGCGTCAACGGCGGGCAGGGGAAGCGGCCTGAGCCGCGCGTTGTGGTGCCGAAGATCCGTGTGCGGTCCGACCGGTTCGGCGTGGAGGTGCGGGCCCAGACGTTGCCCCGGGTCGGTCTGTCGGACTACCAGAAGGCGGCGTCCTACCTGGCGGACGCGTGGCGGTGCGCCCGGGTGTCGGTGCTGCCAGACGGGCCCGGAACGGTCCGCATTCGCGGGGTGCGGCATGATCCGCTGGCGGCTTCGACCGAGCACGTTCCCTCCGGTGAGGTGCCGGAGGTGGTCAGCAGGTGGGCCCTGGGGCTGGACGAGTACGCCTCCGACGTGGTGGTGAGCCTGGCCGAAGTGCCCGGGGTGACCGTGGCCGGTCTGCCTGGCTTCGGTAAGACCTCGCTGATTAACAAGCTGGTCTGCGACCTGGCGCCGTCGCCTGCGGTGCAGTTCGCGGTGGCGGACGGCAAGGCGTCAACGGCGGCGGAGGGTGATTACGCGGACGTGGCTGACCGGCTGTTCTCCTTCGTCGGTGACGACCTGGCGGCGGGCAACGAGTTGTTCAGTCGCATGGTGGAGCTGCGGCGGGCGCGAGCGGCGGCTATCCGCTCGGCGCTGGGTGTGCGGAACATGTGGCACTGCGGTCCGCGGGCGTCCTGGCCGTTGGTCGTGCTGATCATCGATGAAGCGCACACCTTCTTCCGCGAGCACAAGGGCAGCGACCCGGCGACGAAGAAGCTCGCCGCGCTCGCGGCGGAGAACGCCCGGCTCGTCGAGGACCTGGTGAAGAAGGGCCGGTCCGTGGGCATCCTCGTCATCCTGGCCACGCAGAAGGCGACTGGCGACGCGATTCCCACGTTCATCCGCGACGTGTGCCCGGTCGGGCTGAGCTTCGCACAGAAGACCATCGAGGCAGCCGTGGCCGCCCTCGGTGAGGACATCCGCAACTGGCCGGACGTCAGCCCGGTCGCCTTGCAGGACCCCACCTATGTGGGCGTGGCCGTCATGACGGTGCAGGGGCGCGAGGGTTTCACCCGGGTCCGCACGCCGTACGTGGACGACGCCCACACGGCCCGGATCGCCGCTGAGACCGCGCACCTCACGCGCAACCCGTCCGCCCTGCTGAACGGGACAGCGGGACACGGCGCGGAAGCCGCCTGAACTTGACCGCGTCGACGACAGGAAGGAGGTGAAACCCTCATGGCACACGACCGGATGACACAACGCGTCGTCACCGTGGTCATGGCCCTGATCGCCGCTCTGGCGTTCGTGTTCTCCTTCGGGAACGTCTGGGCGCTGGCGCTCCGCCTCGGCGTGCCCCGACCGATTGCCCCGTTGATCGCCCCCATGGTGGACCTGTCGGTCCTCGGGCTCCTGGTCGGCCTGCGCGCGTTGTCCCTGCGCGGCGTGCCGGCCTCCGAACTCAAGGGGGCTACCCGGCTCATGCACTTGTCCGGGCTGCTGACCCTGGCACTCAACGTCGCTGAGCCCATCCTGACCGGGCACTACGGCCGCGCCGCACTCGACGCGGTCGCTCCGATCCTCCTGCTCGGATGGGGACAGGTCGGCCCGCAACTCCTGCGCCACTTCCACACCGCAACGGAAGCCGTACCGGAACCGGACCCGGCGCCGCGACCGGCCCCCGAACCGGCCCCGGCTCCTGAACCGGCCTCGCCCGCCCTGCCCGACGTTCCGGTCAACGAGCCGCCCCCCGTTCCCCGGTCTCCGGCCGTGCCGGGCCCGCTGCTGGCGGCGGCCCGCTGCATAGCCGAGACCCACCGAGCCGAACACGGCGAACCGATCACCCCCGCGCAACTCGCCGCACGGCTGGGCGTCGCCCTGCCCGTCGCCCTCGCCGCGCACGCCCGGCTCTCCGCCTGAGCCGCTGGCCAACCCGTCCGCTCGGACTCAAGCACTCGAACGCCAAAGCCCCGGCCCGGGACGTCTGTTGCCTGCGAGCTCGCCGTCCCGGGCCGGGTGCCCTACCGATCCCTCGGAGGACACCTCAGCATGACACCCCAGACCATTCCGCCGCACCTCACCAGCCCCGCTATACGGGACCTGGTGGAGCTGGCCGATCTCGACGACTTCGACCGAGTACGCGCACAGGTCACCAGCGTGTCCGGCTGCACCCGCCCCGTGCGGCTCGTCGGCCAGAGCAGCACCGTGGACGGAACGACCGGCGAAGTCCTGCACACGTTCAACACCGCCGACGAACCGACCGGCCGCCTCCTGGTCCCCTGCGGCAACCGCCGATCCTCCCGCTGCCCCTCCTGCTCACGCCGCTACGCCGCGGACACCTTCCACCTGATCCGCGCCGGACTGACCGGCGGCAAGAACGTTCCGGACAGCGTGCGCACCCACCCGCGCGTGTTCGCCACGCTCACCGCGCCGTCGTTCGGCCCGGTCCACACCCGCCCCACCACGCCCACCGGGCGGCGGCTGCCCTGCCGCTGCGGCGCATGGCACGGCACGGACGCCCCGGTCCTGGGAACTCCTGTGGACCCGGCCACCTACGACTACGCGGGCGCCGTGCTGTGGAACGTCCACGCCTCCGCGCTGTGGGCCCGCTTCACCACCTACCTGCGCCGCGAAGTCGCCGCACTGCTCGACATGACACAGAAGGCGCTGAAGGCGGTCCTGCGGGTGTCCTTCGCCAAGGTCGCTGAGTACCAGCGGCGCGGCATGGTCCACTTCCATGCCGTGATCCGCTTCGACGGTCCCGACGGCTGCGACGCAGCGCCCCCGGGTTACGCCACGGCGGATGTGCTGGCGCGCGCCGTACGGCAAGCCGCGCGCCGCGTCGAGTTGACCGTCTCCTCCGACGCGGTGGGCGAACGGACTCTCCGGTGGGGCAACCAGCTGGACGTCCGCGAGATCGCGGGCTTCGGCGGCGGGGCGGAACTCACGGACAAGGCGGTTGCTGCCTACGTCGCCAAGTACGCGACGAAAGGCGCCGAATCCGCCGGGACCATCGACTACCCGCTGCACTGCTCGGCCTGCGACGGGCGCGGACAGCGGGCGGGCAACGCCTGCCGGCCGTGTGAGGGCACCGGCCTGAGCCGCCCGGTCGCCTCGCTGCCCGTCGTGGAACACGTGCGCCAGATGATCCGGACGTGCTGGGAGCTGGGACAGCTGCCGGACTTCGCGGGCCTCAAGCTCTGGAAGTGGGCCCACATGCTCGGCTTCCGGGGCCACTTCTCCACCAAGTCCCGCCGCTACTCCACCACGCTCGGGGCCCTGCGCGACGTGCGCCGCGCCTGGCGCCGCGAGCAGGCACACGAGCGGATGGGCCTGGATGCGGGTGGGGGCACGCTTGTCGTCGAGTCCTCCATGGCCTACCTGGGCACCGGCTACCGACCGGGTGAGGAACTGCTGACCGCCACCGTGCGGCACGAACGGAACCTGGTCCGGCTGTTCGCGGAGGGTGGTGCGGACCGATGAGGGACCGCTACCTGAGTGTGGACCAGGTGGCGGAGGTGCTGGGCACCACCGCGCGCTTCCCCCGGCGGCTGATCGCGGAACGGCGGATCACGTTCGTCAAGGTGGGGCGGCACGTCCGGATTTCGGAGAGCGCGCTTGCCGCCTTCGTGGAGGCCAATACCGTGCGCCCCAATCAGCGGCGCCGGTCCCGCTTCGGGAAGGTGGCCTGAGATGGCGAACGCCAAGGGCAGGCGGCGCCGGTTCGGTGCCATTCGCAAGTTGCCGTCCGGGCGCTGGCAGGCTCGGTATCCCGGTCCGGACGGTGTCATGCGTCCGGCGGACTGCACCTTCGAAACCAGCGGTGACGCGGATGACTGGCTGGCCGAGAAAAAGACGGAGATGCGGCGTGGGGAGTGGCAAGATCCGAATGCCGGGGTGGTCAACTTCGGGGAGTACGCCGTTCAGTGGGTCGATGAGCGGGACTTGGCGGCGACGTCCGAGGAGCTGTACCGGCGGCTCTTGCGGCTGCACATCCTGCCGCACTTCGGCGGACTCGACCTGGACGAGATCACCGCGCCCCGGGTGCGGACCTGGCGGGCGGAACTGCTGAAGAAGACGGGCGCGACGACGGTGGCCAAGTCCTACCGGCTGCTGAAGGCGATTCTTGAGACGGCGACGGATGATGAGCTGATCCGCCGCAATCCGTGCCGGATCAGGGGCGCGGGCAAGGAGTCCGCGGCTGAGCGGCCGGTGGCGACCGTGGCCCAGGTGGACGCGCTGGCCGACGTGATGGGGCCGCGCTGGTGCCTGATGGTCTACCTCGCCGCGTACGGCCCGCTGCGGCCCGAGGAGCAAGCGGAGATGCGGCGGCCGGATGTGGACCTGGACGCCGTGGGCGTGTGGGTACGGCGGGCCGCTCCGGAGCTGACCACCGGGCGGCGGGTCGTCGGCGACACCAAGTCGGACGCGGGGAAGCGGTTCGTCGTGCTGCCGGCCTTCATGGAGCAGGTGCTTAGAAGGCACCTGGCCGACACGAGTTCACGGCCCGCTGACCAGCACATATCCAGCGGCTCGCTTGGGTTGACGATTTTTTTCTCGCGTATTCGACACGGCCGTGGGACGGGCCCGCAGCTGCTCACCCCGCCCACACGGAGGAACGGGCCTCGGCTATCTCCCTGCCGCCGAGGAACACCGGCTCACCGCCGCTCGAGCAGGGGCCCTTGGTCCAGTCGGTCGGCTGCTCGCTGGCGAGCGGCTGACCCCCACCCGAGCTGAGTGAGCCATACATCTACTGTGTTCCTCTGCGCGAGACACCCGTGCCCCGCGCGGGCAGGAGCATCCGTCAGAGAGGGCCTCGCTCCGCTCCGGCGGCCTGCTCGTAACTCGCATCGTGGCAAGGAGCCTGGTCAGCAACCCTCCAGCGGGCGCCGCAGCCGAGGTATGTCCCAGATCTCCTCGGCCGTTGCACACTCGATCGGGACGGTGCATGGAGCGGCTTGCCCGGGGCCCTCTACTCGCCGTTCAGGGTCTCGCCGGCCTCGGGCGCGTTGGTGGGTTCGATGCTGGGGCCGCGGTATTCGGGATGAGCGCGGTCCATGACGCCGGCGACATGGAGGGGGACGGGTGGCGGGTGAGTGCGTCACAGGCGAGGGATTGGTGGCACCTGCGGCCAGTGAGACTGCTCGGGTACCCGAGCGACCGCGGCGCGCAGCGCCGTCCAGGCGGGGGATCAGAGATCCACACCGGCGAGCTAGTGCGGCACCGGAGGGGCGGACAAACGTATTGCGGCGAGCGGCTTCCCGCCCCTGCACCGGCCCGGCGGAACGGTACGCTGGCCGGGGCGAGTCCGGGGGAGGGCGGCTGAGATGACGGTTCCCGAAGTTCGGGTCGAGACGACCGAGTTGGATGCACGAGGGGCGCGGCAGATCGGAGCGCGTTCCCGTTCGTCGGAGCTGCTCGGCGACCGGGCCGCGGACGTGCAAGCCGCCATCGTGCAGGCATCGGACATCGCCCGGCGGGCGCTGGCGCAGACGCCCGCGCGTGACGGATGGGGGGTCTCCAGTGTGGAAGTCACCTTCGGGCTGACGCTGGCGGCGGAGGCCGGCATCATCCTCTCGAAGGCGTCAGCGGAGGCGTCCATCGAGGTCACCCTCACCGTGGAGCGGACCGCAGAGGCGCCATGACGCGGGCGGCGACGGGCTACTGGGTCGATCTCTATCACGAGGAGAAGCGCCTGGGAGCGGGTTTCCTCCTCACGCGCAACTTCGTGCTGACGGCCCTCCACTGCCTCCGCGGCGCCGGGGGGCTCGACGGCCGGCTGGACATCGCCCTGGCGGACGGGGGGCGGGTGCCGGCGAGGGTGCGCCGCACGGCCGACGAAGCCGACCTCGCGCTGGTCGAGATCGATGATGCCCGGCAGATCACGCTGCCGCTCCCGCTCGCACAGGTCGCCCCGCCCGGGGCCCGCTGGCGCAGCCCCTACCGGCCTTTCCCGAGCGATGTGGCACTCAGCGGCCAGGTGAATCACCGGACGCGCCACCTGTGCGAGGCGGGCGGGACGATCGAGGCCCTGCAGCTCACGGTCGATCAGCAGCTGGGCGACTACTCGGGCTACTCCGGCGGGCCCGTCGAGGGGGCGGACGACCGCGGGGGGCCGTTCGTGCTGGGGATTCTGCTGGAACAGGCGCTGAGCCGCGACCCCGGTGGCGGCCCGCGCGCCGCCAACGTGCTGTTCGCCGCGACGATCGCCGAGGCCATGCGGCGGTTCGACGACTACTTCGGCGTGGCCCACCTCGTCGACGTGCTCCGCCCGGCGACCGGGAGAGAGCGGCGGGCCGAGCCGCCGGACGGCGGTCACGGCCCGGGTACCGGGGGCATCGCCGAGGCGGAGTCCCTGCTCGTCGCCTTCCGGCAGTGGGTGCAGCGCGGGCTGATCGACCCCGTGCAGGCGACCGAGCTGAGTCTCGACGTCGCCAGGAGGCTGATCGAGAAGCAGCTGGGGGCAGGGGGGCGGGATGCGCTCTGAGCCGGGGTCCTGGGAGGACCTGATCGATTGGGCCGAACGGGCCGCCCGCGGTGATGCGGACTGCCGGGTCGTTCTGCAGGAGCAGGGCCGGAGCATCGTCCGCGGCCTGGCCGGGCAGGCTCCGCCGCGCGATATCCGGCGCTTCGCGTACGCCGTCCCCCTGCTCCAGAGCCTCGACGTCCCCGAAGACGTGGTGCGTTCCTGCTCGTTGCGGCTCGCCGCCTGGGCGCGGTCGGACTCCGCGCCCGGGAAGGAGGCGCGCAGCCTGCTGCGCAACCAGGTAGCCATGCTGCTGGCCGACCAGGGATACCTGCACGTCGCCTCGGTCCTGCTATGGCTGGTGCGGCTGGACGACTCCGGTGATTCCCCGCGCCTGGCGCGGACGCTGGCGAATCAGGCGGCGGTGGCGATGCGCCTCGGCGACGTCCGGGCCGCCGCCGCCCTGGCCGTGCGCGCGCGGAAGGTCCAGCAGGCAGTGCAGAAGGCGACGGGGCCCGCAGGGACGGCGGACGACCGTGCGGCAAGCCTCGAAACCCGGGTGGTCGTTCTCTCCGTTCTCGCGGAGGAGGCCCAGCGGTCGGGCGATCTCACCACGGGCGAGCGTCTCGCCGACGACCTGGCCGACGCCTGCCGCGGGCTGGTCGGGGTGCTCGGGGGCGAACACCCCTCCTGTCTCTCCGCGTTGACGACTCTGGCCACGGTGGAATTCCGCCTGGCGAGCCGGGAGGACTCCGTCGCACGCATGGAACGCGCCGCCGCGGTCGTCGCGGTAGCGGCGCAGAAGTCCGCCGCCACGCTGGGGCGGGGGCACCCGCAGGCACGGGCCGCGCTGGTCGCGCTCGCCGGCATGGAGGCCGAGACCGCGAGCCGTTCCGGTGAGGAGGCCCGGCTGCGGCGCGCGGCCGAACTCGTCGACTTCGCCGCCGCCCGCGGGACCGCGCCGGCGCCCGCTCTGTGGTTCACGCTCCTGGGTCCAGTCGGCATCCGGTGCGGCGGCGTGCGGCTTCCGGCCGGCTCACCGCAGCAACGCGCCCTGCTGACGGCCCTCCTGCTGCGCCACGGCGAAAGCCTCGCCGCCGGGGAGCTGATCGACGCGATGTGGGGCGAGTTGGTCCCGCCGCACGCGCCTGCCGCGCTGCGCACGTACGCCGCCCGCCTGCGCCGGAGTCTGTGGGACGCCGGCCGTCCGGACGTTCTCTTCGCCGAGTCCGGAGGCTATGCGCTCCGGCTGTCCCCGGGGGATGAGGTGGACGCCGACCTGGCAGGCCGCCTGACCCGGGAGGCCGAGGACGAGGCGCGGGCCGGCCGTTCGGCGCGCGCCCACGAACTCGCGGCGTCGGCGCTTGCCCTGTGGGAGGGCGAGGTGGCGCTGGAGGGTGTCCCGGGGCCGGCCGCGAGCGCGGCCCGCGACCGCTTCGCCGCCTGGCGGCTGAGTCTGCGCGAACGGCAGCGGCCCCCGGCGCCCGACCCCGGCAGGTCCTGGCGGCCGAGCCGGTGGCGGCTCGCCGAGGCGGCCCACAGCTCGCTGCGGCGCCTGCGTCGTGGGGCGGGCGGCGACGGGTCCGCGGTGTGGGCGCCGGCCGGTGCGGCGTACGGGGGGCGGTCGGTGCACAAGCTCACCGTTGCGAATGACCAGGTACGGCGGCTGCGGTCCGTCTACCTGCGCTGGGCCGAGTTGTATCTCGGCAGCCGCAGCGAAGCCGAGTCGGTGACGGACCATGTGCTCGACCAGCTGCTCACGGAGCGGACCGGGGCAGAGGAGCTGGAGCACCCCGCCGCCGACGCCTGGAAGGCGCTCAGGCACCGCGCGGCCGCGGTCGCGCGGGCCCGCGGCCGGCGGTTGCTCCCTGCGGACCCCGCGGCGTCCCAGATCCAGGCGCTGCACGATGCCGTCGACCCGCTCGGCGACACCTGGGACGGCGCGGCCCTGCTGCGCGCCCTCGGCGAACTGCCCGAGCGGCAGCACGACGTGCTCGTGCTGCGCTACTGCCTCGGCTACGGCACCGAGGAGACGGCCGACGCCCTGGGCATCGGCGAGGCCGCCGTCCGTTCCGCCGCCCGCTCCGCCCGCCTCCGGCTCAGGGAACGCCTGCGCACGGACTGACAGACTCGCCATGCAATGTGCGATATCACGCGGCCGTCGGCGGCCGGGACCTGAGATGCACGGACGCGTAGCCCTCCCACTCCTCCGCCACCGCATTCTCCTCGGATAGCAGCACACTCCGTCACCACCGAATGTGAGACAGGGCCACTCGTTTGACAGACCCGGGCCCTCTACTCGCCGTCCCGGGTTTCGCCAGCCTCGGGCGCATTGGTGGGCTCGATGCTGGGGCCGCGGTATTCGGGATGAGCGCGGTCCATGGCGCCGGCGACGTGGAGGGGGACGGGGTGGCGGGTGCGGGCGTCCCAGGCGAGGGACTGGTGGCACAACTGGGCTGCGAGCGCAGCGAGTTGCTGCGGATCGCGCTTTCCTGCGTGGGGGACGGTGATCTGGGTGGCGGTGAAGCTGTGCCAGTCCTTGCGTTGGAGGGCCCAGTCATCCGCGGGGAGGGTGAAGCGGGTATGTACGCCGCCGATGCTGCCGGCGTTGCCAAAGCCGTCGTAGGTGCGGGAGGCCTGGGCGATGTACCAACTGGTGTGGCCAGTGCTGGTGGTGCGCTGGTAGAGGCGCTCTTGGGGTTTGGGCGGGCGCTTGGGGTTCTTGCGCGGGCTGGCGGTGTTCTCCACCGGGGTGGGTACTTCGCCGTAGGAGGTGTTGATGGCGATCACGGAGACGGACCGTGTCGGGGTGCGCAGGTCATCACCCGGTAGTGGTCCCTTGCCGAAGCGGACGTTTTGCAAGCCCGGCCAGATGGTGCGGCATGCTTCCGTGTCCACGAAGATGATCAAGGGGCGGTCGGTGGGGAGGATCTTCAGGGCGGATTCGATGTGCTGGCGGGCCAGCAGGGCGCCCTCTTCGTGTCGGGCATGCCCCTCGCGGCCGATGGCGTGCTGGCCGAAGGCCGCTTCCGCCGCTGCTTGGGGCCGCCAGTCGTGGGTGCTGTGGTCGTAGGAGTCCATGTGCCAGGGACGATCGGGGTCGTTGTGGGTGTGGAGTGCGGTGAGGATTTCGACCATCTGTGTGCGGTCGGCAGCGCCGGGGCGTCGGTTGCTGATGCGCTGCTGGCGCAGGTGGATGCCGACCAGGATGGGTTCGTCCGTCAGGTCGGTGACGTGGCGCAGGCGGTCGTCCACGCTGCCGAGCCGGAAAAGGAGATCGCGTAGGGCGTTGATCGCCTTGTAGTCCTTGGGTACTTCAGTCTCGGCGTCGGATTCTGCTTCTGCCGTGTCGTCCGGTTCCGGTGGGGCCTGGCGGGCCAGGAACTGGGAGACGATGTTGCGCTCGTACAGGGCGCGGCGCAGATCGCGTTTGTGGTCGTGGCGGTGCTGGCCTGTTTCGCGTTCGCGTTTGGTCGGTTTGGGGTTCCAGATGGTCTCGACCCAGGCGCCGTTGAGGGCACCGTCCGCAAATTGGTCGAGGAAAGCCAGCTCGTCATCCCAGTCGACCCTCTCGGCGCGGTCGAGGGCCGGCAGGCGGTGGAAGCGGACGATGAGCCGTTCGCTCAGGTGGTGGTCGTCATGGTCGCCGCAGTCGAGCAGCCGGTCAGGGGTGTTCGTGTAGGGGGCGAGGGCCTCGGCCATCCTTCGCCGGGTGGTGCCGTCGTTGTAGAGCGCGATAATGCGAACGGTTTCGCTGCCGGTGGCGGCGAGGGCGTGGTCGAGATCCGCGCGGGTGACGGCACCTTTGGTGGGGCGGGTGAGTTCGACACCGGTGGGTTCGAAGCTTACTTGAATGATCCTGGGGCGTTTGATCGTCTCGTTGATGTGGTCGGCGAGGATTTTGTTGAAGCGGGTGCCGACGCCTTTGCCGAGGACGTGGGGAACGGGGGCGGGTACGAGGGCGCGCATCTGGCCTTTGAGTGCGGCGAGATCGTCGTTGGTGGGCCAGGCGGCGAAATCCATGCCGCAGGCTTCGAGGACTTCGGCGGCGTAGTTGCGGGCGTAGGGCACCCACTGGCCGTCGCTATTCTTGGTGTGGCCGATCGGCATCCGCAGCAGCGTTTCCTTGTGTGTGCTGTGCTCGATGAATACGGTGCGGGTGCTGGCCCAGTGGGTGGCCAGCCTGCTGAACGTGGGCAGCACATGGAGGGCGAACAGCGGCTCGCCGGGCTGGGTGACGACACGGAAGTCCAGTTTGTGCAGGGCGTATCCGCTGCGTTTGGGCTTCTGCGTGGTCCGTTTGGTGATGTTTTCCCAGCTGATGAGGCTGCCCTGGGTGTCCATGCGCCAGCGGATGTGGCGCATGCGCGGGCCATTGGGAACGGGCAGCGGGGTGCGGGCAAGGCGCTGGGCGAAGTTCCAGGCGGCGACGCGGTAGAACCAGCTCGGGGCATGGGGGGTGCCGTGCTCGGCGCCGCGCACGTACGTCGACAGATTGGGGTGTTCGACGTCGGCGGCGGTCAGCAGAGGGGCGAGTGTGTTGGCGTCCTCACCCTTGCGTACGCACCGCTCCCAGTCTCGTACTGCAGTGGACAGAATCCAGGGGTCGAAGGGCCGGGTGGTGACGGCGACTGCGGGCTGGGCGAATTCGTCGTCGACTACTCCGTAGCAGTGTGGCATGAGGACGACGGGCTGGCCCGACACCGCGCTGAGTGCGGAGGCCAGTCCGGCATACGGCGGGCGGCGCGGCTTGCCGTTCTTGGCGTCGCCGTAGCTGGGCAGGGCACTCCAGGCTTCCCCGAACTCGCGGTTGAGGGGGTAGAGCGTGATCTTACCGAGCGCGGTGTGGGGGAAGAGGAAGGCCAGGGTGCTGATCATCGGGCGGACTCCCGGGCGTGGCGGTCAGCGAAGCGGAAGAAGGCGTCCAAGGTGGTGCCGTAGTAGCGGCGCATGCGGGACAGTTCGTTGCTCGTGGCCCACTGCTCGCGTAGCTCGCGGATGAGGTGGGGCAGGTCGGAGTTGCCGCCTGTGTCCAGGAAGGCGGCGTCGACCAGCTTGATGCGGCCTGGTGTGCCTCCCCGGCGGGCGCGACCGACGAGTTGAATGAGGCTGATGATGAGTTCTGCGGCGATGGCTCTCTTGGCCCGGGGTGGCAGAGAGCGGAAGTAGCGTTCGCTGGTGACCAGCTTTTCGAAGTAGTGGCCGGCCACCACGTGGCGTCGCTCGAGCTCCGTCCAGGGTTCGCTGCTGGACTCCTTCTCGTCCAGGGCTCGGGCACCGACGTGGGCGAGGAGCTCATCGGGCTCGTCGACCAGCGGGACGGGGCGGATGGCGAGCCAGATGGAGCCAATCGCCGACTTGTTGGACTGCGGCGCGAGGATGTTCAGTCCGCGTTCGGCCCGGCCCAGGGGAGCGATCAGGATCCGGGCCTTGGGCAGCCGGGTGAACGATTCCAGCTGGTCGCCGGGGATCTCGTGCCACAGCGGCTCGCCGGACTCATCGTGGCGGGAGGCCGGTTCGTCGTCCGGACGAGGCCGGACGGCTACCGCGATCAGCCCGGGTTCGGCTCCTCCGGCCAGCAGGCCGTCGCGCAGATGCTGGCAGCTGTCGTAAGAGGTGGTGACAAGCAGAATGGAGTCCTGGACGCGATGCTTGCTCAGCCGCCCGAGGTCCTTGAGCTCGCCGCGCAGCCTGGGCCACATGCGCCGACCCAGCAGACGCGTGGCCTCGATCCGTTCTTTGCCAGTGATACCGGACACGCGCAGCATCTCTTCTCCAAGTCCAGGGAAGAGGTCGGCTTCGATGCTTACTCCGTGATCGACATCGTCGGGCACCCACCAGGTAGGCGCGGTGTGCACGTGGTGGCGGTGCGCACCGGGCGCGTAGGCAGTGGCGGACAAGCCCAGCACGATGCGCCTGTGGCCGCTGTGGGCCAGGGCGGTGATCTGGCCCAGGGTAGTGATGTAGGTATGTGGGTCCCCGCCGAAAGCCGCCACACTCAACCGGGTGTCCTGCGGTACCTCGGTCCTCACGTCCTCGGTGAAGGCGAACATCAGCCGTCCCTGTGGACCGTGCGGGATGGCCCGCCACGCGCTGAAGGGTCCGAGTACGTCGGCGATGTCACGGGCTGTCTCCACGCCGGCCAGCTTGAGCTGTTGCGCGTTGTGAACGAAGCGGTAGAGCAGCAGCCGCAGTGGTTCGAGGAAGGCCCGGCGCAGCATCCGGTCCAGTACGTCGGCCCGCACCTGCTGATTGGGCACCCACGGGGCCAGCAACTGCTCCAGCTGCCTGCGCACGTGGGAGAGGGATCCGGCCTGCGAGTCCGGGTCGATGACATCCCGCAGGAGTTCGGCGAGCGGATGCAGGTGCTCAGGCAACGCCGCCATCTTGATCTTGCGCTCGTACAGGGCGGCGAACAGGCCACGCTCCGCCACGTTCGGGGAGAAGCCCCGCTCGTGCCCGGTCACCTGCTGGTCATCGTTGGCGAACAGGGCACGCAGCTGGGTGCTGATCCACCCGTCCCAGCGCTGCGGAATGATCCACCGCCGCTCCTGCGTCGGGCGCCCCGAGGCCTTGAGAGGGCTGCCCTTCTTCTTTGTGTCTGTACGGTCGCTGGGACCGAGAGCGCCGTGGGCGAGATGGCTGGTGTAGGTCTCGGCAAGCCAGCGGGTCCTCATCAACGTGTTGCGCATGCTCTCATCCAGGGCCGGACGTACCCGTCCGAAGGCCTGGATGAATTCGCCGTCGAGCCTCAGCAGCGGGCGCTGGTCGTGGCGGTTGCCCCAGGCCAGGGTGAGTCCCCGCCCGGCCCGGCCCAGTACGAAGGACTGGAAGGCGTCGACTTCGTCGAGGGCGGTGAACTGGCAGCGCCGCAGGATCAGTTCCTCCACTGTCATCCGCTCGACGATGGCACCGGAGTCGACCTGAACCGGGATGTGCAGATGCCCCTGGTAGAGATTCGCGTGTGTGGTGACGATGATCTGTGCTGTGCAGGCCTGCCGGACCAGACGGAACTTCCCGCAGACCGCACGGAACGGGCACGCGCAGGCCCCCTGCCGCCGTGCCTTCGAGCCCCTTCCTGGTTCCGGGGCACCGACGGGCCGATACGGGATCAGGGACATGCAGGCCTCATGACCGGGAACCCACGCGTCGACCTCATCGTCGACGGTGGCCAGCGACGGTAGGGCGCACCCGTAACCGAGCCGGTCCTCCGCCCACTTGATGAAGGCCCGGTCCCTCGACTCGGCGGCCACCTGGTCCAGGGCGGTCATCATGCTGTTCGGTGACATCAACGGCACGACCAGCTGCTCGGGATGCTCAACTCCGCATGAGCGCAGGTCCTTCTCGATGCCGTACGCCATCTTCAGCGCCGCCATGGTGGTGGGAACGGCCAGGCCCAGCGTGACGCCTTCCGACTGGGCCCAGGAACCCAGGCTGCGCATCAGCACGCTTTTGCCGAACCCGGTCGGGGCCTGGAGTACCTGCAGGTTCCCTGCCTCAACGTGCAGCAAGTCGCCGAGCTCGACGTCGTCCCCCGTACGCAGCTGAGCAAACAGCGGTTCGAGAGACTCGGTGCGGAAGGTCTCACCGGCCCGCTGGTCCAGATCTCTGTTCAGGGCGAGGAACGCCTCCACCTTGAGGGCCAACGCCCCGGCCGTCGGCGCGGTGTGCACCGCGACCGGCTCGGCCTGAGGAGCCGCATGCCGCTCCTGAAGGCTGTAGTGGGCCTGGACAGCCCACGTGGAGTCGTGGCCGGCCACCGGTACGCGCAAGGTGGTCACGTAGTCGCCGGGCTCGGCCTCGGGCAGCGAGCGGGAGTCCTCGGCGCGCAGCCGGTCGATCTCCTCCAGCAGCACATCGGCCAGCTCTTGGGGCAGCATCCCGTGACGGGCGGCGAGCAAGCCGTTCGCCTGCAGGACGTACTCACAAAGTGCCCCTGTGGCCAGGAACCGCTCCGCGTCCGTCGTCAGCGACTCCTCGTTGCTCAGTCGGTTGGGGCGCTGGCGCAGCATGCGGCTGAGCCGTCGCTGTTCTTCGCCCGACAGCTGTCGGTACTCGGCCCACGCGTCGTACTGTCCTGTGAGCAGATAGGACACGCGCTCAAGGTCGGTGCCGGCGCTACCGTCCGCCGCCCGCACCGGAAAGTGCAGTTGCGCCAGTGCGCACGCGCAGGCGATGACCTTCGGCAGAATCCGCCGATCCAGCTCACGGTCCTTCTCCGCCAGGTGCCCGGTCATCGCCGACCAGCCTTCCGTACCTCAGCTTTGGCCGCCTTGACGACCTCGCTTACCAGTGCGATGGTCAGATTCGGCAGAAGTTCAGCCAGCTCGTCGCGTTGCGCTTCACCCCGGTAGTCGGGAATAGCGATGGTGCGGGCCGCTGGCGGTTTCCTACGCAACCGGTCGGCCAGCGACACCGCGCACGCGTAGTCCTTCACATCGATCCGTAGCTCCCAGCCGGTCGCGGGGACCCGGACCAGCAGGTCGTAGCGGTCCTTGCCCGGCCACAATTGGACCTCTACACCCCGCTCCTTGAGTGCCTCCAACCTCTCGAAGAGGTAGATCTCGGATACTCCGGAGATGACGATGTGTCGCCAGACCGCGGTCTCTACGCACATGCTTCGCTTCGGCCCCTCTCGGTAAAGGGGGCGGGCCGCCGGCTGCCGCGGCACGCTGCCGTCCCGCCGCTGCAACATCGGGCGCCCCTTGGCGGAGTCGGCGCGCACGAAGTACGCCGCGTTGTGCAGGGGAAAGCGGCAGCGCACCTGCGAGCCGTCGACGTGCATCGGCCACTGGCACACAGGGCACGGCCACCAGAACTTCCCCTTGAACACCTGATCGGCTGGGATCGGCGCGTAGCGCACGGACTTACGCATGCCGACCGCCTGGCTGAACAGCTCCGCCAGTTGCCGCTCACCGCCCGCAGGCTGCTTGACCACGAAGCACCTGTGAGCGGTGTACTCCTGTTCGCTGGCACCCTCATTGATTTTCTGGAAAGCCTCGCGCTCCACCAGCTCGCCGTGCATCCACGCCCACGTGGGCAGCCAGCGGCGCGCCGGATCCACACCCCCGCTGAGCAGCTCGACGATGTCCTCGCACCCTTCGGCGTATACGTCGTCGCTGAGCTCGCCGCCGTGGAGGACCGTCAGCGAGCCCATCCCGCTGTCGGCGAACAGATCGGGAGCCATCTGCGCGAGGGGATGATGCAACGCCTTGATGAGCGTCGTCGGTGTATTCGGGCCCCGGCCCGGGCCGCAGACGGACATGACGACTCCGGTCATGCGGGCGATCTCTCGGCGGGCGGCAGGTTCCTCGTAGCGGCAGGTATGCGCGTACCCCGCACGGACGGCCGCGCTGATCAGCACTCGGCGGTGATACTGCGAAACGTCAGACGACAGCGTCATCCGGCTCTCCATCTCACATCATTAAGTGACCACGAAGGAGCTCTCTGCGGTGAGGTGATGATGGCAGCAGTTCGCGCTGGCCCGGCCGTGCCGCGACACGTTTCATCGGGCGCTGACCTGCATCAACTCTGTGGCGATAGCGCATACGGGGCGATCGAAGTTCATCAGGATCGGTGAGCTGCGTCGTGTCGAGTTGACAGACTGTGCATCGGGTCGACGTGCGCCGAGCCGAGATGCACGACGCAGGTCGCTGCTGGTGATGCAAGGGGTGCTCTGCTCCCACAGATCATGAGGCCGGAGTTCCGCCGGAGGCGGTCCTGGGCGACCTGATCACCCGGGCACGTGGACTCGGCATGGGACCAGGTATGCGCCTCCCTCACCGCGACACAGTGCTCACCACCGGTCTGCCGTGAACCCGATGTCGGTCTAAAACTGACGATCATCGTTGACACCTGGGTCTCCGATCATTACGGAGATCCGCATGTCGAAGCCCAACCGCCCGCTCGATCGTGAGGCCAAGCGGCGCCTGGCCGTCATACGCCACGTCGAGGAGGTCACCGGAAACGTCGCCCAGACCTGCCGCTACTACGGCATCAGCCGCCAGGCGTACTACATCTGGTACCGCCGCTACCAGGGCACCGGAAGAATCCGCCTTACCGCAATGGCGGCAAATGCCTAACCGCCACCGACCCAGCTGAGCCGGACGCGTCCCAGGCGCCGAAAGGGCTGAAGGCTCCTGGAGAAGCCTGGCTGGCTCGCCGGGTGGGTTTGCGATACACAGGCGGAAAGTGCACCAGCCAGGTGACGGAGGCGGCATGACGGGACAGTGGCTCAGCGATCGGCGCTTGACGGCTATCGGACGATCAAGGCTGTCTGTCCCGGCTCGGCAGGCGGTCATGGATGGGCTGATCACCCCAACGGCCAGCGTCCTGGATTACGGTTGCGGGCGTGGCGACGATGTCCGCAGCCTGAAGCAGATGCGGTTCACCGCCACCGGATGGGATCCGTACTTCTCTCCCGACGGTGAACACCGCCCCTCCGACGTTGTGCTCCTCACGTACGTGCTCAACGTCATCGAAGATCCCGACGAGCGTCGCGCCACACTGCGACGCGCATGGGATCTGACACGCTCCGTCCTGATGGCCTCGAGCCGGCTGACCTGGGAGCGAAACAAAATCCGAGGCGAGGAGTATGCCGACGGTGTGCTCACTAGCCGGCAGACGTTTCAGTACCTGTTTAGTGCCGGCGAGCTGCGGGACTTCGTCCAGGAGGTGACTGGAGTTCGATGCGTGTCGGCCGCGCCGGGGGTGGTGTATGCCTTCCGGGATGATGTGGCGCGCATCGCCTTTCTGGCACGCAGGATCGTTCCCAACGTGGAGTGGCTGGCGTCAGAGGACACCGCATCGGCGATCGCAGCGGTCGTTGACTTCACCGAGCGGCGTGGACGCTCGCCTCACCTCGAAGAGATGCCCGAGCCCTTGGCCATGCTGCTGAGCCACCTGGGCGCGACCGAGCTGCGCCGTCTCGTGCGTCGATCTGCCGACGCTGAGAAGATCACAGTGGGCGCCGCCCGAACCACGCTCAACACGCTGCTCTTCCTGGCCGTCGAGCTGTTCAACGGTCGCGGGCTCTTCCGCAGCCTGCCTCTCTCCGCGCAACTCGACATCCGGGCCCACTTCTCTTCCTATGCAGAGGCGTGCAAGCGCTCCGACCGTCTCCTGCTCAAACTCCGCGACGATGCCTACGTATTTGGAGCCATGCGCGCCTCGAAGGCCGGCAAGCTCACGCCGAGCGCCATGTACGTGCACCGCAGGGCGGTGGAGCAGATACCGACCGTGCTGCGCCTGTATGAGCACTGCGCCGCGATCGCGGCGGGTCGCCCGACCGACTGGACGGTGGTCAAGCTTCGGCACCAGGGCCGGGCGGTGAGCTGGCTGGACTACCCGCAGTTCGACACGGACCCGCACCCGAAGCTGGCGACCTCGTATGCGGTGGAGATGAAAGGGCTGGACACCACCTACACCAACTACGCGGACTCTTCGAACCGGCCCTTGCTGCACCGGAAGCACGAGTTCCTCACAACCGACGATCCGGACACAACCAAGTACCGCCGATTGGCCGAGGCTGAGGTACGGGCCGGTCTGTACGAGCGCCCACACCTCATCGGAACCGAGCAGGGCTGGGAAGCTGAGTTGGTACGTTGCGGGCGCGAGCTGCGTGGCCACCGTCTCGTGCGGCGTGCCGCCCGCCGCCGCGAGCCGGGGTTGGATCAGCCTTGAAGTGAGCGAACAGCTGCTGCGATCTGTTCTGTGTCCAGATCGTCCGTCTGGGCGGGGAACCAGGACAGACGCAGGCCGTTCGCTGCGACCTTCTCCGGCAGCCCCATGGCGGTCAGGACGTGGCTGGGGGTATAGGAGGCGCTGGTGCACGCCGACCCCGTGGCTACCGCGGCAACGTCCTTGAGCCTCACGATGAGCGCTTCGGTATCCACGCCCTCGAAGGTGAGGTTGAGGATGTGCGGCACCGCGCAGGCGGGGTCGCCGTTGATGTGGTGCGGAATCCCGGTGAACGCAGCCAGCAGCTGCTCGCGGACCTTCCGAGCGCCCGCCATCCACTGATGACGTTCCGCGCGGAAGATCTCCTCCGCCTTAGCGAGACCGACCACCAGGGGCACCGGCAGCGTGCCGGGACGCAGCTTCCGCTCCTGTCCGCCACCGAACATGATCGGCTGCAGGGGGATGCGGTTCCAGCCCCGGCGCCGGATCAGCAACGCACCGATTCCCTTGGGTGCTCCGATCTTGTGCCCGCTGACGCTGATCATGTCGATCGGTGCCGTCAGGTCCTCGGGCAGCTTCGCGAAGCCCTGCGCCGCGTCGACATGCAGGTAGGTGGGCGTCTCCCGTAGGTGCTGGGCGATCTCGGCGACGGGCTGGATGACTCCGGTCTCGTTGTTGACGTGCATCAAGGACACCAGCAGCGTCTCCGGGCGCAGTCGCTCTAGGACGGCGTCGGGACTGATCCTGCCGGTGTTGTCGGGCTTGAGGAAGTCAACGTCGAAGCCGCGGGACTGGAGGTGCTCCAGCGGTTCGATGACCGCTTTGTGCTCGACTGCTGAACTGACGATATGGCGGCGGCTGGTTTCAATGCCATGCTGTGCGAGCCCGAGCAAGGCGATGTTGTTACTCTCAGTCGCGCCACTCGTGAAGATCAACTCATCAGGTTTGGCGTTGAATTGGGCGGCGAGTTGGTCGCGCGCGCGTTGAACAGCCCTCTTGGCGCGGTTGCCGTAGTCGTGCGTGCGACTGCCAGCGTTGCCGAACTCCTCGGTCATCCAGTGCAGGACGACCTCGGCGACACGCGGCTCGACACGCGTGGTCGCGGCAGCGTCCAAGTACGTCGTCGGCATGCTTGAGCCCTCTCGCCCAACTTCACGTTCGTACGTCTCTGATATAACGTACAACACGTAGTGGCGTTGGTGAGAGAGAAGGGGTACTCGTGGCGGGCGACGCAACATCGGTCGGGTTCGAGTATGTCTTCCCTGCCATCCGAGGGGTGCAGGCAGGGCGTGAGTACTTCGTCTCGATGTGCCCCCTGCGGCTGATCCCCAAGATCTTCCTCTTCGACGAGGATGAGATTGCCCCCGAGGTGCGCGCCCAGCGAGTGCTGAACAAGGGAAGACTGCCGGCTCTGTCTCGGTACATCTTGGACAATCCGGACGATTACGTGTTCAGCGCCCTTACCGCATCCATCGACGGTGACGTCGTCTTCGAGACCATCGGCGGTGAAGGCGCGGCGATGCGCGCCGGTCAGATCCGCGTCCCCATGGCCGCACGCTTCCTTATCAACGACGGCCAGCACCGCCGCGCCGCCATTGAGCTCGCGCTCAAGGACAATCCCGATCTCGGAGATGAGACCATCGCCGTGGTGTTCTTCCACGATGCCGGGCTCGCCCGCTGTCAGCAGATGTTTGCTGACCTGAACCGGCACGCGGTGCGCCCCTCGCGTTCCATCGGCGTGCTGTACGACCAACGGGACGATCTTGCGGCGCTGACCAGACTTCTAGCCCTGAAGTCGCCGGTTTTCAAGCAGCATGTGGAGATGGCCAGCAGCACGTTGTCCGCACGCTCCGGCAAGCTGTTCACGCTCAGTGCCCTTCACTCGGCCAACCAGGCCCTCCTGAATGGACTGAAACTGAAGAAGAAGGCGGCTGAGGAGGTGGCACTGGCATTCTGGGAGAGGATCGACACGCTACTCCCGGAGTGGCAGATGGTCCGCAAGCGCGCCATGACCGCCCCTGAGGTGCGCCGCGAGTACATCCACAGTCACGGCATCGCCCTGCATGCGCTGGGCCGCGTTGGGAACACTCTGCTGCGCGACTCGGTTGACGCCCAGGCGTGGAGTCCGCGACTTGAAGGTCTGTTGGCTGTTGACTGGGCGAGATCCAACGCAGCGTGGGAAGGACGAGCGATCATCGGCGGTCGCGTCTCGAAGAGCCACACGCAGGTCACCTTGACCGTGAACTTCCTCCGGCACGCGCTCGGTCTACCGCTCAGCCCGGAAGAGCAGCGCGCCGAAGACGCCTACCAGCGAGGAGAGGCATGAGTACCCCGACCCGAAACGCTCTGTTCGCCGGCAGCAGTCTCAACGATGTCGTCGCCGAGCTCGCTGCGGAGATCCGTGAGCTCTATACCGCGGACCAGGTGCCCTGGGTCGTTGGGTACAGCGGCGGCAAGGACTCCACCGCGGTACTCCAGCTGGTGTGGCACGCGCTGAAGGAGCTGCCCGAGGAGCAGCGCACCAAGCGCGTGTACGTGATCTCCACGGACACGCTCGTCGAGAACCCCATCGTCGCGTCCTGGGTCACCCAATCGCTGGAGACGATGAGCCAGGCCGCTGCTGCCCAGGGACTGCCCATCGAATCCCACAGGCTGATCCCCGATGTGAAGGAAACGTTCTGGGTCGGTTTGATCGGGCGCGGCTATCCCGCGCCGCGTCCCAAGTTTCGCTGGTGCACCGAGCGGATGAAGATCAAGCCATCCAACAAGTTCATCCGCAACGTTGTGCGGCGCCACGGTGAAGCGATCCTCGTGTTGGGCATCCGCAAGCAGGAGAGCCAGATTCGCGCCAAGACGATGGCGAAGCACGAGAAACGGCGGGTACGTGACCGTCTGTCGCCGAACGGCAACCTGCCGAATTCGCTCGTTTACAGCCCCATCGAGGACTGGTCAAACGACGAAGTGTGGACCTTCCTCATGCAGCAGGATAATCCTTGGGGATACTCTAACAAGGACTTGATGAACATGTATCAGTCCGCCTCGGAGGACTCTGAATGCCCTCTTGTGGTGGACGACACTACTCCCTCGTGCGGCGACAGCCGCTTCGGCTGCTGGACCTGCACGCTTGTCGAGCAGGACAAGTCGATGGCTGCCATGATCCAGAACGACGAGGAGAAGGAGTGGATGCAACCACTTCTGGACCTCCGGAACAAGCTGGATGTGGCCGACGACACCCACCTGCGGGACTTCCGCAAGATGAACGGCAAGGTCCAGCTCTTCGGGGACCGGATCGTCCACGGGCCGTACACGCAGCAAGCTCGAGAAACCTGGCTGCGCGAGCTGCTTCAGGCCCAGACCTGGATCGGTCAGAACGCACCTGAACACGTGCGTGGTATCGAGCTGATCACCATGCCCGAACTGCACGAGATCCGTCGCCTCTGGGTTTTCGAGAAGCACGAGGTCGAGGATTCGCTTCCCCGAATCTACAAGGAGGAGACGGGTGAAGACTTCCCCGGTCGTCCTCTGGACGAGCACCTGGCCATCGGCGCGGACGAGATCGACCTCCTGCGCGAAGCATGCGAGGGCGACGAACTCCTCTTCACCACCGCTCGCGAGCTCCTGGCCGTGGAGCGCAAGTTTCGCACCATGACCCGCCGCGCCGGGCTGTTCGATGCCCTGGAAACGACCATTAAGCGAGGCTTCTTCAATAACAAGGAAGACGCCCACGACTTCGCTCTGCGCAAGAAGCAGCTGCGTGAAGAGATCCCCGCTCAACTGTCCCTGACCAAGGACGACGAGAACACCGATGCTTCTGCATAACATCACCCTCGAAGACTTCGGAGCCTACCGAGGCACGCAGACCCTCGACCTGACCACGCAACCCGGCAAGCCGGTCGTGCTGGTCGGCGGACTGAACGGATGCGGTAAGACGACGCTGCTCGACGCCATCCAGCTCGCGCTCTACGGCCCCCGCGCGCGCTGCAGCAGCCGAGGCAACCGCTCCTACGAGGCATTCCTCCGTGAGTCCATTAACCGCCAGACCGACCCAAAGCGCGGTGCAGCCATCACCCTCGAGTTCTCCATCACCGTCGAAGGTGAAGAACGCCTGTACACGCTCATCCGCAGCTGGTCAGCGAGCGGCAAGACCCTACACGAGTACGTCAACGTGAAGGTTGACGGCAAGTTCCAGAAAGCCACCAGCGAAGGGTGGGCCGACCACGTCGAAGACCTCCTACCCCTGGAGATCGGCTCCCTCTTCTTCTTCGACGGTGAGAAGGTCGAATCGCTGGCCGACCCCGACCGCGCCTCCGCGGTGATCGAATCCGCCGTTCGATCGCTGCTTGGCGTCAACACCGCCGAGCAACTGCGCACCGACCTGCTCGCGCTCCAGCGGCGCACGAAGATTACCGAAGCCGACCAACAGGCGCTGGCACGGATCGGCGAACTGAAAGAGCAGATCAACTCCATCGAGCAAGAGGTGGATAGCGCCAACGACAGGGTCGGCAAGATCCGCTCGGAAGTCGACCGCGCCAAGCTCAGGCTGGAGAAGGCCGAGCACGACTTCGAAAAGGATGGCGGCGTACTTTATCACCGCCGCGCCGAACTGGAGCAGCGCCGCGACCAGGTCACCAAGCAGCTAGGCACTACCGAAGAGGCTCTGATCAACCTCGCGGCGGGCGCCCTCCCGCTGCGACTAGCTGGGGACCAGATCGGCGCACTGCGCAAGCAAGCCGCTATCGAGGACGAAGCGAACACGGCAGCCCAAGTCCTCGACGTGCTCACACGCCGAGACCGGCAACTCCTGGACCAGGTCGGCCAGAACCTCTCCGAGGGCGAGCGCCAACGACTGATCAAGCACCTCCAAGCCGACCGACGAGACCGAGAAGTAGCCAGCCAGACCGAGCGCGTCCTCAACCTCTCCCCTGAGGGGGCAGCTCAGCTCGCAGCCATCGACTCGATCATCGCGCTCGAACAGCGGCGCGCCGAGGAACTTCTCCAGCAGGCCGCGGAGCAAGCAGTCACCGTCGAGGACGTCGAACGCCAGCTGGCCGGCGTACCCGAGGCAGAACTCATCGCCAGCCGCCTCGAAGAACGCGATGAGGCACGTGACGCTCTACGAACGTCCCAGGCCAACCTCGAAAGAGCCGTGGAAGGGTACGAGGCAAGCAAGAACCGACGCACCGGCCTCCAACAACAGCTTGAGCGCGCTCATGATGAGCGAGTTAAGAGCCTCGTAAGGGTGGAGGAGACCGAGCGGATCATCGATCACTGTGACCGGCAGCGCGCTGTATTGGCCAAGTTCAAGGACCTGCTGCTGCAACGGCGCATCGCCAAACTCGAGGTCGCTGTTCTGCAGAGCTTCTCCCAGCTGATGCGGAAGAACGGCCTTGTCAAAAACCTCAACATCGACACCCAGAAGTTCCAGTTCACCCTGGTCGGAGCCGATGGTGAACCCCTGGACCCTGGCCGCCTGAGCGCCGGCGAACGTCAACTCCTCGCCATCTCCCTGCTCTGGGGACTCGCGCGCGTGGCCGGCAACCGATTGCCCAGCGTCATCGACACTCCGCTCGGTCGCCTGGACAGCGGTCACCGCGAGCACCTCGTCGACAGGTACTTTCCCAAGGCCAGCCACCAGGTCCTGCTGCTTTCCACGGACGAGGAGATCGACGAGGAGCTCCTCCAAAGGCTCGAGCCATCCATCGCTCGTACCTACACCCTCGTCCACGACGACGCCACGTTCACCACATCCGTGGAACCCGGCTACTGGTGGACCTCAGGAGCAGCACATGTCGCTTGACACCATCCGCCTTTCCCAGACCGCACGAGACCAACTCATCCGCCTCAAGCGCACCACCGGCATCAAAAACTGGAACGTGCTCTGCCGCTGGGCGCTGGTTGTCTCTCTCCGAGACTCATCAACCCCGCTGGTCAAGGAGATCGTCACAGACTCCAACGTCGAGATGGACTGGCGCACCTTCGCCGGCACACACGCCCACGTCTATCTCGCACTCCTCAAACAGCGCTGCGCAACAGACGGGCTGCCCGTCGACGACAAGTCGCTCAGCCACACCCTCACCGTCCATCTCCACCGCGGCGTCGGCTACCTAGCCGGCAATAAAGAAGTGCGGACAATCCGAGAATTGGTAGCTACCGCCGTGGCGTGATCCGTGGGGCGCGCGTCTAGGAGATGCGCGTCCGCGTCACTTGGGCCAGGTGCGAACTGCCAGTGTCGCCAGGTGTTCCTGCCTCCTGTGGATCGCCTCTGGAGTCCATGTCGCACTCTCGCCGACTTCGCGAGTCAAGGTGAGCTGTGAGTGCTGGAAGACCTGAGCCTTTTCTTTGAATGCTTTGTTGCCGAGGCGGGAGTTGGAGCCGGCCGGCATCAGCACCATGTTGCCGAGGCGATAGATCCACCTGTCAGCGTCCTCCCGGTCACCGCTTTCGGCGATGAAGTCAGACCAGTCCTCCGCCACCGCGTTTTGTGGGTAAACGTGCTCCAGATTGACTTCGTTCGGGTTATCGTTCGGAACGAACTCGGGTTGCTGCTCCTTCTTGCAGCTCTTTTCCAAGGCGCTCAAGTAGTACCTAGCGATCTTGCTTGCGTCGCCGCGTCCCAACGTGGCCAGGGTGAACTGTGCCTTGAAGTCGCTGTCGGGCGGGATGAGGTCGTTAAGACGATCGCGAATCTGGGAGACTGTTGTGGTCTTTCCTCGGCGGATACTTACGGCAACCTGCGAGTAGAGATCTTCGTAGCGACCCCGGTTTATTCCGCCCGTAATCATACCGCGGACAGACCAGCTGATCATTGCTCTCAGTAGCTTCTCTATCTGTACGGGTGGTAGATGTTCAACGGCTGCGAGTAGCAGGATCTTATTGGGGACTAGATTGAAAAGGGCAAGAGTATCGAGTGCCGGTCGACGGGCAGAGCATTTCTCGGTCCAAATCTCATGGCTGGGATCGGACAAGGCAGCGTAGATGCGTGCGGCTGTGAGGAGTTCTTCCGAAAAGGTGAGTGCTTCCTGACTGCGTGTCACCCGTTCGCGCATCTTTGCGTACAGGTCCCGCTCGGTAATCTTACCTACTCGCGAGCTCCAGTAGTGTCGCAGGAACTTAGTGAACTTGTCATTGGGCGCCGTCAGGGAAAGCGCACCGATAGCCTTGTGCCAGTTGTTACGCACCGAGTCGAGGTGCAGCTTAGCTGCACCAAACAGATGATTCTTCAACAGGTCGGCAGTGGTCAGGTCGGCACCGCGGTTATTGAGGGTCTCGAAGATGACGTACGCCTCGCCTTCGGAGGGGGTTTCGACGACGGCGAGTTGCGCGCGCTGCTGGACGTACTTGACCCACTTGAGGAGCTCATCTGAGGCCTCCGCGCCATACCGCTCGCTAAGCTCAGCGAGCCGATCACGGAAGTAGCAGTACGCCTTGACGATATCTGAGTCAGTCCGCTTTGCGGGAGAGGCAGGCAGGGTGCTACGGGTGACGATGCCGTGGAAGGTCGGGTTGTCGTCCTCATTGAGCTTGAGGTGTGGCTCTGTTCCCTCGGCATCCCATGCCTGGCTCGCGAGGAACTCGTCGCCGATGAGTTGCGCGCGGGTGTGGCCCAGGCGATGCAACTCGTCGCGGATGGCGGCGATCAGGAGTGAGGACGTAACGAGCCGCTGCTGGCCATCGATGATCTTCTTGCGGTCTTCAGGGCCGTCCTGGGTGAGGACGATTGTGCCGAAGAAGTACTCCTCATCCGCACCCGCGCGGACTGCGCGGCTCAAGTCCATCCAGTAGTCCTTAACCGCCTCGTCCACCTTCCAGCAGTAGGCACGCTGGAACTGGGGCACGGTGAGCCGGTCGTTCCGCAAGATTTCCCCCATGCCACGGAGGTTGAGTTGGAGTGTGGTAGTACCGTGACGCGACGCCATGAGTGCAGTCTAACTGCGGAGATCTGAAAGGATCCTCCTAAGAGCTTGTAACACGATCATGAGTTGGCCTTCTTGAAGCGTCTCCAGCAGATGAGGCTGCAGGCGAGGGAGGCGAAGGCGTCGTGGAGCTCGGTGCGGCGTTCCCAGCGGACGGCGAGGTGCTTGAACTGGTGGAGGAGGGCGAAGGTCTGCTCGACGACGTAGCGGAGCTTGCCCAGGCCCTTGATGTTCGGGCTGCCCTTGCGGGAGATGACCGGCAGGATCCGGCGTTTGCGCAGTTCGCGGCGGTTGGGGTTGGAGTCGTAGCCCTTGTCTCCGAGGAGGACCTCGGGGCGCCGGCGGGGTCGGCGCGGGCGGCCGGCGACGGGCGGGACTCCGTCGACCAGGGCGAGGGTCTGGGTGACGTCGTTGACGTTGGCCGCGGTGGTGATGACCTTGAGCGGGGTGCCGCGTCCGTCGCAGATCAGGTGGTGTTTGCTGCCCGTCTTCCGCCGGTCGACCGGCGACGGACCGGTGTCGGCTCCCCCTTTTTGGCGCGGACGTGGGAACCGTCGACGCATGCTCTGGACCAGTCCAGCTCGCCGGCTGCGTGCAGCCTGGCGAGCAGGACGCGGTGCAGTTGGTCGAAGACTCCGGCCTGCTGCCAGCGCTCGAGGCGCCGCCAGCAGGTCTGGCCAGAGCCGAACCCCAGCTCAAGGGGGAGCAGTTGCCAGGCGATGTCGTTGTACAGGACATAGAGGATGCCCTGCAGGCACAGCCGGTCCGGCACGGGCTGTGGACCGGGAGCCTTCTCGGGCCAGGGCGGCAGGAGCGGCTCGATCAGCGCCCACAGGTCATCGTCCACGATCCACGGCCGGGTAGTCACACCATCTCGAACGGCCGAATCGTCACACCGGTCACGGCCTACCAGGGCAGTTCAACAAGATCGTGTTACGAGCTCTAAACGCCGTCAGTCGACTGCCGGACCGGGGCGCTCCCCCTTGGACGAGAACCTCCGCAGGGAGTGCCTTCGCAGCGTATGGGCTGCAGTGCATACGATCTGATGGCACACATCAGGTGTTGACGCGCGCATGCAGACTGCTGTCGAGGAGGTCCTTGCCGCCGTGATGCGCGGGTAAACCGGTGGCCCTCCAGCGCCGGGAGCACCTTCGCTGGGAGCCGAGTGCGCCTGTGAGGTCGTATGCTCGGCGGGTGATGGCGCTGGGTGACAATGAATCTGAATGGAGTTCACCAGATGCTCCGTCAGCTTCGCTGGTGTCTGCTTTGGGGGCTCTCGCTACTTATGTGGTGGAACGACTAGGGCGAAGTGTCACTCTGGGGGAGCTTCTTACTCAGGCTGACCAACTTCCCCCTGACCTTCGTCGCCTCGTGTCACGAATCCAGCGGGCGCGCGCGAGCCAGCAAGGCTGGCTGCTCGCCGACGACCAGTCGCCGTTCGGCTCGCTGGCGCCTGTCTCGCTAGGCGACCGGGTCGTCGCGGTGTTGGCGGAGTCCGGGCCCCTCACTGAGGCAGAGATCGTTCAGTACCTGCCGGAGGGCGGTGATGTGACCGAGATCCGTCGCGAACTCCTCTCCGACAGTCGTATCGTCATGGCTGGCGGAGGATGGACCCTCGCCCCGGCGGAATCTGCGGAAGAGCTGCAGTTGTTCGACGTGCCGGCTGCGAATGCACGGGCGAAGAAGGGGCGCTGTCGCCGACCGCTGAGTGACCGTGCGGAGCTGTGCCTGACGGAGGCTGGGCATCCCCTTACTCTCCAGGCGCTGGTTGACCGGATGGGAGGCGACGTGAACGTGGAGTCCCTCAAAGTCCAGCTCTTCTCGGATGATCGTTTCATTCGGAGCGACGTGAGTGAGTGGGCGCTCCGGTGTTGGGGGATGCGCCGGTATACGTCCGTCAGAGAGTTGGTTTCCGAGGAAGTCGATGGAGCTGGGGGATCGATGTCGCTGGACGATCTCCAACGAAACCTAGCCCGGGACTTCACGATCAAGGCGCCTACGCTGCGCCAGGTGGCCTCGACGGCGCCCTTCACGGTAAGTGGTGGTCTCGTTCGGCGACTGAACGATGCCTCGGGCCAGTCGGCATCGCTGCCCGAGGGCGAGGCGCCGGTGCGAGGTGGCAGCAGTGCTCAGCTGGGGGTTGAAGACGCCTCTGCGGACGAGATCATGGGTCTGATGGGGCTTTGATGACTAGCGAGCGCCGAGCGCTGTGCATGCTCAATCTGGAGAGCGACTATCGCAGTGATCGCGCGGACTTGGTGGAGGACTTCTATGTCCCCGCCTTGGCTGTGTCGACGCACTACGACCGGGCGGTGGGTTACTTCAGCGCGTCGGTCCTGGCCGTCCTTGGCCAAGGGCTGGATGGCTTCGCTTCCCGCGGCGGGCAACTGCGCATCGTGGCATCTCCTCAGCTCAACCAGGAGGATGTTGCGCAGATACGAGCCGGGTACGCGCTGCGCGCCGTGTTGGAGCGCGCTGCCCTGCGGAACATCGAGGACGCGTGCCAGGACCCCGTGGCGGCCCACGGGCTAGGGCAGCTTGGTGCCCTGGTCGCAGAGGGCCGCTTGGACATCAAGCTCGCTTACATCTCGGCGGACAACCGGATCGGCATTTACCACGAGAAGATCGGCGTGTTCTGCGACGGCCGGGACGTCGTCGCATTCAAGGGCAGCGCCAATGAAACCCTGCCTGGCTTGGCCGGCAACTTCGAATCCGTTGAGGTCTTCCGTAGCTGGCACGCCAGCGACAGCGAACGAGCCGTTCGGATCAGCCGGGACTTCGAAGACCTCTGGGAGGATCGAACGCCGCTGCTGCGGGTGTTCGACTTTACTGACGCGGCGCGCCCCCTGATCGAGGAGCATGAACTCCGGACCAAGGGACAGACCGCCCCTCAGGTACCGACCGAAGGCGCGACCATCACTCTGCCGTGGCCGGACGCCGACGGCATGCTCACGATCCCCCCGGACTTGCAGGTTCGTGACTACCAGAAGGAGGCAGTTCGGCGCTGGTTCGCCCAGGGGCTGCGCGGCATCTTGCGGATGGCGACCGGCACCGGTAAAACGCTCACCGCGCTGTCAGCCGCCGCGCAACTCGCGAAGCGGCTGAAGCGGAAAGCCGACCTTCCCTTGCTGACCGTCATCGTGGTTCCTTACCAGCACCTCGTTGACCAGTGGGCGCAGGACATTGATCGATTCGGCATCCCCGCCATCCGCGCGTACGAGTCAACCGATGCGTGGTATCGCCGAGCGTCCTACCTCATGGACGCTCTCACCCTCGGCGCCGCTCACGGCGGCGTCATCGTGACCACTAACGCGACCCTGAGCAGGGGCGGCCTCCAGGCCTTGCTGGACCGCTACCGGGGGCACCTGTTGGTCATCGGCGACGAGGTTCACAATCTGGGCGCCCGGCGAGTGCGAGGCAAGTTGCCCGGTGCTGCCGCCTACCGACTCGGCCTCTCGGCCACGCCCGAGCGCTGGTTCGATGACGACGGCACCGCTGCTCTGCAGGAATACTTCGGCGATGTGGTCTTCGAGATGGGTATCGGCGACGCCATCAAGGCCGGAGCGCTGTGCCGTTACACCTACGCTCCAGTACTGGTCGAGCTCGACGCTGAGGAGGCCGAGCTGTACGCCGAGGTCACCGAAAAGATCGCCAGAGCACTCGCCTCGCAGCACTTCGCCGACGATTCCGAGGACGACAGCCCGCTGGGCAGGTTGCTGCGCAAGCGCGCCAACATTTTGGGGCACGCGCGAGCCAAGTTGCCGGCTCTCCGCCGGGAGATCGCCGCGCGTCAGGACGGCTGGTTTCAGCTCCTGTACTGTGCGGAGGGGCGACACCCGCTTGCCGACGGAGTGAACGGCGATCTCGACGAGCCGACCCAGCTCGACCAGGCCCTGCACATGGTGGGCCAGGAGCTGCGCATGCCCGCGGCCAAGTACATCTCCGAGACTCCACGAGAGCAGCGGCGCGCGATCCTACGGCGGTTCAGCACAGGCAACGACCTCCAGGCGTTGCTGTCCATGCGCTGCCTAGACGAAGGCGTGGACGTGCCCGCCGCCCGCACCGCCTATCTACTGGCCAGCTCGTCCAACCCGAGGCAGTTCATCCAACGCCGTGGACGCGTCCTGCGCCGCGCACCGGGTAAAGACATGGCCGACATTGTGGACTTCATCGTCGTCCCCCCGGACGGCATCGAGGCCCTACACCGCGAAACCGAGCGCCGGATGATCGCCCGCGAGCTCAGCCGAGTCACGGAGTTCGCCCGCCTGGCGGACAACGAAGCTGCCACCCTGGACGTCCTGCGCCCGCTGCGCCAGCACTACGGGCTCATGGACACCTGATCATTGAGACAAGCCGATGAACGAGCGAGTGAGCAAGGAGAGGGCGATGAACGCTCAGGAGACAGCGAAGGAGATCCTGAACAAACTGTCGCCGGAGGCCCGGATACTGGCCAAACGTGTACTGGAACTGGAGCGCGAGTACCTCCACGTGAAGACCCCGACCCTGCTCACCAACAAGATCATCGAGGCGGCCAAGGAGCACGCCAAGTGAAGCTGCTGAAGCTCACCGTCGAGAATTTCCGTGTCTTCCACAGTCGGCACGTGCTCAAGCTCGACGTCACAGACGATAAACCAGCCGTGCTGATCTTCGGCATGAACGGCGCTGGCAAGACCACGCTGCTCAACGCCTTCACCTGGGCCCTGTACGGCACGTTCACGAACGATGTTGAGCACCAGGACCGGATCATCAACGACCGCGCCTGGGGGGACGCGGCCTTCGGCGCATCAGTACACGCAGCCGTGAGAGTGGAGTTCGAGCATGAGGGAGCGCTGTTCACGGTCCTGCGAGAGGTCCGGGCGATCAAGGACTCGGACGCCCAGGACCTGCCGCGCCCCACCCTCACCGTGAACGAGACTCGGCACGGCGAAAGCCTCGAGGTCTTGAACGGCCAGGACCGGATCGAGAAGATCCTCCCAGAGGGGCTACGTCGGTTCTTCTTCTTCAACGGCGAACGCATGGAACGGATGTTCACCGGAGACGGTACCGGTGACGTTCAGGACGCCATCAAGACCCTCATGGGTCTGGAGATGATCGAACGAGCTATCGATGATCACCTGCCGGCAGCGTCCCGTAAGCTCACCGCCGCAGCCAAAAAGCTCGGCGGTGGGCGCCTCCAGCAGCTGGCCGAGGCGCAGGAGAAACTCGAAGGCCAGAAGCTCGCCATCGACAACGAGTTGCTCAAACTATCGGCCAACATCTCCGCCTACCAGCGCGAGGTTGACGCGGCCAGTAAGGCCTTACTGGAAAACGGCCAAGCAGCGCCCCTCCAGCAGCGTAGAGTGCGGCTGGCCAAGGACTTGGAGCAGGAGAAGACCCGCTACCAAGAGCTCCAGGAGAAGCAACGACGAGCGCTGGCCGAGCGAGGCTTCATCGCCTTCACCTCCGGCGTCGACCAGACCGTGATCGACCTCGCCGAGGGCATGCGCAAACGCCAGGAACTCCCCGCTGGGATCCAGCGCGACTACATCACCGGGCTCCTGGAAGAGGGCTACTGCATGTGTGGCACTCCCGTGCCACCCGACTCCGCCGGCCACACCGCTCTGCTCGAACGCCTGGAGAACGCTGGACTGGCCGACGTCCAAGCCCGCTGGATGAACCTCCGCGGCAACGCGGCGCGACTCATCGACGCCCGCAAGGCCCTCCTGGAAGAACTGCGCCAGATCAGCGCGGACCTCCAGACAGCCGAGGCCAAAATCAACGACCTCGACGCCGAGGAGAGCGACATCGCCCGACAGCTGAAAGGCGTCGACGTCGTCGACGTCCAGAAGCTGGAAGACCGGCGCAAGGAGTACGACGACAAGCGCGTCGGGGCGCTCGGAGCTCACCGGGATGCACAACGGGACAAGGAACGTCTGGAGGAAGAGATCACCCGCCTGCGCCGGCAGTTCCACGCCGCGAAGGTCGAAGATGCCGAGGCCCAGCGCCTGCAGCGCCAGGTGGCGCTGGTAGACGAGGTGCTGGAGGCATTCCGTCGCATTCTCGACGTACGCACGGCCGAGGTGGGTCAGCAACTCGACGCCAGGGTCAAAAGGGTCTTCTCCCGGATCTGTATCAAGCCCTTCACCCCTGAGCTGACTCCCGACTTCGAGCTGAAACTCCATGCCACCGCTGCAGGCCCCGCCGCGATCCGAAGCACGGGTGAGAACCAGATCCTCGGCCTGTCGTTCGTCGGTGCTGTCTCCGAGATGGCCAAGCAGATCCACAACCGCAAGCAGAAGGCCGACGAGGCGAACCTTGACGAGGGCGGGATCTACCCCGTCGTCATGGACGCGCCCTTCGGTAACCTCGACATCGAGTACCAAGACCAGGTTGCCGAATCCCTACCCCAACTGACCTCGCAGATCGTCACTCTGCTCTCCCAGTCCCAGGCGCGAGGTCGCGTTCTGGAGCACCTCCAGTCGGCAGCCTCTCGCGTGTACGTCCTGCGCTCGGTCACCTCCAAGGAAGACGCCAAGGAGCAGACGATCACGATTGGCGACCGGGCCGTACCGTACGTAACCCGCGGCGATTTCGAGCACACCGTCTTGGAAGAGGTGACCCTCTAATGGCCGAGGAGCGGTTCCGGCGCCCCGCCGAGCACGAAGAGCTCATGGCTGCCCTAGCTGGCAAGAGTGGCCCCTTCACGGCCATGTACGAGGTGATGATGTTCGCCGCAGCGCTGGGCATGCGCAAGGGCCGCCGCGAGTCGTTCGACAAGCACGAAGAGCCCATCAACCTCTCCCGTGTGGAGAACCGCTCGTTCGGCGACGTGCTTCTCGATCTCCTCGCCGCGGTCGAGGTCCCGGACGACGCCAAGATCCTCGCAGACGACCGGCTCAAGGAGCGCATTCGGATCTTCGAGGAGTACGCGAACGGCGGGCTGAACTACATTCGAGGGGAGCTCAACGCCAGCGGGGGGCGGGACCTCACCGGCGTCCTCAACTTGCTCGTCATGGAAGCTTTGCTGGAGTCTCCGGACGAGCAGCCGGACGTCACCACGGCGATCCTCACCACAGGCGACCTGGATTGGTAGGAATCCGATAAAGCGTGTTTCGAAGTGGGTTGAGCGGCGGCGTGCCCTGAGCCGCACGTAGACAACTGGGGTTCAGTCGCCCGAACTTCTACGCCCATTCGACGAGCACGATGACATCATCAGCGCGGTACCCGGCAGGTATCCGTCACCTTCCGGGACTCTCGAAACGGGTGCGCTCCTGGTTGGCAGGTGTCATCAGCACCTGCAGGACGGTCTCGTCGGCATGCCCGGCGCAGTAGGTGCTGGACTGAGGGTGGCCCGGACGCGGTCTGGGTCGTTGTAGCGCGGCGCGCACCCGCCCCACCAGAATAGAGACCCCCGGAGCAGCCCCGCGGCAGCACGATGATGAAGTGGGGCAACGGATTGGGGCACGCTGCCCTGACAAGGCGCTATTTCCGCGATGGTCGGATTGCCTCAGCGGTAGTCCCACGGGTCGTTTTTTACCACGCGGCCGAGGTCCAGTGTGATGGCCACGCCGTGGTGGTCGGACGCGCCGACGGGCGTGTCGAGGAGGTGGTAGGCGACCAGGGCAGGAGCGAGTGGCGCGCTGACCCAGACCTGGTCGATGCGCTCCTCCAGGCAGGTGGGCCGCAGCAGTTCCTCGTCCCCGGACTGCTGATAGAGCCACCAGGCCGCGTCAACGAGTCCGTTTGCTGCCAAGGTCCACGCCACCTGCCGGTTCGGAAATCTGGGCAGCCCGAGCGCCGGATCAGTGTGCACGGTCCGCGACCCAAGGTTGTACGGTCGCATCTCCTCATACCGAGGGTCAGGCCCGGCGGGCTGAAGTTCACGTCGCCCGCAACCATCGCGTACGGGCCGAACTTGTAGGCCCGGGAAGCTGCGAAGTCCGCCTCCGCACACGCCTTGCTCGCGCTGTAAGGCGTCAGGTGTACGGAAACCGCCGCCGGCGGCGCCGGCAGCCCGACATCGAAGGCCGCCACCCCCAGCCCGTGATGGGTCTCGTCCCGGGCGAAATCGTAGTTCCAGCCGCAGCGGCGCCCCAGCCGGTACAGCGTCACCGGCCCCAGCCCGGAGCGCGAGGGAGGCAGCAACCCGTCCATGCCCAGGTCGTTCTCCGCCCGAATCAACTGACCGTGGCTGTTCGCAGCCCAGTCTTCGGCCTCCTGACCGAGCACCAGGTCTAGCTCAACCGCAGTCATGCGCTCAACCAGCAGCGGCCATCTGTTCTCGGGCACGCCAGCCCCGGTCTTCAACCCGCCCCGAGCGAAATTCTGGATAACGACGACCAGTTCCACAGCTCCCCCCTCACGGCTGGCCGCTCAGGCCCGCCCTCGGCTGCTCCCAGTCGTACGCTACCCAGCTGAACTGGTCGCATTGGTCCCGAAGCCGCCGAGCAACTGCGCGCTAAAGGTTGTCTCGTAACTGTTGTGGCTGGTGTGCGTTGGGCTGATCGTGCAGGTGCTGAGTGCGGAACGTCGTGACGCGATCGAGGTGTTCACCGGTCTGGCGCCGGGCCGCTTCCGGCGGCTGGTGACAGCTGTGGAGAAGGCCGGCGGGGCTGAGCTGGCCGAGAGCAGGCCGGGGCGGCCGTGGTCGCTGCCGCTGGCCGACCGGGTGCTGGTGGTCGCGGTGTACTGCCGCACCAACCTCACCATGCGGCAGCTCGCACCGCTGTTCGGCATCTCGGTGGCCGCGGTCGGCCGGATCATCGACCGTCACGCGCCCTGGCTGGCCCTCCAGCCGCTGCGGCGACGCCCGAAGCGAGATGAGGTACTGATCGTGGACGGCACCCTGGTGCCCACCCGCGATCGCACCGTGGCAGCGCCGTCGAAGAACTACCGCTACTCGACGAACCTCCAGGTCGTCATCCAGGCGGACACCCGTCTGGTGTTCACCGTCGGCGACCCGCTGCCGGGCAACCGCAACGACTGCACCGCTTTCCCCGCCTCGGGCGCCGAAGCCGCCTGCGGAGAGGCGATGGTGGTTGCCGATGGCGGCTACCAGGGCACCAGCGCGATCACTCCGCACCGCCGCCGAGCCGGACAGGAGCACCTTCCGGACTGGAAGGAGGAGCACAACGCCTCCCACCGCCGGGTACGAGCCCGCGTGGAGCACGTCTTCGCCCGGATGAAGACCTGGAAGATCCTCCGTGACTGCCGCCGCCGTGGCAACGGTGTCTACTGGGCGGCCATCGGCGTCGCCCACATGCACAACCTCGCCCACGGCTGACCCCTTACGAGACAACCTTTAGCCCGGGCCTTGCGCTTCGGATATGGAGCCACCCGATGACTGCGGCTGTCCGGAGCGCTCGGTCGATCCTGACCTTGACCCAGGTGTGCGATGAGTTGCAGATCTCCCGTTCGACTTTCTACGACTGGCGCCAGAAGCGACGTGCACCCCGCTGCGTCAAGCTGCCCAACGGAGATCTGCGGGTCCGGCGGGACGACCTCGACGACTGACTCCGCAGCCGCGAGGACAGCGCCTGATGGAGACCACATACAACGTCCGGATCTGGAAGCTCTCCGCGTATAAAGGAAAGCGTCGGACGACCTACTCCGTTCGATGGGTAGTGGATGGAAGGGCGTTCCGCCAGCCGTTTACGACAGAGGCCCAGGCTGATGCGTTCCGCTCGGAGTTGATGACGGCCACCCGCAAGGGCGTCGGGTTCAGCATCACCACGGGCCTGCCCGTTTCGCATCAGTCGAAGGCGGCCTCCGTCAGCTGGTACGACTTCGCCGTCCAGTTCGTCGATACCAAATGGCCACACGCCTCTGGGAATAACCGAAAAAACCTCGCCAAGGCGCTCACGGCTACCACCGTGGCTCTGCTGCACAAGGAGCCGACGCAGTTCGAGGATGTCCAAGTCCGCACCGCGCTGCGGGAGTACGCATTCAACCGCAATCAGCGGGAGAAGGCCCCACCCGAGGTAGCAGCGACACTGCGTTGGGTGAAGCGAAATACCCGAACGATGGCGGCCTGGGAAGACCCGGAGCAGGTCGAAGACGTGCTGGATGCCCTGGCCTTGAAGCTCGATGGCACACCGAGCGCCGCATCGACGGTCAAGCGCACCCGCCGCATCCTCAACGTGGCGATGGAGTACGCCGTTCGCCGACGCATCCTGCCTGCCAACCCGCTGCCCAAAGGCCGGGGGAGCAGCCCCAAGACGTCCACAGCGGTGGACAAACGGTGCCTGATCAACCCCGAACAGGCCGCTCGCCTTCTGGGCTGGGTCCGCAGGCGCCCCAGGGGCGGCGAACGGCTTCACGCCTTCTTCGCGACCCTGTACTACTCCGGCGCCAGGCCGGAAGAAGCCGTGGCCGTGCACGTCCGCGACGCCCGGCTGCCGGACCAGGACGCGGCGGATCAGTGGGGCGAACTGCTGTTCCACACCGCCACCCCGGAAGTGGGAAAACAGTGGACCGACTCCGGACACACTCATGACAGGCGGCACCTGAAGGGCAGGGCCGCGGGCGACACACGCCCCGTACCCTGCCATCCGGCGCTGGTGAAGATCCTGCGCGAACACATCGAGCGGGAGGGCCTCGAGCCCGGCGACCGTCTCTTCCGGGGGGAGAGCGGCGGCGCCCTGGCCGGCTCGGTGATCCGCCGGGCCTGGGCCGGTGCCCGGAAGAGTGAACTCACCGAGGCGGAGCATGCCTCCCCACTGGGTCGACGGGTCTATGACCTGCGCCACACCTGCCTGACCACCTGGCTCAACAACGGCATACCGCCGGCCCAGGCTGCCGAGTGGGCGGGGAACAGCGTCCCGGTTCTGCTCGCCACCTACGCCCGCTGCCTGTCCGGACAGCTGAAGGACCTCCAGAGCCGCATCGAGGCCGCCCAAGACCTCACCGGACTCGATCCCGTGCCGATGCGGGGCGCCCAAAACTTTGCCGCGTATTCGTCGCGGCCACCCGCAAAAACCCGGTACCAGCCGGACGCGGCCGGACCTGCACGGCCTCCGGCAGGCTCGTCCCCGCCCCCCGGAATCACCCGGCGGCATGGCCGCTGACCTGGGCAAACGGAGTGGGAGGACGGGCGAAGGAAGGTGTGCCCCCGGCAGGACTCGAACCTGCGGCCAAGTGCTTAGAAGGCACTTGGCCTGGTACGCGGAGAAGGCGCCGGATGGCCTGCTGTTCGTGGGGGAGAAGGGCAAGCCGTTCCGGCGGTCCACCTTCGGGCGGAAGTGGCGCAAGGCGCGGGCCAGGGTGGGCATGCCGGACGACTTCCGGTTCTACGACCTGCGGCACACCGGGCACACCCTCTCTACGCAGAGTGGTGCCACGCTCAAGGACACGATGGTCCGCGCGGGCCAGTCCTCGGAGAAGGCGGCCATGATCTATCAGCACTCCAACCGTGAGCGACAGCGCGAGGTGGCCGAGGGGATCGACGCCCGGGTGCGGGCGCAGCGTGAAGCCGCTGCCAGGAAGCGCGGCGACGGAGCATCTGGCACGGATCTGGCACGCGGCTCGTAAATTGGTCTGGACAACATGAAGGCCCGGGTCGGAGAGACTGCCTCTGACCTGGGCCTTGACCGTTGGAGCGGGCGACGAGAATCGAACTCGCGCTCTGAGCTTGGGAAGCTCATGTTCTACCATTAAACTACGCCCGCGTGACCGGCTCGGGGGCTGGTCTTGGGTTGTAGCCTACCTCATCTCGGTGGGCTCCGTGTACGTCGGAGTGCCGTCGTGGTGGGGGGTGCTTCTTCCTCTAATGTGGCGTTCGCCGTTGTCAAGTCGCATGGGAGAGGCAAGCGTTGCAGACCAACACCGTGGTGCGTTGTGCCGAGGGGCATGTCTTTGTTGCGGCTCGGTTTCCCTTGCGGCAGTTGGGGCGGGAGCGGATCGGGCCGGGGCGGTTGTTGCGGTGTCCGCGGTGTGCCCGGCTGCGGAGTGCGGTGCCGGTGGGGTCAGATGCGGGTGCGGTGGAAGTTGAGGTAGGAGCGGGAGGGGGTCGGGCCGCGCTGGCCCTGGTAGCGGGAGCCGGCGCGCGATGAGCCGTAGGGGTGTTCGGCCGGGGAGGTCAGCCGGAACATGCAGAGCTGGCCGATCTTCATGCCGGGCCAGAGCTTGATCGGCAGCGTGGCCATGTTGGACAGCTCCAGGGTCACGTGACCGGAGAAGCCGGGGTCGATGAAGCCGGCGGTGGAGTGGGTCAGCAGGCCGAGGCGGCCGAGGGAGCTCTTGCCCTCCAGGCGGGACGCGACGTCCTCGGGGAGGGTGATCACCTCGTAGGTGGAGGCGAGGACGAACTCGCCGGGGTGCAGGATGAACGGCTCGTCGCCCGGCGGCTCGATCACGCGGGTGAGGTCGGGCTGTTCGGTGGCGGGGTCGATGTGGGGGTAGCGATGGTTCTCGAAGACGCGGAAGTAACGGTCCAGCCGGACGTCGATGCTCGACGGCTGGACCATGGTCGGATCGTAAGGCTCGATCCGTACGCGGCCGGCGTCGATTTCCGTACGGATGTCCTTGTCTGACAGAAGCACGCCCCGAGGCTACCGGAGGGGCTGGTGGCCGGCCGCCCGCCCGCCGGGCGGCCGGCCGGCCACCACCGCGCGGCTACAGCGTGCCGAGCTTCACCAGCATCAGCAGGGCGAGCAGTTGGATCGTGGAGGCGGCCAGGGCGCGGGACCAGGCGATCTCGTGGGAGCGGCTGACCATCATGGTGAACAGCACGCCCGCGCCGAGCCACGTCGCCCAGCCGATCACCTGGACGACCGGGTCGGCGCCGCCGAGGAAGATGGCGAGAGCGAGCCGGGGCACGTCCGTCAGGGTCATGATCAGCATGGCGAGCCCGGCGGTGGGCGCCCACAGGCCGTTGCCGCCGAACTGCCGGGCGAGATTGTGTGTGACGGTGCTCAGGACGAGGGCGCCGAGGACCATGGCGAGACCGGTGACCAGCAGGTACGGCGCGACCGTCGAGGCCGTGGTGTCGAGGATCTCCTCGCGGGCCTGGTCGAGGCCGAAGGCGGCGACCAGGCCGTAGAGGAACGTGACGATCAGCGCGGGCCACCACATGGCGTAGTCGCGCATGTGCCAGTAGGTGCGGCTGGGGCGGAAGACGACGCCGGTCAGCAGCTCCCGCCAGGGCAGCGGCGGCGGGGGCGGCTGCGGGGCAGCCGCCGGCGCGCCGGGGGCGTACGGGTCGCCGTAGTGCGGGTCGCCGTGGTGCGGTGCGTACTGCGGGTCCTGCGGGTACGGCTGCGGGGCGCCGGCGTACGGCGTCGGCGGCGGGTTGCCCTCGTCGCGCCTTCTTCTGAATACGGCCACGCCTATGAACGTACCGATTCCAGCAGCAGCTGTGCCACGTCGACGACGCGCAGGTCCTCCTTGGCGGCGCCGTCGTTCTTCTTGCCGTTGACCGAGTCGGACAGCATGACGAGGCAGAACGGGCAGGCGGTGGAGACGATGTCGGGGTTGAGGGAGAGGGCCTCGTCGACACGCTCGTCGTTGACGCGCTTGCCGATCCGCTCCTCCATCCACATGCGGGCGCCGCCCGCGCCGCAGCAGAAGCCGCGTTCCTTGTGGCGGTGCATCTCCTCGTTCCGCAGGCCGGGGACGCGGCCGATGATCTCGCGGGGCGGGGTGTAGATCTTGTTGTGCCGGCCCAGGTAGCAGGGGTCGTGGTAGGTGATCAGGCCCTCGACGGGCGTGACCGGGATCAGCCGGCCCGCGTCGATCAGGTGCTGGAGCAGCTGGGTGTGGTGGATGACCTCGTAGGTGCCGCCGAGCTGCGGGTATTCGTTCGCGATGGTGTTGAAGCAGTGCGGGCAGGTGGTGACGATCTTCTTGGCGCCGGCCGCGTCGAGGGATTCGACGTTCTGCTGACCGAGCTGCTGGAACAGGAACTCGTTGCCGAGGCGGCGGGCGGAGTCGCCGGTGCACGCCTCGTCGCCGCCCATGATGGCGAACTCGACGCCGGCGATGTGCAGCAGCTCCGCGAACGCCTTGGTGGTCTTCTTGGCGCGGTCCTCCAGGGCGCCGGCGCAGCCGACCCAGTAGAGGTAGTCGACGTCGGTGAGGTCCTCGACGTCGGTGCCGACGACGGGGACGTCGAAGTCGACCTCCTTCGTCCACTCCAGGCGCTTCTTCTTGGCCAGGCCCCACGGGTTGCCCTTGCGCTCCAGGTTCTTCAGCATCGTGCCGGCCTCGCTGGGGAAGGACGACTCGATCATGACCTGGTAGCGGCGCATGTCGACGATGTGGTCGACGTGCTCGATGTCGACGGGGCACTGCTCGACGCACGCGCCGCAGGTGGTGCACGACCAGAGCACGTCGGGGTCGATGACGCCCTGCTCCGCCGCGGTGCCGATCAGCGGGCGTTCGGTGACCTCGCCGGTCTCGCCCGCCAGCAGGTAGGGGGCGGCGGCGTGCGCCTGGTCGCGCAGGGACATGACCAGCAGCTTCGGCGAGAGGGGCTTGCCGGTGTTCCAGGCGGGGCACTGGGACTGGCAGCGCCCGCACTCGGTGCAGGTGGAGAAGTCGAGCAGGCCCTTCCAGGAGAAGTGCTCGATCCGGGAGACGCCGAACTGCGCGTCCTCGTCGGGGTCCTCGAAGTCGATCGGCTTGCCTGCGGAGGTCATGGGGAGCAGCGCGCCGAGCGAGGCGGCGCCGTCGGCGTTCCGCTTGAACCAGATGTTGGGGAACGCCAGGAACCGGTGCCAGGCGACGCCCATGGCGGTGTTCAGGCCGATGGTGATGGCCCAGGTCATCGAGACGCCGATCTTGATCATGGCGACGAGGTAGACCAGGTTCTGCAGGGTGCCGGTGCCGAGGCCGTCGAACGCGGCGACGAGAGGGTAGCTGAGGAAGTACGACGCCTGGTAGCCGTCGGCGTGGTGCAGCGCGCCTTCGAGGCCGCGCAGCACGAGGATCGCGACGCCGATGGTGAGGATGACGTACTCGACGAAGTACGCCTGCCAGGGCGTGGACCCGGCGAAACGGGACTTGCGGCCGAGCCGGGACGGCAGGCTCAGCAGCCGGATGGTGATCAACGTCACGATGCCGACGACCGTCATGGCGGCGATGAACTCGATGTACATCTCGTACGGCAGGAAGCCGCCGAGCAGCGGCAGCGTCCAGTCGGCCTCGAAGAGCTGCCCGTACGCCTGGGCCACCGTCAGGATGAGGGTGAAGAAGCCGATCGCCACGAACCAGTGGGCGACGCCGACGATGCCCCACCGGTTCATCCGGGTGTGGCCGAGGAACTCCTTGGCGAGCGTGGCGCTGCGCCGTTTCCACGCGTCCGTGCGCAGGCCCGCGGGGACGGGCTGGCCGAGCCGCAGGGTGCGGAAGAGGTGCAGCACGGCCCGGCCGAGCAGCGCGACGGCGACCGCGGTGAGCACCAGCGAGACGACGATGGCGGCGAGTTGCATGGCGGCTCCTCGAACCTGCGGATCTTCATTGACGTGCGGGCGGACGGCTGACGGGCGTGCTGGCAAGATAGCCCAGCGCCATCTTACTGGACAGTAACTTGCCCGCTCCCGCCGGGCCCATGCCCTCGGTGAGGTGGCGGTGCCGCGGGCGGGGCTTGACTTCAACATAGCTTTAAGTTCCAGGCTGTATCCCGTCGCGCCATTCCGTCGCGCCCCGACCGAAGGGATACGCCATGTCCATCGCCCACGACACCCACGACGCACGGCCGCTGCGCCTCGCCGTGATCATCGGCAGCGTCCGCGAGGGACGCTTCGGGCCGACCGTCTCCCGCTGGTTCGCCGAACGGGCCGCCGCCCGCGAGGACATGACGGTCGATCTCGTCGACCTCGCCGAGCCGGCCGCCGCCCTGCCGCTCGGCATGGGCGAGCCGGGCGACGCGCACACCGCGTTCGCGCAACGGCTCGGCGCGGCCGACGCGTTCGCCGTCGTGACGCCGGAGTACAACCACAGCTACCCGGCGGCGCTCAAGAACGTCATCGACTGGCACCACGGCGAATGGCAGGCCAAGCCGGTCGGCTTCGTCTCCTACGGCGGGCTCTCCGGCGGCCTGCGGGCCGTTGAGCACCTGCGGCCCGTCTTCGCGGAACTGCACGCCGTCACCGTCCGGGACACCGTCAGTTTCCACGACGCCTGGTCGCGCTTCGACGACGAGGGCCTGCCGCTGGAGCCCGCGGGCTGCAACGGCGCCGCCAAGGCCATGCTCGACCAGCTCGCCTGGTGGGGCCACGCGCTCCGCACCGCCCGCGCGAGCCGCCCCTACGCCTCGTGAACGCCCGCGTGCAGGGCGCGGCGGGTCGGCCGATTGGCGTCGTGCCGCGCGTCCGTTCGGAGGAAGCCATCGACAAATAATCCCAAATGTCTTATGGCGTCCGGCGGGCCGCGCAGGATGGGCGCATGACGCGCGGTCAGAAAATCCTGTGGTGGCTGCTGCTGGCCTTCGGGACGCTCCTGGCGATCACGGCCGGCACGGCGCTGTGGGCGTACCAGAAGCTGAACGGGAACATCCGCACCGACCACGCCGCCGCCGAGGCGCTGGACCGGGACGCGGCGGGGCGGCCCGCCGCGGAGCCGGGCGAGGGCAGGAACATCCTGGTGATCGGGCACGACCGGGGCTCCGGCACCGGCAACGCGCGGTCCGACACCGTGCTGCTGCTGCACCTCTCCGGCGACGGGCGCCGGGCGGACGCGGTGCACGTGCCGCGTGACATCGTCGTGGACATCCCGGCCTGCCGGACGGCCGGGGGCGAGCGGAGCGAGGCCGCCCGGGACCAGTTCAACTGGGCGTTCCAGCACGGCGGCGCGGCCTGCACGATCCTCACCTTCGAACGGCTCTCCGGTATCCGCGTCGACCATCACCTCGTGCTCGGCTTCGACGGGTTCGCCGATGTGGTGGACGCGGTCGGCGGCGTCGAGGTGGAGCTGGCCGAGGACGAACGCGACCCCAACGTGGGCCACGACCTGTCCGCCGGGCGGCACCTCCTCGACGGCGAGCGGGCGCTGGCCTACGCCAGGGCCCGGGTGCACGTCGGCGACGGCAGCGACCTCAACCGGCTCCAGCGCCAGCAGCACCTCCTCGGCCTGCTCCACGAGCGCATCACCGCACAGGGCACGGTCACAGAACCGGCGCAGCTGTACCCGCTGCTGAAGGCCGTCACCTCGGCGATCACCGCGGACCCCGGGCTCGACTCGCTGGACGAGCTGCACGGCCTGGTCAAGGACGTCCGAGCCGTCCCCGACGGCGGGGTGACGTTCCGCACCGTGCCCACCGTTCCGCATCCCACCCGGCCGGACCGCCTCGCCCTCGACGCCGCCCCGGCCGGCCGCCTCTTCGCCGCGCTGCGGCAGGACCGGGCGCTGCCGCACCCCGCCTGAGCCGCCGCCTGAGCCGCCGACCGAGATGCGGGGCTTTCGGGGGCGTGCTGGCATGGAGAAATGATTGTGACGATCGTGGGCGCGGGCGCCATGGCCCGCGGCGTGGCGACCATCGCGCTGGCCGGCGGGCACACCGTGCGGCTGATCGACCGGACGCCCCGGAAGGCGGCCGGGCTCGCGGACGAGTTGCGCGAGGCCGCGCCGGACGGCGAGATCACGGCGTCCGACGCCATCGGCGTCGAGGACGCCGACCTCGTGGTGCTGGCCGTGCCCTGGCCGGCCGGGCGCGAGGCGGTCGCCGAGTACGGCACCGCGCTCGCCGGCTCGGTCGTCGTCGACATCAGCAACCCCGTGGACTTCTCGACCTTCGACTCGCTGGCGGTGCCCCCCGGCACCTCGGCCGCCGAGCAGATCGCCGCCGACGCGGCCCCGGGAACGCCGGTGGTCAAGGCGTTCAACACCACCTTCGCCACCACGCTGCTGGCCGGCCGCGTCGACGGCAAGCCGCTGGACGTGCTGATCGCGGGGGACGACGAGGACGGCAAGGGCGCCGTCGCCGACCTGGCCGCCGCGGGGGGCCTGCGCCCGCTCGACGTGGGGCCGCTGCGCCGGGCCCGCGAGCTGGAGGGCTTCCAGTTCCTCCACATGGCCGCCCAGGAGCGACTCGGCCTGGGCTGGTCGAGCGCCGTGAAGATCCTGCCCTGAGCCGGGGAGGCGCCGTGTGGTCACGCCGAATAGCCCTGTGGGCCGCGATCCTGCCGGTGGCAGCCGTGGTCACCTGGGACGCCCCGCAGCTGACCGCGGCCACGCCCGCACCGCCCGCCGCCGAGCACCGCTGGCCGCCGGTGAAGCGGGCCGCCGCCGCGCCGGCCGTGGTCACGCGTTCCGCCTGGGGGGCCGACGAGGACCTGCGGCACGAGGCCGTCACCTACACGGGCCCCGCCCGCGCGGTCTTCGTGCACCACACCAGCCACCCCGACGACTACGACTGCGCGGACGTGCCCGAGATGCTGCGCGGGATGCAGGCGGACCACGTGCACCGGATGGGCTGGGACGACCTGGGCTACAACTTCGTCGTCGACAAGTGCGGGAAGATCTACGAGGGCCGTTCCGGCGGCCTCGACCGCTTCGTGCTGGGGGCGCACACCACCGGTTTCAACATGGACAGCGTCGGCATCGCCGCGCTCGGCGACTTCGGCGACGCGGGCGACGTGCCGGCCGCACTGGTCACCGCCATCGCCCGCATCGCGGCGTGGAAGCTGCGCCCGGGGACCGACCCGCGCGGGCGGGTGGAGATGGTCTCGACGAACGACGACAGCCGCGTCCCCGAGGGGGACCCGGCCGAGCTGCACGTCGTCTCCGGGCACCGGGACATCGTGCAGACCCACTGCCCGGGGGACGCCCTGCACGCCGAGCTGCCCGCCATCCGCGCGAAGGCGGCGGCGCTGCGGATCTCGGCCGGACGCTGACGTTTCGATGGCGAGCCCCGCCGCGCGCAGCGCCGACGGCCTCCAGCCCCGCTGGCTGCGCGTGCTGCCGCTCGTGCTGCTCACCGGGGTGGGCGTGGCGGAGTGGCTGGCGCCCGGCTGGGTGCAGCTGGCGTTCCTGTTCGCGGCGCTGCCGCCGCTGACAGGACTGGTGTACGGGCCGCGCATGACGACGCTCCTGTCGGTGCTCGCCCTGCTGCTGCTCGTGCTGCCGGCGACCAGGCCGCCGCACGTCAGCGACGCGGACCTGGGGGCGGTCGGCGCGATCTCGGTGGGCGGCGTGGTGGTGTCCTGGATCAGGACGCGGTACGTGCGGGACTTCGTCGTGGTGCGCAACGTCGCCGAGGAGGTGCAGCGCGCCGTGCTGCCGCCGCTGCCGGAACGGGTGGACGGGGTGCGGTGCGCGGCTCTCTACCGGGCGGCGCAGGTCGGGGCGCTGGTCGGGGGCGATCTGTACGACGTGCGGACCAGCCCGTACGGGGTGCGGGCCCTGGTGGCGGACGTGCAGGGGCACGGGCTCGCGGCCGTGGGTACGGTGACGGCGCTGCTCGGCGCGTTCCGGGAGGCGGTGCTCGACGAGGCGGACCTCGGCGCGGTGGCCGCGCGCATGGACCGCAGGCTGCTCGTGGACGCGGAGAACGCGAGCGAGCCGACGGAGCTGTTCGCGACGGCGCTGCTGCTGGAGTTCCCCGAGGCCGGCGGGGAGGTGCGCCTGCTGAGCTGCGGGCATCCGCTGCCGCTGCTGATCCGCGACGGGCGGGCGCGGGAGCTGCCGGCCGAGCCGGGCCCGCCGCTCGGCCTCGGGGTGGCCGGGACCGCTCCGCCGCGGGCCGCGTCGGCGGCGCTGCGCCCCGGGGACGTGGTGCTCGGCTACACGGACGGTGTGACGGAGGCGCGGGACGCGGCGGGTGCGTTCTACTCGCTGACGGGCCGCCTCACGGGGGCGGTGGGGCGGGAGTGGCCCGCGGGGCGGGTGCCCACCTCGGGTCTTGTGGAGTTCGTGTGGCGGGACGTGACCCAGTTCGCCGGTGCGATCCAGGATGACGTGGCGCTGCTGGCCTTGAGCCTCTGCCGACGACAAGAGTTGAGCTGACCCGGCTCAGGGTATTTGACGGGGGCGGCCGCCTGCGGCAGTCTTGAGTCAGTTGCACTCAAGCTAGTAGCTGGAGGATACCGAAATGGCACGTGCGGTCGGCATCGACCTGGGCACGACGAACTCCGTCGTCAGTGTTCTCGAAGGCGGTGAGCCCACCGTCATCACCAACGCCGAGGGCGCCAGGACCACGCCGTCCGTCGTCGCCTTCGCGAAGAACGGCGAAGTGCTCGTCGGCGAGGTGGCCAAGCGCCAGGCCGTTACCAACGTGGACCGGACGATTCGTTCCGTCAAGCGCCACATGGGCACGGACTGGAAGATCGGCCTGGACGGCAAGGACTTCAACCCCCAGCAGATCAGCGCCTTCATTCTCCAGAAGCTGAAGCGGGACGCCGAGTCCTACCTGGGCGAGAAGGTCGCCGACGCGGTGATCACCGTCCCGGCGTACTTCAACGACCACGAGCGGCAGGCCACCAAGGAGGCCGGCGAGATCGCCGGGCTCAACGTGCTGCGCATCGTCAACGAGCCGACGGCCGCCGCCCTCGCCTACGGCCTGGAGAAGGACGACCAGACCATCCTGGTCTTCGACCTCGGCGGCGGCACCTTCGACGTGTCGCTGCTGGAGATCGGCGACGGCGTGGTCGAGGTCAAGGCCACCAACGGTGACAATCACCTCGGCGGCGACGACTGGGACCAGCGCATCGTGGACCACCTGGTCCGCCAGTTCGCCAACGCGCACGGCGTGGACCTGTCCAAGGACAAGATGGCGCTCCAGCGGCTCCGCGAGTCCGCCGAGAAGGCCAAGATCGAGCTGTCCTCGTCCACCGAGACCACGATCAACCTGCCCTACATCACGGCCTCCGCCGAGGGCCCGCTGCACATGGACGAGAAGCTGTCCCGTGCGCAGTTCCAGCAGCTCACCTCTGATCTGCTGGAGCGCTGCAAGACCCCGTTCCACAATGTGATCAAGGACGCCGGTATCCACCTGTCCGAGATCGACCACGTGGTGCTGGTCGGCGGCTCGACCCGGATGCCCGCCGTGGCGGAGCTGGTGCGCGAGCTGACCGGCGGCAAGGACGCCAACAAGGGCGTCAACCCGGACGAGGTCGTCGCCATCGGCGCCAGCCTCCAGGCCGGCGTGCTCAAGGGCGAGGTCAAGGACGTCCTGCTGCTCGACGTCACCCCGCTGTCCCTCGGTATCGAGACCAAGGGCGGCATCATGACCAAGCTGATCGAGCGCAACACCACGATCCCGACCAAGCGCTCCGAGATTTTCACCACGGCGGAGGACAACCAGCCGTCGGTGCAGATCCAGGTCTACCAGGGCGAGCGCGAGATCGCCGCGTACAACAAGAAGCTCGGGATGTTCGAGCTGACCGGGCTGCCCCCGGCGCCGCGCGGCGTGCCGCAGATCGAGGTCACCTTCGACATCGACGCGAACGGCATCATGCACGTCTCCGCCAAGGACCTCGGCACCGGCAAGGAGCAGCGGATGACCGTCACCGGCGGCTCCGCGCTGCCGAAGGACGACATCGAGCGCATGATGCGCGACGCCGAGCAGTACGCCGACGAGGACGCCAGGCGCCGCGAGTCCGCCGAGACGCGGAACCAGGCGGAGCAGCTCGTCTACACCACGGAAAACTTCCTCAAGGAGAACGGGGAGAAGGTTCCCGGTGAGGTGAAGACCGAGGTGGAGGCCGCCATCGCCGATCTGAAGGAGCAGCTGAAGGGCGAGGACACGGCCGCCATCCGCGAGGCGTCCGAGAAGGTCGCGGCCACCAGCCAGAAGCTCGGCCAGGCCATGTACGCCGACGCCCAGTCGGCGCAAGGCCCGAGCGGCACCCCCGGCGGGGACGGCGCGGGCGCGCCCGGCCAGGGCGGCGACCGGGCCGCTGACGACGACGTCGTGGAAGCCGAGATCGTGGACGACGACAAGCCGAAGGGCGGTGCGGCGTGACCCAGGACCCGCAGGGCTTCGACAAGGAGCCCGAGGTCCCCGACGCCGAGGCGGCGACCCCGGAGGTGCCCGAAGGGGCCACCGGTCCCCAGGAACAGCCGGGCGGCGAGGCCGCCCCCGGCGGGGACGGCGGCACGCCGGACCCGCAGCCCTCGGCGCAGGACCCCCAGATCCTGCAGGACGTCGCGCTGACGGCCCAGCTGGACCAGGCGCGCACCGCGCTGCACGAGCGGACGCAGGACCTCCAGCGGCTCCAGGCGGAGTTCCAGAACTACCGCCGCCGCGTGGAGCGCGACCGGGTCGCGGTCAAGGAGGTGGCCGTGGCCAATCTCCTGACCGAGCTGCTGCCGGTGCTCGACGACATCGGCCGCGCGCGGGACCACGGTGAGCTGCTCGGCGGCTTCAAGCAGGTGGCCGAGTCGCTGGAGATGGTCGCGGCGAAGATGGGCCTCGCCCAGTTCGGCAAGGAGGGCGAGCCCTTCGACCCGATCGTGCACGAGGCCCTGATGCACAGCTATTCGCCGGACGTCACCGAGACGACGTGCGTGCAGATCCTCCAGCCGGGGTACCGCATCGGCGAGCGCACGATCCGTCCCGCCCGGGTCGGCGTCGCGGAGCCGCAGCCGGGCAAGCCGGCCGAGCAGGAGGAGAGCGCTGCCGAGAAGGACGACGGCGGTGGCCCGGACGAGGGCTGACGCCGCGGTGAGCGGGCCGACGCGGAAGGAGGGGCGCCGGGGATGAGCACCAAGGACTTCATCGAGAAGGACTTCTACAAGGTTCTCGGCGTCCCGAAGGACGCCACCGAGGCCGAGATCAAGAAGGCGTACCGCAAGCTCGCCCGGGAGAACCACCCCGATGCCAACACGGGCGACGCCAAGGCCGAGGACCGTTTCAAGGACGTGTCCGAGGCGTACGACGTGCTCGGCGACCCGAAGCGGCGCAAGGAGTACGACGAGGCGCGCGCGCTGTTCGGCAACGGTGCCTTCCGGCAGGGCCCCGGCGGGGGCGGCCAGTTCAACTTCGACCTGGGCGACCTGTTCGGCGGCGGCCAGCCGGGCGGCGGTCCTGCCGGTACCGGTCCTGCCGGGGCCGGCGGGTTCGGCGGCGGGCTCGGGGACGTCTTCGGCGGCCTGTTCAACCGCGGCGGGCCGGGTACGCGCACCCAGCCGCGCCGCGGCCAGGACATCGAGTCCGAGGTGACGCTCAGCTTCACCGAGGCCGTCTCCGGCGCGACCGTTCCGCTGCGGATGTCCTCCAGCGCGGCGTGCAAGGCGTGCTCCGGCACCGGCGACAAGAACGGGACGCCCCGCGTGTGCCCGACCTGCGTCGGCACCGGGCAGGTCAGCCGCGGCGGCGGGGGCGGCTTCTCGCTCACCGACCCCTGCGTCGACTGCCGCGGGCGCGGGCTGATCGCCCAGGACCCGTGCCAGGTGTGCAAGGGCAGCGGGCGTGCGACGAGTTCGCGGACGATGCAGGTGCGCATCCCGGCGGGCGTGGACGACGGGCAGCGCATCCGGCTGCGCGGCAAGGGCGCGCCGGGCGAGCGCGGCGGGCCGCACGGCGACCTGTACGTGGTGGTGCACGTCGACGCGCACCCGGTGTTCGGCAGGCGCGGGGACAATCTCACGATCACCGTGCCGGTGACCTTCCCGGAAGCCGCGCTCGGTGGTGAGATCAAGGTACCGACGCTGGGTGGTCCGCCGGTGACGCTGAAGCTGCCGCCCGGCACGCCGGGCGGCCGGACCATGCGGGCGCGCGGCAAGGGGGCGGTGCGCAAGGACGGCACCCTCGGCGACCTGCTGGTCACCATCGAGGTGGCCGTACCGCGCGATCTGGGCGACGAGGCGAAGAAGGCCCTGGAGGACTATCGCGCCGCGGCAGAGGGCGAGGACCCCAGGGCGGGGCTGTTCGAGGCCGCGAAGGGAGAGTAATGAGATGAACGGCCGGAACGGACAGAGCAGCAACCCCTACGAACTGACCGAAGAAACTCCGGTTTACGTCATCTCCGTCGCGGCTCAGCTTTCCGGGCTGCACCCGCAGACGCTGCGGCAGTACGACCGCCTCGGTCTGGTCTCGCCGGACCGGACCGCGGGCCGCGGCCGCCGGTACTCGGCGCGCGACATCCAGCTGCTGCGCGAGGTGCAGCGGCTGTCCCAGGACGAGGGCATCAACCTCGCGGGGATCAAGCGGATCATCGAGCTCCAGACGCAGGTCGCCGCGCTCCAGGCGAAGGTGGTCGAGCTCCAGCAGGCCGTGGAGGGCGCCGCGGTCGCCATGCGGCAGCGCGAGGCGCAGGTCCACGCGTCCTACCGCCGCGACCTGGTGCCCTACCAGGACGTTCGGCAGTCCGCCGCCATCGTGGTCTGGCGCCCCGAGCGGGGGCGCTGACCGGCGGCGGTCCGCCGGGCGTGCGGGTGGCGTCAGCCGCCCTGCGACGTGGCGTCATGGCGTCGTTGCGGATCTGCGCCGCGTGGGCCGCGGCCTCCTCGGGGGTGACGTCCGCGGAGCCCCGGCCACGTCCGCCGCGGGGAACCTGTCGAAGATCGTCGTGCCCACCGAACTGCCGTCGGTCCACACGCACATCGGCGCGAGACCGTTCTGCCCCTCCTCCGAGCCCTCGCCGAGGTCGAACATCTGGCACTCCGTGATCGCGTCGCCGAGCCCGTCCGGGGTGACGCGCTCCGGCTCGCTCACCGTCGACGTGGTGCCGCTCGCGGCGTGCAGCTGCTCGTGCATCGCGTGGATGCCCGCGATGGCCGCCTCCGGGTCGGCGATCTCGCCCCACAGACCGGTGACGATCATCGACTCGCCCTCCTCGCCGCCCAGGGGACCGGCCGTGGTGCAGATGCCGGCGGCGGCCCCGGCGAGGGTGATGCCGAGGGCCGCCGTCTGCGCCTCGGGCAGCTCGGGCGGCGCCGCCTCGGCGTCCGTCAGCGAGAAGTCCCCGCTCGTCTCCGGCAGCACCAGCTCGTACGTACCGTCCGCGGCGCCTTCCTCCGCGTCCTGGCCCGTCTCCTGCCCGGCGTCCTGGCCCGCCGTGTCGCCGACCTGCTCCGCGGTGCCCCCGTTCCCGCCGCCACGGTGATCAGGCCCGTCCGCCTGCCCCGTCTGCCGTCGCCGCCGTCCGGTCCGCCTCGTTGTCACTCATGCCGCTTCCCCTCCGGGGCTGCGCCCCCCTCGCGAACGTCGGTGCGCGGGGCCGAGCGCCGGGCGTGTGCCCCGGGGCTTGCGCTCTGGCTCAGGACGTAACAAGCGTTGCTTGTCGGCCGCTTCAGCGTGGGACGATGACAAGGGAGTCATCGGCTGCGGCAGTTGGAGGGGATGTCAGGTGAGCGGTCCCAGCAAGGGAATCGAGAAGGCCGACGTACAGATCAAGTGGGACCCGAGCCCGTCCGGTGCGGCGGCCCACGACCTCGACATCATCGCCGCCACCTACCGCGCGGACGACCCGCACGGCGCGCCGGTGTACCTCGTGCACTTCGACAGCCGCTCCCCGGACGGCACCATCACGCTGAGCCGGGACAGCACCACGGGTCAGGGCTTCGGCTTCGACGAGATCATGAGCTTCGAGTTCGAGCGGCTGGCCGAGTCCTACGGCCGGGTGGTCGTGGGGGTGGTGATCCAGCAGCGCGGCGGGCGGACGACGTTCGGCGACGTCGCGGGCACGCGGGTGCGCGTCGTGGAGGGCTACATCGAGCTGGCGGAGGACGATTTCGCGTCGGTCGCGGGCGCGACGGCGGCGACGGTCGCCGAGTTCGCCCGCGACGGCTCCGCCGGCTGGGCGTTCCGCAAGGACGTGCGCGGCTTCGACGTCTCCGGGCCCGAGGAGTTCAGCCGCGTCATGGGAGCTCCGCCGGCCTGACCGAGCGCCGCAGGCGGCGGCCGAGCGGCGGCAGCACCAGCAGGGTCAGGGCGGCGGCGAACAGCCAGCCCGCCAGGACGTCGGTGGGCCAGTGCACGCCCAGGTAGACGCGGGTGAGCCCGACCGAGGCGCCCCAGGCCGCGGGCACCGCGATGGCCAGCGCCCGGGTCGCCGTGCGGTGGCAGTACGGCAGCAGCGCGGCGGCCAGGCCGATGGCCGTCAGCGCCGCCGTCGTCGAATGCCCCGACGGCATCGACGGGTTGTTGACGTGCGCGGTCCAGCTCTCCGCCGGGGGCCGCGGCCGGTCCAGCGCGTGCACGAGGAGGAGGCGCAGCAACTGCCCGGTGAGCAGCGCCGCGAAGCCCGCCACCGCGCCGAGCCACCACGCCCGCGGCACGGTGAGCGCCCCGGCCAGGGCGGCCAGGAGGTGCGGGACCACCCGGTTCCCCGTGTCGGTGACGAACGTGGCCACGTCGATGCCGGCGGACGTGCGGTGGTCGAGCACCCAGCGGTGCAGAGCCGTGTCGGGGCCGAACGGCGCACCGTCCCGGACCGCGGCGAAGAGGATCAGCGCGGCGAGCAGCGTGGCGGCCACGGACGCGAAGAGGTGGCGGCGCGGCACGGTCACACCACCGCGCCGTTCAGGAACAGGCCCGTGGCGGCCTCGGTGGTCCGCTCGACGCCGAGGCCGCCGCGCGAGGCCAGCGGCACGGCCGCCTCGATCAGGCCGGCGTACAGCGCGAGCAGCACCTCGGGCGGCACGTCGCCGCGCAGCGTGCCCTCGGCGGCGCCGCGCCTGAAGAGGTTGAGCACCGGCGTGCCCAGCCGCCGGTCCACCTCGTCGCGGGGCACGGAGCCGCCGCCCGAGCGCAGGAACGCGGTGTAGCGGCTGCCCGTGCCGAGGAAGGCGCGGGTGAGTCTGGCCAGGGCCTCGGCGACCGGTACGGTGTCCAGGCGCGCGGCGGCGATACGTTCCGCCAGCTCGTCGAGCGCGGCCTCGCAGAGCGCGGCGAGCAGCGCCTCGCGGGTGGGGAAGTACCGGTAGAGCGTGGCGCGCCCGACGCCGGCGGCGCTCGCGATGTCGGCCATGGAGGCCGATGCGCCCCGCTCGGTCAGCACGGTGGCGGCGGCGTCAAGCACGGAGGTCGCGAGGTGGTCCCCGAGGACCGGCTTCCTGCTCATCGGCGTGAGTGTACTTGCGCCCCACGCCGCGCAGCTCAAGGATCGACCTGGCGTCAGGAGCGGCGCAGTTCGACGTCGTCGGCGCGTACCCAGGCGATGCGGTGGCCGAGCTGGATCTGGAAGTACTCCTCGCCGCGCACGACTTGGTGTCCGACCGGGTCGAACGTGACGGCCCGGTAGTACTCGCTGTCCGTGCGCAGGCCGACCGCGTACTCCTGGTCGGCCGGTATCTCGTACGACAGCGGCACGACCGGCTGTACCGGGACGTCCGCCGGGTAGGCGCCGGCCTCCGGGTAGGCGCGGCCGTAGACCGGGATGGTCGCGGCGCCGTCCTTGCCGGTGACCACCCAGCCGCGGGCGTTCACCGCGGTCGGCGCGTCCGCCGGGTTGTGGAACCACGCCTTCTGCCCGAGGTACCAGATCGCCGTCCACGCGCCGCGGCGTTCGGCGACGGCGAACTGCTGGCCCGCGGAGGCGCGGGCGCCCACGTCGTTCACGCCGGTGGAGGACTCGCCGTCGCCGGGGTGCGTGCCGGGGTCTCGGACCAGAGGCGCGTCGTGCGCGGGCGCGGTGTGCAGGCGGACGGCGGCCGAACCGTGCGGCGCGCAGGGGGAGCCGGCGCCCTCGCAGTCCTCGTACGCCGGGGTGTGCGTCTCGTAGTCCGGCGCGATGGTCACCAGGCCGCCGCGCGGGCCCGCGGTGGCGCGGAACGGGGCGCCCAGCAGGTCGAAGTAGTGCGACCAGTCCCAGTAGGGCCCCGGGTCGGTGTGCATGCCGGGCACGCTCGCGTCGGTCGGGCCCTGGACGTTGTCGTGGCCGAGGATGTGGTGGCGGTCCAGCGGGATGTCGTACTCCCGCGCCAGGTGGCGGACCAGGCGCGCGGAGGTGCGGTACATCGCCTCCGTGTACCAGGCGTCGGGGTCGGTCAGGAAGCCCTCGTGCTCCAGTCCGATGGACTTGGCGTTGACGTACCAGTTGCCTGCGTGCCAGCCGACGTCCTCGCCCGCGACGTGCTGCGCGATGTGCCCGTCCCGGGAGCGCAGGCTGTAGTGCCAGGAGACGTACTCGGGGTCCTGCACGAGGTCGAGGGTGGTCTCCCAGGTGGCCTCGGTGTCGTGGATGACGATGTAGTCGACGGACTGCGAGGCGGGCCGCCGCGCCTGGTCATGGTTGCCGTAGCCGCCGCCGGCCAGCTCCTCGTAGGGGGCGGGCAGCCACGCGCAGGAGACGGAACGCGGGCACTCGACGCGCGGGTCGCGCGGGGCGGCGGGCAGGCCGAGCGCGTCGGCGGTGCGGGTGTCGGGGACGACGGCGCGCGGCGGGAGCGTGACGCGGTCGCCGGAGTCGGTGACGCGGGAGGCGCCCTCGTTGATGACGGCGTACACCTCGTCCGCGAAGAACTCCGCGGCCTCGCGGGTGCCCGCGCCCGCGTAGGCCGCGACCGCGCCGTACCAGTCGGCGGGGTCGCCGCTCGCGGGGTGGCCGAGGTCGCGCTGCGCGGCGGCCAGCAGCGCGGCGCCGCCGGTGACGTTCGCCGCATTGCCGGTCCGCAGCTCCGCGGGGTCGAGGCCGGTCAGCTCGGCCGCCTCGGCCAGGGTGCGGAGGTCCGCCGGGACGGCCCGGGTGTCGGGGGCGTCCCGCGGTCCTGGGGACGGCGGCGGGAGCGGCCGCGAGGTGTCGCCGCGCGCGTCCTCGGTGCCGTGCGCGTGGTGCCCGCCGGTCGGCTCGGATGCGGCGAGGGCCGTGGCCGCGTCGGTGAGGTGCATCGGCCCGTAGCCGCCGGAGACGCTGGGCGCGCCGTCGTGGCCGTCCCACCGGGAGGTGAGGTAGGAGACGCCGAGCAGCACGCTCTCGGGCACGCCGTGACGTTCCGCCGCGTCGGCGAACGCGCGGGCCAGGCCCGTGGCGTCGGAGTCGGCGCCGGCCGGTCCCGCCGTGGTCAGCAGCGGCAGGGCGGCGGCCAGCGCGGTGGCGGCGGCCACGGCGGAACGGCGGACGGGGGGACGGGTGCGTCGCAAGGCGGGCCTCCCGGGGCACGGCTGGGTCGCCATGGGCATGATCATGTTGATGGCCGCGGACGGCGGCGTCAATGCGCGGGAGGAAGCCCGGACGCGGCTTTCGCGCGCGCCCCGTCGCCGCCTGCGGTGCGGCACTGGTCCACACCGCTGAAGTCCCCGGGTTTTGCCGGGACTTTACGCCGCGGGGCCGTCGTCAACCCCGGCCGCGACCCCACTCGATCGGCGGACGGTAGCTGGACATGTCCGTTCCGTGAACACAGGGTGGGCTCATGAGAATTGCGCGTTCCCCGATACCCGTGGCGCTCGCCGCCGTGCTGCTCGCGTTCGGTGCCCGCCCGGCCGCCGCCGCGCAGCCGTGGGCCGAGGGGCCCGTCGGCACGGTCGGCAAGCTGATGTGGGACGCGGGCGGCGGGCGGCTCGGTCTCTGCTCGGGGGCCGTCGTCGACGCGCCGAACGGCAGCGTCGTCGCGACGGCCGCGCACTGCGTGCGCACCGCGGCCGGTCCCGAGCCTCCGAAGGAGGTGTGGTTCGTGCCCGGCTACCACCACGGCCGCGACACCTACCGCGAGGACGGCTGGCTCGTCACCGGCTTCCACACGCCCGAGGGCTGGGACGTGACGCGCGAGACCTCGGCGATCCTGCCGCACGACTACGCGTTCCTCACGCTCGGGCGCCGGGACGGGCGCACCGTCCAGGAGGTGCACGGCGCGAACCGCCTCGCGTTCGAGCCGGTGGCCGAGGGCGGTCGGGTGGCCGTCCTCGGCTATCCGGCGGTCGAGCCCTACGACGGGGAGACGCTGCACTACTGCGCGGGCGAGACGGACGTGCTGACCGCGGGCGAGGCCGAGGAGCCGAATCTGGGGGGACTGCTGCTGTCCGGCTGCGACCTGACCGCGGGGTCGAGCGGCGGCCCGTGGCTCACGGACTACGACCCGGCGACCGGGTCCGGCACGCTCGTGGCCGTGATGTCGGTGGGCAGCGGGCAGGGTCACGTCGTGGGCCGTCCGTATCCGGAGGGGGCGCGGAGCCTGTTCGCCGCGGCGGGCGGCGGCTGAGTGGCTGAACGGCCGAGCGGCCGAGCGGCCGAGCGGCCGAGGCGCCGCGGTCCCGCCGCTCCGCCGTCTTCCGTGCCCGGTGCGGCCCCGAAACCGGCTTGAGTGGAATAGACTCAACTTATCGCACGTTGCGTCTGGCAGACTCATGCATGCGCACGCACACGGGACCTACGGAGGAGTACCGCTGAAGTGAACGCCGAGCTGACCAACAGGAGCCGGGACGCGATCAGCGCGGCCAACGACCGCGCGCTGACCGGCGGGCATCCGGACATCACCCCGGCGCATCTGCTGCTCGCCCTGCTGACCGGCCAGGACAACGAGAACATCCAGGACCTGCTCGTCGCCGTCGACGCCGACCAGGCGGCCCTGCGCTCCGGTGCCGAGCGCCTGCTGACCGGGCTGCCCAGCGTGCAGGGCGCGTCCGTGGCCAAGCCCCAGCCCAACCGGGAGCTGCTGGCCGTCGTCGCCGACGCCGCGCAGCGCGCCAAGGAGCTGGGCGACTCCTACGTCTCCACCGAGCACCTGCTGATCGGCCTGGCCGCCAAGGGCGGGCAGACCGCCGAGCTGCTGGCCGCCCAGGGCGCGGCCGACCGCAAGCTGCTCGACGCCTTCGAGGCCAGCCGCGGCGGCCAGCGCGTCACGACGGCCGACCCGGAGGGCACCTACAAGGCGCTGGAACGGTTCGGCACCGACTTCACGGCCGCGGCCCGCGAGGGCCGTCTTGACCCGGTCATCGGCAGGGACCACGAGATCCGCCGCGTCGTCCAGGTGCTCTCCCGCCGCACCAAGAACAACCCGGTGCTCATCGGCGAGCCCGGCGTCGGCAAGACCGCCGTCGTCGAGGGGCTCGCGCAGCGGATGGTCAAGGGCGACGTCCCCGAGTCCTTGAAGAACAAGCGGCTGGTCGCCCTCGACCTGGGCGCGATGGTGGCGGGCGCGAAGTACCGCGGCGAGTTCGAGGAGCGGCTGAAGGCCGTGCTCGGCGAGATCAAGGACAGCCACGGGCAGATCGTCACGTTCATCGACGAGCTGCACACGGTCGTCGGCGCGGGCGCGGGCAGCGACTCCGCCATGGACGCGGGCAACATGCTGAAGCCGATGCTGGCGCGCGGCGAGCTGCGCATGGTCGGCGCCACGACGCTGGACGAGTACCGGGAGCGGATCGAGAAGGACGCCGCGCTGGAGCGCCGCTTCCAGCAGGTGCTGGTCGCCGAGCCGGGCGTGGAGGACTCCATCGCCATCCTGCGCGGCCTGAAGGGGCGGTACGAGGCGCACCACAAGGTGCAGATCGCGGACGGCGCGCTGGTCGCCGCCGCGGCGCTGTCCGACCGTTACATCACCTCCAGGTTCCTGCCCGACAAGGCCATCGACCTGGTCGACGAGGCGGCGTCCCGGCTGCGCATGGAGATCGACTCCTCGCCGGTGGAGATCGACGAGCTCCAGCGTTCGGTCGACCGGCTGAAGATGGAGGAGCTGGCCCTGGCCAACGAGTCGGACGCCTCCTCCCAGGAGCGGCTGGCCCGGCTGCGGCGCGAGCTGGCCGACCGCGAGGAGGACCTGCGCGGCCTGACCGCCCGCTGGGAGAAGGAGAAGCAGGGGCTCAACCGGGTGGGCGAGCTGAAGGAGCGCCTGGACGAGTCCAGGGGCCTGGCCGAGCGCGCGCAGCGCGACGGCGACTTCGAGGCCGCCTCCAAGCTGCTGTACGGGGAGATCCCCGCGCTCGAACGGGAGCTGGCCGCCGCCTCGGAGGCCGAGCGGGAGGCCAAGCGGGACACGATGGTCAAGGAGGAGGTCGGCCCGGACGACATCGCCGACGTGGTGTCCGCCTGGACCGGAATCCCCGCCGGGCGGCTGCTGGAGGGCGAGACGGAGAAGCTGCTGCGCATGGAGGAGCAGCTCGGCCGCCGGCTGATCGGCCAGCACGAGGCCGTGCGGGCGGTCTCGGACGCGGTGCGCCGCAGCCGGGCCGGCGTCGCCGACCCGGACCGGCCCACCGGCTCGTTCCTCTTCCTCGGCCCGACCGGCGTCGGCAAGACCGAGCTGGCCAAGGCGCTCGCGGACTTCCTCTTCGACGACGAGCGGGCGATGGTCCGCATCGACATGAGCGAGTACAGCGAGAAGCATTCGGTGGCGAGGCTGGTCGGCGCGCCCCCCGGCTACGTCGGCTACGAGGAGGGCGGCCAGCTCACCGAGGCCGTGCGGCGCCGCCCGTACACGGTGGTGCTGCTGGACGAGGTGGAGAAGGCGCACCACGAGGTCTTCGACATCCTGCTCCAGGTGCTCGACGACGGGCGGCTGACCGACGGGCAGGGCCGCACGGTCGACTTCCGCAACACCATCCTCGTCCTCACCTCCAACCTCGGCAGCCAGCACCTGATCGACCCGCTGACCAAGCCGGAGCAGCAGCGCGAGGAGGTGCTGGCGGCGGTGCGGACCGCGTTCCGGCCCGAATTCCTCAACCGGCTCGACGACCTGGTGGTGTTCTCCGCGCTCACCGGCCCGGAGCTGAGCCGCATCGCGCGGCTCCAGACCGACGCGCTCCAGCGGCGGCTCGCGGACCGGCGGCTGGCCCTGGAGGTCACCGAGCCGGCGCTGCGCTGGCTGTCCGACGAGGGGAACGACCCGGCCTACGGCGCCCGGCCGCTGCGGCGGCTGGTGCAGACCGCGATCGGGGACCCGCTGGCCAGGAAGATCCTGGCCGGCGAGGTCAGGGACGGCGATACGGTCCGCGTGGACGCGGCCCTGGACGGCGGCCTGGTGATAACGGCGGACGGCCGGGAGTAGCGGCCCGCGCCCGCCCCCGCCCCGGACGGCGCCGTTCCCGCGGTTGCCAGACCGGGGCGGGTGTGGGAGAGGATGGGGAGGCTTCCCCATCCGCACGAAGGGACTCACCTGTGTCTGTCGATCCGTCCGCCATCCCGAATTTCGGGGGTAAGCCGGGCAAGCCGGACAAGCAGGGCCAGCCGCAGCAGGCGGGCAGGCCCACAGGGCCGATCATGCCGAACCAGGAGCTGGTCAAGCAGCTGCTGGACCGTATGAAGCTGAAGCACACCGTGGATAAGTCGGGTGATCTGCTCGCGCCGTGGAAGCACTACCGCGTGTACTTCATGTTCCGCGGCGAGGAGCGGCAGCGGGTGCTGACGGTGCGCACCTTCTACGACCGGCAGCACACCGTCGACGACAAGCCGCGGCTGCTCCAGGCCATCGACGAGTGGAACCACTCGACGCTCTGGCCCAAGGTCTACACGCACACCAGCGACGACGGCACGGTCCGGCTCGTCGGCGACTTCCAGCTGCTGCTGGGGGCCGGGGTCGGCTTCGACCACTTCGTGGCCAGCGTGGTCAGCTGGGTGCGGGCCGCGGGCGAGTTCGACAAGTGGCTCGTCGACCGGTTCGGGCTGGCCAAGGACGAGGACGACGAGCCCACGGAGGACGCCAGGAACGCCGAGGGCGCCGGGGACCCCGCGGCTTCCGGGGACTCGGGGGACGCCGGGACCGCCGGAGGCCCCACGGGCGAGGGCACGGGGACCGCGCCGTGATCGTCGCGTTCTCCGTGACGCCCATCGGCACCGGTGAGAACGTCGGGGCCGAGGTCGCCGAGGCGGTCCGCGTGGTCCGGGAGAGCGGGCTGCCCAACCGGACCGACGCGATGTTCACCAGTGTCGAGGGCGAGTGGGACGAGGTGATGGCCGTGGTGAAGCAGGCCGTGGAGGCCGTCACCGCCCGCGCGGGCCGGGTCAGCCTCGTGCTGAAGGCCGACCTGCGCAGCGGTGTCACCGACGGCCTCACCGGCAAGGTCGAGCGGGTCGAACAGCTGCTTGCCGCGCCCGATCAGCCCGGCGGCCGCGAGGAGGGGTAGGCCCGCAGCCGTTCGGGGCCCACGCCCAGATCGCGCAGCCGGGTCAGCACCTCCGCCACGTCCGGGCTGCCGAGCTCCTCCATGATGCGGAGCGCGTCGGTCCACGCCTCGCCCGCCGCCGCGTCGTTCCCGAGCGCGCGGTGCGTGTCGCCGAGCCGCTGGAGCAGCGCGGCCTCAAGGGAACGGTCCCCGAGCCCGGGGCCGCGCAGCAGGGACAGGGCCCGCTCGTAGGCGCGCAGGGCGTCCGGCCACGCGCCGAGGTGGTGCTGGACGTAGCCGAGGGAGTCCAGCGTCGCGGCGAGGCCGAGCGCGTCGTCCCCCTCCTGCTGGAGCCGGAGCGCCTGGCGGCAGTAGTCCAGCGCCTCCCGGTGCTCGCCCAGGCGGGCCAGCAGCCAGCCGACGACGTTCAGCGAACGTGCCTCGTCCGGCCTGTTGCCCGCCGCGCGGTACAGCGCGAGCGCGCGGCGCTCGTGGCCGAGCGCCTCGGGCAGCCGTCCGCGGTTCTCCAGCACGAAGCCGAGATGCTGATGCGTCTCCGCCTGCCCCTGCCGGTCGTCGATCGCCTCCAGCAGGTCAAGGGCGTCCCGCAGCAGGCTCAGCGCCTCGTCGTAGTGCAGGAACCTGGTGCTCAGCCGCGCCTTGTTGTTCAACGCGCGGGCCTGCTCGCCGAGTTCGCCCAGGCGCAGGGACGCGTCGAAGGCGGTGTCCTGGACGCGGGCCAGGTCGTGCCAGTGGCCTTGCCGGTCGAGGAGGCCGGTCAGGACCCACGCCAGCGCGCAGACCAGCGTGTCGAACTCCTCGGCCGCCGCCCCTTCGAACGCGTCCAGCAGGCAGGCCCGTTCCGCAGTGAACCAGGCCACCGCCGCGGCCTCGTCCGCGAACGTCTCGACGGCGATGCCGTCCCGCGGTGTGCCGAGGTCGGTGGGCTGCCGCCAGGAGGGGCCGAGCTGCTGGTGGGCGCGGTGCGCCGAGTGCAGGTAGTAGTCCAGCACCCGCCGCGTCGCGGCGCGCCGTTCCGCCGCGTCGTCGGTGGCCGCCGTCAGCTCGCGCGCGTAGGCCCGCAGCAGGTCGTGCATGGCGTACCGGCCCGGTTCGCGTTCGGTCAGCAGCTGCGCGCGGCTCAGCTCGGCCAGCTGTGCCCGCGCGGAACGCGGCGGGAGCCCGGTCAGCGCGGCGGCCGAGACCGGCGTCAGGTCGGGGCCCGGATGCAGCCCGCCGAGCCGGAACAGGCGGGCCGCTGCCGGGCTCAGCGCCCGGTAGGACCAGGAGAACAGCGCCCTGATGTCCGTGGCCGCCCCGGCCGCCCCGGCCTCCTCGGCCGCTTCCCCCGCCTCCCCCGCGAGTGCGTTCAGGGGCTCGGGACCGCGGAGGCCGTCGGCCAGTTCGGCGAGCGGGCGCTCGGGGGCGGCGGCGGCCTGCGCCGCGACCACGGCCAGGGCGAGCGGCAGCCGCGCACACGTGTCGATGATGCCGTCCACGGCCCGCGCGTCGGCGGCGAGCCGCCGCGGGCCGAGCCGGTCGGCGAGCATCTGCCACGCCTCGTCCCGGGTGAACAGGTCCAGGTTGACCGCCCGCGCGCCGAGCGAGGCGACCAGGCCGAGCAGCCGGTTGCGGCTCGTGACGACGGCCAGGCTGCCGGGCGATCCGGGCAGCAGCGGGCGGCACTGCGCGGTGTCCCTGGCGTTGTCCAGCACGACGAGCATCCGCTTCCCCGCCAGCAGGCTGCGGTAGAGCGCGGCCTGGCTGTCCAGATCGGCCGGGACGCGCTGCGGCGGCACCCGGAGCGCGGAGAGGATGCCGCGCAGCGCGTCCGAGGCGTCGAGCGGCTCCCCGGTCGCGCCGAGCCCCCGCAGGTCGACGTAGAGCCGGCCGTCCGGGAAGTGCGCGGCGACGCGGTGGGCCCAGTGGACCGCGAGCGTCGTCTTGCCGATGCCCGCGCTGCCGTTGACGGTGACGATCACCGCGGCGCTCCTGCCGCCCTCGCCCTCGCGCGGGAGCAGCCCGTCGAGCTCGCGGATCTCCGCCGCGCGGCCGGTGAACGACGTGACGTCCGGCGGGAGTTGACTGGGCCGCGCGTCCGTGGCCGCCGCCCGGGCCCCGAGACCGGGGTCGCGGCGCAGGATGCGCTGGTGCAGCCGCCGCAGCGCGGCGCCCGGCTCCGCGCCCAGCTCGGCGGCGAGCCGCTGTCTGGTCCTGGTGTAGGCGGCGAGGGCGTCCGCCTGCCGCCCGGAGCGGTACAGCGCCAGCATCAGCTGTTCCGCGAGCGGCTCCGCCAGCGGGTGGTCGAGCACGGCCGCCGACAGGGCGGGCACCACGTCGGCGTGCCGGGCGAGCCGCAGTTCCTGCGCGAACCGGTCCGTGAGCAGGGTGACCAGCTCGCGTTCGAGGCCGCCCCTGACGCCCTCCGCCCACTCACCGCGCAGCCCGGACAGCGGTGTACCGCGCCATAACGCGGCGGCTTCGGCCAGCAGTTCGGCGGCGCGTTCGGCGTCCGCGCCGCCCGCGCCGGCCGTGCCGCCCTGGTCGCCCGTGACGTGCGCGGCCTGCGCGGCCAGGCGGCGCGCCCGGTGCAGGTCGACGGCGTCCTGCGGAACGTCGAGCAGGTATCCCCCGTCCCCCCGGCGCAGCACGGGGCTCCCGGCGCCGTCCCCCAGGCGCCGCAGCACCCGGCGGAGCCGGGATATGTAGGTGTAGAGCACGTCGCGGACGTTTTCCGGCGGCTGGCGCGGCCAGACCCGGTCGATCAGGGTCTCAGCGGTCACCGCCCGGCCGGGCGACATGGCCAGTACGGCCAGTACGCACCGCTGCTGCGGAGGGCCCGGGTCCAGCCGGGCGCCGTTCGCCGCCCTGAGCTCCACGGAGCCGAGCAGCCTTATCTCAACCATGCGTCATCCGTCCCCATCCCTCGGCGCGTTCCGGCGTGCCGGCGCGCGCATCCCCCGGGAGGTTCCCGGCTGTATACCGTCGGGGACGCGCGTGCGGAAGCAACGGCGCGGGGGTGGCTGAAGCGCCGTTTCAGAACCTGTCAAGGTATCCGACAAGCCTGTTCGCCGATGCTTGCGGTCGGGTTTCTTCGCCGCTCGGCCAGAAGGAGTCGATCTCGTGCAGGCAGTACGCAGATCACGCCGCACGTGACGGATCTTGAAAAAGGGGGGTGTCGCCCGGGCGTCCGTAGGGCAGCGTCGTCCGTCGGGACCAGAGCGGTACTCAAGGACGTTGGAGTTCTCTGTCAGATGATGCACACCACTGCGAAGGCCGCGTGGGACGAGGGAGCCCCGTCATGAAGCCGATCGTGCGACACGACGTCTACCACGCCGCCACCGGCGACGGCGCGTACCTGCTCACCCCGAGGGGAGCCGTCCGGCTCGCGGGCGAGGCCGTGGGCCCCTGGCTCGACCGTTTGCTTCCGAGCCTCGACGGCAGCAGGACCGTCGCGGAGCTGACCGAAGGACTGCCGCCCGACCAGCAGGAGTTCGTCGAACGGATGCTGCGGCGGCTGCGCGCCGCCGGCGTCGTGCGCGACGCCGCGCCCACGCGGCACGCGGAGCTGACCGCGGCCGAGGCCGAGGAGTACGCCCAGGAGATCGCGCACATCACCGGGTTCACCGAGGACGACGCCACCGCCGCGTTCGTCCGCCACCGCGCCCAGCGCACGCTGGTCGCCGGCGAGGGGCCGCTGCTCGAGGCCGTCGCGGGCGCCGCCGTCGCCTCCGGCCTGCGCACCGTGCGCGTCGTCGCGTTCGACGACGGGGGCGGGCCGCGGCCGCGGCCGCGGGACTCGGGCCAGCGGCTGACGTGGGAACGGCATCCCGAGCCGCGCGACGCCGAGGCGATGACGGCGCTGCTCGACCGCGCCGACCTGGTGCTGCACGTCACCAGCCGCCCCGCCGACCGCGCCCTGCTGGTCGAACGGTGCGCCGCGCGCACCGGGGTGCCGCTCGCCCAGGCCGTCGTGCGCGGGCCCGAGGCGTGGCTGATCCCCCTCCAGCGCTGGACGGGAACCGGCGGCGCGCCCGGCCGCTGGGCCGCCGCGCTGCCCCGGCTCGCCGCGCCCGCCGAGACGGTGACCGCCGCCCCTGGACCCGCCGCCCGTCTCGCCGTGGCCGCCCGCCTCGTCCAGAGCGTGTTCCACGTCGTCACCGGCGCCGAACCGGCCCCGGACCGGAGCGAGTTGATCACCATCGACCTCGCCACGCTCGCCGGGCGGCGCCGGCCGTTCCTGCCGCACCCCGTCGCGCTGCCCGCCCCGGCGCCCGACCGGCCCCGCTTCGCCGAACGCATCCGCGCGCTGCGCCGCGGCCCGCGGCTGAGCGGGCAGGCGTTCGCGCAGCGGGCCGCGAGCTGTGCCGACGACCGGCTCGGCATCTTCCGCTTCGTCGACACCGACTGGGCGCAGTCCCCGCTGCACGTCGCCCGCGCCGTGGTGACGCGGCGCCCGCAACTGAGCGCCATCGGCTTCGGCTTCGGCGAACTCCAGGCCCGCCACCAGGCCGCGCTTTCCGCCCTGGCCCGGTACGCCGCAGGCCAGTTCGACGCGCGGAGACTGCCGGGGCACGCCGACGGCGGCAACGGGGAGCACGGGGCCGGCGCCGCGGGGCCCGACGAGCCGCAGGGGCCCGCGGTGCTCGGCTACGAACTGGCCGACCCGGGCCGCGTCCACCGCGTACCGGTGGCGGACGCGTTCCCCGGGCTGCGGCCCTGGCGCCCCTCGGACGACCCGTTCTCGCCCGTCGTCGGCGGCCAGGACTGGCAGGAGGCCGTCACCGCGGGACTCCTCGCGCACTGCCGCCTGCTGACACTGGTACGGATGCGGGAGACCACGCGGCCCTACCCGCGTGTGCCGCTCGACGAGGCGCCGCTCGGCCGGGAGGGCGCCCGCTGCCGGGACATCCTCGCCGAGCTGGACGAACTGCCGGAGACCTACGACGTCACCGGGCAACTCGGCGTGCCCACCTACGCGTTCTGCCGCGGGCCCGTCACCGTCGCCTGCGCCGCCGGGCTCACCGCCGCCGCCGCCCTGACCGACGGGCTGCGCCAGGTGCTGCTCGGCGTGCAGGCGCGCGCCCACCTCCAGACCGGATACGCGCCGTTCCCCGTCGTGCCTGGGCTGCCCCACGCGCTGCGCTCGCGGGACGCGCACACCCCGGCCGTCAACCCGCCGCTCGACGTCGCCGCGGTGGCGGCGCGGCTCGACGCCCTCGGCCACACCGCGGTCGCGGTGCCGCTCGACCACGACCCCGCGGTCGCGGAACTGATGCCCTATCTCGTTCACGTGGTGGTGCTGTGACCAGCCCCGAGGCCATGCCCACCCGCGCCAGAATCTGTGTGCTCGGCTCCGGCGGCGCGCTGTACGACGCCGTCCTCGCCAGAAGCGGCGGCACCGCGGGGCCGCGCACGCTGCTCGTGGCCGTGCACGAGGGCTGGGACACGGCCCTGCACGACACGGCGCGGCGCACCGCCGCCGACCACGGCATCGGCTGGCTGCCGGTGCGCACCGAGCTGAGCCACGCCGTCGTAGGCCCGCTCGAAGTCCCCGGCGGCACCGGCTGCGCCGACTGCGCCACGGCCCGCGCCCGCCGCATCCGCCCGGACCAGGACGAACGCGACGCCGTCCGGCGGCGGCACGGCCGCGCGCTCGCGGCCACCGCCCCCTCGTGGCTGACGGGCACCGCGGCCGGGCTCGTCGCCGGGCTCGTCGCCGAGGAGGCGGAACGCCTGTCGGGCGCCGAGCCGGGCGCGCCCCGCACCCGCAAGGCGCTGCTGCGCGTCGCGCTGGACGATCTGTCCGTCACCCGGCACCCCTTCCTGCCCGAGCCGCTGTGCGAGGTGTGCGGCGACGTGCCCGCGGACACCGCGGAAGGCGCCGTCCCCGCCCTCACGGCCCGGTCGGCCCACCGTCCTGGCCGCTTCCGCGCCCGGCCGCTGCGCGACGCCCTGTGCGAGCTGACCGACGCCTACGTCGACGACCAGGTCGGCCTCATCGCCTCCCTCGACGGCCACCGGGTCGGCGGCCTGGTCGTGACGTCCGCCCCGGTCGGCTTCCGCACCGGCCGCGTGACCGCGGGCCGCGGTCACGCGCCGACGGCCCGCACCAGCCGGCTGTCGGCCCTGCTCGGCGCCGTCGAACGGTACGGGAACGCGCCCGGCGGGCGGTCCGCCGCCGTCACGGCCACCTTCCGGGAGCTGGGCGACCGGGCCCTCGACCCGCGCGCCGCCGACCCGTTCGCGCCGGAGCCGTGTCAGGACCGCCCGCTCGCCTGGGTGTGGGGCTGGTCGTTCGCCAGGCGCGAGAGCGTGCTGGTGCCGCAGTCCCTGGCCTACCGCGACCCGGCCGCGGGCGGGCAGGCCGAGGGGCCCGGCGGCAGCGCGGTGGGCGGCAGCCTGGAGGAGGCGATCCTCCACGGCCTGCTCCAGGTCGCCCGGCGGGACGCGCTGCTGATGACGTGGTACGCCAGGCTCGCCGCCGCCGAGATAGACCTGGCGGCGGCGGCCGACCGCGCCGTTCCGCTGCTCGCCGCCACCGTTCGCGCCGAAACGGGCTACCGCGTCCGGGCGTTCGACGTCTCGGCGGAGCAGGGCATCCCCTGCGTGTGGGCGCTGGCCGAGAACCCCGCGGGGAACGGCGGGCCCGCCGTGGCGTGCGCCGGGGGCGCCCACCCCGACCCGGAGAAGGCGATCCGCCGCGCGCTGCACGACCTCGGCCCGGCACTCGCCGCCCTGCTCGACGGCTACGCGGAGGCGGGCGCGGCGGAGCTGGCCCGCCGCATGGCCGAGGCGCCCGAGCTGGTGCGGACGGCCGAACAGCACGCGCTGCTGTACGGCGACCCGGGCGCCGCGGCCAGGCTGCGCTTCCTCACCAGCGCGGCGCCCAGCCGCAAGCCGGTCGACATCGGCGCGGAGCGCGGTGGGTTCGCCGGGGACGACCTGCTCGGCCACCTGCTCGAGGCCGTCGGCCGCTACACCGCGGGCGGTATGGACGTCGTGGTGGTCGACCAGACCGCGGCTGAGCACGCCGCGGGCGGCCTGGCCTGCGTGAACGTGCTGGTGCCCGGTACGGTGCCGCTGACCTACGGGCACGCGCGCCGGCGCATGGACCGGCTGCCGCGCCTCGCCGAGGTGCCGGTGCGGCTCGGGCACCGCACCAGCCCGCTGCCGCCCGCGGACGTGAACCCGCACCCGCACCCGTTCGGCGGCCGGGGGAGCGCGCCCGGCGCCTGAATCCGCGCTGAACGGCGGCGGTCAGCTTCCGTCAAGCTTTCGCTCAGCCGCGGGCGGCAGGCTGAACCCCGTTGCATGTTCGGAGACTTCGGAACGGGGGATTCAGGTGTCCACGCCCACTGCGCTCCCCGGCACCAGGGCGCACGCATTCCGGCTGCTCGGGCCCTTCACCTTCATCAGGGAAGGCGCCCTGCCGCGGCCCATGTGGCCCAAGCCCCGGGCGCTGCTCGCGCTCCTGCTCGTCGCGGAGGGGCCCGTCACGCTGGAACGGATCGGCGCGGAACTGTGGCGGGGCCGGCCGCCAGACTCCGCGGTCGCCAATATCCGCGGCTACATCGGGCTGCTGCGCCGCGAGGTCGGGGCCGCCGCGGTGCGGACCGGGCTCGGCGCCTACGAACTGGCCCTGCCGCAAGCGCGCGTGGACGCCGAGGAGTTCCGCGGGCTCGTCGACCGGGCCGAGGTGACGGCCTGCCCGCGGCAGCGCCGGGAGCTGCTGGAGGGCGCCCTCGGCCTGTGGCGCGGGCCGGCGCTCAGCGGCATCGAGCACGGTCCGCTGCTGGAGAGCTGGGTGGAGCGGATGAACGGCCACCGGCGGCGCGCGCTGCTCCAGGTCGCCGAACTGTCCCTGGAAGCCGGGCAGTACGCCAGGGCGCAGGACGTTCTGCGGCAGCACCTGGTGGGCAGCCCGACCGATGAGGCGGCGTACCAGCTGCTGATGCGGGCGCTGCACGGCGCGGGCGACAGCAGCGCGGCCCTGGCCGTCTACCAGCAGGCGAACCGGCGGCTGGTGGACCACGGCCTGTTTCCCGGGCCTCAACTGCGGGGCATGCAGCAGGCGATCCTCAGCCATCTGCCGCTGCCCACCTGCTGAGCCGCCGGCGGTCCGGGGGCGGGGGCGCGCGCCGCGGCGGGCGGGGTGCGGTCGAGATGTGGAGGAGGGGGGCGCGAAGTCGGCGTTCCGTGTGATGTGTGAATCAACCGCGGGGACGATACGAGCAGTTCGCGGACGGCCTGGCTCAACTGTTCGTATGGCGGGCGGGTGCGGGGTGAACACCTGACCACCCTGTCCCCGACGGGATGGAAACCTGGCTAAGTTGGGTAAAAACGCTGTGGTGGCGGCGTGTTACGTGATTCGGTGGTCCCGTTGTCTCCGGAGGGTCGGTCCGCGCCGCCCTCAACTGCGCGCATGCGGGAGCCGACCCATGCTCACCACGATCTACACCGCCTTCACCGACACCCGAGCGGGCGACCTGGCCTGGGCCCTCGGCCGGGAGCCGCTGCCCTCGCTCGCCACTCTCGACGTCGAACTTGCCGGGGCACACATCCAGTTGCGCGTGCTCGGCGCCTCCCATCAGGTGCTGCTCGACTGCCGCGAGGGCACCTGCTCAGAAACCGTGGCCTGCATGCCGGGCAGCAACACCCCGTTGCCGCTCGGTGTGTCCAAGCGCCTGGGAAACTTCGAATACGAGTTCGCGGCCCGCGTGGAGAGCCTGAGCGTGGGCTCGTTCGCGGGCCGCGCCCAGGAGTTGCTTGCCCTGGTCGCCGAACACCCGTACGGCCTCGCGGGCCTCTTTCCCGGTGATCCGAACGCGTTCACCGCGCTTCTGGTCCAGCGCAGGGGCGGTCAGTTCCACTGGCGGACCTGGCACGCGTACCCGCAGGAGCGGTGTCTGGTGGCGACGAGAACCCGGGTGAGCGGTGCGACGGATCACCCCAAGTCCACTCCTGTGGGTGACAAGGCCAACCCGAAGTGTGACGTAACGTTCGGTTCATGATCGATACAACCGGGCAGGCGGCCGCCCCGCGCTCAGCGACCGCCGTGCTCCCCGTATCGGCGGGCGCCGGGCGCCTCGTGGTCCTCGTCGCCGTCTTCGTCTGCGCCGCCTGCGGCCTCGTGTACGAACTCGAACTCATCGCGCTCGCCGACTACCTGGTGGGCGACACCGTCACCCACACCTCCATCGTGCTGTCCCTCATGGTCTTCGCCATGGGCATCGGCTCACTGGCCGCCAAGCGCCTGCGGGAGCACGCCGCGCTCAACTTCGGGCTGATCGAGTCGCTGCTCGCGCTGGTCGGGGGCTGCTCGGCGACCGTGCTGTATGTCTCCTTCCTGCTGTTCGGCGAGGCGAGACCGGCGCTGCTCGCGTTCTCCCTCGCCATCGGCGTGCTGATCGGCGCGGAGATGCCGCTGCTGATGACGCTGATCCAGCGCATCAGGGAGCAGGACGCCGGCCGCGCGGTGGCCGACCTGTCCGCCGCCGACTACGTGGGCGCGCTGCTCGGCGGCCTCGCCTTCCCGTTCCTGCTGCTGCCGCTGCTCGGGCAGCTCAGCGCGGCGCTGTGCACCGGCGTGGTCAACGCGCTGGCCGGCGCGGTCATAGTCCTGTGGCTGTTCCGCGGAGACCTCTCCCGCGCCGCGCGGCGCCGGCTCATGCTGCTGAACGCGGGGGTGATCGCCGTCCTGGTGTCCTGCTCCGCGGCCGTCGATCCGCTGGAGCGGGCGGCGGCCGAGCGGATCAGCGAGAGCCCGGCGCCCGAGTCGCAGCACGCCCGCGCCGCGGCCCTCGCCGTGACCCCACCGTGAGCGCCACGGCGCGGGCGGTGGCATTTGGCGCGACCGGTGCCTTATGTGCCGGGCAGTGGGTAGGCTCCGCGCCATGGAGCACGAGGTCTTCCTGCCCTATTCCGCCGAAGCCGTGCGGAGCGCGCTCGCCGCGCCCGAGCGGGTGGTCCGGTGCGTTCCCGGGCTCCATCTGGAGCCCGGCGCGGACCCGGCCGCACCCGAGGGCAGGCTGCGGGTGCGCATCGGCTCCTCCAGCATCACCTACCGCGGCTCCATGTCGGTGACGGCCCGGGGCGACCGCCTCACCGTCGAGGCGCAGGGCACCGAGGCCAGGGGCGCCGGCGAGGCGGCGCTCATGCTCAGCGTCGTGCCGCGCGAGGTCGAGGACGGCTCCGGCACCGCGCTGACCTTCCACGGCACCGTCGAGGGGAAGGGGCGCATCGGCACCTTCGACGCAGGTCAGCGGCAGGCGGCGGGCCGACGCCTGCTGGATCGTTTCGCCGAGGCGCTGGCCGAGGAGCTGGCGCGGGCCGACGAGCCCGCCCCCGCGGCCGGCGGCATCGGGGAGCCGGACGACAACGAGCGGGTCATTCCCGGCATTCCGTCCGCCCCCGAGCCGGAGCCCGAGCCCGGCGCCGGGTCCGGGCGTGCGGCGCGCGCGGGCGGCAACGAGACGGGGGCCGGCGCCGAGTCCGACCACGACGCCGCCTTCGACGCCGTGCTGGGGGCGGAGCCCGGCCCCGGCCGCGATCCGGACGCCGACGCGGTCGCCGACGCGGGTCTGGGGTCCGACCGCGGGTTCGACGGCGGCGACCTCGATGCCGACCTCGACTCCGGTCTCGACCGTGACCTCGACCCGGGTCTCGATGACGAGGAGGATCTTCCGGTGCACGAGCCCGAAGCGGACTTCGCCCGGCGCACCATGATCGGCCGCAGCGCGGAAGAGGTGGATCACGCCCCGCCGCGCGGCCGGTACGCCCCCGAGCCCACGCCCGGCGGCGCCCCCGGCCCCGCGGCGGCGCTGCGCTGGGCGGCCCCGGCGGCCGCGCTGGCCGTGGCCACGGCCGTGGTGCTGACGCGGGCCATTCGCCGCCGCCGGTGACGCAGGGCGCCCCACACAAGGGCGCCATTATGATTTACGTACATCGAATCGTTATCGTCATGGGGTGACCACCCACGACTCCGATCGCGGAGTACGACTCCGCGCCGCCGACGCCGAGTTGACGCTGCGCCCCGATCAGGGCGGCCGTATCTCCTCGCTGCGGGTCGGCGGTACCGAGCTGTTGCGCCAAGGCGAACGGTTCGGCTCCTTCATCATGGCGCCCTGGTGCGGCAGGACCAGGGAAGGGCGGTTCAGGAACGGCGCCACGGCGCACGAACTGCCGCTGAACGCCGCCCCGCACGCCATTCACGGCACCGTCCGCCGCCGCCCCTGGCGCACCGTCCGGGCGGATGACACCTCGGCGGCGCTGATCTGTGAACTGGCGGAGCCCTGGCCGTACGCCGGCCGCGTCACCCAGCTGGTCGAGCTGGCCGAGGACGGCAGCGGACTGACATGCACGCTCGGCGTGGAGACCGACGGCGACTCCTTCCCGGCCCAGGCCGGCTGGCATCCGTGGTTCCTGCGCAGCCTGCGCCCCGGCGGCCCCGGCGTGGAGATCGGCTTCGACGCCGAGTGGCAGGAGGAACGGGGCGCCGACCACCTGCCGACCGGCCGGCGCACCGCGCCCGGGCCCGGCCCCTGGGACGATTGCTTCGGTATGCCGGACGGGGTGGACGTCACCCTGACCTGGCCGGGGCACCTGGAGCTGAACGTCCGCAGCCGGAGCCCGTGGGCGGTGATCTACGACGAGCAGGCCGAGGCGGTGTGCGTGGAGCCGCAGTCGGGGCCACCCAACGGCCTCAACACACACCCGCGCCTGGTCACCCCGCTGGAACCGCTGGAGATCTCCACGACCTGGACCTGGCGGACGCTGCCGTAGGGTCGGGTGCCATGAGCGTGCGTGACGAGCTGTTGCAGCAGATCAAGGACAAGGCCGTGGTGCACGGCCGGGTGGTGCTCTCCTCCGGGCGGGAGGCCGACTGGTACGTCGATCTGCGCCGGGTGGCCCTGGACGGCGAGGCCGCGCCGCTGGTCGGCCGGACGATGCTGGACCTGACCGCGGACCTGGAGTACGACGCGGTCGGCGGGCTCACCCTGGGCGCGGACCCGGTGGCCACGGCGATGCTGCATGCCGCCGCGGCGGCCGGTCGGCGGCTGGACGCGTTCGTGGTGCGCAAGGCGGGCAAGGCCCATGGGCTCCAGCGCCGGATCGAGGGCCCCGACGTGGCCGGGCGCCGTGTGCTCGCGGTCGAGGACGCCTCCACCACCGGCAGTTCCGTGCTGACGGCCGTGGAGGCGCTGCGCGAGGCGGGGGCCGAGGTGGTGGCCGTCGCGGTGATCGTCGACCGCGGGGCGGCGGCGGCCGTGGCGCGGACGGGGCTCGCCTACCGTTCCGCGTTCACGCTGGACGATCTGGGGCTCGCCGACGCCTGAAGCGCGGCTTGGCTCGTGCCTGCCCCCGGCTTGCGGCCCCGCGGCGCGCCGGGCGCGCGGTGCGACGTGGCCGCCCCGGCCAGCGATTATCACCCTGCGTGATTGTTTCACGTGAAACTGTCGCGCGCTGTCCCGGTGGCTGCGGGCGTCTGGGAGGATATTCGGGCAGTCGAACGCCACGCACACGGCAAGAACACAAGGAGCGGACATGCCCATCGCGACCCCCGAGGTCTACAACGAGATGCTCGACCGGGCGAAGGCAGGCCAGTTCGCCTACCCGGCCATCAACGTCACCTCGACGCAGACGCTGCACGCCGCGCTGCGCGGCTTCGCCGAGGCGGAGAGCGACGGCATCGTTCAGATTTCCACCGGCGGCGCCGAGTTCCTGGGCGGCCAGTACAGCAAGGACATGGTCTCCGGGGCCACGGCGCTGGCCGAGTTCGCGCATGTCGTCGCGCAGAAGTACCCGGTGAACATCGCGCTGCACACCGACCACTGCCCGAAGGACAAGCTGGACGGCTACGTGCGCCCCCTGCTCGCCATCTCCGAGGAGCGCGTCGCCCGCGGCGAGAACCCGCTGTTCCAGTCCCACATGTGGGACGGCTCGGCCGAGACGCTGCGCGACAATCTGGAGGTCGCCGAGGAGCTGCTGGCCCGGGCCGCCGCCGCCAAGATCGTGCTGGAGGTGGAGATCACCCCGACCGGCGGTGAGGAGGACGGCGTCACCCACGAGATCAACGACAAGCTGTACACCACCGTCGAGGACGCCCTGCGCACCGCGGAGGCCCTGGGCCTCGGCGAGCGCGGGCGGTACCTGCTCGCCGCCTCCTTCGGCAATGTGCACGGCGTGTACAAGCCGGGCAACGTCGTGCTGCGCCCCGAGCTGCTGAAGGACCTCCAGGAGGGCGTGGCCGCGAAGCACGGCAAGGCGAGCCCGTTCGACTTCGTCTTCCACGGTGGCTCCGGCTCCACCCGCGAGGAGATCGCCACCGCGCTCGGCAACGGCGTGGTGAAGATGAACCTGGACACCGACACCCAGTACGCGTTCACCCGGCCCATCGTCGACCACGCCTTCCGCAACTACGACGGCGTGCTGAAGGTGGACGGCGAGGTCGGCAACAAGAAGGCGTACGACCCGCGCAGCTGGGGCAAGCTTGCCGAGGCCGGGATGGCCGAGCGGGTCACCCAGGCGTGCGGCGACCTGCGCTCCACGGGCACCCGGCTCAAGTAACGCGTCCGCCAGGAGGCACAGGAAGCAACTGGGCCTTCCACCGCGGACCCGGCAGACTGGACATCATGGCCATTCACGAAGACCTGCTCGGGGGCCCGCCCCCGACGCACCTGCCCGACGATCCGGAGCCCCGCGAGCTGCTCGCGGCCGGTACGGCCCCCGCCGAGGTGGCCGCGAAGTACCCGGCGTCCTCGCTGGTCTGGGCCCAGCTGGCGGACGACGCGTTCGCCGAGGGCCGCAGCATCGAGTCGTACGCCTTCGCGCGCACCGGCTATCACCGTGGCCTCGACGCGCTGCGGCGCAGCGGCTGGCGCGGCCAGGGCCCCATCCCGTTCGAGCACGAGCCGAACCGCGGCTTCCTGCGCGCACTCCATGCGCTGGCCCGTGCCGCGGCGGCCATCGGCGAGCAGGAGGAGTACGAACGCTGCGCGCAGTTCCTCCGCGACAGCTCCCCGACGGCGGCCGACACCCTGTCCTGACGGAGATCTCCCACCGAGGGCGCCCCGTGACGAAGCGGGGCGCCTTGTCCGTCGGCACCCGTACCCTGACGGCGACCAAGCCGTGAGGAGACAACGATGTCGCAACCGGTGACCGATTTCGGACAGAACGAAACCCCCTACGAGCGCTACGTCCAGGCGGACGTGCTGACCCACCTCCAACGACCGCTGACCGACGATCCGGGCGAAATGGCGTTCCTGGTCACGACACAGGTCATGGAGCTGTGGTTCACCGTGCTCGTCCACGAGTGGCGCACCGCCGTGGACGCGCTGCGCGCGGACCGGCTGCCCGCGGCGCTGGCGGCGCTCGGCCGCTCGGCGCACGAGCTGCGGGCGCTGAACGCCTCGTGGGAGCCGCTGGCGCAGCTGACACCGCGGCAGTTCAATGCCTACCGTTCCGCGCTCGGCGAGGGCTCGGGGTTCCAGTCGGCGATGTACCGGCACGTGGAGTTCCTGCTGGGCGAGAAGTCGCCCTCGATGCTGGTCCCGCACCAGGGCACGCCCCGGGCGCACGCCGAGCTGGAACGGGCGCTGCGCGCGCCGAGCCTGTACGACGAGGCGCTGGCGTACCTGGCCCGGCACGGCGCGGCGATACCCGACGAGGTGCTGCACCGGGAGCGCACCGGGCGGTACGAGCCGCATCCGGCGGTGGAGGCGGCGTGGCGGCGGATCTACGCGGCCGGCGGCGACGGCGGCCGGGGGACCGGTGCGGAGAGCGGACCGCTGCGGCTGGGCGAGGCGCTGACCGAGGTGGCCGAGCTGGTGTGGCGCTGGCGGTGCGACCACCTGGTGGCGACCCGCCGCGCGATGGGCGGCAAGGCGGGCACCGGCGGTTCGTCCGGCGTGGAGTGGCTGGAGAAGCGGGCCCGCAGGTGGGTGTTCCCCGAACTGTGGACGGCGCGCGGCCGGGTGTGAAAGCGTGCGGCGCCGCGGCCCGGTCGGGGCCGCGGCGCGGGGGGCCGTTCACCCGGCGGGAACGCCGGGCACGGGCACCGGTTCCGGCGCGGGCGTGGGCGGCGCGGCGGTGTCCTGGCCGGCAGTGGCGGTCAGCCGGGCGTACGCGACGATGTTGGAGTCGTAGCCGCCGTCCTGCGTCCACCGGCCGCCGCAGGTGATCAGCCGCAACTGCGGGGTGCCGACCGCGCCGTAGACCCGCTGGTCGGGAAAGTCGGACTTCGGGTACTGCTCGACCGAGTCCACCGTGAACACGGCCGTTCGGCCGTCGGCGCGGTCGATCTCGATGTTCTCGCCCGGCCGGAGCGAGCCGAGCCCCGCGAAGGCGGCCGGCCCGTCGTAGGTGTCCAGGTGGCCGACGAGGATGGCGGCGCCGCGTTCACCCGGCGCGACGCCTCCCGCGTACCAGGCGGCGCGCATCGCATCCTCGACCGAGGGCGAGGGCGGCGCCCCGTCCGGTGCCAGGTCGGCGCCGAAGACCTCGACGTCGGTGGCGAGTTGCGGAATGCGGACCCGCGTCGGGTCGGCCCGCGCCAGCGGCGCGGCCACCACGTCCGAGGGCTGGCCCGATATGGAGGCGTCCAGGTCCGCGGTCGATCCCGCGTCCGGCGCCGCGGCGGGCGCGTCCACCGCGCCGGGCCGGGACACTCCCTCGGCGATGCTGCTGGAGGCGCGCGCCTCGCGGACGTCGTCGCCTGAGCCGGGCGCGAGCACCCCGGCGGCCACTCCGATGGCGACGGCGGCGACCGCGGCCGCCACCTCCAGCCGCCGGCTGCGCACCGACAGCCGCTGCTGCCGAGTCCGCGCCGCGGGGCGGCCCGGTGCGGGCGCGGCCGGCCGCGGGCGGCGGCGTGCGGCGACGGCGCCGCGGCCGGCCGCGACGGCGCGCTGGGCCAGGGTCCGGCCGGCCGCCGCGAGCCGCGGCGCGCGGCGGCGGATCTTCGCAGGTACTTCGCCGGCGCGGCGGGCCGCGCCGGTCAGCTGCCGGGTGCGGGCGAGCGCCGCGAGCCGGGCCGGCCGTGGGGGGCGGGTCACGCGCCCGGCCCTCAGTAGTGGGTGCCGGCGGCGCGGCGGCGGCGGGCGAGGAACACGTAACCGGCGGCGCCGGCGACGGTCACGCCGCCGCCGATGGCGAGCGCGGTGGCCTGGGTGCCGCCGCTGTCCGAGGAGCCGGAGCCGCCGAAGCCGGCCGAGGCGCCGCCGGACGGGGTGCCCGCGGTGAAGGTGAACGACGTGCTCAGCGTCACACCGTCGGTGCAGCGGACGGTCACGGGGTAGCTCCTGCCGACCTGGAGGCCGCTGCGCTTGATGCGGCCGGTACCGACCCACTTGTTCTCGTGGGCCTTCCGCAGCGTGATGTGCCGCTCGAACGCGTCCGAGGTGGCCGGGCCGCTGGGGTGGCAGGACGATTTGACGGTGACCGAGGTGCCGGAGCCGCCCGCGCTGGGCGAGATGGTCAGCGGCGAGGCGTGGTCCCAGCCGGGTCTGGCGTCGTCGTGGGCGGCGGCCGGGGCGGCGGCGACGCCGAGGGGGAGCAGGGACAGGACCGCGGTCGCGGTGAGGCGGCTGGCGAAACGGTGCAGGGGCTTCATGGGTGACTGACCTCCGGTCGGCTGCCGCACGCGGGGTGGCGTGACGGGTTGTCACCCATGCGAACAGTGTGTGACGAGAAGCGCATCCGGAAGGCGTCCCCGCGGGTGCCGCATTGCTCCGCACGAGGGGAACGCGGCCCGCCGGCCGTGGCTGACGGGTCTTCAGCCGACGGCCGTCACTTGGTGTCCAGGTCCCGGCGCCGGAAGCCGAGCAGGCCGATGGGGATCAGCACCGCGCCCAGCGCCGTCAGGACGACCAGCGGTGCCCAGTTGAGGTCGGCGGCGGGCACCTGCGGGACGTGGCCGATGGGCGAGAGGTTGTACAGCCAGTCCGGCAGGTCGACGACCTCACCGAGGGCCGTCACGAAGAAGCCGTAGGCCGGTACGGCCCAGGCCGCCGCCGACGCCGAGGGGAACCAGCCGAACAGCACGGCGGCGATGCCCGCCGTCGTCCACAGCGCGGGGGCGTAGGCGAGCGAGGCCAGCGTCAGGCTGCCCAGCAGGCCGGTGTCGTCGGCCGACGCGGCGCCGGAGACGCCGAAGCCGACCCCGGCGAGCACCATGATCAGCGTGCCGCCGACGAGCGCGACGGCGAGGTGCCCGCCCAGCCACCTCGCCCGGGAGAGCCCCGTGGCCAGCACCGGCTCCGCCCGGCCCGCGGTCTCCTCGGAACGGGCCCTGAGCGTCGCCATCACCACGTACGCGGCGGCGACGACGGCGAGGAGGCTCATGATGACGGAGGCGAAGGACTCGACGAGGTCGCCGCCGAGCTGCTCCACGGTGCGCCGCAGCTGGTCGTTCTCCGCCAGCAGGTCCTCCGCGTCGCCCAGGATCGAGCCGTACATCAGGCCGAACAGCAGCCCGCCCGCGGCGAATCCGGTCAGCACCCCGCGGTGCAGCCGCACCGCGAAGCCGAGCGGCGTGGTGAGCGTCCCGCCGGCGACGGCACGGCCCGGGCGCGGCGGGCGCAACCCGGCCCCGACGTCCCTGCGCGTGCTGAGCCAGAAGGCGGCGGCGACGCCCGCGGCGGCCAGCGCCACGTTCAGCAGGAGGGGCCACCAGCGGTCGTCGACGTAGGGGTAGGTGCGCTGCGCCCAGCCGATCGGGGAGAGCCAGGCGAACGCGCCGGTGCCGACGTCGCCGACGGCCCGCAGCGTGTAGGCGACGGCGACCGCGGCCATGCCGAGCCCGGCGGCGCCGCGGGCGAACGGGGTGATCTGCGCGGTCAGGGCGGCGGCGGCGGCGAAGGTGATGCCGACCGCGGCGCTGCCCGCGCCGTAGAGCAGGGAGCCGTTCGCGGTGATGCTGTCGACGCCGAGCCCGGTCAGCGCGGCCGCGAGCAGCAGGCCGAGTACGGCGTTGGCGGCGGCGGCCACGATCAGCGCGGCCGTCATGTGGGCGTGCCGGCCGACCACGCTGGAACGCAGCAGCTCGGCGCGGCCGGTCTCCTCCTCGGTCCTGCTGTGCCTGACGACCGTCAGGACGCTCATGATGCCGATGGCGATGCCCATGAAGCCGATCATCTGGTGGGCGGTCATGGCGCCGTAGGTGTAGTCGCCGGCGAGGTAGTGCTCGGGGCCCGTCATGGCGAGCCCGGCCGGCCCCTCCAGGGTCTCCTTCACCGAGGCGCGGTCCTCGGCCTCGGGGTACTGGGAGGTGAAGCTGGAGACGGAGGCCAGCGTGACCAGCAGCAGGGAGCCGATCCACACCGGCAGCCTGATCCGGTCGCGCCGCAGGTTGAAGCGGACGAGGGTGCCGGTGCCGGCGAGGGCGTTGCCGTGGCCGGGCCCGCGCGGCGCGGCCACCGCGGGCGGCCTGGTCGCGGTGGCGGTCATCGGGCCGCTCCCGCGCCGTTGTTGCTCTCCATGGCCTTCAGCTCGTCGCCGTAGTGCCGCAGCATCAGCTCCTCCAGCGTGGGCGGGTGGCTGATCAGGCTGCGGATGCCGAACTCGCCGAGCCGGCGGACGGCGCCGTCGAGGTGCCGGCCGTCGACGCTGAACCGGAGCGTGCCGTGGGCGGCGTCGACGTCGTGTACGCCGGGCAGCTCGGCCAGGCCGGTGACCGGCCGCTCGGTCTCGGCCTCGATCGTGGTGCGGGTCAGGTGACGCATGTCGCTGAGCGTTCCCGACTGGACGATGCGGCCGAGCCTGATGATGCTGATGCGATCGCACAGCTTCTCCACCTGGGCCAGGATGTGGCTGGAGAGCAGCACGGTCCGGCCGGCCTGTTTGGCCTCGCCGATGACGTCCTGGAAGACGACCTCCATGAGCGGGTCGAGGCCGGCGGTGGGCTCGTCGAGCAGCAGCAGATCGGCGTCGGAGGCGAGCGCGGCGACCAGGGCGACCTTCTGCCGGTTGCCCTTGGAGTAGGTCCGGCCCTTTTTGGTCGGGTCCAGGTCGAAGCGCTCGATGAGCTGGTCCCTGCGCCCCGGGTCCAGGCCGCCGCGCAGCTTCGCGAGGAGGTCGATGGCTTCCCCGCCGCTCAGGTTGGGCCACAGCTCGACGTCACCGGGCACGTAGGCGAGCCGTTTGTGCAGCTGGACCGCGTCGTGCCACGGATCGCCGCCCAGCAGCGAGGCCGTGCCGGCATCCGCCCGCAGCAGCCCGAGCAGGACGCGGATGGCCGTGGACTTGCCGGCGCCGTTGGGGCCGAGGAAGCCGTGCACCTCGCCGGACGCCACCTCCAGATCGAGCCCGTCCAGCGCCCGCGTCCTGCCGAAGGTCTTGACCAGGCCGCTGACGGTGATGGCGTTGGTTGCCTCTGTCATGTTTCGAACCTACAGTTGTTTCACAATGTTGTGAAGCTAAGGAAGTGTCAATACGCCGTAGGCGGGGTGGCAGGATGGCACGGTGATCGAGCACCATACGACTGTCGGGGAAGCGGATGATCGGCTCGCGGGCGAGCCGTACACGGAGGCCATGGCGGCCGTCGTCGAGCGCCTCGCGGCCGACCTGACCCAGGCGGGCATGCAGCGGATGGCCTCCCGCGTCTTCGCCTGCCTGCTCATCTCGCACGAGCCGACGCTCAGCTCGGCGGCGCTGGCCCGGCGGCTCCAGATCTCGCCCGCGGCCATCTCCGGCGCGGTCCGCTACCTCGCGCAGATGCACCTGATCAGCCGCGAGCGCGAGCCCGGCTCACGGCGCGAGCGCTACCGCCTCCACCGCGACATCTGGTACGAGGCCATCGCCAGCAGGGACACCGCGCTGGCCCGCTGGATCGCCACCATGCACGCGGGCATCGAGGTCGTCGGCGAGCACAGCCCCGCCGGGGAACGGCTCACCGACACCGCCGAGTTCCTCGAATTCCTCGCGTCCGAGTTCGACGCGATCCTGACCCGCTGGAAGGAGCGCGGGGCCGGCCGCTGATCGGCCGGGCGCCGGTCAGCCGGGCCGGGCCGGGACCGTCAGCCGCAGCGCGCCGGGCAGCACCGTCCACGTCCGCGCCCGGGTCGGCCCCAGGTCGACCGCGTCCGCCCGGTAGCTGAACGCCGGTCCCGACACCGTCACCGAGGTCGCGCGCGCGGAGACGTCCGCGCCCGCGGGCCTCGGCCGCACCACCACCTCGGCCAGGCCGTCCGCCGCCCGCAGCGACACCCCCGCCACCGGCCGGTCCACGTCCGCGAGCACCCGCCCGTCCGCCTCCACGCGCAGCCGCTGCCGCGGCCGGTGAACCGTCCGCCACCACAGGGCCGTCGCCCCCGAGGGGCGGGCCCGCGGCGCCGGGATGCCGAGCGGGCCGAGCACCACGCCCCCCGCGTCGTCCGTCAGCACGTCGAGCCGCCGGTCGATGCCGGTGAGCACCGCGCGCGACGCGGCCACCGCGTCCGTCGGCACGCCGAGCGTCCGCGCCACCGCCACCGTCGGCCCCGGGCCGACCGGCACCATGGCCAGCGGGCTCATGTCCAACTCCCCGTTGCGGTGCAGCAGCTTCACGGCCCGCAGCAGTGCCCCGTCGTCCCCGACGATCACCAGCCGCCGCCCGCGCCGCCTGGCCAGCACCCGCGTCAGCGCCTGCGGCCCCTCCAGGACGCACACCTTGACCTCGCCGGGACCCGCGCACAGGACGTCTCTGGCGATCCGTACCGCTTCCCCATCCGTCCGCCGCGCCGTCGGGTCGATGACGATGAGCACTGACTGTTCGCCTCCCGGCTGCGTCTCCCGTAAGCTCTCTGTGCAAGAGCCCCTGTCGCGATTGCGCCAGGGGTTTCGTCGATCCGGGGCAGCCCTTGCGTAGATGCCCCGCTCGAAAGGGGTGTACGCCTGTGCCCGCACTTGTGCTGCTCGGCGCTCAGTGGGGTGACGAAGGCAAGGGAAAGGCCACCGACCTGCTCGGCGGCTCGGTCGACTACGTAGTGCGCTACCAGGGCGGCAACAATGCCGGCCACACCGTCGTCGTCGACGGGCAGAAGTACGCGCTGCACCTGCTGCCCTCCGGGATTCTCTCCCCGGACTGCACCCCTGTCATCGGCAACGGCGTCGTCGTGGACCCCAAGGTGCTGCTCTCCGAGCTGAGCGGCCTCGCGGACCGCGGCATCGACACCTCCCGGCTGCTGCTCAGCGGCAACGCCCACCTGATCACGCCGTACCACCAGACGCTGGACAAGGTGTCCGAACGCTTCCTCGGCAAGCGCAAGATCGGTACCACGGGCCGGGGCATCGGCCCCGCCTACGCGGACAAGATCAACCGGCAGGGCATCCGGGTCCAGGACCTGTTCGACGAATCGATCCTCCGCCAGAAGGTCGAGGCCGCGCTCGACCACAAGAACCAGGTGCTCGCCAAGCTCTACAACCGCCGCGCCATCGTCACCGACCAGGTCGTCGAGGAGCTGCTCGGGTACGCGGAGAGCCTGCGCGGGTACGTGTGCGACACCGTGCTCGTGCTCAACCGCGCGGTGGACGAGGGCAAGGTCGTGCTGTTCGAGGGCGGCCAGGGCACGCTCCTCGACGTCGATCACGGCACCTATCCGTTCGTCACGTCCTCCAACCCGACCGCGGGCGGCGCCTGCACCGGCTCCGGCGTCGGGCCGACGCGCATCAGCCGCGTCATCGGCATCCTGAAGGCGTACACCACGCGCGTCGGCGCGGGCCCGTTCCCCACCGAGCTGCACGACGAGGACGGCGAGGCGCTGCGGCGCATCGGCGGCGAGTTCGGCGTGACGACCGGCCGGGACCGGCGCTGCGGCTGGTTCGACGCGGTGATCGCCCGCTACGCGACCCGCGTCAACGGGCTGACCGACTTCTTCCTCACCAAGCTGGACGTCCTGACCGGCTGGGAGCGCATCCCGGTGTGCACCGCCTATGACATCGACGGCCGGCGCGTGACGGAGCTGCCGTACAACCAGACCGACTTCCACCACGCCAAGCCCGTCTACGAATACCTGCCGGGCTGGAGCGAGGACATCTCCAAGGCCCGCAGCTTCGAGGAGCTGCCGAAGAACGCGCAGTCCTACGTGCTGGCCCTCCAGGACCTCTCCGGCGCCCCGATCTCGGCGATCGGCGTCGGCCCCGGGCGCGACGAGACCATTCAGATCAACGCGTTCGTCCAGAAAACCTAATCGACCGTCCGACGGCCGCGGGCCGGCCGCGTGTTCGCCACGCGGCCGGCCCGCGGCCGTCCTCCTGCCCGGTGTCAGTCGGCGCTCCCCGAGTACTCGGCCGTGAAGCCGCCGGTGCCGTCGCCGCCGTACGGGGTGAACTCGATCGACTCGGCGTCCTCGAAGGTCTCGACCGGCTCCCACTCCAGGCGGTAGGACGGCAGCGGGTCGCAGTCCCCGCTCGTCGTGTCGCCCGGACCGACCAGGATCGAGGCCCCGTCCTCCCGCTCCGAGACCAGCGGCGCTTCCCAGGTGCAGGTGCCGTTGGTGTAGGTGAGCGCCAACTCGCCCGCGGACGCCGAGTAGGCGGTGGTGATCTCGTAGTCCGAGGACGAGTAGACCTGGTCGTAGATGCCCAGCGGCATGCCGTCGCCGCCGGCGCTCAGGTACGACGAGCTGAGCTCCGCAGACAGGGCGCCCGCGGTCCACAGCAGCGAGCCGTCGTTCTGCACCTCGATGGTCTGCTCCCCGTACGGCTCGCACCGGGACGGGTCGTCGTCGGGCACCGTGTCGGTGACGCCGGCGCCGTTGAGCGTCAGCGTGCCGTCCCCGGCCGAGACCAGCTCCGACTCCTCGGTGCACAGCAGGGTGCTGAGCAGGGTCCACTGGGTGGCCACGACGTCGCCGCCCGAGCCGTCGGTGAGCTCCAGCCGCTGGTACCAGCCCTTCGGCTCACCGTTCTCCATCACCTCGCCCTCCCAGTCGCCCACGAACTCGGAGCCCACCGTGGCGTCCCCTGGCGGGGTGGTCTGCGGATCGGACGGCTCGGGATCGGTCGGCTCCGGGGTGGTCGGGTCGACGGTCGGGCCCGTCGCCGTCGGCCCCGGCGGCTCCGGGTCCTCGTCGTCGCCGCCGAGGGCGACGACCGCGACACCCGCCGCGACGGCGAAGACCACGACCGCGGCGACGATGATCCACGTGATGTTCTTGCGCTGCCCGCCGGGCGCGCCGTGTCCGCCGTGTCCGCCCGGGCCGTGCCCGCCGGGACCGCCGGGACCTCCGGGGCCGCCCGGGTAGGCGGGCCCGTACGGGCCCTGGAGCGAGGCCACCTCGGGCGGCACGGGCGAGCCGTAGCCCGGCGTGCCCTGGGCCTGCGGGTAGCCGTAGCCGCCGGGCTGCTGCGGGTAGCCGTACCCCGCGGGGGGAACGGCCGAGGTCATGGTCGCCATCCCGTCGACGCCCGAGTTCGGCGGCGGGCTCGGCGGCGGCGTGGCCGGGGTGCTCAGCTGGGTCGGCGTCGGCGGGGCCAGCGGCGCCGTGGGCGGCGGCGGGCTCGGCATGGCCGTGGGGGGCGGCGGGCTGGGCATGGCCGAGGGCGGCGCCGGGGTCGGCGGAACGCTCGGCATGGCCGGCGGCGGCTGCGTCGTGGGCGGCGGCGGGGCCTGGAGCGGGTCCTCGGAGTCCAGCAGCTCCACGGCGTGCCGGCCGAGCTTCGCCACCAGGGCGCCCGGCAGCCAGGGCTCCTCGTCGTCGTCGGTGGTGGTCGCGGCGAGCAGCTCGTCCAGGCTGGGGCGCTCCGCCGGGTGCTGGGCCAGGCAGCGTTCGACCAGCGGCCTGATGTTCTCGGGGACCTGCGAAAGGTCCTGCTGGCCCTGGACTATTCGCAGCATCAGCGCGGTCATCGCGCTGTTGGCGTCGCCGAACGGCGTGCTCGCGGTGGCCGCGAAGGTGAGCACGGAGCCGAGGCAGAAGATGTCGCTCGCCGCGGTCAGCACTTCGCCGCGGCACTGCTCGGGCGACATGAAGCCGGGCGAGCCGACGGCCGCGCCGGTGCGGGTCAGCCCTTCGCCGCCGGCCTCCAGGGCGCGGGCGATGCCGAAGTCGATGACCCGCGGCCCGTCAATCGTGATCATGACGTTCGACGGCTTGAGGTCCCGGTGCACCAGACCCGCGGCGTGAATGTCGCGCAGAGCCTTGACCAGGCCGTTCGCCAGGACGAAGAGGGTACGCTCGGGCAGCCTGCCGTAGGTGTGGGAGACGACCTCGTGCAGCGAGGGCCCCGCGACGTAGCCGGTCGCGACCCACGGCGTCTGCGCTTCGGTGTCACAGCCCAGCACCGGCGCGGTCCAGTCGCCGCCGACCCTCCGTGCGGCGTCCACCTCCTGCTGGAAGCGCCTGCGGAACTCGGGCTGTGCCGCGAGTTCGGGCTGGACCAGCTTGACGGCCACCGTGCGCCCGCGGTCGGAACGGGCGAGATACACGCTGCCCATTCCGCCGGCGCCCAATTTACCCAGCAGCCTGTAGTGGCCCACCCGTTGCGGATCTGTCGGCCCGAGCGGTTTCATGCTGTGTTACTCCTCTTCGCTCCGGTAAGCCTCATGAGAATACGGGCGCCCGTACGCACCGGTGAGGACAGAGGCCGAACCGTGATCGGTTCCCGATCCTGCCGTGAGGCCGGGAACCCGTGCTGTTTCGTGACATGGGGCACACCTAGTCGTTGCGTTCGAACTCGCCGGGGTCGCTGTCCAGCGCGGTGAGCCAGATGACCTTGATCGTGTCGTCGTCGTCCTCTTCGTGCCACAGCCGGAAACCGGAGTAGACACCGCAGTCCGGATCGGAGACCGACTCGTCGAGGACATCGGGTCCGAGCGTGATTTCCCTCCCCTCGACCTTGACGAGGCGGTTGTCCCACGCGCAGACCAATTCGCCCGCCTCGGAACGCTCGAAGCGCAGGACCGGCTCCCCGATCGGACCCTGGGAGATGGTGATGATGTCCTCGCCGTCGACCTCTTCGCCGTCCAGGCCCTCGTCACGCCACTCGTCGCGCCACGCGCCGAGCAGCGTTTCCGGCACGTTCGCCTCGGAGGCGGTGTCGGCCGGGCTCAGCGTCGCGGTCTGCTCGCCGTAGTTCCACGTCATCTCCTCGCCGTTCCCCGACAGCTGGAGGGTCTGCGGCGTGCTGTTGTCGCGGCACGTCTCGGTGGTCTGGTGCGAGGGAACGGCCCAGGCGGACTCCTCGGTGAACGACAGCCGTTCCTCGAAGGAGTCGAGACGCACCTCGTAGGAGCACAGGATGGTCGGGCTGAGGGTCAGGGCGCTGCCGACGATCTCGCCTTCGGCCCCCTGCGTGATCTCGAAGCGCAGCTCGCGCACTTCGCCGCTCGCGTTCTCGTACTCGCCCTGCCAGGCGCCGAGATAGCCCTCGTCGATGGCGGCGTCCGAGCCCGAGCCCGAGCCGCCGGTCAGCTGCGTCGCGACCACGACGCCGAGCACCGCCATCACCACGAGTACCGCGCCGACGGCGAGTATCGGGACCGCGCGGCGCCGCCGCGGCGCCGCAGGTCCTGCGCCCGTGCTGCCGTACGGCGAGGGGCCGTAGCCGCCGAGCGAGGGGATGGAGGGAACGTCGGGCCGGTACGGGGTGTTCGGCTGCGAGTAGGGAGAAGGCACGGGAACGGGCCGCGGCTGCGGGGTCGCGGACGAGGGCCAGGACGGCGGCGCCGGCCGGGTCGGGCCGGGGTCGAGCGGCGTGGGGCCGACGGCGGTCGGGCCGGCGGCGCCGGTAGCCGTCGGGTCCGCGGGCGCGGCGGCGATGGCGCCGGTGGCGGTGGGGTCCGCGGGCTCCGCGGGGACGGCGCGGGCGTCGGTGCGGCTCTCGGGGTTCTCCGAGTCGAGCAGGGCGACGGCGTGCCGGCCGAGCTGGGCGACCAGCTCGCCGGGCAGCCACGGCTCCCGCGAGTTGTCGGGGGTGGTCGCGGCCAGCAACTCCTCGACGCTGGTGCGCCGTTCGGGCTCCTTGACCAGGCAGCCCGCTATCAGCCGGCGCAGACCCTCGGGTATGTCGGTGAGGTCGGGGCCCTCCTCGGCGATGCGGAACATGAGGATGTGCACGCCGGAGTCCAGGGCGCCGAACGGGGTGCGCCCCGTCGCCGCGTACGCGAGCAGCGATCCGTAGCAGAACACGTCGCTCGCCGGGCTGATCTGCTGGCCGCGGACCTGCTCGGGGGACATGAAGCCGGGCGAGCCGACGGTGGCGCCGGTGCGGGTGACGCCCTCGCCCGGGGCGGACTCCAGGGCGCGGGCGATGCCGAAGTCGATGACGCGCGGCCCGTCGATGGTGAGCAGCACGTTGGACGGCTTGAGGTCGCGGTGCACCAGACCGGCGTCGTGGATGTCGCGCAGCGCGTGGGCAAGACCGTTGGCCAGCAGGCGGACGCTGCGCTCGGGCAGCGGACCGTAATCGCGGCTGACGATCTCGTGCAGGGAGGGACCGGCGATGTAGCCGGTGGCGACCCACGGCACCGGGCCCTCGGTGTCGGCGTCGAGGACGGGCGCCGTCCATCTGCCGCCGACGCGGCGGGCCGCGGCGATCTCCAGCGAGAACCGCCGCCGGAAGTCCGGCTCCTGGGCCAGGGCGGAGCGGATCGTCTTGACGGCCACGGTACGGCCGCGCTCAGAACGGGCCAGGTACACCTGGCCCATGCCCCCCTCGCCGAGCCGGCCGAGCAGCCGGTACGCACCGATGCGGTGCGGGTCCTGTGGCATCAGCCGGTCCATACGGAACAGACTCCCCCGATTGTTTCACGTGGTTGTCTCACCGAGGATAGAGGTGAACGCGGTGGGCGCGTATGCGGGTCAGAGCCGCCGGTGCGGCGGCCACGCGCGTTCATCTCGGCCCGGTGAGCCGGTTGTGCTGCATGGTGGTCAGCCGCCTCAGGAACACCACGGCGGCCAGGGCGGCGGCGAGGCACAGCACCTGCTCCACGGCCCCCAGGTTCCCCCGCGTCACGGCCTCGTCCCAGTCGTCCGCCTCGTGCCACGGGTCGCCGCTCACGACGATGCCGTACACGATCCAGCCCAGCAGCAGCGTCCACCAGGTGTTGACGAGGCCGACGGCGGGGTGCGGCAGCGGGTGCGAGGCCCGCCAGATGTCGTCGGCGATCTGCTTGGGCAGCGCGAGGTTGGCGAAGGGGACGAACCAGAAGATGACGGCCCGGTTCGGCCGGTAGCGGATGCGGCCGGGCGCGAACGCCTCCGCGTTGCAGCGCATCCGCCGGAACCAGATCAGCCAGACGACGAAGATCGCGATTTGGAGCAGGCCGACGAGCGTGGTCAGCACGTCGAGCGTGGTCTTGCTCCCCTCGGCGGCGTCCGCCACGGAGGAGAAGAGGAGATACGGGTCGGCTTTCCGCTCCTCGCGCAGGTCGCCGAGCAGTTGCAGGTGGACCACGAGCGTGACCACGACGAGCAGGGCCATGACGGCGAACAGCCAGGTCAGGGCGTTCGCCAGGGCGCTCGCCCGCCGCGGCTCCGGCGGCGGCCCCTGCGGCACGGCCGGGCCGGGCGCGGGCCAGGCGTGGCCGGGCGGCGGCGGCGTCCGCCACGGCGGCGGTGTGTGCGCGCCGGGTGCGTGCGCCGGCGGCGGAGTGCGGACGGGCGCCGCGCCGGGCGCGTACGCCGGTGCGGTGTACGTGAGGGGGTGCGCGGTGGGGGCGCCCGCGGTGATGTGGGCCGGCGCCCCGCCGGGGCGCGGCGGCGCGGTCGGGGGCGCGGGCGGGCCGGCCGCGGCGGCCGGGTCCTCGCTGTCCAGCAGGGCCACGGCGTGCCGGCCGAGCTGCGCCAGCACCTCGGCGGGCAGCCAGGGCTCCGCCTCGGCGGCGGTCCCGGTGCGCTCCAGCAACTCGGGGATGCCTGGGCGTCGTTCCGGGTCCTTGTCCAGGCAGTCGCCGACGAGGCCGAGGAGAGCGTCGGGAATGCCGTCGAGCGCCGGGTCCTCTTCCACGATGCGGAACATCAGGGCGTGGCCGCCGCTGTCCGCGGTGCCGAACGGGAGTCGGCCGGTGGCCGCGTAGGCCAGCACGGCGCCGAGGCAGAAGATGTCGCTCGCCGTCGTCAGCCGCGCGCCGCGCACCTGCTCGGGGGACATGAAGCCGGGCGAGCCGATGACCGCCCCGGTGCGGGTCAGCCCGCCCGAGGTGACCGCGTCCAGGGCGCGGGCGATGCCGAAGTCGATGACGCGCGGCCCCTCGATCGTGATCATGACGTTCGACGGTTTGAGGTCGCGGTGCACGAGCCCGGTGGTGTGGATATCGCGCAGTGCCAGGACCAGGCCCCTGGCGAGGAACGTCAGGGACCGCTCCGGCAGCGGGCCGTAGTCCTCGGCCACCACCCGGTGCAGGGTGGGCCCGGCGATGTACCCGGTGGCGACCCACGGCACCCGGCCCTCGGTGTCGGCGTCCAGCACGGGCGCGGTCCACTCACCGCCCACCCGGCGGGCGGTGGCGATCTCCTGCGCGAAGCGCTCCCGGAAGGCGCGCTCCCTGGCCAGGGCCGGCTGGATGGTCTTGACGGCCACCGTCCTGCCGCGCTGTGAACGGGCGAGGTAGACCTGCCCCATCCCGCCCTCGCCGAGCCGGCCGAGCAGCCGGTAACCGCCGATGGCCTGCGGGTCCTCCGGCTCCAGCGGTCTCATGCGCGCTTTTCCTCCCCCGGAAGGCGTGATCAGGTCGCAGGCAGGATAGGTCAACCGGCCGCGGCCGGGTCCCCGTGTGCCGCGGCCCGTGCGCCGGGCCCGGACGCCGCCGGTCCGGCCGCCGCAGTGTTGAGGACGCGCGGTCCCCGCGAACGGTTCTCGCCCGCGCGCGGTCAGCCGCGGGTGTCCGGCAGTCCGTCCATGACCTCGGACAGCCGGGTGAGCACCGCGAGCACGTAGCGGAACTCCTCCGGCCCGCCGAGCGCTTCGCCGAGTCGCGCGGCGAACTCCGTGTGCGCGGGCCCGACGCGCGCGACCGCGGCGCGTCCTTCCGCGGTCGGCGCGAGCAGCTTGGCCCTGCGGTGCGCCGGGTTCTGCCGGTACTCGGCGAGGCCGCGCCCGACCAGCAGGTCGGCGATGCGCTGCACGCTCTGCCGGGTGATGCCCATGGCCCGCGCGATCCCGGCGACCGGCAGCGGCTCGCGCAGCACGGCGCCGAGCACCTGCCACCACGCCGCGGTCAGCCCCGCGGGGCGCGCCATGCGCTCCGCGGCGGCGAGGAACTGGCCGTTGAGGCGGAAGACCGCCAGCGCACTGCCCGAGAGCAGCGCCGGGTCCGCGGGCTCCGCGGGGTCCGCCGGGCCGGCGGGCCGCTCCGTTCCGCTCATCCGGCCGCCGCCACCGTCGGGTAGGCGGACGCGTCGGAGTGCGCGAACAACCGGAACCAGGCGTCGAGCACGTGCGGCTCGAAGACGCCGAGCCTGGCGAAGATCTCGCGGGCGAACGCCTCCGGGTCCGTGGGCCCAGCGGTGATGAGGTCGCCGTCGGTCACCGCGTCCGCGTCCAGGTAGCGCGAGCCGCCCGCGTAGCCGCTGGCGTCGAGCACCTGCCGGTCGGCGCCGGTGTGCGCGCGGCCGTCGAGCAGCCCGGCCCGCGCCAGGCCGAACGCCGCCCCGCAGATCGCGGCGACGGGCACCCCGGCGTCGAGGAAGGCGCGGGCCGCGCGGGCGAACGGCGCCAGCGCGTCCCCGGTCAGCCACAGGTCGGCGCCCGGCAGGATCAGCAGGGCGCTGTCCTCGGGGCGCAGCAGATCCAGCGTGGTGTCCGGCAGGATGCGCAGGCCGCCGACGGTGGTGACCGGCGCGTCCGTCGCGGCCACCGACACCACCCGGTGGCCGCGCCTGGTCAGCTCGGCCGTGGCGTGCCCGGTTTCCCAGTCGGCGAGCGTGTCGTACACGGCCAGATGCACGGTCTTCCGCATGGTGTCCTCCGGTCTCCGCCCGTCTCTGCGCCCGTCTCTGCGCGCGTCTCTTCCCGTCATCATTGACAGCATACTGTCGTATAAGCGGTATGCTGTCAATGGAAGGGGTCTAGGCTGGACCGCCGTGATTCAACGCAGCACCTTGCGCGAACAACTGGCCGACGCTCTTCGGGAGGAAATACTCGCCGGGCGGCTGGCCCCCGGCGGCGAGTTCACCGTGCGCGAGATCGCCGAACAGTACGGCGTCTCGGCCACGCCGGTGCGCGAAGCCCTGGTGGACCTCTCGGCCCAGGGCCTGCTCGAGGTCGAACAGCACCGCGGCTTCCGCATCCGGCGCTTCTCGCTGACCGACTACCGGCACATGGTCGAAGCCCAGCGGCTCGTCAGCGACGGGATACTGCACGCCGACCCGGGGTTAAGCCTGCGCGAGGCGGTACCCGAGGCGTTCACCTCCATCCGTCGCCGCGCCGCCGCGGCCAGGCAGGCCGCCCTGGCCGGTGACCTGGACATCCTCATCGCCTACGACCTGCGCTTCTGGCGCGAACTCGACGCGCTGCTCGGCAACCCCCACATCGGCGAGTTCCTCGACCGGCTGCGCGTCGCCTGCTGGGCGTTCACCGTGCCCCGCCTGCGCCGGCAGCCCGGCCTCGCCGGGCGGCTCTGGTCCGGCCACCTCGAACTGGCCGACGCCGTCGAACGGCAGGACGCCGCCGAGACCGGCCGCCTGCTGCAGGCCCACCGCTCCCACGCACTTGAACTCGCCGCTCAACTGGCCGGGGCGTGACCGCCCTTCCAGGCCCTACGCTGGCGGTACGCAACCGTTCGAGAGAAAGCCGTTACGTGGCCTGTGACCTGTGGCTGGTCCCCCTCGTCGATGTGCTGTGCCACAGCCCCGACAACCCTTTCGCCGACGAGCTCGCCGAGTACGACCGGGCCCTGGCCGAGGCCGGGCTGCCCCCGGTCCCGGTGTACGGCTACGTCCCCGGCATGTCCGGCTCGGTGGCCCCCATCGCCGGCTTCGACTACGCGGCCCTGCACCTGCTGCGCCGCGCCTACCTGCTCCAGCTGAGCGGCCTGCCGGTCTCGCCCGCCGACGAGCTGGACGGTGACTACCAGCAGCTGCTCGAAATGTTCGAGGCGAGCGCCCAGCAGGCGCACCTCGTGTGGCACTTCGACCACGCGGGCGCCTACGTGCCGGTCGACTTCCCGCACCCGCTGGTCAACGAGTCGCTGCTGGCCGGCGGCGGCCCGCTCGGGTCGAGCCACGGCCTGCTGCGCGAGCTGGAGCTGGTGGCCCCCGTACTCGACATCAACCCGGTCAACCCGCCGCCCGCCCCCGACCCGCCGTCGCGCCCCACCAGCCTGGAGGAGCCGGCCGCTCTGCCCGGATACGGCGAGGGCCCGTTCGCCAGAGAACGCCACGTCTGGCTCGGCCTGCACGCCGCGGCGACCCGGAGCCTCGCCCAGGGGTCCATGATCGTCTTCAGCTGACCCCGCATCCGCCCTCCCCGGGCGGGGGTCACCCGCCGCCGTGCCGCGTCCGGCCCGGGATGCGTGCCGCGGCGGCTCCACGACCGTCCTCGGCCGAGTCGGCGGGTGCGCCACGGCGCACCCGCCGGCCGCGCCCCGGCCCGCGCCGTTCCCGCGGTGTCCGTACCGGCCCGGCCCGGTGTCCGTGCCGCTCCTGCCGTCGGCCCTCGTCCCGCGCCGCACCCGCGCCGGATCACCCGCCGCTCTCCGGCGGTCGCTGCCTGGGCATCCCCGGCCGCATGCCTGTCCGGTCCGCCAGGAAGCGGGCCCTGAGCGCTGTGTCCGCCTCCGACCGGCCGCCGTCCCGGCCGCCGTCCCGGCCGGCGGCCGGGACCCGCCGCTGCCCACCCGCGGACACCCGGCCGTACGGGTGGAACTCCCGCATCCAGTCCGCCGTTTCCGCCCGCACCAGCTCCGTCACGTCCTCGGAGAACCGCCGCAGCACGCCGAGCCGCCGCTCCGCCGCCTCCTCCGCCAGCCCGTCCCGCAGCCCCTCCGCCGCCCAGTCGTACCGCAGGACCGCCAGCCGTTCCCGCACCGCCTGCGCCGTCGCCACGTCCCGCATCCACCCGGACGTCAGCCCCAGGTACCGGTCGCAGGCCAGAGCGGCCACCGCGCCGAGCAGCGACAGGCAGCCGAAGCGGCCCGCCACGCCCACCAGCGGCAGCACCGCGCCGCCCGCCGCCCCCGCGAACGTGCCGCAGCGCAGCAGCCACGCCGTGCGGCGCTTCCACACCCGGGCGGCCAGATACCAGTCCGCGGTCCGCGCCGCGTCCGCCTCGGCGCAGGCATACAGCTCCGCCAGCCGGTCGGCCGCGACCGTTCCCCCGGACATCTCGGGCAGACTCACCACCCTCACACTCCCCACGACAGGCCCGCACCCCGGGCCGGGAAAGCCTTTCTAGTGCCTTCCGCGCCGCCGCCCCGCCGCCGTTCCCCGGCGGGGAACGGCGCGCCGGGCCGCGTTCCCGCCACCCGCGGGCGGCACGGCCGGGACCCCGCGGACCACCCCTCACCCGAAAGAGTGGGCGGCGGACAGGGCCTACTCTTGGGCCCCGTGAGAATCCTTGTCATCGGCGGCGGCGCCCGCGAACATGCCCTGTGCCACGCCCTCTCCCAGGACCCCGACGTCACCGAGCTGCACTGCGCGCCGGGCAACGCCGGGACGGCGGAGGTGGCGGAACCGCACCCGGTCGACGCGGTGAACGGCCCCGAGGTCGCGGAGCTTGCCGCCCGGCTCGGGGCGGACCTCGTCGTCGTCGGCCCCGAGGCCCCGCTGGTCGCCGGCGTCGCGGACGCGGTGCGCGCCGCGGGCATCCCTGTCTTCGGTCCTTCCGCACAGGCCGCGCGCCTGGAGGGCAGCAAGGCGTTCGCCAAGGAGATCATGGCCGCGGCCGGGGTGCCGACCGCCCGCGCCCACGTCTGCACCACCCCCGGGGAAGCCGACGCGGCGCTCGACGCCTTCGGCCCGCCCTACGTCGTCAAGGACGACGGCCTGGCCGCGGGCAAGGGCGTCGTCGTCACCGAGGACCTGGCGCACGCCCGCGCGCACGCCCGTTCCTGCGAGCGGGTCGTCATCGAGGAGTTCCTCGACGGCCCCGAGGTCTCCCTGTTCGCCGTCACCGACGGCGAGACCGTCGTGCCGCTCCAGCCCGCGCAGGACTTCAAGCGGGCCCGCGACGGCGACGAGGGGCCCAACACCGGCGGGATGGGCGCCTACTCCCCGCTGCCCTGGGCCGATCCGAAGCTGACCGACGAGGTCCTCGACACCGTGCTCAGGCCCACCGTCGATGAGCTGCGCCGCCGCGGCACCCCGTTCTCCGGCCTGCTCTACGCCGGACTCGCCCTGACCTCCCGCGGGGTGCGGGTCGTCGAGTTCAACGCCAGGTTCGGCGACCCGGAGACCCAGGCCGTGCTGGCCCGGCTGCTCACCCCGCCGGCCGGGCTGCTGCACGCCGCCGCCACCGGCACCCTCGGCAGCTTCCCGCCGCTGCGCTGGAGCGACGGCGCCGCCGTCACCGTCGTGGTCGCGGCCGAGGGCTACCCCGAGGCGCCCAGGACCGGCGACCCCGTCGAGGGGCTCGACGAGATCGCCGCCGAGGACGCCCCCGGCGCGTACGTGCTGCACGCCGGCACGCGGCGCGACGAGGCGGGCCGGGTGGTGAGCGCGGGCGGCCGGGTGCTGTCCCTGACCGCGACCGGACCCGATCTCGCGCAGGCCAGGGCCCTCGCCTACCGCGCCGTCGCCCGGGTGCGGCTGGCCGGCTCCCACCACCGCACCGACATTGCCGCGCAGGCGGCCTCCGCGGTTCCGTCCTCTCCCCAAAGCCCCTCCATCGAGTGACCGATCCGCTGACCTGCTGACGGGCCCGCCGCGCCCAACTAGGGTGCGGCGCAACGTCTTCCGCCCACGTGGTCACGCGCCCCCGTGGCGATCGGCGGCATCGCACGTTGCGGTGCCGGCGACCGGTGCGACAGTGGAGGAACGGCGGGGGACAGGCCGAGCGGCGTCGCACTGCGGAGGGCAGGGCATGGGGCAGCGTAAGGCGCGAAAAGCCGGACTCTCCGCGCGGGATCACGCGCTGGCCGTGCTCCGGGTGCGGAACAGCGCGCTGGCGCTCGCGCTGCTCCCGGCCGCCGTCACGGTGGTGCTGTTCGCCTCGGGCGCCCCCGGCGCGGCCGGTACGCTGCGCGCACCGGTCTCCGTGCTCGCGGCCGTCGTCGCGGCCGTCGCCGTGACCACCGGAATCATGATCTGCCGCGCCCGGCCCGCCGTGACCCCGGTGATCCCCCTGCCGGAACGTGCCGCGCCCGCGCTCCACGGCCTGATACGAGATCTCGCGGAGCGGCTCGACGTGCCCGCGCCCGGCGGCATCGCGCTCACCCCCGACTGCGACAGCTGGCTGGAGGAGCCGCCCGGGCACCCCGGCACGGCGGCGCCCGTTCTGGTCATCGGCTCGCCGTTCCTGTGGTGGATGCGGGTCGCCGAGCTGCGGGCCCTCCTCGCGCCCGTCGTCGCGGGCACAGGACCCGCCGCCCACCCCGACATCGCCGCCGCGCGCCGCTGTGTGCGCGCCTGGGACGCGGCCGCCGGCCTCGCCCGGGGCGTCTCGCCGCTGCGCCGCCCGCTGACCGCCTCGGCCGGCCGCCTCGCCCGGCTGTTCCTGCGCATCGCGGCGACGCACAGCGCCGAGATGGAGCGCGGCGTCGCCGCGGCCGCCGCCGCGCGCGCCCAGGGCGTGGACCACGGGGCGCGGGCGCTCGCGCAGGAGCAGGTCGGCCTCGCGTACGCGGGCTGGGACCGGCTGCTGACCCGCGTCGCGCTGCCCGCCTGGCGCGTCGGCCGCTGGCCCCGGCGCCTGGACGCCGGCGTGGCCGCCGCCCTCACCGAGCTGTCCCGCCGCGACCGCCTCGCCGACGGCTTCGCCGCGCGGCTCGGCGAACGCCCCGCGTGCGACCTGCTGGAGGAGCCGGGAGCCGTCGACGAGGCGGTCTCCCTGCTCGCCGCCCGCCTCTTCCACGGCGTGCCCGCCGGCCACGGCGCCGACTGGGCCCCCGTGGACTGGACCGCGTACCCCGACGAGGTCGTCGACCGCATCTGGCGCGACCGCGCCGCGCGCCTGTTCGACGTCCTCGGCGCCGCCGAGACGCCCACGCTGGCCCGCGCCCTCCAGCGGCTGGCGGACGCCGCCGTCGCCGACGGCACCGAAGCACTCGCCGCCAGACTCGGCGCACACGCCGCCCGGTGCGACGCCCGGCGCGCCCCGGCCGCCGTGGGCGCCGACCCGGCCGCCCCCGGCGCCGCCTTCCCGCCGCCCCTGGCGCCGCCGCGCAGCGACAGGGAACTGCTCATCGAGCACGTGTCCGCCGCCGTTTGCTGCGCCGCGGCGGACACCACGAAGGCCACGGCCGGCCTCGACTGGCTGGACGGCCCGGTGCTGCTCGCCGACGGTGAGAAACGCCGGGACGACCTGTCGGCGCCGGTGCACAGCCTTGTTGACGACGGCGACCCCGGACCGCTGCGGGACTGGCTGGTCGACGCCGGGGTGCGCGCGGACAAGCCGGTGCGGCTGGTCTGAGGCGAATGCGCACGTTTCAGCCGCGAGGGCTCGACAGGCCCCTCCGGCGGCGCCACCATCGGGCAGCCGCCGCCGACCGCCGCCGTGACGGTACGGTGACGTACCGTCTTCTCCCGGTGCGGTGCCGGGGGCGGTGTCGAGGGTGGTGCCGGGAGCGGTGCCGGGAGCGGTGCCTGGGGCGCGCCGCATCACCGTCAGGGGCCGGGAGGGGCGAGTGAGCAAGAGTACGGAGCAGGTCCGGCGCTGGGAGTCGGGCGCGCTCACGCACGCGGTCTCCGACCCGTTCGGCCAGGGCCCGCTGCCCTGGGTGCGGGCCGGCGACGGCCACCTGCGGACGAACGGCCTCGGGCTGCCCGCCGTGCGGACACCGCCGGGACTGCGGACCGCCGACGACGTCGACTGCCAGATCAAGGGTTTCGTCACGGAGAGCACCGTCGCGCCGGGCGGCCCGCTCGACTTCCGCGTCACGGTCGACCCGCCGCGGGAGTTCACCATCGACATCTACCGCATCGGCTACTTCGGCGGCGACGGCGCCCGCCTGCTGCTGAGCAGCCCCCGCCTCATCGGCATCCGCCAGCCCGCCCCGCTGATCGCGGGCCGCACCGTCTCCTGCCACCACTGGTGGCTGTCCTGGCGCCTCCAGGTGCCGCCCGACTGGCTGCCGGGCGCGTACGTCGCCGTTCTGACGACCGCGGACGGCGAGTTCCGGTCCCACGTGCCGTTCACCGTGCGCGACGACCACCCCGCCGACCTGTGCCTCGTCCTGCCCGACATCACCTGGCAGGCGTACAACCTCTTCCCCGAGGACGGCCGCGGCGGCGCCAGCCTCTACCACGCCTGGGACGCGGCCGGCCGGCTCATCGGCGAGCAGAACGCGGCCATCACCGTCTGCTTCGACCGCCCCTTCGCGGGCGCCGGGCTGCCGCTGCACGCCGGGCACGCCTACGACTTCATCCGCTGGGCCGAGCGCTACGGCTACGACCTGGCCTACGCCACCGCCCGCGACCTGCACGCCGGGCGCGTGGACGCGTCCCGCTACCGCGGTCTGGTGTTCTCCGGGCACGACGAGTACTGGTCCGTGCCGATGCGCGGCGCCGTCGAGGACGCCAGGGACGGCGGCACCTCGCTGGTGTTCCTCTCGGCCAACACCATGTACTGGCAGGTCACGCTCAGCGCGCTGCCCTCGGGCGACAGCGACCGGCTGCTGAGCTGCCGCAAACGCCAGGGGCCCGGCCGTTCCGCGCTGTGGCGCGACCAGGGGCAGCCGGAGCAGACGCTGCTCGGCGTGCAGTACGCGGGCCCGGTCCCGCGGCCGCACCCGCTGGTCGTGCGCAATGCCGGCCACTGGCTGTGGGAGGCGACCGGCGCGGCGGAGGGCGAGGAGCTGCCCGGGCTCGTCGCCGGCGAGGCGGACCGCTACTACCCGCGCACCCAACTGCCCGACGCCGAGAGCCGCATCCTGCTCGCCCACTCGCCGTACCGCGACGGAACCGGCGCCCGCCGCCACCAGGAGACGTCGCTGTACCGGGCACCGAGCGGCGCCTGGGTCTTCGCCTCCGGCACCTTCGCCTGGTCGCCCGCGCTCGCCCGGCCAGGACACCTCGACCCGCGCATCCAGAAGGCGACGGCCAATCTGCTGGACCGTATCTGCAAACGCGACTGAACGTCTCTGCGGCGCCCGCCGGAAGCACGGCACGCGCCGGGAGCCCTCCACGGGCGCCTCCCGCGCCCTTCCCGCCCCCGTTGCCTCCGTCCGTCGCCGCCCCGGTGACGAAACGGACAGCTCCCTGCGGAACAATGGATTCGCGCGGCCCAACCGTCCCAGAAGCCGCCAGGAGGCGTCGTGCCAGGATTCGTCGACAAGCCGCGGCCCGTTCACGTGCCGGGACTGGTGCATGTGCACACCGGGAAGGTCCGGGACCTGTACCGGACGGAGACGGGCGACCTCGTGCTCGTCGCGACCGACCGCGTATCCGCCTACGACTGGGTGCTCGCGACCGAAATCCCGGACAAAGGCCGCATCCTGACCCGGCTTTCGCTCTGGTGGTTCGACCAGCTGGCCGACCTCGTGCCGGGACACGTGATCTCCACGGAGCTGCCGCCCGGGGCGCCCGAGGCGTGGGCGGGCCGCGTCATGGTGTGCCGCGCCCTGTCGATGATCCCCGTCGAGGCCGTCGCCCGCGGCTACCTCACCGGCACCGGGCTCGCCGAGTACGAACGCGACCGCACCGTATGCGGCCTCGCGCTCCCGCCGGGGCTCGTCGACGGCTCCGAGCTGCCCGCGCCGATCTTCACGCCCGCCACCAAGGCTCCGGTCGGCGAGCACGACGAGAATGTGAGCTATGAGGAGGTCGCCCGCCAGGTCGGCCCCGAGACGGCCGCCCGGCTGCGCCAGGCCACGCTCGCCCTCTACAGCCGGGCCCGCGACATCGCCAGGGACCGCGGGATCATCCTCGCCGACACGAAGTTCGAGTTCGGCATGGCGCCGGACGCGGGCCCCGACGGCCCGCTGATCCTCGCCGACGAGGTCCTGACGCCCGACTCCTCCCGCTTCTGGCGCAAGGCCGAGTGGGAGCCAGGACGCCCCCAGAAGCCCTACGACAAGCAGCTCATCCGCGACTGGCTCTCGTCCCCCGCCGCCGGCTGGGACCGCACCGGCGACGCCCCACCGCCCGCCCTGCCCGAGGACATCGTGGCCAGGACGCGGGCCCGCTACGCGGAGGCGTACCAGCTGCTGACCGGCACCCCCTGGACCTGACGCGCCCGCGCACCCCGCGCGGCCCGCGGTTCACGGCCCGGGGTTCACAGCCAGCCGCGTTCGCGGGCGATGCGGGCCGCGGCATGGCGGTTCTCCGCGCCGAGCTTCGCCGCCGCGGCCGACAGGTAGTTGCGCACCGTGCCGGGTGCCAGGGACGCGCGGGCGGCGATGTCCGCGACCGGTGCGCCGTCCGCCGCCAGTTCGAGCAGCTCCGCCTCGCGCGGGGTCAGCGGCGAGTCGCCCGAGCTGATCGCGTCCGCGGCCAGTTCCGGGTCGATGTAGCGGTTGCCCGCGCGCACCGCACGGATGATCTCGGCCAGCCGCTGCGCGGACAGCGTCTTCGGCAGGAAGCCCCGGACCCCCGCCGCGAGCGCCCGCTTCAGGTCGCCGGGCCGCCCGTGCGAGGTCACGATCATCGCCGCGCACTCCGGCAGCCGGGACCGCAGCGCTTCGGCCACGGCCACCCCGTCCTGCCCCGGCATCTGGAGGTCGAGCACCGCCACGTCGGGCCGCAGCGCCAGCGCCATGGCCAGCGCCTCAGGACCGGTGCCCGCCTCGGCGACGACCGCCAGGTCGTCCTCCAGGGCGAGCAGCGCCGCCAGCGCCCCGCGGATCAGGTGCTCGTCGTCGGCGAGCAGCACTCTGGTCTTCTCGTCGCCCGTCATTCCGCCCCTCCGGCCGGTACCCGGGCGGTCAGCAGGAACGCCCCGCCCGCGCCCCGTTCCGCCCTCAGCGAGCCCCCGAGCGCGGCGACCCGCTCCCGCAGCCCGGCCAGCCCCATGCCGCCGCCCGGGCTGTCCTGGGCGCCCTCCGCGAGCACCCCGTCGTTCTCCATCTCCAGCACCGCCTCACCGTCCGCCAGCCGGCGCAGCCGTACCGTGCACCAACCCGCGTCCGCGTGGCGCAGCACGTTGGTCGTGCCCTCGCGCACCACCCAGCCCAGGGCCGACTGGACCGGCTCCGGCAGCCGCTCGCCGTGCCGGTCCTCGATACGGCAGGTGATGCCCGCCGCCTGGAGCACACCGCGGGCCCCGACGAGCTCCGCGTGCAGATCCGCCCTGCGGTAGCCGCGGACCACCTCGCGGATCTCGCGCTGCGAGTCCCGCGCGATGCGCTGGACCTCCGCCATCTCGTCGAGCGCCGCGCCCCTGTCGCGCTGGAGCAGCTGCGCGGCGAGTTCGCTCTTCAGCGCGATCACCGACAGGTTCCGCCCCAGCACGTCGTGCAGGTCCCGCCCGAACCGCAGCCGTTCCTCCGCCACCGCGAGCCTCGCCTCCGTCTCCCTGGCCGCATCCAACCGGTCGACCACCTTCAACGTCCACGCGCTGGTCCGGAAGGCGGCGCCGCACACCGCCGCACCGGCCGCCGTGGCGACACCGATCACCAAGCCGGCGAGCAGCGGCGCGCCCAGCGCGACCGCGCCGATCGCGCAGGCCGCCGCCGGCGCCGCGCAGATGGCCGTGGCGCGGCGCAGCGGCCACGCGAGCACGGCGGGACCGGCGCAGTACACGGCCTGGTAAACGGCGATGGCGCGGCCCTCCTCCGGCATGCCGCCCGCCGCCTCGGCCAGTACGGGGGCGACGAGGGTCGCCGCCGTCGCCGCGTAGTACACCGCGAGCAGCCGGCCCGGCCGGTCCTGCCCGCCGAGGTAGTACCGCAGCGCGGTACGGGTCAGCGCAAGGCCGAGCACGAGCTGCCCGCCCACCACTGTGCTCACCGCGGCCAGCGTCGCCGCGTCGCTCTCGCCGGCCACCCGGATCAGGACCGTGCCGACCAGCACCGCGTTCGTGAGGCCGATGACGTAGAGGCTCCAGGCGACGTAGTGGTGGAACCTGGCGCGCTGGCTGGTGCGCCGCAGGCCCTCCAGTCGGCGGAACGTGACCATCGGACTCTCCTCGTCGGCGGGTGTGCTGCCCGGTGGGCGTGCGGCGGGCGGCCTGCTTCCCGTTCAGTGCCGCGGTTCCCAGCGGAACCACCGGCGTACAGCAAACACCGAGGCCGCGATCCAGGCCACTCCGACGGCCATGGCCCGCAACTGGTCGGACGCGTCGATCCCGCCGAGCCAGCCGGCCCTGACCAGGTCGACGGCCGGGGTGAGCGGCAGGAAGCGGCAGATGTCCGCGAGGTTGTCGGGCAGGATGTCGAGCGGGAAGTAAAGGCCGGAGCCCATCACCGAGATCATCAGCAGCGGCATGCCGGTGATCTGCGCGCTCTCCACGGTCTTGGTGAACGTGGCCGTGGCCGCGGCCGCCGCGGCGAGTACCGCGGTGCCGAGCAGCAGCCCGAGGAGCAGCACCGCCGCGTTCTTGGGAACCGCCGCGTCCAGCACGGCGATACCGCCGGCCACCAGCAGGACGCACTGCACGAGCGCGAGGACCGCGGCGGGCAGCGCGGTGGCGGTCATGATCTCGCCGTCCGTCAGCTCGCCGGTGCGCAGCCGCTTCAGGACCCGCTCCTCGCGCCGTGCCACGTATGTGGGAATGAGTCCGAGGTAGAGGACCATGATCAGCACCATGCCGATGCCGCCGGTCATCACGGCCTCGCCGCGGCTGAGGCCGGTGCCCGCCAGGTCGAGCTGGTCGGACGCCGTGTACGAGAGGCCGATCAGCGCGGCGGGCATCAGCAGCGAGACGAAGAGCGCGGTGCGGTTGCGCAGCAGCAGCGTCAGCTCCGCCCGCGCCAGCGCCCCCATGCGGCGCAGCGCCGCCGCGTCCGGCAGGCCCCAGGTGAGGAACGACGTCAGCGGTTTCTGTGCGTTGTGCGTGCTCATGCGGCCTCCTCAGCCATGGCGAGAAACACCTGTTCGAGCGAAGCGGACCGGGCGTCGAGCCCGGGCAGCTCCACGCCCGCCTCGCGGGCCCACAGCAGCAGATCGGTCAGCGACTGCTGGAGGTTGCCGGTCTGCGCCTCGACGTTCCCGTCGAACACGTCGACCGGTCCCGGCAGCGGGAGCCACGCCGGGTCGAGTCCTTCGGGCAGGCGGAAACGGATGCGGGCGGGGTGGGCGGCCATCACCTCGGCGGGGGTGCCCATGACGGTGATCCGGCCCCGGTGCATGATCGCCAGGCGGTCCGCCAGCGCCTCCGCCTCCTCCAGGTAGTGGGTGGTCAGCAGGATCGTCACGCCGTCCTCGCGCAGCCGCCGCACGACCTGCCAGGTGTCCTGCCTGGCCTGCGGGTCCATGCCGGTCGTCGGCTCGTCGAGGAACAGCACGCGCGGGCGCGTGGTCAGGGCGAGCGCCAGGTCCAGGCGCCGCCGTTCGCCGCCGGACAGCTGCTTCACGCGCACGTCCGCCCGCTCGTTCAGGCGCACCGTGCCCAGTACCTCGGATACCGGAGCCGGCCGGCCGGTGCAGCCGGCCCACATGCGGGCGGTCTCGGCGACGGTCAAGTCGTTGGAGAACCCGGCTTCCTGAAGCATGATGCCGGTGTGCGGACGCACCTGCGCGCGCTCCTTGAACGGATCGCGCCCCAGCACCCGCACCTCGCCCGCGGTCGGCGCGGCCAGTCCTTCGAGCACCTCGACCGTGGACGTCTTCCCGGCCCCGTTGGTGCCGAGCAGGGCGAAGATCTCGCCCTGCCCCACCGAGAAGTCCACGCCGCGGACGGCTTCGTAGCCGTCCTGGCCGCTTCCCCCGTAGCGCCGCCGCAGGGCGCTCACTTCGATCATCGTGTCCATGCCGTCAAGCCTGGCCGGGGAACGGACGCCGCGGCAGTGCGGGCTGTCACGCATGCGGATGACAAATGTCAGGGGGCAAGGCCGAAACTTGCGCGCACATGGCGGAGGGCCCGGTCCTCAAGGACCGGGCCCTCCGACTCACGAGCGGACGACGAGATTCGAACTCGCGACCCTCACCTTGGCAAGGTGATGCTCTACCAACTGAGCCACGTCCGCACGACACTCACTATACCCGACCCGGGTCGGGGCCAGTGGGCTGGAGCGGGTGACAGGAATCGCACACTGCGCCTCCCTCTTGGAAAGAGGGTGTTCTGCTACTGAACTACACCCGCGCGGCTCCCGGGGCTTCGGGCCTTGTCTGCCCTGCCCCGCGGCGCGCTCCAGACTCTAGCCGATCACCCCGGGTTCATGGCAAGTCGACTCAATGAACGGTCGTGTGTGCCTCGTTGAAGGCGTCGTAGACCTTCTTGGGGATGCGACCCCTGGCGGGCACCCCGAAGCCGTTGGACTCCGCCCAGGCCCGCACGGCCTTGGGGTCGGGGGCCACGGCGGTGTGGTGGAACGTCCTGCCCGAGCGGGCGCGCTTGCGGCCGGCCTCCACGTAGGGGGCGAGAGCGGTCCGCAGCTTCTCCGCGTTGTTGGAGCTGAGGTCGATCTCGTACGTCTTCCCGTCGAGTCCGAAGGCAACCGTTTCCGACGCTTCTCCGCCGTCGATGTCGTCGGCGAGGGTGACCACTACACGCTGTGCCACGGATATCGGTCCTTCCGGGAGGCTCGCTGCCACGGCGGCCCGGAGGCCGGTTACCGCCGAATCACGTGCAGCGACGCTGGACTCCCACTCGTTCGCGAGTATGGTTCTTTTATTTGTACTGCGCCTGGCACAGTAATGCGAGACGATGAATTCAGTCACTCATCATCCTCGTACGGGGACCTTACTTTTTCCAGGACGTTTTCTGGAAGGGTTCCAGGTCCCGATACCCTAACGTGACCTTTACTCTGAATATCTACCCGCGTAGATTTCTCCTCCGGGTACGCTGGCCGGTGCAGCGTCAAGCATCACCACCACCGCACCACCACCGGGAGTACCAGTGGCTCGCGTCGTAGTCGACGTCATGCTCAAGCCGGAGATCCTCGACCCCCAGGGCCAAGCGGTGCAGCGCGCACTGCCACGGCTCGGGTTCGACGGCGTCTCGGACGTCCGCCAGGGCAAGCGTTTCGAACTGGAGCTTGCGGGGCCCGTCGACGAGGCGGCCCTCGACCGTGTCAGGGAGATGGCGCGCACGTTTCTCGCCAACACGGTGATCGAGGACTTCGAGGTCCGGGTCGAGGAGGAGCGGTGACCACTCGTGTGGGAGTCGTCACATTTCCCGGCTCGCTCGACGACCGTGATGCCGCCCGCGCGGTAAAGCTCGCGGGCGCCGAGCCCGTCGCGCTCTGGCACGGCGACAAAGACCTGCATCAGGTCGACGCCGTGATCCTTCCGGGCGGTTTCTCCTATGGTGACTATCTTCGCTGCGGCGCCATCGCGCGTTTCTCCCCCGTGATGGAAACGATCATCGCCGGGGCGCGCGCCGGCCTTCCCGTGCTCGGCATCTGCAATGGCTTCCAGATGCTGTGCGAATCCCACCTGCTGCCCGGCGCGCTCACCCGCAACGACCACCTGCACTTCATCTGCCGCGACCAGCGCCTGCGCGTGGAGAACGCCGGGACCGCCTGGACGGCCGACTACGCCGAGGGCCAGGAGATCACCGTTCCCCTGAAGAACGGGGAGGGCGGCTACGTCGCCGACGAGGGCACCCTCGACGAGCTGGAGGCCGAGGGCCGGGTGGTCTTCCGCTACCTGGAGCGCAATCCGAACGGATCGCGCCGCGACATCGCCGGCATCTGCAACCCCGCGGGGAACGTGGTGGGTCTGATGCCGCACCCGGAGCACGCCGTGGAGGCCCTGACCGGCCCCACCACGGACGGGCTCCCCTTCTTCACCTCGGTCCTCAAGAAGCTGGTCAGCGCATGAGCCTCGACACCGTCAAGCACGCCGCGGGCACCCCGCACGACGCGCAGCCCTGGGCCGAACTGGGCCTGAAGGAAGACGAGTACGAGCGCATCCGGGTCATCCTCGGCCGCCGCCCGACCGGCGCCGAGCTGGCCATGTACTCGGTGATGTGGTCCGAGCACTGCTCCTACAAGTCCAGCAAGGTCCACCTCAAGCAGTTCGGCGAAAAGGCCCCGGCCAGCGACGCGTTGCTGGTCGGCATCGGGGAGAACGCGGGCGTCGTCGACGTCGGCCAGGGGTACGCGGTCACGTTCAAGGTCGAGTCGCACAACCACCCCTCGTACGTCGAGCCCTACCAGGGCGCGGCCACCGGCATCGGCGGCATCGTCCGCGACATCCTCGCCATGGGCGCCAGGCCCGTCGCCGTGATGGACCCGCTGCGCTTCGGCGCGGCCGATCACCCCGACACGCGCCGCGTGCTGCCGGGCGTCGTCGCGGGCATCGGCGGCTACGGCAACTGCCTGGGCCTGCCCAACATCGGCGGCGAGGTCGTCTTCGACTCCTGCTACCAGGGCAACCCGCTGGTCAACGCGTTGTGCGTGGGCGTCATGCGGCACGAGGACATCCACCTCGCCAAAGCCTCGGGCACCGGCAACAAGGTGATCCTGTACGGCGCCCGCACCGGCGGCGACGGCATCGGTGGCGTCTCGGTGCTCGCCTCGGAAACCTTTTCCCACCCGTCGCCCCCCACCACCCCGAGCGGAGACGCTACGCATCACCCTCTTCCTGGCCCCGCCAAGCGGCCCGCGGTCCAGGTCGGCGACCCGTTCCAGGAGAAGCTGCTCATCGAGTGCACCCTGGAAGTCTTCGCCGAGGACCTGGTCGCCGGCATCCAGGACCTGGGCGGCGCAGGACTGTCCTGCGCCACCTCCGAGCTGGCCTCGGCCGGCTCCGGCGGGATGCGGGTCGACCTCGACACCGTTCCGCTGCGCGACGCCTCGCTCTCCCCCGAGGAGATCCTCATGAGCGAGTCGCAGGAGCGCATGTGCGCCGTCGTCCGGCCGGAGAACGTCGACCGGTTCCTGGAGATCTGCGCCAAGTGGGACGTCATCGCCACCGTCATCGGCGAGGTCACCGAGGGCGACCGGCTGGAGATCTTCTGGCACGGCGAGCAGATCGTCGACGTCCCGCCGCGCACCGTCGCGCACGAGGGCCCCGTCTACCGCCGTCCGCTCGCCCGCCCCGCCTGGCAGGACGCGCTCCAGGCGGACGACGCCGCGGCCCTGCCGCGCCCGGCCGGGCCCGAGGAGCTGCGCGAGCAGGTGCTGCGGCTGACCGCCTCGCCGAACCAGGCCGCCAAGACGTGGATCACCGACCAGTACGACCGCTACGTCCTGGGCAACACCGTGCTGGCGCAGCCCGAGGACGGCGGCATGATCCGCATCGACGAGGAGACCAACCTCGGGGTCGCCATCGCCACCGACGGCAACGGCCGCTACGCCAAGCTCGACCCGTACGCCGGCGCCCAGCTCGCCCTGGCCGAGTCCTACCGCAACGTCGCGGCCACCGGCGCCCGGCCGCTCGCCGTCACCGACTGCCTCAACTTCGGCTCCCCCGAGGACCCGGCCGTCATGTGGCAGTTCGCCGAGGCCACCCGCGGCCTCGCCGACGCCTGCCGGACGCTGGGCACCCCCGTGACCGGCGGGAACGTCTCGCTGTACAACCAGACCGGCGAGAGCGCGATCCACCCCACCCCCGTGGTCGGCGTGCTCGGCGTCATCGACGACGTGTCCCGCCGCACCCCGATGGCCTTCCGCACCGAGGGACAGCTGATCTACCTGCTGGGCGACACCGCCGGGGAGTTCGGCGGCTCGGCCTGGTCCCAGGTGATCCACGGCCACCTCGGCGGCCTGCCGCCGCGGGTGGACCTGGAGCGCGAACGGCTGCTCGCGGAGGTGCTGATCGCCGCCTCCCGCGACGGCATGATCGACGCGGCGCACGACCTGTCGGACGGCGGCCTGATCCAGGCGGTCACCGAATCCTGCCTGAAGGGCGGGCGGGGCGCGCGCCTCGTCGTTCCCGAGGGTCTCGACGCGTTCACGTTCCTCTTCTCCGAATCGGCGGGCCGCGCCGTGGTCGCCGTGCCGCGCGGCGAGGAGGTCAGGTTCACCGACATGTGCCGCGCCAGGTCGCTGCCCGCGACGCGCGTCGGCGTGGTGGACGGCGACGCGGTCGAGGTGCAGGGGCAGTTCACCCTGCCCCTCGCCGAACTGCGCGAGGCCCACGAGCACACACTGCCCGCACTGTTCGCCTGACGCGCGCCCCGCCCGCTACTCCGCCCGCTGCTCCGGGCGGAGTAGCGGGCGACTTCGTCCGTCGGATGCCGTGGGGCGGGGTGGCGCATAGCGTCGGTGGCATGACGGAGAGATACGAGTACAGCAGGCGGCGCTTCATGACGGCCGCGGCGGCGTTCGGGGGCGCCGCCGCGGCGGTGGGGCTGGCCGGCGGGGCCCGCGCCGCCGGGCGCGGCGGGGCGCGCGTCGCCCGGGAACGCCGTACGGGGGACCGGCTGGTCGAGCTGACGATCGACTCGCCCGCGCTCGGCGGCCAGGAAACGGTGGTGCTGCTGACGCCGCGCGGCTGGGAACGCCGGGCCGCCGGGCGGACCTGGCCGGTGCTGTGGCTGCTGCCGGGCGGCGACGGCGACGAACGGATCTGGACCGAGCAGCACCTCGTGCAGGACATCGGCGAACTGCGGGACACGCTCGTCGTCATGCCAGGCATGCCGCTGTTCGGCTTCTACACCGACTGGTGGAACGGCGGGGCCGGCGGGCCGCCCGCCGTCGAGACGTTCCACCTGCGCGAGGTACTGCCCCTGCTGGAACGGGACTACGGCGCGGGACGGGCGCGCGCGGTCGGCGGCGACTCGCAGGGCGGCTTCGGCGCCCTGTCCTACACGGCGCGCCACCCAGGACTGTTCCGGGCCGCGGCCTCCTACAGCGGCGCCGTTCACCCGCTGGCGCACCCCGAGGTGTGGCTGTCCGGCGCCAGGTACGTCGGCGTCGACGGCACGGCGATCTTCGGCGACCCGGTCGCGCAGCGGCACGTGTGGGAGGCCCACGACCCGTGGTACCTGGCCGACGCGCTGCGCCACACGCCCGTCTACCTCGCGGCGGGCGACGGCACGGCCGGGGAGCTGGACGGCCCGGACCCCGAGCCGGACCCGTTCATCCCCGGCACGGAGGAGTGGGTCGAGCGGCTGCCGGACGACGTGATCTCGCTGACCGAGGCGATCTGCGGGATCGAGACCCGCGCACTCGCCGACCGGCTGATCATGCGGGGCACGCCGGTGACCGCCCACTTCTACCCGGGCACGCACGGCGGCACCTACGGCAGGCGCGAACTACGCAGCTCCATGCCCCTGTTGCTGCGCGCCCTGGACGGCGGAGCGTAGGCAGCGCGCCACGGTGCGCTGCTCAGCGGCCCGGCCTCGTTTCGTAGCGGGGGCCGAGGTCCGGGCGGTCGGTGCCCTGGAGTTCGGTGACGAGCCGGTGGACGGTCACCAGATCGTGCAGCAGCAGCCGCGTCCGCTCGTCGGGCAGACCGGCCGTGCGGGCGATCTCCGTCGCGTACACGGCGTCGCCGCCGTGGCGCCGTTCCGCGTCGCCGAGCGCCTGGAAGACGCGGGCGTGGTCGCTTCCGTAGCCGGGCGCTTCCCGTCCGGTGAACGTCCGCCCGGGCGGCGGCGCGGGCCGGTCAGCGGCGCGGGCCTCGGCCTGTTCCTCGGCCTCCCGGCGCTGCTTTCCGCGGTGGAGCGGGTCCGTCTTCTCCTCGTGGGTCAGCGAGGAGCGGTCGGGCATGTGGGTGCGCTGCTTGGAGCCGCCCGTGGTGACTCCGCGCGCGCTGGGGCTGCTTCCCGCGCGTTCGGCCTCACGCGCCGCGCGGCGCCGCTGTTCCTCGTTGCCCTCGACCTTCTTGCGCACCATGACGCCTCCTCTCGGCGCTCCCGCTCCGCTCAGCGGTCGCGGTCCTCGCGGTCCAGTTCCTCGTCCACCGGGGGCTTCGGCACGTCCCGCAGCTGCTCGGCCTGCCCGCGCCTGCCGCCCCTGCGGGCCTGTTCCGCGCGCTGGGCCGGGCTGAGCCCGAGCCCCGCGTCCCCGGGCAGGCGCACGGAGCGCGCGACCTCGGTGCGGTTGGCGTAGCTCTCAGGCGGGATGCCGCGCAGCGCCTTGACGGCGGGTTCTGACGCGCCTGCCTGCTTGGCGGCGCGGACCAGATCGTCCTTCCCGGCGGGGAAGTCGACATTCTTGACGGCGTGCAGGATCTCGTTCACATCGGTCGCGGCCATGGCGTTCCTCCCGTCCTCGGCCGTTCGTGTCAGCGCTGGTGCAGGCCCACCAGGGTGCCGCCGGCGAGCTGCCGTCCGCCAAGCTCCTCGCGCACGTCCCGCGCCGAGGCGGGCTCGGGCAGCGGAACGGGCCCGGGGAGCGCGTAGAGGCGGAAGAAGTAGCGGTGCGCCGGGTCGCCGACCGGGGGCCTCGGCCCGTCCCAGTCCGCGTCGCCGAAGCTGTTGGTGTGCGCGGCGGCGCCCGGCGGCAGCGCCCCGGTGCCGATGCCGTCGTGGTGCGGGTCGATGCCGGTGACCAGCCAGTGCAGGAACGTGCCGGACGGCGCGTCCGGGTCCTCGCACATCAGGGCCAGCTCCCGCGTGCCGGTGGGGGGACGTGACCAGCTCAGCGGTGGCGAGAGATTCTCGCCGTCCTTGGTGTAGCGCCCGGGAATGGGCGCGTGGTCGTTGAATGCGCTGCTGCGCAGTTCGATTCCAGCCATGCCGCCGGAGTACCCGGCGCGGCCCGGCCCATTCAGCTGTCCTCGTCCAGCCCGTCGAGGGCCTGGTAGATGACGTTCTTCAGGGCCTCGGGCTCCGGAACGTGCCGCAGGGTCATCATTCCGTGTTCGGACGCGGACTGTACGCGCACGGTGCCGTACCGCATGATCCGTTCCCAGAGGGTGGCCGAGAACGACACGTCGTTCACCCGGCTGAGCGGAATGCTGGTCCCCGTCTTGTTGAGGAATCCGGCCCGCTTGTGGAGCCGCTTGGTGGTGAGGAAGTACAGCGTGGCGCGCCACTGGAGGAGGGGGATCAGCCACCACCACACGGCGGCGACCGCCGCGGCGCCGAGCACCACCCACACCGCGGTCCCGCCCCAGTCCTCGTCGGTGGGGAGCACCCAGATCACGGCGCCCGCGGCCACGGCGACGAGGCAGAGCACCAGGAACTCACTGATCATCGTGGTCCAGTGCTGCCGGGTCTCGTAGATGAGTTCCTCGTCCTCCGCCAGGTAGCGGTCCGCAGTAGCCATGGGCGCATCGTGGCACAGCCCCCTGCACCCCACCCGCCGCTTGGTCCACTTGGTATGACCTTGTCACCTTCCGGCCCGCGGCGATGGTCGTAAGCTCCGTGCTATGTCTGCCGTCCGGCGCAAGGTCCGCGCCCACCACCCCGACCGGGTCCGCGACGCGCTGCTCGCCCAGGTGGAATTCGTACGGCTGGCGGCCCGGGAGATCCCGGACGAGGCGCGGGGGGCGCCGTCCGGCCTGCCGGGCTGGGACGTCGGGACGCTGCTGGTCCACATCGCCGGCCAGATCGACGCGCTGCCCAGGGTGCTCGCGCAGCCGCCGCCCGACGTGGCGCGCCCCGAGCTGGGGGTGAGCGAGTGGGCCCTGACCGCCGGGTCCACCGGGTCCCTCGCGAACGCAGCGGACACCGCGAACGCAGCGGACACCGCGAACGCAGCGGACGGCGGGACGCGGCAGGACGCCGCCGCGGCACGGAGGCGGGCGGCGGCGCTGGACGCCGCCGCGGAGGAGCTGGAGGCGGTGGTGGAGACCGGCGTGCGCGAGGACGTGCTGCTGCCGCATCGGTTCGGCGCCATGCGCGCCCTCGACTTCACCGTCACCCGCGTCGTCGAGCTGGTGGTGCACAGCGACGATCTGACGCGCGCCCTCGGGCGGCCGGTGCGGCTGGACCGGCAGGCCCTGGCGATCACCGTGCGGGTGCTCGCGGACGCGCTGGCCGTCAAGGCGCCCGGCGCCTCCACCGAGCTGCGGGTCCCGCCGTTCGCCGCCGTCCAGTGCCTGCCCGGCCCGCGGCACACCCGCGGCACCCCGCCGAACGTGGTGGAGACCGACCCGGTGACCTGGCTGCGGCTGGCCGCCGGGCGCACCGCCTGGGACGCGGCGCTCGCGGCCGGCCGGCTGCGCGCGAGCGGCGAGCGGGCGGGGGCGCTCGCGGCCGAGCTGCCCGTCCTGAGCTGATCCACGCCGGGCCGGTATGGGGCATGTCTCACAATCCAGGGGTTCTCCCCGGCCCGGGGTCCTGGCCTAGACTCGTGGTCGTGCCACGTGGTGACGGACGACTCAGCCACGACCTTGACCCCGGAGAGCAGGGCCCGAGGGACGCGTGCGGCGTCTTCGGTGTCTGGGCCCCGGGCGAGGAGGTCGCCAAGCTCACCTTCTTCGGACTCTACGCACTCCAGCACCGCGGACAGGAGTCCGCGGGTATTGCGGTGAGTGACGGTTCGAAGATCCTGGTCTTCAAGGACATGGGCCTGGTCTCCCAGGTCTTCGACGAAACCTCCCTCGGCTCGCTCCAGGGCCACATCGCCGTGGGACACGCCAGGTACTCGACGACGGGCGCCCCCACCTGGGAGAACGCGCAGCCCACCTTCCGCGCGACCGGCCACGGGTCGATCGCCCTCGGCCACAACGGCAATCTGGTCAACACCACGGAGCTGGCCGGGCTCGTCGCCGCGCTGCCCGACGGCAAGGGGCCGCGCCAGGGTGCGCCGGAGCGGGTCGCCTCGACCAATGACACGGATCTGGTGACCGCGCTGCTCGCCGGGCAGACCGACGAGTCAACGGGCGAGCCGCTGACCGTGGAGGAGGCCGCCCCGCGCGTGCTGCCGCAGGTCAAGGGCGCGTTCAGCTTCGTGTTCATGGACGAGGGCACGCTGTACGCGGCCCGCGACCCGCAGGGCATCCGCCCGCTGGTCCTCGGCCGCCTGGAGCGCGGCTGGGTGGTGGCCTCCGAGACGGCCGCCCTGGACATCGTCGGCGCCTCGGTCGTGCGGGAGATCGAGCCGGGCGAGCTGATCGCCGTCGACGCGCAGGGGCTGCGTTCCACACGCTTCGCGGAAGCAAAACCGCGCACCTGCGTCTTCGAGTACGTGTATCTCGCCCGCCCCGACACCGACATCTCGGGCCGCAATGTGTACCTCTCCCGAGTGGAGATGGGCCGCAGGCTGGCCGCGCAGGCGCCGGTGGAGGCGGACCTGGTGATACCGACCCCGGAGTCCGGCACGCCCGCGGCCATCGGCTACGCCGAGGCGGCGGGCATCCCGTACGGCTCGGGCCTGGTGAAGAACGCGTACGTGGGCCGGACGTTCATCCAGCCGAGCCAGACGATCAGGCAGCTCGGCATCCGCCTCAAGCTGAACCCGCTGAAGGAAGTCATCCGCGGCAAGCGTCTCGTGGTCGTCGACGACTCGATCGTCCGCGGCAACACGCAGCGCGCCCTGGTCCGCATGCTCCGCGAGGCGGGCGCCGCCGAGGTCCACGTGCGGATCAGCTCGCCGCCCATCAAGTGGCCCTGCTACTTCGGCATAGACTTCGCCACCCGGGCCGAGCTGATCGCGGGCGGCCTGTCGGTCGAGGAGATCCGCACCTCCCTGGGCGCCGATTCGCTGGCCTACATCGACCTGGACGCGATGGTTGCGGCCACCACGATTCCCAAGCGGAAGCTGTGCTGCGCCTGCTTCGACGGGGTCTACCCGATGGAGCTGCCCGATCCGGCGGTGCTCGGCAAGGACGTGCTGGAGCAGCCGGCGAACGCGGCCGGGTCGTCCCCCCTGCTGACGGCGGGCTCAGGCGGCGGCAACGCCCGCCCGTGACACCGATACGAAAGATCTCCCTGATGACCGAGAACGCGCCGCCCGGCGCCAGCTACGCGGCGGCCGGCGTCGACATCCAGGCCGGCGAGACCGCCGTCGAGCTGATGAAGAAGTGGGTCGCCACGACCCAGCGGCCGGAGAGCATGGGGGCCCTCGGCGGGTTCGCCGGCCTCTTCGACGCTTCGGCCCTGCTGCGCTACCGCCGCCCGCTGCTGGCCTCGGCCACCGACGGCGTCGGCACCAAGCTCGTGATCGCCCAGCGGATGGACGTGCACGACACCATCGGCCAGGACCTGGTCGCGATGGTGGTGGACGACCTGGTCGTCTGCGGCGCGGAGCCGCTGTTCATGACCGACTACATCTGTGTGGGCAAGGTCCGCCCGGAGCGGGTCGCCAGAATCGTCAAGGGCATCGCGGAGGGCTGCGTGCTGGCCGGGTGCGCGCTGGTCGGCGGCGAGACGGCCGAGCACCCGGGCCTGCTCGGCCCCGACGAGTACGACGTCGCCGGGGCCGGCACGGGCGTGGTCGAGGCGGACCTGGTGCTGGGCGCCGAGCGCGTCCGGCCGGGTGACGCGGTGCTCGCGCTCGCCTCCTCCGGCCTTCACTCCAACGGGTACTCGCTGGTGCGGCATGTGTTCTTCGACCGGGCGGGCTGGTCCCTCGAACGGCACGTGCCCGAGTTCGGCGGCACGCTGGGCGAGGAGCTGCTGCGGCCCACCCGCATCTACACGCTCGACTGCCTGGCGCTGATCGGGGCCGTCGAGGTGCATGCGCTCGCGCACGTGACGGGCGGCGGGCTCGCGGCCAATCTGGCGCGGGTGCTCCCGCCGGAGCTGCATGCCACGGTGGACCGCGCCACCTGGACCCCGCCGCCGGTCTTCGGCGCCGTCGGGGCGGCCGGGCGGGTGGCCCGGGAGGAGCTGGAACGCACGCTGAACATGGGCATCGGCATGTTCGCCCTCGTACCGCAGGACGCGGTGCCCGCCGCGCTGGCCACGCTCGCGGACCGCGGCGTTCCGGCGTGGGTGGCGGGCGAGGTCACCGAGGCGGGAGCGGACCGGCCGGGCGGCACGGCCGTCCTCACCGGAGACCATGCGGTCTGAAGCCGCCCGGCGCCCGTCCGGCCGCAGGCGAGCGGGCAGGACTGAACCCGGTCCGGCGATGCCGGACCGGGTCGGAGTCTGTCGCGTCGTCTTCTCGGTCAGTCCGCAGTGCGAAGCTGCGGGTCAGGCGCCACGGCGTTTGGACGAGGCGTCGGACGACGGCCCGTCGTCGTCGTCCTCCTCGTCGTACAACTCCGCGTACCGTGCGTACAGGTCGTCGTCCAGCTCATCGTCGTCGTCCTCGAACCGCTCGCCGTTCGGCGGCTGTTCCGGCGGCGTCGTCGACGATGCACCCAGCTCCTCGGCCAGACGAGAAAGGTCCGTCCTGCCGCTGTTGTACTTCAGCTGGCGGGCGACCTTCGTCTGCTTGGCCTTGGCCCGGCCGCGCCCCATTGGCTCGACCCCCTCAACGACGGGGCGCAACGGCCCCGGAGTGTTGACATCCGTTCATGAATGAGAACGAGCTCTCGGACGAGAGCCCGGTCCATCGGCCTTCAACCGTACCTGCTTCCGCGACCCTACGGTACGCCGTCCGCAGGACCGGGCCGCACGCACGGCGACCGATGGGCCTCTCTTTGCTGGTCAACGGCGATTTTACCTTCTTTCGACGCGCGACTCGCGCGCGGGGGTGACATGTCTTACGCATACGCACGTTCAGCGTTCGCGGCCTGCGCCATCCGGCGCTCGGCGATCCGGTCGGCGGCCACGGCGGGGGGTACGCCCTCGGCCGCCGCATGGCCGAAGATCTCCAGCGCCGTCTCGTAAATCTTTGCCGCCTTTGCCTTCGCACGTGCGAAGTCGAAGCCGTGGAGCTCGTCGGCGACCTGGATGACGCCGCCCGAGTTCACGACGTAGTCGGGCGCGTAGAGGATGCCCCGCTCGGCCAGGTCCTTGGCCACGCCGGGGCGCGAGAGCTGGTTGTTCGCCGCGCCGCAGACGATGTCCGCGGTCAGCAGGGGCACCGTGGTGTCGCTGAGCACGCCGCCGAGCGCACAGGGCGCGTAGATGTCCAGGCCCTCCGCGGTGATCAGGGCCTCGGTCGTCGGCACCGCGGTGACCTGCGGGTGCGCGGCCAGCACCTGCGCGACGGCGCCGGGCCTGACGTCGGTGACCAGCACGCGCGCCCCCGCCTCGACGAGGAGCCCGGCGAGCAGGTGCCCGACCTTGCCGACGCCGGCCACGCCGACCGTGCGGCCGGTCAGCTCGGGGCTGCCCCAGCGGTGCGCGGCGCCGGCGCGCATGCCCTGGTAGACGCCGAAGGCGGTGAGCACGGAGGAGTCCCCGGCGCCGCCCGCCTCGGGGGAGCGGCCGGTGGTCCAGCGGCAGGTGCGGGCGACCACGTCCATGTCGCCGACGTAGGTGCCCACGTCGCAGGCGGTGACGTAGCGCCCGCCGAGGCCGTCCACGAACCGGCCGTAGGCGAGCAGAAGCTCTTCGGTCTTGATCTGGTCCGGATCGCCGATGATCACGGCCTTGCCGCCGCCGTGCGGCAGGCCCGCCAGTGCGTTCTTGTAGCTCATGCCGCGCGCCAGGTTCAGGGCGTCGCGCAGGGCGGCCTCCTCCGGCCTCGCCTCGCCGGCGTAGGCGTGGAAGCGCGTGCCGCCCAGGGCGGGGCCCAGGGCGGTGGAGTGCAGGGCGATGACGGCCTTGAGGCCGGTGGTCCGGTCCTGGCAGAGCAGGACCTCTTCGTGACCGCCCTGGTCGGAGTGGAAGAGGGTTTCCAGCGCGCCTGGTTGGGCGGTGCGCTCGACGCCGGGCGCGGCACCTACGTCGGTCACGGTGGTGACTCCTGTATGTCGATGCGGATGCTCCCCGTTGGGTTGGGAGGGCATTGTTGGGATGAGACTACGGCGATTGCGGGCGAGGGGATGCCCCGGGTTCGGCTCCCTGACACGATCGGACGCGTCGCCTGCGGGTGGGGCCGCCGCGGCGGCGGCCCGGGAGAGGGAGGGCCGAGTGCCGAACGTGCCGTACGCGGCGTATCTCCGGGTCTACGAGCCGCTTGCGGCCTTCCCGGAGCCGGAGCGCTCGCACTGGGCGGCATACGCCCAGCGCGACCGGCTGCCGACCGCGCAGGACGAGATCGGCCACGCCCTGGCCGGGCTCGTGGCGACGCCGCCGCGGGCGGCACCGGCCAGGGAGAGCGGCGACGCGTTCGTGACGACGGTCGACGGCGTGCTGTGCGTGTGCCCGTGGCGGACCCGGCTGCGCTCCTGGCAGGCGCTGGGCGACGTGGGGGACTGGCTGATGCCGCAGCCGGTGCTCGACGCCGCGCTGCCGCCCGGCGTGCGGCGCCGGGCGGCGGCCGACTACAGCGACTGGCGCGAGCGGAACCCGGACGCGCGCCCGTGGATCCGGTCGGCGCTGTGGCACGTTCCGGTGCGCTGGTTCACGCTTTTCACCGATGCCGAACGGATCTTCCGCAAGTCCGGGGAGGGGCCGGGGCCGGCGGCGGCGCCCGCGCTGAGCTACCGGACGCCGATGGTGGAGGCGCGGCGCCGGGTGGCGCGCGGGCTGCGCACGGTGCGCGAGGCGATGCCGCAGGGGCCGCTCGCCGAGGCGCTCACCGATGTGGGGCGGTGGCTGGAGGAGTTCCACCCCCGCTCACTTGTCGAACTGGACTACGGGGGATTGATCTATACGATTCCCGAGGACCAACTGGCCGCGGACCGCTCCGCGGCCGACGTCACGGAGGGGCTCGCCGCGCTCGCGGCCGGCGACGCCGAACGGGCGGGCCGGCTCTACGAGGAGCTGACCGACCGCTGGATGGCGATTCGCGAGCGTCAGTTCGCCAACTGATCTAGGGACTAAAGCCCCAAGCGTGATGGAAGGCACTGTAAGGAACTCTTGCCAACAAGTAGTCTCCTCGTGTCAAAATAGGACAAGGAGCTCGGAGCAGCTTCAGCTGTCCGTCGGGCGGCCCGGTGGTGAGTCATCGTGGAGTGACTGATCGTCACGGTGGCGTGACTGTCCGCTATGGCATGCTCCGGTGGCTTCCGCCGAGGTTGAACACCTGAGAGGGCAATTCCATCGGTTTGGCCGACCCGGCTGGACGGATGGTGTAGTTGTAGTGCCGAGGACAAGCCGTTCGTCCTATAACCGACTCGACCCTCGTCCGCCATTTCGGGCAACGTGGGTCAAGGTGCAGAATTTAGAGGAAAGAACCGTGATGGTTCGGTTCTCCCGAGGAGGCCGCTCATGACCGCTCGCACCCCTGATGCCGAGCCGCTGCTGACCCCGGCTGAGGTTGCCACGATGTTCCGCGTAGACCCGAAAACGGTCACACGCTGGGCAAAGGCGGGCAAGCTCACGTCAATCCGCACGCTTGGTGGGCACCGCCGCTACCGCGAAGCGGAGGTGCGCGCGCTGCTCGCGGGCATCCCGCAGCAGCGCGGCGAGGCCTGAGCAACGCAGCACGACCCAGGCCCCGGGGCCCCCACCCCGGCCCGCTTGGCCCTAGATCGCGTCGGACTCCGCCGGGTCCGGCGCGATCTCTTTGTGTGTGGGGCCGGTGGCGGGTGCCCCGTGCAATTGCACATATTAAATTGGCGAGTGTCTCTACGGGGTCGAATGAGCTCAGCGCGCTATCAAGTTCCGTGACTCCCGTCACACCTCCGTTGGCTTGCCCGCCCGGATGATCTTGCGGTAGTACGCGCCCGCCCCACCCGCGGCCCCACCTACATCACTACCCAACAGCGAAAGCCCGGACCCCCAAATGGGGGTCCGGGCTGATGTCCGCGGTCCTGACGGGATTTGAACCCGCGGCCTCCACCTTGACAGGGTGGCGAGCACTCCAAACTGCTCCACAGGACCATGCGTGCGAGCGAGACTCTACCCCAGCGCGCCCCGCCCGGGCCAATCGCGGTCCGGGCGCGGTCCGCGCCCGGACGCGCCCGGACGCGCACGGGGCCGGCGGCCGACCGGGCGGCCCCGCGGCCCTATGGAACGAGCGCGTCGATGGCCTTCAGGATGCGCTTGTCGGACACCGGCTGCGCCGTGCCCAGGGCGTGCGCGAAGTAGCTCACGCGCAGCTCCTCGATCATCCAGCGGATGTCCGCGGCCTGCGCCGGCACCGGCCGCCCCGCGGGGAACTGTTCGAGCAGCCAGGCGTGTTCGTCCTGCATCTCGTGGACCTTCGCCATCCGCGCCCGGTCCTTCTCGGCCTGGTGCGGCAGTTGCTGGAGCCGCCGGTCGGCCGCCATCAGGTAGCGCAGCAGATCCGGCAGCCGCCGCGCCCCGTGGCGCGTCACGAAGCCCGGCGGCACCAGCGCCGCCAGCTGCGCCGTCACGTCCGCCACGGCGGGCGCGAGCACCGGGCTCGTCACCCCCGCGAGGCGCCGTTCGCACACCTGCCAGGCCGACAGCACCTCCCGCACCTGCCGCACGATCCGCAGGGTCACGTCCACCACGTCCGCCCGCACCGCGTCGAACAGCTTGCGGAACGCCTCCTCGTCCCACACCGGCCCGCCGTGCGCCGCGATCAGCTGATCGGCCGCCGCGCCCACGCAGTCGTCCAGCAGGGCCTGTACGCCGCCGTGGGGCGACCTGGACAGCGCGAGCTTCGCCGCGTTGTCCAGCTGCCGCTGCGCGAACTTCCCCGGATCGGAAGGGAGGTTCAGCAGCACGAGCCGCCGCGTGCCCGGGCCCATCGCCTGCCGCTGCTCCGCCTCGCTGTCGAACAGCCGCACCGCCACCGTCGCGCCCTCGTCCACCAGCGCGGGGAACGCCTTCACCGGCTGGCCGCCGCGCCGCGTCTCGAACGTGCGCGGCAGCGTGCCGACCGTCCAGGACGTCAGGCCCTCCGCGGTCGCCGCGAACGCCCGGTCCAGCGCCTGCCGCGCCTTCGGCCGCAGCCGCTCCCGCAGCGCCTCCAGATCCTTGTCCTCGGCGTCGCGGCCGTCGACCGACAGCTTCCGCCGCCGCTCGTCCACGATCCGGAACGTGATCCGCAGATGCCCGGGAATCCGTTCCGGCGCGAAGTCCTCCGGCGCGATCCGCACGCCCGTCAGCCGCGTCAGCTCGCGCGCCAGCGCAACGTGCAGCGGGTCGCCCGTCGGCTCCGGCGTCTGCGCGAGGAACCGCTGCGCGAAGTTCGGCGCGGGAACGCAGTGCCGCCGCACCGGCTTCGGCAGCGACCTGATCAGCTCGGTGACCAACTGCTCGCGCAAACCCGGGATCTGCCAGTCGAAGCCCTCGGCCGACACCTGGTTCAGCACCTGGAGCGGCAGATGCACCGTCACGCCGTCCGCGTCCGCGCCCGGCTCGAACTGGTACGTCACGGGGAACGTCAGCCGCCCCTGCCGCCACGTGTCCGGGTAGTCGGCCTTGGTGACCCGCTCCGCCTGCTCGTTGATGAGCATGGACTTCTCGAAGCTGAGCAGGTCCGGCTCCGCCTGGCGCTTCTTCTTCCACCAGGAGTCGAAGTGCGCACCCGACACCACGTCTTCGGGCACGCGCTGGTCGTAGAAGTCGTACAGCGTCTCGTCGTCCACCAGGATGTCGCGCCGCCGCGCCCGGTGCTCCAGCTCCTCGACCTCGGCCAGCAGCTTCCTGTTGTCGTGGAAGAACTGGTGCCGGGTGCGCCAGTCACCCTCCACCAGCGCGTTCCGCAGGAACAGGTCCCGCGAGACCACCGGGTCGATCCGCCCGTAGTTCACCTTCCGCTGTGCCACGATCGGCACGCCGTACAGCGTCACCCGCTCGTACGCCATCACCGCCGCCTGCTTCTGCTCCCAGTGCGGCTCGCTGTACGTCCGCTTCACCAGGTGCCCGGCGAGCGGCTCGATCCACTCCGGCTCGATCCGGCCGTTGACGCGCGCCCACAGCCGCGAGGTCTCCACCAGCTCGGCGGACATCACCCACCGCGGCGGCTTCTTGAACAGCACGGACCCGGGAAACACCGCGAACTTCGTGCCCCGCGCGCCCAGATACTCGTGCTTGTCGGGGTCCTTGAGGCCCACGTGCGACAGCAGCCCGGCGAGCAGCGACTGGTGGATGCGCGCGGGCTCCGCGTCGAGCTCCGACAGCTCGATGCGCAACGTCTTCGCAACCGTGCGCAGTTGGGAATAGATGTCCTGCCACTCGCGTATCCGCAGGTAGTTCAGGAACTCCGTCCGGCACATCCGCCTGAACGCCGAGGACGACAGCGCCCGTTGCTGCTCCCGCACGTAACGCCACAGTGCGAGCAGCCCCAGGAAGTCCGACTCCTCCGCGGGCCCCTCCCGGAACCTGGCGTGCTTCGCGTCCGCCTGCTGCTGCTTGTCCGCCGGCCGCTCCCGCGGGTCCTGGATCGACAGCGCGGCGGCGATCACCATGACCTCGCGCGCGCACCCGTTGCGGTCCGCCTCCAGGATCATCCGAGCCAGCCGCGGGTCCACCGGCAGCTGCGCCAGCTTCCGGCCCGTGTCCGTCAGCCGCGCGCCCGCGAGCGCGCCCAGCTCTTCGAGCAGCTGCACGCCCGCCTTGATCGACCGGTGGTCGGGCGGGTCGATGAACGGGAAGCGCTCGATGTCGCCGAGACCCGCCGCGTTCATCTGGAGGATCACCGAGGCCAGGTTCGTCCGCAGGATCTCCGCGTCGGTGAACTCCGGCCGGGAGAGGAAGTCCTCCTCCGAGTACAGCCGGATGCAGATGCCGTCGCTGGTCCGGCCGCAGCGGCCCTTCCGCTGGTTCGCGCTGGCCTGCGAGACCGCCTCGATCGGCAGCCGCTGCACCTTGGTGCGGTGGCTGTAGCGCGAGATGCGGGCCGTGCCCGGGTCGATCACGTACTTGATGCCGGGCACCGTCAGCGAGGTCTCCGCCACGTTCGTCGCCAGGACCACCCGCCGCCCCGGGTGCGCCTGGAAGACCCGCTGCTGCTCGCCGTGCGACAGCCGCGCGTACAGCGGCAGCACCTCGGTCATGCGCAGCTTCCGCTTCTCCAGCGCGTCCGCGGTGTCGCGGATCTCCCGCTCGCCGGAGAGGAAGACCAGGATGTCGCCCGGGCCCGAGGCCTGAAGCTCGTCGACCGCCTCGCAGATCGCGGTGACCTGGTCGCGGTCCGGCGCCTCGCCCTCCTCCTCCAGCAGCGGCCGGTAGCGCACCTCCACGGGGAACGTGCGGCCCGAGACCTCGATGACCGGCGCGTCGCGCCCCTCGCGGTCGCGGAAGTGCCGCGCGAACCGCTGCGGGTCGATCGTGGCCGAGGTGATGACCACCTTCAGATCCGGGCGGCGCGGCAGCAGTTGGGCCAGGTAGCCGAGCAGGAAGTCGATGTTGAGGCTGCGCTCGTGGGCCTCGTCGATGATGAGGGTGTCGTACTGGCGCAGCTCGCGGTCGTGCTGGACCTCCGCCAGCAGGATGCCGTCGGTCATCAGCTTGACCAGTGTGTCGTCGCCGGCCTGGTCGGTGAACCTCACCTTGTAGCCGACCGCGTCGCCCAACTGCCCGCCCAGCTCGTCGGCGACGCGCTGCGCGACCGTGCGCGCCGCGATCCGGCGCGGCTGGGTGTGCCCGATCAGCCCCTGGACCCCGCGGCCCAGCTCCAGGCAGATCTTCGGGATCTGGGTGGTCTTGCCCGAGCCCGTCTCCCCGGCGACGATCACCACCTGGTGATCGCGTATCGCCGCCAGGATCTCGTCCTTCTTCTGGCTGACGGGCAACTGCTCGGGATAGGTGATCCGCGGTACGGCGGCGCGCCGCGCCTGCACGCGCAGCTCGGCCGCGCCGACCGCCTCGGCGATCTCCGCGAGCACCGCGGCCTGCGCGGCCGGCTTGCGGACGCGTCGGGCCCCGTCGAGGCGGCGGCCGAGGCGGCGCTGGTCGCGCAGCATGAGACCGGGCAGCCGGTCGGCGAGATCTGATAGGGGGGAGGGGTGTGTAGACATACGCACCCAAGGGTCTCACCTCCGTGCGGGGGCGGCGAGCCGTTATCCGACCAGGCGTGTTGTGGGCGTTATGTCCGAATATGGTGGGCTGGTGAGTGGACACTGGCGTGCCTTCCGGCACTCGCCGTACCTTCCCGCGCTCGTGATCGTGCTGATCGTCGCGGCCTCCGCCGGTCTCTTCGCCGGCTCCTACACGTACGCGATGGCGAATCCGACGCCGCGCGAGGTGCCGGTCGCGGTCGTCGGCCGCCCGGACGGTGCGTTCCTCGACGCGTTGCAGGAGCGGCTCTCGGCCTCCCTGGACCGGCGGGAGTACGCGGACTATCCACAGGCTGTGGACGCCGTCGAGGCGCAGCGCGTCTTCGCCATCGTGCGCGAGCGCAACGGCCGCATCGAGCTGGACACCGCGAGCGCCGCCGGCGCCTCGGTGGCGGAGCTCCTGACCGGCGCCGCCCGCGCCGCGGCCCGCTCCGTCGACGCGCGCCTTGACATCCGCGACCTCAAACCCCTGCATCCTGGGGACCCGCGCGGGCTCGCCCTGTTCTACCTCTCCATCGCCGCCGTGATCACCGGCTTCCTCGGCGCGGTGCAGCTCAGCGCCAACGCGGGCACGCTCAAACCCCTCGAACGGGCCCTCGCCACCGCCGCCTACGCGCTGCTCGGCGGCTTCGCGATCGTCGCGACGGTGACGTGGCTGCTCGACGCGGTGGAGCTGCCGTTCCCCCAGTCCTGGACCATCGTCTCGCTCACCATGTTCGCCTCGGGCATGACCTTCACGATGTTCAACACCCTGGTGCGGCGCTGGGCGATCCTGCCCACCTGGGTGCTGATGGTGATGCTCGGCAACCCCTCCTCCGGCGGCGCCGTCTCCTGGCCGCTCCTGCCGTCCGTGCTCGGCGCGATCGGCCGCTGGCTGCCGCCCGGTGCCTCCGTGAACGCGCAGCACACCGCCGTGTACTTCGCCGGCCACCAGCACGTCCAGCCCTACCTGGTGCTGGTCGGCTGGGCCGCGGCGTCCTGCACGGTCTTCGCCATCTGGCGGCACCACCACCCCGGCGGCCGGGACTGAACGCGCCCGACCGGATGGCGGCTCCGGAGGCTGCCACGGCCGGCACCACGTCGAGGGCGGAGCGAGTGGTTGCGGCGGCGGTTGCCTGGTGGTGCCGGCGCCATGCCGGGAGGCCGCCCGCCAGCCGATACCGCCCGGAGCCCTATTTCCGAAGGTATGGAGGCGCGCTCGAGGGATGGGCGGCACACGGCACACGGCGCTCGGCTCGGCTCGGCTCGTTGAACGGCGTACCGGGGTGTTCCGCGTGCCCGGCCGGTTCGGGGCGATCCTGTCGGCGGGCCGACGCTGTGACGGGAGGCGTTCAGTCCTCGTCCGCTCCCCGCGGCGAGGCGCGCCACGCCAGGAACGCCCCCACGGCGCTGTACGTCAGCAGCAGGATTCCGTTCCTGGCGTCCCGACGCCGCTCAAGGGACTGTGTCCGCTGCTGCTGCTCGTAGGTTCGTGTCCCCACCATGACGGACCCGTCCAGCACCGCGCATTGGGTGTCACCGGGGCGCATCGGCCCCGGGTGCTCCTCCCCGTCCTCGCCCACGTTCTCCCCGGGGCACACGACCTCCGTCGACGCCGTCAGGGACCCCGCCAGGCTCGCCGCTCCCCATGCCGCCGGCACGAGGAGAAGGGTCACGAGGGCGATTCTGTACGTTCGGTAGTTCACGGAACCTTCCACGCAGCACGCCGGACCCGGGCACTCGGTGCGGTCCCCCGCACCCCGGACGCCCCGCCCTCACCATAGCCCGCGCGGGTCGGCACCGAGCGGCAACTCCCTCTCGCCGAGCTTCGGTTGCCCGGAGCAGCCGCCCGGTCGGCGCCCGGCCGGCACGGGCCGACGCCGTGATGCCGCCGTGCCACGGACCGCCGCACCAGCGGGAGGGGCCCGGTGCCGGCGACGCAGGGCGGCCCGCGGGTCGGCCAGGGCCCGCACCAGGTGCCAGGGCTTCGCGTAGAAGTCGCCGGTACGGAAGAGTCCTCGTCCGCCGGGGTGCCGCTGATGTCCAATGCCGCGCGGCAGCCGGCCAGTCGGGCACGGTCGGCGAAGGAGTGGAGGGGCCGGCGATGGTGGCGACGCGGCCGGTGTCCCGGGTCGAGCAGGTGACGCCTGGCGGACAGTCGTGTGTGGCGTAACGGCGGTGGGGTGACGGGCCGGCACGGTCTCGGTCCGGCCCGGTCGGGGGCGTGGCCACCGTGCTCGGCCACGGGCACGGCGAGCGAGTGTTCGCGGGCGACCTGCCGGCTCCTTTTGATGATCTCGCTCGGATAGGGCCAGGCGAGTTCGTGGGAGATCGGCTCCGGCATCGGCGACGGCCCGGCGGACTTCTTCCGGCGCCGGTATCCGCGGCGCCGGATGAGCGCCTCGACGGCCTCGACGGCCTCGACGGCCTCGCGGGTCTCGGCGGCGGCCCCGGCCCGACCGTGGACCGCCTGGACACCGTCGCGGTGGCCGCCGACGCGTTCGTCCATGCGGTCCCCCGGCGGGTCAGGTGCTGGAACGCGCGACCAGGCGGGTGGGCAGTATCAGCGGGCTGGGCTCCTCGCCGCCGATGAGCCTGACGAGCATGCGTGCTGTTTCGTGGCCCAGGGCCTGGATGGGCTGGCGAACCGTGGTCAGCGACGGTTCGGTGATCTGCGCGATGTCCAGGTCGTCGAACCCCACGACCGCGACGTCGTGCGGGACGGCCCGGCCGGCGCCGCGCAGCGCGCGCAGGGCACCGGCCGCCATGTTGTCGTTGGCGGCGAAAACCGCGTCCACGTCCGGGTGCCGTTCGAGCAGTTCGGTCATGGCGGTGGCCCCGCTGGGCTCGGTGAAGTCCCCGCTCGCCGGGGGGAGGGGCTCGAGCCCGGCAAGGATCATGGCCTCCCGGTAACCGCGGTGGCGTTCGCGGCTGACCTGTGTGTCCAGCGGTCCGCAGATCATGACCACCCGCCTCCGTCCGCGGGCGAGCAAATGCTCCGTGGCCCGGCGCGCGCCGCCGACGTTGTCGGCGTCCACGTACCACGGCGGTTCGTGACCGGCCGGGCGTCCGCCGAAGACCACGGGCAGCTCCGTCTCCCGGGCGGTGTGGAGCACGGGGTCGTTCTCGCGAACAGCCATGAGCATCACGCCGTCGACGCCCCGGGCACGCAGCAGTTCCGCCAGGCGCTGCCGACTGCGGTCGGCGGCTGCAAGGCACAGCATCAGGTGCAGATCGGCCTCCTCCAGGGCGGCCGACGCACCGACGATCACCTTGGCGAAGAACGGGTCCGCGAAGATCGCAGGTGTCTCCCCCGAGATGACGAGAGCGGCCACTCCCCGCTGGCGGGTCGCGAGTGCCCGCGCCGTCGTGTTCGGCACGTAACGGAGCTCCCTGATGGCCCGTTGGACCGCCTCGCGCTTGTCGCGGCTGACGTGGGGCGCGTTGTTGAGCACCCGGGAAGCCGCCGAACGGGAGACGCCGGCACGCTCGGCCACCTCGTCGAGCGTGGGCCGCCGGCGCGGCATATCTGTCATGAACTGCGGGCCCTTCCTCGCTGCGGTCGCCTGGTCGTTCCCGCTGGGTCATCCGCTGGGTCATCCCGCTGGGAATCTCTGGGAGCGCTTCCATTCTAGAGCGTATCCGCGTTCATCACGCCTTGCCTGACGAGTAGCTGACGCGGCCCCTCTTGACAGCTCCCAACAGCACACACACCATATCGAGAAGACCGTGAGGTCGCCCCTCACCGGAGTGGGAGCGCTTCCAGATCAACGCTTCCGAACCAACGCTCTCGAAGCGCCGCTCGCGCCCGGCACGCCGCAGCCCGGCATGCCCCCGCTCCCCGTGCCGACGGCTCAGGACGAAGGCCGCGCGGCGCTCCCCTTTTGATGAATGAGGTACATCCATGCGCAGACTCCTACGCGGGGCAGTGGCAGGACTCCTCGCTCTGCCACTGTTCCTGGCCTCCTCGCCCTCCGCGCAGGCGGCCCCCGACCCGCTCGCCATGACCAGCGGCTTCTACGTCGACCCGGATTCCAGCCCGGCGGTCTGGTCGGCCGCCAACCCCGGTGACGGACGCGCCGCCTCGATCCGCGACTCCATCGCCGGTGTCCCCATGGCCCGCTGGTTCGGCTCGTGGAGCGGGGACATCCGTTCCGCCACGGGCTCCTTCGTCGGCGCGGCTCAGTCCGCCGACAAACTCCCGCTCCTCGTCGCCTACAACATGTACGGCCGCGACGCCTGCGGTGGGCACTCGGGGGGCGGAGCCGCGTCCCCGTCCGAGTACGCGGCCTGGATCGCCGCCTTCGCCGACGGCGTCGGCAACCGTCCGGCGGTCGTCGTTCTCGAACCGGACGCCCTCGGCGACTACAGCTGCATGACCCAGGAGCAGATCGACGAGCGCCAGAACATGCTCGTCAACGCCCTCGCCGAATTCCGGTCCAAGGCGCCGAACGCCTGGGTCTACCTCGACGCGGGCAACCCGGGCTGGGTCGACGCCTCGACCATGGCCGACCGCCTCCACGCCGCCGGTCTCGGCCAGGCCAGGGGCTTCTCCCTCAACGTCTCGAACTACTTCCCCACTTCGGAGAACGCGTCCTACGCCGCCGGCATAAACCAGGTGCTGGGGCAGCGTCACGGCTACGGCAAACCGTTCGTCGTGGACACCAGCCGCAACGGCAACGGCTCCAACGGCGAATGGTGCAACCCCGGCGGTCGCAGGATCGGCACCCCCACCCAGGAAGGGGGGAGCGGTGCCGAGATGCTCCTGTGGCTCAAGACCCCGGGTGAGTCCGATGGCGACTGCGGTGTCGGATCGGGCTCCACGGCCGGGCAGTTCCTGCCGGAGGTCGCCTACAAGATGATCCACGGCTACTGACACCTCGCTACCTGGCCTGGCCTGGCCTCGCCCCGGCGGCCGCCCGCCTCGGCGCCGGCGCACCCCGTCGGCGCCGGGGACGGCCGCGTTCCGCCGTCCCCGGCGGGGGTTCCGTGGTGTCCTCCGGGTCGTCGCCGTCGCCCGGGCGAGCAGCCGCTGCGCTCGGAGGGTCCTGTCGGGATGCCCCTCCGCTCGGACCGGTCCGCTCACGGAGTTGCCGTCAACGCCCCGAGACCGCATGCCCTGCGGGCCCCGCTGCGCCTGGCGCCGGCCGGCGTCGACCGGACCCCGCAGCCCGCCGGCCACCAAGAGGCCGGCAGCGTTGCCGAACGGGTCATGGCGGCCCGCGCCGGGTGTGACGGCTGGGGGCCTCAGCTCTCAGGAGCCGGGGTGGTGTCGGTGTCGCCTGTGCGGCACAGGGCATCCTGATGCCCGTCCTCCCATGTGATGAGCAGGACGCCTGGACCCTCGTCGCAGTCCCAGATGTCCCACATGGAACCGGCCGACTCGGGTGAGGTCTCGACGGTGGCTGTGCCCCGGTATGAGTCCTGGGGGCCTCTGAGGTCGGCGAGGCTGCTGCAGTCCAGTTCTACCGTGAGCTGTCCGTCGTTCTCGTCCTCGATGGAGCCGAAGCAGACTTCGTCTCCTGCAAGAGCGGAGTAGGAACCGGGGCTGCCGACCGAGTCGGCGTCTCCGTTCCTGTCGATGAGGAGGGTGTAAACGGCGCCGTTGTCCGAGTAGGCCGGCATCCAGCCTCCAGAGAGGTCCTCGACGCCGAAGTCCGTCGGGGTGGGGGCGGGGCTGCTCGGACTCGGCGTGGGGGACGGTTGTCCTGCCGACGTGGGTGATGGTGTGGCCGCAGACCTGTCGTCGCCGGCGGAACCGCCGTCATCGGAACAGCCGCCGATGGCCAGCGTGGCAGCGGCCACGGCTACAGCGAAAGGCACGGGTCGTCTCATATCCCCTTTGATACCGGGGCCTGCGCGGGAGGGGTCCCAACCGTGTTCGTGGGTGGTGCCGAAGGCACGGGCCGACCTCAGGGGGCGACAAGAGCTACGACTGCGACGACCTGCGCCGGTGGTTACGCCGGCGCGGCATCAGCGGAGGCGGCGGGTCGAGCCGGGTTCACCAGCCGAGAGGCCGGGTGTCGCGGAAGAAGCCGCCCCGTGGGCCGTGGTCGGGCAGGGTTGCGGCCCAGATGATTCCCGGGGCGCTTTCCTCGACGGGGCGCGCGCCGAATGCTTCGGCGCCTGGCACTGTCGCCGTCACGCCGGGACAGACCGCGTTCACGATCACGGGAGTGTCGGACAGTTCGGCTGCAAGTACCGCCGTGAACGCGTTGAGCGCGGCCTTGCTGATCGCGTGGCTCGCCGCCGCGCCGCCAAAGGCGGGGAAACCGTACTGTCCGTCGGTGTGTGATCCCGCGCCCGAGCTGACGTTGACGATCCGGGGGTGGCTCGACCGGTGCAGCAGAGGCAGGAAGGCCTGCGTCATCCGCCACGTTCCGAAGAGCGTCACCCGCAGCGCGTCCGAGGCCGCCGCGAGGTTCGCCTGTGAGGGCGTCTCGTCCCTGTCGGGGGGAGCGGCCGCGTTGTTGATCAGGATGTCGAGGTGCCCCCACCGGGCGGCGAACAGCTGTGCCGCGGCCTCGACCGATGCCTGGTCGGCGATGTCCACTCCCACGGGCATGGCCTCGGCTCCGTCGATGAGCTCGGCAGTGGCCGCGGCGTCGGCGGGGTCTCGTGCGGTGAGGACGACGCGCGTTCCCAGCCGGCCCAGCTGCCGGGCGACCTCCGCTCCGATGCCACGTGCCGCGCCCGTGATCAGAGCGGTCGTCGTCAGGCGACCGGTCGCGTCGTCGGGGCGCTGGTTCGACTGGCTTTCGCGGTTCGGCTCGGTGCCGCTCCCCGTGTCCTGTGGGTCTGACGCGTTGCTCACCGGGTCTCGATCCGTCCGAGCGGGGTGGATGCGGTTGTGAGCGCTTTGCTGGCGAAGTCCCAGGCGTGCTCGTCCAGGCCCAGTTCCGTGCGCAGGAACGCCCAGGTGAGCCATAGGGCGGCGGCGGCCAGGCCGGGGTTCTCGTCGGTCGCTTCGGCGGCGTCGTAGCCCGAGACACCTCCGAGGGCATGGCCCGCGCCGTGGAGCTGGAGCAGTGCCTTGCGACCGGGGGAGAGCGCGTAGGCGTCGGTGTGCCAGTCGGGTCCGCGGACGTTGAGGTGGGACGAGAGGTCCTCGGCGCCTCCGATGACGAGCGCGGGAGTGCTCATGAAGGAGAAGTCGGTGCCCGAGAGGACCGGGTAGTGCTCCTTGGCGTACTCGCTCAGTGAGTCACCACCATGCCCGGGCGCGGACATCAGGACGCCGGCCATGAGGCGCGGCTCGGCGAGATCGATCGGTGACCCGTCCGTCGGGTCGATGCTGCGCGCGCCGAGCAGGAGGCTCGCCGTGAAGCCACCCATCGAGTGTCCGACGACGGCGATCCGGGTCCGGTCGAGGCGTCCCCGCAGAGAAGGCAGAGCTTCCTCGGCACTGTCGAGGTGATCGAGCACGAACGACATGTCCGTGGCGCGCGTGCGCCAGTACAGCGGTGCCTCGGGATCGTCGGCGTCGCGCAGGCCGAGCGTCGCCGAGTCCAGGTGCGTGGGCTGGAGCACCGCGAAGCCGCGCGCGGCGAGGAAGTCCCTCAGCGGCCCGTAGCCGTGCAGCGAGGACAGGAAGTTCGACGGGCCGTGTCCGTGCGACAGAAGGACGATGGGGAGGTCCGTGCCGGATACCGGTGCCGAGATCCGCAGCTGTAGATCGACGGCACGGTCCTGGGCAGGCAGCGTCACCGGTGCGATGGAGAGCACCGGTGAGGCGGGCACAGGGTCACGGGTGTAGCGCATGGATGTGCTCCTCCGGACGGATGCGGTGGACGTCGCCGACGCCGAGGCCGGCTGACGTACCCACCTAGGCGGATCAGTGTTCCGGTAAAGACGATACGGAACCGCGTTCCGGAATGTCAACGAGTCGCTCGGCCCGGCTGATGAGCCGATGGCCTGGGGGATATGGCCGACTACACTCACCGGATCAGTGACCCAGTAACCTGCGGCGCGGAGAAGTTCCGCGAGATCAAGGCCCTCAGGGACTATTCCGATGACAGAACAAGACCCGGCGGCGCCCCCGCGTCGCGCTCGGCGCATCGACGCTCGCCGGAACGAGCAGAGGCTTCTCGACGCCGCGGCCACCGTCTTCGCGACGACAGGTGTCGACGCGCCGATCCGCGCGATCGCGGCGGAGGCGGGCGTCGGGCTGGGGACCATCTACCGGCACTTCCCGACGCGCACCGAGCTGGTCGTCGCGGTGTACGGGCACCAGGTGGAAGCCTGCGCGGATGCCGGCCTGCACCTGCTCGCCGAGACGGCCTCGCCGTTCGACGCGCTCCTCGTGTGGGCGGACCGGTTCGTCGACTTCGTCATCACCAAGCACGGCCTCGCCGACGCGCTGGGCTCGGACGACGCCGGATTCCGGCGACTTCACGCCTACTTCCTCGACCGGCTCGTCCCCGTGTGCGCAAAGCTGCTGGTCGCCGCCGAACGCTCCGGCCAGATCACGCCCGGGGTGGATGCCTACGAACTGATGCGCGGCATTGGGAATCTCTGCGTCGGGCACGAGACGGACGCCCGGTACAACCCCCGCCACTTGGTCGAGCTTCTCGTTCGCGGTCTGCGCGCGCCCGGGGCGGGCTCCCCGGCCCCGTCAGCCCCCACCCCCTGAACGCCCCGCCGGATGCCGCCGCCATCGGTCGGCGCTCCTGCGCCCCACGCAGGAGGTCCGGGCATGCTGAACCGGCCGCGCAACGAGTGCCAGTGCTGCATCGGGGAGTGGGGCAAGCGGCGCGCCGGGCCCCGGTGCTGCGCAAGGCGTTCCGGCGTGCCATGCGGGGGAGTTGGTGCTGCGGAACGTCGCACGGCTCGTCCGCACGCCGACGCACGGCTACGCCACCGGCCGGGGGCTTTCGGCGTCTGTGGCGAAGTCCGTGCTCAGAGAGTTGCGGGACCACCGTTTCTACGCGCTGTGCGTTCTCGCGCTGACGATGGGCATGCGGCGCGGTGAGCTGCTGGGGCTGTCCTGGGCGGCCGTCGATCCGGAGCGCCGGACGCTCGCGGTGGCGACCAGCCTTCAGTGTGCGGGGGAGCGGTGGCTCATGCAGGCGAAGACCATGGCGGCCGTGCGGACGCTTCCGCTCCCGCCGCTCGTGGTCGACGTGTCCATGGAGCACAGGGAGCGCCAGGCGCAGGAGCGGACCGCCGCGGGGGTCGGCTGGAAGGAGAACGGGCTCGTCTTCCCGTCCCGGGTCGGGACGCCGTACGAGCCGGACCACCTGCGCCGGAGCTGGGAGCCGGTGCGCCCGAGGTCAGGCCCCACCCACCGCTTCCATGATCTGCGCCACACGTGCGTCACGCTGCTGCTCGCCCCGGGGCGCCGCTGCGCATCGTGCAGCAGGCCGCGGGCCACAGCGACCACGGCGTGATGATGCAGGGGTACGCGCACGCGTCACTGGGGGAGAAGCGCCGGGCGCTGGACAGACTCAGCGGAGAGCTGGCCGGGGGCGTTGATGTCAGCCGTTGATGTCACATCGCTGAAAAACCCCCTGCCGGGAAGATCCGGGAGGGGGTTTGCGCCGGTCAAGGAAGGTGGCTGGGGCCGGGATCGAACCGGCGACCTTCCGCTTTTCAGGCGGACGCTCGTACCAACTGAGCTACCCAGCCGGAGCGGTCCTGACGGGATTTGAACCCGCGGCCTCCACCTTGACAGGGTGGCGAGCACTCCAAACTGCTCCACAGGACCCGGCTTGTCGCGACGCCCTGACCCGGGCCGTTGTCGCTGAAGCAGCGTATCACGGCGGCGCGGCCCGCCGAATCGCGTTCCCGGGCGGCCGGGCGGCCCGTCGCCCGGCCCTTGACGGCCGCGGCGGTGCGTGCGACGGTCGTGCACCGCTGTGTTGTATCGATATAAGACCGTCCCGCCCACCGAAGGAGATCTCCCGCATGCCGGAAAAGCTCGGTACCGCCGTCATCAACCTCGATCTCGAAGGCCCGGTCATCAGCCGGCACCTCTACGGGCACTTCGCCGAACACCTCGGACGGTGCATCTACGGCGGCTTCTGGGTCGGTGAGGACTCCGACATCCCGAACGAGGGCGGCATCCGCCTGGACGTCGTCGAGGCGCTGCGCAAGCTCAACGTTCCCAACCTGCGCTGGCCCGGCGGCTGTTTCGCCGACGAGTACCACTGGCAGGACGGCATCGGCCCGCGCGCGGAGCGGCCCCGCATGGTCAACACGCACTGGGGCGACGTCGAGGAGAACAACCACTTCGGCACCCACGAGTTCATGGCCCTGTGCGAACTGCTCGGCGCCGACCCCTACATCAGCGGGAACGTCGGCAGCGGCACGGTCAAGGAGATGAGCGACTGGGTCGAGTACCTCACCCGCCCCGGCGACAGCCCCATGGCGCGGCTGCGCCGCGGCAACGGCCGGGACGAGCCGTGGCGCGTCCCGTTCTGGGGGCTCGGCAACGAGACGTGGGGCTGCGGCGGCAACATGCGCGCCGAGCACTACGCCGACCTCGCGCGGCAGTACGCCACCTACTGCCGCGACCACGGCGACAACACCCTCTACCGCATCGCCGCGGGCGCCTCCGACGACGACTACGCCTGGACCGAGACGCTGATGAAGCAGATCAGCTGCTTCGGCTGCGAGGCCACGCCGCGCAACTTCTTCCAGGGGGTGTCCTTCCACTACTACACGATCGCCGGAACGTGGGAGGCGAAGGGCAGCGCAACGGAGTTCACGGCGGACGAGTACTACCGCACGCTGGTCCGCGCGCAGCGCGTGGACCGCCTCATCAGCGGCCACTCCGCGGTGATGGACTGCTACGACCCGGGCCGGAAGGTCGGCCTCGTGCTGGACGAGTGGGGCACCTGGTGGGACGTGGAGCCCGGCACCAACCCGGGCTTCCTGCACCAGCAGAACACCTTGCGCGACGCGATGGTGGCCGGGCTGCACTTCGACATCTTCCACCGGCACGCCGAGCGGCTGTTCATGGCGAACATCGCGCAGACCGTCAACGTGCTCCAGGCCATGGTCCTCACCGACGACCGCGAACGGCTGATCCTCACCCCGACCTACCACGTCTTCGAGATGAACAAGGGGCACCAGGACGCCACTTCGCTCGCCGTGCACCTGCGCGCCCCGGACGCGAAACGCACCGTCGGGGACGGCGAGTTGGAGACGCTGTCGGCCTCCGCCAGCGTCCGCGACGGCCGGGTGCTGATCTCGCTGACGAACCTCGACGCCGAGGACTCCGTCGCGCTGACGCTCGACCTGCGCGGCCGGACCGCGGGCGAGCCCGCCGCGCGCATCCTGACCGCGGAGCGACCCCAGGCGTTCAACACCGGGGACGCACCGGACACCGTCGCGCCGCGCGCGTTCGACGGCGTGGAGCGCGTGCCGGGCGGGCTGCGCGCCGTGCTGCCGCCGCACTCGTTCGTGACGATCGAGGCGCCCCTGTCCTGAGGCGCCGCCCGGAACGCGGCCCCGCCCCTTTTCCCAGGGGCGGGGCCGCGGGCAGGGGTGATCTACTGGGCGAACGCCCACCGGCGCCGGGGCAGCGCGGCCGTGGCCCGGTGGTAAGGATTTGAGGACGAGGGAGACCCGTGACATACGTCGCCTCCGGCACCCGCTACGACGGCGCCATGCCCTACCGGCGCAGCGGCCGGTCCGGTCTGAAACTGCCGGCCGTTTCGCTCGGCCTGTGGCACAACTTCGGGGACGGCCACCCGCTGGAGACCCAGCAGGCCATCCTCCGCCGCGCCTTCGACCTCGGCGTGACGCACTTCGACCTGGCCAACAACTACGGTCCGCCGCCCGGGGCCGCCGAGACGAACTTCGGCCGCATCTTCGCGCGCGACTTCCGGTCCCACCGGGACGAGATCGTCGTCTCGACCAAGGCCGGCTACCACATGTGGAACGGCCCCTACGGTGAGTGGGGTTCGCGCAAGTACATGCTGTCCAGCCTGGACCGGAGCCTCACGCGGCTCGGCCTCGATCACGTCGACATCTTCTACTCCCACCGCCCCGACCCGGACACGCCGCTCGAAGAGACGATGGGCGCGCTGGACGCGGCCGTGCGCCGGGGCAAGGCGCTGTACGCCGGCATCTCCAACTACTCGCCCGAGCAGACCCGCGAGGCCGCGCGCATCCTGGCCGGGCTCGGCACGCCGCTGCTGATCCACCAGCCCTCGTACTCGATGGTCAACCGCTGGGTCGAGGACGGGCTCCTCGACGCGCTCGACGAGGCGGGCGCGGGTTCCATCGCGTTCTCGCCGCTGGCCCAGGGCCGCCTCACCGACCGCTACCTGCAGGGCATCCCCGAGGGTTCGCGCGCGGCGGGCGGCAGTCCGTTCCTCGACGCGAAGGGCGTGGAGGAGACCGTGGGCCTCGCCCGCGCGCTGAACGCCGTCGCGCAGCGGCGCGGGCAGACCCTCGCGCAGCTGGCCATCGCCTGGGTGCTGCGCGGCGAACGGGTCACCTCCGCGCTGGTCGGCGCGAGCAGCGTGCGGCAGCTGGAGGACAGCGTCGGCGCGGTCGGGAACCTGGACTTCACCCCGGAGGAACTGGCCGAGATCGAGGTGCTCCTCACCCGGTCATGAGCCGCGGGCGCGGGGCGCGTCCGCGTGCCCGGTCCGTTGTCGGACCCGGGGCGTAGCTTGTGAAGCATGGATGTGCGGGAGCTGGAGCTCGACGGCGGCCGGGTGCTGCGGACGTATGACGCGGGGGGTGGCCCGTTCCCCGTGTTCTGGCTGCACGGCACGCCGAACGTGGGGGCGCCGCCCGCGCCGCTGTTCCCGGCCGCGGAGCGGCTCGGGGTGCGGTGGGTCTCCTACGACAGGCCCGGGTACGGCGGTTCTTCGCCGCGGCCGGGGCGGGACGTGGCCTCTGCCGCGGGGGACGTGGCCGCGGTGGCCGACGCGCTGGGTCTCGGGCGGTTCGGGGTCATGGGCCACTCGGGCGGCGCCCCGCACGCGCTGGCGTGCGGGGCGCTGCTGCCGGAGCGGGTGACGGGGGTGGTCGCCGGTGCCGGGCTCGCGCCGTTCGGGGCGGCGGGCCTCGGCTGGTTCGACGGCATGGGGGAGTCGGCGGCGGCGTCCCTGCGGGCCGCCGCGCGGGGGCGGGCGGCGAAGGAGGCGTATACGGCGGCGGCGGGCGGGGATGAAGGGCCGGAGTTCACCGAGGCGGATCTGGCCGCGCTTGCCGGTGCGTGGGGCTGGTTCGGCGAGGTCGTAGGACCGGCCGTCGAGAGCGGTCCCGGGCCGCTGATCGACGACGACCTCGCCTACGTCGCGCCGTGGGGCTTCGACCCGGCCGGGGTGCGCGTTCCCGTGCTGCTGCTGCACGGGGAGCGGGACCGGATGGTGCCGGCGGCGCACAGCCGGTGGCTCGCGGGCCACTGCCCGGGGGCGGAGCTGTGGGAGTACCCGGAGGACGGGCACATCTCGGTCCTGCACGCGGGCGAGGCGGCGCTCGCGTGGCTGTGCGCCCGTCGGGACGCGACCTGACGGTGACGGACCGGCCCGCCGGTTCTCCTCGGCGCCGGCCCGCCCGGTGCGGTCGTTCGCGGGAGTCGGTGGTGCTGTCCGCCGACCGGGTACGGCCGACCGGTGCCGGGCCGGTCGGCTTCCCACCCGGCGTGCGGCCGTATACCCGGATACCAGGTATCGGGGCGCACGGAAAAGGTGAATGGCGATGGCCGGGGACGAGCAGCCGGACGCGGCGCCCTTCAGTTCGCTGCTCAACCTGCCGCTCAGCTCCGACCTGGACCGCATCGGCGAGCAGCTGCACGCCCTCGCCCGCGCGCAGGGCAGCCTCCAGGGCCTGCTCCAGGCCGTCCTCGGCATCAGCAGCGAGCTGGAGCTGCCCGCGGTGCTGCGGCGCATCGTCAGCACCGCGATGGAGCTGGTCGGCGCCCGCTACGGCGCCATGGGCGTGCTGGACGAACGGGGCGAGGAGCTGGCCGAGTTCATCCCGCTCGGTCTCGGCACCGAGGAGCTGAACGCGCTGTCCGGCGTGGAGCTGCCGCGCGGGCGCGGGCTGCTGGGGCACCTCATCCATCATCCGGAGCCGCTGCGGGTCTCCGACATCTCCTCGCATCAGGAGTCCGCGGGCTTCCCGCGCGGGCATCCGCCGATGCGCAGGCTGCTCGGCGTCGCCATCAGCGTGCGCGGCCAGGTCTACGGCAACTTGTACCTCACCGACCGGCGGGACGGCGCCCCCTTCGACGAGCACGACGAGGGCGTGATCCGGGCCCTCGCCGGGACGGCGGGCGTCGCCATCGAGCACGCCCGCCTGTACCAGCGGGTGCGGGCCAGCGCGGAGACGTTCCAGCGCCTGCTGCTGCCCAAGCTGCTGGACCTGCACCCGTTCCGGGCGGCGACGGTCTACCGGCCCGCGAGCGAGCCGGATCAGCTCGGCGGCGACTGGTACGACGCGCTGCTGCTGCCCGACGGGGCGTGCGTCGCGGTCATCGGCGACGTCCAGGGGCACGATCTGAGGGCCGCCGCGGCCATGTCCAGGACCCGCAGCAAACTGCGGGCGCTGTGCCTCACCTTGCCCGCCTCGCCCGGCGCCGTTCTCTCACAGTTGGACACCATCATGAGGACCGTGGGCGAGGAGCTGATGACCACCGCCTGCCTGGCCCGCATCGAGCCCGCGGAGAATGCGTGGCGGCTGCGCTGGAGCAACGCGGGCCACCTGCCGCCGCTGCTGCTGCGGCCGGACGGGCAGGCCCGTTACCTCGACGCGGAGCCGGGGGTGCCGCTCGGCGTCGACCCGGGCGTGGACCGCCCGGAGCACGTGCAGGCGCTGCCCTGGGGCGCGACGGTCCTGCTGTACACGGACGGTCTGGTCGAACGGCCTTCGCAGTCCCTGGACCGCGGCCTCGACGCGCTGGCGCGCACCGTGTCCGAGCACGCGGGGGAGTCGCTCGACGAGTTGTGCCGCGCGGTGGTCGAGGCGCACGCGGGCGAGGGGCTCGACGACATCGCCCTCCTCGCGCTGAGCACTCCGGCGCCGACCGGGTACGGCCAGCGGGACTGACGCGAGGGTGGCCGGGGGCCGGCCGGGGGCCGGGTCCTGTGGTCGGTCGAACGGTCCGGCGTTCTGGAGGCCGGGTTGGCCGGGCCGGTGGCGGGTATTCAGTTCCTGGCCCCTGCCCGCCGCCCCGTCGCGGGCCCGCGGTGGGCCGGTTCCTGCCTCGGCGGCCCGCTTTCCGGGAGGACACCGCTGCCATGACGACTAGCTCGCTCCCCTCCGAGGCCGCCGACGTCATCGTGGTGGGCGCGGGGCCCGCCGGGGCGTCGGCGGCTTACCATCTCGCCCGGCACGGGCACGAGGTACTGCTGCTGGAGAAGGCGGAGTTCCCGCGCGACAAGGTCTGCGGCGACGGCCTGACGCCGCGGGCGGTGCACCATCTGGTCCGCATGGGCATCGACACCAGGGAGGCCGGCTGGCACACGAACCGCGGGGTGCGATTCGTCTCGGGCGACGTGTCCTTCGAGGTGGACTGGCCGGAGAGCGGGCGCTTCCCCGGGTACGGGCTGACGCGTTCCCGGCACGACTTCGACGATCTGCTCGCCCGGCGGGCGGTGGCCGCCGGGGCCAGGCTGTTCTCCTCGACCCGCGTCACGGGCCCGGTCCTCAACCGCGCCGGGCGGGTGTGCGGGGTGCGGGCGGTGATGGGGGCGGGGCAGCGCCCCGTGGTCTGCTCCGCACCGGTGGTGATCGCCGCGGACGGGGTGTCGGCGCGGCTCCCGGTGGCCCTCGGCGTCGGCCGCCTGCCGCACCGCCCGATGGCCACCGCCGTTCGCCGCTACCACCGCACGTCGGTGCGGCACGCGGACCCGTACCTCGACATCTGGGGGGATCTGCGGATGCGGACGGGCGGTCCGCCGCTGCCGGGGTACGGCTGGATCTTCCCGATGGGCGACGGCCGGGTGAACGTGGGGCTCGGCCTGGTCAACGACCGCCGCTCCGGCTCGTCCGAGATCCGGCAGGTGCTGGACGACTGGCTGGCCCGCACCCCGCCCGAGTGGGAGCTGCGCGACCCGGCGGGCATCGACGGGCCGCTGCGCGGCGCGGCGCTGCCCATGGGGTTCAACCGGCTGCCGCACTACACGCGCGGGCTGCTGCTCGCGGGCGACTCGGGCGGCATGGTCAGCCCGTGGAACGGCGAGGGCATCCCGTACGCGCTGGAGTCGGGGGAGCTGGCCGCCGAGATCGTCACCGACGCGCTGGCGCGCCCGGCGGGGCCGTGGCGGGAGCGGGCCATGCTGCGCTACCCGCACGAGGTGCTGCGGCGCAACGGCCGTTACTACCGGCTGGGCAACGCGTGGGCGACGCTGCTGGCCAGACCGGCGATCACCTCGCTCGTCAGCCGCCGGCTCATCACGTCGCCCGCGGCGATGCGCTGGATGATCAGGCTCCTGGTCAACCTGACGGACGACCGCGGCGGCGATACGGCGGACCGGGTCATCAACGCGCTGGTGCGCGTCGTGCCCGCGCCCGCGCCCGTGCCCCGCGGCGCACGGCGCGCGCCCCGCCGGGCGCTGGCCGACCGGGGCTGAAAGCGGATGCCGCTGTGATCGTTTACGGTCGGAATGTTTCTTGTTCCCTGAACGCTTCGACCGTATCCGACTGACAGACAGGGGCCTGCTTCCATGCGCATCTTCCTGACCGGTGCGACCGGTTACATCGGCGGCTCGCTCGCCGTCCGCCTCGTCGAGGCCGGGCACCAAGTGCGCGGCCTCACCCGTTCCGCGTCCTCGGGCGCGGGGCTGACGCGGCTCGGCATCGATCCCGTGGCCGGTTCCCTCGACGACGCGGCGGTCCTGGCCCGCGAGGCGCGGGCCGCGGACGCCGTGGTCAACGCCGCGGACAGTGACCACGCGGGCGCCGCCTCGGTGCTCGCCGAGGCACTGGCCGGCTCGGGCAAGGCGCTCCTGCACACCAGCGGCTCCAGCATCGTCGGCGAGGCCGCGGGCGGCGAACGGCGCGACGAGGTCTACACGGAGGCCGACCTCGCGGAGGGCGGCCCGTGGCGCCCCGCCCAGGACAAGGCGCCGCGCGTGGCCATCGACCGGGGCGTGCTGGCCGCGGCGCGCGACGGCGTGCGCTCCGTGGTGCTGTGCAACAGCCTGATCTACGGCACCGGCCGCGCGCTGCGTGCCGACAGCGTGCAGATCCCGCGTCTGGTCGCCACCGCCCGCAGAACCGGCGTCGCCCGGCACATCGGCCGCGGCGAGAACATCTGGTCGCACGTGCACCTCGACGACGTCACCGACCTCTACCTCCGCGCGCTCGCGGACGCCGCGCCCGGCTCGTTCCACTTCGTCGAGAACGGCGAGTCCGACTTCCGCGCGATCACCGTTGCCATCGCCGAGGCGCTGGGGCTGCCCGCGCCCGAGCCGATCGGCGTGGACGCCGCGATCGAGGAGTGGGGCTACGAACCGGCCGTGTACGCGCTCGGCTCCAACAGCCGGGTGCGGGGCGCCGCGCCGCGCGCCGATCTGGACTGGCAGCCGGCGCATGCGTCCGTCACCGACTGGATCAAGGAGAACGTCCGTCCGGAACAGGGGAGTTGACCGCCTCCGACCGGCAAGAATGACGGGCGGCCGGATCTTCGTCCCAGTCCCAGTCCCAGGAGGAGCAATGCCAGAGAAGCCGCAGGTCCCCATCGACACCGCCGTGCCGCAGTCGGCCCGCATCTGGAACTACTGGCTGGGCGGCAAGGACAATTACGAGGTGGACCGCGTCGCCGGGGACCGGTTCCGGGCGACCTTCCCCGGCATCGTCGACGGGGCACGCGCCGCCCGGTACTTCCTGGCGCGGGCCGTGCGGCACCTGGCGGGCGAGGCCGGTGTCCGGCAGTTCCTCGACATCGGCACCGGGCTGCCCAACGTCGACAACACGCACGAGATCGCGCAGCGGGTCGCCCCCGACTCCCGGATCGTCTACGTGGACAACGACCCGCTGGTGCTGGCCCACGCGCGCGCCCTGCTGACCAGCGCGCCCGAGGGCGTGGCGGACTACATCGACGCCGACCTCTTCGAGCCGGCGGCGATCGTGCGGGCCGCGTCGGGAACGCTGGACTTCGACCGCCCGGTGGCGCTGATGCTGATGGGCGTTCTCGGACACGTGGAGGACTTCGGCCGGGCGAAGTCGATCGTGCGCAGCCTGCTGGAGGCGCTGCCGCCGGGCAGCTACCTGGTGCAGTACGACAGCACGGACACCAGCGAGAGGTATATGGCGGCGATCCGGAGCTACAACGAGGCCGCCGCCGTCCCCTACATCCTGCGCAGCCCGGCGCACATACGGGAGTTCTTCGACGGCCTCGACCTGCTGGAGCCCGGCGTCGTCTCCTGCTCCAGGTGGCGGCCGGACGCGCTCGCGTTCGGCCTGCCCGAGGAGGTGCACCAGTACGGCGGGGTGGCCATGAAGCTCTGAGGCCCACCCCGCCGTGCGGGTCGGAGCCCGTCAGAGCAGGGTTTCGCTGACGGCCGACGCGAACGCGGTCACCAGCGGCGGGGTGTGGTCGCGGTGCCAGACGAGGCCGAGCTCGGAGTCGGGCAGCCCGGTGACCGGTACGAACGCGACTGAGCGGCGGCCGGCGTGGTAGTCCGCCGTCGAGCGGCACAGCAGCATCGTGCCGCGGTCGGCCGCGGTCAGACTCAGGCCCTCCTGAAGGGTGTTGACCGCGGGGCCCGGCGGCACCCGCCGCCCGCCGGGCGTCCGGCTCGGCGCCTGGGCGCGGCGCCAGTACGCGGGCGCGGAGCCGTTGACGCCGATGAGCGGCCCCTCGGCCAGCTCCTCCGCCGTCACGGACTCCCGCGCGGCGAACGGGTGCCGCGCCGAGACGGCCAGGGTCTGCGGCTGGCGGGAGAACACGGGCCCGAGCACGATGTCCTCCTCCTCCACCGGCAGCAGCACGACCGCCGCGTCGAGCTCCTGGCGCTGCAAGGGCCCGAACGGGTCGGACAGCGGGATCTCCACGAGTTCGATGGTGCTGCCCGGGCACCGTTCCTGGAACAGGGTGAGCGCGCCCGCGAGGTAGTCGTCCACCGTGCCCTGGAAGCCGATGCGCAGCACCCCGCCCGTGCCGCGGGCCGCCGCGCGGGCATTGTCGACCGAGTCGCGCAGCGCGTCGTAGGCGGGCCGGAGTTCGGCGAGGAAACGTTCGCCGAGCGGCGTGAGGCCGACCCGGCGGCTGGTGCGCTCGACGAGGGAGGCGCCGATGCGGCTCTCCAGCGAGCGCAGCAGCTGGCTGACCCGGCTCTGCGACACGTAAAGCCGCTCCCCGGCTCGGCCGAAGTGCAGCTCGCGGGCGAGCACGAGGAACGCCTCAAGCTCACGAATCTCGATTCCGCTCATCGGACTTCCTCTCTGCGGCATGCGGACCCGGCCCCGGGCGGGGCGGCCCGGCGGATTGAGTAGCCCGGCTCATAGAAGGATGAGGGATTGGCCGTTGTTCCCGCAGCCCTCCGGCCGGTTCCCTGAATACATGACTCAGACTGAGAAGACCGCGGGCTCCGCGCCCGCGCCCGCGCCGGAACGGGCGGACGCGCGGGGCTGGGCCGCCGTGGCCGCGGTCGCGGGCGCGACGTTCACCGTCGTCACGTCCGAGATGCTGCCCGTGGGCCTGCTGACGCCGATCGGCGACTCGCTGAACGTCTCGGAGGGCACGGCCGGGCTCACCCTGACGGTCACCGGTCTGGTGGCCGCCGTCTCCGCGCCGCTGCTGACTCCCGCGTTCGGGCGCGCCGACCGGCGGATGCTGCTGTGCGTGCTGATGGCGGTCCTCACGGTCGGCAACCTGATGGCCGCGTGGGCGCCGAACTTCGGCGTGATGATGGTGGCCCGCGTGCTGGTCGGCCTCGGCATGGGCGCCGTCTGGGCCATCGCCGCGGGGCTCGCCCCGCGCCTGGTCCCCGCCGGGTCCACGGGGCCGGCGACGTCCCTCATCTTCAGCGGCATCGCGGTGGCCTCCGTGCTCGGCGTGCCTGCGGGCACCTACATCGGTGAACTCGCCGACTGGCGCATGGCGTTCGTGGTCATCGGCGGCCTGGCCCTGGCCGTGCTCGTGGCACTCGCCATGCTGCTGCCGCCCCTGCCGGGCGAGGAACGGACACGGCTCGGCGGTGTGATGGGGCTGGTCCGCAACCCGCAGGTCGCCTCCGGCCTGCTGGTCGTCGCCCTGCTGGTCACCGGCCACTTCGCCGCCTACACCTACGTGCGGCCCGTGCTCGAAGAGGTGTCGGACGCGGAGGCCGGGGTGATCGGCACGCTGCTGCTGGTCTACGGCATCGCGGGCGTGGTGGGCAACTTCATCTCCGGCGCGGGCGCCGGGCGGTCCCCGCGGCGCACGCTGCTCGTCATCACCGCGGTACTCGCGGTCACCGCCGCGCTGGTCCCGCTGATCGGCGGCTCCGTGCTGGTCGCGGGGGTGCTGCTGGTCACCTGGGGCCTGTCCTACGGCGGCGTGTCCGTGGCCACGCAGACCTGGCTCCTCGCTTCCTCCCCCGAGGCCAGGGAAGCCGCGTCCTCGCTGTTCGTAGGGGTGTTCAACGGTGCCATCGCGGCCGGTGCACTGGCCGGCGGCCTGGCGGCGGACGGCATCGGGACCACGGCGGTGATGTGGCTCGGCTGCGGTCTCGCGGCGGCGGCGTTCGTGGCGGTCGCGCTGGGCCGCGCGCCGGAGACCGGTCGGCTCTGAGGGCCGGGCGGTGCGGTGGCCGGTGCGCCGGCCGGGCGGGCGGCGGCTCTCGCACGGGCCGCCGCCCGCGCCCGGGTCAGTGCCCGACCGCGTCGAGGAACTCGGTGATCAACGCGGCCCAGGGGCCGGGGCGTTCCGCGGCGATGGCGTGACCGGAGTCGACCGACACCAGGCGCGCGCCGGGGATGCCCGCCGCGAGTTCGCGAGAGTGAACAGGGGTTGTGAGGAGGTCGCCGCGCGGTGACACCACGAGGACCGGGACGCGAATGCGCGGCAGATCGGCCCGGACGTCGATCGTGTTCAGCAGCTCCAACTGCTGTGCCGTGCCCGGAGGGAGACCCTGTGAGAAAAGCCGCACCTGCTCTTCGAGCTCCTCCTGCGACCGGTCCTCCAGCCAGTCCACACTTCCCACGACCAGCGAAAGATAGGCGGCAAGTGTCCGGTTGTCCCCGCCGCTCTCCACCAGGGCGCGCCAGGTGTCGATTGCCAGCCTCAGCCGCGGACTCGGCCGGGCGAATCCGGCGGAGAGAACGAGGGCGGTCACGCGCTCGGGGTGGCGAATCGCGGCCCGCACGGCAACGGTGGTGCCCATCGAGAAACCGGATATCGCGAATGAATGAACCCCTGCTTGCACCGAGCTTTCCACAATGTGGTCGGCGAGGCCGTCCAACGTGAGCGGGCCGGCTCCGGACGGGGTCGTTCCCGAGCCGGGATAATCGGGTCCCACCAGGGTGCGGCTCTTCGCGAGGGCGTCGAGAACGGGCCCGTAACTGTCCTGGATGTCGCTGCCGGCCCCGTGCGCGAGCAGCAGGCCAGGGCCCTGCCCGCGGACGAGGGGAGCTGCCGTACGAGTATGCTGATCGGTCATGTCTGCCAGGATAACGAGGGATTGATGCCGTGACATGAAGCGGCTCCGTCAAAAACGTGTATTCCGCGGACGACTACCTGAACAAGTAGTCGCGGTCTACTCGCATAGGCAGTGGTGCCGACGAGTGGAGGAATCGTAGAGTCAGTGCGAATCGGGCGCGCCGAATGAAGGTGCCCGCACTGACAAAGGAAGGCCGATGCTCGCTTCCCGCCGTTTCCCTCTGTCCTCCTACCAGCGCGACATCTGGGCCGCAGAAGCAGCGGTTCCGGACGATCCGCAGTTCAATGTGGTGCTGCACGACCGGCTGACGGGTGATGTCGATACGGACGCGCTGCGGGCCGCCCTCGAACGCGTGCTCAAAGCGAACGAAACATTCTCCCTGCGGTTCGACGAGCAGGACGGCATTCCCTTTCAGTGGATCGGGGCCGCGGACCGCTCGCCGTGGGTGGAGTACCTCGACCACAGCGGGGCCGCGGACCCGGCGGCGGCCTGCGCCGAGTGGCGGGACCGGTCCCTCCAGCGGCCCTTCCCGCTGCGCAACGCGCGATTATTCGCGGCTGCGATTATTCGGGAGAGCGCGTCCACGGTGCACCTGCACCTCAACGCCCACCATCTCCTCGTCGACTCCTGGGCGTTGAACGAGGTCGCCCGGCAGGTGTGGGACGCGTACGCCGCGCTGACGGGCGGCGGCGCGGCCGGGTCGGAACCGGACGTGACGCGGGTGCCCGGGGTGGCCGCGCTGCTGGACGCCGACGCCGCCTACCGCGCGTCCGACGAGCCCGCGCGCGCCCGCGCGCACCACCGCGCGGCGCTCGACGGCGTGACGCCCGCGCTGTTCGGCCGCCGGGCGGCGCCCGCCGCGGGACCCGCGCGCGGCCGGCACACGTTCACCGTCGAGGCGGACGTCGTGCGGCGCGTCCGCCGCGCGGGCGGCTCGCCGTTCGCGTTCGTCGCCGCCGCGTTCGCCACCTATCTCGCGCGCGTCCACCGCGCCGGCGAGGTCGTGCTCGGCGTGCCGTTCCTCAACCGCCGGACGGCGGCGGAACGGCAGCTGGTCGGCCAGCTGGCGAACAACCTGCCGGTCCGGGTCGCCGTGCCCGCCGGTGCCACGCTGCACGACGTGGCCGCCGCCGTCCGCGGCAGCACGGCGGCGCTGCGTCCGCACGAACGGCTCGCGTTCGGCGACGTGCTGCGCGAACTGCCCGCCCCCGGCGCGCGCCGCCTCTTCGACGTCACGCTGTCCTACCTGCGCCACCCGCACCCCGCGGTGCCCGACGGGATCGAACGGGACACCGCCCTCATGGCGCCGGTGCACGCCGACGGGGTGCTCGCGGTGATGATCCACGCCTCCGACGACGACGCGGACCTGCGCATCGACCTGGACTACGCCCGCGACGTCTTCGACGAGGACCTGCCGATCACGGCCGTCGCCGGGCACCTGCTCGCGCTCCTCACCGGCGGCGCGGAGCAGCCGGGCCGCCCGGCGCTCGACCTGCCGATGCTCGACCCCGACGAGTACAAGGAGCTGACCGAAGTCAGGCAGGGCCCCGACGCCTGGTACGCGGGCGACCGCACCGTCCACGGCCTCATCGCCGAGCAGGCGGCGCGCACGCCGGAGCGCATCGCTGTCCACGCGCCGGACGGCGGCTCCCTCACCTATGCCGAACTCGACGCGCGGGCCTCCCGCGTCGCCCGCGCCCTGCGGGCCCGCGGGGTCGGCGCGGGGGACCGCGTGGCCGTGCTGATGGAGCGCGGCCCGCAGCTGATCGTCGCGCTGCTCGGCGTGCTCAAGTCCTCCGGCGCCTACGTGCCCGTCGACCCCGGCTACCCGGCCGACCGTATCCGCTTCCTGCTCGACGACAGCCGCGCGAAGGCCGTGCTGGTGGACGAACTCACCGCGCTCCCCGACGAACAACCCGGAGGACCCGAAGGCCCGGGCGGCGGGCACGCCGCACGCGCCCTGCGCGTCGGCGACCTGACCGAGGGCGGCGCCGGCGCGCCGCCGGACGCCGCGCCGGACGCCGCGGGGGACGGCTCGGGGGGCGCCACCTCGCGGGACCTCGCCTACGTCATCTACACCTCGGGCTCCACCGGCCGCCCCAAGGGCGTCATGGTCGAGCACCACTCGGTGATCAACCGGCTGGCCTGGATGCAGAAGCGCTACCCGGTCGGTCCGGACGACGTCCTGCTCCAGAAGACGCCGATCTCCTTCGACGTTTCCGTCTGGGAGCTGTTCTGGTGGGCCATCGAGGGTGCGAGCCTCGCGCTGCTGCCCGCCGACGGGCGGCGCGATCCGCGCGACATCCTGCACGCCGTCGCCGAACGGCGCGTCACCACCCTGCACTTCGTGCCCTCGATGCTCGGCCCGTTCCTCGACCTGCTCGAATCCGACCCCGCGCTGCTGGCCGAGGCGGCGTCCCTGCGGCAGGTGTTCGCCAGCGGCGAGGCCCTGCCGGGCGCCCGCGTCGAGCAGTTCAACCGCGTCTTCGCCGCCCGCCCCGGCGGCCCGCCGCGGCTGGTCAACCTGTACGGGCCGACCGAGGCCACCGTCGACGTCTCCTTCTGGGACTGCCCGGCCGGGCCAGGACTGCCCGTGCCGCGGGTGCCGATCGGCCGGCCGATCGACAACACCCGTCTCTACGTGGTGGACGCGCGCGGCGGCCTCCAGCCGTCCGGTGTCCCCGGCGAGCTGTGCATCGGCGGTGTCGGCGTCGCCCGCGGCTACCTGGAACGTCCCGAGCTGACCGCGGAGAAGTTCACTCCGGACCCGTTCAGCCCCGGCGGGCGCCTTTACCGCACCGGCGACCTCGCCCGCTGGCTGGCCGACGGCACGCTCGAATACCTCGGCCGCATCGACGACCAGGTCAAGATCCGGGGCAACCGCGTGGAGATGGGCGAGGTGCAGAACCGCCTCGCCTCGGTGCCCGGCGTCCGCGACGCCGTCGTCGTCGACCGGCGGAGCGAACGGCGCGGCACCCACCTCGTCGGCTACTACGTCGCCGACGACGACCTGCCCGCCGACCGGCTCCGCGCCGAACTCGGCGCCTCGCTGCCCGAGTTCATGATCCCCACGCACTTCGTCCGGCTCGGCGCCATCCCGCTGACCCCCAACGGCAAGGCCGACCGCCGCGCCCTGCCGGACCCGGCCGCCGCGCCCACCGCCGAGCCGGAAGGCGCCGAGCCGGAAGGCGCCGAGCCGGACGGCGCCGAGCCGGACGGCGCCGACGCGCCCGAGGGCGCCGTCCAGACCGCACTCGCCCGCATCTGGGCCGACGTGCTGGAGACCGGGCCGGTCGGCGCGCACGACAACTACTACGCGCTGGGCGGCGATTCCCTCACCCTGCTGCGCATCCGGGCCCTGGCCGAGCGGGCGGGCATCCGCTTCTCCCTCACCGACCTGATGCGGCACCCCACCGTCGCCGGTCTCGCCCGGCACGCCACGGCCGGGCCCGCAGGGCCCGCGGCGCACGCGGACCTGGGCCCGTTCGCCCTGGTCTCCGGCGTGGACCGGGCGCAGCTCGAAGGCCGCGAGGACGCGTACCCCCTCACCCGCCTCCAGCTCGGCCTGATCTACCACAGCCGCGCGGAGGAGGACTCGGCCGTCTACCGCGACGTCTTCCAGTACTCCTTCGCCTTCGACTGGGACGAGGCGCGGTTCCGCCGCGCGTTCGGCCTGCTGGTGGCGCGGCACCCCGCCCTGCGCTCCTCGTTCCACCTCGGCGGCTTCTCCGAGCCGCTCCAGGTCGTCGACGCCCGCGCCGATGGCGGCCTGGGCATCACCGACCTGCGCGGCCACGACGAGCCGGCCGCCCTGGCGGCGATCCGCGCCCACGTCGACGAACGCCGCTACCACCGCTACGACGTCGAACGGCCACCGCTGTACCGCTTCCAGGTCTTCCTGCGCCCGCGCACCGTCGAACTCGTGCTGAGCTTCCACCACGCGCTGCTCGACGGCGGCAGCGTCGCCAACCTCGTCAGCGAACTCCTCCAGGACTACCTGCACGGCCTCGGACTCGGCATCGGCCCGGTGCCCGGCAGGGGGCTGCCCTCCGCCGCCCACCACGTGCTGGCCGAACGGGAGGCGCTCAGCTCCCAGGGGTCCCGCGACTACTGGCGCGAACGGCTCGCGGACGCGCCGCGGCTGCGGATCGAGGGCTTCCGGCAGCACGAGGCCCCCGCGGGCGAGGAGCAGATCACGCGTCTGGTCACCCTCGCCGACGACCTCACCGGACGCGTCCGCGACCTGGCCAGGGACCGCGCGCTGCCGGTCAAGTCGGTGCTGCTGGCCGCCCACTGCCTGACGCTGCGGCTGCTGACCGGCACCGCGGACGTCACCACGGGCCTCGTCAGCCACGGCCGCCCCGAGACGACGGGCGGCGAACGCGTCACCGGGCTGTTCCTCAACACCGTGCCGCTGCGCCTCGACACCGGCGCGGCGACCTGGGCGGAGGTGGCGCGCGCCGCGCTGCGCGAGGAGCAGGACGGCCACCCGCACCGCCGCTACCCGCTCAGCGCCATTCAGCAGGACAGCGGCGGCACCGTGCTGGAGACCGCGTTCAACTACATCCACTTCCGGCAGCTCGCGGCCGTCCTCACGCTGCCGGGTGCCCGGCTGCTCGACTTCACGACCTGGGAGGAGACCAACTTCCAGCTGCTGGTCAACGCGATGACCGACCCGGTGAGCGGGCGGGTGCGGCTGCGCATGGACTTCCACGGCGGCACCTTCACCGCCGCGCAGGCGGAGTTGTACGCGGACCGGTTCACCGCCGTCCTGCGCCGGATCGCCGAACACCCCGACGAGGCACCCGACTTCTCCTTCCTCGCGCCCGGCGGCCTGGTGCGGCCGCCGGTGGCGCTGCCCGCCGAGCCCGCCGCCGAGAACGTCGTGCGCGCCCTCGACGCGCGGATCGCGCGCACTCCCGAGGCGATCGCGCTGGTCTCCGGCGGCACCCGCTGGACATACGCGGAACTCGGCCGCGCCGCCGACCGGGTGGCCGGCGCGCTGCTCGCGCTCGGCGCCCGCCCCGGCGACCGCGTCGGCATCGCGATGGAACGCTCGCCGGAGACCGTCGCCGTCACCGTCGGCGTGCTCAAGGCCGGGGCCGCCGCCGTGCCGCTGGACATCGCCTACCCGGCGGAGCGGATCGCGATGATGGTCGAGCAGGCCCGGCCGTTCCGCGTCATTGCCCACGCCGCGCACACCGGCGCCCTGGGCGGCGCCGCGGACCCCGCCGAAAAGCTGCTGATCGCCGAGGAACTCCTGATCGCCGAGGAGCCGCTGGACGGCGGAACGCCCGCCCCCGCCCCGCGGCCGCCCGCGCCCGATCCGGAGCGCACCGCGTACGTGCTGTTCACCTCGGGCTCCACCGGGCGCCCCAAGGGCGTCGCGATGCCGCACCGTTCGCTGGCGCGGCTGGTCGCCTGGCAGAACCGCGTCCCCAGCGGCGTCACCGGCGGGGTCACCGCCCAGTTCGCGCCGCTCAGCTTCGACGTCTCCTTCCAGGAGATCTTCTCCACCCTCTGCGGCGGCGGCACGCTCGTCGTGCTCAGCGAGGAGGAACGGCGGGACATGCCGCGGCTGCTGCGCCTGCTGGACCGGGAGGGCGTGCAGCGGATCTGCCTGCCCTACGTCGCGCTCCAGCAGCTCGCCGAGACCGCGGTCGCCCTCGGCCTCGCGCCCCGGGCCCTGCGCGCGCTGCTGTCCTCGGGCGAACAGCTGCGCGTCACCGACGAGATACGCCGGCTGTGCGCCGCGCTGCCAGGCGTGCTGCTGGAGAACCAGTACGGGCCGACCGAATCGCACGTCGTCACCTCGTTCACGATGCGCGGCGACCCCGCGCGCTTCCCCGCGCTGCCGCCGATCGGCCGCCCCGTCGACGGCTCCGCCGTGCACGTCCTCGACGAGCGGCTGCGGCCCGTGCCCGCCGGGGTCAAAGGCGAGCTGTACCTCGCGGGCGAGTGCCTGGCCGAGGGGTACGTGGGCCAGCCCGAGCTGACCGCAGAACGTTTCGTTCCGCACCCGGCCGGGCCGGCCGCCGGCCGCCTGTACCGCACCGGCGACCTCGGGTACGCGCTGCCGGACGGCGACGTGGTGTGCCTCGGGCGGGCCGACGCGCAGGTCAAGGTCCGCGGCTTCCGCGTGGAGCCGGCCGAGGTCGAACTGGCCATCACCCGTTTCGCGGCGCGGCACCCCGGCATCGCGGAGGCCGCCGTCGTCGCGCGCCGCCGGGAGGGCAACGACTCGTTCCTCGCGGCGTTCCTCGTCGGGAGGCGCGACAAGGCCGACCTGAAACTGCTGCGCAAGCAACTGCGGACCGTACTCCCCGAGTACATGGTGCCCTCGCACGTCGAGTGGCTGGCCGCCCTGCCGCTGACCCCCAGCGGCAAACGGGACGACGCCGCGCTGCGCCGCGCCCCGCTGACCGCGGGCGGCGGTGGCGGCCGGGCGGGCGCCGCGCCGCGCGACCCCTACGAGCGGACGCTGGCCGGCATCCTCGCCGACCTGCTGGACGTGCCCTCGCTCGGCGTGCACGACAACATCTTCGACCTCGGCGGCACCTCCCTGACCGCGATGCGGCTCGTGGTGCTGATCGAGCAGCGCTACGGGATCAACGTGCCGCTGTCCGAGTTCGTGGCCGCGCCCACCGTCGCCGAACTCGCCGCGGTCCTCCGCGCGGGCGGCGCCACCACCGGCTTCGACCCGCTGGTGCCGATCCGGCCGCGCGGCTCTCGGCGGCCGGTCTTCTTCGTCCACCCGATGGGCGGCAACGTGCTGTGCTACGTCGGACTCGCCCGGCACCTCCACCCCGACCAGCCGTTCTACGCCCTCCAGGCCGCCGGTGCCGACCCGGGCACCGAACCGCTGCGCAGCGTCGAGGAGTTGGCCGCCCGCTACATCGAGGCGATCCGCCGGGTGCAGCCGGCGGGCCCCTACGTGATCGGCGGCTGGTCGTTCGGCGGCTTCGTGGCGTTCGAGATGGCCAGGCAACTGCGGGCCGCCGGACAGGACATCGCCCGGCTCGTGCTGCTCGACACCACCGCGCTGAACGAGGGGCGGCGGCTCGCCACCGACGACGAGGCGCTGCTCGGCTGGTTCTTCTGGGAGCTGCTGTGGCTGCGGCGCGGCGGCGACTCGCCGCTCGAACTGATCCCTGACCAGCTGACCACGCTGGACGAGAAGTTCGACTTCATCGCCGGGCTCGCGGCGGAGGAGGGCGTGCTCCCCGCGGGCGCCTCTGGCGCGGTCGTGCGGCGCCTGTTCCACGTGTACGAGGCCAACTGGCGGGCCGCGTTCGCCTACCGGCCCGACGTGCGGGACCAGGACATGGTGCTGATCCACGCCTCGGAGCCGCTGCCCGGCGTACTGCACTCGATGCACACCGCGATCGGCAGCATGCACGCGGACCCGGCCAACGGCTGGCGGCAGCGCACCAGCGGCCGGCTCGACGTCATCGACGTGCCGGGCGACCACCTCTCGATCATGGAGGAGCCGCACGTCGCGCACCTGGTCAAGACCGTCACCGAACTGATCGGACAGTGACATGAGCGACGCGACCACCACTCCCGAACGGCCGCGGCGGGCGCCGCGGAAGGCACCACGGAAGGCACTCGTGATCGGCGCGGGCATCGGTGGCCTCACCGCCGCCGCGGCCCTGCGCAAGGCCGGTCTCGACGTCGAGGTGTACGAGCGGGCGGGCGAGCTGCGGGCGGCGGGCTCCGGCCTGTCGGTGATGAGCAACGCCATCGCCGCGCTCGACTCGCTCGGCCTCGGCATCGACCTGGCCGGGCGCGGACAGACCCTGGAGTCCTACCACGTCAGGACGCCGCGGGGACGGCTGATCCGGGAGTTCCCCTTCCCCGAGATCATCGCCCGCATCGGCGCGCCCAGTGTCCTGATCACCCGCGCCGACCTGCAACAGGCGCTCCTGGAGGCCATCGAGGGCATCCCCATCGTCACCGGCAGCACCGCCACCGCGTTCGAGTGGGACGAGACCGGCGCGGACGACGGCGGCGTGCGGGTCACGTTCGCCGACGGCAGCGAGGCGTACGGTGACGTGCTGATCGGCGCCGACGGTTTCCACTCGGCCGTGCGCAGGCAGCTGGTCGGCCCCGAGGACGCGCAGGACAGCGGCTACATCTGCTGGCTGGCCGTCGTCCCCTACGCGCACCCGAAGTTCGCGCCCGGCTCCGTCATCCACTACTGGGGCGCGGGCCGGCGCTTCGGCCTCGTCGACGTGGGCGGCGGGCGCGTGTACTGGTGGGGCACGAAGAACATGCCGGCCGAGCGGTCCCGCAGCTGGAAGGGCGACCGCACCGAGATCCTCGCGACCTACGGCGGCTGGGCCGACGAGGTCAGGCACGCCATCGAGGTCACCCCGGACGACGCGGTGATCGCCGTGCCCTCGCAGGACCGGGCGTTCCTCGAACGCTGGGGCCGCGGCCCGGTGACGCTGCTCGGCGACGCCGCGCACCCCATGCTGACCAGCCTCGGGCAGGGCTGCTGCATGGCCATCGAGGACGCCGTGGTGCTCGGCCGGGCGCTGGCCGGCGCCGAGGACGTGCCGGCCGCGCTGCGCCACTACGAGGACCTGCGCCGCGAACGCACCCGCGGCATGGTCGCCGCCTCCCGCGGCATCAGCACGTTCGAGCAGTCGGAGACCCTGATCAGGCGGCCGGTGCGGGACGCGTACTTCCGGTTCATGCCGCAGCGCAAACTGACCCGCATGCTTGAGGACGCCCTGACCTTCCAGGACGTGGCCCCGTGAACGGCCGGCGACGGCGGGCAACGCCGGGGCACGGGCGGGCCGTTCTGGTGACGGGCGCTTCGTCCGGCCTCGGCCGCGTGTGTGCGCTGCGTCTCGCGGCGGGCGGGTTCCACGTGTTCGCCGGGGTGCGGCAGGAGACCGACGGGGAACGGCTGGCGCAGGACGCGGCCCACGGCCGCCTCACCCCGGTGCGGGTGGACGTGACCGACGAGAAGTCGGTCGCCGCCGCGGCCGAGCGGATCGGCGAGGAGACCGGCGGGCGCGGCCTGTGGGGCCTGGTCAACAACGCGGGGATCTGCGTCTCCGCGCCCCTGGAGTGCGTGCCGCCGGCGCAGCTGCGCCGGCAGCTCGACACCAACGTCGTCGGGCAACTCGCCGTCACCCAGGCGCTGCTGCCGCCGCTGCGGCAGGCGCGGGGCCGCGTCGTCAACGTCACCTCGGGGCTCGGCAGCGTCGCCATCCCGTTCCTCGGGGCGTACGCGTCGGCGCAGTTTGCGAAGGAGGCGCTGACGGACGTGCTGCGGCGCGAGCTGCGCCCGCACGGGGTGGCCGTCACCGTGGTGCAGCCGGGCGCCATCATGACGCCGATCTGGGGCAAGGTCTCCGACGTGGCGCGGGACGCCATGGCGGGGGCGCCCGGGCAGGTCGCGGCGCTGTACCGCGACAAGTTCGAGCAGTTCCTCGCGTACAACGAGCAGCAGGCCAAGGAGAGTCCGACCCGTCCTGAGGACTTCGCGCGGGCCGTCGGGCACGTCCTGACGGTGCGGCGGCCGAAGGCGCGCTACCGCGTGGGCGCGGACGCCCGCCGGGTGAGCGTCCTCGCGCGGGTCCTGCCGGACGCGGCCCTCGACCGCTATTTGCGGTCGATAACCGAATGAGCGAATGAGCGAAGCGCACCGGGCGGCCGCGCCGGACCCTTGGTCCTGGCGCGGCTGCTGACCGGCCGTCCGGAATTGTTTTGCCCCGGACGCGGCGAATTCCGGCCATTGTGGCGGAGTCGTCGTGTATTAAAGGGCGAGCGGAACGATGCCGGGTGGCAAGGCCGACGTCAGTCGGCCGAAATTTGCTGTCCACTTGCGGGCGCCTAATCTATGCTGTCCCGGCGTTCATGGCCGGGCCCTTCCGACGCGCGACAAGGAGCAGGATCATGGTGGCGACACAGCAGCAGGAAGATCCCCATATATGGCGGGACTTGATTTTCAGGCACCGGCAGACGCTCGATAACGCACTGGAATCCGTCCGCACCCGCGCCAACTGGTCGCCCTATTCCGAAGATTACCGCACCTACGGGAAGAGCGGGAAGAACGGGAAGAACGGGGGAGCGGGCGACGAAGGCGAAACGCAATTCCGGCGATTACTCGGCCGCCCGTGGGACGTGGCACAGCCCGGCCGCGACGGGACCGTGGGCCCCGGCCCCGACGCGGGCGGCGAACGCTCCCCCTACGGCCCGGAACTCGGCATCTCCTACCCGCACTCCGACCCGGACGCGCTGCTGCCCGCGATGACCGCCGCCATTCCGGCCTGGCGCGACGCCGGACCCGAGGTCCGCGCCGCGGTGTGCGTGGAAATACTCCACCGCATCAATATGCGCAGCCCGGAATTCACTTACGCCGCGATGCATACGAGCGGGCACAATCCGGTGATGGCCTTCCACGCCGGCGCGGTGCACGCCCAGGACCGCGGCCTGGAGGCGGTCGCCCACGCCTACGCCGAGCAGACCCGCCTGCCCGCGGCGTTCCGGTGGCGCAAGCCGCTGGGCGACGGCACGGCGATCAACCTGGACAAGACGTTCACGGCCGTGCCGCTCGGCATCGCACTCGTCGTCGCGGGCAGCGTCTTCCCCGCCTGGAACAGCTACGCCGGCCTGTTCGCCTCCCTCGCCACCGGCAACGCCGTCCTCGTCAAGCCGCACCCGGCCGCCGTCCTGCCGCTCGCGCTCACCGTCTCGGTGGCCCGCGAGGCGCTGGGCGACGCCGGTTTCGCCCCCGACCTCGTCTGCCTCGCCGCGGAACACCCGGGCGAACGGCTGGCCGCCTCGCTCGCCACCCGCCCCGAGGTCCGCATCGTCGACTACGCCGGCGGCCGGGACTTCGCCGACTGGCTCACCGGCAACGCCCGGCAGGCCCGCGTCCACACCGCCACCTCGGCCGTCAACACCCTCCTCGTCGAATCCACCGCCGACTACCGCGACATGCTCGCCAACCTGGCGTTCTCCGTCTCCCTCTACAGCGGCCAGCTGTGCACCAGCCCGCAGAACGTGCTGATCCCGCGCGCCGGCATCGCCACCGACGAGGGCCACAAGACCTACGCCCAGGTCGTCGACGACCTCGGCGCCGCCCTCGCCGACCTGCTCGCCGACGACGCGGCGGCCGCCGCCGTCCTCGGCGCGCTCCTCGGGCCCGCGGTGCTGGCACGCGTCGAACGCGCCATGTCCGGCGCGCTCGGCGAGGTCGCCGCGCCCACCCGCGCCGTGCGGCACCCGGAGCACCCCGGCGCCGTGATCCGCACCCCCGTCCTCGTGCGCCTCGACGCCGCCCGCCCGGCCGACCGTGCGACGCTCCTCACCGAATGGCTGGGGCCCGTCGTGTTCGCCGTCGCCGTCGGCTCGCCCGCCGAGGGAATCGACCTGATGGCCCACACGAACCGCACCTGCGGCGCCCTTTCCGTCGGGGTCTACACGCGCAGCCGGGACGTGGAGGAGGCCGCGGAAAAAGCCTGCCTCGACACCGGGGTCATGCTGTCGGTCAACCTCATGGGCAACTGGTACATCTCGCAGTCCGCGGTCTACTCCGATCTCCACGGAACGGCGCTCAACCCTGCGGCTAATTCGGTCCACTGCGACGCCGCATTCGTCGCCGGACGTTTCCGTTTCGTCGGTGTGCGCCGTTACGGCGGTGCCGCATGACCGTTTTTGCCGTCGTGGGCGAGACCCCACTTCGGGGACGCCGGCGCGAAATGCAGCTGGTGCGCGAAATATTGGAGCACGGGCTGAACGCGGGCAGCGCCGTCCTCACGGTCGAGGGAATCCCCGGCATCGGCAAGACCCGGCTGCTGCGCGAGGCAGCCGCCGTCGCCGACCGCCTCGGCTACCGCTTCGCCCAGCACCGCGGTGCGGGGCCCGGGCCCCGCACCGGCAGGACCCACGCGCTGCTGTCCGGGCAGCTCGCCGGGCGGCCCCGGCAGGCGGAGGCGGCGGGCCGCCCCCTGCTCGTCGTCCTCGACACGCCCGACCGGCCCGACCACACGCCGCCGCCGCGCCGCCACCGCGCGCTCGGCGGGCGCGTGGTGTGGCTGATCGCCAGGCGCCCCGGCTGCCCGCGGCCGCTGCCCGCCGACGACCAGGGGCGCCGCGGCGCACGCCTCGTTCTCGGCCCGCTCGCCCACGCGGACGCGGTTCAGCTCGCCCAGGACACCCTCGGCGCACCGCCGGGGCCCGCGCTGCGGCGGCTGCTGGAACGGGCGGGCGGCCACCCGCAGTTGCTCGTCGACCTGCTGGCCGGGCTGAAGGAGGAGGGCGGCCTGCACCGCGTCGCGGGCGAGGCGGACCTGTCTGGCCACCGGCTCCCGACGCGGCTGACCGCCCGCGTGGGCGCGGTGCTCGACCGGTATTCGAGCGGCTGCCGCCAGCTCCTGTGCATCGCCGCGATCCTCGGCGACGAAGTGGTGTACGAGGACCTGGCGGCGATGACCGCCACCTCCGTCTCCGCGCTGCTGCCCGCCATCGAGGAGGTCCGCGCCACCGGCTTCGTGCGCACCGAGGGCACCAGGACGGTCTTCCTCAACCCGCTGCTGCGGCAGCTGATCGCCGCCTCGATGCCGCCGACGCTGCGCACGGCCCTCATCCGGGAGGCGTCCGCGCTGCGCTCGGCCGCCCGCGAGCCGGCCGCGGGACGCGGCCCCGCCGCCCCGCCCGGGCCCGGCCGGGACACCGTTCCCGTGCACGTCCCCGCCCCGGTGCCGGGGCCGCCGGCGGCGCAGCCGGACGAGACCGACCTGAACCAGCGGCAGCAACTGCTGGTCGACCTCGTCGGCGAGGGCCTGACGAACCAGCAGATCGCCCGCAGGCTCGCCGTCTCCCACCACACCGTCAACTACCACCTCAGGAAGCTGTTCAAGGTCTTCGGCGTCAGCTCCCGCATCGACCTGCTGAACGCGGCCGAGCGGCAGCGGAGCCCGGCGGGCGCCCGCCGCCCCTGACCCGAAGCCCGCATCCGACCCCGGAGGCTGCCCCATGACCCGCATCGCCCTGGCCAGGACCTGGCCCGACGCCGACACCCCCGCCCCGGCGCGCCGCTCCGGCTGGCTCGCCGACGCCCTGCGCGACGAGCCGGCCGACGGCCGCACCCCGCCGCTGCTCGACGACACCCGCTGCGACGTGTGCATCGTGGGCGGCGGGTTCACCGGCCTGTGGACGGCGCTCGACATCGTGCGCCGCGCCCCCGGCACCGACGTCGTCCTCATCGAGGCCGACATCTGCGGCGGCGGCGCCAGCGGCGCCAACGCGGGCTTTCTCATGCCGATGTGGGCCAGGTTCAGCAGCCTGGTCGCCATCAGCGACCACGCCGAGGCCCGCCGTATCGGCGCGGCCTCCGCCCGCGCCGTCGACGACATCCTGGACTTCGCCGGCACCCACGGCATCGACATCGGTCACCGCCGCGGCCCCTGGCTGTGGGCCGCGTCCACGCCCGCCCAGCGCGGCGCCTGGGAACGCACCCTCACCGACCTGCACCGCGCGGGCATCCGGCCGCTGCACCAGATATCCGGCGCCGAGGCGCGCCGCGCCGTCGGCACCGCACACCACTTCGGCGGCGTCGTCGACCCCGGCTGCGCCACGATCCAGCCCGCCCGGCTCGCCCGCGGCCTGCGCCGCGCCGCCCTCGACGCGGGCGTGCGCATCCACGAACACACCCCGCTGCTCGCGCTGCGCGCCGCGGACGGCACCACCGAGGCCCGCACCGCCTACGGCAGCATCCGCGCCGAACGGACCGTGCTCGCCATCAACGCCTGGGCCGGGCAGCTGGAGGACCTCGGCCGCCGCATGGTGACCGTGGCCAGCGACACCCTGCTCACCGAGCCCGCCCCCGAGCAGCTGAAGGCCATCGGCTGGGACGACGACACGTCCGTGTGCGACTCCCGCCGCCGCCTGAACTACTACCGCACCACCCCCGACGGGCGGCTGCTGTTCGGCAAGGGCGGCGCGGGCGTCGCCCCCGGGCACGCCGGGCCGAGCACCCTGTGGGGGCCGCCGCTGCGCATGGGCGAGCTGCGGCGGCAACTGGCGCGCCTCTTCCCGCAGCTGGCCCAGGTGCCCGTGGCCCACGCGTGGACGGCGCCGGTGGAGTACTCCGTCACCTCGCTGCCGTTCGCCGGCTGGCTCCGCTCCGTGCCCGGCGTCGCCTACGGCACCGGCTACTCGGGCGACGGCATCGGCCCCGCCCTGCTGATGGCGCGGGTGCTGTCCTCGCTCGCCCTCGGCGTGACCGACGAGTGGTCGCGTTCGGCGTTCGCCCGCACCCCGGGCGGCCGCATCCCCACCGAGCCGCTCCGCTACCCGGGCACCCGCCTGCTGCTCCCCGCGATGCGCGCGGTCGAACGCCGCGAGGACCGCGGCCTGAAGGTTCCGGCCCCGGTGAAACGACTGCTCACCCCGGACCCGTCCCTCTTCAGGACCCGCACCCGGGCCGACCGACCCCCGTGGTGACGCGCGGGCCCCCGCGGTGGCACCCTGGAGCCGGCAGCCGCCGCCGACAGCCGAGGGAGATTCCCCACCATGCAGTTCGGACGCCGGAAGCAGCAGCGCGGGCAGGAGCCGGAGCGGGCCGCGCCCCCCGAGGAGATCGCCGAGCGCGAACACGCCGTCGGCCGGCTGCTCGAAGCCGGGCTCCACGAGGACGCCGCGCCGCTGATGCGTGAGCTCCTCGCGGACTACGAACGCCACCTCGGGCACCGGCACCCCACCACCATCTCCCTCTACGACGCGCTCGGCCACACCCTCTACCAGCTGCGGCGGCTGCCCGAGGCGGAGGCCATGCACCGGGAGGCGTACCAGCGCAGCACCGTCGTCGAGGGGCCGGAACACGCCAGGACCCTCACCTACGCGCACAACCTGGGCGCCGCGCTCGTCATCGGCGAGGAGACGGAGCAGGGCATCACGCTGCTCACGCGGACGCTGGAACGCCGCGAGGCGCTCCTCGGCGCCGACCACCGCGACTCCCTGGACACCGCGGCGGTCCTGGGGGCCGTGCTGTTCTCCACCGGGGACCACGTCCGCGGCCACGAGCTGCTGGAACGCACCTGGACCCGTTACGCGGCGAGCCTCGGCCCCGACGACCTCCAGACCCTTGCCGCCGCCGGGAACCTGGCGGCGGCCCGCCACGCCGTGGGGCGGACCCGCGACGCGGCGCAGCTGCTCGACGAGGTGGTGCAGGGCTACGCCCGGGTCCTCGGGCCCGACCACGAACTCACCCTGCACACCAGGTCGCGCCTGGACACGATGGCCAGGGCCGCCGGGCTCCGCCCGGACTGAGCCGGACACCACGCCGCGGCCCGGACGCGGTGGCCAGGGCGGTACCGCGTCCTCAGTGACCCTCGGGGCCGCGGCGCGGCCCGCGCTGTTCCCCGCGGCGTTCGACGCGCTGGGCGAACGCGAGCCAGGAGGCCGCGCACTCCCGCGCCGCCGCCGCGACCAGTCCTGTGCAGTGGGCAGGCACGGCCTCGGCGAGGCGCTGCCAGGTGGCGGGCGGCACCGTCTGCGCGTCCATGAGGCGCAGGATGCTGCGCCCCGCCTCGGAGAAGCGCAGCGAGGGGTCCCGCTTCAGCTTCCGCAGCAGCTCCTTCGCCCCGGCGCCGTCCTCCCGGTTTCCTGCCGCCGCCGCGGACACGGCGTCGTGCGGCGTCACCGGCGCGCCGCGCGGGGGCCTGGGGGCCTGGGCGGCCCGGTGGGCCGCCGGCTCGGCCGGCTCGATGCGCGCCGTCGCCTGGCGCCTGCGCAGCCCGGCGGGCACCGGGTGCTGCCCCGAGGTCAGCCGCCGCCGCACGTCGTGCGCGGTGCCGATGGAGATGGCGGCCTCGCGCGCGATCTCGCGCAGGCTCGCGGCCGGCCGTTCCCTGATCAGCCGGCTCGCCAGCAGGCGGCCCTGCGCCGCGTTCAGCGGCCGGGTCCTGCCGTCCCGCCCGACGCGTCCCGCGAGTTGTGCGGCGTCCCCGCTCGCGCGGCGGCGGATCGACGCGACGCTCTTCGCCGACAGGCCGGTGATGTGCCCGATCGCCCGGTCCGACCACTGCGGGTGCGAGCCGAGCAGGCGGCGCACCGCGGCGGTGCGGTCGGCCGTGGACAGCGGCAGGCCGTGCGTCACGTTGAGGCGCACCGACAGCGCGAACAGGTCGTGCTCGTGCCCGTCGACGAGCCGCGCCTCGATCGTCTCGCGCCCGCGCAGAACGGCCGCGCGCACCCGGTGCCTCCCGTCGATGACCCGCATCGTCGGCCGGTGCACGAGGATGGGCGGCAGCGGGTTGTCCGTGGCCGCGAGCGCGCTCACGTGCTCGATGTCCAGGCCCGCGAGCCGCGGCGAATCGGTCAGCCGCAGCATGGCGACGGGCACCGGGGTGACGGGGATCTCCTCGACGGGCTCCGCGGCCCGCACCACCGGATGCACCCCGGAGTACTCCGCGAGATATGCGCCCGGTTCAACGCCCACCGTTCATCTCTCCACGTTACTCGTCGAGGGTTTTCCGCATACTATGGGCGCTTTCCAGGACGCGTGAGGGCCGTTCGACCCACACCGGAGAGCAGCGCGATGCGAGGGCGTGCACGGTGAGACCACCGCAGACTTCCCTGCCGCCGGGGCCCGCCGAGCGGGAGTTCATGACGTTCGCCCGGCAGTTCGCGTTCTACGGGCGCACCGTGATCATCGGCGCCTGCTCCCTGCTCGCCGTACTCGCCATGCCGGTGGACGAGATGGCCGTGACCGCCCTCATCTGCGGTGCCGTCCTGGCCTGGTGCGGCGTGCACCTCGCCTGCGCCGACGCCCCCGGCAGGGCCAGGACGATGCTGGCCGCCGACCTCGTCGTCATGACGGGCGTGTGCCTCAGCAGGCCGCTGACCGTTCCGGAGACGCAGGCCGCGCACGGCGGCACGTGGGTCGTGGTGGCCATCAGCTTCGTCGCCGTCTCCTACCAGCTGACGCATCCGCCGGTCACCGGAGCCCTCGTCGCCGTGCACCTGTGCCTGGCCGATCTGGCCGGCGCCGCACTGGCGAACCCCGGCACCTGGCCGGAGGCGGTGCCGGTGATCGCCTGGGTGCTCGTGGAAGCCGCGCTTGCCCGCGTCCTGTTCGGGCTCGTGCTCCGCGAGAGCCGGGCCGCCGACGCCGCGCTCGCCGGTGCGGCCGCCGCCCGCAAGGACCTGGAGATCGCCGAGGCGCGCCGCGCCGCGGAACGCGAACACCTCGCCGTTCTCCACGACACCGCGTCCGCGACACTGCTGATGGCTTCGCTGCCGGGATCGCCCGTCAGCCGCGGCGACCTGCGCACCCAGGCCGCCCGCGACCTCGACCGGCTGCTGGCCGGGCAGGCCGCCGCGGGGGAGGCCGACGTCGCCCGGGAGCTGACCGCCGAACTCGCCGCGCATCCGGGCCTGACGGTCACCGCCCGCCTCGCCGACGACCTCGGCACCGCGCCAGGCGCGGCCGTGGCCGGCCTGCGCGACGGCATGGGCGAGGCGCTGCGGAACGTGGCGCGCCACGCGGGGGTCACCGCCGCGGCCGTCACGGCGGAACGCACCGGGCCGACGCTCCGCGTGACCGTCGCCGACGAGGGCGTCGGCTTCGATCCGGCGGCCGTGCCCACGTACCGGCAAGGCCTCAAGCTCTCCGTGACCGGGCGGATGGCCGCGGCGGGCGGCCACGCGGCCGTCGCCTCCAGGCCCGGCCGGGGCACCACGGTCCGCCTGACCTGGCCGGGGGAGGGGGCGCCCGGCGCGGCGGAAGGCGAAGAGCTGATCGGCCGTCACCTGTTCCGCGGTCTGCGCCACGCCGGGCTGATCATCCTGGCCGCCATCCACTTCGGACTCGTTCTGCCCACGTTGCTCGGCGACCTGTCCGGCTACCGCTATCCGCTGCTCCAGCTCGTCCCGTTCGGCGTGCTGACGGCCGTCGTCGCGGTCACCGCCGTCTTCGTCGTGCGGGGGCGGCCGTGGCCGCGGCGCTGGGCGCCGCTCGCGCTCGCCGCCGTGTTCGCCGCCTCGGTGGCCGCCACCAGTCAGCTGCCGAGCATCGACTTCCTGACCTTCCCGCACTGGTCGTTCATGGAGACCGGCTGGTTCGGCGTGGTCCTGCTCGGGCACCGTGGGCTGCGTGCCGTCGGGGCGTTCATCGGCTGCCATCTGACGGTGATGATCGTCCAGTTGCTGGCCGCCGGCGTGCCGGCCCGGGCGGACGCGGCCGGGATGGCCGTCAGCGCCCTCGCCGTCTGCGGCTTCCAGGTGGCCGTCGTGCTCGGCACCGGCCTGCTGCGCGCACGCGGCGACGCCATCGGGGCCGCCGCGCGTGACCGGGAGACCATGCGCATCCGGGCGGCGGCCGCCGCGCACATCCACGCCGACCAGCGCGAACGGTACCGGGCGCTGCACGCCACCGTCTTCCCGCTGCTCACCGCGCTCGCCGAGGACTCGGCCGACCCGGCGGACGAGGAGGTGCGGCGCGCCTGCGCGCGCGAGGCCACGCGGCTGCGCCGGCTGTTCGCGGAGAGCGACTACGCCGCGGACCAGCTGATCCACGAGCTGCGCGCCTGCATCGACGTCGCGGAACGCAACGGCGTCACCGTGCAGCTCGCGGTGCGCGGTGAGCCGCGGGGCCTGCCGCAGGACGTGCGGCGCGCGCTGACGGACCCGGTCATCACGGCCCTGGCCGCGGCCAGGCGGACGGCGCGGGCCACCGTGGTGCGCGCCCCTGGGCAGGTGCGGGTGGGCATCGTGATCGACGTCCCGGAGGCGCCGATAGCGGCCGGCCCCGCAGGCGGGGTGCGCATCCGCCGGGTCAGCGGCGAGGGGCGGCTGTTCGTGGAGGCGGCCTGCGCGGCCTGACTCACAGCTCGTCGAGGGAGATCAGGCCGTCCTGGACGGCCCTGGCCACGAGGTTGGCCTTGGTGTTCGCGGGCCGCCCGGCGTTCGCGTAGCGGATGCGCACCCGGTCCAGATAGGTGTTCACGGTGCTCACGGACAGGCCGAGGCTCTCGGCCACCATGGCCTTCGACTCGCACTGGAACCACTCGAGCAGCACCTCTACCTCACGCGGCGTCAGCGTCGGCCGGCCGGGCCTGCGGTCGCTGCCGAACGCGCCGGCGAGCCCCGGCGGCGTGTAGGGCCGCCCGGCGGCGGCGGCGTGGATCGCGGCGACGAGGTGCCGTTCCCCCTCCGACTTGGTCAGGTAGGTGAACGCGCCGAGGTCCAGGCAGGTCAGCGCCGCCTCCTGGCTGTCCCGCATGGTGTAGACGACCACCTTGCGGTCCTGCGCGACCAGCCGGTTGACCTCGGTGTAGGCGGGCGTCTCGCCCGCCAGGTACAGGTCGAGCACCACCACGTCGGCCTCGCGGCCAGGACCCGCGAGGGCGACCGCCACGTCCGCGCCCTCGGCGAGCACGCGTATCGGCTCCGCCGCGGCGGCGCACCAGCCGCGGATGCCGGCCCGCACCACGGGGTGGTCGTCGATCAGCACGGCGCTCACCGCCCCGGGCACGGGCGGGCACGGCTCGCCGCCGGCCGGCCCACTCGGCTCTTCGTCCACAGATGACCCCATGGTGATGGTGGGCCACAAGTCTATGGCGGGTCCGGGGCAGCTTTCGACACAGTGTCGATTGGCGCCGATGCGCACCTGTCCCACGCGACGGGCCAGGCCGGCCCGCGGCTGATACGTACCGGCTGATACGTACGGCTAATACGTGCCCTGCGAGCGTCTGCCCGGTGTCAGCAGGGCGGTCTCGCCCGGGGAGATGTCCAGGCTCAGCACGTCGGCCGCCGCGCCGGGGCGGAAGACGATGATCTCCCCGGCCGCCAGCACGGCGGTGCGCCGGGCCGCCTCCTCGCCCAGCAGGCGTCCCACCGGCTCCGCGAACCGCGCGTCCAGCGCGAGCACCGCGTCCGCCGTCGACCAGAACACCGAACGCCGCGGTGCGTTGCGCGTCACGTGCAGCACCGTGCGCCACGGCCCCTCGGCCAGCCCCGCGGGCGGCGCGCGCCGCAGGTCGCACATCAGCGCCTGCGGCCCGTCGGCCACCGTCGGCGGTGCGGGCGGCGCGGCCGGCCAGCCCGCCACGTTGTCCGTGACGACCAGCCGGTCGCCCGCGGCCTCCCCGACGGACGACCACTGGTCCGGCACCCGCGTGGCCGCGGTGACGCGGGCGCCGACGCCGAGCAGCCGCAGCGCGAACAGCCTGCTGAACAGCGACTCGCCCAGCACCGCGATGCGCGAGCCGGCGGGCCCGGGCGCCGCGAGCGACACCGGCTGCCCGGCCGCCGTCGTTCCGAGGTGCACGCCCGCCTGGCCCGGCAGCAGGCCGAAGGCGGGCACCGACGCGTCCTGCCAGGACGTGGCGGGCAGCGTGGTCAGATCGGGCGTGGCCGCCCGGCGTGCGGGGCTCATCGGGCTCCTCCGGCCGTGGTCGGGGTCGGGCCGCCCGCGGCCGCCGCGGTGCCGGAGAACCCGGCGGCCTCGACCAGCGGGCGCGAGGGGTGGGCGACAGGCAGGGTCGCCAGCAGACCGGCGGCCTGGTCCTCGGCCGGCGGGCCGACCGCTCCGGCCCGCACCAGCCGGTCCCGTTCGGACGCGGCGTGCTGCGCGAGCGTGCTGACGATGCGGACCGCGGTCCTGATCCGCAGCTCGCCGCCCTCCGCGGTGAGGGTGGCCGCCGCGACCACGCGGTCGGCGGTGCACCCGGCCAGGCCCGCGAGCAGCCGCGCCCAGTCGCCCTGGCCGCCGACGCGCGCCGTGACCGTGCAGTGGGTGGCCGCGCTGCCCGCCCAACTGCCCGCCAGCGCACGGCCGTCGCCCGAGGCGTCGCCGATCTGCCGCAGCAGGTCGCGCAGCGCGTCGGCGTCCAGTGGCGTGGTCGCCACGCCGAACGCGGCGAGCCGCGCCCTGATCCGCGCGGTCGCCGCGGCCACCGCGGCGCGCGCCCCGGCCGCGCCGCCGCCGCGCCGTTCCGCCGCCTCGGGCGCGTCGATCGGCTCGTGCCGCACCACGAGCCACGACCGCAGCGCGACGGGCCGCCCGCCCGTGGGCAGTTGGCGGTAGCAGATCGTCGGCTGGTAGCGGTAGTGGAAGTCCCAGGGCGGCAGGCCGAACTGTTCCACGACGAGCTGCGCGGCGGCCGGGCACGCCGGGTCCTCGGCCAGCCACTGCGCGACGGGCCCGGCCGGCACGGCGGGCAGCGCGCCGCCGGGGAACGCGAGGACCGCGGCGTAGCCGCGCCCGTCCGCGAGCACGCCGAGCGCGTAGCCGTTGCGGTCGGCCACCTCGGTCACGTCGAGCGCGGGCAGCAGGGTGTGGACGACGCCGAGGTGGTCCGCTGCGCCGGCGGCGGGGCCGGCGACCGGCGCGCCGGTCAGGGCCCGGCGCCGCACCCGTTCCAGGAGCCGCTGGTCGGCCCAGCCGCCGCGGCTGCGCAGCAGCGCGGCCGCGGCGAGCAGGACGCCGAGGGCGCCGAGCGCCCAGGCCCACGGGCCGCTGTCGTGGTACGCGATCCCGGCGGCGAGGCAGCCGAGGGCGCTCTGCACGGCGACGAGCCGGCCGCGGCCGAAGCGCGCGCCGGGGGCTTTCGGTCCTGTGCTCATGCGCCGCCTCCGTTCTCTTCGGCGTTCTCGTCCGGGGTTTCGGCGGCTTCGTCCTCGCCGTCGGGCCGGCCGCCGCGCTGCTCCCTGGCGGCGGCCTGCGGGTCGAGCACGGGGCCCGCGGGCAGCAGGCCGACGAAGCTCTGCGGTACGGACAGCGCCTCGTCCGGCGCGTACCGCAGCCGTTCCACCGCCTCGGGGGAGGCGAACGGGTAGCCGGTGCCGCTGTCGGTGACCAGGACGTACGTGCCGCCCGTGCCGCCGGAGGCGCTCGCGCGGACCAGCGCGCCGGAACCGGCGGGCATCCAGATCTCGTCGAGCAGCCCGAGACGCGCCCCGTCGGCCGGGGTCACCGGCGTCAGCCCGGCCGGCTCCGGCAGCGCGGCCGGCAGGTGCACTTCTGCCTGCCAGGGCGCGTCGCCCGGCCGGCCGCCGGGCGGGCTGCTGACGCACACCGGCTGGTTCCGGCCCGGCTCCTCCGCGTCCGGCAGTGCGTCCGGCCACGCCGGGTCGCCCGGCGCGGAGTCGTCCGAGCGCGGCGCGCGGGCGGCGTCCGAGGCGCTGATCTCGTGGCCCGCGGCCTCGGCACTCAGCAGCGTGTGCACCAGTTCGGGAACGGACACCAGGCCGTCCGGGCGCACCAGGTAGAACTGCCGTCCCGCGCCGCCCCCCGCGGTGTGCGCGAGATCGCCCACCGCGGCCTCGAACGGCAGCTCCACGTCCGGCGCGGCGCCGCTGCCGGCGCCCGGTTCCGGGATGGTGATGGCCGGGCCCTCGGGCACGGTGGCGATGAACTCTTCCGGCAACTGCACGGCGGCGACGCTCTGGAGCCCGAGCAGGTCGCGGATGCCGGGCTCGATGGCGTGCCTGCGGCCCTCGGTGAGCAGCCACAGACCGCCGTCCCCGGCCTGGATCAGCACGGTGGCGCCGCCCGTACCCCCGCCCCCGCTATCCCCGCCGTCCCCGCCGTCCGGCGCGACGCCGGGGACCGACAGGTAGAGGGCGGTCCGCGTCGGGGCGCCGCCCGTCTCCGACGGCGTGGCGCACAGCGTCCAGTCCTCGTCGACCAGCGCGTCGGCGTCCGGCAGCGCGTCGGGCGCGCCGGGGATGCCGACGGGCAGCCCGCGGGGCGCGTCGTCGAGCGTGGCCTGCCGCACTTCGGTCAGCTCGCCGCCGCCGACCAGCAGCGCGGAGGCGAGGTTCAGCGCCGGGTGCACCACGCCGTCGTTCACGACGTAGCGCCCGCCGCTGTCGCCGACGACGACGGCGCCGGTGTCCGGCAGGTCGGGCCCCCGGCCGCCGCCGAGCCAGCCGGCGATGCCGAATCCGGCCATGATGAGGATGCCGATGGCGATGCCGCCGCCCAGCGACCGGTTCAGCCGGCGGCGCGGGTCGAACCTGGCCTCGTCGGCGCCCCGCAGGAGGCTCGTGGTGCGCCGGCGGTTCTCGTAGGCGTACGCCTCTGCCTGTTCGCGTGTCGTTGCCATCTATCGGGTCCGGTTCCTGGTCGGGTGCGCGGCGCCGCGCGCGGGTCGTTCCGTGCCGTCGAGCCAGGCGTGGCCGCCGGGCGCGGCCGGTGGCGCGGCGGCCCGGCGTTCGCCCCCGGCCGGGCCGGGCCCCGGGCCCGCCCGCCAGCCGCGCCTGGCGGCGCGGCGCACGGCGGGCGCGCCGAGCAGGCCGAGGACGACGGCGAGCAGCAGCACGCCGCTCCAGGCCAGCGCCGTCGCCGCGGTCGAGGACAACAGCGGCTCCTCGTGGGGAACGGCCTGGACGGGGATGTGCCCGGGCCGGGCGGCGGCCTCGTCGTTGTCGCCTGCACCGTCGGCACCGTCCGCGCCGTCGCCGCCGCCGAGGTGGGTGAGGGCGCTGAACGGGTCGACGATGCCGGTGCCGGTGCGGTCGTTCCGGCCGCCCGCGACGGGGGTTGCGGAGTCGGTCAGCCGCTGGGCGACCTCGGCCGCCGTCAGGTCGGGGAAGCGGGAACGGACCAGGGCCGCGGCGCCCGAGACCTGGGCGGCGGCCATGCTGGTGCCCGCCTCGGCGCGGTAGCCGGAGCCGCCGGGCGCGACGACGGCCATCTCCCCGCCGTAGCCGGCGAGATCGACCCACGGGCCCGCGTTGGAGGAGTCCAGCGGCTGGCCGTCGTCGCCGACGGCGCCCACGGCGAGCACCCCGTCGTAGGCGGCGGGGTACATCAGGCCGCCGGAGACGCCCTGGTTGCCCTCGTTGCCCGCGGCGGCGACCACGACGACGTCGGCGGCGACGGCGCGGGCAACGGCATCCCGGACCGGCTCGTCGTCGACGGGCCTGGCCAGGGACAGGTTGATCACCCCGGCGCCCGCCCCGACGGCGTCGTCGATGGCGGCGGCGAGGGTGCGGGGCGTGGCCCGGTCGACGCCGTCGTCCATGCGGACGGGGTAGACGGCCGCGCCGGGCGCGACGCCGCTCATGCGGTCGGAACGGTGTGCGGCCACCAGGCCGGCGATGGCGGTGCCGTGCCCTTCGCAGTCCTGGACGGGCTCGACCGCCGTCCGTTCGAACTCCTCCTCGGTCATCACGCCGCTGAACTCGCTGCCGTTGTGCACCTGGCCCGCCAGGTCCGGGTGGGTGGCGTCCACGCCCGAGTCGACGACGGCGACGGTCACGCCCTCGCCCAGGGCCAGGTCCCACGCCTGCCACAGCCCGAGGCGGTCGACCAGCGGGTAGGGCCCGGTGCCGTCCGGCAGGTCCTCGCCGGTCGCCTGGGTGCGGCACGGTTCGGCGGCGGCCTGGGGCGCGAGGCCCGGTACGGCGAGCGGCGCGGCGCACAGCGCCAGCGCGAGCGCGCAGGGCAGCGCCGTCCGCGCCGTCCGCTTCGTTCGTTCCGTTCGCTTCGTCCTCATCGGCGCCGCCCGCCTCATACCCGCAGATTCAGGAGGGCCGAGTAGACCTCCCAGACGGCCAGGGCGAGCGGCACCACGGACAGCAGGACCGTCGTCTCCAGCATGTCGAGCGAACGGGACAGCCGCGGGTTCACGTGCTGGCGGCCCGCGAAGAGTGCCACGCAGCCCGCGATCAGCGCGGTCAGCAGCGCCACGGGCAGCGCGATACCCAGCGGCGCCAGGGTCTGCCCGAGCCGGTCGGCCAGCGCGAACGCGGCGGCGCCCGCCGTCGTCAGCAGCGCGGTGGCCAGCGGAACGACCCGCTGGCCCGCCTCCTTGAACAGGCGGGCCCGCATCAGCATCAGCACCACCAGCACGGCGCCGAGCACGCCGGGCCACAGGCCGCCCGCGGCGAACAGCACCAGCGTGCCGCCGCCCGCGACGACGTGGCTGCCGGCGAGCAGCCCGGTCAGCAGGCGGCGGGCGCGGGCGATCCTGGCGCGCAGCGCCTCGTGGGCGAGCTGGCTGGGCAGCGACTCCACGTCCTCGGCGGTCGCGGCGACGTGCGGCGCGGGCATGCGCGCGACGCGCAGCGCGAGCGTCGGCCACAGCGTGGTCAGGGCCAGGGCCAGCGGGGCCGTGACCGAGGCGGCCTCGGCCGCCGTCACGTCCCACACGGCGGCGAGCAGCGCGCCGGTCGCGGCCAGCGGTCCCGTGACGACGAGGGCCGCGAACGTGCCGTCGCCGCCGCCGATCAGCACCGGGCCGAGCGCGCCCACGACGGCGAGCACCGCGCAGGCCAGCAGCAGATGGCCGGCGGTGAAGCCGTCCACGGTGCCCGCCTCGGTGCCCAGCAGCCGGGCGGCGCCCAGCATGGCGGGCGGCGCGGCCAGCACGGCGGCGAACGTGCCCGCGCGCACGTCGCCGAACGCGCGGGACATCAGCACGCCGACGGTCAGCGCGAGCAGGGCGGTGGCCAGACCGAGCCAGCCGGGCAGCCGGCCGGGCGCGACCGCCAGCGCGCCGCAGCCCGCGAGCAGCGCCACCGCGGCAAGTGCCGCCGCGGTGCGGCGCGTTGCGGCGGCCGGCCAGCCGAAGCGCACGCCGTGCTCGCCGATGACCTCGGCGACGTCGTCGTACAGCGGCGGCGTGGTGTCGTCCCGGCCGTGCCCGAGGAAGAGGAGGTCGCCCTCGCGGACGCCCTGCGCGGCGAGCGGGGCCGCCGCGTCCAGGCGCGTTCCGTCGGCCCGGCGCAGTATCCAGCCGCCGTGCCGCACGCCGCCGTCCGGGCCCGGCTCCTGACCGGCGTGCCGCAGCAGTCCTGGCATCAGGCGGGCCAGCGGCACCCCGGCGGGCACGGCGAGGTCGGCCCGCCCGGCCGGGCCCGCCAGGCCGATGCGGACGAAAGCGGATTCCGTGCCGGCCTGCGGCTGGTGGGTGCGGCTGCCGTTCGTGGTGAGATCGGCGGTCATGGCGTCGTCCTGGTCATGGCGTGGTTCCTCGGTCCTGGGTGAGGGGCGATTCGGCGCGGGCGACCTGCACGGGAACGTTGCCGAGCCGGCGGTGCAGCATCAGGCCGCGGCCCCTGCGCCGCTTCACGGACTTAAGGCCCCAGATAGGCATTTCGTCCTTGGGGATGCTCAGCAGGACCGCGGGAGTGTTCAGCTCCTTCAGGCGGCCGACGACGGGCTCGGCCACGCCGCGGGAGGCGCCGGCGGCCTGGCGCGCGAGGTAGATGTGCAGGCCCATGCCGCGGGCCTGGGGCAGGAAGTCGAGCAGGTACTTCAGGGCGTTGCCGCGGGAGGTGGCGACCAGGTCGTAGTCGTCCACGACGAGGTAGATCTCAGGACCGCTCCACCAGGAGCGGTCGCGCAGCTGCTCGGGCGTGACGTCGGTGCCGGGCAGCCGCTTCTTCAGCCCTTCCGCGAGCCCGCCGACGACCTCCATGGACCGCTCGTGCGTCGTGGAGTAGCCGAGCAGGTGCGGCCCCTCGAACTCCCTGAGCATCGTCATGCGGTGGTCCAGGATGATCAGCTGCGCCTGGTCGGGCGTGAACGCGGTGGTCACCTGCCGGGCGACGGACCGCAGCAGCGACGTCTTGCCCGACTCGCTGTCGCCAAGCACGATAAGACCGGCCTCCTCGCCCGGCCGGAAGGTCACCGGCTCCAGCCGGTTGCCCTCGGTGGCGACCGTGATGCCGGGCCGCTCGTCCGGCAGGGCGGCGGGCACGGGGAACGTGGTGGGCAGCAGCCGCACCCCCGGCGCGCGAGGGCCCTGCCAGGCGGAGTCGACGCGGCGCACGAGGTCGGCGATGCCGTCCGCGAGCCCTTCGGCCGAGGAAACGCCGTCCACGCGCGGCACCGCGGTGAGGAAGTGCAGCTTCTCGTTCGGGTCGGTGATGCCGCGTCCGGGGCGGCCGCCGGGGATGGTGCGCTGCGCCTTGCGGTCGACCTCGGAGTCGAGGGCGTCGCCGAGCTTCAGCTCGACCTTGGTGCCGATGAGGTCGCGCAGACCCATGCGCATGTCCAGCCAGCGGTTGCCGGTGACCACCAAGTGGATGCCGTACGTCAGCATGCGGCCCGCGACGGCCATCAGGGTCTGTTCCAGCTCGGGGTAGGTCTGCCGCAGCACCGCCCAGCCGTCGACGACGAGGAAGACGTCGCCGTGCGGCTCCGCCGAACCCGCCGTCTCGCCGGTGCGGCCCGCGGCGCGCTTGGCGCGGTAGTCCGCCATCGAGGTCACGCCCAGCTCCCGGAACCGGCCCTCGCGGCTCTCCAGCACCGAAAGGACCTCCGCGACGGTGCGGTTGACGCTCTCCGCGTCCAGCCGCCCGGCGACGCCGCCGACGTGCGGCAGCCCGGCCATGCCGAACAGCGTGCCGCTGAAGTCCAGGCAGTAGAACTGCACTTCGAGCGCGGTGTGGCGCAGCGCGAGGGAGGCGATGAGGCTGCGCAGGGCCGTCGACTTGCCGGAGTGCGGCCCGCCGACGATCGCCACGTGCCCGCCGGCGCCCGCGAGGTCGACCGTCATCGGGTCGCGCCGCTGGTGGAAGGGGCGGTCGACGATGCCGATGACGCCGGTGAGCGGCGGCCGTTCCGGCGCGCAGCCGTAGCCGCGGCCGGTCCGGACGGACAGGTCGCCGAGCAGCGCGTCCAGCGGCTCCGGCTCGTCCAGCGGCGCCAGCCACACCTGATGCGCCTGCGGACCCTGCCCGGTCATCTGCTCGACCATCACGCCGAGCACGGTGCTGCCCAGCGACTCGTTGTCCTCGAACTCGTCGGGCTCCCGCTGCGGTTCCGGCTCGGGAACGGTCTGCTCCGCGGGCACCGGCAGGTAGCCCGCGGGGAACGGGCGGACCTCCAGGCCGCCGCCGAGCGCCGCGCCGCCGCCGTCCCCGCCGTCCGTGCGGTACGGGCCGGAGACGTACGCGGCGCGGAAGCGCTTCAGGGTGGCGGTGTCGGTCTTGAGGTAGCCGTGTCCTGGCGCGGTCGGCAGGTGGTGGGCGTCGGTGACGCCGATGGCGGTGCGGGACTCCGACTCGGAGAACGTGCGCAGGCCGACCCGGTAGGACAGGTGGGCCTCAAGACCGCGAAGACGCCCCTCGTCCAGGCGCTGGGACGCCAGCAGCAGGTGCAGGCCCAGCGAGCGGCCCAGGCGGCCGATCTGCACGAACAGATCGGCGAAGTCCGGCTTCTGCGCGAGTAGTTCGGAAAACTCGTCGACGACGATGAACAGGCTGGGCAGCGGTGGCAGGGCCGCCCCGCGCTGCCGCGCCCGCTCGTAGTCGCGCACCGACACCAGGTTGCCCGCGTCCCGCAGCACCTCCTGGCGGCGGTTCATCTCGCCGGACAGCGCCTCGCGCATGCGGTCGACGAGGGTGAGGTCGTCCTCCAGGTTGGTGATGACGGCGGCCACGTGCGGGAGTTCCGACATGCCCGCGAACGTGGCGCCGCCCTTGAAGTCCACCAGCACGAAGTTCAGCTGGTCGGGGCCGTGCGTGGCCGCCATGCCGAGCACCAGCGTCCGCAGCAGCTCCGACTTGCCGGAGCCGGTCGCACCCACCAGCAGGCCGTGCGGGCCCATCCCGTTGAGGGCGGACTCCTTGATGTCCAGTTCGAGCAGGCCGCCGTCGGCGGACACGCCGATCGGTACCGCGAGCCGGTCGCGGATGGGCCGCGGGCGCCACAGCGCGTCCAGGTCCAGGCGCCCCGGATCCGGCACGTTCAGCAGCGCGGGCAGCGTGTTGACGGCGGTCGTCAGGTCCTCCGCGTCGGCCGTCGTGGCCGCCGTGTCCACCCGGTAGTACGCCAGCTGCGTCGCCAGCGCCTCGGCCTCCGCCGCGGACAGGCCGTCCGCGGTGCCGAGTTCGTCCCTGGTCTCGCCCGCGACCACGGACAGCGTCCCGCCCGCGATGTCCAGGCGGACCCCGTGCGCGTCGGTGAGCGGCGCGGCGCGGCCGTCCAGGTCGAGCACGGTGACGCCCTGCATGCCGTTCGGGTCGAGCAGTGCCTCGCCGCCCGTCACCAGGCCGCCGTCCAGCACCACGAGCAGGTGCGGGATGTCCGGGTCGGGCTCGGCGTTGCGGTTGAAGCGGGTGCGCCGCGTCAGCTCGGAGCCGAGCCAGTCCTCCAGCACGCCGAGCATCCCGTGCAGCATCCGCACCGGACCCACGTGGTCGAGATCGTCGGGGTGGTGGGCGTGCGGCAGCCACTTCGCCCAGCCCCACTCCGGCCCCTCGACATCGCGGGTGCAGACCACGATCCGCAGATCGCGCGGCGAGTGGAACGCCGCGGCGTGCGCCACCACGGCGCGCGCGAGGGCGCGCGCCGCGCCGGGCTCCTCCGCGGTCAGGGCCACCGAGGCGAAACGGCGCAGCGCGACCTGGACGGGCAGCCCCGGCACCACCGAGTGGGCGTCGATGAACCGCTTCAGCGCGACCGCCGACAGCGGGTCGAGATCCTCCACCGGCGGCGACTCGCCCGGCACCAGCGGCGTCGCCAGGTACCGCGGCCCCGCCCCGACCCGGACGGTGCCGAAGTCGTCGTCGGTGCCGCGCCGTTCCCACAGCCTGCGGCTGCCGGCGACGGCCCACAGGCCGCCGGGCTCCGGCGCGTTCCACTCCAGCGCCTCGCGCTGCGCGGCGGCGGTGCGCCGCACCAGGGCGCGGGTGCGCTCCAGGTAACGCAGGTACTCCCTGCGGTCGTTGCGCGCCTGACTCTTGGCGGAGCCGCGCTGCCGCAGCACCGAGCCGACCACCATGGCCAGGCACGACACGAGGAACATCGTGCCGACGATGTACCCGATGGCGCCGCGCCCCATCGTGAGCATGTACAGCACCGAGCCGAGCCCGCTGAGCGCGGGCAGCGCCGTCATCCAGACATTGCTGTCCTCCGGCTGCGGCAGCGGCGGCGGCGCCTTGAGCACGAGGTCGCTCTCGGGCACGGCGGGCCTGGCGGCCCGCGCGGGCCGCCGGAACACGGTGGTGGGGCTGGTCACGGTCGTGTCCCTGCCTTTCTGACGTGCCTGGTTCTTCTGGGCGCCGCGCCGGCCGCGCGGGCCGCGCGGGCCGCCCGGGTCACGGGGCGGCTATGTCCCGGCGGAGGCTGCGGTAGTCCTCCACGTGGTCGTGGTAGCCGCCGTCCCGTTCGAGATCCCCGAGGTTCGGGAGGAAGTCCACGTCCCCGCGCCCGCCGCGCAGTGCGTCGACCTGCTCCTGGCTGACCGGCGGGTTGTCGGCGTTCGCGGCGCCCTGCGCGATCCAGTACCTGGCCTCCCCCTCCTCGGCGACGGCGTCGTCGTAACTCGCCGTGCGCCGCAGCTCGTCCGCGGTCGGCGGCTCGCCGACGGTGGCCGACTCCAGACCGGAGATGATGGGACCGGTGACGCCGGTCACGGCGCCCGCGGCCGGAATCATGCCGATGGTGTCGTTGATGGCACTGGCCATCTGGAAGCCGTTCCGCCAGTTCTGCTCGACCCGCTGCGAGGCGTCCTCCGGATTGGTGTTATCGCCGTCGACGGTGTACTCGGCGTAGTCGAGACCGCCGTGCAGCCTGGCCAGGTTTTCCAGCGAGCCCTCGACGGTGTCGCCGCCCTCGTTGAACGCCTGGGTCATCCGCTGCTGGGCATGGGCGTTGACGCCGCCGTAGAACTCGTCCTTCTGCTCCTGCTCCCGGGTGGCCACGAAGTCGAAGAAGCCGTTGCGCGCCTCGCCGTCCAGCGCGAAGCCCGGCACCTCCTGGCCGAGAACGTTCCGCACCATCCCGTCGTCGTCGGTGCCCTCGCGGGCCAGGAAGTCGAGGTAGGCAAGGCCCGTGTCGAGCACCGCGCCCTCGACCGCGTCCGTGGTGGGGCCGTCGCCGCGGGCCACGGCGGTGTCCCCGCTGACCACCTCGAGCACGTTCTTCGCCGCGTCGAGCTGGTACCGGCTCGCCTCCTCGCCGTCCGCCGGGATGGTCGCGGCCCGCATGAAGCCGGCGGCGGCCTCCCCGCTGTCCTGGCTCCAGTTCAGCCGTGCGAGCGTGTCGACCCGCTCCACCGAGTCGAGGGTCAGCGCGGCGGCGTCCGGGTTGGTGGCGACCATGGTGAGCACCTGTCCCGTGCCGGTGAGGTCGTCGTAGAGGTCGGCGTCCCGGATGTAGTTGGGGCTGCCCGAGATGCTCTCGGCGCGTGCGTCGCGCTGCCACAGCTCGTAGTCCGTCTGGATGCCCAGGGCCGCCGCGCCCATGTCCGCGCCGAACTGGTTGCCCGGCGGTACGCTCGCGTGCGACATGAGCTCGCCCAGGCCGTTGTACTGCCCGATGCGCTCGTTGACCTGGTCCTCCTCCAGGTCCTGGTTGAGGAAGTTCTCGTTGATCAGCGGCTTGACCGAGTCGGGGACGAGGTAGTCCTCCTCGGCCGGGTCGATGCCGCCGCGCTCGGGGTCCATCAGCGTGTTGATGCCGTCGGCCACGCTGCCCCGCGCGCCGTCGTACCTCTCGCCCTCCAGATTGCCGAGTGCCGCGAGGTCGTCGGCTTCGAGGGTGTCGTAGAAACTGCGCAGGTAGCTGCGCTCCTGGGAGGTCAGATCGTCGCTGCCGGCCAGCCGCTCGACGCCCGCGGTGTAGCGCTCCAGCTCCTCCGGGTCCGGGTCGTCCTCTTCGAGCAGCCGCTCCAGCTGCTCGGCCTCGTGCTCGGCCCGGCCGTCGGTGTGCCAGAACGGCACCGGGGAGTCGGAGACGTCGTAGCCGTACTCGGCGAGCTGCCCCTCCTTGCTGTGCAGCATCGCGTAGTAGTCGTCGACGTTCTCGAACATCCGGTCGTACGCGGAGGAGACGCCCTCGGCGGCCAGGTCGAGGCGGTACGTGCGGATGTGCTCCTTGAGGTCGTTCTTCGGGAAGTTCGGCTTGGTGCCGGTGAACGTCTCCTCATGGATGGTGTAGGAGACCAGGTCGTGCTCCCCGGCGTCCTGCTCGCCGAACCATGACTCGAAGCCGGTCCAGTCGCCCTGGCCCGCCGTCTGCTGCATGTCCACCAGCCAGTCCAGGCCCATCGGGCCGTTGATGGCCTCGTCGTTCGACTCCAGGACCGACTCCGCCTCGCCGGCCACCGTGTTCAGCACCGACGAGATGTTCTCCAGGTTCTCCGCGCCCAGGTCCTCGTACGTCTGCGTCAGGTGCTCGGAGGCGTCCGCGTAGATCGCGTTGCTGCCTCGGGTACCGGCCCGCTCCTCCAGGCTGGAGGCGTAGGCCGCGACGCCGCCCGCGTCATCGGCCTCCTCCGCACCGTTCCGGAATATTCCCGCGAGCGAATCGATCATTTCCAGATCGGTGTCGGAGGCGAATTCGCTTTCCAGCTCCCACGGGTCAACGCCCGCCTTGTCGATGACGTCTTGTTTGGTGATGGATATGGACACGGCTGAGCTCCGGGGCAGGGGAATCCCGGCGCACGGGAATTCCAGGAAAGAGGAATCAGATGCGGTCGGCGATATCGCGGCCCACATCGGTCAACTGGGCGCCGCCGAGGACGTATCCGGCCTCGGCGTCGGTGTCGTCGCCGATGTTGCCCGCGGTCACCGCGCCCGTCGCGATCTCGCCGCGCGTGTCCTGCACGCGCTGCGCCGCGCGGGACCGGTCGCCCGCCGCCGTGTTCAGCGAGGAGCTGAAACCGGCGGCGCCGGACCCGCCGAAGTGGGTGGCGGCGGGCGACGCGTTGCCGACGCGGCGGGCCAGGCCGCCCGCGACCTCGGCGGACTCGTCGTGGTGCCCCGCGCTGGTGCGGAACTCTTCGGGAAGGTACTCGGTCGCGTCGTCTGCCATCAGGTCCTCCTTCGGTCCCCCCTGGTCACTGCCCCCGGTGCCGCGGCACGGCACCGGACGGCCGGTCACTCCCCGAGCACACCGGGCCCGGCCTTCCGGCCGGACGCCCACACACTCGGGTCCTCGGTCAGCTCGGTGGGCCGGTGGTAGCGGGTCCGCTCCTCCGCACGGTCCCGCGTCCGCGCGGCCGCCGCCGCGGGCGGCGGGCCGCCGGCCAGCCGCGCCGCCGCGTCCCTGGGCCGCGCCCGCACCGCGCCGGGCGACTCGGCCGTCGCCCTGCGCCCGGCCGCGCCGCCCCGGCCGGTGCCGCCGGCGCGCGAGGCCGCCGCACCGGGCGGCGGCGTGAACGGCCGCCCGCCCTGGGCCGCTTCGTGCAGCGCGAACCGGCCGGCGACCGTGGCCCGCATGTGGAGGTTGCGCGTCGCCTGCTGCACCATCTGACCGCGCGCGGGGCCGGTGTGGCCGACGCTCGGCGGCATCATCCCGCCGTACAGGCCGGCCAGGCCAGCCGCCGTGCCGCCCGCGCCGATCGCGCCCGCCCCGGCCGTTCCGAAGCCGGCCGCGATCGTGCCGGGGCCGGTGCCGAGGCCGGAGTACCGCGTCGCGTACTCGGTGACCTCGCCGAACGGCTGCCCGGTGACCGGGTCGATCCAGCGGCCCGTCACGGTGTCGAACTCCCGGCCGGTGGCCGGGTCCACGAGGAAGCCGGTGCCCGGACTCTGCACCCAGCCGGCGAAGTCGCCCTGGTCGGGGCCGAGTACGCGCGAGTAGGGGTAATCGCCGACGCCGACGTGCGCGCCGTTGGCCGCCTGGACCAGCGTGCCGGAGCCGCCGTGCCCCGCGGCGCCCGCGGAACCGGCCGCGCCCGCGCCCGCGGCGCCCCCGCCGCCGGACCCCGCGCCACCCGAGCCGCCCGCGCCCCCACCGGCTCCGCCGCCGCCCGCGCCGCCCCCCGGCGCCGCGGGCACGTCACCGCCCGTCACCTGCGCGATCGTCGCGCCGAGGCGCGCCCGCACGTCCTCGGCGGCGCGGATCAGCTTCTGCTTCTCCTCGTGCTGGCGCTCCGCCGCAGAGACGGCCGCCATCCCGACGTCAGGACCCGCGGGCGTCTCGGACGCCTCGTCGTACCTGGCCTCAAGACCGAGTGCCTCCTCCGTCGCCCTGGCGGAGCTCTCGCCCGCGACGCTCAGCTGCTCGGCGATCCGCCGGGCCACCGCGCCGGCGCCCCCGGCCCAGGAGGCGGTGCCCTCGACGCGCTCCGCCAGCTCGATCAGCCCGACGCCGGTCTCGGCCTGCGCCGCGGAGGCAGTGCCGGACAGCCGGTCCTCCTCCGAGGTGCCCGCGCCGGCCAGCGCGATCCACGCGCCGGCCGCGGCGAGGATGCGGACGTGCGCGGCGCTGTAGATATCCGCGACGATGCCCTTGAAGTCCCCGTCGGTCGTCATGTCACTGCACCTCCAGATACGCGCCGCCGCCGCCCCCGGAGGAGTGGAGGAAGTTGTTCATGTACTCGACGGCCTCGGTGGCGTTGTTGAGGCGGACCCGGGCCTCGTCGTCCGTCTCGTCGGCGATCTGCGCGGTCTCGCCCGCGCTGGTGCTGATGTCCTGGATCGAGATGCCGGCCCGCTCCAGCTGGTCAAGCATGGCGGCGGCCGCGGATTCCAGCGCCGCCTCAGCGGCGGCGCCGTTCGGAGCAGTGCCGAACAGCCCCTGGGCGGAGGCGATGTCGATGAACTTCGCTCGCATACCGGCAAGTTGGTCACTCCCGCCGGCGCCCGCCTCCACATCGCGCGCGGCGCCGGGGTTCAGCTCCAGATCCCCGTCACCCATCTCGCGTCCTCCCCTTGTGCGTCACCGTCTTGTTGCCGTCTCGTCGCCGTCCCGTGCAGCCTGCGGTCAGCGCCCGCCGCCGCCCGAGGCGGCGTTGATCATCGCGCGACCGCCCTCGTTGCCGATCATCTGGACGTCGCGCATCGCGCGGTTCTGCGAGTTCACGCTGTCGTCGAAGCCGCCGGCCTCGCGCCGGAACTGCGCGTCGCGTTCGTTCAGAACCTCGCCGATCGCGGCGTCCACCAGGCCCTGCTCGACCAGGTTCATCAGCTGCGTGTGCACGCGGTCCCAGATCTCGGTGTACTGCTCCTGCTGGCCAACGGTCTGCGACTGGATGCCGTCCAGCGCCTCGTTGCCGAAACGGATCGTGTCCCCGCTCATGGTCCTGCCCCTTCGGTCTCGCGGTACGTGGCGTCGTGACGGTCAGATGCGGGCGGCGATGCCCGCGTCCGGCGTCGGGCCCTGCATCTGGACGTTGTTCAGCACGTTCTGTGCGTCCAGGTCCGTCTCGCGGCCCGTGTTGGCCGTCAGGCCGAGGTCCATCGACAGTCCGTCCAGCGCTTCGGCCAGCGCCTGCCCGGCGCGGCCGAGGTCCTCGTAGTTCTCCACCGCCCGGCCGGTGCCGGAGCCGTTGTAGGCCGTGCTGACGTTCGCGCCGTGCCCGCCGATGCCGAGTGCGACGCCCTCCATGTCGGTGTAGGCCTGGTTGATGATGCCTTGAACCCGGTCGACTTCCTCGGGTGAGAGCTTGACCTCATCGCTACTCATCGCTGCTCCTCATTTCCGCTCCGTCATGTTTGCCGGCGGCCCGCCCACGGGCGCCTTCCGGGTGTTTTCCATAGTGGCCGGACCCGTCCGGCAAGGCCACAGACGGGTGTCCACAACCCTGTCCCAGAATCGTCACAACGGCTCCGCGTCTCGGCAGGGTGCCGCTGACCTGCCCGGACGTCGGGGAGCTCGGCTTCTTCCGCCGTGCTGCGCGCCCTTCGGCGCCCCCGTGTTCAAGATGGCGTGAACGCCCTTGCGTTGGGCCGGGATGCGCTCCGCGCGCAGCTCAGGCGTTTGCGCACGGAACCGCGCCGCCCGGTGGGTGGGCGCGCGGGCGGCGCGGGGCGGGCGCTCAACTGCGGCGGGTCCGCGGTTGAACAGCGGCGGCCTAACCGGCTTCCGGCGCGTACCAGTAGACGTGGTCGGCGCCGCGCGGCCCGAACGACAGGGAGGCGGGGACGTCGCCCTCCTGGAGCATGTGGATGGAGCACTGGGTGACCGTCGCGCCCGGCGCCGCCATCTCGTCCGGGACCCGGGCCGGGCACTGCTCGACCTCGCGGCCGTACACGTCGAGCAGGAGCACCTTGGTCGCCTCCTGACCGCTCGCGGTGCGCAGCTCCACGTTCTCCTGCATATCCGGGTAGAGGTCGAGCTCCGGGCTGTCGTTCCGGTACTCGAAGGTGACGTAGTAGGGCACCTTGCCCTCGGTGTCGACGTCCCAGTCGCTCAGGTCGGCCGCGCTGCCCGCGGTGACGCCGACGGGGGTGACGTTCAGCGGGATGTCCTGCTCGTCGGAGTTCTGCCAGGCGGTGTCGACGGATTCGCCCGCGGGCAGGACGGCGCTGCCCTCGCCGCCCTCGGGCTCGGACGCCTCGACGGGCCACAGCAGCGGCCCGGTCCCGTCGTCCACGTAGGACACGGTGGCGGGCGCCAGGCCCGGGGGCACCATGTGGATCTGGCAGACCTCGACGGCCTCGCCCGCGGCGATCCGCTCGGGAGCCTCGGCGTCGCACGCCGCGGGCAGCGGGGATTCGGCGCCGTCGTAGGAGAAGCCGCTCATCACGGTCATCCGCTCGCCCGCCCAGCCGTCGGCGCCGACGACGTTGAAGCCGTCGAGGTCGCCCTCCGGCAGCGCCGCTCCGGTGGGCGTGTAGCTGACGGTCAGGTAGTAGGGGACCAGCCCCTCCATGTCGTCGGGGAGTTGAATCCGCTCCAGGTCGGCGGCGTCGCCGCGGGCGAGGCCCACCGGCGTGATCTCCACGTCGTGGGCCGCGTCGGAGTCGTCCGTCCACGTGCTGCTCTGCGTGGTGGTGTCCAGGGCCAGGGCGGTGGGCTCGGCCGCCGCGCCGCCGTCCCCGGTGGTCGCCGCGGACTCCTCGCCGCCTCCCTCCCCGCTTCCGCTGTCGTCCGAACAACCGGATATCAGCAGGAGCGCTCCGGCGCCCACGACTCCGACAATTCCTCTGGGTACCCGCATCACAACTCCGGTGGCAGCAATTCTTCCGCGCTGTGCATTGCGCATCAGCAAGCCGGCGGGGCGCGCACCGCGCGTGCGGCACTTCCGCCGTGATCAGCAGCTTAATCACTGCCTGCCAGTGCAAAGCAACGGGCCATGGGGCGCGGGAGGGCGGCGCGTGGCACCGCGGCGTCGGCCGCTTCGGTTGCCGCAAGTCGCTTGCGCCGCTTGCGGATGCGCGCCCGCGGTCGTCGGGGCGGCGCGTAAGGCGCAGCTCACGACGGGCGGCCGGTTTGCGTGCTGCGTGCACGGAACGCGGGCGCCGCGCCGTCCGGCGGCCGTGGCCCTGCGCGACCGGTGGACACCTTCGCAATGCACTGCAACTCTCTGACGACAATGCGCAAAATCACATGCATCTTCGTGCAGAAATCGGATGGGGGACAGATGAGACAGCTGAGACGTCGACGTTTCAGGGCACGCACCCCGGTCGCGGTCCTGACCGCCCTGCTCGTCACGCTGGGCGGACCGGCAGCCGTTGCCGTGGCGGCACCCGACGACGGACCGGCCGCCGGCGCCCCGGCCACGGCCGGCAGCACCGACGGCGGGCACGCCGCGGCGCACATCACCGACGGCGACACGGACACCTACTGGCAGGGCGCGGAAGGCGACTTCCCGCAGTGGGTGCAGATCGACCTCGGGGATGCCACCCGCATCGACGAGGTCGTGCTGAAGCTCCCCGCCGACTGGGACGCGAGGCAGCAGACCCTGGCCGTGCAGGGCAGCAGGGACGGGACCGGCTTCACCACCCTGACCGGCGCCGCCACCCATACCTTCGACCCCGGCTCCGGCAACACGGTCACGATCCCGCTCCCGGACGTCATGACCCGCTGGGTCCGCATCGACATCACCGCCAACAGCGGCGCGGACGCCGCCCAGTTGGCCGAGCTGGCGGTGGGCGCCGCGGACGGGCCCGGGGAGAACCTGGCGCGCGGGGCCGCGTTCACCGCGAGCAGCCACACCCAGGGCCACACCGCACGGAACGCGGGGGACGGCGACGGCGGCACGTACTGGGAGAGCGACAACCACGCCCTGCCGCAGTGGATCGAGGCCGACCTCGGCGCGGCCGTCCCCGTCAGCACCGTCGTGCTGCGCCTCCCCGGCGACTGGGAGCCGCGCACGCAGACCCTGTCCCTGAAGTCGAGCGACAACGGGGAGGACTTCACCGAGCTGACGCCCCAGGAGGACCACCTCTTCGACGCGGCCGCGGGCGGCAACACCGTGACGCTGTCCTTCGACAGCACCACCGCCAGACACCTGCGGGTCGCCTTCACCGGCAACACCGTCCAGGACGCGGGCCAGCTGTCGGAACTGGAGATCTACGGACCGCAGTCGGGGGACACCCGGGCGCCGACCGCACCCACCGGGCTCGCCCTCGCCGAGCCGGAGCCCGGCACGGTCCGGCTCACCTGGCGCGCGGCCACCGACGACACCGGCGTCACCGGCTACGACATCTACGCGGACGGCGTGCTGCGCAGCAGCGTGGCGGGCGACGTCACCACGTTCACCGACACGCAGCCCACGCACACGGACGTCGAGTACGTCGTACGGGCGCGCGACGCGGCCGGCAACCAGTCGGCCGACAGCGAGAGAGTGACGCGCCGCGGCAGCGGCGAGGAGCCGCAGGAGGCCGTCGAACTGGCCGGGGGCAAGCCCATCGGCGCCACCTCGCACGTTCACGACTTCGTGGCCGGGCACGCCAACGACGGCGACCGGTCGACGTACTGGGAGAGCGCCCCCGGCGCCTACCCGGCCCGGCTCTCCGTCGAACTCGGCGCAGAGGCCGACCTCTCCTCGGTCGTCGTCCAGCTGAACCCCGACGGCGTCTGGGGCGACCGCACCCAGCGCATCGAGGTACTCGGCCGCGCCCGGGGCGCCGCCTCCTACACCAGCCTGGTGGCCGCGCGGGACTACGACTTCTCGCCGTCCACCGGCAACGCGGTCACCATCCCCGTCGAGGGCAGGGCCGCCGACGTGCAGGTGGCGTTCACCGCCAACACCGGCGCGCCGGGCGGGCAGGTCGCGGAGCTGAGGGTGCTGGGCGTGCCCGCGCCGAATCCGGACCTCTCGGTCGTCTCGGTGACGGCCGAGCCGCAGGACCCGCTGGAGTCGGACCCGCTGATCCTGGCGGCCCTGGTCCGCAACGGCGGCCCCGCCGCCTCCGCGGCGACCGAGGTGACCTTCCTCGTCGACGGCGAGGAACGTGCCACCGGCGAGGTGCCCGCGCTGGAGCCGGGCGCCACCGCCACCGTCACCGCGGACACCGGCGTGCACGCGGCCGGCAGCCACACCGTGGGCGCCATCGTCGACCCGGCGGACACGGTCGTCGAGCAGGACGAGACCAACAACGCGCACGAAAGCGCAGAGCCGGTCGTGGTGGAGCCGGTGCCCAGCTCCGACCTGGTCGTCTCCTCGGTGGCCTGGGACCCGTCCAACCCGGCCGGCGGCGACGAGGTCGGCTTCTCCGTCCGCCTGGAGAACCGCGGCTCCCTGGACTCCGCCGCGGGGGCGCACGACATCACGCTCACGCTGACCGACGGCGGCGGCGCCGAGGTGGCGACCCTCACCGGCCGCCATGACGGCGTGCTGGCGGCCGGGGACGCGACCTCCGCCATCGGCCTCGGCTCGTGGACGGCCGCGGACGGCACGTACACCGCGACGGCCACCGTCGCGCCGGACGCCAACGAGATCCCGGCCAAGCGGGGGAACAACACCGGCACCCGGCCGCTGTCCGTCGGCCGCGGCGCCCAGATGCCGTACGCGATGTACGAGGCGGAGGACGCGGAAACCGGCGGCGGCGCCACGGTCGTCGGGCCCAACCGCGACGTCGGCGACCTGGCGGGCGAGGCGTCGGGGCGGCGCGCGGTCACGCTCGACGAGACCGGCGAGTACGTCGAGTTCACCACGCGCGCCGACACCAACACGCTGGTGACGCGTTTCTCGATCCCCGACGCGCCCGGCGGCGGCGGCATCGACAGCACCCTGAACGTCTACGTGGACGGCGAGTTCCGGCAGGCGCTCGACCTCACCTCGCGCTACGCCTGGCTGTACGGGGCCGAGGCGAGCCCCGGCAACTCGCCCGGCCTCGGCGGGCCCCGGCACATCTACGACGAGGCGCACCTGATGCTGGACGGGACGGTCCCGGCCGGCAGCACGATCCGGCTCCAGAAGGACGCGGCCAACACCACCGAGTACGCGATCGACTTCATCAACCTGGAGCAGGTCGCGCCCGCCGCCAACCCGGACCCGGCCCGCTACACCGAGCCGGCCGGCTTCGGCCAGCAGGACGTACAGGCGGCTCTCGACCGGGTCCGGATGGACGAGACCGGCACACTGACCGGCGTCTACCTGCCGCCCGGGGACTACCGGACATCCGCCAAGTTCCAGGTGTACGGCGAGCCCGTGGAGGTCGTGGGCGCGGGGGTCTGGTACACCCGCTTCCACGCGCCGGAGGGCCAGGAGAACACCGACGTCGGCTTCCGCGCGGACAGTTCGGCGGCGGGCTCGCGGTTCGCGAGCTTCGCCTACTTCGGCAACTACACCTCGCGGATCGACGGCCCGGGCAAGGTCTTCGACTTCTCGAACGTCGCCGATATCGAGATCGACGACATCTGGGCCGAGCACATGGTGTGCCTCTACTGGGGCGCCAACACCGACCGCGTCACCATCAGCGACTCCCGCATCCGCAACGTGTTCGCCGACGGCCTCAACATGACCAACGGCAGTACGGACAACCACGTCGTCAACAACGAGACGCGGGCCACGGGCGACGACAGCTTCGCCCTGTTCTCCGCGATCGACGCGGGCGGCGCGGACGAGACGAACAACCTCTACGAGAACCTGACGTCCCTGCTGACCTGGCGGGCCGCGGGCCTCGCCGTCTACGGCGGGTACGACAACACGTTCCGCAACATCCGCATCGCCGACACCCTGGTCTACTCGGGCATCACCATCAGCTCGCTCGACTTCGGCTACCCGATGAACGGGTTCGGCGAGATACCGACCAACTTCGAGGACATCACGATCGAACGGGCCGGCGGCCACTTCTGGGGCGATCAGGTCTTCCCCGGCATCTGGCTGTTCTCCGCCTCGGAGGAGTTCCAGGGCATCCGCATCAGCAACGTCGACATCGTCGATCCCACCTACGTCGGGATCATGTTCCAGACCAACTACGTGGGCGGGCAGCCGGAGCATCCGGTGACGGACACCGTCCTGACGGATGTCACCATCTCCGGCGCGCGGCGCAGCGGCGACCGCTACGACCACAAGTCGGGCATGGCGGTGTGGGCGAACGAGATGGCGGAGCCCGGCCAGGGCCCCGCGGTCGGCGAGGCCACGTTCGTCAACCTGACCCTGACCGGCAACGACGAGGACTTCAGAAACACGACGTCCACCTTCACGTTCCACCTGCGGGAGGAGTAGCACCGCGGCCCGCCGGAGGCCCGCGCCTTCGGCGGGCCGCGCGAAGCTGACGCTGTCCTCGCGGCACAGCCGGCTGTACGGAAACATCGACGGCACACCCGCAGCCCGCGCGGGCTGACCCCCGCCACCCCCGTGGCCCCGGCTCCCCGCCGGGGCCACGGTGCGTATTGACGCCCGCACCGGCGCCTGGGATGGTCTAGACCTAGGGCCCGCCCCCACCTCAGCAGGGCCCCGGCATTCCCCCGTATCGCACCTCGGCACGTTCCGCACGTTCCGCACGTCCGATGCCTTCCGTTCCGGCACCCTGGCACGAAGGGGAACCTCCCATGCTCACCAGACTGCTCACCCGCCTCTCGCCCGGCAGGTCCGTCGTCGCGCTCGCCGTCGCGGCGGTCCTCTCCACCCTGTTCGTCACGCCCGCCGGGGCCGCCGACGGCCGGAGCGCCGCTCCCGGCGGCACCCCGGGGACGCAGCAGGCATTCGTGGTCAGCGAGGCCCAGTTCAACCAGATGTTCCCGGGCCGCAACAGCTTCTACACCTACAGCGGCCTGGTCCAGGCGCTCAGCTCCTACCCGGCGTTCGCCAACACCGGCAGCGCAGAAGTCCGCAGGCAGGAGGCCGCGGCCTTCCTGGCGAACGTCCACCACGAGACGGGCGGCCTGGTCCACATCGTCGAACAGGACCAGTCCAACTACCCCCACTACTGCGACCTGAGCCAGCCGTACGGCTGCCCGGCCGGGCAGTCCGCGTATTACGGGCGCGGACCGATCCAGCTCAGCTGGAACTTCAACTACAAGGCCGCGGGCGACGCCCTCGGCATCGACCTGCTCAACAACCCCTGGCGGGTCGAGCAGGAGTCGGCCGTGGCCTGGCGCACCGCCCTGTGGTACTGGAACACGCAGAGCGGCCCCGGCAGCATGACGGCGCACAACGCGATGGTGAACCAGGCCGGCTTCGGCCACACCATCCGCGCCATCAACGGCGCGATCGAATGCGACGGCGGCAACCCGGGCACGGTCCAGAACCGGGTGAACAAGTACCAGCAGTTCACGCAGATCCTGGGCGTCGGCCCGGGCGGCAACCTCTACTGCTGACACTGCTGCCGAGACCGGCCGGAGACCAGCCGGCGAAGCAGGCCGTGCGCGGCCCCGGTACCCCCGGGGCCGCGCACGGTTCATTCGGTCCGTGCACGACTCTTGACGCCGTGGTCCAAAGGTAGAATCTTTTAACCACAACGACACATGAGGACCCGCCGCGGTAACGACCGGCCTGTTGGCTGTTCTCCGTAACCGCAGCCGACCGGCCGGCGGTTCCGTTCCCGAAAGTGGTGAGACGTGGCGTCGGACGATGGGCGTGCCAGGACCGCGAGGCGCTTCACGCAGGTGAGTTCGGAGCGCATCTCGCAGCGGGTCGTCCAGCAGTTCCAGCAGATGATGCGGGAGGGCGTCCTCCACCACGGGGACAAGCTCCCGGCGGAGCGAGAGCTGGCCGAGCAGTTCAGCGTGAGCCGCAACTCGGTACGCGAGGCACTGCGCCAACTCGACATGCTGGGCCTGGTGGAAAGCAGGCACGGCGAGGGCACGTTCGTCAGGCAGCCCACCGCTTCGCAGCTCATGGCGCCCTTCCAGGCGGTCATCGAGCTGTCCACGCCCGCCGTTGACTCGGTGATGGAGTTCCGGATGGCGTTCGAGCCGGGCGTGGCCTCGCTCGCGGCGGCCAACCTGACGCCGGACGGCGAGGAGATGCTGACCACCGCGCTGCTGGCGTTCGAGCGGGCCGTCGATGACGGCGGTCCGGTCGAGACCGTCGACGCGGACTTCCACCTCGCCGTGGCGAGGGTGACCGGCAACACGACCGTGCTCGCCGTTCACACGGCCGTCTACCAGCTGCTGCACGACATGCGGAGCCGGCTGGACAGGTCGAGCTACCACCCCCACGACAAGACCGTCGCCGGCCACCGTGCCGTGTACGACGCCATCGTCGCCCGCGACCCCGACCTGGCCGGCCGGGTCATGCGGGAGCACCTCGCCGACGTGGCGGGTGACCTGCGCGGGCCCGCGGCCCGCGAGGTCGCGGCCGAGTAGGACGGACCCGCCGCGCGTATGCGGACGGCCCGTCGACACCCCGAAAGGTAGGACCACTGAACCAGTCACCGTGGTGAGTGGTTCGCGGCCCACGAGGAGCGTGAGAATGCCGTACGAGACCACCACCCGCGTCGTGATCCTCGGCGCGGGACCCGCAGGACTGACCCTCGGCAACCTGCTGCACGCGCGCGGCATCCCGTGCGTCGTCGTCGACAAGTTCGACAAAGAACAACTGCTCGGCCGCACCAGGGCCGGGCTCCTTGAGTACCGCACGGTCGAGACGATGCGCCGCATGGGCCTGGCCGACCGCCTGCTCAAGGAGGGCCACCGGCACACCGGCTGCGAGTTCCGGTTCACCGGCCGCCGCACGTACACCGACTTCTCCGAGCTGTACGAGGGGCGTTCGCACCACGTCTACCCGCAGCAGGAAGTGGTCGCGGACCTGCTCGACGGGCTGCTGCGCGCCGGCGGCGACGTACGGCTCGGCGTCGCCGCGGAAAGCCTCGAACAGAACGGCGACGGCGTGACCGTCCACCTCGCCGACGGTTCGGTCCTGCACGGCGCGTTCGTCGCCGGGGCCGACGGCCAGCACGGCGTGGCACGGGCGAGCACCCCGCCCGGCGCGGTGACCGAGTACGAGATGGTGCACGAGTTCCAGTGGCTCACGCTCATCGCCACGGCCGCGCCCTCCGCCGAGTGGACCATCTACGCCCAGCACGAACGCGGCTTCGCCGGGCACCTGCTGCGCAGCGACACCGTCACCCGCTTCCACCTCCAGGTCTCCGTGGGCGACACGGTGGAGATGTGGCCGGACGACCGGATCTGGGCGGAGCTGCGCGCCCGGCTCGCCCACCCCGGCTGGACGCTCCACGAGGGCCCGGTCATCAGCAAGAACATGCTGGACATGCGCAGCCGCGTGGCCGAACCCATGCAGTACGGCCGGGTGTTCCTGCTCGGCGACGCCGCGCACATCATCAGCCCCTCCGGCGGCAAGGGCCTCAACCTGGCGGTGGCCGACGCCGTCGAACTCGACCGCGTGCTCGCCGAGTACGACCGGGCGGGCGACGGAACGGACCCCGGCCCGCTCGCCGCCTACAGCGCGCGCCGGGTCCCCGACGTATGGCAGGCGCAGGAGTTCAGCCACGCCCTGCTGCACATGATGCACACCTACCCGCCGGGTGCCCCCGACGCCGCCTTCCGCCAGCGGCTCCAGCAGTCCAGGCTCGCTCAGCTCGCCAACTCCGAGCACTACGCCAGAAGCTTCGCGACCCGCTACATCGGCCCACTCCCCACCCACAGCTGACCCCCGACCGCCGCCGTCGGCCCCGGTCCTCCGGCCCGGATTCCCCGACCGCACCCCACGGTCCTGCCTCCTGGCCCTGACCTCGGTTGTTACCCGCGGTCCCGATCCCGGTCCCGATCCCGACCCCGATCCAGCACGACCCAGCACGTCCCGGCCCGTCCCGGCCGGAGGCCCCCGCACCGAAGGCCCGCACTGCCCACCATGCCGACCTGCCGTCCCCCGTCCCCGCCCCCGAGAGGACCACCCATGCCATCGACCATCCGCGGCGCGCGCCCGGCCGCCGCCGCCGCCCTCGCCACGGCGCTCACCCTGACCGCCTGCGGCGACATCGGCAACCAGCGCGCGAGCGCCGAGGACGGGCTGCCGATCGTGCGCTTCTCCGGCCTCCCCGACCCGGCCCCGCTGCCCGTTCTCGTCATGCAGGAACTCGGCCTCGATGAACGGCACGGCTTCAGCGCCGAGTTCGTCGAGGTCGACCCCGACGCCTCCACCAGCACCTTCCTGCTGGGCGAGAGCGACATCGCCGTCGACCAGGACGCCACCAGCGCGGCCATCGCCAACAACGAGGGCAGCGAGGTCGTCTCCTTCTACCCGGCCCTCATCAACACCGCCTCCGTCGTCGTGCCGGAGGACAGCCCCTACGAGTCCCCTGAGGACCTCGTGGGCAAGCGCGTCGGGCACTTCGGGGACGACTCCGGCACCACCCAGGCCATCTCCGTGTCCCTCCGCCAGGCCGCGGGCATCGACCCGCTGGAGGACTACGAGATGGTCCAGTCCTCCCCGGCCGCCCTGCCGGAACTGCTCGCCAGCGGCGAGGTCGACGCGATCTTCGACTACGAGCCCTACGGCCTGCGCGCCGTCGAACAGGTCCCGGGACGCTACCTCTTCAGCGTCGCCGACCACTGGCAGCAGACCACCGACTGGGCCCCGCCGCTCGCCATGCTGACCGCCGGCCGGGACTGGCTCGGGGACAACGCCGACCTCGCCCTGGCCGTGCAGGACGCCTGGCGGGAAGCCGTGCGGGAGGTCGTCGCGAGCGACTACCGGATGTTCCTCGACGAGCCGTACGCCGCGTTCCTCGACCGCGAGAGCGAGGCGGAGCTGCGGGCGCTGGCCGACTACTGCGCCGGACTGCCCTGTTACGCGGACGAGTGGACCGAGGAGGACACCGCGCAGCAGATGGAGTACCTGCGGCTGCTCGTCGAGCAGGGCTCGCTCGACCGGCTGCCGGACTCCGATCCCGTCGCCGTCCTCGACGAGGTCGTCCGGGCGGACTGACCGCCGTGGCGACGACCAGCAGGACAAGGAGACCCGACATGACCTCTGTGACCACACCGGCCGCCCCCACCGCCGTCGGGACGCGCCTGCGGGCCGCGGCCGGCCGGTGGGCCCTGTCCGCCGCCGGGGTCGGCGGCGTGCTCGCCCTGTGGTGGGTGGGCGGCTCCGCCACCCGCTACGTGCCGCCCATCGGCGAAGTGGCCGGCGAACTCCCGCACTTCCTCGGACAGTCGAGCACCTGGGTGGCCGTGGGCACCACGACCCAGCGCGTGCTGTGGTCCCTGGCCGTCGCGCTCGTGCTCGGCACGGCGGCGGCCTGGGTGATGCGCCGCGACGGCTTCTGGAGCCGGGTGACCGCCTCCCTCACCGCGTTCGCGATCGCCGTCCCGAGCACAGTCGCGGCGCTGCTCGCCCTCTACCTCTTCCGCCGCGACCCGCTCGGGGTGTACGCGGTGGTGACGTTCATCTGCTTCCCCTTCGTGGCCACCATGCTGCGCCAGGGGATGCGCGAACTGGACCGGAACATCGGCGAGATGAGCGACGTCTACGGCTTGTCCGGAACGGCCAGGGCCCGCCACGTCGTGCTGCCGCAGCTGGTCCCCTACGTCTTCGCGGCCACGCGCAACGAGTACGCGCACGCCTGGAAGGTCGTCGTCCTGGCCGAGCTGTTCATCGTCAACAGCGGCATGGGCTACGAGTTCTCGCAGGCGTTCGACCACTTCCTGCTGACCGAGGTGCTCCTTTGGCTGCTGGTCTTCGTCGCGATCCTCCTGGCCGGCGAGTACCTCGTCTTCCGAACCATCGAACGGTACGTCCTCTCCTGGCGGGTGTTGTGAACATGAGCGAAACCATGCGCGGAACGGTCCCCGCCAGCGGGCCCGCGGACGGCGACCCCTACCTCGAACTGCGGGGCGTCACCGTCAAGCACGCCGACCGGACCGTCGTCTCCGGAATCGACCTCGCCCTGCGGCCGGGGGAGTTCGTCGCCCTGCTCGGGCCGAGCGGCTGCGGCAAGTCGAGCCTGCTGCACGTGCTCGCCGGGCTCGCCCCCGTCGCGGGCGGCGCGCTGCGCCACCGCGGCGACGAGGCCACCGACGGGCTCCGCGGCCGGGTCAGGGTCGGCTACGTCTTCCAGGACCACCGGCTGCTGCCCTGGCGCACCGTCGGCCAGAACATCGAGATCGCCATGAAGGCCGCGGGCGTCCCGGCGGCCGAGTGGGACGAGCGGATCGAACGGTTCCTCGGCATGCTGCGGGTGGCCGAGTACCGCGGCTCCTGGCCCATGCGGCTCTCCGGCGGCCAGCGCCAGCGGGTGTCGATCGCCAGGGCGCTCGCCGTCGAGCCCGACGTCGTGCTGATGGACGAGCCGTTCAGCGGCCTCGACGAGGTCACCGGCCGGGCGATGCGTCAGGAGCTGACCCGGCTGCACGAAGTCGCGTCCGTGCCCACCCTGTTCGTCACCCACTCCATCCGCGAGGCGCTGTTCCTCGCCGACCGGGTCGTCATCCTCAGCCACGGTCCTGCCCGCGTGCTGAAGACGCTCGACGTCCCGCTGGCCCGCCCGAGGCGCCACGAGGACCCCGCCCTGGCCCGCCTGGAGGCGGAGACCGTCGCCGACGTGCTGCGCGAGTGGGACCTCACGGAAGGGCCCGCGTCATGACGGCCGTGCTCCCCGCCCGCCTCCGCAAGCCCCCGGGCCGGCGCCCCGCCGGGCCGCCCCCCGGCCCGGAAGGGAACGGGCCGCGCGTCACCTGGCTCGGACGGCTCGCCTCCGGGCTCACCGCCGCGGCCCTGGGCGTCGCCGCCTGGCAGGTGCTCAGCCTGTTCTCCGACGGCTGGATGCCGGGCGCCGGGGAGGTCGCGGCGGCCACCGCCGACGTGCTCACCGACTCCGGCTTCTACGGCGACGCATGGCTGTCGCTGCGCCGCGTGCTGACCGTGCTCGCCGCGTCCGTGCTGGCCGGGCTGCTGATCGGGATTGCCGCCGGACTCAGCCGGTACGCGGAGGCGTTCCTGCGGCCGATCCTGGTGATCGGCCTGGCCATCCCCGACCCCGTCTACATCATCCTGACCATCCTCATCATGGGCATCTCCGAGACCTCGGGCGTGGTCGCGCTCGTCGTGGCGATCACGCCCCTGGTGGCCAACGTCGTCAGCGGCGCCGTCCTCGCCCGTGACCACAGCCTCGACGAGATGGCCCGCACCTACCGGCTCGGGCCCGCCGCCTACGCGCGGCACGTCCTGGCGGCGCAGGTGCGGCCCGCGGTGGTCGGCGCGTTGCGGACGTCGTTCGCGTTCTCCTGGAAGCTCGTCGTCCTCATGGAGACCATGACCCGTCCCGATGGCGTCGGCGCCCGGATCTACGAGGCGTTCCGCTTCCTGCGGCCCGAGGACATGATCGCCTGCGCGCTGGTGTTCACCGTCCTCATGCGCGTGATCGAAGTGCTCGCGCTGCGCCGCCTCGACCGGCCCCTGCCCCACTGAACCGCTCAACTCCCGCACGCACGCCTCCCGAGGAGGGAAGCCATCATGGACCAGAACCTGTTCAACGACATCTGCCTCAAGCAATTGACCCTGTCGGCCGTGCACGAGGGCGAGACCGTCGCCGTCCTGACCCGCGGCAACGAACGCGGCGCCTACGCCGACGCGTTCCTTCTGGCGGCGGGGCAACTCGGCGCCCAGGCGTTCCATCTGCGGCTGCCGTCCCCGGTGAGCGCGTCCGGCGCCTGGGCCGTCGGCGACTCGGGGCTTGCGGGCAACCGGCACGCCGTGGCGGCGCTCAAGAGCGTCGACATGGTCGTCGACTGCACCTTCCTGCTGTTCTCCGCCGAACAGTTCGAGATCCAGGCCGCGGGCACCCGCATCCTCACCGCCGTAGAGCCCGCCCCGCTGCTCGCCCGGCTGATGCCGACGCCCGAGCTGCGCGAACGCGTCGAGACCGGCGCGGAACTCCTCGCCAAGGCGCGCACCATGCGCATCACCAGCCCGCACGGCACCGACGTCACCTACCGGCTCGGCGTCTACCCGACCCTGAGCGAATACGGCTACACCGACACCCCGGGCCGCTGGGACCACTGGCCCGCGGCGTTCGTGTTCACCGGCGGCGCGGACGACGGCGTCGACGGCCGGATCGTCCTCGCGCCAGGCGACGTGCTGCTGCCGTTCAACACCTACGTGCACACGCCCGTCGAGCTGACCATCGAACAGGGCTTCATCCGCGACATCCGCGGCGCGGGCGGCGCGCCGAGCCTGGACGCCGACCTGCTCAACTCCTACATCGAGAGCTTCGACGACCCGCGCGGCTACGGCATGAGCCACGTCGGGTGGGGTCTTGACGAGCGCGCGCACTGGCACGGGCTCACCCAGTTCGGCGGCGGTATGGGCATGGAACTGCGCAGCTTCTACGGCAACGTGATGTTTTCCATCGGCCCCAACAACGAACTCGGCGGGCCCAACGACACCGCCTGCCACTTCGACATCCCGATGCGCGGCAACAGCCTCTACCTCGACGACGAACTCATCGTCGACGCGGGCGAACTCACCGTTCCGGAGATGAAGCCGGCGGTGCGGCGATGACCGACTACCGCATCGGCATGATCGTGCCGAGTTCCAACCTGACCATGGAGACCGAGCTGCCGCGGATGTTCCTGGCCCGCGAGGCCGCCGTGCCGGGCGAACGGTTCGTCCACCACGCCGCGCGCGCCCGCATGCGGCACGTCACGCCCGAAGAACTGGCCGCCATGAACGGCCAGACCCGCCGGGCCGCCGCCGAACTCGCCGACGCGCGGCCCGACCTCGTCACCACCGCCTGCCTCGTCGCCATCATGGCCCAGGGCCCCGGCTACCACTGCACCGCGGAGGACGCCATCGCCGAGGTCCTGGCGGCGGAGAACGCCACCGCGCCCGTCGTCTCCTCCGCCGGGGCGCTGCTCAGCGGCATCGCCGCCCTCGGCGCCCGCCGCGTCGCGATCATCACCCCCTATATGAAGCCGCTCACCCGCGCCGTCGCCGCGTACCTGGAGGACGCCGGGACCGAGGTCGTCGACGCGCTCTCGCTCGAAGTGCCGGACAACCTCGCCGTCGCCCGCCTCGACCCAGCGGAACTCCGCGCGCACGCCGGAAAGCTGGACCTGTCGCGGGCCGACGCACTGGTGCTCTCCGCCTGCGTGCAGATGCCCTCGCTGCCCGCCGTTCAGCCCGTGGAGGACGCCCTCGGCATCCCGGTGCTCTCCGCGGCCACCGCCACCTGCCACCGCATCCTCACCGAGCTGGGGCTGCGGCCCTACGTGCCGGGCGCGGGGCGGCTGCTCGGCGGCGAACTCGCCGGGGCCGCCGCGTGACCGGGGCGGGCCCGCACGGGGCGGACGTCGAACAGCTCTACCGGACAGCCGGGTTCGGCGCGGCGGTGCCGCGCGGCCGGCGCCCGGGGCTCGTGGTCGTCGACCTCACCCGCGGGTTCACCGAGGACCGGTTCCCCACCGGCAGCGACCTCACCGACGTGGTCGCGGCAACGGGGCGGCTGATCGAAGCGGCCCGAGCGGCCGGGGTGTTCACCGTGTTCACCGCCATCGCCTACCGGCCGGCGGAGGCCCGCGGCGACACCGTCGCCTGGCTCCGCAAGGCGCCGGGGCTGCGGAGCCTCGTCGAGGGCGGCGAAGCCGTCGCCCTCGACCCGCGGCTGCCGGTGCTGCCGGAGGACCACCTCCTCGTCAAGAAGGGCGCCTCCGCCTTCGCCGGCACCCCGCTGGCCGCGCTGCTCACCGCGGCGGGCTGCGACTCGGTCCTCGTCTGCGGCGCCACGACCAGCGGCTGCGTCCGCGCCACCGCGGTCGACGCCGTCCAGGCCGGGTTCGACACCCTCGTCGTCCGCGAATGCACCGGCGACCGCGCGCGTGGCCCGCACGACGCGGCGCTCTTCGACCTCGCGGCCAAGTACGCCGACGTCGTTCCCCTCGACGAGGCACTCGGCCACCTGACCGCACTCACGACCAGGGAGAACGCGACGTGACCGGCCGCCTCCTCACCCAACGGGCCCTGGCCGACCTGGCCGACGTGCCCGCCACCAGCCGCTGGGTGCGCTCCGGCGCGCTGCGCCTGCACGTGCTCGACTACGGCGGCGACGCACCGCCGCTGCTGGTGCTGCCGGGCATCACCACCCCGGCCGTCGGCATGGACTTCGTCGCCCGCGAACTCACCGGCCTCGTCCGGCCGCTCGTCCTCGACACCCGCGGCCGCGGCCTGTCCGACGACGGCCCCGGGGACCTCGACGCCCACGCCGACGACGTCGAGGCCGTGGCGGACGGCCTCGGCCTCGGCCGCCCCGCGCTGCTCGGCCACTCCATGGGCGCGCGCATCGCCGCCGTGGCCGCGGCGCGGCCCGGCGGCGCGGTGCGCGGCACCGTCCTCGTCGACCCGCCGATGAGCGGCCCGGGCCGTGGCCCCTACCCGACGCCGCTCGCGACGTTCCTCGACCAGCTGGCGCAGGCGCGGCGCGGCACCACGGCCGAGGAGGTCGCCAGGGCCTGGCCGCGCTGGCCCGCGCGCGAACAGGCCCTGCGGGCCCGCTGGCTCGCCGGCTGCGCCGAGGCGGCGGTGACGGCGGCGCACGCCGGGTTCGAACGCGAGGACTTCTTCGCCACCTGGCCCTCGGTCCCCGCGCCGAGCGTGCTCCTGTACGGCGCGGACAGCCCGGTCGTCACCGCGGACGGCGCCGCGGAAGCGGCCGGGGCCAACCCGGCGGCCACCGTGACCGCCGTTCCGGGCGCCGGCCACATGGTCTTCTGGGACACCCCGCCCACCGCCCTGGCGGCCACCCGCACCGCGCTGGCCAAGGTCCTCACCGACCGATGAGCCCCGCCCTCCCGGCCCCGCCGGGAGGGGGCAGGCCCTGCCACGACCGCCACAGCGCCGCGTAGGCACCTCCCGAGGCGACGAGAGCCTCGTGGGTGCCGCACTCGGTGATACGGCCGCCCTCCATCACCGCCACCCGGTCGGCATCGCGGGCCGTGTGCAGGCGGTGGGCGATGGCGATCACCGTGCGGCCTGCCAGGAGAGCGGCCAGCGCCCGCTCCGTGTGGCGTGCGGTCGCCGGGTCGAGCAGGGCCGTCGCCTCGTCGAGTATCACGGTGTGCGGGTCGGCCAGCACGACGCGGGCGAGCGCCAGTTGCTGCGCCCTGGTCCCGTCGATCCGGTGCCCGGCGTCGCCCAGCTCCGTGTCCAGACCGTCAGGAAGCCCGTCGGCCCACTCCTCGGCCCCCACGGCGGCCAGAGCCACCCGCAACTCGGAGTCCGGGGCGTCCGGCGCGGCGATCCGTACGTTGTCCCGCACGGACCCCAGAAAGACGTGGTGCTCCTGGGTGACGAGGACGATCTGCCGGCGCAGCCGGCCCGGGGACAGGTCCGACACCGGAACGCCTCCCACGGTGACCGCACCGGCGCGCGGGGTGTCGAGGCCCGCCAGCAGACGGCCGAGCGTCGTCTTGCCGGCGCCGGAGGGGCCGACGACGGCCAGGCGTTCGCCCGGCCGCACGGACAGGTCGACGCCGTTGAGCACGTCGGGCGATCCGGCGTAGGCGAAGCGGACCCCGGCCACTTCGATCCTGCCGTCGGCGTCTCCATGCGGCCCGGGGACCGGCTCAGGACGCGGCGCCGGGACCGGCCCGTCCGCTTCCGCCAGCCCTTCGACCCGCGCGAAGGACGCCATGCTGCTCTGAAGTTGCTCGATCCGCATGAGGATCACGTCCAGCGGCTGCGACAGCTGCCGCAGGTAGAGAGCGGCGGCGATCACGGCGCCGAGGCTGACCACTCCGCGGTCGTACAGCACGCCGCCGGCCAGGAGCACTCCGACGACGGGCAGGGCGTACGACACGTCCATGACCGGGAACAGCACGCTGCGCAGGTACAGGGTCCGCATCCGGCTGCGGTAGCCCCGTTCGATCGCGTCGGCGCAGGCGTCGTTCCGGCGCTGCTCCAGGCCGAACGCCTCGACCGTGCGGGCGCCCGCCGCGGTGGCGGCGATGACCTCGGCCAGCTCGGAGTTCGCCGCCCCCTCGGCCAGGTAGGCGCCGTGCGCACGGCGCAGGTACCAGCGCAGCGCGAACCAGATGCCGGTGAGACCGGCGACCCCGCACAGTCCGAGCACCGGGGAGAGCACGAAGACCGCCCCGATGATGAACACCGCCTGAATCGCGGCGATGAGCAGATCGGGCCCGGCGTCGCGCAGCGTGGTGCCCACCGCCGCGATGTCCCCCGCGCCACGCGCCGCGAGATCGCCCGTGCCCGCACGTTCCACCGCCGACGCGGGCAGTGCCAGGGCCCGGTCCACGTACTGTTCACGGATGCGGGCCAGGGTCCGTTCCCCGAAACGGTGCCCCACGTGGGCCGCGTACCGGGCGAGGAGGAACTGCGCCAGCGCGAAGCCCAGGATCGTCCATGCCAGCCGGTCGACCGCCGCCGTCCCCGACCCGGCCTCCACCTCGTCGACAATGGCGCCAAGCAGCCAGGGCGCCACGAGCCCCGCCGCGGCGGCGAGCGCGTTGAGCAGGAGCACGAGGGCGAAGGCGCGGCCGTCCAGCCGGATCAGGTGCCATGCCGCCCGGCGCAGCCTGGCCGGCCCGGCGACGGGCAGGGCCGCCGGGCCCGCGGGCTCCGGGCGGGAGGTCATCGCGGCACCTCCGCCGCCGGCCCGCCGCGCGACACCAGCCGTGCGTAGTCCGGGCGGCTCGCCAGCAGGCCGCGGTGGCTGCCCCGGGCGGCCGTCCGCCCGTCGACCAGGAAGTACACGGTGTCCGCCCGGTCCAGGAGCAGGGGCGAGGTGGTGGTGACCAGAGTGGTGTGCCCGGACCTGGCCGCGCGCAGCCGGGCCGCCACTTCGGCCTCCGTGTGGGCGTCCAGCGAGGAGGTGGGCTCCGTCAGCAGCAGCACGTCCGGCTTCGCGAACAGCGCTCTGGCCAGGCGGACCCGCTGGCGTTGCCCGCCGGACAGATTGCGGGCGTCGTCGGTGAGGGCCCCGTCGAGCCCGCCGGGCAGGCCCCGCACGACGTCCTCGGCCAGCGCCGCTTCGATCGCCGCCGCGACGGCCGCCTCGTCCGCGTCGTGGCGCCCCGGAATCGCGTCCCGCAGCGGGCCGGCGAACAGATGAGCCTCCTGGTCCGCCAGGAGTATCCGGCCGCGGACCTGCGCCGGCGCGACCTCGCCGAGGAGCACGGCACCCCAGCGCACCGCCGAGCCGGTGAAGCGGCCGAGCCGGTCGGCCACCGCGGCGGATTCGGCCGGGCGCGCGCTGACCAGAGCGGTCAGCTCGCCGGGGGCGAGGGTCACGCCCGAGTCCGGGTCGTGGAGCGCGGCCGGCCCCGCCGGGGCATCCACGGGCGAAGGTCCCCCCGCCGCGTCCGGCGCCATGCCGAGGAACCGCACCACTTGGCGCGCCGCCACCAGACCGCGGCTCAGGTCGTACGCGCCCTCGATGAAGAACGACACGGGCACCACGAGAACCGCCACGTATCCGTAGACCGCCACCAGCTCGCCCACGGTGATGTCCCCCTCGGCGGCGAGCCGTGCCGCCTGCCACGACACGCAGGCGAGGAACAGCGTCGGCATGCCGACTCCGAGCGCCGTGACCCAGCTGGTCACCGCACCGACCCGGTAGCCCCGGGCGCGCAGCTCCTGGGACTCCCGCCGGTAGTGGGCCGCGAACACGGCCTTGCCGCCCAGCCCGTTGAGAACCCGCAGCCCGCCGACCATGTCCACCAGGCGGGCCGCGACCATCCCCTGCTGCTCCCGGTAGGCGGACTCCGCGCTCCGCAGCCTGCCGAGGAGCGGCCCGAGCAGCAGTGCCAGGACCGGCACGCCCACCAGGACGATCAGAGCCAGGGGCACCGAGACGGACAGCAGCAGAACGGCCACCGTCAGGTAGGCGATCACGGCGCCGACCCCGGGCCCCGTGATCGTCAGGGTGTTGCTGATCGCCGCCACGTCGCCGAGCCCCAGGGTGACGACCTCCCCCGCCGTCAGCCGCCGCGACAGGGACGAGCCCAGTCGCGTGGTGTGCGCCACGATCAGCCGCGACGTGCGGTAGGTGGCGTTCAGGCGCACCCGCGTCATGGTGCGGTGCCGCGCGATGGCCAGCCAGGCGTTCACCCCTCCGACCGCGATGAGTGCCCCTGACCAGCCGGCCAGGGTCTCCGTACGGCCGGGCCGCAGGCCCTCGTCGATCGCTCGGGACAGCAGGAGGGGCGGGAGGGCGAGGCCGGTCATCCACAGCGTGGCGAACGCCGACCCCGCCAGCACGCGACGGCGCTGACGGACCACCAGCCACCACAGGAAACGCGCGGGGCCCCGGAGATCCGGAGTGCCCGGCTCGGCGTGCAGATCTTTCACGTCCCGCCTCTCGTGTCCCGCCCGCCCCTCCCGGCCTGCGCACCGATGCTCCCCCATGCGGCCCTGCGGCGGTAGTGAGCCCCTGCCTACCATGGGCGGATGGGCAGCAGGTCAGAGCTTTCCGCCGACGCGCGGCAGCGGCGCAGGGCCGAGATGCGGGAGTTCCTGCGGTCGCGGCGGGCCCGGCTGACGCCGAAGGACGTGGGCATGCCCGGGGGCGGAGGGCGCCGGACGCCGGGACTGCGGCGGGAAGAGGTGGCGGTGCTCGCCGGGGTGGGGGTCTCCTGGTACACGTGGCTGGAGCAGGGGCGCGACATCAACGTGTCGGCCGACGTGCTGGACGCCATCGCACGGGTGCTCCGGCTCGACGCCGCGGAGCGGGAGCACCTGTATCTCCTCGCCGGTCTCAACCCGCCGCGGTCGGCGCCGTCCGGTCGGCCGGTTCCCGAGCCGCTGCGGCGGCTGCTGGACGGCTGGCTGCCGCGGCCCGCGTACGTCATCGACCGGCACTGGAACGTGGTGGCGTTCAACCGCGCCGCTGCGCAGGCGTTCCTGTGCGACGAGAACGACTACAACTGCCTGGTCACCTTCTTCACCAGCGCCCGCTACCGCGCGGCGCTCGCGCACTGGCGGGAGGCGGCGCGGGAGATCGTCGGCCAGTTCCGGGCGGACGCCGCCCGGTACCCGGACGACCCGGAGTTCGGCCGCCTGGCCGCCGACATGTGCGCCGTCAGCCCCGACTTCGCCGCGATCTGGGCGGAACTCCCCGTGGGCAGCTCCACCCACGGCACCAAGGCGCTGGACATCCCCGGGCACGGGACGCTGACCTTCGAGTACACGGCGCTGCCCCTGCCCGAACTGCCGGGCGACCGGCTGCTGCTGCACACCCCCGTGCCGGGCACGGGCACGGAGGCCAGGCTCGCGGCGCTGCTGGCGCGGGACGCGAGGGTGGTGGTGCCGGACCCAGGCCCGGTCGGCACTGCCGCGTCCGCGCCGGACGTCCGACGCTCTCCGGTATGAAGCGATTCACCAACAAGACGGTCCTGATCACCGGCGGCACCAGCGGCATCGGCTTCTCGGCCGCGCGCAGGCTGCTCGACGAGGGCGCCCACGTCATCATCACCGGCCGCGACCAGCCCCGGCTCGACGCCGCGGCCGACCGCCTCGGCTCCGGAACGGAACGGGTCCTCGCCGTCCGCGCGGACGCCGGGGCGCAGGCCGACCTCGACCTGCTCATGCGCCGGGCCGGGGAGTGGCGCGGCAGCCTCGACGCCGTGTTCGCCAACGCGGGCGTGGCGTCGTTCGTGCCGGGCGACTCGGTCACGGAAGCCGACTTCGACCACACCGTCGATGTCAACTTCAAGGGCGTGTTCTTCACCGTGACCAAGGCGCTGCCGCTGCTGCGGGAGGGCGGCTCGGTCGTCATCAACGCCTCCTGGACGCTCCACCGCGGCCTGCCCGCGGCCTCGGTGTACGCCGCGAGCAAGGCGGCCGTGCACAATCTCGCCCGCACGCTCGGGACCGGGCTCGCGCCGCGCGGCATCCGCGTCAACTCCGTCAGCCCCGGCTACATCGACACCGACATGTACCGCGGCGTCGTCACCGATCCCGGCGCTGAGCCGCGCATCACGGCGGAGGTGCCGCTCGGCCTGCTCGGCCACCCGGACGACGTCGCGGCGGCCGTCGCCTTCCTGGCCTCGGACGATGCCTCGTACATCACCGGGCAGGATCTCGTCATCGACGGCGGGCTCGTCGCCTCGGCTCCCGCGGCGTTGCGGGACTGACGTGCGGGAGCCCGTTCAGGCGGGGGCCGGTGTCGCGCGGGCGGTGCCGAGCAGGCGCAGGGCCTCGGCGCTCGGGGTGCCCGGCTCCGCGTGGTACACCACGAGCTGCCGGCCGGGCGCCTCGCGGACGTCGAACGTCTGGTAGGCGAGGGTGAGCGGCCCCACGTCGGGATGGCGGAGCCGCTTGGCTTCCTGCGTCTTGCCGCGCACCGTGTGGCTGCGCCACAGGCGGGTGAAGTCCTCGCTGTGCGCGGACATTTCATGCACGAGGCGGTGCAGCCGCCGGCTGTCCGGGTCGTGGCCCGCGGCGTGGCGCAGGTGGGCCACGACCGCCTCGGCGGCCAGGGCCCAGTCCCGGTGGAAAGCGCGGGCCGCCGGGTCCGCGAAGGTCATGCGCACCAGATTGTCCGCGGGCCGGAAAGGCACGTAGAGCGCGGCGGCCAGGGCGTTGGTGGCGAGGATGTCCAGCGTCCGGTTCAGCACCAGGGCCGGGGTGCCCGGCCAGCAGTCCATCAGCTGCCGCAGCCCCGCGCCGACCCGGTCGGGCACGGGCTCCGCCGGGCCCGCGGCCACCGCCCCCGCCAGCCGGTGCAGGTGCGCCCTGGCGTCGGCGCCGAGCCGGAGGGCGCGGCCGAGCGCGTCGAGCACCTGGGGCGAGGGGTGCCGTTCGCGCCCCTGCTCCAGGCGCGCGTAGTAGTCGGCGTTGATGCCGGCGAGCACCGCCACTTCCTCGCGGCGCAGCCCCGGGACCCGGCGCGCGCCGTAACTCGCCATGCCGGCCTCCTCGGGTCCGAGGCCCGACCGGCGGCTGCGCAGGAACTCCCCCAGGTGGTTGTCGGCCATGCCCCAAGGCTACGGGCGGCCGGGGCGCCCTGCCCGGGTGTGTCACGTCCAGGCAGCGCGCCCCCGCTCAGCTCGGAGACCGGGCGAGGAGCGCGCGCAGCTCCGCGGCGACCCCGGCGGGCGCCGCCTCGGCCATGAAGTGGCCCCAGTCGACGGAGACGTGCCGCAGGCCGGGTGCCCAGGCGCGCCACAGCGCCGCCGCGTCGTAGCCGAGTGCGGCGCCCCAGTCCTGCTGGAGCACGGTGACCGGCATCCGCAGCCGGTTGCCGCCGTCCCGGTCGGCCAGGTCGTGGGCGAGGTCGATGCCCGCGGAGGCGCGGTAGTCGGCGACGATGGACGGCACCGCGCGGCGGCAGGCGTCCAGGTAGGCCGCGCGAACGGCGGCGGGGATCGCGTCCGAGTCGTTCGACCAGACGTCGAGGAAGTGGCCGAAGAACGCGTCGGGGGCGCCCGCGATCAGCTCCTCCGGCAGGCCGGGCGGCTGCGCCAGCAGGTAGAGGTGGAAGCCGACGGCCGCGGTGACGCCGTGCATCACGTCCCACATGTCGGGGGTGGGCAGCACGTCGAGGCAGGCCAGGTGCGTGATCGCGGCCGGATGGTCGAGCGCGGCGCGGAAGGCGACGAGGGCGCCGCGGTCGTGCCCGGCCAGTGCGAAGCGCTCGTGGCCGAGGGCGCGGGCCAGCGCGACGACGTCGTGTCCCATCGTGCGCTTGGCGTAGGTGGTGTCGTCGGCCGCGGCGGGCTTGTCGCTCGCCCCGTAGCCGCGCAGGTCGGGGCAGATGACGGTGTGGTCGGCGGCGAGCGCGGGGGCGACGTGCCGCCACATGAGGTGGGTCTGCGGGAAGCCGTGCAGCAGCACGAGCGGCGGCCCCGAGCCGCCCACGGCGGCGTGCAGGGACACGCCCTCGGCGACGGGCACCCGCAGCCGGTCGAAACCCTCGATGACAGGCGTCACGGTCTTGGTCCTTCCTGGTGGCCGAACTGGATGTTTCCAGCCTGTCGGGCCCGGATGAGCAGCCGGTGAGCGCGTTACCGTGGCCGGGGCGGTGCCGAGGGAAGGATGGCGACGGTGCGGGTCGCGTTCGGGGTGCTGGGTCCGGTGACGGCCTGGGACGGCGCCGGGAACGCCATCCCGCTGAAGGGGCCGCGGCACCGCGCCGTGCTGGCCCGGCTGATCGTCGCCCGCCGCCGCGTCGTTCCCGTTCCGGTGCTGGTCGGCGACCTGTGGGCGCAGCCGCCCGAGGGGGCGGTCCCGGCGGTGCGCACCTTCGTCGCCGCGCTGCGCCGGGCTCTTGAGCCGGACCGGCCACCGCGGGCGCCGGCCCGGCTGCTGGTCACGGAGGGCCCGGGGTACGCGCTGCGCGCGGACCGGGGAACGGTGGACGCCTGGCGCTTCGAGCAGGCGCTGGCGCCCGGCGCGCGGGCACCCGGTCAGGTGCTCGGTGTGCTGGACGAGGCGCTGGCGCTGTGGCGCGGCCCCGCCTACGCCGACTTCGCCGGCGAGGGCTGGGCCGGGGCCGAACGGTCCCGGCTCGGCGAGCTGCGGCTGCACGCGGTGGAGCGCCGCGCCGAGACCCTGCTCGGCCTGGGCCGGGACGCCGAGGCGGTGCCGGACCTGGACGCGCACGTGGCGGAGCACCCGTGGCGCGAGGACGCGTGGCGCCTGCTGGCGCTCGCGCTGTACCGCACCGGCCGCCAGGGGGACGCGCTCGCGGTGCTGCGCCGGGCCAGAACGCTGCTGGTCGAGCAGCTGGGCGTGGACCCGGGGCCGCGGCTGCTGCGCCTGGAGACCGACATCCTGGCGCACGCCGGTCACCTCGACGCCCCGCACGGGCCGGAGGACCGGGCGGAACGGGTGTGGACGCGGACGGCCGCCGCCTACGACCGCGCCGTTGCGCCCGGGGCGCGCGCCCGGCTCGAATCGACGGTCGGCCTGCTGCGGAACCTGGCGGTGACCGGCGGCGGCGGGCTCGCCGCGGCGCGCGAGCACCGCGAGGCGGCCATCGCGGCGGCCGAGGAGCTGGGCGACGCGGTACTGACGGCCCGCGTGATCGGCGCCTACGACGTTCCGGCGATCTGGACCCGTTCCGACGACCCGCGTCTCGCGTCGCGCGTGGTGGCCGCGGCCGAACGGACGCTGGCCGCGCTGCCACCGGACGCGCACCCGGCGGCGCGGGCCCGTCTGCTGGCGACGATCGCGCTGGAATCCCGCGGCACGGGCGGCGCGCGCGGGGCGCGCGCCGCCGGGGAGGCGGAGGAGATCGCGCGCCGCCTCGGTGACCAGGGGCTGCTGGCGTTCGCCCTCAACGGGGTGTTCATGCAGAGCTGCCACCGCGCGGGCCTGGCGCCGCGCCGGGACGCGGTCGGCGCCGAGCTGGTGGCGCTGGCCGGCCGGAACGGCCTGGTCACCTACGAGGTGCTGGGGCACCTGATCCGGCTCCAGGCGCGCGCGGCGCTCGCCGACTTCCCCGGGGCCGACCGCCACGCGGGCGCTGCCGAGCGCCTGGCGGAACGGCACGAACTGCCGCTCGTGGGCGTGTTCACCGCGTGGTACGGCGCGCTGCGGCTCGCCGCGACCTGCCGGACGCCTGCGTCGGCGGAGGTAGCGGAGGCGGCGGAGGCGGCGGAGGCGGCCTACCGGGACGCCGCCGCGCTGCTGGACGGCGCGGGCATGCCTGGCCTGGAACGCGGTCTGCTGCCGCTGGCCCTGCTGTGCCTGCGCGTGCGGCACGGCCGGCCGGCCCGCGTCGGCCGGGACACCGGCCGGGACACCGACTTCGGGCCCTACGAACCGTGGGCGCGCCCGCTGCTGCTGCTCGCCGAGGACCGCGCGGCCTGCGCCGCGGCGGCCCTGCGCGCGCTCCCGGACCCGCCGCACGACCTGCTGTTCGAGGCCCTGTGGGCGCTCGCCGCGCGGGCCGCGATCGCCGTCGGCGACCGGCGGACGATGATCCGCGCCCAGCAGGCGCTCGCCCCCGCGGCGGGCGAGCTGGCCGGCGCGGGCAGCGGGGTGCTCACCCTGGGCCCGGTCGCGGACCACCTCGACGCCCTGGCGGCGGCGCTCGGGGACACCGGACCGGCACCGCCGTCAACCCAGGGTTGACACTCGGTCGAGCGTCAACCTACGGTTGACGCATGGCGAATCCAGTCCGCACGACCCAGCCCGTCCGGCTCGACGACCTGATCGAAGCCATCAAGAAAGTGCACACCGACGCCCTGGACCAGTTGTCCGGCGCCGTCGTCGCCGCCGAGCACCTCGGCGACGTCGCCGACCACCTCATCGGCCATTTCGTGGACCAGGCACGGCGTTCAGGCGCCTCCTGGACGGACATCGGCCGCAGCATGGGCGTCACCCGGCAGGCCGCCCAGAAGCGCTTCGTCGCCAAGGGCCCGGGCGAAGCCGGGGACCTCGACCCCGCCCAGGGCTTCAGCCGGTTCACCGAGGCGGCCAGGAACGTCGTCATGGCGGCGCAGAACGAGGCCCACGCCGCGGGCAACGACCTGATCCGCCCCGAGCACCTGGCGCTCGGCCTCCTCGTCGAGCCGGACGCCACCGCGGTGCGGGCGATCACCGCGCAGGGTGTCGCGCCGGAAGCCGTCCGCCGGGCCGGGACCGCCGCGCTGCCGCCGGCGGCCGATGAGGTGCCCGACCTCGTTCCCTTCGACCCCGGCGCCAAGAAGGTGCTGGAGCTCACCTTCCGCGAGGCCCTGCGGATGGGCCACCCCCACGTCGGCACCGAGCACATCCTGCTGGCCCTGCTGGAGTTCGAGGGCGGCACCGGCCTGCTCGGCGGCCTCGGCGTCGACAAGGCGGCCGCGGAGGCCACCATCGCCGAGGCGGTGGTGGCCTCCGGGACCGAGAAGGGGTGACGGCGCGCCGCCACCCCGCGGCTCGGACGGTCAGACGGTCAGCCGGTCGAGGATGCCGGCCGGCCCCGCCGGCCGGAGCAGGAATCCGGCATGGCTGGTGTCCAGGGTGTGCACCTCGTAGGGGTTGCCGGGCGTCAGGGCGTCCGCCTCGGCGATCAGCCGGTCCTGCATGGCGACCGGCAGCGACCGGTCGCCGGTGAGCCGGATGTAGGTGCGCGGGATCGTGCCCCAGGTCTCCGCGTGCCCCCGGGCGTCGGCCGTCATCACCGCCAGGGACTCGTCCGGCTGGAGAATGCTGAGGAAGGCGCGGAACTGCTCATCCGTGCCATCCGCCATGATCGCCGCCTTGAGCGCGGCGAGCAGGGCCGGGTCGGCGGTGCGGTAGTTGGCCCGGCCGACGCCGAGCGCGGCGGGGTCCCCGACGTTCAGCGCCTGCAAGGGGGCCAGCAGGCTGCCGGCGAACTCGGGTTCCTGCATGTACGCGACGGGGCTCGGCCGTTGCACGCACGACCAGGCGGAGATGTACACGAGCCGGTTCACCAGCTCGGGAACGGCGTTCCCCACTCCGGTGATGGTGGTTCCGCCGAGGCTGGCGCCCACCAGGACGACCGGCCCGTGCTCGGCCACCCGGCGGACGACGTCGACGACCATGTCGACGTTGTCCTGGAGGGTGACTCCGGCCAGGGCCGACGGCTCGGCGGCCCAGGCGTCGAGATCCTGCGGGGCCTGGTAGGCGACCGGGTACTGGGCGTCGAAGCCGTGCCCCGGCAGGTCGACCGCGAGGCTGCGGTGGCCGAGCAGCGCCAGTTCGCGCTGGACCGGGCTCCACATGAACGAGTTGGAGCCGGAGCCGTGCACGAGGACGAAGGTGGTGCCGGCATCGCCGGCCCGTCGCGAACGGGAGTCGCTTGAGACAGAAGCCATGAGAAAAAGTCCAATTCCGAAGGCGGCATGCGCGGTGCGGCCGCCGTTGTGCGAGAAGGTCGTGCGAGAAGAAGGCCGACCCACCCGCCACGGGGTGGTGCGTCGGGCTTCGGTGACGGGCACGGAAAGGCCGGCGGCAGCGCGAAGCAGCCGCCGCGTCAGCCGGTGTCGGTGCGCGTCGACAGGCAGGGCCGAGCGTCACGCACACGGCGGCGCCGTGGGGTCACTCGACCGGCAGGGTCACGTCTCAGGCGGTCCGGACGCGGACGAAGACGAAGTTGTAGGCCATAGGACGACCATACCGATCACACCGGCTCCCCCCGCGCGCGGGGCACCACGGTCAGCCGGGCCACGTTCCTGAATGCCCTCCCTCGATGCCGTTCCTGTCACGCCTCCCGCGGCGGCGGGGGGTCGGTGAGGCCGAGGCTGAGGTGTTCGACGTGGTAGAGGGCCTGGTCGAGCAACTCGGCGACGTGGTCGTCGTGGAGCGCGTACACCACGGAACGGCCCCGGCGGGTGCCGGTGACCAGGCCGAGGTTGCGCAGCAGGCGCAGTTGGTGCGAGCAGGCGGACTGCTCCATGCCGACCGCGGCGGCCAACTCCGTCGCGGCGCACGGGCCTTCGCGTAGCCGGGCCAGGATCAGCAGGCGGGAGGGGGTCGCCAGGGCCTGGAGGGTGCTGGCTACCTTCGGCGCGTTCTCGGCGGTCAGGCGGCTGTGCGGCGCCGCGGTGCGGTCCGTGGCGGGTTTCGCTCCGTGGCCCATGGGCCCATCCTACGGAGCACCATTCGCATGAATGGTTGTTCATTCTTTCCTGTATGGTGCCCCGGGAGCCAGTCCTCCGCCCGCCTCCCGAAGGGCCTCCGCCGCCATGACTGTTGCCATGACCGCCGCCCCGCGCCGCCGCACCCGCATACTCGGGCTCCCCGAAGCGCGCTGGGCCTCGGCGGCGCTGCTGCTGTTCCTCCTCGCGCTGCCGCTCGACCTGCTCGGCGCCCCGGCCCCGCTCTGCGGCGCCCTCTACGCCGCCACCTACGTCACCGGCGGCTGGGGGCCGGGTCTGGAAGGGCTCAAAGCGCTCGGGAACCGGACCCTGGACGTCGACCTGCTGATGGTCGTCGCCGCCCTGGGCGCCGCGTCGATCGGGCAGGTGCGCGACGGGGCGCTGCTGATCGTCATCTTCGCCACCTCCGGGGCGCTGGAGGCGATGGCCACCGCCCGTACCGCGGACTCCGTGCGCGGGCTGCTCGACCTGGCCCCGGCCACCGCCACCCGGCTGCTGCCCGACGGCGGCGAGGAGACCGTTCCCGCGGAGGCGCTGGCCGTCGGCGACGCGATCCTGGTCAGGCCGGGTGAGCGCGTCGGCGCCGACGGCCGGGTCCTGGACGGGCGCAGCGACGTCGACCAGGCCACCGTCACCGGGGAGCCGCTGCCCGCGGCCAAGGTGCCGGGCGACGAGGTCTTCGCAGGAACGGTCAACGGCACCGGCGCCCTGCGCGTCCGCGTCGAACGCGACCCCGCCGACTGGGTCGTCGCGCGCATCGTGCGGTTGGTCGAGTCGGCCTCCGCGACCAAGGCGCCGACCCAGCTGTTCATCGAGAAAATCGAACGGCGCTACTCCGTCGGCATGGTGGCCGCCACCCTCGTCCTCCTGCTCGTGCCGCCCGCGCTGGGCGCCGACCTGGAGTCGTCCCTCCTCAGGGCCATGACGTTCATGATCGTCGCCTCCCCGTGCGCCGTCGTCCTGGCGACGATGCCGCCCTTGCTCTCGGCCATCGCGAACGCCGGCCGGCATGGCGTGCTGGTCAAGTCCGCCGTCGTGATGGAACGCCTCGCACAGGTCGACGCCGTCACGTTCGACAAGACGGGCACCCTGACCGAGGGCACGCCCCGCGTCACCGGCGTCCACCCGCTCGACGGCGCCGGCATCGGCGCCGACGCGCTGCTGGCCCTCGCCGCCGCGGCCGAACGTCCCAGCGAACACCCGCTCGCCCGCGCCGTCGTCGGCGAGGCGCGTGCCCGCGGCCTGCGCCTCGCCGCGGCGGCGGACTTCGCCGCCGTCCCCGGCGTCGGGGTCACCGCCACCGTGGACGGCGTCACCGTGCGCGTCGGTGCCCCGGCAGCGCTCCTGCCCGCCGTGCCCGCCGCGGCGGCGGACCTGGAGGAACGGGGCCACACCGCCGTCGTCGTGCTGCGCGACGGCGTACCGGCCGGGGTGATCGGCCTCGCGGACCGGCTGCGCCCCGATGCGGCCGGTGCCGTGGCCGCGCTGACCGCGCTCACCGGCGCGCCGCCCGCGCTGCTGACCGGTGACAACGAACGGGCCGCCGCGCGGCTGGCCGCGGAGGCCGGGATCGCCGACGTCCGCGCCGGGCTGCTCCCGCAGGACAAAGTGGCGGCGGTCGCGCAGGCCCGGGCGGCCGGGCGGAAGGTGCTGCACGTCGGCGACGGTGTCAACGACGCCCCCGCCCTGGCCGCCGCGCACACCGGTATCGCCATGGGCGGGACCGGGGCGGACCTGGCCCTGGAGACCGCGGACGCGGTCGTGGTCCGCGACGAGCTCGCCGCCGTTCCCGCCGTGCTGTCCCTCGCGCGCTCCGCACGCCGCCTCGTCGTGCAGAACCTCGTCATCGCGGGCACGTTCATCGCCGTGCTGGTGACCTGGGACCTGGCCGGCCACCTGCCGCTGCCGCTCGGCGTCGCCGGGCACGAGGGCTCCACCGTACTCGTCGGCCTCAACGGGCTGCGCCTGCTGCGCCGGAACGCCTGGGACCCGGGCGTGGGCGTTACCGCGGGCCGCGGTCGCTAGGGCCCGTCTTCAAAGGGGCTGCCCGGCTCGCGACGACTGGCATCCCCTCTGGCTGCGTTGCCGAATCACCCAAGTACGCCCAGTACGAGGGCGATCCGGCGCCTTGCCAGAGGGGCGCCATCCGCCGCTCACTGATCGGACGCCCCTTTGAAGACGGACCCTAGTCGCGCTTCGAGGCCGTCGAGCAGGTAGGCGAGCCCGGCGGTGAAGCTGCCCGTCCAGTCGTCGTCGTACAGGTATCCGTTCGCGGCCAGGGTGGGGTAGCGGTCGCGGTGCGTCAGCAACTGCTCCTGGCCGATGCGGCGTTCCTCGTCGGTGATGTGCAGGGCGGTCTCGGTGGAGGCGCTGCCCATCACGTGGTTGTACAGGGCCCAGGTCGCGGCCGAGAGGGCGGGCCCCGCGAACCCGGCGCGGGCCAGCGTGGACTGGAGGACCTCCATCCAGGCCAGGAAGTTGGGCCCGATGGTCGGCCGCCGACGGGCGGGGACGGCCGCGGCCCAGGGGTGGCGCAGCAGCGCGGTGCGCCAAGCCGTCAGCACGGTGGTGACGTCCTCGCGCCAGTGGGCGGCGTGTCCTGTGCCCGCCGGCACCTCGCCGAAGACGGCGTCGACGGCCAGGTCGATGACGTCGTCCTTCGTGTCGACGTGCCAGTAGAGGGACGGGGCGACGACGGCGAGCCGGTCGGCGAGTCTGCGCATGGTGAGCCGGTCGATGCCCTCCTCGTCGAGGAGCGCGACGGCCGCCTCGACGATGCGCGTGACCGTCAGCGGCGGCTCGCCCCTGGTGGCGCGGCGCGGCCGCAGCCACACGCTCCGCACGTCGCCCGCCTTGGCCATCGCGCCTCACCCGACTCCTGATCCGTGCCCGTCCACCGGTGGCGCCAGTGTAGTAGCGTGTTCGCCATCTCTAACGATGTTAGGGAAATCGAATCACGTTAGACAGGGGTGGCCGGTGGCGGACACGACGCAGGAATCACAGGAGTCACAGTCGGAGTCGGAGTCGGAGTCGCAGTCGGGGGCTTTCGGGCGGCAACGGCGGTGGACGCTGCTCGCGGTGAGCGCGGCCCAGCTGCTGGTCGTGCTCGACGGGACGATCGTCAACATCGCGCTGCCCTCCGCGCAGCAGGCACTCGGCATGTCCGACGCCAACCGGCAGTGGGCGATCACCGCCTACGCGCTGGCGTTCGGCGGGCTGCTGCTGATCGGCGGCCGGGTCAGCGGCGCACTCGGCCACCGGCGCGCGTTCGCCATCGGTCTCGCCGGCTTCGCCGCCGCGTCCGCCCTCGGCGGCGCGGCCCCCAACCCCGGAACGCTGTTCGCCGCGCGCGCCCTCCAGGGCGTCTTCGCCGCCCTGCTCGCGCCCGCCGGACTCTCGCTGCTGACCACCACGTTCACCGGCACCCGCGAACGCGGCCGGGCCCTGGGCGTGTTCGCCGCGGTCGGCGCCGCCGGCTCGGCCATCGGCCTCGTCGCCGGGGGCCTGCTGACCGAGTACGCCAACTGGCGCTGGTGCCTCTACATCAACGTGCCCGTCGCGCTGCTCGCCGTGCTCGGCACCGCCCTGGTGCCCGCGGACCCGCCGGGCCGCGGCGGCGGGCGGCTCGACGTGCCCGGGGCCCTGCTGAGCACCGCAGGCTTCGCCTCGCTGGTGTACGCGTTCAACGAGGCCGAACCGCACGGCTGGGGCGCGCCGCGGGTGCACGCCCTGCTCGCCGCGGGCGTCCTGCTGCTGGCCGCGTTCGCCGCCGTCGAGCTGCGGAGCCGGGGCCCGCTGCTGCCGATGCGCGTCGTCCTGTACCGCGCCAGGGGCGGCGCGTTCCTCGCCATCTCGCTGATGTTCGTGGCGATGTTCGGCTTCTACCTCTTCATGAGCTACTACACGCAGACGGTGCTCGGCTACACGCCGGTGCAGGCCGGACTGACGCTCATCATCAACGCGCTGGCCGCGCTGGCCGGTTCGACGCTGATCGCCGGACGGCTGCACGGCCGCGTCCCGCCGGTGGCGCTCATCGTTCCCGGACTGCTCGCCGCCGCCGCCGGTCTCGCCATCCTGACCCGCCTGAGTGCGGACAGCAGCCACGTCCTGGCCCTGTACCTGGTGCCCGCGCTCGTCCTCACCGGCCTCGGCCTCGGCTGCGTCATGCCGCCGACCGCGGGCCTGGCCACCGCGGGCATGGACCACCACGACATCGGCGCCGCCTCGGCCGCCTACCACGCGTCCCAGCAACTCGGCGCGGCACTCGGCACCGCACTCCTCAACACCGTCGCGGCGAGCGCCACCGCCGCCCACTTCACCGCACACCCGGACACCACGCCGGACGCCGCAACCGTGCACGGCTACACGACCGCGCTGACCGTGGCCCTCGCCATCCTGCTGGCCGCCGCCTGCCTCGTGGCACTCCTGAGCACCAGGTCAAGGCGCGGGCCACGCTCCGCGGAGCCGGTGGGCTGAGGTGGCGGTGAGGGGAAAACGTTCGGCCCGTGGGGGGTGGCGCGGCAGGATGCCGGGGCATGACCGCTTCTGCGCGCGAGCTGCTGCTGAGCCGGTTCGGCTGGGTTGACGGCCATGCGGATATCTGGCCGGCGTTCCGGGACGCCGACACGTTCGCCGCCTGATCCGCGAGCTGGTGGCGCCGTTCCGCGGTGTGGGCGTCACCGCGGTCTGCGGCATCGAATCCCGCGGGTTCCTGCTGGGCGGGGCGGCGGCACTGGCGCTCGGCGCCGGGTTCGCCGCCGTGCGCAAGGGAGACGGGCTGTTCCCCGGCGCGAAGCTGACGGTGCGCACGCGGCCGGATTACCGCGGGCTGCGGCACGAGCTGCGGATGCGGCGGTCCGCGCTCGGCCCGGGGGACGTGGTGCTGTTCGTGGACGACTGGATCGGGACCGGCGGCCAGGCCCTCGCCGTCCGCGAGCTGGTCGCCGCCACCGGCGCGCCGTTCGTCGGCTGCGCCGCCGTCGTCGACGAAGTGCGGCCCGCGGCCCGGGAAGCGCTCGGGACCTAATCCGCCCTGGTGGCCGCGGCCGACCTGCCGGCCGCCCGAGCCCGCGGACGGGCACGCCGCCACACCGCCGCCGCGCCGGTCACGGCGAGGCCCGCGGCGGCGGCGAGCCACAGCGCGGGCGAGGACGGCGAGGCCGCCGCCGCCCCGGCCAGCACGGCGGCCGCGTTGCCCGGCACGGTGCCGAGCAGCGTCGCGGCGGCGAACGGCAGCCACCCCACCCGGCAGGCCGCGGCACCCAGGTTCACGGCCGCGAACGGCACCACCGGAAGCAGCCGCAGCACCAGCACGCCGGTGAACGCCCGCTCCGACAGCCGCCGTTCGAGCGCCGCGACGACACCGTGTCGCGGCAGCAGCGGGCGCAGCGCGAACCGCCCGGTGGCGAACGCCGCCAGGGCACCGAGCGTGGTGCCCGCGGCGGCCACGGCGAGTCCTGGCCCGATCCCGAATGCCGCGCCCGCGGCGGCGCTGAGCGCCGGCTTGGGCACGAACACCAGCGTCCCCAGCGCATACCCGGCCACGAACAACGGCCACGCCGTTCCCCGCCCCGGCACCCCGTCACCGACCACGAACGCGGCACAGGCGCCCCCCACGAGCAGCAGGGCGAGGAGCGTGGCCCGCAGAAGTCGGTGTCCGTGCACGCAAGGAATCACACCACTCCGCACGCCGGCGGTCACGCCCGGGCCCGGGCGGCGGGCGCCGGGCTAGAGCATGCTGAGTGCCTGCATCGCGTCGCGTTCGATGCGCGAGAGCTCGTGGAGGATGGCACCGGCCTGCACGAGGTTCTCCGCGTCGCCGGATTCGCCTGCTGCCGCGACGAGTGCGGCCACCTGTGTCCAGCGGGTGGCGGCCTCGGTGTACAGGCGATGGCCCGTGCGCAGGTGGCTGCTGTCGATCAGCCGGACACACTCGGCGAGGAAGTCCCGGTAAAGATTGCGGAACAGGGCGCCGCCGGTGCCGGCCTGCTCCATGAGAAGTGCGGCCCGTGGCAGGTCCTCCCGCGGATTGTCGCTGCGCGTCAGCCACTTCGGCACCTGCCTGGCGGCCTTCTCGATGCCGCGGTGGCCCAGGTTCGCGATGGGCGGGTTCAGGAAGGCGTCGGCGCAGGTCTTGATCGCGGGGATGATGCGGTCCTGCGGTGCTGCCGGGCCGCCGGGTGCCGTGAGGGTGAAGGAGCGGTGCCTGGCGGTCATCGGGCCGCGTTCGGCCCTGGCTTTGGCCAGGCCGGTGAGGCTGGTCGAGACGGCGCCGCCCTGCGGGGCGGTGTCCACCAGGTAGGCGTTCTCTTCGTCGTAGCCGTACATGGCCACGACGTGCCCGCCGAAGTGCACCCTGGTGCCGAAGTAGTCCAGGTGGTAGCTGTCGAGCTGAAGGCCGACCGGCCGGCCGGCGTCGATGGGCGCCGCCACGTGCTGCCATGCCTTGCGCGGTGAGGTGGTCTCCCCGACCCGGAGCTCGAGTCCGAGTGCGGCGGCCACGTTCCTGGTGAGCACGAACGGCTTGACCCGGCCGCCCAGGAAGGGGAAGCCCATGGCTTTGCTGTCCCAGTAGATGAAGGACAGCCCGGAGCCGAGACCGAACAGCATGGGCTCGGACAAGTCGAGTCCCTCATGCCGCAGGAGCACGCCGAGCGCCGTCGTCTCGCAGTGCTGCATACCGCGGACATCGACGTCTTTCACCATGGCCATGCAGCTCATTCTCCCCCTCACCGGACGACAGCGCCGCGGCTGGGCGTGCGGCGGCACGGCATACTGTGCGGATGTCGACAGCAGAATCCATAGCAGAACCCATAGCAGAACCCATAGCCCGGCTGCGTGAAGTCCTCGTGCTGCTCGAATCCTTCCACGAACCTGCCGACATCCGCCGTGCCCCCGCACTGGAGGGCGCCGTCGACAAGGTGGTCTCCTCCGCCGCTGAGCTGGTCGATGTCACGGAGCCCGAGAACCTACAGCGGCTCGCCCTGGCCGTCAAAGCCATCAAGGCCGCGCAGAAGGCGGCACGCGCCCACCGCCGCAACCCCCTGACGCGCCCGCTCTCCCACGCGCGCTTCGCGCTGAAGGTCGGCTCGGCCCAAGGCGCGGTTCAGGGCGTGGTGGACAGGCTGGACCCCGCGGACACACCCCCGTCCTCCTGAACGGCCCCTCGCTCCAGCGGCGTCCGGTCCCGGGCGGGGACGGCCTCGATCACGGAGACCAGCGCCGCGGAGGGCGGCCGTGAGAAGTTCGCCCTCCTGCGGGTGCTCGTGGGCCCGGGCCTGCGCCGCTCCGGAACGTACCGCCTCCGCCGGCCGGCCCCACGGCTGGCACGGGCGGGGCCGGCCGCCTCGGCACCCGGCCCCGCCCGCCGCGGGTGTCAGGCCCGGGAGCGGCCGACGTAGATGTTGCGTGCGCGGTAGTGGGTGTCGGTGGTGGGTCCCGAGGAGCCCGACGAGCCTTCCATCTGAAGGTTGATGATGATCCACATCGGCCTGCCGACGAAGTCGGCGCCCCGGTGCTGTCCGACCCACTGGTCGTCGAGGTAGTAGTGGATGTCGACGTCGGTGGCGCCGGCCTTGGAGATCCAGGCGCGGTAGCCGTGCCAGGAGCCCGGGTCGGAGACGTTGACGATGGTGTTGGACCAGCCACCGGAGGCGTTCTTATAGGTGTTGAACCAGTTCCGTGCGTCTCCCTTGTACTCCAGGATGTCGCTTTCCGGCGGCCAGCTGTTGACGCCGGTCAGCCAGAACGCCGGCCAGGTGCCGCGCCCGGACGGGGCCTGGAACTCCCCCTTCACCTCCCACTGGGGAAATTCGTCGCTGACCACGACGTGCTGTTTGGCGTGCACCGCGCCGGAGTGGTAGCGGATCGGCAAATACGGGTCGGCCGAGCTGTTTCCCTCGTCCCAGTTGATGCGGGTCGCCTTGAGCGTCAGGGCATTGCCGTCCAGATAGACGTGGTTGTGGTCGGTGCTGGACGCGTACATCCGGGCGGTGCCGTTGTGGTCGGAGCCCCACGGGTAGCGGTAGTTCCACGTCGCCTCAAGCGACGCGTAGCTCGTGAACGAGTCGTTGATGACCGTTTCCCAGGCGGCCGCCGTGGCCGCCGTGGCGGGCCGTGCCAGGCCGAGCGCCGTGCCGGCCAGTCCGGCGCCGCCGGCCACCAGGAAACGTCGTCTGTTGTGCGCCATGCCGTTTCACCCTTCTCGTCAGGTACCGGGCGGCGCGGAATACTCGCGCCGCCCGTGAAACCGCGCAGCCGGCCGGTCGGCCGGTCGTTCGTTCGTTCGGATGCGATGTCACCGTCGTCCCGCCGCGATACCGCGTCAATCGGCCCCAACTCAAGCAATCACAAACAATCAGTTGCGTTCATCGAGCGGGGTGGACGAAAACCGGTCGACACCGGGGACCGCTTCCGGAATCGTTCGGCGGCATGCGACACGAAGACGTCTGGAACGTCCAGGTTGCCCAGAGTTACGACACGCCGGGCGCGGGCATGTTCGCCCCCGAGGTCCTGGAGCCGGCGGTGGACCGCCTCGCCGAACTCGCCGCCGGAGGACGGGCGCTGGAGTTCGCCATCGGAACGGGCCGGGTGGCCGTCCCGCTGGCGCGACGCGGAGTGCCGGTCGCCGGTGTCGAGTTGTCGCGGCCGATGCTCGGCCAACTGCGCACGAAGGCGGACGAGGCGACGATCCCGGTCGTCGTCGGCGATATGGCGACCGCCCGCGTACCGGGGGTGTTCCAACTCGTCTACCTCGTCTACAACGCGGTCTCCAACCTGCTCACCCAGCCGGAACAGGTCGCGTGCTTCCGGAACGCCGCCCGTCATCTCGCGCCGGGCGGACGGCTGGTCATCGAGCTGTGGGTGCCCCAGCTGAGGGAGCTGCCGCCCGGCCGGCAGGCGGTGGTCTCGCAGTCCGAGGAGGGGTACGTCTGCCTGGACACCTTCGACGTCCTGCGCCAGCAGGTCGTGTCCCACAACATCTGGTTCGAGGAAGGCGAGCGGGCGCGGGTGTTCCGCAGCCCGCACCGCTACGTCTGGCCGGCCGAGCTGGACCTCATGGCCCAACTGGCCGGGTTCGAGCTGGAGTTCCGGCACGCGGACTGGCAGGGCGCGGAGTTCACCGCCGAGTCGAGGTCCCACGTCTCCGTCTACCGGCTGCCGGACGGCGACTGGGCACCGGCCCCCTCAGGGGCCGGCTGACCCGACGGCGAGGCGGCGGGCGAACGCGGCGGCGCCCAGGGCGCGGCGGGCCGCCGCCGCGATGCGGTCGACGTCGGTGCGTTCGGCCGGGGGGGAGCGGTGCACCGACGGCGTTGCGGGCGGCGGCGGCGCGGCCGAGCCGGACAGCACCACCCTCCGTCACGCCGAAGCCGGACGACCGTCACGCCGAAGCCGGACGGCGGCCGGACGGGCCGAGCGGCGGCAGGCGGCCGTGATGCTGCGCGATACGCCGGGTTGACGCGCGTTGACTGCGTCGGTCACTCTCATGAGGTCCGTCCCTCGTTATCAACGGAGGAAGTATGTTCGCGCGCGTTGTGCGTGTCCTACTGGCTATTGTCATGATCTCGTCAGCAGCGGTGGTCGGTACGGTCGCCACCGCCGGTACCGCCCACGCCGACGGCTGCTACACCTGGAACCGCACCCTCAAGGAGGGGATGGAGGGCTCGGACGTCCGCCAGCTCCAGATCCGGGTGTCCGGTTACCCCGGCTACGGCAACGTTCTGGCCCTGGACGGCAAGTTCGGGCCGGCCACGGAGGCGGCCGTCACCCGCTTCCAGCGGGCGTACGGGCTGGCGGCCGACGGCGTCGCCGGGCCCAACACGTTCAACCGGATCTACGCCCTCCAGGACAACGACTGCACCCCGATCCACTTCACCTACAGCGAAATGAACAAGTGCAACTCCAGCTGGTCCGGCGGTGCCGTGAGCGCTTCCACGGCCCGGGCCAACGCCCTGGTCAGCATGTGGAAGCTGGAGGCCATGCGGCACGCCCTCAACGACCGTCCGCTCCAAGTCAGCAGCGGCTTCCGCTCCCGCGCGTGCAACGATGCCGCGGGCGGTGCCTCCAACAGCCGCCACATGTACGGTGACGGCGTCGACCTGGTCGGCAGCCACTCGTTCTGCACGCTCGCCCGGCAGGCCCGCAACCACGGCTTCGCCTCGATCCTGGGCCCCGGTTACTCGGGCCACAACGACCACGTACACCTCTCGACCCGCTCCTCCCGCTACTGGTCGGCCCCCAGCTGCGGGATCTGACCTGGCCCACGGACCGGCCCCGGCGCCCTACGGCACCGAGGCCGGTCCGGCTCCCGGTGCCCCACGCCCGTGCCGGGCGGGCACCGGGCCGAGGGGCAAGCCGACACCGGCGAGGCGGCCTGCGGCCAGCGTGCGACCGGTGCCGCTGACCACCGTCCGCCCGCCGGGCGAGGCGCGCCGGACCAGGTACCCGACGCCGTGCAGCACCTGTACCGGCCCGGCCACGACCGGCAACACGACCCCGTCACCCACGACGACGGTCACGTCAGCCGTGGCTTCCACGTCTCACAGTCCGTGTGCCGCCCGGCGCGGCCTCAAGACGGGCAGCCCACATATCCGGACTCACGGACTCACGGACTCACGGCTTCCGGCAGTTCGGTCCTGAGGGCCGGGGCGGGCCGTCGTCCGGCCGGCGGGGGGAACGTCCCCGGCGGGGGCGTCATCGGAGCAGGGATGTCACCCAGTGGTGGAATTCGGTGATGTGGTGTTCGGTCGGCACCAGCACGCCGCCCGTTCCGTAGGCGCGGGAGTGCATCGCGGGCTGGGTGCGTTCGCAGGCGGCGAAGTCCTGTTCGTTGACGCGGTGGAACAGCTCCACGGAGGCGGATATGTCGGCGCCGGAGTCGATGACGTCGGCCGCGTACAGCCAGTCGCACTCCACCCGGGTCAGGTCGGGGGCCAGGGGGAACATGCGGTGCAGGATGACGTGGTCGGGCACGAGGTTGAGGAAGACCTGCGGGCGGACCGTGGTGGCGAAGTAGCGCCGGTCCTGTTCTTCGGCGAGGCCGGGCAGGCGGCCGAAGCCGGCTTGGCCGTCCACGGTGAAGCCTTCGGCGTCGCCGGAGAACTCGGCGCCGTGCCCCACGTAGGACTGCGCCGCGTACCCGCCGGCGAACTCGGGGAGCACCTGCACCAGTTCGGGGTGGATCGAGGCGCAGTGATAGCACTCCATGAAGTTCTCGACGATCAGTTTCCAGTTGGCGCGCACTTCGTAGCCGATGCGCCGCCCGAGCACCAGATCGGCGGGCCGGTAGCGTTCGACGGCCTCCGGATCGCCCAGGCGGGCGGTGACGGAGCCGATGACGGTCTCCTCGAACGACGGCGGCGTCTCGGCCAGGCACACCCACGCGTAGCCGAGCCATTCGCGCAGCGCGACGCCGATCAGGCCGTACTCGGCGCGGTCCACGCCGGGCACGTCGCGGAGGTTGGGCGCGGCGACCAGGCGGCCGTCGAGCCCGTAGGTCCAGGCGTGATACGGGCAGCGGAGGTTGCGCCGCACCTGGCCCGACTCCTCGGTGCACAACCGGGCGCCCCGGTGGCGGCAGACGTTGAGGAACGCGCGCAGGGCGCCGTCGCGCGCGCGGGTGATCAGCACGTTCTCGCGCCCCACGGTGACCGTGCGGAAGGAGCCGGGCGTCAGCAGGTCGCCGGCGCGCACGGCGCAGAACCAGCGGGTCTCGAAGATCAGTTCCTGCTCGCGGCGGAACGTGGCGGGGTCGGTGTAGGCGGAGCCGGGCAGGGTCGGGAGCAGGCCGGCTCGGGTGATCGGCGTCGTCGTCATGGCTACCGGCCTCCCAGCCGGCTCGGGCGGAACAGCTCGATGGGGTGGGGCGTGGTGCCGGTGAGGGCGAGGTCGGCGAGGATCTCGCCGACGACGGGGACGAATTTGAAGCCGTGGCCGGAGAATCCGCAGGCCACGGTGACCTGTTCGTGCGCCGGGTGCGGGGCGATCACGAAGTGCTCGTCGGGGGTGGTGGTGTACATGCACGTCACGGCGCGCAGCAGACGGCCGGGCAGGTCAGGCAGCCGGGCGCCGGCGTGCGCGGCCATCTCGCGCGCCTCCCGGGGGTGCACCGTGCGGTCGATGGTGTCGGGCGTGCAGACGCTGCCCTTGCGGAAGAACGCGACCTTCGCGCCGCCGTCGGGGCCCTCGATCGCGGGGAAGCCGTAGATCTGGGTGCCGGCCGCGTCCTCCCAGATGTAGACGGGGTGCCGCTCCGGCTCGAACGGCGCGGTGCCGCCGACCGGCGCGAACCAGTACATGACCTGCCGTTCGATGGTGAACGGCACGCCGAGGTCCGCCAGTTGCTCCGGCGCCCAGGCGCCGGGGCAGACCACCAGATGGCCGGCGGTGTACACGTCGTCCGGGGTCGTGACGCGCACGCCGCGCCCGCCGGGCAGCGCCGTCCAGTCGGTGACCGGCTCCTGGTAGTGCAGCTCGGCGCCCGCCGCCGCGGCCAGCTTCAGCTGCGCGGCGACCGTGGCCTCCGGGCGCAGCAGCCCGGCCCTGGCCTCGTACAGCGCGATCTCGTCGTCCTGCGGGGCGAGGGTGGGAAAGCGGGCGCGGATCTCCTTGGCATCGAGCAGCTCGTGCGGCAGCCCGTGGGCCGTGGCCGAGCGCAGGCTGCCCGCCACGGTCGTGCTGTCCGGGCGGCCGATCATGAGGCCGCCGCACAGCAGCGCGATGTCGCGGCCCGCCTCGCGTTCGAGACGTTCGTACAGCTCGTAGGCGCGCAGCAGCAGCGGAACGTAGTCGGGGCCCTCGAAGTAGGACTGCCGCGTGATGCGCGAACCGCCGTGGCTCGAGCCGCGGTCGTGGACCGGGCCGAAGCGTTCGAGGCCGAGCACGCGGGCGCCGCGCGCGGCGAGGTGGTCGGCGGCGGCGCTGCCCATGCCGCCCAGGCCGAGCACGATGACGTCGTAACGGGAAGCCATGCCTCTCCCTTCTCGCGTCCTGTCCCCGCGGTCGTGGCGGCCGCGCGGTCGTGGCGGCCGCGCGCGGCCCGCCTCAGCGGCGGATGCGGGTCATCTCCGGATCGAGCAGCGGCTCGGCGCGGACGGTGGCGGGCACCTTCTCGCCGAAGTACTCGATGTGCACGCCGGTGCCCGGCACCGCGACGGCGGCGGGCAGCCAGGCGTAGGCGATGGCGCGGCCGACGGTGTGGCCGAAGGCCGCGCTGGTGACGTAGCCGACGGGCCCCGCCGACGAGGCCGCGTACACCGGCTCGCTGCCGAGTACGAGGGCGGCGGGGTCGTCCAGCGTGAGGCAGGCCAGCCGGCGCCGCGCGGTTGCCTCCGACCGGTCCGCGAGGGCGTCGCGGCCGATGAAGTCGCCCTTGTCGGCGCGGACCGCGAAGCCGAGGCCCGCCTCGTACGGGTCGTGTTCCTGCGTCATGTCCACGCCCCAGGCTCGGTAGCCCTTCTCCAGCCGCAGGCTGTTGAACGCGGCGCGCCCGGCCGCGAGGACGCCGAGCCGCTGCCCGGCCTCCCACAGCGTGTCCCACAGCCGCAGGCCCAGGTCGGCGCTGGTGTACAGCTCCCAGCCCAGCTCGCCGACGTAACTCAGCCGCAGGGCAGTGACCGGCACATGGCCGATGTGCCCGCGCCTGGCCGTGAAGTAGCGGAACGCCTCGTGCGAGACGTCGATGTCGGCCAGCGGTTGGACGAGTTCCCTGGCCAGCGGGCCCCACACGCCCAGGCAGCAGGTGCCGGGCGTCAGGTCGCGGACGGCGACCGAGCCGTCCGCGGGCGCGTGCCGCAGCAGCCAGTCCGTGTCGAGCGGCCCGTTGCAGCCGATCTGCCAGCGGTCCTCGGCGAGGCGGGCGGCGGTGATGTCGGAACGGACCCCGCCCGCCTCGTCGAGCAGCAGCGTGTAGACCACCGCGCCCGGCCGGCGGCCGACCCGGCCGGTGGTGAGGCGGTCGAGGAAAGCGAGCGCGCCGGGGCCCGAGACCTCCAGGCGCTTCAGCGGGGTCATGTCGAACAGCGCGACGCGTTCGCGCGTGGCCAGGGCCTCGGCGGCGGCGATCGGCGACCAGTGGCGCGCGGCCCAGGAGTCGCGGGGCGGGGCGGCGCCGGGCGGCAGCGACTCGGCGAGCGGCGCGTTCGCCTCGAACCAGTGCGGGCGCTCCCAGCCCGCGGACTCCAGGAAGTATCCACCGAGTTCGCCGTGCCGCGGGTGGAAGGGGCTGGTGCGCAGCGGCCGGGGCCGCGCGGGCGGGTCGAGCGGGTGGATGATGTCGTAGACCTCGACGAAGCTCTGCGCGCCGCGGTCGGCGACGTAGGCGGGGGAGAGCTGCGCCTCCTCGAACCGGTGCACGTCGCAGGCGTGGATGTCGGTGCGGGGGCGGCCCTCGGCCAGCCATTCGGCGACGGCGCGGGCCACGCCCGCCGAGTGCGTCACCCAGACCGCCTCGGCCAGCCACAGGCCCGGCACCTCGCGGACCTGGCCGATGAGCGGCATGCCGTCCGGCGTGAACGAGAACACGCCGTCGAAGCCGTCCACTTCCGCCGCGTCCCCCACGCCGCGCAGGGCGGGGACCAGCTCGGCCGCGTCCCGCAGGGAAGGCGCGAACTCCGCCTCGGAGAACGGGAGTTCCGACGCGGTCAGGGCGGCGGGGTCGACGGGCATGGGCCGGTGGGCGTAGGAGCCGATGCCGAGCCGGTCGCCGTGCTGGCGGAGGTAGAGGTCGCGGTCCTGGTGGCGCAGGATCGGCAGGTTCGCGGCGGGGTCGAGGGCGGGCAGCGGCGCGGTGCGCGCGTACTGGTGGGCCAGTGGCAGGAGCGGCACGGTGACCTTGGCCATCGCGCCGACGACCGGGCCCCAGAAGCCGGCGGCGCACACGACGGCGTCGGCGGGCACGTCGCCCCGGTCGGTGCGCACGCCCCGCACGCGCCCGTCGGCGTCGCGTTCCAGGCCGGTGACGGTGTGCCCGCCGCGGAACGTCGCGCCGCGCGCGATGGCGCGTTCGGCCTGGAGGCGGCAGGCCAGGGCCGCGTCGGCGAGCCCGTCGTCCGGGGTGTGGAGGCCGCCGAGTACGCGGCCGGTGTCGAGCAGCGGCCACAGTTCGGCGCACCGGCCGGGAGTGACCGGCTCGGCCTCGACGCCCCAGGACGCGGCGAGGCCGGCCCGGCGGGACAGGTCGGCCAGACGCTCGGGCGTGGTGGCGACCTCAAGGCCGCCGACGGCGGAGAAGCAGCCGAGCGAGCGGTACTTGTCGATCGTGTACCGGGCGAACTCGGAGAGCACCTTGGCCGGGCTGGTCGCGAAGACCAGACCGGGCGCGTGGTAGCTGGAGCCGGGGCCCGCGAACAGCGGCCCGCGATCGAGCACGGTCACGTGCCGCAGCCCGCGGGCGGTCAGTTCGTCGGCGAGCGCACAGCCGACGATGCCCGCGCCGATGATGACGACATGCGTTCCTGCCTCCGCTGCCATGGCCCGCTCCTCTCACCGATGCGTTGCGCATGGCGCGCTGCGTTGCGCCATGTGGGACATGGTGAGAAGCGCTCCGGGCACTGTCAAGGGGGAGAAGGCACGGCGCACACAACGGAAAACGAACCGAAAATGGCCGGAAATCAACTGCCGTAGCCCAGGCGCCTGGACAGTTCGGCCGCCGCCGCCATGCAGCTTTCGGCCAGCGCCGACAGCCGGTCCCCGCCCATCCGGTACACGGGGCCCGAGACGCCGATCGCCCCGATCACCGTCCCGTCGTACCTGCGCACGGGCGCGGCCACCGCGTTCAGCCCGTCCTCCAGCTCCTGCTGCGTGACCGCGAAGCCGTCGGCCGCCACCGCGTCCGCCTCCGCCCGCAGCGCCGCGGGCGCGGTCACCGTGCGCTCGGTGAACCGCTCCTGCTCCTGCGCGAGCAGGGTCTCCCTGACGGGCGTCGGCAGCGCGGCGAGCAGCACCTTCCCGCTGGCCGTCGCGTGCAACGGGGTGCGCCGCCCGAGCCAGTTGTATGCCGCCACCTCGGCCGTGCCCCTGGCCTGCATGATGTTGACCGCGGCATCCCCGTCGAGCACCGCGACGTTGGCCGTCTCGCCGGATTCGTCCGCGAGCCACCGGCAGACCGGCGCGCTCTCCTGCGAGATGTCGAGCCGGATCGCGGCGGCCCCCGCCAGCCGCAGGATCCCGGCCCCCAGGTAGTACTTGCCGCGCTCCTTCTCCTGGTCCACGAGACCGCGGCTCTCCAGCGCCCAGAGCAGGCGCGACGCGGTCGACTTGTGCACGCCCAGCTCGTCCGCGATCTCGGTGACCCCGGCCCCGCCGTTCCTCGCCAGTACCTCGAGCACGCTCACGGCCCGGTCCACCGACTGAAGGGACCCGGCCACCCCCCGCCGCCCGTCATCACCGTCTGTCATGGGCCCAATCGTAGGCGCCGTCACCCCGGTGGACCCGTGTCGGGCGGCAGCGGTCCTGGCCGGCTGGTGGAGCATCGGGGGGTGGTGGATGCCGTAGTCGTCGGGGCCGGTGCGGCCGGGCTCTCCCTCGCGCACCGGCTCACCGGCGCGGCCGGGGCGGACGTGGTGCTCGTGACGGCGCCCGAGGGCCCGCTGCGCCCGGCCGAACGGACCTGGTGCTGGTGGGAGGCAGGTCCCGGGGAGTACGACGAGGCCGTGGTCGCCGCCTTCCCGCGGCTGCGCGTCCGCGGCCGGGCCGGGGACGTCGCCGAAAGGCGCCCGGGGGCGCTGCGTTACAAGATGCTGCGGTCCGGCGGCTTCGAGGCGCTGATCCGCGGGCGGCTCGCGGAACGGGCCGGGTTCAGGGCCGTGACGGCGGCGGTCAGCTCCGTGCGGGACGCGCCGGGCGGCGGCGCCGAGGTGCGCGGGACCGCGCCCGACGGGCGGCCCGTCGTGCTGCGCGCCCGCTGGGCGTTCGACTCGAGACCGCCGCGGCACCTGCCGCCCGCCCGCACCACGCTGCTCCAGCACTTCCGCGGCTGGTTCGTGCGGGCGGGGCGCGGCGCGTTCGAGCCGGGCGTGGCCGAACTGATGGACTTCAGAACCCCGCAGCCGCCGCGCGGCCTGTCGTTCGGCTACCTGCTGCCGCTCGGGGAGCGCGAAGCACTGGTCGAGTACACCGAGTTCTCGCCCGCCCCGCTCGCCGACGCCGCCTACGACCGCGCGCTGCGGCACTACACGCGGCACGTGCTCGGGCTCGCCGACCCGCACGTCACCGCCGTCGAACAGGGCGTCATCCCGATGACGGACGGCACCTTCCCGCGCCGTGCCGGGCGGTCGGTGTTCCGCATCGGCGTCGCGGGCGGGGCCGCGCGGCCCGCGACCGGCTACGCGTTCGCCGCCGTGCAGCGGCAGAGCCGCGCCATCGCCGACGCCTTCCGGCGCGGCCGGCCGCCGGTGCCGCCGCCCCCGCACTCGGCACGCTCCCGCGGCATGGACGCGGTGCTGCTCGCCGCCCTCGACGCCGGGCGGGTCAGCGGACCCGACGTGCTGACCCGGCTCTTCCACGAGGTGCCGACGGAACGCCTGCTGCGGTTCCTCGACGGGCGCACCCGCTGGTGGGAGGACGCCGCGGTCGGACTGCGCATGCCGGTAGGACCCATGCTGCGCACCGCGGCGGAACTGCCGTTCCGCCCGCGCCGGAACGCTTCGGGAAAGTGAGGGAACACCCCATGACGCTGCTTCGCGACCGCGAACTCGCCGCGGCCTTCGACCGCGCCGCCGTCGGCTACGACCGGCTGGTCGCCGTCAACCCCGGCTACCACGCCCACCTGCGCCGCTCCGCGCGCCGCCTCGGGCCGCGGCAGGCCCCGGGCGGCGGGCGGCCGCGGCTGCTCGACCTGGGCTGCGGCACCGGGGCCTCCACGGCCGCGCTGCTCGCCGCCCACCCCGGCGCGCGGATCACCGCGGTGGACGCCTCGGCCGGCATGCTGGCGCGGGCCGCGGCCAAACGGTGGCCCCCCGGCGTCGCGTTCGTGCACGCCCCGGCGGAACACCTCGAACGCGCGGGCGTCACCGGCCCGTTCGACGGCGTCCTCGCCGCCTACCTCTTCCGCAACGTCACCGACCCGGACGGGCTGCTGACCGCCGTGCGGCGGCTGCTCGCGCCCGGCGGGCGGCTCGCGGTGCACGAGTACACGCTCAGCGGCCGGCCGCTGCACCGCGCGGTGTGGACCGCCGTCTGCCGCGGCCTCGTCTGCCCGGTCGGCGCCCTCACCGGCGACCGGCTGCTGTACCGGCACCTGTGGCACAGCGTCGCCGGCTTCGACACGGCCGCGGCCTTCGCGGACCGCATGGTGCGCGCCGGCTTCCACGGCGTGCGCGCCGGGACCATGCCGGGCTGGCAGCGCGGCATCGTGCACACCCTCGTCGGGACCGCCCCGTGACCGGCCCCGGCCGCGACCGGCGCGCCGCGGTGCTGCCGGCGGCCGGCGGGCGCGCGCGGGTGGCGGGGACGCCGCCGCGCACCGCCGTGATCGGCGGCGGCATCGCCGGGCTCGCCGCCGCCACGGCCCTGGCGGAACGCGGCGTCCGCGTCACGCTGTTCGAACGCGATGCCGGTCTCGGCGGCCGCCTCGCCGGCCACCCCGTGACGCTGGCCGACGGCTCGGCCGCCACGATGACGCGCGGCTTCCACGCGTTCTTCCGTCAGTACTACAACCTGCGGCAGCTGCTGCGCCGCGCCGATCCGGGGCTGCGCATGCTGACCGGCCTGCCCGACTACCCGCTCCAGCACCGCGACGGCGCCCGCGACGGCTTCGCCCGCGTGCCGCGCACCCCGCCGTGGAACGCGCTCGGCTTCGTCGCGCTCAGCCCTTCCTTCCACGTCCTGGACCTCGCCGGGATGCGGACGGCCGCGGCGCTGCCGCTGCTGGACGTGCGGGTGCCGGACGTCTACCGGCGCCTCGACGGGACCAGCGCGCACGACTTCCTGGCCGGCATCGGGTTCCCCGCCGCCGCCCGGCATCTGGCGTTCGAGGTCTTCTCCCGCAGCTTCTTCGCCGACCCGCGCGAACTGTCCGCCGCAGAGATGGCCCTCATGTTCCACATCTACTTCCTCGGCTCCGCCGAGGGCCTGCTGTTCGACGTGCCGTCCGAGCCGTTCCCCCAGGCCCTGTGGGAGCCGCTGGCCGCCTACCTCGCGCGGCTCGGCGCCGAGTTGCGCACCGGCGCCGCCGCCGAACGGGTCACCCCGGCAGGGGACGGCCTCGACGTGACGGCGGACGCGCCGGCGGAACGGTTCGACGCGGCGGTGCTCGCCCTCGACACCGAGGGCCTGCGCGGCCTCGTGGCACGCTCGCCCGCGCTCGGCGACGCCGAGTGGCGGGCGCGCGTCGGCAAACTGCGCACCGCGCCGCCGTTCCTGGTGTCGCGGTACTGGCTGGACCGGCCGGTGGCCCGCGACCGGCCCGGGTTCCTCGGCACCGCGGGCTACGGCGCGCTCGACAACATCACCGTGCTGAACGCCTTCGAGGGCGAGGCCGCGCGGTGGGCCGCCCGCACCGGCGGCTGCGTGCTCGAACTCCACGGCTACGCCCGGCCGGTGGGCGCGGACCCGCGGGCCGAGCGGCGCCGGCTGCTGGCCGCGGCGCACGAGGTGTACCCGGAGCTGCGCGGCGCACGGACCGTCGACGCGCGGCACGAATGGCGCGCCGACTGCCCGCTGTTCCCCGTCGGCGGCCACGCCGGGCGGCCGACCGTGCGCACCCCCCACCCGGCGGTGATGCTCGCGGGCGACCTGGTGCGCACCCCGCTGCCGGTCGCGCTGATGGAACGCGCCGCCACCACCGGCTTCCTGGCCGCGAACGCGCTGCTCGCGCGCTGGGGCGTGCGCGGCCACCCGCTGCGGACGGTGCCGCGGCGCGGGCGGTCCGCCGCCTTCCGGGCGCTGGCCGCGCTCGGCCGGCCCGTTCAGCCCGTTCAGCCCGGGAACGCGCCGCGTTCGCGCAGCGCCCAGCGGCGCTCCGCGTAGGCCAGGTCGTCCCGCCACAGCCGCGCCGCCGCGGCCCGCATCAGCGGCCTGGCCAGCGGGGCCGCGGCGCGGGCGAGCGCGAAGCCGGGGCGGTGCGAGGTCGCGACGACGGCCTCGATCACGGCGGTCCGCGGCGCGCCGTCGGGGCCCGGGCCCAGCGGGGTGGCATGCGTCTCCACGACCGAGCCGCGGCCCTCGCCCTCCTCGATCAGCATGGTGACGGTGCGCGGTCCAGGGGCGGTGAAGACCGCGCGCACCGGCACCACGGCGCGCCCCGCGACGCGGAAGGAGACGTCGACGGCGAGGCGGTCGGGCGCGTCCGCCACGACGGTCAGGTCCACGAAGGAGTACGGGTGGAACCAGGCGCCGTGCCACGGGTCGAGGCGGTTGGCGACCACGTCAGCCGGCTCGCACCTGCCGGTGCCGGTGAACACGGAGTGCAGCGTGCCCGCGGGCCCGGGGCGGGCGGGCACCGGCGGCGCGGCCAGCGGTTCCTCGCCGCCGAGCCCGTCCAGGCGCACCCAGGCCAGCACGCCGTCGTCATGCGCGGGGAACGGCTCCCAGCCGGCGAACGGCCTGCCGTCCAGGGCGAGTCCGTGCCAGTGGCACAGCAGCCGGCCGCAGCGGACCCGGCTGTCCTTCAGGGGCGCACCCAGATGCGGGCACGCCCCCTGCCCGGCCAGCAGCCGGCCGGCCCGGTCGCGCCAGGCGACGACCTCCACGCCGCCGACCGTCCGGCCGAAGGGGCGTCCCGCCGCGATGTCCGCGGACCCCGCGAGCACGTACCAGTTGCCCGCGGTCCTGGCCGTGGCGCGGGCCAGCGCCTCGGCGATGAGGGCGGGCCCGGCGGCGCGCCAGGTGGGGCGCTGGTCCTCCCAGGCGGCGCGGCGGCGCAGGCGCAGCGGGTAGGGGGCGCGGGCGGTCATGCGGGGCTCCGTTCCGCCGGTGCGAGCGCCGGGGCGCGGTCGGCGGCCCGCGCGCGCCGCCGGGCGGCCAGGGCGCGGGCGAGGCCGTCGAACGCGACGGCGGCGCGCCGGTGCCGCGGCACGGCGGCGCGGCGGTGCAGCACGGACCAGCCGTCCGCGGCGACGGCGTCGAGGATGCCGCCGTACAGGGTCAGGGCGGTGCGGATGCAGGGCCGCGCCACCGGATCGAGCATCGCGACGCCGGGCGCGGCCTCGCGGTAGACGCCGCGGGTCAGCGCGGCGGCGGCCATCAGCGCGGCGGTGATGCGCCGGTCCCGCGAACCCGTCCTGCGGCTCCAGCACAGCAGTTCGCGGTCGGCGCCGTGCGCGGCGAGCAGGTCGGCGGGCAGGTACACCCGGCCGCGGTCGAGGTCCTCGCCGACGTCGCGCAGGAAGTTCGTCAGCTGGAACGCCTCGCCGAGCGCGGCGGCGTGCGGCGCGGCCTCGGCGCGCGGCACGGCCGTGCCGAGCACCGGCAGCATCTGGAGCCCGATGACGGCGGCCGAGCCGTACATGTAGCGGCGCAGGTCCGCGTAGGTGGGGTAGTCGGTGACGACCAGGTCGCTGCGCATCGAGCCAAGGAACGCGGTGAAGTAGCCGGGGTCGATGCCGTAGCGCGCGGTGGTGTGCGCCAGGGCGCGCACCACGGGGAACTCCTCGTCCGTTCCGCTCCCCTGGGCGGGCCCGGTGGCGAGGCGGGCCGCGAGGCGCGTGGCGAGCGCGTCCAGGGCCCGCGCGCGCTCCCGCGGCGCTGTCTCCCGGCCCAGGTCGTCGACGATGTCGTCGGCCCAGCGCGCGAATCCGTACAGGGCGTGCACCGCGGGGCGGCGGTCGGCGGGCAGCAGGCGCGTGGCGAGGAAGTAGGTCTTGCCGTGCCGGGCGTTGAGCCGCCGGCACTGCGCGTAGGCGGCGCGCAGTCCCGGCCCGGTGATGCCGGCGGCGTCGAGTTCGCGGGCGGTCACGACGCGAGCGCGATGGTCGTGCGGGACCGGTCGCCGCCGCGGAGCCCGGTGACGCGGGCCGCGGCCAGCTTCCCGGAGAGAAGCACGGGCGGCACGCCCACGCCCGGCGTGGTGCCGCAGCCGGCGAGCACGGCGTTCGCGAGTCCGCGCACCAGGTTCCGCGGCCGGAACGGGCCGGTCTGCGCGAAGGTGTGCGCGGCGGAGAACGGCGTTCCGGCGGCGTGCCCCTGCCGCGCCCAGTCGGCGGGGGTGACCAGGTGCGCCTGTTCGATCGCGCCGCCGAGGCCGGTGAGCCCGCGGTGCTCCAGCTCGGCCACCAGCTCGTCGCGGTAGCGCGGGCCGAGCGCCTGCCAGGTGTCGGGGCCCGGGCCGATGCCGGTGTGGGGGCAGGGGGCGAGCACGTAGTGCAGGTGCTTGCCCGGCGGGGCGAGGGACGGGTCGTGCGTGGTGGGGCGGGTGATGAGCAGCGACGGGTCGGTCATCAGCCGCCCGCCGCGGGTCAGCTCCTCGAAGGTGCGGCGCCAGGCGCGGCCGAACGACAGGGTGTGGTGGCCGAGTTCCGGCCAGGTGCGGGAGGTTCCGGCGTGCAGCACGACCGCGGACGGCGCGTGGCGCAGCGGCAGCGGGCGGCGCGGGACGCGGCCGAGCAGCCGGTAGGCGGTGGGGAGTTCGCAGCTGAGGACGACGGCGTCGCAGGGGATGCGCGGCCCCGCGGCGGTGTGCACGGCGGTGACGCGGTCGGCGGCGCGTTCGAGCCGGGTGACCTCCTGCGCCCAGTGGAACGTGCCGCCCGCCTCGGCCGCCGCCTCGGCCAGCGCGCGCGGCAGGGCGTGCACGCCGCCGCGCGGGAAGTACACGCCGGCGACCGTGTCCATGTAGGCGATGACCGCGTACGCCGCGAGCGCGCGGGCCGGCGGCACGCCCGCGTACAACGACTGGAAGGTGAAGATGCGCCGCAGCCGTTCGTCGTTCAGGAAGCGGCCGATCTGCCGGTCGAGGCGGCCGAATCCGCCGAGGGCCGCGAGGCGGGCGAGGTCGGGGTGGAGCAGCTGGAGCGGCGAGTCGAAATTGGCGTCGATGAAGCGCCGCCGCTGGGCGCGGTACAGCGCTTCGAGCCACCGCCGCAGCCGCAGGTAGCCCGCGGCTTCGCGCGGGCCCGCGCACCTGCGGACCTCGGCCTCCATCGCCTCCGCGCCGGTGTGCACGTCGATGCGGCTGCCGTCGGCGAACCGCGCCCGGTAGGCGGGGTGCAGCGGAACGAGGTCGAGGCGGTCGCGCAGCGAGGTCCCGACGGCCGCGAACGCCTCGTCGATCAGCTCCGGCATGGTGAGCACGGTCGGCCCGGTGTCGATGCGGTAGCCGCCCAGGTCGAGCCGCCCGGCCCGGCCGCCGGGTGCCGGGGACCGCTCCACGACGGTGACGCGGCGCCCCGCCCCGAGCAGGTGCAGCGCCGCGGCGAGCCCGGAGAGACCCGCGCCCACCACGACGACGTGGCCGGTGGGCCCGGCCAGCCGCCTCACCGGCCGGCTCCGGAGTTCGGTTCTGCGGTTCTGGGGTGTTGTGGCATCGCGCGTCCTTCCGTATGCCGGGCACCCGTCCGGGCGGCCCGTCGCAGGCGTTCCCCGCAACGGGTCCCGGCGCTCGCGGCAGGCCACGATTCACCCCGTTCGGCCCACACCTCCGGGGCGGGAACGCTGCGGCTCGACGGTGTACTTGGGGTCGCGGGCCGAGGCGAGGCCCGCGTGGAAGAGGCCGAAGCGGGTGCACACCGACGCGGCGAGCAGCGCCGCGCCGCTGAGCGTCGCCGCCCGCCGGCTGCGGCCTGACAGCAGCGCCGCGCCGGCCGCGCCCGCCGTGCCCAGGACCTCGGCGGCGCGCAGCAGGCGGCCGGCCGTGCCCTGCCGGTAGGTCTCCGCGATCATTCCGGTGCGGCGGCGCAGGGCGTGCATGGCGGCGAGTTCGGCCGCCGTGCCGAGCACGGCGGCCCGGCGGGCGGGGCGGTTCTCCGGCAGCGGGCCCGTCAGCAGCGCCATGCCGGCCGCCGCCGCGGCGGCGGAGCCGGTGAACAGGTAGGGCAGTTCGCGGTGGCCCTCGTGCCAGGCGGGCACCGCCGTGTCGGCGATCAGCACGCCGGTGTACGCGGCGACCGCCGGGCCGAACACGGCCGCCCCGCAGGCCGCGGCGCGGCCGGCCCGCGGGAAGCGGCCGGTCACGTCGGCCGCCGCGGCGGCCCCGGCCAGCGGGCCGTAGCCGACGAGCAGCCAGGAGCCGATGCTCATGGGGGAGGTCGGCTTGAAGACCCGCAGCATGTTGAGGAAGCGTTCGGGGCGGCCGAGGTCGTGGATCAGCGCGGCGGCCGACAGCGAGACCGCGCCGAGGGAGCTGAGTTTCATGGCCCGCGCGGTGCCGCGCCTGCCGGTCAGTTCCGCGCCGGCCGCGAGCACGGAGCCGGCCCCGGCGAGCCCGCCGAGAAAGAGGTACCCGGCGATATCCGTGGCCGCCCAGTGCGGCACCTTCAGCACCGGCCGCCCGTAGTACGAGGTGAACTCGGCCTCCCGGGCACCGCGGCGCCGCCCGCCCGCGGGCCCGCCGTCCGGGCCACCGCCCGGACCGCCGTTCATGCCGTTGCCGAACAGGGCCTCGCTGCCCGGCCGTTCGCCCCGCAGCCCGGCCCTGGTGACCTCCGCCCCGCTCATCGCCTGCCTCCCGCGAAGACGGCCGCCAGGCCGGTGAGCAGCGCCGCCGCGGCGACGCCCGCGTGCCGCCACATCGCCGGCAGGTCGCGTGTGGTGACGACCGGGTCGGGCGGCAGCCCGTACACCTCTGGCTCGTCGAGCAGCAGGAACAACGCGCCCGCGCCGCCCACGCCGTCCGCCGGGTCCTCGCCGTACAGGCGCGCGTCGGGAACGCCGGTGGCGTGCAGCTGCTCAACGCGCGCCGCCGCCTTCTCGCGCAGGTCGTCCAGCGGCCCGAACTGGATCGATTCGGTGGGGCAGGCTTTCGCGCAGGCCGGTTCCTGCCCGGCGCCGAGCCGGTCGTAGCACAGGGTGCACTTCCAGGCCCTGCCGTCGCCCTCCCGCTGCTCGATCACCCCGTAGGGGCAGGCGGGCACGCAGTAGCCGCACCCGTTGCAGATGTCCTCCTGGACGACGACGGTGCCGAACTCGGTCCTGAACAGCGAGCCGGTCGGGCACACGTCGAGGCAGGCGGCGTGCGTGCAGTGCTTGCACACGTCGGAGGCCATCAGCCAGCGCAGCTCGGGCTGCGTCTGCTGGCCGCCGAGCGGCTTGTCCTGCTCGATGAACGCGACGTGCCGCCACGAGGAGGCGCCGAGCGCGCCGGTGTTGTCGTAGCTCATGCCGGTGAGGTCGAGGCCGTCCTCGGGGACGGCGTTCCACTCCTTGCAGGCCACTTCGCACGCCTTGCAGCCGATGCACACGGAGGTGTCGGTGAAGAAGCCGACGCGTTCGGGCGGCCGCGGGTGGCCCGCGTCGGCGACGTCCGGCTCGGGGCCGTGCAGCAGGTGCGGTTCGTGCGTGGTCATGGGTCAGACCTCCATGCCTGTCTGCTCGTCCGATCCGGCGCGTCCGCGGTAGTCCTCGACCAATGCACGCAGCGCCGGGCCGCGGGGGCGGCGCCCGGGGCGGATGTCCGCGGACAGCGCCTTGACCTCCTGGATGTGCACGTTGGGGTCGAGAACGATCGAGGACAGTTCGTTCGCCGCGTCGCCGCGGGTGTACCCGTTGGGGCCCCAGTGGTAGGGCAGCCCGATCTGGTGCACGGTGCGGCCGTCCGCGCGCAGCGGCGCCATGCGGCGCGTGACGAGGACGCGCGCCTCGATCGCGTTCCGCGCGGTGATGACGGTCGCCCATCCGGCGTGCGTGAGGCCGCGCTCCGCGGCCAGTTCCGGGGAGACCTCGACGAAAAGCTCCGGCTGGAGTTCGGCGAGGTAGGGCGACCAGCGGCTCATGCCGCCCGCCGTGAAGTGCTCGGTGAGGCGGTAGGTCGTGACGACGTAGGGGTAGACGCCGGCGGCCCCGTCCGAGGGATGGTAGGCGTTGCCCTCGCGGGGGAACGTCAGCCGCACGGGTGAACGGCGGTGGCGCGGGTGCAGCGCGTTGCCGAACGGCGAGTCCTGCGGCTCGTAGTGCGTCGGCATCGGTCCGTCGACGAGGCCCGCCGGGGCGTAGAGCCAGCCCTTGCCGTCGCCCTGCATGATGAACGCGTCGTCGCCGCGGAGCGCCGCCACGCCCCACGCGTCCGCCTCCGGCACGTGATCCGGCGGGCAGGCGGCGGGGAAGTCCGGCACGTCGTGGCCGGTCCAGCGGCCCGCCGCCGCGTCCCACCACACGTACGCCTTGCGTTCGCTCCACGGCGTGCCGTCGGGCGCGGCGGAGGCGCGGTTGTACAGCACGCGGCGGTTGGCGGGCCAGGCCCAGGCCCACTCGGCGGCGACCCAGTCCTGCTCGGTGTGCGGTTTGCGCCGCGCGGCCTGGTTGACGCCGTCGGCGTAGACGCCGCAGTAGATCCAGCAGCCGCACGAGGTGGACCCGTCGTCCTTCAGCTCCGTGTACGCCGACAGCGGGGCGCCGTCGGGGCCGCGGCCGTTGATCTCGGCGAGCACGGCATCGGCGACCGGTTCGCGGTGCGGTCCTGTCTCCGCGTAGTCCCAGGCCAGGTCGAGGAAGAGCCGGTCCTCCGGCCGGTCGGAGCCGGCCAGCTTCTCGCGGATGCGCAGGGCCAGGTGGTGGGCGAACCACAGTTCGCTGCGCGCGTCGCCCCGCGGCTCGACGGCGGCGTGGTGCCACTGGAGCCAGCGGTTGGTGTTGGTGAACGAGCCGGACTTCTCGGCGTGCGCGGCCGCGGGGAAGAAGAACACCTCGGTGCCGATGTCCTCGGTGCGCAGTTCGCCGGTGTCGATCTCGGGGCCGTCCTGCCACCAGGTGGCGGATTCGATGAGGGAGAAGTCGCGCACGACGAGCCAGTCGAGGTGGGCCATGCCGAGGCGCTGGAGGCGGGCGTTCGCCGAGCCGACGGCCGGGTTCTCGCCGAGCAGGAAGTAGCCCTTGCAGACGCCGTCCAGCTGGGCCATGACGGTGTCGTAGGTGCTGTGCGAGCCGGTGAGGCGCGGCAGGTGGTCGAAGCAGAAGCCGTTGTCCGCGGTGGCGGCGTCGCCGTAGTACGCCTTGAGCAGGCTGACCATGTAGGCGCCCATCTCGGACCAGTAGCCCTTGCGGGTGCGGACGGCGGCGACGAACGACTCCAGGTCCTGGTGGGCCTGGGCGTGCGGCATCGGCAGGTAGCCGGGCAGCAGGTTGAACAGGGTCGGGATGTCGCTCGACCCCTGGATGCTGGCGTGGCCGCGCAGCGCCTGGATGCCGCCGCCGGGGCGGCCGATGTTGCCGAGCAGCAGCTGGAGCACGGAGGCGGCGCGGATGTACTGCGAGCCGACGGTGTGCTGCGTCCAGCCGACCGCGTACACGAACGCGCTGGTGCGTTCGGGACCCGAGTTGCGGGTCAGGGCATCGCACACCTGGGCGAACCGCTCCGGCGGGACGCCGCAGACCCGTTCGACCAGCTCGGGGGTGTAGCGGGCGTAGTGGCGCTTGAGGATCTGGAAGACGCAGCGCGGGTGGGTCAGCGTCTCGTCCCGCCGGGGGCGGGGCGGTACGTCCTGGCCGCCGGAGCCGTGGGACTCCGAGCCGCCCGCGCCGTGCTCGACCGCGATGTCGTCCAGCCGCAGGTTGCGGTGCGGGTCCGGCTCCCCGGCCAGCGAACGGACCGCCGCGCCCTCGTACTGCCAGCTCGCCGGGTCGTAGCGGCGCCCCTCCTCGTCGAGGCCGGAGAAGACGCCGGCCAGGTCCTCGGTGTCGCGGTAGTCCTCGCCGACGATCGTGGCCGCGTTGGTGTAGGCGAGCACGTACTCGCGGAACTCCTTGCCGCGGGTGAGGACATGGTTGATGATCCCGCCGAGGAACGCGATGTCGCTGCCCGCGCGGATGCCGACGTGCAGGTCGGCCAGGGCGCTGGTGCGCGTGAAGCGCGGGTCGACGTGCACGATGGTGGCGCCGCGCGCCTTGGCCTCCATGACCCACTGGAAGCCGACGGGGTGTGCCTCGGCGTAGTTGGAGCCCTGGATGACGATGCAGTCGGCGTTCTGGAGGTCCTGCATGAAGGTGGTGGCGCCGCCGCGGCCGAAGGAGGTGCCGAGGCCCGCCACGGTGGAGCTGTGGCAGACGCGGGCCTGGTTCTCGATCTGGATGATGCCAAGACCCGTGAACAGCTTCTTCAGCAGGTAGTTCTCCTCGTTGTCCAGCACCGCGCCGCCGAGGCTGGCGATGCCGAGGGTGCGGGCCACGCGGGCGCCCTCTTCCTCCCACTGCCACGTCTCGCGCCGGGTGCGGATGACGCGGTCCGCGACCATGTCCATCGCTTCGTCCAGGCCGATCGGCTCCCAGCCGGTGCCGTGCGGGCGGCGGTACAGCACCTGGTGGCGGCGGGCGTCGCCGGTGACGAGCTGGAGGGTGGCGGACCCCTTGGGGCACAGGCGCCCGCGGCTGACGGGGGAGGCCGGGTCGCCCTCGATCTGGATGATCCGCTCGTCCTTGACGTAGATCTGCTGGCCGCAGCCGACCGCGCAGTAGGGGCAGATGGAGTCCACCACGCGGTCGGCGGTGTCCGTGCGGGGCCGCAGCCCGGCGGTGCGGCGCGAACGGGCCGCCGCGCCGCGGCCGAGCGGGTCCTGGCCCGTCAGCTGCCGGTACACGGGCCAGTCCTGAATCCAGGTGCGCACGCCCATCGCCCGCCATCCCTCCTTTTGTGCCGCTTTCGGCCTTTCCGGCCTGTGACGATGATGCGGCGGCGCCCGGTGGGGCGCATGCGGGGTGAGGCGAAAGAGAAATGCCGACGGGAGAGCGTTTAGGAACGGACCGTTCCTAAAAGTCCGGCATCGTCGTCGTCATGGACAACACCACTGCCCCCCGCGACCGGCGCTGGCTCGGTCTCTTCGCGATACTCGGCGCGATGATCATGAACCTGCTGGACGCCACGGTGGTCAACGTGGCCGCCCCCTCGATCCAGGCCGATATCGGCGGCACGGAGACCAGCCTCCAGTGGATCGCGGCCTCCTACACCCTGGCCCTCGCGGTCGGCCTGCTGACCGGCGGCAGGTTCGGCGACATGTTCGGCCGCAGGCGGATGCTGCTGATCGGCGTCGCCGGTTTCGTCCTGGCCTCGGCGGCGTGCGCGCTCGCCTGGTCCCCCGGCACCCTCATCGGCGCCCGCGTCGCGCAGGGGCTGTTCGGCGCGGTGATGATCCCGCAGGCGTTCGGCCTGATCCGCGACCTGTTCCCGCCGCAGGAGATCGGCCGGGCCTTCGGCGCGCTCGGCCCCGTCATCGGACTGTCCACGATCCTCGGCCCCGTCGTCGCGGGCCTGCTCGTCGACGCCGACGTACTGGGCACCGGCTGGCGGATGGTCTTCCTCATCAACCTGCCGATCGGCGCGTTCACCCTGCTCGCCGGCTCCGCGGCGCTGCCCCGCGGGCGCCGCAGGCGGGACGTGCGGCTGGACGTGACCGGCGCGCTGGTGGCGGGCGTCGCGATCTTCCTGCTGGTCCACCCGCTGGTGCAGGGCCGCGAACTGGGCTGGCCCGCCTGGCTGTTCGCGGTAGCCGCGGGCGGCGCGGCGGCCCTCGCGGTCTTCGTCGCCCAGCAGCTGCGGCGCAAGCGGTCGGGGCGCACGCCGCTGGTGGAGTTCAGCGTGCTGGCGAAGCGCTCCTACACCTCGGGCGTCGCGTTCGTCGTCGTCTTCTTCGGCTCCATCGTCGGATTCTCGCTGGCCATGGGCCTCTTCCTGCAAATGGGGCTCGGCTTCGGGCCGCTGCGGGCGAGCGTGACCATGGCGAGCTGGGCGGTCGGTGCGTTCTTCGGCTCCGCGTTCGGCGCGATGGCGATGGCGCGCCTCGGCCGCCGCATCCTGCACCTGGGCCTGGCGCTGATGACCGCGGGACTCGCCGGAACGCACCTCGTGCTCGGCCGCGCCGGGACCGGCGTGGACGGCGGAGACCTGGCGCTGCCGCTGGTCCTCTACGGCTTCGGCATGGGCATGATCTTCGTGCCGCTGTTCGACATCATCATGGGCGACGTCGACGACCAGGAGGTCGGGTCCGCGTCCGGCCTGCTGGAGTCGTTCCAGCAACTCGGCGGCAGCCTGGGCGTCGCGGTCCTCGGCACCGTTTTCTTCTCCGGCGTCGGCGCCGCCCCCGCGGTGGCCGACTTCGTCGGCGCGGCCCGCCACGTCACCCTGCTCTCCCTGGCCCTCACCGTCGCCGCCTTCGCGCTCGGCTTCCTGCTCCCGCACCGGGCCAGGCAACAGCCCCCGGCCCCGGCCGAAACCACCCCGGAACGCCGGCCGACCGAGCCCGCACTGGTCTGAGCCCCCGGCCCCCCGCCGCCCACCGCCCACCACCCCGGGCGGTGGGCGGCGTTCGGGGCCGGTCAGGCCGTTGTGATGCGCAGGGTCAGGATCTCGAACGGGCGCAGGGCCAGGGGGACTTCCGGGCCCGGCAGCGGTGCGGTGCCGGGGAGTGGGCGCTCCAGCAGGTCGACGGGGACGGCCACCGCCCCGGGGACGTCCACCCGCAGCGTGGCCGTGGCCCGGCCGCCCAGCGCCTCGTACAGGCGGACCACCAGGTCGCCCGACCGGTCGTCGGCGAGCTTGACCGCCTCGATCACGACCGCCTCGTGGTCGGTGACGGCCACCGGCGGGACGGCCGACGCGCCGGGCACGCGGCGTTCCGGCAGGTTGAACCGGTAGCCCTCGCGGACGGCGTCCGCGAGCGAGGCGCCCACCACCAGCGCGTACGCCAGGCGGTGGCGGCCCCGGTCGGCGTCCGGGTCGGGGAACCTGGGCGCGCGCAGCAGCGAGAGGCGCAGCGTCGTGGTGGTGCCGCCGTCCGCCCGGACGTCGCGGGTCACCTCGTGGCCGTAGCTGGAGTCGTTGACGAGCGCCACGCCGAACCCGGGCTCCTCGACGTGCAGCCAGCGGTGCGCGCAGAACTCGAACTTCGCCGCGTCCCAGCTGGTGTTGGCGTGGGTCGGGCGCACCTGGTGGCCGAACGGGATCTCCCCGCGCGAGTGTTCCGCCCGCAGATCGAGGGGGAACGCCGCCTTCAGCAGCTTCTCCCGCTCCTGCCAGTCGATCACCGTGTCCACGTCCAGCCGCCGCGTGCCGCGCCGCAGCGTCAGCAGCTGCTCGACGCGGGAGTCGCCGAAGGTGCGGACGACGCGGATGCCGTCGGCCGCGGGCGCGACCTCGTCGGCCTCCGTCAGGTCGCGGACCGTGTTGCGGTAGAAGTCGTCGATGTCCCAGGCGTCCCACTGGTTGGGGAAGTCCTGGTGCAGCTGGAGCAGGTTGGCGGGCGACCCGGGCGGCAGCGCCTCCCGGCCCGTGGTCAGGTCCTTCAGCGAGGTGACCAGACCGCGCTCGTCGACCGTCACGCGCAGCAGCCCGTTGTCCAGCAACAGCTCGCCGTCCGTACCCCGTTCGGCCGCCACCGGCCCTTCCGCCGCGGCCGGGTCCGCGGCCGGGTCCGCGACCGCGCCGCCCAGCGCGGGCACGCCGCCGCGGGCGTGCGGCGCGGCGTTGAAGGCGACCGAACCGCCGCCGTCCCCGTCCCCGTCCGCCGGGCCGGCCACGGCCCGCAGCGCCCGTTCGACCAGGCCGTTCAGCTCGGCGGCGACCTCGGCGTACGTGGCCTCCGCCTCGCGGTGCACCCAGGCGATGGACGAGCCGGGCAGGATGTCGTGGAACTGGTGCGTCAGCACCGTCTTCCACAGCCGGTCCAGATCCTCGTACGGGTAGGGCGCGCCGACGCGCAGGGCGGCCGTTGCCGACCACAACTCGGCCTCGCGCAGCAGGTGTTCGGCGCGGCGGTTGCCCTGCTTGGTGGCGAGCTGCGTCGTCAGTGTGCCGCGGTGCAGCTCCAGGTACAGCTCGCCCGACCACACCGGCGCCTGCGCGCCGTACTCGCGGTGCGCGGCCTCGAAGAAGTCCGCCGGTCCTTCGACGGTCACCCGCGGCGAACCGGCCAGGTCGGCGAGCCGTTCCGCGCGCCCCAGCATCTCGCGGGTCGGGCCGCCACCGCCGTCGCCCCAGCCGAACGGCACCAGCGAGCGGCCCGCCGGGCCCTTCTCCTTGAAGTTCCGCTCGCTGTGGGCGATCTCCTGCCCCGACAGCTCGGCGTTGTAGGTGTCGACGGGCGGGAAGTGGCTGAAAACGCGGGTGCCGTCGATGCCCTCCCACCAGAAGGTGTGGTGCGGGAAGGTGTTCGTCCTGTTCCACGAGATCTTCTGCGTCATGAACCAGCGCACGCCCGCCAGCTTCATCAGCTGCGGCAGGGCGGCGTTGTAGCCGAACGTGTCCGGCAGCCACATCTCCTCGGTCTCGACGCCGAACTCCTCCAGGTAGAACCGCTTGCCGTGGACGAACTGGCGGGCCAGGGACTCACCGCCGGTCAGGTTGGTGTCGGGCTCCACCCACAGGCTGCCGGCCGGCAGGAACTGCCCGGCCGTCGCCTTCTCCTGCGCCCGCCGGTACACCTCGGGCCGCTGCTCCTTCAGCCAGGCCAGCTGCTGGGCCTGCGACATCACGAAGCGGAACGCCGGGTGGTCGTCCATCAGCGCGGTCACGTTGGCGACGGTGCGCGCGGCCTTGCGGACCGTTTCGCGCAGCGGCCACAGCCAGGCGGTGTCGATATGCGCGTGGCCGACCGCCGATATGCGGTGCGCGTCGGCCGGGGCGGGCGCGGCGAGGACCGCGGCCAGCGCGTCGCGCGCGGCGGGGGCGGTGCCGGGGATGTCCTGGAGGTCGACCGCGTCCAGGGCGCGTTCCACGGCGTGCAGAACCTGCCAACGGCGGGTGGACTCCGCGGGCAGCTCGGCCACCAGGCCGGACAGCACGTCGAGATCCTGGCACAGCTCCCACACGTCCCGCTGGAACACGGTCAGTTCGGCCCGGGCCAGCCGGTAGAGCGGCGCGCCCGCCTCGTCCGCCGCGCCCTCCAGCCAGGCGGCGCGTGCGCCGAGGCCGGTCGGCAGGAACGGCACGCCGCCGGGGCCGCTGTCGAGGATCAGCGGGTTGGCGGCGGCCTCGACGTGGAACGTGAACTCCTCGCCGCCCGCCGCCTTCTCGGCCACGGTCAGCCACGCGTTGCGCGGGTTCAGCGCCTTCAGGGGCGTGCCGTCCGGGAGGTGGACCAGGCCCTCCGCGGAGAAACCGGCCTTGGTGCCGTCGAAGCCGAGGTCGACGACGGCCTCGACGCGCCGCCCCGCCCACTCGCGCGGCACCGTGCCGGAGATGCGGAACCAGTGCGTGGCCCAGGCGGGGCCCCAGGGCTCGCCGACGCGCATGGGCCGGTACGGCGCGGCGATGCCGTCGGCGACCGGCACCGGCTCGCCCGGTGCGGCCCAGCCGGCGACGTCGAGGGGGATGCCCGGCCGGTGGACGGCGGGCCACAGGCGCTGGGTCAGGACGCGGTGCAGGCGTCGTTCGGTCTGGGCGGGGTCGCGGTGCATCGGTACTCCGTGGGGTGGCGGGTGCGGCCCGCGGCAACGTGCGAACCGACCTATTATGAAAATCCAATGGATGGATGAAGTCAACGCCGTGCATGCCTCAGAAATCGGCGCAGCCCGGTATGGATCGCGGTTGACCAGGACCGGGGACGGGCAGAGTGTAAAAGGTTTTTCCTGCCGGATGAGTCGTCAGGTGGCCCGCGCCCCGGCGCGGGCGTGGGTGCGCAGGCGGGGCGCGAAGGAGGCGTGGAACACGCCGGAGGCCGCGCCGACCGCCGCCGCCGACTCGTTCAGCAGCGAGTGTTCGACGTGGACCCGCCGCAGCCTGCTGGCCAGCGGGTACCGGTTGACCGCTGCGGAGATCTCGGACAGGAAGAGACCGGCGACCGGTGCCGGAACGGCCGGGCCGCCGACGATCAGCAGGGTCGTGTCCAGCAGGTCGGTCACGCCGGTCGCGCCCCGGGCGACAACCCGCGCGACTTCACGGAACGCCCGTACGGCCCGCGCGTCCCCCGCCGCCGCCGCGGCGCACAGCGACTCGTACGCGCCCGGTGCCTGCGGCCACGTCAGCCCGGCCGCGGCGGCCTTGTCCAGCGCCGATGACATGGGCGCGCACTCCGGCACCCGGCCTGGCCCGCCCTCGGGCGTGACGTGCCCGAGCGCAAACGCGCACAGTTCGCCGAACTCCCCGGCGTTGCCCGTCCTGCCGCGGTACACGTCGCCGTTGAGGAACGCCCCGGCCCCGGCGCCCGCGCCCAGGTACAGGTAGACGAAGTCGCCGGTGCGGGCGGCGGCGCCGATCCAGCGTTCGCCGATGGCCGCCGCGGTCGCGTCCTTCTCGACGGTGACCGGCACGCCGAGCCGTTCGGCGAGCGGGGCCCGCAGCGGAACGTCGTGCCAGCCGCTGAACAGCGGCGGGTCGTACAGCACCCCGGCGCCCGCGTCCAGCGGACCCGGCACCGCGATGCCGACGCCGAGCAGGGTGTCGGACACGGCCCGCGAGGCGGCGACGGCCTCCCGCGCCATGCGCGTCATGCTGTCGATCACCGAGGCGGGGTCCGCCCCTTCGTGCAGCGGCAGCACCCGCTGGTCGAGCACGCCGCCGCACAGGTCGACGACGACCTGCGTGATCATCTCCGGGTCGAGGTGGATGCCGATGGCGCAGGCCGCGTCCGCGCGCAGCCGCAACGGCACCCGCGGCTTGCCCTTGCCGCCGGGAAGCACGGAGTCCTCGACCAGGAAGGCCGAGGTGAGCAGGTTGCGCGTGATGCGGGAGACCGCCTGCGGGGTGAGCCCGGTGCGCTGCGCGATCTCCACGCGGCTGAGCGAGCCCGCCTCCCTGATGCTCTCGATGACCAGCTTCTCGTTGAACGAGCCGAGCGCCAGCTGGTCGAACGCGCGGGGCGTTCGCGCCGGCGGCTCGGGCGCCGCGCCCTCCGCGGGGCACCGCCAGACCAGCGGCGCCGCCTGACCGGCGCGCAGCGCGTCGAGCAGCGAACCGTGCGTGGCCGCCGCGGCGGCCGGGCGGTGGCGCAGCTGGAGCTGGCAGACGACGCCCAGGGTGGCGGGCCAGCTCATGAACTCGGGCGCGGTGTGCCAGGCGACGCCCGCGGCGGCCGGCCCGCCCTCGTCTTCCGCCGGCGCCCCGGCGCCGCCGAACGCCACGGCGTGCACGCCCGGCGCCCGGTGCGCCGCGCCCACCTCGGCCAGCAGCTCCGCGAGCGCGGGCAGGGCCTCGGCCCGCGGCCCCTCGGCCGTCAGCGCCGTGCCCAGCGCGGCGTTCAGCGCGCCGTTCAGTGCCCGCCGCTCCTCGGCGGGCGCGGGCACGGCAGGCAGCGCGCCGGCCGCGGGCTCGGGGGGCTCGGCCAGCAGGATCACGGCGGCGTCCGCCGCGCGCCACAGGCCGAGCAGCCGCGGACGGCGCAGCGGCAGCGGCGGGGCGGTGGGCAGCGTGACGGCGGCGGCATCGCCGCCGGCCACGCCCCAGCGGCGCCACACCGCGCCCAGCGCCGTGTGGGATATGCCGAGGTGGTCGGCGAGCGCGCGGGCCGACCACGCCCGGCGCGGCGGGGGCGGCCCCGCCAGGGTCGAGGCGATCACGTCCGCCTCGTCGATGCGCGGCGGCCGGCCGCTGCGCGGCCGGTGCTCCAGGCCACCGAGGCCCTGCGCGGCGTAACGGCTGCGCCAGGACGACACGGTGGGGCGGGAGACGCCCAGCGTGCGGGCACTGTCGGAGACCGAGACGCCGGCTGCCGCGTCCAGGATGATCCGCGCGCGGACGTCCCGGTCCGGCCGTTCCCGCGACCACCTGCGCAACGCCTCCTGCTGGGCGCGGGTGAGGGAGAACTCCGGGAGGTCGGGCATGAGCCCATACAACACCGTTCCGACCGCCTGGCGCGGGGCGGGCGCCGCGTGACGCTGCGTACCGGGCGCCGATCCCGGGGGTGAACGGGCGGGGGCCCTCACGTGATGCCCGGCACGAGACGCCCGTCACATCCGAAGGGGAATAGGAGCGGGCCGCGCCCCGCCCCCGGGCAGGCCGCGGGCCGCCCCTCCGGACGGCGGTGCGGCGCCGTTCGTGGCCTACGAAGCGGGATCGCAGAAGGGGTCTTTGCAGGGGCGCCACGGCAGTTCCCATGCTGGGCCACGTCGCCATCCGCGGCACCCATCTCCCTCCCGTTCGCCCAAGGAACGAGGTACGTCTTCATGACCGCCAGCACCAACGACACCCGCACCACCGTGACCCGCACCGTCGCGCTGGCCGGCATCGTGACCGCCGGCGCCGCGGCCCTCACCCTGCCCTTCGCGCCCACCGCGGCCGCCGACGACGCGGCGGCCCACGGTGTCACCGAGGCCGCCGAGCGGACCGCGGCCCCGGCAGCCTTCGCCCCGAACGACTCCGACGGGGTCATCGGGAAGGCCCCCGGCGCCGAGAACGACGAGAACGACGGAAACGACGAGAACGCTGAGAACACCGAGAACGCCGAGAGCGCCGAGCACACCGAGCGTGCCGACGACGGCGCGAGCCGTGACGACCGCGGCGGCGACGGCGACGACGGCGCCACTGAGGTCGCGGACCGCGGCCGCGGCGCGGAGTACCGCGAGGACGGCACGCTGGTCACCATCCCCCGCCACGAGCAGCCCGAGCCCCAGCCCGCCTCGGACGAGGACATCGACCGCTGGATCGACGAGGCGCTCGAGGTCCTGGACGAGAAGGACATCCCCGGCTCCTACGAGGGCATCCACCGCAACCTGATGCGCGAGTCCAGCGGTGACCCGCAGACGATCAACCTGTGGGACACCAACGCCCAGGAGAACATCCCGTCCAAGGGTCTGCTCCAGGTCATCGACCCGACCTTCGAGCAGTACCACGTCGAGGGCACCAGCAAGAACATCTACGACCCGGTCGCCAACATCGCCGCGGCCTGCAACTACGCCGCCGAGCGCTACGGCTCCATGGACAACGTCGACAGCGCGTACTGACCGGCGCCCGCCGGCCACCCGGCCCCGTTCCGGAACGATCACGTTCCGGAACGGGGCCGCGTCGTGCGCCCCGCCCGTTCCTCTCGCAGACTGGTGCTGTCACGGGCGGCCGCCGGCCGCCACCCCACGTCCGGGAGACGACGGCATGGTTACCGATCTGCTCGCCCATTTCCTGCGGCAGCTCAGTCCCGAGAACCGGCGGTGGCTGGAGACCCGGCCCGCCGACACCCAGCAGGCCATCGCCGAGGAGTGGCGGGAGACGGAGGGGGCGGGCGCCTCGCTGCTCAGCTCGGTCGACCTGGTCCCCGATCTGGTGGACGAGGGGGCGTCCGCCAACGCGTTCATCCAGAACGTGCGGGACGCGGAGAACTGGTGACGCCCCGGACGCCGCCCCCGTGGGCCGGGCGGGCTCAGCTCTTGCGGCCGACGCCGCCCACCAGGTCCGCCACCAGCGCCGCCCACTCGGGCGAGTACCGGCCGCCGGGGTCCGGGCGCCAGGAGGTCAGCGCGACCACCCCCGGCTCGACGAGCTCAAGCCCCTCGAAGAAGCCGGCGATCTGCGCCGGCGAGCGCAGGTGGTAGGCGAGCGGGGCGATCCTGTTGTGCCGGCTCTGGATGTCACGCCAGTCCGCCTCCGTATCGCAGATGTCGTGGGACATCAGGTAACTGCCGCTCGGCAGGGCGGCCAGCAGTTCCCGCACGATGGCGCGTGCCTCGTCGTCGTCGGGCACGTGGCCGAGGATGCCGCTCAGCACGAGCGCGACCGGCCGCGACAGGTCGAGCGTCTCCTTCGCGGCGGCGAGGACCGCCTCGGGCTCGTGCAGGCTGGCCTCGTGGTAGGAGACGGCTCCCGCGGGAATGGAGCCGAGGAGCTGGCGGGCGTACAGCACCGTCTGCGGGTCGTTGTCGGCGTAGACGACGCGTGATCCGGGGGCCACCTGCTGCGCGATCTCGTGCGTGTTGCCCGCCGTGGGCAGGCCGGAGCCCACGTCCAGGAACTGCCTGATGCCCACGTCGCGCGCGAGGTAACGCACGGTGCGGCCCAGGAAGTGCCGGGTGGTGCGCACCCTTTCCAGCAGCCCGGGGTAGGTCACCGCAAATTTGTTCCCCGCTTCACGGTCCACGGCGAAGCTGTGCATGCCGCCAAGCCAGTGGTTCCAGGTGCGCGCCTGACTTCTCAGCGTGGTATCGATCTCCGCGGTCGGCTCGATGGTCGGGTGGGGAGCGTGCGAAGCGCCTTGAGTCGTCACGCTATGCACGGAACCAGGGGTGAGCGCCACGGTAAAGAAGGTGCGGGCAGGTCCAGCGCGGATGCGCGGTATCGGCCGGCCCCGCACGTGGCACGCGCGCAGGTTCGCGGCGCGCCCCGCGCGATCGCAGGCCCGCGGGCAGGTCACCGGACGGGCAGCTCCCGCGGGGTGCGCTGAATGCTGATCCAGTGCTCGCTGGTGAACTCGTCGAACACCCAGCCGCCGCCGAACCGCCCGAGCCCGGAGTCCTTCTCGCCGCCGAACGCCGCGTTCACGTCGTCGTGCACCGTGGTGTCGTTCACGTGCGTCATGCCCGCCTCGACGTGCCGCGCGAACCGCAGGCCGCGCTCCACGTCGCGCGTGAAGACGCCGCTGGACAGGCCGTACTCGGTCTGGTTCGCCAGGGCCAGGGCGTCGTCCTCGTCGCGGGCCTCGATGATCGTCGCGACCGGGCCGAAGACCTCCTCCGACGCGGTGGCGAGGTGCTGCCCGCCGACGAGGAGGTGGGGCGGCAGCACCCGTCCGGTGGGCCCCGAGGGCTCGCCCGAGACCAGCAGCCGCCCGCCCTGCTGAACGGCGCGCTGCACCTTCTCGCGGACGGAGGCGAGCTGGCGGTCGTTGATGATCGGCCCGATCTCCGTGCGGTCGTCCCGCGGGTCGCCGGTGACCAGCGCCTCGGCCCGCGCCACGCAGCGCTGCACGAACGCATCGTGGATCGAGGCGTCGACGATTACGCGGTTGGTCGCCATGCAGATCTGGCCCTGGTGGAAGTAGCTGCCGTACACGGCGGCCGAGACCGCCGCGTCCAGATCGGCGTCGTCGAGGACGACCAGCGGCCCGTTGCCGCCGAGTTCGAGCGCGAGCTTCTTCAGCCCGGCCTGCCGGGCGATGCCGCGGCCGACCGGTGTCGAGCCGGTGAACGAGATGACCCGCGGCACCTCGTGCCGCACCATCGCGTCGCCGATCTCGCTGCCCCGGCCGATGACGACGCCGAGCACGCCGGGCGGCAGCCCGGCCTCCTCGTAGATCTTCGCCAGCAGCAGCCCGCCGGTCACCGGGGTGTCCCCGGCCGGCTTGAGCACCACCGCGTTGCCCGCGGCCAGCGCGGGGGCGACGGAGCGGTTGGCGAGGAACAGCGGGAAGTTCCACGGGCCGATCACCCCGATCACCCCGGCCGGGCGGCGGTACACCCGGTTTTCCTTGCCCGGGGTGTCCGAGGGCACCGTCCGCATCTCCAGGAACGTGCGGGAGGCCGCCAGCCGCGTGATCGCGAGGCAGATGTCCAGCTCCATCGCGACCCGCGGACGGATGCACCCCGCCTCCCGCACCAGCCAGTCGCCGATCTCGTCCGCCCGTTCGGCCATGAGCACGGAGGCCCGGCCGAGGACCGCGGCCCGCTCCGCGGCGGGCGCGGCGCCCCAGGCGCGCTGCGCCTCGGCCGCCGCCCGGTAGGCGTCGTCCACGTCGGACGCGTCGGCGAGCGGGATCTCGGTCAGCGTGTCACCGGTGTAGGGGTCGACGTCGACCTGTGCCGAGTCCGCGCGCCCGGCCCGCCACGCGCCGGCGATCGGCATGCGGTCGAAGCCGGTGTACGGGGCGGGGGCGGGCCGGGGGGCCGGGGGCGCGGGGTGGCTCCGGGCGGGCGTCTGCGTGGCCATGCGGGACCTCTCGTGCAGGGTTTTTATCCGATATAGCCAGATTGGCGGCTGCTGCCGCGTTCCCCGCCGACGCCACGCCGGAACCGCGCGCCGCGTCAAGCCCGACGAAGGTCGGGGGCGGACCCTGCCCTTCGCCAGGGCCGCGGCCCCCGGCCGCCGCCTACGGTCCCGTGGCCATGTGCCCACAACCGCATCAACCGCATCAACCGCATCCACGACTGAATACCGGTGGCCGCGCCGCGCGGCTGGCCCTGGCCGCCGCCGTCACCGCCGCGTGCGCCCTGATCCTGAGGTGGCTCTCGCCCGGCGGGCTCGGCTCGCCCGGACCCGAGACCGTGACCGGCGGGGTGTCCGCCGACCTCTACCGCACCGTGACGGACGGCGTGGCGGACGTGCCGCACTGGGCGGCGTTCCTCGGCGAGGCCGCCACCGAGGCGGGCCTGGTGGTGCTGGGCCTGCTGCTGCTGTGGACCGGCCGCCGCGGCCTGCGCCGCACCGACCCGCGCCTGGTCGCCGGGGTGCTCCTCACGGGCGCGGCCACGGTGGCCGCGTACGGGCTGAGCGAGTCGCTGAAGCTGGTCGTGGACCAGGAACGGCCCTGCCGGGCGGTGCCCGGGGCCGACGCGCTGGCGGCCTGCCCGCCGCCGGGCGACTGGTCGTTCCCCAGCAATCACGCCACGCTCGCCGTCGCCCTCGCCACCGGTCTGGTGTGGCTGTGGCCCAGGGCCGCGGCGGCCGTGGTGACGGCGGGCGCCGCGACGGCGGCGCTGCGCGTGGTGATCGGCGTGCACTACCCGCACGACGTGCTGGCCGGTGCCGCGCTCGGCGCCGCCGTGACCGCCGCCGCGATGCTCGTGGCGCTCCCCGCGGTCACGTCCCTCGTGGCGGCACGATTTCCGCTTCGTGGGCGACCACCGCGGCAGCGGCCCGGTTCGGCACGCCGAGCCGGGACAGGATCGAGCTGACGTGCCCCTTGACCGTGCCCTCGACCAGGCCGAGGCGGCGCGCGATCCCCCGGTTGGACACTCCGGCGCCCAGCAGCGCCAGCACCTCGCGTTCCCGCGGCGTCAGCGCCGCGACCCGCCCGGCCGCGGGCCCCGGCGCGGGGCGGGCCGCGGCGAGGTGGGTGATGACGCGGGCCGCGACCTTCGGCGAGAGGTGGGCGGCGCCCTCCGCCACCGCCCGCACGCCCGCGATCAGCTCCTCCGGCTCGCCCGACTTGATGAGGAAGCCCTGGGCGCCGCCGCGCAGGGCCCGCAGGATGTAGTCGTCCTCGCCGAACGTCGTCAGCATCACCACACCCGTCCCCGGCAGGGTGCGGCGGATCTCGGCCGCCGCGGCGATGCCGTCCGTGCCGGGCATGCGGATGTCGAGGACGGCCACCTCGGGCCGGTGGCGCTGCGCCAGGTCGACCGCGCCGCGCCCGTCGCCCGCCTCGGCGACGACGCCGATACCGGGGTCGGTGGCCAGCACGGCGCGCACCCCGGCGCGGATCATCGGCTCGTCGTCGGCGATCAGGACCCGGATCACGGGCGCCTCCCGGGGCTCAGTGGACAAGGGCCGTCCTGGAGACCAGCCGCCCGTCCCGCCAGCAGAGGCGATAGGCGTCGCCGGCCCGGTCGGCCAGGGGGTTCGCCGTGATCGCGTAGTACTCGCACGCCGTCCCCCGCCCGCCGGGCGGGGCGGGCCCGTCCGGCACGCGGTGCGGGGTCTGGTGGTCCGGCAGGACGGCGGCGACCTCGGCCCGGCTCTGCCCGAGGTGCAGGCCGTCGAACACGGCGGCGTCGAGCACCGCCCGCGAGGCGGCGACCGTGCTCCACGCCATCAGCACCGCGCTGAGCAGCACGAAACCGCCGAGCGGCAGCGTGGCCACGGCCAGCAGCGAACGCCCCGTGCGGCGCCGCGCCTCGCGGTGCTCGCGCGCGACCGCGGTGGGCGCGGGCGGCGGCGCCGCGGGGGCGCGGTGCGGCAGGCGCGCCGTCACGGCGAACCCGCCGTCCGCCGCCGGCCCGTGGGCCAGGCTGCCACCGGCCAGCCGGACCCGTTCGGCCAGGCCGATGAGGCCGTGGCCGCCCGCGGCGGCCGTGCCGCGGCCCGCGGGCGCCGGGCCGTTGCGCACCTCGACGCGGGTCTCGCCGCGGTCGGCGTCGTGTACGAGGCGGACCGCGGCGGCGGCCCCCGTTGCGTGCTTCGTGACGTTGGTGATGCCTTCCTGCACCACGCGGAACGCGGCCCGCACGACGCGCGGCGGCAGGTCCTCTGCCGCACCCTCGACGTCCAGCGTCACCGTCAGACCGGCCGCCCGCGCGGCGTGCACCAGGCCGGGAACGTGCTCGGGCGCCGGTCCGCCGCCCTCGGTGGCCTCTGCGCCCTCTGGGCCCTCGCGGAGGAGACCGACGACCTCGCCGAGGCGCTCCGCGGCGTCCCCCGCCCTGGCCCTGATGTCCCCGGCGACCGCGCGGTGCTCCGCGCCGAGGCCGGGAGCGAGCTTCAGGGCCCCGGCGGACAGGGCGATCAGGCTCAGATCGTGGCCGAGCGCGTCGTGCATGTCCTGGGCGATGCGGGTCCGCTCGCGCAGCCTCGCCTGCTCGGCGATCAGGCGCTGCTCGCGTTCGAGCCGGGCGGCCCGCTCCCAGCCGCCCCGCAGCAGCTCGCGGTAGTGGCGCCAGAACCGGCCCGCCCACCAGGGCAGCAGGGTGCCGAGTGCGAGGTAGGCGACGAAGGTGCTGCCCCTGGCCAGCCAGGCGGGGGAGAGGAGGGCGGCGGCGCAGCCGGCGGCGAGCAGCACCGCGAGCACCGGCGCGGCGACGCGGGCGCTCCCGGGGCGGCCCCCGCACAGGAACGCGGCGGTGGCGGCGGGCAGCACCCACCAGGGACTGTGCACGGCACTGAGAGCGGCCCCCGCCGCCGCGACGGCGGCGAGCAGCAGCCCGGGCGGCAGCGATATCACGGCCGCCAGCTTACGCAGCGGCGCGGAGCCGCCCGTGATGCGAAAGAATTATTGCTCAAAAAAACTTGCGCAGTTTTCCTTTCCCATCTAGGTTCGTGACATGACTCCCGAGACCTCCCGCACGATCACCGACCTCGGCACGCTCAAGGCGTTCGCGCACCCGCTGCGTCTGCGGCTCTACCGGTCGCTCACGGTGGCGGGCGCCGCGACCGCATCGCAGCTCGCGGAGCAGGCGGACGAGGCGGTCTCCCTCGTCAGCTACCACCTGCGCAAGCTCGCCGCCCACGGGCTCATCCAGGAGGCCGAGGGCCGCAGCACAGACAGCCGCGAGCGCTGGTGGGAGCTCGCGCAGCGCAAACTGACGTTCAGCGACCGGGACTTCCAGGACGCCCCGGAGCGGGCCGCCGCCCTCAGCGGGGCGGTGCGCCTGCTGTTCCGCCAGCGCGGCGAGATGTACGAGCGGTATCTCGACGAGCAGGCGGCATGGGGCGAGGAGTGGCGCGCCGCCGCCGTCAGCGCCGAGTCCCTGCTGCCGCTGACCGCCCCGGAGCTGGCGTCGCTCGGCGAGGAGCTGCACGCGGTGGTGGACAAGTGGAAGGCGCGCGGGCGGGCCGCCGCCGAGGCCGGCGACACCGAGGGCCGGGAGAGCGTCGCCCTGCACCTGCACGGATTCCCGTTCCGCCCCTGAGCGGCGGGTCCTTTCGACACCGAGGAGAAGCGGCATGCACCCCGACGTTCACCTGGCGGTCGAGCACTACCGCGCCCGCGAGCTGCGGGCCGCCGCCGCCCCGCGGCCGGCGCTCGCGCGCCGCCGCGTGCGGGCCGTGGGGCGGCGGCTCGGCTGGGCGCTGGTGGAGACCGGCCTGCGGCTGGTCCACCGCAGTGGCCCGGCGCCTCAGTGCGGGGCGAAGACGCCGATCGCGTCGTAGGCGTGCCAGGAGCCTGCCGTCTTCTCCAGCGTCAGTACGTTCTCTCCGGTCGTGAACGCGGCGGCGGGCAGGGGCAGTTCGACGAAGGACGGCTTGAGGGGGCTGCCCGTCCTGGTGGCGTCGCCCTCCAGGGAGCCCTTCGTGGCGCCCTTCTCGAAGGTGATGCCGTCGATCCGCGTGCCGTTGAGGGACAGTTCGGCCTCGCCGGGCGCCGTCGCGTGCGTGTCCGTCAGCCACAGGGCGAATCCGGGGTCCGCGGTCGGCACCGCGTCCAGCGCGAACCGCAGGGTGAACGTGTGCCGCCGCCGCCCCGCCCAGCCGTCCGCGGGCCCCGGGTGCAGGTAGGGCCAGTGGGTCCCCGGACTGCTGCTGCCCTGCCGGTAGTCGACGCCGTCGGGGAACGTGTCGAGGTAGTCGGCGCTGCCCGCCGGGGACAGCGCGAATTCCAGCCCCTTGTGGTCGAACTCGCCGACGGCCGCGAGGGGCCGCCCCGTCGCGTACGAGGCGGTGGTCGTCGCCGAGGCCGTCGCGGCCCGGCCCCGCGCGCCCGAGGCCATGACGGCGACCACCCGGTAGTGCCAGGTGACGGCCCGCGGGCCGAGCACCGCGTGCGTGAGGTGCGGGTAGAGGGTGCGCGCGAGCAGCGACTCCTCGCTCTCCCGCGGGGCCCGGCCGCGGGCCGCGTACACCGCGAAGTGGTCCACCAGCGGCATCCACGGCGCCGCGTGCCACGTCAGGTCGACGGTCGCGATCCGCCCCGAGGCGCGCAGACCGCGCACCGGATGAGCCAGATAGGACATGTCAGTTCACCTTTTCCAGACCCGGGCGTCCTGCCTCGGTGACGAAACGGGCGAGTGTGGACACCGGGGCGTGCGCGTCGCGCTGCACCCAGGGCACGGTACGGAAGTCCGCGGTCAGCTCCCGCGGCGTCATCCGGCACAGCGTGTAACCGCGGCGCCCGCTGTAGAACTTGACCCACGGATGCTGCGTCCAGTCCGGCTCGTACGGGTCGGTGTCCGCGCCGTCGCCGTCGGAGGCGATCGAGGTGGTGATCAGCTCCGAGCCGACGACGGGCGAGCCCGGATCGGCGAAGTCGGCGTGCAGGTCGCCCGCGGTCGCCCGGTGCGTGTCGCCGGTCAGCACCACCGGGTTGGTGACGGACGGGTCCGCGAAAGTGTCGAGCAGCCGCTGCCGCGCGGCGGGGAAGCCGTCCCACTGGTCGACGCGGTCGTCCGTGACGTGCATGACGGCGACCTGCTGCGCGAGCACGTTCCACGTGGTGCGCGAGCCGCGCAGCCCGTCGAGCAGCCACCGTTCCTGCGAGGTGCCGAGGATGCTGCCGCGCGCGGGGGCGCGGTGCTGGCGGGTATCGAGCACGTTGAACGTGGCGAGGTCACCGATCACCAGCCGCCGCTGGTAGCGGGCGTCGGGGCCGCCGATCGGCAGCGCGGCGCGCGGCAGCGGCGCGTTCTCGTACAGCGCGCGGTAGGCGACCGCCCGGCGCAGCCGGAAGTCCTCGGGCGGGATGCCGTACGCGGAGGTCTCGTCCGCGTAGTTGTTCTGCACCTCGTGGTCGTCCGGCGTGATGACGAACGGGGCGGCGGCGTGCGCGGCCTGGAGGTCGGGGTCGGTCTTGGTGAGGGCGTACCGCAGCCGGTACTCGGCGAGGGTGACCGTCTCGCGGTCGTGGCCCTCGCCGGGCGTCACGCCCTCCCGCCACAGGTTGGCCGCGGTGATGGCGTACTCGTAGATGTAGTCGCCGAGGAAGAACACCACGTCGGGCGCGTCCGCCGCCAGATGCCGGTGCGCGGAGAACCAGCCGTGGTACCACGCCTGGCAGGACGCGGTGGCGAAGGTGAACGAGGCCGGCCGCGTTCCGGCGCGCGGCGCGGTGCGGACGCGCCCCACCGGGCTGGTCCAGCGGCCGGTGCGGAACCGGTAGAAGTACAGCCGCTCGGGGCGCAGTCCGCGGACCCGCGGGTGCACGGAGTGCGCCAGCTCGGCCGTGGCCAGCGCGTGCCCCCGGCGCACGACACGGCGGAAGCGCTCGTCCTCCGCGACCTCCCAGCGCACGTCGAACGGCGCGAGCGGCATGCCCCCGTGCCCGTCGGGGGCCAGCGGCTCGGGCGCGAGCCGCGTCCACAACTCGAAGCCGTCGTCCGAGGGATCGCCGGAGGCGATGCCGAGCCGGAACGGGTCGTCGCGCAGGCGCGCGCCCGACCAGGCGGCCTCGGCGGTGCCGGGCACGCCGATCCCGGCGAGCAGGGCCGCCGAACTGACGCCGGCGGCCTTGAGCAGCGAACGACGGCGCGGGTGGGGCGGGGAGTTCGGGGGGTGTGCGTCCATGTGCGGTGCCGCGGCTCCTGCTCGAGCGCCCGTTCGGCGCCGGTCGAGGAGCACCCTCGCCGAGCGGGATGACGTGCGCCCCTCGGGTCGGCGACGTGCGGGAGTCGTGAAGGTGAGCGCGCGGCACCGCTGTTGCCGCGGGTCAGCCCAGCCGGGCCGCGCCGCGCTCGGCGAAGCCGATCCACGCCTCGGCCTCCGCGGCCGTGAAGTGGCGGATGGCCCAGTCGGTCATGCGCAGGCTCATGCACGCCCACGCCGGGCGCAGCACCTCTTCGGGGAAGCCGTCCAGGATCTCGTCCAGGCGCTCGGCGACGCCCGGCTCCGCCGCGTCGGGGTAAAGGCCGAAGCGGAGGGTGACCAGGTCGAAGCGGCGGTCGCCGCGGCCCGCGCCGTCCCAGTCGACGACGCCGGTGACCGTTCCGCCTGGCCCGGTCAGCAGGTTCCCCGGGTGGAAGTCGTGGTGCACGGCGTCCACGCCTGGCAGCCGTCCCGGGGCGCTCGCGCCGACCTCCGCGATCCACGCCTCCAGCGCGGCGCTGCGCCGGCTGAACTCGCGCAGCGGGCCGTGCAGGCAGAAGCCGGGCCCGTCGCCGGTCAGGTACAGCTCGGTCTCGGGCACCTCGGGGTGGCCCGCGAGGCGGCCGGCCTGGAGGTCGTTCAGGGCGAGGGCGCGGTCGAGCGCGGCGTGGCCGAGCCGGCCGGGCGGCGTGCCGGGCAGCAGTTCCTGGACGAGGACCACGTCGGGCCCGACCTGCGCGGACAGCTCGGTGGCGGGCGCGGGGTAGCCGGCGGCCCGCAGCACGTCGGTGACGGCGACCGGGCCGGCCCGCAGGTCGGCCAGGCGGGTGCCGGGACGCCACTTCAGCACGGCGCGGTGGCCGTCCGGCAGGCGGACGTAGGCCGTGCCGACCTGGCCGCCGGGGCAGGGGCCCTCGACGGTGAGCCGGACGCCGGTGTGCTCGTACAGGGCGTCGGCCATGCGGACGGGATCGAGGCGGGCAACGCGCTGCCAGCCGGAGGGTTCGACGGAATCGCTCACCGTGCCGATTATCACCGGAGTGGCTAGCGTGGAATGGCCTGGTTCGGCAGCGAATCAGCGTGACCACCGTGAACGGCGATGACCACCGTGATCGGTGACGATCAGCGAGGGAAAGGATGGCCGGCCATGTCCGACCTTGTCGCGGGCTTCTCCGCGGGCACGCCCTGCTGGGCGGACGCCACCGTGCCGGATGTGGCGGCCGGCAAGCGGTTCTACGAGCAGCTGTTCGGCTGGAACTTCGGGACGGACTCGGCCGAGTACGGCGGCTACGCGCAGGCCACCCTGGACGGCCGGGCCGTCGCCGCCCTCGCACCGCAGATGGCGGGCCAGGACGTGCCGCCGTCGTGGACGCTGTACCTCGCATCGCCCGATGCCGCGGCCACCGCCGAGCGGGTGCGGGAGCACGGGGGCCGGGTGCTGATGGAGCCCATGGAGGTCGGCGAGTTCGGCCGGATGGTGACGGCCGCCGACCCGGGCGGGGTGCTGTTCGGCGTGTGGGAGGCGGGCAGCCACCACGGGTTCGAACGGCGCGACGAGCCCGGCACATATCGCTGGGCGGAGCTGGTGACGCGCGATCCCGCGGCGGCCGACGCGTTCTTCCCCGCCGTGTTCCCCTACGACGTGCAGCGGATGGAGGACCCGGACGCCTCGCTCGACTACAAGGTGTACGGGTTCGGCGGCACCCCGGCGCTCGGCCGGATGGCGATGCCGCCCACGGCCCCGGACGGGATGCCGCCGCACGCCGAGATCTACTTCGCGGTGCCGGACTGCGACGGCGCGGTGGAGACCGTGCAGCAGCTGGGCGGCCGGCTGATCGACGGGCCGGTGGACAGCCCCTTCGGCCGCTTCGCCGCTGTGGCCGACCCGCAGGGTATGACGTTCGCGGTGATCGACGTCTCGGCGGCCAGCGGGGAGCCGCCGGCGACCCGGCCCGCGTGAGGCGCGGTACGGCCCGGTGACCCGAACGGTTGAGTGAAACGTGCCTGCTGGGGGAGAGTGCGATCAAGCACGCCACGGCACGTACAGCGAGGAGTCACCCCATCATGCGTCTCATGCGCATCGGCGAACCGGGCCACGAGCGTCCCGTGCTCGTCTCAGGCGACGGCATCGGCACCGGCAGCGGCGACGGCACCGGCGAGCGCCACCACGACCTGCGGCCCGTCACCGCGGACATCGACGGCGCGTTCCTGGCCGCGCTCGCCGAGGACCCCGCCCTCGTGCCCGACCCGGCCGCGCTGCCGGAGACCTCCATCGAAGGGGAACGGATCGGCGCCCCCGTGGCCCGGCCCTCCGCGGTGCTGTGCATCGGGCAGAACTACGCGGCGCACGCCGCCGAGTCCGGCGCGGAACCGCCCCAGCGGCCCATCCTCTTCTACAAGTCGCCCAACACGGTCGTCGGTCCCCGCGACGACGTGCTGATCCCGCGCGGCTCGGTCAGGACGGACTGGGAGGTGGAGCTGGCCGTGGTCATCGGCCGCCGCGCCCGCTACCTCTCCTCGCCCGCCGAGGCCCTGGCGCACGTCGCCGGCTACGCGGTCAGCAACGACGTCTCCGAACGTGCCTTCCAGCTGGAGGAGTCCGGCGGGCAGTGGTCCAAGGGCAAGAGCTGCGAGACGTTCAACCCGCTCGGCCCGGTGCTGGTCACGGCGGACGAGGCCGGGGACCCGCGGGAGCTGCGGCTGCGCTCGTGGGTCAACGGGGAGCCGCGGCAGGACTCCACCACCGCGGACATGATCTTCGGCGTGGCCGAGCTGATCCACGACCTGTCCCAGTACCTCGTGCTCGAACCCGGCGACGTCATCAACACCGGCACCCCGGAGGGCGTCGCCCTCTCCGGACGGTTCCCCTACCTCGGCGCCGGCGACGTGGTGGAGCTGGAGATCTCCGGCCTCGGACGGCAGCGCTCCGTCTTCCGCCCCGCGCCCTGACCTGCGGCGCGGACCGCCTGGCCCCGCGGCCCGCGTCCAACTGGCGTTTCGCGCGCCACCCTTCCGGGTGGCGCGCGGGTCCTGGCCGCCCGGATAGGTTGGCGCCATGGCTGAGCACCACGTGATCAGCGTCCGGTTCGACGGCGGTCCTCGCGACGGCCGGACCATCGACGTCGTCATCACCGGCCGCGTGCCGCTGCCGTTGATGCTGGCGGCACGGCAGAGCAGCGGTCTGTACGAGCTCCAGTGCACCGAGGGGCGGGGGACGCGGTACGCCTGGGTCGAGGATCTGCCCGCCAGGAGCCACTGACCCCCGGCGGGCGTTCGCCCGCGGCTACCGGTCCTCCGCCCGGAGGAACGCGGCGAGTCCGGCGAGGTCGTCGGTGTTGAGGTGGTCCGCGTCCGCCGCGATCAGCTCGCGCCAGACGGCCTCGCGTTCCGGGCCCGGCAGGTCGGGCGTCGCCCAGAAGCGGACGCGCTGCCCGGCCGCGTGCGCCGCGGCGGTGATGCCGTGCAGCCGCTCGCGCTCCGCCGCCGGCATCGGCCCCGTGCCCTGCCACGTGAAGCTGCTGGTCCAATTGCCGCTGATCAGCGGGATGAACGAGGCGGGCACCCCCGTTCCGAGATCGTCGAGACGGCCGTCGTAGAACGCGTGGCGCACCCGTTCCTGCTCCATCGGCACGCGGGCGGCCCGGTCGCCGGAGATCACGGCGGTGACCGCGCCGGTGCGCACCCGGCCGTGCGCCGCGGAGCTGAGGATGCCGCGGTAGGGGCGCAGCCGGCGCGACAGTTCGCGGTAGGTGGCCTCGCCGGTGTTCTTGAGGTCGATCAGCAGCTGGAGCGAGGCCGGGTGCCCGCGGTACACGTGGCCGCGGTGCGCGCGGACGCGGGCCAGCAGCGGATCGAGGTACAGCGCCTCCAGAGTGCGGCGCGGGTCGAGGTCGACCTCGTCGTGCGCGACGAGCAACTGCCCGTCGACCAGCCAGATGTCGGCCTCGACGCTGGTGAAGCCGTGGGCGAGGGCGTCGTGCAGGGGGCGTTCGTGCTCGTAGTCGTTGTGGGCGTGCGCCCGGCGCAGGGGCGCGGGGACCGGCCGCCACCCGCCTCCCTCGGCGCGGGCCGGTGCGGCGACCGCGCCGACGAGCGTGGCGGAGAGGGCGGCTGCACTGCCAAGGACACGACGGCGACTGGGATTTTCCACGGTGACTCCCCGGAGCGGCGGGACCGGACGCGTGTGAGTATCCGGGCGCGCGGCCGCCGCAGGAGGCCGGAATCGAAGTTTTCTTCGACCGGTCATCCGCGCGTTCCCCGCTGCACGCATGGTCCGCGGCATTTGGGAAGAATATGAACCAGAGGCGCCCGGCCGCAGCCGCGCGCCGCCGCTGCCGGGCAGGAGCTGATGATGTTTCAGCTACAGCCCTCCGGCTACTCGTTGACTTCCGTATCGTGGAAGCAATGGAGGCAGAAAATGAGCCCCAACGGAACTGCCACGCGCGTGTTCGACGAGGTCCATATCGGCAAGGGCGTGCGGCCCGTCGCGCAGCACGGCTTCGTGGCCGTCGAGCGCGGGCGGCTGAAGCTGCTCGGCTCCGACCGGCAGGAGATCGTCAGCGCCCCCATGAGCAAGGTGGCGGCGGCCAAGGCCCGCTTCAGCGGCGGCAAGACCCTCGCCATGAAGGTGGCCGGCACCCGGTACACCGTCTCGCCCGGCTGGGGCGACCGCGCCGGGAAGCTGCTGCGCCCCGGCCGCCCGGAGCGGGTGGCACGCGACACCGAGGAGCTGCTGGGTCTGATCGAGGCCGACGGCGGCACCGTCGAGCGGCGGGACGCGTGACCCGCGCCGCCCGGTCGGTCAGCCGGCCTGCTCCGCGTGGCCGCGGATCTGGTCCGCGGTCAGCACGTACCCCGTCTGCGCATCGGTGACGGAACGGGCGAAGACCATGCCGTAGACCTGGCCGTCCGTGGTGAGCAGGGGACCTCCCGAGTTCCCCGGGCGCACCAGGGAGCGGACGGTGTAGATGTCGCGGGTGACGACGCTGCTGCCGTCGATGTCCTGCCCCCGCGCCGAGGTGCGGCCGGCGACCGTCGCGGCCCGCACGTCCAGCGGCCCGTCCTCCGGATACCCCGCGACCACCCCGGGGTCGCCGCGCTCCGCATCGCCGGCGAGGGTCAGCGCGGGCGCCTGGAGGCCCGGCACGCTGAGCACGGCCACATCGGTGTCCGGGTCGAAGAGGATCACGCTGGCCTCCATGCGCCGGCCGACGCCGCCGACCTGCACGGCCGTCACATCGGCCCCCTCGACCACGTGCGCATTGGTCATCACGCGCTCGTCCGCGTAGACGAATCCGCTGCCCTCCTGGCCGGAGAAGCCCGCGCTCGCGGTGACCTTCACCGTGCTGTTCTGCGCGGCGGCGACCGCGGCCTGCGTCACATTGTCGCCGGAGGGCTCGGGCACCTCGGCGGTCGGCGCGTTCTCGAAGGGGTTGAAGACCTGCGGGAATCCGGCGTCGCCCAGCACGTCGGTGGCCCGGTTGAACCACGTCGGCGCCTGGTCCGGCATCCGGTCCTGGACGGCGCCGAGCACGCGGGAGTCCGACACCGCCTGGTTGAGCCCGGGGGAGGGGGTGGGGGTCAGCGCGCTCGCGGCTATCCAGGCGACGAGCAGCACGCCGACCGCGTTGAACACCGAGCCGCCCACGCCGTCGAGCCACCGCGCGGGCGCCCACCGCACCGAGTCCCGCAACTGCACCGCCAGCGGCCAGGCCAGCGCCTGCCCCACGGCGGCGGGCACGAGCACGACCACCAGCGCGACGATCGTGGCGGAGGCGGAGCCCGGCTCCATGTGATCCACGACGAACGGCAGCAGCCACACCCCGAGCGCGGCGCCGCCGACGAAGCCGACCAGCGAGACGACGCCGGCGATCAGCCCCCGCAGGAAGCCGGAGACCGCCGCGACGACCACCGCGAGCAGCAGCAGCGCGTCGAGCGGATTCACCCCGCCACCCCCTTGGTGCCGTTCGTTCGGACAGAGAACGCGACGGGGGGCGGCGAGGTTCCCGTGGGGCTGCCGCTAGAACAGCGGCCCGGTCCAGAGGAGGCCGATGTCGTCCCCCGCGATCGAGAACAGCCCGAGCAGCATCAGTGCCGCGCCGCCGAGCGCGAGATCTTTGTTGAACTGGATCATCTCACTCTGCCGCGTTCCCGCGTCGGTCTCCTTCCAGAACGGGTGCATGAACACCGCGGTCGGGATGAGGAAGAGGGCCAGCAGCAGGGCGCCGAGGTCCGGCCACACGCCGAGCAGCACGCTGAGCGCGCCCACCAGCATGAACGCCCCGGAACCCAGGACGGAAGCCTGCGGCAGCGGAACGCCCTTGGCGGCGGCGTAACCGGTCATGCCCTTGCTCTGGGTCAGGTGACCGACGGCGGAGCTGAGGAAGAGGGGGACGAAAAGGATTCGCCCGACAAGCACCAGGATGTCCATGGATGCCTCCGGAGAGTGCCTGCCCTGCGGGCAGGGCAGGACAGGACCTGCTTCCACTCTGCTGCCGCCCCGGCGGCCCGGCAACCGGAGCGCGGGCCCGTTCGCGGTGGCCCGTTTACCGCTCCCGTGCTCGGGCAGGGGCCCAGAAGGCCCGGAACAACTCAGTGCAAGGCCGGGCAGAAGGTATCAATGCGAATCTGCCGTCGACGCCTCGGAGAGCAGTGATGAGGACCTCGACCCGCACGACACCGCGCACGAAGAACCGCACCGCACCCCGCACCACCCGGCACGGGGCGACCCGCCCCGCGCCGCCCCGCCAGCGCCGCCGCAGGCACCCGCACGACGACGCGCCGGACACCGGCCCCCAGTTCGAGCGCATCGCGGCGCTGCCGGACGGCCCGGAACGCAGGCGGCTGTGCGACGAAGTGGTCAGCGCCTGGCTGCCGATGGCCGACCGGCTGGCCCGCAACTTCCGCGACCGCGGCGAAAGCCAGGAGGACCTGGCCCAGGTCGCCGCCCTCGGCCTGGTCAAGGCCGTGCGCGGCTACGACCCGCGCCGCGGCCACGCGTTCGAGAGCTACGCCGTGCCGACCATCGTCGGCGAGGTCAAGCGCCACTTCAGGGACCACCTGTGGGGACTGCACGTGCCGCGCCGCACGCAGGAGCTGCGCAACCGGGTCAGGGCCGCCCAGCGCAGCCTGGAGTGCCGCGTGGACGACCGGCCGCCCGGCGTGGCGGCGCTGGCCGAGGCCGGCGGGCTGACGCAGGAGGAGGTCAGGGGCGGCATGGCCGCCCTGGAGAGCTACCGGCCGCTGTCCCTGGACGCGGACCTCAGCCGCGGCGGCGACGGCGGCTACAGCCTGGCCGACACCGTCGGCGGCCCGGATGCCGGGTACGAACGGGTGGTGCGCATGGCGGCCGTCCGCCCCAAGCTGCGCGCCCTGTCCGAACGCGAACGGCACCTCCTCTACCTGCGGTTCTACCGGGAGCTGACGCAGCGCGAGATCGGCGCGCGGCTCGGCATCTCCCAGATGCACGTCTCCCGCCTGCTGAACCGGATCTGCACGCGCATCCACGACGAGATCGAGGCGGACGGGGACGTCCCGGGGCACCCCTGATCCGTCCCCGATCCGCCCTCCGATCCGCCCCCCGCACACCCGTGCGATCATCGGGCGATGAGAACCCCCAGGGCGCACCGCCGCGCGCCGCTGCTCGTGCTGGCCGCGGCCGGTCTGCTGGCCGCCGCGGGCTGCGGCACCGGGACCGCGGCCCCCGCCGCCGCCCCGGCCGCGGAGCCGGCCATGGTGCCGCCCTCCGCCGCGCCGGAGCAGGCGCCCGGCTGCGCCGACTCCGGCGTGCGCGTCACGGCGGGCCTCGTGGAGGCGGCGATGGGGCTGCGGGTACTGAGCATCGAGCTGACCAACTGCGGCACCGAGCCGTACGCCGTGCACGGCTATCCGCAACTGACGCTGCTCGACGCCCGGCTGCGGCCCCTCGACGCCGAGGTGGCCGAGGGCTCGGCGGACATCGCGGTCGTCGAGGGCTTCGACGACGCGCCCGAGCCGTTCACGCTCCGGCCGGGCGAACGGGCCACCGCGGGGCTGCTGTGGCGGAACACCGTGCTCGGCGGCCAGGGGGCGCCGGTCGTCGCCGAGCACATCCGGGCCGCGCCCGCGCCCGGCGAGGAGGGGCAGGTGCTGACGCCGGACGGCGGCATCGACCTCGGCACCACCGGCGAGGCCGGCGTCCAAGCCTGGCGCCCGCTCCCCCGGTAGGGCCGCCTCTCCAGACCGTGCGTGACTCGGCGGCTACGGGACTGCGTCTGTGATCCGGCAATGATCCGGCGATGCCGCCGGAGGGCGCCGGTCGTCGCGAGCCGGGCAGTGCCTTCGACGACGGCCCCGCGGTCGTCCCGGTAGGCCGCCCCCGGCCGGGGCCGTTCAGGTGCCCGCGACGTGCCGGACGGCGACGTTGATGCGGTTCCAGGCGTTGATCGCGGCGATGGCCATGACGAGCGTGGCCAGGGACTCCTCGTCGTAGTGGCGGGCGGCCTCCGCCCAGACGTCCTGCGGGACGCCGCCCGCGGCGTCGGCGATGCGCGTGGCCGATTCGGCGAGGGCGAGCGCGGCGCGCTCCGCGTCGGTGAAGTACGGCGTCTCCCGCCAGGCGGCCACGGCGAACAGCCGTTCGTCGCTGTCGCCGGCCTGCTTCGCCTCGCGGGCGTGCATGTCGACGCAGAAGCCGCAGCCGTTGATCTGGCTGACGCGCAGGCGCAGCAGTTCGAGCGTGCGCTGCGGCACGCGCCCGGCGCCGATCGAGGACTCCAGGGCGAGCATCGCCCGGTAGCCGTCGCGGGCGAGCTTGCGCACGCTGAGCCGGGGCTGCTGGTGGGTGGTCGGGCCGCTGGTCATGTCGGGTCTCCTCGTTCTGTCCGTTCGTCCTGCCGGTACCTGTTCCCAGATATCCAGGACATTTTTTATCCAGGATTGCGGCGCAGGACGCCGCACGACGCCGTCGGCCGCATGCGCTGCCGCGCCGTCAGGTGCGCAGGCCGGCGAACCAGCTCCGCGTACTCGCCGGGGTGCCCGGGTGGCGCTTCTCCACGGTGGCCTTCACCTCGGCCAGCGTCCGGCCGGCCAGCTCCTTGCGCCAGGCCAGCTCGGCCCGCCGCATGGACTGTGCGACGACGCACTGCTGCCGGTAGTCGACGTCCTCCCGGCCGCCGGGCCCCCGGCGCAGCACCTCGTCGCAGCGGAACGCCTCGCCGGTGCCCTCGATCGCCGTCACCACGTCGAGGAGTGTGATCTCCTCCGGCGCCCTGGCCAGCCGGAAGCCGCCCCGCGGTCCTGGGGTGGAGGTGACGATGCCCGCCCGGGCGAGCGCCTGGAGCTGCTTGTTGAGATAGGCGGGGGGCAGCTGGTAGAACGCGGCGAGCCGCGCCGCCGTCATCGCCTCACCCGGCTCGATCCAGGTCAGGTTCAGACAGCTGTGCAGCGCCCACTCGACACCCTCGCCCATCCGCATAACCTGGATGCTAGACGTCCAGGATTCACGTCGCAAGCCCACCGCCCGCCGCGCCGAGTTGACTTCAAGTCTGCTTGAAGTTGAAGTCTTGGGGTCAGGACAACCCAGCGGGAAAAGGTGAGCGCAATGCAGGAGATCCGGGTGGCGGAGTTCGGCGGCCCCGAGGTGCTGGTGCCGGCGGAGGTGCCGGACCCCGTGCCGGGCCCCGGCCAGGTCGTCATCGCGACCGCGGCCGTCGACACCATCTTCGTGGAGGCGCAGATCAGGAGCGGCGCGGCGCGGGATTGGTTCCCGGCCGACCCGCCGTTCGTGCCGGGCAGCGGCGTCGCCGGCCATATCGCCGCCACCGGCCCCGGCGTCGACCCGTCCTGGCGGGGACGGCCCGTCGTCACGGTCGCCGTGACGAACGGCGCGTACACGCAACGGGCCGTCGCCGCCCTGGAGGACGTCGTGCCCGTGCCCGACGGGCTCGGGCTGCGGGAGGCCGCGGCGCTCGCCCACGACGGGGTCACGGCGATGCGCCTGTTCGAGCCGATGCGCCCCCGGGCCGGCACCTGGGTGCTGGTCACCGCCGCGGCCGGTGGCATGGGCGTGCTGCTCGTGCAGCTCGCGCGCGCGGCCGGGGCGCGCGTCATCGGCGCCGCCCGCGGCGCGCGCAAGCTCGCACTCGTCCGGGACCTGGGTGCCGAGGCCGCCGTCGACTACACGCTGCCCGGCTGGGCGGACCAGGTGCGCGCCCGCACCGGCGACCAGGGCGTCGACCTGGTGTGGGACGGCGCGGGCGGCGAGGCGGGCTCGGCGGCGTTCGGCCTGGTCGCCGACGGCGGGCGGTTCTCCGCGCACGGCGCGCCCGGCGGCGGCTTCTTCACCCCCGACCCGGCCGAGGCCGCCCGCCGCGGCATCGAGCTGCGGGGCATCGAACATTTGCAACTGCCGCAGGCGGAGCGGACCCGGCAGCTCGCGCGGGTCGTCGAGGCGGCCGCGGCCGGCCAGTTCCGCCCCGTCATCGGCCGGACGTTCCCGCTGGCCGACGCGGCGGCGGCGCACTCCGCCATCGAGCGCAGGGATACGCTCGGCAAGACCCTGCTCCTGCCCTGACAGGACCGGCCGCCGCCGCGTGACGCGGCGGCGCGTCACGCGCCGCCGCGTCACACGTCGCGGCGGCGCAGCAGCGCCGCCGCGGCCAGCAGGGCCAGCGCCGTATAGCCCGTCACCAGCAGCAGCGAGGGCCAGGCGCCGAGCGAGCCGACCGCGTCCGTCGAGGCGTCCGAGGTCTGCATCAGCTTCTCCAGCGCCGCCGTCGGGCTGCTCCCGGCGACCCACCGTTCCGCCCCGCCGAACAGCGGGCCGATCATCGAGGGCAGCAGCAGCGCCGCGATCACCGCCGTGACGGTGCCCGCGGCGTGCCGGATCAGCGTGCCCGCGGCGAGCCCGAGCAGCCCGGCCACCGAGAACGCCGCGGCCACGCCGAACAGCGCGGGCAGCGGTTCCCCCTGCGCGTACCCGTCGTCCAGCAGCGCGTCCCCGACCAGGTACGCGCCCGCGGTGGCGGGCAGCGCCAGCGCGTACAGCAGCCCGGCGACCAGCACCGCCTTGGCCGCGAGCACCGTTCCGCGGCGCGGCACCACCGCGAACGTCGTCCTGACGGTGCCGCTGCCGTACTCCCCGCACACCGTCAGCGCCCCGACCACCGCCGCCAGCATCAGCGCCGGCACCGACAGGGTCAGGCTGCCGCCCAGCACCGTGTCGTCCGGCTGGAGGCTCCCCGTCGCGGCGACGAACGCCGCGCCCGGCGCCGGCAGGGCGGCCATGACGGCGGTCGTCCACACCGTGGAACGAACGCTGCGGAACTTGACCCACTCGAACGCCAGCGCCTGGCGGAACCGCCGCGTCACCGGGCCGCCTCCGTCCGGTACTCGCCGGTGGCCCCGGCCATCGCCGTGTAGACCTCTTCCAGCGACGACAGCCGCGGCGTCAGCTCGTGCAGCGCCACCCCGTGGTGGCGGGCCAGCTCGCCGATCGCCGCCGTCGCCAGCCCGTCCACCAGCCACCCGCCGCGCGCGTCGAGCGACACCCGGCCGCCCGCCGCCCGGAGCAACTCCCGCAGCCGTTCCGCCTCCGGGCTGCGGACCAGGGTCTGGCCGCCGGAATGCGACTCGATGAACTCCCGCATGGGCGCGTCGGCCAGCAGCCGGCCGCGCCCGATCACCACCAGGTGGTCCGCGGTCAGCTCAAGCTCGCTCATCAGATGGCTGGACAGGAACACCGTCCGCCCCTCGGCCGCCAGCGACTTCATCAGCTCCCTGATCCAGCGGATGCCCTCGGTGTCGAGACCGTTGACGGGCTCGTCGAGGATCAGCACCGCCGGGTCGCCGAGCAGCGCGGCGGCGATGCCGAGGCGCTGGCCCATCCCGAGCGAGAAGCCCTTCGTCCGCCGCCGCGCGGTCGCCGGGTCGAGACCCACCTCCCGGAGCACCTCGTCCACCCGGCGCCGCGGTATCCCGCTGCCCGCCGCCATGCCCGCCAGGTGCGCGTACGCGGAACGCCCGCCGTGCACGCCCTTCGCGTCCAGCAGCGAGCCGACGGTGCGCAGCGGCGCGGCCAGCTCGGCGTAGGCCCGGCCGCCGACCAGCGCGCTGCCCGAGGTGGGCGCGTCGAGGCCGAGGATCAGCCGCATCGTGGTCGACTTGCCCGCGCCGTTCGGCCCGAGGAATCCGGTCACCCGGCCGGGCCGCACCGTGAACGAGAGCCCGTCGACGGCGGATTTCGCGCCGTACCGCTTCGTCAGCTCGTGTACATCGATCATGTCCCCGACGCTAGGCAGCCGCGCCCGCCCCGCCATCTGCCGAGCGGAGTCGCCCGCTACTGCGCCGGGAGTACCCCCACCGCCGACAGCCGACGCCCGCCGCCGCTACCCCGCGGAACGGCCGGGGTCCCCGGCGCGCACCAGGCCCGTTTCGTAGGCGAGGACGACCAGCTGGGCGCGATCGCGCGCGCCCAGCTTCGTCATGGCGCGGCTGACGTGCGTCTTGGCCGTCAGCGGGGACATCAGCAGCCTCCTGCCGATCTCCTCGTTGGAAAGACCGGCCGCGACCAGGGCCATCACCTCGCGTTCCCGCGCGGTCAGCGGCGCCAGCCGGGCCGCGCCGTCGGCCAGCGGTGCGCGCAGCCGCGCGAACTCCTCGATCACCCGGCGGGTCACCGCGGGCGCGAGGAGGCTGCGGCCCGCGGCGACCGTGCGGATCGCGTCTCGCAGGTCGTCGGGATCGATGTCCTTCAGCAGGAAGCCGGCCGCGCCGCGGCGCAGCGACTCGAAAACGTACTCGTCCGCCTCGAAGGTCGTCAGCACCAGCACCGCGACCCCGTCCAGGGCCGGGTCCGCGGCGATCGCCCGCGTCGCGGCGAGGCCGTCCATCCGCGGCATCCTGATGTCCATCAGCACCACGTCGGGCCGCGTGGTGCGGACCGCCTCCACCGCCTGCGCGCCGTCCGCCGCCTCCGCGACCACCACCAGGTCGTCCGTCAGGTCGAGCAGCGCGCGGAAACCGGCCCTGACGACGGTCTGGTCGTCGGCCAGCACGACGCGGACGCGTGGCGCGGTCATGCCGCGCCCCGCGCCGCGGACCACAGGGAGGCCGCGGGCAGGCTCGCGCTGACCCGGAAGCCGCCGCCTGGCACGACCCCGTACTCCAGGCTGCCGCCCACCGCCGTGGCCCGTTCGCGCATGCCGAGCAGCCCGAACCCCGTGCCGCCGCCCGCGTGCGCGCCCCCGGGGCCGTCGTCGGTCACCTCCACCAGCAGCCGGCCGTCCGCGGCGCGCACGGACACGGCGGCGTGGCGCGCGTTCGAGTGCTTCACCACGTTGGTCAGCGCCTCCTGCACGATGCGGTAGGCGGTCAGCTCCACCACCGGCGGCAGCGGTCCGGCCGACGGCGGGCCGGCCGCGAGGTGCAGCGTCACCGGCAGCGGGAGGCGTTCGGTCAGCTCCGCCAGCTGGGCCAGCCGCGGCGCGGGCGCGGCGGGTGCGTCGGTGTCGTTCTCGCGGAGGATCGTCACCGTCGTGCGCAGCTCGCGCACCGCCTCCTTGCCCGAGTCCCGCACCTGCTGGAGCGCGGCCCGCGCCACCTCGGGTCTGCGGTCGAACGCGTCGAGCGCGACCCCGGCCTGCACGGTCATCGCCGAGACGGTGTGCGCCACCACGTCGTGCAACTCGCGGGCGATCCGCACGCGCTCCTCGCGCAACCGGCGCGTCGTCTCGTGCCGGTGCTCCACCTCGGCGCGCCGGGCCAGCTCGTGCCGGCCGCGCACCACCTCGCCCAGCAGCAGCGGAACCAGCGGAATGAGCATCTCCAGCACCGGGGACGGCACCGCCCCCTCCTCCTGCCCCGAGATCACCGCGGCGGCGCCCGAGAGCAGCGCGCCCACCACCGCGACGCGCAGCGTCCGGCGCCGGTCGCCCTGCACCGCCACGAAGTACAGGGCGACCATCACCGGCAGGTTCAGCAGCTCACCGATGTGGCCGTACAACGTCCACGTCAGGCTCGCGGCCCCCGTCACCACGGCGGCGAGCAGCGGCTTGCGCCGGTGCGCGAGCAGCCCGAGCACGGTGACCGCGAGCAGCGCCCAGCTGATCCAGTCGTCCTCGCGCGACCCCGGCACGTTGCTGGCGAGATCGGCGGCGGTCACGCACCCGACGGCGACGGTGAGCAGCAGTTCCACGCCCATCCCCCCACCGTAGGCGCGCCCGGCACCGGGCGCGTACGACGGTGGGAGTAGCCGAACGCGCTGAACGACGCCCCGTGACGTTTTCGCGTCGGGCGGCGTGCTCGCCTTCGCCGCTGGTGGCAGCCCGCCGTTCGGTGAGGGCCCGCCGCTGGCGGTCCTCCATCGTGTGGTCGCCGGCCAGCCGCAGCTCGATGGGGTGCCGCCCGGCCCCGTTCGCGACTTGGTCGCCGCCTGCCTGGCGAAGGACCCCGCCGAGCGGCCCACCACGGCGGAGCTCATCGAGCGGATCGGCGCCCGCGGGGACCCGGACTTCCCGAACACCCTCCCGCGGCCCGCGGCGGTGACCACCCTCGTCCAGGAGCGCGAGACGGGCGGCACGGCTCCCTGCACCGAGCACGCCGACACGGAACGGGAAGATCTCGACAGCCGTCACCAACAGGCCGAGGAAGCCACCCGGACCGCGGGCCCCGCGGCGGCGGCGCGTTTGATGGGCGAGGTCGCGGCTGACCGGGCGCGTGTCCTGGGCCCCGATGACCCGGCGGCCCTGGCCTCCCGGCACGAGCATGCGTGGCTCCTCCGGTAGGGCCTCGCCGCGCCGAGGGCCGCGGGCGCAGCTGCGCCCGCACATGCTCCCGCTTCCGATCTGCGCTCACGGCCGCCCGATTGGCGGAGCCTTACCCCGAACTCCCCGCCGCCAGTTCCCACCCGCTGGCCGTCGGCCGCTCGCCCGCCTGAGCGGAGGTTCTCGCCTCCCCTTCCCGGGCCGTCTCCGGGCCGTGCGACGACGGCCCGAGACGACCTGCAACGGCCGACAACGACCAGAACGGCCCGCCCCGACGCCGGTCGGGAGCGGGCCGTTCGAGGCGGCGTCAGCCGGGGGTCACATGTTGATCATGTGCCCGGCCAGGCCGTGGATGGCCTCCTTCACGGCCTCGCCCAGCGTCGGGTGGGCGTGGACGTTGCGGGCGACCTCGTGCACCGTGAGGTCCCACTGCTGGGCCAGGGTCAGCTCCGGCAGCAGCTCGGTCACCTCGGGGCCGATCAGGTGCGCGCCGATCAGCTCGCCGTGCGTGCTGTCGCTGATGATCTTGACGAAGCCGGAGGGCTGACCGAGGCCGTGCGCCTTGCCGTTCGCCGTGAACGGGAACTTCACCGTCTTCACGTCGAAGCCGCGCTCCTTGGCCTGCTCCTCCGTGAAGCCGAAGCTGGCGATCTGCGGCTGGCAGTAGGTGGCCCGCGGGATCATCGGGTAGTCCAGCTCCATCGTCTCCGCGCCGCCGATCGTCTCGGCCGCGACGATGCCCATGGACTCGGCCGCGTGCGCCAGCATGAGCTTCGCCGTCACGTCGCCGATCGCAAAGATGTGCGGAACGCTGGTGCGGCAGCGGCCGTCGATGTCGATCGCCTTCCGCTCGGTCAGGGCCACGCCCGTGTTCTCCAGGCCGTAGCCCTCCACGCGCGGCGCGAAGCCGATCGCCTGGAGCACCTTGTCGGTCTCCAGCACCTGCTGTTCGCCCTTGCCGTTCGTCACGGTGACGCGCACCGGGGAGCTCGGGTCGGAGTCGTCGATGGCGTCGACGCGGGTGGAGGTGAGGACCTGGATGCCGAGCTTGCGGTACTGGCGGGCCAGCTCCTTGGAGACCTCGGCGTCCTCGAGCGGCACCAGCCGGTCAAGGAACTCGACGATCGTCACCTTGACGCCGTAGTTGTGCAGGACGTAGGCGAACTCGACGCCGATCGCGCCCGCGCCGGCGATGACGACGCTGCCGGGCAGCTCCTCGGTAAGGATCTGCTCCTCGTAGGTGACGACGCGTTCGCTGAGGGAGGTACCGGGCAGCAGCTTGGTCGTCGCGCCCGCGGCGATGATGCAGTGGTCGAACGTCACGGTCTCGGTGCCGCCCGAGCTCAGCGCCACCTGGAGGGTGCGGGCGTCGGTGAACGTGCCGCGCCCGTCGTACTCCGTGATGCCGTTCTTCTTCATCAGGTAGTGCACGCCGCTGACGCGGCCCTCCGCCACCTTGCGGCTGCGCTGGAACGCCGCGCCGTAGTCGAAGGTGACGGCGCCCTCGGCACGGATGCCGAAGGTCTTCGCCTCGTGCGTGAACAGGTGCGCCAACTCGGCGTTGCGCAGCAGGGCCTTGGACGGGATGCACCCGACGTTCAGGCACACACCGCCCCAGTACTTCTCCTCGACGACCGCGGTCCGCAGCCCCAGCTGGCTGGCGCGGACCGCCGCGGTGTAGCCCCCCGGGCCCGCGCCCAGGACGACGACGTCGTAGTGCGTGGTCATGAACCCTCACGCCTTCTTTCGCGCTCTCACGGTGGTCGCTGCCCATTGTCCCCTGCCGCCCCCCGCGTGCCGCGCCCGCCCGGTCTTCCCGCCGCGCCGGGCCGGGTCAGGGCGCCGCCCACCACGCCTCGGCGACGGCCGCGCCCGCGGACACCGCGGCGAGGCCCGCCAGCGCGCTGCCGGCGACGTTCGCCGCGGCGGTCAGCCGCGCACCCGTCCCGACCAGCCGCAGCGTCTCCCAGGAGAACGTCGAGTACGTCGTCAGCGCGCCGCACAGGCCGGTGCCGAGCAGCAGCCCCAGCGCGGTGGCCGCCCCGGTGAGCAGGCCGATCAGCGCGCAGCCCGCCACGTTGACGGCGAACGTTCCCCACGGGAAGACCGTGTCGTGCCGCGCCTGAACCGCGCGGTCGGTCAGGTAGCGCAGCGGCGCGCCGACGGCGCCGCCCACGACGACCAGCAGCCAGTTCACGCGTGGATCACCTCGGTGTCCTCCAGGGTGACGAGCCCCGCGTCCACCAGCCCGGTGAGCCGCGGCAGGAACGCGCGGACCCGCGCGGGGGCGTCGACGATCACGACGGCGACCGGCAGTTCCTCGCTGAGCGAGAGCATGCGGGCGGTGTGGATCGTCGAGGAGGCGCCGAAGCCCTCCATCCCGCGGAACACGCTGGCCCCGGCCAGGCCCGCGTCGTGCGCCCGGCGCACGATCTCGCTGTACACCGGCCGGTGCCGCCACACGTCGGTCTCGGTGACGACCACGGTCAGCCGCAGTGCCGGTTCCGTCTTCATCGGGCCCTCCGCACGGTCAGGCGGCGGGTCGCCGCCGCGGCGAGCCACACCGCAGTCAGCGCCGCCGCCGGGGTCAGGATCAGGTAGGCGAGCGCCGGGCGCGGGTGCCCGTCGCTCATCAGGCGTTCGACGTCCAGGGCGTAGGTGGAGAAGGTGGTGAACCCGCCGAGCACGCCCGTGCCGAGGAACGGGCGCACCAGCGGGTGCGCCGTGCGCGCCTCGGTGACCACGACCATCAGCACGCCGATCAGCGCGCACCCCAGCGCGTTCACCCCGAACGTGGTCCAGGGGAACCCGTGCGGCGGCACCGGCCACAGGCGGCCGGCGCCGTAGCGCCCGGCCGCGCCGAGGCCGCCGCCGAGCGCGACGGCCGCGAGCACCGGCCACGGCGGGCGGCCGGGACCGCGGCGCGGTCCCGGGCCTTCGGCGGCTGCGTTCATGGCCGCGCATCGTACGCGCGGGGCGCGCGGTCAGGACCTGGCGGCCTCGCGTTCGTCCGCGCGCGCCGCGTCGGCACCGGCCGCGGCACCGGCTGCGACACCGGCCGCGCGCGCCGTGTCGGCCGCCGGCGCCGGAAGTTCCGCCGTCCGTTCCGCGGCGCCCTGCGCCTGCGCGCGGCGCCGCTGCCGGAAGCCGGCGCCGCGGCCGCCGCGCGGGCCCGGCCGGCCCAGCGGCCTGACCTTGCCCTCGATGAGGGCGCCCAGGCCCTGCACGGCGCACAGCCCCGGCTCCTCGGCCACGTTGACGGGCATGCCGGTGTTGCCGCGGATCGCGGTGTCGAGGCCGGGGAGGCGCGCGGCGCCGCCGGTCAGCGTCACGCCGCGTTCGGCGAGGTCGGCGACCAGGTCGGGCGGGCAGCGGTGCAGCACCGCGCGGATCGTGTCGAGCAGCCCGGTCAGCGGCGGCTGCACCGCGGCCCGCAGCTCCTCCGGGTCGACCTTGACGGTGCGGGCGAGGCCGGTGGCGACATCGCGCCCAGATACCTCGGTGACCCGCGGGAACGGGCCGGCCAGCGCCGCGTGCAGCGGGCGGACGGCCTGGCTGGGCAGCAGCAGTTCGTGCTGGTTGCGCAGGTGCTGGACCAGGGCGCGGTCGATCGTCTCGCCGCCCATGGGGACCTTGTCGGCCGCGACGATGGAGCCGAGCGAGAGCACCGCGATCTCCGTGGTGGCGGCGCCGACCTGCACGATCAGCGTGGCCTCCGGCTCCTCGACGGGCAGGCCGCAGCCGATGCCCGCGGTGATCAGGCTGTCCACCAGTTCCACGCGGCGGGCGCCGAGCCCGACGAGGGTCTCCAGCGCCGCCCGCCTGGCGAGCGGGTCGGCGTCGTGCGGGATGCACACGGCGGCGCGCAGCAGCGGGCGCAGGCGCCAGGTGCGGCGCAGCTTGGCGCCGACCATGGCGCGCAGCATGCGCTGCGCCATCTCGATATCGACGACGGTGCCCCCGTTGACGGGCCGGATGACGCGGATGTTGGCCGGGGTGCGCCCGGCCATCCGCTCGGCGGGGGCGCCGACGGCGATGAGTGCTCCGGTCTTGGTGTTCATGGCGACGACGGAGGGTTCGTCGACGATCAGGCCGTGTTGTTTGGCGTAGACGCGGGTGCGGGCGGCGCCGAGGTCCGCGGCCACGGCGCAGCGGCGAAGATGATCAAGGCTGAGGGTCATATGATCATGTTGTGTGCGCTGTGGAGGCGCCGCCCGCTGAAGTGCGCCGACCGGGGGAGACCCGCCCGACGGGCCGTCAGCCGACGGGCTCCCCGCCCGCCGGGACCACCGCCGGGACCACCGCCGGAACCCCTGCCGTCACCCGTTCCTCGACATGCGTCTCGAACTGCGTGCGGTACAGCTCCCCGTACCGGCCGTCGGCGGCCAACAGCTCGTCGTGCGTGCCGCGTTCGACGATGCGCCCGCCCTCGACCACCAGGATGAGGTCGGCCGCCCGCACCGTGGAGAGCCGGTGCGCGATGACCACCGAGGTGCGCCCCGCGAGCGCCTCGGCCAGCGCCTCCTGCACCGCCGCCTCCGAGGTGGCGTCCAGGTGCGCGGTCGCCTCGTCCAGGATCACCACCCGCGGCCGGGCCAGCAGCAGCCGGGCAATCGTCAGCCGCTGCCGTTCGCCGCCGGAGAGCCGGTAGCCGCGCTCGCCCACCACCGTGTCCAGGCCGTCGGGCAGCGCGGCGATCAGCGTTTCCAGCCGCGCCCTGCGCAGCGCGTCCCACAGCTCCTCGTCCGCCGCCTCCGGGCGGACGAGCAGCAGGTTCGCGCGGATCGTGTCGTGGAAGAGGTGGCCGTCCTGGGTGACCATGCCCAGCGTGCCGCGCAGCGACTCCGCGGTGAGGTCGCGCACGTCCACGCCGCCGATGCGGACCGCGCCGCGGTCGGCGTCGTACAGCCGCGGCGTCAGCTGGGCGATGGTGGACTTGCCCGCGCCCGAGGAGCCGACCAGGGCGATCAGCTGCCCCGGCTCCGCGCGGAACGACACCCCGTGCAGCACCTGCTCGCCGCCGCGCGTGTCCAGCGTGGCGACCTCTTCCAGGGACGCCAGCGAGACCCGGTCGGCCGCGGGGTAGGCGAAGTCCACCGCGTCGAACTCGACGGACACCGGCCCCGGCGGCACCGGCCTGGCGTCGGCCCGCTCCTCGATCAGCGGCTTCAGGTCAAGCACCTCGAACACCCGCTGGAAGCTGACCAGGGCACTCATCACCTCGACCCGCGCGCTGGCCAGCGCGGTCAGCGGCGCGTACAGCCGGGTGAGCAGCATGGCCAGCGCCACCACCGCGCCCGAGTCGAGTCCGCCGCGCAGCGCGTACCAGCCGCCGAGGCCGTACACCAGGGCGAGGGCGAGCGCGGAGACCAGGGTCAGGGAGGTGACGAACACCATCTGGAGCATTGCGGTCCTGATGCCGATGTCCCGCACCCGCCCGGCGCGGGCGGCGAACTCCGCGGACTCCTCCGCCGGCCGCCCGTACAGCTTCACCAGCGTCGCGCCCGGCGCCGAGAAGCGTTCCGTCATCTGCGTGGACATCACCGCGTTGTGGTTGGCCGCCTCGCGCGACAGCCGGGCCAGCCGCGCGCCCATGCGGCGGGCGGGCAGCACGAACACCGGCAGCAGCAGCAGCGCGAGCAGCGTGATCTGCCAGCTGATGCTGAGCATCACGCCGAACGTGAGCACCAGCATCACCACGTTGCCGAGCACACCGGAGAGCGTGCCGCTGAACGCGCGCTGCGCCCCGATCACGTCCGAGTTGAGGCGGCTGACCAGGGCGCCGGTCCTGGTCCTGGTGAAGAACGCGATCGGCATCTTCTGCACGTGGTCGTAGACCGCGGTGCGCAGGTCGAGGATCAGCCCCTCGCCGATGCGGGCCGAGAGCCAGCGGGCGAGCAGACCGACGCCTGCCTCGGCGACGGCGATACCGGCGATCAGCAGGGCGAGCGAGACGACTGTGCGCTCCGCCGCGCCGTCGGTGATGGCGTTGACGACGCGACCGGCGAGCACCGGGGTGGCCACGGCGAGCAGCGCCGAGCCGACGCTCAGCACGAGGAACCACACGAGCGCCCCCCGATGGGGGCGCGCGAACCCGGCGATGCGCCGGAAGGTCTCCCGGGAGAACGGCCGTTGATCGTCCTTGGCGTGTCTGGCGTTGTAGAGGGCGTTCCATGCGGTCATCTCCATGCTCATGACCGGAAGCCTAGAACTTCAATAATGCTTTAAGTCAACCGACGCTCAGGGCGGCGACGGCCCGGCCCCGGTCTCGGCCCCGGTCTCGGCCCCGGCCAGCGCGTCGCCCAGCGCGGTGCGGTAATACAGCACGGAACGGCCGGACCTGCGGCGGCTGACCAGGCCCGCGTCCCGCAGCACCCGCAGATGGCCGCCCACCGAGCCCAGCGCGAAACCGGTGAGCGCGACGAGCTGCGTCGTACTGCGCGGCGCGGCGAGCGCCGCGAGAAGCGTCGCGCGCGCCGGGCCGATCAGCCTCCCCAGCGCCTCGGGCGGCGCGGCGGCGGGCGCGCGCTCCGCGAGCAGCCCCGCGCACGGGTAGATGACCGCGTACCGGTGCGGCTCCTCCCAGCCGACCCAGCCCCGCGGGCTCGTCGTCGGGATGAAGAGGAGCTGCGCCGCCGCCAGATCGCGCGGCGGGTACGCGTACGCGTTGATCCGCAACCGCCCGTCGCCCAGCCAGCGCATCCCCGGGCGCAGGCCGCCCAGCGCCGCCGCCCAGCCGCCCGCGCTCAGCGCCTGCGTCCTGGAGACGATGTCCGCCTCGAACAGCCGCCGGTGCCGCGCCCAGTCCGCGCGCACCGCGCGCTCCCACACCCACTCCAGCAGGTCCGCGGCGCGCCCCGCCGGGTCCGGCACGTCCCAGGCGGGCGGCGGCGGCCCGCCGTCCCCGTTCCTGTGCCGCCCTTCGGCCAGATCGGCGTGCACGACCGCCCGCGGCGTCGCCCGCAGCCGCCGCAGCTCGTCGTGGAACGTCACGTCCCCCGGCAGCGGCGGGACGACGAGGAAGTCCGGCAGCCAGCGCGGGCGCAGCGCGTGTGCCACGAACTGCGCGGCGAACGGCTCCCGCGCCAGCAGCGCCCGGAACGCCGCGCGGTGCGCGGCGAGCTGCCGTTCACGGCCCGGCTGGGTGCCCGCGCCCGCCAGCGCCAGCAGCGTCGCGAGCGTCTCGGAGAGTGCGGAGACCGCGAACCGGCTCCGCGCCAGCACATCCGCCCCCACCAGCCATACGCCCATCGCGAAGTTTCGCCTCCCGGCGAAAACGTACCGCCCCCCGCCGCGGCGCTCCGAGACTGCCCGGCATGCAGACCTACCGCGAACTGTTCCGGGTGCCCGGATTCACTCCCCTCTTCACCGCGACCGGCGTCCAGATCGCCGCCGGCACCGTCGAGGGACTCGCGCTCGGCACCCTCGTCTACGAGTCGACCGGCTCACCGCTGCTCTCCGCGGTCAGCATGTTCGGCGCCTCGTTCTCGCAGGTTGCGGGCGCCACCCTGCTGATGTCCGCCGCCGACCGGCTCCGGCCGCGCGCCGTGCTGACCGCCGCCCCGCTGCTGTTCGGGGGCGGGGCGCTGCTGCTCGCCGTCCCCGGGCTGCCGGTCTGGGCGACGCTGCTGGTCATCCTCGGCACCGGCCTGGTCACCTCCGTCACCGGCGGCCTGCGCTGGGGCCTGCTGCTGCGGATGCTGCCGGACGGCGGCTACGTGCTGGGCCGTTCCGTCTTCGCCATGGCGAGCGGCCTGACCCAGATCGGCGGATTCGCGGTGGGCGGCCTGCTCATCGCGTTCGCCTCCGCACGCGGGGCGCTGCTGATCTCCGCGGCCCTCTTCGCGCTCTCGGCCCTCGTCACGCGCCTCGGCCTCGCCGACCGGCCGCCGGCCGGCACCGGCAGGGCCTCGGTCCGCGAGACCTGGCGCGTCAACCGCCGCCTCATGTCCTGCCCCGCGCGCCGGTCCCTCTACCTCGCGCTGTGGGTGCCCAACGGGCTGATCGTCGGCTGCGAGGCGCTGTTCGTGCCGTACGCACCGGACGCGGCGGGCGTCCTGTTCGTGGCCGCCGCACTCGGCATGCTGATCGGGGACGCGGCGATGGGCCGGTTCGTGCCCGCCGCCTGGCGCCCGCGGCTGATCACGCCGCTGCGGCTGCTGCTGGCCGTTCCGTTCCTCCTCTTCGCCCTCCCGGCGACGCTGCGGCTGCCGCTCCCGCTCGCCGCCGCGGCCGCGCTGATCGCCTGCACCGGTTACAGCGCCTCCCTGCTGCTCCAGGAACAGCTGATCGCGCGCACGCCGGAGAACGTGCGCGGGCAGGCGCTCGGCCTCCAGTCCGCGGGCACGATGACCATGCAGGCCGTCGGGGCCTCGCTGGCCGGGGCCGTGGCGCAGTGGCTGCCGCCCGGCGGGGCGATGGGCGTGATGGCGGCGGCCTCGCTGCTGGTCAGCCTCGCGCTGACGCCCGCTCTCGTCAGGCTTGCGCGTACACCACCCACACCTGGCCGGGCGCGAAGTTCAGCGGACTCCCGTCCGGCGTCGTGAACTCCGTGCCGGAACGCTCGCTCCGCCGCTCCCACTCCGCGGCGAACGCGCGCCCGTCGCGCAGCACGACCGCCTCGCCCGAGCCGACCGTCTCCGTGTAGGGCGTGAAGTTGCCCAGGTAGTCGTGATAATCGGACTCCCGGACGGTGACCTCCTGCACGACGACGGTCGCCGGGGCCACGCCGGGCGCCTGGGTGCCGTCCATCGCGACCTCCCACGCCTCCAGGTCCGCGGACCACGTGAAGTCGAAGGCGGCGTTCGGATAGGCCACGCGGTGGCTCGCCGCCTCCTCGCCGCCCTCCTCCGGCGGCGCGCCGAACGTGAACCCGATGTCGTCCGCGGCGCTCGCCCCGGGCGCCGCGTCGAGTACGGCGGCGGGGCGCACGTACAGGTTGTGCGGCGCGGCCCGCGCCTCGTCGCGCCGGTAGGCGTCCGGTGCCGCGTCCGGCGACACGGGGAACAGCGGCGCGTCCTCGACGGCCTCCCGCAGCCTGCTCTGCACACCCGAGTACGCGAGCGCCGGCTCCCCGAACTGCCGCAGCAGCTCCAGATCCGACTCCCGCGCGCTGCGCACCGGGCCGACGCGGTCGGGCAGCCGGCTCGCGTAGACGGCCACCAGCCGGCTGAGCCCGGCCTCCACCTGCTCGACGTAGACGAGGTCGGCCTCGCCGAGCCCGGTGTGCGGCCTGGCCTGCGGGGCGTTGTCGATCTTGACGGCGAGCACGGGCGCACCGCGCTCCGCGGGCCGCCCGGTGAACGGGGATCTGCGCTCGCCGCCGTCCTCGTCCCCGTCCTCGACCTGGCACCCGGCGGCGCCCGCCGCCGCGAGCGCCGCCAGCAGCGCGCACACGGCCAGGGCCCGCGTCCTTCGCCGCCCTCGTGCTTCCCTGGGAACCGTCCGTGACATCGGCATCACCCCTCGTTCCGTTCCCAGTGGAGCACGAAACCCCGCGCCCCGCGCCGGTGCGGCACGCCCCGGCTGCCCGGGCCGCGAGTCGGTGTGATCCTCCTCTTAATGAAAATGGTTTCCGTTTCTGTATAGTGGCGAAGCGGCGCGGAACGGTCCCCGTCCGGCTGTCAGCCCTGGCGGCCACCGGGTACACGTACCTCGCCGACGGCGCCCGGGACCGACCCGGAGCGCCCTCCCCGCTGCGGAAAGGAGCCGCCATGAAGCCCGGCATCCACCCCGAGTACCGGCCGGTCGTCTTCCGGGACCGCGCCGCAGGTTTCGCCTTCCTGACGCGTTCGACCGCGACCAGTGACCGCACGATCGAGTGGGAGGACGGTGAGACGTACCCCGTCATCGACGTGGAGATCTCCTCGGCCAGCCACGCCTTCTACACCGGCACCGCGCGCGTGCTGGACACCGCGGGGCGCGTGGAGCGGTTCGAGCGCCGGTACGGCAAGCGGGGGGAGCGTTGATGCGCGCGTCGGCGCTGCCCGTCGTTCTGGTCGCTGGACTGCACGCCGAGGCGCGCCGCGACGCCGTCGAACAGCTGCTGCGGGCCGTGCCGGACAGTGTCGCGCTCCACCACGACCTGACCGGCGCGGTGCGCGGCACCGTCACCCGCACCGTCCGGGACGCCACGGGCGTGCGGGAGGCGGCCGAAGCCGCGCTGGTGAACGGCTGCGCGTGCTGCGCGCTGCGCGAGGATCTCGTGCCCGAGCTGCGGCGGCTGGCCGACGGGCGGACCTGCGCACTCGCCGTCGTCGAGCTGTGGGATTCCGTCGAGCCGCGTTCCATGGCCGAGGTCGTCGTCGAGCACGCGGCGGGCGTTCTGCGGCTGGCGGGCGTGGTGACGGCCGTCGATCCCGCGCTCGTCCTGCCCTACCTGTCCTGCGGCGACGACCTGGCGGACGGCGGGCTCGCCGCCGCGGCGACCGACCAGCGGACCGTCGCGGACACCTGGGCGCGGCAGCTCGAATACGCGACTGTCGTGGCCGTCGTGCAGGGGGACGAGCCGCTCGCGACCGGTGACCTGGAGCTGCTGACACAGCTCCACCCCACCGCCGAACGGGTCTCGGTGGCCGACCCGGCGTTCCCGCTGCTCGCCGCGGCCGGGTTCGACGTCGCGGCGGCGGCCGAGCGGCAGCACCCGGCCAGCGCGCTGCTGCCGCAGGACGCCGAGGAGGGCGGCGTCGGAACGCTGGTGTGGCGGCACCGGCGGCCGTTCCACCCCGGACGGCTCTATGCCGCCCTGGAAGATCTCACGTGCGCGGCGGCGCGCAGCCGCGGCAGGTTCTGGCTGGCCGACCGGCCGGACACGCTCCTGTCCTGGGACGCGGCGGGCGGGGCGCTGTGCGTCGAGAACGCCGGTCCCTGGCTGGCCACGCTGCCGGACGTGGCGTGGAGCATGGCGCCCGCGGTCCGGCGGGCGGCGGCGGCGATCGACTGGGACCCCGAGTTCGGCGACCGCGTGCAGCATCTGGTGTTCACCGGACCCGGGCTCGACCGGCACGGGGTCCGGGCGATGCTCGCATCGTGCCTGCTCAGCGAGGCGGAGTATGCGGCGGGGCGCGCCGCGTGGCGGCAGCTCGCCTCCGCGTTCGACGAGCTGCTCGACCCGGTTCTGTGACGAACGGGAACTGTGCGGGGGCGCAAACCGTCTCACTGGTGGTCTCGACCACGCGTGACGGTGCGGCGACGCCGCGTCGTGCACGTGCATTATCCCGTGCATATGCAATTGAACGACGTTATGATCTGGGACAGTTGAGTCTCATGGTTGTGCGTGGGGCTCCCTATGCACCACTCGCACGACCGGGAGAGACCAGTGCCCGACGCGTACAACGGCATCGCCGCACATAAGCTCCGGGGCGCGGTGTGGTTCAAGAGCAGCCACAGCAACTCGCAGGGGACGTGCGCGGAGTTCGCCAAACTGCCCAGCGGGGACGTGGCCGTCCGCAATTCCCGGTTCCCGGAGGGGCCGGCGCTCGTATACACGACGGCCGAGGTCGAGGCGCTGCTACGCGGCGTCAAGGACGGCGAGTTCGACCACCTGCTCGGCTGATCCCGCGTCGCGCCCCGTTTGTTCCGTCGTTCCGTCGTTCCGTCGTTCCATCCGCGGGTCAGCCGGTGCGGAAGACCGCCCAGACCACCTTGCCGTGGCGCGTGCCGGTCAGCGGTCGCCACCCCCAGTTGTCGCTGAAGCACTCGACGAGGTGCAGGCCGCGGCCCGACTCGGCGGCGCCCTCCATCTCACCGACCCGGGGGGCCGCCGCGCTGGGGTCCCGCACCGCGCAGATCAGCCGCCGTGAACATCGCATGAGCTCCAGCTCGACCGCGGGCGGCGCGGCCGGCTCGTAGTCGGCGGACCTGGCCCTCACGCCGTGCCGCAGCGCGTTCGTCACCAGCTCGGAGACGACCAGGGCGACCGCGTCGAACTGCTCGGGCAGCCGCCAGCCTTGCAGCGTGCTGCGCGTGAAGTCGCGTGCCTTCCGGACCGACTCGGGCCGCGACACCAGACCGAGCGTCGCCGTGCCGGACAGTGTCCGCATGTCGACCGGAAGGAACTGATGCCCTAAAAGGTCGAGCATGGGCGGTCCTTCGGTCCCCATGGCGCGGCTCTCCTGGCGATGCGACGGCGGCACTGCTGTCCTGGGCGGGCTGACGTCATGAGTTACAACCCCCGTTCCCCCCGCCGCCGTCCGGGAGGGCGAGGCGAGGACGTACTGCCGCGCCGCTGCACGGCGCGTAGAACTCATGCTTCCCAAGGCTCACGGCAAATGCAAGGGCAGATGCACGTGCACGAAAAAAATTGATCGGCTGTAACCGGGCGCACACCCAACGAAGCCCTGAAGTGGCAGACTTCGCACCGGCAGAAGTTGGAGGGCGAGGGAGCGCATGAGTACTCAGCGGATGGCGGGGGGATCGGGTACCAACGCCACCGGCGGTCAGAAGGCCGGCGGCTCCATGGTGCGCCGTATCCTGCTCGGCTCGCAGCTGCGACGGCTGCGCGAGGCGCGCGGGGTCACCCGCGAGGAGGCCGGGTATTCGATCCGGGCCTCGGAGTCGAAGATCAGCAGAATGGAGCTGGGCCGCGTCAGCTTCAAACCGCGGGACGTGGCCGACCTCCTCACCCTGTACGGGGTGACCGACGAGGCCGAGCGCGAGCCGCTGCTCGGCCTCGCCCGTTCCTCCGGGCAGGCGGGGTGGTGGCACAGCTACAGCGACGTGCTGCCCAGCTGGTTCCAGACATACATCGGCCTCGAAGCGGCCGCCGAGCGGATCGGCACCTATGAACTGCAGTTCGTGCACGGGCTCCTCCAGACCGAGGAGTACGCGCACGCGGTCGTGGTGAGCGGCCACAAGGGCACGCCGTCCCGGACGGAGGTCGACCGGCGCATCGCGCTGCGGCTGGCGCGGCAGAAGCTGCTGGTCTCCGAAAGCGGGCCGCACCTGCACTGCGTGCTGGACGAGGCCGCGCTGCGCAGACCGTACGGCGGGCGCGACGTGATGGAGGGGCAGCTCAGCACGCTGCTCGAATTCTCCGAGCACCCCAACATCACGCTCCAGGTCGTGCCGTTCTTCCGCGGCGGGCACGTGGCGGAGTCCGGCGCGTTCACGCTGCTGCGCTTCGCGGAACGCGAGCTGCCGGACCTGGTCTACCTGGAGCAGCTGACCGGCGCGCTGTACCTGGACAAGCGGGAGGAGGTGGCGGCCTACCAGGTGGTGCTGGACCGGCTGGCGGCGGAAGCCCTCGACGAGTCCGGGACCCGGGACCTGATCCACCGCCTCCGTCAACTCGTGTGACGTTCAGCTCGTGTGACGTCCGGAGCGGGCCGCCGGTGCAGGGGCTGTCCGCGCGGAGCGCACGAGCGGGGCCGCGCCCGAGCTGTCGCGCCCGGCCTGTCGCGCCCGAGCCGTCGCGCCCGGCGCACGGAACGAGCGCGCGCAGGGTGCCGCCCGTCCGGCCTTCGGCTCAGCCGAACGGGTTGGCCATGCCCTCCGGCAGCACCTCGACGCTGCGCTCGCCCTCGCCCGCCATCACGTAGGCGCCGGACTCCAGGCGCTCGATCAGGCCCCTGGTCCACTCCGCACTGCTCTCCGCGTTGTGCACCCACAAACGCATGATCTCGCCGATGTGGCCCCACTCGGCCGGCGTCGACTGGGGCGTCCAGTGGTCGAGCACCTCGGCCCGCCAGGCGTCGAGTGCCTCGACGCGTTCCTTGAGCAGGGACACCGCCTCCGCCCGCGGCAGATCGACGATGAACCCGACACCGCTGGTCAGCACGTCGATCCGCTCGTCGTGGGCGCGCAGGGCCCCGCGCAGCAGCTCCAGGTAGGTCTCCTCGCCGGCCTCCGTCAGCTCGTACTCGGTGCGCGGCGGTCCCCCGGCCGCACTCGGCGCGACTTCGTGGGCGATCAGCAGGCTCTGCTTCGCCATTTGCTTGAGCGCGTGGTAGATCGAGCCGGGCTTGGCGGTCGACCACTGATGCGCCCCCCAGAACTCCAGGTCGTTGCGCACCTGATAGCCGTGCGCCCGCCCGTGCTGGCGCACCGCTCCCAGAACGAGCAGCCGCGTCACCGACATGAACCCTCGCCTTCCCCTCGACCGAGATCCGTGATCTGAGCAGTCTCTCACCGCCTATGGTAATCAAGTTTGACTAGTGGGCTCCGCCTGGCTATCCTCCCCGTCCCGGGCCGGTAATCAAATTTGACTACTGGATCCGGCAGTCACACGTGCAAGGAACGGAAGGGGAACCGGTTGCCCACCCACGAAGAGTCCAACGACCACCCGGGCGAGCACCGCGGCGCTCAGCCCGAAGAACACGCGATCCTCGTCAGGGACCTGCGGAAGACCTTCGGCAGGGGAGAGGGGAGGAAGAAGGCCCTCGACGGCCTCGACCTCACCATCCCGCGTGGAACGGTGCACGGCATCCTCGGCCCCAACGGAGCCGGTAAGACGACCGCCGTCCGCGTCCTGACCACCCTGCTGCGCCCCGACAGCGGCCGTGCCCAGGTAGCGGGCTTCGACGTGACCACCCGGCCGGACCAGGTCCGGTACCGCATCGGCCTGCTCGGCCAGCACGCGGCACTGGACGAGGAGTTGAGCGGCCGGCAGAATCTCGAACTCTTCGGTCGGCTGTACCACCTCGGCGGACGCGGCGCCGCCCGCCGCGCGGGCGAACTCCTCGAACGCTTCGGCCTCGCCGACACCGGCAGCAAGGCGGTCCGCCAGTACAGCGGCGGCATGCGCCGCCGCCTCGACCTGGCCGCCAGCCTCATCATGCAGCCGGAGATCCTCTTCCTCGACGAGCCGACGACCGGCCTCGACCCCCGCGGCCGGACGGACGTCTGGCAGGCGGTCCGTTCGCTGGTCGGCGGCGGCACCACGGTCCTGCTCACCACCCAGTACCTGGAGGAGGCCGACCAACTCGCCGACCGCATCTCGGTGATCGACGGCGGACGGCGTATCGCCGAGGGCTCGGCGGACGAACTCAAGGCCCTCGTCGGCGCCGACCGCATCGACGTGATCGTCCGCGACGGCGAGCGCCTCGCCGCGGCCGCCGCCGTGGTCGGGTCGGCCACGGGGACCGGCCGGCCCGCCACCGACGCCGACCGCCGGCTGATCAGCGCCCCGGTCGCCGACCGCATGGCCGCCCTCGCCGAGACCGTCCGGGCCCTGTCGGCCGCCGGTATCGACGCGGAGGACATCGCCCTGCGCCGCCCCACCCTCGACGAGGTCTTCCTGCACCTCACCGGCCACCCCCAGGAGACTGCCGCATGAGCACGATGATCGTTCCGGTCTCACGCACCCGCCGCTTCCTGACCGACTCCGCCTCCATGACGCGCCGCGGCTTCCTCCACTGGCGCCGCCAGCCCGGCCAGCTTGTCATCGGCCTGGTGTTTCCCGTGATGATGCTGGTGATGTTCACCTACTTCATCGGTGGCGGTATGGCGGTGGAGGGCGGCGGTGACTACTCCGAGTTCCTGGTTCCCGGCATGCTCGCCCTCGCCATGGCCTTCGGCCTGGAATCCACGATGGTCGCCCTCACGGAGGACATCAACCGAGGCGTTCTCGACCGCTTCCGTGCCATGCCCATCGCTCCCTCCGCGGTACTGGTCGGGCGCAGCCTGCTCGACATGATCAACTCGGCCGCCGGCCTGCTGGTCATGCTCGGCGCCGGCTGGCTCATCGGCTGGCGTTGGCACGGCAGCCTCGCCGAAGCGGCCGCAGCCATCGGCCTCCTGCTGCTGCTTCGCTTCGCCATGCTGTGGGTCGGCATCTACCTCGGCCTGGTGGCCGGGCGGCCCGAGATGGTCCAGGCGGTCCAAATCCTCATCTGGCCAGTGGCCTTCCTCTCCAGTGCGATCACCTCCCCGTCGACCATGCCCGGCTGGCTCGCCGCCCTCGCGGACTGGAACCCGATGTCCGCCACGGCCGGCGCCGTCCGCGAACTGTTCGCCAACCCCGGCTGGCCCAACGACTCCTGGGCCGCCGACCACACCGTCGCCTTGTCGGTCCTCTGGCCCCTCGTGCTCCTCGCCGTCTTCTTCCCGCTCGCCCTCGGCCGCTACCACCGGCTGAGCGTCTAGCCCTGCATCATCCCCGGCCCCCCTCCTCCACCAGCCCGGCCTCGTAGGCGATGATCGCCGCCTGCACCCGGTTCCGCACCGCAAGCCGGCTCAGGGCCGCACTGACATACGCCTTGACGGTGCCCTCCACCAGGTGCAGGCGGCCGGCGATCTCCCCGTTGGACAGACCGGCCCCGAGCAGCCCGAGTACTTCGCGCTCGCGGTCGCTGAGCGCGGACACCAACTCCCGCGCGCGTCGGCCGCGTGACACGGCGCCCTCCCTCAGCTCGCCGATGACCCGGCGGGCGACCCGCGGCGACAGGCAGGCGGCGCCGCTCGCCACCGCGTGCACCCCCGCGATCAACTCCCGCGGGTCCGACGCCTTCAGCAGGAACCCGGCGGCCCCCTCGTCCAGCGCCCGGGCGATGTACTCGTCCTGGCCGAAGGTGGTCAGGATGATCACCGCCGTGCCGGGCAGCGCCGACCGGATCGTGGCCAGCGCCGTCAGCCCGTCCGCGCCCGGCATCCGGATGTCGAGCAGTGCCACGTCGGGGCGGTGCAGCCGGGCCAGCTCCACCGCCTCCCGGCCGTCCCCCGCCTCGGCCACGACGTCGATACCTGGATCGGAGGCGAGGATCGCCCGCACTCCGCCCCGGATCATCGCCTCGTCATCGGCGATCAGCACCCGCAGCACCTCGGCCATAACCTCCTCCTGTCCCCTCATCGTCGGCGCAGGGCGTCCTTGGCGACCAGGACACCTTCGTCGAAGCACAGCCGGTACATGCTTTCCGACAGATCCAGCACATTGTCGTCGGCCCGGTAGTACTCGCAGTCCGACCCGGCGGGTGCCGACGGCTCCACCAGCAACGGCGAGGGATTGCTGACCGATTGCGGAAGCACACCGGCGAACTCCGCCCGCGGCTGCCCCAACCGCAGCCGCTCGAAGTCCGTCGGCTCCAGCGACGTGGTCTGGACCGTGTACACGTAGAGACCGAGCAGCGTCGCGCCCAACACCCCGGCCACCGCGAGCGGCACCGTCGATGCCCGCAGCAGATGCCGCCTGGCCCGCCCCCGCGCCAGCCGGAGGTCGGCCGGCTGATCGTCCGGGTCCTCCCGCGCAGGAGCGCCGGGTGCCACTTCTTCCGCAGGCGGCACCGGCGGCACACGAGGCAGGTGAGCCACCACCGCGAAGCCCTCGCCGCACGGGCCCGCACTCAGCGATCCGCCGGCCAGTCGCACCCGCTCGTCCAGGCTGATCAGACCCGTCCCCGCGCGCGGAGACGGTACCGCACGGGCGGCGGTGGCAGGAGCCTCGTTCGCCACGCGCACCACCAACTCGTCGGCCGATCTGCCCACCCGCACGGATATCAGGGCCCCCGGTGCGTGTCTCACCGCATTGGTCAGCGCTTCCTGTACGACGCGCCGAGCCGCGTGCCGCGTGGCCGCGGGCCACTCCTGCGCGTCCGACGCCCCGTCCGCGTGCTCCTCCAGCACCACGGAGACCCCCGAGAGCCGGGCGCGCCGCACCAGTCCCACGATGTCCTCCTCCGCCCCCTCGGGCGTCGGCTCCTCGGCGAGCAGCCCGATGATCTCGTGCAGCCGCTCGGTCGCGGTCACCGCGCCGGCCCGCAACTGTGCGACCGCGGCGCGGTGGGTCTCGTCCAGGTCGGGCGCCAGCTCCAGACCGCCGGCCACGAGCGCCATGAGGCTCAGCTCATGCCCCAGCGAGTCGTGCATGTCCTGGGCGATCCGGGCACGCTCCCTCAGCCGCGCCTGCTCGGTCGCCAGCGCCTTTTCCCGCTGGAGCCGCTCCGCCCGCTCCCAGCCCGCCCGCACCAGCTCGGCCCGCTGCCGCCACCAGCTTCCCGCCCACCAGGGCAGCAGCACCGTGAAGAACTGCGCCAGGAGCACGACGATCCAGCTCGTCAGGGAGCCCTGCACGAGGGACACCAGCAGCCCGGTCGCGGCCAGCGCGGCGAAGATGTACCGCGCGGGGCGCAGCGTCGCCATCCGGCGCCCGGCGAGCACGCTGAGCACCACCGCGGGGACCGACGCCGTCTCCAGGTCGAGCACGTCCACCAGCGGCAGCAGACTGAGCGCCGCGGCCAGGGCCAACAGCGGGCTGCCGTCCGGCGGCTGCGGTGGAAGGGACCAATGCCTCATGCCGGTCACGCTAGCAAGGCAGGAGAACCACCGTTACTGACGAAAGTAAGGTCATTCATTGCCGATCGACCAGATGTTCCCGGCGCCGCGGAACCGTACCTTCGAACCGTGATTGTTCTGCAAGACCTCACCAAAAGGTACGGGGAGAAAACGGCGGTGTCCGGTCTCTCCCTGGAAATCGCGCCGGGTAAAGTCACCGGCTTTCTCGGCCCCAACGGCGCGGGTAAGTCGACCACCATGCGCATGATCACCGGCCTCGACGCGCCCTCCGCGGGCTCGGCCACCATAGGCGGCCGTCCCTACACGGCGATCCGCCACCCGCTGCGGGAGGTCGGCGCCCTGCTGGACGCCCGTGCGGCTCATCCCGGCCGGACGGCCCGCGCCCACCTGCTCGGCCTCGCCCGCAGCAATGGGATCGCGGCGGACCGCGTCGCCGAGGTCCTGGAGCTGGCCGGTCTCACGGCCGTCGCGGGCAGACGGGTCGGGTCCTTCTCCCTCGGCATGAGCCAGCGGCTGGGCATCGCCGCCGCCCTCATCGGTGATCCGGCGGTCCTGCTGTTCGACGAGCCGGTCAACGGCCTCGACCCCGACGGGGTCCGCTGGATACGCGATCTCGTGCGGTCCCTCGCCGCAGAGGGCAGGACGGTTCTGCTCTCCAGTCATCTCATGAGCGAGATGCAGGAAACCGCCGACCATCTCGTGGTCCTCGGCCGGGGGCACCTGATAGCGGATGCCCCATTCGGTGAGGTGATCGGTCGCAGCTCGCTCAACGCCATCCGGGTCCGCAGCCCGCACGCGGAGCTGCTGCACCGGCATCTCCTCGGCTTGGGAATGGCCGTCGAATCCAAAGAAGCGGAGGAAATCATCGTGACCGGCGGCTCTCCGGCGGAGATAGGGGATCTCGCATTCCGGCACGGCATACCCCTGCACGAGCTGAGCCCACGGCGCGCCACCTTGGAGGAGGCTTACATGGAGCTGACCGCCGACAGCGTCGAGTACGGGAAGCGGGAAGGAATATGAAAGGCGCACTCGCCTTCGAGTGGACGAAGCTGTGGACCGTCCGCTCCACGCCCTGGTCCCTGTTCGCCGCGGCTCTGCTCACCGCCGGGGTTGCCGCCGTCGTCGGCGTGTCCGCACAGGCGAGCGCCGAAAACGGCTTCGATACCGCGCGGCCCGCGCCCCACACCGTGGCCGACGCCCTGACCCTGGGCCAGCTCGCCGTGGTCGTGACGGCCACGCTTGCGGTCACCGGTGAGTACGCCAGTGGCTCCATCAGGACGACCCTGCACAGCGTGCCCGCGCGTGGGCGGATGCTGATAGGCAAGGCGGCCGTCGTCACCGGCGTCCTCGGCGCCGCAGGTCTGTGCCTCAGCGCGATCGGCACGGCATCCGCGGCCCCGCTCATGGGTGAGACGGGCTCCTTCACCGCCGCCGATGCCGTGGGCTCGGCACTCGGCACCGCGGCCTACCTCGCCGGGCTGGCCCTGCTGGCGACCGGCCTCGGCACCGTGCTCCGCAGCGCCGCGGGCACGATCACCGCAATGATCATGCTGCTGATGGCCGTTCCCCAGCTCACGCAGATCGCCGGCATCGACTGGCTGGAGACCGTCGGCGACTTCCTGCCCTCCGCCGCAGGAGTGGTGCTGATGACGCAGGACACCGATCCCTATGGCACCGGCCCCGCGGCGCTGGTCCTGGCCGCCTGGGGCCTGGCCGCCCTGACCGGCGGATACGTGACGCTGCGGCGCCGCGACGCCTGACCGCGAGCATGTTCTTGCACCTCACGTGACGTGAGGGCACATCGTGGTCGCGAACGGAAAGCAAGGAGACGGACGTGAGCTACTCGGTCGGCCAGGTCGCCCGGTTCGCCGGGGTCACGGTGCGCACTCTGCACCACTACGACGCGATCGGACTGCTCGTCCCCAGCGAGCGCACACACGCCGGGCACCGCAAGTACTCCGATCACGACCTGGACCGATTGCAGCAAATCCTCTTCTACCGGGGACTGGACTTCCCCTTGGAGGCGATCGCCGTGCTCCTCGACGATCCGCACACGGATACGCAGGAGCACTTGCGCCGCCAGCACGACCTGCTGACGGACCGCATCGACAAGCTGCGCGAGATGGCCGCCGCCGTCGAACGCGCCATGGAGGCACGGAAGATGGGTGTCAATCTCACCCCCGAGGAAAAATTCGAGGTATTCGGGGACTTCGACCCCGACGAGTATCAGGAGGAGGCCGAGCAACGCTGGGGCGGGAACGACCCGTACCGCGAGTCGCAGCGCCGCACCGCCACCTACACCAAGGACGACTGGCAGCGCATCAAGAGCGCAGGGGACGACCTCAATGCGCGCTTCTTCGCCCTGATGGATTCCGGTGCCGAGCCGGACTCCCCGGAGGCCATGGATCTTGCGGAGGAGCACCGGCAGCAGATCCGCGAGCACTACTACGACTGCACCTACGAGATCCACGCCTGCCTCGCCGACATGTTCACCAGCGACGAGCGCTTCACGCGGAACCTCGACGGCTTGCACCCCGGCTTCGCCGCCTACCTGAAGGAGGCCATTCTCGCCAACGCCATACGCAGCTCCTGACGGCCGACTCCCGCCTGCCCGCCCGCCGCCCCGGAGGGGACGCCCTTCGGGCAGCGATCCGCGGATGAACCTATGCTCGCGAGTTAGGGGCACCCGTCCGGGCGGTCCCGATATCCGGGAGTGAGGAGCGGATCAGACGTGGCCGGGGACAGCACACGGCCGGGCGGTCAGGAGCCGACGGACCAGGAAACGACCTCCGGCTTCGCCGTTCCCGAGGGGCTTGAACTGCCGTCCTCGGAGAACGACCACCCGACGTCCGAGTTCGCCGTTCCTGAAGGGCTGACGGTGCCCTCGCGCCCGGAGCCGCACAGCGAGTTCACCCCGGCCCAGGGCATACCCGTCCTGGCGTGGACTCGCACGGGCCCCTGGCAGGACCGCATGCGCACCATGGTCCGGCTTCCGCTGGCCGAGCGGCCGTCCCCCGAGTACGTGCCGCGGGGGGAGGACGAATCGGCGCTGCCCGTGCCCAGGGTGCTGGACCTGACATTGCGCATCGGCGAGCTGCTCCTGGCCGGGGGCGAGGGCGCGGAGGATGTCGAGGCGGCCATGTTCGGCGTCACGCATGCCTACGGGCTCGACCGCTGCGAAGCCACCGTCACCTTCACGCTGATCTCCGTCACCCACCAGCCCTCCCTGGTAGACGCCCCGGTCTCGCTCAGCCGGACGGTGCGCCGCCGGGGCACGGACTACACGCGGCTTGCAGCGGTCTTCCAACTGGTCGACGACATCTCCTCGGGCGAGGTGACGCTCGAGGAGGCGTACGGACGGCTCGCCACCATACGCCGCAACCGCCACCCGTTCACCAAGTGGCAGCTGACCATCGCCTCCGGGCTGCTCGCGGGTGCGGCCAGCACCCTGGTCGGCGGCGGCTGGCAGGTCTTCCTGCTCGCCGCCCTCGGGGCCATGGTCGGCGACCGGCTGGCCTGGCTGGCTTCGAGCCGCGGGCTGCCGGAGTTCTACCAGTTCGTCGCGGCCGCGATGGCGCCCGCGGCGGTCGGGGTGGTGTGGGCGGCCGGCCACACCACCGGGCGGGAGGAGGTGCAGGCCGCCGCCATGATCACCGGCGGGCTGTTCGCGCTGATCCCCGGCCGGGCCCTGGTCGCGGGTGTCCAGGACGGGCTGACGGGCTATTACCTCACCGCGTCGGCCCGCCTGCTGGAAGTCGTCTACCTCAGCGTCGGCATCGTCTGCGGGGTACTGGCCGTGCTGTACATCGGGGAGACCTCCGGCGTGCGGCTGGACCCGGACGTCGTGGCCCGGGCCACCCGGCCGGCCGTTCAGCTCGGTGCCGCGCTGCTGCTGTCCCTGACGTTCTGCGTGCTGCTCCAGCAGGCACCCAACACCGTCATCCCGGCCACGCTCAACGGCGGTGTGGCCTGGCTGATCTACGGGGCGATGCACGATACGGCCGGGCTGTCGCCGTTCGCGGCGACGGCCGTCGGGGCGGGGATGGTGGGGCTCTTCGGGCAACTCCAGTCCCGGTACCGGTTCACCTCGTCGCTGCCCTACGTCACCGCCGCCATCGGCCCGCTGCTTCCCGGCAGCGCCGTCTACCTCGGCCTGCTGGGTTTCGCGCAGGGCAACGTGAACGCCGGGCTGGAAAACCTGCTGACCGCGGTCACCCTCGCGCTCGCCATCGCCGTCGGGGTGAACCTGGGGAACGAGATCGCCCGGCTGTTCATCAAGTCGCCGGGCCTGACGACCCCGATCGGGCGTCGCGGCGCGAAGCGCACCCGCGGGTTCTGACGGTACCCGGGCCGCGCGGCTCAGCGGGCGGCTCAGTGGGCGAGCTTCAGCCCGATCACGCAGCCGACGATCCCCGCGAGCAGCAGGACCTTCACCACGCTCACGGCCTCGCCCTCGAACGCCATGCCCCAGGCCGCCGTGAGCACGGCACCGATGCCCACCCACACGGCGTACCCGGTGCCCACCGGCAGGGTCCGCAGCGCGTAGGCGAGACCGGCCATGCTCAGCACCAGCCCGGCACCGAACACGGCCGTCGGCAGCGGCCGCGAGAACCCGTTGGACTTGCCGAGGGCCGTGGCCCACACGGCTTCCAGCACCCCGGAGATCACCAGAACGATCCAAGCCATCACAAGACTCCCCGCGCCGTCTTGTCATGGCTGGGTACGGCGCACCTCGTCCAGGAGCAGGTCGAGCTCTCCGATCAGGCTCTCACACCCGCACCTCGCGCGCCCCGGCACACCGCACCCGCGCCCGCCGGTGCCGCTCGCGCGGCGACCGGCTCGTCTCAGTGGCTCTCGCCCGCGTCCGCGAGCCGCTTGAAGGACGCCTCGATCTCGGCCTCCGCCTCCGCGCGGCCGACCCAGTTGGCGCCCTCGACCGACTTGCCAGGCTCCAGGTCCTTGTAGACCTCGAAGAAGTGCTGGATCTCCAGCCGGTCGAACTCGCTGACGTGGTGGATGTCCCGCAGGTGCTCCATGCGGGGATCCGAGGCGGGGACGCACAGCAGCTTGTCGTCGCCGCCCGCCTCGTCCCGCATGCGGAACATGCCGATCGCGCGGCACTGGATCAGGCAGCCGGGGAACGTGGGCTCGTCCAGAAGCACCAGTGCATCCAGCGGATCTCCGTCCTCGCCCAGCGTGCCCTCCACGAACCCGTAGTCCGCCGGGTACACAGTCGAGGTGAAGAGGTGGCGGTCCAGCCTGATCCGCCCCGTCTTGTGATCCACCTCGTACTTGTTCCGCGAACCCTTCGGGATCTCGATGGTGACGTCGAACTCCACTGGGGACACTCCTTAGCCGATCTGTGCATGCGACAGGTGGTTAAGTGTCCCTCACGCAGGTGTCCGCACGCGAAAGGGGCTGGTCCGTACAGTGCGCAGGGCAGCGGAAGCGCTTCAAAAGCACCGTGCCGCCTGGCGATTGGCCATCGGCTCGGCCGCGGCGGGCCTCGCGATCTCCGCCGGGGCCGTCGCCCTGGCCGGGCCGTGGGACGCCGGACAGCGCACAGCGGAACGCGACCAGGCCGCCGACTCGGAACGTGAGCGTGCAGATGCGGAGCGTGTTGCAGGCACTGTACCCGCTGCGGCGCCCGTGCTGCCGCCGCTGGACGGCGGCGCGGGCCGCCCGCTGTCCGCCGCGGCGGTCGAACGCACCCTCGCGCCGCTCCTGGAGGACCCGGCGCTCGGCGGGCACGCGACGGGCGCGGTCGTCGACGTCGCCACGGGCGAGGCCCTGTACGCGGTGGACGCCAGGTCCGGGCGGGCGCCCGCCTCCACGACCAAGTCGGTGACCGCGATCACTGCCCTCGACGCCCTGGGGCCCGAGCACCGGCTGACCACCGAGGTGGTGTGGGACGCGGAGAACGAGCGCGTCGTACTGGTCGGCGGCGGGGACACCACGCTGACCGCGGGCAACCTCGAAGGGCTGGCCGCCCGCACTGCCGAAGCCCTGGCGGCGCAGGACGTCCGGGCCGCCCGCGTGGCGTATGACATCTCCCGCTACCCGCGCGAGCAGCATCACCCGATCGGGGCAGGCAACACGAACATCGCCACCATCACCCCCCTCCAGCTGAACGCGGGCCGCACCGATGGCAGCACCCACGGCCCCGCCCCGCGAACGGCCGATCCGGCGGCCGAGGCGGCCAGGGCCTTCGCCGGTCTGCTGGCCGAGGCCGGCGTCGACGTCCAGGGCCGTTCGCCCGGCAGGCACACCGCGCCCGAGGACGCCGAGCCGCTGGCGGTGCACCGTTCCGCGCCGCTGTCCTCGCTGGTCGAGCGGATGCTGACGCACAGCGACAACGACCTGGCCGAAGCCATCGCGCGTGCCACGGCCATCGCGGGTGGGGAGGCGGCCGACTTCCGCGGCGTCGACCGGGCGCTCACCGCGCGGCTGGAGAAGCTGGGCCTGCCGCTCGGCAACGTGCGGATCGCCGACGCGAGCGGCCTCGACCGCGACGGCCGGCTCACCGCCGCGCTGCTGACCCGCGTGCTGGCCCTGGCCGCCGACCCGGAGCGGCCCGAGCTGCGCTCCGCGCTGACCGGCCTGCCGGTCGCGGGGTTCACCGGGACCCTGACCGGCCGCTACGACGGCTCCGGCGGCGCGGGTGCCGGTCTGGTCCGCGCCAAGACGGGCACGCTCACCGGCGTGAACACCCTGGCCGGCACGGCGGCGACCCCGGACGGCCGGGTGCTGGCGTTCGCGTTCCTGGCCTCGGACACGACCAGTGCCGACGGGGCGCAGGATGCCCTGGACACCGCCGCGGCGGCGCTCGCGACCTGCGCCTGCCGGTAGCGCGGCGCCGCCTGCTCCGGTGCCCTATCCGCTTTCGCGGCGGGCACCGTACCGTTGACAGCATGACGAGTCTCGGTGGAACGGACCTGGTCGACTGGAATCTCGCGGTGTCCACCGCGACACGGATCACCCGTCCCGGCCCGGAGGTGAGCCGCGACGAGGCGCGCGCGATCGTCGCGGAGCTGCGGGGCCACGCGAGTGCCTCGGAGGCGCACGTCCGCGAGTTCACCGGTCTCGGCTCAGGCGCCGTGGACACCCCGGTGCTGGTCGTGGACCGGCTCGGCTGGGTGCGGGCGAACGTGGCGGGCTTCCGCGCCGTCCTCCAGCCGCTGATGGCGCGCATGCGCGAGCGCCGGTCGGGCCTGCCGGGCGGGGCCGCGCTGACGATGGTCGGCAGCAAGGTGACGGGCGTCGAGGTGGGGATGCTGCTGTCGTTCCTGTCCTCGCGGGTCCTCGGCCAGTACGAGACGTTCGCCCCGGCCAGCCCGTCGCTGCCGGCCGGTGGCGGGCCCGGCGTCGCGGGCGCCGGGCGGCTGCTGCTCGTCGCGCCCAATATCGTGCACGTGGAGCGGGAGCTGGACGTGCATCCGCACGACTTCCGGCTGTGGGTGGCTCTGCACGAGGAGACGCACCGGACGCAGTTCACGGCCGTGCCGTGGCTGCGCGACCACCTGGAGAGCGAGATCCAGGCGTTCCTCGGCGAGGCGGACGTGGACCCGGCGACGCTGCTGGAGCGCTTCCGGCAGGCGGCGCAGTCCATGACGGGCCGCGGCCAGGAAGGCCAGGAGGAGGCGGCCGGGCCGGCGGGGGAGGGCGACGGCGGGCTCGGCATCGTCGATCTGGTGCAGACGCCGCGGCAGCGGGAGATCCTCGACCGGCTGACGGCGGTGATGTCGCTGCTGGAGGGGCACGCGGACTTCGTGATGGACGGGGTGGGGCCCGCGGTGGTCCCCTCGGTCGCGGAGATCAGGGAGAAGTTCACGCGGCGCCGGCAGACCGGCGCGGGCCGCCTGGACCGGGCGCTGCGCAGGCTGCTGGGCATGGACGCCAAGCTGCGGCAGTACCGCGACGGCGAGCGCTTCGTGCGCCAGGTCGTGGAGCAGGCCGGGATGACGGGTTTCAACAAGGTGTGGACCTCACCGAACACGCTGCCGAGCAAGGAGGAGATCTCCCGCCCCGAGCAGTGGGTCGCCCGGGTGAAGCCGACCGCGGCGTAGGTTGCAGGATTCGTTCAGAATCACTCGTATGAGGGACCGTCGCGCCATGCCTGGCGTGCGATGCTCGGGTAACAGACCTCCTCTGTCACCATTTACGTACCCAGCGTGACAGCGCTTCCGAGCCTGAGCTCCCAGAAAGAAGTGATTCGGATATGGGTCCCCACCCCGCGGTCGCTGCGATACGCCTGGCGGTCCGCCGCGTCCTGCACGAAGTCCTCGACGATGCCCGTGCCGGAGAAGCCCCGCTCGTCCTCGTGGCCTGCTCCGGCGGCGCGGACTCCATGGCGCTCGCCTCCGCCCTCGCCTTCGAGGCGCCCCGGCTCGGTGTCAGGGCCGGCGGCATCACCGTCGACCACGGCCTCCAGGTCGGCTCCGACGTCCGCGCCCGCGAGGTGGCCGAACGGCTGACCGCACTCGGCCTCGCCCCCGTCGAAACCGTCGCCGTCTCGGTCGGCCGCGCCGGCGGCCCCGAGGCCGCCGCCCGCTCCGCCAGGTACGCGGCCCTCGACGCCGCCGCCGAGCGGCACCGCGCTGGTGCCGTGCTCCTCGGCCATACCCGCGACGACCAGGCGGAAACCGTCCTGCTCGGACTCGCCCGCGGCTCGGGCACGCGTTCACTCTCCGGCATGGCGGCCGTCTCCGGCGGCCTGTCGGGCTCGTGCGGCGCGGCCACCCGCTACCGCCGCCCGTTCCTCGCGGTCGACCGCCAGACCACCCGCAAGGCCTGCCTCGTCCAGGCCCTTCCGGTCTGGGACGACCCGCACAACGCCGACCCCTCCTTCACCCGTTCCCGCGTGCGCCACGAGGCGCTGCCGGTGCTGGAGAAGGCGCTCGGGCGCGGTGTCGTGGAGGCGCTGGCCCGCACCGCGCAGCTCTCGCGCGACGACGCGGACGCGCTCGACGCCTGGGCCCTGGAGGCCCAGCGGGCCGCGACGCGCCCCGACGGGACGCTGGAGATCGCCGCGCTGCACGATCTGCCCCCGGCAGTCAGGCGCCGCGTGCTGCGCCGGGCCGCCATCGCCGCCGGCGCCCCGGCCGGCTCGCTGTTCGCCCGCCACATCGAGGAGACCGACCGCCTCATCACCGCCTGGCGCGGGCAGAGCCCGCTGAATCTGCCGGGCCGCGTCGAGGCCAAACGGCAGGGTGGCAGACTGGTCCTCCAGCAGGCGAACCAGTAGCCAGTAGAGAGCAGTGGCATCGGGTGCACGAGACGGACCTGGGGGCCGACCTGGAGTCGGTGCTCATCACCAAGGAAGAGATCGACGCCAAGCTCGTGGAGCTGGCCGCGAAGATCGACGCGGAGTACGCGGGCAAGGAGCTCCTGCTGGTGGGGGTCCTGAAGGGGGCGGTGATGGTCATGGCCGACCTCGCGCGCACCCTGTCGTCCCGGGTGACGATGGACTGGATGGCCGTGTCCTCCTACGGGGCGGGCACGCAGTCCTCCGGTGTGGTGCGCATTCTGAAGGACCTGGACACCGACATCCAGGGCAGGCACGTGCTGATCGTCGAGGACATCATCGACTCGGGGCTCACGCTCTCGTGGCTCCTCTCGAACCTGGGCTCCCGCGAGCCCGCGTCGCTGCGGATCTGCACGCTGCTCCGCAAACCGGACGCGGCGAAGGTCGATATCGACGTCGAGTGGGTCGGCTTCGACATTCCGAGTGAGTTCGTGGTGGGGTACGGCCTCGACTATGCCGAGAAGTACCGCAATCTTCCCTTTGTCGGCACCCTCGCCCCGCACGTCTACAACGGATAGCCGGGAACACCGTGCGATGCCCTACCGTTGAGTTGGGCAGAGCGATGGCTGCCCACGCCCAGCAGCGCTGGGCGGCAGTGCTGGGGTACCGTCGCGGTAGGTCAGCTGAAACAAGGCCGGGCGCACTACGGCCGACACCGCGCGCACAGCAGATCCCATCCGGGGGCTGTGCCTCTACGTGGCAGGAGGGACGGGGCCGCGCCGCCCCGTATGGATAGACGTGAAGCGCTATTTCCGTGGGCCAGTTATGTGGATCGTGCTGGCCGTCCTTGCCGTGATTCTGCTGATGCAGGTGTTCAGCTCGTCCGAGGGCTACAAGAAGGTGGACACCGGCGAGGTCGTCCAGGCGATCAGCCAGAACCAGGTCAGGTCCGCCGAGCTCACCACCGGCGATGAGCAGACCATCAGGGTCGAGCTCAAGAACGGGCAGGAGATCGAGGACAGCAATAAGGTCCAGGCCAACTACATCGACGAGCAGGGCTGGGACATCGCCCAGATGCTCCAGTCGAAGTTCCAGGACGACCAGATCACCGACGGGTACACCGTCTCTCCCAAGTCGCAGAACCCGTTCGTCGGCATGCTGCTGTCGATCCTGCCGTTCCTGCTCATCATCATCGTCTTCCTGTTCCTGATGAATCAGATGCAGGGCGGCGGGTCTCGGGTGATGAACTTCGGCAAGTCGAAGGCGAAGCTGATCACCAAGGACACCCCCAAGACCACCTTCACCGACGTGGCCGGCTCGGACGAGGCCGTGGAGGAGCTTCAGGAGATCAAGGAGTTCCTCCAGGAGCCCGCGAAGTTCCAGGCCGTCGGCGCCAAGATTCCCAAGGGCGTGCTGCTCTACGGCCCGCCCGGCACCGGCAAGACGCTCCTGGCCCGCGCGGTCGCGGGCGAGGCAGGCGTTCCCTTCTATTCGATCTCCGGCTCCGACTTCGTCGAGATGTTCGTCGGCGTGGGCGCCTCCCGCGTCCGCGACCTTTTCGAGCAGGCCAAGGCGAATGCCCCGGCGATCGTCTTCGTCGACGAGATCGACGCGGTCGGCCGTCACCGCGGTGCCGGCATGGGCGGCGGGCACGACGAGCGGGAGCAGACGCTCAACCAGCTGCTCGTCGAGATGGACGGCTTCGACGTCAAGGGCGGCGTCATCCTGATCGCCGCGACCAACCGGCCGGACATCCTCGACCCCGCGCTGCTGCGCCCGGGCCGCTTCGACCGGCAGATCGCGGTCGACCGGCCGGACATGCAGGGCCGTCTCGAGATCCTGAAGGTGCACCAGCGCGGCAAGCCCGTCGCGCCCGATGTGGACCTGTCGGCGGTCGCCCGGCGCACTCCCGGCTTCACCGGTGCCGATCTGAACAACGTGCTGAACGAGGCGGCGCTCCTGGCTGCCCGTGGCAACGCGAAGCTCATCGACAACGGGTTCCTCGACGAGGCGATCGACCGGGTCGTTGCGGGTCCGCAGAAGCGGACGCGGATCATGAGCCAGAAGGAGAAGATGATCACCGCGTACCACGAGGGCGGACACGCCCTGGTGGCGGCGGCCTCGCCGAACAGCGATCCGGTGCACAAGGTGACGATCCTCTCCCGGGGCCGGGCCCTGGGCTACACCATGGTGCTGCCGGAGGAGGACAAGTACTCCACCACGCGCAACGAGATGCTCGACCGCCTGGCGTACATGATGGGCGGGCGCGCGGCCGAGGAGCTGGTCTTCCACGATCCGACCACGGGCGCGGGCGACGATATCGACAAGGCGACGACGACCGCGCGGGCCATGGTCACGCAGTACGGCATGACCGAGCGTCTTGGCGCCATCAAGTTCGGCACCGACAACTCCGAGCCGTTCCTCGGCAAGGAGATGGGCCACCAGCGCGACTACTCAGAGGAGGTCGCCGGCCTGGTGGACGAGGAGGTCAAGAAGCTCATCGAGGCCGCGCACAACGAAGCCTGGGAAATCCTGGTGGAGAACCGCGACGTCCTCGACAACCTGGTGCTCTCCCTCCTGGAGAAGGAGACGCTGAACAAGGAGGAGCTGGCCGAGGTCTTCCAGCCGGTGATCAAGCGTCCGCCGCGCCCGGCCTGGACGGGCTCGGCACGCCGCACGCCCTCCACCCGGCCGCCGGTGACGTTCCCCACCAAGGGGATCAACCTGGCGAACGGCAGCCTGGAGAAGGGCACCGCGCCACTGGAGTCCGTGGAGGAGTCCCGCGGCGACGAGTGACCGGAATGCCTCCCGCGCCCCTCACGTTCTAGGGTGAGGGGCGCGGCCGTGTCTCTGTCAGGGCGTGCCGGTCCGCACGAGAGAACGAGGAGCACATGACCGACGCGGTGACGCCGGCGGGCGAGGAGGGGCTCAGGCAGGGCCCGATCGGTGAGTTCGACGAGAAACGAGCCGAGGACGCGATACGCGAGCTGCTCATCGCGGTGGGCGAGGACCCGGACCGCGACGGCCTGCGGGACACGCCGGCCCGGGTGGCGCGCGCCTACCGGGAGATCTTCGCCGGCCTGTGGCAGCGGCCGGAGGACGTGCTGACCACGACCTTCGACCTGGGCCACGACGAGATGGTGCTGGTGAAGGACATCGAGGTGCTGTCGTCCTGCGAGCACCACCTGGTGCCGTTCGTCGGCCAGGCCCACGTCGGATACATCCCGTCGAGCAGCGGCAAGATCACCGGCCTGTCGAAGCTGGCCAGGCTGGTCGACGTGTTCGCCAGGCGCCCCCAGGTGCAGGAGCGGCTCACCACGCAGATCGCCGACTCGCTGATGCGGATTCTGGAGCCGCGCGGGGTGATCGTCGTGGTGGAGTGCGAGCACATGTGCATGACCATGCGCGGGGTGCGCAAGCCCGGGGCCAAGACCACCACCTCGGCGGTGCGGGGCCAGCTGCGGGACGCGGCGACCCGGGCCGAGGCGATGAGTCTGATCCTCGCCCGCTAGCGCCCCGACCGGCCCCTGCCGCTGGTCTCCCTGCTGCCTTCCCCGGCCTGTCCGGTCTGCCCCGCCTGCTCGGGCCGCGGGGCGTCCCGGCGTCCGTGGGGAGCGCCGGTGCCGAAAAAGTCGAACCCCGACCCCGACCGCGGCGGGGGCGGCGCCACCGCCGCAGGCGCCTGGTGGGCGTCCCGGCTCTCCGGCGCCTCGGCGGCCTCGCCGGCCTCCCCGGCTTCTTCTCTGGCCTCCCTGGCCTCGCGCTGCCGCGCCGCGCTGCGCGTCAGCGCGGCGAGCGCCTCGTGCGCCTGCCGGTAGGTCAGCGGGGTGGGGGCGCCGCCCGCGGTGCGGTGGTCGGTGGCCTGGGCGGGCAGCGCCTTCGCCGGCTGCGCCGCTTCGAGCGCCAACTGCCTGCGGCCCTCCAGGGCCTTGGCACGCTCGCTCTCCGCGGTGGCGTAGCGCCGCAGCAGGTCGGCGTGCTCGGAACGCAGCCGGCCGAGGTCGAGGCGCTTGCCCTGGATCTTCTCCTCCAGCGCTGTGACCTGCTCCTGCGCCTCTTCCAGCTCGGCCTGCCGCTCCTCGATCTGCCAGGCGAGGCCGGCCTTGGCCGCCCGCTCGCGGGCGACCTGCCGTCCGGCCGCCAGGTCCCAGCGCCGCAGCAGAACGGCGCAGGCGACCGTGGTCGCCGCGGCGACGGCGACGAGGGCGCGCAGCGCTATCGCGTCGTCCCCGTCCCCGAGCAGCCAGGCGCCGCCGGCGCAGGCGAGCGCCAGGGTGCCGAGTCCGGCCGGAATCAGCACCTTGTGCAGTGCTGAGGAGCGGTGACGTCCACGTGCCATGGGCGAAACTTACCGTGACGCCGCGTGCCCGCGGGAGAGTGCCCTGGCGGTTGTGCCGTGGCCGTTATGTGCGAGTCAGCCTTCGATGAGGCCCTGTTCCACCAGGTAGTCGTGCGCGACCTCGTCGGCCTTGCGGCGTTCGGAGTCGACCTGCCGGTTCAGCTCGATGAGGTGGTCCGTGGTGAGCGTGGCGGTGACCTCGTCGAGGGCGGCGGCGACATTCTCGTCGCTCGCGGTCTCGGTGTTGAGGACGGGCAGGACGTTGTCCGCGAGCTGGAGGTTCTGGTCGTCCTCCAGGAGGACCAGACCGAAGTCATCGAGCGTGGCGTCGGTCGTGGTGACGAGCACGAGCTGGTCGTCACCGTCCTGCACGGCCTGCTTGGCCTGGACGGTGCCGACGCCCAGCGGGTCGACGGCGGTGATGTCGATGCCGTACGTCTCCTCGAGGCCGGGCTGGCAGAAGGGCCGCGTGGGGCAGTCCTCGCCGGCGGCGATGCGCACGGGCAGCCCGGCCTCGCCGAGGTCGGACAGGGTCGTGAGGCCGTGCTCCTCGGCGTACTCCTCGCTCACGGCGAACGCGTTCTGGTCGACGGCCTCGCCCGCGTCCAGCACGGTGAGGCCGCGCGGCTCCGCCAGCTCCCGCAGCACCGTGACGGTGGCCTCGACGTCCGGGGAGGCGACGGGCTCGGCGTCGGGGCCGTTCTCCTGGGCGTTGTAGTACTCGGCCATGGTGGCGGCGTACTCGGGAACGACGTCGATCGCGCCGCTCTCCAGCTCGGGCGCGTACAGTTCGCGGCCCTCGGTGGTGGTGATGGTGGTGTCGTAGCCGGCTTCTTCGAGGACCTGGGCGTACAGCTCGGTCATGATCGTGGCCTCGGTGAAGTTGGCGCCGCCGATCGTGAGCGAGCCCGCGCTCTCCTCGGTGCCGCTGCCGCCCTCCTCCTCTTCCAGGCTGTCGCCGCCGCAGGCGGCCAGTGTCAGCGCGAGGGCGGTGGCGGTGCCGGCGGCGAGCAGCGCGGGCCGGCGGCGGACGGGGATGGCGGTCACGTGGTGCTCCGTTCAACGGGATCGGGTTGTGGTCGTGCGGGCGGTGCGGGGGCGCCGCGGGGCCCCCGGCGGATGGCGCGGCCCGGGGCGAGCAGCCGCTGGGCCAGGGCGAGCAGGCCCTCGACGGCCAGGGCGAGGGCCGCCACCAGCGTGGCGCCCGCGACGACCTGCGCGGTGTCGTAGGTGGCGAAGCCGGCGGTGATGATCCGGCCGAGGCCGCCGCCCGCGGCGAGGGCGGCCAGGGTGGCGGTGGCGACGACCTGTACGGCGGCGGTGCGCACGCCGGTCATCAGCAGCGGGAACGCCAGCGGCACCTCGACGCGGGTGAGCAGCTGCCACCGGGACATGCCCATGCCGCGGGCGGCCTGGACGACGTCGCGGTCGGCCTCGGCGATGCCGATGTAGGCGTTGGTCAGCAGCGGGGGCACCGCGAACAGCACCAGGGCCACGATGGTCGGCAGGTCGCCGTGGCGGCCGAGCGGGCCGAGGGTCAGCAGCACCAGCACGGCGAACGTGGGGATGGCGCGGCCGGCGTTCGAGATGTTGATGGCGAGGGCGCCGCCGAACCGGCGGCCGCCGCCGTGCCCGAGCCACAGCGCCAGCGGCAGGGCCACGGCGCAGGCCAGGGCGAGGCAGATGCCGGACAGGTAGAGGTGCTCGGCCAGCCGGTGGCGGACGCCGGCCTCGCCGGACCAGTTCGCGCCGGTGGTCAGCCACTCCCACGCGTCGGGGATCGTGCCCATGGTCAGGCCCTCCCGGGAACGTCGAGCACGGCATCGCGCTGGAGCTCGCGACGGGGCGCGCGGTTGCGCGTCCAGGGGGTGAGCAGCCGCTGCACGCCGAGCAACAGGAGGTCGGAGGCGATGGCGAGCAGGACGCACAGGACGGAGGCGGTCAGTACCTGGGCCTTGAAGTAGCTGTCCATGCCGGAGTAGATCAGGTTGCCCAGGCCGCCGTGGCCGACGATCGCGCCGACAGTGGTCAGGGAGACGGCGGAGACGGTCGCGATGCGCACGCCCGCCATCAGCGCGGGCAGGGACAGCGGCAGCTCGACGGCGAGCAGCAGCCGCAGGCGGCCGTAGCCGAGGCCGAGCGCCGCCTCTCTGGCCTCGGTGGGCACGGATTGGAGGCCGGTGAGCATATTGCGCACGAGGACGGTCAGCGAGTAGAGCACCAGGCCGCAGACGACCACCGAGACGGAGATGCCGAAGACCGGCAGCAGCAGCGCGTACATGGCGAGCGAGGGCACGGTGTAGAGGATGGTGGTCAGGCTCAGGACCGGCCCGGCCGCCAGCCGCCATCTGCGGGCGAGCAGGGCCAGCGGGAAGGCGACGAGCACGGCGAGGGATACGGCCCCGACGGTGATCAGTACGTGCTCCACGAGCGCGTCGCCCAGCTCGTCCGAGCGGCTGCTGACGTACTCGCCGCAGACCCACTCGTTCCTCGTCAGGCAGCTCTCGGCCCCAACCGTACTCATGTTCCAACACCCTAGACGGTGAACCTGACAGAATGATGAACATGTTGCGGTTCGAGCATGTGACCAAGCGCTACGCGGACGGGACGGTCGCCGTCGACGATCTGAACCTGGAGGTGGCCGAGGGGGAGCTGGTCACCCTGGTCGGGCCGTCCGGCTGCGGCAAGACGACCACCATGCGGATGGTCAACCGGCTGGAGGAGCCCACCGAGGGCCGCATCCTGTTCGACGGCAAGGACGTCGCCGAGTACGACCCGGTGCAGCTGCGCCGCCGGATCGGCTACGTCATCCAGCAGGTGGGCCTCTTCCCGCACCGCACCGTGCTGGACAACACCGCCACCGTTCCGCACCTGCTCGGGTGGCGGAAGGCCAAGGCCAGGCAGCGCGCCGCCGAGCTGCTCGACCTGGTGGGCCTCGACCCGGCGGTCCACGGCGACCGGTACCCGGACCAGCTCTCCGGCGGGCAGCGGCAGCGGGTCGGCGTGGCGCGGGCGCTCGCCGCGGACCCGCCGGTGCTGCTGATGGACGAGCCCTTCGGCGCGGTGGACCCGGTGGTCCGCGAGCGGCTCCAGAGCGAGTTCCTGCGGCTCCAGGCCGAGGTGCGCAAGACCGTGCTGTTCGTCACGCACGACATCGAGGAGGCGGTGCGGCTCGGCGACCGCATCGCGGTGTACGGGCAGGGGCGGATCGAGCAGTTCGACTCGCCCGCCGCCGTGCTCGGCGCCCCGGCGAACGACTACGTCGCCTCGTTCGTCGGCAGCGACCGCGGGCTGAAGCGGCTGTCGGTCACCCCGGTGGAGAAGGGCGACCTGGAGCAGCCGCCGGTGGTGCACCTGGCGGACCCGATGGCCCGGGCCGTCGCGCGGATGCGCGCGGAGGGCGCGCGCTGGGCGGTGGTGCTGGACGAGAACGACGGTCTGCACGGCTGGGTGCCCATCCGCGAGGACGAGGAACGGGGCGCCGCGGACACGTCGGAGCCGGTTGCGGGGCACGCGCGGCGGATGGAGGCGTGGCTGCCGCTCGGGGCCTCGCTGAAGAAGGCGTTCAGCATGATGCTCCAGTACGACGCGGGCTGGATCGCCGTGCTCGACGAGGAGGACCGGTTCCTCGGCGTGCTGACGCCGAGCAGCCTGCACGAGGCGCTGCGCCGGTCGATCGACGCGGACGCGCAGGACATCTCGCGGGCCGAGGTGGAGCTGGACAGCGCCCTCGGCGCCCCGGCGCGCGCGCGTTGACCCGACGGCGCGCCGGCGCCGGTCAGACGGGGGAGCCCATCGGGCCGTTGCCGTTGCCTTCGCTGTTCTCGTCGCCGTCGGGCAGGCGGCAGACGCGTTCGAGGAAGAGGGCGGCGGCGACCACGGCGGCGCCGGCCAGCACGGCGAGGCCCGCGTAGATGGCCTGGTCGCGGCGGTTGGCGACGTCGAGGCGCTCCATGACGAGAAAGAGGCCGAAGCCGCCGTACGCGCCGGCGACGAGGGCCGAGACCAGCGCGCTCGCCTGGCCGAACACGACCGCGCGGGCCGCCATCATCCGGTCCACGGGCCTGGCTCCCGGGCGGCGTTCGTGCTGCGCGCGCAGCCGCGAGCGCAGCGACAGGGCCGTCGCCAGCAGGGCGGCGGCGATCAGGGCGAGGATGACGGGGGAGAGCAGCGGTACGGCGGGCGGTGTGTTGCCCAGGGACTCCCACAGCCCCGCGCCGGCCCAGCTCAGCCCGACGGCGGCCGCGAACAGCCCGGCCAGTGTCCCGATCCGCAGTTGGTTCACCGCTGTTCGCGCCCCTCGTCGTGAAGTCGTGCCTGTGCAGTGGTGCCGGCGTCCCCGGGCCGGCGTCCCCGGGCCGGTGGGCCGCTAGTCCGGGAGCGCCAGCGTGACGTCCGCGCGGAGCCTGACGCCCTGTCCGGCCAGCGCGGGAAGCAGACCGGCCACCGCGCCGTGGCCGGGGACCTCGGCGTCCGGGTCGACATCGTGCCACGGCACCAGGACGAACGCCCGCTCGTGGGCCCGCGGATGCGGGAGGGTGAGCGCCGGATCGTCGGAGACGACGCCCTGGTAGGTCACGATGTCCACATCGAGGGTACGCGGACCCCAGCGGCTGTCCCGCACGCGTTCGAACGCCTCCTCGATGGCTTGCGCGCGTTCCCACAGGGAGGACGGCGGCAGGGTCGTCTTGAGGATCACGACGGCGTTGAAGTAGGTGGGCTGGCTGCCGGGATCGACGCCCCACGGGTCGGTTTCATAGACGGGGGACACCGCCTTGACGCGCAGCCCCGGGGTGTCGGCGAGCGCGTCGACCGCGCCCTGGAGGGTCTCCAGCCGGTTGCCCAGGTTGCTGCCGAGGGAGAGGACGGCGCGTTTCGGGTTGTGCAGCGTCGAATCGGCGGCGTCCACCTGCTGGACCACCGAGGCCGGTACCGGCTGCACGGTCGGGTCGGGGGATGAAGCGGCGTTGCTGGGGGTCATGCTCGGCTCCGCTTGATGGTGATGGTCACGTCGTCGAAAGGAACGGTGATCGGCGCCTGCGGCTTGTGCACCGTCACCTCTGCCTCCCGCACCGCGCCGTGCGACAGGCACTGGTCGGCAATGCGCTGGGCCAGCGTCTCCAGCAGGTCACACGGCCGGCCGGAGACGACGGCGGTGACCTCCTCGGCGACCGCGCCGTAGTCGACCGTCCGCGCGAGGTCGTCCGAGGCCGCCGCCGGCCGGGTGTCGAGACCCAGCACCACGTCGACGACGAACAGCTGCCCTTCGGCGCGCTCCCGCGGCAGCACTCCGTGAAAGCCTTTGGCGCGCAGGCCGCGCAGGGTGATGCGGTCCACGGCGATCACTCCGATCGGTCGGTGGCCCGCCGGCTGAGCCACTGAAGGGAAACTGAAGGGAATTCGAATCTACCTGCGACGCCCGGCCCACTCGGTCAGCACCACCCGCCGCCGGGCTGTTCCCGCCCCGTTCCGGCGCCGAACGCCGTCCGGCGGGGCATGCGCAGCCCCTACTCTGGGGACATGAGCTACTCGCACGGTCACGCGTCCGGCCTGCCCCGCTGGGACCGCTGCGCGGTCATGGGGGTGGTCAACATCACACCGGACTCGTTCTCGGACGGTGGACGGTGGTTCGACGCCGAGTCCGCGGTCAAGCGCGGCATGGACCTGGTGGCCGAGGGCGCGGATCTGATCGACGTCGGGGGCGAGTCGACGCGGCCGGGCGCGACGCGGGTGGACGAGGCGGAGGAGCTTCGGCGGGTCGTTCCCGTGGTGCGGGAGCTGGCGGGTCTTGGCGTCGTCGTCAGCGTCGACACGATGCGCGCCTCGGTGGCGCGCGCCTCGGTGGCGGCGGGCGCGCGCCTGGTCAACGACGTGAGCGGCGGCCGGGCCGACCCCGCGATGGTGCCCGCGGTCGCGGCGGCCGGGGTGCCGTTCGTGGTGATGCACTGGCGCGGCCAGAGCATCGACATGAACGAGAGGGCCGTCTACGCGGACGTGGTCGGCGAGGTGGTGGCGGAGCTGCGGACCAGTGTGGAACGGGCGGTCGCGGGCGGCATCGACCCCCAGCGGCTGATCGCGGACCCGGGCCTCGGCTTCGCCAAGCAGGCCGAGCACGATCTGGCCCTGGTCGCCGCGACCGGCCGGCTGCGCGAGGAGCTGGGGCTGCCGGTGCTGATCGCGGCCTCGCGCAAGCGGTTCCTGGGCCGGGCGCTGGCCCGGCCGGGTGCCGCGCCGCCGCCGGCGCGCGAGCGCGACGCGGCGACGGCCGCGGTGTCCGCGCTCGCGGCGCACGCGGGCGCGTGGGCGGTGCGCGTGCACGAGGTGCGGGCCAGCGCGGACGCGGTGCGGGTCGTCCGGGCCGTGGCGGGCGCGGCGGGCGGCGCCCGGTGAGCGGGGCGCGGACGGACGTCGAGGCGGTTGCCGCGGCGAACACCGCGCTGTACGACGCGCTGGAGCGCGGCGACCTGGACGCCATGGCCGAGCACTGGCTGGCGGAGGACGTGAGCGTGGTGCACCCGGGCTGGCCGGTGATCAACGGGCGTGGCGACGTGATCCGTTCCTATGCGCTGATCATGGCGAACACCGAGTACATCCAGTTCTTCCTGACCGACGTCGAGGTGTCGGTCCTCGGCGACACCGCGCTGGTGACCTGCACGGAGAACATCCTCAGTGGCGGCCCGGCGGAGGCCGACGGCTCGGCGGGGCCGCTGGTCGGCGGCCTGGTGGTGGCGACGAACGTCTTCCGCCGCGACGGGGACGGCGGGTGGAAGGTGTGGTCGCACCACGGCTCCCCCGTGCTCATCGACCGCGAGGACGAGGACGGCGGGGACGGCGGCGAGGGGGAGGACGGCGGAGGGCTCACCGGAATCGGCTGACCGGTCCGCCCCCTCCGTTGCTGGCGCATCGGCCGATTGGGTACGGTCACCACACTGATGTGTATGTGTGCGATCGACCGGGGGAGTTCCGCGTGGCACTGGCGGATGAACACGTGAGGGACGAGGCCGGGGACGGCCGAACCGAGGCGGGCGCCGAGGGCGGCAGAGCCGAGAGCGGCAAAGAAGCGGAAAGCGTGGCTCCGCCCACCCGTTACCACATGATCACGCCGACGGACTGGTTCCGCATCCCCCTGCGCTCCGAGGAGAAGCGGGCCAGGGCCGTCGCCGTGCTGGTGGACCTCGCGTATCCGAACCGGGACGAAATGGCCACGAAGCGGCGCGAATTGCGCGAGCTCATGACCAATGTCACGGATTCCGCCGCCGAACGGGACGCCATCGAGATCTACCTCTCCACCCATGCGGCGCTCGGCGTGCCGATTCCCGCCAGCCTCATGGTGACGGCCGAGCCGGAGGACCCCTCGATGCCCCAGCAGTTGCCGACGGCCATGCTGGCCGACGGCATCCGGGACAAGTACCGCGGTGACGCCGACGTTTCGGTCGTGCAGCTGCCGTCCGGCGAGGCCGTGCGCAGCCGCCGGCTCGAACTCAGCGACGATTCCAAGGAACTGGGACAGAGCGAAGAGCGTCCCAACACGTTGCTGGAGTTCTATCTGCCCGTGCCGCGCTCGACCGCGTGGCTGGTGCTGACGTTCAGCGCCCCGCTGCGGGAGCTGGCCGATGCGCAGGTGCAGATGTTCGATGCCATCGCCGGTTCGTTCCGGTGGTCGAAGTAGAAGTAGCGGGCGGCTGGCCGGACCCGCGAATGTGAGGAAAGAGGGGGAATGTCCGCCGACCTCGATGTCACCGTGGACGAAGTCCGTGAGCTGGCCAACAAGCTGCGCATGGTCGCCACCGAGTTTGAGAACTCGGAGGACATCGCGTCCGACTACGCCGACCAAGTGAGTCACGACGATCTGGCCCACGAGCTGGAGCAGTTCTCGGAGAACTGGCGAATACACCGCAACAAGCTGATGGAGAGCCTGGAGAGCTTCGTCGAGAAGGCCCAGCAGGCCGCCGACGGGTATGACGGCATCGAGGAGGAGCTGGTCCGCGCGCTCGAAGGGGGCAACGGGTGAGCGGCAGGCCGGCAGACTGGTTCCCGCTGGCGGAGGACGGGCGCGACCCGATCCCCGGGGACTGGGAGATGGTGCAGGAGGCCGCCGCGCGCTACCGGCGCACGGCGGACGCGATCGACCGCGCCCGCACGCTGCTCGGCGAGGTGACCGACAGCGAGAGCGGCTGGCAGTCCGATGCCGGCACGGCCTTCCGGGAGAAGGCCACCGAGCTGTCCGATGACGTCTGGAAGGCCTGGGGCCGCTACGACGCCGCCGCCACCGCGCTGGCCGGCTACTGGCCCGAGCTGCAGGAGGCGCAGAACGAGAGCCTCACGCTGCGCACCCAGGCCCAGGAGGCCCAGGAGCAGATCAACAGCCTGGGCAGCCGGCTGGAGGGTGCCGAGCGGGACGCGCAGGACGCGGCCGACTCGGACGCCGACAACGCCGAGGACCTGGCCGACCAGGCCGACCAGCAGGTCAACAGCCTCCAGGGGCAACTGGACGGCGCCCAGGCCGAGCTGAACCGGCTGCGGGTCAGACTGCGGGAGGTCATCGAGGACAAGGACGCCGCCGCGCAGCGCGCCGCGGACGCCATCGGCGACTTCATCGGCGGCGACGGCCTGAAGGACGGCTTCTGGGACAAGGTCGGGGAAGTCCTCGACGTCATCAAGAACGTCCTCATCGTCATCGGGGAATGGGCCGGGAGGATCGCCGCCATCTGCGGGGTGCTCGCCTTGCTTGTCAGTTGGATTCCGGTCATCGGGCAGGCCCTGGCCGGAATCCTGGGCGTCATCGGGCTGGTGGCGGGCGTCTTCTCCCTGATCGGCAACGCCCTCCAGGGCAAGTGGCTGAACGTCGGCCTCGACCTCATCGGCATCCTCACCTTCGGCGCCGGCCGGGCGCTGACCTCGACGCTCGGCCGCGCGGGCGGTGTCGCCCGCTTCGGCGCGTTCCGCAACGTCATGCGCATCTCCACCGGCAACCGGGCCGCGCGGAACGCCATCGCGGCGGACGTCGTCGGCGACGGCGCCGCGCTGGCCGGCCGGGCCGGCGGCACGTTCGCCCGCCCGTCGGGCCTGCTCGGCTGGGGGCGCGCGGGGTTCGGCGGCCTCGGCGGCGATGTGGCGCAGGGCATGAGCGTCCTGCGGAGCGGAAGCAACTGGGGCACCGGCTTCTCCCAGGGCCTCGCCGGGCTGCGGAACATCCCGGGCACCATCGGCGAAGCCGGTCTCGGGCGTTCGCTCCAGGCGGGCGCGCACCAGTTCTTCGGCCAGGCCGGTGCCGCGGACGACGCGCTGGCCCTGGGACGCGCGGCCAACGCAGGCGCGGACGTCGGCGGCCTGGGTGCGTCGAGCGGCGCCGTCGCCGGGTCCGCCGCCGCGGGCGCCGCGGCCAGCAACATCGGCCTGTTCGGCGTGGAGGGCGTGGGCTCGCTCGCGGACTGGCCCGGCCTCTCCGACGGCGACCACCCGCTGGTGAACGAGACGGCGGGGGCCGGCGCACGGTGAACGCGGTGCAGCCCGCCCTGTTCGCGGCCCAGCGCCCCCTGGTGCGCTGGGGCGTGCTGCGGCGGGCGCGGGTCGCGGCCGAGGCGGGCCGGCTTGTGGTGCGCGGGCGGGCGCGCACCCACGCCTGGCCGCTGGGACCGCAGGGCGTCGCCTCGGCCGTGCACCTCAAGGGGCGGCCCTGCTCCTCGGCGGCCCGCACTCGGCTGCGGGACCTCGGCAAGGGCGCGATCAACAAGTCCGGCGGCTGCGTGCACCTTTGCGATAGCACAGGGCGGGCGCTCGCCTGCCTCCTGCCGAGCGACTGGCTGCCGAACGGGGCCGTGCCGGTGCCGCTCGACGCGCCCGACACGTTCCCCTCGGTCAGGAACGACTCCAGGCGCGAGGACTTCCTCGAACTGTCCGGGATGGCCGACTTCCTGCGGCACCAGGGTCTTGCCGTGCACGAGTCCCCCGGACAGGAGCCGCCGCGCGCCCCGGAGTTCGCGGGCACGCTGCGGCCAGGACCCAAGGACGGGCCGGCGGTGCTGCTGCTGTTCTTCGCGCTTGCACAGCTCCTCGTGCTGATGCTCGCCGCCTTCGCGGTCGGCGGCTTCGGCTCGGGGGAGGGCGCCTGGCAACTGCTGGTCTCGCTGCCGTTCCTGGTCTTCGCGCTGTGCACGGCCGGGGCCGCGTTCCTGCTCGGCCTCGCCGCGCCGCGCGGGGAGGAGCCGGCCGTGGCCGAGCTGCGGCCGAGCCCCGGCGTGCCGGTGACCCGGGGGTTCCTGGGCAGGTCATCGCTCCGGCTGGTCGCGGACGCGCTCGAATTGCGCACCGCCCAGAACGTGAAGCGGCGTCTGCCGCCGCCCGCCGACCCGGTGCTCGGGGTGCGGGAGGCCGTGGTGCTCCAGGACGGCGGGCGGCCGTGGGGCGTCGCGCTCGTCGACCGGCGGCGGGCGGTGCTGGCGTTCCTGCACGGGGACACCTGGTTCGGCGGCGACCCGCAGCTGACGCGGCTCACGGACTTCTGCCACCGGGCGGGGATCGGCCTGCGCCGGCAGGAGCTGCGCGCCTTCCCCGGCCGGCAGGAGGCGGACCGCACCGCGCGCCCGTGGCGCACGGGCGACTATGCGCTGAACGACACGTTCGCCTACTCGGCGCTGATGGCGTCGGTGGTGGCGGTGGGCGTGGTCCCGGCCTTCTTCGTCGGGGCGGGCGGCGATGTGGAGGGACCGCTGTTCCTCGTCATCTTCGGACTGGCGTTCGCCATCGGTGCCGTACCGTACGCGGTCAGGGGCGCCGTCCGGAAGTGGTCGCTGAACCGGCTGGTCCCGGCCGGACCGGCGCCGAACATGGAGCCCGGGGGAGCGGCCTCCGGCGGAAAAGGAGCTGCGACGCCGTGACCGATGCGCTGACGAAGGAGCCCGCCCACCCGTGGGTGGCCGCGTTCCAGCATCCGGAGGAGTTCTGGATTCAGCTGGACATGAAGGCCACCGACACGGCCGAGCAGGCCGCCCAGGCGATAGCCGACCGCGGTGGCGAGCTGAGCCAGGACTACGCGGAGGCGGTGTACCCGGAGTTGCAGGTGATCCGCGACGGCGCGCTGGAGCGCGAGGCGTCGCCCATCGCCGTCTACGTGCCGCCGGAGCCGCTCAGTTCGCGACCGCTGGTACCGGTCACCGCGTTCGTAGCGCCGGTGCCCGCGCCCGCGGACCAGAGCACGGTCGAGGCGATGGCCGAGCTCGCGGCCCAGCCGCAGCCCTACCGCTACCGTGACCCCCTCGTCAGCATCGTCGAGCTGCCCGCCGGGCCGGCCTGCCGCGTGCACGAACTGGTGCTGAACGAGCGGAGCGAAGACGGCCGCCGGGTGATGAACGAGTACGTTTCGTATTACGTGGTGCCGCCCGGCTACGACCAGGGCTTCGTCGAACTGACGGTCACCTGGTCGAGCCCGACGCTCGGTGCCTCGATGGAGGAGACCGCCGACGACATCGCGGGCACGCTGACCATCCATCCCAACGAATCGCCAGGGGGCGAGTCATGACCAGCGCCGAGCCGGAGTACGTCTTCGATCAGGTGCAGATAGGCAAGGGCCTCAAGCCCGTTGCCCAGCACGGCTACGTGATCGTCGACAAGGGCACGCTGACGCTGCTCGGCAGCGACCAGCAGCCCATCGACAGTGCTCCGCTGCCCCAGGTCGCGGGCAACCTCGTGCGGTTCACCCGCGGCAAGACCGTGGCCCTGACGGTGAACGGCACCAAGTACAACGTCTCGCCCGGCTGGGGAGCGCGCGGCATCTTCGTGCTGCCCGGCGACAGCGAACACGTCAAGACGGCCGCCGAGGCCCTGCTGAAGCTCGTCGCGGCCGGCGGCGGCCGGGCGTCCTGAGCCGCGCGTCCCGTCACTGACCCGCCGCTGACCGGCCCCGGCCGGCCAGCGGCGGCCGGGTCAGTCCCGGCCGGTGAGCCAGCGTTCGGGAGCCGCGGCCCTGCGCCCGAGGCGTGAACGTCTCGCCTGCGCCGCCACCTCGCGCGCCGCGTACGCGGCGTCCGCCAGGCGCGCGGTCGCCGTGCCGTTCGCGCCGTGGTCCACATGGATGTCCGCGAGCCGCAGCCGCTGCATCCACGGGCCCTGCGTCATCCGGACGCTCTGCACCTTCGCGTGCGGCACCAGCGTGTGCGTGCGCCGCAGGCGCCCCCGCCGCGCCACGAACACCGTGTCCGTGACGCCGTGCCCGTAGCCGACGCGCCACACCGGCAGCGCCCAGCGGGCGCGGCGCGGCGCCCGGCCGACCGAGGCCAGCGCCTCGTCGATGTCGACCGCGGGCAGGATGCGGCCGATCAGCGCGGCGGCCACCTCCCGGCTGGCGACCGGCAGCAGCAGACCGCTCTCGTTCCCCGCGCCTGCGACTTCCAGCTCGACCCTGACCCAGCCGCGCGACCGCCACAGCAGCGGCTCCACCAGCCGCACCGACTGCACCCGGCCGGGCGGCACGGTCGCGTGGTCGCGCTGGAGCAGGCCGTGGTCGAGCCGCAGCCCGTCGGGCGACTCGCCGACCGTCCAGCCGTACTGGCTCAGGAAACTGCCGAGCCCGGCGCGCCAGATCGCGGCCAGCATGGGCAGCACGACGACCAGCGCGGCGAAGACGCTGGAGGTCGCCGTCCAGATCAGCGGCGTGACGACCACGGCGAGCAGCAGGAAACCCCAGGTGGAGCCGAGCAGCGCCAGCGCCCACGCCAGGGTGCGCGAATCGACCTGGAACAGCTCCCTGGCCGGCGCCTCGCCCGCGGTCGGCGCCGCCTCCGGCGCGATCCCCGCGGCGCGGGCCAGCAGCTCCGCGCGCAGCTCCCGGGCCTCGTTCTCGTCGAGGAACGCCAGCTCGTCCGCCGATCCTGAGCCGACCACGTCCATCTTCAGCTTCGCCACGCCCAGCGCCCTGGCCAGCAGCGGCCGGGTGATGTCGATCGACTGGATGCGGTCGAGGCGCAGGTGCGCGGCCCGGCGGAACAGCAGTCCTGTGCGGATGCGCAGCTCCGTGTCGGTGACCAGGTAGCGGGTGACGCGCCAGGACAGCCAGCCGTAGCAGGCCGCGCACAGCAGCACCGCCAGCACCAGCAGCGCAGGCCAGACCAGGCCGAGCGAGCCCGACCAGGAGCCGATCTGGTCGGCGTTCTGGAGCGCCACGGCGAACAGGCCGGCCAGCGGCGCCCAGGCCCGCCGCCACGGCGTGAGCGGATGCAGCCGCTTGCCCTGGCCCGCGGGGAACTCCTCCGAGCCGTCGCTCACGTCACAGCCCCGCCGAACGGGCCTCGCCCAGCTCCGTGAGCCGGTCGCGCAGCCGCTCCGCCTCGGCCGGGTCGAGGCCGGGCACGGTCGCGTCGGTGGCCGCCGCCGCGGTGTGCAACTGAAGCCGCGCCAGGCCGAATTTCCGCTCCAGCGGCCCCGAGGTCACCTCGACCAGCTGCATCCGGCCGTAGGGCACCGCGGTCAGCTTGCGCCACAGCACGCCGCGGCTGATCAGCAGGTCGTCGTCGCGCTCCAGATACCGCCAGGACTGCCAGTTGCGGCCGAGGGCGCCCCAGCCCCACCCGGCCGCGGCCAGCGGCGGCACCGCCAGCAGCGCCCAGACCCCGGCGCCGAGCAGCGGCGGCAGCAGGCCGCCGGCCACCGCGAGCGGCATCAGCCAGATCAGGAGGAGCAGCCGCCGCATGCGCAGCAGCGCGGGCCGGACCGGCTGCCAGTCCTCGCCGGCCGCATCGGACCCCCCGTCGCGTGGTCCTTGTGCCACCGTGTCCATAGTCCGCAAGCTTAGAGCGGGTACGGGCGGCGCGGAGAGGTGGAAGACTGACGCGCATGGCGGAGACGACGGTCGGAGTCGGCGGGGCCGCGGAGAGCACCGACATGGTGCTGAACATCGGGCCGCAGCACCCCGCGACGCACGGAGTACTGCGGTTGCGTCTGGTGCTCGACGGGGAGCGCATCTCCCACGCCGAGCCGGTGATCGGCTACATGCACCGGGGCGCGGAGAAGCTGTTCGAGGCGCGCGACTACCGGCAGATCATCGTGCTGGCCAACCGGCACGACTGGCTGTCCGCCTTCGCCAACGAGCTGGGCGTGGTGCTCGCCGTCGAGCGGATGCTCGGCATGGAGGTCCCCGAGCGCGCCGTGTGGCTGCGCACGCTGCTCGCCGAGCTGAACCGGGCGCTCAACCACCTGATGTTCCTCGGCTCCTACCCGCTCGAACTGGGCGGCCTGACGCCGATCTTCTACGCCTTCACCGAACGGGAGAGCCTCCAGCAGGTCATGGAGGAGGTCTCGGGCGGCCGGATGCACTACATGTTCAACCGGGTGGGCGGCCTGAAGGACGAGCTGCCCGCCGGCTGGACCGGCCGCGCCAGGGAGGCCGTCGCGGCCGTCCGCGGGCGGCTGGGCCGGTTCGACGACCTGCTGCTGGGCAACGAGGTGTTCCGGGCCCGCACCCGCGGCGTCGGCGTGCTGGGCCGCGAGGCCGTGCACGCCTACGGGGTGTCCGGGCCGATCGCGCGGGCCAGCGGCGTCGACTTCGACCTGCGCCGCGACGAGCCGTACCTGGCCTACGGCGAGCTGGGCGACGTGCTGCGCGTCGAGACCAGGGAGGCGGGCGACTGCCTCGCCAGGTTCGAGGTGCTGCTCGCCCAGACGCGGAACGCCCTGGACCTCGCCGACGCGTGCCTGGACCGGCTGGCCGAGCTGCCGCCGGGACCGGTGAACCAGCGGCTGCCGAAGGTGCTGAAGGCGCCCGAGGGCGCCACCTACGCCTGGACGGAGAACCCGCTCGGCATCAACGGGTACTACCTGGTCTCGAAGGGCGAGAAGACCCCGTACCGGCTGAAGCTGCGCTCCGCCTCGTTCAACAACATCCAGGCGCTCGGCGAGCTGCTGCCGGGGACGCTGGTCTCCGACATGGTGGCGATCCTCGGGTCGTTCTTCTTCGTCGTCGGCGACATCGACAAGTAGATCGACAAGCGGCCCGCGGGGCGTCAGGGCAGCGGACTCGCGATGCCCGCGGGCTGCACCAGCCAGGTGAAGCCGCCGAGGCCCGCCGGATCGGTCAGCTCGGCCGCCTGGCCCGCGCGGCCGAGCGCCCGCAGGTAGGCCGCCGGGTCCTCGGCGGCCAGCGAGAGCGGCGGGCGCCGCCCGTCCACCCCCAGCGCGCGCAGCGCGGCGCGCTGCGGCAGCAGCACCGCGCCCGGCCCCGCGCAGGCGTCGAGCGCCACGTGAGCCGTCAGGTCGCAGCCGCCGTCGGGCACCGGCCGCACCGTGCGCCCTTCCCGGTAGCCGGTCAACGTGCCGAGCGGCGGGCGCCGTTCTCGGGTGTGGGCGTAGTCGACGGCCACCGCGAGGCCGCGTGCCAGGCTGCCCGCCGCGGCCGCCCAGGCCGCGTCGCGCGGGCGGCCGATCTCCGCCCGCGTTCCCGGCTCCGGCGGGGCCGGCCACCAGCGGCGCAGCCACGCGGCGTCGGCGCCCCCGACCGGGGCGCCGAGCCGTTCCTCCCCGGTCCGCGTCACCAGCACGTAGCGCGGCACGCCGTCCGGGTCCGTCTCGGCGACGTCGAGCGGCACGTTGTCCAGCCACTCGTTGGCGAACAGCAGCCCCTCCGCGCCCTCCGGCGGCTGCGTGCGCCACTCGATCCGCGGGTCGAGCCCCGGCGGGCGCGGCGCCCGTTCGACCGCGCAGGGGCGCAGCCGGTCCGCCACCGCCTCCGGCAGCGCCTCCACGACGCCCGCGACCAGCTCGCCGCGGCCCGCCCCGACGTCGGTGAACGTCAGCACGGCCGGCTGCCCCAGCGCCCGGTCCACGCGTATCAGCAGCCGCGCGACGGCCCACGCGAACTGCGACGACGCGTGCACCGCCGTTCTGAAGTGCGCCGCCGGCGCCTCCCTGACGAAGAAGCCCCCGGGCCCGTACAGCGCCCGCTCGGCGGCCGCCCGCCACGGCGCGGCAGGCTCATCGACTCTCACCACGTTCCCCACCCATCGTCCACCTTGAGGAGTAGTTGACGGCTTCACGTATCGGTCGTCCGGTTGACTCCCGAGCTGGACATCGTGCCTACTCTGGGTGACGTGAACCGGCTTTACGACTTCCTGCGCCGTCACCCGACCTGGGTCGACGGCTCCTGGGCGTTCGTACTGCTGCTCGTCTCCTTCATGGCGATCGCCCTGGGCGAGCAGAATGGCGGGTACCACCGGCCGGAGTGGCGCGGCATGTTCGCGGCCGTGCTGCTCGCCGTGGTCGTGACCCTGCGCCGCCGCAAGCCGGAGCACATGCTCGTCCTCGCCATCGGCACCGGCCTGTACCAGCTGGCGGCGGACGTCCCGCCGCTCCCGGCCAACTTCGCGTTCCTCGTCATCATCTTCACCGTCGCCTCCCGCCCGTCGCGCGGCCCCTCGTGGCTGGCGCTCGGTATGTCGCTCGGTGCCCCCACCCTGTCCTCCCTGCGCTGGCCCAACGAGACGGAGGGGCAGTCCGCGGCCGAGACGGTCGTCAGTATCGTCTTCCTCACCATCGCGTTCTGCCTGGCCTGGGTGCTCGGCGATTCCCTGCGCACCCGCCGCGCCTACTGGGCCGAGCTGGAGCAGCGGGCGCACCGCCTGGAGATGGAGCGCGAGACGCAGGCGCGCATTGCGGTGGCCGCCGAGCGGGCGCGCATAGCCCGCGAGCTGCACGACGTCGTCGCACACAACGTGTCGGTGATGGTCGTGCAGGCCGACGGCGCCGCCTACGTGCTGGACACCGCGCCCGACCAGACGCGCAACGCGCTCCAGACGATTTCCGGCACCGGCCGCCAGGCGCTGACCGAGATGCGGCGCCTGCTGGGGGTGCTGCGCAGCGAGACGGGCGAGGGCACGGCACAGGACTACGTGCCCCAGCCCGGCGTGGAGCAGCTGGCCGACCTGGTCGACCAGGTCAGGGACAGCGGGCTGCCGGTGGACTTCCGCATAGAGGGCACCCCGCGGCCCCTGCCGAGCGGCGTCGAGCTGACCGCGTACCGCATCGTGCAGGAGGCGCTGACCAATTCGCGCAAGCACGGCGGCCCGGACGTCGGCGCGACCGTCAGGCTGGCGTACGGTCCTGACGCGCTGACCGTCCTGGCGGAGGACGACGGGCGCGGCGCGCAGCGCGAGCTGTACGAGGAGCGCGGCCTCGACGGGCTCGGGCACGGGCTGATCGGCATGCGGGAGCGGGTGGGTATGGTCGGCGGCGTGCTGGTGGCGGGGCCGCGGCCGGGCGGCGGCTTCCGGATCAGCGCCACGCTGCCGCTGACGGGCGTCGAATGACCGGTGCGAAGGACACGAAGCGCGAAGGACACGAAGGGGGAACGACCATGCCGATCCGCGTGATGCTCGTCGACGACCAGGTGCTGCTGCGCACCGGCTTCAAGATGGTGCTGGCCGCGCAGCCGGACATGGAGGTCACCGCGGAGGCCGGGGACGGCGCCGAGGCCCTGGAGGTGCTGCGCTCCACCGCGATCGACATCGTGCTGATGGACGTGCGCATGCCGCGCCTGGACGGTGTGGAGGCCACCCGGCGCATCTGCCAGGGCGGCGAGGGCGGCCCTGGCGAGCCCAAGGTCCTCATCCTGACGACGTTCGACCTCGACGAGTACGCGTTCTCCGGGCTCAAGGCGGGCGCGGCCGGGTTCATGCTGAAGGACGTCCCGCCGGACGAGCTGCTGGGCGCGATCCGCTCGGTGCACAGCGGCGACTCGGTCGTCGCGCCCTCCACCACCCGCCGCCTGCTCGACCGGTTCGTGACGCTGCTGCCCGTTCCCGACCAGAATGCGCACCCCGAGCTCGATCAGCTGACCGACCGGGAGCGGGAGGTACTCATGCTGATCGCCCAGGGCCTGTCGAACGGGGAGATCGCCACGTCGCTGTTCGTGTCCGAGGCGACGGTGAAGACCCATGTCGGCCGCATCCTCGCGAAGTTGGGCCTGCGCGACCGGGTGCAGGCCGTGGTGCTCGCCTACGAGACCGGGCTGGTCAGGGCGGGCGGGCGCTGACGCCGGGCGGGAGGGGCCCGCGGGCCGTGGCGGGCGGCCTTAAGCTGGACCGACGTCCGGTACCGAGTACGGGGACCGGAACGCGCGAAGAAAGAGGCCCTCCCGCCGTGAACGCCGCCGCCAACTCCTCCAGGGGCACCGAGGCGCGCGACCGCCCCGCCCGCCTGCGGGTCGGCGTCGTGGGCGCCGGCCGGGTCGGCCCCGCGCTCGCGGCCGCGCTGAGCCTGGCCGGGCACCGCCCGGTGGCCGCCTCCGGCGTCTCCGATGCCTCCCGCCGCCGCGCCGAGGCGCTGCTGCCCGGGGTGCCGCTGGTCGCCCCCGACGAGGTACTGGCCCGCGCGGACCTGGTGCTGCTGACCGTTCCCGACGACGCGCTGCCCGCGCTGGTCGCCGGCCTGGCCGAGACCGGCGCGGTGCGCCCCGGCCAGCTGCTCGTGCACTGTTCCGGCCGGTACGGTGCGGGCGTCCTGGCCCCCGCGCTGCGCGCCGGCGGGCTGCCGCTCGCGCTGCACCCCGCGATGACGTTCACCGGCACCCCGGTCGACGTGCAGCGGCTCGCGGGCTGCTCGTTCGGCGTCACCGCGCCCGCCGAGCTGCGGCTGGCCGCCGAGGCGCTGGTCATCGAGATGGGCGGCGAGCCGGAGTGGATCGAGGAGGGGGCCCGCCCGCTGTACCACGCGGCGCTCGCCCTCGGCGCCAACCACCTGGTCACGCTCGTCGCGCAGGCCCTTGAGCTGCTGCGCACCGCGGGCGTCTCCGCGCCCGACCGCATGCTCGGGCCGCTGCTCGGCGCGGCGCTCGACAATGCGCTGCGTTCCGGTGACGCCGCCCTGACCGGCCCGGTCGCCCGCGGGGACGCGGGAACGGTCGCCGCCCACGTCGCCGAGCTGCGCGCCCACGCCCCGCAGGCGCTGGCCGGCTACCTCGCGATGGCCCGCACGACCGCGGACCGCGCCCTGGACCGCGGCCTGCTGAAGCCGGAGCTGGCCGAGGCGCTGCTCGGGGTGCTGGCGGACGGTGCCGCGGGCGGGAGCGCCGCGGGCACGGACGACGGAGGAGAACGATGACCATAGCCGTGGCGCACCGCGCCGAGGACCTGCACGCCCGGTACCGCCCCGGCGCGCCGCGCGCCGTCGTGATGACGCTGGGCGCCCTGCACGAGGGCCACGCGGCGAACATCCACGCCGCGCGCGAGCGGGTCGGGCCGGACGGGCAGATCGTCGTCACCGTGTACGTGAACCCGCTGCAGTTCGGTGCGGGCGAGGACTTCGACCGCTACCCGCGGACCCTCGACGCCGATGTGAAGCTCGCCGGGGCCGCCGGCGCCGACCTCGTCTTCGCGCCCGCGGACGACGTGATGTACCCGGCGGGCCGGCCCCTGATCCGCGTCGCGGCGGGGCCCCTGGGCGAGCGCCTGGAGGGCGCCTCCCGCCCCGGCCACTTCGACGGCATGCTGACCGTCGTCGCCAAGCTGCTGCACCTCACCCGGCCGGATTACGCGCTGTTCGGCGAGAAGGACGCGCAGCAGCTCGCGCTCATCCGCCGCATGGTGCGCGATCTCGACTTTCCCGTGGAGATCGTGCCCGTCGCCACCGTCCGCGAGCCCGACGGCCTGGCCCTCTCCAGCCGCAACCGGTACCTCTCCCCGGCGGAGCGCACCACGGCGCTCGCGCTGTCGGGCGCGCTGTTCGCGGCGCGCGGGCACCGCGCGCCCGCGGCGGCGCGCGCCGCGGCCCGGGGCGTTCTCGACGCCGCCGCGGCGCTCGACCCGCCGCTGGCCCTCGACTACCTGGCCCTGCTCGACCCGGCGGACCTGACCGAGGTGCCGGACGGCTACCGCGGCGAGGCGATCATGGCGGTGGCCGCCCGGGTGGGCACCACCCGGCTCATCGACAATGTCCGCCTCGGCCTGGGCGGGAACGCATGACCGTCCGCGCGGGCATACCCCTGCCCGCCGCGCTGCCCGCCCCCGCGCCCGGCTGGGCGATCGGCGCCGACGTGGTCGTCGTCGGTTCGGGCGTCGCCGGGCTCACCGCCGCGCTGCGCTGCGCCGCCGCGGGCCTGCGTACCGTGATCGTCACCAAGGCCCGCCTCGACGACGGCTCCACGCGCTGGGCGCAGGGCGGCATCGCCGCCGCCCTCGGCGAGGGCGACAGCCCGGCCCAGCACCTGCGGGACACGCTCGTGGCGGGTGCCGGGCTGTGCGACGAGACCGCGGTCGGCGCGCTGGTGTCCGAGGGGCCGGACGCGGTGCGCCGGCTCATCGCCCTGGGCGCGCGGTTCGACGAGGAGGCCGACGGCCGGATCTCCCTGACCCGGGAGGGCGGCCACCACCGGCGCCGCATCGCGCACGCCGGGGGCGACGCCACCGGCGCGGAGATCTCGCGGGCTCTGGTGGCCGCGGTCCGGCGGGCGGGCATCGACACCGTCGAGAACGCGCTGGCCCTCGACCTGCTGAAGGACGCCGCGGGCCGGACGGCCGGGGTCACCCTGCACGTGATGGGGGAGGGGCGGCAGGACGGCGTGGGCGCCGTGCACGCCCCGGCCGTGGTGCTGGCCACCGGCGGTATGGGGCAGGTGTTCTCCGCCACCACCAACCCGGCGGTCTCGACCGGCGACGGGGTGGCGCTCGCGCTGCGCGCGGGCGCGGAGGTCTCCGACCTGGAGTTCGTGCAGTTCCACCCCACGGTGCTGTTCCTCGGCCCGGGGGCCGAGGGCCGGCAGCCGCTGATATCCGAGGCGGTCCGCGGCGAGGGGGCGCACCTGGTCGACGGCGCCGGCGTCCGTTTCATGGCCGGACAGCACGAGCTGGCCGAGCTTGCGCCCCGCGACGTCGTCGCCAAGGCCCTCACGCGCCGCATGCGCGAGCAGGGCACGGACCACATGTACCTGGACGCCCGGCACTTCGGCGCCGCGATGTGGCAGCGCCGCTTCCCCACGATCCTGGCCGCCTGCCGCGCCCACGGCATCGACCCGGTGACCGCGCCGGTGCCGGTGGCGCCCGCCGCCCACTACGCCTCAGGCGGCGTCCGCACCGACCTGGCGGGCCGCACCACGGTGCCCGGCCTCTACGCCTGCGGCGAGACGGCCTGCACCGGGGTGCACGGCGCGAACCGCCTGGCCTCCAACTCCCTGCTGGAGGGCCTGGTCTTCGCCGAACGCATCGCCGCGGCCGTCGCGGCGGACCGGCCGGCCGCGGGCCCGCCCGTTCCCGCGCCGCCGCCCGGCGGGCCCGGGCTGCTGCCCACCGCGGCCAGGACGGCGATCCAGCGCGCGATGACCGCGGGCGCCGGGGTGCTGCGTTCCGCGGCGGGTCTCGCCGCCGCGGCGGCAGATCTCGACCGGCTCGCGGCGGACGTCGACAGGAAGCCGGCCGAGCCGGGCACGGACACCTGGGAGACGGCTAACCTGCACCTGGTGGCCCGGGTCCTGGTCGCCGTGGCCGCGCTGCGCCCCGAGACCCGCGGCTGTCACTGGCGCGAGGACCACCCGGAGCGGGACGATGCCCACTGGCGGCGCCACCTCGTCGCCACGCTGGCCCCGGCCGCCGAGGGCTCGGCCCTCGCCGTTCACCCCACCGGCACGACCGCGTTCCCTGCCACCCGCGCCCTGTCGGCCGCGCAGGACCCACCAACCTCCGCACCGCGCCGCGCGGACGGAGCAGCGAAATTGGAGACCCACGAGCCGTGACCAGCCCCGACACCCCTCCCGCCAGGCCCGTTGAGCTGACCCTGCTGCCGCTCGGTGCGCGGCCCGGCGAAGAACCGGCGGCCGGCGGCTGCGGCGCGGGCTGCGGCTGCGGCGCCGGGGACGAGGCCGCGGCGCACGACCCGCTGGAGTGCGGGCTCGACCCGGACCTGGCCGACCTGCTCACGGCCGGCGGCCTCGACCCGGTGCACGTCGAGGACGTGGCGCATCTGGCGGTCGAGGAGGACCTGGACAACGGGGTGGACGTCACGACCGTGGCGACCGTTCCCGAGGAGGCGGTGGCCACCGGGGACTTCGTCGCCAGGCAGGCGGGGACGGTGGCGGGGCTGCACGTCGCCGAGGCGGTGCTGTCGATCGTGTGCACCGACGAGTTCGAGGTGGAACGGCACGTCGCGGACGGCGACCGCGTCGCGCCGGGCCAGGTGCTGCTCTCCGTGACCACCCGCACCCGGGACCTGCTCACCGGCGAGCGCAGCGCGCTGAACCTGCTGTGCCGCCTCTCCGGGATCGCCACCGCCACCGCGGCCTGGGCGGACGCCCTCGCCGGCACCTCGACCAGGGTCCGCGACACCCGTAAGACGACGCCGGGTCTGCGGTCCCTGGAGAAGTACGCCGTGCGCTGCGGCGGGGGCGTCAACCACCGCATGTCCCTGTCCGACGCCGCGCTCATCAAGGACAACCACGTGATCGCCGCGGGCGGCGTAGCGGAGGCGTTCCGCAAGGTCCGCGAGGAATTCCCCGGCGTGCCGGTCGAGGTCGAGGTCGACCACCTCGACCAGATCGAGCCCGTGCTCGCCGAGGGCGCCGACCTGATCCTGCTGGACAACTTCACGCCCGAGGCCACCGCGGAGGCCGTGGCGCTCGTCGCGGGCCGCGCAGCCCTGGAGTCCTCCGGCCGCCTCGGCCTCGACACCGCGCGCGCCTACGCGGACGCGGGCGTCGACTACGTGGCGGTCGGTGCGCTCACCCACTCCGCCCCGATCCTGGACATCGGGCTCGACCTCCGCCCCGAGAGGCGCGACTGACCATGCTGCTCACTATCGACGTCGGCAACACGCACACTGTCCTCGGCCTGTTCGACGGCGAGGAGATCGTGGAGCACTGGCGCATCTCCACCGATGCCCGGCGCACTGCCGACGAGCTCGCGGTGCTGCTCCAGGGCCTGATGGGGATGCATCCGCTGCTCGGCGACGAGCTGGGCGACGGCATCGACGGCATCGCTATCTGTTCCACCGTGCCCTCCGTGCTGCACGAGCTGCGGGAGGTGACGCGGCGCTACTACGGGGACATTCCGGCGGTGCTGGTCGAGCCGGGCGTCAAAACGGGCGTGCCGATCCTCACGGACAACCCGAAGGAGGTCGGCGCGGACCGGATCATCAACGCGGTGGCCGCCGTCGAGCTGTACGGCGGCCCGTGCATCGTCGTCGACTTCGGCACGGCCACCACGTACGACGCGGTCTCGGCGCGCGGGGAGTACGCGGGCGGGGCGATCGCGCCGGGCATCGAGATCTCGGTGGAGGCCCTGGGCCTGCGCGGCGCGCAGCTGCGGAAGGTGGAGCTGGCCAGGCCGCGGCACGTGATCGGGAAGAACACGGTGGAGTCGATGCAGTCCGGCATCCTGTACGGCTTCGCCGGCCAGGTGGACGGCATGGTGGAGCGCATGTCGCGGGAGCTGGCGGACGACCCGGACGACGTGACGGTGATCGCGACGGGCGGCTTGGCGCCGATGGTGCTGCGCGAGTCGACGGTGATCGACGAGCACGAGCCGTGGCTGACCCTGGTCGGCCTCCGGCTGGTGTACGAGCGGAACGTGTCGCGCTCCTGACGTCACCCGACCCGGGGAAACACGCCGTTGGCCGACGAATAGCGGCAGTTTGTCTGCTTACCACTTAATGTCGGTTTATGGTTACGTCGAACGGTTCCCAGGGTCCCCGGGGTGCCCGCACCGCGGGCGGTGACGGGAACGAGAACGCTGAACAGCAGCCGCGCCGGCCCGCCACGGGCCGCCCCGTGCCGACCCCGGCGGAGGTCTTCCCCCCGCACCGCAAGCGCCAGGCCCCGCCGCCCGGGCAGCAGGGGCAGCCGCCCGCGCGGCGTGACGAGGGCGGGGACGCGCAGGACGGGAGGAGTGGGGAAAACTCCCCGCAAGGCGGTCGGTAGGCTGGGGAACGGCTCGCCCGAGCGCGTTCTAGGAGGCCGATCGCTGTGGACTACGTCGCCGCACTCTTTCCGCCGGCCGTGATGGCCGTCGGCTTCACCTGGCTGATCGTGACGATCATCAGGACCCAGGGTGGCGTCAACAAGTACAAGGAGGATGCCGCCGTCGACGCGGCGCTCGCCGCGCGGGCCGCGGGCGAGAGCGAGCAGCCCGCCGAACGCCGCGCCTGACGGCGTTCCCTCGCGTTCCGGCGCCGCCTCCCCGCGGCGCCCTCCCCTCTTCCCCGGTACGCCCCGTCCGCGCCGCCACGCGCCGTTCCGGGCCGTCTCGCGCCGTTCCGCGCGCCGGGGCCCCTCACGTTCCCTCCCGCTCGCATGCGGGTATGGTGGGCATACGTCGGACCTGTCCGTTTTGTCGCCACCGGGCTATTCTTCATCCTGTGCCTCGACCATTGGGAGAGCTGGAAGACGCGGTGATGAGCCGCGTATGGGAGTGGAACCGGCCCGTCACGGTGCGGGAAGTTCTCGAAGATCTGCGGCGGGAGCGTTCGATCGCCTATACGACGGTGATGACCGTCTTGGACAACCTGCACCAGAAGGGCTGGGTCCGGCGCGAGCAGGAGGGCCGGGCCTATCGCTATGAGGCGATCTCCACTCGCGCTGCGTACTCGGCGGCATTGATGAATGACGCGTGGTCGGAGAGCGACAACCCGGCCGCCGCGCTGGTGGCTTTCTTCGGCATGATGTCGGCCGGGCAGACCGAGGCATTGCGCGACGCGCTGCGGGTGGTGGATGTGTCGGGAGTACCCGGATCAGATGCTCCCGCCCCCGAAGACGAAGGTGAAGGCACGCAGCGATAGCCTCGCGGTTGTGCCGGATACCTCGAGCGAAGTTACTGTCCGCCGTGCCAGGACTACAGATGTCCCGGCGGTGCGCCGGCTGATCGACGGCTACTCGCGAGGCGGCATCCTGCTCGACAAGGCGACGGTGACGCTTTACGAGGACATTCAGGAGTTCTGGGTGGCCGAGCGGGACCACGACGCGCAGGTGGTCGGCTGCGGGGCCCTGCACGTGATGTGGGAAGACCTGGCGGAGGTGCGCACGCTCGCGGTGGACCCGCTGCTGAAGGGCAGGGGGGTGGGGCATCAGGTGCTGGAGAAGTTGCTGCTGACGGCCCGCAGGCTCGGCGTGCGGCGCATTTTCTGCCTGACCTTCGAAGTGGAGTTCTTCGCCCGCCACGGCTTCCGGGAGATCGGCGACGCCCCGGTGGATGGCGATGTCTACAGTGAGCTGCTGCGTTCCTATGACGAGGGAGTGGCCGAGTTCCTGGGGTTGGAACGGGTGAAGCCCAACACCTTGGGTAACAGTCGGATGCTGCTGCATCTCTGATTGAGGCGATAGGTGGTGCTTATGTCCGAAACGTCCCACCGTGTCTTATCGCTTGCACAGTAAAGAGGCTCCGGGGTTTGTGTTTTTCCGGCAATGGCGGTTTGATTACATCCGCAGTACAACAGTCATTGGTATTCAGCGACGATGAATGAGGAGTAGCCCGGTGGCACAGAAGGTTCAGGTCCTTCTCCTCGATGACCTCAGCGGTGGCGAGGCGGACGAGACCGTTACGTTCGCGCTCGACGGCAAGACTTACGAGATCGACCTCAACTCCGATAACGCGGACAAGCTCCGCAACGCCCTGGAGCCCTATGTCAAGGCCGGCCGCCGTGCCGGTGGTGGCAGGGCCGCCAGGGGACGGGCCCGCGCGGCCGCGACGGGCGGCGGGAGCAGTAGCCAGGACACGGCGAAAATTCGGGCCTGGGCGAAGGAAAACGGATACGAGGTCAATGACCGGGGCCGTGTTCCCGCCAACATTCGCGAGGCCTACGAGAAGGCCGGCGTCTGAAGTAGCGACCGGGTGCCACGGGCCGGCCGTGTCCGGTGGCGCTCAGTCGCGGCGGCGCCCGCCGGGCCGTACCGGCTCCGGCGAGCTCGGGCGCCGCGGCGGTTCATCTCCCTGTCCGGGGGGTCGTGCAGGCGGACGGCCCCCCGAGGAGTGCCCGGCGGCGGCGCGCAGCCGCTCCGGGCCCGCGGGTCCTCGCCCGCGGTCCCGCCCCCGCGCCCCGGCGGCCCCCTCGTTCTCACGCGCCTCTCGCGCGCGGGCGCAGGCGCCCCGCGCCCGGAGCGACGTGTGGTCGCGGTCGCGGAATCGTGAGTGTCATGCCGTGAGCAACCCGGTTCCGTACGGAAGAGTTACGCGTGGTCTGCGTCCCGCTGCGCACCGTGATCCCGTTCGCCTGTAGCGGATGTCCGTGGCTGGTACGGCATGGAGTGTCAGCCTGGAGGGGTAGGCAGTTCTTAACAGATGATGGGTCACTCATGGATGGGGGGCGGTGACAGTGGGGCCGGGAGTGTCGGTCAGGGGCGTTCGCCATCGGCGTAGTCGCCCCGAGCGCCGGGGCTTGGCCTGCGGGAACATCGTCTCGCACCCTGGGGTTGGAACTGTTGTCGCCTGTTCGGGGCACGACGCCGGGGACAGGAGCAGACAGTTGGAATGAGCGGTCCCCCGTTGCGGGACTAAGCTGCGGAAGGACAGGGAGGGGACCGACCCCTTTACTGCCTGACCGCTCTGAGGAGCGATTAACGATGTTCGAGAGGTTCACCGACCGCGCGCGGCGGGTTGTCGTCCTGGCTCAGGAAGAAGCCCGGATGCTCAACCACAACTACATCGGCACCGAGCACATCCTCCTGGGCCTGATCCACGAGGGTGAGGGTGTCGCCGCTAAGGCCCTGGAGAGCCTCGGGATCTCGCTTGAGGCGGTCCGCCAGCAGGTGGAGGAGATCATCGGTCAGGGCCAGCAGGCCCCGTCCGGCCACATTCCCTTCACCCCCCGGGCCAAGAAGGTGCTGGAGCTCTCGCTCCGCGAGGCCCTCCAGCTCGGCCACAACTACATCGGCACCGAGCACATCCTGCTCGGCCTGATCCGCGAGGGCGAGGGCGTGGCCGCCCAGGTCCTCGTGAAGCTGGGTGCCGACCTCAACCGGGTGCGGCAGCAGGTCATCCAGCTGCTGTCCGGCTACTCCGGCGGCAAGGAGGCCGCGACCGCGGGCGCCCCCGCCGAGGGCACGCCGTCGACCTCCCTGGTGCTGGACCAGTTCGGCCGCAATCTCACCCAGGCCGCCCGCGAATCCAAGCTCGACCCGGTCATCGGGCGCGAGAAGGAGATCGAGCGGGTCATGCAGGTGCTCTCCCGCAGGACCAAGAACAACCCGGTCCTCATCGGCGAGCCCGGCGTCGGCAAGACGGCGGTCGTCGAGGGCCTGGCCCAGGCCATCGTCAAGGGCGAGGTGCCCGAGACCCTCAAGGACAAGCACCTCTACACCCTGGACCTGGGCGCCCTGGTGGCCGGTTCCCGTTACCGCGGTGACTTCGAGGAGCGCCTGAAGAAGGTGCTCAAGGAGATCCGCACCCGCGGCGACATCATCCTGTTCATCGACGAGCTGCACACGCTGGTGGGCGCGGGCGCCGCCGAGGGCGCGATCGACGCCGCCAGCATCCTGAAGCCGATGCTGGCCCGCGGTGAGCTCCAGACCATCGGCGCCACCACACTGGACGAGTACCGCAAGTACCTGGAGAAGGACGCGGCCCTCGAACGCCGCTTCCAGCCCATCCAGGTCGCGGAGCCGTCGCTGCCGCACACCATCGAGATCCTGAAGGGTCTGCGCGACAGGTACGAGGCGCACCACCGCGTCTCCATCACCGACTCCGCCCTGGTCGCCGCGGCCCAGCTGGCCGACCGGTACATCTCCGACCGCTTCCTGCCGGACAAGGCGATCGACCTTATCGACGAGGCCGGTTCCCGGATGCGCATTCGCCGGATGACCGCGCCGCCGGACCTGCGGGAGTTCGACGAGAAGATCGCCGGTGTGCGGCGCGAGAAGGAGTCCGCGATCGACTCGCAGGACTTCGAGAAGGCCGCTTCGCTGCGCGACAACGAGAAGCAGCTGCTGGCCGCGAAGGCCCAGCGGGAGAAGGAGTGGAAGTCGGGCGACATGGACGTCGTCGCCGAGGTGGACGAGGAGCTGATCGCCGAGGTCCTCGCCGCTTCCACCGGCATCCCGGTCTTCAAGTTGACGGAGGAGGAGTCCTCCCGCCTGCTGCGCATGGAGGACGAGCTGCACAAGCGCGTCATCGGCCAGGAGGACGCCATCAAGGCGCTCTCGCAGGCCATCCGCCGCACCAGGGCCGGCCTGAAGGACCCGAAGCGGCCCGGCGGTTCGTTCATCTTCGCCGGTCCTTCCGGCGTCGGTAAGACCGAGCTGTCCAAGACGCTCGCGGAGTTCCTCTTCGGTGACGAGGACGCGCTGATCTCCCTCGACATGTCGGAGTTCGGCGAGAAGCACACGGTGTCGCGCCTCTTCGGCTCCCCGCCCGGATACGTGGGGTACGAGGAGGGTGGCCAGCTCACCGAGAAGGTGCGCAGGAAGCCGTTCTCCGTCGTGCTGTTCGACGAGGTGGAGAAGGCCCACCCGGACATCTTCAACTCGCTGCTCCAGATCCTGGAGGACGGTCGGCTGACCGACTCCCAGGGCCGGGTCGTGGACTTCAAGAACACCGTCATCATCATGACGACGAACCTCGGCACCCGGGACATCTCCAAGGGCTTCAACATGGGCTTCGCGGTGGCCGGCGATGTCGCCACCGGTTACGAGCGCATGAAGGCCAAGGTCAACGACGAGCTGAAGCAGCACTTCCGCCCCGAGTTCCTCAACCGTGTCGACGACACGGTGGTCTTCCACCAGCTGACGCAGGACGACATCATGAAGATCGTCGACCTGATGATCGCGCAGGTGGACGACCGGCTGAAGGACCGGGACATGGCGATCGAGCTGAGCGCGGACGCCAAGCAGCTGCTGGCCAAGCGCGGGTACGACCCGGTGCTCGGCGCCCGGCCGCTGCGGCGGACCATTCAGCGGGAGATCGAGGACGTGCTGTCCGAAAAGATCCTCTTCGGCGAGCTGCGCCCCGGCCACATCGTGGTCGTGGACACCGAGGGCGAGGAGAAGGACAAGGCCTTCACCTTCCGCGGCGAGGAGAAGTCCTCGCTGCCGGACGCCCCGCCGGTGGAGCAGGCCGCCAAGGGCGGTCCCAACCTGGCGAAGGAGTAGGCACCGCGGGGCGCGCCCCGGCGCGCGCCCCGGCGGAGCCGGCACGCTCCCGAGCGGAATGTCCCCGCGGCCCGACGGGCCGCGGGGACATTCCCGTGTCAGGAGTCCTGTTCCACGGTGATTCCCGCGGGCACCCCGTGCACCGGCCCCACATGGTGGCCGAGGCGCAGCGTCGTCAGCCGGGGGAACGCGGCCAGCCAGTCGAGGCCGCGCCGGGCGTCGTGGACCAGCAGGTAGAGGTGGGTCAGCGGCTGCGCGGCGAGGCCGTCGATCAGCTCGTCCGGGGTGAGCCGTTCCGCGACCTTGACCCGGGCCCGGCCGCCGAGGCGCCGCAGGGCCGCCAGCTCGCCGAGGTCGGTGACCGTGAAGTACAGGCCGGCGGGGTTCAGGTGCGCGATGATCTCGTCGGCGTACCGTTCGGTGTCGAAGCGCCGCCACGCGCCGGCCAGCTCCGCCCGTACGGCGAGGGAGGGGTGGGAGCGCAGCCGCGCCAGGTAGTCGATCGCCGCGTCGTCCCTGACACCGGTGGCGGTCGCGGCCAGCAGGAGTGCCTTGCGGTCCGGCACGCCCTCCGGGTCCGGCAGCAGCTCCAGGGCGATCGGCCCGATCCAGCCGAGGCCGCGGGCGCTGGCGACGCTCTCCGGCTGGACCAGGAAACGCGTGCGCTGGCGGACCATCTCGCGCGCCTCCGGGCTCATCTCGGTGGCGTGCTCAAGACAGGCGGCGGCCAGCAGCTTGCAGTACTTGGCCTCGGCCGGGCGCAGCCCGGGCTTCGCGGACACCAGGTTCTCGATCATGCGGGCGCACTCGTCCGGGCGGGCCAGCGAGATGGCCATGCGGATCACCTCGTCCCAGTCCGGGCGGTGCGCGTTGTTCACCAGGAACGGGAAGTCGTGCCGCTCCACGGCCTCCTTGGCGCTGAGGTAGTCCTGGAAGGTGCGGTGCACGAAGTCGACGGAGTCGGGCGTCGGCATGCGCAGCAGCCCGGTGCGGTGCAGCAGGTGGTCGAACAGCTCCTCCGCGGTGCCCTGCCCGCCGGCGCTCGGGATGGCGGGCAGGTGGCCCGCGAGGATGTCGACGGCGGTGGCGCGGTCGATCTCGGACCGGTCGTTGAGCAGCATCCAGTGGGCCAGCTTCTGCAGCAGCCGTTCCTTGGCCTCCCGTTCCAGCACGATGCCGTCCGCGTCGACCTCGCGCTCCGGATCGCGCCGTTCGAGCAGCATTGCGAGCGCCGCCTTGTACAGGGCCTTGCGCCCGCGCGGCAGGATGCCGTTGCGGTCGCGGTTCAGCGCGCAGATCAGGCCGCAGAGCAGCGGGTTGGTGGCCAGGCGGCGCAGCTCGCGGATGATGCGGACCGAGTGCAGCAGCTTGCGCTCGTACTCGGGGAGGCGGGCGTGGTCCCGGCCGCCGTCGTCGGCGGACGCGGCGTGCCATATGCGGATGAAGCGGTCGACCTGCTCGCGGCTCATCGGGGCCAGGCTCAGCTCGGTGAAGGACTGCGCCGCCAGCCAGTTGTCGCGCACGGCGGACGGGCGGCTCGTCACCAGCCACAGGTTGCCGGGGAACATCCGCAGCAGTCGGCCGAGCTGGCGCCTGATCTCCTCGCGGCGGTCGGCCGGCGCCTCGTCGATGCCGTCGATGAGCAGCAGCCCGCGGCCGGCCTTGAGTACGCGCACGGCCCAGCCGTTCGGCTCGGCACCGGCCAGCGGGTGGCGGGCCGCCGCCAGGAACTCGGCGGGCGCGGGGAAGTCGCGGCCCGCGAAACGGCGCACCGGAAGCACGAACGGAATCCGGCCGCGCATGCCCGTCAGCTCGCCGGACAGCCGGCCGGCCGCCGCGGACACGGCGAGCCACTGCACCAGTGTCGTCTTCCCCGCGCCGGCCATGCCGCGCAGCAGTACGCGCTCGGACCTCGCGAGGGCCTGGTCCACGGGGATCGGCGGCTGCGGGCCGCCGGGCTCCGGGTCCTCCCCGGTGCCGGCGCCCGCGACGTCGACGCCCAGGTGCAGGTAGGTGGCGCTGAGGGACCAGCTGTCGGGCGAGTTGGTGAAGTCGACGCCGACGATGGTGAGCTGGTCGTGCAGCTGGACGAGGCTCGCGGTGTACTCGGCCTCGAAGGGGAGATCCTCGGCGGCGGGCTCTGGCGTTCGCGTCAGCAGGCGGATGACCTCCTCGATCCGCCGGCTCTGCTCGACGAGGGTCCTGGGCACGAACGTCGACCGCTGGGTGAAGAAGTGCAGGATGTGGACGCTCGCGCTGTCGATCAGCCGGTCGTGCAGCAGCGCCCCGTCCGCCGACAGGCCGCGGCAGGCGTCCGGCGCCCTGGTCCGCAGCAGCCCCGCGAACCGCTCCGGGCCCAGGCCCACGGCCTGGGCGTCGTCCATGTCGAGCGTGCCGAGCCCGTGCAGGGTGCGGGCCACGGCCTCGGCGACAGCGGTCCGTTCCGCGGCGGAGAAGGGGTCGTGCGGACCGGTGGCCTGCTCGGCGCGCCGCACCAACTCGTCGGCCAGGCGGCGCAGGTCGCGCTCGGTCAGCGTGCGCTTCTCGCCGGTGAAGGAGACGAGGGCCGAGATCCGCACCGGCCGGTCGGCGAGCCCGGCGCCGGGGCCGTCCTGGCGGAACAGCCGCTTCACCAGCGGTGTGAACGCGGCCGCGGCGATGCGCAGTCCGATGGCTCCTGTGTCCATCTGTCCCAGCGTAAGTCAAATGTGTCCGGATCGGGGCGAGTTCGGCAGCGGTGACGTATCGGCAACGGAGACATGCCGGCAGCGGCGACGTGTCACCGGTGGACGTGTCACCGGTGGCGCGGCTCAGTAGCGCCGGGCCTCTGGTGCCGTGATCGCGACGTGCTCGGGAACGCCGTGTGCCGTGCTCGGGGAGAGCACGTGGAGCGAACGGAGGCCGGGCAGCCCTTCAAGCGGCAGGAAATCGGTGGCGTCGTTGTTGACGATGAGCGTCTCAAGACCGGGGAACACCAGGACGACGTCGCGGAGCATGTCCGGGGTGAACGGCTCCACGCGGTCGTACGGGAACAGCTGCACGAAGGTGACCTGCGGCAGCACCGTGCCGGTGCGCGCCAGTCCGCGCACCGCCTCGACGTGCGTGGTCAGGTGCGCCAGCTCCGCCAGGCCCGCCAGGGCCCGCCCCTCGGCCGCGGTGAGGGGGCGTTCGGCGAAGTGCAGGGCGAGACGGACCAGCCCCGGCCAGGCCCCGAGGCCGGTGAGTCCTGGCAGCTCGGACGGCAGTGTGAGGGAGGTCAGGGGCGCGTCGCGGGGCAGCCGGTCCAGCGAGTCCAGCTCGTAGAGGGAGCCGATCGTCAGCTCCTCAACGCCGGTCAGCTCCCCGAGGCCGCGCGGCAGCGGCTGCACCGTGTCGCTGTACAGGCTCAGCTCGCGGAGCGGCCCGTCGGCCAGCGGCGAGAGATCCGCGATGCGCGGGCAGTTGTCGAGCAGCAGTGACTCGATGCGGCCCGGTCCGTTCAGAAAGGCGACGTCGGTGATCGTGTCGCAGTCCCGCAGCCGGAATGTGGTGATCGGCCGACCGGTCAGGAACGCGACGATATCGGCTTCGGCGAAATCGCCGCGCAGATTGAGCCCGCTCAGTCCCGGCAGGGATCGCAGGTGGTGCAGCTCCGCGAGGGTATGTGCCGGGAACACCTGGCCGTCGGCATGCGGCAGGTGGGCGACGATCTCGTCGAAGTACCGGTCGATGTCGAAGCGGTGCCAGTGTGAGGCCAGAAGGTGGTGCACGAAGGGCGCCGGATGATCACGGAACGCGCGCAGTTTGACCAGCGCGCCGTCCGTCGGCGTCCGGGTCAGTGCGAAGATGACCGCGTCGGCCTCCTCCTCCGACAGCCCGTCCGGACCCGGCAGCAGGTCCATCGCCACCGACCCGACATCCGCGAGCACCCGGCTCTCGTCGCGCACCCGCGGCGGAACGAACCGCCGCGCCCGCTCGATCACTTCGGCACGCACCGCCGGCTGCAACTGGGTGGCGTGCTCCAGGCAGGCCATGGCGAGCAGGTGCAGGCGTACCCGGTGCTCGGCGTCGCTGTCGCCCCGTGCGACGAGAGCGGAGAGCAGTTCACCGCGCTGCACCGGCTGGGCATGGGCCACGGCCATGCGGACGACGTCCTCCCACTGGTCCTCGTGCGCCTTGGCGACCAGGGCGGGGAAGTGCTGCCAGTCCACGATCTCGCGGGCGCCCAGGTAATCCTGGAAGGTGCGGTGCACGAAGTCGAGCGCCCCGTCCGAAGGCTCCCGCAGGAGCCCGGAACGCTCGACCAGATGACGCAGCACCTCGGGCGCGGGGCCCAGCTCGTCGCCGCGGTGGATGACCGGCAGGGCATTCGCGATCAGCGAGGCGGCCAGCGATGTGGACAGCTCCGAACGGCCGTTCGTGATCAACCAGTACGCCAGCTTCTGGAGCAGCGAGATCTGCGTGTCCGCGTCCAGCAGCAGCGCGCCGCGCGGCGGGTCGGGGCGCTCGCGGTCGCGCCGTTCGAGCAGCATCGACAGCGCGGCGTCGTACAACGCCTTCCGGCCGCGCGGCAGGTGGCCGTTGCGCTCCCGGTGCAGCGCGCAGATCAGGGCGCACATCAGCGGGTTGGTGGCCAGGGCGGCCAGGTCCTGGCGGGCGTGCACCAGGTCGAGCAGCACGGCCGCGTCCTCCGCCGTCCCGCCGACCGCGCGGTGCCAGCGGTGCACGAACGCCCGCACGTCGGCCTGCCGCATCGGGGCGAGGGACAGTTCGCGGAAGTCGGCGGCGTCCAGCCAGTCCTCCCGGACGGCGGAGGGGCGCGCGGTGACCAGCCACAGGTTGTCCGGGTACGTCGCGTGCAGGCGGCGCAGCCAGCGGCGCACCGGTTCCCGTTCGTCCTCCGGTATCTCGTCGACGCCGTCCACGAGCAGCAGGCCGCGGCCGGCGGCCAGGACGCGGTCCGCCCACCGTTCGGGCTGCGCGCCGGCCAGCGGGCAGTCGACGGCGGCCAGGAAGCCGCCGGGGTCGGGCAGCGCCCGGCGGTCCCGGGTGAGCGTGCGCATCGTCAGTACGAACGGGACCCGGCCGAGCAGGTGGAGCAGACCCTCCTCGGGGTCCTGGCGGGCCGCGGTGACCGCGAGCCACTGGACCAGCGTCGTTTTGCCCGACCCGGCGTGCCCGCGCAGCAGGACGCGGCTGACGCCGCTCAGCGCGCGCTCGGCGCGCAGCGGCGCGGCCTCTTCCCTGCCCGCGGCCGCGGCGGCGGCCTGCCGGGCTTCCAGGCTCAAGTAGGCGTCGTCGAGCGGCCATTCGCGGGACTGCTGGAGGTCGAGGCCGTAGATGGCGAGGCGGCCGTACTCCTGCGTGACGTAGCGGCCGTAGCGCCGCTCGAACATGGCGTCCTCGGAGGGCTGGTGCGGGAGGCGCTCGGCCATCAGGTCGGTGACGCGGACCAGCCGGTCGAGCTGACTCGACTGTTCGACGAGCGTGCGGGCGACGAAGGTGGACCGCTGCGTGAAGAAGTTGAGCACGTGCAGGCAGGCCGAGTTGAGCAGGCGTTCGTAAAGCAGGTACGCGTCGTCCGCCACGGGGCCGTCGGCGGGCAGCATCAGCTCGCGGGCCAGGATGTTGTGACCGAGCCGCACCGCCTGGATGTCGTCCATGTCCAACTCGCCGAGCCGGAGCAGGGAACGGGTCAGCAGATCCGTCGCACGGGTCAACGTGTCCGGCGAGGGCGCATCGTGCGGGCCAAGGGCGCGCGCCGCCTGGCGCACGACCTCGGCGCTCAGCTTGCGCAGGTCACGTTCCGCCAGCTTCCGCTGTTCGCCGCGGAACGACACGAGCGCCGAGATCCGCACCGGCCGGTCGACGAGCCCCGCACCCGGGCCCTCCTGCCGGAACAGCCGCTTCAGCAGCGGGGTGAACGCGCTCGCCGCCAACCGGAGTCCGAGACCTGCCGCTTCCATGGGGCGAGCGTAGCCGGGCACCGCTTCCGCGCCGCCCCCGCCGCCGCCGCTCGACGTGCGTCGCGTCCGGAAGGTGGGGGGGTGAGGCAGGCGCCGTCCAAAGGGGCACGGGCGCCGGGGAGTTCGCGGGGGCCGGGCAGGCGTAGGGTGTTGTCCCCAGCCCGTTCACCTGGCCGAAGGGACCCGGCGGGTGCCGCACGTGCGGCCCGTGCGGCGCGGACGTGCCGGTCTCCATGCCGCGCCGGACGGGGTCTGGCGGCTGCGTCCGCGATCGGGCCGCCGGATGTCGACCAGGGGCCGTCGCCCGGCGCCGCCTGCGCCGTGCCGTGGGGAGCGGCCCGCCGCTGAGCGTGGGCAGAGCCGCACACGTGACGAGCGGCCGGCCCGCGTGCCCGGCCGATTCCGTATCGGTGTTCCATGCGCGCACTTCTTTTCCCGGTTTCCCGGAGGAAGGAGTGGGAGCGCTCCCAAAGGGGGGAGAATGCTGGGGCGCGGGGAGGAACTGTCAACAGGTGGCGTAGGGCATGTGCGCAACACTTGTCGTGGGAGGCGGTTGATGTGGAGAAGATGCAAAAGGCCGATGTGCGCCGGTACCTCCGCCGGCTGGGCGTGCCGGACTTGGGGCGGCCGTCCCTCGCGGCGCTGCGCGCCGTGCAGTCGGCACATCTGGAACGGGTGCCGTACGAAACGCTCGATATCCACCTCGGCCGGATCACGGCGGTGAGTCCGGCGGAGTCCGTGGCCCGCGTGCTGCGCGGACGTGGCGGATACTGCTTCCACCTGAACGGTGCGCTGGCCGCCCTCCTGCGCGCGCTGGGCTACCCCGTGGTGTGGCACCGCGGCGGCGTCCACGCGAACGCGTCGGCCCCGGCCCCCGGCGCCGACGCGAGCCACTTGGCGCTGACCGTCACCTGCGAGGGCGAGGAGTGGCTCGTGGACGTCGGGCTGGGGGACGGGCCCTACGAGCCGCTGCCGCTGCGGACCGGCACCTGGCGTCAGGAGCCCTTCGCATACGGGCTGCGGCCCTCGTCGGCCGAGCCGGGCGGGTGGCGGCTCGACGTGACGGACGGCGTCACCTGCGCGGGCATGGACTTCGCGGCGGAGCCCGCGCGGCCGGGGGACTTCGCGGCGCGCCACAGGGAGCTGTCCACGGCGCCCGACTCGCCGTTCGTCCGTACCGCCTCGGTGATCCGCCGGGACGCGGAAGGGGTGGACATGCTGCGCGGCTGCGTCTTGAACAGGCGGGACGCCACGGGGCGCAGAGAGCGCGAACTGACCACGGCGGCCGACTGGTTCTCCGCGCTGGCCGACATCTTCGGGCTGACCCTCGCGGACACGGACGAAGGGGAACGGGCCGCCCTCTGGCGGCGGGTGCGCGGCAGGCACGAGACCTGGCAGGCGACGCAGGACCCACCGCGGCACGCGAGGGGGGACGCGGTGGCCGCGGGCTGAGGCCCGGCCCCGGGCGCGGGCCCCGGGCCCGGGTGCTGCGGTCGCCGAGTGGCGCGGACCGTCCGAGGATGGAAGGGCCGGGAGACAGAGCGGAGGTGCGGAGGCATGCTGCATTTGATGCGCGCCGAGTACGAGGAGGAGCGGCCGGAGTCGGTGAAGATCTGGCACATGGTCCGGGGCGAGGGCCACGTCGCGATGTGCGGACGGGCGCTCCGCGAGGACGCCGGAACCCTGCCGGACGGCGAGTGGGGCAGCACGGCCGAGCCCGACTGCCACAGCTGCGGCGCCCTCTACCTGCGCGAAGTGCCATAGCCCTCGCCCCGGCCCGTTCGCCCCGGCCCGTTCGCCCGCCCCGCGGGGCGGGCGAACGGGTGCGGCCTCTGCCCGGCGGGCGGCCCGTGGTGAAGCCGCGTCGTCCGGGTGGCGGTCGACGAGGCGCGGGAGCCGTGGCCGTGGCGCGGGGCGCGGGCACGCCGGGCAGCCTGCCGGGGCCCGGCCCGTTGTCAGAGCCGTCCGGCACACTCTGAGATATGAAATCGACGCCTGCCATGGCGGGTCCCGACGGGCTGCTGCGCTGCCCGTGGGGCGTGGGCCCGGAGGACTACCTGGAGTATCACGACAGCGAGTGGGGGCGCCCGGTCCTGGGCGACGACGCGCTGTTCGAGCGGCTGTGCCTCGAAGCGTTCCAGTCGGGTCTGTCCTGGCTGACGATCCTGCGCCGCCGGGAGGGCTTCCGTTCGGCATTCGCCGGGTTCGGCATCGCGAAGGTGGCCTTGTTCACCGACGGGGACGTGGCCCGGTTGCTGGGCGACACCGGCATCATTCGCAACCGGCTGAAGATCGAGGCCACGATCGCCAATGCCAGGATCATTGCCGAGTGGGCGCCGGGCGAGCTGACGGAGTTGATCTGGTCGTACGCGCCGGAGCCCGCAGACCTGCCCGCGCCCCGGGGCACGGCCGACATACCCGCGACCACGCCGAAGTCGGTGGCGCTGTCCTCGGCGCTGAAGAAGCGCGGCATCCGCTTCGTCGGCCCCACGACCGCCTATGCCCTGATGCAGGCGTGCGGCCTGGTCAACGACCACCTCGCCGCCTGCCACGTGCGCCGGGCCGCCGGAGCGGCGACGGGCGCGGAGGGCTGAGGCGGGCCCGCGGCCCGTCCCGGCCCTGGTCCGCCGGCGTCCGGCCGAGGGGCGCCGGCACGGGCCCGGGATTGTCAGTGCCGGGTGGCAGGCTGAGCACATGGCGCCGTGGACTCTCACCGACATCGCCGCCGCCCTCCGCACCGGCTGGGCCGCGGACACCTGCTCGCCCGACGACATGCTCCGCTCCCCCTGGAGCCCGGACAATCCGGCGTGGGGACACTGCGACATCACGGCTCTCGTCATCCACGACATATTCGGCGGCGATCTGGTGCTCGGCGATGTGCACCTCGTCGGCCGCCCGGTCGGCCACCACTGGTGGAATCGCCTGCCCAACGGTGTGGAGATCGACCTGACCCGTGAGCAGTTCCGGCACGGTCAGACCATCTCCCGCCCGCGGGCCGTGCCCCGGCCCCCGGGCCCGCCGCGTCGCCGCCGCGAGGCGTACCGCCTGCTCCGTGCGCGGGTCGCCGACTGCATCGGGCCGCTGCCGGTGGCCGCGTGAGGGCCGCCGGGCGACGGCGCGGGACAGGGCGAGCAGGGCATGTGGGGCGTGTGGGGCGTGCAGGGCGAGGGGCCCGATGGACGCTGACTGGTCCCACGGCCGCTCGGTGCCCGCGCCGTCGCCCGGGACGCGGATGCTCGGCGTATCTCTTCATGCGGGCATACGCAGGACCGGACGCCGGTCCGTCCGTCACCGACAGCCGCACGCTCGCCGGTTTCCACAGCCTGGGGATTGTTCGCCGCGACGTTCACCGGACGCGCCACACCGCGTGCGGCCGCGGTGCTCGCTTCGAGCTGGTCGAACGGCCGGTCCGGCCCGGAGCGGCGGATGCGCCGCCGTCAGGGCCGACCGGTGGTGACTGGCTGGTGCGGCCCGCGCTACGTGGCCGGCCGGGGCGTTCCGCGCCCGGCGTGCTCCCGCCGGTAGCGGCCCGGCGCGGTGCCGTACTCACGCTTGAACGCTTTGGCGAAAGCAAATTCCGAGCGGTAGCCGACGCGTCGGGCGACCGTGCCGAGTGGCGCGTCGGAGTCGCGCAGCAGGCGGCCGGCGATGGTCATGCGCCACCACGTCAGATAGGCCAGGGGCGAGGAGCCGACGAGCGCCGTGAAGCGCTGCGCGAACACCGAGCGCGACAGCCCGCCGCACGCGCCCAGGTCCTCGACGGTCCACGTGCGGGCGGGCTCGGCGTGGATGGCCTCCAGGGCGCGGCCCACCGCGGGATCGGTGAGGGCGGCCGCCCAGCCGGCGGGCTCCTGCCGCCCGCTGGCCCAGGCGCGCAGGACGTAGGGCAGCATCGCGTCCACGAGCGCGGGCACGATGCCGTCGCGGCCGGGGCGCCGTTCGTCGAGCTCCGCGCCGAGCAGCTCCGTTATCGAGTGGAGCGCGCCGTGCCGCCCGGGGAGGTGCAGTATTTCGGGCAGCGCGCGCATGAGGGGGTGCACGCGGGAGCGGGACAGCTGATACGCGCCGCACAGCAACACCGCGCGCGGTCCGGGGCCGTCGATCTCCAGGTGCCCTATCGGTGCCGATGGCTCCTGCCGCGCGGGGGCGAACTTGGTCAGTGCGCCCGCCGGGTCGTGGGCGAGCCCGTGCGCCCGGCCGTCCCGCAGCAGGAGCACGTCGCCCGGCGCCAGGGCGAGGGGCTCTGCCGCCGGACGGGCCGCCCCTTCCGCCCCTTCCGGTCCGTTCGGTGTCACGAGCCAGCAGGTTCCGCGGAGTACCACGTGGAACGCGGCCCCCTCGGTGGCGGGAAACCTCAGCCCCCAGGGAGCGCGCATTTCGGCACGGGCCGATACGGAGCCCCCGGTGCGCATGGCCGCGAGGACGTCTGCCAGGACATCCATGTCCGTGACTCTATCGCTGACGGTCCGGCAACGCAGGAGGATTGAACATGTACTCGGGACTCGCAAATATTCATCGTCCGGCACATGCGGCCCCCTTCGCATCGTGCACCCCGCGCATGCGCCCGGCGCGCGCGCTGTGGCGCGCGCCACCGCGTGGGGACGAACCACATCTCCGCGGTTGGCGCGGGCGTGACGAGGCACTCGTAGTGGTGTGCGGCTTTCTGAGCAACCGAGGAGCTTCCTATGTGTCTTGTCCCCACGCGGTCCGGGACCGCCGACTTCACCTTGCGCTTCCCGGCGCACCCCGTGTGGGTGCGAAACGCCCGTCAGGCGATGCGCACCGCACTGTCAAGCGCCGTCCCGGCCAATGCGGAACTCATCGAGACCGCCGTCCTGTTGACGTCCGAGGTCGTGAGCAACGCCATCAAGGCGTCGCTCGACTGCCCGTCGCCGCCGCCGGTCGACGTGCACGCCTGCTGGTCACCCGACGGTGACCTCCAGGTCAACGTCCACGATCGCGCCCCCGGCGAGCCACGCCTGCCGGACCAGGCGCCCCCCTCGGACGACGAACGCGGCCGCGGCCTGCTGCTGGTGACACGTTGCGCCCGCAAGTGGGAGGTCTGCCATCACGTGCCCGGCTCGGGCAAGACGGTCTGGTTCCAGCTGTAGATGCCGTCCGCGTCCCCGTCCCGGTCCGCGCCGGACGCCGCGCCGCCGCGCAGCACCGCCGCCCGGTGCTCACTCGGGCTGAGCCCGCGCACCCGTTTGAACGCGGCGCTGAAGCCGAACGGATCGGCGTATCCGACGCGCCGCGCGACGGCCGCAACCGTCGACGCCGGGCTTTCGGCCAGCAGGTCCGCGGCCAGGGTCATCCGCAGGCCGGTCAGATAGGCGAGCGGGGCTTCGCCGACCGCCTCGGTGAAACGCTTCGCCAGCGTCGTGCGCGATACTCCCGCCTCCGCCGCCAGCGCGGCCAGCGTCCAGGAACGCTCTGGGGACCGGTGCAGCGCGATCAGCGCGGGACCCGCCACTTCGTCGCCCAGCGCCCGGTACCAGCCGGGCGGTTCGGCCCCGGGCCGGTCGAACCAGTCGCGCAGCGTGCACACCAGCAGCCAGTCGAGCAGCCGGTCGACCACGATCTGCCGTCCCGGCCCCTTCCGTGTCAGATGGGCCGCCACGTAGTCGCGCATCCCGGCGCAGTCGTGATCGTCCGGCACGACCAGCATCCGCGGCAGCACGCGCAGCAGACGGTGCTGCATCTCGCCGCGCAGCCGGCACCTGCCGACGAGCAGCGTCATATCGCCGTCGGCGTCGAACGGTTCCGGGCCGCGGACGATTGCCGTCTCGCCGAGCCGCAGCTCCCGGCCCGCGAGGCGGCCCGCCCCGCGCAACGGAACGCACAGGGTCATCACATCGCCCGCGCCGAGCCGGGGCGCGTCCGGCGGCGTGAGCCGCGTCAGGTCGACCACGGCGCCGTCGGTGCACACGCCGCGGAGCAGATCGTCGAAGGGGTCCATGAGCCCCAACCGTACGGCCGGGCATGCGCCGCGAACGGCCGGCCATGGGCTCGGCCGCCGCGAACCGCGAGCCTTGAGGGCATGAACGACAACGACATTCTGGTGCTGGGCGCGACCGGCAAGACCGGGCGACGCGTCGTGCGCAGGCTGCGCGCCGAAGGACTCGACCCGCGCGCGGCATCCCGTTCCGGCGACGTGCGCTTCGAGTGGGAGCGGGCCGACACATGGAAGCCGGCGCTGACCGGCGTGCGCGCCGTCTACCTCGTGGCGCACGACGATCCCGCATTCGCGCCCCCTTTCGTGGACCTGGCCGTGGCGGCGGGGGTCCGGCGGTTCGTGGTGCTGTCCGGGCGCGGCATCGAGGCGTCCAGGGCCGCCGGTTACAGCCTCGGAATGGCGGAGGCGGAACGGGCCGTCACCGCCTCCGGCGCGGAGTGGACGCTGCTGCGGCCGAACAACTTCAATCAGAACTTCGACGAGGACCTGTGGCGGGAACCGCTGCGGCGGGGACGGATCGCGCTGCCCATCGGGGACGTGCCCGAGCCGTTCATCGATGTCGAGGACATCGCCGAGATCGCCGTGTCCGCGCTGACCACGGACCGGCATGTGGGGGAGGTGTACGAACTGTCGGGAGCGGACGACCTGTCGTGGCGCGGGGCCGTCGAGGTCATCGCCGGTGCCGCGGGCCGGGAGATCCGCTACGAGGAGCTGACGCCGGAGCGGTACCGCACGGAGCTGGCGGCCGGGGGAGTGCCACCGGTCTTCATCGACGTGCTGGACGGCCTGTTCGCCCTGCACCGCGCGGGGCACACCGCGCAGCTCGCGGACGGCGTGCGGCGCGCGCTCGGGCGCGAACCGGTCCCGTTCGCCGACTGGGCCGCCCGCGCCGCCGCGGCCGGAGCATGGACGTGAGCCGGAGCAGGAACGCGGGCCGCACGCGGGCGTGAACGCCGGGGCGGGCGCGGCGGCGGGGTCATCGCGCCGGGTCGAGCGCCGCGGACACCGCCGCGGTGACCCGGTCCACGTCGCCGCGCTCGGCGGGCGACGGCGGCGCGCCCGCCCCGGCGCGCGCTGCTGTCGCCTCTTCGAGCAGGCGCGCCGCCGTGCCGCCGTCACCCGCCAGCGCGTGCGCCCCCGCAAGCCCTTCGAGCGCATAGCCGACCGCCCGCGCGTCGCCCGCGGCCCGTGCCGCGGCGAGGGCCTTGCCGTGCCGCGCCAGCGCCTCCTCGGGGGCACCGCGCAACTCGGCGGCGAAGCCGAGCTCCGTCAGCACCAGCGCCTCCACCGTCAGGAAGCCGTCCTGGCCGCACCAGTCGAGCGCCGCGTTCAGGTGCCGCTCCGCCGGTTCGAGCCGCCCGGTCCTGCGGGCCACCAGGCCGAGACCCAACTCGGCGAAGGGGCGTCCCTCGTACGGGGCGGTCCGGTCGAGCAACCCGAGCCCGGACCGCCACGCAACGGCACGCTCCCGCGTGCCGGAGGGCAGCGCCTCCCCGCAAGGACCCGCGGCCGACGGCCCGTCATCGTCGTGGGTCGTGCTCTCGCCGACGATGCCGAGCGCGTCCGCCAGCGACCTGTCGGCCTCACCGCACCGCCCGCGCCGCACCCAGTACCAGGCGAGCGCGGTCACCAGCCGCAGCGCGAGCGCGGCGTCCCGCCGCAGCAGCGCGCCGTCGAGCGCCGCGCGCAGGTTGCCCGTCTCGGTGTCGAGCACGGCGAGCCACTCGCCCTCGCTGCCGATCCGCTGATACGCCTCGGCGCACTCGGCCAGCATCGTGTAATACGCGTCGCGCCGGCGCACCATTTCGGCGTGCTCGCCGGCCTCGCGCAGCCTCTCGACCCCGTACGCCGCGACCGATTCGAGCAGCCGGTACCGCGGGCCGTGCTCCGTCTCGGTCATCGTCACCAGGGACCGGTCCACCAGCCGGGCCAGCGGCTCCAGCACATCGCCCGGCTCCTCGGAGACCACCCCGCCAGGCCCCTTCCCGAACGACTCGGGGCCGCCGTCCGAGCAGACCGCCTCCACCGCGTTCAGCGAAGCGCCGCCCGGGTGCACGGCCAGCCGGCGCAGCACGGCGCGCTCCGGCTCGTCCAGCGGCTCCCAGCTCCAGTCGAGCACCGCGCGCAGCGTGCGCTGGCGCGCCGGCGCGTTCCGCGCGCCCTGTGTGAGCACCCGGAACCTGTCGTCCAGCAGGTCGGCCAGCCGCTGCACGCCCAGCGCCCGCACGCGGGTCGCGGCCAGCTCAAGCGCGAGCGGCACCCCGTCGAGGCGCCGGCAGACCGCCGCGACGGCCGCCGCGTTGTCCGCCCCCAGGGCGAACCCGGGCGCGGCCGCCGCCGCCCGCGCCGCGAACAGCCGGACGGCGCCCGCCTCCTGGACCGCCCGCGGCGCCGCATCCGGCGGGGGAACGTCCAGCGGCGGAACGGCCCACAGCGCCTCGCCGGAGATACCGGCCGGCAGCTGACTCGTCGCCAGGACCCGCAGCCCCGGCGCGGCCCGCAGCAGGCGTTCGGCCAGCTCGGCGGCCTGCTCGATCACGGGCTCGCAGCCGTCCAGCACCAGCAGCCGTTCGCCCGGTCCGAGTTCCGCCGCGAGCCGGTCGCCGTGCCGCGTGCCGAGCGCCGCGGCGACCGCGTCCGTCACCGCCTCGGGCCGCGCGGGCGCCGCCGCCAGCTCCACCAGCGCCGTGCCCTGCGGGAACCGGTCCGTCAGCCGGTCGGCCACCGCGAGCGCGAGCCGCGTCTTGCCGACCCCGCCCGGCCCCGTCAGCGTCACCATCCGGTGCGCCGACAGCAGGGCCGCCACCTCGTCGACCGCGCTCTCCCGCCCGATCAGGCCGTTCAGCGGCGCGGGCAGCACCGCAAGCGCCCGGCGACCGGGCGGCGCCGCGGGCGGTGCGTCGAGCAACGGGTCCTGCCGCAGCACGGCCTGGTGCACGGCGACCACCTCGGGCCCCGGGTCGGCCCCCAGTTCGTCCCGCAGGCGCCGCCGCAGCTCCTCGAAGCTCTCCAGCGCCTCGCCCTGCCGCCCCGTGCGGTACAGCGCCTTCAACTGGAGGGCCCGCAGCCGTTCGCGCAGCGGATGCCGGGCCACCAGACCGGTCAGCTCGGGCAGCAGCGCGTCGTGCTCGCCCAGCGCGAGGCGCGCGTGGGCGCGTTCCTCCTGGGCAGCCAGCCGCTCCTCCTCAAGGCGCATGATCGCCGGACGGGCGAACGGCGCGTCCGCGAAGTCGGCGAACGCAGGACCCCGCCACAGCTCCAGCGCCTCGTCCAGCAGCGCCGCGCGGCGCCGCGGATCGGTGCCGTACGACCTGGCCTGCGCCAGCAACTCCGCGAATCGGATCGCGTCGACCTCCGCTCCGGCCACCAGCAGCGCGTAGCCGGACGGCCCCGACACCACCAGGTCCCGGCCGCCAGGACCGGCAGCCTCCAGCGCCCTGCGCAGCTGCGACACTTTCGCCTGGAGCGCGGCGCCGGGGCGGGCGGGCAGCCGTTCGCCGTCCCACACGTCGTCGATCAGGCGGGCCGCCGGCACCGGCCGGCCCTCGTGCATCAGCAGATTCGCCAGCACCGCCCGCACCTTCGCCTCGGGCACCCGCACGGCGCGCCCATCGGCGGCCGTCACCCGAAGTGGTCCCAGAACCCCGAAACGCATGCCGTCACGGTAACCCGCACGGTCCACGCACGGTCCGGTCACGGCGGGCCATGAGCGGACCATCAGCGAACCAGAAGTGGCGTTGCGGAGAGTGGACGGCATGAACGAGACACCCCACGCGACCACCACCACCGCGGCCACGCCTTCCGGCCCGACCACGACGAGCCCGGCTCCCTCCTCCTCCGCCCCTGCCGCCGCTTCTTCCTCCTCCCGCGGGCCGCTGCGGCTCGCGGTGATCGTCGGCAGCACCCGCAGGGGCCGCTTCGCCCCGGTGCCCGCCGAGTGGTTCGCCGGCAGGGCGCGCGAGCACGGCGGCTTCGAGGTGGACGTCGTCGACCTCGCCGAGGAGCGGCTGCCCGACACCCTTGTCGACGACGAGCGCTCCATTCCCGAGCCCGTCGCGCGCCTCGCGCCCCGGCTGGCCGCGGCCGACGCCTTCGTCGTCGTCACCCCCGAGTACAACCACAGCTTCCCCGCACCCCTGAAGACGGCCATCGACTGGTTCTACACCGAGTGGCAGGCCAAGCCCGTGGGCTTCGTCTCCTACGGCGGCGTCAGCGGCGGCCTGCGGTCCGTCGAGCACCTCCGCGGCGTGTTCAACGAGGTGTACGCCATCCCCACCCGGGACACCGTCTGCTTTCCGAACTACCAGGACGCTTTCGGGACGGACGGGCAGCTGCTGGCCCCCGACCGGCCCAACGAGGCGGCCAAGACCATGCTCGACCGCCTCGCCTGGCTGGGCCACGCCCTGCGCAACCACCGGGCCGACCATCCCTTCGCATCATGAACGGCCCGCATGCCGCCGCCCGCAGGGAGCCGTGGCGGGGCCGGGCGCCACCGTCCGAGCCGTGCCGCGTAGCGTGCGGGGATGGCTGTTGACATCCGACGAGTGACCGCGGTGGCCGACGTCCTCGCCGCGGAGGGGCTGTACGACGGGCCGGCCCGTCCGGAGTGGGCCGAGCGGTTCCTCGCCGCACCCGGCCATCATCTGTTCGTCGCGTACACGGCGGACGGCGCCCCGGTGGGCATGGTCACGGGCGTGGAGATGACGCATCCGGACAAGGGGACGGAGATGTTCCTCTACGAGCTGGGCGTGGACGAGGGCCACCGGAGGCAGGGCATCGGCCGGGCCCTGGTCGAGGCATTGGCCGGTCTGGCGCGTGAGCGCGATTGCCACAGCATGTGGGTCGCGGTCGACGCGGACAACGAGGCGGCGCTCGCCACCTACCGCTCCGCGGGCGGCGTCACGGAGGGTCCGGTGACCGTTCCGGTGTGGGAGTTCCGCTAGGGCCCGTCATCAAAGGGACTGTCCGGCACGCGACGACTGGCATCCCCTCTGGCTGCGTTGCCGAATCACCCAAGCACTCCCCGGACTTCTCCCCCGGACTTCTCCCCCGGACTTCTCCCCCGGACTTCTCCCCCAGACTTCGTCCGGGAGGTGCCCCCAGGGAGGTGCCCGCAGGGAGAGGCACCCGGGGAGGTGCCCGCAGGGAGAGGCACCCTCACGTGCGAGGACGATCCGGCGCCTTGCCAGAGGGGCGCCATCCGCCGCTCGCTGATCGGACGCCCCTTTGAAGACGGACCCCAGGCCGCGCGCCTCGCCGCCGTGCTCGGCCGCTTTTCCCGGCCGCACGCCGCTGCCGGGCCAGCCGCCGGAACGGGCCCGGGCTGCTGGCGGCGACCGCCGCGTTCGCCATCGGCCCGTGGCTCGGCGCGGGGCGGACGCCGGGTCACTCCGGGAGCGGTGGTGTGTCGCCCGGCCGGGCGACACACCGTCAGACAGCGCCCGGCAGCCGGTAGCGGCCGTCCGGCAGCCGCTCGGCGAGCCCGTCGCCGACCAGGCCGTTCAACGCGCGGTTGCGCTGCTCCGGGTCGTGCCACACCCGGTCGAGCACGGCCCGCTCCACCGGCCCGGACGCCTCGCGGAGCACGGCGAGCAGCTTGCCGCGCACCTGACGGTCCGTTCCCGCGTAGGTCTGGCCGCGGCGCGGCGGGCCTTCGTGGGCGGGCGAGCCGGCGCCGCGCCAGGCACACAGGTCGGCGATCGGGCACTTCGCGCACTCGGGGCCGCGAGCCGTGCACAGCAGCGCGCCCAGCTCCATCGTGGCCGCGGCCCAGCGGGCCGCCGTCGCCGGGTCCTCCGGCAGCAGCAGCCGGGCCAGCTTGCGTTCGGCGGCGGTCGTGGCGTTCGGCGGGTACTCGGTGCCGGTGACGACGCGGGCGAAGACCCTTCGCACGTTCGTGTCCAGTACCGCGTGACGCTGGCCGTACGCGAACGAGGCGACGGCCGCCGCCGTGTACTCGCCGATGCCGGGCAGCGCCAGCAGCTGGTGGTGGTCGGTGGGCACCTCGCCGCCGTGCCGTTCCGCTATCGCCGCGGCCGCGTTGTGCAGGCGCAGGGCCCGCCGCGGGTAGCCGAGACGGCCCCAGGCGCGGACGGCCTCACCCGGCGGCTCCGCGGCCAGGTCGGCGGGGCGCGGCCAGCGGCGCAGCCACTCCTCGTAGACCGGCAGCACACGGCTGACGGGCGTCTGCTGGAGCATGAACTCGCTGACCATGACCCCCCAGGCGCCCGCCTCGGGGCGGCGCCAGGGCAGATCGCGGGCGTGCTCGTCGAACCAGTCGATGACCGGGGTGTGCAGGGCGGTGGGCGGCGTCGTACTCGTCGATGTCGTCGCAGTCGTCGCAGTCATGGCAAAGGCGATCCTGGCACGGCAGGGGCACGGCACAAAGCGGACGGCGCTTTGCGCGTGTTGATACGCAACGGTGTCCCGGCGAGTGGTGGGTAGGGGGCTTGGAGGTGACGGAAGTCTCGTAAGGTTTCCGCGTGGGATCTCTGCGCACTCCTGTCGGCCCGCTGCCTTCGTCCATCTACTGGCGACGCAGGGCCGTCGTGCTGCTGCTGATCGCGCTCGTCGTGCTGCTCGTCTTCTGGGCGCTGCGCTCGGGGGGCGGCGATGACGAGCCCGCCGGACACGACGATGGCGCGGGCGGCCCCGCCGAGTCCATCACCCCGGGGCCCACGCCCTCCGAGTCCCTCATCGACGAACGCCCGGGCGGCCGGGACGACTCGCCGTCCGGCGACGAGACCGGCGAGGACGGCGGTGAGGACGGCACGGGCGACGACGGCTCCGGCGGGGACGGCGGCGACGCGGACGGCGGCGCGGCCGAGGGCTCCGACGGATCTGAGGGCGACGGCACCGGCGACGACGGGAACGGCTCGGGCTCCGGCAGCGGCGCCGGGCTGCCGGCGTGCACGGCGGGCGCCCTGGAGATCTCCCTGCGCAGCGATGCCAACGCCTACGCGCCCGGCGAGGAGCCGGAGATCCGGCTGACCGTGGCGAACACCGGGCCCGCCTGCCGCGTCGATTTCGGGCACGAGGCGCTGACCATCACGGTGGCCAACACGGCCGACGAGCAGGTGTGGTCCTCCGCCGACTGCCCCACGGGACTCGGCTCGGACCCGGTCGCGGTGCCGGCCGACGGCTCCGCGCACCACACCTTCACCTGGGACCGGCAGCACTCCACCGCCGACTGCGACGGCACGGGTCCTGACGCGGCGGCCGACTCCTACCTGGCGGAGGCCGCGCTGGCCGACTACCCGGTGGTGCAGACGACCTTCCGCTTCGAGGAGGACTGAGAAGGACCGAGGAGCCCGCACGGCCCCGCCGCGGCGGCTCAGACGTACCGCTCCAGGATCGAGGACTCCGCCAGCCGCGACAGGCCCTCCCGCACCGAGCGGGCCCGCGTCTCGCCGACGCCGTCCACCGCCTGGAGGTCGTCCACGCTGGCGGCGAGCAGCTTCTGGAGGCCGCCGAAGTGGTCAACCAGCCGGTCGATGACCAGGCCCGGCAGCCGCGGCACCTTCGCCAGGAGCCGGAAGCCGCGCGGCGAGACGGAAGTGTCAAGCGATTCGGGGGCGGCGCTGTAGCCCAGGGCCCTGGCGACCAGCGCGAGCTCAAGCAGCTCGGCGTGCCCGAGGCCGTCCAGCTCGGCGAGGGCCGTGCCCACCTTCCGCGAGCGCTTGCCGCCCGCCTCCGGCAGGTAGTCGCGGACGACCAGCTGCCGTTCCGGCTCGACACCGGCGATCAGCTCGTCCAGCTGGAGGGAGAGCAGCCGCCCGTCGGTGCCCAGCTCCACCACGTACTCCGCGATCTCCGCCGCGATGCGCCGCACCATCTCCAGGCGCTGCGCCACCGCGGCCACGTCCCGCACGGTGACCAGGTCCTCGATCTCCAGGGCGGACAGCGTGCCGGTCACCTCGTCGAGCCGCAGCTTGTACCGCTCCAGGGTGGCCAGCGCCTGATTGGCGCGGGACAGGATCGCGCCCGAGTCCTCGAGCACGCGCCGCTGCCCGTCCAGGTACAGCGCGACCAGCCGCATCGACTGGCTGACCGACACCACGGGGAAGCCGGTCTGGATGGACACCCGCTGCGCCGTGCGGTGGCGCGTGCCGGTCTCCTCCGTCGGGATGCTCGGGTCGGGAACGAGCTGCACCCCGGCCCGCACGATCCGCGAGATGTCCCGGTCCACGATGACCGCGCCGTCGAGCTTGCACAGCTCGCGCAGCCGGGTCGCGGTGAACTCCACGTCCAGCACGAACCCGCCCGTGCACAGCGACTCCACCGTCCGGTCCACGCCGAGCACGATGAGGCCCCCCGTGTTCCCCCGGAGGATGCGCTCCAGGCCGTCCCGCAGCTGGGTCCCGGGGGCGACCGCGCTCAGCGCGGCCCGCAGCAGGCCATCCGCCCCGGGACCACCCCCGGCCCTCCCGGGACCCGCCGGGCGGTCGCTGGCTGCCATGCAATCCTCCGGAGGACGAACCTGCGCTTGGTGCACATGAGTCTACCGGCGCACCTCCTCCCGCCTGCTTGACTCCGCGCCGCGCGCGGGCAGCACCCGCAGGGCCTCCCCGATGTCCGCGACCTCCCGCACCCGCATCCCGGCCGGCGCCCCGCCCGAGTCGGCGGGCACCAGGGCCTGGGTGAAGCCGAGCCGCGAAGCCTCCGCGAGGCGCCGCTGCACCCCGGTGACGCGGCGCACCTCCCCGGCGAGGCCGACCTCGCCGATCGCCACCAGATTCTTCGGGAGGGGCGTGTCCGACGCCGCGCTGGCCAGCGCGAGCGCCACGGCCAGGTCGGCGGCAGGCTCGGACAGGCGCACCCCGCCGACGGTCGCGGTGTAAATGTCATTTTTTCCCAGGGCCGCTATCTGGCCGCGCTGCTCCAGCACGGCCAGCATCATCGACACCCGCGACGTCTCCAGACCCGACGTGGTGCGCCGCGGCGAGGGGATCTGACTGGCCACCGTCAGCGACTGCACCTCCGCCACCAGCGGCCTGCGGCCCTCCAGCGTGACCGTCAGGCAGGTGCCCGGCACCGGCTCGTCCCGGCGGGTGAGGAACAGCCCGGAAGGGTCGGCCAGCGACGTGATGCCCTCGTCGTGCAGCTCGAAGCAGCCGACCTCGTCGGTGGCCCCGTAGCGATTCTTCACGCCGCGGACCAGCCGCAGCCTGGCGTGCCGGTCGCCCTCGAAGTGCAGGACCACGTCCACCAGATGCTCCAGCAGGCGCGGCCCCGCGATCGCCCCGTCCTTCGTGACGTGCCCGACCAGCAGTGTCGACATGCCGCGCTCCTTGGACGCCCGGATCAGCGCCCCGGCCACCTCACGCACCTGCGCCATCCCGCCCGGCGCGCCGTCCACCTCGGCCGAGGCGACGGTCTGCACCGAGTCCAGCACCAGCAGCGCGGGCTTGACCTGGTCCAACTGGCCGAGCACCGAGCCCAGATCGGTCTCCGCGGCCAGATACAGGTGGTCGTGCACGGCGCCGATCCGGTCCGCCCGCATCCGGACCTGGGCGGCCGACTCCTCACCCGTCACGTACAGCGTCCGCTGCGCCTCCGACGCGGACTTGGCCGCGACGTCCAGCAGCAGCGTGGACTTGCCCACGCCCGGCTCCCCGGCGAGCAGCACCACCGCGCCGGGGATCAGGCCCCCGCCGAGCACCCGGTCCAGCTCGGGCACGCCCGTGCCGCGCGCCGCGGCCTGCACCGCGTCCACCTGCCCGATCGGCACCGCGGGCGAGGCGACGCGGGCCGCGGGGACCGTGCGCACCGCGGGCGCGGCGCCCAACTCCTCGACGGTGCCCCAGGCGTGGCACTCGGGGCAGCGCCCGAGCCACTTGCCCGTGGCCCAGCCGCACTCGGTGCACCGGTACGACGGGCGGTCTGCTTTTCGAGCCATGACCCGAACGCTACCCCCGGCCACCGACACCGACGGGCCGGAACAGACGCCCCACCGTCACCCGTTAGAAGGAACCTGGACGACCCGGCGGCGGTGGCGGTGCCGCGGCGCTTAACGTCCCACCTGATGACACGCAGCCGCGAACGACCGGCGCGCGGCGCGCACCGCCCCGCCGCCGCTCCGTCCCCAGCCACCAAGACCGCCGCCTCCCCGGCCGACGCCGGTGCTTCCGCCACCCGGCCGCGGAAGGACCGCCGCCAGGCCGCGTACGACGACGCGTATCTGGACGGGCTGTTCACCTACTGCCTGTCCGTCATGTGCGAGCACGACGCGGCCACCGCCGCGCTGGGCGAGGCGCTCGCGCTCGCCGAGCGGCAGCACGAGAGCGGCCGGCGGCCCGCCGATCCGGCCCTGGCCAGGGCCTGGCTGTACGCGCTGGCGCGCTGGGCCTGCCTGCGCCGTCTCGCCGTGCACAAGGGAGAGGGCGAAGGCAGGCCGGTGCCGCGGGCGTTCGGCGAGGACGCGGCGCGGCGCCACCGCGAGCTGGCGGCGCTGTCCTGGCCCGAGGCCGCCGGCACGACGCCGGAGCAGCGGGAGGCACTCGAGCTCGCGGTGCGGCACCAGCTGTCCGCCCGTGAGCTGGCCCGGGTGCTGCGGCTGGCCGCGCCGGCCGCCCACACGCTGCTGACCGCCGCGGCGCGCGAGGTGGAGCGCACCCGCGCCGCGCTGGCCGCCGTGGACGCCGCCGGCTGCCCGGCCGCTGCGGCGCTCTCCGGCGACGACCGCGGCGTGCTGCTCGGCCCCGCCATGCGCCGCGAGCTGCTGCGGCACGTGGACGAGTGCCCGTCCTGCCGGCTGATCGCGCAGCGCGCGACGGCCGAGGTGGGCTGGCCTGCGACCGGTTCCTCCGGTCCTTCCCGGCTGACGGTGCTGCCCGCCCCGCGCGCGGCGGTGCAGGCCGCGCGGCTTGCGATCCGGCGTGCACGTTCCCAGTACGCGCCCCGTTACGACCGGGCCGGGTTCCCGCTGTTCGACAAGGACAAGCAGGGGCGCCGCGAACGGCTGCGCAGCCGCGTCGTGACGTCGGCGGTGGCCGTGACGGTGGTCGCCGTTCCCGTGCTCGCGCTGTGGGCCGCCTGCCGCGGGGCGCCGCCCGAGGGCGAGTCTGCGGGCGAGGACACCGCCGCGGCGGCCGAGGACACGGAGACGCACGGCACCGAGGGTGCCGGCGAGCGGCCGTACGAGACGACCGGCCGGACCGGGAGCGGCACGGGCTCCGCGGAGGCGGCCGAGCCCGGGTCCGGGGCGGACGGGCACGGCCGCGACGGGGCCGGCGAAGAGGAGCCGGACGCCACGGACGACGGTGCGGGGCGCCCGGCGGACGCCGGGACGGACGGCGGGGCGGACCGGGGCGAGGAGACGCCGGCCGCCGGGGAGCTGGTGGTGGATGCCGTGCCGACGGACGCGGGCACGCGGATCACGCTGACCGCCACCGGCGGCGCGCCCGTCGACTGGTCGGCCGTCACGGACGTGCCCTGGCTGTCGCTGAGCCGCGCCTCCGGCACGCTCGGGCCGGGCGAGTCGGCGGTGATCGAGGTGACGGTGGACCGGGCGCGCGAGCCCGCTGGGGAGTGGCAGGGCCGCATCACGGTCGGTCCGGCCGCCGCGGTGGTCACGGTCGAGGGCAGCGGCCCGGAGGGCACCGAGCCGCCCGAGCCGCCGGACGATCCGGAGACGCCCGAATCGCCGCCAGGCGAGCCGGGCACCGGCCCGGACGAGGACGCCGGTCAGGGCTGACGCGCCACGGTCAGACGGCCGTGCCGGTGCCGGTGCCGGTCTCGGTCGTCCCGGGGGCCGGGCCCGGCGCCGACGGTGAGAGCAGCGGGGGCGGCAGGACCGGGCGGCCCGCGGTGCCCGTGAGGTGGTGCTGGACGACGGGGGACAGGCGGCGGATCAGGTCCTCGGCGTCGGCGCCGGCCAGCGGCTCGATCTTCAGGACGTACCGCAGCAGCACGGCGCCGATGAGCTGGGCGGCGGCCAGCTCCGCGCGCAGCTCGGCGTCGGGGGAGTCGAGTCCGCCGGCGACGCGGGCGAGCATCTGCGAGGTGACGATGCCGCGGAAGATGCCGGCGGCCGTCTCGTTGTTCACCGCGGATCTGACGACGGCGAGCAGGGGGCTGCGGGTGACCGGGTTCTCCCAGATGGTGAAGAACAGCCGGGTGAACCGTTCGCCGAACTCCTCCGGCCGGAACTGCGTGTCCCGCGACAGGCCCTGGGCCGCGGGTGCCGTGGCGTCGGCCACCGCCGCGGCGAAGACCTGCTCCTTCTTCCCGAAATAGTGATGCACGAGCGCCGGATTGACCTCGGCGCCGCGCGCGATGGCGCGGATCGACGCCTTGTCGTAGCCGCGCTCCGCGAAGACGGCCCGCGCCGAGGCCAGAATGCGGTCCCGCGCCGCAGGCGTGCCGTCGGCCAGGTCGGCCCGCGAGGGCCGTCCGCGCCTGCGGGCCGGCCGTCCGGTCGCCGGTTCGGTGCTCATCGGGTCCCCCCGCCGGCGCCGTGGTTCACCGCGGGCGGCGCGGTCGCCAGGTGCAGCCGGGTGAACGCGAGCGCCTCGGCGAGGTCCGCCCGCCTGGCCTCGGGGGAGGCCGCCCTGCGTGTGTTGACCTCGACGACGACGTGGCCGGTGTAGCCGGTGGCGGCGAGTCGTTCCAGCAGGGCGGCGCAGGGCTGGCTGCCGCGCCCCGGGATCAGGTGCTCGTCCTTGCCCGAGCCGCTGCCGTCCGCGATGTGGACGTGCCCGAGCCGCTCGCCCATGCGGTCGGCCATGGCCAGGGTGTCGGAGCGCGATGTCGCGGTGTGCGAGACGTCGAGCGTGAAGGCGGGGTACTCCTCCTCCGTCGGGTCCCAGCCGGGCGAGTAGGCCAGCAGCTCCCGGTCGCGGTAGCGCCACGGGTACATGTTTTCGACCGCGAAGGCGACGCCGCTCTCGTCGCCGAGCCGCCGGATGCCCCGCACGAAGTCGCGGGCGTAGGTGCGCTGCCAGCGGAACGGCGGGTGCACCACGACTGTCGAGGCGCCGAGGCGCCCGGCCGCCTCGCGGGCGCGCAGCAGCTTCCGCCACGGGTCGGTGCCCCATACCCGCTGGGTCACGAGCAGGCAGGGTGCGTGCACGGCCAGGACGGGGATGCCGTGGCGCTCGGAGAGGTCGCGCAGGGCGTCCACGTCCTGGCTCACCGGGTCCGTCCAGACCATCACCTCGACGCCGTCATAGCCGAGTTGACCGGCTATCGCGAAGGCTGCCGCGGTGTTTTCCGGGTACACGGAGGCGGTCGAAAGCGCGACCTTCGCGTCCGGAACAGGTACCTGATGTGCCACGGCGCCAAGCCTACGTGCCGGGCCCCGCTTCCCCGTTTGACCGCGGGCACACTCGGGAGGAAAATTAAACGCATGGTTAATAAACATCGGGAGGGAACCTCCCCGCCACCGGCCGTCCACGCCCGCGATCTCGGCGTCGTGCGCGGCGGGAAGCCGGTGCTGAAGGAGCTGGAGTTCTCGGTGCCGCGTGGCACCGTGACCGGGCTGCTCGGGCCTTCCGGCTGCGGCAAGACGACGCTGATGCGGGCGGTCGTGGGGGCGCAGGCTCGGGTGACGGGGCGCCTCGATGTGCTGGGCGAACGGGCCGGCAGCGCCGCGCTGCGCCACCGCCTCGGCTACGTCACCCAGGCCCCGTCCGTCTACCTCGACCTGACGGCCAGACAGAACCTGGACTACTACGCCGCCGTCCTCGGCGTCCCGCGCGCCGAGCGCGCGGACCAGGTCGACGCCGCGCTCACCGACGTCGACCTCCACAGCCACGCGGACGCCCTCGCGGCCAATCTCTCCGGCGGCGAGCGGGCCAGGGTGTCGCTGGCGGTGGCGCTGCTGGGCGCGCCGGAGCTGCTGGTGCTCGACGAGCCGACGGTGGGTCTCGATCCGGTGCTGCGCCGCAGCCTGTGGAATCTGTTCCACCGGCTGGCGGCCGAGCGGGGGGCCACGCTGCTGATCTCCTCGCACGTGATGGACGAGGCCGACCGCTGCGACCGGCTGATGCTGATGCGCGAGGGCCGCGTCCTCGCCGAGGGCACCCCCGAGGAGCTGCGGGCCCGTACCGGCACCGACTCCGTCGAGCACGCCTTCCTGCACCTCGTCGGCGACGCGGCCGACGACGAGGACAACGGCGGGACCGGCGGGACCGGCGGGACCGGCGGGAGCGGCGGCCGTCGGCGGGCCGCGGACCGGGCGGCCGGCCGCGACGGCAGCACGGCGGAGGTGTCGCGATGAGCCCGACCAGGACCCTGGCCACCGCAGGCCGCGTGCTGCGCCAGCTCGGCCACGACCCGCGGACGATCGGGTTGCTCCTGCTCGTCCCGGTACTGCTGCTGGTCCTGCTGTACTACGTCTTCGACGCCGACCGCGACTCGTTCGACTTCATCGGCTCGGCCCTGCTCGGCATCTTCCCCATGGTGACGATGTTCCTGGTCACCTCGATCGCGACGCTGCGCGAGCGGACCTCGGGCACGCTGGAGCGGCTGATGACGATGCCGCTCGGGAAGGGCGACCTGATCGCCGGCTACGCGCTCGCGTTCGGCGCGTTCGCGGTCGTCCAGGCCGGTCTCGCCACCGGCGTCGCGCTGTGGTTCCTCGACCTCGACATCGAGGGATCGCCCTGGTTCCTGCTCTTCGTCGCCCTGCTCAACGCCCTGCTGGGCACGGCGCTCGGCCTCTTCGTGTCCGCGTTCGCCGCCTCGGAGTTCCAGGCCGTCCAGTTCATGCCCGCGCTGATCGTTCCGCAGATCCTGCTGTGCGGCCTCTTCGCGCCCCGGGACACCATGCAGCCGGTGCTTGAGTACACCTCCAACGTGCTGCCGATGTCATACGCGGTCGACGGCATGACGGAAGTGCTCAACAACAGCGAACTTACCGCCGACTTCTGGCGGGACGTGGTCATCGTCGCCGGGAGCGCGCTCGCCGTTCTCGCGCTCGGCGCCGCGACCCTGCGCCGCCGCACGGCCTGAGGGCCGCCCCTCACGCCGTCCGCATGCGGTCGAGGCGGCGGAGGATCACGCCCTCCCGCAGCGCCCACGGGCAGATCTCCACCGTCTCGACGCCGAAGAGGTCCATCGCCGCCTCCGCCACCACCGCGCCGGCCAGCAGCTGCCGGGCCCGCCCCTCCGAAACGCCGGGCAGCTGCTGCCGTTCGCGCACCGGCAGCTCGGCCAGCCGCTGGCCGCACTTCTGGAGGTCGGCCCGGTGCAGGTCGCGCCGCACGTACAGGCCCTCCGTCGAACGCGCCGCGCCGGCGATCCTGGCCAGCTGCTTGAACGTCTTGGAGGTCGCCACCACCCGGTCCGGCGCCCCCAGGCGGGAGAAGTCCCCGACCACGCGGGCCACTTGCGAACGGACGTCGCGGCGAAGCGACCGCACGTCCGCGGGCGAGGGCGGGTCGCCCGGCAGCCGCGCCGCGGTCAGGCGGCCCGCGCCGAGCGGCAACGAGGCAGCGGCGTCCGGCTCCTCGTCAAGGCCGTACGCGATCTCCAGCGAGCCGCCGCCGATGTCGAACATCAGCAGCCGCCCCGCCGACCAGCCCAGCCACCGCCGCGCCGCGAGGAACGTGAGCCGCGCCTCGTCCTGCCCGGACAGCACCTGGAGGCCGACCCCCGTCTCGTCGGCGACCCGGCCGAGCACCTCGTCCGCGTTGCTCGCCTCCCGCACCGCGGAGGTCGCGAACGGCAGCAGATCCGCGACCCCGTGGTCCTCGGCGACCTCGAGCGCCTCCCGGACGGTGGCCACCAGCCGGTCCACCCCGTCGCCGCCGATCGCGCCGCGCTCGTCGAGCAGCTCGGCGAGGCGCAACTCCGCCTTGTGCGAGTAGGCCGGCAGCGGCCGTGCCCCTGGATGCGCGTCGACCACCAGCAGGTGAACCGTATTGGAACCCACGTCGAGAACACCGAGCCTCATGAACGTCCACGCTACCCCGCCCCTTACCCTGGCGTAGTGGCGAAGACGAAGAGGGCGAAGCCGGGCAGAACTACCCAGCAGTTCGACGGCGCGCGCCGCCGCGCGGCCGGCGAGGAGGTGGCGCTCGACCACCCCAGGGCGTGGGTCGAGTTCCCCGATCCCGCCGACGCGGAGCAGGTCTTCCGGTGCGACCTGACCTGGCTGACCTCCCGCTGGCAGTGCGTCTTCGGCCGCGGCTGTCAGGGCATCAGCGCCGGACGCGCGTCCGACGGCTGCTGCACGCTGGGCGCCCACTTCTCCGACGAGGACGACGAGCGCCGCGTGGCCGGGCACGCGGCGCGGCTGACGCCCGAGACCTGGCAACACCACGCCGAGGGCACCGGGGAGGACGGCTGGACCGAGCTGGACGAGGACGGTGAACGCCAGACCCGCCGCGTCGCCGGCGCCTGCATCTTCCTCAACCGGCCGGGTTTCCCCGGCGGCGAGGGCTGCGCCCTGCACACGCTGGCGCTGGGCGAGGGCCGCGAGCCGCTCGAAACCAAGCCCGACGTGTGCTGGCAGCTGCCGGTGCGCCGCACGTACGAGTGGGTCGAGCAGCCGGACGGCGAGCAGTTGCTGTACGTGTCGATCGGCGAGTACGACCGGCGCGGCTGGGGCCCGGGCGGCCACGACCTGCACTGGTGGTGCACCGGCGCGCCCGCGGCGCACGGCGCGAGCGAGCCGTTGTACCTCACCTACCGGCCGGAGCTGACCGAGCTGATGGGCAAGGCGGGCTACGACCAGCTCGCCGGGCTGTGCGAGCAGCGCCTCGCCGCGCGGAGCGCGCTGCCGCCCGGCGCGAAGCCGCTCCCGCTGCTGGCCGCGCACCCCGCCGACGCCGACGCCGACGCCGACGCCGACGCCGACCCCAACCCCGACGCCGACGCCGACCCCGGACCCGGCCCCGTTCCGCCCTCCGTCGCCGGGTGACGCCTTCCGTCGCCGGGTGACCTCGTCCGTCCGGCGTCTCGGATTCCGGTATGCGAGTCCCGGCAGGCGGGCGGAAGGCGTAGCCTCGGAGGCCCGGGCCACTCGGCTTCCGCAGGGACTTCGCAGGAGAGGACACGGATCATGGCGACGCTCAGGTCCCGCACAGTCACCCACGGCCGCAACATGGCGGGCGCGCGCGCCCTCCTGCGCGCCGCCGGCGTAGCGCGCGAGGACTTCGGCAAGCCCATCATCGCCGTGGCCAACAGCTTCACCGAGTTCGTGCCCGGCCACACCCACCTCCAGCCGGTCGGCCGGATCGTCTCCGACGCCATCTCGGCGGCCGGCGGCATCCCGCGCGAGTTCAACACCATCGCCGTCGACGACGGCATCGCCATGGGCCACGGCGGGATGCTGTACTCGCTGCCCTCCCGCGACCTGATCGCCGACTCCGTGGAGTACATGGTGGAGGCGCACTGCGCCGACGCCCTCGTCTGCATCTCCAACTGCGACAAGATCACCCCGGGCATGCTGATGGCCGCGCTGCGGCTGAACATCCCGACGGTCTTCGTCTCCGGCGGCCCGATGGAGGCCGGGAAGACCACCCTTGTCGACGGCACGGTCCGCTCCAATCTGGACCTGGTCCACGCCATGTCCGAGGCGGTCGCCGACACGACCTCCGACGAGGATCTGCTGCGGATCGAGGAGGCCGCCTGCCCGACCTGCGGCTCCTGTTCCGGCATGTTCACCGCCAACTCCATGAACTGCCTGGTCGAGGCACTCGGCCTGGCCCTGCCGGGCAACGGCTCCGTCCTCGCCACGCACACCGCCCGCCGCGCGCTGTACGAGGAGGCCGGCCGCACGGTCGTCGACGTCACCCGCCGCCACTACGAGCAGGACGACGCGACCGTGCTGCCGCGGGCCGTCGCCTCGCGCGCCGCCTTCGAGAACGCCATGGCCCTCGACGTCGCCATGGGCGGCTCCACCAACACCGTGCTGCACCTGCTCGCCGCGGCCGTGGAGGCCGAACTGTCCTTCGACATGGCCGACATCGACGCGGTCTCCCGGCGCGTCCCCTGTGTCTGCAAGGTCGCGCCGAACGGCTCGTACCACATGGAGGACGTGCACCGCGCCGGCGGCATCCCCGCGATCCTCGGCGAGCTCCAGCGCGCCGGGCTGCTCAACGAGGACGTGCACAGTGTGCACGCCGACTCGCTCGCCGAGTGGCTGAAGAAGTGGGACATCCGCGGCGGCTCGCCCGCGCCCGAGGCGGTGGAAATGTTCCATGCGGCGCCCGGCTGCGTCCGTTCCGCCAGCGCCTTCTCCCAGTCCGAACGCTGGGAGTCGCTGGACACGGACGCGGAGCGGGGCTGCATCCGCGGCGCCGCGCACGCCTACTCCGCGGACGGCGGCCTCGCCGTGCTGTACGGCAACCTCGCCGCCGACGGCTGTGTCGTGAAGACCGCGGGCGTCGACGAGTCGATCTGGACGTTCGAAGGCCCTGCCGTCGTGGTGGAGTCCCAGGAGGAAGCCGTCGAGGCGATCCTCGCCAAGCGCGTCAAGGAGGGCGACGTGGTCGTCGTCCGCTACGAGGGCCCCCGCGGCGGCCCCGGCATGCAGGAAATGCTGTACCCCACGGCGTTCCTCAAGGGCCGCGGCCTCGGCGCCACGTGCGCGCTGATCACCGACGGCCGGTTCTCCGGCGGCACCTCGGGTCTTTCCATCGGCCACGTCTCGCCCGAGGCGGCGGCCGGCGGCACCGTCGCGCTGGTGCGCGACGGCGACCTCGTCCGCATCGACATCCCGTCCCGCGCCATCGAGTTGAAGGTGTCCGAGGAGGAGCTGGCCGAGCGCCGCGCCGCCCTCGGCGGCCGGTACCTGCCCGCCTCCCGCGACCGCAAGGTCTCCCTGGCGCTGCGCGCCTACGCGGCCATGGCCACCAGCGCCGACAAGGGTGCCGTCCGCGACGTCGCCAAGCTGGAGGGCACGGTGGAGGGCACGGCCGGCTGACCCGCCCCGCGGGGGGCTCCGCACCTGCTGTCCCGGTGCGCCGGGTAGGTTCCCTTTGGGCGGCGTTCATCGGGCCGCCATGTCGTGGCAAGGCCGTGATGCAAAGGGCGCTGGGGTGGCGGAGACGGAAACCGGGCGTGGCCGGGGCGGGACACGCAGCCGGTACGCGGTGTGGGGGCTGTGGGCGGCGGCCGGGCTGCTGGCCGCCCGCCAGGCCGTGGAGGTGTGGCGGCTCGCGCCGGACGAACGGCTCACCGGGCTGCCGTCCGGGAGCGCGCCGCTCCACACCGGGAACGGCGTGCCCGCGCCGCCCGCCGCCGGACTGCTGCTCGAACCGCTCGGCGGTCTCCCGGCCGAGCACCGCGGCATCCTGTGGCTGCTCCTCACGCTGCTGACGGCCGCCGCCCTCGTCCTGGTCGCCGCCCGCGCCCTGCCCGCGGCCCACCGCCGGTGGGCCGCGCCCGCCGGCTTCTGCCTGCTGGTCGTCTCGCTGCCGCTGCGGGAGACGGCCACGGTCGCGCAGGCCGGGCTGTTCGCCATCCTGCTGGCCCTGGCCGGGTGGCTGCTCGCGACCCGGCGGGCCGCGGGGGGCGCGTTCATCGGCCTGGCCGCCGCGCTCCAGCCGCCGCTGCTGCTGTTCGCCGGTCTGCTGCTGCTGACCGGCCGCCGCCGCGCCGCGGGAACGGCGGGTGGCGCGTTCGCCGCGGCCACCGCGCTGGCGTGGGCGCTGCGGCCCGCGGAATCCGTGACGTTCTGGCTGCGCCACCTGGCCGGGGCCGGTCTCGGCGAGGCGCCGGACGCGGCGGCCAACCAGTCGCTGCACGGCGCGCTGCTGCGCCTCGGCGCGGCGGGCCCGGGGGAGATCGCGGCCTTCGCGGTACTGGCCACCGTGGTGTGCGGGTTCGCGCTGCGCCGCGCCGCGCGCTACGCGGGCGACGGGCAGCCGCTGCTCGCCGCCGCCGTCGTCGGCTGCGCGGCGCTGGCCGCCACCCCGGTCGCCGGGCAGGAGCAGCAGCTGTGGCTGCTGTGCGCGGCCGCGGGCCGGGCCGGGCGGCGCACCGCGGACCGCCCGATGTGGCCGGTGTTCGTGGCGCTGGCGCTGGTGCTCGAAGGCACGGCGCTGGTGCCGAAGCTGGAGTCGCTCGCGGTCGTCGGCGAGAACATTCCGCTCATCGCCGCCCTGCTGGCCGCCTGCGCGGTCCGCTTCCTCGCGCGCGGCTCGGAGCTGTGGTCGCGGCCGGTGCGCGCCGGGCTGGCCTCGCGGCCGAACCTGCTGCTCGAACTGCTCCTCATCCGCGTCGGCTACTGGGCGTACTCCTGGGTGCGTTCGTACGCCCGCGGCGACCGTGACACGGCGGAGGCGCACGGCCACCAGATCCTGGACATCCAGCGCTTCCTGCACATCGACATCGAGCACTCGCTCAACCGGGCCGTGGCCGCCAGACCGTGGCTGTCCGACGCGATGGACTTCTACTACCAGACGTTCCACTTCGCCGTGCCGCTGACGATCCTCGGCTGGCTGCTCGTTCGGCACCCGGCCGAGTACCGGACCGCCCGCCGCTGGCTCGCGCTGACCACCCTGTTCGGCCTCGTCGGCTTCTGGCTGTACCCGCTGGCCCCGCCCCGCCTGATGCCGGGGCTCGGCTACATCGACACCGCGAACGGCCCGCAGGACCTGAACGATCCGCGGTACGGGGCCCTGACCGGCATCACCAACCCGTACGCGGCGATGCCGTCCCTGCACGTCGGCTGGTCGCTGTGGTGCGCGCTCGTGCTGTGGCGCGTCGCGCCCTACCGCTGGCTGCGCGTGGCGGGCCTCGCCTACCCGCTGCTGACGACGGTCGTGATCATGGGCACGGCGAACCACTACCTGCTCGACGCGGCCGGGGGCGCCGCGGTGGTCGGCGCGGGCTTCGCGGCCTCGGCCGCGATCGGCCGCGCCCTGGCGCGCGTCCCCGGCGGCGCCCAGGACCGCCCCGAACGTCCCCCGGCGGCGGTCCAGTTGGCCGAGGCCCCGACCGCGGCGCCGAGCGCGGCGCCGAGCGCTGTGCCGGCCGGGAGCGCCCCGCAGGACCCGCGGCCGGCCGCGGAGAAAACGGCCCAGGGCCCCGCGGCGGAGCAGGGCGGCGGACCCTAGGTACCGCGTTCCAGCGGCTGGGCGTACAGCGTGTTCCCCACCGTCACCGCGTAGGCCACCCCGTCCGCGATCACCGGGGCCGGGGCCCAGCCGCCCGAGCCGGCGCCCGGGGTGCCCGGATGCGCGGCGCCCACGTGCAGCACCTCGCCGGTGTCCGCCGCCACCTCGTGCAGCCGCCCCTCGCCGTCCGTCAGGTACAGCACGCCGTCCACCGCGGCGGGCCGCGAGGGCTGGTCGGCGCCGGTCGGCCTGCTCCACAGCACCTCGCCCGCCACCGTGTCCACGGCCGTGACCAGGCCCGTGGCGTCCGGCAGGTAGACCACGCCGTCCGCCGCCGAGGCGTACGGCTCGGCGGACCGCGGCAGTTCCGTGCGCCGCCACGCGCCCGAGGACAGGTCGAGGCGCAGCACGGCCGAGACGACCGGCAGGTCCGTGTCGTGCTCCTGGAAGTACGCCGCGTCCGCGTCCATGCCCAGCAGTTCGGTCATGCCCACCGCCTCGGGGGGCGGCCCGACCGGCGCGGCCCACAGCTCGCGGCCGACGTCGTCCAGCAGCATCAGCAGCGGGTCGGCGCCCGTCGCGTCGGCGCGGGTCTCCACCAGCAGGCGGGACGCGCCGCTCGCCGACTGCGTGACGTACCGCCCGGGGGCCGTCCACTCGCCCCGCGCCTCGGGCGCGTCCGCGGCGTAGAAGCGCAGCGTGCTGTCGCCGTTCTGGAGGGCCAGGGAGCCGCCCACCCGCAGCAGGCTGCCGGTCAGCTCGGGCGCGTCGATCCGCCACTGCTCCGCGCCGTCCCGGCCGAGCGCGCTGACGCCAGCGGCGGACGGCGCCAGCACCGCGCCCTCGCCCGGCAGCGCCCCGGGGCCGCCGACGGCGTCGCGCGGGCCGCGGTGCCGGAACACCTCCTCGCCGCCGGACCCGAGCAGCACCGCGAACGCCGGTCCCTGCGCGCACAGCAGGCCGCCGTCCGCGGGCCGGCAGCGGAAGCCCTCGGTGATCGCGTCGTCGACGCCGAACTCCCGCAGGTCGATCTCCCACGGGCCGGCCGCGGCCGGCTCCGGCCGCTCGCCCCCGCCGTCGGGGACCGTCGTTCCCGCGGTGGCCGGGCGGTCCGGGTCCGCGGGCGCGGCCAGCCACACGCCGGTCGCCGCCGCCCCCGCCACGGCCAGCGCCACCGCGCCCGCCACCAGCCGCGCGCGCCGCCGCCCGGCGCGTACGGGCCCGGTCGCCGGTTCCCCGGCGCCGGCCGCGTCCGGCGCGGGCGCCTGCGGCGCCGCGCCCGCGGGCGGGCCGGCGGGCGGCGCGGGGTGGACGGCGTGGACGGTGTGGACGGTGTGGACGGCGGTATCGGCGAACGAGGCCATCCGCAGCAGCGACGGCACCTCGGGCCGCCGCGCCGGGTCCTTGGCCAGGCAGCGCGCGACCAGGCCCCGCAGCGGCTCGGGAACGTCGCCCAGGTCCGGCTCCTCGTGCACCACGCGGTAGGCCACCGCCAGCGGATCGCCGCCCGGCTCCGTGCCCGGCTCGAACGGGCTGTGCCCGGTCGCCGCGTACGCCACCACCGCGCCGAGCGCGAACACGTCCGCCGCCTCGGTGACGTCCGCGCCCGTCAGCTGCTCGGGCGCCATGAACGGCGGCGAGCCCAGCACCTCCCCGGCCTCCGTCAGCCGGTGACTGTGGCTCATCGCCCGCGAGATGCCGAAGTCGATGACGCGCACGCCGTCCTCGGCCAGCAGCACGTTCCCCGGCTTGAGGTCGCGGTGCACCAGACCGCTGCGGTGGATGTCCCGCAGCGCCTCGGCCAGTTGGGCGCCGACGCGCGCCGCCTCCGCGACCGGGAGCGGCCCCGCGGCGTCCAGCCGGTCCGCGAGCGAGCCGCCCGGCACGTACAGCGTGGCCAGCCACGGCGGGTCGTCCTCCGGGTCGGCGTCGACGACCGGCGCCGTGAACGCGCCGCTGACCCGCCGCGCCGCGGCCACCTCCCGGCGGAAACGGGCGCGGAATCCCGGGTGTTCGGCGTACTCGGGCCGGATCACCTTGATCGCCACCCGCCGCCCGGTCACCGTCCGTGCCAGGTGCACCACGCCCATGCCGCCGCTGCCGAGCCGCCGCTCCAGCACGTACTCGCCCAGCCGTTGCGGCACCAGGCCGCGGTTGTCCGTCATGGCAGCATCTCCCCCGTTGTGCCCGATGCCCTTGTGCCGGGGACAGCGTACGACGGCGCCCCGCGCACCGGTCCCCGGCGGGGAACGGGTGAGGAACGGGTGAGGAACGGGCAGGGGAACGGGCGGGGAACCGGCGGAACCGGCGGAACCGCCCCAACCGACGGAACCGGGGAGCGGCGCCGGAAACCCGCCCGTCATAATCGTTCGCATGTCCACCTCGCACCCGCAGAGCCCGCCGGACGGCGCGGCCGACGACGAACCCCGGCCGGAGCCCATCAGGTTCTACGGCGTCTCCTGGGTCGATCACAGCGGCGGATACGGGGCACGCCGCGCCGGGCTCACCGTGGCCGCGCTGCTGCTCGCGGCCATGGGCGGGACGCTGCTGTTCCTGGGCTACTCCGGCCTCGACAGCTCCGAGACCGCGGGCTGGCTGCGCGCCATGGTCGTCATCGCCTTCGCCATCTGCACCGCGATGGCCGCGACCCGCACCTGGATCAGGTACACGCGCCCCGCCCCGGAGAACGCGGTGGACGAGTCGGCGTTCCGCAGCATCAAGGTGGTCGGCTTCGTCGGCGTCTTCCTGGCGTACGCGCTGCGCAGCACCGTGGAGGCGCCGGGCGAGAAGCTGCGGCGGCTGGACTACGAGACGGCTGTCGCCCGGCACCGCAGGCGTACCGCGAAGCGTTCCGGGCACCCGGCCCGCAGGAGAAGGGGCAAGCGCGCCTAAGGGTTCCCCCTGAGCCGACCCGGACATGTGTCAGTTCCGATTGACAGGTGGGTGGGCCGCTGCGAGCCTGAAGACGCACCACCGGAAAGCGGAGGGGTCGCGATGAGCGGGGACGAGCTGCTGAAAGTGCTGGCCGCCCTCGGCAATCCGCATCGCATGCGGATCGTCGCCGCGCTCGCCGCCGAGCGGAATTATGTCAGCAGGCTCGCCCGCGAGATCGGCATGAGCCGCCCGCTGCTGCACATGCATCTGCAGCGGCTGGAGGCCGCCGGGCTCGTCGTCGGCACGCTGGAGCTGTCCGCCGACGGCAAGGCCATGAAGTTCTTCGAGGTGGCGCCCTTCATCTACGAACTGACGCCGCGCACCATCGCGGAGGCTGCCGAGACGGTCACGGCGACGGCCGACCGGCAGCGGCAGAAAGAGGAAGCGCAGTGAACGATTCGCTGACCACCCTGGCGGACGACCCCGCGGGCGTCTGGGCGGCCGGGCTCGGCACCGCAGGCGTCTTCGCGCTGCTCATCGTGGTCGTCTGGCAGATCGCCGCCACCTGGCGCGCCCGCATGCTCGCCTCGCGCGAGGACGAGTACAAGCGTCTGAGCGTCAAGTACGCGGAGCTGCTGGAGGACAACACGGAGATTCTGCGCCGCTACACCGACGAGCTGGGGGAGACCCGCAAGTCCGTCGCCTCGATGGAACGCATGATGCGCGAGCTGGACTGACGCACCGCGCAACGACCTTCGGAAACCCACAGCTGAGGAGCACCGACATGCGCGGCCTGCACCGACTCGTCCGCCGCCTGCGGCCGGCGCCGCGCGGCAACTACGCGAACGACGGCTTCCCCCTCGAACACCCCAGGCCGCGCCCCGGCACGGACCCGTCCGGTTCAAGGCGGTCCCAGCCGGGGAGTTGACCGGTCATGACGACCACGTCCGACCTTGCCACCTCGTTCGACGCCATCGCCGCCGAGTACGCCGCCCTGCGCCCCACCTACCCGCCCGCCCTCTACGACGCCGTCGAGGAGCTGTCCGGGCGGCCCCTGGCCGGCTCCGCCGTGCTGGACGTGGGGGCCGGCACCGGCAAGGGCGCCGCACCCCTGCACGAACGGGGCGCCCGCGTCGTCGCCGCGGAGCCAGGACCCGGCATGGCCGCGCAGTTCCGCGCCGCCCTGCCCGATGTGCCCCTCGTCCGCGGCTCGGGCGACGCGCTGCCGTTCGCCGCCGGCTCGTTCGACCTGGTCACCTACGCCCAGGCGTGGCACTGGACCGACCCGGCCCGCTCCGTCCCCGAGGCGCTGCGCGTGCTGCGCCCGGGCGGGGCGCTCGCCCTGTGGTGGAACGTGCGCGACCGTTCCGTCCGGTGGGCCGACGCGCAGGAACGGCGGCTGGCGGAGCGCCTGAGCGAGTTCCGCCGCGAGGACATCACCACGACCGCGCCGGCCCTGCTGCGCGGCCTCGGGCTCGGCCTGGCCCCCGTCCACCGGGAGGTCGGCTGGCGCCGCACCATCCCGCTGGCCGCCCACATAGCCAACCTCGCCACCCACTCCTGGCTCGCCGTCCTCGGCCCCGAGAAGTCCCGCCCCATCCTCGCCGCCGAGGAGGAGGCCGTGCGCGCCGAGTTCCCCGATGGGCAGGTCACCGAGGACTACACCGTCCGGCTCACCGTCGTCATCCGCTGATGCGAGGATGAGGACGCCCTTTCGACCACAGGGAAGCGAGTGAGTGAGCCCTCTCATGACCCACAAGATCGCCGTTCTCGGCACCGGGAAGATCGGTGAGGCCCTGCTCGGCGGCATGCTCAGGGCCGGGCGTGCCCCCGCCGACCTGCTCGTCACCGTCCGCCGTGCCGAGCGCGCCCGGGCCCTGCGGGCCAGGCACGGCGTGGAGACCGTCGGCAACGCCGAGGCCGCCAAGAACGCCGACATCCTGATCCTGGCCGTCAAGCCGCAGGACATGGCCGCGCTGCTGGACGAGCTGGCCCCGCACACCCCCGCCGACCGGCTGGTGATCTCGGCCGCCGCGGGCATCACCACCGGTTTCGTCGAGTCGCACCTCACCCCGGGGACGCCCGTGGTGCGCGTCATGCCCAACACCCCGGCCCTCGTCGACGAGGCCATGTCCGTGATCTCCGGCGGCACCCACGCCACCGAGGAGCACCTGGCGCACGCCGAGGACATCTTCAACGGTGTCGGCAAGACCCTGCGCCTGCCCGAGTCCCAGCAGGATGCCGCCACCGCGCTGTCCGGCTCGGGACCGGCCTACTTCTACTTCCTCGTCGAGGCGATGACGGACGCCGGCATCCTGCTCGGCCTGCCCCGCGACAAGGCGCACGACCTGATCGTCCAGGCCGCGATCGGCGCCTCCGTCATGCTGCGGGACAGCGGCGAGCACCCCGTCACCCTGCGCGGGGCCGTCACCTCCCCGGGGGGCACGACCATCAGCGCCATCCGCGAGCTGGAGAACCACGGCGTCCGCGCCGCGCTCATCGCCGCACTCGAAGCGGCCCGCGACCGCAGCCGCCAGCTCGCCGCCGGCGCCTGACGCCGGCCGAGTGCCGGCCGAGTACGGAGAACGGCCGCCCGGTCCCCCCACCGCAAGGGACCGGACGGCCGCGTCGGCAACGGACGCGTTCAGTCCGTGGCGATGGCCCGCAGCACGTTCATCCGCCCCGCGCGGAACGCGGGGAACAGCGCCGCCGCGAGGCCCACCACCGCGGAGCCCGCGAAGACCGTGAGGATCGTCGGCCACGGGGTCTCCAGCACCGTGAACCCCTCCTGCTCGAGCACCCGCTGCGCCGTCGCCCCCCAGCCGAGGCCGAGCCCGAGCCCGAGCAGCGCGCCGAACAGCGCGATCACCACGGATTCGAGTCGCACCATGCGCCGCAGCTGCCGCCGCGAGAGGCCGATCGCCCGCATCAGGCCGATCTCCCGCGTCCGTTCGACGACCGAGAGCGCCAGCGTGTTGACGACGCCCAGAACCGCCACGATGATCGCCAGCGCGAGCAGCGCGTACACGATGTTCAGCAGCATCCCGATCTCGTCCTCGAGCGCCTGCTTGTAGTCCGCCTGGTCGCTGACCTCGTACTGCGGGAACGGCGCCATGCGCTCCCGCAACTCCGCGTAGACCGCGTCCTTCTGGCCCTCCTCGGCCTTCGCGAACATCACCATGTTCAGCGGCATCTTCTCCGCCGGCAGATGCGCCCTCGCCGTGTCCGTGGACAGGTACATCGCCTGCGAGTCGATCAGCGTCCGGTCCGAGGTGATCGCGCCCAGCGTCAGCCGCACGCCCTCGTCGCCGCCGACGAACCGCGCGGTCAGCTCGTCGCCCACCGACAGGCCGTGCTCCTCCGCGAACGTCTCGCCCACCGACAGGTGGTCCGGCTCGTACGCCGCCGGCAGCTCCCCCGCCACCGTCGGCGCCCGCAGATCCTGCGCGTACGTCGGGTCGGCCGCCGTCACGTCCTGCGCCGTCGTCCTCCCGTCCGGGGTCGTCAGCTCCACCGACACCACCGTGTAGTCCGTGACGTGCGCCAGGCCCGGTGTCGAACGCACCGCCTCGGCCGCCTCCGGCGTGATCAGCTGCCCCGAGGTGTCGATGATGAAGTCCGCCCCCACGGAACGGTCCAGCTGGTCCGACGCGGACGCCACCACGGAGGAACCGACTACGGACAGCGAACCGACCAGCGCGAGCCCGATCATCAGCGCGCCCGCCGTCGCGCCCGTGCGCCGCGGGTTGCGCCGCGCGTTCCGCCCGGCCATCCGGCCCACAGGACCGAACACCCGCAGCACCACCGCGCCCAGCACCCGCACCACGCCCGAGGCCAGCAGCGGAGCCAGCACGATCGCCCCGAACAGCGTCAGCAGCAGCCCGCCGGAAAGGAACAGTGAACCTTCCCCCGACTCCTCGGCACCGGCCGCCGCCACCAGGCAGGCCGCGCCCGCCCCGGTCAGCACCAGACCCAGCGCCCCGCGGACCCGGCCCGCCGCCGCGTCCCCCGGCGTTCCCGCGTCCCGCAGCGCCGCCATCGGCGACACCCGGCCCGCGCGCCGCGCCGGCAGCCACGCGGCGAGCACCGTCGCCACCACCCCGACCAGCAGGCCCGCGACCGGCGTCGACCAGGTCACCGTCAACTCGGAGGTGTCCATGTTGATCCCGGCCGAGTTCATCGCCTTCATCAGGCCCACGGCCAGGCCCACCCCGGCCCCGATGCCCACGATCGAGCCCAGCACGCCGAGCAGCAGCGCCTCGGCCAGCACCGAACGGTTGACCTGGCGGCGGCTCGATCCGATGGCCCGCATCAGGCCGATCTCGCGGGTGCGCTGGGCGACCAGCATGGAGAAGGTGTTGACGATGAGGAAGACCCCCACCAGCACCGCGATCCCGGCGAAGCCCAGCATCGCGTAGCGCATCACGTCGAGGAAGCCGCCGACGTCGTCCGCCATCGCCTCCTCGTTCTCCGCCCGCGTGTCGATGTCGAACCCGCCGCCGAGCGCCGCCCCGATCCGTTCCTTCAACTCCTCGTCCGCGACACCGTCCGCCGCCGTCACGTGCACCGAGCTGATCACGTCCGCCGCCCCCAGCAGCGCCGTGCGCGCCGCCGCCGGTTCGAGCAGCAGGTAGGGCGCCCCCGGGTTGGTGCTGCTGAACTCCACCAGACCCGTCACCGTCACCGCGTGCCGGCCGGACACCGCGACGATCTCCAGCTCGTCGCCGATCGCGACGCCCTGCCGCTGCGCGGTGTCCGCGTCCAGCAGCGCCTCACCGGGGCCGCCCGGCTCGCGGCCCTCGGTCAGCTCCATCGAACGCTGCGTGTCCGGTCCCCAGTCGGCGCCGATCGTCGGGGCCCCGTTGGCGGACCCGACGCTCTCCCCATCGCCGTCCACGACCGTGATGCTGGTGTTGATCACCACACCCTCGGCCGACTCCACCCCGTCGACGGCCCGCACCCGGTCCACGACGCCCTCCGGCAGCGTCCCCTCGCGGCCGGTCTCCTGTCCGTTCTCCTCCTCCTCGGGCCCGACCGTCACATCGGACGCCGTGGAGGCGAAGAACTTGTCGAACGTGCTGTTCAGCGTGTCCGTGAACACCAGCGTGCCGCACACGAACGCGACGGACAGCACGATCGCGATGCCCGACAGAGCCATCCGCCCCTTATGGGAGAAAAAGCTCCGCATCGACGTCTTCAGCACGGTCACGACACCCGCCCGTGCGCGTCGAAGCGCCGCATCCGGTCCAGCACCAGATCCGCCGTCGGGTGCGCCATGTCGTCCACCAGCCGGCCGTCCGCCAGGTACAGCACGCGGTCGGCGTAGGCGGCGGCGACGGGGTCGTGGGTGACCATGACGATGGTCTGGCCCAGCTCGTCGACGGAGCGGCGCAGGAAGCCGAGGACTTCCGA
>NZ_LZNS01000001.1:3263873-3345855 GCF_001984575.1 Streptomyces sp. MP131-18 | reverse complement strand
AATGGTACTGCATGGGGGACCGTGTGGGAGAGTAGGACACCGCCGGACAATTATTTGAAATACGGGTGAGGCCCGTCGCACTCAGCGCGACGGGCCCTATTCGTATGCCATCTCATCGTCTGCGGATGGTAAAGGACATTGCGGTCGGCGAGGCGGGGTGCGACTATCGGCGCATGGCGTACAGCATCCGGCAGACGCGCCGCGAGGACTGGCAGCGGCTGCGTGAGCTCCGCCTTGCCGCCCTCCAGGACCCTGTCGCACCGGTGGCCTTCTACGAACCGTACGAAGAGGCCGTTCAGTTGACCCAGGGGGAGTGGGAAAGGCGGGCCTCCGGGCGGGAAAGCGTCACGTTCATCGGGGAGTCCGAGACCGGTGTGTGGGGCGGAATGGTCGGCGCATTCATCCGTTCCGGTCGCGTGTACGTCGTCGGGGTCTACATGCTGCCCGATCACCGCGGCACGGGACTCGCCCGCGAGCTGATGCGCGCCGCGATCGACTGGGCCGACGGCCACGAAGTCCGGCTGCGCGTCCACGAGAACAATCCGCGAGCCGCCAAGTTCTACGCCTCGCTGGGATTCGAGCCGACCGGCGACACCGACAGCGACCCGCGCGATCCCTCGCTCCAGGCGTACGAGCTGTCCCTGAAGACCGGACAGGGAGTCCAGGAGCAATGACCGCCCCGCAACGGCCGCCCGACCTGCGCGCGGACTGCTCCAACTGCTTCGGGCTGTGCTGCGTCGCGCTGCCCTTCGCCGCGTCCGCCGACTTCCCCGTCGACAAGGACGCCGGCCGTCCGTGCGGCAACCTCCGGGAGGACTTCCGCTGCGGCGTCCACACCGAGTTGCGCGACCGCGGCTGGGTCGGGTGCACCGTCTTCGACTGCTTCGGGGCGGGCCAGCAAGTCTCCGCGGTCACGTTCGGCGGGCGGGACTGGCGGCGGACGCCGGAGACCGCCGGGCGGATGTTCCAGGTGTTCCCCGTGATGCGCGCCCTCCATGAGCTGTTGTGGTACGCCACCGAAGCCCTGGCGCTTCCCGCGGCCGCGCCCGTGCACCCGCAGTTGCGCCGCGCGGCGCGCGACCTCCGGCAGCGCGCCGACGGCGACCCAGAGTCGCTCCTGGCGCTCGACATCGCCGCGCTCCGCGCCGACGTCAACGCGCTGCTGCTGCGCGCCGGCGAGCTGGCGCGCGCGGGCGTGCCGGGACGGAAGAAGAACCACCGCGGCGCCGACCTCATCGGCGCCCGGCTCCGCGGCGCCGACCTGCGCGGCGCGAGCCTGCGGGGCGCCCGGCTCATCGCGGCCGACCTGACGCGGGCCGACCTCAGAACGGCGGACGTCATCGGCGCCGACTTCAGGGACGCCGACCTGAGCGGCGCCGACCTCACCGGCAGCATCTTCCTGACGCAGGCCCAGCTCGACGCGGCCAGGGGCGACGCCACCACACGCCTGCCCGCGGCCCTGGCACACCCCGCGCACTGGACACCGCCCACGCACGGCGCCGACCGGCGGCCCGGCGGGTAGGCCGCATCGAAGCCGTCCGTGCGCACAGCAGCGGTGAACGGGGCATCGGGATGTGCGTCAGCGGGCGTGTACGTCCACGACCTCAAGGCCCGGCTGGTCGGCCGTCATCGCCGCGACCAGCGCCCCGCGCAGACCGGCCGTCTCCTTGTGGTCGCCCACCACGTACAGCGTTCCGCCCTCGCCCGACACGTTGTCCAGGGCCAGGGCGTCGACGCGACCGGGGCTGCACGCCTGCCTGATGTGCAGCTGGTCGAGGCCGCTGAGCGCCCGGCCGATCAGGCCGAGGGCCGCGTCCCGGCGCCCCGGGTGCCCGGTGAGGGTGCTCTCCAGCTCCATGGCCGCGCCGCCCGCGGCGCGTGCGTGCGTGCGCAGGATCTTGCCCGGCTCGCCTCCCGACCTGCCGTGCGCCCACCGGTGGATCTGCGTGACCGGCTCTCCGGCGAGTGCGGCGGCGTGCAGGTAGCAGCGCAGCAGGGTTTCCGCGGTCTCGGCGTCCAGCTGGAAGATCGGCTCGGTGGGGCGGACGGGCGCCAGCAGGGCGTTCGCGCGGGCCCTGGCCACCGCCATGTCCTCGCAGCCGCGGTGCGGCGCCCAGCGCAGCCGCACGGGGGCGTCCGTCACGTGGCCGGGATCGTAGACGTGTACCGGGCCGTGCCGGCCGCGCTGGCGCGCCGTCTTCGTCCACAGGCGGCCGTCCGGGTCCAGGACGACGAGACCCGGCGGGGCGGCCTGGACCGCCGCGACCGGGTCGCGGGTCTCCGGGGGCGGGCCGGGCGGCGCGGGCTCGGCCGCCCGCTCCACCGGCACCTCCGCGGCCGGTGCCTCCCGCGCGGGAAGGCCCTGAGTTGGTACGTAGGTGTCCGGAACGTAGGTGTCCGGAACGTAGGTGTCCGGAACGTTCCACGGGCCGACGGGCTCCGGCGGCGCCTCGGCTGCCGGGCTGACCGGCTCGGCCGGGTGCCGCCCCGCCCGCCACCGCGCGACGCGGATCGACACCCACAGCACGGCGGTGAACAGCAGCACCACCTGCGCCAGGAACACCAGCCACAGCATCGCCGCACCGGGCAGCTCCGCCGGGTCCGCTTCGGGCCAGGCGGCGGCCACGTCGCCCGGTGCGGTCAGGAACGAGCGCATCGCGTGCGCCGTCTCCAGGAAGGTGACGCCCGGCGGCCACGCACCGTGCCGCAGCCAGCCGGCCAGGCCGGTCGCCGTCCACGTCAGTGCCGTGATGCCGACCAGGAACGCCAGCGTCCCGACCAGGAGGGCATCCGGCACCCCGCCGCCGCGGCGGGCCGGCGACGGTCCGGCCGGTGCGCGCCGTGCGCGCTCGTCATACGCCATCAGCTGTCCCGCCCCGTCCTAGCCGACGCCCTGCCGCTTCTCGAAGGACATCACCCGCGCCTCCGTCTCCGCCTCGAACGGGTCCTCGGCGGTGGGCAGCTGCTCCTCCGCCAGAACCATCGAGGAGGACTCCGTCATGGCGCGGTCGGTGAAGACCAGAGGCCGCTCCGTCTCGGTCACCAGGTGCTTGACGACCTGCACGTTCCCGTTGACGTCCCACACCGCCATGCCCGGGGTCAGCGTCGGAATGATCTCCACCGCCCACCGGGGCAGGCCGAGGACCTGACCGGTGGATCTCGCCTCATCGGACTTCTGGGCGTAGATCGTGCGCGTGGAGGCCATCTTGAGGATCGCCGCCGCCTCCCGGGCCGCCGCGCCGTCCACGACGTCGGACAGGTGGTGGACCACCGCGACGAAGGACAGGCCGAGCCGGCGGCCGAACTTCAGCAGCCGCTGGAACAGCTGTGCCACCGAAGGCGAGTTGATGATGTGCCAGGCCTCCTCGACCAGGAAGATCCGCTTCTTCCGGTCGGGCCTGATCCAGGTGTGCTCCAGCCACACGCCGACGATCGCCATGAGAATCGGCATCGCGATCGAATTGCGGTCGATGTGCGAGAGGTCGAAGACGATCAGCGGGGCGTCGAGGTCGATGCCGACCGTCGTCGGGCCGTCGAACATGCCGCGCAGGTCGCCGTCGACGAGGCGGTCGAGGACCAGCGCGACGTCAAGTCCCCAGGCGCGCACGTCCTCAAGCGCCACGTTCATCGCGTCGGCCGCCTCGGGCAGCGGGTGGCGCAGCCGTTCGACGATATCGGTGAGGATCGGCTGCCGGTCGGTGGTCGTCTGGTTGACGTAGGCGTGGGCGACCTTCAGCGCGAAACCGGACCGCTCGTCCAGCAGCCGGCCGAGCGCGACCTCGATGATGGTGCGCAGCAGGGCGAGCTGGCCCGTCGTCGTGATCGCCGGATCGAGCGGATTGAGGCGGACGTTGCAGTCGAGGGTCGCCATCGGGTCGAGCCGGATCGGGGTGATGCCCAGCTCTTGCGCGATCAGATTCCACTCGCCGACGCCGTCCTCGCCCTGCGCGTCGAGCACGACGATCTGCCGGTCGCGGAACCGGAGCTGACGCAGCACGTACGTCTTCTCCAGCGCGGACTTGCCGTTCCCCGACTCGCCGAGCACCAGCCAGTGCGGGGCGGGCAGTTGCTGGCCGTACAGCTGGAACGGGTCGTAGATGTAGCCCTTGCCCGAGTAGACCTCGCGGCCGATGATCACGCCCGAGTCGCCCAGGCCGGGCGCGGCGGTGGGCAGGTAGACGGCCTGGGCCTGCCCGGTGGAGGTGCGCACGGGCAGCCGGGTGGTCTCGGTCCTGCCGAACAGCAGGCTGGTGAACGCCTCGGTGATGGCGCTCAGCGGATCGCGGGGCGGCATGGCGGCACCTCCTTCCCCGGGGGGCTCGTGCGCGCGTGGGTCCTCATCGCCTGATGCCCGTGGCGAACGGAAGCGTGTTGACGAACGCGCGGTGGTGCTCGCGGTCGCACCACTCGAGCTTCAAATATGACTTACCCGCGGACGCACGGATAGTGCGCTTGTCCCGGGCAAGTGCTTCCGGGTGCGGCGAGGAGACGGTGATGTAGCCCACCAGGTTGACCCCGGCGGCGCCGGAGGCCAGGTCGTCGCCGCGCTGGTCGACACGGCCGTGCGCGGCCACGTCGCGCGGGTCGACCGTCCGGTTCATCTTGGCGGCGCGCGAAGCCTCGGCCTCGTCGTTGGTCTTCTCGGTCAGCATGCGCTCGATGGCGATTTCCGTCGGCTCCAGGTCCATGCAGACGGCGACCGTGCGGATCACGTCCGGGGTGTGCACGAGGAGAGGCGCCAGGAAGTTGACCCCGATGGGCGTCATCGGCCACTCCTTGACCCAGGCCGTGGCGTGGCACCAGGGCTCACGGGTGTCCGACTCGCGGGTCTTGGCCTGAAGGTACGTCGCTTCCCTGGCGTCCAGCTCGGCCGGCCAGGCGTTGCGCTTCGACATGGCCTGGATGTGGTCGATGGGGTGGTCCGGGTCGTACATCGAGTGGATGAGGGAGGCGAGCCGCGCCTCGCCGAGCGGCTGCCGCACCCGGATGTCGGCCTCCGTGAGGCGCGCACAGATGTCGGTCAGCTCGCGCGCCATGACGATGGCCAGCGCCTCGTCGCGGGACATGCGGCGGCTGCGGCTCTCGCGCCTGCCGGTCCTGGCGGCGCGGGCAATGGTCTGGGCCTCGTTGCTCAGCTCGCGCGAGTGGTGCATGCAGGCCACGAGGTAGGCGCGGTGCTGCTCGCTCGACGTCGACACCATGGACGCCAGCTGCTCGTACGAATTCTGAATCCAGGGCGGGGAGCCGTCGTCGCCGCGCTCGCGGACGTCATTGGCGTGCGCGTCGGGGTCGGCGGGCAGCGTGCGCGCCAGCATCTGAAGGCGCGTGACGTGGCCGTCCCCGTTCGCCACGTGCTTCAGCAGCGTGCCGAACCGCTCGACCAGCGCCTCCTGGTCCTCACTGTCGCGCAGCCCGACGCCCGGGCCCTCGATCTCGATGGCGGCTGTGATCGTCTTGCGGTCGGTGTGGAGCAGGACGGCCAGCTCGTCCGGGCCGAAGGCCGCGGCAAGCCACCGCACCCGGCCGACGCCGTGCGGCGCCCCTACCTCGGCCTCGCGGCCGTCGAGCGTGATGCCGGCCTCGGGAGCACCGGACCGGTACGTGGCGCCGTGCCGCTGGGTGCGGCGGAAGCTGCGGGTGATCTCGAACCACCTATAGAACGTGCGGCCCCGGTACGGCATGTACACCGCGGCGAGAGCGAGCAACGGGAAGCCCGCAAGACCGACGATGCGCAGGGTCAGGTTGGGGATGACGAGACCGCTGACCATGCCCAGGAACGCGCCCACGACAATGAGCGCGATCTCGCCCGTCTCGCGGTTTCTGCCGACGATGGCCTGCGGCCGGCCCCGGCCGATGAGGTAGGTCCGGCGGCGGGTGAGAGTGTGGGGTGGCGTGGTCACCGGCTGCCTCCTCGATTGCCCTGATTACCGGTGCGGCTGCTGCCGCCCGAGCTGGACGCCGAAGACGAGGACGAACCCGACTGGCCGGCACGCGAGCCGTGCGCCGCGACGCCGCCCGCCAGCGGGTTGGCCGGGCGGGCCGCGCCCTGCCCGCCCCCGCCCGCGGCGCCGCCGGCGCCCCCGTCCCGGCCGCCGTGGGTGCTCATGCCCTGGCGCAGCATCGAAGCCGGGGTGGACACGGCGGCCTTGGCGGCGCGGCTGGAGGTGTCCTGGCGCATCGCGCGGTGGTTGACGATCTCGTCGCCGAAGCCGGGAACGAAGCGGTAGATCATGGCCGAGGCGAAGATGGCCAGCAGGATGATCGAGAGACCGGAGATGATCGAGGAGACCGCGGTGGGACCGCCGTCGTCGCTGGTGGTCAGTGCCCCGGCGAGACCGAGGACGATGACGATGACCGGCTTGATGAGGATGACCGCGATCATGATGCCCGCCCAGTTGCGGACGTGCCCCCACAGATTCTTGTCGACCAGCCCCGCGTAGACGGCCGTGCCCAGGAGCGCGCCGACGTACAGCATCGCGGCGCGGATCACCAGCTCGAGCGCGAGCACGCCGGCGGCCAGGATGGAGATGAGGGACACCAGGATCAGCACGATCGGACCGCCGCCGATGTCGTCGCCGGCTTCCAGCGCGGCGGCGAAGCCGCCGAAGAACGCCTCGGAGTTGTCCCCTGTGCCCGCGACGATGGCATCGGTGACGCCGTCGGTAGCGGATACCACGACGTAGAGGACGAGGGGCGTGAACGCGGAGGCCATGACGGTCAGCCACAGGAAGCCGACGGCCTCGGTCAGCGCGGTGGTCAGCGGCACGCCGCGGATGGCGCGCTTGACGATGGCGAGCAGCCAGAGGATGAGCGTCAGCACCGTGGAGGCGGCGAAGACGACGGCGTACTGGCGGAGGAAGGAGGTGTTGGTGAAGTCGACGGCGGTCGTCGAATCGACCAGCTCGGACAGCTCGTTGACGACCCAGGCGGCGGCATCGGCACAGCCCCGGGCGAGCGACCACAGCGGATCGAGCGAGACATCGAGCGCATCCAGGTCACCCTGCCCGCCACCACCCCCGGACTCCTCATCCCCCTCGCAGTAGTCCCGCGCGGCACCTCGAATGAGGTCGCACTCGTCCTCGTTCTCGTCCGCGCGCGCGCCGGGTGCAAAGACGAGTCCGGTGGCGGCGAGCATGCCGACGAGGGAGCCGGCGAAGCCGAAGCCCCGCCAGGGCAGGCGGGATCGGGGGTCAGCGCGCATACGTAAACCCTCCGAACTGCTCGATCGCATCGGCCATCTCCTCTGCCGTTGACGCGCGTTGGTCACGTCCGACCGGTACGGGGCCGTCTTCCTGGGTGAAGTCGGTGATCCGCCAGTCGTCTTCGACCCAGACGAGGTCGTACGTGTTCGTGTACCAGCTTTCGGTCACCGGGTTTCTCGAATCGGCACCGGCCAGTCCGAACAGCGACGAGTACCAGACCGAGACGCTGGCGGTGTCGCCGCTGAACCCGGTGATCGAGGTCCCGACAGGGATGGTGCGCGAGACGAAGGTCAGGCCGTCGGGTGCGGCACCGGCCTCCGTGAGGCCGATGCGGGAGAGGAAGTCGGGGTCGGAGTAGGCAGCGTTGTACTCGTCGACGCGATCACCCGCGGCGTCGGGCGCGTACACCGTGTCCACGATGGTCTGCCGCTGCTGCGCGTTGAACATTTCCACGCCGCCGAGGGCCACCGCGTAGTTGGCGGCTGCGCTCTGGGCGCCCTGCTCGGTCTGGGCGTGGCCGGTCGGGATGCCGTTGAAGGCGTCGTCCACTGGCTGTTCGCCGGTGGGGGCCGTGGCCTGGGCACCGCCGTCGGGGGCGGAATCGCCGGTGCTGCCGCCGGAGCCGCCGTCCCCGTCCGTCGACCGGTTGGCGAAGGCGATGGCCGCGAGGAGGACGACCACCACGCCGAGGATCGTGGCCACATTGCGGCGCGGGGAGCTCGGCGGGCGGCGGGAGGCGGATTCCTCCTGCTCGGGGAGCCGGGTGCGGGTCCGCGCGGGGATGCGGCGGGCGCTCGTGTCCTCGTAGTCGTCGCCGTAACTCATGTTCGCGCCCCCTCAACCGCAGCGAGTCTATTACCTCCTCACACGACGTTAGCGCCCTCCACTGACGTTCCGCTCGTCCGCGGCCCAGTTGATCTCCGCGGCCCCGCCGCGCCCGTCGGGCGGGTGTGGTGCTGGTGGGGCGGGGGTGTGTGCTGGGATGCCGGAATGGATGACGCAGATGTGAACGTGGTGGTGCGGGCGGCGACGGCCGGGGACGCGGGGGCGGTGCTCGCGTTCTGGCGGGAGGCAGCGGAGGGGGTGAGCGTCACCGACGACCTCGACGGGGTGGGGCGGTTGATCGCCCGAGATCCGCAGGCGCTGCTCCTGGCGGAGCGCCAGGGCGAGTTGGTGGGCACGGTCATCGCCGGGTTCGACGGGTGGCGGTGCCACCTCTACCGGCTGGCGGTGCTGCCGGCGTGGCGGCGGCAGGGCGTGGCGGCGGCGCTGCTGGCCGCGGCCGAACGGCGGTTCGTGCAACTCGGCGGGCGGCGGGCCGATGCCATGGTGCTGACCGGGAACGCGCTCGCGCACCGGGCCTGGCGGGCCGGTGGGTACCGGCCGCAGGAGGAGTGGCAGCGGTGGATCAAGCCGCTGCCGCGTTAGCTACCGCGTTAAGTGGTGGTTTCATGACTGTTGGTGTGCTCGGATGAGGAATCGCAGTGCGGTGCGTCCACGCCACGGTGCGGTGCGCTCGACGACCCGGTGATGCTTGCCGAGGCGTTTCGGGTTCTCGATGCCGCGTCGGCGTGCAGCGTGACCGGCCGGGGTCCTGATCGCCGGGGCGGCACCCAGGAAGGGCTCGAACAGCTCGGAGCCGTGGGAGCTGCCGGCCGAGAGGACCACCTCCAACGGGATGCCCGCGGAGTCGGCCAGGAAGCGGTACTCCGACCCGGTCTTCCCGCGGTCCGGTCCAGCTGGGCTGCGGCAGGTGCGCCCCCCCTTGGCCCGCACCGCCACCGCGTCGATGCAACCGGGGACGGTCTGGTGGAGCCGGTCCCACACACCAACGTTCTCTGCCAGTGGCGCAGGCGCCCCCAACACCTGGCGCCGGGCGGTCTGATGCCCAAGCACGCCCGCCGTGCCCCCTGGCCACCGGCGGTGGCCGTGGCGGTGGCGGGATCAAGGGCTCCAGCAAAGACCACAGTTCATACCGCGAGTCACCGGTACCGGGTCGGGGCAGCTACGCGGGAGTCAAGCGTGTCACAGGCTGCAACGGGCGTCGGTGGGCGGGGATTCGAGGTCGAGGAGATACGCGTCGACCACGTCATCGACGCACTTGCTGCCGCCGAGGAGGTAGGCGCCGTGCTGCTTGCCGTCGACGGTGAGCAGGCTTCCGTCGAGAGCTTGCGCCATCGCGATGCCGCCCTCGTGCGGCGTGGCCGGATCGCCGGTGACCGACACGACGAGCGTCTCCGGAAGGTCTTCGACATCGGCGAGCCAGGGCTCGTCGCGTGTCGGCGGCGCGGGCCACGCCTCGCATTCGCTGTGGTAGTTCCCCGCCGTGAACACGTCGAGGTCGAACATTGGCGCGACCTCCCCGATCTCGCGTGCGAGCGCAGTCTGTTCCTCCGGCGACAGACGGGGCGAGTCCATGCAGCGCACAGCGATGTTCGTGTCGAAGTCCTGGCCGTAGGCGCCGTCCGCCGTGCGGGCGTAGAAGAGGTCGCGCAGGGCGAGTATCTCCTCGGTGTTCCCTGCTTCGAGCGCGGTCAGGGCGGAGATGATTTCGGGCCATTTCGCTTCGGAGTACAGTCCACCGCTGATGCCGAGGTACACGTCCCAGACGCTCACGTCCCGGCCGTCGGCGGTCGCCGCTGGTGTCTCGACCAGCGGCTGGACGATCTCGTGCAGGCGATCGTTCGCGGCCGCGGGGTCGGGGCCGAGAACGCAGTCGGGCGATTCCGCGCAGAGTGCGGCGAGGTCGTCGAACCGTGCCTGGAGGCCGGCGAACGAGGAGAGGCGGAACCCGCTCGCAGTCAGGTCGGGCGAGACGGCCCCGTCGAGCACGATCGCGCGGACCTTCTCGGGGTAGGTCGCGGCGTACATGGCGCCGAGCTCGGAGCCGTAGCTGTAGCCGAGATAGGTCAGCTGGTCGTCACCGAGCACCTGCCGTATGACGTCCATATCGCGCACGACGTTCGTGGACCCGGCGTTCGCGAGGTTCGCGATGCCGCCGGAGCCGTCCGTGCAGCGCTCCGCGAGCTCGACCGCCTCCTCGGCGCTCGTGATGTCGTACACCGCGCCGAACCGCGGCACGTCGCCCGCGTCGTACTCCTCGTCGGTGTAGCAGTCGAGAGCGGGGGTCGACGCCCCGACCCCGCGCGGGTCGAAGCCGACGATGTCGAATCGCTCGGCGACGGGCCTCGCCTGCAACAGCGGCAGGAAGGACGCGACGAAGTTGGTGCCGGTTCCTCCGGGTCCGCCCGGGTTGACCAGCAGTGAGCCCTCGGCCTCGCCCGTGGCGGGGAGGCGCATGAGCGCGATGTGTGCCCGCTCGCCCTCCGGCTCGTCGTAGTCGAGCGGAACCTCGACCGAGGCGCACTCGAGCGCCGGGTTCGCGAACAGCTCGGCGTCCGCCGCACTCGTCGCGGTGTCCTCGCACCCGACCCAGTCGAGCTCTTGTCCGAGGTAGGCGCCGAGGTCCGCATCCGCGCCGGAATCCGGTGCAGGAGAAGCGGGCGCGCATCCGGCGAGCGGGAGGAGTACAGCCGTGGCGGCCGCGGCGAGCCCGGTTTCCAGGGGGCGGGATCGTTTGGGGAGCCGAGGATGTGATCGCATGCGTTTCTCCTATGCCGAGCCGCGGACGGGTACGAGGGTGCGGCGGCGGTTGACGGGTCGTTCTTGGGTCAGGGGCGCTGAGTTGCCCGGCAGGGCAGCAACGTGACCGGCCGGTGCGGGGGGTGTCAGCTCTCGATACCGTCGGTCTCCGCGTCCAGGAGCCGGTGATGGCGGAAGGTAAGTGCTCGTTCGGTGCCCGCGAGGCCGGCGGTGATGGTGAGAGCCGTGTTCGCCCATGCCGGCAGGTCGATGGGCGAGACGAACGGGGTGAAGCGATCGGCCCAGAGCGGCAGGTGGGTAACCGGGTCGAGCAACTGCGGGGCGAGGAGGATCAGATTGATCGTCAGCACGATGACGGCGCAGGCAGCGAGGGCGCGCCCGACCCCGGGGTGCCGGCGGGAGAGTTGGGCGCGCCAGTGCTCGGGCGTCCCTGGCGCGGGATCGAGACGTCGCCGGCTGTCGTCCGCGCTGATCAGGTGAATCCGCTGCATGCCGTACCTGCTCGCGGCGACCTCGATGCAGTCCGATCCGAGTGGGAACCGGACCGGCATGTCGGAGGTCTGCACGTGCCGGTCGTTCCGGTAGAGCGAGGCCCGGCCCGACAGGTGATCGACATCGACCGTCGCCGTCGACGCATCGGGAAGGTCGATCGCGAATCGTGTGCGCTGCAACGAGAGGGAGGGGCGGAACGGTGGCAACGGCGAGCCCGGCTCCGGAGCAGGCGTCGACCACGCTTCCGCATCGCCGTCGAGGCTTTCGAGCCCGTCGAAACCGTGAAAATCGTTCCGCGCCGCACCGGTCCAGGGGGCGTGCCGGTCGTTCATGTCTCGCCCCGTCCGGGGCCGTAACGGGACGGAGCACCGCCACGAAGCCTGTCTAGCACGCTCATGCTAGATAAAGTAGCACACGCATGCCAAACAATGAGTAGGATGATGTCATGCCCAAGAGAGCCGACCCGGATGTCCGCCGGGAGCAGGTCGCCGACGCCGTGATCGACGAGATCGCCGCGCATGGAATCCGCTCGGTGACCCTCGCCCGGATCTCCGCACGCACCGGCCTGGCCATCGGAAGCATCCGGCACTACTTCGGCGACACCATCCGCGAGGTCATGCGCTTCACGTTGGGCGTCCTCATGCAGCGCGCCGCGCAACGCGACGCGACGATGTCCGACGACCCGGTGGCACGGATCGCGGATGTGATCGCATTCGCCGCGCCGACCAGCGAGCAGGAGCGCCGGGAGAACATCGCTCTCGTCGAATACCGGGTCATGGCGCGCACGGACCCGGAGCTCGCGGCCGACATCGCTGCGACGTCCCTGGCGGGCGCGGAGGTGGTCCGCTCGTTGCTGCGCGATGCGCTGGCCGACCGCGTGATCGACGAGGAGGCGCTGCACCGCGAGGCGCTCCTGCTGTTCGCCCTGATCGAGGGCTTCTCGTTCAGTTCGGCGCTGTTCTCCGCCCCATTGCGCGAGACGGACGTCCGTGCCGTGGTGACGGCGACCATGCAACGTCTGCGCGACGCCTGTCCGCCTGCCGAAAAAGCCGTCGGGGGAAGGGCTGGAGCTCCGGAGGCCGCCGAGGAGTCACGGAGCCGCGGCTAGCACGTCATTGACACAACGCTCATGTCCGAGCGCGGCCTGCGTGAGGTTCGCCCGGAGGGACGGGAGTACCTCCGGGCGCAGGAGCAGGTACCGCGGACGGCAGTTCCTGGCCCGCGGCCCGGCGCCCGCCCATGGCCGCATTCGACGCCATGGTTCGGAACGGCTGCTGGAGAGCGACCGCGACCGACCAGAAGTGGGTTCCGGACTGCGTCTGGCTCCCGAGGTGGCTTGTCACCGGAGGGTCATGTCGAAGCGGGTGTCTTCCCTGCCGCAGCGACTGGTCACTGACGAACTGCGCTCTTTGCTGGAGCCCTTGATCCCGCCACCGCCACCGCCACCGCCACCGCCGGTGGCCAGGGGGTCCGGTGAGTGTGCGCGGGCATCAGACCGCCCGGCGCTGGCGGGACTTGCGGTCCGAGATGGGCTCGGGGTGCGGCGCCAGGTGCTGGGGGCGCCTGCGCCACTGGCAGAGAACGTTGGTGTGTGGGACCGGCTCCACCAGACCGTCCCCGGTTGCATCGACGCGGTGGCGGTGCGGACCAAGGGGGGCGCACTTGTTGGCCCCAGCCCAGCTGGACCCACGGCTCCGAGCTGTTCGAGCCCTTCCTGGGTGCCGCCCCGGCGATCAGGACCCCGGCCGGTCACGCTGCACGCCGACGCGGCATCGAGAACCCGAAACGCCTCGGCAAGCATCACCGGGTCGTCGAGCGCACCGCACCGTGGCGTGGACGCACCGCACTGCGATTCCTCTAAGTGCAGGGCCGGTCCGATGAGTTCCCCCGGGTGGGGCGGTCTTCTTTCCGAGTGGGGAAGGAGACGCCGGTGCGTACTGAGGTGTTCGTCGTGTGGGGGCCCGTCGTGCGTGCTGATGTGCCGGGGGTCTGCGAGCGGCTGGCGGCATTCGTGCGCGACAGCGGGGCCCGGGAGGTGATCGTGGACGTCGGGGCCGTCCGCGGGGCCGATCCCGTCGCGCTCGAAGTCGTCGCGCGGGTGCGGCTCACCGCATCGCGCCTCGGCTGCCGGGTGCGGCTGGTGAACGTGGGCGGCGGGCTACAGGCCCTCCTCCGCTGGCTGGGACTCGGGGAGGCGGTCGGGCAGGCCGAAGAGGGGGAAGAGGCGCGCCGTGTCGAGGAAGGAGTTGATCCCGGTGATCCGGCCGTCTGAGAACTCGATGATCTGGAGCGCCCAGGGCTCGTGGCCGCCGCCGGGCGCCGGGCGGTACTGGCCGAAGGCGGGGCTGCCGTTGGCCCAGGTGGCTATGAGGCGCGAGCCGCGGCAATCCTTGCCCTCGCCGAGCATCCAGTCCCTGATGTCGGAGGCGCCGCGCATCCACAGCACGTAGGGCGGCATGGACAGGGTGGCGTCCTCGGCGAGCAGCGAGGTCAGCGCCTCCATGTCGTAACTCTCGAACGCCGCCAGGTAGCGGGACAGCAGCGTCTTGTGCTCGTCGGACAGGGGCGCGGTGGGATCGGACTCGGTGACGCCGGTGGCGGCCAGGGTGGCGCGGGCGCGCTGGAGCGCACTGTTCACCGAGGCGACGGTGGTACCGAGCAGCTCGGCGACCTCGCTGGCCCGCCAGCTCAGCACCTCCCGCAGGATCAGCACCGCGCGCTGCTTGGGCGCCAGGTGCTGGAGCGCGGCGACGAACGCGAGCCGTACGGACTCGCGGGCCTCGGCCCGCTCCGCCGGGTCCTGCGGCATGGTGCGGCTGTCGGGCATGGGCTCGACCCACGCGGACTCGGCGAGCGGCGGGCCGAGCACCGCCTCGGAGGTCCTGGAGGAGGCCGTCAGGTCCATCGGTCTTGCCCGCTTGCCGCTGCCGCTCAGCATGGTCAGACACACGTTGGTCGCGATGCGGTACAGCCAGGAGCGGATCGAGGAGCGGCCCTCGAAACGGTCCAGGCTGCGCCAGGCGCGCACCATCGTCTCCTGCACCGCGTCCTCGGCCTCGAATGCGGAGCCGAGCATCCGGTAGCAGTAGCCGGTCAGCTCCTTCCGGTACTGCTCAAGCTCGTCGGTCCGCGCGCGGTCCTGCGTGGCGGTTTCGCTGCTCATCGAGGGCTCCCCTGGCCGGTCACGATCGGGTCTGTCCTGGTGTCCGGTCACCCTAGCCAGCCCCACTGACAACGGTCCCTCAACGCGCTGCGCGCCGCCGTTCCGCGTCAGCCGCGCAGCTGCCCGGCCAGGGTCTCGGCCAGGCCCTCGGCCGGACCCCGGCCTCGTCCCTGCCGAACGAGCCGCCGCACGTCGAGTCCGCCGGCCGCGGCCAGTGCCCCCGGGACGGTGGCGTGCCCGCCCGCGCCCTTCCCTGTCTTTCCGCGCCGCTTAAAGTATCGGTACCGCGGTGAGTGCGCAGGGGGTGCGAGTGATGCAGGACCGGATTCTCGACGGCCGGTACCGGTTGGGGCGGCAGTTGGGGGCGGGCGGCAGCGGCACCGTGTGGGAGGCGCTGGATCTGCGCCTCGAACGGCAGGTTGCCGTCAAGCTGGTGAGCACCATCACCGTCGGGCGCGACCCGCGGGCCAGGGAGCGGTTCGAGCGCGAGGCGAAGCTGCTGGCGGGCCTGTCGAGTCCGTTCATCGTCACCGTGCACGACGTGGGGGAGGCCCGGTTCGACGGGGAGTCGGACTCGGTGCTGTACCTGGTGATGGAGCGGCTGCACGGGCGTTCGCTTGACCAGATGCTCGCGGAGGACCGGGCGCTGCCGCCGCTGGCCGAGGTGGCGCGCTGGGGGGAGCACGTCTGCCGGGCGCTGGCCGTCGCGCACGGCTCGGGCGTGGTGCACCGGGACCTCAAGCCCGCGAACGTGATGGTCGGCCCGGACGGGCTGGCGCGGGTGCTGGACTTCGGGATCGCCGCGGTGCTCGCGGAGTCCACCGACCATGCGCGGCTGACGTCGACCGGCGTGGTGGTGGGCACGCCCGCCTACATGTCGCCCGAGCAGATCGAGGGCACGGCCGTCGGCCTGGCCAGCGACCTGTACTCGGCCGGGTGCGTGCTGTACGCGCTGGCCACCGGCCGGCCGCCGTTCCACGGCGGCTCGCTGTACCAGCTGCTGCGGCAGCAGATGGAGAGCGCGCCCGAGGTGCCGAGCGTGCTGCGGCCCGGGCTGCCGCCGGGGTGGGACGAACTGATCCTGGCGATGCTGGCGAAGCGGCCGGGGGACCGGCCGGGCAGCGCCGCCGAGGTCGCCGACCGGCTGCGGCTGCTCGCGGCCCCCGTGGCGGGCGTGGCGGGCGTGGCGGCGGCGCCTGCCGTGGCGGCGCTGACGTACCAGCCGACGCGGGTGGAGTCGCGGCTCGACCCGCGGGTGGTGCTGCTGGCGAGCTGCCCGCGGCCGGGCGGCGGGGCGCTGCCGGTGGCGACGGGGCAGCGGATGCGGCTGACGGACGTGCTGCCGGGGGCGTCGGCGTTCGAGGTGGGCCTGGACTGGCGGGCCCCCGAAGGCACGGAGGCGGACGCGAGCGCTCTGGTGGTGGGGGCGGACGGGCGGGTGCCGACGGACGAGCACTTCGTGTTCTACAACAATCCGGAGCCGGCCGGCGTGGGGGTGCGGCTGACGGACGACGGTCCGGAGGCACGGTTCCGGGTGGAACTGCCGTCGCTGGGCGCGGCGGCGGAGCGCATCGTGTTCGTGCTGTCGGTCCACGACGCGGAGGTGCGCGGCCAGGATCTGTCGGAGGTGAGTCTGCTGCACGTGCGGCTGATCGATCCCGGCAGCGGTGAGGAGCTTTTGTGTTTCGGGTTCCCCGCGGGCCCGGCCGGGGCGGTGGGGGTGACGTTCGGCGAGCTGGTGCGGGAGGACGACGGCTGGTGGTTCTCCGCGGTCAGCGAGGCATACGCGGGGGGTCTGGCGGAGATCGTGGAGGCGCACGGGGTGGCCGTGGAGGCGGACGCGACGTGAGGCGCGCGGGGGCGGGCTACTTCAGCAGCCGGGACATGCGGCGGTCGGCGAGCGGCTTGCCGCCGGTCTGGCAGGTCGGGCAGTACTGGAGCGCGGAGTCCCGGTAGGACACTTCGCGGATGGTGTCGCCGCACACGGGGCACGGCTCGCCGGTGCGGCCGTGGACGCGCAGGCCGGTCTTCTTCTCCGTCTTCAGCTGCCTGGCGGCCAGGCCGCGGGACCGTTCGACGGCGGCTCGCAGGGTGGCGGTCATCGCGGCGTGCAGGGCGGCGGTCTCCTCGCCGGTGAGGCGCGCGGCCTGTTTGAACGGGGACATGCGGGCGGCGTGCAGGATCTCGTCGGAGTAGGCGTTGCCGATTCCGGCGAGCACGCTCTGGTCCCGCAGCACGCCCTTGATCTGCCGGCTCTCGCCGCCCAGCAGCGCGGCGAACGCGGCCTCGTCGAGCGCGGGGTCGAGCGGGTCGGGGCCGAGGCGGGCGATGCCGGGCACTTCGGCGGCGGGGTCGCGTACGCAGTACACGGCGAGCCGTTTCTGGGTGCCCGCCTCGGTGAGGTCGAAGCCGGCGCCCTGCGGCCCTGCGAGGGCCACGCGCAGCGCGAGGGGGCCCTTGCCCGGGCGCGGCGGCGCGGCGGGGAGGCTGTCGTGCCAGCGCAGCCACCCGGCGCGGGCGAGGTGGACGACGAGGTGGAGATCGCCGATGGCCAGGTCGAGGAACTTGCCGTGCCTGCCGACGGCGGTGACCGGGTGGCCCTCGACGGCGGACAGCGGCGGGTCGTAGGTCTTCAGGACGTGGAACGCGACCGGCAGCGCGCGGGCCACCTCGTGGCCGACGAGGTGGCCGGTGAGGAATTCGCGCAGTGCCTCGACTTCTGGCAGTTCGGGCATGTGTTCCAGCTTATGCCCGTATGGCGTGATTCCGGACGGCCCGCCCGGCGGCCCTCCGCTGCGGCTCCCGGGCTGCGGCCGGCCCGGGGCGGCGGCTCAGCGCTTGCGGGCGACGGTGACGCCGTCCCGGAGCGGCAGCAGGACGGAGTCCACGCGCGGATCGGCGGTGACGGTGTCGTTGATCTCGCGGATCGCCTTGTCGGCCGGCTCCTGGGCGGCGGGGTCGACGACGCGACCCTCGCGCAGCACGTTGTCCAGCACGATCACGCCGCCGGGGCGCAGCCGGGTGACCAGTTCCTCGTAGTAGACGGGGTAGCCGACCTTGTCGGCGTCTATGAAGGCGAAGTCGACGGTCTCCTCCCGCGGCAGCGCGCGCAGGGTGTCGGCGGCGGGGGCGATGCGCAGGTCGATGCGGTCGGCGACCCCGGCGCGCGTCCAGTACCTGCGCGCCACCTGGGTCCACTCGTCGCTGACGTCGCAGGCGATGAGGCGGCCGTCGGCGGGCAGGGCGCGGGCGATGCACAGGGCCGAGTAGCCGGTGAACGTGCCGACCTCGACGGCGAGCCTGGCGCCGGTGAGGCGGACCAGGAGGGCGAGGAACGCGCCCTCGTCCTGGGTGATCTGCATGCTCAGGTGCCGCGGGAGGGACTGCCGGGTCTCGGCGGCCAGCTCGCGCAGCACGTCGTCGGCGGCGGGGCTTGCGTGGGCGAGGAGGTAGTCGTTGAGGGCGGGGTTGACGATGTCCATGGGGGAAGTATGCCGCCGGGCCCGGCGGCGGCCCCCCGCCGCGGTCAGGGCTGCATCGGGCCCGGAACGTCGGCGCGGTCCTCGTCCTGCTCGCGGCGCTCCTGGAGGTCGGCCAGGAACAGGAGCGCGACGGACAGCTCCTCCGCGGTCAGCGGTCCAGCGGCGCCCTCCGGCGGGTTCAGGTTGAGCGCGGAGCCGCCGGCCAGGAACAGGTCGAGGGGCAGCGAGCCGCCGCCGGGACCCGCGAACTGGCCGAGGTCGAACGTCGCGTTCGTCAGCACGCCGTTGCGGATCGCCAGCTCGGCGGACACGGTGGCGTCCGGGTCGGCGGGCTCGGCGACCAGCGGCGGCAGGCCGAAGCGTTCGCCCTGCTCGGCGAGCAGGCCGAGCAGCGGCTCGACGGCGTGGTGGGCGTCGCCCGCGGGCAGCCGGACGCCGACCAGCTCGGCGCCGCGTTCCTCGCCCGCGGGCCGGACGGACGCGCCGGAGCGCAGCGTGCTCTCGAACCGGCCGACGGCGTCCCAGAGCGACTCCGGCCGCAGCAGCTGCCCGGCGTCGACGAGGGCGTCGGCGGTGTTGTGCGCGGCGTCGGCGGGGACGTCCGCGTGCTCGGTGAGCGCGTCGGCGTAGGCGTCGTGCTCGAACGGCTCGATCTCGACCCAGTCGCCGCGGAGCGCGGAGGCGGCGCCGCTCAGCTCGTCGGGCAGGTCGGCCGCGTCCCGTTCGAAGCGTTCGGCACGGGCGACGGCGGCCTCGCCGGAGCCGTACACGTCCTCGATGACGGCCTGCGCGCCGACGCGGACGTAGGTGCGCCCTTCGAGCTGCTTGACGCCGGCGACGTCCCGGCCGCCGAAGTTGACCGTCATCCCGCCGTCGAGCGGGTCGCCCTCGGACAGGTCGGTGAGGCGCGTCTCCTGCTCCGGGTCGCCGACCGCCACGGTCAGCTCCAGATCGGCGAGCAGCCGCGCCTGCGCCATGGTGGGCTCCTCGGCGCCGGAACGGACCAGGTAGTCGTGAACCTCTTCGGGGGTGGCGTCGACCGTGGCCACGAAGGTCAGGCCCTCCCAGGACAGCAGCTCGTCGACGGCGTCCGAGACCTCCAGGCCGGCCTCGGCGTTCTGCAACACCTGGCAGGCCCCGGTCGCGGTCGCGAGGAGCACGGCGCCGCCGAGGGCGCTCAGCCGCGTGAGGATGGGGCGGGTACTGATGTCTTCACTCCTGTCCGTGGGGTGACGGGGAGACACGCGGCGTCCCGCGGTGGCTCTGCCGTCCAGTGTCCACGTGCGCGCGGTGCCGGATTCGCGCGGGGCGCCGTCTGTGGCCGAGGTGTCACCGTCCGGTAAGCGGCTTGTTAGCCTCGGGACATGCGCAGGCCGTGGATCGTGGGGGTGTCGGGGGCCTCGGGGACGCCGTACGCCGCGGCCGTGCTGCGGGCGCTGCTCGCCGCGGGCGAGGCGGTGGACCTGGTGGTGAGCCGGGCCGCGCGGCTGACGCTGCTGGACGAGACGGGTCTTGCGTTCCGGGACGGGCACTGGGCCGCCGACCTGCGCGGCTGGCTGGCGCTCGGCGCGGACGGCAAGCCGGGCACGTTCGAGGCGGACGTCTCGGGCGTGCGGTACTGGGCGTCGGGCGATCTGGCGGCCGGGCCCTCCTCCGGCTCCTACCCGGCGAAGGGCATGCTGATCGTGCCCGCGTCCACGGCGGCGGTGGCCGGGGTGGCGCTCGGCCTGTCGAAGGATCTGCTCCAGCGGGCGGCGGCGGTGACGCTGAAGGAGCGGCGCCCGCTGGTGGTCGCGGTGCGCGAGACGCCGCTGAACGGGCAGACGCTGCGGCACCTGGTGGCGCTCGACGACGCGGGGGCGGTGGTCCTGCCGGCCACGCCGGCGTTCTACGCGGGGGCCACGCACCTCCAGGATCTGGTGGATTTCGTCGCCGGGCGGGTGCTCGACGCGGCCGGTGTGGAGCATGCGCTGTACCGCAGGTGGCGCGGGGAGCTGGGCGGTGGCGGCCGTTCGGCCCAGCAGTCTTAGGTCACCGGGCGCGTATGCCTTAGATTCTTTTGTGCACTTGACCACGGGGACGAGGAAGGCGCTGCGACCATGGACGCGGTGGACAGGCAGCTGATTCAGGCGCTGCGCGAGAACGGCCGGGCGTCGTACGCCGAGTTGGGCCGTCTCGTCGGCCTCTCGGGTCCCAGCGTCACCGACCGCATCAACCGCCTGGAGGCGGCCGGGGTGATCACCGGCTACCGGGCGACGGTCGACGCGCGTTCCCTCGGGCTCGGGGTGACGGCGCTGATCGGCGTGCAGCTGTCGGACGCGGTGGATCACGAGGACGTCGCGACGCGGCTGCGCGAGCTGCCGGAGATCGAGGACTGCTGGTTCATCGCCGGTGACGACTCGTACATGCTGAAGGTGCGGGCGAGCGACGTGAACGGCCTGGAGCGCACGATCCGCCGCCTGTCGGGCACCAAGGGCGTGTCCAGGACCCGCAGCACCATCGTGCTGTCGACCAAGTGGGAGAACCGGGTCGGCGACCTGCCCGACGGCACGCAGGCGTAGTCTCGAAGCGCGAGCGGAGCGGGCGGGACGCTCGGCACGACACGAACGAGGAGGCGCCACCGATGGACGCGGGGCTCAAGCGGGAGCTGGAGGAGAAGGTCCGTGCCGGGGAGCGGCTGACCCGCGAGGACGGCATCGCGCTCTACGAGTCCGACGACCTGGCGTGGCTCGGCGGCCTCGCCCACGAGGTCAGGACCCGGAAGAACGGCGACGTCGTCTACTTCAACGTCAACCGCCACCTCAACATGACGAACGTGTGCACCGCGTCGTGCGCCTACTGCTCGTTCCAGCGCAAGCCGGGCGAGAAGGACGCGTACACCATGCGCATCGAGGAGGCCGTGCGGCTGGCCAAGGCGATGGAGGGCGACCAGCTCACCGAGCTGCACATCGTCAACGGGCTGCACCCGACGCTGCCGTGGCGGTACTACCCGCGGTCGCTGCGCGCGCTGAAGGAAGCGCTGCCCGCGTCGGTGTCGCTGAAGGCGTTCACGGCGACGGAGATTCACCACTTCGAGTCCATCTCGGGGCTGCCGGCCACCGAAATCCTGGACGAGCTGATCGATGCCGGGCTCGAATCGCTGACCGGCGGCGGCGCCGAGATCTTCGACTGGGAGGTCAGGCAGCACATCGTCGACCACAGGACGCACTGGGAGGACTGGTCGCGCATTCACCGGCTGGCGCACTCCAAGGGCCTGAAGACGCCGTGCACCATGCTGTACGGGCACATCGAGGAGCCGCGCCACCGGGTCGACCACGTGCTGCGGCTGCGGGAGCTCCAGGACGAGACCGGCGGGTTCCAGGTGTTCATCCCGCTGCGGTACCAGCACGACTTCGTGGACATGAAGGACGGCAAGATCCGCAACCGCCTCCAGGCGCGCACCACGATGGCGACCGGCGCCGAGGCGCTGCGCACGTTCGCGGTGTCCCGGCTGCTGTTCGACAACGTGCCGCACGTGAAGGTGTTCTGGGTGATGCACGGCGTGCAGACGGCTCAGCTCGCGCTCCAGCACGGCGCGGACGACATGGACGGCTCGGTCGTCGAGTACAAGATCACGCACGACGCGGACGCCTTCGGCACCCCGGACAAGCTGACCAGGGAAGACCTGCTCGACCTGATCCGCGACGCCGGGTTCCGCCCCATCGAGCGGAACACGCGGTACGAGATCGTGCGCGAGTACGAGGGCCCCGACCCCGGCCGGCGCGATTCGCCGCAGCCGATGCGGGTGTGAGGCGGCGCGATGAACGACGTGCACACCGCGGAGCCGCGCGGCTCGGTGCGGCTGGGCTACGTGCTCGACCCGCCGGTCACCACGGAGCTGCGGGAAGGGATCGCCGAGCTGTGGGCCGACGTGGTCAACGCGGGCGGCGCGGTCGGCTTCGTCCCGCCGGTGACGCCCGAGGACACCAGGCCCCAGCTGCGCAAGCACCTCATCGGCATGGCCGAGGGCACGACCCGGCTGCTGGTCGGCACGGCGGAGCGCGGCCGGCCGGCGGCCACCGCGTTCTTCGTGCTCAACACGCACCGCCTGATGCGGCACTGGGTGTGGCTCCAGACGGTGATGGTGCACCCGGACCGGCAGGGCGGCGGCGCGGGGCGTGAGCTGATGGCGGCGGCCGCGTCCGCGGCGGCCGCGATCGACCCCGGTATCACGGGCATACGCCTGACCTGCCGCGGCGGTCTCGGTCTCGAACGGTTCTACGCCGCCTGCGGCTACCGCGAGGTCGGGCGGGTGCCCGCGGCGATCAAGCTCGGCGACGGGGAGCTGCGCGACGACGTCACGATGTGGCTGCCGCTGGGCTGAGGCCCGCGGGGCGCGGCGCGAAGGCGCCGTGCTTCACTGGGATGGCGTGTGAAGGAAGGATTCGCTGTGAGCACAAGCCCCACCGCCGCGACCCTGCGCTACACAGGACTGCGGCTCGGCGTCTTCGCCGTATGTTTCGTCGTCCTCGCGGTCCTGGCCTACATCGGCGTCATCCCCGAGTCCTTCGGCACGGCCAATCCGCTGTGGCTGGCGGTGCTGGCCATCGTGGTGTCCGCGCCGATCAGCCTCGTTCTGCTGCGCGGGCAGCGCGAGGCGATGTCCCGGCAGATCGTGCCGCGCGTCGAGCGCGCCAAGGGCCGGCTGAACGCCAACCAGAGCATGGAGGACGACGCCGCCTGACCCCTCCCCGCACCGGCCGGACGTGATTCGCCTCACGTTCGCCGCGGGCCGCCCCCGCAGGGAATCGTGTTTCCCGTGGGGGCGTTGTGCTGCCACGGTAATCCGTTTTCGGCCCATGACGTGCGTTTCCGGGGGTGCTACCGTGCTCGGCATGAACACACCAGTCGCGCGCCTCCGCCTCACGAGCGTGTCGCTCGTCGCGCGTCTGCACATCGATCTCTGCCGCTGTCTGACCGCGGCCTGTCGCTGACTTCTCCCCTCCCGACTGTTCAGCGCCTTCCCCTGTGTGTTATCCGCACCTTTTGATCAACTGTGTCCCATATCACCCCTGACCGGAGTGTGCCTGTGTCCTCCCCGTCCCCCACCCAGGACGCGCGAACGCCCGCGCCGCGCCGCCGTGCCCTGCCGCCGTTCTGGGCGCAGATCCTCCTCGGCCTCGTGTTCGGCGTGCTGTTCGGCTGGATAGCCCGCAACTGGAACGTCGACTGGCTCGGCAGAACCCTCGACGAGATCGGCGGTACGTTCGTCCAGCTCCTCCAGCTGGCCGTCGGCCCGCTGGTCTTCTTCGCGATCGCCGTCTCCATCACCAACCTCCGCAACGTCTCGAACGCCGCCCGCCTGGCCGGCCGCACGCTGCTGTGGTTCCTGATCACGTCCCTGATCGCGGTCGCCATCGGCCTCACGCTCGGACTGCTGACCAACCCGGGCGACGGCACCGGCCTCACGCCCGCCGACGGCGAGCTGCCCGAATCCGAGGGCTCCTGGCTGGACTTCCTCACCGGAATGATCCCCACCAACGTGGTCACGCCCTTCGCCGACCTGGAAGTGCTCCAGATCGTCTTCCTCGCCGCGGTCACCGGCATCGCCGCGCTCCGCCTGGGCGAGCGGGCCGCGCCGCTGATCTCGTTCGGCGAGACCGTGCTGGCCCTGCTCCAGAAGGTCCTGTGGTGGATCATCCGCCTCGCGCCGCTCGGCACCCTCGGCCTGATCGGCCGCGCGATCAACGAGTACGGCTGGGACCTGCTCGGCGACTACGCGACCTTCACCGCCGACGTGTACATCGGCTGCGCGCTCGTGCTGTTCGGGGTCTACCCGCTGCTGCTGCGCTTCGTCGCGGGCGTCGACCCGCTGCGCTTCTTCCGCGCGGCCTGGCCCGCCATCCAGCTGGCGTTCGTCTCCCGCTCGTCCGTCGGCACCCTGCCGGTCACCCAGAAGGTCACCGAACGCCTCGGCGTCCAGCGCGACTACGCCTCGTTCGCCGTCCCGTTCGGCGCGACGACCAAGATGGACGGCTGCGCCGCCATCTACCCGTCGCTCGCCGCGATCTTCGTGGCGGAGATCTTCGACGTCAGCCTGGGCATCCAGGACTACATCCTGATCGTCTTCGTCTCCGTGATCGGCTCGGCCGCCACCGCGGGCCTGACGGGCGCGACCGTGATGACCACCCTGACCCTCTCCACCCTCGGCCTGCCCCTGGAGGGCGTCGGCCTGCTGCTGGCGATCGACCCGGTCCTGGACATGATGAGGACCGCGACGAACGTGGCCGGCCAGGCGGCCGTCCCGGTGATCGTGGCGGCCCGCGAACGCATCCTGGACCACGACACCTACAACAGCGCGACAAGCTTCGAGATCAACGAGGCCGAAACGGACGACCGCCGAGAGGCGGAAGCGAAGACCGCGGTATAGCACTCCACCCCCGGCCCGCTGCCCCGCCCGGAACCCCGGTCGGGGCAGCGGCATATGGACGGGAGCGTGGGCGGCCGTTCATCTGGTGTCCGACTGTGTACAGTTCCGGCCCTCCGCCGGAGGACGGCCGCCGTGGCGACCGCACCGCATCGGACGCAGGTGTCACGTTCCGGGCGTGGAGTTCCGTGTTCACCGAAGCCGTGGGAGGGGCAGTCACGTGCCTCGCGATCTTGTCTATCGGTCTGTCTCTCGGCGCGTCGTGGAGTAATCTGCTCTTTCCGGGCGACGAGTGGTTCCCGAAGGGAGCTGTTGGCGAATGGTGACTGAGCGGGACGCTGGCAGAGAACGGGCGTTGAACCCTTCGTCTGTGAGAAATGACTTCTCGGGATCAGCGACCGGCCCTGTGCTGCAAGCGGGCCAGTTCAATGGCCCTGTGACGCTGAATATCTATTACGCCGAGGGGGGCGATGGCGGGAGCCCTCAACGAGAGGCTCAGCCTGGCCCTGAGCGGTCCGGGGCGCCTAGGGTTCCTCAAACATCCGAGGAGCTTTCCGACATCCTTGGTGACCGCCCTCCGATGTGGGAGTACCTGTCCTGGGCGGGACACCTCTGCCTTGGCGTTCAATCCCTAGAGACAAAGCGACTAGACCAAGGCGTTGGCTCCCAAGGGCGCGGTCACTACCTGCCGAGCGTTGAGGAGGCTGTTGCCTACATCCCCGACGCGTTCGGCTGGCTCGGGCAGATCGGGGAAAGCATCATGTATTGGCTCGCGCCGGAGATGCAGGAAAAAATGTTCGGCCCTTCGGGAGAGCCGGGGGATGCCGTACTGATCGAGCACAACGCTAAGCGGCTTCTAGGGGTTTATGACGGCTTCATGGACTGGGCCATTGATATGCGGTCTTGTAAAGTTCCGGCGAAACTGGCCCGGCTTTTTCAGTTGGCTGCTTCGTATGCCGACAGGCCAGCCCTTGACTTTCGAAATTTCGTGGACTCCGCCGTTGAGCAATTTGACCGATTCTCGACCATGGATCTGCATGACCCTGAGCTGCGGATAGAGATTACCTTGAATTTCCCTATAGCTATTGACCCGGAAGCTGAGAGGGCTTTTCATGAAGAGTATGACAGGGTTTTGAAGCGTTCATGGTGATGATGGCATCCGTCGGTCCCACCGCATGCTGGGGGTTCGGTCCAGTGGGTACGGTCGGCCTGGTCACCACCGGCGCCGCCGCCTGACCTGGTGGCCTGTGGCTGCGGATCGTCCGAGGGAGTTGGTTTAAGCATGTCGTCTGCCGGGGCGTGGGGGTACGAGGAGTTCTCGTCCGAGGCGGCATGGCGGGTGATGTCGGCGGCATGCCGTATGGCTGGGATGCGTGGGGACGGCGCGGAGTTGATCCGGTTTGGGGAGAACGCGCTGTTTCGGCTTGCCTCGCGTCCGGTAATCGTGCGGGTGGCGCGGTCGGTGGAGTACCTGGCGTCGGTGCGGAACGAGGTGGCGGTATCTCGGTGGTTGGCGGGGGAGGGGTTTCCCGCGGCAAGGGTGGTCGAGGATGTGAAGCAGCCGCTTGTGGTGGAGGGGCACCCGGTGACCCTCTGGCAGCTGATCAGGGAGGGGGAACGGAAGGCGACCTACGGGGAGTTGGGTGGGGTGTTGCGGGACCTGCACTCGTTGACGCCGCCAGACGTTCTCGAACTGCCGGCGCATGATGCGTTCGGTCGGACGGAGCTGCGGGTGGACCGGGCGGTAGGGATACCCGAGGATGACCGGTCGTTTCTGCGCAAGCGTGGGTGGGAGCTGCGGGAGCGGCTGGCCGGGCTGTCATTCGAGTCGGTCAGGGGGCCGGTGCATGGTGATGCGCATGTTCAGAACCTGATGGTGGACCGCTCCGGGCGTGTCCTGCTGATCGACTTCGAAAACTTCAGCTTCGACCATCCGGAGTGGGATCTGATGGTCACGGCCACCGAGCACCACAGCCTTGGGTGGCAGTCGCGTGAGCAGTACGCCGACTTCGTCGCCGCGTACGGCCGGGACCTGGTGGACTGGGAGGGGTTCGGCGTGCTGCGCGGTATCCAGGAGTTCCGCATGACGACGTGGCTGATGCAGAACGTCGGGGAGAGCCGGGCCGTGGCCGAGGAGTACGCGCGGCGGATCGCCTCCCTGCGGGACGATGCCGCGCCGCGGGACTGGCAGCCGGGTTAGGCCGGTTACTCGTCGTCCATCTCGGCCAGCGCGATGCGGACGCGTTCGTTGAGGTCGCGGACGGCCGGATGGCTGGCGTGTGAGGAGACCTCGCGCTGGTAGTCGGTGACGTAGCGCTGGAATCGGGTGGACTGGAGGGCGTCACCGGCCTCCACGGCCAGTGCGGCGGTGGCAACAGACCCTTCGAGGTCGCCGTTGAGGAGGTGGCTCTGTGCCAGCACCAGGCGGCAGAAGCCGAGGGTCCGCGCGTACTTCGGATCGGTGAGCGTGACGGCGCGTTCGGCGAATCGCACGGCTTCTTCGCCCCGCTTCAGGTCTCGGAAGCAGTGACAGAACTCGCCGGTCAACTCGGCCTCATCCATGTAGGCGAGCCAGTCGGGATCGTCACCACTGTCGGCGCGCTCGAAGTGACGTTCAGCCTCGCTCATTGCCAGGCAGGCACCTTTGATGTCTCCGGCGGTGGACAGGGCGCGGGCCTCGTGGGCGGAGTACAAGGCCATGGCCCGCGGTGTCGCGCGGTCCTTGCCGCCTTCGACCGAGGCGCGGGCCAGGCGCACGGCGCGCGGAGCCTGTCCGAGGTAGTTGGCCTGATGGCTCATGTTCGCCAGGATGCGGGCGCCCATCATGCGGTCGTCCACGACTTGGGTGAGCCGCAGTGTGCCCATCAGGTAGCGGTCGGCGAGTGCATGGTTGCCGGTGTCGTAGGCGGTCCAGGCCAGGAGTTGGGCGATCTCGGCGGCGGCGCCGAACAGGGCGCGGCCGACCTTGTCGCTGTATCCGGCCCGCAGCAGCGGCAGGACGTCTTCGCGGAAGTAGTGCCGCAGCGCACGGTGGCCGTGGCCGCCGCCGAACTCGAAGTCGAGTTGCATGAACATTCCGGCCGCCGCCCGGATGGCTGCGACGTCGCGCATACTCACTCGGCGTGCGTCTGCGGCAGCCGGTGGCAAGCCGTCCGGCCGGGAGACGAGCCAGGACAGCACGGCGGAGTTGACTTCCGAATCGCCGAGCAGGTCACCGTTTCGAGCGTCTGGGCTGATCCGTGTCAGCCCTTCCATGATGCCGAGGGCTTCCGGCGGGGTGTCGGCGTAGCCGTTCCCCGCGGCGAGGTGCGCCTGGCCGGGTGACGGAACGGTGAACCCCAGATCGGTGTTGGTGATCCTGCGCCGCAGCTTCTCGGTGAGGGCTGCGGCGAGGAAGACAGCCGTCTGCGGCTGGATGCCACTGCCGTTGAGCCAGCGCTGCACGGCGACATGCGTGGTCCCCACGGCTGCCCCGTGCCGTGCCGCGACATCCTGGACGCGCCGGGCGAGTCCCTTGTTCGAGACTCCGGCTTCCGCCATGAGCGCGGCGAGCCGGTGGTTGGGCCTCTTGGTCACGGTCCCTCCGCAGGCGGCGAGATGACGCTGGGTGGCCATCCTGTCACGACTTCACGTGCGAACCCCCGCGAACGCCCGATGAACCCGGCGACTACGTGAACCCCCTTGCGAACACTGCCGGCACTGGCTGTCGCGCCGTTCACTGGTGGCACGACAGCGAAGGAACGTCGGCGGTGGCAAACAGGCGTTCCGCAGCGGGCGCGCGGCTCGCGCGTGCTGCTTCCCTATGAACGGATCGGTTGGCAGGTGACCTTGAGATGACAGACTCGGAAGAACGTCCGCCCGCGTCCGGTGGCGACAAGGGCGACGAGGGCGACGGTCGAGAGGAAGATCTCCATACGGCACTGGCCGAGCTGAGCAAGCGGATCGACGAGCACCTGAAACGGTTGACGAACTCATGAGCGGCTACTTGCACCAACCGCTCGGCGTACTGGTCTCGATAGAGATCGACGCGGCGACCGTCCGGCGTGGGGAGGGAAAGCCGCCTTAATAGTGGCCTATTCTCTTGGGAATTGAGAAAATGGAGGCATGAACACGACGGCAGCAATCGAGGCATCACAGCCCCGGATCAGTCAGCATCTCACCCTTACCGGGCGGGAATACCTCAGGGTGTCCCAGGACAGGTCCGGCCAGAAGCGCAGTGTCACCGAGCAGCACGGCGAAAACAAGGAGATCGCAGCCGAGCACGGGATCACGATTTCCGGGGAGCCTTACACGGACAATGATCTGTCGGCGTCGCGTTACGCACGGAAGCAACGCGAGGATTTCGGGCGCCTGATGAACGACCTGAAAAGCGATCTGTTCGGCGCGCAGATACTCGTCCTGTGGGAGGCGTCGCGAGGAAGCCGTCAGATGACGGAGTGGGTGCAGTTGATCGAAGTATGCGCCGAGAAGCGGGTACGGATTTTCGTCACCTCTCATGAGCGGCTGTACGACCCGAGGAACGGCCGTGACCGGAGCGTGCTGTATGACGAGGCGAACAAGGGCGAGTACAGCTCGTTCGAGACGAGCGAGCGGATCAAGCGGACGGCCCGCAGGCTCGCCAGGGTGGGGCGGCCGTACGGTCCCGCTCCCTACGGCTTCCGTCCGGTGTACGACCAGGCCACGGGCGACCTTGTCAACTGGGTCGAGGACCGGCCCGCCGCCCGCGTTCCCAAGATCCTCTTCCATGCTCTCGTGAGGGGCATCTCGTTCAAGCGCATTGAACGGTATCTCGCGAAACGCGGATACCTCACACACAGGGGACGCCCGTTCACGCACCAGCGCCTACTTGGAATGGCGAAAACCTACGCATACGCCGGGTTAAGAGTGCACATCCCCAACGAGATAGACGGGGAACCGGTACGGCGACGCGGGGTGAAAAATCCACAGATCACCGGGGCCATATGGGAACCGCTCGTATCTCCCGAGGTCTTCTGGAAGGTCCAGAAGATTCTTGCGGACCCCGCCCGACGCACCTACCGTCACGGCCGCGCGGTTCACGTACTCACTTCGGTTATCCGGTGCGACGTGTGCGCGGGCCCGTTGCGGGTGAAGCGGCCGGACATGCCCGACGCAGTCTATGTATGCCTGCGGCGGCAATGCGTCCAGATCAGCAAGGCCGCCGTTGATGCCGTGCTCATCGGCGACGTGCACAACCCCGGGGCGCTCCTGCGGTATCTCGCCTCAGATGCCATCTACCGGGATTTCGCCGCGCCGCCCACGGACGACGCGCGGGACGCCCGCGTGCGCGCACAACTTGCCGAATTACGCGCGGAAAAGGCCGTGTGTGAAAGCACCCAGACGAAGACAGCAGCCGAAGCGCTGATGATCGCGAAGACGCTGGACGGCATCACCGCGGACATCGCCGCGTTGGAGGCCCGGCAGCAGGCCGCCGCGATGCCCTCCACCATCCGGTCTCTCGTCGCCCCGGGGCAGGACATCGCCGAGCGGTGGGCCCGTATCGAGCTGACCGCCCGCCGCGAAGCAGCCCGCCTGATCTTCTCCCCCGCCGCTCTGGGGGAAGTCCGCATCCGGCGCCGGGAAGGCAAGTCCGGTGTCCTGCACCGGATCTCCTACACCACGACGCCGGACACGAACCCGGAACCGGCCCCGCCCACCTGATCACCCGGCGCGGATGCCCGGTGCCCTCACTCCTCAAGAGGGTCCCGGGCATCCCCAGGCAGCAGGTCACGCAACCGCTCCACCACTTCCCGGGACGGCACCCCAGCCGCCCTCAGCCACTCATCCAAGAACACCTCTCTTTCATCCTCACCCCCCACCACTCCCGCACCCGCTTCAACCACACCGGGGTCCTGTCCACGCCGGCCGCTACCCACCGCGCCCCACCCACCAGCCCCCGCCCCCGCCACGATCCGCTTCCGCCGCCAGCGCCCATCGGGCCTCAACCCGGTCCAGCCAGACACCGCGAGCGAGTTCCGCCTCACCCGGGGAATGGCCCGCCCCGACGAACCGCCAGGCCGAAACCGTCACCACCTCCCCGCAGGCAACAGACGCCGACCGGAAAGCCGCCCGCGCACCCCGCAGCTCCGTGAACGTCGTCGAGTACCGGCGGGACTTGGTGAGCACATGGCCCCGGAAGCCAAGCATGTGACACCACGTCCGCAACCGCAGCCCAGCCAACTCAGCAACCGCCCCGAGCCGCCAGCAGACCGCCATGAGCGCCCGCACGTGCGCGGAGACCCGCCGCGAGGCCAGGTCGGCCCAGGAGCGGACCGGATAGTCCGAACCCCCGCTATCGCCCACGGACTTGGACGTGTACTTCGCCACATACCCCGCCACCGCCTCACCCGAGAGGGCACCAGATTCGGCCGACCGCTCCAGGATGGGGTGAACATCGAGCTGCCGCCCCCACCGACACGTGAACTCCCCCACCTCAGGCGCGTACGGGGTACGCACCCTTGCTGCGCCTACGGCGGCGCGGACCGCAGCATCAAGCACGGCCGCCGTCGCCCAGGCGGGCGGAGGACTCCCGGGACCGTCCGGCCCGTCCAGCCGGACCACTGCATGAACATGGACCGCGCCACGCTTCTGGTACTCCGCAACCTTCGCGAAGGACACCCGCAGGACTTCGCCGAGCCGGGAACGGTGCACACCCCCGGCCGCAGCCAGGGCACGCCGCACCCCACGAACCGTGCGTGACCACAACTCGCCCAGCATCGCGTTCCACAACACATGCGCCGAGTAGTCGTAACAGTCCCCGCACAGCGGCTCACCCACCAGCCCGGCATCGTCCGGGTGCCGACGCCCGCAGCCAACCGGCCGCCCATGCTCACACACCCGGTCATCCGCACGGACACACCGCCCAGCCCGGTGCACCGCACCGAAACCCGGAGCCGTCAGCGTCACCAAAAGACGCGGATGCACCACCACCGAAGACGGCACGCCCTTGCCCCCGGCAAGCCCCGCCGCGACCAGATGCCAGGTATCCCCGGCATGCTCCCGCGAACACGACTCACACCGCGACTCCCGCCGATTCCCGCACCGCACAGCCACACGACCGCCCGGCTCGCCCGCCGAGTCGAAGTGCCTCAGCACCTCACCCGAACCAGCGTCTACGACAGTCGAACGGCCCGCCAGATACACCGGCTGTGCGCATCCTCCGGTGCTCTTGATCTGTTCCAGCCACCGGCCGAACCCCGGCTCCTGCGCCACGCGAACCAGGTCCCGCTCCACCCACGACAGCCCAGACAGACGTTCCCGCCCGCGCCATCCGGCAACCCCACCGCCAACCGCGACCGCCCGCCCCGCACCCATGACGGACCCACCAAATCAGACGCAACAGGATCAGACACCACAACTCCCTCCTTCGCCCCAAGAGCAACCAGCCCCCAGGGAACCAGACACAATCGACCGTTCTGCCCCTCAAACGCCCCCAGACGAGACGAAGTTCCCTCAATCCCAACCGACCGCCCGCCCCCGCTCACCACGCCCGACCCACCTCGCCCCCGCTCCCAGCACCCATCCCACGCGCCCGTGCCCACAGACGCCCACACCGACCGCCCACACAACAGCCGGAGCAACCCCGGTCCGAAGTTTCTTTACTGGCTCAAGAGCACGCGCCTACCGGCGCGCGGGCAGCCCCAGCCGCCCTCGGGCGCGCTGCGGCCTTCGGCCGGTCGCGCCCGAGCGGCCAGGCCGCCCCACCGGATGACACCCCTCCGGCCAGTGAACGCCGGGTCCCTCAATGTTCGGCTGCCGGACCGCTTCGAGGTTCCCGGCGCTGTCCTGGGCTGGTGGCTCAACTCGGTGAAAGCTTGGCCACGTGCGCAGAATGGCCGGGGCGACGCCGGAAGATCTGGCCGTCCCTACCTATCAGTTTCCTCTATGCGACAGGAGGGCGCGGGGCGGAATCAGACGTGTCCGTTTGACCGTCCAAGATTTCCTTCGCCTCCCGGACGTACGCCCCTTCGAGGTCGAACTTCGCAATCCCATCCCGCAACAGCCCTGCCGCATGGTCAACGCGTCCAACGGCGTGGTTCGCCAGCCCGAGATTCACCACGATGAACGGTTCATTCAGCCAGTACGCGCACGAGGGCGCTGATACGCCCCCAATCTTGGCTGCGTCGTCTTCCGCTCGTCCCAGCAACCTCAACGCGTCTTGTCGATCGCCTGCTTGACCGAGAGCCTGCGCCGCCCGTGCGAGATCACGAACACGCTGTGCCGGATGAGCGCCAGTCGCAGCAGCGCCAGCTTGGAAATGCCGCGCCGCTGCGCCGTACCTGCCATGTCGGCGGTGTACGTGAGCCACGAAATTGTGTCCCTGACAGGCGAGTTCGTCATCATCCGCTTCGTCTGCCAGGTTGATTGACTCCGTCAGCAGTTGCACGCCCCGCACGTCGCTGCGAACGGCTGTGTGGAGGTACCCGAGAAACTGCACGTGCTCAGCGACAACCGGTGCCAACGCGCTCCGATACGGCCCCCGTGCCTCTCGAAGCAACCTCAGAAGCGCAGCCCGCTGTTCCTCGGCAGGCTCGACAAGTGGCGCAGGGCCCACAATGTCGTCTTCTCGGCGCTGGACCGCGAGCGCCGCGGCGAGCGCTTCCACGGCGGCAGCATCAAGCCGCCTTGGGTCAGCCATGACGTAAGCAATACGGGCCGCGTCGTCGTCCAGGTCGAGCAGGACCGCGAGAGCGGCGGCGACGTGGGCCGGGACTGGTCGCCTGCCCCGGAGCATGCGCGACAGGTGGGACGGATCGATGGGGACAGCGCCTGCGAGGCGGCGCAGCGACCATCCCTTCGCGCTCATGGCCAACCGGGCTGCCTCGGGACTGAAACTCATGCTGGCCACAGTAGCGCCGAGTTGGCCACAGCGTGAGCGTCGATGCACTGTCTGTGCGGGCGTTGAATCACTCGGAGAGGTGGCCCCGCGACGCGCGAACGCCCGGGGCCCTGGCCAACCACTCAACGGAAGAGTGATCGACAATGCGACCCTACAAGCCACGCCGGGCACCGTGGACCACGCCGGAAGGAACCCCCGCGTTCCTTGAGGCAGAACGCGGCGGAATGCTGGAACGCCTCGCCGACGCGCGCGAGGCCGAGATGGTGGATACGGCAGCCCTCGTACATCAATGGGCGCGTGACGTCATCGACGACGACGGCGCCGATCTACGGTTTGTGGCAGAACAACTCGCTGAGGCGTTGGGTACGGCGCTGAGCGTCGCCGAATTGCGGGGCGAGCGGCTTGGGTGATTCGGCAGCGGTACGGCGCGATATCGCGAACCACGTGGTCGACTGCCCAACCTGCCGCCACGGGCGTGATTGCCGAATCGCGAACCGACTGCACAAGGCACTCAAAGAAGCCACACGCCGCTGAGCGGTACTGACGGCGGCGACCGACGCCCATTCCTTGAAGGAGAAGTAATGTCCCCTGCCCAGCACGGTAGCTACAGTGCTGGCACGGTCGAGATATCGGTGGAGATCACTGTCTCAACTGTGCAAGTCAACGACCGGATCATGATCGGCGGCATGCTGTATTCAGTGCGCGACATGAAGACGGCCCCAGGCGGACGCAAGCAACTGCTCTTCCACTCGGGCGAGACGTTCACCATGCTTCGCAGCACCATAATGTGGGCCGCTCGCAATGTTGATCCCCGGGTCAGAAACACGCGAATCGTTCGGCCCGCCCGCCACACCCCGGGATAGTCGAGCCCTCCCTTACGCACAACAAGGACCCGCCCCGAGCATCTAACCGCCCGGGGCGGGTTCCTGGTGGGCCGGGGGCCTCCGAGGCTTTAGGCAGCCACCTCGGGGCGAGCCTCGACGAGCGGGGGCCCATCGGGCACTGAGGCGGGCAGGCCAGGGCTGCCCGATCCGCCGGTCAGCGTACGGCCCCCGCTCCCTCGCCCCAAGGCAGCTCCCGCCCAAAGCCTCTCCGGCCAGCTGGCCCCATCACGCCCACGACACTGCCGTCCAACCCAGACACGGGCAGGCCCAGCACCGCCCGATCCGCACACCGAACCGGCCACCACCCGCCACCGCACCCGAGCCGCCCAACCACCTCAGGTCACGATCCCGCAACGCTTCCAAACGCCACAAAGCCGCAGGTCAGAGGCCACTCTTAGCGCCGAAGCTGCGATCAGATCATGGTCGGTGGTCAGGCGTGCGTCGTGAGTGACATGGTGAACGTCGCGGCGGGTGGTAAGCGCCTGCGCTTCCGGAGTGGGGAGAGCTTCACCATGTGCCGCACCACGGTCCTGTGGGCCGCCCGCCGTGTGAACCCCCGGCGGCTGCCGCGCCGGTAAGGTGTTCTCGCAGGTCCGGTGGGGGGCGTATTGTCGCCATCGCGCGTGCGCCCCGTGAACCCCCCGTGTGTCCGCGTGAACCCCCTCGTGAACGTTTCCAAAGTGGCCCCGGTGGCACTTGACTGGAATTCTCACCAGGGGGAGGAAAGTCGATGACATCGCCGGACATGAGAGTCGAACCAGCGGCAGGCCGTGTCCGCACCGTCTCTCTTCTCGCGGACCACCCCGGCGCGCCGTCCGCCGCGCGGCGGACGGCGCGCCTTGCGCTGCACGAGTGGGGGCTCGGCCGCCTGGCCGACGATGTGGAGCTGTGTGTCTCGGAGTTGGTGGGGAACGCGGTGCTGCACGCCAAGGGGGTGCGCGGCGAGCGGGCGGTCGTGCTGGCGCTGCGCTGCTCGGTGCGCTGGCTGATCGTCGAGGTGTCCGACCAGGACCCCACCCCGCCCACGCTGCCCGCGGCGCAACTGCCGCTGTCCGACAGCGGACGCGGCCTGTTCATCGTGCGGGCCCTCGCCGACGCGACCTGGTGGGCGCCGCGGGACCAGGGCGGCAAGAGCGTCCTGTGCCGCTTCGACTTCGACCCGCTCGACGTGTCCTGAGGCGTGTCCTGAGGCGCGTGTCCTGAGGGGCGGGCGGGAGCGGAGCTTTTCGGTCACCGCGTGCTGGCGGGAAGCCACTCCTGGGTGTTGTGGTCGCCGTGGGGCGCAGGGTGCGTGACGGTCCGGTGAAACTGCCGGTCAAGCCCGCCTGGGCGGTGCAGAATCCGAAGGGCCCCGCATGGGGCAGCACCCGGAGGCCGCCATCATGTCATCAGGGAACGTGCACGCCGCGCCAACGGCGCCGCGGCTGGTCCGCCCCGAGTTGCGTCGCGAGAACGGCGTTGTCACCAGCGCGTTCGTGCCGGCGCTCGCACCCGCAGTCGAGCAAGGGAGTCTCGCCGACGTACCGTTCGTCAACGCCTACGAGGCGCCCGATACGGTGACTCTCAGCCGCCGTCACCGCGACGGAACCTGGCGCGATGTCACCTGTAGGGAGTTCGCCGCCGAAGTGGTCGCGGTCGCCAAGGGGTTGATCGCCCATGGGCTGCGCCCGGGTGACCGGCTGGCCATCATGTCCCGCACCCGCTACGAGTGGACGCTGCTGGATTTCGCCGCCTGGGCGGCGGGGCTCATCACCGTTCCCGTCTACCCGACCTCCTCGCCGGTCCAGGTCCGCTGGATCCTGCACGACTCGGGGGCGCGCGCGTGCGCGGTGGAGGGCGTGCAGGAGGCGCGCACGCTCACCGCGGTCCGGCACGAGCTGCCAGGGCTCGAGCACGTGTGGCAGCTCACCGCGATGTCGGGGAACGAGACCAGCGCCATCGGCCAGATCTCCGCCGCGGGGCACGACGTTCCGGATACGGCGGTCGCGGAGCGCCGCGCGCTGCTCTCGCCCTGGCTGGCCGCCACCCTCATCTACACCTCGGGCACCACCGGGGAGCCGAAGGGCTGCGTGCTCACCCACGCCAACCTCTTCGCCGAGGTGGACAACGCCATCGAGCTGCTCTACCCCATGTTCAGGTCGCTGACCGACGAGCCCGCCTCGACGCTGCTGTTCCTGCCGCTGGCCCATGTGCTGGGCCGCACGGTCGCCCTCGGCTGCGTCAGGGCCCGCGTCCGGCTCGGGCACGCGCCCAGTGTGCGGACCGAGGATCTGCTGGCCGACCTGGCGAGCTTCCGGCCGACGTTCCTCTTCGCCATCCCCCACCTGCTGGAGAAGGTCTTCAACACCGGTCGCGCCACCGCGGAGAAGTCGGGCCGCGCCGGAGCCTTCGACCGGGCGGCCCGGGTCGCGCGCAAGTACGGCGCCGCCGCCGAGGCCATGCAGCACGGAGGGGCCGCCAGGCCGGGGCTCGGGCTGCGCGCGGCCCGCAGCCTGTACGACCCGCTGGTGTACCGCCGGATCAGGACCGCGCTCGGCGGCAGGCTGCGGCACGTCGTCTGCGGCGGCTCGCCGCTCGGCCGCCGCCTGGGCACGTTCTTCGAAGGCGCGGGCGTGTCCATCTACGAGGGGTACGGACTGACCGAGACCGCCGCGGCCGCCACCGTCACGCCGCCGAACGCGCCGCGCATCGGCACCGTCGGCTGGCCGATGCCGGGGACCGCCGTCGGCATCGCCCCGGACGGGGAGGTCCTGGTGCGCGGCCCGCAGGTGTTCGGCGGCTACTGGAACGCGGAGCGCCGCGAGGTGATGCCGGCCACCGACGCCGGCGGCTGGCTCGCCACCGGCGACCTCGGCTCCCTCGACGAGGACGGGTACCTGACCATCACCGGCCGCAAGAAGGACCTCATCGTCACCTCGGGCGGCAAGAACGTGGCCCCCGGGCCGCTGGAGGACACCTTGCGGGCGCACCCGCTGATCAGCCAGTGCCTGGTGGTCGGCGACGACCGCCCGCACCTGACGGCGTTGCTCACGCTCGACGCGGAGGGCCTGGCGCACTGGCAGCAGGTCACCGGCCGGCGGCGCGCCCCCGCGGACGAGCTGGCGCGCGACCCCGAGCTGCACCAGCATCTCCAGCGCGCGGTGGACGAGGCGAACGCCCTGGTCTCCGCCGCCGAGTCGATCCGCGGATTTCGCGTGCTGGCCCGTGACTTCACGGTCGAATCCGGGCATCTGACACCCTCGATGAAGCTGCGCAGGGCCGCGGTGCTGCGCGATTTCGCGGACGAGGTGGACGGGCTCTACCGGGAAGGGGAGACGGGGTGACGCAGGAGTTTGCGCATGTGCGGTGGATCGGCGGTGGCACCGGCGCGGGGAAGACCACCGTGACCGGGCTGCTGGCGCGCGGCCGGGAGGTGACGGTCTACGACGGCGACGCGGGCGAGGCCGGGTACCTGGCGCGCTGCACGCCGGAGGGCCAACCCAGGCTGCACGCGCTGGCCGGGAAGAGTCCTGCGGAGAAGTGGCTGGTGCCGACGCCGGAGGAGGCGGTCGCGGCCATGCCGAGCCTGCACGGCGAGACGTTCCCGCTGGTGGTGGAGGATCTGCGGGCCCTGCCGGCCGACCGGCCGCTGCTGGTGGACGACTTCAGGACGCTGCCGCGCGAGGTCGCGCGGCTGCTGGCCCGACCGGGGCACGCCGCCTTCCTGCTGCCGGACCCCGATTTCCGCCGCGCCGCGCTCTCCGCACGTTACGCCGACCCGGAGCGGGCCCGTGCGAACTGGGGGGATGCCGACCCGGCCGTCATGCTGGGGCGGAGACTGGCGCGTGACCTGCTGTGGGACGCCGAAATCCGCCGTCAGGCAGAGGCGTTCGGCCTGCCGGTGATCGAGGTGGACGGCCGGGAGGACCCCGGCGCAGTGGCCGGGCGGCTGGCCGACGCGTTCTTCTGACGGCCGGTAGGGCCCGGCGCGCACGCCGAAGCCCCCGCCCGGCGGGGCGGGGGCTTCGGCGCTTACGTGGTCCGTCCTGCGGCCGGGTGGCTGCTGGCCTCAGACGACGGTGACATTCTCCGCCTGCGGGCCCTTCGGGCCCTGGGTGACGTCGAAAGTCACGGCCTGGCTCTCCTCAAGAGAGCGGAAACCGTTGGCATTGATTGCGGAGTAGTGAACGAAGACATCGGGGCCGCCGCCATCCTGGGCGATGAATCCAAAGCCCTTCTCGGCGTTGAACCACTTGACGGTTCCGGTAGCCATAAGCCCTCCCTGGGCCTAAAAAGGGTCGCCCTGCTCCAGAACCCACATGAAGCCTGAAAACGACGAAAGCCCGCGGTCACATGCTCCGCAGGCTCGTACTGCAAGGGAAACCAAACTGCAACTCGCTGTGAGCCTAGCACGCGCTGTGCACGGCCGGAAGAGGAAAGATCACCCCCGGAGGGGGTCCTTCCCTGGCCGCTGGCTCGCATGCCCTGAGGCGTACCCTCCGAAGGGTGACTACACACCACCGGTTCCGCCCTCGTGTCGGCCACATCCAGTTCCTCAACTGCCTCCCCCTCTACTGGGGCCTCGCCAGGAGCGGCAGTCTGCTGGACCTGGAGCTGACGAAGGACACCCCGGAGAAGCTGGGGGAGCGTCTGGTGAACGGTGAGCTGGACATCGGCCCGGTGTCCCTCGTGGACTTCCTGGACCATGCGGACGAGCTGGTCGCGCTCCCGGACATCGCCGTCGGCTGCGACGGCCCCGTGATGTCGTGCGTGATCGTTTCTCAGGTTCCGCTGGACCGCCTCGACGGGGCGCGCGTGGCTCTGGGCTCCACCTCCCGCACCTCCGTGCGCCTCGCGCGGCTGCTGCTGGCCGAGCGGCACGGCGTCGCCCCCGACTACTACACCTGCCCGCCCGACCTCGGGCTGATGATGCAGGAGGCGGAGGCCGCCGTCCTCATCGGTGACGCGGCGCTGCGCGCCTCGCTGCACGACGCCCCGCGGCTCGGTCTTGAGGTGCACGACCTGGGGCGGATGTGGCACGAGTGGACGGGGCTGCCGTTCGTCTTCGCCGCCTGGGGCGTGCGCCGCGACTACCTCGCGCGCGAGGAGGAGACGGTGCATCAGGTCCACCGGGCGTTCCTCGACTCGCGCGACCTGTCCCTCGCCGAGGTCGGCAAGGTCGCCGAGCAGGCCGCCCGCTGGGAGGACTTCGACGCCGAGGTGCTCGAACGGTACTTCACGACGCTCGACTACCGGCTCGGCCGGCGGCAGCTCGAAGGCGTCACCGAGTTCGCCCGCCGCGTCGGCCGGGCGGAGGACGCCGGGCGCGTCGCCCTCCTCGACGCCTCACCGGGGACGCGCCCGTGGAGCCGCTGAGCGCGGACGATCCGCGGCGCATCGGCACCTACCAGGTGATCGGGCGGCTGGGCAAAGGCGGCATGGGCCGGGTGTACCTGGGCCGCAGCGCCGGGGGCCGGACGGTCGCGATCAAGGTGGTGCACCCGCACTTCGCGGCGGACGAGGCCTTCCGGGCCAGGTTCGCCAGGGAGGTGGCCGCGGCCCGACTGGTCGGCGGGGACTGGACGGCGCCGGTGCTCGACGCCGATCCGGCGGCCGACGTGCCGTGGGTGGCGACCGGCTACGTGGCGGGTCCGGACCTGCACGGCGCGGTCCAGGCGCACGGGCCGCTGCCGCGGCGCAGCGTCATGGCCCTGGGCGCGGGCCTCGCCGAGGCGCTGGCCGCCGTGCACGCACGGGGTCTGGTGCACCGGGACGTCAAACCGTCCAACGTGCTGCTGTCCCTGGAGGGGCCGCGGCTGATCGACTTCGGGATCGCGCGGGCCAGCGAGGCCACGGCCCAGCTGACGGCGACCGGGGTGACGGTCGGCTCGCCCGGCTACATGGCGCCCGAACAGGTGGTGGGCGGGCAGGTGGGCCCGGCGTCCGACGTGTTCTCCTTCGGCGCGGTGCTGGCGTACGCGGCGGGCGGGCGCGCGCCGTTCCCCGGGGACACCCCGGCGCAGCTGCTGTACCAGGTGGTGCACGAGGAGCCGCGGCTGGACGGGGTGCCGGAGTGGCTGCGCGGTCTGGTCACGGCCTGTCTGGCGAAGGACGCCGCGGCGCGGCCCGCGCCGCGGGAGGTGGCGCTGGCGTGCGCGGGCGAGGGAGGCGCGGCGGCCCTGGTGGCGCCGGGCTGGCTGCCGCAGCCGGTGGTGGAGGACGTCAGCCGCCGCGCGGTCGCGCTGCTGAACCTGGAGGCCACGGCGCCCCCGCCCGCGCAGAGCCAGTACCCGACGCCGCCTCCCACACCGACACCCACACCGACACCCACGCCCGCCCCGACGCCGCCGCCGGTGACGCAGCCGTCGACGCCGTACGGGCCGCCGGTACCCGCCGCGGGACCGTATGCGACGCAACCGGCGGACCACCCGCCGCAGTGGCCCACCCCGCCGTACGTGACGCAGTCCGCGACGCCGCCGCCCGCGCCCCGGCGGCGGTCGCGGCGGTGGCTGATCGTGCCGGCCGCGGCGGTCGCCGTGGCCGCGCTGGTGGCCGCCGCGTTCCTGACGGGGCTGGTGGGCGGCTCCGGCGAGGAGGGCGGCAGCGGTGGCACCGGGGGGAATGGCGGGAACGGGGGGGACGGCGAGGGCACGGTGCCCGAGGAGTTCATCGGCGACTGGTCGGGCGACATCCGTATCGGCGGCATGTCCATGGGGCCCCTGGACGTCACGCTGGAGCAGGGCGCGGTCGGCGAGGAGGTCGGGACCGTGCAGTCCTCGGACGTCATGGGCCTCTCGCGCTGCGTGGACCGGCTGACGCTCGCCGAGGCGGGCGCGGACGAGCTGACGTTCGACTCGCTGATCGACCAGGAGGAGTCGCGGGGCGGCGACGGGGTGTGCACGCAGGAGCCGGGGCGGGTCACGCTGACGATCGACGAGCAGGGCGTGATGCACTACCGCAGCGACGAGCTGGAGGGGGAACTGCACCAGTTGCGGTGAACGGGGGTGACGTACGCTGGTCCGGCCGCTGTCGTGAGGAAGGGATCGCACCCATGGGGCAGAGCGCCGGGCTTCGACACGTGCTCGACCGCGCCGCGGAGGGCGGGCGGATCAGTCCCGAGGAGGCGCTGGACCTGTACCGTTCCGCGCCCCTGCACGCCCTGGGGCGGGCGGCGGACGCCGTGCGCCGGCGGCGCTACGCGGGCACGGAGCACATCGCCACGTACATCATCGAGCGCAACATCAACTACACCAACGCCTGCGTGACGGCCTGCAAGTTCTGCGCGTTCTACGCCGCGCCCAAGAGCGACGGCGTGTGGACCCGGGACCTGGACGACATCCTGCGGCGCTGCGCGGAGACGGTGGCGCTCGGCGGCACCCAGATCATGTTCCAGGGCGGCCACCACCCGGACTACGGAGTCGAGTACTACGAGCGGCACTTCGCGGCGATCAAGAAGGAGTTCCCCCAGCTGGTGATCCACTCCCTCGGCGCCTCCGAGGTGGAGCACATGGCGCGGATCTCCGGGGTGACCGCCGAGGAGGCGATCCGCCGCATCCACGCCGCCGGGCTCGACTCGTTCGCCGGCGCGGGCGCCGAGCTGCTGCCCGCCCGCCCGCGGAAGGCCATCGCGCCGCTGAAGGAGTCGGGCGAGCGCTGGCTCGAGATCATGGAGTCGGCGCACCGGCTGGGCGTCGAGTCCACCTCGACGATGCTGATGGGCACCGGGGAGACCAACGCGGAACGGATCGAGCACCTGCGGATGATCCGCGATGTGCAGGACCGCACCGGCGGCTTCCGCGCGTTCATCCCGTACACCTACCAGCCGGAGAACAACCACCTGAAGGGCCGCACGCAGGCCACCCTTTTCGAGTACCTGCGGATCATCGCGATCGCGCGGATCTTCCTCGACAACGTGGCGCATATCCAGGGCTCGTGGCTGACCACGGGCAAGGAGGTCGGCCAGCTGTCGCTGCACTACGGCGCCGACGACCTGGGCTCGGTGATGCTGGAGGAGAACGTGGTCTCCTCGGCCGGGGCGAAGCACCGGTCGAACCGGCTGGAGCTGCTGCACCTGATCCGCGCGGCCGGCCGCGTTCCGGCGCAGCGCGCCACCACCTACGAGCACCTGGTGGTGCACGAGGACCCGGCGCAGGACCCGGTGGACGACCGGGTGGTGTCGCACCTGTCCTCCACGGCGATCGAGGGCGGCACGGCTCACCCGGAGCTGAAGGTCGTCGCGGCCAACTGAGGCCGGTGCCCCCGGCCGGTGCACCGGCCGGACCTCACCGGAACAGGTCGTTGATCTCCTCGTTCACCCCCGTCAGCGAGTCGACCGGGGCCCGGCCCGACATCACCGCCTCCAGGGCGGGCACCATGAGGGCCGCGATGTCACCGGCGTTGCCGGTGATGGGGAAGAGGAACGTGGTGCCGTCCTCGACGTGGTCGGTGAACGGGGACACGTCGATGCCGTCCTCGGCGAACTCCTCCTGCGCCGTCTCCCACGCCTCGGTGATGGCGGGAAAGACCACCTGGTGCTCCCCGACGACCCGCTGGCACGCAGGGGACGCCAGGTAGCTGACCCACTGCCAGGACGCCTCGGGGCTGTCCGTGCCGGCCCAGATGGAGTCGGCGAGTCCGTTGAACATGCTGGCGCGGCTGCCGGTGGGGCCCACCGGGGTGGGGGCGATGCCCGCGTTCAGGCCCTCGTAGCCGAAGATCGAGCTGGTCATCCAGCTGCCGTGGGTGATGAGGGCGGCGTTGCCCGCGGCGAGCTGGTCGGGGGACTCCAGGCCGGTCTGGGCGGCGAGGCTCGGCATGTAGCCCTTGTCGACCAGGCCCTTCCACCAGGCGATGGTCTCCTGGAACGCCGGGTCGTCGTAGTTGAACGCGGTGCCCCACGGGTTGCGGTCGGTGGCCTGCCAGCCGTTGGCGACGGCGTACATGGACCACTGCGTCTGGCCGTGGTTGTAGTCGACGGGCATCTCCAGCCACAGCCCGTAGGTGCGCACGTTGTTCTTGTCGAAGCCGGGCTCGTCGCCGCGCACGCCGTTGTCGTCGACGGTGAGGCGGGCGATGACGTCCTCGTAGGTGCCGCCGTCCTCCGGGTTCCAGGTGAGGCCGTTCAGCTGTTCCTCGGTGAGGCCTGCCGCCTCGGTCATGTCCTTGTTGTAGAAGAGGCCGACGGCGTCCCAGTCCTTGGGCAGGCCGTAGCGGTGGCCGTCCTCGCCGATCCACAGGTCGGCCAGGCCCTCCTCGTAGATGCCGAGCGGCAGTTCGTCCCGTTCGACGTAAGCGTCGAGCGGGAGCAGCAGGTCGCGCGTGACGTACTCGGGATAGCGCGAGAGGTGGTCGGTGAAGACGTCGGGGGCGGATTCGGAGACGAAGCCGAGCGTCAGGCCGGTCCAGTAGTTGTCCCAGCCGCGCTGCTCGATCTCGATGTCGATGTCCGGGTGGGCGGCCTCGAAGTCGTCGGCGCACCGCTGGTAGGCGGGCTGCTGGTTGGCGTCCCACAGCCAGTACGTGACCGTTTCCGAGCCGCCGTCCGCGCCCGCGCCGCCACCGCAGGCGGCCAGGACGAGGGCGCCGGCCGCCGCGCCGGCCGTCCATGCGCGGGTCTGATGCATCGCTGCCGCACCTCCTACTTCCTACTTCATGCCGGTGAACTGGATGGAGTTGACGATCTTCCGGCCGAAGGCGAGGAAGAGGAGCATGGTCGGCACCGCGGCCACCAGGCTGGCCGCCATCAGCCCGGCCCAGTCGGGCCCGGTCTGGGGCGTCGCGGTGCGGAACGCGGCGAGCGCGACGGTGAGCGGCCGGACGCTCTCGTCCTGGCCGACGAGCTGCGGCCAGAAGTACTCGTTCCACGCGTTGATGAACGTGAGGATGGCGAGCGTGACCATCGGCGCGGCACTCATCGGCAGGATGATGCGGAAGAAGATCCGGAAGTAGCCGGCGCCGTCGATCATGGCGGCCTCCTCCATCTCGCGGCTGATGCCGAGGAAGAACTGCCGCAGGAAGAACACCGCGAACGGCGTCATGAAGAAGAACGGCGCGACGATGCCGGGGTAGGTGTTGAGCAGGCCGAGGTTCTTGATCAGCACGAAGTTCGGCAGCATCGCGAAGACCGGCGGCACCATCAGCGCGGTGATGAACGCGAAGAACACCTTGTCGCGGCCCGGCCAGCGCAGGCGCGCGAACGCGTAGGCCGCCAGCGCGCTGAAGAAGACCTGGCCCACGGTGATGGCCGTGGAGATGATCACCGAGTTGCGCAGGTAGGTCCAGAACTCGAGGGACGCGCCGGAGCCGCCCTCCGCCTGCGCCTCCTCGGTGGTCGCCGTGCCGAGCACGCGCTCGAGCGGCCCCCAGGTGAAGTCGATGGGCAGCGGCGAGTCCGGATCGGTGAACAGCGTGCGGTTGTTGGACAGCGCGGTGCGCAGCATCCACAGGAACGGCGCCAGGCTGATGACGATGAAGAGGAACAGGACGAGCCAGGCCAGCAGGCGGCCGGCACTCCGGCGCGGCCGCCCGCCCGGCCCGTCTCCCGGCGCGCCGGAACCGGCGGGGTCGCCGGTGGCCGGCTGCACGACAGCGGTCATCGTGGCCTCCTTCAGGACTGGTCGGACTCGCCCGCGCGCAGCAGCTTGAGCTGCGCGAAGGCGACCCCGGCGAGGATGAGGAACAGGACGACCGAGATGGCCGAGGCGTAGCCGAAGTCGAAGCGGGTGAACGCCTGGTCGAAGATGTAGTACTGGATCACGCGGGTGGCGTCGACGGGACCGCCCTGGGTGGTGACGGCGACGGTGTCGAAGATCTGCCAGGAGCCGATGACGGTCAGCACCAGCACCAGCGCGAGCACCGGCCGCAGCAGCGGCAGCGTGATGCGGAAGAAGATGCGGAACTCGCCGGCGCCGTCCACGGCCGCCGCCTCGTACACGTCGCGGTTGATGGTCTGGAGCCCGGCGAAGATCAGCAGGGCCGTGTAGCCCATGTGACGCCAGACGTTGATGCCCGCGATGGTGGGGATGGCCCACGCCTCGTCGCCGAAGAAGCCGATGGCGTCGATGCCGACCCAGCCGAGCATCTGGTTGATGATCCCCAGGTTGTAGTCGGCCATCCAGTACCAGACCAGGGCGACGACGACGTTGGAGATGAGGTAGGGCAGCAGGATGAGGCCGCGGATCACGGTGGAACGGGTCAGCCGGTGGAGGAGCACGGCGAGCGCGAGCGCGACGACGGTCTGCACCCCGATGTTGAGGACGACGTATTTCAGGGTGACCCACAGGGAGTTCCAGAAGACGTCGTCCGTCAGCAGCCTGCGGTAGTTGTCGAGGCCGGAGAAGTCCGGCGCGGTGAGCAGGTCGTAGTCGGTGAAGCTGAGGTACACGCCGCGGACGGTCGGCCAGGCGTAGAAGGCGATGAAGCCGAGCAGGGCGGGCGCCAGGAAGATGAGCGCGACGCCGGTCTCCCTGCCGCGCCATCGGGGGGCGGTCTCGCGTTCACGGACACCTCGGGCGACGGCCACGGCACGCACCTCCTTGTGCTCACGGGAACTCAGGCCGTGGTCAGCGGCTTGTTGAGTCGTGAGCGGAAATGTTGTCGCCGGGCCTCTGCGCGGTCAAGGCCGCGTACCTTCGGCTTTACCGCAGCGTTATGTGCGCGCCGGGCGTGCGAGGGAGTCGAGGAACTCCTCCGTCCCGTTGCCCGCGGCCGACTCCGTCGTGAACGACAGCGGCAGGCCGAGCCCGGCCACGCGGGCCAGGATCTCCCCCGGCACCGTCAGCCGGCGGCCGCGGTCGATGCCGCCCGCCACGTTGATCTGTACCCGGTGCCCCTCGGCGCGCAGCGCCGCCAACTCCCCGATGAGCGGCGCGACGCGGGGCAGCAGCGCGCCCAGCGCCCCGGGGACGTCGTCCCCCGCGGTGCGCAGCGCCCAGCAGCCGACGCCGCCGCGGAACCGCGCTCCTGCGTCGGCGTCCGCGGAGCGGCTGAAGTCGGGGGGCGTGCCGAGCCGTTGCGTGAGGTCGTCCGGATTCAGGTCGCTTTTCGTGATCAGGAGGGTCGCGGTGAGCGATTCCCAATGGTCCGCACCGTGCGCGGTGCTGCCTGACATGACCCTTCCCCTATCGCTCGCTGCCGCTCACGCGCAGCTCCAGCGGAATGCCGAGCGACGCAATGCGCAATGCGGTTTGCGGCATGATTTCGAGAACTGACCCGTTGCCCACGAATCCGAAGGCCGTGAGCGTCACCTCGTGCCCCTCCGCGGCCAGTTCGTGCAGGACCCCGGCGCGCTCCTCGACCGCGTCCACCACGCGGTCGATCTGCTCGGGCAGCCCCAGGGCCGCGGTCGAGCACTGGTAGAGCCACAGGCCGGACGTGTCCCCCGCGGAGCGCAGGCGGGCGGGCCCTGGCAGCCGGGTGGCCGTCGGATCGAGGCCCAGCCGGGCCGTGACCGCCTGCGGGTCGAGATCGTCCTTGCGCACGACGAGCGTGGCGTCGGTGTCCGCCCATTTCCGTTCGGCATAGGTGTAACTCGCAGTAGTCACCGTGAAATCCTATCGCGCGTTTCCGGCAGGGAATCGCGCCGTTTTTCCGCCACCGTGACGCATTTTCGAAGGCGCCCCTACCGCCCTCGTGGCGCCCCGCATAAAGTGCGGGCTTTCGCCCCCGCTCCCCCGGGCGGGACGAAGAGTCACCACCTCCCCAGTAAGTCATACGCCGCACGACCGCTCAATACGGATTTCGTCACAGGGCTGTCGCAATCGCGCACGCGGCCCGGCCGAGGTGCGGAAGGCCGGGGCCTGCGGTCACATGGCCCCATGGACGACTTCATCGACGCCTGGACGAGACGGCTCCTCGCGAGCGCGGGCGGCGCCCTCGACGAGCGGACCGCGCGGGGCCTGGTCGCGGAGATCTACCATGCGGCGGCGCTGCGCGAGGTCGACGCCTACGAGGAGGGCGTGGCGCGCCTGGAGGCGGAACGCGAGGAGTGACCGGCGCGCGGCAGCCGCGGGGCGCCGCGGCCCTCAGGCCGGGAAGGTCACCGGCAGGCCGCCGAGCAGGCCCCCGATCACCTCGCCCGGCAGCTCGCGCGCCGATGCGCCGCGGGTCAGCGGGCCGGTGACGACATCGGTGCCGAGCGCGGGGAAGTCGGCCACCTGCGTCCGCACCCCGTTCGCCAGCGGGTCGCTGCCCGTTCCGGCGAGGGGGTCGAGCTGGAGGTCGAGGGCCGGGTCGAGGGCCGCCTCCGTCGAGCCGGCCACGATCGGGACGATCTGGGGCACGGGCGAGGCCGCCGCGCTGCCCGCGGACGCCAGCACGGCACCGGCCGACACGCCGGCCAGGCCGAGGGCACGGGAAAGCTGAGTCATGGCACGCACGGTAGTTGACCGGGCGCGCAGGGTTCACCCCGGGATTCGGCAAGTCGCCCGATCGGCGTAATCGGGCATCGGGGAGAATGGGCACCGTGACTCGTGCCTCACTGGACAAGCAGCCCCGCGAAGTCGCCGCGATGTTCGACGCCGTGGCGGCCCGTTACGACCTCACCAACGACGTGCTGGCGCTCGGGCAGAACCGCCGCTGGCGCAAGGCGGTGGCGCGGGCCGTGGGGGCGCGGCCGGGGGAGACCGTGCTCGACCTGGCGGCCGGAACGGGCACCTCGGCCGAGCCGTTCGCCGCCCGCGGGGCGTTCACCGTGCCGTGTGACTTCTCCCTGGGGATGCTGACGGAGGGCAAGCGGCGCAAGCCGTGGATGCCGTTCGTCGCCGGGGACGGGACGCGGCTGCCGTTCCGGGACGGCGCCTTCGACGCGGTGACGGTCTCCTTCGGCCTGCGGAACGTGCAGGACACCGAGGCCGCGCTGCGCGAGCTGCTGCGGGTGACCGCACCCGGCGGGCGGCTCGTGGTCTGCGAGTTCAGCCACCCCACCTGGGCGCCGTTCCGCACCGTGTACACCGAGTACCTGATGCGGGCGCTGCCGCCGGTCGCCACGCGCGTGTCGAGCAGCCCCGACGCGTACGTCTACCTCGCCGAGTCCATCCGCTCCTGGCCCGACCAGGCCGGTCTCGCCGGGCGGTTGACGCGGGCCGGCTGGTCCCGCGTGGCCTGGCGCAATCTGACGGGCGGCATCGTCGCCCTGCACCGGGGCGTCAAACCCCGCGGTGCATAGACTTCCCGCAACCCCTGACACGCCCTTTCGAATGGGAGAGCCAACGTGGCCGAGACCGCTGATGTGATCGTCGTCGGGGCCGGACCGGCCGGTTCGGCGACCGCATTCCACCTCGCGCAGGCCGGACTTGAGGTGGCGCTGCTGGAGAAGACCGCGTTCCCGCGCGAGAAGGTCTGCGGCGACGGCCTGACGCCGCGGGCGGTGAAGCAGCTGGTGGCCATGGGCATCGACGTGTCCGAGGAGGCCGGCTGGCTGCACAACAAGGGCCTGCGCGTCATCGGCGGCGGGCAGCGGCTCCAGCTGGACTGGCCCGAGCTGGCGTCCTACCCGGACTACGGCCTGGTCCGCAAGCGGGACGACTTCGACGAGCAGCTGGCGCGCGCCGCCCAGAAGGCGGGCGCGCGGCTGTACGAGCGGTGCAACGTGTCGGGTCCGGTCCGCGACGAGCGCACCGGCCGCATCACGGGCGTCGAGGCGAAGCTCGGCGACGAGAAGAAGCGCGTCACGTTCACGGCGCCCGTCGTCGTGGCCGCCGACGGGAACTCCTCACGGCTCTCGCTCGCGATGGGGCTGCACCGCAGCCCCAAGCGGCCCATGGGCGTGGCGGTGCGCACCTACTTCACCTCGCCGCGCCACGACGACGACTACCTGGAGTCCTGGTTCGAGCTGTGGGACCGCAGGGCGGACAAGGACCGGCTGCTGCCCGGCTACGGCTGGATCTTCGGCATGGGCGACGGCACGTCGAACGTCGGCCTCGGCGTGCTCAACAGCTCCTCCTCGTTCAAGGAGCTGGACTGGCGCGAGGTGCTGCGCACCTGGTGCGAAACGCTCCCGACGGACTGGCAGTTCACCCCGGAGCACATGACGGGGCCGATCCGCGGGGCGGCGCTGCCGATGGCCTTCAACCGCAAGCCGCACTACGCGCGCGGGCTGATGCTGGTCGGCGACGCGGGCGGCCTGGTGAACCCGTTCAACGGCGAGGGCATCGCCTACGCCATGGAGTCCGGGCGGATCGCGGCCGAGGTCGTCAGCCAGGCGCTGGCGCGGCAGACGCCCGCGCAGCGGGAACTGGCGCTGCGGGGCTACCCGAAGGTGCTGCGCGACACCTACGGCGGGTACTACTCGCTCGGCCGGGCGTTCGTGCAGCTGATCAGCAACCCGACGATCATGCGGGTGGCGGCGGACCGGGGGCTGAGCCACCCGGTGCTGATGCGCTTCCTGCTGAAGCTGCTGGCCAACCTGACGGACCCGACGGGCGGCGACGCGATGGACCGCGTGATCAACGGCCTGACGAAGGTGGCGCCGCGGGCCTAGCCGCGTGAAGGTGGCGCCGCGGGCCTGGCCGCGTGAAGGTGGCGCCGCGGGCCTGGCCGCGTGAAGGTGGCGCCGCGGGCCTGGCCGCGTGAAGGTGGCGCCGCGGGCCTGGCCGCGCACGAGCGGCCCGCGGCGCCACCGGTCGTGGGCTCTACAGGACGCGGACGGCTCCGGTCGGGGCGTCCCAGCCGAGGTCGTGTTCGGCCACGCCGGTCGAGGGGTTCTGGGCGCCGATGAACGTGCCGTTCCCCGTGTAGACGGCCACGTGGTAGGCGCTGCCCGCGCCGCCCCAGTAGAGGATGTCGCCGGCCTGGAGCGCGTCGAGCGACACCTGGGTGCCCAGCACCGACTGTTCGGCGGCGGTGCGCGGCAGCGTGACGCCGACCTGCGCGTAGGCGGCCTGGACCAGGCCGGAGCAGTCCCAGGAGCCGGGGCCTGAGGCGCCCATCACGTAGCCGTCGCCGAGCTGCGCGCGGACGAAGTCGACGATGGCGCTCCCGCTCCCGCCGCCGCCCGAGGTGGCGGGAGCCTCCCCGGCCGCGGCGAACGTCGTGGCCTCTGCCGCGGCCTCCGCGGCCGCCGCCTCCTCGGCCGCCTGGGCCTCTGCCGCGGCGGCCTCCTGGGCGCGGCGCTCGGCCTCGGCGCGGCGCTCCGCCTCCTCGGCGGCCGCGCGGCGCTCGGCGGCGGCTTCCTGGGCGCGGGAGACGACGCGGTCCTGCGCGCGCTGCCAGTTGTCCTGGGTGACGGCTTCGCTCGCGTACGCCTGCGTCGCGCGGGCCGCGCGGTCGGCGTGGGCGAGTGCCGTGTCGAGCACCGGGAGTTCGCCGGTGGACTCGGCGGGCTTCTCGTCGGCGGAGGCGGGGGTCGTGGCGCCGGTGACGGCGACCGTGCCCACGACGCCGGAGAGGACGCCGCCGCGTATGAGGCTGCTGGTGCGGGAGGCCCGGGGTTTTCGGTGCCGTCCTTGATAACGGATTGGGGACATGGAGATAACGGCTATCAGTACCTGGTGGTTGATCTCAATCAACGTGTGATACGCCACAGTCGGCGTGTACGCGGCGAGTTGCTGAGGCATATGCCCGAAGTGCCGTTTGTTACGGGCGTGGTCGCCTTCCGTGGAGACGTCCCCTGCCCAGCACGTTGTCCGGATTGTCCGGGCGTCGGGCGGTGCCTATCACGCGGTGGGCGGCCCCATCAACGTCCGGCCCCGGCCACCGCTCCCGCCGTGGCGCACGTCACGTCCCCCACTGGTCCCAGGCGAGCCGGGCCACGAGGCCCGCGACGACCACGAGCAGGACGACGCGGACGAAGCCGCTGCCCCGCCGCAGTGCCATGTGGGCGCCCACCCAGCCGCCCGCCATGTTGAACAGCGCCATCCCCGCGGCGAGTCGCCACAGCACCGTTCCCCCGGCGGCGAAGACGGCCAGGGCGCCGAGGTTTGTGCCGACGTTCACGACCTTCGCGGTGGCGGAGGCCGTCAGCAGGTTCATGTGCAGCAGCGCCACGAGCGCGATCACGAGGAAGGTGCCCGTGCCGGGCCCCAGGATGCCGTCGTAGAAGCCGATGCCGACCCCCACCACGAGGAGCGCCGCGGCGGCCCTGCGGCGCGAGGGAGTGCCCCCGGGGGAGGCCGTGCCGAACTGCGGGCGCAGGAAGACGAATGCGGCCACCGCGAGCAGGGCGACCATGATCAACGGTTGCAGGACACGTTTGTCCACCGCTGATGCAAACAGTGCGCCGCCGCCCGCGGCGGCCAGCGCGACGGCGCCGAGACGCAGCGCGAGCCGCACGTCGACCGGCGCCCTGCGGGCATAGGTGACCGCCGCGATGGACGTACCGGTGACCGCAACGGCCTTGTTGGTGCCGAGCGCGTAGGTCGGCGAGACGTCCGGCAGGCCGATGAGCAGGGCCGGAAGCTGGAGCAGGCCGCCGCCGCCGACGACCGCGTCGATCCAGCCGGCGAGCCCGGCGGCGATGCACAGCAGGACGGCCGTCGTGAACGTTATGTCTGACACCGGCCCGACCTCTATCACCGGGTGGTCCCGGATGCGAATTTGCTCGCCCACGCTGCGTGGTGGTACAGAACGCGATCGTGCGGCCGCCCCGATCATGCCCGAATCGGCGCTTCGTACGCGATCGGCCACCATGGGTGAAACGTCCGGCCCCAGGGCGGCTTGATCGACTTGGTCGGGTGGGAGAGATCACAAGATTGTTAGGCGACCCCGTGTCGAAGGTCACAGGCATCGCAGCATAGGATGCGGGAAGCCTTGTGAACTGACTCACATAGCGATGATCACAGTGATAAGCAGTCGCCGTCGACTGGAAGGAGCGAGCTGCGGTGAACGCGTACGTTCCCATCCTCGTGCTGGGTGCCCTCGGGGCCGCCTTTGCCGTCTTCTCCGTGGTCGTGGGGGCGGTGACCGGTCCCAAGCGCTACAACCGGGCCAAGCTTGCGGCCTACGAATGCGGAGTCGAGCCGACCCCGCAGCCGGTCGGCGGCGGGCGGTTCCCCGTCAAGTACTACCTGACGGCCATGCTGTTCATCATCTTCGACATCGAGATCGTCTTTCTCTATCCCTGGGCCGTGCAGTTCGACTCGCTGGGGATGTTCGGTCTGGTGCAGATGCTGATTTTTGTCGCCCTCATCGGCGTCGCCTACGCCTACGACTGGCGTCGAGGAGGACTCGAATGGGACTGAGAGAGAGGCTTCCCTGATGGGTCTCGAAGAGAAGCTGCCCAGCGGTTTTCTGCTGAACACCGTCGAGAACCTGGCGTCGCTGGCCAGGAAGTCGTCCGTCTTCCCCGCGACGTTCGGTCTCGCCTGCTGCGCCATCGAGATGATGACCACCGGCGCCGGCCGCTACGACCTGGCGCGCTTCGGCATGGAGGTCTTCCGCGGTTCGCCGCGGCAGGCCGACCTGATGATCGTGGCCGGCCGCGTCAGCCAGAAGATGGCCCCGGTGCTGCGCCAGGTCTACGACCAGATGCCGAACCCGAAGTGGGTCATCTCCATGGGCGTCTGCGCCTCCTCGGGCGGCATGTTCAACAACTACGCGATCGTGCAGGGCGTCGACCACATCGTCCCTGTCGACATCTACCTGCCCGGCTGCCCGCCGCGTCCAGAGATGCTCATGGACGCGATCCTCAAGCTGCACGAGAAGATCCGCGGCGAGAAGCTCGGCGTCAACCGCGAGCAGGCGGCCCGCGAGGCGGAGGAGGCGGCCCTCAAGGCGCTGCCGACGATCGAGATGAAGGGGCTCCTGCGATGAGGTGCGCTCGGCGCGCGGCCGTGGGCGAAGCCGTGGAGGAAAGGGTGCTGCCGTGAGCGGCGACGAGCAGGTGAACGGGAACACAAGCACAAGCGGACCGCCGGCGCAGCGCGCGGACGCGGGCGAGCCCATCGCGCGGCGGCGCGGCATGTTCGGCGCCAACAACGGCGGCGACACCACCGGTTATGGCGGCCTGACGCGGACCGTGCACATGCCGGGCGCCTCCTCCCGGCCGTACGGCGGGTACTTCGACGAGGTCGCGGACGAGCTCGAAGGCGCGCTCGAGGAGCAGGGCACCGATCCGGAGGCCGCGATCGAGCGGACGGTGGTGGACCGCGGGGAGATCACTTTCCACATCGCCCGCGAGCACCTGCCGCAGGTCGCCCGCACGCTCCGCGACGACCCGGCGCTGCGCTTCGAGCTGTGCACCGGTGTCAGCGGCGTGCACAACCCGCACGACACGGGCCGCGAGCTGCACGCCGTCTACCACCTGCGGTCGCTGACCCACGGGCGCCTCATCCGCCTGGAGGTCAGCGCCCCGGACAGCGACCCGCACGTGCCCTCGATCGTCGACATCTACCCGACGAACGACTGGCACGAGCGGGAGACCTACGACTTCTTCGGCCTCATCTTCGACGGGCACCCCGCGCTGACGCGGATCATGATGCCCGACGACTGGCAGGGCCACCCGCAGCGCAAGGACTACCCGCTCGGCGGCGTACCCGTCGAGTACAAGGGCGCCCAGATCCCGGCACCCGACCAGCGGAGGTCGTACAGCTGATGACCACACACGCGACCCGGCCCGCGGGGGCCAGGGAGACGACGGAAGGCACGGTCTACACCGTCACCGGCGGCGACTGGGACGAGGTCGCCCGGGAGGTGGCCGACCGCGCCGACGACGAGAAGATCATCGTCAACATGGGGCCCCAGCACCCCTCCACCCACGGCGTGCTGCGGCTCATCCTGGAGATCGACGGCGAGACCGTCACCGAGGCCAGGGCCGGCATCGGCTACCTGCACACCGGCATCGAGAAGAACCTCGAGTACCGGACCTGGACGCAGGGGCCCACCTTCGTCACGCGCATGGACTACCTCACCCCGTTCTTCAACGAGGCGGCGTACTGCCTGGGCGTGGAGAAGCTGCTCGGCATCACCGACGACGTCCCCGACCGGGCGTCGATCATCCGCGTCCTGCTCATGGAGATCAACCGGCTGTCCTCCCACTTCGTGGCCTTCGCCACCGGCGGGATGGAGCTGGGCGCCTCCACGGTGATGATCTACGGCTTCCGCGACCGTGAAGTATGCCTGGACATCTTCGAGCTGATCACCGGTCTGCGGATGAACCACGCGTTCATCAGGCCCGGCGGCCTCGCCCAGGACCTGCCGCCCGGCGGAATCGACGCGCTGCGCGAGTTCGTGAAGAAGATGCGCAAGAACCTGCCGGAGTACGACAAGCTCTGCACCGGCAACCCGGTCTTCAAGGCCCGGCTGAAGGACGTCGGTTACCTCGACCTGACCGGCTGCCTCGCGCTCGGCGCCACAGGACCGGTCCTGCGCTCCGCGGGACTGCCCCACGACCTGCGCAAGACCGACCCCTACTGCGGCTACGAGACCTACGACTTCGAGGTCCCGACGACCGACACCTGCGACTCCTTCGGCCGCTTCCTGCTGCGTCTTGAGGAGATGCACCAGTCGCTGCGGATCGTCGAGCAGTGCATCGACCGGCTCGCCGAGCCCGGTCCGGTCATGGTCGCCGACAAGAAGATCGCCTGGCCCGCGCAGCTCGCCCTCGGACCCGACGGCCTGGGCAACTCGCTCGACCACATCAGGAACATCATGGGCACCTCCATGGAAGCCCTGATCCACCACTTCAAGCTGGTGACGGAGGGCTTCCGGGTCCCGCCGGGACAGGTGTACACGGCGGTGGAGTCGGCCAAGGGCGAGTTGGGGGTGCACCTGGTCAGCGACGGCGGCACGCGCCCCTACCGGGTCCACTTCCGCGATCCCTCCTTCACCAACCTCCAGTCCATGGCGGCGATGTGCGAAGGCGGCATGGTCGCCGACGTCATCGTCGCCGTGGCATCCCTCGACCCCGTGATGGGAGGCGTCGACAGGTGAGCGCCCACGAGACAGCGCGCGGGGACGTCCAGCTCGGAATCCCGCCGATGCCCGCGCCGGACTACCCGCCCGAGGTGCGGACCCGGCTGGAGACGGACGCGGCGGAGGTGATCTCCCGCTACCCCGACAGCCGTTCCGCCCTGCTGCCGCTGCTGCACCTCGTGCAGTCGGAGGAGGGCCACGTCACCCGCACCGGCATGCAGTTCTGTGCCGACGTGCTCGGGCTGACCACGGCCGAGGTGACCGCCGTCGCCACGTTCTACTCGATGTACCGGCGCCGCCCCTCGGGGGACTACCAGGTCGGCGTCTGCACCAACACGCTGTGCGCGGTGATGGGCGGCGACGCCATCTTCGGCGCGCTGCGCGAGCACCTGGGCGTCGGCAACGGCGAGACCACCGCCGACGGCAAGGTCACCCTGGAGCACATCGAGTGCAACGCGGCCTGTGACTTCGCGCCGGTCCTGATGGTCAACTGGGAGTTCTTCGACAACCAGACCATCGAGTCGGCCAAGCGTCTCGTCGACGACCTGCGCGCGGGCAACGAGGTGATCCCGACCCGCGGCGCCCCGCTGTGCGACTTCAAGCAGACCGCCCGCGTCCTGGCCGGCTTCCCCGACCAGCGCCCCGGCTCGGTCGAGGCAGGCGGCAGCGCGGGGCCCGCCTCGCTCGTCGGCCTGAAGCTGGCCAAGGGCGAACGCGGCCCCGAGACCGTCGTCTCCCCGCGCCACCCCGAGGTGCCGCACGAGGAGCCGGTCACGACGCACGCCAGCCGCCACGACGCGCCGCAGCCGAGCTCGGCCTCCGACCCGCACCACCCCGCGGGGCCGGTGACCGAGGGGGATGAGTCATGACAGAAGCAGTTGACCGGACCAGCCCGGAGAAGCTCCTCACCCCGGTGCTCTCCGCGTTCTGGGACGAGGACGAATCCTGGACGCTGGACGTCTACCGGGCGCACGGCGGCTACCGCGGTCTCGCGAAGGCCCTGGCCATGCCGCCGGACGACGTGATCGCCTACGTCAAGGAATCCGGGCTGCGCGGACGCGGCGGCGCCGGCTTCCCCACGGGCATGAAGTGGCAGTTCATCCCGCAGGGCGACGACAAGCCGCACTATCTCGTCGTCAACGCCGACGAGTCGGAGCCCGGCACCTGCAAGGACATCCCGCTGCTCCTGGCGAACCCGCACTCCCTCGTCGAGGGCATCGTGATCGCCTGTCACGCCATCCGCTCCAACCACGCGTTCATCTACCTCCGCGGCGAGGTCGTCCCCGTGCTGCGCCGCCTGCACGCGGCGGTCGCCGAGGCATACGCCGCGGGCTACCTCGGCAAGGGCGCCCTCGGCGACGGCGGCGACCTGGACATCACCGTCCACGCCGGCGCGGGCGCCTACATCTGCGGCGAGGAGACGGCGCTCCTCGACTCCCTGGAGGGCCGCCGCGGCCAGCCGCGCCTGCGGCCCCCCTTCCCCGCGGTCGCCGGCCTCTACGCCTGCCCCACCGTGGTGAACAACGTCGAGTCCATCGCGTCCGTTCCCGCCATCATGGACCGCGGCAAGGAGTGGTTCCGCTCCATGGGCAGCGAGAAGTCGCCCGGCTTCACGCTCTACTCCCTCTCGGGCCACGTCGCCCGCCCCGGCCAGTACGAGGCGCCGCTCGGCATCACCCTGCGGGAGCTGCTCCAGCTCGGCGGCGGATGCGGCCGGGGCACCGGCTCAAGTTCTGGACGCCGGGCGGGTCCTCGACCCCCATGTTCACCGAGGAGCACCTCGACGTCCCCCTCGACTACGAGGGCGTCATGGGCGCCGGGTCGATGCTGGGCACCAAGGCGCTCCAGTGCTTCGACGAAACGACGTGCGTGGTGCGGGCCGTGACCCGGTGGACCGAGTTCTACGCCCACGAGTCCTGCGGCAAGTGCACACCCTGCCGCGAGGGCACCTACTGGCTCGTGCAGCTGCTGCGCGACATCGAGGCCGGCAAGGGGCTGCTCAGCGACCTCGACAAGCTCGCCGACATCGCCGACAACATCAACGGCAAGTCCTTCTGCGCCCTCGGCGACGGTGCGGCCGCCCCGATCTTCTCGTCGCTGAAGTACTTCCGCGACGAGTACGAGCGCCACGTCACCGGCGGCGGCTGTCCGTTCGACCCGGCCAAGTCCACCGCCTGGGCGGACGAAGGCTCCACCGCTCACCAGGAGGTGAACGCATGACGGCGCAGCAGGATGCCGACCTGGTGACGCTGACCATCGACGGCATCGAGCTCTCGGTGCCGAAGGGGACCCTGGTCATCCGCGCCGCCGAGCAGCTCGGCATCGAGATCCCGCGGTTCTGCGACCATCCGCTGCTCGACCCGGCCGGCGCGTGCCGGCAGTGCATCGTGGAGGTCGAGGGCCAGCGCAAGCCGATGGCCTCCTGCACCATCACGTGCACCGACGGCATGGTCGTCAAAACCCACCTCAGCTCGCCCGTCGCCGAGAAGGCGCAGCGCGGGGTGATGGAGCTGCTGCTCATCAACCACCCGCTGGACTGCCCGGTCTGCGACAAGGGCGGCGAGTGCCCCCTGCAGAACCAGGCGATGTCCACCGGCGACCCGGAGACCCGGTTCGACGGCGTCAAGCGGACGTTCGACAAGCCGGTGCCCATTTCCACGCAGGTGCTGCTCGACCGCGAACGGTGCGTGCTGTGCGCCCGGTGCACCCGCTTCTCGCAGCAGATCGCCGGCGACCCGATGATCGAGCTGCTGGAACGCGGCGCGCTCCAGCAGGTCGGCACCGGCGAGGGCGACCCGTTCGAGTCGTACTTCTCCGGCAACACCATCCAGATCTGCCCGGTCGGCGCGCTGACCTCGGCCGCCTACCGGTTCCGCTCCCGCCCGTTCGACCTGGTGTCCTCGCCGAGCGTGTGCGAGCACTGCGCGGGCGGCTGCGCCACCCGCACCGACCACCGCCGCGGCAAGGTGATGCGGCGCATGGCGGCCGAGGACCACGAGGTCAACGAGGAGTGGATCTGCGACAAGGGCCGCTTCGCGTTCCGCTACGCGCAGCAGCCCGACCGGCTCACCTCCCCGCTGGTGCGGGACCCGGACACCGGTGAACTCGTCCCGGCCAGCTGGCCGGAGGCGCTGCGGGTGGCGGCCGAGGGCCTCGCCGCGGCCAGGTCCGGCGGCGCCGCGGTGCTGACCGGCGGCCGGCTGACCGTCGAGGACTCCTACGCGTACGCCAAGTTCGCGCGGGTCGCCCTGGGTACCAACGACATCGACTTCAGGGCCCGTGTGCACAGCGCCGAGGAAGCCGCGTTCCTGGCCTCCCGGGTCGCGGGGCACGGTGTCGACCTGGACGGCGGCGGCATCACCAACCGCGCGCTCGAGGCCGCGCCCGCCGTGCTGCTGGCCGGCTTCGAGTCGGAGGAGGAAGCCCCCGGCGTCTTCCTGCGGCTGCGCAAGGCCAACCGCAAGCACGGCATGCGGATCTTCTCCCTCGCCACCCACATCACCCGCGGCCTCGCCAAGACGAACGGCACCCTGCTGCCGGCCGCGCCCGGCACCGAGCCGGCCTGGCTGAACGCCCTGGCGGACGGCGAGGGCCTGACCGGGGCCGGGCAGCGCGCCGCCGCCGCGCTGCGCGAGCCGGGCGCGGTCATCGTCGTCGGCGAACGGCTCGCCGCCGCCCCCGGCGCGTACACCGCAGCCGTCGCCGCGGCGGCGGCCACCGGCGCCGCGCTGGTGTGGATTCCGCGCCGCGCGGGCGAGCGCGGCGCCATCGAGGCCGGCGCGCTGCCCGGGCTGCTGCCCGGCGGCAGGCCGGAGGGCTCCCGGCGGGCGCGCGAGGAGGTCGCCGCCGCCTGGGGCATCGGCGCCCTGCCGGAGCGCCCGGGCCGCGACACCGCGCAGATCGTCGAGGCCGCCGCGGCCGGCGATCTCGGCGCGCTGGTCGTGGCGGGCGTCGAGGTGGCCGACCTGCCGGACCCGGCGCGGGCCCGCGCCGCGCTCGACCGGGTCGCCGCGGACGGCTTCCTGCTCAGCCTGGAGCTGCGCCCCTCGGAGGTCACGGCCCGCGCCCACGTGGTGCTGCCGGTGGCCGCGGCCGTCGAGAAGTCCGGCACGTTCCTCAACTGGGAAGGCCGCGCACGGCAGTTCGCCGCCGCGATCAAGCCGGACCAGATGACGCGCCGCCTGGTGCAGACCGACGCCCGCGCGCTCCACATGCTGGCCGACGCCCTCGACGTGCACCTCGGCCTGCCCGACCTGCCGGCGATCCGCCGCGAGCTGGACGGGCTCGCCGACTGGCGCGGCGAGCTGCCGCTCGGCCCGACCGCGACGCCCACCGAGCCGGTCGGCCCCGGGGAGGGCAGCGCCGTGCTCGCCGGGCACCGGCTGCTGCTCGACCAGGGCGCCCTCCAGATCGGCGACGAGGCGCTGGCCGGTACGCGGCACGCCGCCGTGGCCAGGCTGTCCGCCGCCACCGCCCGCGAGACCGGCGTCAAGGACGGCGACGCGCTGTCCGTCACCGGCCCGGCCGGTTCCGTGACGCTGCCGCTCGCGGTGACGGAGGAGATGCCGGACCGGGTGGTCTGGCTTCCCCTCAACTCGACCGGCGGCGGCGCCCTCGACGACCTGGGCACCGGCCCGGGGAACGTCGTCCGCATCTCTGCCCAGGCTGAGGAGGTGAACGCGTGATGCCGCTCGCGCAGGAGCCCGACCTGTCGGTATTCGGCGACGACCCGCTGTGGCTCGTGCTGCTGAAGGTGGTCTTCGTCTTCGCGTTCGTGCTGGTCACGGTGGTCATCTGCATCGTGATGGAGCGCAAGGTCCTGGGCTGGATGCAGTTGCGCATCGGGCCGAACCGGCACGGCCCCTGGGGCATGCTCCAGTCCCTCGGCGACGCCATCAAGCTGATGCTGAAGGAAGACATCATCCCCAAGGGCTCCGACAAAGCCCTGTTCATGCTGGCGCCGATCCTCGCGGTCATCCCGGCGTTCATGGCGTTCGCCGTGATCCCCTTCGGCCCCAAGGACGATCCGGTCAGCATCTTCGGCACCGAGACCGTCCTCCAGGTGACGGACCTGCCGGTCGCGATCCTGTACGTGCTGGCCACCTCGGCCATCGCGGTGTACGGCACGGTGCTGGCGGGCTGGTCCTCCGGCTCCACGTACCCGCTGCTCGGCGGCGTCCGCGCCACCGCGCAGATCATCAGCTACGAGGTCGCGATGGGTCTGTCCTTCGCGGCCGTCTTCCTCTACTCCGGCTCGATGTCCACCTCGGCCATCGTGGACGCGCAGGACGACCGCTGGTTCATGATCCTGCTGCCGGTGTCGTTCCTGATCTACATGGTGGCGATGATCGGCGAGGCCCACCGGCCGCCGTTCGACATGCCGGAGTCCGAGGGCGACCTCGTCGGCGGGTACCTCACCGAGTACTCGTCGATCAAGTTCGCGTTCTTCATGATGTCCGAGTACGTCCACGTCGTCACCGTCTCCGGACTGATGGTCACCCTCTTCCTCGGCGGCTGGCGCGCACCCGTGCCGCTCAGCCTCTGGGAGGGCGCCAACTCCGGCTGGTGGCCCATGCTGTGGTTCACCATCAAGCTGACCATGGTGATCTTCCTGTTCGTCTGGGTCCGCGCCTCCCTGCCCCGCGTGCGCTACGACCAGTTCATGGTCCTCGGCTGGAAGATCCTCATTCCGATCGCGCTGGTCTGGCTGATGCTGGTGGCCACCGTCCGCGCCATGCAGAACGAGGACTACGCGTTCTCGGACATCCTGATGTGGGTGCTCGGCGGGGTGCTCACGCTGTTGCTGATCTCCTTCGTCGTGGACTTCTTCCGCGACCGTGCCGAGCAGCGCGAGGAGGACGAGCGGGGCGAGGCGCCAGAGCCGGAGTTCGATCCGATGGCGGGCGGCTACCCCGTGCCGCCCCTGCCAGGACAGACTCTGCCGCCCGTGCCGCGCCGCCCGTCCAGGGCGGAGCGGACGACGGCCGGAGTCGCCGCCGACACCGAAGGAAGCCCCGAAGGAAGGGAGGGCGACGATGGCTGAGTTCCGCAATCCCGTGGGCGGCTTCGGCGTGACCTTCAAGGCCATGTTCAAGAAGCGGCTCACGGAGCAGTACCCGGAGGAGAAGAAGCCGACGGCGCCGCGCTTCCACGGCCGCCACCAGCTCAACCGCCACCCGGACGGCCTGGAGAAGTGCATCGGCTGCGAGCTGTGCGCCTGGGCCTGCCCCGCCGACGCGATCTACGTGGAGGGCGCGGACAACACCGAGGAGGAGCGCTACTCCCCGGGCGAACGTTACGGCCGCGTCTACCAGATCAACTACCTGCGCTGCATCCTGTGCGGTCTCTGCGTCGAGGCGTGTCCGACGCGGGCGCTGACCATGACGAACGAGTACGAGCTGGCCGACCGCAGCCGCGCCTCCCTCATCTACACCAAGGAGGAGCTGCTGGCGGGGCTCCAGGACGGCATGGTCGACTCGCCGCACGCGATGTACCCCGGCACCGACGAGCAGTCGTACTACCGCGGCGAGGTGCGCGGCGCGGCGCCCGGCACGGTGCGGCAGCAGGTCACCGGCGAGCAGCTGGCCGAGGACGACGCGGTCGCCGCCGCGACCCGCCTGCACGACCCGTCCGGGGGGCAGGCATGAGCGGGCTCGCCGCGCTCGCCGCGGAGACCTCCACATCGACCGGCGAGGCCGTGCAGTTCTGGCTGCTCGGTCCGCTGGCCGTCGCCGGCGGCATCGGCACGATCATGATGCGGCGCGCGGTGTACTCCGCGCTCTGCCTGGCCGGGACCATGGTGATCCTGGCGCTGTTCTACCTCGCCAACGGCGCGTACTTCCTCGGCATGGTGCAGATCGTCGTCTACACCGGTGCCGTGATGATGCTGTTCCTGTTCGTGCTCATGCTGATCGGCGTGAGCGCGGCCGACTCGCTGAAGGAGACGCTCCTCGGGCAGCGCTGGCTGGCCGCGGGCTGCGGGCTCGGGCTCGGCATCCTGCTGATCGCCGGCATCGGCCAGGCGTCCGTCGGCTCCTTCACCGGCCTGTCCGAGGCCAACGCGGGCGGCAATGTGCAGGGTCTTGCCTCGCTGCTGTTCACCCGCTACGTGGTGGCCTTCGAGGTGACCGGCATCCTGCTGACGATCGCCGCGGTCGGCGCCACGCTGCTGACGCACCGCGAGCGGATCGATCGCACCAAGTCGCAGCGCGAGCAGGCCGAGGAGCGGGTGCGTTCGGGCAAGCAGCTGCCGCCGCTGCCCGCGCCCGGCGTCTACGCCCGGCACAACGCGGTGGACCTGCCCGGGCTGCTGCCCGACGGCACTCCCTCCGAGCTGACCGTCAACAGCACCCTGCGCAGCCGCGGCCAGGTCCGCGAGGTGCACGGGCAGGCGGTGCGGGACGTGGCCGCGCTCGAAGGCCGCACCGCGCGGTATCACGGCCAGCGTTACGTGAACGAGAAGGCGGCGCCCGGCGTCAACGGCTCGGCCGTGGACGAGGCGGAGGCGCCGGCCGAGGAGGACCCCAAGTGAGCCCGGAGAACTACCTCTACCTGGCCGCCCTGCTGTTCACGCTGGGCGCCTGCGGGGTGCTGCTGCGGCGGAACGCCATCGTGGTGTTCATGTCCATCGAGCTGATGCTGAACGCGGCGAACCTGGCGCTGGTCGCCTTCTCCCGCATGCACGGCAATCTCGACGGACAGATCATGGCGTTCTTCGTGATGGTCGTGGCCGCCGCGGAGGTCGTGGTCGGGCTGGCCATCATCGTCATGGTCTATCGCGCCCGTCACTCGGCCTCGGTCGACGACGCCAGCCTGATGAAGCTGTAAGGGGACACATCCAGTGGAGTCATTGATCGGACTGCTCGTCGGGGCGCCCTTGTTCGGCGCCGCCGTGCTGCTGTTGGGCGGGCGGCGCCTGGACCGTGTGGGGCACTGGCTGGCCACCGGGCTCGCCGCCGTGTCCTTCGTCCTGGCCGTGGTGCTCTTCTTCGACCTGCTGGAGAAGGAGGGCGAGGACCGCGCGCTGCACCAGCATCTGTTCAGCTGGGTGCCGGTCGCCGACTTCCAGGCGGACGTGGCGTTCCAGCTCGACCAGCTCTCGATGACCTTCGTGCTGCTGATCACGAGCGTGGGCACCCTGATCCACCTTTACTCGGTCGGCTACATGGAGCACGACGAGCGGCGGCGGCGCTTCTTCGCCTATCTGAATCTTTTCCTCGGGGCGATGCTGCTGCTCGTCCTCGCGGACAACTACCTGCTGCTGTACGTCGGCTGGGAGGGCGTGGGCCTCGCCTCGTTCCTGCTCATCGGCTTCTGGCAGCACAAGCCGACCGCGGCGACGGCGGCGAAGAAGGCGTTCGTCGTCAACCGCGTCGGTGACGTGGGCCTGGCCATTGCGATTCTGCTGATGTTCACCACGTTCGGCTCCTTCGCGTTCGAGCCGGTGCTCGGCAGCGCGACGGAGGCGAGCGAGGCGACGCTGACCGGCATCGGGCTGATGCTGCTGCTCGCCGCCTGCGGCAAGTCGGCGCAGGTGCCGCTCCAGTCCTGGCTGGGCGACGCGATGGAGGGCCCCACGCCGGTCTCGGCGCTGATCCACGCGGCCACGATGGTGACCGCGGGCGTGTACCTGATCACGCGCTCGGGGGCGATCTTCAACGCGGCGCCCGACGCGCAGACCGTCGTGGTCGTGGTCGGCGCGGTGACGCTGCTCTTCGGTGCGATCGTCGGTTGCGCGAAGGACGACATCAAGAAGGCCCTGGCCGGCTCGACGATGTCGCAGATCGGCTACATGATGCTGGCCACGGGCCTTGGCCCCATCGGCTACGTCTTCGCGATCATGCACCTGGTGACGCACGGCTTCTTCAAGGCGGGCCTCTTCCTCGGTGCCGGGTCGGTCATGCACGGCATGAACGACGAGGTGGACATGCGGCGTTACGGCGGCCTGCGGAAGCACATGCCGATCACGTTCGTCACGTTCGGCCTGGCCTATCTGGCCATCATCGGCTTCCCCTACCTCTCCGGCTTCTTCTCCAAGGACGAGATCATCTACGCCGGGTTCAGCAAGGGCGGGACCGAGGGCTGGATTCTCGGCGGCGTGATGCTGCTCGGCGCGGCGCTCACCGCGTACTACATGACGCGCATCATGCTGATGACGTTCTTCGGCGAGAAGCGCTGGCAGCCCGACGCGAACGGGCACGAGCCGCACCCGCACGAGTCGCCGCTCAGCATGACGATCCCGATGATCGTGCTGGCCTTCGGCTCGGTCTTCGCGGGCTTCCTGTTCGACTCGGGCGAGGCGTTCGTGCACTGGCTCGAGCCGGTCACCGGTCTTGAGCACGGCGATTCGCCGGTCAGCCACGGCACGGTCGGCCTGGCGGCCACCGGCGTGATGCTGCTCGGCGTCGCGGGCGCGTGGTGGCAGTATGGCCGCCGCCCGGTGCCCGCGGTGGCGCCGACCGGCGGGCTGCTGACCCGGGCCGCGCGGCGGGACCTGCTCCAGGACGACTTCAACCACGCGGCGTTCGTCACGCCGGGCAACTACCTCACCCGCGGCCTGGTCTACCTCGACCACAAGCTGGTGGACGGCGTGGTCAACGGCACGGCCGCCTCCTTCGGCGGGCTGTCCGGGCGGCTGCGGCGCATCCAGAACGGGTTCGCCCGCTCGTACGCGGTCTCCATGTTCGGCGGTGCCGCCCTGCTCGTCGCCGCGACCCTGCTGATGAGGGCGGTCTGAGAGGTCTGATATGTCTTTTCCCCTGCTGACGGCCACGGCCCTCACTCCCGCCATCGGCGCGATCGTCACCGCCGCGGTCCCCGCCGCGCGGCGGACCGCCGCCAAGTGGCTCGCGCTGCTGTTCTCCCTGGCCACGGCCGGGTTCGCGGCGGCGGTGCTGCTGCGGTTCGACACCGGTGACGGTGCCGACCGCTTCCAGCTGACCGAATCCCGCTCCTGGATCGAGGACTTCGGCGTCCGGTACGAACTGGGCGTCGACGGCATCGGCGTCGCGATGATCGCGCTGACGGCCGTGCTGATCCCGTTCCTGATCGGCGCCGGCTGGAACGACGCGGACCCCAAGGAGGGCCAGACCCCCGCGACGCGGTGGCGGCCCACCCAGGGCTTCTTCGCGCTGATCCTCGCGGTCGAGGCGATGGTCATTCTGTCCTTCGCCGCCACCGACGTGTTCCTCTTCTACATCTTCTTCGAAGCCATGCTGATCCCGATGTACTTCCTCATCGGCGGCTTCGGCGACCGGGCGGGGGAGCAGGGCGAGGAGGGGCAGGCCAGGCAGCGTTCCTACGCCGCGGTCAAGTTCCTCCTCTACAACCTGGCCGGTGGCCTGATCATGCTGGCGGCCGTCATCGGCCTGTACATCGCCACCGCGGACCAGCTCGACGCCGGGACGTTCTCGCTCCAGGCCATCCTGGACGCGCGGGCCTCCGGCGACCTGGAGCTGGCGACCGGCACCGAACGCTGGCTGTTCCTCGGCTTCTTCATCGCCTTCGCGATCAAGGCGCCGCTGTGGCCGGTGCACACCTGGCTGCCCAACGCCATGGGCGAGTCGACGGCGCCGGTGGCCGTGCTGATCACCGCCGTGGTCGACAAGGTCGGCACGTTCGCGATGCTCCGCTTCTGCCTCGGCCTGTTCCCCGAGGCCAGCGAGTGGGCGACGCCCGTGGTGATCACCCTGGCGCTGGTCAGCATCATCTACGGGGCGCTGCTCGCGCTCGGCCAGCGGGACATGAAGCGGCTGATCGCGTACGCGTCGGTCAGCCACTTCGGGTTCATCGTGCTGGGCATCTTCGCGATGACCAGCCAGGGCCAGGGCGGCGCGACGCTCTACATGATCAACCACGGCATCGCGACCGCGGCGCTGATGCTGGTGGCCGGCTTCCTCATCTCGCGCCGCGGCTCGCGCCTCATCGCCGACTACGGCGGCGTGCAGAAGACGGCGCCCATGCTCGCCGGCACGTTCCTCATCGGCGGCCTCGCGACTCTGTCGCTCCCGGGCACCGGGCCGTTCGTCAGTGAATTCCTGGTGCTGGTCGGCACGTTCAGCCGCTACGAGGTGGCCGGCATCATCGCCTGTAGCGGCATAGTGCTGGCGGCGCTGTACGTGCTGGTGCTCTACCAGCGGACCATGACGGGACCGCTGAAGGAAGGGCTGGAAAAGCTGCCGGACCTCAAGGTGCGGGAGCTGGCCGTGGTCGGGCCGCTGATCGGGCTGCTGCTGTTCCTCGGCGTCTACCCCAAGCCGCTCACCGACATCGTCAACCCGGCGGTGGAGCACACGCTCTCCGACGTCGAGCAGACCGATCCACAACCGCATGTTCCCGAAGTGGAGGCCACTCGTGAGTGACCGGGCGAGGGCCAACGGCCCGATCCGGCAACGGCGCGGCGGGGCGAACGAAGGAGTCGCAGCATGAACCCGGGGGAGCTCCAGGCTCCGGACATCGAGTGGGCTGCGCTCTCGCCGAGCCTGATCGTGTTCGGCGCGGCCATCATCGGCGTGCTGATCGAGGCGTTCGCGCCGCGCCGCTCCCGCTATCCGGCGGAGGTGTTCGTCGGGATCGCCGGCCTCGCCGGTGCGTTCGCCGCCGTCGTCGCGCTCGCCGCGGGCGGGCACGCCACGACGGAGGCGCAGGTCGCGGGCATGGGCTCGCTGGCCGTCGACGGTCCCGCGCTGTTCCTCCAGGGCCTCATCGTCCTGGTCGGTCTGGTGTCGGTGTTCCTGTTCGCCGAGCGCCGTCTCGAACCGGCCTTGCACGGCCAGGCGGTGGACTCCTTCGCCGCCCAGCCGGCGGCGGTGCCGGGCGGCAAGGCCGAGGCGGCGGCGGAGCGGGCCGGGCACACCACCACGGAGATCTTCCCGCTGCTGCTGTTCGCGATCGGCGGCATGCTGCTGTTCCCGATGGCCAACGACCTGCTGGTGCTGTTCATCGCCCTTGAGGTCCTGTCGCTGCCGCTGTACCTGCTGTGCGCGCTGGCGCGCCGCAAGCGGCTGCTGTCGCAGGAGGCGGCGCTCAAGTACTTCCTGCTGGGCGCGTTCGCCTCGGCGTTCCTCCTGTTCGGCATCGCGATGCTGTACGGGTACGCGGGCACGGTGTCCTACGCGGGCATCGCCGACGTCGTCAGCGGCGAGCCCGCGGCGGTGGACGCGGGGCTCGCCTCCACCATGGGGAACGACGCGCTGCTGCTGATCGGCGGCGCCATGGTGACGATGGGCCTGCTGTTCAAGGTCGGCGCCGTGCCGTTCCACATGTGGACGCCCGACGTCTACCAGGGCGCCCCGACGCCGGTGACCGGCTTCATGGCCGCGGCCACCAAGGTGGCCGCGTTCGGCGCGCTGCTGCGGCTGCTGTACGTGGTGCTGCCGGGACTGCGGTGGGACTGGGAGCCGGTGCTGTGGGGCGTCGCCATCGCCTCCATGGTGGCGGGCGCGGTGGTCGCGATCACGCAGACCGACGTGAAGCGGCTGCTGGCCTACTCCTCGATCGCGCACGCCGGGTTCATCCTGTCCGGCGTGGTCGCGGTCAGCGAGGACGGGGTGTCGTCCGTGCTGTTCTACCTGTCGGCCTACTCGTTCGTGACGCTCGGCGCGTTCGCCGTGGTGACGCTGGTGCGGGATGGCGACGGCGAGGCGACGCACCTGTCCAAGTGGGCGGGGCTCGGGCGGCGTTCGCCGCTGCTTGCGGCGGTCTTCGCGCTGTTCCTGCTGGCCTTCGCGGGGATTCCGCTGACGTCGGGCTTCGCCGGCAAGTTCGCGGTGTTCCGGGCGGCGGCGGACGCCGGGGCGATGGGCCTGGTGATCGTCGGTGTGCTCGCCTCGGCGATCGCGGCGTTCTTCTACGTGCGGGTGATCGTGCTGATGTTCTTCAGCGAGCCGAAGGCGGACGGCCCTTCCGTGGTCATCCCCAGCCCGCTGACGATGTCGGTGGTGGGGCTCGCCGCGGCCGTGACGGTGGTGCTCGGCATTGCGCCGCAGTTCTTCCTCGACCTGGCGAGCGACGCGGGCGTGTTCGTGCGCTGAGACCGGCCGGAACGACCGAAGGCCCGGCCCCCGTGTGGGGCCGGGCCTTCCGGTGTGCCTCCTGCTGGCGTGCGGTGTACGGCTCAGAGGCCGAAGTCCCCGAAGTCGGAGTCCTCCAGCGGCGGCATGGAGGGCATGTCCTCCATGTCTGGCATCTCCGGCATCTCGGGCATCTCGGGCATCTCGCCCAGGTCACCCATCGACTCGTAGGTCTGGGTGTTGCCCGAGGCCCAGCCGACGTTCAGCGTGCCGCCGTCGAGGCTGAGCATCGCCTCGGTGTCGGGGAACAGTTCGGACCCGAACTGCGTACACTCGACGGTCATCCGGCCGCCGGACACCTCGCCGTAGCAGACGTCGCCCTCGGCGTCGGTGCTCTCGACGAAGGTGACGCTTCCGCCCGTGATGGTCAGCGAACTCTCCATGGAGCCGCTGAGCATCCAGGTGCCTTCGAAGTCGGCGTCGCTGCTGGCCCCGCCGCCACCGCCGCCGGTGTCCCCGCCTTCTTCGGCCGGGGGCTGTTCGTCGCCGCCGTTCTCCCCGCCTTCTTCCCCCTGCTCCGGCTGGTTCTCGCCGGGGTTGCCGCCGGGGCTGAACGGGCTGCCGCTGTCGTCGTCGTCTCCGCAGCCGCTCAGCAGCAGCGCGGCCGCCGCAACCGCGGGTACGGCGAGCCGTATGGACCTGCGCATGGGTTCCCCTCGTATGTTGAACGTGTCCGGGCAGGTTATCTTGGCCGGTGGAGGGGTAGTCAGAGATGTTACGACCGTGTGGCATTCGCCGTCGGACTGATACGCGAACGGCTTTCGGTCAGGGCGGCCAGAAGCCGAAGTCTCCGAGGCCAAAGTCATAGATATCCGGCATATCCCCCTGGTTGACGAGCATCGATATGGAGGTTTCCTCCACGCCATCGCTCCAGGACGCGCGCAGGGTCTCCCCTTCGTGGACGCGCGTCACGTCGGCCGCCGGGACAGCGGGCGTTGATGTCCGCGCGGCGGGGGGCGCACCGGGCGCGGCCGCCCGGTCCCGCGTGCGCCGCAGCCGCGGTCCGGCACGGCTCACCCAGCGGCGGTGATCGACTCGCAACCGGCTACGCTGCCCGGTGACAACGCACTGGAGACAGGGAGAACGCTCGTGACCGTCGTGGGGCCCTTCGGGGTGAGCGTGCGGGACCAGGCCCTGGAAGCCGATGTCCAGGCCGGTCTCTCGGCTGTCGAGGCGGGGCTGCTGGAGGCCACCAAGAGCGATGTCCCCTTCATAACGGAGACGGCGCAACATCTCGTGCGGGCCGGGGGGAAGCGCTTCCGGCCGCTTTTGCAGCTGCTGGCCGCCCAGTTCGGCGATCCCTACGCGCCCGGGGTGGTGCCCGCCGCGGTGGTCGTCGAGCTGACGCACCTCGCCACTCTCTACCACGACGACATCATGGACGAGGCCGAGGTCAGGCGGGGCGTGCCGAGCGCGAACGCCCGCTGGAACAACTCGGTCGCGGTGCTGACCGGCGACTTCCTCTTCTCCCGCGCCTCGACGATAGTGGCCGATCTCGGCACGGACGCCGTGCGCATCCAGGCGGAGGCGTTCGAGCGCCTGGTGACCGGACAGATCCAGGAGACCGCGGGCCCGCGAGAGGGGGAGGACCCCATCGGGCACCACCTGGACGTGATCGCCGGGAAGACGGGCTCGCTGATCGCCGTCGCCGGCCGCATGGGCGCGCTGATGGCCGGCGCCCCGGAGCCGGTGGTCGACGTCCTCGCGCAGTACGGCGAACGCATCGGGATCGCGTTCCAGCTCGCCGACGACGTGCTCGACGTCGCGAGCGACGGCCAGGAGTCGGGCAAGACGCCGGGCACCGACCTGCGGGAGGGCGTGGCCACGCTGCCCGTGCTGCGGCTGCGGGAGATGACGGCCAAGGGCGGGTCCCCCGCGGACCAGGCGCTGTGCGAGCTGCTCGACGGCGACCTCACGGACGACGCCCGGCATGCGGAGGCGCTGGCGGGGCTGCGGGCCCACCCGGCGCTGCGGGCGGCCCGGCAGGACGCCCTCTCGTTCGCGGAGGAGGCGCGGCGGACGCTGGCGCCGCTGCCGGACACTCCGGCGAAGGAAGCGCTGGACGCGCTGTGCAACGTCGTGGCGGATCGTACGGCGTAGCGCGCGGGGCGTGAACCCTGCCTTCCGCGGGGTAGATCCCCTACGGGTTAGGGGCAGCTGCGCGGGGGTGCAGTCCTCCGCTGGTCGTAGACCGATGCCAACCGTCGGCGGATGCCGCGAAGCTCCCGGCCTGTTGCAATTGGTGGTGCTGAAAGCCGAGTGGAGGGGCATTTCGATGGCAAAGAACAGCACTATCCGCCGGGCGGCCGTGCCGGCCGCGGTGGTGGCCGGGGTCGCCGCGGTGGGGGCCGGTCTCTGGCCGGCGCTGGCGAGCGACGGGAGTCCCGACCTGCCGGACATCACGGCCGAGGAGCTGCTGGTGCGGATGGCGGAGGCGGACACGGCGCAGCTCTCCGGCACGGTGCGGGTGGACGCCGATCTCGGCATCCCGGACTTCGGCGGGATGCTCGACGGCGTGTTGAGCGGGATCGAGGGCCCGGCGGGACGGCTGGCCGGCCTCGCCACCGGGGACAGCACGCTGCGGGTCGCGATGGACGGCCCCGAGCGCCAGCGCCTGGCCGTGGTGAACGGCTCGGACGAGTTCGCCGTGATCCACAATGGTGACCGGCTGTGGGCCTACGACTCCGCGGACAACACCGTGTACGAGGCCGAGGTGCCCGCCGAGGCGGCGGAGGAGCTGCCGGACGGGCCGGCCGGGGAGTGGTCGGGCGGGCTGACGCCGCAGGACGCGGCCGCGCGGCTGCTCGACGCGGCCGGGGAGCACGCGGACATCTCCGTGGACGGCACGGCCCGGGTCGCGGGCCGCGACGCCTACCAGCTGGTGGTGGAGCCGAAGGATACGGAGAGCGGGCTGACGTCGGTGCGTATCTCGGTGGACGGGGAGACGGGCGTGCCGCTCGCCGTCACCGCCGACCGCGGCGACGGCCAGGCCCTGGACGTGTCCTTCTCGCAGATCGACTACACGCAGCCCGCGGGCGGCGTCTTCGACTTCACGCCGCCGAGCGACGCGGAGATCGTGGAGGTCAACCCGGAGGACCCGTTCGCGGCACTGGGCGGTCTCGAAGGGCTGGAGGGGCTGCTGCCCGACGCGGCGCGCTGACGGCGCCGGGCGCGGGGCGGGAGCGGCCCGCCGCGCGCCCTCCTCGCGTGGGGCCCGTGAGGGCGGGCGTCGATGTTGTCAGCTCGCGCAGAACTCATTGCCCTCCGGGTCCCGCATCTGCCACCAGTGGCCCGCGGGGCCCTGGTCCTCCTCGCGCACGCGCGTGGCGCCGAGCCCTTCGAGGCGCGCCACCAGCTCGTCCAGACCGGTGCCCTGCGGGCGGTGGACATCGATGTGCAGCCGGTTCTTCACCGTCTTGCCCTCGGGCACGTCCTGGAACAGCAGCCTGCGCCCGTGGCCGACGCCGCTGACCTCGTCGAACGGGTCCTCTGGGTGCCGGACGCCCGCGTAGCCGCGGAAGATCCGGTGTCCGCCGTGCTCGGTGACCGCCTCCTCGCCGATGTGCCCGGCGGCAAGCAGCCGTTCGATGAGCGCGCTCGGGTCCTCCACCTCGTACTCCAGGGCCGCGGCCCAGAAGTCCGCGATCGCCGGGGCGTTCCTGCTGTCGATGACCAGTTTCCACTCAAGCGTCATGTAACCAGTTATATTAGTTACATGGCTTTGGATGCAACGTCCCCCGGACTGGTGTTGCGGTCGTTCTCCGGCACGACGTACCGGTTCGACCCCGGGGCGCTGTGCCTGGAGCTGCTGGTCACGGGCGGCCCCGGCGCGTTCGCCGGGTACGAGGTCCTGCACGGGCCCGCCGATCTGGCCGACTGGGCGGCCCGTTCGCGCCTCGATCCGACGCCCCGCGTCGAGGTGTCCCGGGAGGAGACGGCGGCGGCCAGACGGACGCGGGACGCGCTCTGGCGGCTGGTGCTGGCGCACGTCGGCGGCGAGCCGCCGCCACCGGACGATGTCGCCGCGCTCAACGCGGCGGCGGCCAGGACCCCGCTGGCCCCCGCCATCGGCGCGGACGGCGGCCCGGCCTGGGCCGGGGCCGCGACCGGCACGGCGCTGCTCGCCACCGTCGCCCGCGACGCGGTGCGGCTCCTGACCGGCCCGTACCGGGACCGGGTGCGGATGTGCGCGGGCGAGCGCTGCCACCTGGTCTACGTGGACACCTCACGGCCCGGCCGCCGTCGCTGGTGCTCGATGGAGCACTGCGGAAACATCCACAAGGTCCGTGCCCTGCGCGCCCGCAGGGAGTCGGGCTGACGCGCCTGCGGCGGCGGGCCTCAGCCGAGCGTGGCCAGCAGGTCGTTGCACGCCTGCTCGCAGCGGCGGCACGCCTCCGCGCACACCCGGCAGTGCTCGTGCGTCCCCGCGTGCCGGCCGCACTCGTCGGCGCAGGCGGCGCAGACGGTGGCGCACGCCTGGAGCTGTGCGCGGGTGATGTTCGCGTCGTAGCCGGTGTGGCGGGACAGCACGCGGCCGGTGGTCTCGCAGATGTCCGCGCAGTCCAGGTCGGTCCTGATGCACTTGGCAAGATCCGCGACCTCGGCCTCGGACAGGCAGGCGTCCGCGCATGCGGTACACGCCTGCGCGCAGGCCGCGCACTCCTCGATGCAGCGGATCAGCCGCTCACGGTCCACCCGGCCGAGGTCGGCGGGGTAGGTGGCCAGCATGTCGTCGATTGCCATGGTCATCGCGTGCTCCAGCAGGTCGGAACGTGACTCGTCCCCGCCCGGGTAACCGGTGGGCGGGGACGAGAAACAGCCCGGGGACGGCCGGCGACCTGGTCACATGTGCACGGTCGGCATCCCGTCCTCGCGGCCCGCCCCGGTCGCGCCGCGGCGGTAGAGGAGGACGGAGATCACCACGCCCGCTGCGAAGAACGCGGCCGACCACCAGTACGCCGTCGCGTAGCTCTCCAGGCTGGCCTGCGCCCGCACCGCGGGGTCCCGCGGGTCCTTGCCGGCCAGGTAGTCGGTGGCGGCACTCGCGGCCAAAGTGTTCAGCACGGCCGTGCCGATGGAACCGCCGATCTGCTGCATGGTGTTGACCGTGGCGGAGGCCACCCCGGCGTCCTCCGCGGCGACCCCGGCGGTCGCCAGGTTCATCGCGGGGGCGACGATCGCGCCCAGGCCGAGGCCGGCGACGATCAGCGGCGGCATCACGTCGGCCGCGAAGGAACTGTCCAGGTCGAGCGTGGTCAGCCAGGCCAGGCCCGCGGCCGAGAGCGCCATGCCCGCCGTCACGATGGGCCGCCCACCGAAGCGCGGCAGCAGCGTGGTGGTCGCGAGCGTGGCGGTGATCATCAGCCCGCCGATCATGGGCAGGAACGCCAGGCCGGTCTCGACCGGCGTGTACCCCAGCGAGGCCTGGAGGTAGTAGGTGACGAACAGGAAGAGGCCGAACATGCCCGCGCCGCTGATCAGCACGGCGGCGAACGAGGCGCCCCGGTTCCGGTGGAGCAGCACGCGCAGCGGCAGCAGCGGGTGCGCGCTGCGCGTCTGCCACCAGCCGAACGCGGCGATCAGGACGGTGCCGGCGATCAGGAAGCCCCAGGTGGCCACGTGGTCCCAGTCGTTCGACTCGGCGTTGGCGAAGCCGTAGACGATGCTGAACAGACCGGCGGAGACCAGGAGGGTGCCGGGCACGTCCAGGACGACGTGCCGGTTGCGCGCGGAGCGGACCATCAGGATCAGGCCGCCGACGAAGGCGATGGCGGCGAAGATCAGGTTGACGTAGAGCGTCCAGCGCCAGTCCAGGTACTCGGTGAGCACGCCGCCGAGCAGCAGCCCGATGGCGCCGCCCGCACCGGCGATGGCCCCGTACACGCTGAACGCCTTGGCGCGCTCCTTGGTGTCGGTGAACGTAATGGTCAGGAGCGACAGCGCGGCCGGCGCGAGCAGCGCGCCGAAGACGCCCTGGAGGGCGCGCGCCGTCACCAGGATCTCGAAGTTGGCGGCGGCGCCGCCGAGCGCCGAGGCCGCGGCGAACCCGACCGCGCCGACGAGAAAGACGATCTTGCGGCCGAACAGGTCGGCGATCCGGCCGCCGAGGAGCAGCAGGCTGCCGAACGCCAGCGCGTAGGCGGTGATCACCCACTGCCGGTCGCCGTCGGAGAAGCCGAGGTCCTGCTGGGCCGAGGGCAGGGCAATGTTCACGATGGTGGCGTCGAGCACCACCATCAGCTGGGCTGTCCCGATGACGGCCAGGACCCACCAGCGGCGGGCGTGCGCACGTGCGGCTGCGGCCGATCCCCCCGGGGGGACATCGGGTGCGTCGGGAACTTCGGCGGTGGTCTGAGAGTGAGACATGTTCGTCTGGCTCCGGTCAACTGTGTAGCAGTGCAGGAAGCAGTGCACTGTCGAGGTAACGGATCAGGTAGTCCGCGTCCGCGAACTCGTCCTCGATCAGCGGGCGGGTCAGCACGGCGGCCAGGACCATCTGCGGGAGAAAGTCCATCGCGGCCGGCCGGCCGGTCAGCTCGCCGCGCTCTATGGCGCGATCGATGAAGATGGTGAACTCCGCGATCTCCGGCTCCACCAGGGTCTCTCGAAGCGCCCGGGCTAGCTCCGGGGCGTCGAGCGTGGCCCTGGCAAGGCCGGCGATGAGGGCGGTGTCCTGCTGCGCCTGCTCCGAGGCGCGCACGAAGAGGTCGTGCAGATCTCCACGCAACGAGCCGGTGTCCACGCCATCTATCCGGGTGGGACGGTGGGCGTGCAGGGCTGCCGCCACCAGCCGGGGTTTGCTGTGCCACTGCCGGTACAGCGTGGCCTTGCCGCACCGTGCCCTGGCGGCGATCGCATCCATCGTCAGTGCTTCGTAACCGGTCTCCCGCAGCACGTCCACGACCGTGGCGAGGACCTCGGCCTCACGCTCCTCGGTCATGCGGGGGCGGCGGATCGAAGGCGCGTCTGACGTGGAAATGACGAACTCCCGGCATAGATGGAACGGAACTGTCTCGTTCCAAAATGTACTCCGGGTCCCCGATGAAACGCAAACGTTCCATCCCCGTGGGCCTGTCAGGACCGCGGTTACGAGGGCAGCACGTGGATGGCTTCCTCCATGATCCGGGTGTCCGAGATCCGGTGGGAGCGCAGCTCGACGCTGTCCGGCTCCGGGATGGCGACGATGACGAGATGGCGGCCGGTGCGTTGCTCGTCCAGGAAGGCGATGTCCAGCCTCGACAAGTAGGCGCCCGGCTCCGGGCGGGAGTGATAAACGACGATGATGTCCTCGCCGGTCCTCTCGATGCTGCGATACGCCCGGAACGACTCCTGGATGTCGAATTCCCACGTCGTCTCGGGCGTGGGCGAACTGTTGGTGATCCGAATGAGCCGCTCCGGGCGGTCGGAACCGTCCGGGCCCACCACCATCCCGCAGGCTTGGCGAGGGTAGTCCTCCCGGGCGTGCGCGATGATCTCGTCGCGGATGGCCCGGCTGATCGTCAGCACGGAACGGCTGGCCGGCCCGCTCGGCGGTGCGGCGTGCGGAGGCTGGTGCAGCACGACATTCCGCGGGGTCCAGGACCGGTTGCGGCCGAGGGCGAGGTTCTTGGCCGTGTTCCGGAACGCCCCCTGGGGCGCCGGGCGCCCTTTCGCACGCAGTCCGCGCCGCATGCTGTTGAACAGGGTCTCGACGTCGAGCAGTTCGGGACCGCCAGGTATGCCCCGGGACAGCAGCTCGACGATTTCTCCGGTGAACGCGGTATGCGTCTCGCCCGGCGGCGCGGCAGCCACGCGGTTCTCGTGGGCGGCGGCGAGCACGGCCGTTCCCTCCGCGGCGGTGATGGCGGTTATCCGGTCCTCGTCCGCCATGCTGTTCAACGCGCGTCCGCTGAAGCAGCAGTCGAGAAGGACCAGACGCCTCTCCGGGCCCCGTGGCAGGGTGCGGCGGACCCATTCGTACGGAGTCGCGGTCGCGTGGACCCGGTCGGCGTCGGTGCCGTACCAGCTGAGATGCAGGGTCCCGTCGTACTCGTCGATCAGGCCGTGCCCGGCGAAGTAGACGATCAACGTGTCGGTCGCCTCGGCCGCGGCCGAGGCGATGGCCCGGTCCATCTCGTCCGGGGAGACCTGGCCGTCCAGGACCGCGCAGTGCTCCGCGGGCAGTCCGAGCAGGTCCGGCGCGGTGAACAGCGTGTACAGGGCGGACAGGTTGTTGGTCACGCCGGGAAGGTCGGGAAGCAGCTCGTACTGACTGACGCCGATGAGCACGGCACGGGTGCCGGCCGGGTCCGGGAGCCGGGCCATCAGTCGGCGCTGGGCAGTGCGGGGCCGGGGCCCCGGTCTTCCTGTTCGGAGCGCAGCACGGTCTCGATCAGGGCCGGCGCGTCGCGTACCCGCTGAGCGTTGACCGAGACGTGCCTGCCGTCTTCGGTCCTGATCTCGATCCGCACATCGGATCGGCGCTGCCGGAGCCACCCGGACAGCGAGCCCGCGAGTACCGTGACGGCACCTCCGGTGCCAAGCGCCACCGTCAGGGTGTCCGAAAGCAGCCCCATCTGGCCGGTACCGACCGGGAGTCGCTCGACGTCACTCATGCCGCGCAGTTCGGTTTCGGACTCCAGCCACCGCCGGAGGGACTCCAGCTCACGTGCCACGTCCTGGCCTGCCGCAATGCGAATCCGGAACTGCATGCCTTCTGCCCCCCTGCTCTCCCCGGCCACAGTCTCCCGCCTGATGGTGCCATAGTCCGCGGTCGCCGCGCTTCGGGCCGGGCCGCCCGGTCCCTGCCGCCCACCCGGCAGGGACGGGGGCTGCCGCCGCCCTCCCCGGAGCCGGGGTTCAGTCGGTGGTGAGGGCCGGGCGCGGCCCGTGCTCGGCGGGGGCGGCGGGCGTGTGGCGGGCCACCGTGCGCCGCCCGCGGCGGGCGTTCCGCAGCGCGTCCCAGGTCAGCAGGCACAGCGCGGTCCACACCAGCAGGAAGCCGGCCCACCGCTCGGGCGGCATCTCCTCGCCGAAGACGAGCAGTCCCAGCAGGAACATCGTCGTCGGCGCGATGTACTGGAGCAGCCCGATGGTGGACAGCGGCGCGCGGACGGTCGCGGCGCCGAAAAAGATCAGCGGCAGCGCGGTCGCGATGCCGCTGCCCACCAGCAGCAGCGCGTGGCCGGAGCCCTCCGTGGTGAACGTTCCCTCGCCGCGCGCGCCGAGCACCACCAGGAAGCCGAGGGCGGGCAGGAACTGGAGCGCGGAGTCGGCGGTGAATCCCTGGAGGCCGTCGAGGCCGGTCTTCTTCTTGGTCAGGCCGTACAGCGCGAAGCTCACGCTGAGGGCCAGCGAGATCCACGGAATCTGGCCGTAGGCGACGCTCATGACCACCACGGCACAGGCGCCGATGCCGACGGCGATCCACTGGATGCGGCGCAGGCGCTCGCCGAGCAGCACCACGCCCATGGCGATGGTGAGGAGCGGGTTGATGAAGTAGCCGAGCGACGCCTCCAGGACGCGGTCCTCGGCGACGGCCCAGATGAACAGATACCAGTTGAGCGATATCAGCGTGGCGGAGACGACCAGCAGGGCCAGCTGCGCGGGGTTGCGCAGCAGCGGCCGTATCCAGGACCAGCTACGGGCCAGCAGCAGGAGCAGCACGGCCGTCGGCAGCGACCACACCATGCGGTGGGCCAGCACCTCGCTGGCGCCGGTGGACGCCAGCAGGTCCCAGTACAGCGGCAGCAGGCCCCACAGGCCGAAGGCCGCGAGTCCGTAAGCCAGCCCCGAACGCCCGGCCGGGCCCCTGCCTGCTGCCACGACTTCCTCCCGCTACCGCTGCGACGACCTGATGAACGTAACGTCGGGCGGGCGGTTTGTCATTTCCGTTTCTGCGTTACGGTCCTGTCAGCCGACGACCGTCCAGGTGTCGCCGCCCGCCAGCAGCGCCGCCAGGTCCCCCTTGCCGCGCTGCTCCACCGCCTGCTCCAGCTGGTCGGCCATCAGGTCGTCGTACGCGGGCCGCGGCACGTTGCGCAGCACGCCGATCGGCGTGCGGTGGAGCGTGTGCGGGTCCGCCAGCCGGGACAGCGCAAACGCCGTGGTCGGGGACGGCGCGTGCGCGTCGTGCACCAGGACTCCCTCGGTGCCCTCGGCGGCGACGTCGATCACCTTCAGATCGCCGGTCGCCGGGTCGCGGACCACGCCCTTGCCGCCGAGGCCGTCCTCGGCCGGCGCGCCGAAGCGGATCGGCTCGCCGTGCTCCAGGCGGATCACGGCCTCCTGCGCCTGCTGCTTGTCCTTCAGCGCCTCGAACGCCCCGTCGTTGAAGATATTGCAGTTCTGGTAGATCTCCACCAGGGCCGAGCCCCGGTGGTCAGCCGCCTCGCGCAGCACGCCCGTGAGGTGCTTGCGGTCGGAGTCGATCGTGCGGGCCACGAAAGACGCCTCCGCGCCCAGCGCGAGCGACAGCGGGTTGAACGGGGTGTCCAGGGAGCCCATCGGCGTGGATTTGGTGATCTTGCCGGGCTCCGAAGTGGGCGAGTACTGGCCCTTGGTGAGGCCGTAGATCCGGTTGTTGAACAGCAGGATCTTCAGGTTCACGTTGCGGCGCAGGGCGTGGATCAGGTGGTTGCCGCCGATGGACAGCGCGTCCCCGTCGCCGGTGACGACCCACACCGACAGGTCGCGGCGGGCGGTGGCCAGACCGGTCGCGATGGCCGGGGCGCGGCCGTGGATGGAGTGCATCCCGTACGTGTTCATGTAGTACGGGAACCGGGAGGAGCAGCCGATGCCGGAGACGAAGACGATGTTCTCCTTGGCGAGGCCGAGCTCAGGCATGAAGCCCTGGACGGCGGCCAGTACGGCGTAGTCGCCGCAGCCGGGGCACCAGCGGACCTCCTGGTCCGACTTGAAGTCCTTCGCGGTCTGGCGCTTGTCGGCGGTGGGGACGAGTGCCAGAGCGGTGCGGGGTGAAACGGGCGCCTCAGTGGACATCGTCGAGAGCCTCCTTGAAAGCGGACGCGAGCTGCTCGGCCTTGAAGGGCAGCCCGGTCACCTGAGTGATGGACCGCACGTCCACCAGGTACTTCGCACGCAGCAGGGTGGCGAGCTGGCCCAGGTTCATCTCGGGGAGTACCACCCGGTCGTAGGCCCGCAGCACGTCGCCGAGGTTGGCGGGGAACGGGTTGAGGCTGCGCACGTGGGTCTGCGCGATGTGCCCCCCGGCCCGCCGGATGCGGCGGACGGCCGCCGTGATCGGCCCGTACGTCGAACCCCAGCCGAGCACCAGCACCTTGGCGCCCTCGCCGGGGGCGCCGGACGGGTCGTCGACCACCACGTCCGGCACCGCGATGCCGTCGGTCTTCGCCTGCCGGGTGCGGACCATGTGGTCGTGGTTGGCCGGGTCGTAGGAGATGTTGCCCGTGCCGTCCTGCTTCTCGATGCCGCCGATGCGGTGTTCGAGACCGGGCGTGCCGGGCACGGCCCAGGGGCGGGCCAGGGTCGCCGAGTCGCGCTTGTACGGCCAGAACACCTCGGTGCCGTCGTCCAGCGTGTGATTCGCCCCGGTCGCGAACTGCACGCGCAGGTCCGGCAGTTCGTCCGCGTCCGGGATGCGCCACGGCTCGGAGCCGTTGGCCAGGTAGCCGTCGGAGAGCAGGAAGACCGGCGTGCGGTACGTCAGCGCGATGCGCGCCGCGTCCAGGGCCGCGGTGAAGCACTCGGCGGGCGTCGACGGGGCGACGATCGGCACCGGCGCCTCGCCGTTGCGCCCGTACATCGCCTGGAGCAGGTCGGCCTGCTCGGTCTTCGTCGGCAGGCCCGTGGAGGGCCCGCCGCGCTGGATGTCGATGATCAGCAGCGGCAGTTCGAGCGAGACCGCGAGCCCGATCGTCTCGGACTTCAGCGCGACGCCGGGGCCCGAGGTCGTGGTCACCCCGAGCGCGCCGCCGAACGCCGCGCCCAGCGCGGCCCCGATGCCGGCGATCTCGTCCTCGGCCTGGAAGGTGCGCACCCCGAAGTTCTTGTGGCGGGACAGCTCGTGCAGCACGTCGGAGGCCGGCGTGATCGGGTACGAGCCGAGGTAGAGCGGCAGGTCGGCGCACCGGGAGGCGGCGATCAGGCCGTAGGCGAGCGCCAGGTTCCCCGAGATGTTCCGGTAGGTGCCGGCGGGGAACGCGGTGGCCGCGGGCAGGACCTCGTAGGAGACGGCGAAGTCCTCGGTCGTCTCGCCGAAGTTCCACCCGGCGCGGAAGGCCGTGATGTTGGCCTCGGCGATCTCAGGGCGCTTGGCGAACTTCCGGCGCAGGAACGTCTCCGTGCCCTCCGTGGGCCGGTGGTACATCCACGACAGCAGGCCGAGCGCGAACATGTTCTTGGAGCGGCCCGCCTCCTTGCGCGTCAGGTCGAAGCCCTTCAGGGCCTCCACCGTCAGCGTCGTCAGGGGCACGCGGTGCACGCGGTAGCCGTCGAGGGAGCCGTCCTCCAGCGGGTTCCCCGCGTAGCCGACCTTTGTCAGGGCCCGCGAGGTGAACTCATCGGTGTTGACGATGATCTCCGCGCCGCGCGGCACGTCCGGCACGTTGGCCTTGAGGGCCGCCGGGTTCATCGCGACCAGCACGTCCGGGGCGTCGCCCGGGGTGAGGATGTCGTGGTCGGCGAAGTGCACCTGGAAGGAGGAGACGCCCGGCAGGGTGCCGGCCGGGGCGCGGATTTCGGCCGGAAAGTTCGGCAGCGTGGACAGATCATTACCCAGGGAAGCGGTCTCCGAGGTGAAACGGTCCCCGGTCAGCTGCATTCCGTCCCCGGAATCCCCCGCGAAGCGGATGATCACCCGGTCCAGACGCCTGACGTCCTTATTGTCCTGGCTCGCCTGGTCGACCTCAGTGGTCACTGCTGTAGCCCTCCTTCGAGGCGGCTCTTGTCAGCCATGGTACGCGGGTAAGGGTGACCTTCCCGGCGGTGATCACATCATGGACGCGGGTAGCCCCGGGTCACCGTCCCGTACCGTGCTCGAAGCTTCCTGAAGCCCCCCTAAAGATTCGCCCGTGTCCCGCGCGATCCCCGCTCCAGCGTGTCAGCAGCGCCTAGGAATTGAGATAGGTGAGAACCGCCAGAACGCGCCGGTGATCTGTGTCACTCTGCGCCAAGCCCAGCTTCATAAAGATGTTGCTGACGTGTTTTTCGACCGCGCCGTGGCTGACGACGAGTTGCTGCGCGACGGCCGAGTTCGTGCGTCCCTCGGCCATAAGTCCTAGGACTTCCCTTTCCCGCGGCGTGAGCCCGGCAAGGACGTCCTGTTTACGACTGCGGCCGAGCAGCTGCGCGACGACCTCGGGGTCGAGCGCCGTGCCGCCCGCCGCCACGCGCGTCACCGCCTCGACGAACTCGCTGACGTCGGCGACCCGGTCCTTCAGCAGATAGCCGACCCCACGGCTCGACCCGGCGATCAGCTCCGTCGCGTACTGCTCCTCCACGTACTGCGAGAGGACCAGGACCCCGAGGTCCGGGTAGCGCTGCCGCAGCCGCACGGCCGCCCGCACCCCCTCGTCGGTGTGCGTCGGCGGCATCCGGACGTCCGCCACCACCACATCGGGTGCCGCGCCCGCGTCCGCCAGCTCGCGCACCGCCGCGAACAGCGCCTCCCCGTCGCCCACCCCGGCCACGACCTCGTGCCCCCGGTCGTTCAGGAGCCGGGTCAGCCCCTCCCGCAGCAGCACCGAATCCTCGGCGATGACTACCCGCACGTCCTACTCCCCGTTCGCGTTGGCAAGGTGCTGGAAGGATCTCACCTCGCGGCGGCGCGGGACCCCGCCCGGTCGCGCCAGGGCAGTTCTGCGTTGACGGTGGTGGGTCCGCCGGTGGGGGAGGTGACGGCGAGGAGGCCGTCGACGGCGGCGAGGCGTTCGGCGAGGCCGGCAAGGCCGGAGCCGGTGGTGGGGTCGGCGCCGCCGCGGCCGTCGTCGGTGACCTGGATCATCAGGCGCTCGCCTGCGCGCCACACGTCGACGCTC
>NZ_LZNS01000001.1:3262430-3263306 GCF_001984575.1 Streptomyces sp. MP131-18 | reverse complement strand
GCCACATCCGGGTGGCCGCCGCCGAGGGGCCGAGCAGGCCGGCCACCAGCATCCGGTCCACGGCCCCCATGCCGCGGATCAGCCAGGCCCCCGCGATCAGCAGCAGCAGGCCGATCACGACCGCCATGGTCACCTCGAACGGGCCGTCCCAGATCCAGCCGCCGCCCTCGCCGTCCGTGTTGATGCCGACACCGGGCTCGTCGGTGTACGCGGGAATGGTCCAGAACCACAGCGGGAACGTCAGCAACGCCCAGCCCCCGGACCAGCAGACCGCCACCACCGTGAACGAGAAGATCGCCCACGGCAGGTGCAGCAGCGCGTAGGCCGCCGAACGCCAGGACACGTTGCTGCGCAGCATCGCGGCCGTCCACGCCAGCGGGCCGCCGCGCGAGCCCTCGCGCATCCGCAGCGGCTCGGGGGCGGCGATGTTCATGCCGAGCAGCAGGCGGGCCCGCGCCCGTTCCGCGCCGCCGAAGAGGCGCAGCAGCAGCAGGACGAGCGCCATCAGCGGCAGACCGACGAACGTGATCAGCAGTGCCCCGCTGATCGAGAGACCCGTGACCGCCATCAGGAAGCCGACGAGCGCCATGGGCAGGTTCAGCAGCGCGTAGAGGCCCTCCCGCCAGGTGCGGAGCGTGAAGGGCATGCGCAGGGTGTTCATCGGGGGGTCCCTTTCTGGCGGTGATGGCGGTCGCGCCAGGGCAGTTCTGCGTTGACGGTGGTGGGTCCGCCGGTGGGGGAGGTGACGGCGAGGAGACCGTCGACGGCGGCGAGGCGTTCGGCAAGGCCGGAGCCGGCGGTGGGGTCGGCGCCGCCGCGGCCGTCGTCGGTGACCTGGATCATCAGCCGGTTCCCCGAACGCCAGATCTCAAGATC
>NZ_LZNS01000001.1:3247533-3262237 GCF_001984575.1 Streptomyces sp. MP131-18 | reverse complement strand
CCGCGATGCGCCGCTCCAGCTCGTCCGAAGGGCCGAGGAGCGTGCGGACGAGCGCCCGGTCCACGTGCGTCATCCAGCGCACCAGCCAGGGCAGCGCGGGCCAGGCCACGAAGAACGCGGCGACCGTCACCCAGCAGGTCAGCGTCGTCCACGGCAGGCGGACCACGTAGAACAGCGCCGTGCGCCAGCCCACCGGGTCCTTCAGGGTCGCCCACAGCCAGGGGAAAAACCCGGCCTCGTGGCTCGCCCGCAGGTCGCTCGGCTCGTCCACCGCCACCCGCAGCAGCAGGCGGGCCCGCGCCCGCTCCGACACCGCGAGGCGGCGCAGGACCACCAGGCCGGCGGCCAGTACCGGCAGCCCGATCACGGTGAGCGACGTCAGCACGCCGACGAAGAGCCAGCTCATCACGAAGACGAACGCCGCGACGTCCAGCGGCCAGCTCGACAGCAGATACCCGCACTCCCGCCAGGTCTGCGCGCCGAGCGCCGCACGCGGCGGGGGCAGGGGGGCATCGGGCCGGTGGCCCGGTGAGGGAGGAGCGCTGGTCATGCCCCCAAGCCTGCCCGGGCCCCGTGCACGCCGCCATGGGGTGGGTCGGTGAACGGTGGTGGGGCTATCCCCACCACTCCTCCCCGCCCGCGGAGTGGTCACAACCCGCCCGGCCTCCCCTAGACTCCGTGCAGTCCCTGTTCCCCGGTCCGCTCCCCGGTCCGCATCCCGTTGTCGGAGGCCGATCGTGCCCGACTACTTCCACGGCTACGCGGTCGTCGGTCTGGTTGCGGTGGTCGGCGTGCTCTTCGTCGCGGTGGCCTTCGGAGCGTCGGCCCTGCTGCGGCCGACGGTGCCGACGCCGGAGAAGCTGCTGGTCTACGAGAGCGGCGTCGACCCGGTGGGCGAGGGCTGGGCGCACACGCAGGTGCGGTACTACCTCTACGCGTTCCTGTACGTGATCTTCGCCGTCGACGCGGTGTTTCTCTTCCCGTGGGCGACGGTCTTCGCGGCGGACGGCTTCGGCGGGGCCACGCTGGTGGAGACGTTCGTCTTCCTCGGCTTCCTGGCCGTCGGACTGCTGTACGCGTGGAAGAAGGGCGTGCTCACATGGACCTGAAGCCCGCGGGCGGCCGGCCCGCGCTCGGGCCGCTGGCCCGGCTCGCACCCGAGCCCATGAAGATCGTGCTGAACTGGGGCCGCCGCTACAGCCTGTGGGTGTTCAACTTCGGTCTCGCCTGCTGCGCGATCGAGTTCATCGCGGCCTCGATGGCACGGCACGACTTCATCCGGCTCGGCGTCATCCCCTTCGCCCCCGGGCCGCGGCAGGCCGACCTGATGGTCGTCTCCGGAACGGTCACCGACAAGATGGCGCCCGCGGTCAAGCGGCTCTACGAGCAGATGCCCGAGCCCAAGTACGTCATCTCCTTCGGCGCCTGCTCCAACTGCGGTGGCCCGTACTGGGATTCCTACTCCGTGACCAAGGGCGTCGACCAGATCGTGCCCGTCGACGTGTACGTGCCCGGCTGCCCGCCGCGCCCCGAGGCGCTGCTCCAGGGCATCCTCACGCTCCAGCAGAAGATCGCCGACGAGTCGGTGCCCGGCCGGTACGCGCCGCCCGCGGCCGGGGAGGGCGGCCGGTGACGGCGGGCTGGCTGCCGCGGGAGCCCGCGGCACTCTTCGGGGAGGGGGCCACGGCGGCCGAGTCGTACGACGTGCTGACCGTGGACGTGCCGGCGACCGGCTGGACCGCGGCGCTGCTGGCGGCCCGCGACGAGCTGGGCTGCACGTTCTTCGACTGGCTCAGCGCCGTCGACGAGCCGGGCACCGGCTTTCTCGTCTGCGCGCACCTGGTGGCCCTCGGCGCCCCGCCGCGCCGCCTGCTGCTGCGGACCACCGTCCCGCACGAGGCCGCGTCCCTGCCGACCGCGACCGGGGTGTACGCGGGCGCGACGTGGCACGAACGGGAGACGCACGAGATGTTCGGCGTCGACTTCGCCGGGCACCCGGGGCTCGCGCCGCTGCTGCTGCCGGACAGCTTCGAAGGACACCCGCTGCGCAAGGACTTCGTCCTCGCGGCGCGCGTGGCGAAGGCGTGGCCCGGCGCGAAGGAGCCGGGCGAGTCCGGCCACGGCGGGCCGAAGCGCCGTCAGATGCAGCCGCCCGGCGTACCGGACCCGAACGAGTGGGGTCCGCTGAAGGGCCGCGCCCCGGCGGCCCCGGCACGCCGCCCGCGCCCCGCCGCGGGAGCGGGGGACCGGCCGCGGCGGAACCGTTCCGCGAACGAGGGGCCCGGGTCCGCGGGGCCGACCGGGCCGGCGGCGGGGTCGGGGCCGGGGTCCCCCCGGACGGAGTCCGGGGGAGACATGCCCTGGCACCCGCCCGGCGCGGAGCCGGCGGCGGGGCCGGCGGCCGGGCCGCCCGCGCCGCGGCGCGGGCCGCGGCGGAACCGTTCCGCGAGCGGGGGCTCGGCGAGCCAGCGCGACGACGAGGACGGCACGGACGGGACCGCAGGACCTGAGGGCACCGAGGGAACGGGCGGCACCGAGGGCGGGGGAGGCGAGGGCTGATGGACGTGGCCGACGTCGCCGTGCGGCTGCTGGCCGTGCTGCTCGCGTTCCTGCTCCTGCCGCTGCTCGTCGGGCAGGGCGAGCACAAGGTCATGGCCCACATGCAGGGCCGCGTCGGCCCGATGCACGCGGGCGGCTTCCACGGCTGGGCCCAGCTCGTGGCCGACGGCGTGAAGTTCGTGCAGAAGGAAGACACCATTCCGGCCGGCGCCGACCGGCGGATCTTCCAACTGGCGCCCGCCGTCGCGCTCATCCCCTACCTCGTGGTCATCGTCGCGATCCCGCTCGGCCCCGACGGGATGGTCGGCCAGGTCCTGGACGCGGGCATCTTCTTCGTCCTCGCGGTGCTCGGCGTCGGGGTGCTCGGCTCCCTGATGGCCGGCTGGGCCTCCGCCAACAAGTACTCGCTGCTCGGCGGCCTGCGCACCGCCGCGCAGCTCATGGCCTACGAACTGCCGCTGCTGCTGTCCGCGGCCTCCGTGGCCATGGCCGCCGGAACGCTCAGCCTCACCGGCATCCTCGGCGCGTTCGAGTGGTGGTGGGTGCCCTGGCAGCTCATCGGCGGTCTGGTGTTCTTCACCGCCGGGCTCGCCGAGCTGCAACGGCCGCCGTTCGACGCGCCGATCGCCCCGGAGGAGATCGTCTTCGGCGCGTACACCGAGTACTCGGGCCTGCGGTTCGCCTTCTTCCTGCTCGCCGAGTACGCGGGCATCGTGGTCGTCTCCGCGCTGACCGCGGTGCTGTTCCTCGGCGGCTGGCACGGTCCTTTCGCCGATCAGCTCGGCTGGCTGTGGATGCTGCTGAAGACCGCCGCGCTGTGTTTCGTCGTCATCTGGGCCCGCGTCGCCTGGCCGCGGCTGCGCGCCGACCAGATCCAGCAGTTCGCGTGGACGGTGCTCGTGCCGCTCGCCCTCGCCCAGATCGCCCTCACCGGAGTCGTCAAGGTGGTGACCTCATGAGTCTCGGGTCCGGGCTCGCCAAGGGACTGGCCGTCACGTTCCGCACGATGACGCGGCGGGCGGTCACCCAGCAGTACCCGGAGACGCAGCCGCTGCTGCCGCCGCGCAGCCGCGGCGTCATCGCGCTGTTCGAGGAGAACTGCACCGTCTGCATGCTCTGCGCCCGCGAGTGTCCCGACTGGTGCATCTACATCGACTCGCACAAGGAGACGGTGCCCCCGGCCGCGCCCGGCGGGCGCGAGCGCAGCCGCAACGTCCTGGACCGTTTCGCCATTGACTTCGCCCTGTGCATGTACTGCGGGATCTGCATCGAAGTCTGCCCGTTCGATGCCCTCTTCTGGTCGCCCGAGTTCGAGTACGCCGAGACGGACATCCACGAGCTGACGCACGAACGGGACCGGCTGCGCGCGTGGATGTGGACCGTGCCCGAGCCGCCGCCGCTCGATCCCGCGGCCGAGGAGCCCAAGGAGATCGCCGCGGCCACGAAGGCGGCGGAACGGGAGGGCTCGTGACGGGCGGGAACGCGTATCTCTCGCCCTCGGGACAGGAGATCGTCTTCGTCCTCGTCGGGCTCGTCGTCCTGGGCGGCGCCGTCCTGTGCGTGACCAGCAGACAGCTCGTGCACGCCGCGCTGTGGCTGGTCGTCGCCCTCGGCGGCCTCGCCGTCCAGTACCTGCTGCTCACCGCCGAGTTCGTGGCCTGGGTGCAGGTGCTGATCTACCTCGGTTCCGTGGTGGTGCTGCTGCTGTTCGGTCTGATGCTCACCAAGGCGCCCATCGGGCCCTCGCCGGACGCGGATTCGCGCAACAGGCCGGTCGCGTTCGTCGTCGCCCTGGCCGCCGCCGCGACGCTCGTCACCCTCGTCGTCGACGCCTTCCGCACCGCGTGGATCGACCTCGACACCCCGCACGGGGAGTCGGGCCCGATCGGGTCGAGCCTGTTCCGCGTCTGGGTGCTGCCGTTCGAGGCGCTCTCGGTGCTGCTGCTCGCCGCGCTCATCGGCGCCATCGTCGTGTCACGCAAACGGGACGGTGAGTCCTGATGCACCTCGTCTACCCCGCCGTCCTCTCCGCGCTGCTGTTCTGCACCGGCCTGTACGGCGTACTGGCCCGGCGCAACGCCATCCTGCTGCTGATGTCGGTGGAGCTGATGCTCGCCGCCGTCAGCCTCAACCTGGTCGCGTTCGACGTCTGGCTGCGCGACGAGGTGCACTCCGGCCAGGTGTTCACGCTCTTCCTCATCGCCCTGGCCGCCGCGGAAATCGGCATCGGCCTGGCCATCGTGCTGCTCGTCTACCGGCAGCGCGGCACCTCCGCCGTCGACCGCCTGACCGAGCTGCGCGAACGGGACGGCGAGGAGGCCGCGGACGACGACCGCGAACGGGACGGCGACCGCGAACGGGACGACGCGGGGAACGGGAACCGCGAGGAGAACACCGTCACGTGAGGCACCCACGTGCGGCTGCCGCCCGGCCGCAGACGACCGAGCCCGGGTCCCGCGCCCGCGCGGCCCGACGGGAGACGACCAAGTGAACACCACGACCGCAGCCGTCCTCGTTCCGCTGCTGCCCCTGGCCGCCGCCGCCGCGATCCTGCTCACCGGCCGCCGCGCCCCCGGCTTCGTCCGCCCGCTCGCCGTGCTGCCCACGCTCGCCGCCGCCGCGCTCGCCGTGTTCGTCGCGGCGCGGCAGGGCGGCGAGGAGCCGATCGCCGCCGCCACCCGCCTGGCGCCCACGGGGAACGACCGGCTCCCGATCGAACTCGCCCTGCACCTCGACGGGTTCGCCGTCCTGGTCGCCGTCCTCGTCACCGTCGTCGCCTCCTGCGTGCAGGTGTACTCCACCGGCTACCTGCGCAACGACGCCCGCTACCCCTCCTACGCGGCGCTGGTCTCCCTCTTCACCGCGGCCATGCTGCTCGTCGTCTACACCGACGACCTCGTCGTGCTGCTCGTCGGCTGGGAAGTCATGGGCATCTGCTCCTACTTCCTCGTCGGCCACTACTGGGAGACGTCCGCGGCCCGTGCCGCGTCGCTCAAAGCGTTCCTCGTCACCAAGCTCGGCGACGTGCCGTTCCTCATCGGCATCCTCGCCCTGGCCTCCGAGGCCGGAACGTTCCGCATCAGCGGCATCGTCGCCCGGCTCGGCTCCCCACTGTCCCCCGCGGACCTCGACCACCCCACGCTGATCGCGCTGCTCCTGCTCGCCGGAGTCGCCGGCAAGTCCGCCCAGGTGCCGCTGCACACCTGGCTGCCCGGCGCGATGGCAGGACCCACCCCGGTGTCCGCGCTGATCCACGCCGCCACCATGGTCGCCGCCGGCGTCTACTTCGTCGCCCGCCTGCTGCCGGTGTTCGCGGCCTCCGCCGCCGCGCTCGTCGTGCTCGCCGCCGTCGCCGCGCTCACCATGCTCGGGTCCGCGCTCGCCGCGCTCGCCCAGGACGACGTCAAACGCGTCCTCGCCTACTCGACCATCGGGCAACTCGGCTTCATGACCGGCGCCCTCGCCGTCGCCGACCGCGAGGCCGCCGTCTTCCACCTCATCACCCACGGCGCGTTCAAGGCGCTCCTCTTCCTCGCCGCGGGCGTGCTCATCGCCACCGCGGGCACCGGATCGCTCGCCGTCATGTCGCGCATGCGCGGCCTCAAACAGCGTGCGCCCGACGCCTACTGGACGATGACGGTGGGGCTCCTCGCGCTGGCCGCCATCCCGCCGTTCTCCGGCTTCTTCTCCAAGGAGGCCGTCCTGGGCGCCGCCGAACACGCCGCGCTCGACCCGGCGCACGGCATCCCCGCCGCCGCGGGCTGGACCGTGCTCGTGGCCGGGCTGGCCACGGCACTGCTCACCGCCGCCTACGCGGCCAGGCTGTGGCTGGTCGCCTTCCACGACCCCGTCGGCGCCCGCACCGAGCCCGTGCCGCCGCACGAGCCCGCGGGGCCGGCGATGACGTCCGTGCTGTGGCTGCTCGCCGTGCCCGCGCTCCTGCTCGGCGTGGCCTACCGGGTGCTGCCCGACTGGTTCGACGGTGGCGACCTCGCCCCCACCCTCACCACCTCGGTCCTGGCCACCTGCGCCGCCCTCATCGGCGGTGTCGTCGCCTACGCCGGCTGGCGCCGCGCCTACGAGAGCGACGGCCCGATAGACCCGGGGCCCCCGCTGCTCGGGCCGCTGCACCGGCACGCCGCCGCCGGATTCCACCTCGACGCCGCCTACGCCGCCGCGTTCGTCCGGCCCACGCGGGCCGCCGCCCGCCTCGTCCGCTTCCTGGACCGGGCGGTCGTCGACACCTACGTACGCGGCGCGGCCGGCACCCCGGGGCTGCTCGGCACCCTCACCCGCCGCGCCCAGACCGGGAACGTCCAGACCTACCTGAGCGCGCTCGTCGCGGGCGCCCTCGTCCTCGCCGTGGCCGCCGTCCTCGTCGCAGCCGGAGAGTGATGCCGTGATCCCGCTGAACGACGCCACGATGCAGCTGCTGCTCCTCGCCCTGCTCGTGCTGCCGCTGCTCGGCTCGGCCGCCGTGCTCCTGCCGCGCAGCCCCACCTGGCTCGGCCTCGGTATCACCGGCGCGGTGCTCGCCGCCGCGCTGCTGCTCGCCGCCGGGTTCGACCACGACCACCCCGGCACCGTTCAGGCCGAGAGCGACGTCAGCTGGATTCCGGCGCTCGGCGTGCGCCTGCACCTCGGCGTCGACGGGATCTCGCTGCCGCTGCTCGTGCTGACCGCGCTGCTGACCTTCCTGTGCGCCCTGCACACCCACGTCCGGCCGCCCGGCGGGCCGCGGCCCGCGGCGTTCACCTCGCTCCTGCTGCTGCTCCAGGCCGGCACACTCGCCACGTTCGCCGTCCTGGACCTGCTGCTCTTCTTCCTCGCCTTCGAGATGGTGCTCATCCCGATGTACTTCCTCATCGCCCGCTGGGGCGGCGAGGGGCGCGGGCCCGCGGCGTGGCGGTTCGTCCTCTACACGGTGCTCGGCTCGGTGGTGATGCTGCTCGGGCTGCTGCTGATCGGCGTGCAGGGCGGCACGTTCGACATGGTCGCCCTCGCCGAGGCGCAGGGGGAGGGGCTCGGCCACACCACGCAGCTGCTCGCGGTGCTGGCCATCGGCATCGGCCTCGCCGTGAAGACGCCGATGTGGCCGCTGCACAGCTGGCTGCCCGACGCGCACACCGCGGCCCCCACCGCGGGCTCCGTGCTGCTGGCCGGCGTGCTGCTGAAGATGGGCACCTACGGCCTGGTGCGCATCGCGCTGCCGATGGCCCCCGAGGGCATGGAGACGTTCGCGCCCTACCTGGGGGCGTTCGCCGTCACCGGGATCGTGTACGGGTCGCTGGCCTGCCTCGCGCTGGTGCGGACCGGCGCGGGCGGCGACCTGAAGCGGCTGATCGCCTACTCGTCCGTCGGGCACATGGGCTTCGTGCTGCTCGGCATCGCGACGCTCACCCACACCGGCGTGAACGGGGCGCTGTTCGCCAACATCGCCCACGGGCTCATCACCGGCCTGCTGTTCTTCCTGGTCGGCGCGCTGAAGGAACGCACCGGCTCCACCGACCTCGACACCCTGGCCGGCGCGGGCGGGGCCGCGCTGTACGGGCGGACCCCGCGGTTCGGCGGGCTGTTCGCCTTCGCCGCGGTCGCCTCCCTGGGGCTGCCGGGGCTCGCCGGGTTCTGGGGTGAACTGCTCGCCATGCTCGGCGCGTTCCACCCCGCCGACGGGCTGAGCAGACCCGCGTTCCTCACCTACCTGGCCGTCGCCGGGTTCGGCACCCTGCTGACCGCGGCCTACCTGCTGCTGGTGGTGCGCCGCGTCTGCATGGGCGACCGGCCGGCCGCGGGGTGGGCCCCCGAGGGGCCGGAGGCGGACGTGCCAGCGGGCGCGGAGACCGACGCGGCCGGGGCCGCGGCGGGCGGTGGTGGCGGCGGTGCCGCGGGCGGTGTGCTGTCCGGTCTGCTGCCCGATCTGCGGCCCGTCGAGTACGCCGCGTTCGGGCCGCTGGTGGCGCTCACCCTGCTGGCCGGTCTGTGGCCCGCCGTGCTGCTCGACCTCACCGATCCCGTCGTGCAGAGCCTCCTGCCGGGAGCCGTCCGATGAACCTCGTCCAGACCGTCGAGTGGGCCGTCATCGCGCCGCCGGTGATCGCCGCCTTCACCGCGGTGGCCGTGCTTCTCGCCGACCTGTTCCTGCCCGCCGCCCGCAAGGCGCTGCTGGGCCCGCTGGCCGCGGCAGGACTCGCGCTCGCCGCGCTGTCGCTCCTGCCGCTGCGGGACGGCGACCGGTCCACGTTCTGCCTGCCGGACGACCCGGCGCTGTGCGCCTACTCCGCCGACCGCTTCGCCGTCATCCTGCAACTGCTCGTGCTCGGCGGCGCGTTCCTCACCGTTCTGCTCTCGATCCCGGAGGCGAACGGCAAGCGGGTGCCCGCGGGCGAGTTCTGGTTCCTGCTGCTGTCCTCCGCGGCCGGTGCGGCGCTGCTGCCGGCCGCCCGCGACCTCGCCACCCTGATCATCGCCCTGGAGGTCACGACGCTGCCGGCCTACGCGCTGGTCGGGCTGCGGCGGGGGAGCGGCGCGGGCCCGGAGGCGGCCCTGAAATTCTTCCTGTCCTCCGTCACCGCCACGGCCGTCGCGCTGCTCGGCATCGGCTTCGTGTACGCCGCGTCCGGCAGCCTCTTCTTCGACGGCATCGCGGAGGGCCTCGACGAGGCCGATCCCCGGCTGTCGACGCTGGCCGAGGCGGGCGTCGCGCTGACCCTGATCGCCTTCGCGTTCAAGATGGCGGCCGTGCCGTTCCACTTCTGGGTGCCGGAGACCTACCTCGGCGCGCCGCTGCCCGTGGCCGGCTACCTGTCCGTGGTCGGCAAGACCGCGGGCCTCGCCGGGCTGATCCTGGTGACCACCGAGGCGTTCCCCGGCCACGGCGACCTGTGGGGGCCCCTCGTCGCGGTGCTGGCCGGGCTCACCATGACCGCGGGGAACGTGGCCGCGCTGCGCACCGATCCGCGGGCCCCGAACAGCGCCATCAGGCTGCTGGCCTGGTCCTCGATCGGGCAGGCGGGTTACCTGCTGGTGCCGATCGCGGCGGCGGCCTACACGGAGGAGGGCGCGGGGGCGACCGTGGCGTACGCCCTGATGTACGGCGCCGTCAACCTGGGCGCCTTCGCGGTGGCCGCGCACGTCGCGCGGCAACGGCCGGCGCACCGCGTCGACGACTACCGGGGGCTGTGGGCGCGGCAGCCCGCGGCGGCCCTGGCGATGGGCTTCTTCCTGCTGTGCCTGGCCGGGCTGCCGCCGGGCGTCATCGGGCTGTTCGCGAAGGTCGCGGTCTTCGAGACGGCCGTGGACGCGGGGCTCGGCGTGCTGGCGGTGGTGATGGCGGTCAACGTGGCCATCGCCCTGTACTACTACCTGCGCTGGACGGCGGTCCTCTTCCAGCCCGCACCGCACGGCGCGGCGGAGCCGGACGCGCCCCGGCGCCTGCCGGCCGCGCCGCTCACGGCGGCCATCGGCCTGGCGGCCGGGGTGGGCATCGTGCTCTCCGGCGCCCCCCAGCTGATCCTGACGTTCGCCTCCGGCACCTTGTTGTAGACGCAGCGGGGCGGGGGTCTGCCTGACAGGGGAACGGATTACTTTCGTATGGCGTTGTGCACATCGGGAGTGTCCACTGTTAGTGGAGAAACTCCGACATCCGAGTCCATCCGGGCACCCCCACACTGCGCAACCTGGAGGGCACACCGTGCACCGCCGGCACAACGGACTGAGGACTGCCGCACTGCTGGGCGGCATGTCCGCGTTGATCCTGCTCATCGGCAGCTTCTTCGGCCGGACCGGGCTCGTCATCGCGCTGGTGATCGCTCTCGCCACCAACGGCTACGCCTACTGGAACAGCGACAAGATCGCCCTCCGTTCGATGCGTGCCCGGCCGGTCAGCGAGTTCGAGGCGCCGGAGCTGTACCGCATCGTCCGGGAGCTGGCCGGGCAGGCCAGGCAGCCCATGCCCCGGCTGTACATCTCCCCGACCGAGGCGCCCAACGCGTTCGCCACCGGACGGAATCCCCGGAATGCCGCGGTGTGCTGCACGGAAGGCATCCTTCGCCTGCTGAACGAGCGGGAGCTGCGCGGCGTGCTCGGCCACGAGCTGAGCCACGTGTACAACCGGGACATCCTCATCTCCTCCGTTGCCGGCGCGATGGCCTCGGTGATCATGTTCCTGGTGAATTTCGCCTGGCTGCTCCCCTTCGGCCGCGACGACGACGAGGGCGGCCCCGGCATCCTCGGCATGCTGCTCATCCTGATCCTCGGCCCGATCGCCGCCTCCCTGATCCAGCTCGCCGTCAGCCGCTCCCGCGAATACCAGGCGGACGCCTCCGGCGCCCAGCTCACCGGCGATCCGCTGGCGCTGGCCAGCGCCCTGCGGAAGCTGGAGCACGGCACTCAGCGGCTGCCGCTGCGCCCCGAGCCGCAGCTGGAGACGGCCAGCCACATGATGATCGCCAACCCGTTCCGCCGGGGCGAGGGCCTGGCCCGGATGTTCGCCACGCACCCGCCGATGCAGGAGCGCATCACCCGGTTGGAGCGCATGGCGGGCGGTTCTTCGTGAGCGGGCCCCACCGCCCCTGAGGGACGGCCGCGGGGCGCTCCTGCCCCCGGAGGATGCGGTCCGTGCGCGGGCGGCTCCATGCTGGAGGGGTGAAGACACTTCTCAATGTCATCTGGCTCATATTCTCCGGGCTGTGGATGGCCCTGGGCTACGCCGTGGCCGGGCTCATCTGCTTCCTCCTCATCGTCACCATCCCGTTCGGCATCGCCTGCTTCCGCATCGCTCGCTATGCCCTGTGGCCGTTCGGCAACCGGGTCACCGACCGGCGCGACGCCGGGCTGGCCTCCGGCGTGGGCAACGTGATCTGGCTGGTCGTCGCCGGTATCTGGATCACGCTGGGACACATCCTGGCCGGCATCGGCTTCTGCGTGACGATCATCGGCATCCCCTTCGGCATCGCCCACTTCAAGATGATCCCCGTCTCCCTGATGCCGCTCGGCCGCGAGATCGTGCCCTCCTCCGCTCCCGCCGCCTACCCTCACTACCGGTGGGCGTGACCCCGACTCCTCTCAGGGACGCCGCCGCCATACAGCGCCCCGCGTCTTCCCCGCACTTTTGTCACGGCCGGGGCGCACCGCGGAGTATTTGCCGGTGCGACCGTATGCTTCAGTCCGCGGCCACTTGGTCTGCTTGATCTGCTGGACCTGCTTGATCTGCTTGGTCCGCGGCGGCCTTGGCCGCCGCGCGGCGCTCCCGCAGCATCCTGATGCCCTCGTGCAGGGCCGCGATCGTCAGGGCGAGCCCCAGGCCGAGGGCGACGCCGAGCAGCGGATTGTGCTCGAAGGCCGCGCCGCCGACGAACCCGATGCCCGCCGAGTAGATCGCCCACGTGATCGCGGCGACCGCGTCGTACTTCGAGAACGACTTGAGCGGGTACTTGGTGGCTCCGGTGGTGAGGGTGGCCGCCGTGCGCCCGCCCGGGATGTACCGGGCGATGATGAGCATGATCCCGCCGCGCTTCTCCAGCATGTCCCCGACACGGTCGTACGCCTTCTGGGTGCGGCTGCCGGGCTTCAGACGCGCATAGATGCGGGTGCCGGATTTCCGGCCTATGTAGTAGGAGATGTGGTCCCCGGTGAAGGCGCCGAGCGCCGCCACCAGGACGATGAGAAACAGATTCGGGTTGCCGTCGGCAGCCGCGAAGACCCCCAGGGTGACCACCAGGGTCTCGCTGGGCACCACGGGGAAAAAGCCGTCTAGCTTTGCGACGGCGAAGAGCGCCACGTACACCCAAGGGGTGGCGATGAACCCTTCGATTGCCTGGAGGATCGCGTTATCCACGGAACCAAGCCTAGGCAATTACCCAGGCTGCGCGGACCTGCCCTTCGGCATGGATGCGTCTTACTTTTGTCATGTTTACGTGTCAGAGCCAGCCGTTGCGGCGGAATCCGCGGTGCAGGAGCAGGCAGGCGGTGGCGATGACCGTCAATACCAGCGGGTAGCCAAAGGTCCACCCCAATTCGGGCATGTGGTCGAAATTCATCCCGTACACACCGCACACCATGGTCGGCACCGCGATGATCGCCGCCCAGGCGGTGATCTTGCGCATGTCCTCGTTCTGGGCGACGGTCACCTGCGCCAGGTTGGCCTGGAGGATCGAGTCGATCAGCGCGTCGTAGCCCGTGATCTGCTCCGACACCCGGGTGAGGTGGTCCGCCACGTCCCGGAAGTACCGGCGGATGTCCGGGTCGATCATGGGCATCGCCGTCTCGGAAAGCTGCTGGAGCGGCCGGTCGAGCGGCGCGACGGCACGCTTCAGCTCCAGCAGTTCGCGCTTCAGCTGGTAGATCTGCCCCGGCTCCGACCGCCGCGCGCCGGCCTCCGCGAACACGAGCGCCTCGATCTCGTCGATGTCGTCGCGCACGGCGGCCGCGACGTCCAGGTAGTGGTCCACCACCTGGTCCGCGATGGCGTGCAGCACGGCGGACGGCCCCTTCGCCAGATGCTCGGACTGCGCCTCCAGGGACTCCCGCAGCGGGCCGAGCGAACCGTGCCCGCCGTGCCGCACCGTGACGACGAAATCGGGCCCGGTGAACACCATGATCTCGCCGGTCTCCACCACCTCACTGGTGGACGTCAGCTGCGCGTGTTCCACGTACCGCACCGTCTTCAGCACGGTGAACAGCGTGTCGTCGTACCGTTCCAGCTTCGGCCGCTGGTGCGCGTGCACCGCGTCCTCCACGGCCAGCGGATGCAGCCCGAACAACTCGGCGAGGCCGGCGAACTCCTCCTCGCTCGGCTCGTGCAGCCCGATCCAGACGAACCCACGGCCAGGCCGCCGCCGGACGTAGCCGATCGCCTCGGCGGCCGTCCTGTGCCCCTCGCGGCGGACGCCGTTCCGGTAGACGGCGCAGTTGACCACGGCGGTGCCCAGCGGGGAACGCGCCGGGTGGGCGAGGTCCACCTTCGCACCGTCCGGTCCCCGCCCCGCCTGTGCACCCCGCCGCGCGAGCCCGACGGCCCTGCGGAAACCGTGGATCACGGACACTTGGCCTCCCGCCCGCTACCGGTAGTTGACGAACTGCACCGCGAAGTCGAAATCCTTCTCGCGCACCAGACGCTGTACCTCCTGGAGCGCATCCCTGCTCTTCGAGGTCACCCGCAGCTCATCGCCCTGCACCTGCGCCTTGACGCCCTTGGGGCCCTCGTCCCTGATCAGCTTGGCGACCTTCTTGGCGTCGTCGGTCGAGATCCCCTCCTTGATCGTGGAGAACAGACGGAACTCCTTCCCGGACGCCTGCGGCTCCCCGGTCTCCAGCGCCTTGAGCGAAATGCCGCGCTTGACCAGCTTCGTCTGGAAGATGTCCAGCACGGCGTTGGCCCGCTCCTCGGCGTTGGCGCGAATCTCGATCCGTTCCCCCGACCACGCGATGGAGGCGCCCACGCCGCGGAAGTCGTAGCGCTGGGAAATCTCCTTGGCCGCCTGGTTGAGGGCGTTGTCGACCTCCTGCCGGTCGACCTTCGAGACGATGTCGAAACTGGAGTCGGCCATGGTGTGTCAGGCTCCTCACGGTTGGTCCAACGGGCTGGGTCGGCGCACAGCCTAGCCACCCGGAGTGCGAATCCACCCGCACAACCGAGTGGCGGACCACCCCCGTGCATCGGGTATCGTTTACGACGTTGCGAGGCGGTGTGCCCGAGCGGCCAAAGGGAGCAGACTGTAAATCTGCCGGCTCAGCCTTCCCAGGTTCGAATCCTGGCGCCGCCACTCTCGACAAACGGTCTCTGACCTGCGGAAACGCAGGCAGGGGCCGAGCTTCTTTCTGCGGTGCCTGCTCGGCGAATCGGACTCTTATATTCCGGTTGGTCCCGCGTGATCTCGCCTGCTGGCCAGCGTGTGTAGGGCAGAGGGGGCGCTGAGCGGGTCACGGACTCAGCGATGTCACGCCCGGTGCGGGTGGGGCATCGGAAGGAGAACAGAGCACGGCCCGGGATGAACGGTGCATGGTGCGTGTCGTCGCGGCGGCAGTCCGCTCGGAGAGCAGCCGGCTCGTAGGGGGCTGCACGCGGTGCCCCGTTCCGCATGCTCGTGGACATCCGTCCAAGGCCGCACGCCGGTCCAGGAGACCTCACTGCCGCGACGCTCCGCGG
>NZ_LZNS01000001.1:3139500-3246714 GCF_001984575.1 Streptomyces sp. MP131-18 | reverse complement strand
GGAGGCCGTGTTGTTTGGATCACCGCGGCCGCGGCACCGGCTGCAGCGCCTCGTCGCGTGGTCGCCAGAAGCAACCCTTCCGGGTGTGTGGTGGTCTTACCGGGCGTCGTGTTCAGGGGGCCAGCCTCTGTCGACTCGAACAGGTAACCGATTGGTAAGGGTGCTGTCCATGGAACTCGATCCCGACCTCTGCCTGGACGTTCCTGAGGGCTTCGACGATACGGACGCCGAGACTCAGGTGCATCCCATGGCCAGGAAGCTGTTCCCCGCTACAACTGCCGCGGAAGCATTCAGGAAAGCCCATGAGTGGGTGGGAGAACACCAAGTCTTCCTGGTAGATGTTTCATGGGATTTCATGCACGACGAGGACGAGCCCTACATGCTGAGCATCTATTTCACGTTCGAGCTGGATCCCGAAGATACCTGACAGCGGCCGGCAGTTCAGAGAAGTCGCCGCCGCGTTCTCCTGTACCGATCAACGCGAAGTACGACCACCGATTATGGACGGAGCCGCTCGTCTTACAGTTCCGGCGGAAGCTGTGGCGGCTTGCAGGGTGCAGGGTGCAGGGTGCCGGGCGTTGGAAGGCGTGGCGGAGGTGTGTGTCGAGGTCGCGGCCGACTCTGGGGAGGCGGTAGGCGGGGTCTCCGGAACGTTGAGGCGCCGCCGAGGTGTTGGGCGGTTGCGTCCAGGCGGGTACGGGGGAGGTCGGTGCCCGGGGCGCGGGCACCGCTGGTCAGCAGGGGCCGCCAGGCAGGCGGCAGCGTCCCCGACAGGGAACAACCCCGTGGGTGCGGGGAGCAGAGGCGTGACCTGCGGTTCAGCTGGATGGGGGGCTGACTTTGCTTACTTCACGAAACTCGGGCATACGACTTTTAGCTGCCGGGGAAGCCTGGTCGTCCCGTGGTGCTGTGCTGCCAAAGTCGCTGGGTCTTCCAAGGTAGACGCAAGGAATGAGTCGGCCGGGCGGCGCGCCCCTGATGTGGGCGCGGGGCGTCTTCCTTCGACGGCGAGTTGGGCGTCGCGTAATCAGCATCTTCCTCCGCCTGGAGCGGTGTGGCCCAAGGGAGACTCGCTGCCCGGTGGTCGCCGCGAGCCTGTAAGGAATCTATGGAGTAGCGGCGCCAGGAGGCGTAAGCGCCTGGTAAGGGGATTTTGTTGGGTAGACCGTAGATCCTCGTGGTCGTCTGCCTGAGGCGGCATCGGCCCGCGGCGCCTCGTTCGCCGGTGCGCGTCCAGGCTTGTATTCCGCAGTGTTCGGCCGGGTCGTTGCGCGAGACAGGGAGACGGCGCTGTCGGATGGCTATGTGTCGTGGGGAGAGGACTGGTTACGGAGCGTTCGGGTGAGGTGTTCCAGGCCGGGCCAGCCGGTTTCGGTGAGGGGGTAGTACCAGCCGGGTCGGGTGGCGGGGCCGAGTTGGGTGGCTTGGGGGAGGCCGGTGGGGTGGGCTTCTTCGGGGCCGAGGACGAATGCCAGGGGTGCCGGTGGGCCTTCGAGCCAGGGTGGGACGGTCAGGTCGAGGCGGGCGCGACGGTGTTGGGCGAGGAGGGAGACCAGGCCGTGGCGGGTGACGAGTTCCTCGGCGAGGTCGGGGAGGATGTCCAGGGGCGGCCGAACGTTCGGCGGGTAGCCGAGGGCGAGGGTGATGTGCTCCTCGACGCCGCCGGTGGTGCGGCTGACGCGGATCGTGGCGATGGCGGGGTGCTCCGGGTGGCCGACGGTGATCAGCGTGGTCGGCCGGGGGGCGCGTCGGCGGGCCAGGGTGGTGAGGTCGGTGCGGGACCAGGAGAGTCCGGCGGGTTCCGAGGTGCCCCAGCCGACGGGCGCGGCGCCGGTCAGCTGCTGCCAGGTGGTTTCCAGGGCCCCGCCGAGGACCAGGTCGTGTGCGGCGGGGGCGCGGGTGACGAAGGTGAGCAGGAGCTGCTGTCCGTGGTCGGCTTCCGCGCGGGCGGTGGCGTGGGCGAAGGCGGGTGCGGGCCGTTCGCTGCCGGTCGGGGTGAACGTGCCGTCATGCCAGTGCAGTTCGGCGCCCGACAGACCGTCGTAGTAGGCGGCGTCGCCGTCGCGGATCACCCAGCGGTTCGGCGTGCCGCGGAGGGCGGTGCGGGTGGGGAGGGTGAGGCGGGTGTGGGCGGGGGTGACGAGGTGGAGGCCGCGTCGGGTGGTGCGGGCGTGGCGCAGTGCCTCGGCGAGCCAGGAGGTGAGCGCGATGACGGGCCGGTCCTGGATGACGGCGGCGGTCTTGTCGGTGAGTATGTCGACGGCGAGGGGGGCGTTCTCGGGGGTGGGGACGGCCGTGAGGCCGGTCACCGGGGCCGCGCCCCCGTTCGGCGCGATAAAGCCTGGTGGCCACACCTGGCCGCCGAGCAGGCTGGTCAGGCGGGTGGCGATCGTGCCGGCCAGGGCGTGGGCGCCGTCCGCACCGGTCGCGGCGTGGATCTCGGTCCACCACACGGGTCCTTCGACGCGGATCTCGGGCCCGAGGAGGCGGCGGACTTCGCCCGGCGTGTGCACCAGTATCGGTGCCTCGACCGAGACCAGGGGCCGGCCCAGCGGGTCGGCGAGCTGGATCACCGCGCCCTCGGCGCGCGCGGTGAACGTGGCGTCGGGGCCGGCGGCGGACAGGCCGGCGACCACGCTCCACGGGTCGGGCATCCGGTCGGTGAGGGCGATGACGTCCGTCGTCACGAGTCGTCGCCTTCCGCCGCGAGCGCGGTCTGGACGAGGCGGTGGCCCCGGCCGCGGCGGACGAACGTTCCGCGTCCGGCCGGTCGGGCCGCGGCATACACGCCGGGGAAGAGCGGGCCTTCGGCGCGGTCGCCGGCCAGGACGAGGCCGGAGGCGCCGGTGTCGCGCAGCGTGGTCAGGAACGGCTCGTACAGCGCGCGGGAGGCGCCGGCGACGCGGCGGGTGACGACGAAGTGCAGGCCGAGGTCCCGGGCGGCGGGGAGGTGGGGCAGGAACGGCTCCAGCGGCTGCTGCCTGGCGGTGACGAGGACGTCGTAGTCGTCGACGAGCACGACGATGCGCGGCCCGGCGGCGAACGTTTCGGGCGGCACGGCGTCCTGCGGCAGGCGTTCGTCCAGGACGCGGGCGATGCCGGCCGAGAGACCGGCCGCGAGTTTGGGGTTGTGCGCGTAGCCGCCGCGGTAGGGCTCGGGAACCGCGTCGTGCAGGCCGCGCCGGGGGTCCATGACGGCGAAGACCAGCTCCTCGTCGTCGTACCGTTCGATGAGGCCCTGGACGACGAGTTTCAGCACGTTCGTCTTGCCGCTTTCGCTGTCCCCCAGGACGAGAAGGTGCTGGTCGGTGTCGAAGAGGTCGAGCGATACGGGCTTCAGCTCGCTTTGGTCCAGGCCGATGGGCACGTGGCGCGGCTCGGCGGCGCGGCCGGGGAGTTGTGCGGCGGGCAGCCGGGTCGGCAGGACCCGGACCGGCGGCGCGGCGGGGCCGCTCCAGGCGGCGGCAACCGCGCGGACGGCACGTTCGCAGGCGGTGCCGAGGTCGTCCAGGGCGGTGCGGGAGTCCAGGCGGGGCAGCGCGGTGTGGGCGAACAGCTTGGCGCCGGTCAGGGCGCGGCCGGGCTCGTCGGCGCCGAGGGTCTGGGCGAGGCGGCGGTCGATGCCGCTGTCGACGGGGTCGTTGAGGCGCAGCTCGACGCGCGTGCCGAACGCGGATTGTGCGCCGATGCGGACGTCGTTCCAGCGGAGCATGCCGGCGACCACGTGGATGCCGTATCCGCTGCCGCGTTTGAGCAGGTCGGCGACGCCGTCGTCCAACTCGGCGAACGTCTCGCGCAGTTCGCCGAAGCCGTCGATGACCAGGACGAGGTCGGTGGGGCCCAGCTCGGTGAGACCGCCTGCGGTCCGCAGCCTGCGCAGGTGGTCGACGGAGTCGACGCCGTGGTCGCGGAACGCGGTCTCGCGCGCGGTGAGCGCGGCGCGGAGCTGGTCGACGGTGCGCGCGGCGCGTTCGCGGTCGGAACGGCCGGCGACGCCGCCGACGTGCGGCAGGCCGGCCATCGTTCGCAGGCCGCCGCCGGCGAGGTCCAGGGCGTAGATGCCGACTTCGTGCGGGGTGTGGGTGCAGGCCAGGGACAGCATCAGGGTGCGCAGCAGGGTCGTTTTGCCGGACTGCGGGCCGCCGATGACGGCGGCGTGGCCGCCTGCCGCGGTGAGGTCGAGCGTCCACTGGCCCTGCCACTGGCGGGAGGGATCGTCCAGCAGCCCGAGCGGAACGCGCATCGCGCCGCCGCCGTCGCGGCCTTTGGCCAGGGCGGGGGCGTCGGCGGCGAGGGCGCCTGCGGCGGGGGCGGCGGTCCGGTGGGTGAACTGCATGCCGCGCCGTCCGGTGCGCATCGGCCCGGCGACGGCGTCGAGGGCGAGGGCCTCGGGCAGGGGCGGCAGCCAGATCCTCGTCACGGGGGATGCGGCGGCGGCGAGCTGCCCGACCATGGTGGACAGCAGCGTCGGGCCGACGGTCCGGCGGGCGGGCGCGGGGGTTTCCGCGGCGTCCTGGGGCGGCTGCTCCGGGGCCGCCAGCTCGTTGTAGGCGGGGTAGGGGAGGACGGCCGGGCCCTCGTCGGGCTCGGTCTCGCGCGTGGCCGGACCGCTGTGGGGGCCGGAGACGTAACCGGCCTTGAACCGCTGGTAGGCGCTGGTGTCGACCTTCAGGTAGCCGAAGCCGGGGATCGGCGGCAGGTGGAACGCGTCGGCGGTGTCCAGCACGGTCCGGGACTCCTCGGCGGAGAACGTGCGCAGGCCCAGCCGGTAGGACAGGTAGGTGTCCAGGCCCTTCAGCTTGCCGCTCTCGATGCGCTGGCTTGACAGCAGCAGGTGCACGCCGATGGAGCGTCCGATGCGCCCGATGGACAGCAGAAGGTCGACGAAGTCGGGCTTGGCCGTGAGCAGTTCGCCGAACTCGTCGATGACGATGAACAGGTGGGGCAGCGGCGGCAGCCGCGGCTGCCGTTCGCGGGCGGCGGCGTAGGTGGCGATGTCCGGCACGTTGCCCGCGTCCTTGAGGACCTGCTGGCGGCGGGTGACCTCGCCCGCGAGGCTGGCGTGCACCCGCTCGACGAGGTCGGCCCGGTTCTCCAGGTTTGTGATCACTCCGGCGACGTGCGGCAGTTGGGCGAACGGCGCGAACGTGGCGCCCCCCTTGTAGTCCACGAGGACAAGCGCGAGGTCCTCGGGCGGGTGGGTGGCGGCCAGGGCCAGGACCAGCGTGCGCAGCAGCTCGCTCTTGCCGGAGCCGGTCGCCCCGACGCACAGGCCGTGCGGGCCCATGCCCAGCTCGGCGGGCTCCTTGAGGTCGAGCAGCACCGGCTCGTGGTCGTCGCCGAGGCCGATCGGCACGCGCAGGAACGCCTGGTCGCCGCGGCGCGGAGCCCACAGCCGCGCCAGCGGCAGCGCGTCCGGGTCGGTGACGCCGAGCTGCTCGGCGAAGTCCACGGGCCCGGACAGCGGGGTGCCGACGGCGGCGGACTCGGGGGAGAGCCGCAGCGGCGCCAGCATCCGGGCGATCCCGGCGGCGCCCGCGGCCGTCACCTCGTCCAGGGTGCCGCTGACCGTCACCGGCTGCTCGCCCCGCAGGTCCTCCACGGTGACGACCCGTTCGCCCGACGCGTCGCCGTCGGTGGTCTCGACGGGTCCGGCGGGCCCGGCGGGTCCGACGGGTCCGACGCGTCCGACGCGTCCGGCGGGCCCGACGCGTCCGGCGGGCCCGACGGTGATCCGCAGCGCCACCTGCCCCGGCTCCTGGACGCGCTCGGCGACCAGGTGCATCACGGTTACGCCCAGGTCACCGAGCGGCACCGTCTCGTCCGGGCGTGGCAGCTCACCCGCGGGCCGGCCGTAGCCGTCGCTGACCACCAGGAGCCGGCCGGCCAGGTCCAGGGCGTCCCGGCCGGCGAGGCCGCGGCGGACCTCGACGGCGTAGGAGGAACGGCGCCGCAGGTCCGGCGCGAGGAGCCGGCCGAGCGCGGGCAGGTCGGGGGCGATGCGGCGGGCGCTGACCGGCCCGTCCCACTCCCGCGGATCGAGCGTGTGCGGCAGCCATTTCGCCCAGTCCCAGTCCGCGGCGACGGCCTCGGGCCCCGCGGCCAGTGCGAACGTGACGTCGTCCGGCGCGTGGCCCACCGCGGCGCAGGTCAGCAGGGTGCGCGCCACCCGCACCACGTCCGCGCGCTCCCCGACGATGCTGATGTCGCCCATGCGGTCAAGGGGCACCGTCAACGGCATCTCGGGGGCGGCGCCGAACCGTTCCTGAATGCCCGCGGCCTCGTTCAGCATGAAGCGGTCGGGCGGGGTGAGCACATCGCCGCCGCGCTGCTCCAGGGCCAGCACGCGCACGGGCACGCGGCCGGTGGCCAGCCGCGGCCGGAGGAAGTCGCGGTCGGTGCGCCGCCGTTCCCACAGCCGCGCCGGGGCGTTCACCAGGTCGTACAGCGCCTCGGGCGCCGGGTCCAGCACCCGCGCCGCCGCGCGGCGCGCGCGGTCCTCGGCGCTCAACTCGTCCCGCAGCTCCTCCAGATACTCCAGATACCGTTCGCGCTGGGTGCGGCGGGTGCGCAGCGCCCGGCCGCGCTGGGAGAACAGCAGCCCGACGCCACCGAGGAGGGCGACCACCAGCACGAGGGCACCGATGACGGCGAACTGGCTGCTGCGCAGCATCGTCATCATCACCACGGAACTCATCACGCCCGCCATCGGGAGCAGCGAGGTGAGCGCCGAATTCGTGTGCCCCTCCGGGAGGTTCGGCGGGGGCTCGATACGGCGCCGCGCCGGCTCGGGCAGGGGGCGGGTGGTCCGGGCCGGGCGGTGGATCTGCCGTGTGCTCATACCGGCGCCCCGCCGCCGCGCCCGCGGGACATGGCGCGGTTCATCGTCTCGGCGGCCAGGCGGGCCGCCGCCGCGCGGGTGGCCTCGGCCAGCAGCGCGCCGCGTATCTCCCCGCCGGCCGCCAGAGAACGGTCGTAGGGCAGCGGCACGACCATGGCGCCGCCCGCCTCCAGGTAGGCCGCGGCCTTGCGGTCGTTCAGGTCCATGCCGGGGGAGGAACGGGTCAGCGCCACCACGGTCGTCGCCAGCATGCTGCGGTGCAGGCCGGCCATCCAGTCCAGCACCGAACGGGTCGCCGCCGCGCCCTCGGGAGTGGCCGGGGCAACCAGTACGCGGGCCTGCGTCGTGGTCAGCGCGGTGCGCGCGACCTCGGCGGGCAGCGTCTCGCAGTCGACGACGGTGGTGCCGAAGTAGCGGCGCAGCGAGGTCATCACGATGCGGTAGGTGTCGATGTCCAGCTCTGCGCCGATGGCGCCCTGGCTGCCCGGCAGCAGCCAGCCGCCTCCCGGGCCTCCGGAGGCGCCGGTGAACGGCAGGAGATAGCCGGTGACTTCGGTGATGTTCATCGAGGGGTCGACGATGCGGGCCAGGTCCGCGGCCGACCAGCGCACCTGGTCCGCGCCGAGCCGGTGCGGCAGCGTGCCGAGTGCCGGATCGGCCTCGACGGCCAGGACCGAGTCGGTGCGGTAGTGCGCGAAGGCCAGGGCGAGCAGCGCGGCGACCGTCGTCTTGCCGGCGCCGCCGCGGATGCTCGTCACCGCGATCTGCCGCCCGGTGGTGATGGGCTGCTGGATCGCCCGCGCGGCTGCCGTGGCCTCTGCGGTGTCCCGGGAGGCCGAGGACATCAGCAGCTGCCGAAGGGCGCGCCCGGCCCGGCGGGTGAACGGGTCCCCGCGCCGTGCGGGGACCTTCCCCACGTCGGGCCTGACCACCGGGGCGGAGACCGGCGCGGGCTGCTCCTGGCGGTGTGGTGGCCGTGCCCGAGGTGGCGACGGCCGTGGCTGCGGCGGCTGTGGAGGCTGCTGCGGCGGCTGCTGCGGCGCGGGCTCGGGGGGTGCCGTCGCACCACCCATGTCGCGGAAGGCATCGCGCTGCCAGCCGCCCGGGGTCTCCGCGGACATGAGCTCCTCTCCGTTCCCTCTTGCCGTGCCCTTGTGTCGGCGAGACGTCAGAACGTGTCCAGCAGCCGCCCGTAAACGCCGAACGCGCCGACGGCGACCGGTATCAGCGCCAGCACACCGACCGACTCGACCAGATTCGCCAAGCGCCGCAACCGGGCCCGCACATGATCGGGCGGCCGGACGACGAACAGCGTCAGCGGCAGCGCCGCCAGCACGCCGAGGGCTGTCAGCGGCCCGGCGACCGTTCCGTCGCCCCCGTCGCCCGACCGCTCCGCCCACAGCACGACCAGGCGGACGACCAGCGCGGTGCCCGCCAGCAGCAGCGCCACGACCTCGACGGACAGCGGGAACGCCCGCGACCTGGACAGCAGGACCACGGCCAGCAGCGCCGTCACCGTCACCGCCCAGCCGTTCGCCCCGCCCGAGCCCCCTGCCCCGTCGTCGACCGCGAGCCATCCGGCGGCGGCAGCGGAGGCCGCGGTCACCACGGTGGCCAGCGTCAGGCCCCGGTGGGTCGCGGCCAGCGCCGTGTCCACCTGCTGCCTGCTCACCGACGCGCCGCCCGAACGCCGGTCGTCCAGCGCCGTCAGTCCCGAGGCCGTCAGCGCCAGCCGGGGAAGCAGGCCGAGGCCGAGGGCCGAGACCACACCCATCACCACACCGACCCGGTACCCCTCGCCCTCGGGCACCAGCGCGATCCCGGCCTCCCAGCCGCCGACGAGCAACGCCACGGCCGCCGCGGCTATCAGACCGCCGCGGCCCACCGCCGTGAACACCCCGAGCAGCATCAGCGTCACCACGGCGACCAGGCCCAGCGCGGCGAGCTTCGCGGCGCCGTCCGAGCCCGCCCCCGACCCTGAACCGGACAATGCCCAGGCGCCGGGGCCGCCCAGCGCCCCGCCCAGCACGATGAGCGCCGCCCCCAGCGGCCGGCTGCCCAGCCTCGCGGCCAGGCCACCGAGTGCCGCGCAGCCCGACGCCGCGCCGACGAGCCAGCCGCCGACCGCGTCCGCCCCCAGCCACACCCACGCCAGCACCGCCGTCACGACACCCAGCAGCACCGCCCCGCCGCCCGCGGTCCACAGCCGACTGGACTCCCCCCAGCGCCAGTCGCGCCGGTCCAAGTCCTCGGCGACCTCGTCGGTGACGTCGTGCACGACGGGCGCGGCCGGTGTCTCCTGCTCGCGGACCAGCCGCAGCACCGCCCCGTCCACGATCCCGGCCGAGGCGAGCGTCTCGTCCTGCGTCAGCACCGCGCCGTCGGACGTCATGAGGCGGCGCAGCAGCGGCACACCGCCCGCCTCTTCCCCCAACAGCCCCAGCAGGTCGGGCAGCAGCTCCCCGACCGGTGCATCGGAGGGCAGCACCATGTCGATCCTGCGGCGCTCGCCGACGAGCGTCACGCGGTGCAGCAGCCCTGTGCCGCGGGCGGCCGTGCTCACCGCGGCCACGTCCCGAACGGCGGCACGGCATCCGTCACCGCGGCGGCGGCCGGGGCGTGCAGACCGCGGTCGTCCCGATCATCCATCCGTTCCGATATGAAGGACCAACCCACGCAGCCCGCGCAGACAACGGCGGCCAGCGCCGCTCCGCCCAGCACCTTCCCCGTGTGCTCGTCCAGGCTCCGGCGGGTCCGCTCCCCGCCGAAGGACAGCGCGTCACGCAGCCGCCTGCGCCGAACGGCGACGGACTCCAGCAACTGGCTGTCGTAGTCACGCGGCACGGGCCACCCCTCCCCTCGGAACGTCCCTCGGAACGCTGTGCTGCCGGCCCCGGCCCCGGCCCGGAGGTCACCCGCCGGACCGCCCACCACCCCTGGGCCACTGACGAAAACGATAGCGCGCCCCACTGACAGTCACACTGACAGCCACTCGTCCCATCGGTCCTGCGCGGCCGGTGCCGATTGACGAACGAGGGGAGGGACGCACAGACTTGGGGCACACACGGACGAATCGGGGAGGGACGCCGTGGGGCAGAAGTTCGACATGGGGTCGCAGACGCTGTCGACGCTCACCCAGCAGTCGCAGGGCTCGAGTACCGATCTGGGCGTGCTGATCCAGCGGCTGGTCGCGGCGGCCGAGCCGCTCGAAGGCCGCTTCCGCGGCCAGGGGCGCGTGGCGTTCGACGCGTTCAAGCTGCGTTCCGAGGAGATCTCCCACTCGCTGAACGGCGCCCTGTCCGCGATTCTCGGCGGGCAGTCCGGCATGGACCGCGCCTTCGGCGAGGGCGATCAGGAGACGCAGGCGAACGCGCACCAGGGCATGAGTTCGGCAAACTTCGACGCGGCCCGCTTCCAGGGCCGCGCCTGACGGGCGGGGGGCACGGACATGAACGACGGTCTCGACCGGCGCAGTTACGACACGGACGCCTCCGCGGAGGCCCAGGGCAACCTCCGCGGTGTCATCGAGCAGTTGGAGACGGTGATCGAGGCCCGCAGCGCGCAGGTGCGGCAGGCGATGGCCGACTTCCAGGCCGACGGCGTCTCCGACACCTACCAGGCCGCGGAGCTGCGCTGGACCCAGGCCGCCGACGAGGTGCGGGCCATCATCACCCTGCTGCGGACGACGCTGGAGAACAACGACTCCACGGCGCAGACCACGCTCGCCCGCGCCCGCGCCGCGGTCGAAGCCATCGGCTGAGCATCTCCCCGGGTGGGGCCTGAGGAGGGGGAGGGACAGTACCGTGCCCGACTGGGACATCGAACCGCAGGGCGTCGACCGCGTGCTCGGCCAGGTCGGCGAAACGATCGGCGGTCTCGAACGCTGGGGCCGGCTCTACCAGTTGCACCTCCAGGGTGCAGGCACCTACGCCGGCACCCTGTGGACCGGGGAAGGCGCCCGCCCCAGCGGCGGTCTGGTGGCGGCCGCGCTGGGGGAGTTCGCCGCCGGAACGCAGGAGGACGTCCTCTACGTCGCGGCACGCACCGGCGCCTCGGTCAACGGGGCCCACACCGCCGCGATGCATTACCTGCAGGGCGATGTCGACATGGCGAACGACACGTTGCGCGCCGCCCTGGCCGAGCCGGTGATCGATCCGGACCCGGACCCGGACCCGGACCCGGACGCGGGCGGTGGCAGCAATGTCCGGTGAGCCGGAGCGCATCGACCCCTCGGGCATCCCCGTCTTCACCGGGCACCTGGACACCCTGGCCGAGAAGTACACCGCCCTGCGGTCGGACGCGGAGGGGATACGCGGCATCGGGCAGGCGGTGGACGAACAGTTCCAGGGCCTGTCCGGTCCCTACCAGGCCCCGGAGGCGGCGGATCTGCTGGCCACCACGACGCCCGTTCGCCAGCGGGCCTGCGCGTTCGCCGACAAGCTGGAGATGGTCGCCCTCGTTCTGGAGATATTCGCGGAGGAGGCCCGGCCCCTGATCGACCGGCTGGACCGGCTGCGCGGGGAGGCCGAGGCGTTCGTCGACGAGATCGGCGACGGCGACGACTGGCGCCACGACGGGGACAAGACCGCCCGCAACAACGAGCTGCTGCGGGAAGTGTCCGTCACCGTCGCCCAGTTCTGGGAAGTCGAACGCCGGGCGGCCAACAACATCACGCTGCTCGTCGACGGCACGACCTGGGTCACCGACGACGGCAACGGCGACGCGGGCACGTACGGCCTGAGCGTGGCGGACATTGAACAGGTCGGCGAAACCCCGTGGGGGCGGGCCGTCGAGGAGAAACACCACGCCTGGGAGCTCTGGCATCACGCCAAGAGCTTCGTATGGGACGGCATCGTCGTCGACGGCATCTTGGGCACCCTCACCGGCATCAGCACGCTCGTCAACCCGTGGAGCGACGGCTTCGGCGCGGCCTGGCAGGGGCTCGGAAAACTCGCCACCGGCGTCCTCGTCAGCAGCCCGAGCGGCCTGCCGTTGCTGGCCGCCAACCAACTCCTGCCGGACAACCCCGTCTCCGACTGGATCAACGACAGCGTCAAGGCCCGCATCGAGATGACCACGGGCCTGGTGGCCTGGGACACCTGGAGCGAGGACCCCGCCAGGGCCGCCGGGGCGACCACGTTCAACCTGCTCACCCTGGTGGGCACGGCAGGCGCCGGAACGGCCGCCAACACCGCGGGCGCCGCCGCCCGCGCCGCGCGCATCGCCGGCACGGCGGGCCGCTACCTCGACCCGACGACCCCGCTGATCAACGGCATCAGCGCGGCGGTCGGCTCGCTGCCCCGCCTCAGCGGCCTCACCAGCGGCCTCGCGAACGCCACCACGATCCCGGCCACGCCGCTGCCCGACGGCGCTTACCGCCTCCCCGACGGCTCCCGGCTCCCGGCCGACTTCACCGCCGCGGACCTCCCACCGGGCATCAGCGCACTGGACGTCTCCGACGGCACCGTCGCCATCCCGCGCTCCGACACACCCGGCCTCGGCGCGGGCGGCGTGATCGACCCGGCCACCGGCAACATCGTCTACCCCGACGGCACCCTCACCCGCCCCGACGGCACAGTCCTCCAACACGCCGACGAAGCCCCCGGCGAACTCCCCGCCCGCACCGACTCCCCCGAACTCGCAGCCGTGGGCGCCCACAACGGACCGGGAGGTGTGGCCGCGCACCTCGACCAGCCCACCCCGGGCGGAGCCGGTGGCGGCGGCCACATCCCCGGGCAGCGGGGCGGCGACTCGGGAACGGGCGGAGGCGGTGGTGGCCGGGACGGGAACGACGGCTTTGCGGAACCGGACGCGACCACGGTCCGTCAGCAGGTCGAACGGGCCAACACCGACCCGTCATGGTTCGACGAGTACTACCGGTCGGACGGCCACCGCAGGAGCACCGCGGCCGCGGACGAGAACGGCCACATGCTCCCGATCCTGTCGCGCGACCCGAACAACCCGGGCCAGTGGATCGCCCGCTCGGACGTCCCCCCGCCGGTCCCACCCAGCTTCATCGGCGACGGCGTCACCGGCAATCGAATAGTCGCCGATCCCGAAATCGTCGCACAACTTGATGAAGCGGCTTCCCGGCGCCAGAACGCGATCACCGCAGACCAGGCCGCGGAGCATCGTCTCGCAGACGCGGAGGCAGCCTATGCCGCCGACCCGTCGCCGGAAAACCGGGCACTGCTGAGAGAAGCGGAAGCGGCTCACACCCCAGCGCACCGCGAAATGACTGGCAGAAGCGAGGATTTCGGAGAAAGCGCGGCAGCGCTCCACGCGATACCCGAGAATTATCCGGGCGCCACGAGAGTGGAGGTCAGCGGGGCACCCGCCAATGGTACGGCCCAGTTCGACCAGATATATCGCCGGGCGGATGGCGGGTATGTCGTCGTGGAGGCGAAGAGCAGTACGGACACGCGGCTTGGCGCTCGGACACTGCCCGGCGGACAGCGCGCTGCTCAGGGGACACGAGCCTACTTCGAGGACATCCTGGATAGAATGGACCGGCGGGGCGGGAGTGAAGCAGCTCTCGCGAATGACCTCGACCTGGCCCTTGCGCAGGGGAGAGTCGAGTACGTACTCGTCCAGGGGAAGCCGAACGGTAGCCTGTACGGGGGCTACGAGATGAGGCAGTTCGATATCGGCTGATGGAGAGTTCTAGTTGGCTGCGCAAGTGTCACGGCATGTGAACGACAAGATCGATGACAAGAGTTACGTGGAGGTGCTCGGCCGGGGGACTGCAGAGACCATCCGTCGGCTGGAGGGCTCACCACGTATGTTTAATAGGGCGCTCAGCAAGTCGCGACTCTATGCGGAAGCGCGCTGTGCGACCGACCCGAATGCGGAGCTTCTCGAGACGTGGGAAGCGGTCGTGACGGCCATGCAGGTCGGCTCCGCCCTATTCGCTTCGGCAACTCAGGCCGAGGGAAGTGTCCAGTGCCGAATCGGGCACGCGGTGCGGACCGTGCCTGCCACGGGGCCGCAGTACTACTCGGATGCCGGTAACTGGCTGACGGCGTTCTGGTTGGCGATCGTGTGTCGTGAGCAGGAGCGGATGACGCAGCTGTGCAGCGTTCCGCTGGACGTGCTGCGGGCCACGGAAGCGGAATACGACGAGTACGTCTACCACTGGGTGGATGCGCTGCAAACCTATTGGCTCCGTCGGCCAGGGCTTGCGGAGAAGCTGACCACGGCGATTGAGATGTCGCATCCCGACGTGGCGCGTATCGCCGGCCAGGAGCTTATGGACAAGATTCTCTATCAGCCGATCGGTCTCTTCCACCGTTTCGTGCGCCGTGACCCGGAGGGGTTCAACCGTGATCTGTTGACGGCGCTCCAGCTCCACAAAGAATACTGGACCGCCGACGAGGAGCGCGCACGTGGCGTCGATTCCCTTGTGGCTTGGGGGCCGTTGGCCGTCGCCTGCCTGGCGTACGACGGCGGGTTTCCCATCGAGGTGGAGTCCGAGTATCTGCCCAAGCATCTGCTGGTGCGCAGTTGGCTGGGCGAGTTTCCCACGTGACCCGGTGAGCCGTTGGGCAGCGGGTAACGGCTGATCGCCGCGAGAGTCGTGCCCGTCACGGAATGGTGCCGGTGGCGACGCCGGAGATGAGGGCGCGGAGCGGTGTGGCGGCCTGGTGGGGTGGCAGCCGAGTGTCCAGTCCCAGCAGTTCGATGCGCCCGAGGCGGTTGCCCCGCGGTCCGGTCACGGTGAGCGTGCGGTCGGTCCCGCCGTCGGGAGCAGGGTGGACGACCGCGGCGAGGGGCGTGTCGGGTGCGGCGTAGCCGGCGATGTAAGTGAGCAGTTGGTGCCGGTCGGTGGCGTCCACCCGCTCGCCAGCATAGGCCTTGTATTTGGCATCGACGGGCAGAAAGCGCGGCGGATCGCCCGGCAGGCGCACCAGTACGTCGGGCACGAACGGCTCGCCGGGTTTGCCGATGTCACCCGAGGTGGTGATGCCCGGGTCATCGGTCCTGCCTTGGCATTCGCCGCCGAATTCGGCGGCGATGTCGCGGGCCATCTGCCTGACCACGCGTTCCCACAGGACGTTCATGTTGAGGAGCATGCTGTCGGCACGCAGCCCTCGTTCGGTGAGCAGGTCGGTGACGCCGCCGCCGTTCAGGATCAGCCGGGCCCAGTTGTGTGCGGGGCGGTAGCGCTGGTTCAGCCGGTTGTACCGGGCGCGGAGGAGCATGCCGGATGCCTCGCCCGCCGTCGGCGGCGCCGGGAAGCGGCGCGCGATCTTGGCCAGTTCCCCGGCCAGGGCGCGATCGGTGGCGTGGGTGATGGCCCGTGACAGCGCTGCGGCACAGATCTGGTTCTCCCAGATGTCGTGCCCGCGCTCGAACGTTCGCACATGCAGCCGGTCCACGGCCCCGTGGCCCCGGGTCACCTGCGCCCGGACGTCGAGCCTGCCGCGCAGCACCGGCTCCACCCGCGTCACCGGTGCGTAGTCCAGCCGCAGTCCTTCGTGCAGTAGCTTCCGGCATTCGGCCAGCAGGGCGGCCAGCGCGATACCGGCGTAACCGGAGTCGCCGATCAGCCACCGTCGCAGCGTCGGCTCGTGTGGGACGGGGGTGCCTTGGGCGTAGCAGAGCCAAGTGATGAGTTGTTCCCCGGGAATGTCGACCTTGGGGCCCAGGACGAGACGCAGCCGGTCGAGTACGAGAACGCCGACGATGGCGCGGGCCGACAGTGTCCAGCCCGAGGGGGTTTCCCGCAGGCCGAGGCGGCCTTTACCGCGCAGGCGCCGCAGCCGTTCAACGTCGGCCGCGGTGACCTGGCTCCGGTTGACGTGCACGGACTTGTGCTCCGGAACGACGATCTGCTCCCGGCGCGGCTGTCCGCCATGACGTGTGTGGTCAGCCATCGAGGACCTCGTCGGAGGCGGTGAACTCGTTGGCCAGTGTGCGGGTGAGATCGGCCGGACTCATACGGGCCACCTGGCCCGATTCGAGACTCGCCAGGCTGCCGAGAACGGTGCGCAGCGGCTCCGCCCGACCGGCCGCGTAGTCCTCGATCTGGGGCACGATCTCGTGGTAGAAGACCGTGGCGATTTCTTCTTCCGTACCCAGGGGCTGGTCGTCTTTCAGCAGACAGGCGTGGCCGATTCGGTGATCGGGGCCGAATTCGGCGACCAGCCTCGCGTTCAGTACCGAAAGGAACGTGGCCAGGTCGAGCGGCCCGACCGAGCCGTCCACCGCGTCGAGATCGGGCGGGACGTCGATGAACCCGAAACGGCGACGGATCGCCGCGTCGAGATGGCCGATGCTGCGATCGGCGGTGTTCATGGTGGCGATCAAGCGAACGTTGGGCGGCGCGGCGAGCTGCTTCCCGCTGATCGGCAGCCGGACCGGCATTCCGCGTTTGTCGATTTCCAGGATGGTGATCAGCTCACCGAAGATGCGGGCCAGGTCACCGCGATTGATTTCATCGATGAGGAGCAGGAAGGTGCGGCCGGGCTCCTGGGCGGCGGCTTCGCAAATCCGGGGGAAGATGCCGTCCTGCAGCAGAAGGTTCAGCCCGGGATCTTTTGCCGCCGGGGCGGGTTTGAAGCCTTCGACGAAGTCCTCGTAACCGTATGAGGGATGAAAGGTCACCAAGGTGACCGGTGGCACGCCGAGGGCGGCGGCCGGAGCGTTCAGGAGAGCGGCCACGGCTGCCGCGCGCTCCGCCGCCGGCGCCTCGATCGCCGCGGCCCGGCCGGTCAGCGCGAGGGCGATGCTGAGTGCCAGCCGGGTCTTCCCGGTGCCGGGCGGGCCGTGCAGGATGATCTGCCCTTTGCGGTCCAGCAGTTGGATGGCCTGCTGCACGTGGGTCGGGAGCTGCTGGACGACGACGGGCTCGCCGGTGGCGACGGCGGACGGCGCCGGAGTGCGCCCCGCCTGGATTCGGCGCAGCAGCTTTTCCGGTACCTTTGCGAAAGTCTGCTGCCACGCGTTCTCCGGGGCGGCGAAAGTCTGGGCGTAGCTCTCGTCCCAGTCGACCCGGACCGTGTGCCGGTACTCGGCGCGGATCTCGTCGTAGGCGTAGCCGCCGTTCACCGTGCCGAGCGCAAGCACCTCGGACTTGCCTCGGTTGGCGACGATCACGTCGCCGTCATCCAGGTCCCGGAAGGCCAGTAGCTGCCGGGCAAGCCGCAGATTTCCGCCCTTCGATCCCGGCCACTGCACGTCCAGCGCTGTCTTGAGTTCCGCGTCGCTCTCATATTGGCCAAGGTCACCGACCTCGTCCCACCCGACACAGATGAACCGCTGAGCGCGGCACTCCTCCCACAACCGGCCGCGTTCCCCCGGGGCGATCTTCCAGACGGCGCGCTGTTGCGGACGGGGGTTGAAGTTCTGGTAGAGGAAACGCATCACCTCGTGCGGATGCCAATCGGCCCACATCGGACGTTCCCGGACCAAGTCGAACAGCTGCCGGTTGGCCTGCCAGGTACGGACGCCGCCGTAGGTCTTGTAGGGCCCGCCCCCGAGCACCTCGGTGAAGTGCCGGACGTGTCCGGCGGAAAAAATCGGCAGGAAGTGCTCGGGGAAGTAGGTCGCCAGCGTCTTGGTGACGAGTGCCTGCCCGTAGGTCAGCGTGTCGAGGTCGTCGAGGCGCCGGAAATCACCTGCCTCAACGGCGTCGAAGGCTTCGACGAACTCGCCCCGGACCCTGGCCCACGCCTCCTGCGGGCTGGCCGCACGCAGCGGCTTCGGAAGCCGCCATTCCCCGCTGTGGTGGCGGTAGATGATGTGCTTGGCCGCGCTTCCGCCCCGGATGCTGCCGATGGCTTCCGTTCCGTACTCCAGCAGCCAGCAGAACGGCCGGTTGGCGCGGTCAGCCTGGTCCAGGCCCAGGGCGTAACGCTCCAACGGGAGGTCGCGCCAAGCCCGGCGCGGGAAATCGGTGAGCACTCGTTGCCGGTCACGTTCGGCCATGGCAACGGACTCTTTCCATGGCGGCCGGTCGAACGCCTCGATCTTCTGCTCCACATCGGTTCCACGATCCATGTGGAGCATGATTCACCAGCAACCCAGGGCGTGCGGGCGGAACTGGACAACTTCCGGCGGCCGCCACGAAGTGGGCCGTTCAGTGCTTCCGTTACGACTACCTGCGCCGCATGACCGAAGCGTGGGCACAGTCCGCCACCGACTGCGCGGACACCCCCACCGCCGACTCCATGGGCGGCCCGGCACCCTACTGGCACTCCTACACCTACGACGAGGTCGGCAACCGGCTGACGGAAACGCTGCACGAGCAGGACACCGAACGCACCTACGCCTACCCCGAGCCCGGAACGCCCCAGCCGCACACCCTCACCTCCGTGATCGAGGAAGCCCCGGGCGTCCGTTCGCTGGAGGAGTACGCCTACGACGCCGGCGGCAACACGATCGCCCGCCAGACCGGCGGCGACACCCAGGAACTCACCTGGGACGCGGAGGGACGCCTCGCCCGTGTCGAGGAGGCGAACGGGGAGGTCACCGAGTACCTCTACGACGCAGACGGCAACCGGCTGATCGGCCGCACCCCGACCGGAACCACGCTCTACCTGGGCGACCACACCGAGGTCACCCTCCCGACCGGGTCCGCGATCCCGACGGCCACCCGCTACTTCGACCTCGGAGGCGGCCACACCGCCGTCATCGCCGATGACGAGTCCGTCAGCATCACCATGGCCGACCACCACGGCACCGGCCAACTCGCCATCGCCACCGACACCCTCGAACTCACCCAGCGCCGCACCCTGCCCTTCGGCAACCTGCGCGGCGACACCCCGGACACCTGGGCCGGCACGCGCGGCTTCGTCGGCGGAACGACCGACACCGCGACCGGCCTCACCCACCTCGGCGCCCGCGAATACGATCCCGGCCTGGGCCGTTTCATCTCCCTCGACCCCGTGATGGATCTGACCGACCCGCAGCAGATCCACGGCTACACCTACGCCAACAACAACCCGGTCACCTATTCCGACCCCACCGGCCTCTTCTTCGGCGGCCTGCTCGACAAGATCAGGGAAACGGTCAGCAACGTCTCCAACACCGCCCAGAAAGCGGTCGGCAACTACCGCCGGAGCAGCAACCGGGGCGGCGGCAGCAGCACAATATCCCGGATCTCCTGGCCCGCCGACGCCCGCGACCAGTGCACCGTCGAAGTCCCCTGCGGCTACCCGGGTGATTCCGAAACCCGCTGGCAAGCGGAAATGGAACGACGCGAGGGCTCCATACCCGACCGCGTCCTCGGATTCTTCACTTCCTTGATCTTCCCGGACCCGGAAGCCTGGGAGGGCTGCGTGGGGGAAAGAAGCGGGGAAGACTGCGTCTGGGCGGCAACCGATCTCCCCTGGGGCAAGGCACTGAGGGTCTTCGACGAGGTCCAGGGCCTTGTCGGCAACGCCGTCCGCAGAGGAAGCCGCTGCGCCGGCTCCAACAGCTTCCTGCCGGAGACCCATGTCCTGATGGCCGACGGCACCACCAAGGCCGTCGAAGACCTGGAAATCGGCGAAGAAATCCTCGCCACCGACCCCGCAACCGGCGAGACCGGCCCCCGCACCGTCACGGCCGAACTCACCAACAGCGGCGACAAGGACCTCGTCACCCTCACCATCACCGACACCCAAGGCAACACCCACTCCCTCACCTCCACCGCAGAACACCCCTACTGGACCCCCGGCCACGGCCAATGGCTCAACGCCGCAGACCTCCACCCAGGCACCCACCTCCACACCGACACCGGCACCCAGGCACGCGTCACCACCACAGACCACTGGACCACAAGCACAACCGTCCACAACCTGACCATCGAAGGCCTCCACACGTATTACGTGCTCGGAGGCACCACACCGGTACTCGTGCACAATTCCGGAGGGTGCAAGGAAGTTGTTCTGGAGAGGTTTGATACTTTCGAGCAGGCTCGAAACGAGGCGCTCGAGTTGCTAGGTGAGATCGATCCGGCGACTCGACAGCCGTACATTGGCCGTCTCGAATCTTCGTCGACGACCTACGGTAGGGTTGTGGGGTTCACTACTCGGGTGAATGGTGAATTTAAGAGGTTCAGGATGGATTATGATCCAGTGAAGGGGCCCCATATCAACGTGGAAATCGGAAGGGGGGATTCTGCGCGCAAGTGGGCCGTTCCCTGGAGTGGGACAGAAGAAGATTTTGCGAGAATGCTGGACGGTATTTCGTGACGCTCGACGGTGTATATGGAACCCGACCGGATCTCCTGCCGAGGTCCATGGTGCGAGTGGTTCGTGAAGGTCGGCAAAGTAATCGGCGGGTGGTGTGGGTTGGGCGGCCCGGGGTAGAGTTGTTGGATCTGAACCAGCACCTCCGCTACGAACGCCAAAGTCTGAGTCGCTACGCGCGCAACTCCGACGGCACTATCGAGTGGGGTTCGGTGGCTGATAGCGTGGTGCTCGATTCGACCGATCTGCATTCCATCGAACTAGGCGCCGCCTTTCGGCGGTTTGCCCCGAATGCTGATAGTCTTATTTTCTTTTGGGGGAGCCTGGCGATTCCGAGCGTGAAGATAGGGCTTGAAGCCTCCCTTTCTTGCCTGCCGGGTATTGTGGAATCCTGCTCGGAATTTTGGGTGTATTTTCCTGCGGTCCGAGTTGTGGTGGAGTGTTCGTTCTTCGGTATGGTGACAGCGGGCCATGTGCCTACGGATGACCGGGGCTCTTCGTGATGCCCTTTGGCGCAAACGCAGCGGTAGGCCCGTGGTCTCACGAGGATTTTCGTGGGTCCATGGGTGCCTTCGGTGCAAGATGGGGGGCTCTCTGATGGCCATGCTTCATTCCACTGCCCCTGGCTACCGTGTAAGTCGAATCAGTTCAGCGTGCTGCTTGAGATGCAGTCGAGCGCGGAGAACAAGGGTGGGTCCCGGGCGGAAAGCTGTTGGAGTCGGTGCGGCGGCTTCCTCCGGTTCTTTATGAGCCACATGGGCTCTGTTGATTCGCGCCAACTTTGAGGTAACGGATAGTGGAGTTCGCCTCACTACGATGATCCCTGTGGGAGGTAGAGGCTATGGCAAGTGACGCCATGGAAATTCCGACGGATTCGGATTTCATTGAAGTGCTTGGCTCCGTTCCTGAACCTGCGGAACAAGATCCCGACGTGTGGCGAGTCGAGATTCCGGTGGGTCACGCTGGCGAGTTCGTGACGCTGAGCTTCGATGTCGGCGCCAGGTCTGTACGTCTGACGAGGGAATCGGCCGGCAGACGCGATATCGAATTTTATCGTGAGCAGGTAAATCGGATTCTGCTGTACTCGCGAGACGGAGAGCGTGGAGTCGTTGTGGAAGTCGATGTCCCCGGATTCAAGTGTGAGCTCAGGATCGTAGTGTTTCCCGGGTTTACCCTAGTGGATCCGATGCTTTATTTGGGTCTCTGACGGGAGTGCGTCTCGCACATGCGTCTGCTTTTCGCCTCCGCAGCCACTGCGCTGAGAGATCCATCGATGGCGGCATGCCGATTCAAGGCGTGCCCCCTAAAAGGCGACGGCGTCCACTATGCCATGGTCGGCATCGCCCACTTCCATAATCGCGCCATCGCCGGGTAGCAGGAGAATGAGCAGGTCATTCACCACGCGATAGATCATTTACGGGGCGGCTCGGGAGACGTTTGTGCAGGTGGAATTGACTCTTGAGGAGTTGGAGACTCTGGCTTCAGCGTTGGTGCGCTTGAAGTTCGACGATGAGGAGCCGCCAGAGCCGTATTTCGGTAGTCCCAGGCTTGCGGCGGCGCATCGTCGAATCGTAGATTCGATCATTGTGGAAAGTGAGCGAACTGGGGATTCGCGTCGAGTGACGCGCTGGGAGTCCTGGCAACGGTGGTCCACTAGAGAATACGAAAGGGGGGTGATCGTTCGGTATGCCTCGTCCTTGGAGGCGTGGGACGAATGGGGGAGCAGCCAGAAGCTTGAGGTGCTGAAGACCTGCTCCGCGCCCTTCGTGCCAAATGCAGAGGAGTTGGAGGAGCTCCGTAACGAAATCGACGTGGCTCGTGACTCCTCCAGACCTGACAGTCCCTCGCAAGGTGCTTGACGGCAACGTCAACGGATGACGGGGCCATAGCTGAGGGGATCCCGGGCAGCTGGGCCGCAGCCGCAGCCGCAGCGATCAGGGCGTCGCGAACCTGCCTGGGCTGATGGGGGCGGTGATGAGGGCGGTGATGAGGGCGGCTTCGCCATTCGTAGACGCCCGACCGGGGAACCTCCTTCTTTGCAGGCACGCGCCCAGTCGTTTTGCCCCGGCCGCGTTCAACTCGACCAGGAGTATGGGATGTAGCTGGTCGAAGACGTGGCGATCCGGGCCTGGTGCTTACGCCCTCACGAGCGGCGCGAGTCCACGCTGCTTCTCGCGTTCTGCTTGTCGTCGCGCCAGGCCAGGTGCGTGAAGTGGGTGTGTGGCTGCCCAGGCGCCTGTGACGGGCGGTGCCCGGGCCCGAGGGGCTTGTGTCAGAGGGGAAGGTCGTCGGGTAGGACGCGGAAGGCTTTGTGCCGGCCGAGGGGGCGTACGGCGCGGAAGTCACGTCGGTCGAGGGTGAGGATCGCGTCGGTGTCGTACTCGGCGGCCAGTGCCACGTTCACGGCGTCGGCGAGGTCCAGATCGAGGGCACGGTAGCGGCGGCGCAGCGACTGAGCGGTGGCGAGGTGGTCGTCGGTGATCTCCGGGGCGACGATGCGGCCGCGGTGCATCCAGTGTCGAATGTCGTCGATCGAGCTTAGTGCGGCTTCGCGGCCGAGTTCGCGTGTGGCGACGTGGTCGAGCTCGGCGAGCAGGAGCGGGGACATGACCAGGAGGCCCGCGGCGGTGATCGCCTCGTTGGCCGCGCCGTGTTCCGGATGGGCCGCGTCGAGGGCGGCGAGCAGGCCGGAGGTGTCGGCGACGACGATGATCACGCGGCGTTTCCGGTGTTCGTCTCGCGGTGGACGGCGTCGGCGACCGTGTCGCGGACCTCTGTCTTCGATGGTGTGCGGCCCGGTCCTTCGAAGGTGCGCGAGAACAGCGGCTCGTCCCAGACGCGGTTGGCCATGGCGGCGAGGTGGATGCCCTGGCGGATGATCTCGGCCTCGCTGATGCCCCGGCGCCTGGCCGCCTCCTTGATGATGGCCAGGTCCTCCGGGTCGGCGTAGACGTTCGTGCGCTTCATCGACATGTACCAAGGGTAGTCCATAAGTCGGCTTGGTGTAGGGCGCCGCCGACTGCGAGCCGAGGCGAGCGAGGGCGGGCCCGTGGGGCATTTGTGGGGTGGCGGGCGCCAAGATGTGAGAAATGCTTGGTCGGGGGCTTGTGTTGGGCAGACTGTAAATCGCCCGGCTCAGCCTTCCCACGTTCGAATCCTGGCGCCGCCACTCTCGACAAACGGACTCTGACCTGCGGAAACGCAGGCAGGGGCCGAGCTTCTTTCTGCGGTGCCTGCTCGGCGAATCGGACCCTTATATTCCGGTTCGTCCCGCGTGATCTCGCTTGCTGGCCAGCGTGTGTGGGGCAGAGGAGGCGCTGAGCGGGTCACGGACTCAGCGATGTCACGCCCGGTGCAGGTGGGGCGTCGGAAGGAGAGCAGAGCACGGCCCGGGATGAACGGTGCATGGTGCGTGTCGTCGCGGCGGCAGTCCGCTCGGAGAGCAGCCGGCTCGTAGGGGGCTGCACGCGGTGCCCCGTTCCGCATGCTCGTGGACATCCGTCCGAGGCCGCACGTCGGTCCAGGAGACCTCACTGCCGCGGCGCTCCGCGGTGAGGAGTTGTCCGGGCGATCATGTGCGGAGCCAAATGACCAGGGCCGCTGCGGTGGCGGTGCCGAGGTAGACGTAGCCGCGCTTGTCATACCGGGTAGCCACGGCTCGGGACTGCTTGAGCTTGTTGATCGCACGCTCAACGGTGTTCCGTTTCTTGTACCGCTCTTCGTCGAAGCCGGGTGGCCGTCCGCCTCGTGAGCCCTTGCGCAGGCGGGCAGCCTGGCTGTCGGTCTTTTCCGGGATGGTGTGCCGGATACCCCGGCGTCGCAGATAGGTGCGGCACGGACTGTTGCTGTATGCCTTATCCGCCGCGAGGCTGTCGGGCTTCTTTCGAGGCCTGCCCGGCCCGGTTCGCGGCACGCGGATCTTCTCCAGCACCGCCTGGAACTGCGTGCAGTCCGCCCGCTGTCCACCAGTGACGATGAGGGACAGCGGGCGGCAGTGGCCGTCGGCGCTCAAGTGGAGCTTGCTGGTGAGCCCGCCCCGCGAGCGGCCCAGGCCCTCGCCTCCTGGACCACCTCCACCAGGCGGGCGACGAGGCTCTCCCACGACGTCTCGGGCTGATGTTCGGCGCCGTCGGCCCCTTTTGACGCCAGGACCGGCGGCGGATCGGCACGGGCTCCGGCCGCGTGCTGATGGGCCCGCACAACGGTGGAGTCGACCGCGACGTCCCAGTCGACCTCCCCCGCGGCATCGGCCGCGGCCTGGACCTCCCCCAGCGAACGCTCCCAGGTGTCTTCGGCCGACCACAGCCGATGGCGTTCGTAGACCGTCTTCCACGGGCCGAACCGCTCGGGAAGGTCCCGCCACTGCACCCCGGTCCGCACCCGGTGCAAGACCCCGTCGATCACCTGCCGGTGATCCCGCCACCGGCCACAACGCCCGTTACTCACCGGCAGAAACGGCTTAAGCCGTTCCCACTCCGCATCCGTGAGATCGCCCCGCTCCATCCCCACATCAACGAGCCGAGCATCAGAAAGTCACATGATCGCCCAGACAGCTCCTAGACGGCTGGCCGCCGAGCAGCCTGCGCATCTGGTGGCTTTCGACCTCCTGCAGCGCGGCGACACCGAGCTCCTGGGTAGCCCCTAGGCCCCGTGGTCGCTGACCCCAGCCAGTACCGACCGCGCACAGGCTCAGGAGTGGATGAGCTCCTGGACCGCCGTGGGGGTGGAGGGAGTCGTCGCCAAGGGTCTGGCGCAGACCTACCAGCCCGGCCGTCGCGGCTGGCTGAAGGTCCGCGCGAAACACACCGCCGAGGCCGTGATCGGTGCGGTGACCAGCCCGCTGGAGCGGCCCGACACGCTCCTGTTGGGCCGCTACGACACCACCGGCATCCTCCGGCTGACCGCCCGCAGCACTCCCCTCCTGCCGACGGTGCGCGAGGACCTCGCCCGCCTCCTGACACCGTCCAGCGTTGGCCATCCCTGGGCCGGGATGAGGATCACCACCCACTGGGGCAGCCTCGACTCGCTCGTCTTCACCTGTGTCACCCCCGACCAGTTCGCCGAGTTCGACGCCGACACCACTTTCGACCGCGGCCGCCGACACCCCGTGCGCATCCGCCGCCTACGCCCCAGACATGGCCCCAGACGACATCCCGCCCTTCGAACAGGATGAATCCGCCTGACCGCCGTGTCGGGGCGCGGCGTGGCGGCGCAGGACCTGCGGGGAGCCGGTGGCGGCGTGCTGGATGAGTTCTCCGAGTTTTCCCCGGGCCTGCGCGGTCGGCCACGACGCCGCGGCCGCGGCAGCCCGGGGTGACGCCAGCAGTGCCCGGTACGGGGTGGATCTCCAGTTGTCCGGCCACACCCGCGGCGGCCAGCTCTGGCCCTTCACCCATCTCACTGCCCTGGCCAACCCGTTCGTCGCCGGGCTGAGCTGGCACGAGGACACCCTGCTCCACGTGACCCGGGGCACCGGCTTCCGGGGCCGCCGGTCCGGCTGGGCGCCGACTCTGACATCACCGTCGTGGAACTGGCGTCGCCCCGCGCCTGACCGTGCACGCAACGGCCGGACGCGGGGCGCCACCGGTGCCTCAGTGGTCGCCGACCCCGCCCAGCAGCGGCAGGCCCGCCATGTACCGGCGGAAGAAGTCGGCGGTCGGGGTGTCGGCTTCGGCGACCTGGTCCGGGGTGCCCGCCGCCACGACCGCACCGCCGTCCGGGCCAGCGCCCGGTCCCAGGTCGATCACCCAGTCCGCAGAGGCCGCGACAGGGATGTCGTGCTCGGCGACGACCACGGTGTTGCCCGAGTCCAGCAGCAGGTCGAAGGCGTCCACCATGCGCTGGATATCGGAGGGGTGCAGACCGGAGACGGGTTCGTCGAGCACGACCAGTCCGGTCTTGCGGCCCGCCGATCCGCGTTGGATCGCCGACGCCAGCTTCAGGCGCTGTGCCTCGCCGCCGGAGAGTTCCGTGGCGTTCTGGCCGAGTTGCAGATAGCCGAGGCCGACTCGGTCCATGGCCTCCAGCGCCTCAGCCAACTGCCGCTGTCCGGTGAGACGTTCGACGGCCTCGGCGACGGTCAGCTCCAGCACCCCGTCGATGGTCAGCCCCTCGTAGGTAATCTCCCGGGCCTCCGGCGTGTAGCGGCGGCCCTCGCAGACGTCGCAGACCACCCACACGTCCGGCAGGAAGTGCATGTTGACCAGCTTGCGGCCGTACCCGGTGCAGGTCTCGCAGCGTCCGCCGTTAGCCGTGTTGAAGGAGAACCAGGAGGACTTGATGCCGCGCTTGCGTGCCGCGTCGGTCTCCGCGAACAGCTTGCGGACGATGTCGAACGCCTTGCTGTACGTGGCGGGGTTGGACCGGGGTGTCCGGCCGATCGGCTCCTGGTCGACCACGGCGACCCAACTGAAACGCTCGTTCCCGGTGACCCGGCGGACGGTGTCGGCCGCCGTTCCTGCCAGAGCAGCCTCCGTCCCGGCACCGAGCGCGCCGAGCAGACTGCTCTTGCCGCTGCCGCTGACCCCGGTCAGACAGGTCAGCCGGCCCACGGGGAAGCGGACCAGGTCCGCTGTCACGTTGTGGGCGGACAGCCCGTGCAGCTCCACCCAGTGGGTTTCCTCCCCGACTGGCCGGCGGGTACGGCGCAACCTCGGTCCCTTCCCGGCGAGGTAGTGGCCGGTGAGCGAGCGGGGGTGCCCGGCAACGTCCGCAGGGTTGCCCGAGACGAGCACGTCGCCGCCCAGCCGTCCGGCGCCCGGTCCCATGTCGATCACCCAGTCGGCGCGGGCGATCAGTTCCGGATCGTGCTCGACCAGCAGCACGGTGTTCCCGGCGGCGCGCAGTTCCAGGGCGATGTCCAGCAGATGGGCCTTGTCCGCGGGGTGGAGGCCGGTGCCCGGTTCGTCGAGGACGAAGATGATGTCGCTGAGTTCGGTGCTGAGCTGGGCGGCGAGCCGGGTGCGCTGGAGTTCGCCGCCGGACAGGGTGGCCGCGCCGCGCGACAGTTGGAGATGGGCGAGGCCGAGGCGGTCCAGCACCCGGAGTCTGCGGGCGAGGTCCTGGAGAAGAGGTTCGCCGACCGCGCGCTGTCCGGTGCCGAGGCCGGAGGTGACCCGGCCGCCCCAGGCGCGTACCTCGCGGACGTCGGCCTCCAGCACTTCGGGGTAGGCGAGCCCGCCGAGCCGTACCGACCGGGCGACCGCGTCGTAGCCGGTGCCGCCGCAGGTGGTGCAGGGCATCTTGCGCATGTACGGCAGATAGCGCTCCTTGGCGCTGGGTGTCGCCGCGTTCGCGAAGACCCTCTCCACCTCGGCGAGCGCTCCGCGCAGCGGCTCGCTGGAGGTGTACGTCCAAGAGGACGTCTCGTTCTTGTTCGGTATGTCGACGGTCGCCTCGATCTTCTCGTCACCCGTGCCGTACAGCACGTTGTGCCGGAAGCCCTCGGGCAGCGACTGCCAGGGCTGTGCGAGGTCCACGCCGCGTTTCTCGGCCAGTGCGGGAATGAAGGCGTGTTCGCCGGAGCGCCACTTCGCGTACCAGGGGGAGGCTCCGTCGAAGAGGGGCAACTCCGGGTGCGTGATGATGAGTTCTTCCCGTGCCTGCCAGCGTCCGCCGACGCCGTGGCAGTCGGAGCAGCTTCCCTCCGGGGTGTGCCGGTCGAAGTGGGCGGTACTGAGATGGCCGTCGCCGGGAATCGCGTCGGGGCCGATGCCGGGCAGCCGGGAGTAGAGCAGTCCGAGGTGGCCGTCGATGCCGGTGATGGTGGCAACGGTGGAGCGAGGGTTGCGGTTGAGCCGGCGCTGGTCGACGGCGAGGGTGGCGCCGAGGCCGAGGATCCGGTCCACCTTGGGGCGGTTGCGCTGGGTGATGTACTGCCGGACGAACGGCGAAAGACCTTCCAAGTAACGGAGTTGGGCCTCGCTGTGCAGGGTGTCGATCGCCAAGGAAGTCTTACCGCTGCCGCTGACACCGGTGAAGGCCACCACCCGGCCCTTGGGGATGCTCACGGTGACATCACGGAGGTTGTTGGTCCGTGCCCCCACCACCTCGATGGTCTCCGAGGTGCGCACGCTGTCCGCCATTCCTTCATCCTCTCCCGACGGCGGGAGGGGAACGTAGGGGCCCGGAGCGCCCGGCAGGGGCCCGGCACCCTCGTCGCGAGCACCTCGAAAGCCCCTCCCTGACAAACCGCTGAGGCTACTACGCGACTTCGGCCGCCGATCTGCGGGAGAGCCCTTCGAGCAGGTCCATGGCACGGTCCGCCACCTCGTACGGCACGAAGAGATGGTCGTGGTGGAATCCGGCCACCACATTGCAACTGATCCCGGCTCGCGCGAGTTCATGGGCGACGGCGGCGGTCAGACCCACCGCGTCGAGGGCGGAATACACCCGCAGGACCAGCCACCCGGCCACGTAGTCGTACGCCAGCCCCGCCGCCTCGGCGTCCTCCTGCCGCAGCACCAGGGTGAGGCCCTCGCGTTCGGCCACCGTGACGACCGGGGTCACCCCGGGCGGGATGCCACCGGCCACGGTGGTGAACACATAGCGCCCCGGATTCATCTCCGGCCGCATCTCGATCAGAAGCCGTCGCAGGTCAGTCTCGCCAGGCACGGGAGACACCCTATGCAGCCGGGCGGGCGTCGGCGCACCCAGAGCGGCGGCCGGGCCGTCGGCCGATCGACCGGGAACACGTGATGGTGTCGTCGGGCCGGTGACTCGTACGTACGCGGGGTACCCGAAGCGTCACGTCGGCTACCGCCCGCGCGGGCTCCGCGAGTGTCCATGGACGATGATCCAGCGCCACGTGCCCCCGCCCTCACCGCCTCCGGTTCGGCCACCATGCACACGTGCGCCTTCCCCGGCTACGAGCCGAGCATCAGACAGTCACATGATCGCCCGGACAGGTCCTAGTTGCATTGCAACCCTTCCGGGTGTGTGGTGGTCTTACCGGGCGTCGTGTTCAGGGGGCCAGCCTCTGAGCCTTTTCCAACCTGGCTGGTGGAGGCTGGTGTTGGCATGGGGCGGTGTGCGGACAGAGGTGAAGCTCCTGGTAGATGAGTTCACGGCCAAGATCACTCGCTCGACCAGGAGCTTCGTCGTGCTTGTCCACCCGGCCCGCAGGCCCAGCGCCCGCGGGCACCAGGAGGGTCATCCGGCCTGATCGGCGGGTGCGTCCTGGGCTCTGGAGCACCACCCCGGCCACGTTCTGCTGCGCGGCACCTGCCCGGCACCGAGGTCCATGGCGCCCGGCGTGCCCACCGTGCCGGCGAGCCGGTGCGGGCCCGGCATCGCCTGGTGCCTGGCGGATGGCTGCCCGAGCAGCGGAATCCGCAACGCCGTTCGTTCTGCCGTTGCGGTTCCGCGGCGAGGGCGGGGGCCGCCGCGGAACCGGGCGGGCGGTCAGGCGTGCTGGCGGTCCGCCTCGTCGGCGAACGCGGCCATGGAGGGGAACTCGGCGTCGTAGTGCCACTCCTCCGCCGGTGGCGGAGTGGCACCCCAGCCGGGCCGGTCGTGGCGCCGGTTGATCCACACCGAGGCAAGTCCGCGGCGGCGGGCCGGCACGTGGTCGTGGAAGAGGCTCTGTGCCACGTGCAGCACTTGCCCGCGTCCGTGACCGAGGCCTTCGAGTACCGCGTCCAGCTCCTCGAAGTGCGGGTCCGCCGGCTTGTAGGCACCGACGTCCTCCGCGGTGATGATCCGGGTGAAGTCGCCGCGCAGGTGCGCGTTGCTGCCCGCGAACCCGTCGCGGTGCACGTTGCTCACGATCACCAGGTCGTAGTGGCGACGCAGCCGTGCCAACGCGTCCGCGGAGTCCGGGAAGGCGGGCCAGTCGGGGACCGAGCCGCCCAGGCGCTCGGCCCACTCACGGCCGACCTCGGTACCCAGTGACGAGCCGGTCCGGGTGAACGCTTCCGCCAGCACCTCGGGGTAGCGCCACGTCGGGTGCTCGCGCATCACCGCCGCCTCGTGGTCCGCGTATGTCTCCAGCAGCGTCTCCGGGCCTTGGCCGAGACCCTGCCCGCGGGCCCAGGCCGCCAGCACGGCGCTGATGCCCTCTTCCCAGTCGATGAGCGTGCCGTAGCAGTCGAAGCTGAGTACGCGGAAGGCGGTCAGGTCCAGGGACATGTCACTCCTTGGTCGGTGCGGGGGCGGCGTGGGTGGCCGCGTCGTCGGGGCGTGTCCCGCGGTCGGGCACCGCGAGGCTGACGAGGACCAGCGTGATCAGCGACACCGGCAGGGAAATCAGCACCGCGTTCAGGTCGTAGGGCTGGTCCAGCTGTTCCCAGATGACGGTCACGACGGTGCTCAGCACCATGGCGCTCATCGCGCCCCATTTGCTGGCCCGCTTCCACAGGAAGATCGCCAGGACCGGCGGGGCGATGGCGACGCCATAGACGGTGTAGGAGTACATCTGCAGCTCCAGCACCGCCGGGAAGAACCGGCCCAGAACGTAGGCCACGGTGACGATTCCCAGCACGGACAGCCGGTGGACCGCCAGTCGCTTCCGGTCGCTCAGCTGCACGCCGAACAGCCGCTCTGTGACGTCATAGGTCAGGTTGCCCGCTCCGGAGAGCAGGAACGAGGAGCCGGTGGTGATGATGAAGGCCAGCGCTCCGGCCAGCAGCAGACCGCCGAACACGGCAGGCAGGTAGCCCTCGCTGCCCAGTGCCAGGACCGCCGAATCCGGCGCGATGTCGGGCATGAGCAGGAACGCGGCCGAGCCCAGCAGCGCCACGGGCACCGTGACCAGGAAGCTGGAGAGGAAGAAGCCACCGGTCGACTTGCGCGCCTCGGACTCGTTGCGCGTGGCACCGAGCCGTTGGTAGATGTTCTGGTCCGCCAGGAGGAGCAGGAACAGCGGCAGGAAGTATCCCAGCAGCTGCAGCGGCGTGAGACCGCCGCTGAGCGAGGACCGGTCGTCGGGGAGGTCCTGCCAGTACTGGCCGAGACCGCCGAGTTCCACCTGCAGCACCATGGGCAGCGCGACGAGGAGACATCCCACGATGATCAGGGCCGAGATGAAGTCGCTCCAGGCGACGGACTTCAGGCCGCCTCCCACCGCGAGGAAGCCGACGAGCACCGCCACCACGATGGAGCCCTGCTCCGGCGAGAGCGTCGTGATCAGGCTGACGATCTGGCCACCGCCGGTGAACTGGTAGGCGGTGATGCCGGTGTAGGCCAGCACGGTGATGACGGCCGCGATCATGCGGACGGTCACGCCGTAGCGGCGCTCCAGCAGCTCGGGGACGGTATGGGTCGTCTGCCGGCGGATGCGCCGCGCCAGGAAGTACAGGACCACGATGCCCACCGGCGTGCCCGCGAGGAAGAAGATCGAGGCAAGCGGACCGTAGCTGTAGGCGAAGCTGCCACCGCCGATGATCGTTCCCGACCCGACCCAGGTGACCAGCAGTGTGCCGATCATCACGGGGCGGGGCAGGCTGCGGCCGGCGAAAAGGTAGTCGTCGCTGGTCGCGACCTTTTTGGAGCGGCTGAACCAGATACCGATGCCCACCATGAGCAGCAGGTACAGCACGAGTGTGAGGACATGAGTCGTCTGCATGGACGCCTCCGGGAATCGACGGTCGGCCGTGCGGGCGCGTGGGACCCGGCAGGCCACCCGGTAGGCCGGCGGATCACCCGACGGTGCGGGTGTTCCCTATAAGACAGGTTTCGGCCACCGAATCGCAATAGTCATTGCAGATTCTCGGGGTCGGGGAAGAGACCGAAGCGCGACCAGAGCCGCTCGACCCCGTCGCTCCACTCCGCGGCGGCGGCCGGATCGCACGCCACGAGCGCGGCGACGACCGCCTGCACGATCGTGGTCGCGGCCACGAGCGAAGGGAACATGCTGGCCCCCTCGCTGGGCATCGGCACCAGCTCGGCGGCCAGCTCCCTGACCTCCTCCCTGGCCTGGTCGCTGACCAGCACGATCGGCGTGCCGGCCGCGGCAGCCACCTGCATGGCGTGCAGGATCTCGCGCGGGGTGCGCCACACCTGGAAGACCACGAGGCAGTCCTGCGGCCCCAGCAGCGAGACCGCGTTGAACAGGGCGGTGCCGCCCACCCGGTGCAGCCGCACGTCGTGGCCGATGGTCTGCGCCAGGTGCGAGAGCTGAAGGCCGGGGGCGGCGAAGCTGCCGGAGGCCAGAACGAGTGTCGTGCCCGCCCCGTGGATGGTCCGGGCCACCCGTTCCACCTGCGCTTCGTCCAGCAGGCTGGCCAGGTCCTTGAGGTTGTGGAGGTCACGGCGGAGGGTGGCCCACGCGGGCCCCTGGCCGGCGTCCTCGTGGTGCTCGCTGAGCACCTCGGAGGCGGAAAGACCCGACAGGTAACGGGAGCGGATCTCCGCCCGCAGGGCCGGCCAGCCGCTGAAGCCCAGCTGCTGGGCCGTGCGCACCACGGTCGCGACGTTGACTCCGGCCGCGGCCGCCACCGAGGAGGTGCTGGCGTAGGACATCTGCTGCGGCTGGGCGGCGATCGCCGACAGCACCCGACGTGCGCCGGCGGCCGGGCGCCGACGGCCCAGCCTGGACCTGACCCAGTCCGGCAGCGTCTGCTCGTGGGCCGTCCCGGCCCCTGTCCCGTCGGAGTTCGTGCCGGTGTTCATGCCGGTGTTCATGCCGGTGTTCATGCCCATCTGGACGCAATGATTGTTGCATATACGGTGTCTTGTTGACACCATATGGCGTGCCAGGAGCCTGGCTCTGCTACGGGAAGGGAGCTCATGACCTCGAACACTCTCATCCTCCGTGGCGGCGTGGTATGTGACGCTGCTACCGGCGAAGCGCGGACCGCCGACGTGCTCGTGCACGACGGCCGTATCCAGGAAGTGGGGGCCACACTACGGGCGCCGGAGTCGGCCGAGGAGATCAACGCCACCGGCCGCCATCTCGTACCCGGTCTCGTCGACGCGCATGTGCACGTCAGCGCCGCCAGCGCCGATCTCGGAGACGTCGCCGAGCAGTCGCCATCCTACGTGGCCGCCCACACCAGCAGAATCCTGCGGGGCATGCTGCACCGCGGCTTCACCACCGTGCGCGACGTCGGTGGTGCCGATTACGGCGTGGCCGCGGCCGTGGCCGAAGGGCTCTGGCCCGGCCCCCGGGTGGTCTTCGGCGGCAAGGCGCTGTCGCCGACCGGAGGCCACGCCGACTTGCGCGGCGCCGGCCGGCACGTGTTGGACGACCACGCCTGCTGTCCCAGCATCGGCGTGGTCTGCGACGGCGTCGCCGAGGTGCGCCGCGGTGCACGGCACCAACTGCGCACCGGCGCCCACCACATCAAGCTGATGCTCTCCGGCGGAGTCGCCTCGCCCACCGACCGGGTGGACTCGTTGCAGTTCTCCGACGAGGAGGTCCTGGCGGCCGTGGAGGAGGCACGCAACGCCAATCGCTACGTGACGGGACACGCGTACACCGCCCGCGCGGTGAACCGGGGCCTGGGACTCGGGGTGCGCTGCATCGAGCACGGCAACCTCATCGACGACTCCAGCGTGCGGCTCTTCGTCGAGCACCAGGCGTTCCTCGTACCGACGCTGGTGACCTACGAGTACCTGCACCGGGAGGGAGCCGCCGCGGGCCTGCCCCCGGCCAGCCAGGCCAAGGTGGAGGACGTCCTCGAAGCCGGCCTGCACGCCCTGCACCTGGCCCACCGGGGAGGCGTCCGGATCGCCTTCGGCACCGACCTGCTCGGCAGCATGCACGTTCACCAGAGCGAGGAGTTCCGTATACGCGGCCGGGTGCAGCCCGCGAACGAGGTACTGCGCGCGGCCACGGTGACCGCCGCCGCGCTGCTCGGCCGCGAGGGCGAGCTCGGCACCCTCTCTCCCGGTGCGGTCGCCGACATCCTGCTCGTCGACGGCGACCCGACCACCGACACCGAGATCCTCGCGGAGCCCGAACGGCACCTGCGTGCCGTGATCCAGGGCGGAACCGTCGTCGCGGGACGGCCCTGACATGGCGCCCGCGCTGATACTCCGCGACGGACGTGTCTGGGACGGCCTGGCCACGGAGCCACGCCCCGCGGATGTCGTCTGCGAGGACGGCGTCGTCCGGGAGGTGACCGGCCCCCGCGCGGCCCGCCCCGGCCCCGAGGACCTGGAGGTCGACCTCGCCGGGTGCACCGTGCTTCCGGGCCTCATCGACTGCCACGTCCACCTGGTGTGGGACGGCAGCCCCGACCCCGCCACGCACGTCGACCAGGACGGCGAACAGCTCACCACCGTACGCGCCGCCGAACACGCCCGCGCCTACCTGCCCGCGGGGATCACCACCGTCCGCGATCTCGGCGGCAACTGGGACATCGCCGTCACCCTGGCCAGGGCGGTGGACCGGGGACACCTCGACGGGCCCACGATCGTTGCCGCGGGACAGACCGTGATCATGACCGGGGGCCACGACCCCTTCTGGGGCATCCCCTGCGACGGGCCCGACGAGGTGGTCCGCGGCGTCCGCGGACAGGTCGCCAAGGGCGCCGGAGTGATCAAGACCGCGGCCACCGGCGGCGTCTACGGCCAGACCCACGGCGAAGAGGTCGGGGCGAGCGAGCTGACCTACGAGGAACTTGCCGCGCTCGCGCACGAAGCGCACCGCCGCGGACGGCGCGTGGCCGCCCATGCGCTCGGTGAGGAGGGCGTACGCAACGCCGTCAGGGCCGGGATCGACACCATCGAGCACGGCGTCTTCCTCGCCGACGACGTCATCGAGGACATGGTGCGGCGGGGAACCGTTCTGTGCCCCACCGCCGAGGTGTACCGGCGGATCGCGGACGGGCAGGCCCCGGACTACGCGGTGCGCAAGGCCCGCGACGTGGTCGAGGCGCACCGGCGCAGCGTCACCCGGGCGATCGAGGCGGGCGTCCCGGTCATCGCCGGAACCGACGCCGGCGCCCCGGGCATGGCCCACCCCAGCCTGGTCGACGAGATCACCACGCTCAGGGACTACGGTCTCTCCACGCTCCAGGCGCTCCGGGCGGCGACCTCCACGGCGGCGGACGCCCTCGGAAGACCGGCCGCCGGGCGCGTGTATCCCGGCTCCCCGGCCGACCTGCTCCTCGTCGACGGCGACCCCTTCACCGACCTCGCGTTGCTGCGCCGCCCCTGGGGCGTGGTCCGCCATCAGAAACTGCGCAGGTCGTAGCGCGCTCGTTCCGCCACCCCCGAGGGGCCTTCTTCGCCGGCGCTCCGGAGGCCATGTGGTTCCACGTCTGCGCAACCGGGTCCGGCGTTTCGGGTCGCAGGGCTGGGCCCGCAGGCGCACGGCGCTCCGGGCGGACAGGTTGCTGCGGTTCGGCGCTGTGCGGTCACGGGGGTGTCGTTTCGGCCGCTGGGTGTCCGGCAGCATCATCCGCACCGCCGCCGCCGCCGCGACGACGGCCGCCGGGCCCGGGACACAGCGGTGGCTGTCGGCGGCCGTCACCGCCATCCGACTGTTGCCGCTGCGGCCCGGCCGGGCCGCAGCCGCACTGCACGCCGCCGTCCCGGCCGTCCGGCCCCGGTGGTGGCCGGGCAGGCCGGCCTGCCGGGGCCGTGACTGGCTGCGCGCTGACCGGCCGCCGCGTGCACCTCGTCCTCGGCGCCCGCCCCGCCGGACTCGACACCTCCCCGGCCCGTTCGTGGTGGGGCGGACAGGACATCTCCGGCGGCCGGTGGCAGCGCATCGCCCTCGCACGGGCCTTCCACCGCGACGCCCCACTGCTCGTCATGGACGAAGTCCACCGTCGCTCTCGACGCCCGCGCCGAAGCGGTCCTCTTCGCCGCCATGCGGCAATTGGCAGCGGGCCGGATGACCGTGCTGGTGACGCACCGGCCGGCCGGTACCCGCCGCGCCGACCGCGTCATCGGGCCGGACCGCGGCCGCATCCTCGAACGGGGGACGTCCACCGCACCGGCCGCCCGGCCCGGCCCGGCTCCGTCTTCGCTGAACTTTTCCCGCGGCCGGAGCCGCGGGAAGTGCTGAGCGGTGGGACGGGCTCAGATGCGGACCACGATCTTTCCCTGCGTGTGTCCGCGTTCGGCGTAGGTGTGCGCTTCCGCGATCCGTTCGATGGGGTAGGTCCGTTCGATGCGCGGTGTGTAGCGGCCTTTCCGGCCGAGTTCGCCCGCTTCGGCGAGGAGCGTGGAGTCGTTCTCCGCGTTGGCCAGATGCACGCCCAGGCGCTTCGCATTGGTGAAGTCGGCGATGGTCGACACGCGAGCAGGGTCGCCCGCGATCGCGATGAGGTCGGGCAGGGAGCCGGAGGCCGCGGTGTCGAGCACGATGTCGACACCGTTCGGGGCCAGGGTGGCCAGGCGTTCCGCGAGGCCGGTGCCGTAGGTGGTGGGCACGGCTCCGAGGGAGGTGAGGAACGCGTGGTTGCGCTCGCCGGCCGTCCCGATCACGGTCGCGCCCCGCGCCACCGCGATCTCGACCGCGGCACTGCCCACGCCTCCGGCGGCGCCCTCGACGAGCAGGGTGCGCCCATGCAGGGGACCGAGCGCCTTCAGCCCGCCCAGCGCGGTCACGGATGCCAGGGCGGCGCCGGCGGCCTCCTCGTCGGTCCACGTGGTGGGCGCGTGGGCCCAGGCCGAGAGCACGGCCAGTTCCGCTGTCGCGCCGGTGACGCCGCCCAGCCCGAAGACGCGGTCGCCGATGCTCACCCCCTGCACGCCCGCGCCGGTCTCGTCGATCACGCCGACGGCATCGCGCCCGGGGATCGCGGGCAGGTCAACGGGGAGCACCTCGCGCACCGCACCGGAACGCACCTTCCAGTCCACGGGATTGACGCCGGCCGCCGCGACGCGGACGCGGATCTCGCCGGGCCCGGGATGCGGGTCCGGCGCCTGCTCGACCACGAGGGTCTCCACACCGCCGTACTGGTGGTATCGGACTGCGCGCATGACGTTCTGCCTTTCCACGCGGCCTGAACCGGCCGTTCGTGAGGTCAGTGGGTGAAGGTTCGGCGAGCGCCGACGCCCCCTACGCTAAAACCTGACGTCGGTGTCAGGGGCAAGTCGGGCGGACCGCCCGGTCAGCCGAGGACCGGTGCGCATCGGTGAGGCCGACGAGAAGGCGGAAGTGAACGTCCGGGCGCCGCCATCGGCACCTGCGCTTGTGTCAGATGCCCGCTCCTCCGACCTGACCCGGGCCGACGGGCGCGGCTTGCCGAGATCCGCGACGACCTGATCGCCCGCATCGCCGAAGCCGGGACGGCAGGCCGGCTCGGCGAGGCCGAAGGTCTCCAGGTCAGTCTGGCCGGCGCCGAGCCACCTTCGTGAGTGCATCGATCACCACGCGTGGTGGGGATGCCAATAGGCACGGCCGTACGCTGCCCGTGGCCCTCGGCCAAGATCGAGAACCAGTGGAAAGAAGCGTGCTTCAAACGCGCTTCAGAACGCGATCGAGTGCCGCCCGGCCCGCGGGCCCCCAGGTCGGCTTGCCGCCGGGCAGGCCCCGGTCTCCGTTCTGCCCCATGAGCATCAGGAAGAGGCTCTTCATCGCGGCCAGCCCGCGGGCGCGCCGGATCGCCGCCTCGTCCGCACGCGCGTACATGTCGAAGAACCGGGAGGCCGTGCCCGCGGGCAGCAGCACCCATGCGGCGGCGAGGTCCCAGGCCGGATCGCCGGCGAACATGTCACCGAAGTCGACGATGCCCGAGAGCGTTCCGTCCGAGACGACGACGTTCGCCGGATGGAGGTCGCCGTGCACCCACACCGGCGGGCCCTCCCACGCGCGGGCCGCAACGGCGTCGTCCCAGACGGCCCGGACGTCGGCAGCGATGTCGTCGGGGGCAACGGCCTGGAAGAAATTTTCGAAGCCGTCCGTGCAGTCCCTGGGATGGGCACCGCGGCGGTCCGCAGCGATCGGCGCCTCGGCGGGCGCCTCCACGTGGAGCGCCCGGAGGAAGCCCGCCAGGGTATCGGCCGCGTGGGGGCCGCGGCTGATCGAGCCGTGGTCCAGCGGCTCGCCGGGAACCCACGTCATCACGGTCCAGTGTTTGGGGAAGCGCTCGGACGGTTCGCCGAACCGCACCGGGGTCGGCACCGGGAGCGGCAGGCGCGGGGCCAGCACGGGGAGCCACCGCCGCTCCTTGAGCTGTAGCTCGGGGGTGGGGTCCATGCGCTGCATGCGCACGGCCAACTCGTCCCCGAGGCGCCACATTTGGTTGCCCCAGCCGCCCGCCACCTCGCGGATGGCCAGCCCCGCGAGGTCTGGATGCTGCTCCCGCAGCAGGTCGCGGACCAGGTCTGCGGTGATCTCGGTGTCGATCTCGGCGTCGGTGTCGTTCATGCGAAGTCACAGTACTGAAAACCTGTTTTCGGCCCCTCCCCTCGGAGGAGTCGCTGTCCTGGCGTGGAGGGGTGGCCAAGCGGAGTAGTCGTCCGCATGGGCGGCGGTGTCCGGAGTGCGGCGGCCGGTTGAAGTCGAGGGCTCGGCCGGGGGCCGTGTTCTGCTCGGCGGTGTGTCGGGCCAGGCACTGGCGGATGGTGCGCCGGGGGAAGGCCCGCGTGGCGATGATCCGCGGTGGGCCGCCACCGGCGTCGTCGGCGCCCTGCGCGACCAGCTCCACCGCCGCGTCCGAGCTGGCTCTGGCAAGACCCCGAGGCCGTCCACGGGCTTCCCGGCGTAAGTGGAGTCCGCGCTGCGGCGCTGGGTCGTCAGAGATCGCTCGACTGGATGATGCACGCACGTCGCCATGCCAGGGACTGCGAACGGCTCGTCCAGCACTCCGAGACCTTGATCACCTGGGCAGCCATCACCCTCATGACCAGGCGCCTGGCCCGGAAAGGCGCCACCCCGGCTGGACAAGAAAGCCCGCGCCGACCAGCTGAGCCCTCCTCCTCCACGTCGCCGATGCGGACGCGCAGCTCGCGCATGCCCTCCAGGATCGCGATGCCGAAGGCAGCCTGATCTACTCAGGCCTTCCGCAGTAACCCCGCTGGAAGGCAACCCAGAAGTCCTCGTCGATCCCGCTGTCAGCGAACGAGCTCCAGTTGGTGTGTGCGACGAGTTGGTCGTGCCCGTCGCGGCTGTTCAGGGCGAAGGTCAGGTACCCGAGTGCAGTGCCACCGTGGCCGTACGCACGGCCGCAGCCGGTGGCGTAGACGTAGACACCCAGGCCGTAGGCGACAGCGGGCGGGGCGCTGCCGGTTGTGGGGACCGTGTCGGTGAGCATCCGGCGAAGCAGGTCCGGGGGCAGGAGACGTTCTTGCAGCAGGGCCCGGTAGAAGCGTGCGATGTCGGCCGCGGTCGTGACGAGGGCTCCCGATGCACCAGCCTCGGATGGACTGAACGCGGTGACGTCGAACCGGGTTGGGTCCGGCGCGTTCGGCAGCAGGAGCGAAACGTCCGCGTAGCCGTGTACATGGGCTCCGTCGATGGCGGTCTGCGCCAGCGGGTACGAGGTGTCGCGCAGCCCGAGGGGCGCGAAGACGCGGCGTTCGAGGTTGGTGCGCAGGTCGCGGTCGGTGATCCGTTCGACGATCAAGTCGAGCAGCAGGTAGTTGGTGTTGGAGTACCGGAATCGGGTGCCGGGAGCCGGGAAGTACCGGGGTTGGGCAAGACCGATGCTGAGCAGCTGGTCGCGGGGCCAGTACTGGTCGAGGCTGCGGAAGTGGGGAAGCAGCCCGTCGATGTAGTCGTACAGCCCGCTCGTGTGGTTGAGCAACTGACGGACAGTGATGGGCGCACCGGACAGTGCGTTGTCGGTACGGACTTGGTCGGGCAGCAGGCTCTGCACGGTGTCGTCGAGTCGCAACCGGTGCTCGGCGACGAGTTGCAGGAGGACCGTTGCGGTGAAGGTTTTAGTGACGCTCCCCGTGCGGAACTTCAGGTCCGGTGCCATCGGCGTGCCGGCGGATCGGTCGGCGACGCCGGCCGCGCCGAAGCGGTCGTCCGAGCCACGGCGGACTCGCAGTAAGGCGCCTGGGTTGGGGTTCGGGTCGGCCACCACCTGGTCGACCAGGGCCTGCAGGGCCGGGTCGCGGCGGCTGCCAGGCGGCTGTCCGTCACTGGCCTGGCCCGCGGTGGCCATACTGGGTGGCAGCAGGAGAGCAAGAGCGCTCCCCAGGGTCGAGCGTCGTCGGAGCATCGCAGGGGCCCTCTCCGGTAGCAATATGGCCGTACTGTTATAGCACGCGATACCGTCCTCACGTGCCGAGAGTTGCAGACCATGACGCCCGCCATGGGCAGATCACCGACGCCGTCCAACGCCTGATCGTGCGACACGGCCTCACCTCCGTGACCGTCGCGCGGACCGCCGCAGAAGCGGGCATGTCCGTCGGCCTGGTGCAGCACTACTTCACGGCAAAGGACGAGATGCTGCTGGCCACGTTCACCCGTGTCAACGGGCGTTTTACTACACGAGTGGATGAGCTGGTGAACCGAGGCGAGACCGAGGGCCGCACCATCGCCGAGATGCTGCGGCAGGCGCTGACCGAGCTCATACCGCTCGACGACGCCCGCCGCGCCGAATTCCTGGTCCGTCGCGCCTTTGCAGACCAGGCCGCGCACAACGCCCGCCTTGCCACCGTCCAGAGAGAGACCCTCGTGGGCATCCGCTCACGCGTCGCCCAAGCCATCAACAACGGCACGATATGCGGCGAGGTCACTCAGGGGGGCGACGCAGCTGACCAGGCCCTGCGAATCGTTGCGTTCGCCGAAGGACTCGCCCTGCACACGCACATCGACCCCGACGGCACACCGAAACCGGCGATCCTCGCCGCGCTGGACGACCAACTCGGCCGCGTATTCACCGGAACCTGCCGACGCGCCCAGCTCGGTTAGAGATCCGCAAGGCGGCACTCCGGGACACAACGCCAGTATCAGGGCCGGCGCTGCTCAGGGCCCGGGATCAGTAACACGCCTTGAGCTTGTCCTGCCTCCCAAGCGTGGGTCTGAGCTGGTCAATCGTAGGATCGGCGGGCCCAGGGGTTCCGGGTGTGGCTGTGAGCTTGTCGCCGTCTGGTGGCTCTCAGGCATGGGACCGGCTGCACCCGAGGCTGAGCCGGCGGGCCGCTTGGATCGGCCACGACGGACCGCTGCCCATCATCGGGGGCGCCGTCATCCGCCTGGTCGTGGAGCAACTGCCCAGTGGCGGGGTGAACAAGCCGGTCCGGCTGTGGTGGTCGGGCACCGGCGCCAGCCCGGCCGATGTGGACCGCTGCTGGCAGTCCTTCCTCCGTCGCTTCGACTTGGGAGCACACATCTCGCCTGTTCGAGCAGACACTTGGGTGGACCAATCCCCGGTTTCGCAGCTCGGGCCACCGACCTCCGGCGCCCCTGGGAGAAGCCGGCCAAGCCGAACAGGCTCACCCCCGCCCGCGTCCGGCGGGGGTTCCGTAACCTGCGCACGAGGACCGGCTCTCCGGCCCGTGCACCGAAACCGTCCCGTCCCGGGCCCGTCCGGCTGCCGGGCTCAAGAAACCGTCGTCCGGCCGCCCGCCTTGACGTGGGCAGAGTCCTCGCGACCGGTGAGGCATACAACCGCCCGGCCCACCAAAGCCGGTACGAAACCGCGCCGCACTGGACGAACGACAAGCCGAGGCGGCAGGCGGAGCGGCTCTCGCTCTCTGTGGACAGGGCGGCCCCGAAGTCCGGAGAAGCCTGTCCGCGCTGTCCGATGCACTGGTGTGCCCCAGCTCGGCGTGCCCGCATCGTCCTCACCGGCGCCCGGCGGCCGATCCGCCCGAGTCGTCGGCCTCGAAGTTCCCTCCCCAGCGGCGGGGTCGCCAGAAGCAGACCCGTCCGGAGGTGTGGTGGTCTGGCCGGGCCGATGCCGGATCGTCTTGGCGTGCGGTAAGTGCACATGGTCACGCTCCGGTCGCATCTACCGATCGTCGCCACAACAGCCGCATATCCTCTACTGGAACCACTACTGTGTGCAGGTGTAGACGATCATGTGGTTACATGACTCCGGCGCCTCAAATACGCCGGGATTGCCGGCCCGCCGGATACGAACGGCCGTGGGCCCGACTCCCGAGCAGCGGCGGGATGCCGAGACGTTCGCCTATCCTGATGCGCTTATGCCGTCCGGCATGTCAGCAGAACAGGCCCGGCAGGCACAGCGGCAGGGAGCACGGGCCTTCACGCTGTGGCGGGACGCGAAGCGGAGCGAGGTGCTGGCCCATGTGGTCACACTGACTGCCGTCCGCGGGCGCGGCGCCACCTACGAGGTGCTCGACGCGGCCGGCGGCCGTCTCGCCCTGATTACCCGCACCCCAGCAGGATTGTTCCGACGCACCCGATGGGCCGTCACCACCCCTGCCCAGGCCGGTGAAGCGGTCGGCAGGAAGGGCCCCGTGCGGCTGTGGATTCCGTGGTGGATCTGCGCGCTGACTCCCACGGGGGGCGTCCTTCTGCTGTGGGTGCTGGCCATGCTCACGACACCTCCCTGACCCCGCGCCGCATCCGCTGGCGTATCGGCTCCCGCACCGTTCTTGACTACGCGGACGGACCGGCCCTGTACGAACTGCGGGTCCCGGCGGACGAGTCGTGGGACCTGCGGGTGGCAGCCGGTCTCCTCGCGCTGCTGGACAGCCACCCCGGCTGGCTCGCCAGCCGCTAGCGGACCAGGGAGCGCGTTACCGGGACTGAGCGGGACGGTCGGCCGGACGCGGCTGAGGGTGCGACGCCTCCGCGGCGTGCGGGGAAGCCGGCCGATCGGTGTGCCGGGCGGACCGCAGCCGGAGAACGCCGCCACCATGTCCGGGCGGGCAGGTCACGGGGCTGTCGTCGGTCGCCGGGGGTCCGGCAGCGTCGTCCACACCGCCGCCGCCGCGACGACGGCCGCCGGGCCCGGGACCAGCAGCAGGACCGACGCGGTCCAGTGCACCGCCGCCCACACGCCCAGCACCGCGAGCGCCGGGCCGGCCAGGAACCGGTGCGGCCACCGCGCCACCAGGTACAGGCCGCACGTCCACAGCCGCCTGCCGCGCAGGTCGCCGCGCGCCGCGCCGAGCGGCAGCACCGCCGCCAGGGCCGGCAGCGCGAGGACGCCGACCGCCCCGCTCACCGCCAGCGACGGCAGCACCCATGCCCCGCCGCCGTTCCGCCATACCGCGAGCGCGGCCAGGAAGGCGGCCACGGGCACCGCGACCACCAGGCCCTGCGCGGTGCCGAAGCGCCACAGCCGGCGCAGCCCGCGCCACCACCCGGTGACGGTAGCCTCCCGCCCGGCCGCCAGCGCGTTGCCCACCTCCGCGAGCGCCGCCGCGCAGGGGGCGACCAACAGCCCTGCCAGCAACGTCGAGACGGGGGTGATGCCGGGCGCCAGCAGCACCGTCAGCGCACTGGCGAGGCACACCGCCACGCTGCCGAACAGCAGGGCGGGCAGGGCGGGCCAGACGTTCCGCAGGGTGCGCAGCAGCATCTCGTCCGCTGTCGGCGCGCCGCTCCCGGCCATCGGCTCAACCCCTCAGCCCGGCCGAGGCGATGCTGGCGACAAAGCTGCGCTGGAAGCAGAGGAAGACCACCAGCACCGGCACCACCACCGCGGTGATCGCGGCGAAGACGACCACGGAGGAGCCGCTCTGCCCGCTCTGGAGCGTCACCAGGCCGATCGGCAGCGTCATGTTCTCCGGGGTGCTGAGGAAGATCAGCGGTCCGAAGTAGTTGTTCCAGGACAGTTCGAAGGTGAGGATCGTCATCGCCGCCAGGGCCGGTCCTGACAGCGGCACGATCATCCGGAAGAGTATCCACAGGTGGCCGGCGCCGTCGATGCGGGCCGCCTCGTCCAACTCCCGCGGGATGGTGTTGAAGTACTGCCGCAGGAAGAAGATCGAGAAGACGTTGATCAGCGCCGGCAGCCAGAGCGCCGCCAGGGTGTCGACGAGCCCGAGGTTGCGCATCAGCACGAAGACCGGGATCACCGTCATCTGGGTCGGCACCATCAGTGCGCTCAGCATGATCATGAAGATCCCGTCTCGGCCGCGGAAGCTCAGCCGCGAGAACGCGTACGCCGCCAGCACGCTGACCAGCAGCGATCCCACCGTTGAAATGACCGCGACCTGGAGGCTGTTGAGCGCCATCCGCCCGAACGGGATGAGCCCCGGGATCTCCTGGAAGTTGTCGAGGGTGAACGGGTCGGGCACCCAGCCCGGCGGCAGCGTGAACGCCGCCTCCTCGGCGGTCAGGCTCTGTACCACGAGCCAGATCAGCGGGGCCACCATCACCAGGCCGACCGCCCAGAGTGCCAGGTCGACGAGGAGCCTTCCGGTTCTTCTTCTTCCGGCCGTGCCCGCGTTCGGTTTCATGGTTGCTCTCACTGGTGGTGCACCCACTTCCTGGCTCCCCAGAACTGCACCAGCGTGACCACCAGCATCACGGCGAACACCAGGAGCGAGACCGCCGAGGCGTAGCCGGCCTGGAACGTCTGGAAGCCCTTCTGGTACAGGTACATCACGACCGTGAGGGTGGAGTTGTCCGGTCCGCCCTGCGGGGTGATGATCTGCACCGGGTCGAAGATCTGGAACGCCCCGATAAAGGTGATCACGACGGCGAAGAAGATCGTCGGTGACATCGCGGGGAGCGTCACGTACCACAGGATCTGCCGCCGGCTCGCCCCGTCACAGCGCGCCGCCTCGATCAACTGCGAGGGGACCGTCTGGAGGCCGGCGAGCATGATGATGAAGGTGAACCCGATGGTGTGCCAGAGGTCGATGCCGATGATCGCCGGCAGTGCCCAGTCCGGGTCGGTGAACCAGTCCGGGGTGGAAAGCCCGACCTCCCCGGCGTAGTGCGTGACGACGCCGAAGGTCGGGTCGAGCACGTACTTCCACAGCAGTGCGACCGCGGCCCAGGAGATCACGAACGGGAAGAACAGCGCGGTGCGCACGAAGTACGAGAGCACGCGGCTCATGGTCCGGTTCACCGCGAGCGCCAGCAGGAGGCCGCCGACCACGTGGGTCACCACGGAGGCGAGGGCGAACAGGAAGGTGTTCGCCAGGGCCTGGTAGAGCAGCGGGTCGCCGACCATCTCGGTGAAGTTCCCGAACCCGTTGAACTCGGCCGGGGTGAGCAGGTCCCAGGAGTAGAAGCTCAGGACCACGGCCGCCGCGAACGGGCCGGCGACGAAGACGAGGAAGAGCAGCACCGCCGGGGTGACGAACAGGTACCCGGCCCGCTGGCCGCGGGACCGGCCGGCGGGTGTGGCGGGGCGGGGGGCGGCGCGTTCCGTCGCGGGTGTGGTCACAGCAGTCACAGCAGCCCTCCCAGCCTTTCGTTGGCCGATTCAAGGGCCTCGCGCACGGGTTTCGTCCCGGTGATGGCGGCCTGCCAGCCCTGGTTGATGGCGTCCTGCACCTCGCTGCCGCGTTCGGGGGAGGGGATGGGGGTGCCGTAGGTGATGGCCTCGGGCAGGGCCTCGGTGCCCGGCGGCGCCTGGTCGAGGAACGGGGCGCCGGTGGCGACCGAGTTGCGGGCGGGGACCGTCGAGCCGCCGTTCCTCGCGTAGAAGACGGACGCCTCCTCCGACATCAGCCAGGTGAGGAAAGTCCAGGCCTTCTCCTTCTTCCGGGAGGCTTTCAGGATGGGCCAGCCGTCCCAGCCGACCGGGGAACCGTGGCCGGCGTTGACCGGCCAGCTCACGATCCGCACCCGGTCGAGCATGTCGAGGCGGCGCACGTCGAGGGTGGGCCACCGGCCGCCGCCGAGGGTGGCCAGCGCGTTGTTGCGGAGCTGCCCCACCGCGTCGAACGTTCCGCCCGGCTGCGGTGAGAGACCGTCGTCGATGAGCCCCTTGACGAAAGCCGCGGCCTCCACGGCTCCCTCGCTGTCGAAAGTGCCCTCGTCCCAGGTGCTGTTGAGGGTGCTCGCCCCATTGGTGAGCAGCCAGGGCATGATGTCGATGAACGGGAAGCCGAAGCCGAGCGGGATCAGGAAGGCCCCGGTCCGCTCCTTGATCAGGACACCCGCCCGGCGGAACTCCTCCCAGGTCCACTCCCGGGTCGGAAGGTCCACCCCGGCCGCTTCGAAGACCTCGGTGTTGCAGTAGAGCACCGCGGTGTTGTAGCCGCCGGGTATGTAGTACGTCTTCCCGTCGGTCGAGCTGTAGGTTTCGGTCCAGGTCCGCAACTGCGGATCGACATCCGCGAAGTACGCGTCGACCAGCGCGCGGTCGTTGGCGATGTAGTCGTCCAGCGGTTCCATCAGGCCCTTGGAGGCGAAGAGGCGCTGGCCCTCGGTCGCCACCTGGACCACGTCGGGCACCTTTCCCCCGGCGATCTGGGTGGCGACCGTGTTGGCGAACGTGCCCCAGTTCGGGGCCGCGATGCCGCGGGCCTCCAACTCGATGTCCGGATGCGCCTCCCGGAAGGCGTCGAAGAGCTGGTCGAACGACTGCTGCTGGGTGGCGTCGCCCAGGTAGAGCACGTCCAGCGGTCCGTGCGGCGAGCCCTCGACTCCCAGATTGATGCAGGAGGTGAGGGCGGATACCAGCGGGAGGGAGCCGGCGGCCGCGGCCGTGGCGCGCAGCACCCGGCGCCGCGGAAGGTGAGCGGGCCCGTGCGGGTCCATGAGGTCGCTTCCTCTCATGATCAGCCTCTCCTGGCCGGCCCTGGGCGCAGCACCACGGTGAACGGCTCGGGCCCGTCGGCGCCGACGAGGCGCGCGGCCGGTCCGTCCGCCTGCGCGGTCACCTCGACGACGCCGAGCCGCGTCCCGGCGATCACCGGCCAGCGGCCCGGCAGCGGGTCGAGTTCGATGGTCCGGGCGGTCGCGTCGACCACCGTGCGGGACCAGGCGTGGGCCAGACCGAAGGAGGCCATGGAACGGACGTAGTGGTGCCCGCACTCGACCTCGTCGAAGGGGTTGCGGGTGCGCCCGGAGTAGCGGGCGCGAACGTCGGCCACCACGTGCTCGGCGCGTTCCCGCTCACCGTGTGCGGCGAGCGCGACGGCCGCGGTGTACTCCACGCCGGTCCACACCTCGTTGCAGTACGGGAAGGGGCGTTCCGGACGACCGCCGTGCGGATAGGTGCAGTTGAGCAGCCCGTGTTCATCGCCGAGGGCGTAGGTGCGCAGGTGGTTGAAGTGGCCGTGGAACCCCGCGCGGTGGTTGTGCCGGACGATGCTGTCCAGGGCGGTCGCGGTGTGGGCGCGATCCAGCCGGTCGTCAAGACCGCAGGAGAGAGCCAGGGCGTGGCCGGCGAGCTGGTCGGCCATGCAGCCGGGGCCGATCTGGAGGTCGGGGTCCATCAGGTCGTCGGAGCCGACGTCCGGGTTGTCACCGTCGGCGTAGCGGATGCGCAGTCCCTCGGCGATGCGGTCGGCGGAGCCGGCGGGCAGCACCCGGTGTTCGTAGAACTCGCCGTTGAACAGTTCGGCGTCGGTCTTCGCGGCCCCGCTGTGCAGGACCCGCACGCAGGTGGCGGCGAAGTCGGTGTCACCCACCGCCTCGGCCATCCGCGCGCAGGCGGCGAGCGCCGCCAGGTACCAGGACTGGTTGACGCCGCTGGGCCCGTAGTACTCCACGTCCGAGGTGCTGTGCTGGCAGCCTTCCATGAGGCCGTCGCGGTCGGCGTCCCAGCCGAGCGGAATCCAGGCGAACTCCAGCGCCCGGCGCGCGGCCGGCCAGTGCCGGGCCAGCAGGTCGTCCCGGCCGGTGAGCTGCCAGGTGCGGTACAGCCGGACGAGCGCGCCCATCTGTCCGTCGGCAGCCGCCGTCCGCCAGCCGGTGCCCTCGGTGGCCAGGGGCAGTCCGGCGCGGAAGCTCATCATGCCGCGCTCGTCCAGCGAGTGGACGAACTCGACCTCCCGCATCGTCCACGCCAGGTCGGGGAAGAGCTGTTCCAACGCGTACTGGTAGTTCCACACGTGGGTGCAACTGCCATGGCAGCTTCCGTGGTTCTCGTTGGTGCCCTCCCAGGCCAGGAACGTCCCGTCGGCGATCCGGAAGCACGTCGGCGACTTCAGCACGGCGGCGTTCGACAGCACCGCGTCCTGCACGGACACCGGCAGATCGGAGCCGGTGACGGTCTCCACGTAGGCGCGGGTGCGGCGTTCGTAGGCGGCCAGCTCCGGGACGGCCTGACGCACCACCTCGGCGGCGTCGGCGAACCGCCGGGCGTAGTGGTTGCCGACCACAGGACCGCCGTGCCCGTGGACCGGGGCGGGGGCGGGACGATGGGTCCAGGCCCGCCGGTTGGGGAAGTGCCAGGCGATCAGGAAGGTGAACTCCGCCTCGCCGCCCGGCGGCAGCGACGCGCCCACGACCAGCGAACCGGTCGGCACCCGGGCGCCCTCGTCCGGAGCGGCGGGCTCGTCGAGTTGGCCGTCGTCGGCGAAGTCGTCCCAGAACTCGAGCAGCGAGTCGCCCCAGGAACGATCCGCCCAGGTGCGCCGGTGGCTGGTGACCGGGGTGCCGACGGCGGCCAGGGCGAGGCTGCCCCGCGCCTCGTCATCCTCGGCCACCGCCTCCCCGCAACCGCCGGCGAGCATGGTGACGTCGCCGTCGCGGGACAGTTCGAACCGATTGCCCGCCGGCACTTCGCCGGTGGGGCGGCGGCCGGCGACGTGCTGGAGGCTGCCGCAGAGGCTCACCTCAAGCGGCGCGCCACCGGTGTTGCGCACCCGGACGCGGTAGACGAGCAGCGGCAGGCCGCTGGCGTCCGCGTCCCCGGGGATCAGCGGGTTGTACGCGGACACCACCGCCTCCACGGGCAGCTCCGGGTCGGTCAGGCGGACCTGCCCGAAGGGGTAGGCGGCGGCGAACTCACCGTGCCGGAAGCGTGGCAGCCCGTGCAGGGCGGATCGGCTGCCGTGCCCACCGGCGTACTCCTCCGCCAGCAGGGCCGCCTCCAGCACCCGGGTGGTGCCGGGGGTGCCGGGTGCGGCGTCGGAGACGTGCAGCGCGAAGAAGGTGTCGGGCGTGAAGCCCTTGGCGGGGCGGTTGAACAGTTCCCAGTCGCGGAGCTGTCCACGTCCGCCCAGGCTGATGCAACCGGTGCCGACGCCACCGACCGGCATGGCGATGTGGGCCAGGTCCCGGCCGCGGTAGCGGCGGACGACCGGCCAGGTCTCGGCGACGGCGCGGTGGTCGTGGGGGTTCGTTCCGGACGCGGGACGCATCTCCATGGGCGAACTCCTAGAAGGACGTGCACAAGGGAAGGACGAGGTCGCGAAAAATCGATTTCACTCATCTGGCTGCGAGTTCTAGGAGGGAAGGATGCACAGGGGTGGAATCGATTTCAATGCCTTGGGACAAAATGCCTCGTCGGACGCCCGTCCCGGGCTCGGATGCGGGGAGCCGTCGCCGGGGTCACCTCATGCGCCGCGTGTTCACTCGACAGCCCCTCCCGTGACGCGTGGGGCGTGTGGGGCGCGTGCGGCGCGGGCGTAGCGGGCGGCGAGGTCGGCGAAGGCGGTGGCCAGTTGGGGCGGGCCGATGACTTCGACCTCGGTGTCGAAGCGGCCGATGGCGGCGGCAAGTCCGGTCCATGACCAGGAGCCGAGGGTGAGCCGGCAGTGGTGGGGGCCGCGTTCCTCGACGATTCCGTCCTGGGCGAAGGGCGCGACGTCGGCGGCCGGCAGGTGGAGGACGACTTCGCCCTGGCAGGGCCAGTCGGTGGTGGTGCCGTCGTTGCCGCGGAATCGGCTGATGACGAAGGCGGAGACGTTGCCGCCGGGGAGTTCGCGCGGGGCGAAGCGGGGGCCGGTGGGTGTGCGGGGCCTGATGCGGTCGGCGCGGAAGGTGCGCCAGTCCTCGCGGTCGAGGTCCCAGGCCACGAGGTACCAGCGACCGCGCCAGGTGACCAGGGAGTGGGGTTGTACGCGGCGGAGGCTGTCGGGCGCGGTGGCCGGGCCGGGCGCGTAGTCGAAGCGCAGTTCCTCGCGGGCGTGGATGACGCGACCGAGGTCCGTCAGGAGCTGGGCGTCGACCTGGGGATCGGCGCCGGCCGCGGGCGGTTGGACGGCGACGGTGGTGAGACGCAGCAGGTCTATGCGGTGGCGCAGGCGGGGCGGCATGACCTGGCGGAGGGTGACCAGGGCGCGGATGGCGTCTTCGGCGACGGCTGTGCCGGCTGTGCCGGAGGCTGCGGTGGTGCCGGTGGCTGCGGTCTGGAGCGCGACCGCCAGGGCGACGGCCTGGTCGTCGTCGAACAGCATGGGTGGCAGGTGAGCGCCGGCCGCCAGGCGGTAGCCGCCGGCCGGTCCCTTGACGGTCGTGATCAGGTAGCCGAGCTCGCGCAGGCGGTCGATGTCACGGCGCACGGTGCGCGAGGTGATGGCGAGCCGCTCGGCGAGGTCCTCGCCGGACCAGTCACGGTGCGTCTGAAGCAGCGAGAGCAGCGCGAGCAGCCGGGAGGACGTTTTGTGCATGGAATCCATTCTCCCCGCAGTAGAGGACACTACCTGTCCGCTACCTGCGCCATGGTGGCTCACGAGCCGTTCGGGGCGGCGCCACCCGTGGCGCATGCGTCAGTCACATCGAGGCAAGGAGCAGGTCATGTCCGTCACGACCACCACTCACCTGAACTTCCGGGGCACCGCACGTGAGGCGCTGGACTTCTACCAGTCCGTCTTCGGCGGACGTACTGTCGTGGTCACCTACAAGGACTCGGGTGCCGTGCGACACGAGAGCGAGGCGGACTGGGTGACGTGGGGCGAGGTGGCCGGCGACAACGGCTTCCACGTCATGGCCTACGACGTGCCCTCGCAACTGCCTTGGCACCAGGGCGAGAACCCGTTCTTCGTCTCCGTGCGCGGTGACGACGCCGAGGAGATCAGCGCCCTGTGGGGCAGGCTCGCCGAGGGCTCGACCGTCGTGCATCCGCTGGAGCCTTCGCAGTGGGCGCCGCTGTACGGCATGCTCACCGACCGGTTCGGCGTCACCTGGGTCCTGGACGTCGCCGCCCCGTACAACGGCTGATCCGGCCGAACCTGACATGCCTGCGCCGTCCGGGCGGCCGCGGTGGCCCGGACGGCGCAGGCACCGAGCATGTGGAGCAGGGAAAGGAAGCGGGTCACCGTGCGGATGCGGAAGCCGGGAGGGACCGGCATCGAAGTCAGCGCCTGCTGCCCGGGCAGCGACTTCGTCGACACCGCCGACGTCCACGGCTACGGCGAGACCGAGGAGAGCGTCGGGAAGGCCCTCGGAGGACACCGCGGCGAGGACGTGCCGGCGGCCGAGTACAACGGACCGACCGGCGAGGGCTCGCGGATGCGGATATTGACCGACTGCCTCGACCGCTACCAGCTCCATCGCACCGACCCGCATGCCGACGTCGCCGGGGCCCGCTCCGCGCCCACCGGCCTCGTGCGTGCCGGGAACGTCCGCGCGACCGGCTCCTCCGACCTGCCGGCCTCGGAAAGCGTCGAAGTCCAGTCGGTCTCGCGGCGCCTCACCGGCGGGCGCAAGCCCGATGCGGTCGAGCGGCTGCTCGTCCTCGCCGAAGCAGCCGGAAACCGACGCGAACGTCCCGTCCGGCACCGACGGCGGTCCGCCGGACGTCTGCTGCCCACCCCTTCCGTCAACCGCACCGACCCGCGACGACGCCAGGCCCACGAGCCGGCCGTGGCCCGGGAGCGCCGTGACCGTCCTTGACAGCCGAGCTCTCAACCGCGCCACCCTCGCCCGCCAGCACCTGCTCGAGCGCAGCGGCACATCCGTACCCGAGGCGGTGGCCCACCTGTGCGGTTTGCAGGCGCAGGAACCACAGGAACCGTTCATCGGGCTGTGGTCCCGCCTGGCCGGCTTCGAGCCCGGGCAGCTGGACGACGCGCTGACCGGCCGCACGGTGGTGCGCACGCATCTGATGCGCCGCACCGTCCACCTCGTCACCGCCGACGACGCGCTCGCCTGGCGGGCCCGCCACGACACCATGCTGCGCCAGCGCGTGCTGGGCACCTACCGCCGTGAACTGGCCGGTATCGACGTGGCCGAGCTCGCCGCCGCGGGCCGCGCGGTCCTGGCCGACCAGCGGCCCCGCACCATGCGCGAGCTCGTCCAGGCCATCGAAGGCCGCTGGCCCGGCCCACCGCGCCGCGCCCTGGGCGAGCTGCTCGTCGCAGCCCTCATCCCCATGGTCCAGCTCCCGCCCCGCGGCCTGTGGCACCGGACCGCCGGCGTCCGCAACCTGCCGTTGGCCACCTGGCTGGGACGGGACGTCGCCCCCCTGCCCGCCGAGGACAGCGATCCCGTCGGGCAGCAGCTGCTACGCCGCTACCTCGCCGCCCACGGGCCCGCCGCCGGCGCGGACCTGCGCGCCTGGTGCGGCCTCGCCGGCCTGCCCGCCGCTGTCAGAGCCGCCCGGGAAGAACTCGTCGTCTTCCGCGACGAACGCGGCCGCGAACTACTCGATCTCCCCGACGCACCCCGCCCCCACCCCGACACCCCGGCCCCCGTCCGGTTCCTGCCGGCCTTCGACAATGCCATCCTCGGCTACCACGACCGCAGCCGCATCATCGACGCCCCTCATCTCGGGCTGTCCGTCGCGGGCCACCGCGTGGTCCTTGTCGACGGACGCGTCGCCGCTACCTGGGCCGTGCGCAACGGCCAACTCCACATCAGCCCACTCCGCCGCCTCACCGCCCCGGAACGGGAGGCCGTCCGCGCCGAAGCCCGGGACCTGACCGTTTTCCTCGACGAAGGCATCGAGCACGTCCACCTCGACGGCGGGACCTGACCCCCGCCCCCGCGGGCCAGGTCCCGCCGTCGCCGTACGGCTCAGCGCCTGACCACGTGCCGTTCGTCGGGAACGCAGTGCGTCATCGTGAGTCCGGCCACGTCGCGCGGCGGGTTGTCCCCGAGCCGCGCCAGACGCTGCTCGTCCTCCTCCGTGAGGGTCTGCGAGGCCAGCGGCGGCAGCTGACGAACCGCGTCCGCGGGGATACCGAGCCCTTCGCCGACACGCAGCCCCAACTCGTTCTCCACCAGCAGGAAGTGCCACACCATCCGCTCCTGGACCGGCCGGTCGCACTGGGCGAGCAGCGTCACCATGTTGTGCACCAGGTCGTCCTGCTCCCACTGCTCCATCAGCAGGTAGCGCTGGCCGGCCTGCTGGTAATCGTTCGTCCGGGGGATGCGCTTGCGCGTGACGCGGCCGCGGATCTCCGGGCCCTGGTCGTCGGTCGTGCGGTACTCGGCCTCGCGGAGCCCTCCGGTGATGGACGGCTCGTAGTTGACCTCCGGATTCGCCCCGGAATCGTCTACACCGGTCGCCATCTGGCCGTCGCGCTGGTTGGTGCGCACCGCGGCACCCTTCGCGGCGTTCACGGGCAATTGCAGGTAGTTGGCGCCGACGCGGTAGCGCTGAGTGTCGCTGTAGGAGAAGGTGCGGCCCACGAGCATTTTGTCGTCGGAGAAATCCAGGCCGTCGACCAGGACACCGGTGCCGAAGGCGATCTGCTCGTTCTCGGCGAAGTAGTTGTCCACCGTCCGGTCGAGCACCATGCGGCCCACCGGCCTGGGCGGGAACTCCTGCTCCGGCCACGTCTTGGTGTCGTCCAGCGGATCGAAGTGCAGCTCCGGGTGCTCGTGGTCGTCCATCATCTGGACGAGAAGCTCCCACTCGGGGTGGTCGCCGCGGCGAATCGCCTCGTACAGGTCTTTCGTCGCGTGCCCCAGCTCGTTTGCCTGAATGGCCGCCGCGTCCGCCTCGGTCATGGACCGCACGCCCTGCTTGGGCATCCAGTGGTACTTGACGAGTTTCGTCTCGCCCTGCTCGTTGACCCACTTGTAGGTGTTGACACCGAAGCCCTGCATATGGCGGTAGTCGGCGGGAATGCCGCGCGGACTGAACAGATTGACCAGCATGTGCATGCTTTCCGGTGTCTGCGACATGAAGTCGAAGATGCGGGCCGGCTTCTGCTCGTGCGATACGGGATCGGGCTTGAGCGCATGGATGACGTCGGGGAACTTGATGGCGTCGCGGATGAAGAAGACACCGAGATTGTTTCCGACGAGGTCCCAGTTGCCCTCCTCGGTGTAGAACTTGACCGCGAATCCCCGCGGGTCCCTGGCCGTCTCCGCGGAATCGCGGCCCCCGATGACGGTCGAGAACCGGACGGCGACGTCGGTGCGCTTGCCCCGTTCCTGGAACAGCTTCGCCCGCGTGTGCCGAGCGATGGGCTCCTCGCCCCAGGCGCCGTAGGACTCGAAGTAGCCGTAGGCGGTGACGCCGCGTGCGTGGACCACCCGCTCGGGCACGCGCTCCCGGTCGAAGTGGCTGATCTTTTCCAGGAATTGATAATTCTCCAGCGTCGCCGGGCCCCGGGCCCCCACCGTGCGCTGGTTCTGATTGTCGTAGACCGGGTGGCCCTGCCGGTTGGTCAGCACCTTCCGCTCGTCACTCGGCTCCGGTCCCTTGCTGGACACATCGGTCATGCCGCGGCTCCTCGCCTCACCACATTCGCGAACGCCCCCTCCCATGGCTACCGCACCCGCCGCAGTCCCGCCACCGGAGCGCCCCCGGCCGTCGCGGCCCCTCGCCTTCCCGCCTCGACCGCGGCTACGGACGTATGGTCCGGCCGTGCGCGGTGCCCTCCACGGCCTCCACGTACGCGCGGGCCACCTCGGCGACGGGAGTACCTTCGGCGGAGTCCATGCCCATGCTTTCCAGGGTTTCCTTGATCCACCCAGGGCTGATGAGATTGATACGCAGTTTCCGCGGCACTTCACCGGCCGCGTTGCGGACGAAGCCCTCCAGGCCGGCGTTGATGAGGGCCCCCAGCGACCCGCCGGCCAACGGAGCGGAGAAGGTGCCTCCGGTCAGCGTGACGGAGCCGCCGTCCCGGAGGTGGCGCACGGCTCGCCGGGCAAGGGCGACCTGTCCCAGGAGCTTGCCCCGCATTCCCGCGGCGATCTCGTCATCCGTCGCGGAAGCCAAGTCCACCAGCGGGCCGCTGGCGGCGCAGCACACCACCGCGTCCAGGTCCCGCACCTGGGTGAAGAGCGCATCCAGGGAGGAAGGGTCTGCCAGATCCGCTTTCACCGGGCCTTTACGCGAAGCTTTCACGACCTGATGAGATGCCTCCAACGCGCCTGCGACAGCACTGCCGACCGTTCCGGTTGCCCCGATCACAAGAACTCTCATGTCATCGATCATGTCAGTGCCGTCGCCGACCGTGCTCAGCGGGCGACGCGCAGCCAGATGGTCGTCGGGTGCGGCATTTCGCTCAGGGAGAGGCGTTCGAGCGGAACGGGGGCGCCGCCCGGGCGGTCGAAAAGCCGGACTCCGTCGCCGAGCATGACCGGCGCGACGGAAACCAGAATCTCGTCGAGCACGTCCGCTTCGACGCACTGCCGGGCGATGTCGGCCCCGAGCACGTTGACGTACTTGTCGCGGGCGGCCTCCCTGGCCCGCGCGACGGCCTCGTCGAAGCCGGTCACGAAGGTGACGCCCGGCACCGGGGTCGCGGGCGGGTTGTGGGTGAGGACGAACTGCGGCCCGCTCCAGCCGCCACCGAACGCCTCGCCCTCCCCTTCCATGCCCTCGTACGGATCACTGCCCCGGAAGGTGCGGTTCCCGACGAGCAAGGCGCCCACCTCGCTGATCAACTCGTCGACCACCGGATTCGGCGCGAGGTGTTCTGTCAGCCATGACATGTCTCCGCCGGGCCCCGCGATGAAGCCGTCCAGCGACATGGCGACCGAATACAGCAGCTTGCCCATGATTGATCCTGCCTCTTGAAGTCGGTGCTCTCACCCCTCTCCGACTCCGGGCCACCCGCGAACTCATCGGCATCCCGCCCTCCGGGCCGCGCCGCACGGTACCGACCTGCCCCGCGCGGGCGGGAGGGTCTGCGAGTGCCTCCCACCCGGGTGCGTCGGCGTGGTTCGCTGGGAGACCCGGGGCCGGAGCTGCCCCGTTTCTCTCGCTGCGAGCTCGCGCCGGTGTGCGCCGCTCGGTCAGCGATCACCCGATTACACGATTGGCTGAGTGAAGGATTCTGATGACTGCCGTACGCGCCTTTGCCGCGACCTCCGCGACGGACCCGCTGGGCCCCGGGACGATCGAGCGGCGTGAGGTGGGCCCGAAGGACGTGCTCATCGAGATCGCCTGGGCCGGTATATGTCATTCCGACATCCACACGGTCCGCGGCGACTGGGGGCAGGTGCAGTACCCGCTCACGGTGGGGCACGAGATCGCCGGAATCGTCGCCCAGGTCGGCCAGGAGGTCACCAGGCACAAGGTCGGGGACCGGGTGGGCGTGGGCTGCATGGTCGACTCCTGCCGTGAGTGCGCGAACTGCGCGGCCGGTCACGAGCAGTACTGCCGCAACGGGTTCACCGACACCTACAACGGCGTCGACCGGGACGGCCGCGTCACCCAGGGTGGTTATTCGACACACATAGTCGTCGACGAGCACTTCGTGCTCCGCGTCCCCGAGGCGATCCCGTTCGAGAACGCCGCCCCGCTGCTGTGCGCGGGCATCACCACCTATTCGCCGCTGCGGCACTGGAACGCCGGGCCCGGCAAGAAGGTCGCCGTCGTCGGCCTGGGCGGTCTCGGCCACATGGCCGTCAAGATCGCCCACGCCCTGGGCGCCGAGGTCACCGTGTTGTCCCAGAGCCTGCGCAAGCGCGATGACGGCCTGCGCCTGGGCGCGGACCACTACTACGCCACCAGCGACCCGGCGACGTTCACGGAATTGGCGAACACGTTCGACCTGATCGTGAACACGGTCAGTGCCCCGATCGACCTGGACGCCTACCTGGGCCTGCTGGCCCTGCACGGCACGATCGTGAGTGTCGGGGCGCCGCCGGAGCCGGTTCCGGTGACGCTGTTCACGCTCTTCGACAACCGCCGCTCCTTCGCGGGATCGAAGATCGGTGGCATCGCCGAGACCCAGGAGATGCTCGACTTCTGCGCCGAGCACCGCATCGCCCCCGAGGTCGAGGTCATCCGTGCCGACCAGATCAATGCGGCATGGGAACGCGTGCTCGCCTCCGACGTCCGCTACCGGTTCGTCATCGACATCTCCACGCTTCCCGCATAAGCGGCGCCCCGAGCCGGAGCGCGATCGGCCCCGGCGTCACCGGCCAGGGGGGTGGGGGGTACCGGGAGGGCCCCCCACCGCACCCTGTGACGGCTCTACCGTTGCAGACATGAGCACGAAGGACGAGGTACGGGAGTTCCTGATCTCCCGCCGCGCGAACGTCACCCCCGAGCAGGCGGGCATTCCCGACTTCGGCGGGGAGCGGCGCGTGCCCGGCCTGCGTCGCGAGGAGGTCGCCATGCTCGCCGGCGTCAGCCTCGACTACTACACCAGGCTGGAGCGCGGCAATGTCCGCGGGGCGTCGGAAAGTGTGCTCAACGCGATCGCCCGGGCACTGCGGCTGAACGATGTCGAGCGCGAGTACCTGTTCGATCTGGCTCGCACCGCCCCGGCCACGGCGCCGGCACGCACCAGGCAACCGGCCGCCCAGTCGGTGCGCACCTCGGTGCAGCGGGTCCTGGACCACATGACCGTGCCGGCGCTCGTCCACAACGCCGACCAGGACCTCATCGCGGCCAACCTCATGGGCCGGGCCCTGTACGCGCCGCACTTCGACACCGAGGGAACGCCGAACATCGCCAGGTTCATCTTCCTCGACCCCCGCGCCCGGGACTACTACGTCGACTGGGCCCTGGCGCGCCGCACCACGGCGGCGATCATGCGACTGGAAGCCGGCCGCGACCCGCTCAACACCCGGCTCACCGCCCTCATCGGCGAGCTTTCCGCGCGCAGCCCTCAGTTCCGCGAGGACTGGGCCGGCCACGACGTCCACGAGCACCGCACCGGCGTGAAGTCGTTCTGCCACCCCGAGGTCGGCCTGATCGAGGTCGCGTTCGACGTGTTCGAGATGCCTGGAGAGGCCGGGCGCCAGATCGTGACCTACAGCGTCCCGCCGGGAACGGACTCCGCAGGCAAGCTCGCCCTGCTGGCCAGCTGGGCCGCCACCCGGGGCGAGGCCGGCGCGCGGGATGTCACCAGGTGAGCGCGTCGTTCAGGGACGATTGCCAGTACGAGACCTGCGCCGAGTCGTCGACGTAGACCTCGCCGCCGGGCAGCGGAACGTCCGCCATCCCCTCGATGGCAGCGTCCCCGGCGTCGGCGAACTGCACGCCGAGACTGGTCGCGGTGTAGCCGCCCGCCGCATCCATGGCGGCGGAGGAGGTGAGGACCGAGGCGTAGGCGGTCTGGCCGGGGGCCAGCGTGATGACGGACTGCGGCTTGCTGTCCTCGTTGCGCGGGACGGCGGCCTGGGCGTCGTCGCCCAGGCGCAGGAAGGGGGCATGGTAGGCGAAGCAGGTTTCGTCGCCGGTGTTGGTCGCCGTGAGCAGCATGTGGTTGATCGGCCGTTCGACCGGGGCGGCGGCCAGCTCGGTCGTGTCGAGCGTGCAGGCGGTGGCCTCCTGCTCCCGCTCCCCGGCGCCGTCCTCGGGCGTTCCGCCGCCGGTCGCCGGCGGGCCGGTGGCCTCCGCCACGTCCCCGGGCTCCTCGGCCGTTTCTTCGCCGCCCGCCTCCTGGGGCGACTCCGTGCCGGGCGACTGGGACGCGGACCCGCCGGAGGCGTCCGCCTCCTCGTCCTGGCAGGCGGTGAGCGTCAGCGCGAGCGTCGCGCCGAGCGCGGCGACGGCGGCAAGGAGACGGGGACGGCGGTGCGGTGCGTTGGTGGTCATCGTTTTGCTGCTCTCTCGTCGTTCTCGTCGTTCTCGTCGGATCGGTGAATCCGCCGGACCCGGTGGCCCGGACGACCGCAGCATGTGACGCCCTTCGTCCCACCTGCCACCGGGCGCCGCGGTTTCGGGGGGGTGGGACAGTTCCACCCCGGGTGACCTGCCAGGATGATCCCGGCTTCGAATGCCGGGACGGGACGCGAGGAACGGGGGACGGCGGTGGCGGGTGCGGAGACGGCGGACCTTGCCGCGCTGCTCATCGAGTTGAAGAACCGTTCGGGGCTGAGCTACGGCGTGCTGGCGAAGCGACTGCACATGAGTGCGTCCACGCTGCACCGCTACTGCCGGGGAGAGGCGCTGCCGCCCGAGTTCGCGACCGTGGAACGGTTCGCCCGGCTGTGCCGGGCCACGCCCGAGGAACACGCAGAGCTGCACCGGCGGTGGATCGCCGCCGACACGGCCCGGCAGCGGGACCGGAAAGGCCCGAGACCGGCCCCGGAGGAGCCCCCGGGCGAGCCCGAGCCGTCGTCGGCGCCCGCCCCCCGCCGGTCCGGGCCGCGGTTCGCGCTGGCCGCGGCGGGCGCCCTCGCCGCCGCCCTGGCGATCGCCCTGCTCGCCGGACTCCTCACCGGCGGTGACGGCGAGGACGGCGACGACGCCGCGACCGGCGCTTCGGAACAGGCCACCGAGCCGGCGCCGCTGGCCGTGGTCACCCGCCCGTACTCGCTCGAGGAGTGCGCGGGCCGTTACCTCGTGGACCGACCGCCGTCCCAGGTGCCGCCGCCCCCGTTCGAGACGGACGCCCCCGGCTGGGTACGCGCCCTGGGCGCCGTCCCGGCCGGGGAGCAGCTCGTGGAACTCACCATTCAGGGCACGGAGACGGAGACGGTCGTCCTGCGCGAGCTGCGCGTGCGCGTCACGGCCAGTGGTGAGCCGCTGCCCTGGCACCTCTACGGCGGCTATTCCGGATGCGGCGGCGGCCCGGTGCGGACCACGGCGTTCGACGTCGACCTGGACGCCACCGCACCGCGGCCGACGGCGGTGGCCGGTCAGGACGACCTCCCGCTGTGGGTCGACGAGAAGGAACCTCTGGTCTTCTACGTCGACGCGCGCGCCGACGCCAAGGACGTCAGCTGGTACCTCGAACTCGACTGGTCCAGCGGCGACCGCGCCGGCACGCTCCGCGTCGACGACGACGGGGAGCCGTTCCGCACCAGTGCCATCAGCGGCCAGACCGAGTGGGGTTACATGATCGGCGGCACCGAATGGATCGACGCCGCCACCGGTCGGCCCGCCGACTCCTGAACCACCGCCGGCTCCTGAACCCCTGTCGACTCCTGTATCTCTTCCGGCTCCTGACCCGCCGTCGGCCCCATCGGTATCGTTGGCCGAGCCCGTGGCCCGTGCTGATCAAGCCGCGTCGAACACAGCCGGGCATCATTCACCATCAGCCGGCAGACGACGGCGCACCGCTCATGCTCGAAGAGCCCAGAAGGGAACGACGATGCCAGCATCGCACCTGTCAGGCGACGATCCGCAGCACACCGACGCACTGGTGCTGTCGATCGTGGACGAGGTGACAGGCCGCGGGCCGCTCCGTCCGACGGACAGCTTCTACGACATCGGCGGCACGTCGCTCGACGCCATACGGATATGTCTGCGCGTCGGCCGGGAAGCGGGAGTCGAGGTCGGTCCCGAGGATCTGCTCGGCTGCGACGACCTCGCGGATTTCATCGCGCTCGTCTCCGCGGCCAGGACGGACAGGTGAGCACCGGCCCGGCCGGTTCCCCGCTCATCCACACGGCCGTCGAGTACCACGCCGCGCGAACGCCCGACGCCGTCGCGCTCGTCCGCGGCAGCGTACGCGTCACCTACGCCGAGCTGGACGCCGCGGCCGGGGCCTGCGCCACGGCCCTGGAGGAACGGGGGGCGGGGCCCGGCGGTTTCGTGCCGGTGGTCATGCCCCGTTCGCCCGCTCTCGTGGCGGTCCTCCTGGGCGTGCTCAAGACCGGCGCGGCCTACGCGGTTCTGGACCCCGGATGGCCCCTCCCGCGGCTCCGGGCCCTGCTCGGGCTGCTGCGACCCCGGGTGGCCGTGGCGCCGGGAGCGGCGGACGCGCCGGGGGCACTGGGCGACTGGGCGGGCGCGGTGTGGTCGCCGCCGCCGGAGGGGGAGTTCGGGCGCCTGGCCGAGCGGGCCACCCGGCGGCCGGGACGGCCGGTGGACGGATCGAGCCCCGCCACCGTCTTCTTCACCTCCGGAACCACCGGCCGGCCGAAGGCCGTGGTGTCCGGCCACCGGGCCACCACCAGTCTGTTCGGCGGCGGCTTCGCCCCCTTCGCGTCCGGCCCGACGATGATCCAGGCCGCGCCACCGACGTGGGACGGATTCACGCTGGAGACCTGGGGGCCGCTGCTGAACGGCGGGACCTGCGTGCTCCCGGACGGCGCGTACCTGATGCCCGGCACTCTGCGCGGCCTCGCCGACGAGCACGGGGTGGACACGGTCTGGCTCACGGCCTCGCTGTTCCACCTCTTCCTCGACGAGGACCCCGGTTGCTTCCAGGGGCTCCGCCAGGTGCTCACCGGCGCGGAACGGCTGTCGGTGCCCAGGGCCAGGGCGTTCCTCGAACGCCATCCCACCACCGCGCTGACCAACGGCTACGGGCCCGTGGAGACCTGCGTCTTCGCCACCGCCCGCCGGGTGCGGTCGGCGGACTGCGCGACAACCACCGGCATCCCGATCGGGGTTCCGGTGCCGGGACGGCGCGTTCACCTCCTGACGGACGGCCGGGAGGCGGCCGCCCCCGGCACCGCCGGCGAGATCTGCGTCTCGGGCGAGGGACTCGCCCTGGGCTACCTCGGCGATCCCCGGCTCACCGCCGAGCGGTTCCCGGTGCTGCCCCTCGACGGCGTCCCGACGCGCGTGTACCGCACGGGCGATCAGGGCTTCCTGGACGGCGACGGCGTCCTGCACTTCCTGGGGCGCGGCGACCGGCAGGTGAAGATCAGAGGGCACCGTGTGGAGCCGGAAGAGGTGGAGGCCGCCGCGCGCGACGTGTCCGGGGTGCGCGAGTGCGCGGTGGTCCCGGTGCCAGGGGAGGACGAGAGCCACGAAGGGCTCGCCCTCTTCTACACCCAGGAGAAGGACGCCGACGGCGCGGACCGCCTGGACGCGAGGACGCTGCGCCGCACGCTCGCCGCGGCGCTGCCGCGTCACCTGGTGCCCGAACGCGTGCACAGCCGGGAACGCCTCCCGCTCACCGCCAGCGGGAAGCTGGACCGCGCTGCCCTCACCGACTCGCTGAGACGTCCCGACCACCCGGAGGGCGACCTGTGACCGAGCGTCCCGCCGCCACCTTTCCCATGTCCTTCGAGCAGGAGTCGATCTGGCTCAACGACCAGCTCACGTCGGGGCCGAGTCTCTACCGCGAGTCCTGGGTCCACCGCATCCGGGGCGACCTCGACGCCGCGGCCGTCGAGACGGCGCTGACCGCCCTCGTCGCCCGCCACGAACCGCTGCGCACCGCGCTCGTCATGGAAGGCGGCCGGGCGGTCCAGGTCGTGGCGCCGCCGGCCCAGGTGCCGCTTGCCGTCCGGTCCGTCCCAGAGGACGGCCTGGCCGCGGCGCTGCACGCCGCCGTCTCGGGTCCGCTGCCCCTGGACCGGCCGCCCCTGCTGAGGGCCACGCTGCTGCGCGTCGCCCCGCGGGACGCCGTTCTCGCGGTGGGGGTGCACCATGCGGCCATCGACGGATGGTCCCTGCGGCTGTTCGACCAGGAGTTCAGCCGGCTGTACCGGATGGCCCTCGACAGCCGTGAGCCCGCGCTGCCCGACCTGCCCATGTCGTTCGGCTCGTACGCCAGGGCCCAGCGTGCGACGGCGGACGAGGCAGCGGACGGCGCTGCGGACGAGGCCGCGGACGCCGCCATGGCGTACTGGCGGCGGACGCTCGCGGGGGCTCCGGAGGAGTCGGCCTTCCCGCTGGACCGTCCGCGGCCGGCGGCGCCGGAACACGGCGGCGGACAGCACGAGTTCGTGATCGGCCCGGAGCTGGGTGCCGCGCTGCGGCGGAGCTGCCGCGAGCTGCGCACGACGCCATTCGTGCTGCTCACCGCGGCGCTGACCGCGTTGCTCGTCAGGCTCGGCGGCCAGGAGGACGTCGTGCTGGGCACGCCCGTCACCCGGCGCGACACGCTGGAACTGGAACCGCTGATCGCCTGCCTGTCCGATGTGATGCCCCTGCGTCAGCGCACCCGCCGGGGGCAGACGTTCCGGGAGCTGGTGGCCGATACGCGGAGCGCGGTGCGGGGCGCCATGGCACACACCCGCGTACCGCACAGCAGGCTGGTGCGCGAGCTGGTCCCGGAACGGACCCAGGACCGGTTCCCGCTCTTCCAGGTCGTGGTGACCGTCGACGATGCCGACGCGCCAGGACTTGACCTGCCCGGCGCAACCGCCGAGCGGCTGTACTGCCACGGCGGCACCGCCAAGTTCGACGTGTTCCTCAATCTTGTGCCGCGGGACGGCGGGTATCTGGGGCTGCTGGAGTACGCGACCGAGATTTTCGACCCCGCGACCGCGCGGCGCATCGGCGAACGCTTCGTCGCCCTGCTGACCGACGCCACGTCCGACGAGGACCGGTGTCTGGACGATTTGCGGGTCATGTCCGAGGACGAGCGGACGTTCGTCGTGGAGACGCTGAGCCGTGGTCCGGCCGCCGCGGCGGGCGACGTGCCGCCGGCCGCCCACGAACGCGTCGACAGAGCCGCCAGGTTGCGGCCGGACGCCCTCGCCGTCGTCCACGGCGAGCACCGGATGACCTATGGGGAACTGGCCGCCTCCGCCGCGGCCCTGGCCGGGGCGCTCACCGCGCGCGGGCTCGCCCGGCAGCGCATCGGAATCATGCTCGACCGGTCGGTCGACGCCCTGGTGGCCGTACTCGGCGTGCTGTACGCCGGCGGGGCATGCGTCCCGCTGGACCCCGCCCTCCCGGCGGACCGCCTCTCCTTCCTCCTCCGCGACAGCGAACCGGCCGCCGTGCTGACCCGGCGGGCCGGCGGCGGCCTGCCCGGGGTGGAGACGATCCTCGTCGAGGACGTGCCCGCGCCCGCTCCCGGCGGCGCGCCGCGTCCGCCGCTGCCGGCGGTGGGCCGGGACGATCCCGCCTACCTCGTGTACACCTCGGGGTCGACCGGGCGGCCGAAGGGCGTGGTCATGCCCCACCGGTCGCTCGCGGCGCTCGTCGACTGGCAGTGCGGCGAGTCGTCCGCGGAAGCGGGCCCGCGCACCGCGCAGTTCGCGCCGCTCGGGTTCGACGTCGCCTTCCAGGAGATGTTCTGCACCTGGGCCGTCGGCGGCACCCTCGTCCTCGTGGACGACCACGCGCGGAGCGACCCGCACCGGCTGCTCGACCTCGTCGAGCACCACGCGGTCGACCGGCTCTTCCTGCCCTACGTGGCCCTCCAGGTGATCGCCGAATACGCGGTGAGCGCCGGGCGCCGCCCGGCGAGCCTGCGCGAGGTGATCACCGCGGGGGAGGAGCTGCACGTCACGCCGGCCATCAGGGAGCTGTTCACCACCTGTCCCCTGGCGCGGCTGGAAAACCAGTACGGTCCGTCGGAGACCCACGTGGTCACCAGGCACCGGCTCACCGGCCCGCCCGTTTCCTGGCCTGACCGGCCACCGATCGGGCGGCCCGTTCCCGGCAGCCGGGTGTACGTCCTGGACGGGCGGCTGCGCCCGCGGCCGGTCGGTGCGGTCGGCGAGATCTGCGTCGCGGGCGACAGCGTGGCCGTGGGCTACCGGTCCGGCGGCGACGCGAACGACCGGCGTTTCGTCACCGATCCGTTCGGGCCGGCCGGCGGACTGCTCTACCGCACCGGTGACCTGGGGGCGTTCCTGCCGGACGGCAGCCTCAGGTTCCTTGGCCGCGGCGACGACCAGACCAAGGTCCGCGGCTACCGTGTCGAACCGGGCGAGGTCGAGGCCGCGTTGAAGACGGTCCCCGGGATCACCGACGCCGTCGTCGTGGCCGAGGGCGGCCACGCCACGGAACGGCGGCTCGTGGCCTACTACACCGCGGCGGAGCCCGACAGGCCCGCGCCGGGGCAGGTGCGTCAGGCGCTGGCCGGGAAGCTGCCCGCCTACCTGGTGCCGTCCGTCGCCACCCGGGTCCCCGGCTTCCCGCGGACCCACAGCGGCAAGACGGACCGGGCGGCCGTTCACCGGCGTTACGCGCCGACCGCACGGACGCCGCGGCCCGCGCCCGTCGGCGGGCGCCTCCCCGCCGGGACGCTCGAACGGGAGCTGGCCGCGCTCTGGGCGGAGGTCCTGCACGTCGAAGCGGTCGAGCCGGACCGGACGTTCTTCTCCTACGGCGGCGATTCCCTGCTCGCCGTGCGGCTCGCCGTCCGGGTCCGTGCGGAGCTGGGGCTGCCCGCCCACCCCTCCGACATCCTCGCGGCGCAGACGCTTTCCGCGCTGGCCCGCACGCTCGGCGAACGCGGCCGGGCTCCCGAGGCGCACGACCTCGGCGAGGAGACCACGCTCGATCCCGGCATCGTGCCCGCGCCAGGACCGGCCGCCGCGCCCCGTCCGCCCGACCACGTCCTGCTGACCGGGGCCACCGGATTCCTGGGCGCGTTCCTGCTCCACGACCTCCTGGAGCGCACGCCCGCGACGGTGCACTGCCTCGTTCGCGCGCCCGACCCGGCGGCCGCGTTCCAGCGGCTGCGGCACACCCTCATGCGTTACCACCTGTGGAACCCCGCCCACGCGGGCCGGATCGAGGCCGTGCCGGGCGATCTGGCCCGCGGGCGGCTCGGCCTCGGGCAGCGGGCGTTCGACCGGTTGGCGCGCCACGTCGACGCGGTGTTCCACACCGGTGCCGAGGTCAACCTGACGTATCCGTACGACCGGTTGAAGGCGGCCAACGTCGACGGCACCGCGGAGATACTCAGACTGGCCGCCGCCCACCGCGCGGTGCCGGTCCACCACGTCTCCACCGTCGGGGTCTTCCCCGCCCACGGCCGCCACCCCGCCGGACGCGTCCTCCCCGACCATCCGCTCGGCGACGGCGCGCTGCTGCGGCACGGCTACGCCAGGACCAAGTGGGTGGCCGAAGCGCTCGTGGCCGAGGCCGGCAAACGGGGCCTCCGCGTGACGGTGTACCGGCCGACCCGGATCAGCGGTCACACCGGCACCGGGGTCTGCCAGACCTCCGACTTCCTCTGGCTGCTGGTCAAGGGCTGCCTCCAGGCCGGTCTCGCGCCCCGCGACTACGCCGGGGACTTCGACCTCGTCCCCGTGGACTACGTCAGCGCCGCCATCGGCGCGCTCGCCGCCGACCCGTCGAACACCGGCGGCATCTTCCACCTGTCCAGTGAACGCCGGCTGCCGTTCACCGAGATCGTGAGCCGGCTGCGGACCCTCGGTCACCGCATCGACGAAGTCCCGCTGGAACAGTGGCACCGCCACCTGGAACAGCAGCCGGGGAACGCGGCCTTCCCGCTGCTCGGCCTCCTGCCCGCGCGAGGCGCACGGCCCGACGAGGAACCCCCGCCCCCCTCCCTCGTCTTCGACTCCGCATCGACCCGCCGCGCCTTGCGGGGGAGCGAGGTGACCTGCCCCCCGATCGACGACGCGCTGTTCGCCCGCTACATCTCCTCCTTCGTCACCGATGGCTTCCTGCCGCCTCCTTAGGACGTGCCCCCCAGGGCCCCGCCCGCGTCCAGGCCCAGGCCGCCGGCGAACGGCATGGTCCGCCAGCGTTCGATCGACGGTTTCACCGCCTCCACGAGCATCGGCAACTGCGGCGCGAGCGCGAGGCAGGCCACCGTTCTGGACATGCCCACGGCGTTGACGAAGCGCAGGGCGCGCTCGTCCAGCCCGCGCAGGCCGTGGCGCCGCGCGGCGGAGTCGTACGCGGCCTCGCACTCGGGCCACAGGCCCGCCAGGTCCCACTCGACGGGTCCGAGCGCGACCAGCTCGAAGTCGGAGTACAACTCGCCGTTCGCCGTGGCGAGCACATTGACCGCCGGGGCGTCTCCGTGGATCGGCTGGAGACCGACGCCGGGGAACGCCGCCTCGAACGCCGCGCGCGAAGCGGACCACCGGTTCGAGGATCTCCCACTCCCGTTGCGCCCGGTCGAGATCGGCCGGCTCGATGAGGTCGGGAGGCGCGCGGAGCGCGACAAGGCTCTCCGTGGTGAACCGCGGCTCGTCCGCCGACAGGAACGGCAGCTCACCCGGGTACGTGCGCAGCGCGGCGTGCAGGCCGGCCACCAGCCCGGAGTTGTGCACGTAGTCGGGCTCGGCACTCCGGTCCTCCTCGACGAACTGCCGACACGTCATCGAGAAACCGTCGCGCCGCACCGGCTCCCGCCGGGACGAGCGGACTCGGCGGGACCACCGGAACGCCCTGTTCCGCGAGCCGGCTCACCAGGTCGAGTTCCGTCTGCTGCTGCGCCGCCTGCGCGTCGGGGCCGGCGGACGACGGCAGGACGGCGGGCACCCGGACCACCACGGGCGACGGAGCGAGATGCACCACGACGGAGAACACGTCGTGGAGCACGGCCGCGTCGGTCACCGCGAGTCCGAGAGCGCGGCCCGCGGCGACGGCCGCGTCGAGAGCCCGTGCCGTGCGGGCGGCGAGCTGGTCGGGCGTCATGAATCCTGGCATGCGGACGATGCTGCCATGCGGGCCTGCCGCCGCGGCGGCCACCGGCCCGTCGGCGACGCGTCCGCTGTCGGCGGCGCCCCGGCACGAGCCGGTGCGCCGGGCACGCCGGGCAGACGTCGAGCTGCCGGCGCCGCCCGCGAGGTGCCGCTCAGGTGGCGTCCGGCGCGGAGGTGCGCGCGCTGTCCGACAGGACCTGGCGGATGCCCGCGAAGTGGTGGTGCATCGCGGCCGTGGCGCGGGGGCCGTCGGTGGATTCCAGGGCCGCGACGATGTCCTGGTGGCGGGAGCAGATGACGCGGGGGTCCTGGGCGTCCTCCTTCAGCTCCTCCCGTACCCGGTGGAAGGCGGCCCAGAACGCGTCGAGCACCTCGCTCAGCAGGTGGTTGCCGAGGGAGCGGTAGAGGGCCAGGTGGAACGCCCGGTCGGTGGCCGCGGTGACGCGGCCGGCGGCGGCCTCCCGTTCCATCGTGCGGACCAGGTCCCGCAGCGCGGCCAGGTCGTCCGGCGGGAGTTTGCCCGCGACGCTGCCGATCAGGCCGGCCTCCAGCGCCTCGCGGACTTCCAGCAGTTCGTCCAGGCTGGCCTCGCCCCTGCGGTGGCGCACCGCGGCGCGGAAGACCATGCCCTCGACGAACGAGTCCAGGCTGAGCGAGCCGACGTACGTGCCGAATCCGTGCCTGATGTCGACGATGCTGACCGCCTGGAGGGCTTTGAGCGCTTCCCTGACGGAGTTCCGGCTGACGCCGAACAGGCTCATCATCTCGCTCTCCGTGGGCAGGGGGTCTCCCGGCGCCAGGCGGCGGCTCAGGATCAGCTTCTTGATCTGGCCCTGCACCTCCTCGGACATCATGCGGCGGGCTGCCATGGCTGCCTCTTTCTCCCCGGTGCGGTCTCACGTTCGAACATGACCACCGACTCTTGACCTTGAGTTCACATTCTGCCACCGGAGATAGGACATGGGATGTCCGGTCGGCGTCCAGTGTTCGCACAGGTCTTGACCTCTCTTGCGGCGCGCTCCTACGTTCACCTAGGACGTAGAACGTAGGACCTCCTCTCTTTACGCGCTGGAGGCGCCGTGAACAACAGGTTCGACCGCAGGGCCTTCCTCAAGCTGTCCGGCGCACTCGGCGCGGCGGGAGCCGTCACCGCGAGCCTCGGCGCCTGCACAGGGCCGCCCTCCACGATCGGGACGGGCGGCGGCGGTGGCGGCGGCACAGGACTTGGCGACCTGACCGTGGTCATCGGGTACGGGAACGACCAGAGCTGGGACCCGACGCAGACCGCGTCCGCGTTCTCGATGGCCGCGATCCAGCACATCTACGAGGGCCTGCTGGACACCGACCCCGTCACCCGCGAGCCCTATCCGTCGCTCGCCCTGGCGCTGCCCGCCGACCGGAACGCCACCACCTGGGAGTTCACCCTCCGCGGGGGCGCGACCTGGCACGACGGCGAGCCGGTGACCGCGGACGACGTCGTCTTCACCTTCGACCGGATACTCGACCCCGAAGTGCGCCCGCTGGCCCGATCGTTCTTCGTCACCTGGCTGCGCGAGGTGCGCAAGACCGGCGACCTGTCCGTCGAGCTGGACTTCCACTACCCCTTCCCCGACGCCGCCGCCCGGCTCGGCATCGCCAAGATCATGCCGCGGCACGTCTTCGGCCGCGAGGGCGCCTGGGACGAGGCCACCGGCGGGCTCGCCGTCGGCTCCGGGCCGTACACGCTGACCTCCCACCAGCCCAAGTCCAATTCGACCTTCGAGGCGTACGACGGCTACAACGGCCCCCGCCCGCCCATGTTCCGGCGCATGAACTGGCTGACGATCGTCGATGCCGCCCCCCGCGTCGCGATGGTCTCCGGGGACAGCGCCGACGCCCAGATCGCGGAGAACATCCCGTACGCCAACGTCGAGCAGCTGCGCGGCGACGGTCTGGAAGTACAGGGCGGCGCCGGCATGAACCACGCGTTCCTGATGTTCAACACGGCCAATCCGCCGTTCGACGACGTCCGCGTGCGCCAGGCCCTGCTCTACGCGATCGACACCGAGCAGCTGATCGAGGTCGGACTGAAGGGGTACGGCCGGGCGCCCACCTCGTTCCTCAACGAGGACAACCCGTCGCACGCCCCCGCAGCCACCGTCTACGCCTACGACCCGGAACGCGCTCGCGCGCTGCTGGCGGAGGCCGGGGTCTCCGGGCTCGACGTCAACCTGATGTCGGTCAACGTCAGTTGGTTCGTGGACTGTCTGCCCACCATCAAGGCGTCCTGGGACGCCATCGGCGTCTCGACCACCCTGGAGCCGCAGGAGACCTCCGCCCTGTTCACCAAGATGGACCAGAACCAGGACTACCAGGTCGTCGCAGCCGTCTCCAACCCGAACCAGTTCGGCCTCGACGCCGACCTGATCATGCGCTACAACTACACGGCCGACGGCCTGTGGATGTCCTACGCGCGCTGGCAGGACAGCGAGGACGCGCAGGCCCTGTTCGAGCTGATGGACCGCGCCAGCCGCGAGCCGGACCCGCAGCGCAAGCTGGCGCTGACCCACCAGTACCTCGACGTCATCGCCGAACAGGCCGTCCTCTACCCCGTCGTGCACAACGAGCTGCTCACGGCCTGGGACCCGGACCGCGTCGTCGGGGTGCGCGCGCTGGCCTACCCGGGCGTCAACGTGCTCCAGGCAAGGGCAGCGTCGTCGTGATGATCATCGCCAGGATGCTGCTGCGGCGCGTCCTCCTCCTCGTTCCGCTGATGCTCGGCATCGTGCTGTTCGTCTTCATCGTCATGCGGTTCGCCGACATGGACCCGGCGTCCGCCTACTACCAGGGGGCCAACCCGACGGCGGAGCAACTCCACCAGTTCCGCGAGGAGAACGGCCTGCTCGACCCGCTGGCCGTCCGCTACGCCGACTTCGTCGGTGACCTGCTCACCGGCGACATGGGCATCAGCGTGCTCACCCGCGCCCCCGTCATCGACCAGGTGAGCACGGCGCTGCCGCTCACCATGCAGCTGACGTTCCTCGGACTCGGCGTCGGCGTCGTCCTGTCGCTGATCCTCGGGGTGACCGCGGCCATCTACCGCGACCGGCTGCCCGACCAGATCATCCGCGTCGTCTCCCTCACCGGCGTCGCCGCCCCCAGCTTCTGGCTTGCGCTGCTGATGATCCAGTACGGGGCGGTCGAGCTGGGCTGGTTCCCCACCGGGGGCTACATCAACCCGAACGACTCGTTCACCGGCTGGCTGGAGACGATGACCCTGCCCGCCCTCGCGCTCTCGCTGCCGGTCGCGGCCCAGCTGACGCGCATCGTGCGCACCGCCGTCGTCGAGGAACTCGACCGGGACTACGTGCGCACCGCGGTCGGCAGCGGCCTGCCGCCGGTCGTGGTGGTCGGCAGGAACGTGCTGCGCAACGCGCTCGTCAACCCGCTCACCGTGCTCGGGCTGCGCGTCGGCTACCTGCTCGGGGGCGCGGTTGTCATCGAAACGATCTTCGGCCTGCCCGGCATGGGGAAGCTCATGATCGACGCCGTGCGCAACGGCGATCCCGCCGTCGTCCAGGGCGTCGTCCTCACCACGGCGGCCGGCTTCGTCGTCATCAACCTCGTCATCGACATCCTCTATCTCCTGGTCAACCCGCGGCTGAGGAGCGCAGCGTGAAGTGGTTCACCCGCCTGCCCGTGCTGTCCAGGGCCGCGCTCGCGGTCCTCGCCGTCGTCGTCCTGGCCGCGCTGTTCGCGCCGCTGATCGCACCGCACGACCCGTATGCCCAGGCCGGTACGGCCGAAGGGCCCTCGGGCGAGCACTGGATGGGGCAGGACAGCCTCGGCCGTGACATCCTCAGCCGCCTGATGCACGGCGCCCGCTGGTCGCTGGCCATCGGGCTCGGGGCGACGCTGCTCGCGCTCGCGGCCGGCGCGCTGCTCGGCGCGGTGGCCGCGACCTCGCGCAAGGCCGTCGACGAGACGCTGATGCGCACCCTCGACATCGTCATGGCTTTCCCCGGCGTGGCGCTCGCCGCCGTGCTGATCTCCGTGTTCGGCGGCGGGATTCCCGTGCTGATCTGCGCCATCGCCTTCCTCTACACCCCGCCCATCGCGCGCGTGGTCCGCGCGAACGTGATGGACCAGTACGGCGAGGACTACGTCACCGCGGAACGCGTCATCGGCGCCCGCACCCCGCACATCCTGATCCGGCACGTCGCCGTCAACTGCGCCGCGCCCATCCTGGTGTTCTGCACGGTGATGGTCGCCGACGCGATCGTCTTCGAGGCGTCGCTGTCGTTCATCGGCGCGGGCGTCCGGCCGCCGGAGCCGTCGTGGGGCAGCGTCATCGCCGACGGCAAGAACATGGTGCTCCTGGGCGGCTGGTGGGCCACGGTCTTCCCCGGCCTGCTGATGCTGCTGACCGTCCTGGCGCTCAACGTCCTGTCCGAGGGCGTTTCCGACGCCTGGGCCGCGCCCCGCGCCCGCGGCCCGCGCCGCACCCCCGCGCGGGCCGCGGACGCCGCGCCGGGCGCCGAGCCGGAACTGACGCCCGGCGCCGGCCCGGCCGTCCCGCCGCAGGCGGCGGCGGAACGGCCCGCGGCGGAACGGCCCGCGGCCGAGGCCGAGGCCGCCGAGAACGCGGCGGCCGGCGGCGGGGGCGTGCTGCCGCTGCCCGGGCTCACGGAGGCGGGCCGCAGACTGCGCGCCAGGGCCAGGCCGCCGGCCGAGGGCGAACCGGTGCTGTCCGTCCGCGACCTGGCCATCGGCTTCGACGGGCAGCACGGCGGCACGGACGTCGTGGACGGCATCGGCTTCGACATCCGCCCCGGCGAAGTCCTGGGCCTCGTCGGCGAGTCCGGCTGCGGCAAGTCGCTGACCGCACTCACCCTCATGGGCCTCCAGCCGCGCGGCGCCCGCGTCTCCGGCAGCGTCACGTTCCAAGGCCGCGAGCTGCTGGGCCTGCCCGCCCGCGCGCGGCGGCCGCTGCTCGGCCACGAGATGGCGATGGTCTACCAGGACGCCCTGTCCTCCCTCAACCCGGCCATGACCATCCGCAGCCAGCTGAAGCAGCTCGTCCGCCGCGGCGGCCGGCGCAGCCCGGCCGAGCTGCTGCGCCTGGTCGGACTCGACCCCGAGCGCACCCTGCGCAGCTACCCGCACGAGATCTCCGGCGGTCAGCGGCAGCGCGTGCTGATCGCGATGGCGCTCTCGCGCGACCCCCGGCTGATCGTGGCCGACGAGCCGACGACCGCCCTGGACGTGACCGTTCAGGCACAGATCATCGAACTCCTGCTGCGGCTGCGGGCGGAGCTGGGCTTCGCGCTGATCCTCGTCTCGCACGACCTCGCGCTCGTCGCGGACGTCACCGACCGCATCGTCGTCATGTACGGCGGCCAGCTCGTCGAGTCGGGCATCACCGCCGACCTGGTCGGGGCGCCCGCGCACCACTACACGCGCGGGCTGCTCGGCTCGGTGCTCTCGCTCGAGTCCGCGGCCGAGCGCATGACACAGATCCGCGGCGTCGTCCCGTCCCCCGCGGACTTCCCGCCCGGCTGCCGGTTCGCCGATCGCTGCCCGCTGGCCGGCGAGGTCTGCGCCACCGCCGTGCCCCGCGTTCCGGCGCCAGGACGGCAGCACCTCGTCTCCTGCCACCACCCGGCCACCGGGGATGCGGCGGGCGCGGCAGACGGGGCGGGCGCGGCAGACGGGCCGGACAGCCAAGGACCCACCGGAAGCACGGAGAGCGAGGCCGCACGGTGACCCTCATGACCGTCACGGACGCGCACATGGTCTACTCGGCCCGCACCGGCGGCCTGTTCCGCCCGGACCGGGTGTACGCGCTCACCGGCGCCGACCTGACCGTCGCGCCCGGCGAAACCCTCGGCGTGGTCGGCGAGTCCGGCTGCGGCAAGTCCACGCTCGCCCGGGTCCTGGTCGGCGTGGAACGCCCCACCCGCGGCACCGTCGCCTTCCGCGGCCGTGACCTGTGGGCCATGCGGCCCGCCGAGCGCCGCGAGACCATCGGCACCGGCATCGGGATGATCTTCCAGGACCCGTCGACGGCACTCAACCGCCGCCTGTCCGTGCGCCGCGTGCTGCGCGACCCCCTCGACGTGCACCGCCGGGGCACGCCGGCCGCCAGGGAGGAACGCGTGCGGGAGCTGATGGCCCTGGTCGGGCTGCCCGCGCAGCTGGCCGGCGCCCTGCCCGGACAGCTGTCCGGCGGCCAGCGGCAGCGCGTCGCCATCGCCCGTGCGCTGGCCCTCGAACCCGATCTGGTCATCGCCGACGAGCCCACCAGCGCCCTGGACGTCTCCGTGCGCGCCCAGATCCTCAACCTGCTCCTCGACCTCAAGGAACGGCTCGGCCTCGCGCTGGTCTTCGTCTCCCACGACATCCAGACCGTGCGCCGGATGAGCGACCGCGTCGTCACCATGTACCTCGGCCGGATCGTCGAGGAGGCGCCCGCGGGGGACATCACCACCCGCGCCAGGCACCCCTACACCCGCGCCCTCTTCTCCGCGACGCCCGGCCTGCTCGACCCCATCGACCCGATACCGCTGGCGGGTCCCGTTCCCTCGGCGGTCAGCCCGCCGAGCGGCTGCCCGTTCCGCACCCGGTGCTGGAAGGCCGACGAGGTGTGCGCCGCGTCGATGCCGGACTTCGCCGCAAGTGGCCGGGAAACTCCCGGCATGCACCGATTCCGCTGTCATCACCCCGTCGGGGAGTCCGAGTCCACCCACGACCTCGTCGTCCAGGCCACGAGCGCCGGGGAGCGTTCATGAGCATGCCCGCACGCCTCACCGGCGTCATCCCGCCCGTCTGCACCCCCCTGACCCCCGAGGGCGAGGTGGACACCCACTCGCTGCTCAAGCTCGTCGACCACCTGGCCGGGGCCGGGGTCGACGCCCTGTTCCTGCTCGGCTCCACCTCGGAGGTCGCGTTCCTGACCGACACCAGGCGGCGCACGGTCGTCGAGACCGTGACCGCCCACCTCGACGGCTCTCTGCCCGTGCTCGCCGGGGCCATCGACACCACCACGCCGCGCGTCCTCGCGCACGCGCGCACCGCGCTCGCGGCCGGCGCCGACGCGGTCGTCGCCACCGTGCCGTTCTACACGCGTACCCACCCGGCCGAGATCGACCGGCACTTCCGGCTGCTCGCGGAGCACACCGGGGCGCCGGTCGTCGCCTACGATCTGCCGGTCGCCGTGCAGACCAAGCTCGACCCGGACGTCGTCCTCTCGCTCGCCGCCGACGGCGTGCTCACCGGGCTGAAGGACTCCAGCGGCGACCAGGCCGCGCTGCGCGAGGTGATCACCGCGGCCATCCCCGGCTTCTCGGTCCTCACCGGGTCGGAACTCCTCGTCGACACCGCCCTGCTGATGGGCGCCGACGGCGTCGTCCCCGGCCTCGGCAACGTCGACCCGCACGGCTACGTCCGGCTCTACCGGCTCTGCGCGGCGGGCGACTGGGACCGCGCCAGGACGGAGCAGGAACGCCTGTGCAACCTGTTCGCCATGGTCGACGTGGGCTCGGCCGACCGGATGGGCCGCGGCTCCTCCGGCATCGGCGCGTTCAAGGCGGCCCTGCGGCTGCGCGGCGTCATCGACCACGCCACGACCGCGGAGCCGCAGATCCCGCTGTCGGACGGCGAAATCGAACGGGTCGCCAAGTACCTGGCCGCCGCCGGGCTGCTCTGAAGGCACCTGCCCCCGGCCGCCGGTGGGCGGCCGGGGGGCAGGGCCTGGGGTCAGGTGGCGCGTCAGCGGCCGGTCAGGCCGGTCAGGCGGCGGAACTCGATCGTCTCGTACGGCCCGTCCGCACCCGTCTCGTACAGCACCCCCACCGTGTCCCGGTCGACCTGCACCAGGTCGGAGTACGCGGCGGGCAGCTCCGACAGGGTCGTCACGCGGCGGAACGAGCCGCCCGCGTCGTCGCTGCGCCACACGGCGAGCGCCTCGCGGGCCGACGGGTTGGAAGGACCGGCGAACAGCAGCGGGGCGTCGGCCCCGCCGTCCACCTGGAGCACGGTGGCCTGGACCACCGGCACGTCGTTCAGCGTGGGCTGCACGGCCCAGGGCCGCTCCAGCGTCGCGCCGCCGTCGCCCGAATACGAGTCCAGCCGGTTGCCCGCGGCCGTCCCGTTCTGGTCGCGGGAGGTGAAGTACACGCGTCCGTCCGGCAGTTCGGCGGCCAGTGACTCATTGGCGTTGAGGGCGCCCTCGTAGGAGTCGTCCACGTACCCGAGCCCCCACGTCTGTCCGCCGTCGTCGCTGAACAGCGCGTGCGCCCCGTAGTACTTCGCCTCCTGCCCGGTGTCCGCCGAGCCCTCGGGCGGCGCGGCCGAGTGGTTGGCGGGGACGAGGAGGCGGCCCGCGTGCGCGCCGTGCGTGAGCGCGATCGCGTGCCCGGGGCCCGTCGCGTACCAGCGCCAGTGCGGCAGCTTGGCCGTGTCGGTGATCTCGCGCGGCTCGCCGAACGTGCGGCCGTCGTCGTCGCTGGTCTGCACGAAGACGCGGCGGCTCTCCTCGGGGCCGACCTCGCCCCGCATGATCTCCGCCTCGGTCGCCTGCCCGCCGTTGAAGCAGGTGACCAGGACCACCCGGCCGGTGGCCGGATCGACGACCGGCGCCGGGTTCCCCCGGGTGTCGCCGCCGCCCGCCGCGACCACGGACAGCGGCCCCCAGGTGCAGCCGCCGTCGGTCGAACGGCGCACCACCACGTCGATGTTGCCGGTGTCGCCCGCGCCGCCCACCCGGCCTTCGGCGAAGGCGAGGAGGGCACCCTCGGCCGTGGTGACCACGGCCGGGATGCGGTAGGTGTCGTAGCCGCCCTCGCCCGAGGCGTACGGCACGGACGAGGTGCACCCGGCGGCCGGGGCGCCGGCCGGGCCGGCGTCCGCGCCCGCGCCAGGACCAGGATCGGCGAGGGCGCCGGCGGCGGTGGCGAGGACGCCGAGAGCCGCCGTCGTCGTCAGGAACAGCACGCGCAGGGCAGGAGTCGAGGAATGCATCGCTTCATGGGCTCCTTCGCTCGGGGACGCCGACCGGAGGTGGGACGTCCGACCTCCCGCAAGGACCATACGGCGATGAACGGGCCCCGACAAGAAGGGGCGCTGTTCCGCCGGGGGCCGCTCGCCCGGGCGGAGAAACGTCGACGAGCGGGACACACGCGGGCGGCCGGGTACTTCTCGCGCCCGCGCCGGGTACGGCGCGGCCGGGGCCGTTCCGTCCCCGCACGCGGGGTGCCGCTCCCCGGCGCTCAGGCGCGGCAGGCGGCTCGCAGATCGTAGAACCAGGACAGATAGGCGTCGTGAACCTCTCGTCCCATGATGCGCAGTTGCGAGTCGTCGGAGTTTTCCAGGTGCGTGAAGTTGGCGCTGCCGGTGTAGACCCGCGGGACGATGTCGTCGTCGTAGTGGCCGTCGGTCATCATCACCTTCGCGTGCGGACGCACCTGGTGTCCGGCGGCCACGTCGTGGGTGCACGGGGTGAGCTGGAGCGTTTTGCCGTTGGCCGCGGTGTTGTCCAGCGTGCTCATCACGGTGGGTTCGATGCCGTTCGTCGCGTAGACGACATCGATCCAGCAGTTCTCGCCGCGCAGCCGGATCAGCTCCTCGGCGATGGCCCTGCGGTGCTGGGTGAAGGCGGAGACGACCAGCCGGATGTCGGTCTGCCGGGCGACGCCCGCCTCGTCCTGGTAGGAGCACTCGACGTTCCGCAGGACGTTCACCATCGGGTCGCCCGTGCCCTGGGCACGCGGGTAGAAGTGCGCCCGGTACGTCGAGCCGGTCGGGGTGGTCCAGAAGTAGTCGGGGGCAACGTCCCGCTTCCGGCCGGCGTTCAGATCGGCGAAGTGCCTTCGGTAGCCGTCGTAGACGGTGGCGTCGCTCAGTGTGAAGGCTTCGTTGTAGGAGTTGAAGAGGTACCAGTCCGTCAGGTTGGACGAGCTCTGGAAGACGACGTCCTGGTGGGTCGCACCGTTGGCGAGGACCACCCGGGAGAAGAGAGCGAATTTCTCATGCGAGTAGTTCCGCCCGATGCAGCCGCGGTCGGTGCCGCACTGCACGACCCAGGAACCGGCGGAGTCGCCGTGCCCGAGGGCGCTGTCCAGTCGCTCGTGCACCGGGTCGTTCTTGTCCGTGCTGTCCAGGATGATCCGTACGTCGACGCCTCGGTCGTGCGCGGCGAGCAGGCTGTCCACCACCTGCTGCGGGACGCCGCTCGCCCCGTCGGTGAACTCGAACATGGCGAACTCGATCCGCTCGTTGGCCGGAGTCGCCCGGATCAGGCCGATCAGCTGATCGAAGACGGCCCGCTGGGCCGCGGTCGGTGTGCCGGACGCGGGGCCCGCAGCCGGGTCGTTGAATACCGCCCCGTTCATCACCGGCTCGGCCGCGGCCGGACGGGGTTCGGCCGCGGCGGCGGGCGCCCACGGCAGCAGCAGCACGGCCAGGCAAGCTCCCACCACGCGTAACGGCGAGCGGAGCGAACGAAAGTGTGACGGACGCATGGTTCCTCCCCGGGCCGACAATGCCGCCGGGAAGGTACTGCGAACGCCCACCACGCGCAATGCTGTGCGTCGGCTCCGGGCTGTCAGCTGCCGCGTGGGCACCTGGAACGACGGCTCGGCACGGACTCACCGTCCGCCGTTCACCCACAGTGCGGCCCCATACACCTGGCTGACCACGGGTGCCGCGCGCCATGAAAGCGAGACGAAAGCGTCGCCGCCATTCTTGCCGGGTAACGGGGCATCTCCGTCGGCCGCAAACCGATGGGTGCACTCGTCGGGGGAGACGGGCCGGCGGTGCCAGCGTCGCCGGCCCGCCGAAGGAGAGAGCGGACCGAAGCATGCGAGCGTGCGAGGCGTCCCGCGTGTCCGGTCGCGCGGGCTGCTCGGGCGGCAGCCCGCCGAACGGGCCGGGTTCGGCGTGTACGAGCCGGACTCCTCGGCGACGGTCGGCAGCTGGTCGGTTCGGAACGGCCGGTGGTCCGGTGCCCTTCTGGGAGCCCAGGAGCATCGGGCGCGGTACCGGTCTGCGCATCCGACCCGTGCGACGACTCTCCGGGCGGCACGGCGGCGGACGCCTCGGATTCCTCCGGCTCCGCCGATTCCCCGGACGCCGAGGACTCGGCACAGGGAGGAGACGACGTGAGCCGGCACGCGGCCCGGCGCCGAGCGTCCCGTCCGCCGATGCCCGGCCGGGGGATTACCGGGTTGCGCGGGGGCACCTCCCAGCCCCGAAAGAGGGCTGGGAAGTGCGACGGGGCAAACCTCGGCTGATGGGGCACCAGCAACTCATACGAGCGGCCTTGCCCCCGCGGTGGCGCACCGGCGTCAGGCCGCGACGCGGTCGACCGCCGTGCCCACCGGGGTGTCCCCGCCGATCAGGTCCAGCGTCAGCCCGGCCGTGCCCGGCCGGTCGAGCAGCGCGGCCAGCACGGCAGCCACGTCGTCCCGGCTGATCTGCCCGCGCGGCGTCCGTTCGGCCAGGTGCACCAGACCGGTCCCCGGATCGTCGGTGAGGCTCCCCGGCCGCAGGATCGTCCAGAACAGGCCCGTGCGGGCCCTGATGTCGGCGTCCGCCGCGGCCTTGGCCCGCAGGTAGGCCGCGAACACCGGGTCGGTGCCGGGCGGCGGCTCCTCGTCCGCGCCGATCGAGGAGACGACGAGGAAGCGGCGCACCCCGACCCGCTGGGCCGCGTCCGCGAACAGCGCGGCCGCGGCCCGGTCGACCGTCTCCTTGCGGGCGGCCCCGCTGCCCGGGCCCGCGCCCGCCGCGAAGACGGCCGCGTCCGCGCCCGCGAGGTGCCGGCCGACCTCCTCGGCACTCGCCGACTCCAGATCGCACACGACCGGCTCGGCCCCCGCGGCGAGCAACGCCCCGGCCTGCGCCGGATTTCTGATCAGCCCGGCCACCTGGTCCCCGCGGCCCGCGAGGAGCCGTTCGAGCCGGCGGGCGATCTTGCCGTGTCCTCCTGCAATGACAGTACGCATGCCCCGACCGTACGCCCCCGCCCCACCGCGGACGTGTGCGGCGGGGCCGGGGCGAGGGGCTCAGGAGCCGCCCGCGCCGATCTCGTCGAGGGGGAGCCGGGTGACGGCGTTCCCGCCCCCGGGCTCCGCGTTCGACTCCCGGAGCGCGGCCAGTTCCGCGGCGGTCAGCGCCCGGTCGTACACCCGCACCTCGTCCAGCGCACCGACCAGCCGCAGCCGGTCGTCGGGGCGCTGCCCGAGGTGCACGCCGAACGTCGAGGTCCGGCTCACGGTGCCGGGCGCCTCGGGCACGGACACCGCGGCGCCGCCGTCGACGGACAGGGACAGCCGCCCGCCCGCGCGCGTCAGCGCCAGATGGTGCCACTCCCCGTCGTTGAACGCGCCGTCCGTCACCACCTCCGCGCTGGCCGGCGCGGCACCGCCCTCGACCGCGGTCATCAGGGCCCGGACCCGGCCGTTCCCCGGCTCCCCGCGTACCCACACCTGCGGGGCCCGGCCTCCGACACCGCCCATCCACAGGAACGGGTGCTCGCCCGTCCCGACGGAGTACCGGAACCACAGGCTGACGGTGAAGTCGCCCGCGCCGAGCGGAAGTTCATCGCGGAACGGCAGCCGCACCCCGTCGCCCCCGCCGTCGAACGCCGCGCCCGCCCCGAACCTGCCCGCCGCCGTGCCCACCGAGCCGGTCACCGCCGCGGGCCCGGCGCCCGGGGCCAGATCGGGCGTCGAGGGGCCGGGACCGGCGCGCGGGCCGAGCCAGTCCTCGGTGAAGCGGGCGAACCTGATCTCGTCGCGCGCGTCCACGGGCCCCGCCTCGTACATCAGGCCCACCGTGCCGGTGCCGCCCGGGATCAGGACCATGTCGGAGTAGCCGGACCAGTCGGTGGTCACCACGGCGCCGCGGTCGGCGGCGTCGAACGTGACGCCGCCGTCCCAGGATGAGCGGATCATCATGGTGCGCCGCCGGTCGGGATCGGCGGGCGCGGCCAGCAGCAGCCGGTCGTCACCGAGGCGCAGCAGCGACCCCTGCACCTGCGGTGTGTAGAGGTCGGGCTGGGTCACGAACGGCGCGGCGAAGCTCTCGCCGCCGTCGTGGCTGACCGCGTAGTTGCGGTGGCCGAGGTCCGTGCCGTCCTGCTCGCGGCTGTTGACGTACACCCTGCCGCCGGGCAGTTCCGCCACGGCCATCTCGGACGGCTTCTGGCGGAACGTGCCGTCCGCCGCGATCGGCCAGGTGTCCACGGCGCCCAGCTGCCAGTTCTCGCCGCCGTCGTCGCTGTAGGCGAGGGCCCCGTGGTTGTGGGTGACGCGGCCGCCCGCGTAGGTCTCCGCGTTGACCGAGACCACCAGCCGCCCGCGATGCGTACCTGAAGCCAGTTGAATGCCGTGCAGCGGCCCCGTCGCGTACCAGGAGTTCCAGTCGTCGGGGCGCAGCTGCTCACGGATGTCCCGCGGCTCGGACCAGGTGGCGCCGTCGTCGTCGCTGTACTGGAGGTGGGGGATGCGTTCGCACGGTGCCGGGCAGTTGCCGCCGCCCTGGCCCGGGTTGCGGGTGGTGACGAGGAGGATGCGGCCGGTCGTGGCGTCGACGACGGGCGCCGGGTTGCCGTGGGTGTCGCCACCGCCCTCGGCGACGAGCCGGAGCGGCTCCCAGGAACGGCCGTTGTCGAAGGAGCGCTTGAGCACGACGTCGATGTCGCCGGCGTCGTCGCAGTTGTCCCTGCGGCCCTCGGCGAAGGCGAGCAGCGTGCCCTCCGTGGTGCTGACCACGGCGGGGATGCGGAAGCAGGCGTAGCCCTCCTCCAGGTCGGCCCGGAAGATCACCTCCTCCTCGAACGCGGCGGCCCCCTGCGGCGGTCCGGCCGCCGCGGCGGGCTCGTCCGCGGCGGCGGCGCCGTGCGGGAGCAGGGGCACGAGCAGGAACAGCGCACAGGCCGCGGCGGCACCGGCCGCGCGGTGGCGCCACGTTCGGCCCCGGATGCTGCGCCGTCGTCGGGTCCGTTGCTGGCATGGCGGTGGGGCCATCGTCGGCACGCCTTTCGGTGGGGGTGGGACATCGTACGTCCCATATCCTCGGCAGTGTCCCGGAGATGCGCATTACATGACAAGAACGCGCGCGGCCCGGCGCGCCGGTGACGCGCCGTCGGCCGCCGCGGCGTCAGCCCGTTGCCTGGCGCGGCAGTTCGAGCCCGCCGGCCGGCGCCCCGCAGAACTCGCGCACCGCGCTGGTGCGTGCCACGATCCGGCCGCGGTGGATCACCAGCCGCGTGTACCCCTGCGACAGCACACCGGCCACCGAATCCCCGCGCACCGCGAGCAGTTCGGCGGGGAACCCGGCCTCGACGCGCACCTCGGGCAGCCCGAGCGCCGCCCTGGCCCGGCGGCTGACCGCGCCGTAGGCGTCGTCCGCACCGCACTCGCGGCGCGCGGCCAGCAGGAACGCGGCCTCCAGCGGATCGCCGCGGCCCACCGGGTTGGCCGTGTCCCGCAGCGCCCCGCCGCCCGCCGCGACGGGCACCCCGGCCGCGGCGAGCAGCGCCACCGGCGTCGCCGCCGCCCCGGCGGGGCGCGCGGTATGGGCACAGGCGCCCTGCGGGACGCAGATGACGGCGACCCCCGCGGCGGCCAGCCGCTCGGCGGCCCGCGCTGCGAGCGGGCCGGGCAGGCGGGACAGGCCCGTGCAGGGGCCGATGGCCACGGCGGACCGGCAGGCCGCGGCCGCGGAGGCCAGCCGCGCGAGACGCGCCGGGTCCTCGCCCTCGGTGTGCAGGTCCACCGGGCGCCCGAAGGTGTCCGCGAGACCGAGCACCGTGTCGAGATGGCCGGCCGGGTCGGGGTCGAGGTCGGGGCAGCCGCCCAGGGCGTGCGCGCCCATCTCGGCGGCCTCGCGCAACCGCGCGCGGTTGTCAGCCCCCGCACGCCCGGTGAGCACCTGGGGCACGGCCACGGTGGTGAGGTCCACCAGGCCGCGCAGCGCCCGGCGCGTGCCGAGCGCCGCGTCGAGCGCCGTCAGGCCGCCCGCGCCGTCGACGCGGACGTGCGTGCGCTGCGCCGTCGCGCCGTGCCCGAGCTGGATCAGCGCGGCCTCGGTGATGCGGCGGCGCAGCGGGTGCAGGTCCTGCTCGGGCGGGGCGGTGGCATCGCCGGTGAGTGCGGTGTCGTGGTGGGCGTGCGGTTCGGCGGGCGCGGGGAGCAGCAGGTGGCCGGACAGGTCGACGTGGCCGCCGGCCGCGGCCCCGGGGGCGGAGTCGGAGGCGGCGGCGGAAAGGCTGCCGGGGGTGCCGACGGCCTCGATGCGGCCATGGCGGAGCCGGACGTCGACGGTCCGCCCGTCCGCGAGCCGCGGTCCGCTGAGTACGAGGCGCTCTGGCATCGGAAGCGAGCGTAAGGGGCGGGTGGGGCGGGGGAGGGGAAGGGTGGAATAGTCGTACCGCCGTGGCCCCGCTCGGGGCGCCCTGGCCGGTTGTCCCTGCCTATTCGGATTTCGCCTTGCGGGCCTGAGCGTGTAATCTCTTGAGCGCTCGCCCCAATAGCTCAGTCGGCAGAGCGTCTCCATGGTAAGGAGAAGGTCAACGGTTCGATTCCGTTTTGGGGCTCTGAGGTGTGTGGTCCCCTGCTGTGACAGGGGGGCGCGCATCTCATGGCGGCGTAGCTCAGTCGGTAGAGCAAACGGCTCATAATCGTTGTGTCACCGGTTCAAGTCCGGTCGCCGCTACGCACAGTAGCCGATTGCGGGGTCGGTCCTCCGATCGGCTACTCTCTCTGTGTTCGACCATGTTTGACCCGTCCATCCGTCAAGGAGCACTCACGTGGCTGCCACCGACGTCCGCCCGAAGATCACGCTGGCCTGCGTGGAGTGCAAGGAGCGGAACTACATCACCAGGAAGAACCGGCGGAACGACCCGGACCGCCTGGAGATGAAGAAGCACTGCCCGCGCTGCAATGCGCACACCGCACACCGCGAGACCCGCTGACCGCGAGGGACCATCCTGATTGCCGAGTGAGGCCGCTCCCGTGCCGGGGGCGGCCTTCTCGCGTCGTGCCGGCCCTCCCACCGCCGTACCCGAGGAAGTCTGACGATGGCACTCGACCAGTCGTTCGCCGGGCGGAGCTACCCGCCGACCGAGCCCTACGAGGTGGGGCGGGAGAAGATCCGCGAGTTCGCCGAGGCGATCGGCGACGCCAATCCCGCGTACACCGACCCGGCGGCGGCCCGGCGGCTCGGCCACCCGGACGTGATCGCGCCGCCCACGTTCGTCTTCGCGATCACCTACCGGGCGGCCGAGCAGGTCATCCGTGATCCCGGCCTCGGCCTCGACTACAGCCGGGTGGTGCACGGCGACCAGCGTTTCGCCTACACGCGGCCGGTGCACGCCGGTGACCGTCTGGCGGTGACCTCCACCATCGAGTCGGTGCGGTCGATGGCGGGGAACGAGATCGTCGACGTGCGCGGCGACGTGCACGACGAGAAGGGCGAGCACGTGGTGACGGCGTTCACCAAGCTGGTCGCACGCAAGCAGGAGCCCGCCACGGGCAGCGAGGGGGACGCACGGTGACCGCGGGAATCGCCTATGCGGACGTCGAGGTGGGCACCGAGCTGCCCGCCGCCTCCTTCCCGGTCACCCGCGCGACGCTGGTGCGGTACGCGGGCGCCTCGGGCGACTTCAACCCGATCCACTGGAACGAGCGGTTCGCCAGGGAGGTCGGCCTGCCGGACGTCATCGCGCACGGCATGTTCACGATGGCCGAGGCGGTCCGGGTGGTGACCGACTGGGCGGGGGACCCGGCCGCGGTGGTGGAGTACGGGGTCAGGTTCACCAAGCCGGTCGTCGTGCCGGACGACGACACCGGCGCGCTGATCGAGGTCACCGGCAAGGTGGCCGCCAGACTCGACGACGAGGCCCGCACGGTCCGCGTCGACCTCACGGCGCGCAGCGCCGGGCAGAAGGTTCTGGGCATGGCGCGCGCCGTGGTCCGGCTGGCCTGAGACCGGGGCTTGACGTTGTTAGTGATTGACCACTAACTTTTACGCGTGGCCAGGGAAAGCAGCCGGATGTCCGCCGACGAGCGGCGCGAGAGCGTCATTCGTGCGGCCATCACCGAGTTCGCCCGCGGCGGGTACGCGGGCACCTCGACGGCCGCTATCGCCCGCCGGGTCGGGGTGTCGCAGCCGTATCTCTTCCGGCTGTTCCCCGACAAGCGGGAGATCTTCCTGACCGCGGCCCGCCGTGGCACCGACGAGATCCGCCGGACCTTCGAGCGGGTGGCCGAGGGCCTCGACCCCGCGGCCGCGCGGCACGCGATGAGCACCGCCTACACGGAGCTGATCGCCGACCGCGACAAGCTGCTCTTCCAGCTCCAGATGTACGTCGCCGTGGAGAACGCGGAGGCCGAGGGGGACGCCGAGTTCGGCGAGCGCATCCGCGCGGCCTGGGTCGACCTGTGGGATTCCGTGCGCCTGCTCCTGGGCGCGGACGACGATGACGCCGGGGAGTTCATCGGTACCGGCATGCTCATCAACGTCCTGCTGGCCATGGGATTCCCCTCGGGGCACCGGGTCTGGGCGGCCTGCGACATCTTCGCCAAGGACGACCTCCACGCCAAGGGCGGCGTCTCCGCCGAGGGCGGCTGAGCGCCGCCGCGTCCGTTCTCCGTGCTCTTCGGGGCATCCGTGTGACCCTAAAAGTTATTGATCAATCACTATCTACTCGGGAGGGGCCATGCAGGACACCGCATCACCGTCCACCACGGCCGGGCGCGGGCCCGTCGTCTGGACGCTGCTCGTCACCAGCCTCGCCACCTTCATGGCGGCCCTGGACAACCTCGTCGTCACCACCGCACTGCCCGTCATCCGCGACGATCTCGGCGGCGGCCTCGCCGACCTGGAATGGATCGTCAACGGCTACACCCTGCCGTTCGCCTGCCTGCTGCTCCTCGGCGCCGCACTCGGCGACCGCTTCGGCCGCCGCCGCGTCTTCGCCTGGGGCGTGCTGCTGTTCACCCTCGCCTCGGCCGCCGCCGCCGTGGCCGGCAGCACCGGCGCGCTGATCGCCGCCCGGGCCGCCCAGGGCGCGGGCGCCGCCATCCTGCTGCCGCTCAGCCTCACCCTGATCTCCGCCGCCGTCCCGCCGGAACGGCGCGGCACCGCGTTCGGCATCTGGGGCGCCGTCAACGGCCTCGCCGTCGCCAGCGGCCCGCTCGTCGGCGGCGCCATCACCGAACACATCTCCTGGCAATGGATCTTCTGGCTGAACGTACCGATCGGCCTCGCGCTGCTGCCGCTGGTCCGCTACCGCCTCGCCGAGAGCCGCGGGGCCAACGACCGCCTCGATCTCGTCGGCACCGTGCTCGCCAGCGCCGGTCTCTTCGGCGTCGTCCTGTCGATCGTCCGCGGCCACGAGCACGGCTGGACCTCGGGCCCGGTCCTCGCCGGATTCGTCCTCGGCGGCCTGCTGCTCATCGCGTTCGTCCGGTGGGAAATGCACACGGACCACCCCATGCTGCCCATGCGCTTCTTCCGCTCCCGCACGTTCGCCGCCGTCAACGCGGCGAGCCTGCTGATGTACGCGGGCATGTTCGGGTCGATCTTCCTGCTCACCCAGTTCTTCCAGCTCATCCAGGGCTACTCGCCGCTGGACGCGGGCCTGCGGATGCTGCCCTGGACCGCCATGCCCATGCTCGTCGCGCCGATCGCGGGCGCCCTGACCGACCGCATAGGCGGCCGTTCCATCGTCGCCTCAGGACTCGCGCTCATGGCCGCGGGCATCGCCTGGCTCGCGCTCCTCGCCGATCCCGGCGTCAACTACACCAGCCAGATCCCCGCGTTCATCCTGTGCGGTATCGGCATGGCCATGTTCTTCGCGCCGACCGGTGCCATGGTCATGGGCGCGGTGCCGCCCACCGAACAGGGCATCGCCTCCGGCGTCAACAACGCGCTGCGCGAGGTCGGCGGCGCCCTCGGTATCGCCCTGCTCGCCTCCGTCTTCGCCGCCAGGGGCGGCTACGCCTCCCCGCAGGCGTTCACCGACGGGCTCGTCCCCGCGCTGTGGGTGGGCGTCGCCGCCCTGCTCGCCGCGACCGCCGCCGTGCTGTTCGTCCCCACCCGAGCCAGGCCCGCCGCTCCGGCCGCGCCGCCCGCCGCGCCGCAGGACCGCGCGCCCGAGGCGGTGCCGGCCGGGCGGTGAGCCGGACGCCACGCGGAACGTTCCCGGGCGGACGCCACCCGCGCCCGCCCGGGAACGTTCGTGCCCCGGCCGCGCCCCGGCCTATCCTGGCGAGGTGCACGTGATCGAGAAGGCCCCGCTCGCCCCGTTGACCACGCTGCGGCTCGGCGGCCCCGCGGAGCGGCTGGTCACCGCGGCCACCGACGAAGAGGTGATCGCGGCCGTCCGCGAGGCGGACGACGCGGGCACCCCGCTGCTGATCGTCGGCGGCGGCAGCAATCTGGTCGTTGCCGACGACGGGTTCCCCGGCACCGCGCTGCGCATCGCCACCACCGGCTTCCGCCTGGACGGCCCCCTGCTCGAACTGGCCGCGGGCGAGACCTGGTCGGACGCCGTCACCCGCACCGTCGACGCCGGGCTCGCCGGCATCGAGTGCCTGGCCGGTATCCCCGGCTCCGCGGGCGCCACCCCCATCCAGAACGTCGGCGCCTACGGCCAGGAGGTCTCCTCGGTCCTCACCGAGGTCGTCGCCTGGGACCGCGCCGACCGCACCGTCCGCACCATCCCGGCCGGGGAGTGCGGTTTCGCCTACCGGCACAGCCGGTTCAAGGCCGACCCCGGCCGCTTCGTCGTACTGCGCGTCCGCTTCCGCCTCCAGGACGCCGCCGGCCTCTCCGCCCCCCTCGGATACGCCGAGGTCGCCCGGCTGCTCGGCGCCGAGCCGGGCGGCCGCGTCCCCGTCGCAGCCGCCCGCGACGCCGTTCTGAAGCTGCGCACCGGCAAGGGCATGGTCCTCGACCCGGAGGACCACGACACCTGGTCCGCCGGATCGTTCTTCACCAACCCCGTGCTCGACGACGCCGAGTTCGCCGCCTTCCTGGCCGCCGTCGCCCGCCGGCTCGGCCCCGGGATCGTGCCGCCCTCCTACCCCGCGGGCGAGGGCCGCACCAAGACCTCCGCCGCCTGGCTCATCGACCGCGCCGGATTCACCAAGGGCTACGGCAGCGGGCCGGCGCGCATCTCCGGCAAGCACACCCTGGCCCTCACCAACCGCGGCCACGCCCGCACCGCCGATCTGCTGGCCCTGGCCCGCGAGGTGCGCGACGGCGTGCGCGAGGCGTTCGGCGTGACTCTCGTCAACGAGCCGGTCACCGTGAACGTCACTCTCTAGCGGGACTGTCCGCGGTCACAGCGCCAGCCACGCGTCGATGTCCGCCAGGATCTTCTCCCGCACGTCCCGCGGCGCCGCCGAGGCCAGCACCGACTGGCGCGCGAGCCCGGCCAGCTCCGCGTCGGTGAACCCGTGGTGCTCGCGGGCGATCTCGTACTGCGCCGCCAGCCGCGAGCCGAACAGCAGCGGGTCGTCCGCGCCGAGCGCCATCGGCACCCCGGCCGACCACAGCGTGCGCAGCGGCACATCCGCGAACGAGTCGTAGACGCCGAGCGCCACGTTCGACGCCGGGCACACCTCGCACGTCACCTGCGCCTCGGCCAGCTGCGCCAGCAGCCGCGGGTCCTCGGCGGCCCGCACGCCGTGGCCGATCCTGGCCGCCCGCAGATCGTCCAGGCAGTCCCGCACGCTCGAAGGACCCGACAACTCCCCGCCGTGCGGCACCGCCAGCAGCCCGCCCTCCCGGGCGATCGCGAACGCCCGGTCGAAGTCCCGCGCGAATCCGCGGCGTTCGTCATTGGACAGGCCGAAGCCCACGATGCCGCGGTCCCGGTGCCGGACGGCGAGGCGGGCCAGCGTCCTGGCATCGAGCGGGTGCCTGATCCGGCTCGCCGCGACCAGCAGCCGCATGCCGAGGCCGGTCTCGCGCGAGGTCGTCTCCACGGCGTCCAGGATGATTTCGAGCGCGGGCGTCAGCCCGCCGAGCCGCGGCGCGTAGGAGGTCGGGTCCACCTGGATCTCCAACCAGCGCGAGCCGTCCCGCACATCCTCCTCGGCGGCCTCGCGCACCAGCCGCTGAATGTCCTCAGGCGTGCGCAGGCAGGAGCGGGCGATGTCGTACAGCCGCTGGAAGCGGAACCATCCGCGCTCGTCCGTCGCCCGCAGCTGCGGCGGGAGCCCGCTGCTCAGCGCCTCCGGCAGGCGGACGCCGTGCCGGTCCGCGAGTTCGAGCAGCGTCGACGGCCGCATCGAGCCGGTGAAGTGCAGGTGGAGATGGGCTTTCGGCAGCGCGCGGACGTCACGGACAGGGGCAACACGATCCATTCCAAGATCTTGCCGCAAACCGGCGCGCGGCCGGTAGTCGTGTACCCCGGACGTGCGCCCGCCCGAACAACCGGCGCGGGGGCCGGCCGCCGGGCCGGCCCCCGCGCCCCGGTCAGTCCGCCGCCTCGCCCAGCAGCTTCTGTAGCCGCGAGACGCCCTCCACCAGGTCGTCGTCCCCCAGCGCGTAGGACAGCCGCAGGTAGCCCGGCGTGCCGAACGCCTCGCCCGGCACGACCGCGACCTCGGCCTCCTCCAGCAGCACCCCGGCCAGCTCCAGGCTGTTGGCCGGCCGCCGGCCGCGGATCTCCTTGCCCAGCAGACCCTTCACCGACGGGTAGGCGTAGAACGCGCCCTCCGGCTCCGGGCACTCGACGCCCTCGATGTCGTTCAGCATGCGCACGATCGTGCGACGCCGCCGGTCGAACGCCTCGCGCATCCGCTCCACGGCCGTCAGGTCCCCCGAAACCGCGGCGAGCGCCGCGGCCTGCGCCACGTTGCTCACGTTGGAAGTGGCGTGCGACTGGAGGTTGGTCGCCGCCTTGATCACGTCCTTGGGGCCGATCAGCCAGCCCACCCGCCAGCCGGTCATCGCGTACGTCTTCGCGACGCCGTTCACGACCACGCACCGGTCGGCCAGCTCCGGCACCGCCACCGGCAGCGACGTCGCGCTCGCCCCGCCGTAGACCAGGTGCTCGTAGATCTCGTCGGTCAGCACCCACAGACCGTGCTCCGCGGCCCACCGGCCGATCTCCTCCGTCTGCTCCCGCGAGTACACCGCGCCCGTCGGGTTGGACGGCGAGACGAAGAGGAGCACCTTCGTGCGCTCGGTCCTGGCGGCCTCCAACTGGGCCACGGAGGCGCGGTAGCCGGTCGTCTCGTCCGTGACCACCTCGACGGGAACGCCGCCGGCCAGCCGGATCGACTCCGGGTAAGTGGTCCAGTACGGAGCGGGCACGATGACCTCGTCGCCCGGGTCGAGGAGCGCGGCGAACGCCTCGTAGATCGCCTGCTTCCCGCCGTTGGTCACCAGGATCTGCGCCGGGTCCGCCGCGTACCCGGAGTCGCGCAGCGTCTTGGCCGCCAGCGCCTCCTTCAGCTCCGGCAGGCCGCCGGGCGGGGTGTAGCGGTGGAAGCGCGGGGTGCGGCAGGCCGCGACGGCCGCCTCGACGATGTACTCGGGAGTGGGGAAGTCGGGCTCGCCCGCGCCGAAGCCGATCACCGGTCGTCCGGCGGCCTTCAGCGCCTTGGCCTTGGCGTCGACCGCCAACGTCGCGGACTCGGAAATGGCGCCGATCCGGGCCGAGACCCGGCGGCCGACGGGGGAGGATGATGCGGCAGTCATAGGGGCATCGTCGCAGACGGCACCCGGACGCGGCACGCGGGTTGCCGCCGGGCCGCCGCGCCGCTTGTCCCCTCCCGCCCCACTCGTCCCACCCCCCGCGGCCCCTTCCTGGCCACCAACCGTTCGACGACTGGCGTTTCAGCACGTACACTCCTCACCGATGGTGCTTGATGCGGTACGTTGTCGGGCACCACGCGGCAAAGGGTCGTAGCTCAATTGGTAGAGCACTGGTCTCCAAAACCAGCGGTTGGGGGTTCAAGTCCCTCCGGCCCTGCTACACAAAATGACAGCCGTCCGGGTGGCCGGGCGGCTTATGACCATGACCGGGATCAGGTGAGGACGAGTGGCTGGGATCACGGACTCCGTGGAGACGCCAGAGCCCCGAGAGCCCCGGGGCGAGGGCACCGGCCGCCGTGGCCGGCGCGCCAAGAGGGGGCCCCTGGGCCGCCTCGCCCTCTTCTACCGGCAGGTGATCGCGGAGCTGCGCAAGGTCGTGTGGCCTTCGCGCCGCCAGCTCACGACCTACACCACGGCGGTGATCGTTTTTGTGGTCGTCGTCATCTGCATCCTGAGCATGCTTGACTGGGGTTTCAGCCGCGTCGTCGAGTATGTCTTCGGCTGATCTCACCACCCTCGTCCGAAAGCCAGGAAGAAGCAGCTACCGTGTCTGACCCGAATCCGTACGACGCCGCGCCCGACGCCGAGGGCGAGGACACCGCGCGCGACACCGACGGGACGGCCACCGCCGTCGACCGTCCCGAGGCCGAAGAGGCCGAGGCCGAGGCCGCTGCGGAGTCCGTTACGGAGGAGCCGGAGCAGCAGGAGCAGCCGGAGCAGCCGGAGCCGGTCGACCCCGTCGCCCAGCTCCGCGAGGAGCTTCGGGTCCTGCCGGGCGAGTGGTATGTCGTGCACACCTACGCGGGCTACGAGAACCGTGTGAAGACCAACCTGGAGCAGCGCTCCGTCTCGCTCAACGTCGAGGACTACATCTTCCAGGTCGAGGTGCCGCAGGAAGAGGTCGTCCAGATCAAGAACGGCGACCGGCGCACCATCAAGCAGAACAAGCTGCCCAGTTACGTGCTCGTGCGCATGGACCTGACGAACGAGTCCTGGGGCGTCGTGCGCAACACCCCGGGCGTCACCGGCTTCGTGGGCAATGCCTACGACCCGTACCCGCTGACGCTGGACGAGATCGTGAAGATGCTGGCCCCCGAGGCCGAGCAGAAGGCGGCCGACCAGGCCGCGGCCGAGGGCGGCGCCCCCTCGGGCGGGCGCAAGGTCGAGGTCCAGGTCCTGGACTTCGAGGTGGGCGACTCGGTCACGGTCACCGACGGCCCGTTCGCCACGCTCCAGGCCACGATCAATGAGATCAACCCGGACTCCAAGAAGGTCAAGGGCCTGGTGGAGATCTTCGGCCGCGAGACACCGGTCGAGCTGAGCTTCGACCAGATCCAGAAGAACTAGGCGCGGAAGCACGCCGAAGGGGCCCCCGACCAGCAGGTTTCCTGCCGGGCGTGGGCCCCTTCGGCGTGCTGTGGGCTGGCGGAGCCGCGGTTGTCAGTGGGGGGTGGCAGACTCCGTAAGCGTGAGTGACGACGTGTGTTTGAGGGACGTGGAGCCGGCCGATCTGGAGGTCTTCTTCGCGCAGGAGCAGGACCAGGAGGCCGCGCGGCGGGCCAATTTTCCGCCCAGGGAGCGGGGGGCCTTCATGGCCCACTGGAAGGCGAGGGTTTTGGGGGACCCCACCGTCTTCGTGCAGGCCGTCACCGTCGACGGTGAGTTGGCGGGCAATCTGGTGGCGTGGTGGGACGAGGGCCGGCGGTTCATCGGCTACTGGCTCGGGCGGCCGTACTGGGGCCGTGGCATAGGCACGCGGGCCCTGACGCTCTTCCTGGAGCGGGAGCAGGCCCGCCCGCTGTACGCCGATCCCTCCGCGGGGAACACCGGCTCGGTGCGGCTGCTGGAGAAGCACGGCTTCCGGCGCACCGGGACGGTTGCGTACGGCGAGCACGAGCACATCATGTTCGTGCTCGACGAGGACCGTCCCCGGAGCGGCACCGCCGGGTGAGCGGGCCGCTCGTCAGGCCAGGGCCCGGCTCATCGCGTCCGCGAAGGCGCCCACGGGCCCGGGTGGCCGTTCCGGTCGCCGGGGGGCGGGCCCGGCGGAGGCCCCGCGTCACGCTCCCGCCCCGGCCGGGGTCGTGGCGGACGGCTGACGCCCGACGGCCCGGCCGGGCCGTCGGGGGAGGCAGCGGGGGATCGTGGTGACGCGCAGGCTCAGGCCGTTCCGGCCGGCGGCCCGCCGGACCGGTAGTCGCCGGTGCGGGCGATCTCGCGCAGCGTGGCCCGCAGGTGTGTGAGGAAGCGGGGCACCGTGGTGCGGGCGATCGGGGTGTCCGGGTAGTGGGTCTTGAGGTACACCCGGTCCCAGAGGCGGTTGATCCACAGCGACACGTCGGCGCTTCTGTTGGGGCCGACCAGGGCGTTGCAGTCCGCCTCCGCCCAGTCCTTCGAGCCGGGGATGTGCCGGAAGTCCATGTAGGACACCATGGGCAGCACGGCGGAGTCGTCGGCCTGCACGGTCAGGCCGGGGGTGAGCTCGACGACGCGCACCGGCGAGACCCCGGCGAGGCCCTGCGCCTCGCCGAAGGCCGCCTGGGCATGGCCCACGACCTGCGAGAAGCTGGCGGCGGACTCGCCGTCCTCCGCGACGGGGAACTCGACGGGTGCCAGGTTGATGAACCAGCCCTGGGAGCGCAGCCAGCGCCGCTCGTTCCTGGTGTGGACGACCGTCAGCCCGCGGTAGGAGGCGCGCCCGCCCAGCTCGTGGCCGGCGAGCCCGATCGCCGCGTGCAGGCCCCCGATGAAACCGGCCCCGTGCTCCTTGCACGCCTGCGCGAACGCCTCGGCCTCGGTCGCGTCGAACAGGTCCATCTCGACCGGCACGCTCGGGTAGGTGCGGCCCGGCTCGATGCCCAGCTCCAGCGGGAACGTGCGGGGCGGCCCGGCGAGGAAGAAGGAGCGCCAGCGGGCGACTTCGGGGGCGTCCGTGTCGAGCAGGGCGGCGCGTTCGCGGTCAAGCGTGCAGTAGTCGACGTAGCTGCCGGTTTCCGGCAGCTTGGCGGGGGTGCCGCTCAGCTCCGCCTCGTACAGGGCACGCAGCTCCTGGAAGACCAGCAGCACGGAGTAGCCGTCGGTGTGGCAGTGGTCGATGGCCAGGTGGACGGTGGACCGGGCCTCGGGCCCTTCGCCCAGCACGGCCCCGGCCACGAACGGCGGCCAGGCCAGCGGGTCCGTCGCGCTGTCGAATCGTTCCTGCATCCATTCCCGCAGCGCGGACGAGGTGTGGTGGCCCCGCGACACCGGTTCGACGGCCAGCACCTCGGGGGGGACGGCGTGCCGCCGGATCGTCCGGGTGGCCGGGTCGGCGGAGAACCAGGTCAGCAGCGTCGGATGGCGCCGCACCCACGTGGCCAGGGCCGCCGCCATGGCCCGGGTGTCCAGCCGGCCGGGGAGGTCGAAGACCACGCCGAGCCAGGGCGACTGCTCCCGGCCCGCGGCGCGGTTCGCCAGCTGGCGCCACAGGTGGTTCTCCTGCACGTAGGACGGCGGCGCGGGATGTTCGGGGGCGGCGGCAGCGGCGCGCAGTGCCCCCTCGGGTATCAGGAACTCCGTGAGCTCGCCCGGCGCGGGGGAGTACTCGGTGATCGGCGTCATCAGCATGGGGTCAGGACCTCTTCCCGGCTGCCGGTGGCGGCAACCTCGTGCATCTGTCGGGCGGCGCAGTCGATGTAGGCGGGAACGGCGCTCCGGCCGCGCGCGGTGTCGGGGTAGCGGAAGCTCACGTACAGGCCGTCGAACGTGCGGTTGATCCACAGGTAGACCTCGTGCGCGTGGTTGCGGCGGCTGCGCACCGCCGCGGCCTTCCACTCGGGCCACTGGCGGGCGCCCGGCACCTGCCGCATGTCGACGTAGGAGACGACGAAGCGCGGCTGTACCGAGACGCCGAGCAGCTCGGTCACGCGGGCGAACGGGACCTCCGCCGCGGGCCGCGCGTGCCGCAGGGCGCCTGCCGCCCGGGTCAGTGCCTCGGGGAAGGCGTCGGACTCCGCCAGGGGGAAGCCGATCGGCGCCAGGCCGACGTACCAGCCGACGGACTGCGTCCACTGCGGCCGGTTGCGGGTGTGGAACGGGGTGAGCACCCGGAAGTCCGCAAGGCCCGCGGCCGTGCGGCCCGCGAGGGCGAGAACGGCGAGCACCCCCGCGGGGACGTGGCCCCCGCCCGCGCGGCAGGCGGCGTCGAAGGCGCGGGTCCCGGCTGCGTCGAGCAGCCGGCCGCACCCGCCCCGCTGCGCGCCGCCCGCGTCGACGCGGCGGGCCTCGGCCTCGTCGGCCGGGCCCACGGGCGAGGGGAAGGCGGGGAGTTGCCCGCCGCACTCGGTGAGGTACTCGCGCCACCTGGCCACGGTGGCGTGCTGGATGTCGACCGAGGCGGCGGCCCGGCGTTCGAGGGCGGCGAAGTCCAGATAGCTGCCGGCCTCGTCGAGCCGTGCCGGGACCCCGCCGCGCGCGGCGGCGTACAGCTCGTGTATTTCGTGCGCGACCAACAGTATGGAATAGCCGTCCACATTCGAGTGGTCGAAGCCGAGATACAGCGTGGTGGAATCGGCGTGCCCGACCGTGGCGAAGACGTAGGAGGGCCAGGCGAGCGGATCGGTTTCCGTATCGAACAGTCGCTCTATTCGGTGGGTCAGCTCATTGCCGTCGAGGAAATGGCCGACGACGTTCCGTGCGAAGGACACCGCGCCTGCGCGGAGCGTGGCCCGTCTGACGGGAGGAGCGCACTCCTTCGCTTTTTCTGGCTCCTTCTCCGCTTTCGCGGCTTTTCCGGCCCCGGGCGCCTCGCTCGGCTCCTCCGGCCCGTCGGGCTCCTCGGGCCCGTCCGGCAGGAGGGGGGTGAGGCGGCTGCGCAGCGACTCGTGCCGGTCGATCCAGCCGAGCAGGGCCGCTTCCAGGGCCACCGGATCGAGTCTGCCCGGGAGTTCGAAGACGGCGGCGAGCCAGGCCGGGGAGCCGCCCGCGCCTGAGCGGGAGGCGAGCGCGCCGGCGAGGTGGGCCTCCTGGACGTAGGACGGCGGTCGGGTGTCGGGGCTCCAGGGCGCGGTCGCACCCGGCGTTCTCGGGGTCGGCCGCCACACGGTGAGCCACCCGGGGCGGACGTCGAGGTCGTGTATGTCGGTGAACTTCACGTGCCTGTTTTCAGCTTGCTCTGAATTTTTCGTGGGCAGGGTGCGGACCGCGGTGTCCGTCATATGGCCATGCGGCCGGACAGGAAATGTGGCATTTAGCAGCACGGAAACATTCCCGCTGTCGCTCACGGACGGAGCATAGGCAAAAGGCGTCGGCTGCTGTCAAGGCATGTACTTGCGGGTGCCCAAAAGGAGATTGGCGGGCGTCCGCATCTTTACGCTGTGGGAAATTGGAGGTGCCCGGGCCACATTTTTGTGAAGGTGTCGTCGCCTCGTGCGGACGTCCCGTCGACAGGTGTGGAGCCGCCGTCGCTTCCGGAACCGGGGCCACCGGATGCCGTCCGGGCCCGGCGCCGATTTGGGCCGGGTGCCGCCAGCGGCTACCGTGGTGCGGTATGCCTCCGTGCGGCCGTGGGGAAGTCCGGTCCGCGAGGGCACCCGACAAACCTCAAGACCCGGAGGGCGAGCGCATGCCGCCGAGGAAGAAAGTCACAGGGCTGATCAAGCTCCAGATCCAGGCCGGTGCGGCCAACCCGGCGCCGCCCGTGGGTCCGGCGCTGGGTCAGCACGGTGTCAACATCATGGAGTTCTGCAAGGCCTACAACGCCGCGACCGAGTCGCAGCGGGGCTGGGTCATCCCGGTGGAGATCACGGTCTACGAGGACCGTTCCTTCACCTTCATTACCAAGACCCCGCCGGCCGCGAAGATGATCCTCAAGGCCGCGGGCGTGGAGAAGGGCTCGGGCGAGCCCCACAAGACCAAGGTCGCGAAGATCACGCGTGACCAGGTCCGGGAGATCGCCACCACCAAGATGCCCGACCTCAACGCCAACGACCTGGACGCCGCCGAGAAGATCATCGCCGGCACCGCGCGTTCCATGGGCGTGACCGTCGAGGGCTGAGCCCCCGCCGTCCCGTCCCCGTGGCAGGGCCACGCGCTGGCCCGTACCACGACTCCCCGTCAACAACAGACAGCTTGCAGGAGCAGCAGTGAAGCGCAGCAAGAACCTCCGCGGCGCGGACGCCAAGTTCGACAGGACTCGCGTCTACGCGCCGCTCGAGGCCGTCCGGCTCGCCAAGGACACCTCAACCGCCAAGTTCGACGCGACCGTCGAGGTCGCCATGCGCCTGGGCGTCGACCCGCGCAAGGCGGACCAGATGGTCCGCGGCACCGTCAACCTGCCGCACGGCACCGGCAAGACCGCCCGGGTCCTGGTCTTCGCCACCGGTGAGCGTGCGGAGGCCGCGGAGGCCGCGGGGGCCGACATCGTCGGCTCCGACGAGCTGATCGAGGAGGTGGCCGGCGGCCGTCTCGACTTCGACGCCGTCGTGGCCACGCCCGACCTCATGGGCAAGGTCGGCCGCCTGGGCCGGGTCCTCGGCCCGCGCGGTCTCATGCCGAACCCCAAGACCGGCACCGTCACCCCGGATGTCGCCAAGGCCGTCACCGACATCAAGGGCGGCAAGATCGAGTTCCGCGTGGACAAGCACGCGAACCTGCACTTCGTGATCGGCAAGGTGTCGTTCGCCGAGGGGCAGCTCGTGGAGAACTACGCCGCCGCGCTCGAGGAGATCCTCCGGCTCAAGCCGTCCGCGGCCAAGGGGCGTTACCTCAAGAAGGCGGTCATCACCACCACGATGGGTCCTGGCGTGCCGGTGGACACCAACCGCACCCGCGACCTCCTGGCGGAGGAAGCAGCCGTCTGACCTGTGGTTCAGGCCCGTCCCCGTTTCGTCACAGAGCGGGGACGGGCATTTTTGTTGCCCGGGGCCTGAGTTAGCGTGACGCTGGTAGGAAGAAAACGTCGGTACCTCACGGAGAACATGGAGGGAACATGCCTTCCACAGGCAAGGTTGCGCTGGGTGTGGCGGCTGCCGCGCTGCTCGCCGGCACGGCCGCATGCGGCAGCTCCGGTTCCGGGGAACCGGCGGACGGCCGCGGCGATGATTCCGGGGAAGCCGCGTTCGACGCGGTCGCCGCGGCGGCCGAGACCACCCGCGAGGTGACCTCGGCCGAGTTCACGGCGGAGATGCGCTCCCCGGAGGCCATGGGCGGGGACGTCGCGATGACGGGCGCCATGACCTGGGAGTCCGAGCTGGCCATGGACCTCACGGTCAGCGGATCGGCGCTGGCGGCGGAGCCGGGCGCCCCCGAGGAGATGCCCGTGGTGTGGGCCGACGACGTGATGTACATAGAGCTGGGCGAGGAGTTCGCGGCCGAGTTCGACGGCCGGTCCTGGATGGCGATGGACCTGATGGCCCTGGCCGAGGAGACCGGGGACGAGGCGATCGCCGACACCATGTCGTTCGGCCTCGACTCGGCCAACCAGGACCCTGCCCAGCAGCTCGCGCTGCTCCTGGAATCGCCGGAGATCGAGCTGGTCGGCGAGGAGACCTTGGACGGGGCCGAGGTGAGCCACTACCGGGGGAGGATCTCCACCGAGGACGCCCTGGAGAGTAACGGCGGCGCCGACTTCCTCACCGAGGAGGAGCGCAGGCAGCTGGTCGACGCCATGGGGGAGCAGGGCATCGACAGCTACCACCTGGACGTCTGGGTCGGCGAGGACGACCTGCCGGTGCAGATCCATCAGTCCTACGACACCGGGGCCGGGCCGGTGGAGTACGAGGTGCAGTACAGCGACTTCGGCACCGACGTGACCGTCGAGACGCCGCCCGCGGACGCCACCGTCGACTTCATGGAGCTGCTCGACGAATTGCAGGCGGGTATGGACCTGGGCTGATTTGCCTGACCCGGCGTCGCTCGCGTAATCTCGCCCGGTAGCCAAAGACCGCTGGTTGTCGCCTCGGGCTCTGTGAGGAGCCCGGGGAGGCCGAAGGTTCCGCTGATGCGGACGGCCCGCGCAGGTGATCAGTGAGTGACGTATTCGTCCGCCCTGAGCGCCTGCGCCGGGGCGTTTCGTTATGTCCGGCCCCTTCCGTGCGGTCCCGATTGACCCGGAAGGAGGGCCGAGGTTATGGCGAGTCACGACAAGGGCGAGGCTGTCGCGGAGATCAAGGAGAAGTTCGAGAACTCCCACGCGGCAGTCGTCACCGCGTACACCGGTCTCACCGTGGCGCAGCTGAAGGAGCTGCGCCGCTCGCTCGGTGGGAGCGCCCAGTACCGCGTGGCGAAGAACACGCTGACCAAGATCGCGGCCAACGAGGCCGGGGTTACCGGGCTCGACGAGTTCTTCAAGGGCTCGACGGCCGTCGCCTTCGTGACCGGTGACCCGGTCGAGGCGGCGAAGGGTCTGCGCGACTTCGCGAAGGACAACCCCGCGCTCGTCATCAAGGGCGGTGTCCTTGACGGCAAGGCGCTCAGCGCCGACGAGATCAACAAGCTTGCGGACCTCGAGTCCCGCGAGGTACTGCTCGCCAAGCTGGCCGGCGGCATGAAGGCGTCCATGGCGAAGGCCGCGGCGACCTTCCAGGCGCCGCTGGTGAAGTTCGCCCGCACCGCGGACGCGCTGCGCAGCAAGGTGGAGCAGGGCGGTGCCGGCGAGCCGGCTCCGGCCGAGTAGGCAATCGCCCGCCCGACATACCCAACCGGCACCAGCCGACTGAAGTGGAAGGACGCCATCATGGCGAAGCTGAGCCAGGACGAGCTGCTCGAGCAGTTCGCTGAAATGACCCTCATCGAGCTGTCGGACTTCCTGAAGAAGTTCGAGGAGAAGTTCGACGTCGAGGCCGCCGCCCCGGTCGCCATCGCCGCCGCCGCGGGTGGCGCGGGTGCCGCCGCCGCCGAGGCCGAGCCGGAGAAGGACGAGTTCGACGTCGTCCTGACCGGTGCCGGCGAGAAGAAGATCCAGGTGATCAAGGTCGTGCGTGAGCTGACCTCCCTCGGCCTGAAGGAGGCCAAGGAGCTGGTCGACAACACGCCGAAGGCGGTTCTCGAGAAGGTCAACAAGGAGGCCGCCGACAAGGCGCGCGAGTCCCTCGAGGCGGCCGGCGCCGGCGTCGAGGTCAAGTGACCCCAAGCGGTCGCGTATGACTCCTACCAGGGGCGATCACCCAGTCGGGTGGTCGCCCCCGGGCGTTGTGGCGGCTGTCTCCTTGCCTCCGTCACGGGGCGGGGTATGGTGATCATCGGTTGCCCACCGGCCCGCTCCGGGCGGGCGGCGAGGGAGCAGGGGCCTTGACGAACCGCACCGGGCGCGCGATTCTCCTTCTCGCGCCGCCAGATCGATCCACGATTCGAGGCATGAACCCACGGCGGGGCGGGAAGTGATGCGGCAGACGGGTCCGCACCCGGCATTCGAGGCGGTCGGGAGCAGGTCCGGAGGGCGTTGGATGGGCAGTACGTGAAGAACACCGAGGGTGGCTCCTCGTTGCGTGACGAAGCGCTGTCCCCGCGGGTACGCGGGGGTGGTCCGCACATTGGACATCAGTGGGTCTTGTGGCTACACTGACCCTTTGCGCTGCCTGGCTGCTCCCTGCCCGTCACCAGGAGGGCCGGTACGCGCGCAGAGAGTCCGAGCCCTCGGAAGGACCCCCTCTTGGCCGCCTCGCGCAACGCCTCGACCGTCAGTACGAATAACGGCACCAGCACTGCACCGCTGCGTGTCTCTTTTGCGAAGATCAAGGAGCCGCTGGAGGTTCCGAATCTCCTTGCGCTGCAGACCGAGAGCTTCGACTGGCTCCTCGGTAATGACGCCTGGAAAGCCCGCGTCGAGGCCGCGTTGGAGAGTGGACAGGACGTCCCGAGGAAGTCGGGTCTGGAGGAGATCTTCGAGGAGATCTCCCCGATCGAGGACTTCTCCGGCTCCATGTCGCTGACCTTCCGCGATCACCGCTTCGAGCCCCCCAAGAACTCGATCGACGAGTGCAAGGAGCGCGACTTCACGTACGCCGCCCCGCTCTTCGTCACCGCGGAGTTCACCAACAACGAGACCGGTGAGATCAAGTCCCAGACGGTCTTCATGGGCGACTTCCCCCTGATGACCAACAAGGGCACCTTCGTGATCAACGGCACCGAGCGTGTCGTGGTCTCGCAGCTGGTCCGCTCGCCGGGCGTCTACTTCGACAGCAGCATCGACAAGACCTCCGACAAGGACCTGTTCTCCGCCAAGATCATCCCGTCCCGGGGCGCCTGGCTGGAAATGGAGATCGACAAGCGCGACATGGTCGGTGTGCGCATCGACCGCAAGCGCAAGCAGTCGGTCACCGTGCTGCTGAAGGCGCTGGGCTGGTCCTCCGAGCAGATCCTGGAGGAGTTCGGCGACTACGAGTCCATGCGCGCCACCCTGGAGAAGGACCACACCCAGGGGCAGGACGACGCGCTGCTCGACATCTACCGCAAGCTCCGCCCGGGCGAGCCGCCGACCCGTGAGGCCGCGCAGACCCTGCTGGAGAACCTGTACTTCAACTCCAAGCGCTACGACCTGGCCAAGGTCGGCCGCTACAAGATCAACAAGAAGCTCGGCGGGGACGAGCCGCTCGACGCGGGCGTGCTGACCGTCGAGGACATCGTCGCCACGATCAAGTACCTGGTCAGGCTGCACGCCGGCGAGACCGAGAGCGCCGTCGAGGGCGGGCGGACGATCGTCGTCGAGACCGACGACATCGACCACTTCGGCAACCGCCGCCTGCGCAACGTCGGCGAGCTGATCCAGAATCAGGTGCGCACCGGCCTCGCCCGCATGGAACGCGTCGTCCGCGAGCGCATGACCACGCAGGACGTCGAGGCGATCACGCCGCAGACGCTCATCAACATCCGGCCGGTCGTCGCCTCCATCAAGGAGTTCTTCGGCACCAGCCAGCTGTCGCAGTTCATGGACCAGACCAACCCGCTGTCCGGTCTGACCCACAAGCGCCGGCTCTCCGCGCTCGGCCCTGGCGGTCTGAGCCGTGAGCGGGCCGGCCTCGAAGTCCGGGACGTGCACCCCTCGCACTACGGCCGGATGTGTCCGATCGAGACCCCGGAAGGGCCGAACATCGGCCTCATCGGCTCGCTCGCGGCGTTCGGCCGGGTCAACGCGTTCGGCTTCGTGGAGACCCCGTACCGCAAGGTCACCGACGGCGTCGTGACGGACGAGGTGCACTACCTGACCGCCGACGAGGAGGACCGGTACGTCATCGCGCAGGCCAACGCGCGCCTGACCGATGACTACCACTTCGCCGAGACCCGGGTGCTGGTCCGCCGCCGCGGCGGTGAGATCGACTACGTGACCGGCACCGAGGTCCACTACATGGACGTCTCGCCGCGCCAGATGGTGTCGGTCGCGACCGCCATGATCCCGTTCCTGGAGCACGACGACGCCAACCGCGCCCTCATGGGTTCCAACATGATGCGGCAGGCCGTGCCCCTGATCCAGGCCGAGTCGCCGCTGGTCGGCACCGGTATGGAGTACCGTTCCGCGGTCGACGCGGGCGACGTGATCAAGGCCGAGCAGGACGGCGCCATCACCGACGTCTCCGCCGACTACATCTCCATCGCCAACGACGACGGCACGCACGTCACCCACCGGCTGGCCAAGTTCCACCGCTCCAACCAGGGCACCTCCTACAACCAGAAGGTCATGGTCGAGGAGGGCGACCGCGTGGTCGCGGGGCAGGTCATCGCCGACGGCCCCTCCACCCAGCGCGGTGAGATGGCCCTCGGGAAAAACCTGCTGGTCGCGTTCATGCCCTGGGAGGGCTACAACTACGAGGACGCGATCATCCTCTCCCAGCGCCTGGTGCAGGACGACGTCCTCTCCTCGATCCACATCGAGGAGCACGAGGTCGACGCCCGCGACACCAAGCTGGGGCCCGAGGAGATCACTCGGGACATCCCCAACGTGTCGGAGGAGGTCCTCGCCGACCTCGACGACCGCGGCATCATCCGCATCGGCGCCGAGGTCGAGGCCGGGGACATCCTGGTCGGCAAGGTCACCCCGAAGGGTGAGACCGAGCTGACACCGGAGGAGCGGCTGCTGCGCGCGATCTTCGGCGAGAAGGCGCGCGAGGTCCGCGACACCTCGCTGAAGGTGCCGCACGGCGAGACCGGCAAGGTCATCGGCGTGCGCGTCTTCGACCGCGAGGAGGGCGACGAGCTGCCCCCCGGCGTCAACCAGCTGGTCCGCGTGTACGTGGCCCAGAAGCGCAAGATCACCGACGGCGACAAGCTCGCAGGCCGGCACGGCAACAAGGGCGTGATCTCGAAGATCCTGCCGGTCGAGGACATGCCGTTCATGGAGGACGGCACCCCGGTCGACATCATCCTCAACCCCCTGGGCGTCCCCTCCCGGATGAACCCGGGGCAGGTGCTGGAGATCCACCTCGGCTGGCTGGCCTCCCAGGGCTGGCACGTCGAGGGCGTCGACGCGGAGTGGAAGGAGCGGCTGGCGTCCATCGGCGCCGACGAGGTCGCCCCCGGCACCAATGTCGCCACCCCCGTCTTCGACGGCGCCCGCGAGGACGAGATGGCCGGCCTCTTCGAGTCCACCATCCCCAACCGCGACGGCGACCGGCTCGTGCAGTCCTCCGGCAAGGCCCGGCTGTTCGACGGCCGGTCCGGTGAGCCGTTCCCCGACCCGATCTCCATCGGGTACATGTACATCCTCAAGCTCCACCACCTGGTCGACGACAAGCTGCACGCCCGTTCGACCGGCCCGTACTCGATGATCACTCAGCAGCCGCTCGGTGGTAAGGCGCAGTTCGGCGGTCAGCGTTTCGGCGAGATGGAGGTGTGGGCGCTGGAGGCGTACGGCGCCGCCTACGCCCTCCAGGAGCTGCTGACGATCAAGTCCGACGACGTCACCGGCCGGGTGAAGGTCTACGAGGCGATCGTCAAGGGCGAAAACATCCCGGAGCCCGGTATTCCGGAGTCCTTCAAGGTGCTCATCAAGGAGATGCAATCGCTCTGCCTCAACGTGGAGGTGCTGTCGTCCGACGGCATGTCCATCGAGATGCGTGACACCGACGAGGACGTCTTCCGCGCCGCGGAGGAGCTCGGCATCGACCTGTCCCGGCGCGAGCCGAGCAGCGTCGAAGAGGTCTGACGGGCCGGGCCCGGCGGGACGCGCGTCCCGCCGGGCCTCCCCACCCGGACCCCGACAGACCATTGACTCACGACCCTGAGAGGGATTGACGAGAGTGCTCGACGTCAACTTCTTCGACGAACTGCGGATCGGCCTGGCCACCGCTGACGACATCCGTCAGTGGTCACACGGCGAGGTCAAGAAGCCGGAGACCATCAACTACCGCACCCTCAAGCCCGAGAAGGACGGACTCTTCTGCGAGAAGATCTTCGGTCCGACCCGGGACTGGGAGTGCTACTGCGGCAAGTACAAGCGCGTCCGCTTCAAGGGCATCATCTGTGAGCGCTGCGGTGTCGAGGTGACCCGCGCCAAGGTGCGCCGCGAGCGGATGGGCCACATCGAGCTGGCCGCGCCCGTGACCCACATCTGGTACTTCAAGGGCGTGCCCTCACGCCTGGGCTACCTGCTCGACCTGGCCCCGAAGGACCTGGAAAAGGTCATTTACTTCGCCGCGTACATGATCACGTTCGTGGACGAGGAGCGCCGCACGCGCGACCTGCCCTCGCTGGAGGCGCACATCTCCGTCGAGCGCCAGCAGATCGAGCAGCGCCGCGACGCGGACCTGGAGGCCAGGGCCAAGAAGCAGGAGTCCGACCTGGCCGAGCTGGAGGCCGAGGGCGCCAAGGCCGACGCGCGCCGCAAGGTGCGCGAGGGCGCCGAGCGGGAGATGAAGCAGCTCCGCGACCGGGCCCAGCGCGAGCTGGACCGCCTGGACGAGGTGTGGAACCGCTTCAAGAACCTCAAGGTCCAGGACCTGGAGGGCGACGAGCTGCTCTACCGCGAGCTGCGCGACCGCTTCGGCACGTACTTCGACGGGTCGATGGGGGCCGCGGCGCTGCAGAAGCGCCTGGAGACCTTCGACCTGAACGAAGAGGCCGAGCGGCTGCGGGAGATCATCCGCACCGGCAAGGGCCAGAAGAAGACCCGCGCCCTGAAGCGGCTGAAGGTCGTCTCCGCGTTCCTCCAGACGTCCAACAGCCCCAAGGGCATGGTGCTCGACTGCGTCCCGGTGATCCCGCCGGACCTGCGCCCGATGGTGCAGCTGGACGGTGGCCGCTTCGCGACCTCCGACCTGAACGACCTGTACCGCCGCGTCATCAACCGCAACAACCGCCTGAAGCGGCTTCTCGACCTCGGCGCGCCCGAGATCATCGTGAACAACGAGAAGCGCATGCTCCAGGAGGCCGTGGACGCGCTGTTCGACAACGGCCGCCGGGGCCGCCCGGTGACCGGGCCCGGCAACCGGCCGCTGAAGTCGCTGTCCGACATGCTCAAGGGCAAGCAGGGCCGCTTCCGGCAGAACCTGCTGGGCAAGCGCGTCGACTACTCGGCCCGTTCCGTGATCGTCGTCGGCCCGCAGCTGAAGCTCCACCAGTGCGGTCTGCCGAAGGCGATGGCGCTCGAGCTGTTCAAGCCGTTCGTGATGAAGCGCCTGGTCGACCTGAATCACGCGCAGAACATCAAGTCGGCCAAGCGCATGGTCGAGCGCCAGCGCACCGTGGTGTACGACGTCCTCGAAGAGGTCATCGCCGAGCACCCGGTCCTGCTGAACCGCGCGCCCACGCTGCACCGGCTCGGCATCCAGGCGTTCGAGCCGCAGCTCGTCGAGGGCAAGGCCATCCAGATCCACCCGCTGGTGTGCACCGCGTTCAACGCGGACTTCGACGGCGACCAGATGGCCGTTCACCTGCCGCTTTCCGCGGAGGCCCAGGCCGAGGCCCGCATCCTGATGCTGTCCTCGAACAACATCCTGAAGCCGGCGGACGGCCGCCCGGTCACCATGCCCACCCAGGACATGGTGCTCGGCCTGTTCTTCCTCACCACCGACGAGGAGGAGCGCGAGGTCAGGGGCGAGGGCCGGTCGTTCGCGTCGAGCGCCGAGGGCATCATGGCGTTCGACGCCGGTGAGCTGTCGCTCCAGGCGAAGATCGACATCCGCTTCCCCGTCGGCTCGGTGCCGCCCCGCGGCTGGACTCCGCCGGAGCCGGTCGAGGGCGAGCCCGAGTGGCAGCCGGGCGACAGCTTCCGCCTGCGCACGACGCTCGGCCGGGCGCTGTTCAACGAGCTGCTGCCCGAGGACTACCCGTTCGTCGACCAGTCCGTGGGCAAGAAGCAGCTCTCCGGCATCGTCAACGACCTGGCGGAGCGCTACCCCAAGGTCGTCGTCGCCGCCGCCCTGGACAACCTCAAGGCCGCCGGTTACTACTGGGCCACCAGGTCCGGCGTCACCGTCGCCGTGTCCGACATCGTCGTCCCCGACGCGAAGAAGGACATCCTCGCCAACTACGAGGCGCAGGACGAGAAGGTCCAGAAGCAGTACGAGCGCGGTCTGATCACCAAGGACGAGCGGACCCAGGAGCTCATCGCGATCTGGACGAAGGCGACCACCGAGGTCGCCGAGACCATGAGCGACAACTTCCCGAAGACCAACCCGATCTTCATGATGGTCGACTCGGGTGCCCGTGGAAACATGATGCAGATGCGTCAGATCGCGGGTATGCGCGGCCTGGTGTCCAACGCGAAGAACGAGACGATCCCGCGGCCGATCAAGGCGTCGTTCCGCGAGGGTCTGTCCGTGCTGGAGTACTTCATCTCCACGCACGGCGCCCGCAAGGGTCTGGCCGACACCGCCCTGCGGACCGCCGACTCCGGGTACCTCACCCGGCGTCTGGTGGACGTCTCGCAGGACGTGATCATCCGTGAGGAGGACTGCGGCACCGACCGCGGCCTCAAGCTGGAGATCGCCGCCAAGGGCGCGGACGGCGTGCTGCGCAAGGCGGAGAACGTCGAGTCCAGCGTGTACGCCCGCTGCCTCGCCGAGGACATCGTCGCCGAGGGCAAGGTGCTGGCCCCGGCCGGTACCGACCTGGGCGACGTGCTCATCGACGAGCTGGTCCGGCACGGCGTGGGGACGGTCAAGACCCGTTCGGTCCTCACCTGCGAGTCCGCCGTCGGCACCTGCGCCATGTGCTACGGGCGTTCGCTGGCGACCGGCAAGCTGGTGGACATCGGCGAGGCGGTCGGCATCATCGCCGCCCAGTCGATCGGTGAGCCCGGCACCCAGCTGACCATGCGGACGTTCCACACCGGCGGTGTCGCGGGTGAGGACATCACGCAGGGTCTGCCGCGTGTGGTCGAGCTGTTCGAGGCCCGCACCCCGAAGGGCGTCGCGCCGATCTCCGAGTCGGCCGGCCGGGCGCGGATCGAGGAGACCGAGAAGACCAAGAAGGTCATCGTCACTCCGGACGACGGCTCGGACGAGACCTCCTACGCGGTCTCCAAGCGCGCCAGGCTCCTGGTGGGCGAGGGCGACCACGTCACCGTCGGCCAGCCGCTGACGGTCGGCGCGGCCAACCCGCACGACGTGCTGCGCATCCTCGGGCAGCGGGCCGTGCAGGTCTACCTGGTGGGCGAGGTCCAGAAGGTCTACAACTCACAGGGTGTGGCCATCCACGACAAGCACATCGAGATCATCGTCCGGCAGATGCTGCGCCGGGTGACGATCATCGAGTCCGGCGACGCGGAGCTGCTGCCGGGCGAGCTGGTCGAGCGCTCGAAGTTCGAGTCCGAGAACCGGCGCGTCGTGGCGGAGGGCGGCCACCCGGCCTCCGGCCGTCCGCAGCTCATGGGCATCACCAAGGCGTCGCTGGCCACCGAGTCGTGGCTGTCGGCGGCCTCCTTCCAGGAGACGACCCGGGTGCTGACCGACGCGGCGATCAACGCCAAGTCGGACTCCCTGATCGGCCTCAAGGAGAACGTGATCATCGGCAAGCTGATCCCGGCCGGCACGGGCCTGTCCCGCTACCGGAACATCCGGGTGGAGCCCACCGAGGAGGCGAAGGCGGCGATGTACTCGGCTGTCGGCTACGACGACATCGACTACTCCCCCTTCGGCAGCGGCTCCGGCCAGGCCGTCCCGCTGGAGGACTACGACTACGGCCCCTACCAGGGCTGAGTCTCCGCTTGA
>NZ_LZNS01000001.1:2776871-3139475 GCF_001984575.1 Streptomyces sp. MP131-18 | reverse complement strand
GCGGGGCAGGTCGGGCGTGCTTGCTTGTTTTGACCGCAGCGCGCGGGGTAGGTAGGCTCTGACCTTGTGCCTGGGGTGTTCCCTGCGCTTTTTCAGCTGCATCAGGAACTCCGGGATTCTGCATCCGCTTCCCCGCCCAGCGAGGAGCTGGATTCTGCAGTCTTCGACACACCCGACCGCGTGGGTCGGTGATGTGGCCCAGGTTAGCTTCATTGAGATCGGCACAGAGAAACCGGAGAAACCGTGCCAACGATCCAGCAGCTGGTCCGTAAGGGCCGGCAGGACAAGGTCGAGAAGAACAAGACGCCGGCGCTCGAGGGCTCCCCTCAGCGGCGCGGCGTCTGCACGCGTGTGTTCACCACCACGCCGAAGAAGCCGAACTCGGCGCTCCGCAAGGTCGCCCGTGTGAGGCTCAGCAATGGGATCGAGGTCACGGCCTACATTCCGGGTGAGAACCACAACCTTCAGGAGCACTCCATCGTGCTGGTGCGCGGTGGCCGTGTGAAGGACCTGCCGGGTGTTCGTTACAAGATCATCCGTGGCTCCCTGGACACCCAGGGCGTCAAGAACCGCAAGCAGGCCCGCAGCCGCTACGGCGCCAAGAAGGAGAAGTAAGCATGCCTCGTAAGGGCCCCGCCCCGAAGCGGCCGGTTCACATCGACCCGGTGTACGGCTCTCCTCTGGTGACCTCTCTCATCAACAAGGTGCTGCTGAACGGCAAGCGCTCCACCGCCGAGCGCATCGTCTACGGCGCCATGGAGGGGGTGCGGGAGAAGTCCGGCAACGACCCGGTCATCACCCTCAAGCGCGCCCTGGAGAACGTGAAGCCGACCCTTGAGGTCCGTTCCCGCCGCGTCGGTGGCGCCACGTACCAGGTGCCGGTCGAGGTGCGCCCCGGGCGTTCCTCCACACTCGCGCTGCGCTGGCTGGTCGGCTACTCCCGCGCGCGCCGCGAGAAGACCATGACCGAGCGGCTGATGAACGAGCTGCTCGATGCCTCCAATGGGCTCGGTGCCTCCGTGAAGAAGCGCGAGGACACCCACAAGATGGCCGAGTCCAACAAGGCCTTCGCGCACTACCGCTGGTAGTCGCAAACCCCATCGAGACCGAGAGAAGAATGAAGCCAGATGGCTACCACTTCACTTGACCTGGCCAGGGTCCGCAACATTGGGATCATGGCCCACATCGACGCGGGCAAGACGACGACCACCGAGCGGATTCTGTACTACACCGGCGTGAGCTACAAGATCGGTGAGGTTCACGACGGCGCCGCCACCATGGACTGGATGGCGCAGGAGCAGGAACGCGGCATCACGATCACCTCCGCCGCGACCACCTGTCACTGGCCGCTCGACGAGGTCGACCACACCATCAACATCATCGACACCCCCGGGCACGTCGACTTCACGGTCGAGGTGGAGCGCTCGCTGCGCGTCCTGGACGGTGCCGTGACGGTGTTCGACGGCGTCGCCGGTGTCGAGCCGCAGTCCGAGACCGTCTGGCGCCAGGCGGACCGCTACGGTGTGCCGCGTATTTGCTTCGTGAACAAGCTGGACCGGACCGGGGCCGACTTCTTCCGCTGCGTCGACATGATCGTCGACCGGCTGAGTGCCACCCCGCTGGTCATGCAGCTGCCGATCGGCGCCGAGGCCGGCTTCAAGGGCGTGATCGATCTCGTCCGTATGAAGGCCCTGGTGTGGTCCGAGGAGACCAAGCTCGGTGAGATGTACGACGTCGTCGACATCCCCGCGGACCTGCAGGGCCAGGCCGAGGAGTGGCACGGCAAGCTGGTCGAGGCCGTCTCGGAGAACGACGAGGAGATGATGGAGCTGTACCTGGAGGGCGAGAAGCCCTCCGAGGAGCAGCTCTACGCGGCGATCCGCCGCGTCACCCTCGCCTCGACGGGCGCCGAGGGCTCCGCCACCGTCACCCCGGTGTTCTGCGGCACCGCGTTCAAGAACAAGGGCGTGCAGCCCCTGCTCGACGCGGTCGTGCGGTACCTGCCGTCGCCGCTGGACGTCGAGGCCGTCGAGGGCCACTCCCCGCGGAATCCGGAGGAGACCATCCTCCGGAAGCCGTCGGAGGAGGAGCCGCTGGCCGCTCTCGCGTTCAAGATCGCGAGTGACCCGCACCTGGGCAAGCTCACCTTCATCCGCATCTACTCCGGCGTGCTCAACACGGGCATGCAGGTGCAGAACTCCGTGAAGGAGAAGAAGGAGCGGATCGGGAAGATCTACCGCATGCACGCCAACAAGCGTGAGGAGATCGACCGCGTCGGCGCCGGCGACATCGTCGCCGTCATGGGCCTGAAGCAGACCACCACCGGTGAGACGCTGTGCGACCCGGCGAAGCCGGTGATCCTGGAGTCGATGGACTTCCCGGCGCCGGTTATCGAGGTCGCGATCGAGCCCAGGTCGAAGGGTGACCAGGAGAAGCTGGGCATCGCGATTCAGCGGCTGGCCGAGGAGGACCCGTCCTTCCAGGTCAAGGCCGACCAGGAGACCGGTCAGACGATCATCTCGGGCATGGGCGAGCTGCACCTGGACGTGCTGGTCGACCGGATGAAGCGCGAGTTCAAGGTCGAGGCCAACGTCGGCAAGCCGCAGGTCGCCTACCGGGAGACCCTGCGCCGGGCCGTCGACAAGGTCGACTACACCCACAAGAAGCAGACCGGTGGCTCCGGTCAGTTCGCGAAGGTGCAGATCCGTCTGGAGCCGCTGGAAGGCGACGGGTACGAGTTCGAGAACAAGATCACCGGTGGCCGCATCCCCAGGGAGTACATCCCCTCGGTGGACGCGGGCTGCCAGGAGGCGATGGAGTTCGGCGTGCTCGCCGGCTACCCGCTGACCGGCGTGAAGGTGACCCTGCTCGACGGCGCGTACCACGACGTGGACTCTTCCGAGATGGCCTTCAAGATCGCCGGTTCGATGGCGTTCAAGGAGGCGGCGCGGAAGGCCAGTCCCGCGCTTCTCGAGCCGCTGATGGCCGTCGAGGTCACCACGCCCGAGGAGTACATGGGTGACGTGATCGGTGACATCAACTCCCGCCGTGGCCAGATCCAGGCCATGGAGGACCGCAGCGGCGCCAAGGTCGTCAAGGCGCTCGTGCCGCTGTCGGAGATGTTCGGTTACGTCGGTGACCTGCGCAGCAAGACTTCCGGTCGCGCGAGTTACAGCATGCAGTTCGATTCCTACGGCGAGGTTCCGAAGAACGTCGCCGAGGAGATCATCGCGAAGGCCAAGGGCGAGTAACCCCTAAGCTGGAGCAACGGGCATTCGGGGGCATTGCGCCCCCGATGCCCAGCCCTTTAGCGAAGCGGTCAAGGGCGTCCCCTCGGGGTCCTGACCGGTTCGGTCGACCATCTGAAACCTCCCGCAAGTTGCGGGGGGCGTACAGCACCAGTCCACAGGAGGACCCCAGTGGCGAAGGCGAAGTTCGAGCGGACTAAGCCGCACGTCAACATTGGCACCATCGGTCATATCGACCACGGCAAGACGACGCTTACCGCGGCGATCACCAAGGTGCTGCACGACGCATACCCGGACCTGAACGAGACGTTCGCGTTCGAGAACATCGACAAGGCTCCCGAAGAGCGACAGCGCGGTATCACCATCTCCATCGCGCACGTCGAGTACCAGACGGAGAACCGGCACTACGCTCACGTCGACTGCCCGGGCCACGCGGACTACATCAAGAACATGATCACCGGTGCCGCCCAGATGGACGGCGCCATCCTGGTGGTCGCCGCCACCGACGGCCCGATGCCGCAGACCAAGGAGCACGTGCTCCTGGCCCGCCAGGTGGGTGTGCCGTACATCGTTGTCGCCCTCAACAAGGCCGACATGGTGGACGACGAGGAGATCATGGAGCTCGTCGAGCTCGAGGTCCGTGAGCTGCTCACCGAGTACGAGTTCCCGGGCGATGACGTTCCGGTCGTGAAGGTCTCCGCGCTGAAGGCGCTGGAGGGCGACCCGGAGTGGTCCAAGACCGTGCTCGAGCTGATGAAGGCCGTGGACGAGGCCATCCCGCAGCCGGAGCGCGACATCGACAAGCCCTTCCTGATGCCGATCGAGGACGTCTTCACGATCACCGGCCGCGGCACCGTGGTGACCGGCCGTATCGAGCGTGGTGTCCTCAAGGTCAACGAGACCGTCGACATCATCGGCATCAAGGAAGAGAAGTCCTCGACGACCGTCACCGGTATCGAGATGTTCCGCAAGCTGCTGGACGAGGGCCGCGCCGGTGAGAACGTCGGTCTGCTGCTCCGCGGCATCAAGCGCGAGGACGTCGAGCGCGGCCAGGTCATCATCAAGCCCGGTTCGGTCACCCCGCACACCGAGTTCGAGGCGACCGCGTACATCCTGTCGAAGGACGAGGGTGGCCGTCACACCCCGTTCTTCAACAACTACCGCCCGCAGTTCTACTTCAGGACGACGGACGTGACCGGCGTGGTGCACCTCCCCGAGGGCACCGAGATGGTCATGCCCGGCGACAACACCGACATGCGCGTCGAGCTGATCCAGCCCGTCGCCATGGAGGAGGGCCTGAAGTTCGCCATCCGCGAGGGTGGCCGTACGGTGGGCGCCGGCCAGGTCACCAAGATCGTCAAGTGAGCTGACCAGCAGGTACGCACACGGGCCCCGGTCCGCGGATTCTTCCGTGCGCCGGGGCCCGTTGCCGTGCCGGTGCTGCTGGCCGTCCGCTCGGCGCGGATATCGACCGTTCGGCGAGTGAACCCGTCTGCGTGGTGACCGGGGTCTGTGACCCTCCTTACATTTCCCGGAGCACAGCAACCAGACAGGAGCCGGTGATGTCGACGACGCATTCCCGCCCCGGGCCCGAAGGGCCCCCGCCCGACGGCGACTTGGAGAGCCGTTCGGTCACCATGCACGACGATCCGCGCTTCGTGGAACTGCGGAGTCGGCTGCTGCGGTTCGTGGTGCCGGCCGGTATTGGCTTCCTCGCCTGGTACCTGCTGTACGTGCTGTTGTCCGCCTACGCCGGTGGCTTCATGTCCACGAAGATCGTGGGCAGCGCGAACGTGGCGCTGTTCTTCGGCCTCTTGCAGTTCGTGTCGACCTTCGGCATTGCGATTCTGTACTCGCGGTACACCAACCGCCGCTTCGACCCGCTCGCCGACGAGCTGCGCGAGGAGCTGGAGGGCGGCCCGACCGTTCCCGGCGCGCGGAAGGGGGAGGACGCATGATCACGCTGGCCGAGGAAAGCACCAACCAGGAACGGCTGATCACCGTCATCCTCTTCGCCGCACTCATCGCGCTGACGCTGGGCGTCACCGCCTGGGCCAGTCGGCACACCAGATCGGCCACCGACTTCCACTCCGGCGGCCGCGGCTTTACCGGCATCCAGAACGGGTTCGCGATCGGCAGCGACTACATGTCGGCCGCCTCGTTCCTCGGCATCGCGGGAACGATCGCCCTGTTCGGCTACGACGGCTTCCTGTACTCGATCGGCTTCCTGGTGGCCTGGCTGGTGGCGCTGCTGCTGGTCGCGGAGCTGCTGCGGAACTCCGGGCGCTTCACCATGGCCGATGTCGTGTCCTACCGGATGCGGCAGCGACCGGTGCGTACCGCGGCCTCGGTGTCCACGCTGACGGTGTCGGTCTTCTACCTGCTGGCGCAGATGGTGGGCGCGGGCGCGCTGATCGCGCTGCTGCTCGGCATCGAGGAGGGCGAGACCTATCTCGGGATGAGCGCCGACACCGCGAAGATCGTCGGCATCGTGGTGGTCGGCATCCTGATGGTGACCTACGTGTCGTTCGGCGGCATGACCGGCACCACGTGGGTGCAGATCATCAAGGCCGTGATCCTGATGGTCGGCGCCCTGCTGGTCAGCCTGCTGGTGCTGGCGATGTACGACTTCAACTTCGGCTCGCTGATGAACGACGCGGCGGCGGCGAGCGGCCGGGGTGACGCGTTCCTCGAACCAGGACAGCGCTACGGCGTCGAAGTGGCGGGCGACGCCTGGCAGACCATGGTCAACAAGCTGGACCTGATCAGCCTCGGCCTGGCTCTGGTGCTCGGCACGGCCGGTCTGCCGCACATCCTGATCCGCTTCTACACCGTGCCGGACGCCAAGACCGCGCGGAAGTCCGTGAACTGGGCCATCGGCATCATCGGCACCTTCTACCTGCTGACCCTGATCCTGGGCTTCGGTGCCGCCGCCCTGGTCGGGCACGAGGCCATCACGGCCGAGAACTCCGCGGGGAACACCGCGGCCCCGCAACTCGCCGAGGCGGTCGGCGACCACTTCGGCGGCGACTTCTGGGGCGCGGCGATGCTCGCGTTCATCGCCGCGGTCGCGTTCGCCGCCATCCTGTCCACGGTGGCCGGGTTGACCATCGCCTCCTCGTCCTCGCTTGCGCACGACTTCTACAACAGTGTGCTGCGCAAGGGGAAGGCGAGCGAGCAGGAGGAAGTGCGGGTGGCGCGGTTCGCCGCGATCGGCGTCGGCGCGGTGTCGATCGTCCTGGCCGTCTTCGCCCAGGACCTGAACGTGGCCTTCCTGGTCGCGCTGGCCTTCGCGATCGCCGCCTCCGCGAACCTGCCGACGATCCTGCTCAGCCTGTTCTGGCGGCGGTTCAACACCACGGGCGCGGTGGCCGGTATCTACGGCGGGCTGATCAGCTCGGTGGGCCTGGTGTTCTTCTCGCCCGTCGTCTCCGGCAAGGGAGTGGATGCCGAGGGGAACAACCTGTCGCTGTTCCCCGAGAGTGTCGACTTCCAGTGGTTCCCCCTGGAGAACCCCGGGCTCGTGTCCATCCCGATCGGCCTGCTCTGCGCGATCATCGGCACGCTGATGTCGAAGGAGAGCGACGACGAGCGGTTCGCCAGGCTCCAGGTCCGCGCGCTCACCGGCGCCGGCGCGGAGCGCGCCTCCAGCCACTGAGGCGGCTTCCCTCAAGCCGCCGTCCGCCGGGAATCCCCGCCCGGCTCCCCGCCCGGGGCCCCGAGCTTCCCCTCTCGGGGCCCCGGGCACTGCCGTGCCCCGGCCGCATCGTTCCCCGCCCCGCGCGGCGCCGCCGCGTAGGCGACGCGCCGGTGGCACCCTGGCGGAGGTCAGCCGGTACCGCAGCGCACAGGGGAGCATCACATGGCCAGGATCGCGATTTTCGGGGCGAACGGCGCCATCGGCCACCGCATCGTCAGCGAGGCGCTCGACCGCGGGCACGACGTCGCCGCCGTGGTCAGGGACCCGGGATCGATCACCAGGACGCATCGCCGGCTGTCCGTGCTCACCGGCGACGTACTCGACCCGGCGTCGGTCAGCGCGGTGGCCGGCGGCCGCGATGTGCTGATCAGCGCGGTCGGTGGCGGCGACGGGCCGGGGCACGAGGCGCTGATCGGTCCTTCCGCCCGGTCGCTGGTGGCCGGGCTGCACGCGCTCGGCGCGGCGGCGCCGCGGCTGATCATGGTCGGCGGCGCGGGCTCGTTGCGCACCCCGGACGGCAGCCGGGTCATGGACGCGCCGGGACTGCCGGACGAGGTCCGCCAGATCATGCACGCGCACAGCGACGCGCTGGAGTATCTGCGGTGCGAAGCGGGGGAGTTGCGCTGGACGAGCCTCAGCCCCGCGGCCGTGATCGAGCCCGGTCGGCGCACCGGTGCCTACCGCACGGGCCTGGACGAGCTGGTCACCGACGCCGAGGGCGTCAGCCGGATCTCCACGGAGGACTACGCGGCGGCGCTCGTCGACGAGGTGGAGGACGCCCGCCACATCGGCGAGCGCTTCACGGTCGGCTATGAGCGGAGTTGACGCCGGGCGGCCGGGGCCGCCAGGACCGCTCCGCGGCCGTTCACTCGTTCCGGTGGTGAAAAGGCGCGTGAAACCGTGAACGCGGGGGCAAGTTAGCCCCTCCAAAGAGGGGACTTTGTGTAATCGACTGACCGCACACCGGTGGTGAGGTCACACTGAGCACATGAAGGATCACCGGAACAGCCCACCGCGCCATCTGACGTTCCGGGTGACCCGCCGGGACGATCCGGTCTCGGAGGTCACCGAGCAGGACACCATCGAGGCCGCCGAGCGGTATCCGCACATCGTCATCAGGGGCCCGGTCTTCGGGTTCGCCGAGCAGCGCCGCGAGGACGGCCCCGTCTGGCGGCTGCTGAACGACGTGGCGGACGGATTCGCGCAGCACTCGCGCGACGGGCTGAATTCCCATCTGTGGTTCAAGGCCAAGGACAAGACCCGGCCCGGCGATCCCCTGCGCGAGCAACTGCTCGACGCCGTCGCCGTGCTGGAGACCGAGGCGGTGGACGAGGTGCGGGTGGGCGACACCAGGTACCGGATCGTCCGCGGCGACGAGTTCGCCCGCATCGGCCCCGACGGCATCGAGGGCCCGCGGCCCACCGACCCGGACGAGCCCGGCCGCGACCTCGCCGAGCGCCACCGCCGGGGCACGGCCAGCCGCACCGAAGGCTTCGTCATCGACCACGCGAGCCCGACCGGCGTCATGGAGAGCATCCAGCGCATGGAGCTGCTGCCGCTGCACTACGAGGCGAAGCGGATTCCCAAGGACGTGCGCGACGATTCGCGCAGGGCGCTGACCACGCATCCGGGCCTGGTGCTGCTGCCCGCGACGTTCACGTTCGCCGAGCGGAAGACGCGGTCGTGGGAGCCGATGGCGACGCTCCAGTCCACCCCGCAGGAGGCGCGCGCCACCCTGTACAACTATCTGGCCGAGTTCCTGCCCAAGCTGGAGCAGGGCATCTCCGCGGAGGAGGCCGGGCGCTACGCCCGCGCCGCGGAGCGATACCGCTGCGGGCCGCCCGCCGACGAGCTGCACGTGCTCGGGCGGCGCTTCCGCATCATCCGCGTCGAACGGCTCATGCGGATCGGCCCGGACGGGCCGGAGCCGCCGCGCCCCAGCGACGAGGACCCCTACGGCCCGATGCAGCTGCACCCGCCGCTCGCGGAGGTGGAGGAGCGCGAGCGGGAGCGGGAGCGGCGGCGCGGACACCAGGCCGGCCGCGCCGCGCCCTGACCCGGAGCCGGCCGCCGTCGCCCGGGGCTTACTCGGTCAGGGCTCGCTCGGCTAGGTTCGGGCCATGCTGGACCGGATGCGTCGGGAGCGGCCGGACGAGGCCAAGACCGCGAGGGTGCTGACCGTCGTGCAGAAGATCGACGCCGATCTCCAGGACGGGCTCGGCGGCCGCGGCGCCGCCTCGGCCGCCCGGCGGCTGCGGCGCCTGCTCGGGGCGGAGACCGTGGTGCTCGCCGGTCTCGACGGGCCGCCGGTGGCCGTGGCGGGTCCCGGGCCGCAGGAGGAGGAGCTGGCCGGGCTGCTGGCCCAGGCGTACGAGCAGGCCACGACCGCGCACCGGCCGCCGTGGACGGCCGTGCCGCTGATCGTCGCGGGCGAGCTGTCCGGCGCGCTCGCGGTGCGCGGGGGCGCGGACGCGGAGCTGAGCGCGGTCGCGGCGCTGGTCGCCCGTTCCCTGGACCACGCGGCGCTGCGCCGGGCCAGGAGCCGCATCGCCCAGGCCGATCTCCGCACGCTCAGGGCGCAGATCTCCCCGCACTTCCTGCACAACGCGCTGGCCGTCATCGGCGCCCGTATCCGGACCGATCCCGACCGGGCCCGCACCTTGCTGAACGATTTCGCCGACTATCTGCGCTACAGCTTCTCCACCCAGGGGGACTACGCCACCGTCGCCGACGAGCTCCAGGCCGTGCAGACCTACCTGGAGCTCCAGCGGGCCCGGTTCGACGACCGCATGGAGCTGACCGTGCGGATGGCGCCCGAGGTGCTGCCCGTCGCCATCCCCTTCCTGGTCATCCAGCCGATCGTGGAGAATGCCGTACGGCACGGCCTCGAACCCAAGCCGGGGCCTGGCTCCATCAGCGTCTCCGGCTTCGGGGAGGGGCCGCTGTGCGTGATCGAGGTGGAGGACGACGGCGTCGGCATGGACCCCGCCTTCGCCCGGGCCGTGCTCGCCGGCGAACGCCCGCGGAAGGCCGGCGCCGCCCCCGACGGCGGGCGGAACGGCGTGGGGCTCGCCAACGTCGACCAGCGGCTGCGCACCGTGTACGGCTCCGAATACGGTCTGGTGATCGAGACCGCGCCGGGCAGCGGCACGAAGGTCGTCGTGCGGGTGCCGCGTTTCATGCGAGGAGTGGTCGCGAATTGAAGAGTCAGCTGCGGGCCCTCGTCGTCGAGGACGAGGCATCCACCCGCCACGAACTGGCCGCGATGCTCGGCGCCCTGCCGGAGATCGGCGCGGTCGGCGAGGCGGACGGCGGCGAGGCCGCGGTCCGGCTGCTGGGAACGGAGACCTACGACGCGGTCTTCCTCGACATCTCCATGCCGGGACTCGACGGCATGGAGGTCGCCCGTGTCCTCAGCATGCTCTCGGCGCCGCCCGCCATCGTCTTCGTCACCGCCTCCGAGCACCACGCGGTCGAGGCGTTCGGCATCGGCGCGGCCGACTACCTGCTCAAGCCGGTCAGGCCGGAACGGCTGGCCGAGGCGGTCGGCCGCGTCGGCGTCCTGCGCCGGCCCGCGCAGGACGCGGCGCGGGACGAGCCCGCGGACGAACTGTCGGTGGTGCAGATCGAGACCGGGCGGCACACCGTCTTCGTGCACCGCGACGACATCCAGTTCGCCGAGGCGCACGGCGACTACGTGCGGCTGCACACCGCTGAGGGCTCGCACCTGATCCGGCTGTCGCTGACCTACCTGGAGGAGGTCTGGGCCGTGGCCGGGTTCGTCCGGGCCCACCGCGGCTACCTGGTCGCCGTCCGCTGGGTCAGGGACCTGCGGGTCAGCAGCTCCTCCGGCCTGCTGGCCTGTACCCCCGCGGGCGATGTCCCGGTCAGCCGCCGCCACTCCCGAGCCCTGAAGGAACGGTTGCTCGCGGCCGTCAGGGACGAGACGAGCCGAAGATGAGCGGGGCCCCGCGCCGGGTGCGGGTGACCAGCCCGCAGACGCGGATCGCGCTGTCGCGCAGACACCGGCCCGCGCAGCACCTGCTGCCGCTGCCCGTGCCCGGCTCAGAAGGCGACGAGGAACTGGCCGCGGCCCGCGCCCTCTTCCACCGGCAGCGGCGGCTCGCCGCCAGGACGCTGGGCGCGCTCGGGCTGCTGCTGTTCGGGCTCAGCGGCCTGCTGGGCGGCCTCACGGTGCTCGGCCGGGTCACGGCCTGGGGCTTCCCCGTGTCCTGGCTGCTGCTGATGGGCGCCAGCTACCCGCTGCTGCTCGTCATCGCGGTGCTGCACGTGCGCGCCGCGGAACGGATCGAGCGCGAATGACCGGACTCCTGGCGATCGGGCTGCTGTTCGCGGCGAGCATGGCGATCGGCGTCTACGGCGTGCGGGCCACCCGGCTGACCACACCGGACTTCCTCGTCGCCTCCCGCCGCGTCGCGCCCGGCTGGAACGCCATGGCCATCGCGGGCGAGTACGTGTCCGCGGCCTCGGTGCTCGGCCTCGCCGGGCTGATGCTGAAGAACGGCATCGGCTCGCTGTGGTACGCCGTCGGGTTCACCGCTGGCTACGTCGCCGTCGCCGCCCTGGTCGCGGGGCCGATGCGGCGCTCGGGCGCGTACACCGTGCCGGACTTCGCCGACTACCGGCTGGGCTCGCAGACCATACGCAAACTCTGCGCGGTCATCGTGCTGGTGATCATGTGGCTGTACCTGGTACCGCAGTTCAAGGGCGCGGGCGTGGTGCTGCACCTCGTCAGCGGTACGCCGTACTGGGTCGGGGTCGTCCTGGCCGGATCGGTGGTGACCGCGTCGATCGCGGCGGGCGGCATGCGTTCGGCCACCTATGTGCAGGGCTTCCACTACGTGGTGAAGCTGCTGTTCATCGCGGTGCCCGCGATCTTCCTGATCGTGCACGCCGGTGACGACGCGCGCCAGGAGGCCCTGCGGATGGACGTGTCGGAGTGGAGCCGCCCGCTGCTCGACCTGGAGGGCTCGGGCCAGCCGCTGCTGGCGACCTGGTCCGTGCTGCTGGCGACGACGCTGGGCGCGGTGGGCCTGCCGCACGTCATCATGCGCTTCCACACCAGCGCAACGGCCGCGGTGGCGCGCCGGGTCGCGGTCGGCGTGATCGTGCTGCTCGGCGTCTTCTACCTCTTCCCCGCGGTGTACGGGCTGCTGGGCCGGGTGTTCACGCCCGGCCTGGTGCGGGGCGGTGACACGGACACCGTGACGGTGGTGCTGCCGGGCGAGATCGTGCCGGGCGGCTGGGGGTCGGTGCTGACCGCGATCGTGGCGGCGGGGGCGTTCGCCGCGTTCCTCTCCACCTCGTCCGGGCTGCTGATGGCGCTGGCCGGGGGCCTTTCGCACGACCTGTCGCGGGCGAGCGTGCCGCGGCTGCGGCTCGCGGTGGCGGCGGGCGCGCTGGTCGCGGTGCTGCTCTCGCTGCCCGCGCGCAGCGTGGACATCAACGTGGCGGTGGGCTGGGCGTTCGCGGTGGCCGCCTCGACGTTCTGCCCGCTGCTCGTGCTCGGCATCTGGTGGCGCGGGCTGACGCGGGCGGGTGCAACGGCCGGCCTCGCCGTCGGCGTGCTCGCAGCAACGGGTGCGGCGCTCGCCTCGGTGCTGACCGATCCGGGACCCGGCTGGCTGGTGGTGCTGCTCGCGCAGCCCGCGGCGTGGACGGTGCCCCTTGCGTTCATGGTGATGATCGTGGTATCGCTCCTCGGCCGTCCACCGGAGTGGGCGGAGCGCGCGGTGCTGCGGCTGCACGCCCCCGGGCCCGCCGCGGCCGAGTAGCCGCAAGGCCGCCGGCCCCGGCCGGGCCCCGGCGTCCGATTGGCATGGGTGGCGGCCCATATGGCACACTGACCAGGTTGCTCGGTTGAGAGCCGATGCCGCGCGCCTCCCGCCGGGAGGACCGGAAGCGAGTCCCACTGTATTCGTCACCCCATATATGCCCTGGTCACAGCGGCAGAGGTGGAAATACCGGGATCTTCCGGGAAGCGTTGGCGGGGTATCGACCAGGCGCCCGGTGGAAGTTCTCCCCCCACTCCTCGCAGAGGAAACCTCCCCCAGCCTGTCGGCTGGGAGGTGCCCCAGCGGCGAACTCTGGGAACGAGTGCGACACACCCGACCGCGTGGGTCGGAGCGAGGGGAGGTGCGGCCCCGGGTTCCAGAGCGTTGACGAGAGACAGGACTACGAAGTAGCCATGGCGGGACAGAAGATCCGCATTCGGCTCAAGGCCTACGACCACGAGGTCATCGACAACTCGGCGAAGAAGATCGTCGAGACGGTGACCCGCACGGGTGCGTCGGTCGCGGGCCCGGTGCCGCTGCCCACTGAGAAGAATGTGTACTGCGTCATCAAGTCGCCGCACAAGTACAAGGACTCGCGCGAGCACTTCGAGATGCGCACGCACAAGCGGCTGATCGACATTCTCGACCCGACCCCCAAGACCGTTGACTCGCTGATGCGCCTGGACCTGCCGGCCGGCGTCGACATCGAGATCAAGCTCTGAGAGGCGCGGAAGAGAGATGACCAAGCAGATCAAGGGCGTCCTGGGCGAGAAGCTCGGCATGACCCAGGTCTGGGACGACAGCAACCGCATCGTTCCCGTGACCGTGGTCAAGGCCGGGCCCTGTGTCGTCACCCAGGTCCGCACCAACGACAGGGACGGCTACGAGTCCGTCCAGATCGCGTTCGGCGAGATCGACCCGCGCAAGGTGAACAAGCCCCTCAAGGGCCACTTCGCCAAGGCCGACGTCACTCCCCGCCGTCACCTGGTGGAGATCCGCACCGGGGACGCCGCCGAATACACCCTCGGCCAGGAAGTCACCGCCGAGGTGTTCGAGTCCGGCGTCCGGGTCGACGTGACCGGCACCAGCAAGGGCAAGGGCACCGCCGGTGTCATGAAGCGCCACGGCTTCCACGGCCTCGGCGCCTCGCACGGCACCCAGCGCAAGCACCGCTCGCCCGGCTCCATCGGCGGCTGCGCCACCCCGGGCCGCGTGTTCAAGGGCGTGCGCATGGCCGGCCGTATGGGCAACGAGCGCGTCACCACCCAGAACCTGACCGTCCACGCCGTTGACGCGGAGAAGGGCCTGCTGCTCATCAAGGGCGCGGTGCCCGGCCCCAACGGCGGCCTCGTCCTGGTCCGCACCGCGGCCAAGGGGGCCTGATCCCATCATGAGCACCGTTGACATCCTTTCGCCGGCCGGCGAGAAGACCGGGACCGTCGAGCTCCCCGCGGAGATCTTCGACGCCCGGGTCAGCATCCCGCTGATCCACCAGGTCGTCGTCGCCCAGCTGGCGGCCGCCCGCCAGGGCACGCACAAGACCAAGACCCGTGGCGAGGTCCGCGGCGGAGGCAAGAAGCCGTACCGCCAGAAGGGCACCGGCCGCGCCCGCCAGGGCTCCGTCCGTGCGCCGCAGTTCGCCGGCGGTGGCGTCGTGCACGGCCCCGTGCCGCGCGACTACTCGCAGCGGACCCCGAAGAAGATGAAGGCCGCCGCGCTGCGCGGTGCCCTCACCGACCGGGCCAGGCACAACCGCATCCACGTCGTCACCGGCGTCGTGGACGGGGACATCTCCACCAAGGCCGCCAAGTCCCTGCTGGGCAAGATCAGCGACCGCAAGAAGGTGCTGCTCGTCGCGGAGCGTTCCGACGAGACCGCGTGGCTCTCGGCCCGCAACCTGCCCCGGGTGCACCTGCTCGACCCGGGCCAGCTCAACACCTACGACGTGCTGGACTCAGACGACGTCGTGTTCACCAAGGCCGCCTTCGAGCGCTTCGTGGCCGGCCGCAGCGCCGACAAGGTCGCGTTCGACAAGCAGCCCGAAGGGAGTGACGCCTGATGACTGACGCCACCGTCACCGACATCTCGAGCAAGCACTTCCCGGACCCGCACGACATCCTGATCAAGCCCGTGGTGTCCGAGAAGAGCTACGCGCTCCTCGACGAGAACAAGTACACGTTCATCGTCGACCCGCGCGCCAACAAGACCCAGATCAAGCAGGCCGTCCAGGCGGTCTTCTCGGTCAAGGTCACCTCGGTCCACACCATCAACCGGCAGGGCAAGCGCAAGCGCACCCGGACCGGCTTCGGCAGGCGTGCGAGCACCAAGCGCGCCATCGTGACCCTCGCCGAGGGCGAAAGCATCGACATCTTCGGCGGGCCGGTCGCCTCCTGACGGGAGCACCGGTCCGTCCGATACCGGACGAGGACTAAGAAATGGGAATCCGCAAGTACAAGCCGACGACTCCGGGCCGTCGAGGCGCCAGCGTCGCCGACTTCGTCGAGGTCACGCGGTCCACGCCGGAGAAGTCGCTGGTCCGCCCCCTGCACAGCAAGGGTGGCCGGGACAACGCCGGTCGCGTAGCCGTCCGCCATCAGGGCGGTGGCCACAAGCGCGCCTACCGTGTGATCGACTTCCGTCGGCATGACAAGGACGGTGTGCCCGCCAAGGTCGCGCACATCGAGTACGACCCGAACCGCACGGCCCGCATCGCGCTGCTGCACTACGCGGACGGCGAGAAGCGCTACATCATCGCGCCGGCGCACCTGAAGCAGGGCGACCGCGTGGAGAACGGTGCCGGCGCCGACATCAAGCCCGGCAACAACCTGCCGCTGCGCAACATTCCGGTGGGTACCGTCATCCACGCGATCGAGCTCCAGCCCGGCGGCGGCGCGAAGTTCGCCCGTTCCGCCGGTGCCTCGGTGCAGCTGCTCGCCAAGGAGGGCCGCATGGCCCACCTGCGCATGCCTTCCGGTGAGATCCGGCTGGTCGACGTGCGCTGCCGCGCCACGGTCGGCGAGGTCGGCAACGCCGAGCAGTCGAACATCAACTGGGGCAAGGCCGGCCGGATGCGCTGGAAGGGCGTCCGGCCCAGCGTCCGCGGCGTCGTGATGAACCCTGTCGACCACCCGCACGGTGGTGGCGAGGGCAGGACCTCGGGTGGCCGCCACCCGGTCTCGCCCTGGGGCAAGAAGGAAGGCCGTACGCGCTCGCCCAAGAAGGCAAGCAACAAGTACATCGTCCGCCGCCGCAAGACGAACAAGAAGCGCTAGGAGCAGGCCCGGATGCCGCGCAGTCTCAAGAAGGGACCCTTCGTCGACGACCACCTGATCAAGAAGGTGGATACGCAGAACGAAGCCGGAACCAAAAACGTCATCAAGACCTGGTCGCGCCGCTCGATGATCGTCCCGGCGATGCTGGGCCACACCATCGCGGTGCACGACGGCCGCAAGCACGTCCCGGTGTTCATCAACGAGTCGATGGTCGGCCACAAGCTCGGCGAGTTCGCGCCGACCCGCACCTTCCGCGGCCACGTGAAGGACGACCGCAAGTCGCGGCGGCGCTGAGCGGGGTGTGCAGATCATGACCGACACTGAAGGGACAACCATGGAAGCCAGGGCTATCGCGCGGTACATCCGCGTCACGCCCATGAAGGCCCGCCGTGTGGTGGACCTCATCCGTGGCATGAACGCCACGGAGGCTCAGGCGGTCCTGCGTTTCGCCCCGCAGGCCGCCAGTGTTCCGGTGGGGAAGGTGCTGGACAGCGCCATCGCCAACGCGGCGCACAACTACAACCACACGGACGTCGACGACCTCTACATCAAGGAGGCGTACGTCGACGAGGGCCCGACCCTGAAGCGGTTCCGGCCGCGTGCCCAGGGCCGCGCCTACCGGATCCGTAAGCGGACCAGCCATATCACGGTGGTCGTCAGCAGCAAGGAAGGGACCCGGTAATGGGCCAGAAGGTAAACCCGCACGGGTTCCGTCTCGGCGTCACGACCGACTTCAAGTCGCGCTGGTACGCCGACAAGCTGTACAAGGACTACGTCAAGGAAGACGTCGCGATCCGCCGCATGCTCACCCAGGGCATGGAGCGCGCCGGTATCTCCAAGGTGGAGATCGAGCGCACCCGCGACCGCGTCCGCGTCGACGTCCACACCGCCCGGCCGGGCATCGTCATCGGCCGCCGTGGTGCGGAGGCCGACCGGCTGCGCGGCAACCTGGAGAAGCTGACCGGCAAGCAGATCCAGTTCAACATCCTCGAGGTCAAGAACCCCGAGCTGGACGCCCAGCTGGTGGCCCAGGCGGTCGCCGAGCAGCTGTCCTCCCGCGTCTCGTTCCGGCGTGCCATGCGCAAGTCGATGCAGAGCACGATGAAGGCGGGCGCCAAGGGCATCAAGATCCAGTGCGGCGGCCGTCTCGGCGGCGCCGAGATGTCCCGTTCCGAGTTCTACCGCGAGGGCCGGGTGCCGCTGCACACGCTGCGCGCCAACGTGGACTACGGGTTCTTCGAGGCCCGCACCACCTTCGGCCGCATCGGTGTCAAGGTCTGGATCTACAAGGGCGACGTCAAGAACATCGCCGAGGTCCGTGCCGAGAACGCCGCGGCCCGTGCGGGCAACCGCCCCGCGCGCGGTGGTGGCGCCGGCGGTGACCGTCCGGCCCGTGGTGGCCGTGGCGAGCGCGGCGGCCGCGGACGCAGGCCGCAGCAGCAGGGCGGCGGACAGCCCGCCGAGGCTCAGAAGGCCGAGGCTCCCGCCGCTGCCGCTCCGGCCGCCGAGAGCACGTCGGGAACGGAGAGCTGAGACCATGCTGATCCCTCGCAAGGTCAAGTACCGCAAGCAGCACCACCCCAAGCGCAAGGGTGCTGCCAAGGGCGGCACCGAGGTCGCCTTCGGTGAGTACGGCATCCAGGCCGTCACCGGCGCCTACGTGACGAACCGGCAGATCGAGGCCGCACGTATCTCGATGACCCGGCACATCAAGCGTGGCGGCAAGGTGTGGATCAACATTTACCCGGACCGTCCGCTGACCAAGAAGCCCGCCGAGACCCGCATGGGTTCAGGTAAGGGCTCGCCCGAGTGGTGGGTGGCGAACGTCAAGCCGGGGCGCGTGATGTTCGAGCTGTCCTACCCGAACGAGAAGATCGCTCGTGAGGCGCTGATCCGCGCCGCGCACAAGCTCCCGATGAAGTGCCGGATCGTCCGGCGCGAGGCAGGTGAGGCGTGATGGCTGCCGGTACCAAGCCCGCCGAGCTGCGGGAGCTGAACAACGAGGAGCTCGTTGTGAAGCTGCGCGAGGCGAAGGAGGAGCTGTTCAGGCTCCGGTTCCAGGCGGCGACCGGCCAGCTGGAGAACAACAGCCGGCTGAAGGCCGTCCGTAAGGACATCGCCCGGATCTACACCGTCATGCAGGAGCGTGCGCTCGGCATCGAGACGGTGGAGCCCGTCGCCGAGGCGGTGGAGAACGCCTGATGAGTGAGAAGACTGTGACTGAGACGACGACTGAGCGCGGCCGGCGGAAGACCCGCGAGGGTCTGGTCGTCAGCGACAAGATGGACAAAACCGTCGTTGTCGCTGTCGAGGACCGGGTCAAGCACGCCCTGTACGGCAAGATCATCCGCCGCACGAGCAAGCTCAAGGCGCACGACGAGCAGAATGCCGCCGGCGTCGGTGACCGCGTTCTTCTGATGGAGACCCGTCCGCTGTCCGCGACCAAGCGCTGGCGCGTCGTGGAGATTCTGGAGAAGGCGAAGTAACCAATGATCCAGCAGGAGTCGCGACTGCGCGTCGCCGACAACACGGGTGCAAAGGAGATTCTCTGCATCCGCGTGCTCGGCGGATCAGGGCGCCGCTACGCGGGCATCGGTGACGTCATCGTCGCCACCGTCAAGGACGCGATCCCCGGTGGCAACGTGAAGAAGGGCGACGTCGTCAAGGCCGTCGTCGTGCGCGCCGTGAAGGAGCGCAGGCGGCCGGACGGTTCGTACATTCGTTTCGACGAGAACGCCGCAGTCATTCTGCGGAACGACGGCGACCCCCGTGGCACCCGTATCTTCGGCCCGGTGGGCCGTGAGCTGCGCGAGAAGAAGTTCATGAAGATCATCTCCCTCGCGCCGGAGGTGCTGTAAGCATGAAGATCAAGAAGGGTGACCTGGTCCAGGTCATCACCGGCAAGGACAGGGGCAAGCAGGGCAAGGTCATCGTTGCCTACCCGCGCGAGGACCGCGTCCTGGTCGAGGGTGTCAACCGGGTCAAGAAGCACGTCAAGGCCGGCACGACCCAGCGCGGTTCCAAGACCGGTGGCATCATCACGACCGAGGCCCCGGTCCACGTGAGCAACGTTGCGCTCGTGGTGGAGAAGGACGGCAAGAAGGTCACCACCAAGGTCGGTTTCCGCTTCGACGACGACGGCAACAAGATCCGCGTCGCCCGCCGGACCGGTGAGGACATCTGATGACCACTGCCACCACCACCCCCACCGCGCCGCGTCTGAAGACGCGCTACCGCGAAGAGATCGCGGGCAAGCTGCGTGACGAGTTCAAGTATGCGAACGTCATGCAGGTGCCCGGTCTGACCAAGATCGTGGTCAACATGGGCGTGGGCGAAGCCGCCCGCGACTCCAAGCTGATCGAGGGCGCCGTGCGCGACCTCGCCACGATCACCGGCCAGAAGGCCACGGTGACCAAGGCCCGCCGGTCCATCGCGCAGTTCAAGCTGCGCGAGGGCCAGCCGATCGGCGCGCACGTGACGCTGCGCGGCGACCGCATGTGGGAGTTCCTGGACCGGCTGCTGTCCCTGGCGCTGCCGCGGATTCGTGACTTCCGCGGTCTGTCGCCGAAGCAGTTCGACGGCCGGGGCAACTACACGTTCGGTCTCACCGAGCAGGTCATGTTCCACGAGATCGACCCCGACCGCATCGACCGCGTTCGCGGTATGGACATCACCGTCGTCACCACGGCGAACACCGACGAGGAGGGCCGTAGCCTGCTGCGTCTCCTCGGTTTCCCCTTCAAGGAGGCGTGAGCTGTGGCGAAGAAGGCTCTGATCGCCAAGGCCGCCCGCAAGCCGAAGTTCGCCGTGCGTGGCTACACGCGCTGCCAGCGCTGCGGCCGGCCCCATTCCGTGTACCGCAAGTTCGGCCTGTGCCGTGTGTGCCTCCGCGAGATGGCGCACCGGGGCGAACTGCCGGGCGTCACCAAGAGCTCCTGGTAAAACCGACTACGCCGTAGGTCCCGCGTGTGTGGATGTACACGGACGAGGAAACCCCGGCGAGAGAGGCCGAAGGCCGTTTTATGACCATGACCGATCCGATCGCAGACATGCTGACCCGTCTGCGGAACGCGAACTCGGCGTACCACGACTCCGTCGTGATGCCGCACAGCAAGATCAAGTCGCACATCGCGGAGATCCTCCAGCAGGAGGGCTACATCACCGGCTGGAAGACCGAGGACGCCCAGGTGGGCAAGCACCTGGTCCTCGAGCTCAAGTACGGTCCGAACCGCGAGCGCTCGATCGCCGGCATCAAGCGGATTTCGAAGCCGGGCCTTCGGGTCTACGCGAAGTCCACCAGCCTGCCGAAGGTGCTCGGCGGCCTGGGCGTGGCGATCATCTCCACGTCCAACGGACTGCTCACCGACAAGCAGGCGCAGAAGAAGGGCGTGGGCGGGGAAGTCCTCGCCTACGTCTGGTGACGAAGGGAACGGAGGAAAAGCCATGTCGCGAATTGGCAAGCAGCCGATCCCGGTTCCCGCCGGCGTGGACATCAACATCGACGGCCGCACGGTCGCGGTGAAGGGCCCCAAGGGCGCCCTGTCCCACACCATCGCGTCACCCATCGAGGTGGCCCGTGGCGAGGACGGGGCCATCCTGGTGTCCCGTCCGAACGACGAGACCCGGAATCGCGCCCTGCACGGCCTGTCCCGCACGCTGGTGGCCAACATGATCACCGGTGTGACGCAGGGATACGTGAAGAAGCTGGAGATCAGCGGCGTCGGTTACCGTGTCCAGGCCAAGGGCTCCAACCTGGAGTTCTCGCTCGGGTACAGCCACCCGATTCTGGTCGAGCCGCCGGAAGGCATCGCGTTCAACGTCGAGACCCCGACCCGCTTCAGCGTCGAGGGCATCGACAAGCAGAAGGTCGGCGAGGTCGCGGCGAACATCCGCAAGCTGCGGAAGCCCGACCCGTACAAGGCCAAGGGCGTGAAGTACGAGGGCGAAGTCATCCGCCGCAAGGTCGGAAAGGCTGGTAAGTAGCCATGGCATACGGTGTCAAGATTGCCAAGGGCGACGCCCGGAAGCGGGCGGCGGCCAAGCGTCGGCACGTGCGTATCCGCAAGAAGATCTCGGGTACCGCCGAGCGCCCGCGCCTGGTCGTCACGCGGTCCAACCGCCACATGGTGGCGCAGGTCGTGGACGACACGGTCGGGCACACGGTCGCCTCCGCCTCCTCGCTGGACGTGTCCATCCGGGGTAACGAGGGCGACAAGAGCAACAAGGCCAAGCAGGTCGGTGCCCTCGTTGCCGAGCGCGCCAAGGCCGCGGGCGTCGAGGCCGTCGTGTTCGACCGTGGCGGCAGCCGGTACGCCGGCCGCGTCGCCGCGCTGGCCGACGCCGCACGCGAGGCTGGACTCAAGTTCTGAGCCGGTCCCGTCGACAGAATCGAGAGAGGTAATTCCAATGGCTGGACCCCAGCGCCGCGGTGGCGGCGCCGGTGGCGAGCGGCGGGACCGTAAGGGCCGGGACGGCGGCGCTGCCGCCGAGAAGACCGCGTACGTCGAACGCGTCGTCGCGATCAACCGCGTCGCCAAGGTTGTGAAGGGTGGTCGTCGCTTCAGCTTTACCGCGCTGGTCGTGGTGGGCGACGGTGACGGCACCGTGGGTGTCGGTTACGGCAAGGCCAAGGAGGTGCCGGCCGCCATCGCCAAGGGTGTGGAGGAGGCCAAGAAGCACTTCTTCAAGGTCCCCCGGATTCAGGGCACCATCCCGCACCCGATCCAGGGTGAGGAGGCCGCGGGCGTCGTTCTGCTGAAGCCGGCCTCGCCCGGTACCGGTGTGATCGCGGGTGGCCCGGTGCGTGCCGTGCTGGAGTGCGCGGGCATTCACGACGTGCTGAGCAAGTCACTCGGATCGGCGAACCCGATCAACATCGTGCACGCCACGGTGGGTGCTCTTAAGGGTCTTCAGCGCCCGGAGGAGATCGCCGCCCGCCGTGGGCTGCCGCTCGAGGACGTGGCCCCCGCGGCGCTGCTGCGGGCCCGCGCCGGAGTGGGTGCGTGATGGCACAGCTGAAGATCACCCAGGTGAAGTCCCGTATCGGGAGCAAGCAGAACCACCGGGACACGCTGCGCTCGCTCGGGCTGCGGCGTATCAACGACGTGGTCGTCAAGGAGGACCGCCCGGAGATCCGCGGCATGGCCAACACCGTGCGGCATCTGGTGACGGTCGAGGAGGTGGACTGAGATGGCCGAGCTTTCCAAGAAGGAGAGCACGGAGGGCTCGGGCGGCGCTCCGCTCAAGCTCCACGACCTCAGGCCCGCCCCCGGCGCCAAGAAGGCCAAGGTCCGCGTGGGCCGTGGTGAGGCGTCCAAGGGCAAGACCGCCGGCCGTGGTACCAAGGGCACCAAGGCCAGGTACCAGGTCAGGGCGGGCTTCGAGGGCGGGCAATTGCCGTTGATCCAGCGGCTTCCGAAGCTCAAGGGCTTCAAGAACCCGGCCCACAAGAACTATCAGGTCGTCAACGTGGAGCGGCTCGCCGCGCTCTACCCCGAAGGCGGGGACGTGACGGTCGCCGACCTGGTGGCCAAGGGCGCGGTGCGCAAGAACGAGCTGGTCAAGGTGCTTGGCAGCGGGGACATCTCCGTGGCGCTGACCGTGACGGTGGATGCCGTCTCGGCCTCCGCCAAGGAAAAGATCACCGCGGCGGGTGGCACCGTCACCGAGCGTTCCTGAATCGGCGGGCGATTGGCCGGATCTGTGAGTGACCGGGGGTGCCTGAGGCATAGGCATCCCCGGTCAGTCGTTCCGGCCTGACACTTACGCCGGTAAGGTGGCGTCCGTTGTCGTCACCAGATCTGTCATGTCCGTTGGAGTTCAAGACCGTCACCTCTCGCGCTCACCGCGGGGGGCGCAGGAGGAGCCGTGCTCACCGCGTTCGCCCGGGCGTTTCAGACGCCCGACCTGCGTAAGAAGCTGCTCTTCACCCTCGGCATCGTCGTGGTGTTCCGTTTCGGCCAGCATGTGCCGGTGCCGGGTGTCAGCTTCCAGAACGTCGAACAGTGTGTGGAGGAGGCCGATGCCGCCGGGGCCGGCTCCGGCCTGTTCGGTCTGGTCAACATGTTCAGCGGCGGGGCGCTGCTGCAACTGACCATCTTCGCACTGGGCATCATGCCCTACATCACCGCGAGCATTATTCTCCAGCTGCTCGTCGTGGTGATTCCGAGGCTGGAGGCGCTGAAGAAGGAGGGGCAGTCCGGCCAGGCGAAGATCACACAGTACACGCGTTATCTGACGATGGCGCTGGCGGTCCTCCAGGCTACGGGGCTGGTGGCGACGGCCCGCAGCGGCACCCTCTTCCCCCAGTGCACCGTCAGAAACGACATCATTCCCGACGACTCCATCTTCGCCACGGTGCTGATGGTCGTCGCGTTGACTTCCGCGACCGCCCTGATCATGTGGATGGGTGAGCTGATCACCGACCGCGGTATCGGCAACGGCATGTCGATGCTGATGTTCGTGTCGATCGCCGCCGGGTTCCCCGGCTCGCTCTGGCAGATCAAGCAGCAGGGCAGCCTCGCGGACGGCTGGATCGAGTTCGGCGTCGTGGTGGCCTGCGGCCTGGCGATGGTCGGCCTCGTGGTCTTCGTGGAGCTGGCGCAGCGCCGCATCCCGGTGCAGTACGCGAAACGGATGATCGGCCGCCGGTCCTATGGCGGTACGTCGACATACATCCCGCTCAAGGTCAACCAGGCCGGTGTGATTCCCGTCATCTTCGCGTCCTCGCTGCTGTACATCCCGCAGCTGCTGGTGCAGTTCGCCGGTACGGACTCGGGCGGCTGGACCGACTGGGTCCAGCGGTACTTCACCGGTGGCGACCACCCGTACTACATCATCACGTACTTCCTGCTCATCGTGTTCTTCGCCTTCTTCTACGTGGCCATCACGTTCAACCCCGAAGACGTGGCCGAGAATATGAAGAAGTATGGTGGATTCATCCCGGGAATCCGGGCAGGCCGTCCCACGGTCGAGTACCTGAGCTACGTGCTCAACCGCATCACGTGGCCCGGATCGCTCTACCTGGGTCTCATCGCTCTGGTGCCCACGGTGGCGCTGGTGATGTTCAACGCGCAGCAGGACTTCCCGTTCGGCGGGACATCCATCCTGATCATCGTGGGTGTCGGTCTCGAAACGGTGCGGCAGATCGAGAGTCAGCTTCACCAGCGCAATTACGAAGGGTTCCTCCGCTGATGCGAATTGTCCTCGTCGGACCACCGGGCGCCGGCAAGGGCACGCAGGCCACGCTGCTTGCCGAGCGCCTTGCCATCCCGCACATTTCGACCGGCGACCTCTTCCGCGCCAACATCCGCCAGGGCACAGAGCTGGGCCGGCAGGTGGACGAGATCCTCCGTGAGGGCGGGCTGGTCCCGGACGAGGTCACGGTGGCGATGGCCGCCGACCGGATGGCGCAGCAGGACGCCGCGAGCGGCTTCCTGCTGGACGGGTTCCCGCGCAACATCGCCCAGGCGAAGGCGCTGGACTCGCTGCTCGCCGAGTCCGGGGAGAAGCTGGACGCGGTGCTGGACCTGGAGGTCCCCGAGGACGAGGTGGTCCGGCGCATCGCCGGCCGCCGCACCTGCCGGAACGACAGCAGTCACACGTTCCACGTGCAGAACAAGCCGCCGCGCACGGAGGGCGTCTGCGACGTGTGCGGCGGGGAGCTGTACCAGCGCGAGGACGACCGCGAGGAGACCGTCAGGAAGCGACTCGCGGTGTACCACGAGGAGACGGAGCCGATCATCGGGTACTACCGCGAGCAGGGCCTGGTCTCGACGATCTCGGCGCTGGCCCCGGTGCCCGAGGTGACGCGGCGCGCGCTGGACGCGCTGCCCGGACGCGGCGAGTAGCGAGGAGTCCGCGGATGGTGGAGATCAAGAGCCCTGAGCAGATCGCGAAGATGCGCGCGGCGGGCCTCGTCGTCGCCGAAATACACCGCAGGTGCGCCGAGGCCGCGGTGCCGGGAGCCAGTACCAAGGACCTGGACGACGTGGCCGCCACCGTGCTCGCCGAGCGCGACGCCAAGCCCAACTTCCTGGGTTACGGCGGCTTCCCCGCGACGATCTGCACCTCGGTGAACGACGTGGTGGTGCACGGCATCCCGGGCCGGGAGACCGTGTTGAAGGCCGGAGACCTCATCTCCATCGACGCCGGCGCGATCGTCGACGGCTGGCACGCCGACGCGGCGCTCACCGTCTTCGTCGGCGACGGGCACCCCGAGCAGCTGCACGAGCTGAGCCGGGTGACCGAGGAGTCCCTGTGGGCCGGGATCGCGGCCATGCGCAAGGGCAACCGGCTGGTCGACATCTCGAAGGCGATCGAGGGCTACATCAGGCGGCAGCCGCTGCCGGCATCGGGCAAGTACGGGATCATCGAGAGCTACGGCGGGCACGGCATCGGGACCGAGATGCACATGGACCCGCACCTGCTGAACTACGTGGACCGCAGGCGAGGCCGCGGGCCGCGGCTGATCCCCGGGTTCTGCCTGGCGATCGAGCCGATGGTCTCGCTGGGCACGGCCAAGACCCACGTGCTGGCGGACGAGTGGACCGTGAAGACGAACGACGGCACCTGGGCCTCCCACTGGGAGCACTCGGTCGCGCTGACCGAGGAGGGCCCGCTGGTGCTGACCGCGCAGGACGGCGGCCGGGCGAAGCTGGCCGAGCTGGGCGTGACGGCCGCGCCCGATCCGCTGGCTTAATGATCTTCTTTTCGGGGAAAGATCATGGATTCGTCTTTTTGAGTAGGGTGTCGTAGACTGGCTTGTCGGTCCTGGTGTACCCGTCTGCCCAGGGCCATCCAGGTAGCCGATCCCGGAAGGTGAAGCGCTCAAGCATGGCCAAAAAACAAGGGGCCATCGAGATCGAGGGCACCGTTGTCGAGTCCCTGCCGAACGCGATGTTCAAGGTAGAGCTCCAGAACGGACACCAGGTCCTCGCGCACATCAGCGGCAAGATGCGGATGCACTATATCCGTATTCTTCCCGACGACCGGGTCGTGGTGGAGCTGTCTCCCTACGACCTGACCCGCGGGCGGATCGTCTACCGCTACAAGTAGATCAAGCAGATCGTTTCTCACACGACCCGGAGAGCTTCACCCCATGAAGGTCAGGCCGAGCGTCAAGAAGATCTGCGACAAGTGCAAGGTGATCCGCCGCCACGGGCGCGTCATGGTCATCTGCGAGAACCTGCGCCACAAGCAGCGTCAGGGCTGACCGCACTTTCGTAGTTCTTTTTCGCGCGACATATGAATAACGCAGACGCCCGACCCCTCGCGCAGCGCGGGGACGATACCCCCGGTCGGAGGCCGGGGACCCGACGTGGCAGTCGGGAACGGTGCTGCGGCAGACCTCCCGAACATCAGGAGCCACATCCATGGCACGCCTCGCAGGCGTCGATCTCCCGCGCGAAAAGCGCGTCGAGGTCGCTCTCACCTACGTCTTCGGCATCGGTCGCACCCTTGCCAAGGAGACGCTCACCCAGACCGGGGTGCACCCGGACACCCGCGTGCGTGATCTGGCCGAGGAGGACCTCGTCAAGATCCGCGAGTACGTGGACAACAACTTCAGGACCGAGGGTGACCTCCGTCGCGAGATCCAGGCCGACATCCGTCGCAAGGTCGAGATCCAGTGCTACGAGGGGCTGCGCCACCGCCGCGGCCTGCCCGTCCACGGCCAGCGCACCAAGACCAACGCCCGCACCCGCAAGGGTCCGCGTCGCGCGATCGCCGGCAAGAAGAAGCCGGGCAAGAAGTAGTCCGCACGGACGCCGACACCGGTCCGTGCACAAGGACCGACCACCTCCACGGGAGAGACCAAGCACATGCCTCCGAAGGGCCGTACAGCCGGCGCCAAGAAGGTGCGCCGCAAGGAAAAGAAGAACGTTGCTCATGGGCACGCCCACATCAAGAGCACGTTCAACAACACGATCGTCTCGATCACCGACCCCACCGGGAACGTGATCTCCTGGGCCTCCGCCGGCCACGTCGGCTTCAAGGGGTCGCGCAAGTCGACGCCGTTCGCCGCGCAGATGGCCGCGGAGAATGCCGCTCGCCGGGCCCAGGAGCACGGGATGCGCAAGGTCGACGTCTTCGTCAAGGGTCCCGGCTCCGGCCGTGAGACCGCGATCCGGTCCCTCCAGGCGACCGGCCTCGAGGTCGGCTCGATCCAGGACGTGACCCCGACCCCGCACAACGGCTGCCGCCCTCCCAAGCGCCGCCGTGTCTGACCAGGTGAAGTAGGAGACGAGAAGAAATCATGGCGCGTTACACCGGGGCCGACTGCAAGCGTTGCCGTCGGGAGAAGCAGAAGCTCTTCCTCAAGGGAGCCAAGTGCGAGAGCGCTAAGTGCCCGATCGAGATCCGTCCTTACCCCCCGGGTGAGCACGGGCGCGGGCGCACCAAGGACAGCGAGTACCTGCTTCAGAAGCGTGAGAAGCAGAAGTGCGCGCGTATCTACGGTGTTCTGGAGAAGCAGTTTCGCGGGTATTACAACGAGGCGAACCGCCAGCAGGGCAAGACAGGTGAAAACCTGCTGCGCATCCTCGAGTCCCGCCTGGACAACGTGGTCTACCGGGCCGGCTTCGCCAAGTCCCGCGACCACGCCCGTCAGCTCGTCCGGCACGGGCACATCCTGCTCAACGGCCGGAAGAACGACATTCCCTCGGCGCGGGTGTCGCCGAACGACATCGTCGAGGTCCGTGAGTCCTCCCGTGCGCTGACCCCCTTCCAGGTCGCCGTCGCGGAGGCCGGGGACAAGACGGTGCCGGCGTGGCTGGAGTCCATCCCGTCGCGGCTGCGCATCCTCGTCCACTCGCTGCCCGAGCGCCAGGTGATCGACACCCAGGTGCAGGAGCAGCTCATCGTCGAGCTCTACTCGAAGTAAGCCCGACCCGGGCGCGGGCGGGGTCGCGTGAGGAACGCGGCTCCGCCCGTACCCTTGAAGTACACATCGTCTGGCTCGGCATCAAATAGCGGGTGCCGAAGACTGGAGTCGTAACATGCTGATCGCTCAGCGTCCTTCCCTGACCGAAGAGGTCGTCGACGAGTTCCGTTCCCGGTTCGTGATCGAGCCGCTGGAGCCGGGCTTCGGCTACACCCTCGGCAATTCCCTGCGGCGTACGCTGCTGTCCTCCATCCCCGGTGCGGCTGTCACCAGCATCCGCATCGACGGCGTACTGCACGAGTTCACCACCGTGCCGGGCGTCAAGGAGGACGTGACCGACCTCATCCTCAACATCAAGCAGCTCGTCGTCTCCTCCGAGCACGACGAGCCGGTCGTGATGTACCTGCGCAAGCAGGGCCCGGGCCTGGTGACCGCCGCGGACATCGCCCCGCCGGCCGGCGTCGAGGTGCACAACCCCGACCTGGTCCTGGCCACGCTGAACAACAAGGGCAAGCTGGAGATGGAGCTGACCGTCGAGCGCGGTCGCGGCTACGTCTCCGCCGTGCAGAACAAGCAGCTCGGCCAGGAGATCGGCCGCATCCCGGTGGACTCCATCTACAGCCCCGTGCTGAAGGTCACCTACAAGGTGGAGGCCACCCGTGTCGAGCAGCGCACCGACTTCGACAAGCTGATCGTCGACGTGGAGACCAAGGAGGCCATGCGTCCGCGCGACGCCATGGCATCCGCGGGCAAGACCCTCGTCGAGCTGTTCGGCCTGGCGCGCGAGCTGAATGTCGACGCCGAGGGCATCGACATGGGCCCGTCCCCGACGGACGCCGCGCTCGCCGCCGACCTGGCACTGCCGATCGAGGAGCTGGAGCTGACGGTCCGCTCCTACAACTGCCTCAAGCGTGAGGGCATCCACTCGGTGGGCGAGCTGGTGGCCCGTTCCGAGGCGGACCTGCTGGACATCCGCAACTTCGGTGCCAAGTCGATCGACGAGGTCAAGGCGAAGCTGGCCGGCATGGGCCTGGCCCTCAAGGACAGCCCGCCCGGATTCGACCCGACCACCGCGGCCGACGCCTTCGGCGCGGAGGACGACGGCGACACGGGCTTCGTGGAGACCGAGCAGTACTGACCCGCGCCCTCGGCGCCATGCCGACACCGGTACCTGGCACGGCCGGTGCGGCCCGCCTCCGGCGCCCCGCGCGCCGGGGGCGCACGTTCCCGGGACCACCCGGGGGCGTCCGCTGACACCGGTACCTGGTACGGCCGGTGCAGACCCGACAGGAGAGAGACATGCCGACGCCTACCAAGGGCCGCAGGCTGGGCGGCAGCCCCGCCCACGAGCGGATGCTCGTGGCGAACCTCGCGACCGCGCTGTTCGAGCACGGCCGCATCACCACGACCGTCGCGAAGGCCCGGCGGCTGCGCCCGGTGGCCGAGCGTCTGATCACCAAGGCGAAGAAGGGCGACCTGCACAACCGCCGCCAGGTGATGCAGACCATCCGCGACAAGAGCGTCGTGCACACGCTGTTCACGGAGATCGGGCCCAAGTTCGCCAACCGGCCCGGCGGCTACACCCGCATCACGAAGATCGGCCCGCGGCGCGGCGACAACGCGCCCATGGCCGTCATCGAGCTGGTCGAGGCGCTGACCGTGCAGCAGGAGGCGGTCGGCGAGGCCGAGGCCGCGACGCGGCGCTCCGTGAAGGAGCAGGAGCAGGCACCGACCGCGGACCTGGCGAAGCAGGACACCGCGGCCGACGAGTCCCAGGAGACCGCGGAGTCCGCGGACGCCGGGGACGAGAAGAAGGACGAGAAGGACGCCTGAGCCGTTCGGCAACTCCTTGTGCCCGAGGGCCCGCGTCCCGTGAGGGAAGCGGGCCCTCAGGTGTCGAGGTGGCCGACGAAAATGCCGCGGTGTTGAACTCGCGCATGCCCGTCATGTGCTTGAGAACGCTCCGGCTGCGGTCCTTGCTCATGCAGTGCCGGATCTCTGCGCGTGCAGCGGGGTACCGCCGGTGTTGCTGCGCTTGAAGATGTCGTACATGACGTCGGACGGCGTCCTCGGGTCGATGACGTTCATCACGAGCTGGGTATTGTTGACGCGGCGCTGCCACTGCATGGGCAGGTCCGGGAAGCTGCTGCTGTTCCGCTCCAGGTAATCCAGCCCTTTGAGGCGGGGAAGCCTTGGTCACCGCCCCGGACGAAGGCGTGGAGGGTGGAGAGCCGCTGTAGACCGTCCACGACCCGGAAGGCCCCATCGCTGTCCTCGGCGAAGTAGAACGCGGGCAGGGGGATCTGGAGAGCAAAGATTCCACGAGGCGAAACTTTTCTTCGACCTTCCGCGCCACGCCGCGCTGGAAGTCCGAGGCCAGCTCCAGCGACCCCTCGTCGATCATGTCCAGGATGTTTCGCAGCGAGAACGTACTGGTGGTGACGCGGATCTGCGCCGGGTCCCACGGTTTCACGATTACGGAATCCGGCTCCGGGCCGTTCGGTCCTCCTGCTCCACTCCGACGCCGGTCGCCTGACCGTCGAAAACATCCTCGACCACGTCGGGTACTTCTTGGGCCTCCGCCTTCTCCACGCGGCCGATCCTATCGACGAGCGGCGTCAAGCCCGCCGGGCGAGGAATCCGGTGTCGAGCGCCGGGTAGGGCTCGGGCAGTTGGAGCTTGCCGCCGAGTTCGACGGAGGCGACGGCCCGGTAGTGGCTCTCGGCCGGCATCCCAGAAGCGGGTGCGGGGTCCGAGTGGACGTAGGCCCGGCCCTCCTGGCGGTGCACCAGAACGTACACGGGGACCCCGGCTGTCGCGTAGGCACGGAGCTTGGGCCCCGTGTCGGTCTCGTGGTTGCCCGACGTCACCTCACCCGCGAGGGCGAGCATGTCGATGGGATACCAGCCCTTGCGCGCCGCCCGGTAGGCCTCGTCGAGATCGGTCGGCTCGCGGCGGAGCACATAGAAGTCCGGGATCAGCAGGGCAATAGTCCGGCCGTCGCCGAGTCCCACCCGGTAGCCATTGCCGAGGCCCGCGAGAGCGAACCCGGCGGAGCGCAGCTGGCTGCTCAGCTCGAAGGCCGCTGCGTTGTGCTCGTGGTCGGGCTGCGGTGGCACGAGGATCAACCCCTCGACGTACTCGGGCCGGATCGGCTCCTGGGACGCCTCTTCGATCGCGATCAGCAGGTCGGTGGGATCGGGCCGCTGGGGTCCCCCTGGTTGAGTAACGGGATGGACGCTCATCGCGATCTCTCCTCACACCGTCCGCAACGGCCCTCGTCACCCGCCAGGCTACGCCGCAACGGCCGCCCGACGGCACCGTAGCGCCCCGGGCGAGGCGCGTGCGGCGAGTTCGGGACCCTTCACCCATTCGGGGTGGGGCCGTCCGGGCCAGGCACGCGCGGGGTCGGGCGGGCGGCGCGGCTGTCGGCGATGCGGATCGCGTGGCCGAGAGCGGTGGTGGTCCGCCCGAGCGCGACCCGGAGCGCCAGCGGTCCTGCGGCCCGGTCGGCCAGAACGGTTTCCGCGTCGGCCAGCACCTCGGCGCCCGCCCGGAGTTGCGCCTCCTCTAGATCGTCAGCGACGCGCGAGAGCAGACTCTCGCTGTTGTCCGTGCGCAGAAAACACGGCTTGCCCTCCGGCGTCTCCCAGGGGAGTAGCCGGAGTCCCGGCTCCTGAGCGGCCTGGCCGCGCTCGCGGTCGTAGCTCATCGGATCACCACTCGATCGTTGCTGTGTGTGCTGATTCGGATACAGATTGCCGGTGGCGTGGCTACGGTGGAAGGAGCCGCACCCCTCCACGGCCGCGGACAAGACGGGAGTTGAGCTGTGACCAACGATTCGACGCGCCGTGGTGGCCAGGAACCGGCGATGACGCGGCGGAAGTACGGCGAGGAACTGTTCCTGCGGCGACAGGAGGCCGGGCATACCCAGCAGTCCCTGGGGGACGCGGTGATCATGTCTCCGTCGATGATCGCCCACATCGAGGCGGGAAGGAGGCGGCCACGACTTGAGGACGCGCGGCGAATCGACAAGGAGCTGGGTTCGGGGAAGTTTTTCGAACGATGGCTGCCCACGCTCGACGAGGGCCAGTTTCCGCCGCACTTCAGGGACGCGGCGGAGTCGGAACGACGGGCCGACGTTATCGAGGAGTACGCGGTCGGCTCCGTGCCCGGCCTGTTGCAGACAGCGGCCTATGCACGGGCCCTTGCCCTCGGGACCGAGCCCAGCCTTCCGGCGAAAGAGCTTGACGAACGCGTTGTCAATAGGATCGGCCGTGCCCGCATCCTCGAAGACCCGTTGAAGCCCCGGATGTGGGCCATCCTGGGTGAGAGCGTGCTGCGCACGGTCGTTGGCGGTCGGGGCGTGATGGCGGAGCAGTTGCGGCACATTGCCGCGCTGATCCGATCCGGGCGGGTACAGGTACAGGTACTGCCGTTCTCGGCGGGCGCTCATCCGTTCCTGAGCACCATGACGACTCTCATGCGCTTCTCGGATGGGCCCGATGAGGTGTACTTCGAAGTGCTTTACACGGGAGCGCTGAACGACGATCCGGCGACGGTGAGGCGCTATCGGGACGCATATGATCTGGCTAGGGCCGCCGCGTTGTCCCTCGAGGCGTCCCTTCAGTTGATCGAGTCGGTGGCGGAGGAGTACGAGCATGCGGAGCAAAAGCATCCCTGACGTGTCGCAGCTCTCGGCCTGGCGCAAGTCCAGCTACAGCGGTGGCGACGGTGGCAGTTGCCTGGAGGTTGCCGGCGGCGTTCCCGGTGTTGTTCCGGTGCGGGACAGCAAGAACCGCAGTGGTGCTGTGCTTGTCCTCCCGGCGGGGGGCTGGTCCGGATTCGTCGCCGCGGTGCGGGGCGGGGCGTTTGACGGCTGATCGCTGAGGCCGGTCCGCGACGGCACCCGTTGCGGACCGGCGTTAGCCCAGGGCCGTGGCGATGGCGAGTGCGATGCGTTCGATCCAGTTGATCGCGTCCGTCACCTCGGCCTCGGTGATGGGGCGTCGGCGCTTGAGGTCGCCGTCCAGCAGGTCGGCGTCGTGCGCGATCTTGTTGCGGCGCTCGGTGATCTCGACGTACCGCTGCTTGAGCTTCTGCCCGGTGAACGCCGTCCGGTTGTGGCTCCAGGTGTTGATCTCGGCGGCGGCCTTGCCCCAGACGTCATCTTCCGTGACCAGCTTCAGGGCTTCGCTGATCTTGCGCGGGTTCTGGAGCGAGGCATTGCCCCACTTGGTCCTGACGTGCTCCGAGACGGCTTCGGCCAGCGTCGTGGTGCCCCGCCGGACCTCTTCGACCTTCGCAAGGGGCAACTCAAATCTGGTCAATTGGTGCGGCATATCGGGGCTGTCCTGGGCCGCGATCTCCGCGACCCGCCGGTACAACTCCTCGTGGAACCAATGGTCGATGGCGCTGACGGCCTGCACCCACGCGGCACGGTAAAAGTCGCCGATGTCGATGACCGGTGACTGGAACGGCGCCAAGTGATGCCCAGCAGTGACCATCTGCCGGGCGTACTCGATGTTCCGGCTGAACGCCTGAAACTCGCGGGTCTGCGGAGGCGGAACGGGCATGTGCTCCTCGTCAGTCAGTCGGGCCTGTCTCGGTCACAACGGTTTCGGCGTCTGCCTTCACCTCACCGCCGAGGGCTTCGGCGAGGGCGGCGAACTCACTCAGGGCGGCCTGAAGGTCCTCGACGATCTCCTGGGCGATCACCTCGGGCGGCAACAGGCTGTCGGCATCGTCGAGGGCGGGGTCCTTCATCCATGTGATGTCGAGGTTGACCTTGTCGCGTGCGATCAGGTCGTCGTAGCTGAAGCACTTGAACCGCTCGGTCTCCGTGCGCTCCGAACGCGGTCCGTCCGGAAGGTAGGCGTCGACGAACTCGTCCAGATCGGCGCGGCGGAGCGGTCGCTGCTTGAGGGTGAAGTGCTTACCGGTCCGGAAATCGTAGACCCAGAGCTTTGTGGTGTTCGGCGCGCCGCCGGCGCGGGGCGGCCTCTTTTCGAAGAACAGCACGTTCGCCTTGACGCCGCCGGCGTAGAAGATGCCGGTGGGCAGCCGCAGGATGGTGTGCAGGTCGAACTCGTCGAGGAGGCGGCGGCGGATCTTCTCGCCCGCACCGCCCTCGAACAGGACGTTGTCGGGGAGAACGACGGCGGCGCGGCCGTTCATGTCCAGCAGCGACATGATGTGCTGGAGGAAGTTGAGCTGCTTGTTGGTGGTGGTGGCGCGGAAATCGTCGCGTTCATAGGAGACTTCCTCCCTCTCGGCTTTGCCTTCCGTTCCGATGACGGTGATGGCCGACTTCTTGCCGAACGGTGGGTTGGCCAGGACGAGGGAGGCGTGCCGCTTGGGCTTGGCGGCCAGGGCGTCGCCCTCGGAGATGAGAGATTCGCCCTCGGCGTCCCCGATGCCGTGCAGCAGCATGTTCATAGCAGCGAGGCGCGCGGTGCCGGTGACCAGTTCATTGCCCCAGATCCGACCCGAGCTGAGGCCGAGACGTTGCTCGCGTGTGAGCCGCCGCATGTGGTGCTCGCGGATGTAGCTGTGGGCGGCGATGAGGAAGCCACCGGTACCGCAGGCCGGATCGGTGATCGTGTCGTCCGGCTGCGGCTGCATCACGTCGACCATGGCGTCGATGAGGGGGCGGGGCGTGAAGTACTGCCCGGACCCGGTCTTGGTGTCCTCCGCGCCCTTGGCAAGCAGGCCCTCGTAGGCGTCGCCCTTGAGGTCGGCGCCCTGGATCGTCCAGTCCTCCTTGCCGATGAGGTCGACGACGAGCTTTTCCAGAAGGGCGGGCTCGGTGATGCGGTTCTGCGCCTTGGCGAAGATGGTGCCGAGGGTGGTGCCCGGACTTTGCGCCAGGGTCGTCAGGATGTCCCGGTAGTGAGCCTCTAGCGCGAGCCCCTTTTTGGAGACGAGAGACTGCCAGTCGTGCCCTGCCGGTACGACGGGCTGGGCTTCAGCCTCGTTGAACGGGTTATCACTCGCGCGCTCGTCGGCCATCTTGAGGAAGAGCAGGTACGAAAGCTGCTCGACGTACTCGATGGTGGACAGGCCGTTGTCGCGCAGCACGTTGCAGTAGTTCCATAGCTTGGCGACCAGCGAGTTGACCTGGGCGGTTGCTTGTGCGGGACTTGCGGGGGTCACAGCTCGAACTCCTGCTGAACGGCTTGCGCGGGGAGGGGCGTTGAGGATGCGGGGGGCGGGGGCGGCGGAGTCGCGGCCTTGCGGGGCCGGGGCGTCCGTCGGCGTTTGGGCCCTTCAGCTTCGCGCTCGGCGCGGATGCGGTCGAGCAGCACGGACGCGGGCTCGTCGTCGGGGTCCTGGGGGACGAGCCGGCCGCTGAAGGCACGGTCGAGAAGTGCCTTGCGTAGAGACCGGGATCGATCAGACGCGCCTTGCAGCGTATTGCGTAGCTTCTCGACGCAGAAACTCGTCTCCTCAATAGTTCGAACGATGCGACTTTGTTCCCCAGGAGGGGGTAGAGGTACGGGCCATGCGGCGAGTTTGGCAGCCCCTAGGTGGTGAATTCCGACTCCTCGGGTGCTCGCGCGGAAAGCTCCTCGCAGTGCCTCATGACGCAAGAAGTGGTGCAGATAGGCGGGGCTGACGGCCTCAGATGCCCTGACGCGCAGCAAGGTGTTCTGAAAGGAACAGTCGTTGATCTCGCCGTTCCAGATCGCGGCCTTTCCGACTTCTCCCGCGCTGCCGGACGCCTCGGTTAGGAGAATATCGCCCGGGTGTAGGCGGTAAATCTCGGCTTCTGTGTCGGAGAAGTTCATTTTCTTTACGTCGCCGAGCCGTAGTCCGTCCCAGCCTACATTCGCTGCCCGGAGATAGGAGCGCATTTGGTCTCCTGAATGGTTTTTGGGTGAACGCTGTCGCCCCAGCCTTACCTCCGCGACCTCGTCGAGGCGCACTGCTTGCGCATGCGCCTGACGAAGTGACGCAGCCATAGTGCCTGTCACCAGGCTGTTCGTGCGCGCGTTGCATGAATGAAGCAGACTGTCGCTGGCGTCGAGTCGGGAAAGGTGGCCTTCCAGGGCTTCGATAATGCGACGCTGCTCCGCAGGTGGAGCGATTGGTACCTCGCAATTCATCAGCGCTTTGGTTGACAAGGAAGCGACCGTGGTCCCTGCCTTGCGACAGTTCCTCAGAATATCTGACTCGAATGCGCGTAGGCACCAGGCGATCCAGTGTGGTGTTACGCCCTCGTGGGGGTGCAGAGCCTTCATGTCCTGGTTGAGAGTCGTCGCAAAGGAGACATAGGCGACTGGGATGAATCGTTCGAGGATTCCTGACCGGGTGACAATGGTTACGGAGCCGGGAGGGACGAGACGAGTTGCAGATTCTCTGACAGCAGCGTCCGTGATGTGGTCTTGTGTTGCCGTAATGGACTCCGGGCCCATGTCTTTCGGTGAAAGCCACGGGATAGTGCCGTCGGTCCAAAAGTCGGGCCGACTTTTGGACGGCGTGCCGCCGCCGTACCATTTGCCCAGGTCGCCCAGGGTCGCCCAAGCCCAACCCGGCGGAAGTTCCGTACTACTCAAGCCAGTTCTCGATTCAGCTCGTTCAACAATGCCCGCACATCGCGTCCAGGGAAGGCGTGGGCGAAGCCTCGGCCGCCGCCTCGGGCTGTGAAGGGTTCGGCGTTGAATTCGGTTGGGCTGATGCCGATGTCGCTCACTATCACGTCCCTGATCGCCCGCAGCCACCACATCTGCTCTTCGGTGTACTCGATGCCCGACTGGTGCTGCCGCTGGAGCCACTGCTCGAAGCGTTCCTCGACCCGCTCTCGGTACGGTCGCAGGTCCTCGTCCGCCTTGAGCTCGTACCGGATGAGTGGGATCAGGTCCGGCACGTCCACCTCGCCGTTTTCGCGGTGGGTGGTGACGCCCAGGTCCGCATAGTAGGTCCACAGGACCTGCGGGCTCCAGGCGTACTGGGGGCGGCGGATTTCTCGTTCCAGGTCCTTCAGGGCGTTGTACGCCTCGCCGGGCGGTGTCGGGCGTGGGCTGGTGATAGCGATGTTGACGGCGGCGAAGCGGTCGCGTTGCTCGGTCAGGAGCTGGTGCCAGCGGTCGATCTCCGCTCGCGCCCGCTTCTCGCGGGGCACTTCCTCGACCCGCTCCATCCGCACGGCCGTGAACTCGTCGATCAGGTAGTCCTTGTCCCGGCGGATCTCGATGATCTGCCGCCGCAGCTCCGCGTTGCCGCTCAGCGGTGCGATGGCGTCCTCGATCAGCTTCCTGGCCGCCGCCGGGCCGCCTTCGTCGCGCGCGCGTTCCTGGCGGTCGGGGTCCACCGCGTCGATGATGGCCCGCGTGATGGTGGACAGGAGCGTGCCGTCGGCCGCCCGCGTCAGCCGCTCGCGTTCCCCGTCCGTGAGCTGCTGGTTCAGGCGTGCGAGGCGGCCGGCCAGGATCTCGGCTTCGCTCGCGCTGATCGACTTCGTGCCTGCCTTGTCCAGCAGCTTCGACAGCGAGACCTGACGCTCGCCCGCAGGCACCAGCGGCTTGGCGTCCACCAGGTCGGATTCGGTGACACCCACGGCGTCGATGAGCAGGAACCGCTCCTTGCGCACGGACGCGTCCGCCTCCGGTGTGACCTCCTGCAACTCGGTCGGGTCGATGGTGCGCGCGCCGCGGCCCTTCATCTGCTCGAACAGCACGGCGCTGCGCACGTCACGCAGGAAGAGCACACACTCCAGTGCCTTGACGTCCGTCCCGGTGGCGATCATGTCGACGGTGACGGCGACCCGCAGGCGGGGCGAAGTCCTCAGGTCGCGAATGAGCTGGTCCGGGTCCTCGCCCGCCTGCCGGCTCTTGTAGGTGATCTTCTTCGCGAAGTCGTCGCCACGTGCGAAGACCTCCTTGACCTGTGCGAGAACGTCCTCGGCGTGGTCCTCACCGACGGCGAAGATCAACGTTTTGGGCAGCTCCTTGCGTCCGGGGAACCAGCGTTGCCAGTTGTCCCGGTACGCGACGAGCACGGCCCGGATCTCGTCGACGGTCACCACGGACCGGCCGATCTGCCGTATTGAGTAGGTGAAGTCCTTATCGAGCTTCTGGTACCGCTGTCGTCGCGTTGCCCGGTCTTTGACCCGCACGGTCGTGCCCGACTCGATGGTGGCGGCGCCCTTCTCCCGCAAGTCGGTCCGCATCCGTACGACATCGAAGTCGACGTTGACACCGTCCGCGACGGCCTGTGGGTAGGTGTACTCCGACACCAGGTTGTGCCCGAAGAATCCCAGTGTCTGGTTCGTGGGAGTCGCCGTCAGACCCACGAGGTGGGCATCGAAGTACTCCAGTACGCCCCGCCACTGGCCGTAGATGGAACGGTGGCACTCGTCCACGATGATCAGGTCGAAGCTTTCGATCGGAATGTCCGGGTTGTAGGACACCTCGATGGGCCGGTCGGACTCGTAGGCGGCCTCATAGGCGAGGGCGTCCTCCGCCTCCTCGGCGGCGTCTCCGTCGGACAAGGACTTGCCGCGCAGCGCGTCGTACATGCGCTGAATCGTGCACATGACGACCGAGGAGGTGTCCTGGAGCCCGGCCGGGCCGAGCCGGTCCACGTTGTAGACATCGGCCAGCTTTCGGCCGTCGTCCGGCGTCATGAACATCCGGAATTCGTCGTGCGCCTGCTTGCCGAGGTTGTTGCGGTCGACGAGGAAGAGGACACGCCGGGCGCCCGCGTACTTGAGCAGGCGGTACGTCTGGGCCACGGCCAGGAAGGTCTTGCCCGCGCCGGTCGCCATCTGGATCAAAGCCCGTGCCAAGTCGCGAGCCAGTGAGTCCTCAAGACCGGTGATCGCGTCGATCTGCGCCAGACGCAGCCCGTTCGGCTCCAGGGGCGGCAGTCGCCGCAGGCCCGCGCGGAAGGTGGGTGCGTCGGGCGTTTCCTCGGCGCGCCGCATCCAGGCCGCGACCGTCTCCGGGCGGTGGAAGGAAAACACCTCCCGGGAACGGGCGTCCGGGTCCAGGCGGTTGATGAACGAGGTCTCGGAGCCGGTCGTCGCGTAGCGGAAGGCAAACGGCTCTTCCTCGCGCCAGACGGCCAGGCGGTGCTCGTCGAGCACGCCGGCCGCGTACCGGTCGTTCTGCTCGACCGCGCTGGAAAGGTGGTCTCCCTCCCGCTTGGCCTCCACCACGCCGACCAGCCGGCCGTTCACGTACAGCACGTAGTCCGCACGGCCGGTGGCCAGGGTGAACTCCCTGACGGCCACGCCCGTCCGGCCGTCGACCTCCATCCGGTCGCGCTCCTGCACCTCCCAGCCGGCGGCGCGCAGCATCGCATCGATGGCGTCTCTGGCCTGCACCTCGTTGAGCGGGGCCGGACGCTGCGCGCGGTGGATGATGGCGTCCCGGCGGACGGGGTCCACCTGCCGCGGCTGTCTGCCAGCCGTTGCGTACTCGGCGTCCTGCGCGTTCCGCAGGAGCGTGGTCTCCTCGGTGAGCTGCTGGAGCTCGGCGAGCAGCGCCGTCTTGTGGGCCTCGGCGCTGGCGATCAGATGCTCGGCCTCGGCCCGTGCCCTGCGTTCGGCTTCCAGGGCATCTGCTGACTCGGTGAGCCTGACACGGGCCTGGGTGAGTGCCTTGCGGTGGCCGTCGAGCGCTTCCCTGAGCTCTGCCAGCTCGGTGGGGTCGGTGATCCGTGCCGCGTCGTCGGGGCCGGTGGGCGGAACGAACTCGGCGACGGTGCGGCGGTCCTCGATGGCGTTGTGGAACCACAGGCCGAGCTTGTAGCAGGTGCGTACGGCTTCGAGAGCCAGTGCCGTGTCGAAAAGGTGACGGTGTGCGGCCCGGTTGCGATCCCTGCGCAGCCGGTCGAAGTCGTCGCGGATCTCCCGCACCAGAACGCCCTCGCGCACGAGGGCGTCGAGACGGTCGACCTGGCGGTCGCCCGTCACACGCACACCGATGCGGGTGACGAGTTCCTGGGCCAGGACCTCACCGAACTGTCCCGCCTGTACGAGCGAGGAATTGGGATTGGTGAAAACCGTCGTCTCGGCCAGGGAGCCGTAGAGGGACAACAGGGGCTGATGTCTATGGAGCATGCCGAAGTTCGGTGACTGCCTCGCGAAGTCCTCAAGCCGCTCGTCCACGGTCCCACCCCCGGATCGCCTCGTCGCCTGCGGGAATTCAGCTTACGCAAAGTCAGCGGGCGGCTGCCGACTCCCCCCTGCGGTGCGGGTGGTGAGCCGGCGTCTCGGCCGCCGACGTCCGTCTATTCCCGTTCGGCCTGCTCGTCGATCAGCGTCTGTGCCAGTTCCGAGAGCGTTGTGCCGTCGTCCAGCGCCCAACGCGCCGGGCCCTGGACGGCTACCGGGGCTTCCTCCCAGCCCGCGAGTTCGTAGAAGTTGAGAATCAGGCGTGTCGGTGAGTAAGCACGCCCGTCGACCGCCCATACGAGGCAACGGGTCCGTTCGTTTACCCAGGTCGCCTCGCCCCGCCTGGGGTCCGCGGCGAGCCACGGGGTGAGCGCGTCGATCTCGGGCTTGTTCAGAAGCCTGAGGCGCACCGGCGTTCCGTTCGCGATCTTCGCGTGGTCCACCAGGGTGGGGACCGCATTGGGGCGGCGCGGCTTGCGCTTGCTTCCTTTACCCGTTCTGTAGGCGGCCGGCAGATCGGGGATCACTCCCGCACGTTGGGCGTCCCGCAGTACCAGCTCCGCGAGCCGTTTGCAGCGTCCGGTGTCGGTGAGTGTGCCGCTGAGGAATGATGTGGGCCCGTACTCCGTATCGATGTGGTGGATCAGCCACGACAGGACTCGGTGGGTGAGAGCGGGCACCTCACGCAGAACGGCCTCCCAGTCGTCTTCCGGATCGTCGATGCGGTCCTGGTCGAGAAGCTGAAAGACAAGGTGAGTGACGAGAAGATCGCCGCGCTGGCTCACATCGGCGGCGCGCTTCTGGAAACGCTTGCGCTCCTCGTTGAGGGCGGCGCCCACGGTGCGGTGAACCAGTACCGAGCGCCAGATCTGGAAGGCTCCCGGCCGCTCCCCGAAGAGGCGAGGGTAGGCGCCTCCGCTGCCGCGTTCCCAGAGAAGATCGGTGTCCCGCTTCGCTCGTACCGCAAGCTCGGTGTTGCGATGCGCGCACGCCAGCGCGATGGCCGCGTGCACCACGGAGCAACCCTCGTCCGGCGCGGGATCGGGCTCGCCTCGCTTGAACACGTAGGTCTTTTGCAGGGACAGCATGAAGTCCTCGCGAATCATCGCCTGTACTTCGTCCAGGGCGATGAAGTCGCGCTGCTCCACATGGTTCTGTGTGTTGGTCGTTTCGGTGATGCGCTGCGCAAGATCGGGTGCCTTCTTGTCGACGACGATCACCTTGACCGTGACCTCGGCGTCCTCGACCGTGTCGGGGGACGTCTGCGCGGCGCGGTGCGCCGCCGCGACGGTTTGCGCGCCGTTCACGACGCTGACCCCCGAGATGTGCAGATGCACCGGCTCGTCCGGACGACGGCGCCCCGGCCATTCTTCTTTTAGCTGGTCACACAGCACCGTCACCCCATTGTTGAAAAGCCAGAAGTTCTCCGGCTCGTCCACCAGGGTCCCGAGCATGCCGGAATTGACCCGGGTCGTGCCAAGGGACTGGCGCAGGTTCTGCTCATACAAGCGGTCCCCATGGGTTTGGTACCACTCGGCGAGATTGCTCGCCGGGACCGGGCCTTGAAAAGCGGCGAGCGGTGTGTTACGTCGGAGCCAGCTCGTCATGCGCACCGTCACCTGTACCGGTGCGGGAGCGAGGTCATCCCGGATCTGCCGCAGGATGTCCGCGGCGTGGACCACCCGGTACTCGAGGACCGGGCCGAGTCCGTTGAACTCGTTCCGGGCGTCGTCGAGAACGGTCAGGGTTTCCCTGCTGAGTGTTCCCGTGCCCATCACGGCAATGACCAGGGTCACCTTGAGTCTGGCGTCATGCATCGCGGCATTGACACGAGCGGCGATCGGCTCGAGCCGGTCGTTGAAGCGGTCGAAACTGCGCTGCTCGATGAGGCGGAGGCCGGCGATGAGCTTGTGCGCCGCGTTGGTGTCGAGCTTGCCCTTTCCTTCGTCACTCCACTTGGCCTGAACGAGCCAGACTTCCTGTGTGCCCTCGGTGACGGCCACGCCGTCGATGCCTTGGTCGTCCTCCCCGTCGATAACGGAGGCGCCGGCGGCCTTGTGGTCGCAGCCCGTCACTTCGCGTACGGCCGCAGCCGTCAGTGCGCGGGAGAGGAAACGCTGCTCGTAGCCCCTCTGGTCGTAGCCCTTGAGGTCTTCGTCGTAGATGAGTCCCTGGTACTGCTGCAGAAGCGCGGTGCGGATCTGGTGGATGCGGATGGGAGCTGTCGCAGCCCTGCGTTCTGTCTCGTCCATGTCCGCCCCCAGCGCTCGTTGCCTCCGTGCCCGCCACAGTTTAAGCGTCGATGCATCGGTTGGGTGGTTGTCCGTGTACAGGGTGCGAAGGCGGGCCGAGGCGAAATCGAGGACGGTGCACGCGGCTTCCCTCTGGGGCACGGTGTGCCCCGGGCCGGCCGCGGTCGTCTGAAAGGATCGGTCGTGTGACTGATGAAGCACCGACCGGGTTCACGCGGGTGCGCCTGGATCTGGCCTATGACGGGGCCGGGTTCTCCGGGTGGGCTCGGCAGGCGGGGCGGCGCACCGTTCAGGAGGAGATCGAGGAGGCGCTGCGGGTGGTGACGCGTTCGCCGGGGCGTTACGAGCTGACCGTGGCGGGGCGGACGGATGCGGGGGTGCACGCGCGCGGGCAGGTCGCGCACGTGGACCTGCCGGACGAGGTCTGGGCCGGGCAGGGGAAGGGGCGCCTGCTGCGCAGGCTCGCGGGGCGGCTGCCGCACGATGTGCGGGTGTGGCGGGCCGAGCCGGCGCCGCCGTACTTCAACGCGCGGTTCTCCGCGGTGTGGCGGCGCTACGCCTACCGCGTCGCCGACCATCCGGGCGGCGTCGACCCGCTGCTGCGGGGCCACGTGCTGTGGCACAACTGGCCGCTGGACGTGGCCGCGATGAACGAGGCGTCCCGGCTGCTGCTGGGCGAGCACGACTTCGCCGCGTTCTGCCGCAGGCGCGAGGGCGCGACGACCATCCGCGCGCTGGGGGACCTGCGCTGGGAGCGGCGCGCGGACGGCGTCGTGGAGGGCACGGTGCGGGCCGACGCGTTCTGCCACAACATGGTGCGTGCGCTGGTGGGCGCGCTGCTGTTCGTCGGCGACGGGCACCGGCCGCCGGACTGGCCCGCGCGGGTGCTCGCGGCCCGGGTGCGGGACTCGGCGGTGCACGTGGTGCGCCCGCACGGCCTCACGCTGGAGGAGGTGGCGTACCCGCCGGACGGCGAGCTGGCGGCGCGCAACGCGCAGGCCCGCCGCCGCCGGACGCTCGCCGGTGCGGAGGGCGCGGAGGGCTGAGCCTCAGCCGCCGCCCTGCCGCTCCTCGACGAGGGCGCTCGCGGAGGCCGATGCCTGGGCCTCGCCGCGCTGGATGATGCGGTTGAACGCGTGGTCGTTCCCGTCGCGGGCGCCCTGCTGGGCCGGGGTGCCGTCGCCGCTGTCGGGGGAGCCGTCGCTGTTGCCCGCGATGGTGTAGTAGGCGTAGCGGCCGACCTGGTTGGCGGTGGTGCGGCAGCCGCCCTGCTGGCAGAACTCGGGGGCCCCGTCGCCGGTGAGGGCCTGGAGGCTGGCGCCGTCGGCCCCTTCCTGCGCCTGGCGGGCGGCCTGGGCGTCCGCCTCGCTGCCGAACTGGGCGACGCCCACCGTCACCGCGACGCCGCCGCCGGTGTAGGTGGCGCGCAGCAGTGCCGTGCAGCCGTGGTCGGTGAGGATCGTGCCCAGCTCGGCGCTCGCGGCCTCCGTGCAGTCCGCCGCGGAGCCGGTCGCGGCCTTGGTGTAGCTCCTGCCGTCGATCTCCATGGTGTCGCCGGCCCAGAAGCCCTCGACGTCGAAGGGCGCGGTGTCCTTCTCGGCGTCCGATATGAACTCGCGCGGCTGCGGCAGCGGCGGCAGCGACACCTCGTCCCACGAGGGCTCGGACCCGGCGCTGCCCGACGGCACGTCGGTGGGCTCGGGCAGCGTGGCGGACGCCTCGTCGGACGCACTGCCGCCGTCGTCGCTCTGGCTCACCACGGCGAACGCCACCACGGTGCCGATCACGGCCGCCGCGGCGGCGGAGGCGATGATCGTGGTGGTGCGCTTGCGGCGCCTGCGCCGGTCGGCGTCGGCGGCGAGCGCGTCCCAGTCCGGTGTGTTCGATCCCCCGGGGACCCAGTTGGAGCCCCCCTGCCCGTAACTCATGGCCGAAGCTTATCCGCCCGGCGACGCCGCAAAAACGGCTGGGACGAGACGCTGCAATGACGGCACAATGCGCGGGTGGGACATGTGGAGGCCGCGCATCTGGAATATGACCTGCCCGACGGGCGGGTCCTGCTCGACGACGTGTCGTTCCGCGTCGGCGACGGCGACGCGGCGGCGCTGGTCGGGGCGAACGGTGCGGGCAAGACGACGCTGCTCCGGCTCGTGACGGGGGAGCTGAAGCCGCGCGCAGGGACGGTCACGGTCAGCGGCGGGCTCGGCGTGATGCCGCAGTTCGTGGGGAGCGTGCGCGACGACCGGACGGTGCACGACCTGCTGGTCTCGGTCGCCGCTCCGCGGCTCAGGGAGGCCGCGCGGGCCGTGGAGACGGCCGAGCTGGCCGTGATGACGGACGACGACCAGGCCGCGCAGATGGCGTACGCGCAGGCGCTGGCCGACTGGGGCGAGGCGGGCGGCTACGAGGCCGAGACAATGTGGGACATGTGCACCATGGCCGCGCTGAAGACCCCGTACGAACGGGCGAGGTGGCGCGAGGTGCGCACGCTGTCCGGCGGCGAGCAGAAGCGGCTGGTGCTCGAAGCGCTGCTGCGCGGCCCCGACGGGGTGCTGCTGCTGGACGAGCCGGACAACTACCTGGATGTGCCGGGCAAGCGGTGGCTGGAGGAGCGGCTGCGCCAGACGCGCAAGACGGTGCTGTTCGTCTCCCACGACCGGGAGCTGCTGGCGCGCGCCGCGCGCAAGATCATCAGCGTGGAGCCGGGCCCCGCGGGCTCCGACGTGTGGACGCACGGCGGCGGCTTCGCGACGTACCACGAGGCGCGGCAGCAGCGCTTCGAGCGCTTCGAGGAGCTGAAGCGGCGCTGGGACGAGCGGCGCGCGCAGCTGAAGCGGCTGGTCGTGGAGCTGCGGCAGTACGCGGCGCGCAGCGACGAGATGGCCTCGCGGTACCGGGCGGCGGTGACAAGGCTGCGGAAGTTCGAGGAGGCGGGCCCGCCGCAGGAGCCGCCGCGCCGGCAGAACATCCGGATGCGTCTTGGCGGCGGCCGGACGGGGGTGCGGGCGTTCACCTGCGAGCGCCTGGAGCTGACCGGCCTGATGAAGCCGTTCGACCTGGAGGTCTTCTACGGGGAGCGGGTCGCGGTGCTGGGGGCGAACGGCTCGGGCAAGTCGCACTTCCTGCGGCTGCTGGCCGGTGAGGACGTGGCGCACACCGGCACCTGGCGTGCCGGCGCGCGTGTCGTTCCGGGACATTTCGCGCAGACGCACGCGCACCCCGAGCTGTTCGGCAGGACGCTCCTCGACATCCTGTGGACCGAGTACGCGCTCGACCGGGGCGCGGCGACGTCGGCGCTGCGCAGGTACGAGATGGACCGGCAGGCGCTCCAGCCGTTCGACCGGCTCTCCGGCGGTCAGCAGGCCCGCTTCCAGATCCTGCTGCTGGAGCTGGCCGGGACGACCGCGCTGCTGCTCGACGAGCCGACGGACAACTTGGACCTGGAGAGTGCGGAGGCGTTGCAGGAGGGGCTCGCGAGCTTCGCCGGCACGGTGCTCGCGGTGACCCACGACCGCTGGTTCGCGCGGTCCTTCGACCGGTTTCTGGTCTTCGGTGCGGACGGCCGGGTGCGCCAGGCGCCGGAGCCGGTGTGGGACGAGGAAAGGGCGGACCGGTAGCGGCCCGGGCCGTTTTGACCGCGCGTGGGCGCGGGCAGTACGCTGCAACGTCGAACAAAGAAAAATAATGCGTATGGCTTGCTCGATCTCACGTGAGGGGCCTGCGCCGGTCCACCAGGATGGCTGCCGGCGGTCGGCACCCGGTTTGCGTCACCGGAGTGCGGCCAGCGCCGGTTTCTCCCCCGGGTGGCCTTGTCAGGAACCCAACACTGAAGAAGCGAAGGCTACGACCCGTGCGTACGTACAGCCCCAAGCCCGCCGACATCCAGCGTCAGTGGCACGTCATCGACGCCGCCGATGTCGTACTGGGCCGCCTGGCCTCCCAGGCCGCCACCCTTCTGCGGGGCAAGCACAAGCCGATCTACGCGCCGCACGTCGACACCGGTGACTTCGTCGTCATCATCAACGCCGACAAGGTGCACCTCTCCGGCAACAAGGCCACGCAGAAGCTTGCCTACCGTCACTCGGGCTACCCGGGCGGTCTGCGGTCGGTCCGTTACGAGGACCTGCTGAAGAACAACCCGGAGAAGGCGGTGGAGAAGGCGGTCAAGGGCATGCTCCCGAAGAACACGCTGGGCCGCCAGATGTTCTCCAAGCTGAAGGTGTACGCGGGCCCCGAGCACCCGCACGCCGCCCAGCGGCCCGTGCCGTTCGAGATCATCCAGGTCGCGCAGTAGTCCCGGCCACCCCCGACACGGAAGAGAATCTGAGGAGAATCGTGGCCGAGACCACCCCTGAAACGCTTGACGCCGAGGTCCCCGAGGTCGAGGAGTACACGACCGAGAGCACGCCCGAGGAGTTCGCCGTCGACGGCGAGCCCGCGGCGGCGCAGTTCGGCGACCCGCAGCCGGGCGCCGGCACCGGGCGGCGCAAGAACGCCATTGCCCGCGTCCGGATCGTCCCGGGCAACGGCAAGTGGAAGATCAATGGCCGCACCCTGGAGGGCTACTTCCCCAACAAGGTGCACCAGCAGTCCGTGAACGAGCCCTTCAAGGTGCTCGAGCTCGACGAGCGCTACGACGTCGTCGCCCGTATCTCCGGCGGCGGCATCTCGGGTCAGGCCGGTGCGCTGCGCCTCGGCGTGGCCCGCGCGCTGAACGAGGCGGACATCGACAACAACCGCGGCCCCCTGAAGAAGGCCGGCTTCCTCACCCGTGACGCCCGTGCGGTCGAGCGGAAGAAGGCGGGTCTGAAGAAGGCCCGTAAGGGGACGCAGTACAGCAAGCGCTGACCCTCGGCTGGATCATTCCTGCTGACGCCCCGACAGCACCTCCGTGCTGTCGGGGCGCTCCTTTTATAGGGTTAACGCGTCGGGCCGCTCTGGTGAACTCGGAGGAATTACTGTGGGACGACTCTTCGGCACGGACGGCGTGCGCGGTGTCGCCAACGCGGATCTCACGGCAGAGATGGCCCTCGGCCTTTCTGTTGCGGCGGCGGGCGTGCTCGCCGGTGCGGGCGGTGAGCCGGGGCGCCGGCCGCTGGCCGTCGTGGGGCGCGACCCGCGGGCGTCCGGCGAGTTCCTTGAGGCGGCCGTCGTCGCGGGCCTCGCCAGCGCGGGCGTCGACGTCCTGCGGGTGGGTGTGCTGCCGACCCCGGCCGTCGCCTACCTGACGGGCTCGCTCGGCGCGGACTTCGGCGTGATGCTGTCCGCCAGCCACAATCCGATGCCGGACAACGGCGTCAAGTTTTTCGCCAGGGGCGGCCACAAGCTCGCCGACGAGCTGGAGGACCGCATCGAAGCGGCCTACTGGGACCATGCGGCGGGCCTGCCGTGGGACCGCCCGGTCGGCGCGGGCGTCGGCCGCGTCACGGACTTCGGCGAGGGCTTCGACCGTTACGTGTCCCATCTGGTCGGCGTGCTGCCGCACCGCCTCGACGGACTGAAGGTCGTCATCGACGCGGCGCACGGCGCGGCCTCCCGGGTGGCGCCCGAGGCGTTCGCGCGGGCGGGCGCGGACGTCGTCACGATCGGCGCGGAGCCCGACGGCCTCAACATCAACGACGGCTACGGCTCGACGCACCTCGGCGCGCTGCGCGCCGCCGTGCCCGCCCACGGCGCGGACCTGGGCATCGCCGTGGACGGCGACGCGGACCGCTGCCTGGCGGCGGACGGCACGGGCGCCGACATCGACGGTGACCAGATCCTCGCCGTGCTGGGCGTGGCGATGCGGGACGCGGGCACGCTGCGGCACGGCACGGTGGTGGCGACCGTCATGTCGAACCTCGGCTTCACCCTGGCCATGCAGCGCGAGGGGCTGCGCCTGCGGCAGACGGCGGTGGGCGACCGCTACGTGCTGGAGGAGATGAAGCGCGGTGGCTACTCGCTGGGCGGTGAGCAGTCCGGGCACGTCATCGTGCTGGACCACGCGACGACCGGCGACGGCACGCTGACCGGGCTGATGCTGGCGGCGCGGGTCGCGGCGACGCGCCGCCCGCTGGCGGAGCTGGCCCGGGTGATGGAACGGCTCCCGCAGGTGCTGATCAACGTGCCGGACGTCGACCGGGCGCGCGTGGCGGACAGCCGCGAGCTGGCCGAGGCGGTGACCGAGGCCGAACGGCAGCTCGGCGACACCGGGCGCGTGCTGCTGCGGCCCTCGGGCACCGAGCCGCTGGTGCGGGTGATGGTCGAGGCGGCCGACGCCGCGCAGGCCCGCGCGGTGGCGTCGGGGCTCGCGGACGTCGTGAAGTCGGCCCTGGGCTGACCCGGCTGACCCGGCTGACCTGGCGGGGCGGCGGGGTCAGCCCAGGCCCCGCGGGCGTCACAGCTTGCGCAGGCGCAGGCGGCGGACGGCGTGGCCGGCGTCCTTCTGGAGGATCAGGGTCGCCCTGGCCCGGGTGGGGGCGATGTTGGTCAGCAGGTTGGGCTCGTTGATGGTCCGCCAATTCCGTTCGGCGTATTCCATGGCGGCGGCTTCCGGAACCGAGGCGTATTTCCTGAAGTAGGAGTCCGGGTTCTGGAATGCCGTCGCGCGGAGTTTTCTGAAGCGGTCGAGGTACCAGCGGCGGATATCCGCCGGGCGTGCGTCGACGTAGACGGAGAAGTCGAAGTAGTCGGCCAGGCCGACCTGGCCGTGCTGGGCGGGCTGGAGGACGTTCAGGCCCTCCAGGATCAGGATGTCGGGGCGGCGGACCACCTGGCGCTCGCCCGGCATGATGTCGTACGTGAGGTGGGAGTAGACCGGCGCCCCGACCTCGTCACTGCCCGATTTGACCCGGGCCACGAACCGGGCCAGCGCCCGCCTGTCGTACGACTCGGGGAAACCTTTCCGCGCCATCAGCCCGCGGCGGTGCAGCTCGGCGTTGGGCAGCAGGAAGCCGTCGGTGGTGACGAGTTCGACCCGCGGGTGCTCGGGCCAGCGGGCGAGGAGCACGCGCAGCAGGCGCGAGACGGTCGACTTGCCGACCGCGACGCTGCCCGCCACCGCGATGACGAACGGGGTCGCGGGCTGCGGGCCGCCGAGGAACGTGCTGACCGCACCGCGCAGCCGGCCGGTGGCGCCGACGTACAGGTTGAGCAGGCGGGACAGCGGCAGGTAGACCTCCGCGACCTCGGTCAGGTCGATCACGTCGCCGAGGCCGCGCAGCTCTTCCACCTCCTCCGCCGTGAGGGGCAGCGGCGTGCGCGCGCGGAGCGCGCTCCACTCCGTGCGGCTGAGATCCACGTACGGCGTCGGGTGCTGGAGCGAGGTTGCCACGCGCACATTGTGTCGGCCCCGTTAGTCTGCCCGCATGTGCGGGATGGTCGGGTACGCGGGAGCACAGGCGCAGTCGGCCCTGGAGGCCGTACTCGCTGGCCTGGGACGGCTGGAGCGGGCGGAGCACGACGCGTCGGGGGTGGCGGTGCTGTCCGACGGCGGCCTCGCGGCGGCGGGCGCCGCGGGGCCGCTGGCGCAGCTGCGCGGCGTGCTGGCGCGCCGTCCGCTGCCCACGGGCGGCACCGGCGTCGGGCAGCTGCGCGGGAAAGCCGGGACGGGGAACGGGGCGACGACCTGCGCGCAGCCGTGTCTCGACGCCGCGGGGCGGGTCGCGGTGGTGCACGACGGGTTCTTCGGCAACCGGGCCGAGCTGCGCGACGCGCTGACCGGGCGCGGCCATCTGCTGCCGTCCGGCACCGAGGGCGAGGTGGCGGCGCACCTGCTGGCCGAGCAGTTCTCGTCGTGCGTCGACCTCGGCGAGGCGCTGCGGCAGGTGTGCCGTTCGCTGCGCGGCTCGTTCGCGCTGATCGCCGTGCACGCCGACGAGCCGGACACCGTGGCGGGCGTGCGGCGCGGGCTGCCGCTGGTGGCGGGGGTCGGGGACGGCGAATCGTTCCTGGCCTCGGACGCGGTGGCCTTCGGCGGGCACGCGCACGAGGTGCGCGGCCTGCCGGAGGATCATGTGGTGCTGCTGCGGCGGGAGTTCGACGAGGTGCGGTGCGAAGTCACCGACGCGCACGGGAGCGTGGTGCAGGCGTGATCGTCGGTGTGGGCATCGACGTGGCGGGGATCGACCGGTTCGCCGAGGCACTGGAGCGCACGCCGCAGCTGGCCCGGCGGCTGTTCGTCACGCGGGAGCTGCTGCTGCCCGGCGGGGAGCGGCGCGGCGTGGCCTCCCTCGCGGCCAGGTTCGCGGCGAAGGAGGCGCTGGCCAAGGCGCTGGGCGCGCCGGCCGGGCTGAGCTGGACGGACGCCGAGGTCATCACGGACGCCGACGGGCGCCCGCGGCTCGCCGTGCGCGGCTCGGTGGCCGCGCGGGCGGCGGAGCTGGGCGTGCGTGCCTGGCACGTCTCGCTGAGCCACGACGCGGGTGTCGCCTCCGCGGTGGTCATCGCCGAGGGCTGAGCGCGGCCCACACCCCGGGCAGCGCCTCGGTGACCGTGGAGGCCATCGGCGGCACGGGTGCGGCCTGCCCCGCCAGGCCGTGCAGGTGCGCGCCGAGCGCGGCGGCGTCCAGCGGGGCAAGGCCGGCCGCGAGAAGCGCGCCGATCAGGCCGGAGAGCACGTCGCCACTGCCCGCGGTCGCGAGCCACGGGGTGCCGGTGGTGTTGGCCAGCACGCGCCCGCGCCCGCGCCCGCGCCCCTCGGGGCCCGGCTCGGCGATCAGCGTCGTGGACCCCTTCAGCAGCGCCACCGCGCCGTAGCGGGCGGCGAGTTCGGACACGGACGCGAGCCGCGCGGACTCCACGCGGTCGCGGGACGTGCCGAGCAGCGCCGCGGCCTCCCCGGCGTGCGGGGTGAGCACCGTGGGCGCGGAACGGGCGCGCAGCCGTTCCGGATCGATGCTGTGCAGGCCGTCCGCGTCCACCAGGACCGGCACGTCGGCGGCCAGCACGTCGGCGACGGTCGTCCCGGCCTCCGGGCCGCCGCCGAGCCCCGGGCCGACCACCCACGCCTGCACCCGCCCGGCCTCGCTCGGCCGCCCCTCGGACACCAGCGTCTCGGGATAGCGGCCGATGACGCCGCCGCCGGCCGGGCCCGCGTACCGCACGGCGCCCGCGCCGCCGTGCAGCGCGCCGCCGACGGTGAGCACGGCGGCGCCCGGGTAGCGGGCCGAGCCGGCCGCGATGCCGATCACGCCGCGCCGGTACTTGTCGGACTCGGCCTCGGGACGTGGCAGGAGCGCGGCGGCGTCGGCGTCGTCGAGTGCCACGAGGTCGGGCTCCGGCGGCAGTTCGGGCCCGAGGCCGATGTCGACCAGCCGCACCTCGCCCGCGAGGGCGCGCGCCGGGTCCACGAGCAGGCCCGGCTTCCACGCGCCGAACGTGACGGTCAGCTCCGCCCGCACGGCCGCGCCGTGCACCTCGCCGGTGTCCGCGTCGACGCCGCTCGGCAGGTCCACGGCGACCACGGGAACGCCGTGCTCCGCCGCGGCGGCGGCCGGCCCGGCGGCGTCCTGGCGCAGGCCGCCGCGCCCGCCGATGCCGGTGATGCCGTCGACGACGAGCCGGGCGCGGGCGATCAGCCGCTCCGCGCCCGCCGCGCCCGCGGCCCGGCCGCCGGCCGCGCGCAGCGCCGCGAGGCCGCCGGGGTGGGCGCGCTCCTCGTTCAGCAGCACGGCCGTCACCGCGGCGCCGCGCCGGGCGAGCCGCGCCCCGGCGTACAGGGCGTCGCCGCCGTTGTCGCCGCTGCCGACGAGCAGCACGACCCGGGCGCCGTACAGGCGCGGCTTCAGCAGCTCCGCGCAGGCGGCGGCGAGCCCCGCGGCGGCCCTGGCCATCAGCGTGCCCGCGGGCAGCCGCGCCATCAGGGCCCGTTCCGCGGCGCGTACGGTCTCCACTCGGTATGCGGTCCTCATGGTCCCAGTCTGACCCGTACGCCCGCGCGATTCCTGCGACACTGGAGGGTGATGAACGATCACTCACCGGCCGGCAGCCGGCGGCTGTGGGCCGACATCGATCTCGACGCGTTGCGCGCCAATGTGCGCACGCTGCGCGAACGTGCCGTCGATGGCGCCCAGTTGATGGCCGTGGTGAAGGCCGACGGATATGGGCACGGGCTGCTGCCGAGCGCCGCCGCGGCGCGGGAGGCCGGGGCGGCGTGGCTGGGCACCGCCACCCCGCAGGAGGCGCTTGCGCTGCGCGCGGCGGGCGATACGGGGCCGCTGCTGTGCTGGCTGTGGACGCCGGGCGACCCGTGGCGGCAGGCCGTCGAGGCGGGCATCGACGTCTCGGTCAGCGGCCGGTGGGCGCTGACGGAGGCGGCGGACGCGGCGCGGGCCGCGGGGCGCGTCGCGCGGGTGCAGCTGAAGGCGGACACGGGCCTCGGGAGGAACGGGTGCCAGCCCGCGGACTGGCCCGACCTGGTGGCCGCGGCGCGGGCCGCCGAAGTGGCGGGCACCGTGCGGGTGACCGGCGTGTGGTCGCACTTCGCGTGCGCCGACGAGCCGGGGCACCCCTCGATCGGGCTCCAGCAGGCCGCGTTCGCCGACGCCCTCGGCGCGGCGGCGCGGGCCGGCCTCGACCCCGAGGTGCGGCACCTGGCCAACTCACCGGCCACGCTGACGCTGCCCGACGCGCACTACGACCTGATCCGGCCGGGCGTCGCCGTGTACGGGCTCTCACCGTCCGCGGAGGTCGGCACGCCGCAGGACTTCGGGCTGCGGCCGGTGATGACGCTGCGGGCGCGGCTCGCCTCGGTGAAGCAGGTGCCGGGCGGGCACGGAGTCGGCTACGGGCACAGCTACACGACATCGGGCGCGACGACGCTGGCGCTGGTGCCCGCGGGTTACGCGGACGGTGTTCCGCGGCACGCCTCGAACACCGGCCCGGTGCTGGTCGCGGGGAAGTGGCGGACGGTCGCGGGCCGGGTGGCGATGGACCAGTTCGTGGTGGACCTGGGCGGTGACGTGGCGGCCGCGGGGGACGAGGCGGTGCTGTTCGGCCCCGGCGACGCGGGGGAGCCGACGGCGGAGGACTGGGCGCGGGCCGCGGGCACCATCGGGTACGAGATCGTGACCCGGGTGGGGCACCGCGTGCCGCGCGTGTACCGGGGGGAGCGGGCGTCGTGAGCTGGGCGCGGCGGGCGGGGATAGCGGGCCTCGCACTCGGGGCGGTGGCCACGACGGTCGCCGTGGAACGGATATCGGTGGGGCGTTCGGTGCGGCGCGAGGCGCAGCTGGCGCTGGACGCGGCAGGCCCGTACGGGACGCTGCGCGGCACCCCTGGCGCGGCGGTCGCCGAGGACGGGACCGAGCTGTACTTCGAGGTGGAGGACGTCGGGGAGTACGTGCGCCCGGCGGACGACCGGCCGGGCGGCCCGGCCCCCGGCCCCGGCCCTGCGGCCCCGGCCGGCCGGGCGCGGCGGCGGGCGCGGCGGCGGCAGCCGCCGCCCACCGTGGTGTTCAGCCACGGGTACTGCCTGCACCAGGACGTGTGGCACTTCCAGCGGGCCGCGCTGCGCGGCTCGGTGCGGGCGGTGTACTGGGACCAGCGCGGGCACGGCCGTTCGGGGCGCGGCCGGGCGCTGCGGGAGGGCGGCGACCCGGTCAGCATCGACCTGCTCGGCCGCGATCTGAAGGCGGTGCTCGACGCGGTGGCGCCGGAGGGCCCGGTGGTGCTGGTGGGGCACTCGATGGGCGGTATGACGATCATGGCGCTGGCCGAGCAGTACCCGGACTACGTGGCGCGCCGGGTCGCGGGCATCGCGCTGCTGGCGACCTCGGCGGGGGACCTGGCGGAGGTGACGTACGGCTTCCCGGCCTCGGCGGTGCGCGCGGTGCGCCGGGTGGTGCCCGGCGTGCTGCGGGCGCTCGGCTCGCAGCAGGAGCTGGTGGACCGCGCCCGGCGCCTCGCGGGCGACCTGTACGCCGGGCTCGTGCGCCGGTACGCGTTCGGCACGCCGGACGAGGTCGACGCCGGGGTGGCGCGGTTCGCGGAGCGGCTGATCGACTCGGTGCCGGTGGAGGTGGTCGCCGCGTTCTACCCGGCGTTCGCCGAGCACGACAAGCAGCGGGCGCTCGCCGTGCTCAACGGGCTGGCCGACGACCTGCCGGTGCTCGTGCTCGCCGCCGAGCGGGACGAGGTGACGCCCGCCTCGCACAGCGAACGCATCGCCGCCGCGCTGCCCGGCGCGGAGCGCGCGGTGCTGCCGGGCGCCGGGCATCTGCTCCTGCTCGAACGTCCGCGGCAGGTCAACGAGCAGCTGACGCGGCTGCTTGCGCGTAGCATCCCGTTCCATGAGCCAGCTGTCTGAGGCGCCGGTGTCCACGGCGTCGTTCACCGTCGGCGGGGCGGAGCGGATGCGGGAGGCCGGGCGGCGCCTGGCGGCGCTGCTGCGGCCGGGGGACCTGGTACTGCTCACCGGGCCGCTCGGCGCGGGCAAGACGACGCTGACCCGCGGCATCGGCGAGGGGCTCGGCGTGCGCGGCGCGGTGACGTCGCCGACGTTCGTGATCGCGCGGGTGCACCCGCCCCTCGGCGGCGGCCCGCCCCTCGTGCACGTGGACGCCTACCGGCTGGCGGGCGGCCTCGACGAGATGGAGGACCTGGACCTCGACGTGGCGCTGCCGGAGTCCGTGGTGGTCGTGGAGTGGGGCGAGGGCCGCGTCGAGGAGCTGTCGGAGGACCGGCTGCACGTGGTGATCCGGCGGGCGGAGGGCACCGACGCCGGGGACGCCGGTGACGAGGAGCGGAAGGTCACGCTGACCGGCGTCGGCGCCCGGTGGCAGGGCATCGGCCTGCGGCTGCTGGACTGACGCGGCGGCGCCGGTCCGCCGGCAGCCACGCCCGCAGCCACGCCCGTCGTCGACGCGTTCAGGGGACGACGATCACCGGGATGCCGGCGGTGGCGAACAGCCACATCGTGTCCCCGTCCTCCCGCGTCTGCCGGAGGGCGCCCGTGCGCTGGCTCGACTCCGGGTCGGGTGTCGAGCCGTCCAGCGCGGCGGAGAAGCCGAACGCGATACCGTCCGCGTCCTGGTGGAAGCCGACGGTGTGCTCGGTCGGGACCCCGTCGGAGCCGCTGCCCTGCGCGGTCCGCCACTCCACGGCGTACTCGCCGGGCGGCGGGGTCACCGAGCTGGGGAACACCTCGTAGGTGTCGGCGACGACCTCTCCCGTTCCGTCCTCGCTCAGGTCGACCAGCCACACCCGCCGCTGCTCCACGGAGTAGACGACGCGCTTGCCGGTGCCGGACTCGGCGGGCACCGGCGGCGGGCCTTCTGACGGGTCCGCCTGCTCCCCGCCCCCTTCGCCCGAGGGGGACGCCGACTGGGAGGGCGCCCCGCCGTTCCCCGGGCGGTCGTCCGCCGCGGATGCCTGGTAGGCGAAGAAGGCGACGACGGCGATCGCGGCAGCCGTCAGCAGGGTGACGAAGGCGCCGGAATGGGAGCCAGAGGTATGCCGCGCCACTGTTCTGCCGCCGCCTTTCACGGAAACCCGCCCGAGAGTCCAGAGGGCGACGGTACCAGGGACGCCGGCGCCTCCCGGGGAGCTTTAGGCTTGCTGCGTGCTGCTGCTCGCCCTGGACACCGCCACCCCCGCCGTCACCGTTGCGCTCCACGACGGGACCGGGGTGCTCGCCGCCGCCGAGGAGACCGACGCCCGCAGGCACGGGGAGCTGCTGCTCCCCGCCGTGGACCGGGTGCTCGCCGCGGCCGGCCGGAGCCTCGGCGAGGTGACGGCCATCGTCGTCGGCACCGGCCCGGGACCGTACACGGGGCTGCGCGTCGGCCTGGCCACCGCCGCGGCGTTCGGGGCCGCGCGCGGCCTGCCCGTGCACGGTCTGTGCACGCTGGACGGCATCGCCTGGGCCACGGGCCTGACCGAGCCGTTCCTGGTGGCCACCGACGCGCGGCGCAAGGAGGTCTACTGGGCGCGGTACGCCGACGCCCGCACCCGCGTGGCCGGTCCCGCGGTCGGCCGGCCCGCGGACGTCGCGGCCGGGGCGGCGGGGCTGCCGGCCGTGGGGGCGGGCGCGCTGCTGTACCGGGAGGCGTTCCCCGGCGCCCGGGAGGACCTGCCGCGGCACGCCTCGGCGGCGGCGCTCGCCGGGCTCGCGGCGGAGCTGATGGCCGCCGGGCAGCCGCTCCAGGAGCCGGTCCCGCGCTACCTGCGCCGCCCGGACGCGCGGGTGCCCGCCGGGTACAAGGCGGTCACGCGGGCATGACGGACGCGGAAGGGCCCGCGCTCCGCGAGATGCGCTGGTGGGACATTCCGGGCGTGCTGGCGCTGGAGAAGGAGCTGTTCCCCCAGGACGCCTGGTCGGAGGCCACCTACTGGGCCGAGCTGGCCCAGGCCCGCGGGCCCGGGCGGCGGCGCCTCTACCTGGTCGCGGAGTCGGACGGCACGCTCGTCGGCTATGCGGGCCTCGGCGTCGCGGGGGACACCGGCGAGGTCATGACCATCGGGGTCACCGCGGGCCGGCAGGGCGCCGGGCTCGGCGCCCGGCTGCTGGGCGCGCTGCTCGGCGCGGCGGCCGGCCCGTTCACCTGCCGCGAGGTGCTGCTGGAGGTGCGCGTCGACAACCGGCCCGCCAGGCGCCTGTACCAGCGGTTCGGGTTCACCAGGGTCGGCGTCCGCCGCGGCTACTACCAGCCGGGGAACCACGACGCCCTGGTCATGCGGCGCGAACTGCCCGCGGGCGGCGCCCTGGCGAAGGAAGCAACGGAAGGGGAAGCGGGAACGCATGGCTGACGAACCGCTCGTGCTCGGCATCGAGACGTCCTGCGACGAGACGGGGGTCGGCATCGTCCGTGGCCATACGCTGCTCGCCGACGCCGTCGCCTCCAGCGTGGACGACCACGCCCGCTACGGGGGCGTCGTTCCGGAGATCGCCAGCAGGGCGCACCTGGAGGCGATGGTTCCCACGATCGAACGGGCGCTGAAGGAGGCCGGCGTCACCGCGTCCGACCTCGACGCCGTCGCCGTCACCGCCGGGCCCGGACTCGCGGGCGCACTGCTGGTCGGGGTCTCGGCGGCCAAGGCGTACGCCTACGCCCTGGGCAAGCCGCTGTACGGCGTGAACCACCTGGCCTCGCACGTGTGCGTGGACCAGCTCGAACACGGGCCGCTGCCCGAGCCGACCATGGCGCTGCTGGTTTCCGGCGGCCACTCCTCGCTGCTGCTCGCCCCGGACATCACGGCGGATGTCAGGCCGCTGGGCACGACGATCGACGATGCGGCGGGTGAGGCGTTCGACAAGATCGCCCGGGTGCTCGGCCTCGGCTTCCCGGGCGGCCCGGTCATCGACCGGCTCGCGCGCGAGGGCGACCGGGACGCGGTCCGTTTCCCTCGCGGGCTGACCGGGCCGCGGGACGCGCCCTACGACTTCTCGTTCTCCGGCCTGAAGACGGCGGTGGCCCGCTGGGTCGAGGCGCGGCGGAACGCGGGCGAGGACGTGCCGGTGGCGGACGTGGCCGCCTCGTTCCAGGAGGCCGTCACCGACGTGCTGACGCGCAAGGCCGTCCGGGCCTGCCGCGAGGAGGGCGTGGACCACCTGATGATCGGCGGCGGCGTCGCCGCGAACTCGCGGCTGCGCGCCATGGCCGAGGAACGGTGCGCCGCGGCCGGTATCACGCTGCGGGTGCCGCGTCCCGGCCTGTGCACGGACAACGGCGCGATGGTCGCCGCGCTGGGCGCCGAGATGGCCGCCCGCGGCCGGGAGCCCTCCGCGCTCGGCCTGCCCGCCGACTCGTCGCTGCCGGTGACGGAGCCCCACGTGCCGGGCGGCCGTCCGTGACCGTGGCGCTGATGTGGGAGGCGCGGGCGGCCGAGGGGCGCGGCGCGGAGCTGCTGGCCTGGGTGCGCGCCCAGCGGCCGGCGCGCGCCCCGCTGCGCCGGGAGACGTTCACCGCGCCCGGGGACCGGGTGCTGGTCATCACCTGGTGGCCCGCCGGAGCCGAGGGGGACCCGTTGTCCGAGCCGCCGCGGGAGCTGCTGCACCGGCCGGTGCACCGCTGGCGGTTCACGCAGGTGCCCGACTGAACGGCGCCCGCCGGAGTGGTCAGGGCAGGGCCTACGGCCCCGCGGGGCGGCCGATCAGCACGGTGGGTGCTTCCGCGATGCGGGTGAGGAACACGGTGGCCGCGGCCGGGCCGCGGGGCTTCAGGCGGCCGCGCAGCTCCTCGGGGGTGACCGCGAAGCCGCGCTTCTTGACGGTGAGGGTGCCGACGTTCCGCTCGCGCAGGAGGGCGCGCAGCCGTTTCACGTTGAACGGCAGCACGTCGGTGATCGCGTAGGCCGTGGCGAACGGGGTGGGGCACAGCGTGTCGGCCGTGACGTAGGCGATGTGCGGGTCGAGCAGGCGGCCTTCGACGTGCTCGGCGACGTCCGCGACGAGGCCGGCCCTGATGACCGCGCCGTCGGGCTCGTAGAGGTAGCGGCCCGGCGGCCCGGCCGGTGCGGGGCGCGCGGTGCCGGTGAGGCTGTCGCCGCCGGGCAGCAGCGTGGCGCGGCGGGGGGCGGCAGGTCCGGTGCCGAACCACAGCACGGCCTCCTTCACGTCGCCGCGGTAGGAGACCCACTCCGCCTCGGCGTCGCCGGGGATCGCCTCGTGCGGCACGCCCGGTGCGATCTTCAGCACGGCGTGCGGCAGCCGTTCGGCCAGCCCGACGGCCCAGGACAGCGGGGGCGAGTACGCCTCGGGCGCGAAGATCCGGCCGCCGCCGGTCCTCCGGCGCGCGGGGTCGACGAACGCGCCGTCGCAGCCGGAGACGTCGACGTCCTCGACGGCGGCGCAGCGCACGGTGATGCGGTCGGCGAGGCCGAGCGCCGCGGCGTTGGCTTCCGCGGCGGCGCAGGCCAGCGGGGAGCGGTCGACGGCGAGCACGCTCAGCCCTGCCCTGGCCAGGGCGATGGCGTCGCCGCCGATGCCGCAGCACAGATCGGCCACGCGCCGGACGCCGAGCGCGGCGAAGCGGCGGGCCCGCCAGGCGGCGACCGGGGCGCGGGTGGCCTGCTCGACGCCGTCGGGCGTGAAGTACATCTCCGCGGCCTCGGGCCCGAATTTCGCCGCGGCGCGGTCCCGCAGGCGGGCCTGTCCGATGGCCGCGGAGACCAGGTCGGCCGGGTGGGTGCGGCGCAGGCGGGTGGCGGCGGCCAGCTCGTCGCCGGGCGCGAGCCCTCCGAGGTCGTCGAGCAGGCGCCGTCCCGGGTCGGTCAGCAGGGCGCGGAAGGCGTCGAGTTCGGTTGCGGCCACACGGGTCATTCTCCCCGCCGGCGCGGAACGGCGTGCGCGGGTCCGGCGGTGGGGGTGGCAGCATCCCGAGCCATGAAGATTATCCGACAAGTAGGGCAAAAGGATTGTCGGGTTGGGCGGGGAGTGCGACGCTACGGCACCCTCGGCGGCGCGGCGATGCTCGCCCTCGTCTGCTCGGGGGCCGGCCTGCCCCCGTATCTCCTGCCCGGAGCGGAGGAGCCGGTGTCGCACCTCGCGTCCACCGTGGACGCCAACCCGCCGGGCGCGCTCGGCGCGCGCACGGTCCTCGGCCTCCCGCGGCACCTCCGGGCACAGGCCGTCGCCGACGCCACCGCGGCCTACGCCAAGCGGCTCGAACGGGCCGAGGCGCGGCGCGTCGTCGCCGCAAAACGCTGGGGACTGCGCCGCGCGCCGCTGCGCGCCCCCGCACCCCCGGCGCACAAGCCGAAGCTCGCCACCGAACCCGGCCACCTGTCGGGGCCCGGGCTGCCGCCGGTCGTCGTCCGGGCCCCCACCGAGGACAAGGTCGTCTTCCTCACCATTGACGACGGCGCGGACAAGGACCCGAAGCTGCTGGACATGCTGCGCGAACTCGACGTGCCCTACAGCAGCTTCCTCACCGACTACGTCGCGCGCGACGACTACGGCTACTTCCGCAGGGCCCACCGGAACGGCTCCGGTGTGCACAACCACACCGTGACCCACCCGGAGCTGCCCCGGCTGTCCTACCGGCAGCAGCGCGCCGAGATCTGCCGCCAGCAGGACAACCTGGAACGGGAGATCGGCGAGCGCCCCGTCCTCTTCCGGCCGCCCTACGGCGCCTACGACCGTGACACGCTGCGCGCGGCCGCGTCCTGCGGGGTGACGGCGGTGCCGCTGTGGGCGGAGGAGGCGTTCCCCGACCGCATCGAGTGGGGGCGCGCCGACCGGAAGTTCCACCCCGGGGACATCATCCTCACCCACTTCCGCGGCCCGGGGGAGTGGGACGGCACCATGACCGACATGGTGCGGCGGGTGCTCGCCACCGCGACCGAGCAGGGCTTCGCCCTCGCCCGGCTGGAGGACTACCTCTAGGAGCTTTCGCTCAACGCGCCGGGCGGCGCGATCCGCGGGCCGCGTCCCGACGGCCAACCGGCCCCGGACGGGGGGCGTTTCACCGGCGCGCGCGCCCCCTCGCGCCACCGCCCACCAGGGGAACTGGCACTCTAGTTGACTGAGTGCTAACCGACGCATAGTCTCGATGCTGGCACTCTCACTGCGGGAGTGCCAGACATTGCGCGACAGGTTGATCCGGCACCCGCGACGACGGGTCCACCACGTCGCCGTCCAGCCATAGAAGACCCCGTGAGATCTCCGAAGGGGGAGGTCGGATCGTGACGACCGCCAGCTCCAAGGTTGCCATCAAGCCGCTTGAGGACCGCATTGTGGTCCAGCCGCTCGACGCCGAGCAGACCACGGCCTCGGGCCTGGTCATTCCCGACACGGCCAAGGAGAAGCCCCAGGAGGGCACCGTCCTGGCCGTCGGCCCCGGCCGCTTCGAGGACGGCAACCGCCTGCCGCTCGACGTCAAGGTCGGCGACATCGTTCTGTACAGCAAGTACGGCGGCACCGAGGTGAAGTACAACAACGAGGAATACCTCGTCCTCTCCGCTCGCGACGTGCTCGCGATCATCGAGAAGTGATCGCACCGCGCCCCTGGGTCCACGGCTGACGCAGCCGTTCACGGCCCGGGGCGCGGTTTCGTTTTCCCCGAGGAACGCAAGGGACATCCACACCCATGGCGAAGATCCTGAAGTTTGACGAGGACGCCCGGCGCGCCCTCGAACGCGGCGTGAACCAGCTTGCCGACGCGGTCAAGGTGACCATCGGTCCCCGCGGCCGGAATGTCGTGATCGACAAGAAGTTCGGCGCGCCGACCATCACCAACGACGGTGTCACCATCGCGCGCGAGGTCGAGTCCGAGGACCCGTACGAAAACCTGGGCGCGCAGCTGGTGAAGGAGGTGGCGACCAAGACCAACGACATCGCTGGTGACGGCACCACCACCGCCACCGTGCTGGCGCAGGCGCTCGTCCGCGAGGGTCTGCGCAACGTGGCCGCCGGTGCCTCCCCCTCCGGCCTCAAGCGCGGCATCGACGCCGCCGTGGAGGCCGTCGCCGACGACCTGCGCGCCAGCGCCCGGCCCATCGACTCCAAGGAGGACATCGCCGCCGTCGCCGCGCTGTCCGCCCAGGAGAAGCAGGTCGGAGAGCTGATCGCCGAGGCCATGGACAAGGTCGGCAAGGACGGTGTCATCACCGTCGAGGAATCCCAGACCTTCGGCCTCGACCTCGACTTCACCGAGGGCATGGCCTTCGACAAGGGCTACCTCTCGCACTACATGGTGACCGACCAGGAGCGCATGGAGGCCGTCCTCGACGACCCCTACATCCTGATCCACCAGGGCAAGATCGGCTCCATCCAGGACCTGCTCCCGCTGCTGGAGAAGATCATGCAGGCCGGCGGCTCCCGGCCGCTGCTGATCGTCGCCGAGGACGTGGAGGGCGAGGCGCTGTCCACCCTCGTCGTCAACAAGATCCGCGGCACGTTCAACTCGGTGGCCGTCAAGGCCCCCGGCTTCGGCGACCGCCGCAAGGCGATGCTCGGCGACATGGCCACCCTCACCGGCGGCACCGTGATCTCCGAAGAGGTCGGCCTCAAGCTCGACCAGGCCGGTCTCGACGTGCTGGGCACCGCGCGCCGCGTGACCATCACCAAGGACGACACCACCATCGTCGACGGCGCGGGCAAGGCGGCCGACATCGAGGGCCGGGTCGCGCAGATCCGCGCCGAGATCGAGGCCACCGACTCCGACTGGGACCGGGAGAAGCTCCAGGAGCGGCTGGCCAAGCTGGCCGGCGGCGTGTGCGTCATCCGGGTCGGCGCCGCCACCGAGGTGGAGCTGAAGGAGAAGAAGCACCGCCTGGAGGACGCCATCTCCGCCACCCGTGCGGCCGTCGAGGAGGGCATCGTCCCCGGCGGTGGCGCCTCGCTGGTCCACTCGGCCAAGGTGCTCGACGGCGGCCTCGGCAAGACCGGCGACGAGGCCACCGGCGTGGCCATCGTGCGCCGTGCCGCGGTCGAGCCGCTGCGCTGGATCGCCGAGAACGCGGGCCTCGAAGGCTACGTGATCACCGCCAAGGTGGCCGAGCTGGACAAGGGCCAGGGCTTCAATGCGGCCACCGGGACCTACGGCGACCTGGTCGGCGACGGCGTGATCGACCCGGTGAAGGTGACCCGTTCCGCGCTGCAGAACGCGGCCTCCATCGCCTCCCTGCTGCTCACCACCGAGACCCTGGTGGTGGAGAAGAAGGAAGAGGAGCCGGAGCAGTCCGGCGGGCACGGCCACGGCCACGCCCACTGACGCGGTCGCGCACGACCCCGCGGGCCTCCGGCCCGCCGCCCTGAGCACGGGCGGCGGCCGGGGGCCCGCCGCCGTCCCCGCTCCCGTTCCCCGGCCGGCTCACTGCCCGCCGTGCCGCGGCCCGTACTTGCGGCCCGCCCGGGACGACAGGCCGCCGAGCGCGCCGCGCGGCGCCAGCCGGGCCGCGCCCATCAGCACCTTGTACCGCGGATCGGGAATGCACACCGTCCGCCGTCTGGCCAGATCCCGCAGTGCCGCGTCCACCACCCGGTCCGCGTCCAGCCACATCCAGCCCGGGATGTTGTCCGTCCCGAGCCCCGCCCGCTGGTGGAAGTCGGTGCGCACGAATCCGGGGCACAGCGCCATCAGCCGCACGCCGTCGGCCGCGAGGTCCCGGGCCGCGCCCTCCGTGAACTGCACCACCCACGCCTTGGACGCCCCGTAGGTACCGCGCGGCAGGAACGCGGCCACCGACGCCACGTTCACCACGCCGCCCCGGCCGCGCCGCCGCATCGGCTCCGCGGCGGCCGAGGTCAGCCGCAGCACCGCCTCGCAGTGGACCTTGAGCATCCGCAGTTCGTCGGCCACGGGCACGTCCAGGTAGCTGCCCCGCTGCCCGAAGCCGGCGTTGTTGATCAGCAGGTCGACCGGGTGCGCCCGCTCGGACAACCGCGCTTCGACCGCGGCGATGCCCTCGTCGGTCGACAGGTCCGCCCGCAGCACGGCGGCCTCGATCCCGTGCCGGTCGTGCAGTTCGGCGGCCTGGTGTCCCAGCGCCTGTGCGTCACGGGCCACCAGCACCAGGTCGTGCCGGTCACGGGCCAGCCGGCGGGCGAACGCGGCGCCGATCCCCGACGTCGCTCCGGTCACCAATGCAGTTGTCATACGAAGACCGTAGTGGGCGCTATCCGCGGGCGTGCGGCGCGTTCGCGTTCACCAGATCGCGGCGTGCGCGGCCGAGCAGCTCCTCGCGCTCGTCCTCGGTCAGGCCGCCCCAGACGCCGTACGGCTCGCGCACCGACAGCGCGTGCGCGGCGCACTCGGCGCGCACCGGGCAGCGCATGCACACTTCCTTCGCCGCTTCTTCGCGGGAGCTGCGCGCCGCTCCGCGCTCCCCCTCGGGATGGAAGAACAGTGAGCTGTCCACGCCCCGGCATGCGGCCAGCAGTTGCCAGTCCCACAGGTCGGCGTTGGGGCCAGGAAGGCGGGAGAAATCTGCCATGACAGTGTCCCATCGTCATCGAGGCTGAGGAAGGGGATGTAAATATGACTACCAGCTGAATATATATCTATGCACTCCAAGTCGGGCGATAAGGTCTAAAAAGGGCAAAAACGAATGTTCGGCGTGTTTGGCTGAGCGCGGCGGTGGCGTGACGGGCCGGTCACGTACAGTGCTGCTGCTGTGAGGTTGGAGGCCGTAACTCTTTCGGGTGACCGTCGTTGAGAGGGCGGAGGCGGTTGACACGGCTTGTCAATCGCACAGGTGACGACACACGACTGCCTGGAGGCTCAAGTGCGCATCAGCTGCGGAGGGCGACCATGACTTCCGTCCTTGTCTGCGACGACTCCCCGCTCGCCCGGGAGGCGCTCCGCCGCGCGGTCGCGACCGTGCCCGGCGTTGAGCGGGTCACTACGGCCGCCAACGGCGAGGAGGTCCTGCGCCGCTGGGGTGCCGACCGTTCCGACCTGATTCTGATGGACGTCCGAATGCCCGGCCTCGGCGGAGTGGAAACCGTGCGGCGGCTTCTTTCCGCGGACCCCGGCGCCCGCATCATCATGCTCACCGTCGCCGAGGACCTGGACGGCGTGGCGCTCGCCGTGGCCGCGGGGGCGCGCGGCTATCTCCACAAGGACGCCTCGCGCGCGGAGCTGCGGGCCACCGTCACGCAGGCGCTCGCCGATCCGACCTGGCGGCTGGCACCGCGCCGGCTGCGTTCCTCGGACATGGGGGCGGCCCCGACGCTGACCGCCCGCGAGATCCAGGTCCTGGAGGGGATGAGCCACGGCCGGTCCAACGCCGAGATCGGCCGTGAGCTTTTTCTCTCCGAGGACACGGTCAAGACGCACGCCCGCCGGCTGTTCAAAAAGCTGGGTGCTTCGGACCGCGCGCACGCCGTTGCCCTGGGGTTCCGGTGGGGGCTGGTGCGCTGAGCGACGCGACCGGACGGGGACGCGGCCACGAGTCGGCACCCCGTCCGGTGAGGAGCGGTGACCCAAAAGGATCGCGGGTGCCGCATCCTTGAGAGTATGACGCTCCTTGGGGACGAGTCGGCCAGGTGCGAGGGGAGGGCCCGGGACATGTCGTTCGGCACTCCCGCCCACAACGCTCCCGCCGCACATAACGCTTCGGTGCACAACTCCGCCCGCGGTGGTCCGGACCCTGCGGCGACGGTGCACCATGGACCGATGCGCGATGACGAGCACACGGCGATCGGCGCCCTCGTGCATCGCGCCGCCGAGGGTGACGCGCAGGCCACGCACGACCTGCTGGCCCATGTGCACCCGCTCGCGCTGCGCTACTGCCGGATGCGTCTGGCCCGGCTGCCGGGCGAGGCGCGGCACTTCGTGGACGATCTCGCGCAGGAGGTCTGTCTCGCGGTCCTCTGCGCGCTGCCCCGCTACCGGGACACCGGGCGGCCGTTCGACGCGTTCGTCGTCGCCATCGCGCAGCACAAGGTCGCCGATCTCCAGCGTGCCGCCCTGCGTCACCCCGGCAGCACCGCGGTCCCCTCCGACCAGATGCCCGAGCGGCCGGACGACTCGCTCGGCCCGGAGGAGCGCGCCCTGCTGAGCAGCGACGCCGAGTGGGCCCGCACCCTGCTGGCCAGCCTGCCGGACCACCTGCGCGAGCTGGTGCTGCTGCGGGTCGCGGTGGGGCTGACCGCGGAGGAGACCGGCCAGAAGCTCGGGATGTCGCCGGGCGCGGTGCGGGTCGCGCAGCACCGGGCGCTGAGCAGGCTGCGGGCGCTGGCCGGGCGCTGAGCCATCCCGGTGATGGCCGTAGCATGGACCTTCATGCGGGTAGCGCGGGAAAGGCTGTCATGACTGATTACGCGGGTGAGGTGCCGGAGAAGTTCGCGGCGCTCGGGCTGACCTTCGACGATGTGCTGCTGCTGCCTGGTTCCGCGGACATGGCGCCGGGCGACATCGACACCTCCTCGCACATCTCCCGCAACGTGCGGGTGCGCGTGCCGCTGCTCTCGGCCGCGATGGACCGGGTGACCGAGGCGCGCATGGCCATCGCCATGGCCCGGCAGGGCGGCGCCGGGGTCCTCCACCGGAATCTTTCGATCGAGGAGCAGGCCGCCCAGGTCGACCGCGTGAAGCGGTCGGAGGCGGGTATGGTCACCGATCCGATCACGATCCGCCCGGACGCGACGCTGCGGGAGGCCGACGAGCTGTGCGCCCGGTTCCGCATCAGCGGTGTGCCGGTCACCGACGCGGCGGGGCGGCTGCTCGGCATCGTGACCAACCGCGACATGGCCTTCGAGCCGGACCGCAGCCGTCAGGTGCGCGAGGTCATGACGCCGATGCCGCTGGTCACCGGCCGGGTCGGGATCTCCGGTCCGGACGCCATGGAGCTGCTGCGGCGGCACAAGATCGAGAAGCTGCCGCTGGTGGACGGCGAGGGCCTGCTCAAGGGCCTGATCACCGTCAAGGACTTCGTCAAGGCCGAGCAGTATCCGAACGCGGCGAAGGACGCGGAGGGCCGGCTCATCGTCGGCGCGGCCGTCGGCGTGGCCGGTGACGCGTACGAGCGGGCCCAGGCGCTGATCGAGGCCGGGGTGGACTTCGTCGTGGTGGACATCGCGCACGGGCACTCCCGTCTCGTGCCCGATATGGCAGCGAAGATCAAGTCGAACTACGACCGGGTGGACGTCGTCGCGGGGAACGTGGCCACCAGGGACGGCGCGCAGGCGCTGGTGGACGCCGGTGTGGACGGCATCAAGGTCGGTGTCGGCCCCGGCTCCATCTGTACGACCCGGGTGGTCGCCGGGATCGGCGTGCCCCAGGTCACCGCGATCCACGAGGCGTCCCTCGCCGCGCGCGAGGCGGGCATCCCGGTCATCGGGGACGGCGGCCTCCAGTACAGCGGCGACATCGCGAAGGCGCTGGTAGCGGGCGCCGACACGGTGATGCTCGGCAGCCTCCTCGCCGGCTGCGAGGAGTCGCCCGGCGAGCTGATGTTCATCAACGGCAAGCAGTTCAAGTCCTACCGCGGCATGGGCTCGCTCGGTGCCATGCAGTCGCGCGGGGAGCAGCGTTCGTACTCGAAGGACCGTTACTTCCAGGACGAGGTGGCCGACGACGACAGGCTGGTCCCGGAGGGCATCGAGGGGCAGGTGCCCTTCCGCGGGCCGCTCGCGTCCGTGGTGCATCAGCTGGTCGGCGGCCTGCACCAGTCGATGTACTACCTCGGCGGCCGGACCGTTCCGGAGATCAAGGAGCGCGGCCGGTTCGTGCGCATCACCTCGGCGGGGCTCAAGGAGAGCCACCCGCACGACATCCAGATGACGACCGAGGCCCCGAACTACTCGCGGCGCTGACCGGCCGCGACGCAAGGAGAATCCTCCGTGACTGAAATCGAGATCGGCCGCGGCAAGCGCGGGCGGCAGGCTTACGCGTTCGATGACATCGCCGTGGTGCCGAGCCGGCGCACGCGTGACCCCAAGGAGGTCTCGATCGCCTGGCAGATCGACGCCTACCGGTTCGAGCTGCCGTTCCTCGCCGCGCCGATGGATTCCGTGGTCTCGCCCGCCACCGCCATCCGCATCGGCGAGTTCGGCGGGCTCGGCGTTCTCAACCTGGAGGGTCTGTGGACCCGCTACGAGGACCCGGAGCCCCTGCTCGCCGAGATCGCCGGTCTCGACGAGACCGCGGCGAACCGGCGGCTCCAGGAGATCTACGCCGCGCCGATCCAGGAGGAGCTGATCTTCCGGCGGATTCGTGAGGTCAGGGAAGCCGGCGTGGTCACCGCGGCGGCGCTCTCGCCGCAGCGCACCGCGCAGTTCTCCAAGGCGGTGCTGGACGCGGGCGTCGACATCTTCGTCATCCGCGGCACCACGGTCTCCGCCGAGCACGTGTCGGGGGCCGCCGAGCCGCTGAACCTGAAGCAGTTCATCTACGAGCTGGACGTGCCGGTGATCGTCGGCGGCTGCGCCACCTACACCGCCGCCCTGCACCTGATGCGCACCGGCGCCGCCGGCGTGCTCGTCGGCTTCGGCGGCGGCGCCGCGCACACCACGCGGAACGTGCTGGGCATCCAGGTGCCCATGGCCACCGCGGTGGCCGATGTCGCGGCGGCGCGCAGGGACTACATGGACGAGTCGGGCGGGCGCTACGTGCACGTCATCGCGGACGGCGGCGTGGGCTGGTCGGGCGATCTGCCGAAGGCGGTCGCCTGCGGCGCGGACGCGGTGATGATGGGCTCGCCGCTGGCGCGCGCCGCGGACGCCCCCGGCCGCGGCCACCACTGGGGCATGGAGGCCGTGCACGAGGACGTGCCGCGCGGCAAGAAGGTGCACCTCGGCACCGTCGGGACGACGGAGGAGATCCTCACGGGCCCCTCGCACATCCCCGACGGCTCGATGAACTTCTTCGGGGCCCTGCGCCGCGCGATGGCGACGACGGGCTACTCGGAGCTGAAGGAGTTCCAGCGGGTCGAGGTCATGGTCGCCAGGTCCCGCTGACCCTGCCGGCCCCGCGGCGCCTCAGCCGCGGCGCCAGGGGCCGGTGATCGCCAGCAGGATGCCGGGCTCCTGAATGCTCGCGTACAGGGTTTCGCCGTCCGGCGAGAACGTCACCCCGGCGAACTCGCTGTACTCGGGCTCGTCCTCCGTGCCGATGTTCACCTCGTTGCGGGCCATCGGATACGTGCCGCCGTCCTCGTCGGTGCCGAACAGGTGCTGAAGCCCCTCGCCGTCCTCGGCGATGACCAGGCCGCCGTACGGGGAGACGGTGATGTTGTCCGGGCCGTCCGGGCGGTCACCGCCGTCCGGGCGGTCACCGCCGTCCGGGTCGGGGTTCACCCCGAAGCGGATCTTCAGGGTGGCGGTGCGCCGCTTCGGGTCGTAGAACCAGACCTGCCCGTCGTGCGGCTCGCCCGGGCTCTCCTCCCGGGCGTAGGACGACACGAAGTACGCGCCGCCGTCGCCCCACCACATGCCTTCGAGCTTCCGGCCGCGCGTGACGCGGCCGTCCTCGAACTGTTCGCGCACCGGAGTGTCCCGCGCGTCGCGGTCGGGCACGGGCACCCAGTCCACGCCGAGGACCGTGCCCGGCTCGCTCACCCGGGAGAGGTCGTCGACGAACCGGCCGCGGTCGTCGAAGCAGCGGAACGCCTCGAACGCGCCGTCCTCGTCCGCCAGCGTGCCGAGCCGGCCGCGGCCGTGGCGGAAGCCGGACGGCGGGGTCCAGCGGTAGAACAGCCCGCTCGGCTCGTCCGCGTCCTCCGTCAGGTAAAGGTGGCCGCGCTCGGGGTCGACGACGACGGCCTCGTGGTCGAAGCGGCCCAGCGCCTTGATCGGCCGCGGGCTCCGGTTGGCCTCCGGGTCCTCCGGGACGACCTCGAAGACGTACCCGTGGTCGCGGGTCATACCGTTCTCCCCGGCCAGGTCGGAGTTCTCCTCGCAGGTCAGCCAGGTGCCCCAGGGCATGGCGCCGCCGGCGCAGTTGTTCGAGGTACCGGCCACGCCGACCCATTCGGCGACCTGCCGCCCGTCCGCGTCGACCTCCACGACCGTGCAGCCGCCGGGCGCCGCCGGGTCGTACACCAGTCCCTCGGTGAGCGGCACGGGGTGCTCCCACTCGGAACGGGGGCCGTCCATCTCGTGGTTGACGACCAGGAGGACCGTGCCGCGCGGGCCCTCGAAGGTACCGGTGCCGTCGTGGTTGCCCGGTGTCGTCTCGCCCGTGGTCAGCGTCGTGCGGCCGGTGCGGGTGAGGATGCGATAGGAGAAGTCCTCGGGCAGCGACAGGATTCCGTCGGGATCGGCCACCAGCGGCCCGTATCCGGCGCCGCCCGTCTGCTGAGCCGCCTCGCAGGCCAGCGCGCCGGGCGCACTCGCCAGCACGCCCACGCTTCCGGTCAGCGCCACCCCCGAGCCGAGGGCGGAGCGTCCCACGAAGGTCCGGCGGCTGAACCCCGGCCTTCCGCCTGCTTCGGTCGTGCGTTCGTCTGCGCTCATGTGGCATCACCTTGGCGCCGCGGAGGAAATGGCGCCTGAACGCTAGGCGACGTGGGCCGGACGTTACAACCGGTGGGCGGCTCCCGCCGGGGTGGCGCCGCGCGTGTCGAGCAGCAACTGCGCCTTGGCGGCCAGCCCTTGGAGGTCGTACGTGCTGTGGTGCTGGAGCAGCAGCGTCAGGTCGGCGGCGGCGGCCGACTCGTAGAGCGAGTCCGCCCTGGCGACCGGCCGGCCCGCCACGCTCCACTCGGCGACGAACGGGTCGTGGAACATCAGCTCCGCGCCGAGCGCCAGCAGCCGGGAGGCGATCTCGCCCGCGGGCGCGCCCTGCCGGTCGGGCAGGTCGGGCCGGTAGGTGACGCCGAGCAGCAGGACGTGGGCGCCGCGCGCCGACTTGCCGTGCTCGTTGAGCAGCGCGGCGGCGCGCTGGGTGACGTAGCGCGGCATCCGTTCGTTGACCTCGCGCGCCAGCTCGACCAGGCGCAGCCGCCCGCCCGGATCGCAGGCCGCCGCGCGGCCCCCGACCCCGGGCCCGGGACGGAAGGCGAGGAAGCCGAACGGTTTGGACTCCGCGCAGCGCACCACGTCCCACACATCGATGCCCAACTCGTGGCACAGCACGGCCATTTCGTTGACCAGCGCGATGTTGACGTGCCGGAAGTTCGTTTCGAGCAGCTTCACCGCCTCGGCCTCCTGAACGCCCCGCGCCCGCACCACCTTGTCGGCCAGCCGCCCGTAGAACGCCGCGGCGGCCTCGGTGCAGGCCGGGGTGAGGCCGCCGATGACGCGGGGGATGCCGGCGTAGCCGACCGTTCTGCTGCCCGGGTCGAGCCGCCCCGGGGCGTGCGCGAGGTGGAAGTCGCGCCCGGCGCGCAGGCCGGAGCCGCGTTCGAGCAGCGGGCGCAGCACGTCCCGCGTGGTGCCGGGGTGCACCGTGGACTCCAGCACCACCAGCATGCGCGGGCGCAGCACCGGGGCCAGCGCCTGTGCGGCCTCCCGCACCGCGCTCAGATCCGGGGCGTGCCCCGCGCCGGGCGGGGTGGCCGCGCAGATCAGCGCGGTGCGTACCCGGCCGAGGTCCGCCGGGTCGCTGCTGGCGCGGAACCCCGCGGCGAGCATGCGGCGCAGCTCGGCCGCGGACAGTGAGCCGCCGGCGGGCGGCCGGCCCGCATTGATCCCGGCGGCGGCACGGGGGTCCGCGAGGAAGCCGACGGTGCCGATGCCGGCGGCGGTGGCGGCGCGGGCGGCGGGCAGCCCCAGCTGCCCCAGGCCGAGCACGGCGAGATCAGCGGGCATTCGCGGTACCGCTCCCTTCTCCCCGGTGGTCAGCTTAGGGGCATATATGACAGATGTAGCTGATTGACCCCCTGGGCCGGACCGACGGCGCGCCAAAGCGGAGGAAATGGGGAATCATCGAGAGGGCACACGGAGGGGGAACAGCGGTAGGAATCCGGGCGGGACCGTCTGGTGGGACAGCAGCCGGACTTGAAGGAGGCAGAGGCGTGAGGACAGCCGCAATGGGGCCGGAGCAGCGGGCCGAAGCACTTGCCCGGATGGCGGAACGTGAGCTGGACGTGCTGGTGATCGGCGGCGGCGTGGTCGGCGCGGGCACCGCCCTCGACGCCGTGACCCGCGGCCTGGCCACCGGCCTGGTCGAGGCCAGGGACTGGGCGTCGGGCACGTCGAGCCGGTCGAGCAAGCTGATCCACGGCGGGCTGCGCTACCTGGAGATGCTGGACTTCGGCCTGGTCCGCGAGGCCCTCAAGGAACGCGGACTGCTGCTGAGCCGCATCGCCCCGCACCTCGTGCGGCCGGTCCCGTTCCTGTACCCGCTGCGGCACCGCGGCTGGGAGCGGCTGTACGCGGGCTCGGGCGTGGCGCTGTACGACGCGATGTCGATGTCCTCGGGACACGGCCGCGGCCTGCCGCGGCACCGGCACCTGTCACGGCACCGGGCCCTGCGGGTGGCGCCCTGCCTGAAGAAGGAGGCGCTGGTCGGCGCGTTGCAGTACTACGACGCGCAGGTGGACGACGCCCGCTACGTGGCCGCGCTGGTGCGCACGGCGGCCGGCTACGGGGCACACGTGGCGAACCGCGCGCGGGTGGCCGAGTTCCTGCGCGAGGGCGAGCGCGTGGTCGGCGTGCGGGTCAGGGACCTGGAGCAGGACGGCACCTACGAGGTGCGCGCGAAGCAGGTCGTGAACGCCACGGGGGTGTGGACGGACGACACGCAGTCGATGATCGCCGAGCGCGGTCAGTTCCACGTCACGGCCTCCAAGGGCATCCACCTGGTGGTGCCCAAGGACCGCATCCACTCCTCGACCGGCCTCATCCTGCGCACCGAGACCAGCGTGCTGTTCGTCATCCCGTGGGGCAGGCACTGGATCGTCGGCACGACCGACACCGCCTGGGACCTGGACAAGGCCCACCCGGCCGCGTCGAGCGCGGACATCGACTACCTGCTCGACCACGTCAACTCGGTCCTGGCCGTTCCGCTGTCGCGCGACGACGTCGAAGGCGTGTACGCGGGCCTGCGCCCGCTGCTCGCGGGGGAGTCGGACGCGACGAGCAAGCTGTCCCGCGAGCACACGGTGGCCCACCCCGTGCCGGGCCTCGTGGTGGTGGCCGGCGGCAAGTACACGACGTACCGGGTGATGGCGAAGGACGCGGTGGACGCGGCCGTCCACGGCCTGGACCAGCGGGTCGCCGCCTGCTGCACGGAAGAGGTGCGGCTGGCCGGGGCGGAAGGGTTCCACGCGCTGTGGAACGCGCGGGCCAGGCTGGCGGCGCGGGCCGGGCTGCACGAGGCCAGGGTGGAGCATCTGCTGCACCGCTACGGCTCCCTGACGGAGGAGCTGCTCGATCTGGTCGCCGCCGACCCGGCCCTCGGGGAACCGCTGCCCGCGGCGGACGACTACCTCAAGGCCGAGATCGTGTACGCCTGTTCACACGAGGGTGCCCGGCACCTGGAGGACGTGCTGACGCGCAGGACCCGTATTTCGATCGAGACGTTCGACCGGGGCACGCGCAGTGCGCGGGAGTGCGCCCGGCTCATGGCGGGCGTGCTGGGCTGGACGCCGGAGCAGGTCGAACGCGAGGTGGAGCACTACGAGAAGCGGGTCGAGGCGGAGCGCGAGTCGCAGTTGCAGCCCGACGACCAGACCGCAGACGCGGCCCGCCTCGGCGCCCCTGACACGGTCCCGCTCTGAGGCGGCGCGGCTCCCCGGGCCCAGGGAGTCGGCGGCATGGGTGACAATGGCCGGGGAAGCCGGAGGGGACGCATGGGCCAAGACAACGGGGACATCGAGCCGCGCGAGAAGAAGACACCCGACGCCGCAGAGCCGCCGCCCGAGGCGGCGAAGACACCACGGGACGCGGCGCCTCCGCCCCCCGAGAAGCCCGCTCCGCGGGCCGAGGGGGCGGGCCGGGTTGCCGATCCGCGGGTGAGCGCGGAGTCCGGCGCGGAGCCGGAGCCGGAGCCCGCAGCCGCGGCGGGGGCCGCGAAGTCGGGGGAGCGGAAGGACGGTTCGGGGGACCGTTCGGAGTCCTCCGCTGCCGGGGCGGGCGAGGACAAGGCGACCCAGGTGGTGCGGGGAGTCCGGCTGCTGAACGGGCGGTACCGGCTCGGGGCCGTCGTCGGGCGGGGCGGCATGGGCACGGTGTGGCACGCCACCGACGAGGTGCTGGGGCGGGCTGTCGCCGTGAAGGAGCTGCGGCTGCCGCCCGGTGTCGACGATGCCGAGCGCAAGCGGATGATCACCAGGACGCTGCGGGAGGCCAAGGCGATCGCGACGATCCGCAGCCGCGGCGTCGTCACGATCTACGACGTCGTGGACGAGGGGTCCAGGCCGTGGATCGTGATGGAGCTGATCGAGGGCCGTTCGCTGGCCGACATCATCAGGAACGACGGCCCCATGCCGCCGCGCCGCGCCGCCGAGATCGGGCTGGCCGTGCTCGACGTGCTGCGTGCCGCGCACGCCGCCGGGATTCTGCACCGCGACGTCAAGCCGTCCAATGTGATCATCGCGGACGAGGACAACCGCGTGGTGCTCACCGACTTCGGCATCGCGAAGGTGGAGGGCGACCCGTCCATCACCTCGACCGGCATGCTCGTCGGGGCCCCGTCGTACATCTCGCCGGAGCGGGCCACCGGCGAGGCGCCCGGGCCGCCCGCCGACCTGTGGTCGCTCGGCGCGCTGCTGTACTGCTGCGTGGAAGGCCGCCCGCCCTATGACGAGGGCGGCGCCATCGCCACGCTGGCGGCCGTGATGCACGACCCGGTGCCGCCGCCGCTCAGCGCGGGGCCGCTGACCGAGGTCATCACCCAGCTGCTGATGAAGAAGCCGGCACAGCGGATCGACGAGCCGGGCGCACGCCGGCTCCTGACCGCGGCGCTGGCCGCCGTTGAGGACCCGACGGTCGCGGTGGACGTGCCGGAGGCGGCGCCCACGCCGGCGCAGCCGGCCGCAGCCGTCGCGCCGGCGGCGCCCGCCGCTTCCCCGGCGTCGTCCGAGGGCGCGTCCGGGGGTTCCACCGGGCCGATGCCCGCGACGCGCACCGGGCAGGACGACGGGCGCCGGCGCGTTCTGATCGCCGCGGGTGTGGTCGTGGCGCTGCTCGCGCTGGTCGGTGTGCTGCTCGCCGCGCAGCTCGGGAGCGGCGACGAGGGCGACGACGGCGGCGCGCAGGGCGGGGACGGCAGCGGTGAGCCGTCCGCTCCCGCCGATGACGAGCCGTCGGAGGAGGACCCGGCCGGAGAGGACCCGGCCGGGGAAGGCCCGTCGGGGGACGCGTCGGAGGAGGACGGCGATCCGCCGGCCGAGGATGGGCCGCCGGGCGCGACGCCCGAGAACGATCCGGACGCGTCCGTGCCGGACAGCCCGGCCGGGTACGCCGAAGTCGTCGACGGGGACTTCAACTTCAGCATGTCCCTGCCGCGCGGCTGGGAGCGCACGGGCATAGCGGGTCAGAACTCGGGGGCGATATACAGCGCTCCGGACGGCTCGGCGCCCAAGGTGCAGGTCGACTTCAACAGCAGCCCGGGGGAGGACGCGGAGGCCGCCTGGCGTTCTCTCGAGCCCGCGGTCAGGCAGAACAGCACGGACTACGAGCTGATCAGCCTGGAGACGATCGAGTGGCGCGACTATCCGACCGTTGCGGACTGGCAGTTCGAGCGTACCGAGCGCGGTGAACGGGTACGTGTGCTCAACAGGGGTTTCCGGGTCGACGACGACCGCGGCTACGCCGTGATGATCACGTGCCCGGCGGAGGAGTGGGATGACGCCTCCTGCCGCACGCTCAGGGAGACGGCTTTCGCCACATTCCAGCCGTTGAACTGAGAATGATTGAGAGTTGACGGACCGTAGGCGCGTCTTGTCCGCGGCGCGTATGGTGAGACACCGGATCGGGCGCGGAGGTTCGCACGCGGTGGGGAGGCATCGTGGACAGTTACGCGGGACGGCTGTTGGCCAATCGCTATCGGCTTCCGAGGACGCCTTCGGACGAGTTCGAGCTGATCGAGTCACGGGCCTTCGACACTGCGAGCGGGCAGGAAGTCCTGGTGCGCCAGGTGCCGTTGCCCGAGGTCGTCGAGGCGGAGACGCTCGACGACGACGGTCGCGGGGTGCGGCCGGTGGCGCGCGGCCACGAGGAGAGTGCCACGCGCACGCCGGATGATCCGGTGGTGCGGCGGGCGGTGGAGGCCGCGGTCGCGGCGGCGGGGGTGCCGGACCACCCGCGTCTCGACCAGGTCTTCGACGTTTTCGTCCAGGGCGACGGCCTGTGGATCGTCAGTGAGTTAGTACCGGCCCGGCCGCTCGCCGCGGTGCTGGCGGAGGAGCGGCTCGGCCCGTTCCGGGCCGCCGAGGTGGCGGCCGATCTGCTGGCGGCGCTGCGCATCGTGCACGCGCACGGCTGGACCCATCGGAACGTCACGGCTCGTACGGTGCTGATCTGCGAGGACGGCCGCGCGGTGCTGACGGGCCTCGCGGCAGGCGCGGCGGAGGAGGCGCTGTGCGGCTACGACCCGCTGCCCGCGGGCGTGCCCGACACGTTCGCGCCGGCGCAGGAGCCCGCTCTGCCCGCGGCCCCCGCGCCGGCCCCGCCGCCGCAGGGCCCGCAGCCGGGCGCGCCCTGGCAGGACCAGGGCCGGGCGTCGGAGCACGGCGAGCTGGCCGCCCGGGTGCGGGAGCAGGGCGGGCTGCCGCCTGGCTTCGAGGCGCAGCCGTTCGGGCCGGAGGCGTACCGGCGCTGGGACACCGGGAGCATGCCCCGCGTCGACGAGCAGGACGACGGCGGCCCGGCGGACCCGGGCGGTGCGGCCGGGCTCGTGGCGCGGGTGCGGGAGCAGGGCGGGGCGCCCCAGCAGCCGCACGAACGACCGCCGGACGCGGGGCGCGCGGGGCACGCGGGCAGTGGTGAACAGCTGCCGGCCACCTGGGACTTCGAGGGCGGTGCCCGCCGCGGGGACGACACCGCGCGGCCGGGCGGCACGGACCGGGCCGCCCGCAGCGGCGCCATCGCCGCCTACCGGGCGGGCACCCAGGCGGGCGCGGCGCGCCGCGGCGGCAACGGTTCTTCCACCGGGCCGACGGATGTGCCGGGGACCGGGCGGCCGACGCATCCGGTGCGCACCGGTTGGGAGCCGATGCCCCGCCAGGAGCGGGGCCAGGAGCCGCCGCAGCCCCGGCCGGAGCCGGCGCAGGAGCCGGCGCCCGCCGCCGCCGTACGGCGCGCGGGGACCCGTTACCGCGGCCCTGACACCGCGCTGGCCGCCGAGCGTGCGCGGCAGGCGCGCATCATGACCGTGGGCGCCGTCACCGAGCGCTGGGCGCCGGAGCAGGCCGGGCCGGTGTACGAGAACTGGCGGCTCGCCCCGCCGGTCGGCCCGCCCGCGGACTTCTGGGCGCTGGGCGCGCTGCTGTTCCGCGCCGTTCAGGGGTATCCGCCCTATCCGGAGGAGAACGCGGCGGAGCTGACGCAGGCGGTCTGCGCGGAGCAGCCGGCGTTCGCCGAGGACTGCGGCGCCCTGCGTCCCATCATCGAGTCGCTGCTGCGGCAGGACCCGACCGACCGGCCGCGCGCCGAGGATCTGCGGGGCTGGCTGCGGTCGCTGCTGCGCAGCGCGCCGGAGCCCGAGGTGGGCCGCAATACGGTGACGGCCCCGCCCGCGCTCGAACCGGGGCGGCCCGCCGACCCGCGGCGCCTGCCGATCGTGCGCCGCCGGGGCGAGCTGGTCGGCCCGCGCCGGCGCCCGCGGCGCCCGCGCAGCCCGCGCCGCCTCGGCCGGGCGATACTCGTCCTCGTGCTGCTCGGCCTGGCCGGGGCGGTCGCCTCGGTGCTGGCGTTCATGTCGGACGAGGGGACGACGCGCGGGGCCGCGCCGGCGCCGGAGGCGCCGGATGCGCAGCCGGGGGGCGACCCGACGGCGGACGAGTCGCCGCCGGTCGAGGAGGAGGACCCGGCGCCGGAGCCCACCGAGGACGCCACGCAGCCCTCGCCCGCGGAGGAGGACCAGCAGCTCGCGCCGCCGCCGGACGGCTACGTCGTGCAGGAGGACGAGGGCGGGTTCGCGCTGACCGTTCCCGAAGGGTGGGAGCGGCAGGGGGAGAACGGGGAGGGCCAGATCATCTACGCCGGGGACGGCCTGGAAGTCCTGGTGGTGCCGGGCCGGGACCGGGTCGGCGAGTTCGCCGAGGAGCCCAGGGACTACCAGATGGGGCAGGAGCCGGAGCTGGCCGAGTACCGCGCCTACCAGTTCAGGTCGGCGGAGCACCTGTACGAGACGCGGGTCGGCGACATCCTATGGGCGGAGGGCATCTTCACCTGGCGGAACGACCAGGGCGACCGGGTGGCGCACAACCGGGCGTTCCTGATCGACGGCGCCTACCACGTCGTGCAGGTGCGCGGCCCCGCGGCCCAGCGGGACCGGCTCGGCGAGATCTACGACGTCGTGGCCGAGAGCTACCGTGCCGGCGGCTGACCCGGGCGCCGCGGCCCGGCAATTCGCGCCAGTGTTCGCTGGCGAAAACCAGTTACCAATAGGTAGTCAGCCGTGGTCGGACGGTCGTACTCTCCGGCTATGACGACAGTGCAGTCCGATTCCCCGGCCCGCCCGCCGCGCGTGGTCACCGAGGATCTGGTGAAGCAGCTGACCCGGGGCGTCATCGGCCGGGGCAGGACGGCCTGCCACTCGCCGCTCACCGGCGACCGGCTCGCCGAGCTGCCCGAGGCCACGGAGGACGACGTCGCCATGGCCTTCGAGCGGGCCAGGGCGGCCCAGCCCGCCTGGGCGGCGAGACCCGTGCGGCAGCGGGCCGCCGTGCTGCTGCGCTTCCACGACCTGCTGTTGCGCCGTCAGAAGCTCGTCCTCGACCTGATCCAGCTGGAGACGGGCAAGGCCAGACTGCACGCCCACGAGGAGGTGCAGGCGGTCGCGATGGCCGCCCGGCACTACGGCCGCAGGGCGCCCGCCTACCTGCGGCCGAGGCGGCACGCCGGGGCCATCCCCGTGCTGACGCGGGTGAGCGAGCTGCGCCACCCGCGCGGCGTCGTCGGCCACATCTCGCCGTGGAACTACCCACTCGAACTGTCCGTCGGCGACGCCCTGCCCGCGCTCGCCGCGGGCAACGCCGTCGTGATGAAACCGGACACCGAGACCGCGCTGACCGCGCTGTGGGCGCGGGCGCAGCTGATCGACGCCGGGCTGCCGCCCGAGGTGTGGCAGATCGTGCTGGGCGAGGGCCCGGTCGTCGGCCCGCACGTCGTCCGGCACGCCGACTACGTCACGTTCACCGGCTCCACCAGAACGGGGCGCGAGGTGGCCGAGCGGGCCGCGGCCCGCCTGATCGGCACCAGTCTCGAACTCGGCGGCAAGAACGCCATGCTGGTGCTCGACGACGCGGACCTCGACAAGGCCGCGGCCGGGGCGGTCCGGGCCTGCTTCGCCTCCGCGGGGCAGCTGTGCATCTCCGTGGAGCGGCTGCTCGTGCACGAGCGCGTGGCCGACGCGTTCCTGGCGCGCTTCCTCGAACGGGTCGGGGCGCTGCGGCTCGGCGCGCCGCTCGACTGGGGCACGGACCTGGGCTCGCTGGCCTCCCAGCGGCAGCTGGACACCGTGGTGCGGCACGTCGAGGACGCGGTGGCGCTCGGGGCCGAGGTACTCACCGGCGGGAAGCCGCGCCCGGACCTGGGCCCGTTCTTCTACGAGCCGACCGTCCTGGCGGGCGTCGAGCCGTCGATGCTGGTGTGCGAGAACGAGACGTTCGGCCCGGTCGTCTCGGTCCACCGGTTCGCCGACGAGGCGGAGGCGGTCGCCCGTGCCAACGCCAGCAGGTACGGCCTCAACTCCTCGGTGTGGTCCCGGGACGCGCGGCGCGCCCGGCGTATCGCGGCGCGGCTGCGGACCGGCAGCGTCAACATCAACGAGGCGTACGCCGCGGCCTACGGCAGCATCCAGGCGCCGATGGGCGGCATGGGCGACTCCGGGATCGGCCGCCGCCACGGCGCGGAGGGCATCCTCAAGTACACCGAGTCGCAGACGGTCGCCCAGCAGCGGCTGCTGCCGATGGCGCCGTCGCTCGGCCTCGACGACCGCCGCTACGCCGAGCTGATGACCCGTTCCCTGCGGGCGCTCAAGACGCTGAGGTTCCGCTGATGACAGGCGATGACGGACGCGACGCGCAGGACTTCGACTACGACGTGGTGATCGTCGGCTCGGGGTTCGGCGGCGCGGTGTCCGCGCTGCGGCTGACCGAGAAGGGCTACCGGGTCGCGGTGCTCGAAGCCGGCCGCCGCTTCGGCCGCGCCGACCTCCCGAAGAACTCCTGGGATCTGCGGAACTACCTGTGGGCGCCGCGGCTGCGGCTGTACGGCATCCAGCGCATCCACCTGCTGCGCAAGGTGATGATCCTCGCGGGCGCGGGCGTCGGCGGCGGTTCGCTCAACTACGCGAACACGCTGTACGTGCCGCCCGCGGCGTTCTTCGAGGACCGCCAGTGGCGCGGCATCACCGACTGGCGGCAGGAGCTGGCGCCGTACTACGACCAGGCCGCGCGCATGCTCGGGGTCCGCACCAACCCGACGGTCACCGCGGTGGACCGGCATCTGAAGGCGGCGGCCGAGAAGATGGGCTGCGGCGACACGTTCCACCTGGCGCCGGTCGGCGTCTTTTTCGGCGACGAGCACGACGGCGACGGCACCGCCGCGGCCGGCCCGGGCGGCGAGGTGCCCGACCCGTACTTCGGCGGCGCCGGGCCCGCCCGCCGGGCCTGCACCGAATGCGGCGAGTGCATGACCGGCTGCCGGCACGGCGCGAAGAACACGCTGAACGAGAACTACCTGTACCTCGCCGAGCGCGCGGGCGCCGAGGTCCACCCGCTGACCACCGTGACCGCCGTGACCGAACTGCCCGGCGGGGACGGCCACCTGGTCACCGCCGTGCCGACCGACGCCTCGGCGCGCGGGCGGCGGCGTCGCGGGCGCACGCTGCGCGCGCGGCACGTCGTGCTCGCGGCGGGCACCTACGGCACGCAGACGCTGCTGCACCGCATGCGCGACAGCGGCGCGCTGCCCCGCATATCCGACCGGCTCGGCACGCTGACCCGCACCAACTCCGAGGCGCTGGTCGGCGCCCGCACCAGCCCGCGGCGCTACCGCGCCAGGCACGGCCGGGACGCGGAGCCCGACTTCACGCATGGCGTCACCATCACCTCGTCCATTCACCCGAACGAGCACACCCACATCGAGCCGGTGCGCTACGGCAAGGGCTCCAACGCGATGGGGTTCCTGTCGATCGAGCAGTTCCCCAGGGGCGGCCTGCCGCGGGCGCTGTCGTACGCGTTGACGTCGCTGCGCCACCCGCTGCTGTTCCTGATATCGATGTCCAACCGGAGATGGTCGGAACGGACCATCATCGGCCTGGTCATGCAAACCCACGACAATTCCCTGACCACGTTCCGGAAGCGGCGCGGGCTCGGGAAGGGAGCCCTGTCGGCCAGGCAGGGACACGGCGCGCCGAACCCGGACCACATACCCGAGGGGGCCGAGGCCGCCCGCAGGCTCGCCGAGGACATCAACGGCTTCGCGGGTACGAACGTCGGCGAGCTGATCGGCTCCCCGCTGACCGCGCACTTCCTCGGCGGCTGCCCCATCGGCGCCGACGCCGGGCAGGGCGTGGTCGACCCGTACCACCGGCTGCACGGGCACCCCGGGATCTCGGTCGTCGACGGCTCCGCGGTGTCCGCCAACCTCGGCGTCAACCCGGCGCTCACCATCACCGCGCAGGCCGAACGGGCGATGGCGCTGTGGCCCAACAAGGGCGAGCCCGACCCGAGGCCAGGACAGGGCGCCGCCTATACGACGCTCCCGCCCGTATCCCCGCGCGCGCCCGCCGTGCCCGGCGGGGCGTTCGGGGAACTGCGCACCACCGTCGTCCTGCCCGTCCCCGAGGTGCCGCGGCGGGCCGCGGACACCGCGTAGCGCGGCGCGGCAGGACGCGGCGAAGGGGCCCGCTCCCCGGGGGAATGGGAGCGGACCCCTTCGGTCTGTGCGGGCCCTCCCGGGCCAGGACCGGTTACTCCTGATACGACAGGCGGCGGGGCCCTGAGGTTGTGCACGGCCCGATCACGAAACAGCCACGGAAACATGCAGGTGCGACGGGGGTTCCGCGGCGAGGAGCCCCGGCCACGAAGGCCGGGGCTCCCGCGCAGCACGGGCGACAGGGCGGCGCCGGTGCTGGGAAGCGGTGCCCGGGGGTAGGCACCGCTGCCGTTGGCCGGACCACTGGAGGGGGTGCGCCGTGGTCCGCCAACAGGTCTGGCTGGTCTTGGTCGTCGGAGCTGTGAGCGCGGCGGCCGGCTCCCGGCGTCCCGGGAACCGGCCGCCCGCCAGGACGTGACCGGCCTGCTGTCCCCTGCTGCCCGGCCACCGCACCGGGGCGAGGTCCCACGGCGCGCGGCCCCCGCCACACCGCGGGGACCGGGGCGCCTCATCGCCCCGGGGACAATCCCTTCAACGAAGCCCTCCGCGGGCGGTCACGCTCCGGACGGGTGACTCTTCGCGCTCCGGTGCGCCCCGGTGCGCGACGCGTGCCGCCGGGCGGTCAGACCCGGCCGCGGCACAGGTCGAGCAGCGTCATCGCCAGGCCGGTGCCGGGGGCGCCGAGGCCGTCCCGGTACCGGCGCAGCACCTCCATCTCGCGGGCCAGGTGCACACGGCGGCCGCCCGCCGCGATGCGGGTGGCCTGGATCTGCTCCGAGACCGAGATCCGTTCCTCGATCAGGCTGATGATGCTGTCGTCCAGGGCGTCGATCCGGCCGCGCGCGTCGGCAATGGTGTGCTCGGCGGTGGCGTGCTCGGCGGTGATGCTCTCGCTGGTGGTCATGCGGGTCTCCTGGTGGGGTGGTGGTGGGTGCCCCGGCCCGGCTGCCGCCCGCGGAACGGATGCGCCCCGGGCCGCAGAGAGCGGTGCCCGGGGCGTTCGCTGGGAAAGTCGCTGGTCAGTGGGGTGCGCAGCGCTCCTTGCGGCAGCCGGCCGGGCCGGTGCCATAGGTAAAGGAGCGGAAACGCACGTCGTGACGCATGCCCGCGAGTATGCCAGCCTCCGCGGCGTGCGGCCAAGCCGCGGCGGGCCCGTAGACTTTCCCTACGCACCGGGGAAGGCAAGGAAGGCAGCTTTTTCGTGGCAGACACGGACACCGACACCGTTCTCGTCGTCGATTTCGGCGCCCAGTACGCCCAGCTCATCGCGCGCCGGGTGCGGGAGGCCCGGGTCTACAGCGAGATCGTCCCCTCGACCACCCCGGTGGCGGAGATCCTGGCCAGGAAGCCGCGCGCGATCATCCTCTCCGGCGGCCCCTCCTCCGTCTACGCCGAGGACGCACCCGGCCTCGACCGTGCGCTGTTCGAGGCGGGCGTCCCGGTGCTCGGCCTCTGCTACGGCTTCCAGCTGATGGCACAGGCGCTCGGCGGCACGGTCGACAACACCGGCGCCCGCGAGTACGGGCGCACCGCGCTGAGCGTGTCCCGGCCGTCCTCGACCCTCTTCGAGGGCACGCCCGCCGAGCAGCAGGTGTGGATGTCGCACGGGGACGCCTGCTCGGCCGCCCCCGCAGGCTTCGCCGTGACGGCCGCCACCGCGACCGTTCCGGTGGCCGCGTTCGAGGACGACGAACGGCGGCTGTACGGCGTGCAGCACCACCCCGAGGTGATGCACTCCACCTACGGGCAGCAGGTGCTCGAGCACTTCCTGTACCGCGGCGCCGGTATCGCGCCGGACTGGACCACCGGCAGCATCGTGGAGGAGCAGGTCGCCGAGATCCGCGCCCGCGTCGGCGGCAGGCGCGCGATCTGCGCGCTGTCCGGCGGCGTGGACTCCGCGGTCGCCGCCGCCCTGGTCAACCGGGCCATCGGCGACCAGCTCACCTGCGTGTACGTGGACCACGGGCTGATGCGCCGGGGCGAGACGGAGCAGGTGGAGAAGGACTTCGTGGCCTCCACCGGGGTGCGGCTGCGGGTCGTGGACGCCTCGGAGCGGTTCCTCGGCGCGCTCGCCGGGGTCACCGACCCCGAGGAGAAGCGGAAGATCATCGGCCGGGAGTTCATCCGGGTCTTCGAGCAGGCGCAGGCCGAGCTGGTCGCCGAGGCGGGCGCGGCGGGCGAGGACGTCGCGTTCCTCGTACAGGGCACCCTCTACCCGGACGTGGTGGAGTCGGGCGGCGGCACCGGCGCCGCGAACATCAAGTCGCACCACAATGTGGGCGGCCTGCCCGAGGACCTGGAGTTCGAGCTGATCGAGCCGCTGCGCCGCCTGTTCAAGGACGAGGTGCGGATGGTCGGGCAGGAGCTGGGCCTGCCGGAGGAGATCGTCCACCGGCAGCCGTTCCCCGGGCCCGGGCTCGGCATCCGCATCATCGGCGAGGTGACCAGGGAGCGCCTCGACGTGCTGCGCGCGGCCGACGCGATCGCCCGCGAGGAGCTGACGGCCGCGGGCCTCGACCGGGACATCTGGCAGTGCCCCGTGGTGCTCCTCGCCGACGTGCGCAGCGTCGGCGTCCAGGGCGACGGCCGCACCTACGGCCACCCGGTGGTGCTGCGGCCGGTCTCGTCCGAGGACGCGATGACGGCGGACTGGTCCCGCCTGCCCTACGACCTGCTGGCGAGGATCTCCACCCGCATCACGAACGAGGTGCGCGACGTCAACCGCGTGACGCTCGACATCACCAGCAAGCCGCCGGGCACCATCGAGTGGGAGTGAGCGGCCCCGCGGCCGGTTCGCCCGTCACCCCAGGCGGCGTCACACCAGGCGGCGTGCGGTCGCCCAGCGGGTCAGCTCGTGGCGGTTGGACAGCTGGAGCTTGCGCAGCACCGCGGAGACGTGGCTCTCCACCGTCTTCACCGAGATGAACAGCTCCTTGCCGACCTCCTTGTACGCGTAGCCGCGGGCGATCAGCCGCAGCACCTCGCGCTCCCGCTGCGTCAGGCGGTCCAGGTCCTCGTCCACCGGGGCCGCCTCCGAGGACGCGAACGCGTCCAGCACGAAGCCGGCCAGCCGCGGCGAGAACACCGCGTCGCCCTCCGCGACCCGGAAGATGGCGTCCACCAGGTCGGCGCCCGTGATGGTCTTGGTGACGTAGCCGCGGGCGCCGCCGCGGATCACGCCGATCACGTCCTCCGCCGCGTCGGAGACGGACAGCGCCAGGAAACGCACCGGGTCCTCGGCCGCGGACATCAGCTCCGCGCTGCGCCGCAGCACCTCGACCCCGCCGCCGCCCGGCAGGTGCACGTCCAGGAGAACGACGTCTGGGCGGGCCGCCTTGATCACGGTCACCGCCTGGTCGACGTCGCCCGCCTCGCCGACCACCTCGACGCCGGTCTCCTCGGTGCGGCCGATCTCGGCCTGCACCCCGGCGCGGAACATGCGGTGGTCGTCCACCAGGACCACGCGGGCCCTGCGCTCCTCGGATGTCGGGTTCATTCCGCTCGCTCCATCGTCAGCTCCACCTCTGTGCCCTCGCCGGGGGTGGAACGCACCCGCGCCGAGCCGCCGTTGCGCTGCATGCGGCCGATGATGGACTCGCGCACGCCCATCCGGTCCCCCGGCACCGAGTCCGGGTCGAAGCCGGGGCCGCGGTCGCGCACCGACACGAAGACAGTACGCCCCTCGACCTCGGCGAAGACCCGCACGGGGCCGCCTTCGCCACCGTACTTGGCGGCGTTCACCATTGCCTCGCGGGCGGCCTGCAACTGCGCGCCCAGTGCTTCGTCCACCGGGCAGTCCCCGACGCACACGACCTCGATCGGCACCCCGTGGTGGTCCTCCACCTCGGCGACGGTCGCGCGGATCGCGGCCGCGAACGTCTGCGGCTCGTCCTCCTCCTCGGCCACCTCCTGCGCCTCCGCTGACTTGTACAGCCAGGCGCGCAGGTCACGTTCCTGCGCGCGGGCCAGGCGGGCCACCTCGCGCGGGCGTTCCGCGTTGCGCTGGATCAGCGTGAGTGTGTGCAGCACCGAGTCGTGGATGTGCGCGGCGACCTCGGCCCGCTCCTGCGCACGGATGCGCATGGTGCGCTCCTGGGACAGGTCCTGCACCATGCGCACCAGGTAGGGCCCGACGAGCAGCGCGATGCCGACGAGCAGCGCGACGGACGCCTGGAAGACCAGGCTCAGGCTCTCTGTCGACTCCGAGGCGCTGCGGCCCACGACGAAGCTGCCGACGCCGAGGCACACCAGCACCGCGCCCGCCGCGCTGCGCAGCAGCGGCAGCCAGCGGCTGCGGCGGGTCGCCTCGGCCCAGTGCGCGCGGCGCGAGTTGTCCGCCTGCCGCCACACCACGGCGGCGCCGACGCCGATGATCAGCAGCGGCCACAGGTAGCCGTCCTGGATGGGGAACTGGACGTTGGCGGCCAGCACGCCCAGTGTGGCGGCGAGCACGAGGAACGCGAAGATCTGACCCTTGTCGGGCCGGTGCAGCAGGCTCTTGCGGACGGGCGCGGCGGGCGCCGCCTGGGGTGCGCCCAGCGGCACGACGAACCAGAAGATGCCGTACAGCAGCACGCCGAGCCCGTTCGCCGGCATCAGCATGAAAAAGACCAGCCGCACCCAGGAGACGGGCAGCGCCAGATGCCCCGCGAGCCCCTGTGCCACGCCGCCGAGCCAGCGGCCCTCGACGCTGCGGTACAGCTTGCGCACCGGCGCCTCGTCCAGGGCGGCGCCGGTGGGGGTCGCGGTCGTCATGACCCGATCGTCACACGAACGGGCGCGGCGGGTCATCAGGGGCGACCCGGAGGAGACGTCAGGGACCGATGGGGGACGCACCCGGATCACGCCGGGGCGCGCCTGCGTCACCATGGTGGGCATGACCGACGATCTGACGACGGAGCCGCCGCCCGGCACCGCGGCCGCGACGCGGCTGTCCCGCAGCCGTCGACACAAGGTGGTCGGCGGTGTGTGCGGCGGCTTCGGCCGGTACTACAACCTCGATCCGGTGATCTTCCGCGTCCCGCTCGCGGTGCTGTCGGTCATCGGCGGTCTCGGGCTCGTCGCGTACGGGATCGCGTGGCTGCTGATCCCGTTCGAGCGGGAGGAGGAGAACGAGGGCCGCCGGCTGCTGTCCGGCCGGGTGGAGGGCCCGGGGCTGACGGCGCTGCTGTTCATCGTCGCGGGCTGCGGGCTGCTGCTCGCGTCGCTCGGCAACCGCGGCCCGGCCACCTGGTTCTCCGTCATGCTGCTCGGCGCGCTGGCCGGGGCGGCGTACTGGTCGCGGCGGCGCAGCGAGTCGCAGGGCGCGGGGGAGGGCGGCGAGCAGGGGAACGCGGCCACCGCGCAGGTCGTCGCGGAGGCCCCGCCGGAGGCGCAGGCCCCGCCCGCGCCGCTCGGCCCGTCCTGGTGGCAGGGCGGGGGCGCGGGGTGGCGGCGCGCCTATCTGTGGGGCCCGGAGGAGGCGGAGCCGGGCGACTACGCGCCGACCGCCCCGCCCGTGGCGGGGGCGCCGCCGGGCGCGGCGCCGTCGTGCCAGGGGCGTCCGGCGCGGCGGCCGGCGGAGCCGCGCGAACTCCGGCTGGGCGGGCTGCTGTTCCTGCTGGCGGCGGGCGCGTGCCTGGTCGGTTCCGCGGTGGCGTGGGAGCACCAGCCGCTGGGCACGACCCTGGTGATCGGTCTGTCCGCCGCGCTGATCGTGTACGGCGTCGGCTTCGTGGTGAGCGCGTTCGTGGGGCGCCTCGGCGGCGGCACGGTCGTGGCGGTGATCCTCACCGGCGCATTGCTCGCCGGCGCCGCGGTGCTGCCGGACAACATCACGACCAGCTGGGTCGGCACCCAGTGGCGGCCGGAGTCCGCGGCGGCGGTGACTGAGCGGTACGAGCTGGGCTCGGGCGACGCCGAGCTGGACCTGACCGGCTTCGAGCTGGACAAGGGGGAGACGCTGAGCACGACCGTGGCGGCCGGGGCCGGGCAGATCCGGGTGCTGGTGCCGCGCGGCGCGGAGGTGACGGTGCACACGGAGATCGGCGTGGGCGCGTTCACCTACGAGTCGCCGGCCTCCGGCACGTGGGAGGGGCTTGAGGACTCCTGGGGCGGGCTCGGCCAGGAGCGGACACGCAGCTATCCGGCCGAGCCGGGCGCGGAGCCGGGCGGCGACGTGGAGCTGTGGCTGGACATGGGCATCGGACACGTGGCGGTGGAGCGGTCATGAGCGGGAACGGGCGGATCTGGCGGCACCGGTTCGAGCCGGCGCGGCTGGTGCTGGGCGTGGCGCTGATCGGCGTGGCGTGCGTGTACCTGGTGGACGCCGCCGGGCGGGGCGACGTACCGCTGCCGGTGCTGTTCGCGCTGCTGCCCGCCGCGCTGCTGTGCACGGCGGGCGTGGCCGTCGCGGCCATGGCGGCGCGGCGGGCGCGGGGCCGGCCCCGGGACGAGCCGCGGGACGAGCCGCGGGGCCAGCCGGACGTCAGCCGAACAGGCGCCGGTTCCGCTGGGCCTGACGCGCGCTGAGGAGGCGGCCGAGGGCGAACGGCCCTGGCCCGGCGAGCAGGAGTGTCACGAAGCCGAACAGGTACGGCAGATCCTGTCCGAAGTAGTACGGGTCGGCGTTCCAGCTGACCGTGAGCCAGAACGAGAACGACAGCAGCGCACCGCCCGCGGCGGCCACGCGCGTCAGCAGCCCGAACAGCACGCCCGCGCCCACCGCGATCTCGGCGACGGCCGCGCCGCCGAGGAGCGGCCCCGGATGGTCGAGGGCGAGGTCGGCGAGCCAGCCGGCCGCCGCGTCCTCGCGGGAGAAGCGGAGCATCTGCTCCATCGCGTCGGTGCTCATCGCGCTGCTGAACGGTCCGGCATCGGTGAACTTGTCGATGCCGGCGTAGAGGAAGGTGAGGCCGAGGAAGAGCCGCAGCGGCAGCACCGCGTACCGGGCGGCGGCCTCCCGGGGGCCGCCGCCCGGAGCGCCGGCGCCCGGCAGGCGCCCGTGGGCTCCGCGGCCGCCCAGCTGTTGGGTCACGGACATGGGGGGTCCGGCCTTTCTGCATCGGTGGGGGACCGGTGGGTCGGCCAGTCTGCCACGGTGAGCCGCCACCGCAAGGCCGCCACCACGGACCCGCCGCCGACGCGTCAACTCGGGCCGCGGAAAAGGGACCGGGAGCGCCCGCGAGCCCCGGGCGGCTAGCCGGGGCGGGTGGCGGCGGCGAAGGGCATGGAGTCGACGGGGGCGAGCCGGACCGGCGTGCCGGGGCGGGAGGCGTGCACGATCTGGCCGTTCCCGACGTAGATCCCGACGTGGCTGATGCCGGAGTAGTAGAACACAAGGTCGCCGGGGGCAAGCTCGTCACGCGGGACCCTGGTGCCGGCCGAGACCTGGCTGTAGCTGGTGCGGGGGAGCGAGACGCCCGCGGCGCGCCAGGCGGCCTGGGTCAGGCCGGAGCAGTCGTAGGCGTCGGGCCCTGCCGAGCCCCAGCCGTAGGGCTTGCCCAACTGGCCCCAGGCGAACGCGACGGCGGCGGAGGCCCGCCGGTTCGGCGCGGTGGCGGGGCGGCCGGCGCGTTCGCCGCTCGCCGCGGTGGTCTCGCCCGTGCCCTCCTCGCGCAGCAGGGCCTCGCGCTCCCGGGCGGTGCGGGTGGCCAGCAGGTCCTCGGCCTCGGCGAGCCGGTCGGTCACCACCGCGCGGTGCCGGCGCGCGCGGTCCTGGGCGTCGGCGAGCGCCTCGGAGCGCTCGGCGGCCTCGGCGCGCAACTGCTCGACGGCGCGCAGCCGTTCCTCGATGCCGAGGGCGGCGCGGGCTTGGCGGTCGCCGCTGCGGTGGGCGACACCGGCGCGGTGCAGGAAGACCTCGGGGTCGGCGGACAGGGCGAGTTGTACGGCGGCGGGCAGCCCGGCGGCCCGGTACTCGGCGCTCGCCTGCGAGCCGAGGGCGTCGCGGGCCGTGTTCAGCTCCTCGGTGCGCAGCGCGGCGCTGTCGCGGAGCCGGTCCATGTCCCGTTCGGCCTGGCGGGCGGCCTCGGTGGCGGCGTTGAACGCCTCGGTCGCCTCCTCGGCCTCGCGGTGCAGCGTGTCGACGCGCTCCTCGACCTCGGCGAGGGTGGGCTCGGGGTCGGCGAGCGCCGCACCGTCGAACGCGGCGGCCGACGCGGCACCGGCCAGGGTCAGGGTGGCGGCGGCACGGAGGGCGGCGGGCACGGGTTTTCGGTGGACGCGCCGGTGCCGGAGCCGCCCGAGCCGCTGCTTTCGATGCTGGGCCATGGAGCAGGACGCTAAACCGGGCGCGCCCGTGGTCATGGCCGTCCGACCGGGATTGGTGCCAATCCCGTGGAAACTGGTGGATGCTGACCATGTCACCCGCCATGGGCTGGCGTTAGGTGATCGCTCCTGTGTGATCTGTGACTATTCCGCAGCCTCGTACAGCTGGTCGATCACATCGCGGAACTCGTCGGCCGACCGCGCGCCGTGCAGCGCCTGACCGTTGAGGAGGAACGAGGGCGTCGAGGTGACGCCCAGGTCGTACGCCTCCTGCGCGTCGCGGCCCACGGCCTCCCCCGCCTCATCGGATGCCATGTCGGCCTCGAACCGCGCCAGGTCCGGCACGTCCGCCGCCTCGGCGAGGGCGAGGACGCCGTCCTCGTCGAACCGCCCGCTGTCCCGGTGGAACTCCTCCGCGAACGCCGCGTCGTGGAACTCCCAGAACCGGTCCTGCTGCCCCGCGGCCCAGGCGGCGCGCGCCGCGGCGTCGGACTCGGGGCCGTTGATCGGGAAGTTGCGGACCTCGATGCGCAGCGCGCCCGTCCCGACGTACTCCTCGACCAGCTCGCCGTGCGTCCCGCGGGCGTGGATGCCCGCGAACGCGTCCTGGAAGTCCACGTACTCGATCATGACGACCGGGGCGTCGGCCGGGCCCACGGCCAGCGGGTCGTCCGCGTCGCGGCGGGCCAGGTCGAGCGCGGGATGCCCCTCGGGCAGCGGCTGGACCTCCCCCTGCTCCTGCGCGTCGCCCTCCTCGTCCCCGCCCGGCGGGCCGATCGCCGAGAGCACGCCGATCATCAGCACGCCCACGAGGACCGCGGCCAGCAGGGCGGCGGCGAGCTTGCGGCGCTTCGTGACCGGCCGGGCGGCCTGCGGCCCCGAGGCGCCGGGGGCACCCGAAGTGCGCCTTTTATTGCTTTTTTTATTGTTTTTGGTCTTTCTCGTCCGTGCCACGGGCATGAGGCAAGCGTAGGCCCGCGGGAACGGGCCCGTCGGCCGGTGCGGCCGACGGGCCCGGGGGCCGCCCCGCCTGAAGGGCGGGCGGCGGGACGGCCGTGTGGGGGGTGGTCAGCCGGTGGTGCAGCCGCCGCCGTTCAGCGTGAACGCCTGCGGGTCGGCCGCCTGGCCCGACGCGGTGCCCTGGAACCCGAAGCTCACCGAACCCCCGGGCGGCACCGTGCCGTTCCAGTTGACCGGGCGGGCGAGCACGTCCTGGCCGGACTGGGTGACGACGGCGTTCCACGCGTTCGTGATCCGCTGGTCGTCGGCGAACGTCCAGGTCAGCTCCCAGGGGCTGATCGGCGTCCCACCGGTGTTCTCCACCGTCACGGACGAGGTGAAGCCGGCGGACCAGCGGTGCGAGGTGTAGGTCACCTCACACGTCGCGGGCTCCTCGCCCGGGTCCCCGCCCGCGCCCGCGCCGAGGTCGTCGGCGTAGGAGGCGAGCCAGGCCAGCGGCGCGTTCCAGTTGATCGTGACCTCGTTGGTCGCGAACGACTCGATGTGGTCGACGTAGCACATCGCCGGGGCGCAGCCCTGGAGCAGGTCCTCGGCGATCGGGTCCTGGAGCGCGCTGTTCGGGCCGCCCGCCACCGAACCGGCCGGCGGGTTCGGCAGGGTGGCGTCGAGCTGGTTGGCCCAGTGCCTGTGGTGCTGGTTGTGCACGTCCCGCTCGCCGTAGCCGGTGACGTACGACAGGTTCAGCGGGTTGCGGCCGAGCAGGTAGTCGAGGCCACTGAGCACCGCGTCGCGGTACTCCGCCGCACCCGTCAGGTCGTGCGCGGTCGCCAGGACCACCATGTTGTTCATGACCTGGCTGTTCGAACCCCACACGTAGTTCTCCGTGCCGGCCAGCGGCACCCCGTACAGGGCGTCCTGGGCGGTGGCGGCCAGGCCGTCGGCGGCCTCGGTGACCATGGCGAGGACGCCGTCGCGCTCGCCGTCGGTCAGGCCGTTGTCCGTGGTGGCCAGGTTCAGCGCGCCGAGCGCCGCGGTCGAGCCCCAGCTGAAGCCGCCGGGCGGGAAGACCGCCTCGGCGTCGCCGTGCAGCTCGGAGGACAGGACGTCCTGGCGGTAGGTGTCCTCACCGGTCGTGATGAACAGCTCGGCCGCGGCCCAGTAGAACTCGTCGGTCACATTGTTGTCGCTGTACGCGCCGCCGCCCACGCCGTCGTTCGGGTCGGCCAGCATGTCCGGGTTGGCCAGGGCCGCCTCGTACGCCGTGGTCGCCGCGGTCAGCAGCTCCGCCGCGTATGCCGCGTCGTACGGCTCGAACAGCCGGGCACCCTGCGCGGCCGCAGCCGCCACGTTGAGCGTCGCCGCGGTGGACGGCGGGTGCAGCTCGCGCGCCTGCGAGTCCTCGTGCGGCAGCAGCGGCAGGCCGGTCCACGCCCGGTCGTGCAGCTTGTGGTGCGCCATGCCGGCCAGCTCCTCGCCCGCCGGGACCTGCATGGCGGTGAGGAAGTCCAGCTCCCAGCGCGCCTCGTCGAGGATGTCGGGAACGTCGTTGCCCTGCTCGGGAACGGCCAGCGCGCCGTCGCCCAGCGCCTCGCCGTCCGCGCCCTCCGCGGTCAGGGTGCGTTCCCACGTGGACAGCACCTGCGCGGTCGCTATGCCGCCGTTGACGACGTACTTGCCGTGGTCGCCCGCGTCGTACCAGCCGCCGGCCGCGTCCAGGGTGTAGTCGCACGGGGTCGTCGCCCAGCAGGTCACGCCGTCGTCGCCCTGGTTGGGCGCCACGTTCACGTGCCCGGCCGGCCGCGCGTACTCCTCACCGACCAGCTCGGCGTCGATCTCGATGCCGCTGCGGTTGTGGTAGAAGTACGCGAGCGCGTCGGTGCGCAGGTCGGCGTACAGGTCGTCGCCGATCGCGAACGGCTCGCTGACGTGCTCGCCGACGGTGACGGTGTAGCCGTCCCCCGCCTCGGTGACGTCACCGAAGTCGAAGGTGTGGACGTTCTCTTCCGACGTCGGGTCCACGCCCTGCGGCGTGGTGGTGCCGGTCGCGACCTCGGTGCCGTCCGCCGCGTTCAGCGTCCACGGCAGAGCCTCGGTTGCTTCCGTGACGTAGGTGCCGGCCTTCGGGCCCTCGGTGAGGTAGCCGACCTGGTTGACCCGCACCGGGGAGCCGGTGTCCGGCTCGTACACGGGCGGCTCCGCCCCGCCGGTCAGCGAGACGTCGTCCAGGCAGAAGGTCAGCGGGTCGTCGCTCCCGCCGATCTGGAACGCCAGCTGCGCGGCCTCGTAGTCGGCGCTCGCGGTGAAGACGTGCGTGAACGTCTCCGCGGTCCCGGAGATCTGGTCGGCCGCCGCAAGTTCCTGCGTCCACGGCTCCTCGGCCAGCTGCACGTTGGTGCGGCTGGTGACCGGCGCGGTGGCGGTGGCGGTGTAGCTCAGCTCGTAGGACTCTCCTGCGGTGAGGGGGAGGCCGTCCTGCCCGACGATGGCATCCCAGGGGTTGACGGTGCCGCCCTCGACCTCGGCGCACAACTGGCCGTCCACGACCGCGCCCGGGGCGTTGGGCGTCGACCACCACGGGTCGATGACACCCGAGGAGAAGTCGCCGTTCACGATCAGCTCGGGGCCCTCGGCGGCCGAGGAGGAGGCGCTGGTCATGCCGAGGACACCGGTGGCAAGACCGGTGGCGAGGGCTGCGCCCATGAGGCGTCTGCCGCGCGGTGCACGGCGCGACGCGCGTGGGGGGTGGGAAGGACGTTGGGTCACGGCTCGATCCTTCGTACGTGCGGACATGGGCATGGGAGCGCTCCCAAGCATGGTGTGTGCGTGGCAGGACCCCGTCAAGACCTTGGGAGGGCCCTAAATCCGTGCGCGAGTACGGCAGTTAAACTCCGGCCCATGGAGCCGCTGATCAACATCTTTCTCGCCCTCCACATCATCGGGATCGCCGCATTGCTCGGGGGCTTCCTCGGGCAGGTGAAGGCCATGAAGGGCGGCGGGGCGCGCATGACGCCCGGCATGCTGCACGGTGCGCTGACGATGCTGGTGACGGGCCTGGCGCTGGTCGGCCTGAACCAGGCGGACGACCAGGAGGTCAACAACACCAAGATCGCCGTCAAGCTGGTGGTGCTCCTGGTCATCACCGTGCTCGTCTACATCAAGCGGGACGACGAGCGCGTGGAGACCCCGGTGTTCGGAGCGGTCGGCGCGCTCACCGTCGTCAACATCTTCCTCGCGACCCTCTGGTGAGCCCGCTGGGCGGGGCTCACCCGGTCGTTCCGGCTGCCCCGGCGGCTATCCGCGCCCGAGAAGTCCCGCCAGGCGGGCGGCGACTTCGTCGGCCTCGCCTCTGCCGGCGTTCTCCGGCATGCTCAGCCAGTCGGCTGCCTTCGTGCGGCAGTCTTCCGTCTGCGGCCGCGTCAGCCCTGGCCCTTCGAGCAGTGCCGCAAGCACGTGCCCGGCGTACCAGGACCCGGCGTACGTCTTCAGCCAGTCGAGCGCCATGGCCACGACGGCCGTTCGCTCGATCTGCCCGGAAGCGGGCAGGCGCGGGTCCAGGAGCGGTCCAAGAACGGCCCCGCTGAACGACGAGAATTCTCTCTCGCCGAGCCACACCCGGGCCCGCGCCGTGACGGCACGGGCCTGCTCGGGGTCGAGGTCCGTGCGAGCCAGCAGAGCACGCAGCACCCGCTGCCCGTGCGAACTGATCGGCTGCCCGCCGCAAGCCTCTTCGAGCGCGAGGTGCACGAGGAAGGCGCGCGTCCGGTCGGGGAGCGGTACAAGACCCAGTCGGCACAGGGCCGGGAGTGTCTTCTTCGCCAGCACCACATGGCCGTGGTCCGCGCACTCCAGTACCCGCTCCACGGTTCGCCGTCGGAGCCCCTCGTCGGACACGCGGCAGCTGAGCAGGAGTTTCAGCATCCGCGGTGCGGCCTCGGCCGTGTGGTGGGTGTCCAGCCAGTCGAGGGCGGGGCGGAGGGCGTCGGCCCGGGCCACCTCCGTCAGCTCGGGGAACTCCAGCAGCGGGCCGAGCACGAACGACGCCGCGTCGCTCGAGCGGTTGCCGGGCTTTTCCAGCCATGCGAGGGCGAGCGGCACCGCGCGCACTTCGGCCGCCCGGTGCTTGAGCAGGGGTTGCAGCACGAAGCGTGCCTCAGGGGAAGAGCCGCGCGAACCCGTGGTGAGCCAGGCGAGCGCGGCGTCGAGGACACGGGTGTCGCTGCCGTCGGCGGGGCCGATGTGAGTGTCGAGGCGGAGCAGATGCTGGAGTACGTATGAGGTGTTCGGCGATTCGGCGTGGTCCCCGAGCCAGGCGAGGGCGAGCCGGGCAGCCGCCTCGCCGTGGGGGCCGAGTTTCGGATGCGCCAGCAGCGGCCGGAGGACGAAACTCGCGTCCTCCCGGCTCAGATTGCCGGGGGCGGTGAGCCAGCGGACCCCGGCCGCACAGGGCTTGTCGGCGATGCGCAGTCCACGGCGCTGGAGCAGCGACCCGAGTACCGACTTGGCGTCAGGCTGCGTGCCGTGCTGCCCCGTGGCCAGCCACCGCAAGGCGTGCTGCGCGGTGCGTTCGGCCGCCTCCCGGGGCAGGTCCGTCTTTTCCAGCAGCCTCCGCAGCACGAAGTAGGCGTCCCCGCGGGTGCCGTGCTTCTCGAGCCAGGCGAGGGCCTGGCGGACGACGTCGTCCTGCCCGTCCGGGGCCGCAGGGACAAGCGCGAGCAGGGGGGCCAGTACGAACGTCGCGTCGTGCTCGGTGCCGTGCTCCTCAAGCCAGGCGCGGGCGTGGTCCACGGCGGTGTCGGCGGGCTTTCCGCGCAGGGCTGGGTGTCCGAGCAGATTTCTCAGGACGAACGATGACACCGGGGAGGTGCTGCGGCCGGCCAGCCAGTTGAGGGAGCGGTCGATGATTTCCCTCGTCCGGCTCTCGTCCAGACCGTCCCGCCTGAGCAGCTCGGCGAGAACGAGGGAGGCCGTATCGGCGTCGGGATGGCGTCTGAGCCAGTCGAACGCGAGCCCGAGCGTTCTGTCGGCCCGGCCGTCGCCGCCGAAGTTGTCACGGCGCAGGAGCGCGCGCAGCACATGGGCGGTGGCGGATGCCGGCAGGCGCCGGCTGACCACGCCGAGGGCCCGGTCGACTGCTTGCGCGATGCGGTCCTCACGCAGATCATTGCGTGCCATCAGCGCGTTGGCGAGGGGGAGGCCGCCCTTCATATAGGGGTGTCGCAACCACTCGATCGCTTCCTCGGCGGCCTTGTCCAGGTGCTCGGCCTGCACTCCGGGTGCCCGGAGCAGGGCTTCGAGGACGGGATGGGTGTCCTCCGGCCGGTCGCGGTTCTCGGCTTGCCACGTCAGAGCCGCCGAGGCCAGACGCGCGGGGACGGCGTCGGAGGTGTTGCGGATCGCGTTCTCGAAAAGCCTGCTCGGCAGGTGCGGCGCGTCGGCCTCGGCCTTCTGGAGCCAGGGCCGCACCAGGGAGTCCCAGGACGCGACGACCGCCGACTGCCACGGCGGCCCCGACAGCAGCGTCAGCAGGGTCCGCCTGACCTCCTCCAGATCGGGCTCGCCCGCCAGCCGTTCGGCGAGGCCGTTGTCGTCCGCGAGCCACTGTTCGCAGACTCGGCGCACATTGTCCCGCACACCCGGTTCGAGGTCGGCCGACCACCGTCGCACGGTGGCGGAAGCGAGCCGGAACGTCCTGGTGCTGACGAGGAACGCGGAGAACATCCGCTTCGCGGCGTCGGCTTTCAGGCGCACCGTGCTCGGCTGCAATGCCTGCCGGAGAAGCTCGTCGGCCACGAAGTCGTGGATGACGTGGAGAACACCGCCCTCGGAGCTGACGAGCCAGCCCAGTCTGAGCAACTGCTGCACGGTGCCGATTCCGCCGTCCAGGTAGCCGTGGTCCTGGTGCAGGTCGAGGAAGGCTTCGACAGCCGTCTCCACCGACTCCTGCTCCTGCTGACAGGAGGCGGCAGCGACCGCGGAGGCGAGGAGGGAGGTCGGCGAGTCACTCAGCTCCTCTTTGGTGCGCGTCCGTAGCCAGAACGACAGATCCTGGAGCTCGTCGCGCAGCCCGGAGAGGACGAGCGCGCCCTCGGCGTCGTCGTGCAGGCGCGACTCGATGGCCCGCGCGATCAGCAGGGTGAGCGCCGGGCGGTGCCCGCAGACGGCGGCGAGCTGCGCGGTGCCGTAGGCGTCCACGGCCTTCGGGGCGACGCTTTCGATGATCCGGGTGGCGACGGCTTCCTGGTGCCCTCTCTCCTGGGAGACCTGCACCTCCTTGAGGAGCGAGAGCTGTTTCATGTCCTGGGCGCGCTGGACCGCCCCGGGGCGCAGTGCGGCGATACACGCCAGTCCGGCCCGGGAGGTGCGCTCCGCGTTCACTTGTTCCGCGAAGCCGGAGAGGTCGAGGTGCTCGTAACTGTCGAGGTAGTCGAGCACGAGCAGGACGTCCCTGTTCCGCGCGTGCAGCTCGCCCACGGCCTCGGCCAGGGACTCCGCCGTGATGGGGTTCTTCGGCGCCAGATGCAGTACGGTCCAGCCTTGCTTTTCCGCCCTGGCCGCCACCTCGAAACACGTACGGGTCTTGCCGGTCCCCGCGGCGCCTACGAGCACCACCCCCAGTGACCTCGACCCCGGTGCGGCGGCTGCCGTCAACCGCTCCAGGAGAACGTCCGGCTCGGCCTCGTGGCCTTCGCCGGGGCTGACGAAGGAGAACTGGTCGCCCGTCAGGTACTTGTCACGGTTCGAGTCCCGGCTGAGCGTCTGCCGGTGGGTGCGGATGCCCGCCGGGAGCTTCGGCAGGCCGACATCGGCCAGGTCACCGGCGCGCAGGTTGCCGCAGCCCAGCAGCCGCTCCAGCCGGTCCAGTTCGCCGGGGGGCAGGCGGTCCTGGAGACCGTCGATCCTGGCCGCGGTGAGCGCGCCACCGTCGGAGGCATGGTGCTTGGTGACGACGCCGATGATCCGCCCGCGGCTGAAGACCGCCGCCCCCGACATGCCCGCCCACGGCGAGTACGGGTCGGCGGCGGAGCCGGCCGGGCCGTCCGCGTCCGTTGGTTTCGCTGCCTTGCGCGGGTCTTCGTCCGGTGAGGGAGGCCCCACGACCTTCAGGTCGAGCGTGCCTTCCCGTCGATTGGCGAACGGTACACAGGTAGCCTCCGCGGCCTCCAGGTCCCGATAGGTCCCCTCGCGGAGCTTGAAGAGCGGAAAGCCGAAGGCTATGCACTCGACTCGGGCCGCCCGCTCGCCGACACAGCCGAACGATGCCGGGGCCGGCGCGGGCGCGGCGGCCGGGGAGTCGAAGACGAGCACGGCGATATCGCCGTCCTCGTCCCACCACTCCACCGACGCTTCGTACGCGGCCTCGTCCTGCCGGTCGGCGTTGAACCGCACCAGGACACCGGACGCTCCGATGAGCGGATGCCACGCGGTCAGCACTCTGCCGTCCGCCACGAGGTAGCCGGAGGCCCGGGAACCCGTGCCCGCCGAACGGCTGACGATCACCTCGGCGATACGGCCGGGCTCGTCCCACCTGGCGCCCTGCCGTCCGGTGGCTTCAGCGTTCGCCATCGACTTCGTCCCCGGAGATCAGCGGGGAGCGCGTCGTGCCGTCCGGTGTCACCTCCTTGGGATGCAGGGTGAGCGTGATGCGCTGGGTCGCGGATCGGGCGAACCTGCTGTCGCCGCCCGCGTCGACGACCCAGAACCGCACCTTGCCGTTCGCGCCGGCTTCACGTGAGACCGCGACGGTCACCTCGACCTCGACCGGCCCCACTTCGAACCGGAGCGTCTCTCCCGGCTCCGCGCCCGCTGTCGCCGCGGCCTTGATTTCCTCCCGCAACTGACGTATCAAGTCCGCCAGTTCAACTTCGCTTTCCCCGCCCGATGCCATGTCGAGATGGTAGGAGGCAACGGGGGCACCGTCCATGCGGCAGCGGCGCGGCCGTACCCGGCGCGTTCCGGTGCCCCCGCTCAGCTGGGGCGGACCGCGCTGTGCCAGGGCATCACGTCGATCGACTCGTACCTCACGGCTTCCCCCGGCCGCGGGGCGTGGATCATCATGCCGTCGCCGGTGTAGAGGCCGACGTGGCTGATGTCGTCGTAGAAGAAGACCAGGTCGCCGGGCTGAAGGGCGTCGCGGGACACCTGGGTGCCGGTGTTCACCTGGTCCCAGGTGACGCGGGGGATCTCCACGCCCGCCGCGCGCCAGGCGGCCTGTGTCAGCCCTGAGCAGTCGAACGAGTTGGGCCCGGTCGCGCCCCACACGTACGGCTTGCCGAGCTGCGCCTCGGCGAACGCAATGGCCGCCTGGGCCTGCGAGGCGTTCGAGCCGCCGTCCGCGGGCGGGGTGCCCGGGTCGGCCGGCTGTTCCTCGGCCTCCGCCTCTGCCTCTGCCGCATCCTGGGCCTCCTGTGCCTGCCGGGCGCGCTCGGCCTCCTCGCGCTCCTCGCGTTCGCGCCGCGCCTGCTCCGCGCGGCGTTCGGCCTCCTCGCGCTCCAGCCGTTCCAGCTCGGCGAGCTCGGCCGCTTCGTCTTCCGTCAGCTGGTCCATCAGGGCGCGGGCCTCAGCCAGCTTTCCCTGGACCGTCTCCTTCTGGTCCGCCAGCTCGGTCTCGCGCTCCTCCAGGTCCGCCAGGGCGTCGGTGGCCTCGTCGCGCTGCGCCTCGGCCTCCTCGCGGCGGTCGGTGAAGTCGTCGACGGCCTGGTTCTGGGCCTCGCTCAGCCGGTCGAGCGTATGGTCCGTGGCGAAGAAGCTGCGCGGGTCGGGGGCCAGCAGCAGGGCCGCGGTGTCCGAGAGCCCGCCGCCGCCGGTGCGGTACTGGGCGGCGGCGAACGTGCCGAGAGTGCGGCGGGCCTCGTTGACGCGCTCGGTGGCCTCGGCGGCCTGCGACATCAGCTCGTCCGCCCGCTCCTGCTGTGCCTCGCTTGCCTCGCGCGCCTCGTTGTAGTGCTGGGTGGCGGTCCCCGCCTCCCGGTACAGCGCGTCGACGCGCTCGCGCACGTCGAGTGCGCGCTGGCGCGCGTCGTTCGCGCGTTCGCGCTGCTCCTCGATCGCGGGGGTGTCGTCGTCGTCCGCGTAGGCGGCGGACTGCGTGAGCAGCGAGGCCGAGGCGAGGGCCACGGCACCTGCGCCGACGGCGCCCCTGCGGGCCGCGGGGGATTCCAGAATGCCGGGGCGCGGCTTGCGGTGGGAACCCAAGGCCGTGTCCTTCCCTCTGCACGAACGGGAGGCCCCCGGAATGGTCAAGGAGGTCCGGGGCACTTGGCGCTGCACGGTAGCCACTCGAAGGGGTGTTTGTGAAGGCGAAGTGCGATCCGACCGAAACCGATTCGTGACCAAAAGCCGTAGTGGCGGCCCCGCGGGTGCTCCGGTGTGGTGGACGTCACGTACGCCGGGGCGGGCGGCCCGCCCGCGGGTCAGGCCGGGTTGTCGCGCAGGCGGCGGCGTTCCCAGCGGTTGGGGTGGCGCACCGTCACGCCCGCCACACCGCCCGTGCCCGTCAGGCGCAGCACCGGGGCGCCGCGCAGCCGTTCGCCCGTCGTCTTGTTCTTGATGCCGCCGAAGCCGGGGTCGGCGCCGCTGATGTCGACCTCCCAGCCGGGCGGCACGATGATCGTGATGCCCGCCATGTCGCCGTGCACCTCGATCTCGGTCTCCGGCCAGGCGCAGTCCGCGCGTGAGTAGTCGACCTTGACGCCGCCGAGGCCGCCGCGCGCGATCACCTTCGGCGGGACCTGCCAGCGGCCCACCTGATTCGCGCCGTGGATGCCGCCCTTGAGTACCAGCGGCCGGCCGTCGGGAACGGGCGGCGCGGAGCCGAGGCTCCGAGCCAGGCCGGGCTGGGCGGGGAGGTCGGCGATCAGCGGCTCGAGGTCGCCGTAGGTCTTGGCGGTGAGCGCCTTCTCCAGGCGCTCCTCCAGCTCTTCGAGGTCGATCCGCCCCTCGCCCGCCGCTTCCCGCAGCCGCTCCGCAACGGCTTCCCGGTCCTCGTACGAGGCGCGCAGCTCCGCGTGCGGCCGCGGCTCGGATGTCATGCCTTTCACGATAGCCGAGGGGGGCGGCGGCCGTGCGCCGCCCGGCTTCCGCCGCCCGCGTGGGGGCGCGCGGAGCATCGGGCCCGGGCGTCCGTCGGGGCACGGCCTAGACTCGGTCAGCGATGAGCGGCCTTTTCGATGACAACGCGCTGGCGGACCTCGGCCCTTCCGGGCCCTCCGACGAGGAGCCGCCGTCCGAGCACGACTTCGCCCACGACGTGCGTGAAGAGGTGCCGGACGACCTGTTCGCGGGCACCTTCGCGGAGCCGAAGGCCGCCGACGAGGACGCCTTCTACCGCAACGGCGCCCGCAAGCCCGTCACGGACCCGGCCGAGCTGCTGGCCGGGCTGAACGAGGAGCAGCGCGCCGCCGTCACGCACAGTGGCGCGCCGCTGCTGATCGTGGCGGGTGCGGGCTCGGGCAAGACCCGGGTGCTCACGCACCGCATCGCGCACCTGCTCGCCGCCCGTTCGGTGCACCCGGGCCAGATCCTGGCGATCACGTTCACCAACAAGGCCGCGGGCGAGATGAAGGAGCGCGTCGGCGAGTTGATCGGCCCGCGCGCGAACGCGATGTGGGTGATGACGTTCCACAGCGCCTGCGTGCGCATCCTGCGCCGCGAGAGCAAGCTGCTCGGCTTCACCTCCAGCTTCTCGATCTACGACGCGGCCGATGCCAGGCGGCTGATGGCCCTGGTCTGCCGCGATCTGGACCTGGACCCGAAACGGTTCCCGCCGAAGTCGTTCAGCGCCAAGGTCTCCAACCTGAAGAACGAGCTGATCGACTCCGAGGACTTCGCCGCGCAGGCGAGCGAGCCCTACGAGCGGACCGTCGCCGAGGCGTACACGCTGTACCAGTCCCGGCTGCGCGAGGCCAACGCGCTGGACTTCGACGACATCATCATGACCACGGTGCATCTGCTCGACGCGTTCCCCGACGTCGCCGAGCACTACCGGCGCCGTTTCCGGCACGTGCTGGTCGACGAGTACCAGGACACCAACATCGCCCAGTACACGCTGATCCGGCTGCTGGTGGGCGAGCGGGAGCCGGCGGAGCTGTGCGTCGTCGGCGATGCCGACCAGTCGATCTACGCGTTCCGCGGCGCGACGATCCGCAACATTCTCCAGTTCGAGCAGGATTACCCCGACGCGACGACACTGCTGCTCGAACGGAACTACCGCTCCACGCAGACGATCCTCTCCGCCGCCAACGCCGTCATCGAGCGCAACGAGGGCCGCCGCAAGAAGAATCTGTGGACGAACGCGGGCGCCGGTGCCCGCATCGTCGGCTACGTCGCGGACACCGAGCACGACGAGGCGCAGTTCGTCGCCGAGGAGATCGACCGCCTCTCCGACGCGGGGGACGCCCGCGCCGGCGACATCGCCGTCTTCTACCGGACCAACGCCCAGTCCCGTGTCTTCGAGGAGATCTTCATCCGCGTCGGCCTGCCCTATAAGGTGGTCGGCGGCGTCCGCTTCTACGAGCGCCGCGAGGTCCGGGACGTGCTCGCCTACCTGCGGGTCCTGGCCAATCCCGAGGACACCGTCCCGCTGCGCCGCATCCTCAACGTGCCCAAGCGCGGCATCGGCGACCGCGCCGAGGCGATGATCGAGGCGCTGGCGCTGCGCGAGCGGATCTCCTTCGCGCAGGCGCTGCGCCGCGTGGACGAGGCGTACGGGATGGCGGCGCGTTCGGCGAACGCGGTCAAGCGGTTCAACACGCTGCTGGAGGAGCTGCGCACCGTCGTGGAGTCGGGCGCGGGGCCCGCGACCGTGCTGGAGGCGGTGCTGGAGCGGACCGGGTATCTGGCGGAGTTGCAGGCGTCGACCGATCCGCAGGACGAGACCCGCGTGGAAAACCTCCAGGAACTGGCCGCCGTTGCGCTGGAGTTCGAGCAGCAGCGGGAGGAGGACGACCCCGGAACGCTCGCGGACTTTCTCGAACAGGTCGCGCTCGTCGCGGATTCCGACGAGATCCCGGATGACGAGGGTGACGGTGTGGTCACGCTGATGACGTTGCACACCGCGAAGGGCCTCGAATTCCCCGTGGTGTTCCTGAGCGGTATGGAGGACGGCGTCTTCCCGCACATGCGCTCGCTCGGCAAGACGAAGGAGTTGGAGGAGGAACGGCGGCTCGCGTATGTGGGGATCACCCGCGCGCGGCAGCGGCTGTACGTGACGCGGTCCGCGCTGCGCAGCGCGTGGGGGCAGCCCCAGCACAACCCGCCGTCCCGCTTCCTGGAGGAGATCCCCGACGTCCACGTGGAGTGGCGCCGCACGGGCGGCGCGGGCCAGGCGCCGCCGCAGGGCGCGGCCGCCGCTCCCGCGGCGCGGGAGCGGCGGGGGGCCGGCGGGTTCGCCACGGGCCGCATGAAGGACCGGCCGGTGGTGGCGCTTTCCGCCGGGGACCGGGTGACGCACGACAGCTTCGGCATGGGCACGGTGGTGTCGGTCCAGGGCAGCGGCGACCGGGCCGAGGCGACGATCGACTTCGGCGGCGAGAAGCCCAAGCGGCTTCTGCTCCGTTACGCCCCCGTGGAGAAGCTTTGATTCTTACCCTGTAGTGTCCCCGGTATGTCACAGACCGGGGAAAGGGCTTGTGGTAGAGCCGCGGGGAGCGATTAGCTGCCTGCGGCAATGTTCGTACTCCAGTTCCTTCTGTCCCCGGAGTACGTACCATCTTGAGATTCCCAGGGGGAACACAATGAGCCAGCCCTGGCAGCAACAGCCGGACGGCGGCGGATACGGACAGCAGCCGCAACAGCCGGGCGGATACGGCCAGCCCCAGCCCAACCCGTACGGCCAGCCCCAGCCGCCCCAGCCGCCCGCGCAGCCGTATGGCCAGCCGCCGCAGCAGGGCTACGGCTATCCGCCGCCCCAGCCCCAGCCGCCCCAGCCGTACGGCGCCCCGCAGGGTGCGCCAGGTGGCGGCTGGCCGGCCCCGCCCCCCTCGGGCGGCCCGGCGAACCAGAACATCGCGCTCGCGGTCCTTTCCGCGGTGGGTGCCGCGCTGGTCATGGCGATCCTCTACGCGTTCTTCTACGACGCGATGTTCGACGAGAGCAGCGGTGAGGTCACCAAGATCGGCTACGTGTCGCTGGCCATCGGTGCGGCGGTCGGCGCCGGTCCGGCGTTCCTCGCCCGGCGGAACGTCGCGATACAGGCCGTCGCCGCGGCGCTGGCTCTCGTGGCGGCCGTGCTCGGCGAGCTGTACGGCACGGCAATGATCCTGAGCGAGTACCTCACCAACGGTGAGTGGAGCGCCACGAAGATCTTCTTCGAGGAGTTCAACCACCTCTGGGACGTCTGGACCGAGTCCAACGATCCGATCAACTACTTCTTCCTGATCCTGGCCCCCGTCGGCGTCTTCGCCATCGGCCAGGCGGTCGCGCGCCGCAGCAGGTGAGATCCGTCGGCCCCGCGGCCGGCTCGCACGGACGGCAGGCCCGCCGCTCCCTCCGGGGAGCGGCGGGCCTTTTGTGTCCGCGCGGCTGCCGGGCGCGCGGCAGCATTATTTCGGCATAGCAGAAATCTAATCGATCTTCTTTCATGCATGCGGAACGTATGAGATGTTTGCCGCATGCCAGGAATTGAGCGCGGACTCCCCGGCGGCCCGGTGGTCGTCGTCGGCGGCGGTCCGGTCGGAATGGTCGCCGCCGCCTCCCTCGCCCGCTTCGGCATCCCCGTGGTGCTGATCGAGGCCGAGAAGCGGCCGAAGACGGACTGGCGCGCCTCCACGTTCCACGCGGCGACGCTCGAACTGCTCGACGAGCTGGGCATCGCGGACCGGATGCACGCCGAGGGCCTGGTCGTGCCCGTGTACCACTTCCGCGACCGGCGGGACGGGCTGATCGCCGCGTTCGACTTCTCGCTCCTCGCCGACGAGACGCCCTTCCCCTACCGCCTCCAGCTCAACCAGCAGCACCTGGTGCGCATGCTGCACGAGAGGCTGGCCCGGACGCCCGGCGTCGAGCTGCTGTTCGGCGCCCGCGTCACCGGCGTCGACCCGCGTGCGGGGAACGGGGCCTCCGTCGTCGTCAGCACCGCGACCGGCACCCGCGAGGTGCACGGCTCGTGGGTGATCGGCGCCGACGGCGCGGGCAGCACCGTGCGGCGGGCACTCGGCGTCGACTTCACCGGCTGGACCTACCCCGAGCGCTTCCTCATCGCCAGCACGAGCGTCGACCTCGCCGAGGCGCTGCCCGGCATCGCGGAGGTCAACTACGTGGCCGACCCCCGCGAGTGGCTGTTCCTGCTGCGCACCCCCGAGTCCTGGCGGGCGGTCTGGCCGGTGCCCGCCGGGCAGAGCGAGGCCGACGCGCTCGCCGGGGCGACGCTGGAGCGGCAGTTCCAGGGCGTCGCGCCCCGCCGGGCCGACTACCCGATCATCGACCGGCAGCTGTACCGCGTGCACCAGCGGGTGGCCGGGTCGTTCCGCGCCGGCCGCGCCGTCCTCATCGGGGACGCGGCCCACATCAACAGCCCCATGGGCGGGGTCGGTCTGAACAGCGGCATCCACGACGCCGTCGACATCACCCGGCGCCTCGCCCGCATCGCCGAAGGCGCCGCGGCCGAGGCGGAGCTGACCGCCTTCGCCGGCGTGCGGCGGCGGGTGGCCGTGGAGTACGTGCAGGCCGACACGCAGCGCAATACGCAGCGGCTGAGCGAGGCCGACGAGAGCCGCCGCCGCGCCGCGCACGAGGAGATGCGCGCCACCGCGGCCGATCCGGACCGCGCCCGCGCCTACATGCGGCGCGCCTCGCTCCTCGAAAGCGTGCGCCGCTTCGGCGTCGGCCTGCCCCCCGGCGCCCCCGCGCCCGCGCCCGCCCGCTGAGGCGTATCCAACCCCCTACCCCAGGAGGTCTCCATGTCCCTCGTCGACGAACCCGGGGTCGGCGATCCGCGCTTGCGTTCCCTCTACGAGGACATCGCCGCCGCCGGACTGCGTCCCCTGTGGACGATCACCGAGCAGCTGCTGACGCCCACCCCCAGGCCACGGGCCGTGCCCTGGCTGTGGCGCTCCGCGGTGCTGCGCCCGCTGGCCGAACGCGCCATCCGGCTGGTGCCGGTGGAGCGCGGCGGCGAGCGGCGCGTGCTGTCCCTCGCCAACCCGGGTCTGGGCGGGCGGCCCTACGCGGCCGGCACGCTGTGGGGCGCGCTCCAGTGCCTCGGGCCGAACGAGACGGCGCCCGCGCACCGGCACACGCCCGGCGCGATCCGTTTCGTCATCGAGGGCGAGGGAGTGTGGACCACCGTCGACGGGGACGCCTGCGACATGCGGCCCGGCGACCTGATCCTCACCCCGGGCGGCGCCTGGCACGACCACGCCAACGGCGGCGACGGCAGCATGTTCTGGTTCGACGGCCTCGACCTGCCGATGGTCGAGGCGCTGGACGCCGTGTTCTTCGAGCCGCACCCCGACCTGCGGCAGCCCGTGACCGGCCCGCACAACCGTTCCGAAGCCGCCTGGGCCGGCGGGGGCGGCGATGCCGCGCGCACCATGACGCGGGGCGCGGTCACCCGCGCGCTCGACCCGGCGCCCTCACCGCTGCTGGTCTACCGCTGGGCGGAGACCGACGCGCACCTGTCCCGTCTGGCCGCGGCGGGCGAAGGGCCGCTGGTGAGCGTGGAGTTCACCAATCCGCACTCGGGCGCCAGCGTGCTGCCGACCCTGTCCTGCGGCATGCACCGGGTGCTGCCGGGCGGCGCGTCCGCGCCGGTGCGGCGCAGCGGGAACACGGTGTTCGTCGTGTTCCGCGGCGAGGGCAGCAGCGTCGTCGACGGGTGCAGGTTCGACTGGACGGCGGGCGACATGTTCGTCGTGCCGTCCTGGTCGGTGGCGGAGCACTTCTCGGACGGCGGGGCGGACCTGTTCGGCCTGGGCGACGCCCCGGTGCTGCGGGCGCTCGGCCTGTACCGCGAGGAGACGCTGCCGCGGCGGCAGGAGGTCACGGGCGTGTTCGGGGAAGGGACCGCGGCATGAAACTGGCACTGTTCGACGACCACCGTCTCGGCGTGGTCGAGGAGGGCCCGCAGGGCACGACGGTGACCGACGTCACCGCCGCGATCGGCCGGCCGCACGATCCGGACCCGCTCACCGCGGGCTGGTGGCGCGCGCTGTGCCGGGACTTCCCGGCGCTGCGAACGGATCTCGCCGCCGCGGCGGCCAAGGGCGCGGCCGAGCCGCTCGACCCCGGCCGGCTGCGCGCGCCCGCGCTGAACCCGAGCAAGATCGTGGCCTGCGCCTGCAACTACGCGGACCACGTGGCCGAGATGCACGGTGTGCAGGAACGCACGCTGGGCGGAGTCGAGTCGTGGATGATGAACTTCGACGTGTTCCTGAAGTCCCCGTCCTCCCTGTCGGGTCCGGCCGAGGACATCGTGCTGCCCACGGAGGTCGTCGCCGCGGGCCAGGAGATCCACCACGAGTCCGAGCTGGTCGTGGTGATCGGCAGGGGCGGCGCGGACATCCCGCGGGACCGGGCGCTCGACCACGTGCTGGGCTACACGCTGGGCCTCGACATCACCGTGCGCAGCGCGGCCGACCGTTCGCGGCGCAAGAGCTACGACACCTTCAGTCCGCTCGGCCCGTTCCTCGTCACCGCCGACGAGCTGGGCGACGCGAGCGATCTGGAGATCCGGCTCGACGTCAACGGTGTGCAGCGGCAGCATGTGCTGACCCGCGACCTCATCACGCCGGTGCCCGCGATCGTCTCGTACGCGTCGTCGATGATGACGCTGCTGCCCGGGGACCTCATCTTCACCGGAGCGCCCCCCGGCGTCGGGGCGATCGTCCCGGGCGACCGGCTGCGCGCGGGCATCGGGCGGATCGGCGAACTGACCCTCGCCGTGCGCGAGGGCTGAGCGGGGCGCGGCCGGTGGATGCGCAGAAAAGAACTACGTTAGAATTCCTGCATGTCGAATAACGCCCGGGAAGGCGTCACGAGTTCGGTGGACAATGCGCTGCGGCTCCTGGAGCTGATCGGCGAGCGGAAGGCGCTGCGGGTCTCCGACGCGGCGACCGAGCTCGGCGTCGCGCCCTCGACCGCCCACCGCCTGCTCAACGCACTGCGCAGGCGCGGATTCGTCCTTCAGGAGAAGCCCAACGGCGCCTACCGGCCGGGCCCTGTGCTGGGCGAGATCGGCCTCGCCGCCATCGGCCGCATCGACATCCGCCAGGTCGCCCGCCCTTTCCTGGAGCAGGTGAGGGACAGCACCCAGGAGACGACGAGCCTGTCGCTGCTGGAAGGGCGCAACGTGCGGTTCATCGACTGCGTGGAGAGCCCGCGTTCCGTCCGCGTCGGCGACCGCACCGGCGTCGTGCTGCCGGCGCACTGCACCGCCGCGGGCAAGGCCATCCTGGCCGCCATGCCCGAGGCGGAGCTGTCCCGGCGCTTCGCCGACCGGGAGCTGACGACGCGCACCGAGTTCTCCGTCTCCGACTGGCAGGCCCTCCGGGCGGAGCTGGCGGAGATCCGCCGCGCCGGCTTCGCGATGAACGTCGAGGAGGGCGAACGCGGCATCAGCGCGGTGGCCGCGGTGCTGCGGGACCGGGCGCAGACGCCGCTGGCCTCGGTCGCGGTGGTCGTGCCCGCGCACCGGCTCGCCGTCCGCACGGATGCGCGCAAGCTCGCCGAGGACCTGCTGCCGGTCCGCGACCGCCTCCAGGAGCTGCTGCACGCGCAGGTCGGGTCCTGAGGCGGGCGGGCGTTCGCCCGCCGGGTCAGGGGCGGGCGGGCAGGCTGGTGCCCAGGTCGTCCAGGATGCGGTAAGCGTCGGTCAGCAGGGCGCCGTACAGCGGCCACTCGCCCGGCGCGTCGAGGCGCTCCCGCCGGCTGCGCGCGGCCAGCCGGTCGTGGCATTGCCGGCCCCGCGCGAGGTGCTCGTGCAGCTCCTCGTCGTCGCCTTCGCCGCCGCGGACCTCGGACACCCGCAGTTCCCGCGCGGCAACGGCGGTGTCCGCGAGCAACTCGGCGTAGCCCGTGAGGAAGTCGCGCGCCAGCGCCGTGTAGTGCTCGCTGTGCACGGCGTAGTGCAGGCCCCGGGCGATCGACTGGGCCTGGTGGCCCACGCGTTCCAGGATGTTGACGGCCGTGTGGTGGACCGGCAGCCGCAGGTGCTCGCCGGCGATGAGACGGCGCGGATTGAGCCGCGCCGCCTCCTCGCCGTTCTCCACCGCGGCGCGGGCCTGCTGCGCCAGCACTCCCACCTTCTCCGTGCGGTCCAGCCAGTCGCGGGTCTGCGACGCGTCGGGTGTCGTCTCGCGCAGCGCGTCCGCGATGCCGCGCAGCAGCCCGCACACCTCCCGGGACAGCGTGGACACGGCCTCGTCGGCGCCGCGGTGGCGCAGGGGCGGCGCCCAGAGCACGGAGGTGGCCAGACCGCAGCCGACGCCGATGAGCACCGCGGCGAGCAGCTGGAAGCTGTACTCGAGCTGACCGCCGCCCGCGGAGAACGCGAACAGGGCCGTCACCGGCACCTGGAGGCGCTGCGCGCCGAGTGCCCGCAGCCGCATCGTGGCCAGCGCCGCCGCCATCAGAATGGCCAGGCTCCACGCGTGCAGCCCGGCGGTGGAGCCGAAGCCCGCCGCGAGCATCACGCCCACGGCCACCGCCCCCATGTAGCGCAGCGACTGCCACAGCGACCGGTACACCGTTCCCTGCAAGGACAGCAGCGAGGTGAACGGCGCGAACGTCGTGACGCCTGGGGTGAGCAGCCAGGAGGCGAGCGACCACGCGACGACGGCCGCCAGCACGGTCTTCGCGGCCAGCAGCGGGTCGACGCGCTGCCACCCCGGACCGCGCACGGCCCGCACCAGCCGCCGGCGCGCCCGCTCCGCCAGCGCCGCGGGACCCGCCATGGCTCCACGCCCTTTCCTCGACCGCCGTCCCTGCCCGCACCGCTAACCGGTAACCCGATCGGACCCGGCGGAAACGGACACGGCCCACCCGGCAGGACAAGGGCCCACCCGGCCAGACCGGGCCAGGGCCCTGCCCGAGAGGGGCGAACAGGTCGACGGAATTGCCCTCCGGGTCCAGGACGATGGCGTAGCGCTGGCCCCACGGGGCGTCCCAGGGCGGCCTTCTCCCCGGCGTGGCCGGCCCGGGTGAGATCGGCGTACCACTGGTCCACCTCGGCCGGGCCCTCGCACAGGAACGCCAGGCCCAGGCGCCCGCCGCGCGGCGGCGTCCGCTCCGGGCGGAAGCTTTGGACCGTCGCCACGGTGTCCCAGGCGATCCGCAGCCCGCCCGGCAACTCGGCCTCGGCATGCGGCTGGTCCTCCGCCCCGGCGGGGATGTCGAGGCCGAGCCGCCGGTAGAAGGCGAGCGAGGCGGCCAAGCCGCGTCGGTCATGAGGCCGATGAGGTCAATGCGTGGTGTCATGTCCCGCGGCGTAGGGACAGGGCCACGCCCCGGTCCTGAACGAATCGGACGCGTCGACCGGGGCGGCGACCTGCTCGGCGGCGTCTCCCACGGTTTCCACGTCGTGCACGTTTTCCACAGGATCGGCCGCCGGTGCCGCCCGACCGGCGTCCCCGGCGTCCAGCAGGTACGTACGCACCTGACGTGCGACGTCGCTGTCCCGCAGGAGCATCGCGACGTTGAGAACGGTCCGCCGGGGGAAGAGGGCGAGCGAGGCGCTCCGCGACCGGATCCCACTGACTTCCTTGAAGGAAGTCAGTTGTGTCCCTGCCAGGACGACTGCGGGCTGCTGTCCGAAACGCCGGGGGCCGGGTCAGCTCGCCCCGGGCTGGAGGGTGCGGACGGCGGCGACGAGGGGGGCGAGGGCGGGGTGCTGTTCGGCCTGGTCGAGGGCCTCGCGCAGGGCGGTGTCGTTGGTGGGGCGCGCCTGGTCGAGAAGGCGGCGGCCGGCTTCGGTGACGTCGGTGTAGATGCCCCGGCGGTCGGTCGGGCACAGGAAGCGGGTGAGGAGGCCGCGGTCCTCCAGGCGGTTGACCAGGCGGGTGGTGGCGCTCTGGCTGAGGACGACGGCGTCGGCCAGCTCGTTCATCCGGAAGTGGCCGCGGTCGCCGTCGTGCTGCTGGCTGAGGACGTTGAGCACGGAGTACTCGCGGACGCTCAGGCCGTGCGCCGACTGGAGGGCGCGTTCGATCTGGGCCTCGATGCGGTCGTGGAGTGCGGACAGGGCGCACCAGCCCTGGGCGAGGCCCGGTTCGGGACGCGTCATTGCTCTTCCGTGCCTTCCTCGTGGCCGCACGGCGGGTGTCGGCGTGCCGGGCGCTTCGGCCAGTTTAGCGCGGGATCGCGATAGTCGGCGCGTGTCGGTAGCGAGCGTCTGCAACTATTGTGTCCGCGGGCAATCGTTGTCCGCATAGATCTGGAGGGGCTCCTCATGCCACTCGCGCTCTTGGCCCTGGCCATCGGAGCATTCGGGATCGGCACCACCGAGTTCGTGGTCACCGGCCTGCTGCCGGAGATCTCGGACGAGTACGGGGTATCCGTGCCGACGGCCGGTTTCACCACGTCCGGCTACGCCCTCGGTGTCGTGGTCGGCGCACCGGTGCTGGCCATCGCCGGGGCGAGGGTGACGCGCAAGCGGATGCTGCTGGTGACGATGGTCCTGTTCATCGCGGGCAACCTGGTGTCCGCCGTCGCCCCCGCCTTCGGGGTGATGCTGGCGGGCCGGGTCGTCGCCTCGCTGGCCCATGGCGCCTTCTTCGGTATCGGTTCCGTCGTGGCCGCCTCGCTGGTGGCGCCGGAGAAGCGGGCCGGTGCCATCGCGTGGATGTTCACCGGGCTCACCGTCGCCAACGTCGTCGGCGTGCCCGCGGGAACGCTGCTGGGCCAGCAGGTCAGCTGGCGGCTGACGTTCGGCGCGATCACGCTGATCGGGGTGGTGGCGTTGGTGGGCGTGGCCGCGCTGGTGCCCAGGGGTGCCGGGGACGCGCCCGCCGGTGAACGGTCCGCCGCCGGTGGAGGGCTGCGGCGGGAACTGGCCGCGTTCCGCGATTCCCAGGTGTTGCTGGCCATGGCGATGACGGTGCTGGGATTCGGCGGTGTCTTCGCGGCCATCACCTATATCGCGCCGATGATGACCGACGCGGCCGGTTACGCCGAGAGCAGTGTCACCTGGCTGCTCATGCTCTTCGGGGTGGGGCTGGTGGCCGGGAATCTGATCGGCGGCCGGTACGCGGACCGGGCACTGATGCCGATGCTGTACACCTCGCTGGCCGCGCTCGCGGTCGCGCTGGCGGCGTTCACGGTCACCGCCAACAACAAGGTCGCGGCGGCCGTCACACTGATGCTGATCGGGGCCTTCGGCTTCGCGACGGTGCCCCCGCTGCAGAAGCGCGTCCTGGACCACGCGCCCGGGGCGGCCACGCTGGCCTCCGCCGTCAACATCGGCGCCTTCAACCTGGGCAACGCCCTCGCCGCCTGGCTGGGCGGCCTGGCCCTGTCGGCCGGCGCCGGGGCGACCTTGCCGAACCTGGTGGGAGCGGCGATGGCCGTCAGCGCCCTGGCGCTCGCGGTGGTCGCGGCGCGGCTGGAACGGGGCGGACGCCGTCCGGCCGCGGTGGCCGCAGGCGCTGCGGCGGGGCCGGTGGTCGCGGCGGAGGAGGCGGAGGCGGTGGACGTGCTGTGCGGCGGTGTCACCCGGCCCAGTGGAGGGGTCTGACCTCGCCGGTGTCGGCGACCGTGGCCCGGCCGCCGTTGGCCATGCAGACCAGCACCTCGGCCGGGGCGGTGCCGGAGGTGGCGATCCGCCGGTTCTCCCCGGCGGGGAGGATCGCCGCCCGGCCCGGGCCGATCCGGCGGGTGCCGTCGTCGGTGGTGACGGTGATGGCGCCGGACAACGGCACCCATAGCTGCTCGCGGTCCATGGCGTGGAGCGGGCCGGCGGCACCGGGCTCCATGGCCACGGTCCAGGCACTGACCTCGGTGCTGCCACGGCTGGGTGTGGCCAGGCTGGTCATCACGGCGTTGGGGGTGGCGAAGACGTCGTCGGGGGTGCTGGTGTGGCAGGCGGAAACTGGTGGTGCTGACCGAGGCCGCCCACCTCCACCTGGCGGTAGCCGGGAACGCGCTGCGGGACCTGGAGGCGGAGCTCGCCGCGCGGCTCGCGGGCCGCGCCGACGCCGGCCGGCTGCGGCGGGATCTGACCCTGGTCATCCGGGACCTGGGCGGCGAGACTCCCCCGCCGCTGCGCCCGGTCTGGTGAGGCGGAAGCAAGGGGCGCCTTGGGGCTGACGCGGCACAAGGTCCTGGCGGGGCCCGCGAAGATCGCCCGACAGGACCTAGCCGTCCTCCGCGACCGCCTCCGCGTAGTCGAGGTCCGCGTCGGTCAGGCCGATGTCGCGCATCAGGCCGTGGATGGTCTCGATGGACTCCCGGTCCGTCGCCCCGCGCCACACCGGCAGGTGCATGTCGCCCGCCAGCTCCGGAGCCAGGTCGCTGATCTCCGGCAGGGCGTCGCGGAACGCCTGCGGGTCCGCGGCGATGGCCTCGGCCGTCGCGGTCACGCCCCGGCGGAACGCGGCGGCGCGTTCCGGGTCCTCCGCGACCTGCTCCGAGGTCATCAGGTACGTGCCGATCTGCAGCTCCGGCCGGGTGGCCGTGTAGGGGCGCGCGACGTCGCGCAGGCCCTGCGACCTGCCGATGGTGGCGAACGGCTCGATCAGCAGCCCCGCGTCGACGTCGCCGCGCTCGATGGCGGCGGGCATGTCGGGCAGCGGCATCTCGACGAAGTCGACGTCCCCGTTGCCGAGCCCGGCCTCGGAGAGGACCGAGTGGATGACCACATCGTTGATGTTCTGGAGGGTGTTGACCGCGATGCGCGCCCCGTCGAGGTCCGCCGGCTCCCGTAGCGGGCTGTCCGCCGGGACCATCAGCGCGGAGAAGTCGTCGTCCGCCGCGGACGCGGTGCTCGTGCCCGCCGCGATCATCTCGACCGGCATGCGCCGCCCCATCGCGATCAGCGCCGACACCACGTTGGACCCGGCGACGTCGATGTCCCCGCTCAGCAGCGCCGGGATGACGCTCGCGCCACCGCTCGACGGGCTGACGTGGACGTCCAGGCCCTCCGCCTCGAAGTAGCCCTCGCGGATGCCGTAGGCCAGGAACGAGGCCGGGGTCCCCGCGGTCTCCGAGACCATCACGGTGTCGCCGTCCCCGCCGCCCGCCGCCGCGACGCCGGACAGGTCGCCGCCGTAGTCGGTGCAGGCCGTGGTGGCGAGCATCAGCAGGACCGCGAGGGCCGCGACGGCCCGGCCGCCGCGGTTCACGCCACCACCGGCCGGCCGTCGAGCGCGGCGTACAACTCGCCGCGCAGCCTGCCGAACTCCGGCTCCTGCTTGGTCGCCACCTGGTTCCGCGGGCGCGGCAGGCCGACCACGGCCTCGTGCCCGACGTTCGCCGGGGGCCGCAGCACCAGTACCCGGTCGGCGAGGTAGACGGCCTCGTCGATGTCGTGCGTGACGAACAGCACGGTGATTCCGTACCGCTGCCACACGTTCAGCAGCAGGTCCTCCAGGCCCGAACGCGTCTGCGCGTCCACCGAGGCGAACGGCTCGTCCATCAGCAGGATGCCCGGCCGGTACGCCAGGGCCCGCGCGATGGCCACGCGCTGCTGCATGCCGCCGGAGAGCTGCCACGGGTAGCGGTCCCCGCGGCCGGCGAGGCCGACGGCGTCCAGCGCCTCGTCGGTCAGCTCGGCCGCCCGGCGCCGGTCGACGCCCTTGTAGCGCAGCGGGAACGCGATGTTGCGCCGCACCGTCATCCACGGCAGCAGCGAGCGGCTGTAGTCCTGGAAGACGAACGCCATGTCCTCCGGCGGCCCGTTCACCGGCTTGCCGCGCAGGACGACCGACCCGGAGGTGGCGGGCGTCAGGCCGGAGAGGCACCGCAGCATCGTGGTCTTGCCGCAGCCGGACGAGCCGAGGATGCAGACGAACTCCTGGTCGGCGACGGCGAAGGACAGGCCGTCGACGGCCGGCGCGGCGTGCGGGTCGGGGCCGTAGACCTTCCGCAGATTCGAGACTTCAAGCATCGGACTTCTCCGGGGTCGGGGTCTTCTTGAGGGAGGAAGGGGCGCCGGCGGCGGGCTCGTGCTCCGCGAGGAGGCCGCGGGCGCCGCGGTGCCAGCGCAGCACCCGCCGTTCCACCCGCAGGAAGATCCAGTTGAGGACGAAGCCAAGGACGCCGAGCAGGATGATGCCGGTCCACATCTCGGGGATGGCGAACGAACGCTGCTGTTCCAGAACGAAGTAGCCGAGCCCGTTGCTGCTGGCCACCATCTCGGAGACGACCATCAGGATGATCGCGATGGCGAGGCTGGTGCGCATGCCCGCGAACACCCGCGGGCCCGCGCCCGGCAGGATGATCCGTACGATGCGGGCCCCGGGCGGAATCCGGTGGGCGCGCGCCATGTCCAGCGCCTGCGGGTCGACGCCGCGGACGCCGTCGATCGTGTTCAGCAGGATCGGCCAGACCGCGCCGAGCACGATCACGAAGACCTTCGACGCGTTGCCCGCGCCGAACATCAGCAGCGAGAACGGGATCAGCGCCGGGGCGGGCAGCGCCCGCAGGAACTCCACGACCGGCTCGGCCGCGACGCGCAGCGGGCGGTACATGCCGAGCAGCAGCCCGAGCCCGACGCCGATGACGACGGACGCGGCGTACCCGGCCAGCATGCGCGCCAGGCTCGGCAGCAGGTCGCTGCCGACGCGGTCGAACAGCCACAGCTCGCGGAAGTAGCGGAAGATCTCGTCGAGCGGCGGGAAGTAGAAGCTCCCGGCCCGGTGCGCCCACAGCCCGTAGCCGATGAGCAGGGCGGCGGGCAGGGCGAGTTCCAGCAGGAACCCGAGGACGCGGCGGCTCACCGGCTCTCCTCCTGACGCTGCGAGGGGTGCCACCGCAGCAGGCGGCGCTCGACGGCCTGGAAGGCCATGTTGAGCACCCAGCCGACCAGGCCGGTGACGATGATCAGGGCGTACATGCGGGGCAGCTGCGCGTTGGACTGGGCGACGACGATGGACTGGCCGAGGCCGGGCGCGCCCACGACCAGCTCGGCGGTCACCGCGAGCACCAGCGCAATGGCGGCCGCGATCCGCAGCCCGGTGGCGATGTAGGGGGCGGCGCTCGGCAGGGTGATGCGGAAGAAGCGCGCGTGGGCGGGCAGTCCGTAGGCCCGTGCGGTGTCGCGGACCACCGGGTCGACGTCGGTGACGCCGTAGACGACCTGGAGCAGGATGGGCCAGAAGGTCACGAAGACGATGAGGAAGACCTTCATCTCCAGGCCGACGCCGTAGACGAGCACGGCCAGCGGGATCAGCGCGACGGAGGGCACCGGCCGGCAGAACTCGATGACGACCCGGCTCATGCGGTAGGCCGCCGGGCTCGACCCGAGCAGGATGCCGAAGGGGACGGCCAGCAGCGTGGCGAGGGCGAGCCCGATGGCCCAGCCGTTCAGCGTGCGCCCGATCTCCACCCACAGGGGGCGGCCCATGCCCAGCCGGAACAGCTCCGCGTAGGTGTCGGTGACCGGCGGAAACCAGTCACGCGACAGCAGGCCGACGCGCGAGCACAGCTCCAGGGCGAGGAGGACGGTGAGTACCCCGGAGACCTTGAGCCCCAGGTCGCGCACCCGGCGTGAGGCGAGGAGGCGGCCGGCCCGTCCGGGGGGCAGCCGGGCCCCGGCCGCGGGGGTGCCCCGGCGAGCGTCGATGGTTGCGGCCCCGTCGAGGCTCATGGCGACTCCTTCGGTGCTCGATCGCGGGTAGCTGGAAAACTACGGTCTCATTCCGCATGCAGCAATACGCGTGATCGAATTTCCCTCTATAAGAAAAATGAGGGCCCGGGGGGAGTCGCCTCGGCGCACGGAAAAGCGCCGGACCGGGGAGTCCCCGGTCCGGCGCCTGCCGTCGGTGGTGAGCGGTGGTGAGCGGTGGTTACGTGGGTTCGAGACCCTGGCCCCGCAGCCAGGTGAGCGGGTCGATGGGCGAGCCGCCGCCCGGCCGTACCTCGAAGTGCAGATGCGGCCCCGTGGAGGTGCCGGAGTTGCCCGAGTAGGCGATCACCGTGCCGGCCTGCACGTGGCCGGAGGTGAAGACGGTGCTGTCCAGGTGCGCGTACCAGGTCTCCGTGCCGTCGGGGGCGGTCAGGATGACCATGTTCCCGTAGCTCGGGTGCCACTGCGTGCTGATGGAGCCGTCGGTGGCCGCCACCACGGGGGTGCCGTAGCTGACCGGGAAGTCGATGCCGGTGTGCGTGGACATCCAGTTGATGCCCGACTGGCCGAAGTAGGCGCTGAGCCCGGCCTGCTCCACCGGCACGAAGAACTTCGGCCGCTCGGCCTCGATGCGCGCGGCCTCCGCCGCCGCGGCCTCGGCCTCCGCCTCCTGCTGCGCCTGGAGGTCGAGGCGGCCCTGCGTGCGGCTGGCGCGGTCGCTGTAGTCGTCGACGGCCTCGGTCAGGCCCGCCAGCTGGCTGTCGAACTGCTGGTTCGCGGCGACCTGCTGGACCTCGCCCGGGTCGGGCGCGGCCACCGGCGCCGGCTCGCCGCCCTGCGGGGTGTCGGACTCGGAGACGGTCGCCGCCGTGGCCACGGCGGTCACGCCCAGGACGGCGAGGGAGGGGGCGGCCACGCTGAGGAACGCGGACCGCCGCGGACGCGCCGAACGCCGTCGGCCGCCGCGCGGCCGCAGCGGCGCTGCGGCCGACGGCCCGGACTCGGGCGCCGGATCGTCGGGGGCCCACTCCTGGCCGGGGTCCGCGGCCACGTCGTCGGGGGCGTCGAGGTCCAGGCCGGCGCCGGGGCCGGGTTCGTGCGCGGTGCCCGTGTCCGCGCCCGGCCCGCCCTGCGGCGCGGGGGTTTCGTGAAAATCCTCTGCCGCGGGCCCGTCGGCGTACCAGGTGCCGGATTCGTACCCGGTTTCGCCGTACCACTGCTCCGGCGGATACGGCTGCTGCTGTTCCTGGTGAAAGGGCTCCTGCGGGAACTGCTGGAACGGGGGGAACTGCTGGTAGCCGTCCTGCGGGAACGGCTCCTGGGGAAAAGGCTCCTGCGGGAAGGACTCCTGCGGGAAGGACTCCTGCGGAACGGCGGCCCACTGCTGTGCGTCCTGGTACCCGGCTGCGTACCCGTCCCCGGCTCCGTACCCGCCTCCAGCGCCGTAGGCGTCCTGGTGACCGTACGCCGGGTCGAGCAGCCCGTGTGCGGCGTGGGAGCCGAAGCCGGAATAATCCGTGTGCCCGGAGGCTTCCGACAGCAGACGATCGCTCACCGACAAGGCCCTTCGGCTCGACAACAGGGGCCGGGCAAGGACCTGCCCCTGCGGTTCGGCGGTGACTGTACCCGGCAGTACGTGGCGGCGACAATCTTTCCCGGCTTGTTCGCAGGTTTCCGAGGGGCGTAAGCGGTCAATAGGCCGATTTTCGGCGGGGTTCACCATGGGTGCCGCACGTCATGTTCGACATGAGTTCGAATAGGGGTCCGCGCGGTCCGCGGATGTGATTTCCCCCTCGGACCTGTTCCGCCGGCCGCGGATTGGGAGATCCTGTAGTCAACGTGCGTTAACTCGCGTCCCCGGGAGGCTGCTGATGGGTGTATCGGGTCCGATTCGCGTCGTGGTGGCCAAGCCCGGGCTCGACGGCCACGACCGGGGAGCGAAGGTCATCGCCCGCGCGCTGCGCGACGCGGGCCTGGAGGTCATCTACACCGGGCTGCACCAGACGCCCGAGCAGATCGTGGACACCGCCATCCAGGAGGACGCGGACGCCATCGGTCTTTCCATCCTCTCCGGCGCGCACAACACCCTGTTCACCCGTGTCATCGAGCTGCTGCGCGAGCGGGACGCGGCGGACGTCGTCGTCTTCGGCGGCGGCATCATTCCCGAGGACGACATCGCCCCGCTGAAGGCGGCCGGCGTCGCCGCGATCTTCACCCCCGGCGCGCCCACCAGCGAGGTCGTGGACTGGGTGCGCTCGGCCCTGGCCGCTCCCTGAGGCGGCCCCGGCCCCCTCGGCCGGCGGGCGAACCGGCCCGCGGGGGCGATGTGTGACGGGACTCACCACGTTGGTGTGACCCAGGATTCAAGCCCTCCGCCGGGGCACGGATACGCTCGACTTCGGACATGCCGCGTGCTTCGACGTCGCCTCGCAACGCGGCCACGCGGCACGCCCACGCAGACAACGACCGCGAGACCATTGATTGAGGGACGGACGCGCGTGGACCTGTTCGAGTATCAGGCGAGGGACCTCTTCGCCAAGCATGGCGTACCGGTGCTGGCCGGCGAAGTCATCGACACGCCCGAGGCGGCGCGCGAGGCGACCGAGCGGCTCGGCGGTCGCGCGGTCGTCAAGGCGCAGGTGAAGACCGGCGGACGCGGCAAGGCGGGCGGCGTCAAGCTGGCCTCCGACCCGGAGGACGCGGTCGCCAAGGCGGGCGCCATTCTGGGCATGGACATCAAGGGCCACACGGTCCAGCGCGTCATGCTGGCGCAGACGGCGGACATCGCGGAGGAGTACTACGTCTCCTTCCTCCTGGACCGCACCAACCGCACGTTCCTCGCCATGGCCTCCGTCGAGGGCGGCATGGACATCGAGGAAGTCGCGGCCAACAGCCCCGAGGCGCTGGCCAAGATCCCGGTGGACGCGATCGACGGCGTCACCGCGGACAAGGCGCGCGAGATCGTCGAGGCGGCGCGCTTCCCCGCCGAGGTCGCGGACCAGGTGGTCGACGTCCTCCAGCAGCTGTGGACCGTCTTCATCAAGGAGGACGCGCTGCTGGTCGAGGTCAATCCGCTGGTGAAGACCGGGGATGGCAAGATCGTCGCGCTGGACGGCAAGGTGTCCCTGGACGCGGGCGCCGAGTTCCGGCAGCCGGAGCACGCCGCGCTGGAGGACAAGGCCGCGGCCAACCCGCTGGAGGCCGCGGCCAAGGAGCGCGGGCTCAACTACGTGAAGCTCGACGGCGGTACCGTCGGCATCATCGGCAACGGCGCGGGTCTGGTGATGAGCACGCTGGACGTCGTCGCGTACGCCGGTGAGGCGCACGGCGGCGTGAAGCCGGCCAACTTCCTCGACATCGGCGGCGGCGCGTCCGCCGAGGTGATGGCGAACGGCCTGGAGATCATCCTCGGCGACCCGGAGGTGCGTTCCGTCTTCGTGAACGTCTTCGGTGGCATCACCGCCTGCGACGCCGTGGCGAACGGCATCGTGCAGGCCCTGGAGCTGCTGAAGTCCAAGGGTGAGGACGTGAAGAAGCCGCTCGTCGTCCGGCTCGACGGCAACAACGCGGAGCTGGGGCGCAAGATCCTCACCGACGCCGACCACCCGCTCGTCGAGCAGGTGGACACCATGGACGGAGCGGCCGACCGCGCCGCAGAGCTGGCCGCGAAGTAGCGCGGAGTAAAGGACACCGACTTACACCATGGCTATCTTCCTCACCAAGGAGAGCAAGGTCGTCGTCCAGGGGATGACCGGCTCCGAAGGACAGAAGCACACGCGGCGGATGCTCAGCGCCGGCACGAACATCGTGGGCGGCGTGAACCCGCGCAAGGCCGGTCAGAGCGTCGACTTCGACGGCACGGAGGTACCGGTCTTCGGCAGCGTCAAGGACGCCATCGAGGCGACCGGCGCGGACGTGACGGTCATCTTCGTTCCGGAGAAGTTCACCAAGGACGCGGTCGTCGAGGCCATCGACGCGGAGATCCCGCTCGCGGTCGTGATCACCGAGGGCATCGCGGTCCACGACACGGCCGCCTTCTGGTCCTACGCGGGCAAGAAGGGGAACAAGACCCGCATCATCGGTCCCAACTGCCCGGGTCTGATCACGCCCGGCCAGTCCAACGCGGGCATCATCCCGGCCGACATCACCAAGCCGGGCCGCATCGGCCTGGTGTCGAAGTCCGGCACGCTGACCTACCAGATGATGTACGAGCTGCGCGACATCGGCTTCAGCTCCTGTGTCGGCATCGGCGGCGACCCGGTCATCGGCACCACGCACATCGACGCCCTGGCGGCCTTCGAGGCCGACCAGGAGACCGACCTGATCGTCATGATCGGTGAGATCGGCGGCGATGCGGAGGAGCGGGCGGCCGACTTCATCAAGGCGAACGTCTCCAAGCCCGTCGTCGGCTACGTGGCCGGTTTCACCGCGCCCGAGGGCAAGACGATGGGGCACGCGGGCGCGATCGTCTCCGGTTCCTCCGGCACGGCCCAGGCCAAGAAGGAGGCGCTGGAGGCCGCTGGTGTCAAGGTCGGCAAGACCCCTTCGGAGACCGCCCGGCTGGCGCGCGAGCTGCTCACGGCGTGACACCGCGGTTTTCCGGCGCACCCCGCGAAGGCCCGGCCCCCTCGAACGCGTCGAGGGGGCCGGGCCTTCCTGCTGCCCGGCGTCCGCCGGGTCAGCCGGGTCAGCCGGTGAGGATCGCGACCGCGGTGATCGTGGAGACGGCCGTGGCGACCAGCGCGTACGCGGCCCACGTCCAGCGGCGCGTGCGCCGTTCGCCCGAGGCGCGCAGGGCCGCGGGGGAGCAGGTCTTGGCCGGGTGGCCGGCCGCAAAGTCCCGCAGCAGCCCGGTCAGCAGGGCGCCGCGGTTGCGGGGGGCGGTATCCGCGAGGCCGGGCAGCCGGGCGGCCAGGCAGGTGCGGGCGTGCAGGATGCGCAGCGCCGCGGCGCGCGTGGTCGCCTCCGTCTCGGCCGCGGTCTCGGGCAGGCCGAGGCCGACGCCGTCGTGCAGGACGAGGCTGCGCCGGTAGCAGCGCGGCAGGCTCAGCAGCGCTTCGAGCAACCCGCGGTCCTCGGGCGGCACCGCGCGCAGCTCTCCGCCGCGCCGCCCGGGAACGAGCCGGTGCCAGGGCGAGAGCGCGTAGTCGTGGGCCGCGGCCCGCACCCAGCCGGCCGGGTCGGGGTCCACGGCGACCTCGGGCCAGCGTTCCCACGCCCGGTGGAACGCGTACACCACCGCGCGCTCGGCCAGCCGCCGGTGGCCGCAGAGCAGGAACGCCTGCCGGGTGAGCGAGGCGGCCTGCCGCGTGTAGAGCCGGTCGAACGCCGCCGCCGGGCCCGCCCTCACCGCCGTCTCCAGGATCCGGCAAAGGGGTACAAGTATGTAAAAAGGTACATACGCATATATTGAGCGACACATCGGCGAAAACGGGTTACCTCTCCGCTCCGGGTGTTGTTGGCAGCATGGCCGCGTGCGACACGTTCTCCGGCGCCTCGCCCCGCTCAGCCCCGCCCGCGCCCGGTGGCTCCTCGAAGGGCTGCTCGCCGCCGGGCTCGGCCTCGGGGCGCTCGCCGTCCCCGTTCTCCTGCTGTGGACCCTCTCGCCCTACCCGGACGGCGGTGTCGGCGGCGCCCTGCGCGTCGCCGCCGACCTGTGGCTGCTCGCACACGGCGCGGACCTCGTGCGCCAAGGCCCCGGCGGCGCGTCCACCGCCCCGGTCGGCGTCACCCCGCTGCTGCTCGCCGCCCTGCCCGCCTGGCTGCTGAACCGGGCGGTGCGCGCCTGCGACTGGGCGCCCCAGCCGGGACAGGGCGCGCTCGCCGCGCTGTGGATCACCAGCGGCTACCTCCTGGCCGCCGCCGGAGCCGTCCTGTGCACCGCCCCCGCCACCCTGGCCGCACAGCCCCTCAGCGCCGCCTGGCACCTGCCGCTGTTCGCGCTCGCCGTCACCCTCACCGCCGCCTTCACCATCAGCGGGCCGCCGTTCGCGGGCGGACCCGGGACCGGCGGCGCCCTCGACGGCCGCCGCCTGTCCGCCGCCCGGCGCCTGGCACTGACCGGCGTCGCCGCCTGCTGCGCCGCGGGAACGCTGCTGTTCCTCGGCGGACTGCTGCTCAGCGCCGCGAGCGCGCAAGCCGCGTTCGGGCAGCTCGCCACGGACTGGGCCGGGCGGCTCGCGGTACTGCTGCTGACCCTGGCCCTCCTCCCGAACGCCGTCGTCTGGGCCGTCGCCTACGGCCTCGGCCCCGGCTTCACCGCCGGCGCGGGCAGCGCCTTCGGGCCCCTCGCCGTCACCGGCACCCCGCCCGACCTGCCGCCCTTCCCGCTTCTCGCCGCGCTGCCCGCCACCGCGGGCGGCCCCTGGCTGCTGACCGCCGCCGCGCTCGTCCCCGCGGCGGGGGCGGCGGCCGTCGCGTGGACCGCCGCCCGGCTCGCGGTGCCGGAGCGCGGCGAACGGGCCACCGCGTCCGGCTGGGGCGGCACCGCGCTCACCGTGCTGCTCGCCGCCTGCGGCGCCGGTGCCGCGTTCGGGCTGCTCGCCGCGTTCGCCGGCGGGCCGCTCGGCACCGGTGCGCTCGCCACGTTCGGTCCTGAGCCCTGGACGACCGGCCTGGCCGCGGCGGCCTGGACGGCCGGCCCGGCCGTACCGGCGGCGCTGGTGCTGCGCGCCTGGCGGCTGCGCAGACCGCGCTGGATCAGGGCCGCCGTGGGCGCCGCGGCCACCCGTGCCGCCCGGCTGCTGCCCCGCCGCCCCGGGCGGCGGCGCGGGAAGCGCGGCGCGGCGGCCGATGCGTGGCACACCACCGCCGCCCGCGACACGCGCTGGGCCGCGCTGAGGAAGTCCTCGGGCACCCTGGTGCCCGAGATCACGGAGGAGCCGCGGCACCGCCCGTGACATCCGCAGGCCGGCGGCCAGGTCTCCCGGAACCAGCTGGAGGCAGGGACGTGACAACGGAACTGGACGTGTTCGTGGTCGGCGGGACGGGGGTGGACACCATCGTCCGGGTCCCCCGGCTGCCGCTGCCCGAGCGGGAGACCATCATGGTGCCGCCCATCGAACGGTACGTGGCGCACACCGGCAACGGCGTCGCGTTCGGCTGCCACCACCTGGGACTGCGCACCCACCTCGCGGACGTGATCGGCGCCGACCCCGAGGGCGATCAGGTGCGCGGCGCCTACGCCGCGGCGGGCCTGTCCTTCGACCACCGCACCCATCCCAGCGGCACGAGGCGCAGCGTCAACCTGGTCGACCCGAACGGCAGGCGGGTGTCCCTCTACGACGGCCGCCACCCCGTGGGCATGACCGTCGACCCCGGCCTGTACCGTCCGGCGCTCGCCCGCACCCGGCACGTGCACGCCTCCCTCGCGGACTGGGCGCGGCACGCCCTGGCCGAGGCCGCCGGGGCCGGCCCGTCCACCTCGACCGACCTGCACGACTGGGACGGCGTGCAGGACTACCACCGCGACTTCGCCTACGGCGCCGACCTGGTGTTCATCTCCACCTCCGCGCTCGGGGGCCGTACGGAGGAGACCGCGCGGGACATCCTCGCCCGGGGCCGGGCCGAGGCCGTCGTCGCGATGGCAGGTGCGGACGGCAGCTATCTCGCGCTGCCCGGCGGCCCGCTGCGCCACCTGCCCGCCGCCACCGTGCCAGGACCGGTCGTGGACACCGACGGCGCGGGCGACGCCTACGTCGCGGCGTTCCTCCACGGCCGCCTGGCGGGGAAGGACTGGCGGGCGAGCATGCGGGCCGGCTCGGTGGCGGGGGCGCACGCCTGCCTGACGGCGGGCACGCACACCTCGTTCATCACCGCGGAAGAGCTGGCGCGCGCGCTCGCCTGACCGCAGAAGGAGCCGGTCGTCAGTCCTGTTCGCCCAGTATCGGGCGGAGCTGACTGGGCAGCAGCTCCTCGCACGCCTGCTGCGACGGCCTGGTCAGCGCGTCGCTCACGCAGTCGAAGTAGTCCTTGTACACGAGCTGCACGGTGTACGTGGCCGCGACGATCGCCAGCGCCGCGGACGCCAGCACGACCCCGGAGACCGCCGCGGCGAACTGCGGGCGCGCGGGGCGCGCGCCGGGCGCCGCGGGGCCGGGGGAGGGGGGCCCGGACGGCGGGAGCGGCTCGCCCTCCAGCTTCTCCAGGCGCCGGTTCCTGCCCTCCGGCTTCTCCTTCGGGCCGCCGCGCAGGGCGCTGATGCCCCAGTACAGGGCGAGCGCCCCCAGCAGCAGCGCCAGCCACTCCCAGCCGAGCAGACCGCCGAAGACTCCCCACATGCCGGCCAGCACGGCGTAACGGGCGTGCCGCTGCGCGGGGTCGGACGGGTCCCAGCGGGAACCCCCGCCCGGGCCGCCGGGCTTGCGGTCGGGGTCGGAGGGCGGCTCGCCGAACCCGCCGTTCTGGCGCTTCGGCTGGCGCCTGCTCCACTGGCTGCCCCAGCGCTGGCGCGGTGGCCCCTCCTGCGATCCGTCCTCGCCGCCCCCGTCGGACCCCTCCGGCCGACGCGGCTGCCACGGCCGGTCCGGCTGTCCCTCGGGTGGCGGGGCGAAGGGGTTGTCCTCCTCGCCTTTCCGGTCCTGCTGGCCGGCGGCGCGGCGTCGGTCCGTCATCGTGGTCGTCGAGTCTCCCTCTTAGGTGCCGGACCGCTGGAAAGGCGCCGGTGCCATCGACGGTACCTGGAGCCGGGCCCCACCGGGGCACGGGGGGAGCGAGGCGTACCGGTATCGTTGCGGCTCACGGCTCCCCCTGACGAAAGACCCCGATCGTGGCTGCTGCCCCCGAGCGTACGTCTCCGGCGCGCGTCGTCGTCCTCGTCTCCGGTTCGGGCACGAACCTTCAGGCACTGCTCGACGCCGTGGCCGAAGGCGGGGCCGCATACGGCGCCGAGGTGGTGGCGGTCGGGGCGGACCGGGACGGGATCGAGGGCCTGCGGCGCGCCGAGCGCGCGGGGGTGCCGACGTTCGTGTGCCGGGTCCGCGACTTCGCGACCCGCGCCGAGTGGGACGCGGCGCTGGCCGGCGCGGTGGCCGCGCACCGGCCGGACCTGGTGGTGTCGGCCGGGTTCATGAAGATCGTGGGCACGGCGTTCCTCGCCGCCTTCGGCGACCGGACCATCAACACGCATCCGGCGCTGCTGCCGAGCTTCCCCGGCGCGCACGGGGTGCGCGACGCGCTGGCCCACGGGGTCAGGGTGACCGGCTGCACGGTGCACTTCATGGACGCCGGGGTGGACTCGGGGCCGATCATCGCCCAGGAGGCGGTGGCGATCCGCGAGGCGGACGACGAGGCGGCGCTGCACGAGCGCATCAAGGACGTCGAGCGGCGGCTCCTCGTCGACGTCGTGGGCCGGCTCGCCCGCGACGGGTACAGGATCGAGGGACGGAAGGTGCATATCCCGTGACCGCGGAAGAGACGAGGCGGCCCGTTCGCCGCGCGCTGGTCAGCGTCTACGACAAGACCGGCCTGGAGGAGCTGGCCGGCGGGCTCCACGCGGCCGGGGTGCGGATCGTGTCGACCGGCTCCACGGCGGCACGCATCGCCGCCGCGGGGGTGCCGGTCACGCCGGTCGAGGAGCTGACCGGCTTCCCCGAGTGCCTGGACGGCCGGGTCAAGACGCTGCACCCGCGGGTGCACGCCGGCCTCCTGGCCGACCAGCGCCTGCCCGCCCACCGGGAGCAGCTGGAGGAGCTGGGCATCGAGGCGTTCGACCTGGTCGTGGTCAACCTCTACCCGTTCCAGCTGACGGTGGAGTCCGGTGCCTCGCCGGACGAGTGCGTGGAGCAGATCGACATCGGCGGCCCGGCGATGCTGCGCGCGGCGGCCAAGAACCACCCGTCGGTCGCGGTGGTCACCGACCCCGCGCGCTACCCGGACGTGCTGGCCGCGGCGGCGGGCGGCGGGTTCACGCTGGAGGAGCGGCGCCGGCTCGCGGCGCAGGCGTTCGCGCACACCGCGGCCTACGACGCCGCGGTGGCCGGCTGGTTCGCGCAGCTCGACGCGGCCGGGCCCGCCGAGGCGGCGGAGGGCGAGCTGTTCGTGGAGAACGCGCGTCTGGCGTTCTCGCTGGAACGGGTGCTGCGCTACGGGGAGAACCCGCACCAGGCAGCGGCCCTCTACGGGGACGGCTCGGGCACGGGCCTCGCGGCGGCCGAGCAGCTGCACGGCAAGGAGATGTCGTACAACAACTACGTGGACACCGAGGCGGCCCGCCGGGCGGCCTACGACCACGAACTGCCGTGCGTCGCGGTCGTCAAGCACACCAATCCCTGCGGCATCGCGGTCGGGGCGGACGTGGCGCAGGCGCACCGCAGGGCGCACGCCTGCGACCCGCTGTCCGCCTTCGGCGGCGTCATCGCCGCGAACCGGCCGGTGTCGGTGGCCATGGCGGAGCAGGTCGCGGAGATCTTCACCGAGGTGATCGTGGCGCCCGGCTACGAGGAGGGCGCGGTGGAGGTGCTGGCCCGCAAGAAGAACATCCGGGTGCTGCGCTGCCTGGAGCCGCCGGCCGCGGCCACCGAGTACCGGCCGATCGACGGCGGGACGCTGGTGCAGGTCACCGACCGCCTCCAGGCGCCGGGCGACGACCCGGCGACGTGGCGCCTGGCGGCGGGCGAGCCGCTGCCGGAGGGGGAGCTGGCCGAGCTGGCGTTCGCCTGGCGCGCCTGCCGGGCCGTGAAGTCGAACGCGATCCTGCTGGCCAAGGACGGTGCCACCGTCGGCGTCGGGATGGGCCAGGTCAACCGGGTGGACTCCGCCAGGCTCGCGGTGCAGCGTGCGGGGGCGGAGCGCGCGGCGGGGGCGTACGCGGCGTCGGACGCGTTCTTCCCGTTCCCCGACGGCTTCGAGGTGCTGGCCGAGGCGGGCGTCAGGGCCGTGGTGCAGCCGGGCGGCTCCGTCCGCGACGAGCAGGTGACCGAGGCGGCCCGCGCGGCCTCGGTGACGATGTACTTCACCGGTACGCGGCACTTCTTCCACTGACGCGGATCGGGGGGCGCGGCACCCGCGGGTGCCGCGCCCCCGCAGGTCACGGCTGCGGGCGGTGCAGCAGGCCGACCAGCACGTCGTGCAGGACCTCGTGGTCGCGCGGGTCGTGCAGCCGGTACGGGCCGCCGTCCACCGTGTACCACTCGTCCGCGCCCGCGTAGCGGATGCGGAGGGTGAGGGTGCCGTCGGCCTCGGCGGCGGTGTGCAGTTCGAGTTCGCCGGTGACGACCCCGACCTCCTTGGTCATCACGCCGCCGCGCGGGGCCGTGAAGACGGAGAACTTTTCGGTCATGTCGCTCTTCGTGGTCATGTGGCGTATTTCAGCAGGAAACTCAGCAGGTGCTGAGCATCTCCCGCAGTGCCGTGCGTTCCGCGTCGTCGATCGTCAGCTGCCAGTGGTACTTGGCCCTGACCCACATCTTCCCGTAGGTGCAGTGGTACGCGGCGGCGCGGGGCTGCCATTCCGCGGGGTCCTGGTCACCCTTGGAACGGTTGGACGCGGCGCTGGCCGCGATGAGCTGGGGGCGGCCGAGGTCGTTCGCGAACGCCTCGCGCCGGTCGGTGGTCCAGGCGTCCGCGCCCGAACGCCACGCCTCGGCCAGCGGGACGACGTGGTCGATGTCGACGCGGGACGAGGCGGGCACCGTGACGTCGTCGTAGGGGCTGTACCAGGTGCCGGAGACGGGCCGGCAGTCCGCGTCGACCGTGACGCCCTCGCCGTCCCGCTTCAGCACCTCCTCCCGCGTGGAACAGCCGTCGCGGCTGGTCCAGTGGGGGAACAGGCGGCGCGAGTAGCCCGCCATCGAGCCGGGGGGCGCCACGGTGAGGGCGGCCAGCTCGGCCCGCGCGGTCGCGGCGTCGGGAATGCCGGGCGGGGCCGCGGCCGCGGCCGGGGCGAGCAGGGCGGCGGTGAGGAGGAGGGCGAGGACCGTGCCGGAAAACGTCGCGGTGCTGCGTCGCATCAGGCGGCTCCGTGCGGTGGGGGGAGGTGGCCTGATGGAGCGTTACCCGCGGGCTGAAGTGTCCATGATCAGTTTGCGCCGGAACGCCCGGGGCGCGCGCCGGAGATGCCCGGCGCGCGACCGGCGGACGAACCGGCGCGTGGCGTCCCCGCCGGAGCCCTCAGGCGACCAGCGGGAGCGGGGTACCGGGCGGCGGGCCCTGGTAGTGGTGGTGGATCTTGTTGATCTCCGACTGGTAGTAGATCATGTGCGTCCCCAGCAGGATGTACAGCAGAATCCCCAGGCCGCCGCTGCACGTCGGCGGCAGGCCCGCGGCGCGCTGCGCCGCCGAAATGCGGCCGGCGGTGTTCGCCACCGAGACGAACGGCGGGACCAGCAGGTATGCGCCCGGCAGGAACGCCAGGACGCTCATGCCCGGGCTGACCTCGATGCGCTGGTCGAACTGGTTCAGCTCTTTCTGGATCTTGTACCACCACACCAGGGCGTAGATCCCGCAGGTGATGAGCCCGAGCAGCCACGTGACACCGGGCCCGCGCAGCGGCATCGCGTAGCCGAACCCGGCCGGCTGCCCCGGCATGCCGGGCATCCCCGGCGGCATCTGGCCCTCCGGCGGATACGACACGGGCGGGCCGCCCTGCGGCGCGTAGGGCGCCGGAAGGCCGCCCGGCTGCTGCGGCGGCGGACCCGGCTGGGTGGCCGCGTCCGGCGCCCCGTACGGGCCCGGCGCGGGCGGCGGGCCCTGCGGCGGGTACGGACCCGGTTGCTGCGGCGGCGGGGCGGACTGCGTGGCCGCGTCCGGCGCTCCGTACGGTCCTGGTGGCGGCGGGTTCTGCGGCGGGTAGGGGCCCGGCTGCGGCCCGCCCTGCGGCGGGTACGGTCCTGGCTGCCCACCCGGGGGCACGGGCCCCTGCGGCGGCTGCCCGGGCGGATTCTGATAGTTGCTCACGTCCAGTGGGCTCCTTGCGATGAAGTCCTGCATGGCCGGGACGGCCGCTCGGCCCGCTGGCGCGGAAGGCCCGCAGCGACCTGGGCGCCCCACGGCGCCGACGGCACGTTCCCCCGGCCGGCCAGGGCCGCTATTCCACAGCCGCGCCTTCCCCGCTGTCCACCTGGGCGGCAGGACTGTGGCAAAGCTGATACATCGTCCGGCACGGCGGGCGTGCGGTGTTCCGGGGGCGGATTGGTGGGCAGGCCCCCGCATCCGCGAGGATGGGGGCATGAGCGCCGAGATTCTCGATGGCAAGGCCACCGCAGCCGCGATCAAATCCGATCTCACCACCCGGGTCGCCGCCCTCCGGGAGCGCGGGGTCACCCCCGGGCTCGGCACGCTGCTGGTGGGCGACGACGTCGGCAGCCAGAAGTACGTCGCGGGCAAGCACCGCGACTGCGCCGCCGTCGGCATCGCCTCGATCCGGCGCGCCCTGCCGGCCACCGCCACCCAGGCGGAGGTCGAGGCCGTCGTCCAGGAGCTGAACGCGGACCCCGCCTGCACCGGCTACCTGGTGCAGCTGCCGCTGCCCCGCGGCATCGACGTCAACCGCGTGCTGGAGCTGGTGGACCCGGCCAAGGACGCCGACGGGCTGCACCCGACGAACCTCGGCCGTCTCGTACTCGGCGAGCCCGCCCCGCTGCCCTGCACGCCGAACGGCATCATCGCGCTGCTGCGCCGGTACGGCGTCGCCCTCGCCGGCGCGCACGTCGTCGTCATCGGCCGCGGCGTCACCGTCGGCCGCTCCCTGCCGCTGCTGCTCACCCGCCGCGGCGAGAACGCGACCGTGACGCAGGTCCACACCGGCACCCGCGAGATGTCGGCGCACCTGCGGCGTGCGGACATCGTGGTCGCCGCGGCGGGAGTGCCGCACCTGGTCAAGCCGGAGGACGTGAAGCCGGGCGCGGCCGTGCTCGACGTCGGCGTCAGCCGCGACGAGCAGGGCAAAATCGTCGGCGACGTCCACCCGGGGGTGGCCGAGGTCGCGGGCTGGATCTCGCCCAACCCCGGCGGCGTGGGCCCGATGACCCGGGCGATGCTGCTGACGAACGTGGTCGAGGCCGCCGAGCGCGCGGCCGCGGCCGAAGAGTGAGGGAAGGCGTTCCATGGGCGCGAACGGCACCGTCTGGCGCAGGCGCCGCAGGACGGCCGACAAGTACCCGACGCGCGGCACCGCCAGGCCCGAGGGCGGCCGGCGCAGCGCGGGCGGCGACGCCCCGGCCCCGATCAGGCAGTGGCCGTTCCTCGCCGTGCTCGGTACGGTCCTGGCCGGGCTGCTCATCACCCTCGCCGACTTCCGGATCGGGCTCCTGGCGGTGGGCGGCGGGCTGATCGGGGGCGGGCTGCTGCGCGGCTGGCTGCCCGCGGTGGGCATGCTGGCGGTCAGGTCCCGGTTCACCGACGTGGTGACGTACTCGCTGCTGGGCGGCGTGATCGTGCTGCTGACGCTGATGGCCGAGCCGGACCCGTGGCTGGAAGTGCCGTTCCTGAGCGACGTGCTGCGGTTCTCCGCGGGCTGACGGGCCGGGTCACTCCCCGAGCCAGGCCGCGACCGCGTCCGGGTGCTCGGTGACCCAGCGTTCGGCGGCGGCGGCCGGGGTCATGCCCTCGTTGGCGATGAGCCCGGCCACCTCGTTCTGGTCGTGCTCCGTCCAGGAGAACCGCTGGAGGAACTCGGCGGCCTCGCCGCCCTCCGCCGCGAACTCGGCGTTGAGGTACTTGCGCAGCTCGATGTGCGGATAGTAGCCGGGCAGGTCGACCTCCACCAGCTCGACCTCTTCCGCCAGCCAGTGCGGCTGCCAGAAGTAGGTGAGCAGCGGCGTGCCGCCGCGCTCCGCGCGGTATATCTCCGCGACCAGGGCGTCCTCGCTGCCCGCCGCCGCGGTCCGCAGATCGAGGCCGAGGTCCTCGATGATCGTCTCTTCGCGGGTGGCGAACTGCGGGTCGCCCTGGAGTATCCGGCCGCCGAACTGATCGGTGAACTCGCCGAGACGGTGCCAGTCCAGGGCCTCGGGATGCGCCTCGGCGAAGGCCCTGGGCACGTACCAGCCGACGTGCCCGGTGATCCCGAGCGCACCTGCGTCCACCACGTACTTCTTGTGCTCGACGTACAGCTCGGCCTTGTCCGGCACCGCGCCCCAGTCCTCCAGGATCGCCTGGATGGCGCCGCTGCCCAGCGCGTCCCAGGCGTCCGCCTGGCCCGACTCGACCCGCTCGACCGGCACGCCCAGCTCGTTCTCCAGGACGTGGGCGGCGACCGCGGCGTTCGCCTGGCCGCCGGGCCATGCGGGCATGGCGATGAGCACGGGCGGGCGCTCCTCGGTCTCCGTCACCCCGTCGGCCAGGCTGCACGCGCTCATCGCGACCAGGCTGAGGGCACCTGCCCCGGCGAGGAGGGGGTGACGTATGGGCATCGGCAGGGTTCCTTCGACAGGTGCGGCGGCGGACGCAGTGTGGCCCCGACAGCGTGTGTGGGGGCCACAGGGGTTACGTCCGCAGTGTTTCAGATGAGGCCGAGGGCGCGAACCGCCTCGCGCTCATCCGCCAGCTCCGCGACGGAGGCGTCGATGCGGGGGCGGGAGAACGCGTTCACGGCGAGGTCCTGGACAATGCGGTACTCGCCGCCCGCGGTGGTGACGGGGAACGAGGAGATCAGGCCCTCCGGAACGCCGTAGGACCCGTCGGACGGCACGGCCATGGAGGTCCAGTCGCCCTCCGCGGTGCCGTTCACCCAGGTGTGGACGTGGTCGATGGCCGCGTTCGCCGCCGAGGCGGCCGAGGAGGCGCCGCGCGCCTCGATGATGGCCGCGCCGCGCTTGGCGACCGTCGGGATGAAGTCCTCCGCCAGCCAGGTCTCGTCGGCGACGGCCTCGGCCGCGTTCTTGCCCGCGACCTCGGCGTGGAAGATGTCCGGGTACTGGGTCGCCGAGTGGTTGCCCCAGATGGTGAGCCTGCGGATCTCGGCGACCGGGACGCCGGTCTTCTTCGACAGCTGGGACAGCGCGCGGTTGTGGTCCAGGCGCGTCATGGCGGTGAACCGCTCGGCGGGCACGTCGGGGGCGGCCGAACGGGCGATCAGCGCGTTGGTGTTGGCCGGGTTGCCCACGACCAGGACCTTCACGTCGTCCGCGGCATGGTCGTTGATGGCCTTGCCCTGCGGCTTGAAGATGCCGCCGTTGGCCTCCAGCAGGTCGCCGCGCTCCATGCCCTTGGTGCGGGGGCGCGCGCCGACGAGCAGCGCGACGTTCGCGCCGTCGAACGCCACGTCGGGGTTGTCGCTGATGTCGATGCCGGCCAGCAGCGGGAACGCGCAGTCGTCCAGCTCCATGGCGGTGCCCTCGGCGGCGCCGAGGGCGGGGGTGATCTCCAGCAGCCGCAGGCGGACCGGGGTGTCCGGGCCGAGCAGGTGCCCGGAGGCGATGCGGAACAGCAGGGCGTAGCCGATCTGGCCGGCCGCGCCGGTGACGGTGACGTTGACGGGTGTGCGGGGCATGTGGGGCCTTCCGGGTCAATGACGGCCGCTTCGCGGCCAGATTATCCCCCGCCCGTCCGCCCTGGGACGGACGGGTGTCCGTGCCGGGCGACCGCGGCCCGCGCCGCGCGCCTCCCGGCCGTTCACTGTCTCGCCATCAAGATACCTCCGCGCCCCACCGCGGCCGCGGGCTGGGCTGCCGGGGGCGCAGGCGGACCTGAGACAATGGGCCGCATGGCCTTGAGACGTCTCCGCGTGTTCTCCGGAATCCAGCCCACCGCGGGCTCCTTCCACCTGGGCAACTACCTGGGCGCGGTCCGCCAGTGGGTGGCGCTCCAGGAGACGCACGACGCCTTCTACTCGATCGTCGACCTGCACGCCATCACCATTCCGCAGGACCCCGGGGCGCTGCGCGAGGCCACGCGGCTCGCCGCGGCCCAGCTCCTGGGTGCGGGCCTCGACCCTGCCCGGTGCACGCTGTTCCTCCAGAGCCAGGTGCCCGAGCACGCGCAGCTGGCCTGGGTGCTCAACTGCCTGACGGGCTTCGGCGAGGCCGCCCGCATGACGCAGTTCAAGGACAAGTCGGCCAGGCAGGGCACCGAGGGCACCACCGTCGGCCTGTTCACGTACCCGGTGCTCCAGGCCGCCGACATCCTGCTGTATCAGGCGAACGAGGTGCCCGTAGGCGAGGACCAGCGGCAGCACATCGAGCTGACCCGGGATCTCGCCGAGCGGTTCAACGGGCGCTTCGGCGACACGTTCACCGTGCCGGGGGCCCACATCCTGAAGGACGCGGCGAAGATCTACGACCTCCAGGACCCCTCGGTCAAGATGAGCAAGTCGGCCTCCTCGCCCCGCGGCATCGTGTGGCTGATGGACGAGCCGAAGAAGTCCGAGAAGAAGTTCCGCAGCGCCGTGACCGACACCGGCACGGTGATCAGGTTCGACCCCGAGGAGAAGCCCGGCGTCAGCAACCTGCTGTCGATCTACTCGGCGCTCACCGGGATAGGCGTCGCCGAGCTGGAGGAGAAGTTCGCCGGCCAGCTCTACGGCCCGCTGAAGACGGAGCTGGCCGGGATATTCGCGGACTGGGTGGCGCCGTTCCGCAGCCGCACCCAGGAGTACCTGGACGACCCGGCCGAGCTCGACCGCATCCTCGCCCTGGGCGCGGAGAAGGCGCGTTCGGTCGCCGTCGGCACACTGGCGGACGTCTACGAGAAGACGGGCTTCCTGCCCGCGGCCCGGACCTGAGCGCCGCCCGGCCGGACACCCGGAACGACCAGCACGACCAGCACTGACAGGAGAGGGAATTGGCGGGGACCGTCACGCTCGGCGTGTCGATCGCGGTCCCGGAGCCGCACGGCAGCCGCCTCCAGCGCCGCCGCCTGGGCTTCGGGGACGCCGCCGCGGCCGGCATCCCCACGCACGTGACCCTGCTGCCGCCCACCGCGGTCGAGGCCGCGGCCCGGCCGGCCATCGACGAGCACCTCGCGGGCATCGCCGCGGCGGCGCGCCCGTTCCGCATGCGGCTGTACGGCACGGGTACCTTCCGCCCGCTGTCGCCCGTCGTGTTCGTGCAGGTCGTCGAGGGCGGGTCGGCGTGCGGCTGGCTCCAGGAGCGCGTCCGGGAGGACGGCGGGCCGCTGGCCCGCGAGCTCCAGTTCCCCTACCACCCGCACGTCACCGTCGCGCACGGCATCGGCGAGGACGCGATGGACGCCGCGCAGGCGGACCTCGCCCGGTACGAGGCGGCGTGGACGGTGGCCGGCTTCGCGCTGTACGAGCAGGGCGGGGACGGCGCCTGGGCGCTGCGGCGCGAGTTCCGGTTCGCGCCCTGCCCGCGGCAGCGGCGGCCCGCCTCCTCCGCGTTCGAACGGGCCCAGGAGGCGGCGTAGCCCGCGCCGCCGCGGAGGGCGCCCGCGGCCGGTCGCGTGTCGGCCGGTCGTGAGGGGGCACACGGCCATAGCGTGAGCGGCGCTATGGAGAAACTGACCCGGCTGCCCGGGATCGGACCGGCGGTGGCCTGGTTCCTGCGCAGCCGTGCCTGGCAGGTGTACCGGCACCTCGACGACCGCACGTGGACGCGGCTGGCCGCCGCGATCACGTTCACCAGCTTCATCACCCTCTTCCCCGTGCTCGGCCTGGCAGCCGCCACCGGCGCCTGGCTGCTCAGCGACCAGCACCTGGAAGACATCGAGCAGTGGGCGTCCGACCAGGTGCCCGGCATCTCCGACCAGATGAACCTCGGTGCGCTCTTCGACCACGCGGGCACCATCGGCCTCGTCTCGCTCGCGCTGGTCCTGCCCATGGGCGCCGGCTGGGTGGACGCCCTGCGCGGCTGCCTGCGGGAGCTGTGGGACCTGGCCGACCCCGAGGACAACGTCTTCCTGCGCCGTGCCAGGGACATGGGCGTGCTGGTTGGGCTCGGCGCGGTGACGCTGCTGTCGCTCGCCGCGTCCGCGCTCGGCGTGGGCGCGGTGCACTGGGCCTCGCGGCGGGTGGACACCGCGCTGCCGTTCCAGCTCCTGGCCTACCTGCTGGCGACGGTCGTCACGTTCTTCCTGCTGGTGTACCTGCTGGTGTGGCTGCCCGGGGTCAGGCCGCCGCGCACCGCCACGCTCACGGCCTGCGCGATGGGCGCGGTCGGCTTCGAGGTGCTGAAGCAGCTGCTGGGCGGCTACCTGACGGAGGTCGCCACCCGGAACGTGTACGGCGCCTTCGGCGTGCCCGTCGCGCTTCTGGTCTGGATCAACCTGATGGCCAAACTCCTGCTGGTGTGCTGCGCCTGGACGGCCACCGCGGTCACTCCCCGGGAGCGTCCCGAGGCCGACGCGCTGGACGCGGAGCCCGAACGGCGGCCGGCAGCGGATGACGGCGGTGGAACAGCCACGCAGCCGCCGCAAGCACCGCAAGGCCCGCCGCCGTGAACCCGACCACCGCGGGCCCGACCCCGGAACTCCCGCCGCCCGCCGCGCCTTCGAGCGGCACGTCCCCGGCGTTCTTGCCGTCGCCGCTGCCCTCGCCGACGCCCTGCGGGCTGCCGCCTTCGCCCTCCGCGGGCTCGTCGGGCCCGCCGGCGGTCTCGCTCAGCGGCCGCACCAGTTCGCCGACGGGGCGGATCGTCCCGGCCACCGAGAAGCCCCAGTCGAACAGGGCCGCGGTCTCCCGGTAGACGGCGAGGTTGTCGCCGCTGTCCGGGTCCATCACGGTGACCAGCAGCACGCGGCCGTCCCGTTCCGCGACACCGGTGAACGTGTAGCCCGCGGCGCTGGTGTAGCCGTTCTTGACGCCGGCGATGCCCTCGTACGGGTCGAGCCCCGGGGCGCCGACGAGCAGCCGGTTGGTGTTCTGGATCTCGTATGTCTCCCGGTCCTCGCCTTCGCCCTCGCCGGGGAAGTCGGCGTCCGGGGTGGCGGCGTACTCGCGGAAGTCGGCGTTCTGGAGCCCGGAACGGGCGATGAGGGTGAGGTCGTAGGCGGAGGAGACCTGGCCCCTGGCGTCGTAGCCGTCCGGGTTCACCACGTGGGTGTCCGCGGCCTGGAGCTCCTCGGCGCGGGCGTTCATCTCGGCGACGGTCTCCTCCTTGCCGCCGTTCATGGCGGTCAGCGCGTAGACGGCGTCGTTGCCGGAGGCGAGGAAGACACCGTGCCACAGGTCCTCGACCGTGTAGGTCCTGTGGTCGTCGATGCCCACCGCGCTGCTGCCGGGCCCGAGGTCCGCGAAGTGCTCGGGCTGGGCCCGGTACAGGTCATCGCGGTCGAACTTGGGCAGCAGCGCGTCGGCGAACAGCATCTTGATGGTGCTCGCGGGCGGCAGCGGCTGGTGGGCGTCGTGGGCGGCAAGCACCTCGCCGGTCTCGGCGTCGGCGACGAGCCACGACTCCGCGGTCAGCTCCTCTGGCACGGCGGGCACCCCGTCACCGGTGTGCGCCTGTGTGCCCGGCCGGCCGAGGAGTTCACCGCCGATGGCGGGCGCCTGGTCCTCGGCACGGGCGGCGAGAGCGGGAGAGAGCAGCCCGGTGGTGACTATCGACAGCACCAGGGCGCGAACGGGCGTCCGAAAAGAAGACGAGCGATTGAACGGCACACCGCGAACCTACCGTTGCCGCCCGGGAAGCGGTCGGGCGGAGCGGCCCAAACCGGTGAGTGCCCCCGATCATCCGGGGGACGGCGGGCCCACGGATACTGACATCACAGACGAGGAAGGACGCTCATGCCCATCGGCGCCATCATCCCCATGGTCCTGCTCATGGCCGGGGTCCACTGGTACCTCTGGAAACGCCTCGTGCGGGACGTGTCGCGGCCCGGCGGCTGGTACCGGAGAGCCGGCACCGGGCTGCTGGTGGCGCTGCCCTTACTGGCCATCACGGCGACGACCGGCGGCGAGTTCGGTGTGCCGTTCGCCGCCCAGCAGGTCGTGGGCTGGCCGGGCTTCTACTGGTACGCGGCCCTCCTCTACCTCGTCCTGACCCTCCTGGTCTCCGAGCCGATCCGCTTCGCCGTGCTGCGCAGGGCGCGGCGCGCGGCGCCGGAGCGGCAGGCGGAGCCCGTGGCCGAGCCCGTGGCCGAGCCGGTGCCGGCCGGCGCCGCCGCCGGCCCGGCCGCGCCGGCCGTGCCGTCGGCGCCCGTGGGTGAGGCCGGCGGGGACGGGGACGGGGACGGCAGCCCGGAGGCCGCGGGCGGTCCCGATGCCGCGGGGCTGCGCCGCCGGGTCCTGCTGTCGCGCGGCGTGGCGGTCGGCGCGGGAACGGTGACGGCCGGGCTGCTCGGCTACGGCTCGTGGGCCGCGCGGAACCTGACCACCAAACACGTGACGGTCCCGCTGGCCAAGTTGCCGCGGGCAGGACACGGTTACCGCATCGCCGTCGTCAGCGACATCCACCTCGGCCCGGTCGCGGGCCGTTCGCACTGCCAGCGCGTGGTGGACGCGGTGAACGCGACCCAGCCCGACCTCATCGCCGTCGTCGGCGACCTGGTCGACGCCGAGGTGGACGACCTGCGGTCGGCCGCCGCGCCGCTCGCGCAGCTGCGATCGCGCGACGGCGCCTACTTCGTCACCGGCAACCACGAGTACCGGGTCGGCCCGCGCGAGTGGCTGGAGCACGTGGCGGAGCTGGGGCTGCGGCCGCTGGAGAACGCCCGCGACGAACTGGCCCACTTCGACCTGGCGGGCGTCAACGACGAGGACGGCAAGGGGACCGACTTCGGCGGCCCCGACTACGAGGCGGCGCTCGGCGACCGGGACCGGCAGCGGGCCACGGTGCTCATGGCGCACCAGCCGGTGCAGATACACGAGGCCGTGGACCACGGGGTGGACCTCCAGCTGTCCGGGCACACCCACGGCGGGCAGCTGTGGCCCGTCACCTATCTCGCCGGGCTGGCCAACCCGACCCTCGCGGGCCTGGAGCGGTACGGGGACACTCAGCTCTACGTCACCCGCGGCGCGGGGGCCTGGGGCCCGCCGGTCCGCATCGGCGCCGACCCGGACATCACCGTCGTCGAACTGGCCTCCCGCCAGAGCTGACTCGCGGTCCCGCGGTCCCGCGGCCCCGTGGTCGAAGCCCAAAAAGAACGTGCGATTGTCCAGTTTTCGTCTCAAGCTCGCTTCTGAGTCAACTATTCGCGCCACGCTGGTGTCTTGGATAACGACCAGGGAACAAACTGACAGCGTGACGGATACAGAACGCGGTGGCGGAGGAGCGAAGGCATGGCGGACGAGATCGGGGCGGAGGCCCTCATTATCCGGGGCCGCGTACGCGACTCCCTGGGGGTCGCCCTGCCCCGCGCGGTGGTGACGCTGTCCGGGGCCGGCGGTGGACGGCACCTGGTGAAGACGCGCAGTGCGGAGGACGGCGGGTTCACGGTGATCGCGCCGACGCATGGAGAGTACCTGCTGGCCGCCTTCTCGCCCCAGCTCGGCAGCCAGAGCGTGGCGGTCAGGCTCGACGGGCGGCCGGTGGAGGTGGAGTTCCACATCGACGTTCCCGGAGTGCCGGGAGTCGTTCCCGAGACGTGACGGCCCGGTCACAGCGCGAGTTGTGGCCCGTCCGTTGCCCCCTGCGTACTCCATGGGATATGCCCCTGTGGTTGGCTTGGCCCCGCATGATGTCTTCCGAGGAGAGGCGCGGGGAGTGCGACGAATCCGGGCCAGAGGGGCCATAGGTATCGGACTGGCCCTGGTACTGGTGGTCGGTGCGGTTGGCGGCTGGATGTTCTTCCGGTCGGACAGTGACGGGCAGGACCCGATCGTCGTGGGCACCACCTCCACACCATCCATGCTCGATCCGGGCGGTGCGTTCGACGCGGGCGCGTCGATGCTGACGAGCAACCTGTACCAGTCACTGCTGACCTACGCACCCGGCGAGGAGCAGCCCGTCCCGGACGCGGCCGAGGAGTGCGTGTTCACGGACAACCATCTGACGGTCTACCGCTGCGAGTTGCGCGGCGGGCTGACCTTCAGCAACGGCCGGGAGATCACCCCGGAGGACGTCAAGTTCTCCTTCGACCGCATCCTCGCCATGACCGAGCGGGCGGCGCAGGAGGACGCGGACGACAGCATTCCGGAGGACGAGAAGTTCACCTACGCCGGCCCGTCCAGCCTGCTGGCCACGCTGGACGCCGTGCGCGTCGACGGCCGCGACGTGATCTTCGAGCTGAGCAAGCCGGACGCGACCTTCCCCTTCGTCGTGGCCAGCTCCGCGGGCGCGATCGTGGACCGCGAGAACTACGAGGAGCTCGAACCCCGCGCCGACAACGAGGTCGACGGCTCGGGCCCCTACCTGCTCACCGGCTTCGAGGCCGACCAGTACGCCGAACTCGAGCCGAACCCGGACTACGACGGCGCCGCCGAAGTCCCCGAGCACTCGATCCGCGTCGAGTACTTCACCGAGACCGAGGACGCCTCCGCCGAGGAGCTGCTGGCCGACGCGTGGGAGAGCGGCGAGATCGACGTGAACGACGGGAAGATGCCGCCCGAGGTCATGGCGGACCTCAGCGCCAGCGACCCGGAGTACCGTTTCACCGAGTCCACCGGCACCTCCATCCGCACGCTCGGCTTCAACACCCGTGGCGGCGCGCCGATGGCGGACGAGCAGCTCCGGCAGGCCGCCGCCGCGCTGCTCGACCGCGAGGCCATCACCCGCCGCGTGCAGCACGACACCGTCGAGGCGCTGTACTCGCTGATCCCGGTGGGCTTCACGGGCCACGGCACGCCCTACTACGACCGGTACATGGACACCGAGGCCGACGGCCTGCGCGCCGATCTGGAGGCCGCGGGCCACGAGCTGCCCGTGCCCTTCGACCTGGCCTACTCGCGCGGCGCCGCCAACCACGCCGAGGCGGAGCTGATCGAGCGTCAGCTCGAAGCGGACGGCATTTTCGACGTGGAGATCACGTACTACCCGTGGGCCGAGTTCCTGCCCGCCATCTACGGGCAGCACCCCTTCGACGCCTACCTCATCGGCTGGCGCGCGGACTACCCGGACCCGTCCACGTTCACCGACCAGCTCGTCGGACAGGCCGACGGCCTCAACACCGGCTTCAGCAGCGACTCGGTCAACCGGCTGATAGAAGCCACGCAGGCCGAGCCGGACCGCGGCCGGGCGGCCGAGGACTTCCGCACGATTCACGAACAGGCAAGCGAGGCCGCGTCGCTCATCCCGATCTGGCAGGACAAGCGCATCACCATCAGCACCACGGAGATCTCCGGCATCCAGAACCTGTCGTCCAACAGCGGCGTGTGGCGCCTGTGGGAGCTGCGCCGGATCTGATCCGTACGGCAGGATGCGGGCATGGCACGCCTACGGCACACGATCACCCTGACCTCCGTCAGCCGCGGCCACGTCGAGCGCTCCCTCGACGTGGCGCACGCGGTCCTGGAAAGCCTGCGCGGTGAAGGGAGCCAGCTCGTCGCCCCCGACGGCAGGCCCGTTGTCGACATCGCCCTGCGCTCCGGGCAGCATCTGCGGCCCGGTGCGAGATACGGGCTGGTCGACAGCGAGGGACAGACCGTGGACGCCGAGCTGCTGGCCTGGGACCGCGGTCGCGAAACGGGGGTGCGGATCGAGGTGACCGAGCCCGCGCACCTGATCCCCGAGGGCGGCAGGACGGCGAGCGCCCGCATGGTGTCCGCCCTGTGGCTGCGTGGCGCCGAGCGTCCGGAACGGGCCGAGGTGTCCCTGGACGGTGCGCTGCGGCGGCCGGACGGGCGCCGCAGGCGGCTGCGCTGGTTCACGCTGAGCGGCGTGCTCGACCTCGGCCGCTGGTGGGAGGCCGTCACCACGGGCGGCGCCTCGCCCGGCCGCCCGGCGCTGATCGTCCGCGCCCGGCACCCGATACTGCGGGCTGCCGTCCACGCCGGGCCCCGCCCGGGCCCGGACGGGACCTGGCGGCTCGACGTCGTCGTCATGATCCGCGGCCGCGGCCTGGCCAGGCCGGTCGCCGCGGTGCCGCTGCTGGCGACCCGGCGCATGCAGCAGCGCGCGCTCGACCGGGCACTCGAACGGTTCGCCGAGACCTGGCGCACCCGCGTCGTTCCGGAGCTGAACCGCGAGCCCGAGGAGCTGCACCGGCGGCTGGTCGACCACCTGTGCACCCCGCCAGGGCCCGCGCTGCCCGGGACGGAGCAGTGACCCGCGCCCTCAGAGGACCTTGCCCGGGTTGAGAATGCCGAGCGGGTCGAAGACCTGACGGATGGAACGCTGCATCTCAAGGCCCACAGGACCGAGTTCGCGGGCGAGCCAGTCCCGTTTGAGGACGCCGACGCCGTGCTCGCCCGTGATGGTGCCGCCGAGCCGCAGGCCGAGGTCCATGATCGCGTCGAACGAGGCGCGGGCCCGCCGCGCCTCGTCCTCGTCGGTGGCGTCGAAGCACACGGTGGGATGCGTGTTCCCGTCGCCGGCGTGGGCGCACACGCCGATGGTCAGCCGGTGTTCCGCCGCGATGCGGGCCACCCCGTCGAGCATGTCGGCCAGCCTGCTGCGCGGCACGCACACGTCGTCGATCATCGTGGTGCCCTTCACCGCCTCCAGCGCGGGCAGCGCCGCCCGGCGGGCGGCCAGCAGCAGCTCGGACTCGGCCTCGTCGTCGGCCGGGACCACCTCGGCCGCGCCCGCGGCGCGGCACAACTCGCCCACCGCGGCCAGGTCGGCCGCCGGGTCCGCGGTGTCGAACGCGGCGAGCAGCAGCGCCTGCGTCGATTCGGGCAGGCCCATCTTCGTCATCCGGTTGACCGCGGCGATCGTCGTGGCGTCCATCAGTTCGAGCAGCGAGGGCGTGTGCCCCTCGGCCATGATCCGGGCGACCGCCTCGCCCGCCGCCGCGGCCGAGCCGAACTCGGCGGCCAGCACCAGCTGCCGCGGTGGCGCCGGCTTGAGCGCCAGCACGGCGCGGACCACCACGCCCAGCGTGCCCTCCGAGCCGACGAACAGGCGGGTCAGGTCGTATCCGGCGACGCCCTTGGCGGTGCTCCTGCCGGTGCTCAGCAGCCGCCCGTCGGCGAGCACGACGTCGAGGCCGAGCACGTACTCGGCGGTCACCCCGTACTTGACGCAGCACAGGCCGCCCGAGCCGGTGCCGATGTTCCCGCCGATGGTGCACTGCTCCCAGCTGGAGGGATCCGGCGGGTAGGCCAGGCCGTGGGCGGCCACCGCCTTGGACAGGTCGGCGTTGACCACCCCGGGCTCCACCACGGCGATGCGGTCGACCGGGTCGATCCGCAGGACGCGGTCCATCCGGAGCAGGGACAGCACGATGCAGCCGTCGGTGGCGTTGGCCGCCCCGGACAGGCCGGTCCGCGCGCCCTGGGGCACGACGGGCACCCGGACTGAAGTCGCCGTGCGCATCACGTGCTGGACCTGCTCGACGGTGCGGGGCAGCACCACGGCCGCGGGCGCGCCCGCGGGGCAGAAGCTGGCCATGTCGTGGGCGTAGGAGGCGGTGACGTCGCTGTCGGTGAGGACCGCTTCCGCGGGCAGGCCCGCGCGCAGCCGGGACAACAGATCGTTCATGTGTTTCAGCGTGACACCGCGTCCGGCCGCAGGGAAGCCGCCGGGGGGTGCGAGGCTTGCGGCATGGAGAGTTATGAGAGGCACCTGATCACCCACGCGGAGCACCCGATCGCGGCGCCGCTGTCCGACGCCTCGGCCGACGCCTTGCTGGACGCGGCCCTCGCGCATGTGCCGGACGGCGCGGGGCGCCTGCTCGACCTCGGCTGCGGGGAGGGCGCGTGGCCGCTGCGGGCGCTGGCCGCCCGGCCGGCGGCGCGGGCGGTGGGCGTGGATGTGAACGGGGCGGCGCTGGCCGCCGCCGCGCGCGCGGCCGAGGGCGCCGGGGTGGCCGACCGCCTGACGCTGCACGAGACGTCGGCCGCGGGCTTCACGTCGGACCAGCCGTTCGACGCGGTGCTGTGCGTGGGTGCCACCCACGCGTTCGGCGGGCTGCTCCAGACCCTGACGTCGGTGCGTCCCCATCTGGCGCCCGGCGGCTGCGTGGTCGTCGGGGAGGGCTTCTGGGAACGCCCGCCCACGCCGGCGGCGCTGGCCGCGCTCGACGCGGTGCCCGAGGAGTTCGCCGATCTGGGGACGACCGTCGAGCTGGTCCTGGAGGACGGCTGGGCACCGGTGTTCGGGCATACCTCCTCGCTCGCCGAGTGGGACGACTACGAGTGGCACTGGACCGGCTCGCTGACCCGCTGGGTCCTCGACCACGCCGACCACCCCGCCGCGGCCGAGGCCCTGGAGACGGCCACCGCGCACCGCGCGGGCTGGCTCGGCGGCTACCGCGGGGTGCTCGGCTTCGTCACACTGGTGCTCCGCGCCGCCCGCTGAGGGACCCGGTCAGAAGCGGCGGGTGATCAGCGCCTGCTTGACCTCCTGGATGGCCTTGGTGACCTGGATGCCACGCGGGCAGGCGTCCGTGCAGTTGAAGATGGTGCGGCAACGCCACACCCCGTCCCGGTCGTTCAGGATCTCCAGGCGCTGCTCCCCGCCCTCGTCGCGCGAGTCGAAGATGAAGCGGTGCGCGTTGACGATGGCCGCGGGGCCGAAGTACTGCCCGTCGTTCCAGAACACCGGGCAGGAGGAGGTGCAGGCGGCGCACAGGATGCACTTGGTGGTGTCGTCGAAGCGCTCCCGGTCGCGCGGCGACTGGCGGCGCTCGCGGGTCGGTTCGTTCCCCGACGTGATCAGGAACGGCATCATGTCCCGGTACGCCTGGAAGAACGGGTCCATGTCGACGATCAGGTCCTTCAGGACCGTCATGCCCTTCATCGCCTCGATCACGACGGGCTTGGTGCCGACGCCGTCCTTGACATCGGCGATGTCCTTGATGAGGACCTTGCAGGCCAGCCGGTTCTTGCCGTTGATCCGCATGGCGTCCGAGCCGCAGATGCCGTGCGCGCAGGAGCGGCGGAACGTCAGGGAGCCGTCGTGCTCCCACTTGATCTGGTGCAGCCCGTCGAGCACCCGCTCCTTCGGATCGATCCTCAGCTCGAAGTCCTGCCAGTACGCGTCCGCGGACCGTTCCGGGTCGAACCGGCGGATGCGGAACGTCACCGTCACCAGGTGGCCGGTGTCGGCCGCGGGCTGCTTCTCCAACGTCGGGGTTGCCATCAGTACTTACGCTCCGTCGGCTGGTAGCGGGTCTGGACGACCGGCTTGTAGTCCAGCCGGATCGACTCGTTGCCCTCGGTGTCGGTCTCGCGGTACGCCATCGTGTGCCGCATGAAATTGACGTCGTCGCGGTTGGGGTAGTCCTCGCGGTAGTGCCCGCCGCGGGACTCCTTGCGGGCCAGCGCGGAGAACACCAGCACCTCGGCCAGCTCCAGCAGATTGCCCAGTTCGAGCGCTTCGAGCAGGTCGGTGTTGTAGCGGCGGCCCTTGTCCTGGACCGACACGTTCCGGTAGCGGCTGCGCAGCGCCGTGATCTCCTCCAGCGCCTCCTTGAGCGTCTGCTCGGTGCGGAAGACCATCGCGTTCTTGTCCATGGTGTCCTGGAGCGCCTTGCGGATCTCGGTGACCCGCTCGTTGCCCGTGGCGTCCCGCATCCGCTCGACCTCGTCGGCCACGAACTGCGCGGGCGCCTCCGGCAGGTCGACGAAGCCGGCGGTGGCCGCGTACTCGGCGGCGGCGACGCCCGCGCGGCGGCCGAACACATTGATGTCGAGCAGCGAGTTGGTGCCGAGCCGGTTCGCGCCGTGCACGGACACGCAGGCGACCTCGCCGGCCGCGTACAGGCCGGGCACGACGTCGGTGTTGTTGGCCAGCACTTCACCGCGCACGTTGGTCGGGATGCCGCCCATCGCGTAGTGCGCGGTCGGCTGGATCGGAATGGGGTCGGTGTACGGCTCGATGCCCAGGTAGGTGCGCGCGAACTCGGTGATGTCCGGCAGCTTCGCGTCCAGCTGCTCGGGCGGCAGGTGGGTGAGGTCCAGGTAGACGTGGTCCCCCTCGGGACCGCAGCCGCGGCCCTCGCGGATCTCGGTGTAGATGGACCGCGAGACGACGTCGCGGGAGGCCAGGTCCTTCATCACCGGCGCGTACTTCTCCATGAAGCGCTCGCCGTCCTTGTTGCGCAGGATGCCGCCCTCGCCGCGGGCGCCCTCGGTGAGCAGGATGCCCATCTTCCAGATGCCGGTCGGGTGGAACTGGAAGAACTCCATGTCCTCAAGCGGCAGTCCGCGCCGGAACGCTGCCGCCTGCCCGTCGCCCGTGAGCGTGTGCGCGTTGGAGGTGACCCGGTAGAACTTGCCGTTGCCCCCGGAGGCGAAGACGACCGCCTTGGCCTGGAAGACGTGCAGCTCGCCGGTCGCCAGCTCGTACGCCACCACGCCCGCGGTGCTGCGGACCCCGGCCACGTCGTTCAGCAGCAGGTCGAGCACGTAGAACTCGTTGAAGAACTCCACGCCCTCCTTCACGCAGTTCTGGTACAGCGTCTGGAGGATCATGTGCCCGGTGCGGTCGGCCGCGTAGCAGGAGCGGCGCACCGGGGCCTCGCCGTGGTTGCGGCTGTGGCCGCCGAAGCGGCGCTGGTCGATGCGGCCCTCGGGCGTGCGGTTGAACGGCAGGCCCATCTTCTCCAGGTCGAGAACCGAGTCGATGGCCTCCTTGGCCAGGATCTCCGCGGCGTCCTGGTCGACCAGGTAGTCGCCGCCCTTGACCGTGTCGAAGGTGTGCCACTCCCAGTTGTCGTCCTCGACGTTCGCGAGGGCCGCGGCCATACCGCCCTGGGCGGCGCCGGTGTGGGAGCGGGTGGGGTACAGCTTGGTCAGGACCGCGGTCCTGCTGCGTTTGGTGGCCTCGATGGCCGCGCGCATGCCGGCGCCGCCCGCGCCGACGATGACGGTGTCGTACTTGTGGATCTGCATGGCTGTCGTCACACCCCGGGGTCCTTCAGCTGATGTTCGGGTCGAAGGTGAAGATCACCAGGGTGCCCAGCAGCACGGTGAAGACCGTGGCCGTGTACAGGAGCATCTTCAGCCAGAAGCGCGTGCCGTCGCGCTGCGCATAGTCGTTGATGATGGTCCGCAGGCCGAGACCGCCGTGCAGCATGGCCAGCCACAGCATGATGAGGTCCCATGCCTGCCAGAACGGTGAGGCCCAGCGGCCCGCCACGAAGGCGAAACTCACCTTGCTGACACCGCCGTCGAGGACCAGCTGGATCATCAGATGCGTGATCACCAGCACCACGAGGAGGATGCCGGAGACCCGCATGAACAGCCAGCCGTACATCTCGAAGTTGGTGCGGGTGGTGCGCGGGGTGCGGCGGGTGCGGGCGCGCGGCGGCTCGATGACGGGCGCGGGGTGGTCGGGACCGTAGCCGGAGGGGCTGGACCCGTTCGTGTCGATGGCCATGATCATCAGCTCCCGAACAGCTCACGGAACGCGTGCCCGAGCACCGGATAGGCGGCCCCGGCCATCAGAACAGCCCACACGCCCACCACGCTCCACAGCATCTGCTTCTGGTAGCGGGCGCCCTTCGACCAGAAGTCGACGGCCACGACGCGCAGCCCGTTCAGCGCGTGGAACAGTACGGCGGCGACCAGGCCGTACTCCATCACGGCGACCAGGGGCATCTTGTACAGCGCGATGGTGTCGTCGTACGCCTCGGGGGAGACGCGGACGAGGGCGGTGTCCAGCACATGGACGAACAGGAAGAAGAAAACGAGGACACCGGTGACGCGGTGCGCCACCCATGACCACATGCCTTCCCGGCCGCGGTACAACGTTCCTGCCGGCACGGAAGAACCCTTCACACGACGCTCAGTGGGCCGCTGGCCCGGCCGGATACGGTCCACCGGCCGCGGTCATGGTATCCGCGGGGCCCGCTCGCACCGTCCCTGGGGCCTTCGGCGGAAGCAAACGGGCGGGGACGTCATCCGTTTGCGGGGCCATGGCCAACGGTTACCTTCGAGGTATGCAACGTGCGCCATGGCGAATATTCGCACTGGCCGCGGCTGTGCTGGTGATCGCCGTTGCCACGGTGGTCACCGTCGTACAGCGGACCGACGACGCGCCGGTCACGGAGCGTCCCGGAGCGGCCGGCCGGCAAGCGGCCACCCCCACGTCCCCCGCCCCCTCCGCCCTGCCCACCGGCCCCTCGGGGGCCCCGGAAACCATCCCCTTCGTGCGGTCGTTCGAATCGGCCTCCGGGCCCGGCTGGGCACCAGCCGACTCCACCCGCGTCGTCGCCGACCCCGAGGGACCGCTCGCCGACGAGGCCGACCGGCTCGCCGGGGAACTGGACGCCGACCGCGCCGCGGACGGCGCGGGCCCAGGCGACATCGCCCTCGTCCTCGACCCGGACGCGGACACCGGCGCCGAGGGCTACACCCTGATGACCGACGACCGGCAGGTCACCGTCACCGGCAGGACCGAGGCCGGCGTGTTCTACGGCACCCGCACCGTGCGGCAGTCCGTGACCGACCGCGGCGGCCTGCCGCAGGGCACCGTCTCCGACCGGCCGGACCGGCCGCAGCGCGGCCTGATGCTCGACATCGCGCGCAAGCACTTCCCCGCCGCGTGGATCGAGGACCGGCTGCACGAGATGGCCGACCTCAAGCTCAACCAGCTCCAGCTGCACTTCAGCGACGACCAGGGCTTCCGCATCGAGAGCGATTCCCACCCCGAGGTCGTCTCCGACACGCACCTCACCAAGGACGAGGTACGCGGCATCCTCGACCTCGCCGAGTCGCTGCACATCACCGTGATCCCCGAGATCGACTCGCCCGGCCACCTCGGCGCGGTGCTCGCCGCCCACCCCGACCTCCAGCTGACCAGGGCGGACGGCAGTCCGGCCGAGGGCGCCATCGACATCGCCGACCCGGCCGCCGCCGACCTCGTCGACGAGCTGCTGCGCGAGTACGCCGACCTTTTCCCCGGCCGCTTCATGCACCTCGGCGGCGACGAGTACGTGGCGCTGAACGCCACGGACCCCGAGGCCACCTACCCGGGGCTCGCGGAGGCCGCGCGCGAGCGCCACGGCGCGGACGCCGGCGTCTCGGACCTGGCCACCGGCTGGCTGAACGACCGCGCCGAGACCGCGCGCGAGGCGGACAAGATGCCGCAGGTGTGGAACGACGGCATGCACCGCGGCGGCGTCGTCGAGCCGGACCAGGACCGGCAGGTCGCCTACTGGACGGGTCGCGAGCAGGGCGCCCGCGAGCCCGAGGAGTACCTGGACGGCGGATGGCGGCTGGTCAATCTCAACTCCGAGTACCTCTACTACGTGCTCGGCGAGCCGAACCAGTTCACCTACCCGACCGGGCAGCGGATCTACGAGGAGTGGACGCCCGACGTGCTGCGCGGCAGCACCCCGGTGCCGGAGGAGTACGCCGGTGCCGAGCACGTGCCGGGCGGGCGGCTGGCCGTCTGGTGCGACCTCGCCGATGCCCAGACTCCCGAGCAGGTGGCCGAGGGCATCAGGCTGCCGCTCGCCGCCGTCGCCCAGAAACTGTGGGACCCGCGGGAACCAGGCCCCGGCTGGGCGGAGTTCACCCAGTTGGTCGAACGAGTGGAGCGGACATGAGCCGCGGAGCCTTCAGGCGCCGCCAGGCCGCGGGGACTGCGAACAGCCGGGGCCGCCACCCCCCACAGGAGAGACCCCGGCTGCCGCCGGACGCGAGCCTGGCCGGGCCCGGGTCCGTATCCCCTACAGCGTCCGGTCCCGCCATTCTGTTACCGAGCGGATACGTCCGGATGCGCCATGGACTCAGCCGTCCGGGACGCGTAGCGTTCAGACACCAGAGACTCACAGTTACCAGCTCTGAGAAGACTGCGGTGTCAGGGCCGCAAAGGGGGGCCGGGAGTGCAGGGGGCAGACATCGACCTGACCGCGGCGGTGCACGCGGCGCAGGAAGGGGACGAAACCGCGTTCGGGGCCGTTTTCAAAGCGGTCCATCCGCGGCTGCTCGGCTACGTGCGCACCATCGTCGCGGAGCCGGACGTGGAGGATGTCACAGCGGAGGCGTGGCTGCACATATCGCGGGACCTTTCCCGCTTCAGCGGCGACGCCGACCGTTTCCGGGGCTGGACCGCGAGAATCGCGCGCAATCGCGCGCTGGATCACCTCAGGGCACGCGGGCGGCGCCCGCAGGAGATGCGCGCCGACGAGACGACGCTCGCCGACGTGCCCGCCTCGTCGGACACCGCCGAGGAGGCCATGGCCGCACTGGCCACGACCAGGGCGTTCGCCCTGGTCCGCGAGCTGCCGCAGGAGCAGGCGGAAGCCGTGGTCTTACGCACGCTGTTCGGCCTCGACTCGCGGCGGGCGGCCTCTCTTCTCGGCTGCCGTCCCGGCGCGGTACGGACGGCGAACCATCGGGGTCTGCGCAGGCTGGCGCAGTTGGTGGAGCTCGGAGAGGACTGACGCTCCGGGCGCACTTCCCCGGCGTGTAACGGAAATCGAGGCTACGGCGCAGTAAGGAACAGGCCGACTGGTCACCGGCCGACGGGGCAATCCCGAGGTCCCCCCCGTACCTCAGGGAGCCCCAGGCGCGGGCGGGGCGGCTTTCCCCCTAGCCCCGCCCGCGCACCCGGCCTCCGGCCTCCCTGACACGACCAGGCCCCCGCGGGGGGCCGCGCGCCCGCCGGCCGCTTCCCGTCGGCCTCTGCCCGCCGCGCGCCGCTCCGGAAGCTCACTGGAATGCTCGCCGGATGCTCCTGGGGGTCAATCACCCCGCACGTCCACCGGCCCGCGGTGCGGGGCGCGCTCGCCTCCCCACCAGGTGTCACGTGACGTGATGGCGACGGTACGCTGAGTGGCGGGCGCCGGGCGTGCGAAGCCGCCGGGGCGTACCCGGGCCGCCTCGTGCTCATCCTGCCCCGTCAGGTGAACATCGTTCATCTGCTTCGGGATTTCTTTATGAACTTCCGCTTATCGTGAGTTGAACCTGTGCCCGCGACGGGTGAGTTGGTTTTAGCGTGTCATGCTGTTAACTGTTTGTTGTGACTGAGTTGGCCCGGCACTCGATACCGCTGCCTAATGTTCAATCCGTGCCCGATTCATCCCCCACCCCACTCCGTGTGGCAGTGCTGGCGGATTCCGATACCCGGTGGAAGTGGGGCGCGCTCACCGCGCGCCGGATCGCTCCCGGGTCGACCGTCCACGGCTATCTGCTGTGGGGGCGCGCCACACCGACGGAGCGCCAGCTGGCGGAGATCGGCGCGGACGCCGACGCTCTCTCCGAGGTCAGCGCGGCGGACTTCCTCGCCGACCTCGGGCGGCGCGCACACGGCGACGGGGCGGACGAGCCGTTCGACGTCCTCGTCCTCGCCTGCGTGGGGGGCACCATCCAGGCGATGCTGCACGGACTGGCGCACGCCTGGCGTACCGCGACGCACAGACCCGTCGTCATCACCGGCTATGTCGGCGTCGTCTACGAAAAACTGCCGGACGGCCTCCTTCTTCGGCACGGCGCCGATCTTGTGCTCGCCAACAGCCGTTATGACGCGCGGCGGTTCCGCGCGGTCTATGACGGAGTGCGCGCCGACAGCTCCTGCGTCACCGAATGCGCGCTGCCGTTCCTCGACGGACGCGCGTACGACCCCGGTCCCGCGGAGCGCGGCGAGCGGCCCTACCGGGTCGTGTTCGCCGTCCAGCCGTCCGTTCCCACCACGCGCAAGGACCGCGTGTACCTGCTGGAGCGCGCCGTCGCGCACGCCAGGCGCCACCCGGACCGCGAGGTGATCCTCAAGCTCCGCAGCAAGCCGAGCGAGCACACCACGCACATCGAGGAGCTGCCCTACCAGCGCCTCGCGGAGCGGATCAAGGAGGATCAGCCGGCCAACTTCCGTCTCGCCTACGGCAACATGGGTGAGATCCTGGACGAGACCGACCTGCTGGTCACCGTCAGTTCCACCGCGGCCCTGGAGTCGCTGCACCGGTCCGTTCCCACGGCGGTCCTCAGCGACCTCGGCATCCGCGAGGCCCTGGGCAACCACTACTTCATCGGCTCCGGCTGCTTCGCCTCCTGGGACGAGCTGGACGCCGGGTACCTGCCCGAGCCCGAGCCGGAATGGCTGGCCGACCAGGGCATCGCCACCCCGCACGAGCACGCCTTCGCCACCGCGCGCGGCCGGCTCGCCGGGCTGCTCGACCAGCGCGGGCAGGCCGGGCTGCTGCCGCTCGCCCCTTACTACACCGCCCGCACCGCCCCCGGTTACCTGCCCGGCGTCCTCGCCCGGCACGGGCTCGACCTCAAGGGCGAGCCGAAGGCCGGGCACCAGGCGGCCGGTTCGCAGGACGGCATGCGGGGAGCCTCGCGCCGCCTGCTCCGCCGTACCGCTCGCGGCGCCTACCGCGCGGGAGTGCAGCGCGTCGCGCCGATCATCCGCCGCTGGGGGCAGCTGTGACCATTGCGACGGACGCGAGCGCTGCGGAACTCCCGCCGCCGGGCGGACAATCATCCCAGAAGGTAACCGACCAGGAAATGAAGGCGTGACCATGAGCACTGTTCTGGCTGTGATCCCCGCGCGCGGGGGTTCCAAGGGGGTGCCTGGGAAGAACCTCGCGCCGGTCGGTGACGCCCCCCTCATCACCCGTGCCGTCCGCGAGTGCCGTGCGACGCGCCTGCTGACCTCCGTCGTCGTCTCCACCGACGACCCCGGCATCGCCGCCTCCGCGCACGCCGCGGGCGCGGAAGTGATCGAGCGCCCCACCGAGATCTCCAACGACACCGCGACCAGCGAGGCCGCCGTCCTGCACGCCATGGGCGTCTACGAGGAGCGGCACGGCGTCACGGTCGACGTCGTGCTCCTCGTCCAGTGCACCAGCCCCTTCCTCACCCGCGAGGAGCTGGACGGCGTGGCGGCCGCGGTCCTCGACGGCGCCGACTCCGCGCTGACGGTGGCCGCGTTCCACGGCTACATCTGGCGCGAGGCCGGCCACACCGGCGGCCACGGCGTCAACCACGACAAGGCATACCGGCCGCGCCGCCAGGACCGGCCGCAGGACCTGCTGGAGACCGGCGCCGCCTACGCGATGCGCGCCGAGGGCTTCCGCGAGGAGCGGCACCGCTTCTTCGGGCGCACCGAGCTGGTGCGCACCGATCCGGCCCGCGTGCTGGAGATCGACGACCCGCACGACCTGGCGCGCGCCCGCGCGCTGGCTCCGCTGTTCGACGGCGGCAAGGCCGCGTTCCCTGCCGCCCCGTTCCCCGACTACCTGCCGACCCGCGCCGATATCGACGCGGTGGTACTCGATTTCGACGGCACCCAGACGGATGACCGGGTGCTCGTCGACTCCGAAGGACGGGAGCTGGTCGCCGTGCACCGCGGCGACGGGCTCGGCATCGCCGCGCTGCGCCGCGCGGGACTGCCCCTGCTGATTCTGTCCACGGAGGAGAACCCGGTCGTTGCCGCACGGGCGCGCAAGCTGCGCATCCCCGTGCTGCACGGCATCGACCGGAAGGACCTCGCCCTCAAGCAGTGGTGCGAGGAGCAAGGAATCGCGCCGGAGCGCGTGCTCTACGCGGGCAACGACGTCAACGACCTGCCGTGCTTCGACCTTGTCGGCTGGCCGGTCGCGGTCGCCAGCGCCCACGACGTGGTGCGCGGCGCCGCTCGCGCGGTCACCTCCGCGCCGGGAGGCGCAGGCGCGATCCGCGAGATCGCCTCGTGGATTCTCGGAAAGGAACTGACAGCATCATGACCCCTGGCAACCGCCTCCGTACCTTCGGGGACCGTGTCGTGGGCCCCGGCCGCCCGGTCTACATCACTGGCGAAATCGGCATCAACCACAACGGCGACCTGGAGAACGCCTTCGCGCTGATCGATGCCGCCGCGGAAGCCGGCTGTGACGCCGTGAAGTTCCAGAAGCGGACTCCGGAGATCTGCACGCCGCGCGACCAGTGGGACATCGAGCGGGACACCCCGTGGGGCCGGATGACCTACATCGACTACCGGCACCGGGTGGAGTTCGGCGAGGAGCAGTACCGGGCCATTTCCGAGTACTGCGCCGAGCGCAACATCCACTGGTTCGCGTCGCCCTGGGACACCGAGGCCGTCGAGTTCCTGGAGCAGTTCGACGTGCCGGCCCACAAGGTCGCCTCGGCCTCCCTGACCGACGACGAGCTGCTGCGCGCCCTGCGCGCCACCGGCCGCACGGTCATCCTGTCCACCGGGATGTCCACGCCCCAGCAGATCCGGCACGCGGTCGAGGTGCTCGGCAGCGAGAACATCCTGCTCTGCCACGCCACCAGCACCTACCCGGCCAAGGCCGAGGAGCTGAACCTGCGGGTGATCCACACCCTCCAGGCCGAGTACCCCAACGTGCCCATCGGGTACTCGGGGCACGAGACCGGTCTGCAGACCACGCTGGCCGCGGTGGCGCTCGGCGCCACGTTCGTCGAGCGGCACATCACCCTCGACCGCGCCATGTGGGGTTCCGACCAAGCCGCTTCGGTCGAGCCGCAGGGTTTGACGCGCCTGGTCCGGGACATTCGGATCATCGAGGACTCCCTCGGGGACGGCGTCAAGAAGGTCTACGACAGCGAGCTCGGTCCGATGAAGAAGCTGCGCCGTGTCAAGGGCGTCGTGGCCGATCAGGGCGGCTCGGCGCCTGCACCCGCCTCGGTCTGACGGGGCTTCCGGGCCGCCGGCGCGAGGCGGCCCGGACATCTGCACACAGGAAAGCGGACGGAGAGGCATGACTGACGCGCGCGCGGAGACGCTGGCGTTCGCAGAGAGCCCGGTTCAGCTGCTGAACACGCTGGAATGGGCCCACACCACCGGACCCGGCGCCTTCACCGTGATCATATTGCCGCCCCAAGACCCGACCAGCAGGGGCCAGTTGCGCCGCATGGCGCAGCTGGCGAGGGACTCCGGATGCCGTGTGCTGTGGCGCGAGGCCCGCGGTGGCGCCGTGACGCCGTCGCGGGCCCTGGCCGCGCTCGCAGGGCCGCTGCGGCGGGCCCGCAGGCTCGTGATCGGGGACCCGTTCTCCCACTATCTCCAGCTGCTGCTGTCCATGGCCGGGCGCTGTGACGTCGTCGTCGTCGACGACGGCACCGCCACCATGGAGTTCGCCGCGCAACTCGCGCGCGGCGAGCGGCTGGTGCGCTGGCACCGGCCGGCGGCGCGCGGTCCGCGGGCCGTGCTCTTCGCGCCGGTCGCCCGCCGGGCCGTGCGCCGGCTCACCCCCGCGGCCGGGCGCAGCGTCGAGGTGTTCACCGCGATGCCGGTCGAGGCCCTGGCGGGCGTCACCGTCACCGACAACACGTTCTCCTGGACCAGGGACCACTTCCGCGCCCCGCGGCTCACCGGCGGCGCCGACCTCGTCGGCACCTCGCTGGTCGAGACGGGTGTCCTGCACGAGGACCGCTATGTCGGCGCGGTCCGCGAACTGGCCGCGGAACACGGCGTCACGCGGTACTTCGCGCACCGCAAGGAGGGCAGCGAGAAGCTGCGCCGCCTGACGAACGAGGCCGGCGTCGAGATCATCAGGCCCGATCTCCCGCTCGAACTGGTCGCGCGGCGCGGGCCGATCGGGTCGAAGATCCTGAGCTTTCCCTCCACCGTCGTCCACACCCTGCCGCGGGTCCTCTCGGACACCACGGCGGAGGTCGTGGTGTGCGAGGTCGCCGAGGCGTGGTTCACCGACGGCGTCACCGCACGCGCGAGCGGCTTCCTCTCCCAGGTGACCAGTACGGCCCGCGGCACCCGCGGCACCCGCGGCCGGCCCGCCCCGGCCTCGTCCCCGCGGCAGGCGCACGGCGAAGCGACGTGACCTGCGCCACAGGGGGAGGGGCGGAACGGGAGTGAAAAGGCGAGTCATACCCATTCACGCTCCGCGTCATGCGCCGCACCCTCCTTCTGGAGTATGAACTTTGGATGATCAACCGCCCCCGAGGGCTCGGATGAGGCTAATCTCAATCACGTGAGTGATCTGCTGTCTCCGGAGTCCACGCCCACGACGCTCGACGCAGACCTGCGGGCGGAGCTGATCGCGTTCCGCCGCGACCTGCACATGCACCCCGAGCTGGGCAACCAGGAGGTCCGCACCACCGCGGTGCTCAAGGACAGGCTCGAAAGAGCCGGTCTCGCGCCGCGGGTGCTCGACACCGGCACCGGTCTGGTCTGTGACATCAGGCCGCCCGGCGCCGAGGGGCCGCTTCTGGCGCTGCGCGCCGACATCGACGCGCTGCCCATCCCGGACACCAAGACCGTGCCCTACCGTTCCACCGTGCCCGGCCGCGCCCACGCCTGCGGGCACGACGTGCACGCGACCATCGTGCTCGGCGCGGGCCTGATGCTGACCCGGCTGGCCGGGCGCGGCCTGCTGCCCCGTCCGGTGCGGCTGCTGTTCCAGCCGGCCGAGGAAGTGCTGCCCGGCGGCGCCCAGGACGTCGTCGATACCGGCGTCCTGGACGGCGTCGGGCGGATTCTCGCCCTGCACTGCGACCCCAAGGTGGACGCGGGCCGCATCGGCGTGCGCGTCGGCGCGATCACCTCGGCCTGCGACCGGATCGAGGTCACCCTCGCCGGGCCCGGCGGCCACACCGCGCGCCCGCACCTGACGACCGACCTGGTCACCGCCGCGGCCAAGGTGGCCACCGAGGTGCCGGCCCTGATCGCCCGCCGCGTGGACACACGCGCCGGTATGGCCATCACCTGGGGCCGCCTCACCACCGGCCACGCGCCCAACGTGATTCCCCAGACGGCGGAGCTGTCGGGCACGATGCGCTGCCTCGACCTGGCCGCGTGGCGGGCGGCGCCCGACCTGGTGCACGCGGCGGTGGACGAGGTGGCGGCGATGTACCGCGCCAAGTCCGAGATCAAGTACATCCGCGGCGTCCCGCCCGTGGTCAACGACGCCGCGTCCACGGCCCTGCTCGCCGAGGCGATGACCGCCCGCTTCGGCGCGCAGGCGGTGGGCGAGACCGAACAGAGCCTCGGCGGCGAGGACTTCTCCTGGTACCTGGAGCACGTGCCCGGCGCGATGGCCCGCCTCGGCGTGCGGCCCCCGGGGGACGCGTCGGCCGCCCCGCGGGACATCCATCAGGGTGACTTCGACATCGACGAGAGCGCCATCGGCGTCGGCGTCGACCTCCTCACCGGAGCCGCCCTGCTGAGCTGAGCGAAGCCGCCGCCGCGCGGGACGTGCGTGCACCGTTCAATGTTGCGCACACGTTGCGTTCACACCGATCTGATAACGGGAGGAATGCGGGGCTTCTCGCGTGGTCTACGCGCGTTACGATTCGCGGAACGGCGCCGTAAGAGGCGCTTTCGACGGAAGGAATCGTCCTCTTGCGCCGCGTATCCAGGCTTGCAGCAACGGTCGCCGTCTCGGCGGTCATCGCGCTCACCGCCAGCGCCTGCGGAGAAAGCTCCACGGAGTCCAACAACGAGGAGTCGTCGGGCGAGGGCCGCGTCGGCATCGCCTTCGACGTCGGCGGGCGGAACGACCACTCGTTCAACGAGGCCGCCGCCCGCGGCGGCGACCGTGCCGAGGAGGAGCTGGGCGTCTCGGTCGAGTACCAGACCGCGCGCAACGGCGAGACCGACGCCGACCGCGTCCAGCGCCTCACCTCCCTCGCCGAGGCCGGCTACAACCCGGTCATCGGGGTCGGGTACCTCTACGGCAACGCGATCACCGAGGTCGCGGCCGAGTACCCGGACACCACGTTCGGCGTCGTCGACTCCGTGCCCGAGGGCGACAACACCTACGGCATGACCTTCGCCGAGCACGAGGGCTCCTACCTCGCCGGCGTGGCCGCCGCGCTGACCACGGAGAGCAATATCGTCGGGTTCATCGGCGGCGTGCAGAACCCGCTGATCGGCAAGTTCCAGGCGGGCTTCGAGCAGGGCGTCAGGGAGACCAACCCCGACATCGAGATCGAGGTCAACTACCTGTACCGCGACGACGACCGCGGCTTCAGCGACCCGGCGCGCGCCGCCGAGCAGGCCGACGGCATGCTCAGCCGCGGCGCGGACGTGATCTACACCGCGGCCGGCTCCTCCGGCCAGGGCTCGATCGAGCAGATCGCCGGCGTCGAGGGTGCGTGGGGCATCGGCGTGGACTCCGACCAGTACCAGCAGCCGGGGCTCGCCGAGTACCAGGACTCGATCCTCACCTCCGTGGTGAAGGGCGTGGATGTGGCGGTGTACGACCTCATCGAGAGCGTCGAGGAGGGCGAGCCGCTGACCGGCCACCACGAGTACACCCTGGCCGAGGACGGCGTCGCGCTCGCCACCTCGGGCGGCTTCATCGACGATCTCGCCCCCGAGCTGGAAGAGGCCACGCGTCGCATCGTGGACGGCGAGGTCACCGTCAACGACACCCCCAACCCCTGACATGCGCGGTCCGGCCGCGCCCGCGTCCCGCCCCCGGCCCGCGCGGCCCGGGCGCGGGCCGGGGGCGGCCCGGTGCCGTGACCGCAGGGCCGGGGGCTCCGGTGAGCGGACCTACGCGAGTAGACCTGTGCGGGGGGCGCCGCCGTACGGGGCAGGCGCGGTAGCGTTCCGCAGACCAACGCCCGGCCCGCGTCCCACCGCTTGGGCCTTCGCTCCCTGAAGGCCCGGAGGAGAGTGCGTCATCCCACCCGCCGACAGCCCACCGCAGCCCGCCGAAGCCTCCGGCGTTCCCGCCGTCGAGCTGCGCGGCATCACCAAACGCTTCCCCGGCGTCGTCGCCAACCACGACGTCGACATCACCGTCGCCCGCGGCACCGTCCACGCCCTCGTCGGCGAGAACGGGGCGGGCAAGTCCACGCTGATGAAGATCCTTTACGGCATGCAGCGGCCGGACGAGGGCGTCATCACGGTGGACGGCGAACAGGTCGTGCTGCGGTCCCCGGCCGACGCCATCGCCCGCGGCATCGGCATGGTCCACCAGCACTTCATGCTCGCCGACAACCTGACCGTGCTGGAGAACGTCGTCCTCGGCGCCGAGAAGCTGCACGGTATCGGCGCCGGCGCCCGGCGGCGCATCCTGGAGCTGTCCGACGCCTACGGCCTCGGCGTCCGCCCCGACCTGCTGGTCGAGGAGATCGGCGTCGCGGACCGGCAGCGGGTGGAGATCCTGAAGGTCCTCTACCGCGGCGCGCGGACCCTGATCCTCGACGAGCCCACCGCCGTGCTGGTGCCGCAGGAGGTCGACGCGCTGTTCGGCAACCTGCGGGAGCTGACCGCGGAGGGCCTCACCGTGCTGTTCATCTCGCACAAGCTGGGCGAAGTCCTGTCGGTCGCCGACGACATCACCGTCATCAGACGCGGCACCACGGTGGCCACCGTCGCGCCGGCGGGCACCACGCCGAAGCGCCTGGCCGAGCTGATGGTCGGCAGCGAGCTGCCGACCCCGCAGACGCGGGAGTCGACCGTCACGGACGAGCCGGTGCTCACCGTTGCCGGGCTGCACCTGTCCGGGCGCGACGCCGACGGCCTGCTGCGCGAGGTGCTCGCCGACATCGACTTCACCATCCACCGCGGCGAAGTCCTCGGCATCGCGGGCGTGGAGGGGAACGGGCAGGCCGAGCTGGTCGAGGCGATCATCGGCATCAGGCAGCCCGACGGCGGCACCATCGCGCTCGCCGGCCAGGACGTCTCGCACGCCCCGACCCGCACCCGCCGCGAGCGGGGCATCGGCTACATCCCAGAGGACCGGCACCGGCACGGGCTGCTGCTCGACGCGCCGCTCTGGGAGAACCGCATGCTCGGCCACGTCACCGAGCCGCCCAACAGCCGCGGCCCGCTGCTGAACGCGAAGGGGGCGCGCGCCGACACCGAGCGGATCGTGCGCGAGTACGACGTCCGCACCCCGGGCATCGAGGTCACCGCGGGCTCGCTGTCCGGCGGCAATCAGCAGAAGCTGATCGTCGGGCGGGAGATGAGTCACCGGCCGAAGGTGCTGATCGCCGCCCACCCCACGCGCGGGGTCGACGTGGGCGCGCAGGCACAGATCTGGGACGAGATCCGGCGCGCCCGCCGGGAGGGGCTGGCCGTGCTGCTGATCTCCGCGGACCTCGACGAGCTGATCGGGCTCTCCGACAGCCTCCGCGTCATGTACCGGGGCCGGCTGGTCGCCTCCGCCGACCCGGCCACCGTCACCCCCGAGGAGCTGGGCACCGCGATGACCGGCACGGCCGGGGCCGGCGTCGGCACCGCGGAGCCGGGAACGGAAACGAAGCCGGAGCCGGGCACGGGCTCCGGGCCGGGAGAGGAGGGCTGAGCGCATGAGTACCGACACCCCCGCAGGACAGGCGCGGCCGGGCGGCCGTCTCCTGGCGGGCCTCCGCGACGGGGACCGCAGGGAGCGGCTCCTCCTCGGCCTGAGCGCACCGCTGCTCGCCCTGGTCACGGCGCTGGCCATCACCTCCGCGGTGATGGGGCTGACCGGGGACAACCCGTTCCGTGCCTTCGAGGTGATGGCCGACTACGGGTCCAAGAGCGACAGCCAGGTCTGGATCATCAACAAGGCGATCCCCTACTACCTGGCCGCGGCGGCCGTTGCCATCGGCTTCCGCATGAACCTGTTCAACATCGGCGTGGACGGCCAGTACCGGGTCGCCGCGTTCTTCGCCGCCGTCGTGGGCGGTGCGCTGAGCCTGCCCGGCGTCGTGCAGATCCCGGTCATCCTGCTGACCGCGATGGTCTGCGGCGGGATCTGGGCGGGCATCGCCGGCTACCTGAAGGCGAGCCGCGGGGTCAGCGAGGTCATCACGACGATCATGCTGAACTTCATCGGCGGCTCCCTCATCGCGTACTTCCTCCAGGAGGGCCGGCTCGCCGAGCGCGACGAGAACATTGTCCACACCGAGGACATCCCGTCCTCCAGCTGGTTCTTCGAGTTCCCCACCAGCCCCGACCCGGTGCACGGCACCATCCTCATCGCCGTCGCGGTCGGCATCGTGTACTGGTTCGTGCTGGGCCGCACCCGCTTCGGCTACGACCTGCGCGCGGTCGGCCGTTCCGAGCCCGCCGCCGAGGCCAGCGGCGTCAGCGTCAAGCGGACGGTCGTCACCGCGATGCTGCTGTCCGGCGCGGTGGCCGGCCTCGTCGGCATGCCGACGCTGCTCAACGAGTCGGGCAACTACGGCAACGACTTCCCCGAAGGGCTCGGCTTCACGGGCATCGCCATCGCCCTGCTCGGGCGCAACCACCCGGTCGGGATGGGCTTCGCGGCGCTGCTGTGGGGCTTCCTCGAACGGACCGGCACGCAGCTCGAATTCGAGGGCTACGACCAGGAGATCGTCGGCGTGATGCAGGGCGTCATCGTCCTCTCCGTCGTCGTGGCCTACGAACTGGTCCGCCGCTGGGGCATCAGGCGCCAGCAGCGGAAGGTCGGCGAACAGCTGGCCGCCCAGTCCGCCGCCGGCGGACCGAACGGCCCGAAGGGCCCCCACGACTCGGCGGAGGTGTCCGCGTGACCACGCCCCTGTCCACCCTCGCCGGCAAGGTGCGCCCCCGCGGCCGCGTGGCCGAGGAGCGCCGCGGCAGGCTGACGTACCCGGTCGTGCTGCTGATCATCGCCGGGGCGCTGCTGCTGCTCTCGCTGGTGCGGGCGATCACCGACCAGCAGAGCCTGACCTCGGCCGCCCAGTGGGGCGCCGCGATGGGTTTCGCGGTGCCGATCGGCCTGGCCGGGCTCGGCGGGCTGTGGGCCGAGCGGGCCGGCGTGATCAACATCGGCCTCGAAGGCATGATGATGCTCGGCCTGTTCTCGGCGGGCTGGATCGGCTGGCAGCACGGGCCGTGGGCCGCGGTGCTCGCCGGGATCGTGGGCGGCGCGCTGGGCGGGCTGCTGCACGCGGTGGCGACGGTGACGTTCGGCGTGGACCACATCGTCTCCGGCGTCGCCATCAACATCCTGGCGCTCGGCGTCGTCCAGTACCTGGCGAAGCTGTGGTTCGCCGCGGAGGGCAGCGAGGCGCTGGCCCGCGGCGGCAACGACAAGCAGTCGCCGCAGATGGAGCGCCTTGAGCCGTTCACGGTGCCGGGCATCTCCGACTGGCTGGGTGATCTGGACGCGAAGAACTGGTTCCTGCTCTCGGACCTCGCGGGCATCCTGCGGGCCACGGTGCACGAGGTGTCGTGGCTGACGCTGCTGGCCGTGCTGATCTTCGTCGGCACGTACCTGGTGCTGTGGAAGTCGTCGTTCGGCCTGCGGCTGCGTTCCTGCGGCGAGAACCCGGAGGCCACCGAGTCGCTGGGCGTGAACGTCTACCTGTACAAGTACCTGGCGCTCGCCGTCTCCGGCGGTCTGGCCGGTCTCGGCGGCGCCTACCTGGCGGTGCTGATCCGCATGTACCAGGACGGACAGACGGGCGGCCGTGGCTACCTGGGCCTCGCCACCATGATCTTCGGGAACTGGCGGCCGGGCGGGGTCGCCGCGGGCGCCGGGCTCTTCGGGTTCATGGACGTGCTCCAGACCCGCGACCGGCCGGTGGTGCACGCGATGCTGCTGCTGTTCGCGCTGGGGCTGCTGGTCCTCGCGGTCTGGCAGTTCTACCGCGGCAAGCGGGCCGCGGCCATGGCCATCGCGGTGCTCGGCGGGGTGATGTGGCTGTGGTACGAGTCGACGGACACGTTGCCGCTCGAACTGGTCACCGCCAGCCCGTACTTGACGACGCTGCTGGTCCTGACGCTGTTCGCGCAGCGATTGCGCACGCCACGGGCCGTCGGGCGGCCGTACCGGAGAGGGCAGGCGACATGACGGCCGGGGCCGACTGGGCGGCGCTGCGGGCGGCGGCCAGGGACGCCATGTCCCGGGCCTACGCCCCGTACTCGGACTATCCGGTGGGCGCCGCGGCACTCGTCGAGGACGGCCGGGTGGTGACGGGCTGCAATGTGGAGAACGCCTCCTACGGCCTGGGCCTGTGCGCGGAGTGCGGCCTGGTGTCCGCGCTGCACGCCTCGGGCGGCGGGCGGCTGACGCACTTCACGTGCTGCGACGGCGAGGGCCGGGTGATCACCCCGTGCGGGCGCTGCCGGCAGCTGCTGATGGAGCACGGCGGGCCCGGCCTGGCCGTGGAGACCCCGGAGGGCGTCATGCCGCTGGGGGACCTGCTGCCGCAGTCCTGGCACCTGGAACAGTAGGCCCATGGACGCGATCACGATTATCCGCGCCAAGCGCGACGGCCGGGCGCTGACCCCGGAGCAGATCGACTGGATCATCGCCGCCTACACGCGGGGCGAGGTCGCCGACGAGCAGATGTCGGCGCTGGCCATGGCGATCCTGCTGAACGGGATGGACCGGTCCGAGATTGCCCGCTGGACGGCGGCGATGATCTCGTCCGGGGAGCGCATGGACTTCTCGGCGCTGCCGCTGCCGACGACGGACAAGCACTCGACGGGCGGCGTCGGCGACAAGATCACGCTGCCCCTCGCGCCGCTGGTCGCGGCCTGCGGGGCGGCCGTTCCGCAGCTGTCGGGCCGGGGGCTCGGGCACACCGGCGGCACGCTGGACAAGCTGGAGTCGATCCCCGGCTGGCGGGCGGGCCTGTCGGGTGACGAGATGCTGCGGGTGCTGCGGGAGACGGGTGCCGTGGTGTGCGCGGCGGGGGAGGGCCTGGCCCCGGCCGACCGGAAGCTGTACGCGCTGCGCGACGTGACGGGCACGGTCGAGTCGATTCCGCTGATCGCCTCCTCGATCATGTCGAAGAAGATCGCCGAGGGCACCGGGGCGCTGGTGCTGGACGTCAAGGCGGGTTCCGGCGCGTTCATGAAGACGGTCGAGGACGCGCGGGAACTGGCCGCCACCATGGTCGAGATCGGCACCGACCACGGGGTGCGGACGGTGGCGCTGCTCACGGATATGGCGACCCCGCTGGGCCGCACCGCGGGCAATGCGCTCGAAGTGCGCGAGGCGGTCGAGGTGCTGGCGGGCGGCGGCCCCGCCGACGTGGTCGAGCTGACGCTGGCGCTGGCGCGGGAGATGCTGGACGCGGCCGGGCTGCCGGACGCCGACCCGGCGCGGGCGCTCGCGGACGGTTCCGCGATGGACCGCTGGCGGCGCATGATCACCGCCCAGGGCGGCGATCCGGACGCGCCGCTGCCGCGGGCCGCGGAGCGGCACACCGTGACGGCGCCGGAGTCGGGCGTGCTGACCGGCCTGGACGCGTACGCGGTCGGGGTGGCGGCCTGGCGGCTCGGCGCGGGCCGGACCCGCAAGGAGGACCCGGTGCAGGCGGGCGCGGGCGTGGAACTGCACGCGAAGCCGGGCGACGTGGTGACGGCGGGCGCGCCGCTGCTGACGCTGCACACCGACACCCCGGAACGGTTCGAGGCGGCGCTGGCCGAACTCGTGGGCGACGCCATCAGGATCGGTTCGGGTGACGAGGCGACCGTTCGCCCGACCGTTCTCGACCGTATTGCCTGAGCGACCGCTCCCCGCCGGAAAACGTTCATGGCGGACGGCCACTGGCCGTCCATAATGTCGGAATTTTTGCCATGATCGTGACCGATGCCTTGTACCCTGAGAGACGGTTTCCGCGGCTCGGCACGGCAGGAGGTGACGCTGCGATGCGCAGTGAGCCTCCTAGTCATCCCCCGCGCCGCGCCTTCCCGCCCAGGTAGCCATGTGGCCTGGGGCGGCAGGCGTGTGCGCGCACTCCGGATGCCCGTGACCGCCTTCCGCTCCCTGGGGGTTCCCCCGTCATGACTCACCTGCCTGTCCTGCTGGAGGAGCAGGACCTCGCCGGGGCGCTGGAGTGGCTGGAGACCCAGCCGCCCTACGCCATCGCCGACGAGATCGCCCGGATGGACGCCGTCGAGTCCGTCATCACGTTCCGGCTGCTGGACAAGGACCGCGCGCTCGAAGTCTTCGAGGAGCTCGACCCGGTCGACCAGCAGCAGATTCTCGAAGGGCTGCGCGACCAGGCGTTCCGCGACCTGGTCGAGCACATGGACCCGGACGACCGGGCCCGCATGCTCAAGGAGGCCCCGGCCAAGGTCGCCCAGCGGGTCCTGGCCGGGCTGAGCGCGCACGAACGGCAGATGACGGCCGCGCTGCTCGGCTACCCGGAGGGTTCGGTCGGCCGGTACATGACGCCGGAGACCGTCGCGCTGCAACAGGACCTGACGGTCGGCCAGGCTCTTGAGGTGGTGCGCCGCAGGGGTGCGCAGGCGGAGACGATCTACACGCTGCCGGTGGTGGACGCCGGGCGGCGGCTGACCGGGATCGTCGAGCTGCGGGAGCTGGTGCTCAGCGAGCCGCGGGCGATGGTGTCGGATCTGGTGGAGACCGCCCCGCCGATGGCCAGGGCCACCGACCGCGCGGAGGACGCGGCGCGGCTGATGCGCGAGACCAATGTGCTCGACCTGCCCGTCGTCGACAGCGAGGAGCGGCTCGTCGGGCTGCTGACCAGCGATGACGCGTTCGAGGTCATCGAGGCCGCAGATACGGAGGACGTCGCCAGGCAGTCCGGGGCCGAGCCGCTCGAACGGCACTACATGTCGGTGAGCGTCTTCCGGATGTCCCGGGTGCGGGTGATGTGGCTGATGCTGCTGATGGTCGCCGCCACGCTGACCGTTTCTGTCACGCAGATGTTCGAGGACGAGCTGAACGAGGTGACCCAGCTGGCGCTGTTCGTTCCACTGCTGATCGGAACGGGCGGGAACTCCGGCGCGCAGGCGGCCACGGCCGCGGTCCGCGCCCTCGCGGTGGGCGAGGTGCGGACCTCCGACCTGCTGCGGGTGATCTGGCGCGAGTGCCGCACCGGGCTGCTGCTCGGCTGCATGCTGGCGTTGGTCGGCCTGTTCGTCGGCGCGCTGTTCGTCGGCTGGGACATTGCGAGCGTCGTGGCGCTGACCTTGGTCGTGATCTGCGCCTGGGCCTCGACGGTCGGCGGCACGATGCCGCTGCTGGCGAAGAAACTGCGGATCGACCCGGCGGTGGTGTCCGCGCCGATGGTCACCACACTCGTGGACGCCACGGGCCTGGTCATCTACTTCACCACCGCCAAGATCGTGCTCGGCGTGTGAAACGGGGAACGCCAGGCCCCCGTTGCCGCCCGCGGGGCCGGCTAGGCGGTGGCGCTGGGGGCCGGGGCCTCGTGGGGGTGCGGGTGCCGACCGGTGTCCGCCTCGTCGTGTGGCCCGTCGGCCGCTCGGCGCGGCCGCGGCAGCAGGGGCACCAGGACGGTTGCGGCCGTGACGACGAGCCCCGCGGTGAGGAACGCCCGCCCGTAGCCGTCCGCGAGGGCGGCGGCGCCCGCGCCCGGCTCGCCCGCCGCGCCCGAAGCGGCGACCGCCGACAGCACGGACAGGCCGAGGACGGCGCCCATCTGCCGTGAGGTGTTGATCAGCCCGGCCACGCCGCCCGCGTCCTGCGCCGACGCGCCCGAGGTCGCCGTGTCGGTGAGCGGGGTCAGCATCAGCGCGGCCCCGGCGGCCATCGGCAGGGCGGGCCCCAGCACAGCGGTCACGAACGTGCCGTCCGCCGTGAGCGCGGCGCTCTGCCACAGGAACCCGCCCGCCATCAGCAGCCCGCCGGCCATGGCCATCGTGCGGCTGCCGAAGCGCGCCATCAGCCGTGGTGCCAGCTGCGAGCCGAGGATGATCGCCGCGGTGTGCGGCAGGAACGACAGGCCGGTGCGCACGGCGCTGTAGTCGAGCACGTTCTGCATGTACAGGGTGAGGAAGTACCACATCGCGAAGCTGCCGCTCATGCTGACCAGCATCACGACGTTGCCGACGGCCACACTGCGGATGCGGAACAGCCGCAGCGGCATCAGCGGCTGGGCGCTGCGCGCCTCGACCGCGACGAACGCCGCCAGCGTCACCAGCCCGCCCAGCATCAGCAGCAGCGCGGAGCGCGAGGTCCAGCCGTCCGTCTCGCTGCGGCTGACTCCGTAGGCGAGCCCGGCGACGCCCGCCGTGACCAGCACCGCGCCGGGCAGGTCGAGGCGCGGCCTGGCCCTGGTCCCGGCGGGTTCGCGCAGCCAGCCGAGGACGACCGCGCCGACGGCCAGGCCGATCGGGACGTTGATCAGGAGCACCCAGCGCCAGGACGTGTAGTCGGTCAGCGCCCCGCCGATGAGGCCGCCCGCCGCGCCGCCGGCCGCGCCGACCGCGGTCCACGCGGCGATGGCGCGGGTGCGGGCGGGGCCCTCGGCGAACGTGCTGGTCAGCAGTGACAGGGTGACCGGCGCCAGGGCGGCGGCCCCGACGCCCTGCACGGCACGCGCGGCGATCAGCGTGCCGCCGTTCTGGGCCAGACCGCCGACCAGGCTGGCCGCGGTGAACAGGCCGAGTCCGAGCAGGTACACGTTCCTGCGGCCGAAGAGGTCGGAGGCCCGCCCGCCGAGCAGCAGGAATCCGGCGAACGTCAGGGCGTAGGCGTTGACGACCCACTGCATGGCCGAGCCGCCGAGACCGAGGTCGTCGCGCATGCTGGGCAGCCCGATGTTGACCACCGAGACGTCGAGAACGACCAGGAACTGTCCGATGCACGAGGCGAGAACGATCGCCCAGGTGCGGCCTCCGCCCGTGACCGAGCCGGGAGGCTGGCGTATGTCAGTCACCGGGACATCCTCCTCCGCCGGCCCGCGGCGCGGATCGGGCAGGGGGCGGGGAAGCCCGTCGGGCGCAAGTCCTCGGTCCCCGGTCGCAGATCTTGCCCCCGTGGACGACGCGGTGGTTGAGTCGGTTCCGCACGCGGGTCTCCCCCTGCACATCCCTGCCCGCCCCGCCCGCCCCGCCCCGCCCGCGAACACGGATACGCCGTCGACGGCCGTTCGTCCCCTCCCCGGAAAAGGCCGTTGCCGGCCAGGGCCGCCGTACAGCGCTGACGCACTGCCCGTACCTCCCGTCGGAGCCGCAAGGGAAAGGGCATTCCCATGAACGACGCACACGACAGGGGCCCGGCCGAGGCCGCCCCGTCCGATCCGTCCGACGCGTTCCCCACGAAGTACGTTCCCCGCCCCACCGTGCGCGATCTGCCGCCGCCGCCGACCGGACAGTGGCGCTACATCGGCCCGGGCATCGTCGCCGCGGGCGTGGGCATGGCCAGCGGCGAGTTCATCCTCTTTCCCTACATCTCCTCGCAGGCCGGGCTGGTTTTCGTCTGGGCGGCCCTGATCGGGCTGGTCACCCAGTACTTCCTCAACATGGAGATCGAGCGGTACACGCTCGCCACCGGGGAGACGGCGATCACCGGTTTCAGCCGCCTGTGGAAGCACTGGGGCCTGGTGTTCGCGGCCCTCGCCTACTTCGCCAACCTCTGGCCCGCCTGGGCCACCAGCTCCGCGACGCTGGTGACCTACCTCTTCGGCGGGGACGTGGCGGTCATCGCCACGGTCATTCTCATCATCGTCGCGCTCATTCTCACGCTGGCCCCGGTCGTCTATAACGCGCTGGAACGCGCACAGATGATCAAAATCGCCGCGCTGCTGGTCCTGCTCCTGGTCACCGCCGTCTTTGCGTTCGGCAGCTCCGACTGGGCGGACGCGCGCAAGATCGTCACGGAGCCCGGTTTCCCCTCCGAACTCGGCTTCGCCGTGCTGCTCGGCGCGCTTGCGTTCGCCGGGGCGGGCGGCGGGCAGAACCTGGTGCAGAGCAACTGGATCAGGGACAAGGGCTTCGGCATGGGGCGTTACGTTCCGAAAATCGTCTCGCCGGTGACGCACGAGCCGGAGGCACGGGGCCGGGCCGGGTTCATCTTCCGGCCCACCGAGGAGAATCTGGCCCACTGGCGGGGCTGGTGGCGCTTCGCCAACCGGGAACAGCTCTCGACGTTCGTCCTCATCTCCTTCCTCTCGATCACCTTCATGTCGCTGCTCGCCTACGTGACGGTCTACGGCCGCCCCGATCTGAGCAACGACGTCTCGTTCCTCGAAATCGAGGGCAATGCGCTGAAGGAGTCGGTCGGGCCCTGGTTCGGCACGTTCTTCTGGGCGGTGGGTGCCGTGTCGATGTTCGCCGCCGCGCTGGGCATCGTCGACTACACCAGCAGGCTGGCCGCCGACGTGCTCAAGACCAGCTATCTGCCGAAGATGTCGGAGAGCAAGCTCTACGCCGTGCTGGTCTGGGGACTCGCGCTCATCGGCATCGTCGTGATCCTCGCGGGCATGACGCAGCCGCTGACGCTCGCCATCATCGCGGCGTGCAGCGGCGGCACGATGATGTTCATCTACTCCGGGCTGCTCATCGCGATCAACCGCCGGATGCTGCCGAAGGCCATCCGCATCAGGGGTTTCCGGCTGGCCGCGCTGGTCTGGTCGATCCTGCTGTTCGGCGTGCTCGCCGCACTCACCTTCAATGAGCAAGTCCGCAAGCTTTTCGAATAGTTCCGTCCGAAGAAGGATCGCCGTGCCGCGGCATACGGGAACGCGGACGGCCCTGTCCGGGAAGACCGTCAACGCGCCGTCGCGGCGTTCCCGCTCAGGCGCCGTCCACCACGGCGAACGCCTCGACCTCCAGCAGGAACTCCGGCCGGAACAGCGCCGCCACCTGCACCGCGGTGCTCGCGGGCAGCGCCCCGGCGCCCAGCGCCTCGTCGCGCGCGGCGCGCACCGCGGGCAGGTGGGCGACGTCGGTCACGTAGTACGTCAGCTTCACGACGTCCGCGAACGTCGCTCCCGCGGCGGCCAGGCAGCGCCGCAGGTTTTCGAATACCTGCCGGGCCTGCGCGGCGGCGTCGCCCCTGCCGACGACCTCCCCCGCCTCGTCGAGCGCCACCTGCCCGGAGACGGCGACGAAGGTGCCCGTGCCCAGGACGACGTGCGCGTAGTTGGCCGCCGGTGCGACGCCATCGGGGGCCGGAATGTGCGTGATTCTTGCTGTCATGCCCGCCATCCTCACCGGGCGCCCGGCCGTTCGGCCAGCGACGCGGTCCTGCTATGTGCGGGGCTGGGTGAAGCGGAGCATGTTGCCCGCCGGGTCGCGGAAGGCGCAGTCGCGAACGCCGTACGGCTGGTCGATCGGCTCCTGCAGCACCTCTCCGCCGCCGCCCCGGATGCGTTCGAAGGTGGCGTCGCAGTCGTCGGTGGCGAAGATCACGCCGCGCAGCATGCCCTTGGCCAGCAGTTCGGCCATCGCCTGCTTGTCGGCCGGCGAGGCGTTGGGGTTGGCGAGCGGCGGTTCGAGGACGATCTCCACGTCCGGCTGCGCGGGGGAGCCGACGGTCACCCAGCGCATCCCCTCGAAGGCGACGTCATTGCGCACCTCAAGACCGAGGACGTCGCGGTAGAAGGCGAGCGCCTTGTCATGGTCGTCGACTGCGATGAAGCACTGTGAAAGCTTGATGTTCATGCCCCGACGCTATGAGGCGGCGGCGGATTTCGCTTCTCCGATCCTGACCGGTCGCGTGTGAATTTTGGCGACGCATGCCGGGATCGGGGCGCCTGCTTCGTGGCGGCGGGACCGGTAGGCGCTGGGGCTCTCGCCGACCAGCTCGGTGAAGCGCGAGCTGAACGACCCGAGCGAGGTACATCCGACCGCGACGCAGACCTCCGTGACGCTCAGATCCCCCCGCCGCAGCAAGGCCTTCGCCCGCTCGACACGGCGGGTCATCAGGTAGCTGTAGGGCGTCTCCCCGAAGGCGGCGCGGAAGCTGCGGGAGAAGTGCCCGGGCGACATGAGGGCGACGTTCGCCAGCGCCGGAACATCCAGCGGCCGCGCGTAGTCGCGGTCCATCATGTCCCGGGCGCGGCGCAGCCGGACCAGGTCCTCCAGCGTCATGCACACCAGCATCGCACGGCGGCGGCCCGCCTCCGGTGCGCGCCGTCAGCCCCCGCCGCCGGGCCGCCGCCGCGGCCTCGGCGGCGGCCCGGCACCCGCGGCCTCGGCGGCGGCGGCCCCGAGGGCCGTGAGCACCGCCGAGGTCGCCGCGCGGCGCCCGGTGACTCGTCGCACCGCGGCAACGATCCGGCGCTCGCCGAACGGCTCCAGGGTCCGGGTGACGACCGCCGCCCGCGGCGCGACGGCGAGCCCGGGGAGCACGGCGACCGACAGACCGGCGGCCACATGGCCGACGAGGATGTGGTGGCTCGGGAAGCGGCCCGCCACCAGCGGCTCGAACCCGGCCCGCCGGCACAGCCGCGGCACCAGCTCGCCGAGGTACGTGCCCGGGCGGTCGAGGGCCCACCGCTCCTGCGCCAGCTCCGCGAGGGTGAGGACGGGGGCACGGGCCAGGCGGTGCCCGGGCGGCAGGACGAGGAGCAGCGGATCGGTGGCCAGTCCCACGGTGCGGATACCGGGCACCGGCGGGTCGTCCCCGGTGTCCACCGTCACCGCGATGTCGCACGAGCCGGCCAGCAGGGCCGGGATACTCTCGTGCGGCTCGACTTCGAGCAGCTCCAGATCCAGGCGCGGATGCGTCCTGGCGAGCGAGGTGGCGGCCGCCACCAGAAGCGGCAGCACGCCGCTGGCGAAGCTGGACACGCGCAGCCGGCCGACGGGCTCCGAGCGCAGCTCGGCCAGCTCGCCCTCGATGGCGTCCAGCCGCTCCAGCACGTCGCGGGCCCGCTCGGCCAGCAGGGCGCCTGCGGGGGTCAGAACGAGCCGCCGGCCCACGCGCTCCAGCAGACGGGTGCGGGTCTCCGCCTCCAGGGCCGCCAGCTGCTGGGAGACGCTGGACGGGCTCATATTCAGCTCCGCGGCCACCGCCCGGACCGTGCCGAGCCGGCCGAATGCGTCCAGCAGTTGCAGCCGCCACGGGTTCAGAGGCATCACTCCAGCGTAATTGTTCGCGGTGGCCGAACAGCATGCGCGGAAATGCGCGATGGACCCGGCCGATCCGATCTCGTTACGGTCCGGTCATGACCGACACCGAAGCGGACACCCAAGCCTTCTGGGCGGATGTCGACCGGCACGTCCTGCGCTACGGCACCCCCTTCACCCCGCGGATCATCACCCACGCCGCCGGCAGCCACGTCCACACCGCCGACGGCCGCCGACTGCTCGACTTCACCTCCGGCCAGATGAGCGCGATCCTCGGCCACTCCCACCCGGACATCGTCGCCACCCTCGGGCGGCAGGCCGCCACGCTCGATCACCTCTTCAGCGGCATGCTCTCCCGTCCCGTCGTGGACCTGTGCCGCCGGCTGGCCGAGTCGCTCCCCGCCCCGCTGGAGAAGACACTGCTGCTCACGACCGGGGCCGAGTCCAACGAGGCGGCCATCCGCATGGCCAAGCTCGTCACCGGCAGACACGAGATCGTCTCCTTCGCCCGCTCCTGGCACGGCATGACGCAAGCCGCCGCGAACGCCACGTACAGCGCGGGCCGCAAGGGATACGGGCCGTCCGCACCCGGCAACTTCGCCATCCCCGCCCCCGACGCCTACCGCCCCGACTTCACCACCCCCGACGGCACCCTCGACTGGCGCAAGCAACTCGACCACGCCTTCGGACTCATCGACGCACAGTCCACCGGCAGCCTGGCCGCCTGCATCGTCGAGCCGATCCTCAGCACCGGCGGCGTCATCGAACTCCCCCTCGGCTACCTCGCGGCACTGAAGCGGAAGTGCGAGGAGCGCGGCATGCTCCTGATCCTCGACGAGGCCCAGACCGGGCTGTGCCGCACCGGCACCTGGTACGCCTTCGAACGGGACGGCGTCGTCCCCGACATCCTCACCCTCTCCAAGACGCTGGGCGCGGGCCTGCCGCTGGCCGCCGTCGTGACCTCGCCCGAGATCGAACAGGAGGCCCACGACCGTGGCTTCCTCTTCCTCACGACGCACGTCTCCGACCCCCTGGTCGCCGCCGTCGGCAACACGGTGCTCGACGTCCTGGTCCGTGAGGAGATGGACCAGCGCGCGGCGCGCCTCGGGACCCACCTGCGCGAAGGCCTGCTCGGGATGCAGGGGCGGCACGAGGCCATCGGCGACGTCCGGGGCCGCGGACTCCTCCAGGGCCTCGAACTGGTCCTCGACCGCACCAGCAAGCAGGGCTCGGACGAGATGGGCACCCTGGTCACCCGGCGCTGCCTGGAGCTGGGGCTGCACATGAACATCGTCCAACTCCCGGGCACCGCGGGCACCTTCCGCATAGCCCCGCCGCTCACCAGCACCAAGGAGGAACTGGATCTCGGCCTGGAGATCCTCGACCGCGCCATCGGCGAGGTCACCCCGCGGTACCTCGCCACCTGACCGCCCTCCTGCCGCACCGCGGCCCGGACCCGGGAGCTACACGGCCCAGCTGGCGTCCGCGGCCGGGGTGCGGCACCAGACGTGCTGGGCACGCGGGGTGACGGTCATGCCGAAGTCGTACAGCTGGGGCGAGCCGAGGGCCAGCCACCTGTCCCAGGCCGCGGACACCTCGTCCGCGAGGACGCGCGGGCCCGCTCCGCGCACCGAAGGCGGGGCATCGGGCCGGGCGGTGAGGACGGCCCAGGAAGCCACACCGTCGTGGAGCCACGCCGTCATGCCGCGCGGCCCCGAGTGGGTGGCGATCCGCACGTCGGGCAGCAGGACCCGCAGGCCGAACAGCAGGTGGGCGTCGTCGTGCAGCGGTCTCGGGTCACGGGCCGCGCGGGACTGCTCCGGGGCGGGCTCCGATCCGCGGACCTCTCGCCAGGACCGGGCGGGGGCGGCACCCCGGCTCGGTATGAAGGTGGCGAGGCCCTGTATCCAGCCCGCCGCCGACCGGCCGTCCTCGGCGACCGTGAGGGCCACATGGCCCAGCCGCCCCCAGGGCGCGACGATCCGGCCGCCCGGGCGGGTCTGGGCCACCCAGGCCCAGGGAATCCGCTCCACCGCATAGGTGGCGATGATCCGGTCGAACGGCGCGCCCTGTGGCCAGCCCGCGGTGCCGTCCGCCACGACGACGGTGGCCCCCGTGGGCCGCCGCTCCGCGGCCCGGGCGATCTCCTCGTCCACCTCCAGGCTGATCACCCGGCCCGGGCCCGCACGCCAGGCCAGCAGCGCCGCGTTCCACCCGGTGCCGGTGCCCAGCTCCAGGACGCGGTGGCCGGGCTCGGGGTCCAGCGAGTCGAGTATGTCCGCCACCATGGACGGGCAGGACAGGCTGGATGTCGGCAGCCCGCCCGAGACCTGTGTCACCGCCGGCTGATCCGGGCCCGCATAGACCTGGTCGGCCCAGCGCTCCGGGTCCGCCGCGCGGTCGACCGGCGTGTATGCCCGGCCGTCCCAGTGCCACAGCCGGTCGGGGGCGAACAGATGCCGCGGCAGGGCGGCAACGGCCTCCCGGATCCACGGCGAGTCTTCGGGCCAGCTCCCGGAGTCGGCCATCGCGGCCGCCAGCCGGTGCTGCCGCTCCCCGAACCGGCACACCTACTTCTTCTTCTCTTTCTTGTGCTTGCCCTCCGGTGCCGGCGGCACCGGGACCTGGCTGTCCGCGTTCTCCGGTGGGGGAGTGCCCTCCCCCGGGTCCGGCTCCGGCTTGCTGTGCTGTCCCATCCTCGCCCTCCCCAGACGCTGCACGGTCGTACTCATGGTGCGACGGCGGACAGCGTGCCGGGCAGGGGCGATTGGTGTGAGAGGGGGCGCGCGGCGCCCGCCCCGCCCTAGCTCCGGAACCGAGGGCGCCGACCGCTCCGGCGGCGATACGCCGCGGAATGCTGAACGGGCCACCGGACGGGACACCCGACCGGAGGCCGGACGGGACACCCGGCCGGAGGCCGGATCGGGAGCCCGTGCGCATCACGAGACGGGCTACGGCGATCACGCAGAGTGAGAGTGTGTTCACGCGTCCAGCATGTCCCGCGCCCCCGCCCCCGCACAGGAGACGAAAGTAAGGAACCTTCTCCTCACTGAGAGTGATTCCCTCTCGTTCTCCCGGTGGATGCGACGCCTCAGGCGGCCGTGGCAAGCGCCCGGCGCTCGACGAGCGCGCGGCGCGTGGCGTACAGCGTGATGGCGGCCGTCGCCAGCAGGGCGACCAGGGCGGAGGCGACGAGTCCCGCCCAGTCCGCGTGGTGGAAGATCATGGCGCCCGCCGTGCCGCCGATGCTCGCCCCCAGGTAGTAGGCGACCTGGTACAGCGCCGATGCCTGCGCCTTGCCGTGCGTGACGGTACGGCTCACGGAGCCGGAGGCCACCGCGTGCCCGAAGAAGAAGCCCGCCGTGATCAGGACGAGGCCGGTCAGCACGGCCACCAGGTGGTCGGCGAGGGTCAGCAGCAGCCCGGCCGTCACCGTGCCGATCGCGACGTACAGCGCACCGCGCCGCCCGAGCCGTTCCATCAGCGGCCCCGTCGCGGAGGACGAGCCGGTGCCGACGAGGTAGATGACGAAGACCGAACCGGCCAGGCCGGCCGAGAGGTTGAACGGCTCCTCGACCAGCCGGAAGCCGATCACCGTGTACACCGCGCTGAACGCGGCCATCAGCAGCATTCCGATGCCGTAGAGGCGCAGCAGCAGCGGTCTGGCCAGGTGGTCGCGGACCGTGCGCAGCACCAGCCGCGGGCGCAGGGACGCGGGCGTGAAGTTGCGCGAGCGCGGCAGCAGCACCCGGAAGAGCACGGCGGCGGCGATTCCCAGCACGGCGACCGCGCCGAGCGCGGCCCGCCAGCCGAAGCCCTCGGCCACCCAGCCGGTCAGCACCCGGCCGGACATGCCGCCCACGCTGTTGCCCGCGATGAAGAGGCCGACCGCGCCCACGGTCGCCCGCCCGTCCAGCTCTTCGGAGAGGTACGCCACCGCGGAGGCGGGGATGCCCGCTATGGCCATGCCCTGCACCGCCCGCAGCGCGATCAGTGTGGACAGGTCGGGCGCGAACGGGATCACCACGGCCAGGGCCACGGCGACCGCGACGGAGACGGTCATCGTCTGCCGCCGCCCGAACCGCTCGGAGAGCGTGCTCAGCGGCAGCACCGCGACGGCCAGGCCGATGGTGGTCGCCGACACCGTCCAGCTGGCCCGGTCGGGGCTGATGCCGTAGGCGGTGGCGATGTCCGGCAGCAGGGCCTGCGTGGAGAACAGCATCGCGAAGGTGGCGAGACCGATCGCGAACAGCGCGAGGTTGATGCGCACGTGCGAAGAGAGGGAAGTCAGGGAGAAGGAACGGGCCGGGGTAGCGGCCGGGGAAGGCGAGGGAGAGGCCCCCGCGGTGGCGGGAGCCCCCGTTGCTGGGCTGGGCATACTGCAAACGTACGCCGACCCTTTTTATGCGTCCAATGCATGAACCGGCTGCTCTATATAATGCTGAAGCATAAGCACAGGTGAAGGGGCGGCATGTCATCTCCACGCAACGAAAACGACTTCTCGGTAACGGCGGGCGCCTCGGTCACGTCGCCCCGGGCGGACATCTCGCCCGGCTCCTGGGCCGCGCTGCTGGCGCCGCGCCTCGCGCACTTCGCGGGGGTCGCCCGCCACGAACACATCACCCAGGCCGCGCGCGACCTGTCCGTTCCGCAGCCCACGCTCAGCCGCGCCATGGCCAGACTGGAGGCCGACCTCGGCATGGCGCTCCTCGCCCGCCGCGGGCGCACCGTCGCCCTCACGCCCGCCGGCCGGGCGTTCGCCCGCTCGGTCGAACGCGCCCTCGGGGAGGTCGAGCGCGCCGTGGACGCGGTCCGCTCCGACGCCGATCCGGCGGCGGGGAAGGTGGCGTTCGGCTTCCTGCACACCATGGGCCCGGAGACGGTGCCCGCGCTGCTGCGCGAGTTCCGCGAGGACCATCCCCGGGTCCGCTTCGCGCTCGTGCAGAGCTACGGCGAGGACATGATCGAGCGCATGCGGGCGGGGGAGTTGGACCTGTGCCTGACCTCGCCCGTTCCCGAGGCGCCCGACCTCGTCACGCGCCGCCTCGACGAGCAGCGCCTGCTGCTCGTCGTCCCCGCCGACCACCGCCTCGCCGCGCGCCGCCGCGTCCGGCTCGCGGAGGCCGCGGAGGAGCCGTTCGTCACGCTCGAACCGGGGTACGGGCTGCGGCGGCTGACCGAAGCGCTGTGCGAGCAGGCCGGGTTCAGGCCGCGGGTGGCGTTCGAGGGCGAGGAGCCGGAGACGCTGCGCGGTCTGGTCGCCGCGGGCCTCGGCGTCGCCTTGCTGCCGCCCCCGACGGTTGCCCGTCCCGGCGTTCGCGAACTGGCCGTCAGTGCGCCGCGCGCCGTGCGCGAGATCGGCGTCGCGTGGATGGCGGGCCGCCCCGACACGCGTCCGGTGGCCGACTTCAAACGGTTCCTGCTCGGCCGCCGCGGACGCCTGGCCGGCCCGCCGCCCGCCGCCGACCAGGGTGCGGAGCACTGACCGTGCGCCCCGCCCGGCGCGGCGTGAACTCCCCGGTGATCTACGCGCGTAGGCGTTAGAGTGCCCCCGTGACTCCGACGACAGCGACGACAGCGACGACAGCGACCGAGACACCGCCGAGCCCGGAACAGATCCTGCGCGCCCCCAAGGTGCTGCTGCACGACCACCTCGACGGCGGGCTGCGGCCCGCCACCGTCGCCGAACTCGCCCGCGAGCAGGGCTACGACCGGCTGCCGGAGACCGATCCCGAGCGCCTGGGCGCCTGGTTCCGGGAGGCGGCCGACTCCGGCTCGCTGGAACGGTACCTGGAGACGTTCACCCACACCGTCGGCGTGATGCAGACCGCGCCGGCGCTGCGGCGCGTCGCGGCCGAGTGCGTCCTCGACCTCGCCGCGGACGGCGTCGCGTACGCGGAGATCCGGTACGCGCCCGAGCAGCACCTTCAGGGCGGCCTCGGGCTCGAAGAGGTGGTCGAGGCCGTCAACGAGGGCTTCCGCGAAGGCATGCGGCTCGCCGCATCCGCGGGTCACCGCATCCGTGTCGGTGCCCTGCTGACGGCGATGCGGCACGCGGCGCGCGCGCTGGAGATCGCCGAACTGGCCAACCGCTACCGCGACCTGGGGGTCGTCGGGTTCGACATCGCGGGCGCGGAGGCCGGGTTCCCGCCCACCCGGCACCTGGACGCCTTCGAGTTCCTGAAGCGGGAGAACAACCACTTCACCATCCACGCGGGCGAGGCGTTCGGCCTGCCGTCGATCTGGCAGGCGCTCCAGTGGTGCGGTGCCGACCGGCTCGGACACGGGGTGCGGATCATCGACGACATCGAGGTCGGCGCGGACGGCTCCGTCACCCTCGGGCGGCTGGCCGCCTACGTCCGCGACAAGCGCATCCCGCTGGAGCTGTGCCCGACGTCCAACCTCCAGACGGGCGCGGCCGGCTCGTACGAGGAGCACCCGATCGGTCTGCTGCGGCGCCTGCACTTCCGCGCCACGGTGAACACCGACAACCGGCTGATGAGCGGCACCAGCATGAGCGCCGAATTCACCCATCTGGTGCGTACATTCCGGTACACGCTGGCCGACCTCCAGTGGTTCACGGTCAATGCGATGAAATCCGCGTTCATTCCTTTCGATGAACGTCTGGCGATGATCAACGAGGTCATCAAACCGGGGTACGCCGCGCTACGCTCCGAATGGCTGTTCAGGGAAAAGGGTTCCTCAGCGTCCTGACCTGCGGGTTGAGCAGGCGAAGTGTGGTGCGGCGGTGGCCGGTACGACCGGGTGCGCCGGGCGGGTCACGGGTAACGGCGCGCATTTCGATTCATTGCGGCGGCACTTTCCAGCGGTTACCTTCGGGGCGCCGCTCGAAACCCACTCAAGGACGTAGTCACAGATGAAGCAGGCAACGATGAAGAGTCTCGGGGTCGTCGCGCTCGGCGCCGCCCTCACCGCCGCCGGAGCGGGTGCAGCCTCCGCCGCCGTCCCCGACGCGGTCGGCCAGACGGCGGGCAAGGTGGCCGGCACCCTGCCCTCGCTCGACGAGGCGGCGGGCGCGCTGCCCGGCGGCACCGGTGAGGTGGTCGGCACCGGGAAGAACCTGCTGTCCGGCAAGTCGGAAGCCCTGCCCGCGCTGACGGAAACGCTGACCCACACCACCGGGGGCTCCGCCACGGAGAAGCTCACCGAGCCGGCGATGGACCTGCTCGGCGGGCTGCCGGTGGACCCGACCGAGAAGCTCGGCCTGCCGACCGACCAGCTCCTTGACGGCGTGCAGCTCGCCATGTGAGCGCCCGCGCCCGCCCGTTCGGCGCCGGGGGCCGTTCCCGAGAGGGGGCGGCCCCTTCGCCGTACCGCCGCGGCCCGCCCTCACCCGGCGAAGCCGAGCACCCGGGTCGGAGTGATGCGGACGACGAGCCGGACCACGTCGTCGGGCTCGAACGGCGGGTCCTGGCCGAGGTATTTGTGCGAAAGCCGCCTGCCCAGCAGCTTGTCCGGGTCCCCGGTCAGCTCGGCGGTGCCGCGGATGTCGCGGGAGAGGTAGGGGTCCGCCGCGTCGAAGACCGTCAGGGCGACCCGCGGGTCCCTGGCGATGTTCTTCGCCTTCTGCCTGGCGGCGGTGGTGGACAGCAGAACGGTGCCCCCGTCGCTCATCACCCACACCACGGACGTCTGCGGGCTGCCGTCCGGGTTCAGCGTGGCGAGAGTGGCGACGTTCGTGCCGTCGAGCAGCGCGCGCGTCGTGTCGTCGAAAGCGGTGGTCATGGGCCGTTCCTCGTCGTACGGGCAGGGGCCGTTCCCCTTGCTACGGTCGCCATGATGGGCGAGGCGACGGCGGGCGGGAAGAAGGCACTTTTATGTCACAGCGGAACACGCATGTGCCCGAGCGGGCCGATGAGCAGGAGGCGTGCACGCTGCTCGAAGTGATCTCGCGGGTGAGCGGGAAGTGGAGCATCGTCGTGCTGCTGGAGACGGCGCGCCGGCCGATGCGCTTCACGGAACTGGAGCGCGCGATCCACGGGATCAGCCGCCGGATGCTGACGCTGACCCTGCGCCAGCTGGAGCGCGACGGCTTCCTCGTGCGGACCGTCCACCCCACCGTGCCGCCGCGGGTGGAGTACGCGGCGACCGACATGGCGCGTGAGCTGCACGCGCACCTGTCCGGGCTGACCGAGTGGGCCGAGCGGCACCGCGGCACCGTCGCCGCCGCCCGCGCCGCCTTCGACGAGGCGGCAGCGGCGCGCTGACGGGACGCTGACGGCGCGGCAGCGGCGCCCCGGCGCGCGGGCGGCCCCGGCGGCCAGTTCAGCCGCGGAACGACGACAGCGCGGGCGCGTCCCGGTCGGCCGGGCCGGGGGCCGCCCAGACGCGCGGGCGCGTGCGAACCCGGCGGGCCTGGTGGAAGTGCTGCTCGGGGGCCGCGGCGGCGCGCGGCGACAGCCGCCGCGCCACTGGTCGGCGCGGGGTGGGGCGCGGCTCGTGGAAGACGAGGGTCCGCAGGCGGCCGTACGCCAGTTGGTGGGCGACGGCGATGCCGAAGGTGTTGAGGATGATCGAGTCGACGTCCGCGACGCGGCTGGGGACCAGCGACTGAAGGTATTCGAGGATCAGCGAGATCATGCCGCCCGCGAAGACGGTGCGGGCCAGTGAGGCGAACCTGGTGCCCCCCAGGTACCGGCCGAGCAGCGGCAGCAGAACGCCGAGCGGGACGAGGCGCAGCATCCCCGCGCCGATGGTGCGGACGGCCTCCTCGGGGCCCCGGTCGATGTCCGCGCGGATGGTGGCGAGCGGCTCCACGTTGGCCGGGGAGACCCAGAGCACTTCGAGCGGCCGGAGTGCGAGCCAGGCGATGGCGACCACGTAGACCGTGAGGAGGGCGAGAGCCGCAACCCGCAGGCGCGGGCCGGCACCGGGCTCGGGGGAGCCCGCTGGATGATGCTGCACGGGGATCAGGACGCCGAAGGCTACTGGCCGGTTCCGCCGCTCGGTGTGACCTGCGTCTTATCCGGGTCCGGCACGCCACCGCCGCTGCGGGCACCACCGCAACGGGTGCCACGCGGGCGCGGCATGTGCGCGGCCATGTGCGCGGCCGCGGCGTTCAGGGCGGCGGGAGGGCCGAGTGGGCCGCCTCCGGGGTGGTGCGCATCGCGTTCGTGCAGGCATAGACGCGGGGTTCGTGCTCCGCCGTTGCCCCGGCCGGGCCGCCGAGCATCACCGTCTGCCCGTTGCCCGCTATGTGGTCGCTGCTGGCGAAGGTGCAGATGATCTGCACCAGGGCGGCGGCGGTGAGGTCGGCGGGGCCCTGGCTCAGCCGCAGCGTTGGGGCCGGGTCGTCGGCCACCGGGCCGGAGACCTCCAGGTCGTCCGGGACCTCGCTGGTGAAGCCCGCGGCCCGTTCCTCGCTTCTCGGGTCGGTCTGCAATGCGTCCAGCAGCGCCTTGGCGGCGCCGACCCGGTCCTCGGAACCGGCGGGCAGGTCGACGGGACGGGCGACGGACTCGACGTGCGAGCCGCACAGCAGGTACACCTCGGTGTCCGCCGCCGACTCCTCGGCCTCGGGCGTCGTGTCGCAGGCGGCGCGGCTGGGCGCGGGGCCCGCGTCGACGGGCACGTCCGTCGCCCTGATGCCGCAGCCGACGGTCGCGGCCGTCAGCAGCAGTACGCCCGCCGTGCGCGCGGCCCTCGTCATCCGGCACCTCCTGCCGCCGTGCCGCCACCGCGGTGCTCCGCGCCGGCCGCCTCGTGTTCCGGCAGCCTTGCCTGGCGCGGCAGTCGCAGCGTGAACACCGCGCCGCCGCCCGGTGCGTTGTGCACGTCGATGTCGCCGCCGTGCAGGTGCGCGTTCTCCATCGCGATGGAGAGGCCGAGTCCGCTGCCGTCGGAGCGCGGGCGGGAGGCGCTGGCCTTGTAGAAGCGGTCGAAGACGTGCGGCAGGACGGCGTCCGGGATGCCGGGCCCCTGGTCGGCGACCTCGACGAGCACGTCGTGCCCGCCGCGGGCGGCGGTCTGCTCCTCGCGGACGGTGACGCGGACCGGGGAGCCGCCGTGCTTGAGGGCGTTGCCGATGAGGTTGGCCAGGATGACGTCCAGGCGGCGCGGGTCGAGCTCGGCGATGATGCCGCGGTCCGCGTTCACCTCGACGGCGTCGAGCCAGGCGCGGGCGTCGATGCAGGCCGTGACCTGGTCGGCGATGTCGACGTCGTCGAGCACCATGCGCGCGGTGCCGGCGTCGAAGCGGGTGACCTCCATCAGGTTCTCCACGAGGTCGTTCAGCCGCCTGGTCTCGCTGACGACGAGCTGCACGGCGGGGGCGATCATCGGGTCGAGGTTGTCGACCTCGTCCTCCAGGACCTCCGTCATCGCGGTGATGGCGGTCATCGGGGTGCGCAGCTCGTGCGACATGTCGGCGACGAACTGGCGGCTGGCGGACTCGCGGGCGCTGAGGTCCTGCATACGCTGCTCCAACGAGGCGGCGCTGCTGTTGAACGTGCGGGTCAGCTCGGCGAGTTCGTCGGCGCCGCGCACTTCGAGGCGGGTGTCGAGCTTGCCCTCGCCGAGGCGCTGGGCGGCGTCGCTGAGACGTTGCACCGGCCGCAGCACCATGGTGGCGGCGGCCTGGGCGAGGAGGACGGAGCCGACGACCGCGAGCGCGGTGGCGATGCCGAGGGACCAGGCCAGGGAGTTGAGGTCGTCCTGCTCGGGGGAGAGGGAGGCCAGCATGTAGCCGGTGGGGCCGCCGCCGATGACGCGGGTGCCGCCGATGAGGAACGGGTCGCCGTCGAGGGAGATGCGCTGCCAGTAGAGGTGGTATTCGGCGGAGCCGTCGCCGTCGCGCCGGTCGTGCACGGCCTCGATCAGCGAGGCCGGAACCATGTCCAGGTTGAACCGGCCCGGGTCGGACTCGGCCTGGCATATCTGCCCGTCCGACGCCTCGTCGATGAGCACGACCTGGTAGTCGAGTGTGTTTTCCGCCACTCCGGCGGCCATACTGTGCAAATCGTTGCACATCGGGCTCTCGGTGAGTGTGGTCGCCCGGTCACCCAGAGACTTGCGGAAGTCGCGCAGCGCCGTGTTCTGCGCGCGGGTGAGGACGGCGTCACGGTTGAGCCAGTAGGCGATGCCGGACACCGAGACCGCCGCCACGAGAGCCACCAGCGCGAACACGGTGACCAGGCGCAGCCGCAGGCTGGTCAGGCGCAGCAGCGCCCGGAGCCAGCCGCGCACCCGGCCGTCGCTGGCATCGCTCACGCGGGGGCGTCCAACCGGTAGCCCACACCGCGCACGGTGCGGATGAGCTTGGGCGAGGAGGGCACGTCCTCCACCTTGGCCCGCAGGCGCTGGACGCACGCGTCGACCAGGCGAGAGTCGCCGAGGTAGTCGTGCTCCCAGACCAGGCGCAGCAGCTGCTGCCGGGACAGGGCCTGGCCCGGCCGCCGGCTGAGCTCAAGGAGAAGGCGCAGCTCGGTGGGGGTGAGCTGGAGGTCGGCGCCGTTCTTCGTCACGGTCATGGCGGCCCGGTCGATGACGATGGAGCCGAAGGTGGCCGAGTCGTTGGACTCCCGTTCCCCGCGGCGCATCACCGCGCGGATGCGGGCATCGAGGACGCGGCCCTGGACGGGCTTGACGACGTAGTCGTCGGCTCCCGATTCGAGGCCGACGACGACGTCGATGTCGTCGCTGCGTGCGGTCAGCAGAATGATCGGCAGCTGGTCGGTGCGGCGGATGCGCCGGCACACCTCAAAACCGTCGATACCGGGCAGCATGACGTCCAAGACGATGAGGTCCGGCCGCTGCTCACGCAAAAGCTTCAGGCCGTCCTCACCCGTCGCGGCGGTCACGACACGGTGTCCCTGGCGAGTCAGACTCATCTCCAGGGCCGTGCGAACCGCCTCGTCGTCCTCGATCAGCAACAGGAAAGCCACGCGGGTCATTGTGGCCTATGGACCCTCGGGAGTTCGACTCTCCTGCCATTGAAGCGTTCCCGTCAGGTGTGGAGGCGGCCGGAGGGCCTGTGACACCGCTGTGACAGTTGGGGGACCACCCCATGAAACTGGCCCGGCAATGTATTCCCCAACGAACACGGACGGCGTGAACGAGGGGGAGCGGAGATGAGCGCAGTGCACAGCGTCACTGGCACGGCGGTGAGCGAGACGCGCACGACCACCGCAATGGTTCCCGTCCGGTGCGGGGAGAAGTCCGGTGCGGCCAACCGGCTGGGGGGCCGGCGCGGCATCGGGCACCAGCGCCCACACCTGACCGCGGTGGGTGCGCCTGGGGGGCGGAACGGGAGCGTGCGGCGCGAGGGGGCCACGGAGGCGGAGTTCACCGCCTACGTGCGAGAGCGCCGCGCCTCCCTGTACGCCACCGCCTACCACCTGACCGGTGACCGGCACGAGGCCGAGGACCTGCTCCAGAGCGCGCTGCTGTCCACGTACCGCGCCTGGGACCGGATCAGCGACAAGGCGGCGGTCGGCGGATACCTGCGGCGAACGATGACCAACCTGCACATCAGCGCCTGGCGGCGGCGGAAGCTGAACGAGTACCCGACCGAGGAGCTGCCCGAGGCGCCCGGCGAGCACGACACGATGCGCGGCACCGAGCTGCGCACCGTGCTCTGGCAGGCGCTGGCGCGGCTGCCAGAGCAGCAGCGCACCATGCTGGTGCTGCGCTACTACGAAGGCCGCACCGACCCGGAGATCGCGGACACGCTGAACATAAGCGTCGGCACGGTGAAGAGCAGCATCTGGCGCACTCTGCGCCGGCTGCGCGAGGACCGGGCCCTCAGCCTCGGCCAGGACCAGGAGGAGTCCTTCGGCGAGCTGGTGGCCTGAACGCGTGGGGGACGCCGCCCGAGGGGGCGGGGTTACGGGGGAACGAGGGGGGACCAGGGGGAAACGGGGGAACGAGGGGGACACGGGGAACGGGGGAACGTCGCGGGGCTCGGCCGGCCGGGGGGTTCGGCCGGGCCCCGCTTCGCCGCGTTCCCGCCGCGTGGTGCCGGCGGCGGGGGTCACACGCCCATGGGGTGCCACACCGTCTTCGTCTCCAGGAACGCCAGCAGGCGCGACGTGCCGGGGTCGGCCGTCCAGTCCTCGGCGTCCACGGCCGGGCGGCGGACACGTTTCAGGTTTTCCGCGGCCGTCGCCTCCAGCTCGGCGGCCAGCGCCGGGTCCGCGGCACCGGTCAGGTCGATCGCGTTGACGTCCTGGTGCGCGGCGAGCGGCGGGCCCAGCTCCGCGGTGCGGCCGGACAGCACGTTGACCACGCCCGCGGGCACGTCCGAGGTGGCCAGCACCTCGGCCAGGGACAGGGCGGGCAGGGGCGTGCGTTCCCCGGCGACCAGCACCGCCGTGTTGCCGCCCGCGAGCACCGGGGCGAGGACGGAGACCAGGCCGAGCAGCGAGGAGTCCTGCGGTGCCAGCACGGCGACCACGCCGGTCGGCTCGGGCGAGGAGAGGTTGAAGTAGGGGCCCGCCACCGGGTTCGAGGAACCGGCGATCTGCGTCACCTTGTCGGTCCAGCCCGCGTACCAGACCCAGCGGTCGACCGCCGCCTCGACGGCCGCGCGCGCCTGCGCCTTCGACAGGCCCTCGGCGGCGGCGACTTCGGCGCGGAACTGGTCGCGGCGCCCCTGGAGCAGCTCGGCGACGCGGTAGAGCACCTGGCCCCTGTTGTAGGCGGTGGCTCCCGACCAGCGCGGGAACGCCTTGCGCGCGGCGGCCACCGCGTCCCTGGCGTCCTTGCGGGATGCGAGGGGCGCGTTGGCCAGCCAGTTGCCCTGGGGATCGGTCACCTCGTACACCCGTCCGCTCTCGGAGCGGGGGAACGCGCCCCCGATGAACAGCTTGTAGGTCTTGAGGACCGCAAGGGGCGTGGCGTGCTCCGGCTTCGGCATCGCAGATCCGTCCGTCCTCTCGGGGGTGTGCGGCTGCTCGGACGTCGGGTCGGACATCGGGTCAGACATCGAGTCGGACATCGAGTCGGACATCGAGTCGGACATCGGGTCAGACATCGAGGTAGGCCCCCAGACCGTGCCGTCCGCCCTCGCGGCCGTAGCCGGACTCCTGGTAGCCGCCGAACGGCGAGGTGGGATCGAACTTGTTGAAGGTGTTGGACCACACGACCCCGGCGCGCAGCTGCCCCGCGAGCCACAGGATGCGCGAGCCCTTCTCCGTCCAGATGCCCGCGGACAGCCCGTACGGCGTGTTGTTGGCCTTGGCCACCGCCTCCTCGGGGGTCCGGAACGTCAGCACGGAGAGCACCGGGCCGAAGATCTCCTCACGGGCGATGCGGTGGGCCTGCGTGACGCCGGTGAACAGCGTCGGCGGGAACCAGTAGCCGTCCGCGGGCAGTTCGCACGGCGGCGACCAGCGTTCCGCGCCCTCCGCGCTGCCCGCGTCGGCCAGCTCGCGGATGCGGGCCAGCTGCGCCGCGGAGTTGATGGCGCCGACGTCCGTGTTTTTGTCCAGCGGGTCGCCGACGCGCAGCGTCGCCATGCGGCGCTTCAGCGCGCCCAGCAGCTCCTCGGCGACGGACTCCTGCACCAGGAGGCGGGACCCGGCGCAGCAGACGTGGCCCTGGTTGAAGAAGATGCCGTTCACGATCCCCTCGACGGCCTGGTCGAGGGGCGCGTCGTCGAAGACGATGTTCGCGGCCTTGCCGCCCAGTTCGAGCGTCAGCTTCTTGCGGGTGCCGGCGACGGTGCGGGCGATGCGCCGGCCGACGCCGGTGGAGCCGGTGAACGCGATCTTGTCGACGCCCGGGTGCTCGACGAGCGCGGCGCCCGCGGTGCCGTCGCCCGTCACGATGTTGACGACGCCGGGCGGCAGCGCGGCCTGGCGGCAGATCTCCGCGAAGCGGAGCGCGGTCAGCGGGGTCGTCTCGGCCGGCTTCAGGACCACCGTGTTCCCCGTGGCGAGCGCGGGCGCGATCTTCCAGGCGAGCATCAGCAGCGGGAAGTTCCACGGGATGACCTGTCCGGCCACGCCGAGAGGCTTCGGGTCGGGGCCGAAGCCGGCGTGCGGCAGCTTGTCCGCCCAGCCCGCGTAGTAGAAGAAGTGCGCGGCCACCAGCGGGAGATCGACGTCGCGGGACTCGCGGATGGGCTTGCCGTTGTCGAGCGATTCCAGCACGGCCAGCTCACGGGAGCGCTCCTGGATCAGCCGCGCGATCCGGAACAGGTACTTCGCGCGCTCGGCGCCCGGAAGCCCCGACCAGCGCGGGAACGCTCTGCGCGCCGCCTCCACGGCGGCGTGCACGTCGTCCGCGCCGGCGTGCGCCACCTCGGAAAGCACCTCCTCGGAGGCGGGCGCGATGCTTTTGAAGACCTTGCCCCCGGCGGCGGGCCGGAACTCGCCGTCGATGAACAGCCCGTGGGACGAGGCGATCGCGGCGGTCGAACGTGACTCGGGTGCGGGTGCGTACTCGAACTTCATCGCGGTCATGGGGCCTTCAGTCCACCGTTACGTAGTCGGGGCCGGAGTAGCGACCGGTCGTGAGCTTCTGACGCTGCATCAGCAGATCGTTCAGCAGGCTGGAGGCGCCGAACCGGAACCAGGCCGGGTCGAGCCAGTCGTCGCCCGCCGTCTCGTTCACCAGCACCAGGTACTTCAGCGCGTCCTTCGCGGTGCGGATGCCGCCGGCCGGCTTGACGCCGACCTGGCGGCCGGTGGTGGCGCGGAAGTCGCGGACCGCCTCCAGCATCAGCAGCGTGTTGGCGGGGGTGGCGTTGACCGCGACCTTGCCGGTCGACGTCTTGATGAAGTCGGCGCCCGCCAGCATCGCCAGCCAGGAGGCGCGGCGGATGGCGTCGTACGTCGCCAGCTCGCCGTTTTCCAGGATCACTTTCAGATGAGCCTCGCCGCAGGCGGCCTTGACGGCGGTGATCTCCTCGAACACCTGGAGGTAGCGGCCGGAGAGGAACGCCCCCCGGTCGATGACCATGTCCACCTCGTCGGCACCCGCGGCCACGGCCTCCCGCGTATCGGCGAGCTTGACGGAACGGGCCGCACGCCCGGCGGGGAACGCGGTCGCGACCGAGGCGACCGCGATCCCGGTGCCGCGCAGCGCCTCCTTGGCCTCGCGCACCATGTCCGAGTAGACGCAGATGGCGGCGACCGCGGGGACGGAACGGTCCGACGGATCGGGCGCGGCGCCCTTCGCGCACAGCGACCGTACTTTCCCCGGGGTGTCGGAACCTTCGAGGGTGGTCAGGTCGATCATGGAAATCGCCAGATCGATGGCGTAGGACTTGGCCGTTGTCTTGATCGAACGGGTCCCCAGGGCGGCGGCGCGGCTCTCGAGCCCCACCGCGTCCACTCCGGGCAGCCCGTGCAGGAAGCGGCGCAGCGCGGCATCGGACACGGTCACGTCCGCCAGCGGCAGCGCCGGTGCTGTGGATGGCATGCTCACCAGATCAGCATATCTACGCGCGTAGTCGCCTGTCACCGGCCAAGCGGAGTCCGAGCGGCAGCAATGAGGCGGTATCAATGCGGATGCACAGGGGAACTGCTGACCTCGGGTGGGCAACCTGGGGCGGCGGAATGGTGGTCGGGTAGGTGAGGGGGTGCCCGGATGAAGACTGAGGACTCAGAGACGCCGGAGGACACGTTTCAGGCGTTCGTGCGCAGCCGATGGCCCGGCTTGGTCAGGACGGCGTTCCTGTTCACCGGTGACCGTCATCTTGCGGAGGACGTCGCGCAGACCGCGCTCGCCAAGGCGTACCGGTCGTGGTCACGGGTCCAGCGCAGTGACAATCCGGACGCCTATGTGCGGCGCATCCTGATCAGCTGCCACAAGGACCGCTTCCGCAAGCGGAGGGTGCCGGAGCATCTGACGGACATGCCGCCCGATGCCGCGGTCGCCACGGACGACATGGCACGCGCGGACGAGCGGGAGGTGCTGGCGGCGGCCCTCGCGGGGCTGCCGAGGCGGCAGCGGCTGGTCGTGATCCTGCGGTACTGGGAGGACCTGTCCGAGTCGGAGGTGGCGCAGACGCTGGGCTGCTCGGTCGGCACGGTCAAGAGTCAGGCGTCCAAGGCGCTGAGCAAGCTCAGAGCCGTCCTCGGCCAGAGCGCGGTGCCCGCACCGTTCTGACCGTTGTGCCCGCATGACCCGGTCGGGCCGTGGCCGTTTCATCGGCGACCGGCCGGTTGGCGGGCAGCGCCGACAACACCTGAAGCGCCCGGGACCTGCGTAGCGAACGAGCCGATGAGCCAACGAGCCAAGTATGCGAAGCACTAAGCGAACGAGCGAACGAGCGAACGAGCGAACGAAGCAAATGAAACGACGTAGCGGTCCGGATGAGACCCCGGCAGCGAATGCGGAGAGACCGAGGTATGCGATGACCGACAGAAGCGCCGGAGGCGCGAACGCCGGGGGTGACGCCCCGACGGGCCGCCACGGCGGCCGGGAGGCGCACCGCTGGGAGCGCGGCGGCCCGGCCCCGGACGGCCGCGGGGGCGGCGGAGGGGCCGGCTACCGCGCCGGTGCCGCGGGTGTGGGCGGCGGGGGCGATGGGGACGACGGGGAGGCGAGCGCCGTCGAGACGGAGCTGAGGCGCATGCTCGCGGAGCGGGCGGCGGGCGCGGCGCCGCGGGAGGCGCCGTACGACTCCATCGTGCGGCGCGGCCGGTGGGCTCGGCGGCGTGGCCGGGCGGTGCTCGGAGCCGGGGCCGCCGTCCTGATCGCGGTGCCCGGCGTGGCCATCGGGGCGCACCAGGACTGGCTCGGCGGGGACGGCCGTTCGTCCGTTGCGGCCTCGCCGTCCGCTGCGCCCTCCGAGTCCGCCGCGGGGGCGGGGTCGGGGGCGTCCGCAGATCCGGCCGGGCCTGCGGACCCCGAGCGGCAGCTCTTGGACGGCATCACGTTCGAGCAGGCCGCCGATTCGCTCGCCCGCTGTATAGCGGACTGGGGCGGTTCGTCTGCCTTCTCGGACCATGAGCAGCCGGACATAGAGATCGGTGAGCTGCGCATCCTCCTCGCCTGGGTCTCTCAGGGCGACGACAATCGGGGGGCGGAGCCGATACGCCAGGTCCTTGCGGTCAGCGACGACCCCTCGGCGGACCCCCACTTCCAGCTGGTGTGCGCGGATCGCGGGGAGGCGGCCGGCTCCGTCGGCATGCAGACCAGCACGGACACGCCCTCGGACCCGGGGCCTGCGGTGCGCCCCGAGCCGGGCGCCGGCCGGTACCTCGGGCCGATGATGGGTGAATGGACGATGCCCTTCCGCTGGGCTCACTTCGGCACGCTGGACCCTGAGGTCGTGCGGGTCACCGTGGAGTACGCGGGTGCCACGGAGGAGGCCGTGGTGGAGGCGGGGTACTTCGCGGTCGCGGGCATGGGCGAGGACGCGCCGGGCGGCAGCCCTGTGATCAAGGGATACGGAGCGGACGGGGAGGTGCTGTACGACTCCGCCGAGGAGGCGGTTCCGGGCCAGGGGTAGTGGGCCGCACCGGCACGCGGGCCGTTCCGGCAGAATCGGAGGCATGAGTGAGCCCCAGAAGTATGCCGACCGCGTCTACCGCTCCGGGTCCGCCATCGCGGCAGGTGTGCTGCTGCTCGGTCTGGCCGGGTGGCTGGGCGGAGATGCGATCCTGCGTGGTGAGGACAGGACGCCGCTGACGGCGGCATCCACCCTGCTGTTCGTGGTGCCGCTGGTCGTCGCCTTCACTCTGCGTCCGGCCGTCTTCGCCTCGGACGAGCGGCTGCGCGTGCGGAATCCGTTCCGCACCATCACCGCCCCCTGGGGCGCGGTGGACACCATCAGGTCCAGCTATTCCACGGAGGTGCTGGCCGGCGGCACGAAGTACCAGATGTGGGCGATCCCGGTGTCGATGCGGGCCCGTTCGAAGGCGACACGGCACAACGACCAGGTCGCCTCCGGGCGGCCGGCCCGCGGCGGTCTGATGGGCCTCAACTTCGGCGGGGGCGGCATGGCCGGCTCGCAGGACACCGGGCCGCGCGTCCCGCCGGGCGACGCGGCCGTGGCCGAGTTGCGGGAGCTGGCGGAGCGCCACGGGGAGAAGACGCAGGGCGGCACGGTCGGCGTGCGCTGGAGCTACGAGATTCTGGCGCCGCTCGCCGTGGGCGCGGTGGGCCTGGCCATCATGTGGCTGACCGGCTGACCGGCTGACCGGCTGACCGGCTGACCGGCTGACCGGCTGACCGGCTGACCGGCTGACCGGCTGACCCGGGTTCCGTGGCGGTCCGCCCGAGCGGGCCCGGTGTGCGGCTATGCGATGCCGTTCGGGGCGGTGGGCGTCCGGGGTGGGCCGCGCTTGCTGATCCGTTCGCCTCCCACGCCCTGCTCCGGCCACGTCAGGGGGCGAGGCGAGTCGCGCGGTCCCTCAGGTAGCGCTGTTCCGGAAGGCTGGTCGTCAGTCTCGCCGCGGTCTCGTAGCAGGAGCGCGCGGAGGCACGGTCGCCCGCCATCTCCAACAGGTGGGCCCGCACCGCGTGGAGCCGGTGGTGGCCGGCGAGCCGGGCGTCCGCGTCCAGCGGTTCCAGCAGCGTGAGTCCGGCTCGGGGAGGTGGACCATCGCCTCCGCAACGGCGTGATTGAGGGTGACCATCGGATTGGGAGCAAGTGTTTCGAGCAGTTGGCAGAGCGCGACGATCTGTGGCCAGTCGGTGTCCTCGGCCCGTTCCGCCTCCGCGTGCACCGCTGCCAGTGCCGCCTGGACCTGGTACTGACCGATCCGGGCGCGGGCCAGGGTCCGCCTGGTCAGCGCGATGCCCTCGTCGAGGAACGGGCGATGCCAGCGGCTGCGGTCCTGCTCGGCGAGTGGCACCAGGCCACCGTCGGCTGAGGTGCGCGCGGGGCGTCTGGCGTCGGTGAGGAGTATCAGGGCAAGCAATCCCGCGGCCTCTCCGTCGTCCGGCAGCACGCCGTGGAGGAGCCGGGCCAGCCGGATCGCCTCGCTCGCCAGGCCGGCCCGGTGCAGGTCGGGTCCCGAAGCCGTAGCAGCCCGGCGCGGACACCTGCTCGGTGGCCGCGTCGCCGACGTGGAACGTCCAGCCGAACAGGTGTCCGTAGTAGTCGCGCAATGTCGCCGGGGCGCTCCCGATGATCTCGAAGCGCACCACTGGCCGTCCCATGACATGTCCTTTCCGTTCGCGCTGCCTCGTCGAGCGGCTACGCCGGGGTTTCCGCCGGGTTCGGCCGGGTGTCCACGCCGGCCCGGCCCTCATGACAAGGTCGGAGCGGACGGTCCGATATCGACATCGGCGGACGCGGCGGGTCAGCGGTGCGCAGGGCCGCGGAGGCCGTTCAGCGCGGTCCGCACCAGGAGATCGGCGTACTCGGCCGTAAGGGGGCGGCTGCGATCCAGCCAGGTGGTGCGCAGCACGCCCCACAGCATGTCCACCGCCAGGTCCAGATCCGTGTCCTGCGGCAGCTGGCCCGCCTGCTGTGCGCTGCGCAGCCGCGCCAGCTTCAGCTTCCGCATGGGGCCGTCGAGCCGTTCCGCGTAGAGCGCCGCGAGGGCGGGGTCGGTGATGATCTCCACGGAGAGTGCCCGCATCATGCCGTCGAGCCGGGGGTCGGTCAGCTCCTCGACGGTCGCGCGCAGCACCGTCTTCAGGTCCCGCTCCAGATCGCCGGTGTCCGGCAGGGCGGCGTCGGCGGCGCCGGTGGCGTCGTCCGAGCCCTGGGCAGCGAGGGTCAGCAGCGCGTCGAACAGCACCGCTCCCTTGGACGGCCACCAGCGGTAGATCGTCTGCTTCCCGACGCCGGCCCTGGCAGCGATGCCCTCGATGCTCAGCCTGGCGTAGCCGACCTCGCCGACCAGGTCGAACGCCGCGGTGAGGATGGCCTGCCGGGATGCTTCGCTGCGGCGCGCGGGGTTGGGCCGGTTCTGCTGCCGTGACGTCATGGCCGCCAGACTAGCAAGGCGCAATACGAGACGGTCCGTCTTGACTGCGTGCCGCCCGGCGGGCATGCTGTCGAGGAAACAAGCGAGACGCAACGTCTCGTGCCGGCAAAGCCCTACCCGGGAGGCGTCCATGCGCACCGAATCCAGCCGCACCTGGCTCATCACCGGCGGCAGCCGCGGCCTCGGCCGCGCCTTCGCCGAGGCCGCACTCGACGCGGGGGACCGGGTGGCCACGGTGTCGCGCACCACCGCCTCCCTGGACGAGTTGCGCGCCCGCCACGACGGGCGGCTGATCACGCTCACCGCCGACGTCACCGACCGCGCCGCTGTCTTCGCGGCGGTCGAGGAGGCGGCCACGCGCCTCGGCCGCCTGGACATCGTCGTCAACAACGCGGGGACGATGGCGATGGGCATGATCGAGGAGTTCACCGAGGCGGAGGCCCGCGCCGCCATGGAGACCAACTTCTTCGGCGCCCTGTGGGTCGGCCAGGCCGTCATGCCGGTCCTGCGCGCGCAGCGCGGCGGCCACATCGTGCAGATCTCCAGCATCGGCGCCCTTGGCGGTTACCCGAGCACGGGCCTGTACAGCGCGAGCAAGTTTGCTCTTGAGGGCATGAGCGAAGCGCTCGCCGCCGAGGCCGCGCACTTCGGCGTCCGGCTGACCATCGTCGAACCGGGCGGTTACTGGACCGACCTGTACACGGCCATGCACACCGCCACCGCCGATCCGTCGTACGCGGGGTTGCGCGCCGAGTTGGAGAAGCAGTGGGCGGAAGGCTCCGTCGACAGCCACCCGCGGCTCGCCGCGGAGGCCCTGATGAAGCTGGTCGACAGCGAGGAGCCGCCGCTGCGCCTACTGCTCGGCAGCGCCGTCTACGACATGGCCGTGGAGGTCAGCAACGCCCGGCTGCGGACATGGGCGGCGTGGGAGGAGACCAGCCGCGCGGCCGAGCACGCCATTCCGCAGCCGCAGCCGCAGCCGTAGCGCTGAACGGTCGGGCCGGGCCGCCCGCGTTCAGCCGTCGCCCGCCGGCCCGTGCCGGAGGGCGCGGCCGACGGCGCGCGCGATGCCGTCGGCCTCCGCGTCCGGCACCCGCTCCGCCGCGGGCCGCCGCAGCAGGTCGAAGATCCCGGGCCCGCGCCGCGCGGCGGGCAGCTCGGCGCCGCGCGGAATCACGTGGAAGTGCAGGTGGGCGAAGCCGTCCTGCTCGCCGAACTGCGCCACGTACGTCTTGGGGCAGCCCGTCACCTCGCGCAGCGCCCGTGACAGAGCGGCCTGCCAGGGCCCGAGCGCCGCCGCCTCCGCGTCCGTCAGCTCGTCCACGCCCGTGACGTGCCGCCGCGGCAGGAGCACCAGCCAGCCGGGCAGGGCCGTGCCCAGCGCGTGCGCCACCCGCCAGTGGCGGTCGGACGCGACGGCCTCGCGCGGCGGCAGGGCGCCGAAGCCGGTCTCCTGTTCGCAGGCGTAGCAGCCGGCCCGGGGCGTCTCCATGCGCCCAAGCCTAGGCCGGTCCGCCGCGCGCCCCCCGGTCCGCCCGTGCAACCGCCGTCGCCGGACGGGCCGTTGTGCCTCGCCCGCCGTTCCAAGGCCGGGCGCGCCCCCGCAGTCCCGCGGCCGTGCCCGCGACGGCGAGGGCCAGTGCCACGAGCCCCGCGCCGACCCACAGCGGGGAGCGGTAGCCGAGGTCCGCACCGATCGCGAGGCCGCCCGCCCACGGGCCGACCGCCGCCCCCACGTTGAACGCGGCGGTGGCGAACCCGCCGGCCAGGGTCGGCGCCTCCGCCGCCGCGTAGAGCACCTGGGAAATCAGCGTGGAGCCGACCGCGAACGACAGGGTGCCCTGCGCCAGGACGAGCACGAGGGCCGCGACCGCGTTCCCCGCCACCAGCGCGAACAGCACCCAGCCCGCCAGCAGCGCCGCTCCGCCCCAGGCCAGCAGCCGGACGGGCCGCACGTCCGCGACCCGCCCGGCGATCGTCACCCCGAGGAACGAGCCGAGCCCGAACATCGCCAGTACCGCGGGCACCCAGCCCTCCCCGAAGCCGGTCACCTCGGTCATCAGCGGCGCGAGATAGGTGAACACGCAGAAGGTCGCCCCGTTCACCAGGGCCCCGAGGAGCAGCGTCACCAGCAGGCGCGGGCTGCGCAGCGCGCGCAGTTCGCGGCGCGCCCGCGGCGCGGCGGCGCCGTCCGGAGCCCCCGCGGGCACGGACCGCAGCGTCGCGGCGATCGTCGGCAGGGAGATCAGGGCCACGGCCCAGAACGCCGCGCGCCAGCCCCACAGCTGGCCGAGCCATGCCCCGGCGGGGACGCCTGCCACGCAGGCGACGGTGACGCCGCCGAGCAGCACCGAGGTCGCGCGCCCCTTGGCGTTCGGCCCGACCATGGCGGCCGCGGTCGCCAGGGCCACCGCGAGGAACCCGGCGTTGGCGAGCGCCCCGACGACGCGGGTGACAAGCAGCACGTGATAGCTGGTGGTCAGCGCGCCGATCACGTGCACGAGCAGGAAGACGACGAGGAACGCGAGCAGCGCGAGCCGCCGCGACCAGCGCAGGCTGAGAACGGCCATCAGCGGGGCGCCGACGGCCATTCCCACGGCGAAGGCCGAGGTCAGCGAGCCGGCGGCCGGAACGGAGACGTTCAGGTCGTCGGCGATGCCGGGGATGAGGCCCGACAGCATGAACTCGGACGTGCCTTGTGCAAATACCGCAAGACCGAGAAGATAAAGGGCAAAAGGCATGAAATAGCTCCGCAACCACATCGTGGACCGACAGGGCAGCGGCAGGCACACACCGGCAACGGCACGGGCAGCACGGGGCACAGGGCACAGGGCACAGGGACGACGGCACACGAACGTCCCCGGGGCAGACGGCCGTTGACGCGGGCGCGCGCGACTGCCGCGCGAAGAAACCCGCCGTCGTCGTGAGGCACGACGGACGGCCGGTCGGAAACAGCCCGCAGGCCGACGATCCGGTGGCGGAAGGACGCGGGAACGCGGTGCCCGGCACCGCGGCCCTCAGGGGCGGCGGAGCCTCAGCGCCATGGCGTGCGCGACGGACGAGCAGCCACCGGACGGCCGGTGGCTAGCGTCTTGACGCCTCGGGGCTGGACATGGGCGCAGCCTAGCCAGGCCCGGACGGCCGCGTCCACGCATTTGTGCGCCCGGCGTCAGGCCTTCACCACCGTCAGCGGCTCGCGCGCCCGCCACTGCTCGATGGCCGGTTCGAGCATCGATGCCAGCTCCGGCATCATCGGCACGAGCGCCAGCGCGCCCACGGTCTGGAGCAGCCGGGCCCCGTCCAGCAGGCCGAGCAGGGCACGGTCGAGGCGCACGCCGGAGGCGCGTTCGTACGCCTCGACGCCCGTGGCGCCCACCTGGGTGAGGTCCCACTCCACCGGTCCGTACGTGGCGTCCTCGAAATCGCAGAAGAGATGACCGTCCGCGGTCCGCAGGACGTTGTAACCGGGCGCGTCGCCGTGCAGGGGCTGGAGCCGCACGCCGGGGAAGTACGCCGCCGGGTCCGCCACGAAGTCCTCCGCGGCCGCGTACTCCGCCGCCGCCCGGTCGAGGTCGGCGGTGGTGAGGAACTGCGGCCGCTTCCGCAGCTCGGCCAGCATCGTGCCGGTGCCGGGAACGAGCGGCGTCAGCATGGGCAGGTCGTCCGCCCCGGGATAGGCGGCGAGCCGCTCGTGCAGCCCGGCGGCCCAGCCCGCCCCCTCGGCGAACCGCCCCGCGAGCCGTTCCGGGCCGGCCGCCGCCATCTCCTCGACGGTGAGCCGGTCCTTCTCGTCGACGAACTCCCAGCACGTCATCGAGGTCCCCTCGCACACCACGGGCTCCCGCGGCACCAGCGGGCTGGGGCGCACGACCGGGGCGCCGGTGTCGGCGAGCCAGCCCGCGACGGCCAGTTCCCGCCGTTGCTTCACCCCCTGCTCCTCCGCGGAGGACAGCACGAGCGACGGCACCCGAACGACCACCGGCTCCGGGGCGAGGTGCACCAGCACGTTGAAGACGTCGTACAGCACGCGCGGGTCCTTCGGCCGCAGGCCGAGTTCACGGCCCGCGGCGGTGGCCAGGCGCACGGCCCGCTCGGTGCGCCGCGCGGCGACGGTGCCGACGGCGCCGACGGAAACCTGGGTGGTGGGGGATGCCATGCGGGCGATCCTGCCCGGCCGCGGCGCGTCCTGTCGAAACGGCCCCGCCTGCGCGGACGCGCCGCCCACACGAAAGGGGCCCGCCGTGTCACCCGACGGGCGGCACCAGGCCCAGCGCGTCGCGCAGGTCCTCCGACACGCGCCGCAGCACCGCGGCGGCCGCGGCCCGGGCCCCCGGCAGGTCCTCGCGCGCGGACACCGGCAGCACCACCTCGACGTACGCCTTCAGCTTCGGCTCCGTTCCGCTGGGCCGCACGATCACCCGGGCCGCGGAGACCTCGCCCCCGCCGCCCAGCGTGTAGCGCAGCCCGTCCGTCGGGGGCAGCTCGCCGGCGCCCTCCGCCAGATCCTCGGCGCGCGTGACGGCAAGACCGGCCAGCTCGCGCGGTGGCCGGGCGCGCAGCCGCCGCATCGCCCCGGCGATCAGGGACAGGTCAGGGACGCGCACCGACAGCTGGTCGGTGGCGTGCAGCCCGTGGGCGAGCGCGAGTTCGTCGAGCACGTCGGCGGGCGTGCGGCCCTCCGCCTTCAGCCCGGCGGCCAGTTCGGCGGCGCACAGGGCCGCCGTGATGCCGTCCTTGTCGCGGACCCCGGCCGGGTCGACGCAGTAGCCGAGCGCCTCCTCGTAGGCGAAGCCGAGCCCGGGAACGCGCGCGAGCCACTTGAAGCCGGTCAGCGTCTCGCGGAACGGCAGCCCGGCCGCCTCCGCGATGCGGCCCGTCAGGGAGGACGAGACGATCGACGTGGCGAACGTACCGCGCACGCCCCGGCGCACGAGGTGGTGCGCGAGGAGCGCGCCCAACTCGTCACCTCGCAGCATGCGCCAGCCGCCGTCCGCGCCCGGATCGGGGATGCCGACGGCGCAGCGGTCCGCGTCCGGGTCGTTGGCGATCAGCAGATCGGGCCGCGGAACGGTCGCGCGGGCGCGCGCCAGCGCCAGGTCCATGGCGCCAGGCTCCTCCGGGTTGGGGAACGCGACGGTGGGGAAGTCCGGATCGGGCGCCGCCTGTTCGGGCACCTCGACCGGTGCGGGGAAACCGGCCCCGGCGAACGCGGCGGTCAGCACGGACTGCCCGACGCCGTGCAGCGGCGTGTACACCGCCGTGGCGGCACGCGGCGAGCCGGGCGCGAGTGCCGCCGCCGTCCTGGCCAGGTACGCCGCCACGATCTCCTCGCCCAGGACCTCCCAGCCCGCCGCGGGCCGCGGCACGTCGGCGGGCGCGCCGACGGCGGCGATCTCGTCCGCGATGGCGGCGTCGGCGGGCGGCACGATCTGGCTGCCGTCGCCGAGGTAGACCTTGTACCCGTTGTCTTGCGGCGGGTTGTGGCTCGCGGTCACGGCGACCCCGGCGACCGCTCCGAGGTGACGGATGGCGAACGCGAGGACCGGCGTCGGCAGCGGGCGCGGCAGCAGCGCCGCGCGCAGCCCGGCGCCCGTGACGACGGCGGCCGTGTCCCTGGCGAAGTCGGCGCTCCGGTGTCTGGCGTCGTAGCCGATGACGACGAGTCCAGGGCCGGCGGCCGCCCCCTCGGCGTTCCGCGCCTGGGCGCGCAGGTACGCGGCGAGGCCGGCCGCTGCCCGGATGACGACGGTGCGGTTCATGCGCATCGGGCCCGCGCCCATCTCGCCGCGCAGGCCGGCCGTGCCGAACTGGAGCGTGCCGGAGAACCGCGCGGCCAGCTCCGCGGTGGCCGGCGCGCCGCCGGGCACGTCGGGCGCGCCGCCGGGAACGTCGGCGGGCCGTTCCTCCGACTCGGCCTCGGAGATGAGCGCGGCCAGCTCCGCGCGGGTTTCCGGGTCCGGGTCCTCGGCGAGCCAGGCGCGGGCCCGCGTGATCAGCTCGTTCGCCATCGCGTCTCGACTGTCCCGTTCGTGTCGTCGTCGTTCGTGTCGTCGTTCGTGGGCGTGCGGGGCGGGGACGTTCAGATGCGGTTCAGGAGCCGGGCCAGGAGGGCGCCCATGCGCGTCGCGGAGTCGCGGCCCGCGCGCAGGACTTCCTCGTGGCTCAGCGGCTGGCCGGTGAGACCGGCCGCGAGGTTGGTCACCAGCGAGATGCCCAGCACCTCGGCCCCCGCCTCACGGGCGGCGATGGCTTCGAGAACGGTGGACATGCCGACCAGGTCCCCGCCGATCGCGCGAACCATGCGGATCTCGGCGGGCGTCTCGTAGTGCGGCCCGGGGAACTGCACGTAGACCCCCTCTTCGAGGGTCGGGTCGATCTCCCGGCAGAGCGCCCGCAGCCGCGGGGCGTAGAGGTCCGTCAGGTCGACGAAGTTGGCCCCGGCGATGGGCGAGGCGGCCGTGAGGTTGATGTGGTCGCTGATCAGCACGGGCTGTCCGGGGCGCATGCCCTCCCGCAGGCCGCCGCACCCGTTGGTGAGCACGACGGTCTTGCAGCCCGCCGCCACGGCGGTGCGCACCCCGTGTGCGACGGCGGCCACGCCGCGCCCCTCGTAGTAGTGGGTGCGGCCGAGGAAGACCAGCGCACGCTTGTTCCCCACCCGGTGGGAACGGACTCTGCCGGCGTGACCCTCGACGGCCGGCGGGGGGAAGCCGGGCAGCTCGGTCACGTGGAACTCGTGCTGCGGCTCCCCCAGCGCATCGGCGGCCGGGACCCATCCCGAGCCCATGACCAGCGCGACGTCGTGGGCTGCCACACCGGTCAACTCCCGGACCCGTGCAGCCGCGGCGTCCGCCGAGTCCTCGATTTCAGAAGCGTTCACGCGCCGAGCCTAACGGGTTCCGGCCTACGCGCGTAGACGCGGGACGTTCCTAGGGGCGCATAACAGCCATCCACCGTGCGCCCGCTCACGCCCCCGGCGGCGGAGGCCGCGCAGGGGCGGGCGGGACGCGCCGTCAGCAGGGGCGCTTGCGCAGCTCCATCACGTAGTCGTGAGGTGCGCCCGCGGCCTCCGCCGCATCGGCGATCTCGCCGAGGTAGCGGGCCGAGGGCAGGCCGCCCTCGTACGCGTTCAGCACGTAGACCCAGGCGGCCGCCGTACCGTCCAGCGTGTGAACCTGGACGCGGGTGCGGCGGTAGATGCCGAGGCTCACGCCCTCCCAGCGGTCCATCGCGTCCTCGTCCATGGGGGCGATGTCGTAGAGCGCGACGAACACGTCGGAGCCGGGCGGCGCGCCGTTGTCCTCCACGACGGTCGCCAGGGCGCCCTCCCAGCCCATCTCCTCACCGCCGAACGTGAGCCGCCAGCCGGTGATCCAGCCGGTGCCACGCAGAGGTGAGTGCGGTGCGCGGCGGGCCATCAACCGGGGGTCGAGGTTACCGGCGTAAGCGGCGTAGAGCGACATGCCCCCGAGCGTACGGGAGTGGCGGGCGTGGCAGGCAGATCCGGCCCGCCGGGGGGCCAAAGGCGAGAACGGACGAGTCGTACGAGACACTGGAAAGGTGACTCGCATCGTGATCATTGGTGGCGGACCCGGCGGCTATGAGGCGGCGCTGGTGGCGGCGCAGCTCGGCGCGGAGGTGACCGTCGTGGATCGCGATGGCCTCGGGGGCGCGTCGGTGCTCACCGACTGCGTCCCTTCCAAGACCCTGATCGCGACCGCCGAGGTGATGACCGGTTTCGACTCCTCGCGGGAGGAGCTGGGCATCGAGATCGATCACGACGGCGACGGCATCGGCGACGAGGTGCGCGGCATCGGCGTCGACCTCGGCAAGGTCAACCGGCGGGTGAAGCGTCTCGCGCTCGCCCAGTCGCACGACATCACCTCCTCCGTGACGCGCGCCGGCGTGCGGGTGCTGCGCGGGCGCGCGCGGCTGATGCCCAATCGGGCGTCCGACGGTTCGCGCCGGGTCGCCGTCACCGGTACGGACGGCGTGGCGCAGGACCTGGAGACGGACTGTGTGCTGATCGCCACCGGCGGCCAGCCGCGGGAGCTGCCCGACGCCCGCCCGGACGGGGAGCGCATCCTCACCTGGACGCAGGTCTACGACCTCGGGGAGCTGCCCGAGGAGCTGGTGGTGGTCGGGTCCGGGGTGACGGGCGCGGAGTTCGCGGGCGCCTATCAGGCGCTGGGGTCCCGGGTCACGCTGGTCTCCTCCCGCGACCGGGTGCTGCCGGGCGAGGACCCGGACGCGGCGGCCGTGCTCGAGGACGTCTTCCGCCGCCGCGGGATGAACGTGATGGCGCGCTCGCGCGCCGCCGCCGTGAAACGTGCGGGCGGCCGGGTGGAGATCACGCTGTCCGACGGGCGGACCATTTCGGGCACGCACTGCCTGATGGCGGTCGGCGCCGTGCCGAACACGAGCGACATGGGCCTGGAGGAGGCCGGGGTCAAGCTGAAGGACTCCGGTCACATCTGGACCGACAAGGTCTCCAGGACGACGGCCCCCGGCGTGTACGCGGCAGGGGACTGCACCGGGGTGCTCGCGCTGGCCTCGGTGGCGGCGATGCAGGGCCGGATCGCGATGTACCACTTCCTGGGCGACGCGGTGGCACCGCTGGATCTCAACACCGTCTCGGGCAACATCTTCACCGACCCCGAGATCGCCACCGTCGGGTACACGCAGGAGGACGTGGACGAGGGGCGGATCGACGCCCGGCTGGTGAAGCTGCCGTTGCTGCGCAATCCGCGGGCGAAGATGCAGGGCGTGCGGGACGGCTTCGTCAAGCTGTTCTGCCGTCCCGGTACCGGGATCGTGGTCGGCGGCGTGGTCGTCGCGCCGCGGGCGAGCGAGCTGATCCACCCCATATCGATCGCGGTCGACAACAGTCTGACGGTGGAACAGATCGCAAAAGCGTTCACCGTGTACCCGTCTTTGTCCGGGTCGATCGCCGAGGCGGCCCGGCAGCTGCATACCCGGAAACTCGCCGAAGAACAGTAGGCACTGGTCACCACTGGTATCACGCGAATGCGCCCCTGGCATATATCACGCCGGGGGCGTACGCATAGTCAACTTCGGTAATTCCTCGCAACCGGCTGAAACAAGATGGTCGTTGGGGTTACTGTCGGTTCCGTGTTCGCTGCAGAACGTCGTCAGATGATTCTCGAAATGGTGCGCGCCAACGGAGCCGTGTCGCTCCGGGAGCTCGCCCGCGTTGTCCAGACCTCGGAAGTGACCGTTCGGCGCGATGTACGCGCCTTGGAGGCAGAAGGATTGGTGGACCGCAGACACGGTGGTGCGGTCCTGCCGGGTGGGTTCACCCGGGAGTCGGGCTTTCCCCAGCGGGCCTTGGCCGCGACGGCGGAGAAGACCGCCATCGCGGAGTACGCGGCCGGCCTGGTCCGGGAGGGCGAGGCCATCGTGGTGGGCGCCGGCACCACGACCCAGGAGCTGGCCCGCCGGCTGGCCCGGGTGCCGGGGCTGACCGTCGTCACCAACTCGCTGCTGGTGGCCCAGGCGCTCGCGCACGCCAACCGCGTGGAGGTGGTGATGACGGGGGGGACGTTGCGCGGCTCCAACTATGCGCTGGTCGGCAGCGGCGCCGAGCAGTCGCTCGTCGGGCTGCGCGTCAGCCGGGCGTTCCTGTCGGGCTCCGGACTGACGGCCGACCGCGGCCTGTCCACGTCCAACATGCTTGCCGCGAGCGTGGACCGCGCGCTGGTGCGGGCGGCGGCCGAGGTGGTCGTCCTGGCCGACCACACCAAGCTCGGCGCGGAGACGGCCTTCCAGACCGTGCCCACGGACCTGATCACGCAGCTCGTGACCGATCAGCCGCCGCCCGAGTGCGAACGGGCGGGCACGGAGATCGAGGCCCTGGCCGACCAGGGCGTGCGGATCTCGGTGGCCGCCCCCGCCGCCGTGGCGGGGGGGAAGGCGGGGCCCGCCGAGCGGACGGACCGCGCCGAGCGGACCGACCGCGGCACCGAGGCCGCGCGGCGGGACGTTCCGCTGCCTGCGCCGCGCGGCGCGGTGCACCCCGGCCTCGCGGCGTCCGCACCGCTCGGCCAGCGTATGTCCGACCTGGCGCCGACCCGCCGTCGGTAGGGCCTCAAGGCCGGTCGGGAAGGCCACCGGCGGCTCCGCCCCCACCGGGGCGGAGCCGGGCCGCCCACCCGACTGCGGCCCGCGCAGGTGCGGTCGCCGCGTCCGTGCCGCGCGGCCCGTTCGCGGCCCGTTCGCGGCGCGGGGTGACGTACGACCGGGGCCGTCTTCCCCGGGGCGTCCCGGCACGTGCCCGGACTCCTCCCCCGGACTCCTCCCCCAGACTCCGTCCGGGAGGCGCCCCCGGGGAGGTGCCCCCGGGGAGGTGCCCCCGGGGAGGCGCCCCCGGGGAGGTGCCCCCGGGGAGGTGGGACCGCTCGCTGCTCGGGCGGCGTGCTTCCCTAGTCCTTGATCCCGCAGATGGCGGCGCCGGAGGAGACGGAGGCGCCGACGTCGGCCTTCAGGTCCACGATCGTGCCCGAGCGGTGGGCGTTGATGGGCTGTTCCATCTTCATCGCCTCCAGGACGATGATCAGCTCGCCCTCCTCGACCTGTTGCCCCTCCTCGACGGCGACCTTCACGATCGTGCCCTGCATGGGCGAGGCCAGCGTCTCACCCGTCGCGCCGGAGCCGGCGCGCTTGACGGGCTTGCGCCGCGCCGGGCGAGCGCCCCCCGCGACCGCGGCGCGCGCCAGCGGCATGGCCAGCGTCGCGGGCAGCGAGACTTCGAGCCGCTTGCCGCCAACCTCGACGACCACCGTCTCGCGCACGTGGCCCTCCTCGCCGTCCGCACCCGCGGATGCGTCGAACGGCGGGATCGCCGAGACGAACTCCGTTTCGATCCACCGGGTGTGGACGCTGAACGGGCCCTTGCCGCCGTCCAGCTCCGGCGCGAACGCCGGATCGCGCACCACCGCGCGGTGGAACGGGAGGGCCGTCGCCATGCCCTCCACGTGGAACTCGGCCAGCGCGCGCGCCGCGCGCTCCAGCGCCTGCTTGCGGTCCGCGCCGGTGATGATCAGCTTGGCCAGCAGCGAGTCCCAGGCCGGGCCGATCACCGAGCCGGACTCGACACCGGCGTCCACCCGCACCCCTGGCCCGTGCGGCGGGGCGAACGTGGTGACGGTGCCCGGCGCGGGCAGGAAGTTGCGCCCGGGGTCCTCGCCGTTGATGCGGAACTCGATGGAGTGGCCGCGCAGCGCGGGGTCGTCGTACCCGATCTCCTCGCCCTCGGCGATGCGCAGCTGCTCGCGGACCAGGTCGATGCCGCTGATCTCCTCGGTGACCGGGTGCTCCACCTGGAGACGGGTGTTGACCTCGAGGAAGGAGATGGTGCCGTCCTGTCCCACGAGGAACTCGCAGGTGCCGGCGCCGACATAGCCCGCCTCCTTGAGGATGGCCTTCGACGCCGCGTACAGCTCGGCGTTCTGCGCCTCGCTCAGGTAGGGCGCGGGCGCCTCCTCGACGAGCTTCTGGTGGCGCCGCTGGAGCGAGCAGTCGCGGGTGGAGACCACCACCACGTTCCCGTGGGTGTCGGCGAGGCACTGCGTCTCCACGTGCCGGGGGCGGTCCAGGTACCGCTCGACGAAGCACTCGCCGCGGCCGAACGACACCTGCGCCTCGCGGACCGCCGAGTCGTACAGCTCGGGGATCTCCTCCAGCGTCCTGGCGACCTTCAGACCGCGGCCCCCGCCGCCGAAGGCGGCCTTGATGGCGACCGGCAGCCCGTGTTCGCGGGCGAACGTGACGACTTCGTCGGCGCCGGAGACGGGGTCGGTGGTGCCGGCGACCAGGGGGGCGCCCGCGCGCTGCGCGATGTGCCGCGCGGCGACCTTGTCACCGAGCGCCCGGATCGCGGCGGGCGGCGGACCGATCCAGGTGAGACCCGTGTCGATCACCGCCTGCGCGAAGTCGGCGTTCTCGGAAAGAAATCCGTATCCCGGGTGGACGGCGTCCGCCCCGGCATCGGCCGCCGCCTTGAGGACCTTGTCGAAGTCCAGGTAGCTGGCGGCCGGAGTGTCACCGCCCAGCGCGAACGCCTCGTCGGTGGCGCGCGCGTGCACGGCGTCCCGGTCCGGCTCGGCGTAGACGGCCACACTGGCGATACCGGCGTCCCGGCAGGCCCGGGCGACCCGGACCGCGATTTCGCCGCGGTTGGCGATGAGCACCTTGCGCACGATGGCTCCCTCCTTGGAACAGGGCGAGTTTATGTACTGGCGACACCCCGCAACGAGTCGCCCTCAGGGGTGACCTTGCCCACACGGACTGTGAGGGCCGACCACTTCGTCGTCCGGCTGCCTTGCTGTCCCAAGGTACGCACCTCGCTGAGGTTCACCTTAGACGTGGGCAGATGCCTTCCACCTCCGGTGGCCTGACACAGGCTGTACGGGGGGTGGTTGTAGAGACCTGACAAACAGGTCAAAGATTCTTTGCTCTTCGGACGGCGGGCTGTCCACCAGGGTTGTCGCGGGCGTTACCCGGCAGTAGCGTGCGCGGGGTGAACCGGGGCAGACGAAGCGTGGCCGCGGTGGCGGCGGTCGTGGTGACGGGCGGTGCGGCGGTCCTCGGGCTGGTGCACTGGATTCTGGGACTCGCGGCGGACCGCCAGGAGATGTCCCTCGGCGGGGTGTCGCCGACGGCGATCAGGGCCGGCGCCTGGTCGGCGGGCGCCGCGCTGGCCGCCTACCTGCTGCTGTGCGGGGCGCTGCTGGCCCGCACGGCGATCCGCGACGTGGCGCCGCACCGCGTGGCCCGCGCGGCGCTGGCCGCGGCGGCGGTGCTGCACGCGGTGCTCGGGGCGCTGGCGGTCGGGCTCGTGGGCTGGGCCGCGTTCGCCGTGCTGATCGTGGTGTTCGGGCTGATCATGCTGACGCTGACGCTGTACCCGCCGCCCGAGGACGCGGGCCCCGCGGCCGGGTCAGGCCCACAGGTCGGTGATGGCGACCCCGACCCGGGCGAGCAGGGTGCGCAGCAGGGGCAGGGACAGCCCGATGACGGTCCCGGCGTTGCCGTCGATCCCGTCGATGAACGGGGCCGACCTGCCGTCGAGGGTGAACGCCCCGGCGACGCGCAGCGGTTCGCCTGAGGCGACGTAGGCGGCGATCTCGGCGTCGGAGGGCGAGCCGAATCTGACGGTCGTCGAGGCCGTGGCGGCGGCGCGCGCGCCGCCCGAGGTGTCGATCACGCAGTGCCCGGTGTGCAGTACCCCGCTCCGGCCGCGCATCGACTTCCAGCGCGTGGTGGCCTCTTCGGCGTCGGCGGGCTTGCCGAATGCCTGTCCGTCGATGTCGAGCACCGAGTCGCACCCCACGACCAGGGCCCCGGCGGCCTCTCCGCGTTCCGCGACGGCCGCGGCCTTGGCCTCGGCGAGCACCCGGGCCAGCTCGGCGGGGGAGGACGCGGTCAGCGCGTCCTCGTCCACGCCGCTGACGATCACCTCGGGGGCGAGCCCGGCCTGCCGCAACAGGCCGAGGCGCGCGGGGGACTGGGAGGCGAGGATCAGCCGCCTGGCCGGGGTGGGTGACGCGTGGCTCATGGGCGCCAGCGTAACGGCGTGCGGCGCCGGGGCGTCAGCGGGCCAGCAGCAGCACGACGAGGCCCATGGCCGCCGCGAGCACCCAGCCGAGGCGGGCCAGCATGGCCTGGGCTGCCCCGGCCTCCTCGTCGGGCCTCTCCCGCATGTCCGACCACCGCATGGGGTCATGGTGCGGCAGGGGACCCGCCGCGCGCCTGAGTACACGTACTCAGACGTGTCCGTCAGTTGTGCCATGCCGTGCGCCGGACAGGAGGGTGGCCACAGGCGCTCCAGCGATTCCCCGCGGGCGGGCGCCCCGTTCTCCCGCCGTTCTCCACCGCGGTGCCATGCGGGCGCCCGGCGGCGCTCCAGGCGCGGTGCAGGCGCGTTGCAGGCGCGGTGCAGGCGCGGGCGCCTCCGCAACGCCCGGTCATGCGGGCCAGTAGCTGGTGCGCCAGGCGTGCGGCCCCGGCGTGCGCGGGGCGCGCGGCACGGTCCTGGCCGGGTCGGACCAGGCGGCGCGGGCGGCGGGCGGCCCGGGCGCTTCCGCGGCCGCCGCCGCGGCGGCGGCCCTGGCCCGCACCACGGCGATGGCGACGGCGAGTTCCTCGGGGGTCGGGTTGCCCCGCAGCACCTTGATCAACGGACGTCCTCCTGACGGCCAGGGCTCACAGCGGGATGTTCCCGTGCTTCTTCGGCGGCAGCTGCTCGCGCTTGGTCCGCAGGGCGCGCAGGCCCCGCACCACGTGCCGGCGGGTCTCCGACGGCCTGATGACCGCGTCCACATAGCCGCGCTCCGCGGCGGCGTACGGGTTGAGCAGCGCGTCCTCGTACTCCTCCGTGAGCCGGGCGCGTGTCGCCTCGCGCTCCTCGTCCGATTCGAGCGCCGCCAGCGTGCGCCGGTGCAGGATGTTCACCGCGCCCTGCGCCCCCATGACGGCGATCTGCGCCGTCGGCCAGGCCAGGTTGAGGTCGGCGCCGAGGTGCTTGGACCCCATCACGTCGTAGGCGCCGCCGAACGCCTTCCTGGTGATCACGGTGATCAGCGGGACCGTCGCCTCCGCGTACGCGTAGATCAGCTTGGCCCCGCGCCGGATGATGCCGTTGTACTCCTGGTCGGTGCCCGGCAGGAAGCCCGGCACGTCGACGAACGTCAGCACCGGCAGGTTGAACGCGTCGCAGGTCCGCACGAACCTGGCGGCCTTCTCCGAGGCGTTGATGTCCAGGCAGCCCGCGAACTGGAGCGGCTGGTTGGCCACCACGCCGACCGGGTGGCCCTCGACCCGGCCGAAGCCGGTGATGACGTTCGGCGCGAACAGCGGCTGCGTCTCCAGGAACTCCTGGTCGTCCAGCACGTGCTCGATCGCCTCGTGCATGTCGTACGGCTGGTTCGCCGAGTCCGGGATCAGCACGTCCAGCTCCGCGTCCTCCGCGGACTCCGCCAGATCGGCCTCCCGCGGGAAGGCGGGTGCGTCGGTCAGGTTGTTGGACGGCAGGTAGGACAGCAGCGCCCTGACGTACTCGAACGCGTCCTTCTCGTCGCCCGCCATGTGATGTGCCACGCCGGACAGGGTGTTGTGCGTGCGGGCGCCGCCCAGCTCCTCGAAGCCGACGTCCTCGCCGGTGACGGTTTTGATCACATCCGGGCCCGTGATGAACATGTGCGAGGTCTGATCGACCATCACCGTGAAGTCCGTGATCGCCGGGGAGTAGACCGCGCCGCCCGCGCACGGGCCGGTGATCAGCGAGATCTGCGGCACCACGCCCGAGGCGTGCACGTTGCGCCGGAAGATCTCCGCGAACAGCCCCAGCGCCGTCACGCCCTCCTGAATGCGCGCCCCGCCGCCGTCGTTGATCCCGATGACCGGACAGCCGGTCTTCAGCGCGAAGTCCATGACCTTCACGATCTTTTCGCCGTAGACCTCGCCGAGCGAGCCGCCGAACACGGTGAAGTCCTGCGAGTACACGGCCACCGGCCGGCCGTCCACGGTGCCGTAACCGGTCACCACGCCGTCGCCGTAGGGGCGGTTGTGCTCGATGCCGAAGCCCGTCGCCCGGTGCCTGGCGAACTCGTCCAGCTCCGTGAACGAGCCCTCGTCGAGCAGCAGTCCGATCCGTTCGCGCGCGGTCAGCTTGCCCCGGGCGTGCTGCTTCTCCACGGCGCGCGCCGATCCCGCGTGCGTGGCCTCGGCGACCCGGTGCCCGAGGTCGGCGATCTTCCCCGCGGTGGTGTGGATGTTCTCGGCCACGGAAGCGGCTCCTCCATGTAGTCGGCGGCTGCTGATCCGTAGGCTAACGGCGCGGCGTTCTGGCGCAGGTGCGGCGTTGGCCACACCGTAGGCTGGCCGCATGACTCCACCGTCGAGCCGCTGGTCCGACCTCGACCGCCCCCCGCTCGACGAGCGGGCCCTGCGCAGGGCGCTGATCCGGCCCGACGGGCTGTGGACCCGCCTGGACGTCGTGCCGCGCACCGGCTCGACGAACGCCGACCTGACCGCCGCCGCCCGCGCCGGCCGGGCCGCCGCGGGCACCGTGCTGGTCGCCGAGGAGCAGCACAGCGGCCGGGGGCGTCTGGACCGGACCTGGAGCGCGCCGCCGCGCTCCGGGCTGTTCTTCTCGGTGCTGCTGCGGACCGGGCCGGCGGTGCCGGACGAGCGGCTGACCTGGCTGCCGCTGCTGGCCGGCGTGGCCACCGCCACCGCGCTGGCGCGCGCCGCGGGCGTGGACACGGCGCTCAAGTGGCCCAACGACGTGCTGGTGACCGTGGACGGCGAGGAGCGCAAGCTCGGCGGCATCCTCGCGGAGCGCGCCGAGGGCGGCACCGTGGTGCTCGGCATCGGGCTGAACGTGTCGCTGGGCGCGGCGGAGCTGCCCGTTCCCGGGGCCGGTTCGCTGCTGCTGGCCGGGGCCGTCTCGACGGACCGCGACCCGCTGCTGCGCGCGGTGCTGCGTTCCCTGGACGACTGGTACACGCGGTGGACCGCGGCCGGCGGCGACCCGGCGGCCGCGGGGCTCCTCGACGCGTACGCGGCGGGCTGCGCCACGCTCGGCCGCCGGGTGCGGGCCGAACTGCCGGGCGGCGGCGAGGTGCGGGGCACGGCGGCGGCGGTCGACGGCGAAGGCAGGCTGGTCATCGAGGGTGACGACGGTGCCCGGCGGGAAGTGGCAGCGGCTGACATCATCCATCTCCGCGCGACGTGACATAGGGCACACCTGCCGTAGGGTTGGGCCTCATGACGAGCGACGCCTCCAGCCCGGTGGCCCGGGCGGAGAAGCTTGCGGGAAGGTCCGCGAGTGACGGGCGCGGCTGAGCGGAACGGTAGGGCAGTGCGCAGCGGAGGATTTTCTTCTCCTAGGGCGGGTGGCCGTGGCCGAGGGTGATCCGGACACGTCCGCGCCGGGGCCCGCGGCGGACGCGGACACGGACTCGGATACGGGCGCGGACGCGGGCGCGGAGCACACGAACGGCACCGTGGACGCCGAAAACATCGCACTGCGCATCGAGGAGCTGATCCTCGGCGCGGAACGGCAGTACACCCCGTTTCAGGCGGCCCGCGCCGCAGGCGTATCCATGGACCTCGCGTCGCGCTTCTGGCGGGCGATGGGTTTCCCCGACATCGGCCAGGCCCGGGTGCTGACCGAGTCGGACGTCCTGGCCCTGCGGCGGCTGGCCGGTCTGGTGGAGGCCGGGCTGCTGAGCGAGTCCATGGCCATCCAGGTCGCCCGTTCGACGGGCCAGACGACGGCCAGGCTCGCGGACTGGCAGATCGACTCGTTCCTCGAAGGGCTGACCGAGCCGCCCGAGCCCGGCATGACGCGCAGCGAGGTGACCTATCCGCTGGTCGAGCTGCTGCTGCCGGAGCTGGAGGAGTTCCTGATCTACGTGTGGCGGCGGCAGCTCGCCGCGGCCAGCGGCCGGGTGGTGCAGGCGCAGGACGACGCGGAGATGGTGGACCGGCGGCTCGCCGTCGGCTTCGCCGATCTGGTGGGCTTCACGCGGCTGACCAGGCGCCTGGAGGAGGAGCAGCTCGGCGAGCTGGTGGAGGCGTTCGAGACGACCGCGGCCGACCAGGTCGCCGCGCAGGGCGGGCGGCTGATCAAGACGCTGGGCGACGAGGTGCTGTTCGCGGCGGACGATGCGGGCACCGCGGCCGACATCGGGCTGCGGCTGGTGGAGACGCTCGGGGACGATCCGATGATGCCGGAGCTGCGGGTCGGCATCGCCTTCGGCACGGTGACGACGCGCATGGGCGACGTCTTCGGGAACACGGTCAACCTCGCCAGCCGGCTGACCTCGATAGCGCCCAAGAACATGGTCCTGGTGGACGGCGCCCTGCGGGACGAGCTGACCGCGGCGGGACTCGCGCCGCAGTCGGAGAAGGCGGCGGACACGGACGAGGGCCGCGCCGCCGCGTACCGCTTCGCGCTCCAGCCGCTGTACCAGCGCCCGGTCCGCGGCCTTGGCATCGTCGAGCCGTGGCTGCTGGCCCGGCGGGGGTAGTCTGACGGGCCATGGAGACGCGCCGGTACGGGGAATGGGTCGTGGTCCAGCGGGACGGTCACGTGGCGGAGGTGCGCCTCGACCGGCCACGGGCCATGAACGCGATCTCCACCGAGCTGGCCCGGTGCCTCACGGCCGCCTGCGCCGACCTCGCGGCCGACCGTTCGGTGCGGGCGGTGGTGCTGGCCTCGACGCAGGAGCGGGCGTTCTGCGTGGGTGCCGATCTGAAGGAGCGCAACGGGCTGAGCGACGCCGAGTTCGGCCGGCACCGCACGGTGCTGCGGGCCGCGTTCACGGCGGTGCTCGATCTGCCGGTGCCCGCGGTGGCCGCGGTGGCGGGCTTCGCCCTCGGCGGCGGGTTCGAACTGGCACTGTCCTGCGACCTGATCGTCGCGGAGCCGACGGCCGTGGTGGGGCTCCCCGAGGTGACCGTGGGCGTCATCCCGGGCGGCGGCGGCACGCAGCTGCTGCCGCGGCGGGTGGGGGCGGCGCGGGCGGCGGAGCTGATCTTCACCGGGCGCCGCGTGGCGGCGGACGAGGCGCGGCGGCTCGGCCTGGTCGACGAGCTGACGGAGCCGGGCGGTGCGCGGGCGGCGGCGCTGGCCCTGGCCGCGCGGATCGCGGCCAATTCGCCGGTGGGCCTGCGCGCCGCGAAGCGCGCGCTGCGCACCGGCTCGGGGCTCGGGCTCCAGGCGGGGCTCGAAGTGGAGGACGCGGCCTGGCGCACGGTGGCTTTTTCGCCCGACCGGGCGGAGGGCGTGGCGGCGTTCAACGAGAAGCGCACGCCCGACTGGCCGGGTGAGTAGCGGGCGGGCTCCGGCGCACGTGCCGGTGGTGCCGCACCGGCGCGCGGGGGCGCCGGGCCGCGCTGGGGGGCGGCTCGCGCTCGTACGAAAGGGGCAGGGAGTAGTTGAAGGCCCCAAAGCGCGCGGAACGCTCCTAGCCTGGGCGTATGGGTGACGAGAGCCGGCTGCGGGCCGTCCTGGAGCTGGCGCAGAGCATGGCGGCCGCGCACGGGCTTCCCGAGGTGGCGCAGGCCGCCGCCGCGGGGGCCAGGGAGGCGCTGGGCGGGACGTTCGCGGCGATGTCCGTCTGGGAGCGCGAACGCGGGCGGCTGCGGGTCCTGGTGAACACCGGGGAGCTGGGGGAGGGGGAGGAGGAGTTCCCGGCCGACGAGTCGTATCCGGTGCGGGACTTCCCCGAGATCACCGAGTTCCTGCACGAGCGCTGGGCGCGCGGCGGCGAGGCGCGGGCCTGGGTGGAGTCGGCGTCCGGGCCGCGCGGCAGCCGCCGGGCGGCGGCGCTGCGCCGCCGCGGCCGCGGTTCGTGCGTGGTGGCGCCGATCGTGCTGCACGGGCGGGCGTGGGGCGAGCTGTACGTGGAACGCGGCCGGGGGGCCGCCGTGTTCGGGCGGGCGGACGCCGACTTCGCGTCGGTGCTCGCGGCCGTCATCGCGGCCGGGCTCGTCCAGTACGAGCGGCTGGCGGAGGCGCGGCGGCTGGCGTTCACCGATCCGCTGACCGGCCTCGCCAACCGCCGCGCGGTGGACATACGCCTGGACGAGGCCCTGGAGGAGCACCGGCTCACGGGCGCCCGGGTCAGCCTGGTGGTGTGCGACATCAACGGCCTGAAGCGGGTCAACGACACCTACGGCCACGCCGTGGGCGACCGGCTGCTCGAACGGTTCGGCACGGTGCTCTCGCTGTGCGGTGCGGCGGTGCCGGGGGCGCTGGCCGCGCGGCTCGGGGGAGACGAGTTCTGCCTGCTCGCGGTGGGCCCGGAGGCCGCGGAGGTGGAGCGGGCCGCGGCGGAGATCTGCCGCAGGGCGCGCGATCTGGACATCGGGGAGGGCGTCGCCTGCGGAATGGCATCGACGGGGGACGCGATCGGGCCGCTGCGCTCGGCGCGCCGGCTGTTCCGGCTCGCGGACGCCGCGCAGTACCAGGCGAAGGCCGCGGGCTCCGCGGCGCCCGTCGTCGCGGGCCGGGGCGGGGCGCGCGACGTGGTCGTCGCCCTGGCGGACGCCCCGGGCGCGGGCGGACCGCAGCGCCGCCGCTTCCGCGGGCGGCCGGCGGCCCGTTCCCCACGCCCCGGTGATGACGGATGCCGATTCACTCCTTAGGCTCCCTGAATATGTCCATGCAGATCCTGGTGCGTCCCTCCGGCACCTCCTTCGACGACGTCATCGCGGTGGCCCGGCACGGCGCCCGGGTCGGCCTGTCAGACGAGGCGCTCGCCGCCATGGCCGCGGCCAGGCGCGTCGTCGACGGGCTCGCCGCCGGGCCCGAGCCGGTCTACGGCGTCTCGACCGGCTTCGGCGCGCTCGCCGTGCGCCACATCGGGCCCGAGCTGCGCGAGCGGCTCCAGCGCAACATCGTCCGTTCGCACGCCGCGGGGCTCGGGCCGCGCGTCGAGCGCGAAGTGGTGCGCGCGCTGATGTTCCTGCGGCTGAAGACGATCGCCTCGGGCCACACCGGCGTGCGCCCCGAGGTCGCCGCCACGATGGCCGCCGTGCTGAACGCGGGGCTCACCCCCGTCGTCCACGAGCACGGTTCCCTCGGCTGCTCAGGCGACCTCGCGCCGCTCGCCCACTGCGCGCTGACCCTCCTCGGCGAGGGGGAGGCCGAGGGCCCGGACGGCACCGTGGGCCCGGCGGGCCCGCTGCTCGCCGCGCACGGCATCGCCCCGGTCGAGCTGCGGGAGAAGGAGGGGCTCGCGCTGCTCAACGGCACGGACGGCATGCTCGGCATGCTGATCATGGCCTGCGCCGACCTCGGCCGCCTGCTCACCTCGGCCGACGTGACCGCCGCGCTGACCCTGGAGGCGCTGCTCGGCACGGAACGCGTGCTCGCCCCCGAGCTGCACGCCCTGCGCCCGCACCCGGGCCAGGCCGCAAGCGCCGCCAACATGCTGCGCGTGCTGGCCGGTTCCGGTCTCACCGGGCACCATCAGGACGACGCCCCCCGCGTCCAGGACGCCTACTCGGTGCGCTGTGCGCCGCAGGTCGCGGGGGCGGCCAGGGACACCCTCGCGCACGCCAGGACCGTAGCGGAGCGCGAGCTGGCGGCCGCTGTCGACAATCCGGTGGTGGTGGACGGGCGGGTGGAGTCCAACGGGAACTTCCACGGCGCGCCCCTGGGGTACGTGCTGGACTTCCTGGCGATCGCGGCGGCCGACCTGGCCTCGATCACCGAGCGGCGCACGGACCGGCTGCTCGACCGCAACCGTTCGCACGGGCTGCCGCCGTTCCTCGCCGAGGACGCGGGGGTCGACTCGGGGCTGATGATCGCCCAGTACACGCAGGCGGCGCTGGTCGGCGAGCTGAAGCGGCTGGCGGTGCCCGCGTCCGTCGACTCGATCCCGTCCTCGGCGATGCAGGAGGACCACGTGTCCATGGGCTGGTCCGCCGCCCGCAAGCTGCGGACCGCGGTGGACGGGCTCGGGCGGGTGGTGGCCGTCGAGCTGTACGCGGCGACGCGTGCGCTGGAGCTCAGGGAAGGCCTGGCGGGCCGGGGACTGCGCCCGGGGCCCGCGGCGCTCGCGGTGATCGGCGCGGCCCGCGCCGCGGGGGTGGCCGGGCGGGGGGAGGACCGTTATCTGGCGCCGGACCTGGCGGCCGCGGAGCGCTTCGTACGGGGCGGAGGGCTGATCGAGGCGGCCGAGTCGGCGGCCGGGCCGCTGGCCTGAACGCGGGGCGACGGGCCGGCTACTGATCCGGCTCGACGTGCGGCTGTGTGTGCTCGACCGGCATGACGCCCGAGGTGCCGTCGGCGTCGTCCCCGTCGGCGTGGGCCGAAGGCAGCAGCCAGACGAGGCCGAGCACGCCGGCCGCCACGGCGCTGCATATCAGCGGGCGGCGGTCCGGGCGGTGAGGGTGACCGTCCATGGGGAGCGATGTTACGGGCCCGTGCGGGTCGCGGGGAAGAGGTGATGGCCGGGCGCCTTACCCTCCGGGGCATGAGTGATGAACTGAGCAGTGGGGAACTCGGCGAGGAGACGCGGCGCGTCCGCGTCCGGGTGGAGATGGTGCTGGAGATCGCGGAGCCCGACGAGTTGATCAGGGCCGCGTGGGCGCGCATCGAGGGCGACGCGCTGATGCCGCCGGAGGAGCGCGACCAGGCGGCGCAGGCCGTGTCCAGGGACGAGGCGGAGGCCGTGGCCTACCTCATCGACCCGGTCGACCTGGTCGGGGACGTGCCCGGGGTGGTGCTCGCCCAGGCGTCCTGGAGCAGCGAGCCCGCGGAGCTGGACGAGGACGGCGGCTGGGAGGACGAGGACGAGGAGGACTGACCGAGCCGGCATCGAACTGGCGAGCTATCGCATGGGTTCACTTAGAGTGGAACCGGCTGCCGCCTTATCACGTTCTCTCCCATGTGTCCTCAGGGAGAGGCGGCAGCGGACGGAGTGGCGATCGGATGAGGGACGGGATGCGGCGCAAGGGCCTGATAACGGCGGCGGCGCTGCTCAGCGGGGTGCTGACACTGTCGGCATGCGGCGGCGGCGGGGACGACGAGCCTTCCGACGAGGGGGGTGGGAGCAGTGAGCAGTCGGACGCGGACCGTGCCGCGGAGGACGCGGACACGTCGGCCGCGGTGATTTCCATTACTCCCGAGGACGCGGCGGACGGCGTCGGGATCAATGACGACGTACAGGTCTCGGTCGAGGAAGGCACGCTCGACGAAGTGGTCATGACGGCCACGGAGAGCGGCTCCGAGGTGGCCGGGACGATATCCGGGGACCAGACCAGCTGGGCGCCCGACGCCCAGTTGGACCGCGGTACCAGGTATCAGCTGGCCGTCAGGGCCAGCGACGGCGAGGGACGCGAGGCGCACCAGAGCACCACGTTCACCACCGTCTCCCCGGAGAGCAGCTTCACCGGGTACTTCACTCCCGAGGACGGCGAGACCGTCGGCGTGGGCATGCCGGTCTCGCTCAATTTCGACAAGCCCATCGAGAACCGCGCGGAGATCGAGGCCGCGGTCGAGATCAATACCAGCTCCGGCCAGGAAGTGGTGGGGCACTGGTTCAGCGACACCCGGCTCGACTTCCGGCCCGAGGACTACTGGCGGGCCAACAGCGAGGTGACCGTCGCGCTCGGCTTCGACGGGATCGACGCGGGCGCGGACGTCGTCGGCTGGCAGGACCGCAGCTTCTCCTTCACCGTGGGCCGCTCCCAGGTCAGCACGGTCGACGCGGAGAGCCACCAGATGGAGGTCGTGCGCGACGGGGAGCCGCTGCGCACCATCCCGATATCCGCCGGCAGCGCGGAGAACCCGACGTACAACGGCATCATGGTGATCTCCGAAAAGTTCAAGGAGACCCGGATGGACGGCGCCACCGTCGGCTTCACGGACGACGACGGCGAGGGCGAGTACGACATACCCGACGTGCCGCATGCGATGCGGCTGTCGACCTCCGGCACGTTCATCCACGGCAACTACTGGGCCGCCAACAGCGTCTTCGGCTCCAGCAACACGAGTCACGGCTGCATAGGGCTCGCGGACGCCCAGGGTGCCGACGATCCGGACAAGGACGGCGCCTGGTTCTTCGAGGAGTCGCTCCGCGGCGACATCGTCACCGTGGTGAACTCGCCGGACCGCGAAATCCAGCCGGACAACGGGCTCAACGGCTGGAATATGAGCTGGGCCGACTGGCAGGCGGGCAGCGCCCTCTGACGCTCCCCGCCCAGCTCCACCCGCACCAGAAAACCCGGTCCCGCCCAGGGGCCGGGTTTTTTCATGCCGTCCGCCCCCGGCCGGAATGTGGCCGAATCTCGGGCAACGGAACAGACAGTTGTTTGCCACCGCACACAAAACGGTGGCGGGCTCCTAGGGTCCCCAAGTGCAAGTCACCTCACGACGCTTGGGAGCACTGTGCACAAGAAGCGAAGAAGGCCGGTGGCGATCGCGGCCACCGCTGCCGCCATGGGTGCGGGGCTGCTCATCGCCCCGCCGGCCGGTGCGGACCACGGCACCACGGCGCCCACCCGGGCGCCCGGCCAGGTCACGCTGGTCACCGGCGACCGGGTCGCCCTCGGCGCGGACGGGGAGGTGCTCGGCGTGCAGCGCGCGGAAGGCCGCGCCCACGTGCCCTTCTCGGTGTCGCGCGGCGCCGACGGCACGTTCGTCGTGCCCTCCGACGCCCGGCCGCTGATCGCGCAGGGGCTGGTCGACCCGCGGCTGTTCGACGTGACCGAGTTGAGCCGCCCCGGATACCGGCGGCTGGCGGGCGACGGTGTGCCCGTCATCGTGGCTTACGAGGGCGAGCGCCCGGCCCGGCTGTTCGACGGGGGGCAGCCGGAGATACGCGCCGACCTGGACAGCATCGGGGCCGAGGCCCTGACCCTCGACGCGGACGAGGCCGCGGCGGCCTGGGACGCGCTGACCGGCCCGCGGACGCTGTCCTCGGGCGTGACCTCCCTGACGCTGGACACCGTGCGGCGGGCGAGCCTGGACACCAGCGTCCCGCAGATCGGCGCCCCGCAGGCGTGGGAGGCCGGATTCGACGGCTCCGGCGTCACCGTCGCCGTGCTGGACACCGGCATCGACGAGACGCACCCCGACCTGGACGGCGGAAAGGTGACCGCCTCGGCCAACTTCTCCGAGGCGCAGCGGATCGAGGACCGCCGCGGCCACGGCACGCACGTGGCCTCCATCCTGGCCGGAACGGGGGGCACCTGGAGCGGCGTGGCCCCGGGCGCGCGGCTGCTGAACGGAAAGGTGCTCGACGACTACGGCTACGGCTTCGACTCCGGGATCATCGCCGGCATGGAGTGGGCCGTCGAACAGGACGCCGACATCGTCAACATGAGCCTCGGCGGCCCGGACACACCCGGCGTCGACCCGCTGGAGGAGGCCGTCAACACGCTCTCCGCCGCCTCCGGCGCGCTGTTCGTCGTGTCCGCGGGGAACGACGGGCCCGAGCCCGGCACCCTCGGCTCGCCCGGCACCGCGGACGCGGCACTGACCGTCGGCGCGGTCGACGACGCCGACGAGCCCGCCGCCTTCTCCGCCACCGGCCCGCGGGCCGGCGACGCGGGCCTCAAGCCGGACCTGACGGCACCGGGTGTGGACATCGGCGCCGCGGCGGCCGAGGGCAGCGTCGTCGCCGAGGAAGGCGAGCCCGTCGCGGACGGGTATGTGGCGATTTCCGGTACGTCCATGGCCGCCCCGCACGCCGCGGGCGCCGCTGCGCTGCTCGCGCAGGCGCACCCCGACTGGACCGGCGACCGGCTGAAGGCGGCGCTGGTGGCATCCGCGGAACCGGCCGCAGGCCACGGCGCGTTCCGGCAGGGCGCCGGCCGGGTGGACGTGGCGCGCGCCGTCGGGCAGCACATCGTGGCCGAGCCGGTCTCTCTCGGCTTCGGCGCGGTCGAGTGGCCGCACACCGAGGACCCGCCGCCCGCCGAGGAGCTGACCTACCGGAACCTGGGACCGGAGGACGTCACGCTTGAGCTGTCCCTGACGGGCCTCGCCCCGGACGGAACGCCCGCGCCGGACGGCATGTTCTCCCTCGACACCACCTCGGTCACCGTGCCGGCGAGCGGGACCGCCGCCGTCACCGTCACCGCCGCGACCGCCGCGGCGGGCGGGGCCACCGGCGGCTACAGCGTGTACGTCACGGCCACCGGCGGCGAGCAGACCGTACGCACGGCCGGTGGCGTCGAGCTGCTCGGCGAGGCCCACGTGGTCACCGTCGAGGGCATCGCCGCCGACGGCGGGGCACCGGACGACTGGTCGCTGTACGCGCTCGACGTGGCGACCGGGGAGTCCTGGGACGTGACGGACGTGACGGGACAGGGCACGCGCAGCGTCCGGCTGCCCGCGGACGGCGACTACCTGCTGGTCTCCTCCATCGAGGCCGTCGACGGCGCCGGCCGGGTGACGGACGTCGCCGCGCAGGCCGAGCACGTTCCTGACCTCGCGGCGGACGCCACGGTCGTCTTCGACGCCGCCGCGGCGGAGCCGGTCCTGCCGACGGTGCCCGACGCCGCGGCCGTGCCGTTCGCCCTGGCCGCCGATCTCGAACTGCCGGCCGTCGAGGCCGGCATCTCCTGGGACCACGACCCCGAACGGGCCACTCTGCACACCGGGTTCGCCGGGCCGCCACTGCCCGACGATCAGCTGCACGCCCGCATCGCCGGGGCCTGGACCGCGGGCGACGACGCGCAGTACCACGTCTCGGCCGAGCGGGCCGGTTCGTTCTTCGACGGGTACGCGCACGCCTACCCGGCGGACGACTTCGCCGAGCTGAGCATCACGCAGGGCGCGCTGGCCGAGGGCACCACGGGCCAGCTGATCGTCTCCGGCGGCCGGCTCGCCTCGTACGGCCCCTACCGCGACCTGCCCGCCACCACCTCGCTGCACGTCACGCGCGGTTCGTGGGACTACGCGCTCCAGTTCTCCGGCGAGGGCGAAGCCGGGTGGCTGGGCAGCGCGCCCCGTGCGTACGAGCCGGGCGACCACGTGGAACACGTCGTGAACGTGGGCGTGTTCGGGCCCGCCCTGCCGACCGGCGGCGGCGTCCACCGCAACGGCGACACGTTCGACGTCAACGTGGCGGTACTCGCGGACGGTTCGGGCCACAGCGGCTACGTGGACACCGAGTCCGGCGCGACGACGCTGACCCGCGACGGGGAGGTGGTCCACGAGCTGGACGACTACATCCGCGGCTGGACCGCCCTGGCCGTCCCGCCGGGGGAAGGCCGTTACGAGCTGACGACCACGGCCCGCCGCCCGGGGGCGGCGGTGAGCACCGAGGTCACCGTGACGTTCGGCTTCACCTCCGCGACCGTGCCCGGCGACGAGTGGGCCGTGCTGCCCACCTCGCTGGTGCGCTTCGCCCCGCGGCTCGATACGGGAAGCACCGCGCCCGCGGGGGAGGTGAGCACCGTACCGGTGTCCGTCGAGGGCGCGGCGGCCGGGCCGGGCACGGACGGCGTCACCGTCGAGGTGTCCTACGACGGCGGCGGCACCTGGGTCGAAACGCCGGTGGCCGACGGGGAGATCACCGTGACCAACCCGGCGGCCGGCGGCACGGTCTCGTTCCGCGCCACGGTGGCGGGCCCGGACGGCAGCACGACGGAGCAGACCGTCGTGGACGCCTACCGCACGGCCTGACCGCACGGCCTGACCGCACGGTCCTGCCGCGCCGCCCGTCGTGGCGGTGCGGCAGGGCCCGCCTCAGCGCTGGGAGAACGACCGCTCGCCGTGGACCGCCAGCTCGGCGAGGACCCGCTCGGGGTCGCCGGCCTCGATCAGGTCGAACAGGTGGCGGTGGCGTGCCACGTGCACGTCGAGGTCTTCGTAGTACCGCTCCCGTACGAACAGGTTGCGGGCCATGCACAGCAGCAACTGCCGGTGCAGCGAGGCATATATCTCGTTGATCCGCCGGTGCCCCGCGAGGGCCACGATCGAGGCGTGGAACGCGTAGCCGCTCTCCACCAGCCTGGCGCGGTCCTCGGCGCGGGCGCTCTCCTCCATCCGCTCCAGCGCCGCGCGGCAGGCGGTCAGCCGCGCCGGGACGCGCACCGGCACGCCCAGCTCGATCGCCGTGCGCTCCAGGGCCGAGCGCAGCGTCAGGATTTCGTAGACGTCCTGATCGGTCAGCGTGGCCACGGTCGCCCCGCGCCGCGGCTGGACGACGATCAGGCCCTCCTGCTCCAGCAGGCGCATCGCCTCCCGCAGCGGCGGCCGGCTGATGCCGAGCCGCTCGGTCAGCGACAGCTCGATCAGCCTTTCTCCGGGGCCGAGTTCGCCCGAGAGGATCATTTTCCGGATGGCCCCCGCCGCGAGGTGGACGAGGCTCGGGGGATTCAGCTGATCGCCGTCGCTGGCGGGCTGGGATGCCATGGAGCAGCCTTTCGGGAGGTCTTCGGCTCGCGGTGACTGATGACAACCTCCATCGTTCCAGGGTCTTGCCACCGCCGGATGACTATTGTAGACAATAGTTCACCCAGCCCAATCGCTGGGACCGAATCGATGGGGATGAGATTCCATGGAGACTGCTGAACTGCTGCGCCTCTTCGACGGCCTGCGCGTCGCCGACGTACGGGACGGCCTCGACTGGGCCGGACTGCACGCGAAGGGCACCGTGTCGCCGGAGGTGAAGCCGCTCTGGCAGGGCGCCACCATGACGGGCATCGCCCGCACCATGCGGCTGCGCCCCTCGGAGAAGGCCGTGCCGCCGCTGACGCCCGAGGAGTACACCGAGTGGGCGGGGCGCTGGTACCGGGAGATCTACCCGAACAAGATCACGTCCACCATCCAGCAGGGCGAGATCGTCGTCATCCAGTCCGCCGGCCTCCCCGTCGGCGAGGTCGGGTCCAACAACTCGCTGGAGTGGCACGCGGCCGGCGCCACCGGCGTGCTGACCAGCGGCGGGGTCCGGGACACCGACGAGTGCATCATGCAGGAGGTGCCGATCTTCTGCCGGTACCGCGCACAGAGCATGGTGCAGGGCCGGGTGGAGTTCGACTCCCTCCAGGTGCCGGTCGACATCGGCGGCGTGCTGATCCGGCCGGGCGACATCGTCGTCGCGGACGGCGACGGCGTGCTCGCGGTGCCCGTGGAGCACGCCGGGACCGTCGCGAAGTACGCGCGCCAGGAGCTGGAGAACGACATGCGCGGCCGTCGCGCGCTGTACGAGAAGCTCGGCCGCCCGCTGGACGCCTCGGTCCAGTGATCAGCCAAGCAACCACCCGTATCGGCTTCGCCGGGCTCGGCAACCTCGGCCGGCCGATGGCCGAGGCGCTGCTGGCCGCGGGCTGGCACGTGTCGCTGTACGACCGGGCGCCCGGCCGCGCCGATGCCCTCGCCGGGCCGGGCGCCCGCCCGGTCGCCGAGGCGGACGACCTCGCCGACTGCGGCGTGATCGCGCTCGCCGTCCCCGACGACGCCGCGGTCGGCAGCGTGCTCGGCACGCTGCTGCCGCGGCTCGCGGAGGGCGCCCTGGTGCTGGTGCACAGCACGGTCCTGCCCGCGACGGCGCGCGACCTGGCGGCGCGCGCCGCCGACCGGGGCGTCGGCCTCCTCGACGCGCCGGTCAGCGGCGGTGCCGAGCGCGCCGCCCGCGGGGACCTGGCCGTGATGGCCGGGGGCGCGGCCGAGGTGTTCGAACGGGCCCGCCCCGTCCTCGCCGCGGTCGGCAGCCAGGTGCGCCACGTCGGCCCGTCCGGGGCCGGTTCGGCCGCCAAGCTCGCCAACCAGCTGATGATGTTCGCCGCGCTGGCCGGTGCCCACGAGGCGCTGGACCTGGCCGCCGCCTACGGGGTCGCCGAGCAGGACGTGCTCGCCGCGGTCTCGGGCGGGCTCGGCGACTCGTGGGTGGCCCGCAACTGGGGCTTCTTCGACGAGGTCGCCGAAGCGTACGACGCGGGCGGCACGCCCGTGGCCGAACGCCCCTGGAGCAAGGACCTGTGGGAGGTGACCTCCGCGGCCCGCGCCGCGGGCGTGGCCGTTCCGGTCGCCGGGCTCCTGGCCCAGATCATGGCCGACCGCGTGGAGCAACACGCGCGGTCCGCGCGGCGGCGCTGACGCGCCGCGAGCCGCACCAACGCCCCTGCGGAGGTTTTGCGATGAAGGAAAACGTTGCGGGCGGGGCCGGGAGAGCCGCCGAACGGCTCCCCCGGCCCGCGACACAGCAGCCCATAGCCGTCCGCGGACGCGGCCGGCGCGCCGCGGGGGACAACCGGGCCGCCTACGCGTTCCTCACCCCCTGGCTCATCGGGATGGCCGTTTTCACGATCGGCCCGATGCTGTTCTCCCTCTATCTGGCGTTCACCAGGTACGACCTGTCCAGCGCCCCCGAGTGGATCGGCCTGGACAACTTCCGGCGCATGTTCACCACGGACCCGCGGTTCTTCGACTCGGTGGACGTGACACTGACCTACGTCCTGTGGTCGGTGCCGCTGCTGCTGGCCGTCTCGCTGGGCCTCGCGATGCTGCTCAACCGCGGCATGCGGTTCCTGACGGGCTACCGGGCGCTGTTCTACATGCCGTCGCTCATCGGTGGCAGCGTCGCCGTCGCGGCGCTGTGGCGCCAGATCTTCGGCGAGGAGGGCATCGTCAACAAGGCGCTGGCCGCCGTCGGCATCGACCACGGCAGCTGGGTCGGCGACCCGGGCTCCGCGCTCTACACGATCGTGGTGCTCCAGGTCTGGACGTTCGGCTCCGCCATGGTCATCTTCCTCGCCGGGCTGCGCCAGATCCCGCAGGAGCTGTACGACGCGGCGGCCGTGGACGGCGCCGGACCCGTGCGCCGCTTCCGCAGCGTCACACTGCCGATGCTGTCGCCGCTGGTGTTCTTCAACCTGCTGCTGAGCGTCGTCAACGCCTTCCAGGCGTTCACCGGCGCCTACGTCGTCAGCAACGGCACCGGCGGCCCCTCGGACTCGACCCTCTTCTACACGCTCTACCTCTACGAACAGGGCTTCGCCCAGCTCAACATGGGCTACGCGGCGGCGATGGCCTGGGTGCTGGTCCTCGGGCTCGCGGTGTTCACCGGGCTCCTCTTCCTCAGCTCCCGGTACTGGGTCCACTACGGAGACGAACGATGACCACGACCACGCCCACGCCCCGGGCCGCGCCCCCGCGCCGCCCGCGCCGGCTGCTCTTCGGTAACCGGCCCACGCGCAGCCCGCTGCTGCGCGCGCTGGTCAAACACAGCGTCATGATCATCACGCTGGTGCTGATGCTCTACCCGCTGCTGTGGATGGTCGGCGCCTCCTTCCGCCCGGACAACCAGGTCTTCAGCACCCTCGGCCTGTTCACCGGCGACTTCACCACCGACAACTACCGCGACGGCTGGACCGGCGGCGACCAGCTGAACTTCTCCCGCTTCTTCTTCAACTCGCTGACGCTGACCGTGCTGTGCATCGCCGGCAACCTGATCAGCTGCTCCCTGACGGCCTACGCGTTCGCCCGGCTCGACTTCCGCTTCAAGAAGACGCTGTTCGCGCTGGTCATCGGCACCCTGCTGCTGCCGTACCACGTCACGCTCGTCCCGCAGTACATCCTGTTCAATCAGCTCGGCTGGGTGAACTCCTTCCTGCCGCTCGTCGTGCCCAAGGTCATGGCCACGGACGCGTTCTTCATCTTCCTGATGGTGCAGTTCATCCGTGCCCTGCCGCGCAGCCTCGACGACGCCGCGCGTATCGACGGCTGCGGCCACTGGGGCATCTTCCGCCGGGTGATCGTGCCGCTGTCCATCCCGGCGTTCGGCACCACCGCCCTGTTCACGTTCATCAATACCTGGAACGACTTCCTCGGCCCCATGCTCTACCTGACCGAGCCCGGCACCTGGACCGTGTCGCAGGGCCTCGCGTCGTTCCTCGACGCCACCGGCCAGTCGGCCTACGGCTCCCTGTTCGCCATGTCGACGCTCTCCCTCGTGCCGGTGCTCGGCTTCTTCATCGCCGCCCAGAAGCTGCTGGTCGAGGGCATCGCCACCAGCGGGCTGAAGTGAGGACACGATCATGAGAATCCGCTCCGCGGCGGCCCTCGCCACCGCCGGCCTGCTGACCCTGCTGACGGCCTGCGGCCAGAGCCTGCCCGACCACACCGAGGACGAACTGCGCGGCCAGGGCGAGGTCTCCGGCGACATCCGGTTCTCCTGGTGGGGCTCCGCCTCGCGCAACGAACGCACCAACGCGGTCGCCGACGCCTTCGAGGCGGAGTTCCCCGGGGCCGGCGTGAAGCGCGAGGCCGCCGACTTCGGCAACTACTTCAAGCGCCTGAACGTCCAGGGCGCGGGCCGGAACATGCCCTGCGTCACCCAGCTCCAGGCGCGCACGCTCGGCGACTTCACCGACCGCGACGCGCTGCTGCCCCTCGATCCGATGATCGAGTCCGGCGCGATCGACGTCAGCGACATCCCCGAGGCCGTCCTGGACACCGGCCGCGGGCCCGACGGCAAGCTCTACATGCTGCCGACCGGCGCGGCCTACGACGCCCTGATGGTCAACGAGACGCTGGCCGAGGAGGCCGGCGCCCCGCTGCCGGCGCCCGGCTACGACTGGGAGGACTACATCGACTTCCTGCGCCGGGCCGACGCGGGCCTGCCCGACGACATCGCCGCCACCTCACTGCGCGGCGGACTGCCCAACTTCTTCATCGCCTACGTCCAGGGCCGCGGCGAGAACATGTTCGACGGCAATCAGCTCGGGTTCTCCAAGGAGCTGTTGACGGAGTACTGGCAGATGTGGCAGGACATCACCGAGGAGGGCCTGACCAACTCGCCCGCCGCCAACTCCGAGGAGCCGACCTCGCCCGAGGCCGGCTACCTCGCGCAGGGTGACGTCCTCAGCGACAACCGGCCGGGCAACGCCCTCACCCCCGCGCAGGGCACCCTCGACGGCGCGGGCGAGGGCCAGCGGCTGACGACGCTGCCGCTGCCCGGCGGCCCCGCCGGCCCCGGCAACGTGCTGATCACCTCCGGTATGGCGATCCCGCGCAACTGCGGCAACGTGCCCACCGCCGCCGCGTTCATCGACTTCTGGGCCAACGACGAGCGCAGCGGCGACATCTACGCCTCGGACAACGGCGCCGTCACCAACACGCGCCTGCTCCAGCGCCAGCTGGACGATCCGGAGCTGCCCGACCTGAAGAAGCGGGAGCTGACCCTCTACCAGGACATCGTCGAGAACGATCCGCCGATCGTCCTCTACCCGCCCGGCTACATGGCGGTCTTCGAATCCGCGTTCACCCGCGCCTACGACGACGTCGCCTTCGGCAGCGCGACCGTCCCGGAGGCCGTCGACACCTTTTTCGCCGAGGCCAACGCCGGCCTCGCCTCCTGAAACCGCCCAGGCGGCCACGCCGCCCCCCGCACCCCCCGCACGCCGATCACGCCGATCGCGCCGATCACACGGAGAGCACCATGAACGACCGGACGGACCCCGACGGCGACGCCGCGCTCGCCGGCCTGCGCGTCGTCGACCTGACCCAGGTCATGGCCGGGCCGTACTGCACCATGATCCTCGCCGACCTCGGCGCGGACGTCATCAAGGTCGAGAACCCGGGCGGCGGCGACCAGACCCGCCACTCCTGGGGCGAGACCGGTGAAGGGCGCGACTCCACCGCGTTCTTCGCCCTCAACCGCAACAAGCGGAGCGTCTGCCTCGACCTCAAGACCGAGCAGGGCCTGGCCGACCTGCACGACCTGGTGCGCACGGCCGACATCGTCGTGCACAACTGGCGGCCTGGCGTCGCCGAACGCCTCGGCGCCGACTACGAGACCCTGTCCGCCCTCAACCCCGGGCTCATCTACGCCAGCGTCTCCGGCTTCGGCAGCAGCGGCCCCTACGCGCAGCGCCCCGGCTACGACCTGATCGCGCAGGGCATGACCGGCGCGATGAGCGTCACCGGCGAGCCCGGCGGCCGGCCCGTCAAGAACGGGCTGCCCGTCGGCGACCTCGGCGCCGGGCTGCTGATGGTCGGCGGCATCCTCGCCGCCTGCCTCTACCGGCAGCGCACCGGCCGCGGCCAGTGCGTGGAGACCTCCCTGTACGAGGCGATCATCGCCATGTCGGTGTGGGAGTCCACCGAGTACTGGGCGACCGGCGAGCCCCCGGCCCCCCTCGGCTCCGCCAACCGCATGTCCGGCCCGTACCAGGCCCTGCGCACCCGCGACGGCCACCTCACCGTCGGCGCGAACAACCAGCGCCTGTGGCACGGGCTCTGCGGCGCGCTCGGTCTGGAACACCTGGCCGACGACCCGCGGTTCGCCACCAACATGGACCGCATGGACCACCGCGACGAGCTGGCCGCGCTGCTGGAGGAACGGCTGGCCGACGACGACACCGCGGCCTGGGTGGACGCCCTGCTCGCCGCGGGCGTCCCGGCGGGGCCGATCCTCGACTACGCGCAGGTCCTCGACGAGGACCCGCACGTCAAGGCCCGTGGCCTGGTCCGGGAGATGGACCACCCGGTGGCGGGGCGCGTGAAGGTGCTCGGCCCGCCGCTGACGCTCGGCGCGAGCCCCGCGACCCTCCGCAGGCACCCGCCGCTCATCGGCGAGCACACCGAGGAAGTGCTCGCGGAGATCAGGCGCGGGGTCCCGGGCGGGGAACGGCGCGGGGAACGGCGCGGGCAACCGGCGCGTCGGCCCGACGGCGAGGAGGCGTAAGTGAACGGCGAGGTCCTGGCCGTGCGCGACGGCGCATGCGTCCGCATCACGCTGTCCAACCCCGAGCGGCGCAACGCCCTCACCTTCCCCATGTACGACCAGCTCGCCCAGGCGTGCGACGTCGCCGACGAGCCGGGCGTGCGCGCCGTGGTGCTGCGCGGCGCGGGCGGCCGGGCGTTCGCCGCGGGCACCGACATCAGGCACTTCACGGCGTTCGGCGCCCACGGCAACGCCGGCCGTGACGGCCTCGACTACGAGCGGCGCGTCGGCCGCGTCCTCGACCGGCTGCTGCGCCTGCGCGCGCCCCTGCTCGGCGTCGTCGAAGGCCCCGCGGTGGGCGGCGGCCTCGCCCTGGCCGCCGCCTGCGACGTGCTGCTCGCCACCCCGGACGCCGTGTTCGGCGCGCCTATCGCGCGCACCCTCGGCAACTGCCTGCCCGCGCCCGTCATCGCCCGGCTGAAGGACCGCCTCGGCGCCGGGCGCACCATGGCGATGCTGCTCACCGCCGAAACGCTGGCCGCCGAGGAGGCCCGCACCGCGGGCTTCGTGCACCGCGTCGTCCCCCGCGGGGAGCTGGACGAGCACGCCGCGGCCCTCGTCGAACGGCTCGTCACCTCAGCCCCGTTGACGCTGGCCGCCGTCAAGGAGACCGACCGGCGGCTGCTCGCCGCGACCGCGCCCGCCGACACCGACGACCTGCTGCGCCGCACCTACGGCAGCGCCGACTTCGCCGAAGGCGTCCGCGCCTTCCTCGACCACCGCACGCCCCGCTGGGAAGGCCGCTGATGACCGCAGACCCGTCCGTCGCCGCCGCGGCGCCCGTCATCGACTCCCACCACCACTTCTGGCGCGTCGCGCGCCAGCACCAGGCGTGGCGCACGGCAGAACACCACTCCATCGAGCGCGACTACGACCCGGCGGACCTGCGGGCCGAACTGGCTGCCGCGGGCGTCGACGCCACCGTGCTCGTCCAGTCCGTGGACACCGAGGAGGAGAACGACCGCCTCGCCGCCTACGCCACGCAGGCAGCCGACTACGTGGCCGCCGTCGTCGGCTGGCTGCCGCTCGCCGCGCCCGACGCGGCGCGCGCGGAACTGGCGCGGTTCACCCACCCGCTGCTGCGCGGCGTGCGCGCCCTCGTCGCCCGCGACCCGCTGGACTGGCTCACCGCTCCCGGGCCACTCGCCCTCTTCCGCGAGCTCGCCGACCGCGGCCTGACCTGGGACGTCGTCCCCCTCACCCCGGAACAGGTCCGCAACATCACCGCACTCGCCGAGGCCGTTCCCGAGCTGCGCATCGTCGTCGACCACCTCGCCCGCCCTCCGGTCGAGACCGGCGACCGCGCGCCGTGGGCCGCCCGCCTGGCCGCACTCGCCGCGCAGCCCGGGGTCGCGCTGAAGGTGTCCGTCGGCATCGACGTGCTGACCGCCTGGCCGCGCTGGGACGCCGACGCGCTGCTGCCGTACGTGGCGCATGCCGTCGAGGTGTTCGGGCCCGAGCGGCTGATGCTGGCGAGCAACTGGCCGGTGGTGCTGCTGCGCCGCGACTACGGGGGCGCGCTGGCCGACCTCACCGCCGTACTGTCCCGGGCAGGGGTCGGACAGGACGGCCTCGCCCAGATCCGCGGCGCCACCGCCGCCCGATGGTACGGAGTGCAGACCCCATGACCGTGCGCCCCTTCGAAGGCCACCACCCCGAACTCGCCCCCGGCGCCTGGCTGGCACCCGGCGCGACCGTCATCGGCGCCGTGCGCGTCGGGCAGGACGCCGGCCTCTGGTACGGGTCCGTCGTCCGCGCCGACGCGGAACGCATCGACATCGGCCCCGGCAGCAACGTCCAGGACGGCTGCGTGCTGCACGCCGACCCCGGATTCCCCGCCCTCGTCGGCGCCGGCGTCTCCATCGGGCACCGCGCCGTCGTGCACGGCTGCACCATCGAGGACGACGTGCTGATCGGCATGGGCGCCGTGCTGCTCAACGGGGCGCACGTCGGCCGCGGTTCGCTGATCGCCGCGGGCACCGTCCTCCTGGCGGGCACCCGGGTGCCGCCCGGCTCGCTCGTCGCGGGCGTACCGGGGAAGGTGCGCCGCGAGCTGACCGCGGAAGAAATCGCCGACATCCGCCGCAACGCCACCCACTACCGTGAACTGGCCCGCCGTCACGCCGTAACGGAGTCATGACCATGAACCTGATCGACCACTCCGCCGCGATACTCCCCGAGGACGCCGACCGCGCCGTCCTCATAGCCCGCCTGCACGACCCGCAGGACGGCGGCCCCTCGGTCGCCGTCCTGCGCGGCGGGGAGCTCGCCGATCTCACCCCGCTCGCCCCCACCGTCGCCGACCTGCTCGACCACCCCGACCCGGCCGCGTTCGCCGCCACCGCGCCCGCCGCGCGGACCTGGCCCGCCGCCGACGTGCTGCACGCCACCCTCACCGGCCGCCGCGACGTGCCGCACTACCTCGCGCCCTGCGACCTCCAGGTGCTGAAGGCGTGCGGCGTCACGTTCGTCCGCAGCATGATCGAACGGGTCATCGAGGAGCGCGCCGCGGGCGACCGGGCGCGTGCCGCCGCGGTGCGCTCGCGGGTGCGCGAGGTCATCGGCGGCCACATCGGCGACCTCGTGCCCGGCTCGGAGACCGCCGCGCGCGCCAAGGAGGTGCTGATCGCGGAGGGCCTGTGGTCGCAGTACCTGGAGGTCGGCATCGGCCCCGACGCGGAGGTCTTCACCAAGGCCCCGGTGCTCTCCGCGGTCGGCGTCGGCGCCGACGTCGGCATCTGGAGCCGCTCCACGTGGAACAACCCGGAGCCCGAACTCGTCCTCGCCGTCGACTCCCGCGGCCGGGCCGTCGGCGCCACCCTCGGCAACGACGTCAACCTGCGGGACGTCGAGGGGCGCAGCGCCCTGCTGCTCGGCAAGGCCAAGGACAACAACGCCTCGTGCTCCCTCGGGCCGTTCATCCGCCTCTTCGACGACGGCTTCACCATCGACGACGCGCGGGCCCTGGACATCTCCCTGACCATCACCGGCACCGACGGCTTCACCCTGGAGAGCGGCAGCTCGCTCGGCGAGATCAGCCGCGACCCCCTGGACCTGGTCGCCCAGACCACCGGCGCGCTCCACCAGTACCCGGACGGGATCATGCTGTTCACCGGAACGATGTTCGCGCCCACGCACGACCGCGACGCCCCCGGCGAGGGCTTCACCCACCACCTCGGCGACGTGGTACGGATCTCCGCGCCGCGCCTCGGCACGCTGGTGAACACCGTCGCGCACAGCGAGCAGGCGCCGCCCTGGACGTTCGGCATCCGCGCGCTCATGGCCAACCTCGCCGGCCGGGGTCTGCTGTGAGCCGAGTCATCGTCACCGACCAGGCGTTCGGCGATGTCCGCCACGAACGGGCGGTCGCCGCCCGCTTCGCGGCGGACTTCGCCGAGCACCACTGCACCACCGAGGACGAGACCGTCGGCGCCGTCCGCGGCGCCGACGTCGCCTTCGTCAACTTCGCCCCGATGACGCGGCCCGTCCTGGCCGCCCTGAAGCCCGGCGCCACCGTCATCCGTTACGGCATCGGCTACGACAACGTCGATGTGAGTGCCGCCCGCTCCCTCGGCGTCCGCGTCGCCAACGTGCCCGACTACGGCACCGACACCGTCGCCGACCACGCCACCGCCGCCCTGCTCGCGCTGCTGCGGCGGCTGTCCGTCTACGACCGGGCCATCCGCGACCACGGCTGGTGCGCCCCCGGCGACGCCGGGCCGCTGCCCAGCTTCGCCGCCACCACCGTCGGGCTCGTCGGCACCGGCCAGATCGGCCGCGCCGTTCACGCCAGGCTCCGCACGTTCGGCTTCCACGTCCTGGCCACCGACCCCTTCGCCGACCCCGCCGGCGGGCCGGAGGACCCCGAGTTCGTCGACCTGCCCGAGCTGCTGGCCCGGTCCCACGCCGTGTCACTCCACGCCCCCGCCACCCCGGGCACCCACCACCTGATCGGCCCGCGGAACATCGCCCGCATGCGGCCGGGGGCCGTCCTCGTCAACACCTCGCGCGGCGCCCTCGTCGACACCGCCGCCCTGGCCGACGCCCTGCGCACCGGCCATGTGGCGGCGGCGGCCCTCGACGTGTTCGACCCCGAGCCGCTGCCGGCGGACTCGCCGCTGCGCGGCCTGCCCAACGTGCTCCTCACCCCGCACGCAGCGTTCTACTCGACCGAGTCACTCGACGCCCTCCAGCGCCTCGCCGCGGACGAAGCCGCCCGCGCCCTCGCGGGCGAACCCCTGCGCTGCCAAGTGGCCTGACGCCCCGTCCGGCCCGTCCGCCTCGTCCGTGCCCTCCGGCGGCCATTCGGCTCAAACCCTGTTATTTCTGCTGATCACAGGGAACCCATGCGGGAGCCGTCGACGACGAGGTGAGGGAGCGGCTGCATGTTGGTGCTGGTGGTCGCCCACCTCGGCGTCGCCGCGCTGGTGCCGCTGCTGGCGCCGCGCCTGGGCCGCGCGGCGTGGGCCGTCGCGGCGCTCCCGCCGCTGGCCACCCTCGTATGGGCATTCACCCGCGCGGGCCGCGTGCTCGACGGCGAACCCCAGCACGAAAGCCTCGCCTGGGTACCCGCCCTCGGCCTGCGCCTCGACGTGCGGCTCGACCCGCTGTCCCTGCTGATGGTGCTGATCGTCAGCGGCATCGGGGCCCTGGTCCTCGCCTACGGCGCCTACTACTACCGCGGCCGCGACGCGGGCCGGGAGGCCGGCTGGCTGCTGGCGTTCGCCGGGGTCATGCTCGGCCTGGTCATCGCGGACCACCTGCTGCTGCTCTACACCTTCTGGGAACTCACCACCGTCGTCTCCTTCCTCCTCATCGCCGGCCGCAGACCCGACACGGAACGGCGCCGCGCCGCCGAACAGGCCCTGCTGACAACCGTCCTCGGCGGCCTGACGATGCTGCTCGGCCTGATCATGCTCGGCCGGGCCGGGGACAGCTACCGGCTCTCCGAACTGATCGCGGACCCGCCGCGCGGCGGGTACGTCCCGGTGGCCCTGGTACTGATCCTCGTCGGCGCGTTCACCAAGTCGGCGCAGATGCCGTTCCACTCCTGGCTGCCCGTCGCCATGGTCGCGCCCACCCCGGTCAGCGCCTACCTGCACGCCGCCGCCATGGTCAAGGCCGGCGTGTACCTGGTGGCGCGGCTGGCGCCCGGCTTCGCCGACGTCGCGCCCTGGCGCCTGCTGGTCCTCACCGCGGGTCTCACGACGATGGTGCTCGGCGCCTGGCGGGCGCTGCGCGAGAAGGACCTCAAACGGCTGCTGGCCTGGGGCACGATCAGCGAACTCGGCATGCTGATCGCGCTGCTCGGCGCCGGCACCAGAACCGCGGCGGTGGCCGGCGCCGTCATGCTGCTCGCGCACGCGCTTTTCAAGTCCAGCCTCTTCATGGTCACCGGCGTCATCGACCACCAGGCCGGCACCCGCGACCTGCGGCGGCTGTCCCGGCTCGGCGCACGACTGCCCGCCACCTGCGCCGTCGCCGTGCTCGCCGCCGCCTCCATGGCAGGGCTGCCGCCACTGCTCGGCTTCATCGGCGAGGAGGCCCGCTACGACGCCTTCCTGCATGGCGGCGTCGCGGGAGTGCCGTGGACCCCGCTCGCCCTGTTCGCCGGCTCGGTGCTGACCGTCGCCCTGTCCGCGCGGTACCTGTGGGGCGCGTTCGCGGCGAAACCCGGTCTGCCCGACACGCCCGCGCGCCGACCGGCCGCCGCGTTCCTCGCGCCGGCGGCGGTGCCGGCCGCGCTCGGCGCGGCCCTCGGTCTGCTGCCCGGCGTCACCGACGGCCTGACCGGCCCGTACGCCGACGCCTACCAGCCGCCCGCCGGTGACAAGCCGTACCACCTGGCGCTGTGGCATGGCTTCACCTGGGTCCTGGGACTGTCCGTCCTGACCCTGCTGCTCGGTCTCGCGATGCACCTCGGCCGCCGCGGGATGGCCGCGTTCAGGTCCTCGCTGCCGCGGCTGCCCGATGCGCAGGGCGGGTACCGCGCGTCGATCCGCGGGCTCGGCGCGTTCGCGATCAGCTTCACCCGCGTCACCCAGGTCGGCTCGCTGCCGTTCTATCTCACCGTCGTCCTCGCCACGGTCGTGCTGCTCTCGTTCGTCACTCTGCTGTCCGGCGCCTCCCCGACCGGCCACGTCGACCTGTGGCGGTCGTGGACCGAACTCGCCCCCGCCGCCATCGTCCTCGGCGCCGCCCTCGCGGCCACGATGATCCGCCACCGGCTGGCGGCCGTGCTGCTCACCGGCGCCGTCGGCTACGGCGTGGCCTGCCTCTTCGTGGCGCGCGACGCGCTGGACCTGGCGCTCACCCAGTTCCTCGTGGAGTCCCTCACCCTCGTCGTCGTCGTGCTGGTGCTGCGCCGGCTGCCGCCGCGGTTCACCCCGGAGAGCCCGTCGGCCAGGGGCCGCTGGGTGCGCGCCGCGGTCGCGCTGGCCACCGGCACGCTGGTGGCGGTGTTCGCGCTCGTCGCGACGCAGGCGCGGCGCGACGGCTCCGACGCCCCCGACTATGCGCGGCACCTCGCCGAGACCGGCAGCGAGAACGCCGTGAACGCGATCATCGTCGACTTCCGCGCCCTGGACACCCTCGGTGAGATCTCCGTCCTCCTTGTCACCGCGATCGGTGTGGTCAGCCTCGTGCGTGTCTGGGGCGGCGAGGACGCGGAGCCGGGCCAGACCGCGCCCGTGACCGGGCCCCAGGAGCCGCCCGTCTACGCACGTGACCAGCCGCCGGAACGGTCGCCCGCCGCCCGCTGGGACCAGCCGCGCCAGCACTGGCTGCCCGGCGTGGCGGAACGCCCCGGCGCCGAACGTTCCGTGGCGATGGAAGTCCTCACCCGCGTGCTGTTCCCCTCCATCCTGGTCTTCTCCGTCTTCCTGCTGTTCTTCGGCCACTACGGGCCGGGCGGCGGCTTCGCCGGGGGACTGGTCGCCGGGCAGGCGTTCGTGCTGCGCTACCTCGTCGGCGGGCGCACCGACCTGGGTCTCGTCGCGCCCATCGACCCCGGCATCGTGGCGGGCGGCGGCCTCGTCCTGGCCGCCGGAACGGGGCTCGTGCCGCTCGCCTTCGGCGGTGAACCGCTGTCCGCCACGACCTGGCTGCACGTCAGCACGTCCCTGAGCTTCGACATCGGGGTGTACGTGCTGGTCGTCGGCGTGATCCTCAAGCTGCTGTCCGCCGCGGAGGGAGCGCGAGCCTGATGAAGAGCCTCGACCTGACCATGGCGCTGGTGGTGGGCGGCCTGTTCGCCGCCGGCGTCCACCTGATGCTCCAGCGGTCCCTGACGCGGATTCTGCTCGGCTTCATCGTGCTCGGGCACGGCACCAACCTGCTGCTGCTGACCACCGGCGGCGCCGACCCGCTGCCCCAGGCCATGGCGCTGACGGCCATCGTCATCACCTTCGGGATCACCACCTTCCTGCTCGCGCTCGCCTACCGGTCCTGGCGGCTGTCGGGGCACGACGAGGTGCCCGACGACATCGAGGACCGCCGCATCGGCGACGTCAGGGAACGCGCCGACACCGAGCCGACCGCGGACGTCGAGGACGACGAGGACGAGGGCGACGACGGCTTCGGCGGCGGCCCCCGCGCCCGCGGCCCCGTCGGCTCCGGCGACAGGCGAGGGGAGGAGGGCGGATGACATGGTTGGTCTCGCTGCCGGTGATGCTGCCGATCCTCGCGGCCGGGATCTCGCTCGGCCTGTCCCGTCACGGCTTCGCGCAGCGGCTGCTGACCGTGCTGGTGCTGTCGGCGGTCTTCGTCGACGCCGTGCTCCTGCTCGTCGCCGTGGACCGCGACGGCCGCGCGGAGGTCGCGTTCGGCGGGTGGGCACCGACCCTCGGCATCACGCTCGCGGCCGACCTGCTGTCCGCGCTGCTGCTGGCGGTGGCGGTGCTGGTCGCCCTCGCCGTGCTGCTGTTCGCCATCGGGCAGGGCACGCCGGACCGTGCCGGCTCCTCGATCGTCCCGTTCCACCCCGCGTATCTGCTCCTCGTCAGCGGCGTGAGCCTGGCCTTCCTCTCGGGTGACCTGTTCAACTTGTTCGTCGCGTTCGAAGTGATGCTCGCCTCCTCCTACGTGCTGATCACGCTGAACGCCGGAGCCGCGCGCGTGCGCGCCGGCATGACGTACACGATGACCAGCCTCATGTCCTCGCTCCTGTTCCTGACGGCCGTCGCCCTGATCTACGCGGCCACCGGCACCGTCAACCTCACCGAACTGGCCGAGCGGACCGCGGGGCTCGACGACGGTGTGCGCTCGGCGCTCGGTGCGTTCCTGCTCGTGGTCTTCGCCATCAAGGCCGCCGTCGTGCCGCTGCACTTCTGGCTCCCCGACGGCTATCCCACCGCCCCGGCGCCGATCACCGCCGTCTTCGCGGCGCTGCTCACCAAGGTCGGCGTCTACGCGATGATCCGCACCCAGTCGCAGCTCTTCCCGCGGGAGGACACGTGGTGGCTGGTGGCCGGCGCGGCGGTGCTGACGATGCTCGTCGGCATCCTCGGCGCCATCGCCCAGGACGACATCAACCGGCTGCTGTCCTTCACCCTCGTCAGCCATATCGGGTTCATGCTGTTCGGCATTGCACTCTTCGACGTCGCGGGCTTCACCGGCGCCATCCTCTACATCATTCATCACATCGTCGTGCAGGCCGGGCTGTTCCTCGTTGCGGGACTGGTGGTGGCCAGAACCGGCACCGCGGCGCTGCACCGTCTCGAATCCCGCGACTCCTCCGAGGGCGCCGGCGCGGCCGAGCAGCACGGAACTCCTCCCGTCGTCACCGCCCTCTTCCTGCTGCCCGCGCTGAGCATGGCCGGTATCCCGCCCTTCTCCGGATTCATCGCCAAATTCGCCCTGCTGAAGGCCGCGGTCGCCGACGGAGGGACCGCCGCCTACCTGATGTCCGCCGCCGCGCTCGTCACCAGCCTGCTCACGCTGTACGCCATGGTCCGGATGTGGCGCGCCGTCTCCTCGCCGGTCGCCGGGCCCTCCGGCCACCAGCGGCTGACCGTCGGCGCCACCGCGGGCATCGTGCTCGTCGGCCTGGCCATCGCGGCAGGAGCCGGACCGCTGGCCGAGCTGAGCGAACGCGCCGCCCACGACCTGCTCGCCCGCTGAGGAGGAAGCATGACGTTGCGTTACCTGGTCCAGCCGCTCTGGCTGTTGCTGTTGTGGCTCATGCTCTGGGGGTCGGTCAGTGCGGTGGTGCTGATCGGCGGCCTCGCCGTCGTCATCGCGGTCCGCGCCGCGTTCCGCATGCCGGCGGTCGACCTGCGGGTCACCCTGCGCCCGCTGCGGCTGATCGGCCTCTTCTGGCACCTCCTGATCCAGCTCGTCAGCTCCGCCACCTCCGTGGCGTGGGCCGCGATCCGGCACGGCGGGCACGTACCCGCCGCGGTCATGGAGGTGCCTCTGGAGGAGGACAGCGACGTGATCATCGCCGCCACCGTGTTCTTCACCGCCATGAGCCCGGGCAGCCTCGTACTCGAAATCGACCGCGAACGCCGGGTGCTGTACGTGCACGGGCTGCCCGCGGGTACCCGGGCGGAGGCCGAACGCCGCCGCCGCTCCGTGCGGCAGGCCGAGCGGGCCACGGTGTCCGCACTCAAGGAGGCACCCAAGGAGGCCCCCAAGTGAACGTGGTCTTTGCCCTCACCCTCATCATGCTGTCCGTGTCCGCGCTGCTGACGCTGGTGCGCTTGGTGCGCGGCCCCAGTGTGCTGGACCGGATCGTCTCGCTCGACGTGCTGGTGACCCTGATCGTCTCGGCCCTGGCGGTGCACGTCGCGGCCAACGACGCCGGGCGCTCCGTTCCCCTGCTGCTGGTCCTGGCGCTGCTCGGCTTCATCGGATCGGTCACCGCAGCCCACCTGGTGGGGGAGCGGGAGGACATCCGGTGACCGCCCTGACGAACGTCGTCTCTTCCGTGCTGATGCTGGTGGGCGCCCTCTTCTGCCTGCTGGCCGGGGTCGGGGTTCTGCGGTTCCCCGATGCCATCTGCCGCCTGCACGCCGCCGCGAAGGCGCAGACGCTCGGCGTTGTCCTCATCCTGCTGGGCACCGAGTTGCAGGTTTCGGTCAAGTTTGCGTGGGCGCTGCTGCTCGTCGCCGTCTTCCAGCTGATCACCGTGCCGGTGACCGGGCAGGTCGTCGGCAGAACCGCGTACCGTACGGGAGAGATCTACCGGCCGGGCCTGGTCATGGACGAACTCGCCGACCGGCTCGCGGCCGACGCGCGCCGCGAGAGCGGCGAGCCCGCCGAGCCCCGCGAGGACGCCCAGGAGCGCGGCAACGGCTAGAGCCCGTCTGCCCGGAAGCGGTCGGCCGCCGAGCGGCGCCGTGCGAGCGGCTTCCGGACGACGTCGTGGCCGAGTCGCGGGCCGGGCAGCCCTTTCGGGCACGGGCCGGCGTGCCGGACCGGGCCCCGAGGTGCTGCGGTGCGTCATACGATCTCCTTCGATGGTGCGTGCGGGATGCCTGGGGGAGGAGCGTGCCGAGATGCCGTTTCCGGACGAGTGGCGCCCGGTCGAGGTGGTCGACCACCGGGCCGGATGGGCGGCCGAGTTCGACCGGCTGGCCGCGGCCCTGCGTGCGGCACTGGGCGCGCGGGCGATCGCGGTGGAACACGTGGGCTCCACCGCCGTGCCGGGGCTGCCCGCGAAGGACTGCATCGACGTACAGGTGCGGGTCCGCGGCGTGGCCGAGGCCGTGGACGTGCCCCTGATGACGGCGATCGGTTTCCGCTGCCGGCCGGAGCCGTGGAACCGCACCGAGGTCAGCGGCGGAGTCCGGTGCGCCAAGCTGGTGTTTGCTCCGCCGGTCGGCGCGCGCACCTGCAACGTCCACGTGCGCGAGACCGACGGCCCGAATGCCCGTTTCGCGCTGCTCTTCCGCGACTACCTGCGGGCCGACGCGGACGCCCGCCGCGCCTGGGGCGCTTTCAAGCAGCGCCTGTCCGCCACCGTGCCCGACTGGCTGGAATACGGCCAGATCAAGGCGCCGGCCACCGAGGTGCTCATGGGTGCGGCGGAGCACTGGGCCGCCGCGACCGGCTGGCAGCCGCCCGCCTGACTATGGCAGCAAGGGCGCCCCGTCCCGCTCCTCGCGTTTCCCGGCGTATGCCCGGCGTGGCCCGCGACGGGCTGCCCGGCTCTGCCGGGTACGTGACGACCCGCTGGTCCAGCGTGTCGGCAGAAGCCGTTCCTAGCCCTGCCAGGGCTAGTTTCCGCTGGGCACTGGCTGAGCGTCCGCGCGGCACGCCAGGATCGGTGGCGAATCGGCGTGAGCCCGAAGAGCAAAAGGGAGATGCATCGTGCGCTATCGCAGCCTGGGTCAGCATGGGCCGCTCGTATCGGCGGTCGGGTTCGGTGCCATGACGCTGGTGACGAACGTGTACGACGAGGTGGCGGCCGAGGACGCCGAGGCGGCCCTGCTCGCGGCCGTGGACGCCGGCATCACACTTGTCGACACGGCCGACATCTACGGCGACGGCTACAGCGAGCGGATGATCGGCAGGGTCCTGGGGGCGCGCCGCGAAGAGATCGTCCTGGCCACGAAGTTCGGCGGGAACCAGGGCGCCGACGGGCAACTGCTGAGCGGACTCGGCCGCCCCGCGTACGTGCGCCGAGCCCTCGACGCCAGCCTGGAGCGGCTGGGCACCGACCATGTAGAGGTGTACTACCTCCACCGGCTCGACCCGACCACGCCGATCGAGGAAACCGTCGGTGCTCTTGCCGAGTTGGTCACGGCGGGGAAGATCGGACACATCGGGCTGTCCGAGGTGTCCCCGGCCACGCTGCGCCGCGCACACGCGGTGCATCCCGTCGCGGCCCTGCAAACCGAGTACTCGCTCTTCAACCGGGCACCGGAGGACGAACTGCTGGCGACCTGCGCCGAGCTGGGCACCGCGTTCGTCGCGTACAGCCCGCTGGGACGAGGGCTGCTCGGCGGCTCCGTGCGCGGGACCGCGGACCTCGGCCCGCAGGACTGGCGCCGCGGCAACCCCCGCTTCCAGCCCGGCAACCTCGGCCGGAATCTGACACTCGTCGACGCGCTGGCCGCCCTGGCGGCGGAGCAGGGCATCACGACCGCACAGCTCGCACTGGCCTGGCTGCTGCACCGCGGCACCGTCCCGATTCCGGGCACGCGCCGCGTGCCCAACGTGCGGGCGAACGCGGCGGCGGCGGACCTGTCGCTGGACGAGGCCGTCTTCCAGCAGCTCGAGAAGCTGGTGCCGCCCGGCTCGGTGGCCGGGGCGCAGGCGGACGAAAGCTACCTGGCCGGGATCGACACCGGTAGGTGAGGATGAAGGGCGGCGCCCCTGGCGGACACCGGTGAAAGGGCATGTCATGCTGCACGTCTTCGACATGGACGGAACACTCCTGCGCGGTACGACGGCCAATCTTGAGGTGGCCCGTCAGATCGGCACGCTGGCCGAGCTGACGGAACTCGAAGTGCGGTTCGCGGCAGGGGAACTGGACACGAAGGGCTTCTCTGCCGCCATCCGCGTACTGTGGGCACACCTCACCCCCGCCGCGGTCACCGCGGCATTCGCCGCCGGTCCGTGGCTGGCTGGTATTGAGGATGTGTGCGCCGACATCCGCCGCCGCGGTGACCGGTCCGTGGTGATCACGATGTCGCCGGACTTCTTTGCGCGACAGCTGCTTCCGCTTGGTTTCGATCATGTGGTGGCCTCCCGGTTTCCCGAACTTCCCTTCACCCGCCCACTCGACCCGGCGAACGTGCTGACCCCGCAGGACAAAGTCCGCATCGTCGAGGAGCTGTGCGCCGACCACGGTCTCGCCGTGGAGGACTGTGTCGCCTACGGCGACTCGATGTCCGACGCCCCGCTGTTCCGCCGGCTGCGCCGCACCGTCGCGGTCAACGCCGACCACCATCTCGCCGGGCTCGCCGCCCTGAGCTACCGCGGCACCAGCCTGAGTGAGGCATACGCCCTGGCGCGGACCCTCCTGGCCCGGCCCGCGCCGGACCGGGTGGCGCCCACGGGGTGATCAGGCATCGCGCCTCCCGAGTACCCGGTAACCGGCCGCGAGCGCCACGGCTGCCCACAGGCCGAGGATGCCCACGCCCGCCCAGGGGCCGAAATCTCGGTCGAACTTCATGTCTTCCGGCGGCCCCGCCATGTGGAGGATCACCGCCCCCGCCTGGTCCGGCAGGTACTGGGCGACGGCGCCCACCACCGGCACGTTCCCCAGGCCCTGGGAGCCGAGGAAGAACAGGGGAAGCATCAGCCCTAGCGCCCGGGCGGGGCTGCGCAGCACCGTGGTGAGGCCCAGCGCGAACAGCGCCATCAGCGTCATGTACAGCCAGCCGCCCACCAGCAGCCGTGGTACCCCCTCCGCACCGAAGGAGACGCCGTAGGGCCCGAGGGCCGCCTGCGCGACGACGAACGACACGGGGACGACCACGATCCCCAGCGCGGCCACCGGCAGGACGGCGGCCAGGATCTTGGCCGTGAAGAAGTGGCCGCGGCGCGGTATGGCCAGTAGCGAGGCGCGGATCGTCCCCGAGGAGTACTCACTGCCGATCACCAGAATCGCAAACACGACGACGGCGAGCTGGGCCATGACGATGCCGAATGAACTCATCGCGAGCGCATCGAAGTCCTCTTGGCGCTCCCGGGACATGTCGTCGTAGGAGCCGCGCATACTGGCGCCTATCAGGGCGCTGAAGCCGACGGCGAGCACCGCGGTCGCCACCAGCGCCCACACGGCCCCCCGCATCGTGCGCATCTTGATCCACTCGGCGGCGAGAGCCATTCCGGTCATAGCCCTTCGCCTCCCGTGAGCCGCAGGAACGCCGCCTCCAGCGAGGCGGGCTGACCCGCCGTCGCATGCTCTTCGACGAAAGCGTGCACGCTTGTGTCGGCGAGCAGCCGCCCCCGGCCGATGATGACCAGGTGATCGGCCGTCAGCGTCATCTCACTCAACAGGTGGCTCGACACCAAAACGGTCCGCCCCTCGGCCGCCAGCTTCTTCAGCAGCGTCCGCAGCCACAGAAGGCCCTCCGGGTCCAGCCCGTTGCCCGGCTCGTCCAGCATGAGCACGTGCGGGTCCCCCAGCAGCGCGGCGGCGATGCCGAGGCGCTGCGCCATGCCGAGCGAAAAGGTCCCGGCCCGCTTCCCGGCCACCGCCGCCAAGCCCGTCAGCTCGAGCACCTCCGCCACCCGTCTGGGCGCTATCCCATTGCTCCTGGCCAGCCAGCGCAGATGGTCGCGCGCTCTCCGGCCGCGGTGCACCTCGCCGGCGGACAGCACCGCACCGACCTGCCGGAGCGGCTTCTCCAATTCCCGGTAGGGGAGGCCGCCGACGAGCGCCCTGCCACCACTCGGGCCGTCCAGGCCGAGGATCATCCTCATCGTCGTGGACTTCCCCGCCCCATTGGGTCCGAGAAAGCCGGTCACCCGGCCGGGCAGGACGGAGAACGAAAGCCCGTCCACCGCGACTGCGGCCCCGTAGGACTTGCTGAGATTCTGAACTTCGATCACGCCGTTCACGCTACGTGTCCGCCCGGTCGCCCACTACTGACGAAAGTCGTCTCTTCCATTGACGAAAGTGCATGGCCGAAGCCGATGGGCCGCGCCGTAACCTGACGCCATGAAACGGCATTTCCCCGCCGCGGCAGTGATCGCGGCGGATACCGCGATCGTGGCCGGGGCGTGGCAGCCCTGGGCCGTGCTGGTCTTCGCGCTGGCCGTCGGCGCGGTGACGGTCCTCGGGACGCGGCTCCCGGTGCCCGCCCTGATGGCTGCGCTGCTCCTCGCCTCGCTGACGGGCGTCGCCTTCCTCGTCCTGCTGTGGTCGGCCTACCGGGCCGGCGCTGTCCTGGTGTCCCGCACCGACGGCGCGGTGACCGCGGGCGCCGTGGCCGGGAGCCTCGCGGCGCAGCTGGTGGCCCGCGCGGATGGGCCGGGCGCCCTCCCGCAGCTCATATCCGGCTACGTCGCTTTCGTCGCGCTGCCGCTGCTGACCGGTCGGTACCTCGCCCAGCAGCGCCGGCTGGTGACGGCCCTCGACGAGCGGAACCGGCAGCTGACCCTCGAGCGGGAGCTGCTGGCCGAGCGGGAGCGGCTGAGGGAGCGCCTGCGCATAGCCCGCGACATGCACGACTCCCTCGGGCACCGGCTGTCCCTGGTGTCCGTGCAGGCCGCGGCCCTGGAGGTGTCCGACCTGCCGCCGCGCGAGCGGAAGACCGCCGCGCACGTGGCGGTCGCCGCCCGTGCCGCGATGAGCGAGCTGCACGAACTGGTCGGCGCCTTGCGGGGCGAGGAGGAGGCCGTGCGCGCCCAGAGCCTGGGCGTGGCCGCCATAGAGACACTGACCGAGGAGTTCAGGACGGCGGGGCTGGCCGTCGAGTTCCGGCAGCGCGGCGAGCCGCGGCAGTTGTCGGCCGCCGCCTGGCAGGCGGCGTACCGGGTCGCCGAGGAAGGGCTGACCAATGCCGTGAAGCACGCACCCGGGGCCCCGGTCAGGGTGGGGGTGGCGTGGGAGGGGGATGCGCTGCTTCTCACCGTGGTCAATCCCGTCGGCGTGGCACCGGACGCCGCGGCCGCCGGGCGGCAGCCGCCCGGTGGGCACGGCCTGACCGGCCTCGGGGAGCGGGTGACCGCGGTCGGCGGGTTTCTCGACCACCGGCGGACCGACGGCGCGTTCCGGCTCGTCGCCATGCTCCCCGACGCCCGGGCCCGCCCCGGAAGCACCGAAAGCCCTGGAAGCCCCGGAAGCGCCGGTGGCACAGAGGGCTCGGGGGGCTCGGGAAGCGGCGGTGCCCGCGTCCGTGTCCTCGCTCCCGTCGGGGCCGGACCCGGGGAAGAGGAGGGCGTGGGGAGCGAGGCCGTCGATCCGGGCCGGGTGCGGGCCATGCTGCGCACCGCGGGTCTGGGCGTGGCCATGGCCACCCTGATCTTCTTCTTCCTGCCCGCCGGCATGCTGATGGGGGTGCGGTGATCAAAGTGCTGGTCGCGGACGACGAGCCGCTGATCTCCGCGGGCATCCGCACCGTTCTGGAGTCCGCATCCGACATGGAGGTGATGGCCGAGACCACCGACGGCCGAGCGGCCGTCGAGGAGGCGGTCAGGCTGGGGGTGCACGTCGCCCTGCTCGACATCGCCATGCCCGTCCTCGATGGGCTGAGCGCCGCCGAGGAGTTGCACCGCCGGGCACCGAAGATCAGGACCGTCGTGCTCACCGCCTTCGGCCAGGAGCCCAATGTGCTGCGCGCCCTTCAGGCGGGAGCCGCCGGCTTCCTCCTGAAGAACTGCACGCCGCAGGAGCTGATCGGGGCGGTCCGGGCCGCCTATGGCGGCGACGCGTTTCTCTCCCCGGCCGTGACCAGGCTTGTCCTCGGCGTCGTCACCCCCGGCGACCTGCGCCGCCGCAGGGAGGCGGCGGAGCTGATCACAGCCCTCAGCCCGCGCGAGGCCGACGTTGCCCGGCTCATTGCCGAGGGCCTGACGAACGCCGAGATAGGCCACCGCCTCCACATGAGCGAAATGACGATCAAGAGCTACGTGAGCCGGGTGCTGGCCAAGCTCGGCTGTGCGAACCGAGTTCAGGCGGCGCTCCTCGTCCGGGATGCCGCGCCGCCCCTCACATGACCCCCACCCGGTGTTCCCCCGCACCACATCCCCCGTATGACAATTGGCCCGCTACGTGCCGATGTTCCCCGAAAGGTGGTGAAACGTAGGGCGAGCCTCCACCCGAACGTCATCGCGCGCCACGATCGTGGCGGCCCGTCAGTACCACCGTGCACAGACGGGCAGGTTCTTCGATGGATCTCACCAGACGCCGCCTCCTCGGTAGCGCCGGAGCCGGAACGGCCGCGCTCGGCCTCTTCGCCGCCGGGTTCAGCAACGGCACCGCCTGGGCCAGCCCTCGCTTCGCCGGGGACCCCTTCCGCCTCGGCGTGGCCTCCGGCGACCCGGAGCCCGACGGGGTCGTCCTGTGGACGCGCCTCGCCCCCGACCCGCTCGCCGTTGACGGCCGGGGCGGCATGCCCGAGCGCCGTGTTGCCGTGCAGTGGCAGGTCGCCCACGACGAACGCTTCCGCGACGTGGCACGTCAGGGCATCGCCCAAGCCGTGCCCGAGCTCGGCCACTCCGTCCACGTGGAGGTCGCGGGACTGGCCCCGGGCCGCGACTACTTCTACCGCTTCCGCGCGGGCGGCGAGGTCAGCCGGACGGGCCGCACCCGCACCGCGCCCTCCCCGCACGACCAGGGGAGCGGCACGGAGGTCTCGTTCGCCTTCGCCTCCTGCCAGTGCTGGTACGAGGGTTTCTACACCGCCTACCGCCACATGGCCGAGGAGAACCTCGACTTCGTCGTCCACCTCGGCGACTACCAGTACGAGTACGGCGTCGGCGCGACCGCCGGGGTCCGCGGCATGGAGCTGGACGCCTCCTTCCAGCGTGAGACGTACACCCTCGCCGAGTACCGCAACCGGCACGCGCTCACCAAGCTCGACGCCGATCTCCAGTCCGCCCACGGGGCGTTCCCCTGGATTCTCACCTGGGACGACCACGAGGTGGAGAACAACTGGGCAGCCGACATCGCCGCCATCGACACCGACGGCTTCCCCGACGCGGACATCGCCAGCTTCCGCGCACGCAAGGCCGCCGCCTTCCAGGCGTACTACGAGCACCTGCCGCTCCGCCTGCCGCAGAAGCCGAACGGATCGGCGGTGCGCATGTACCGGCGGCTGCCGTTCGGCGGCGTGCTCGACCTGCACGTGCTCGACTCCCGTTCCTACCGCGACGACCAGGTCTGCGGTGACGGCACCAAGCCCGGCTGCGACACCGAGCGCAGCGACCCCGCGCGCACCATGCTGGGCGCCGCGCAGGAACGGTGGCTGCTCGACGGCGCGGCGCGCTCCGGGGCCACGTGGAACGTGCTCGCCAACCAGACCCTCATCGCCCAGGTCGACCAGGACCCCGACCCCGCCGTCCTCTCCTCCGGCCTCGACATGTGGGACGGCTACACCGCCGCACGCGACCGGCTCCTGACCGGCCTGCACGGGCGTGGCGTCGCCAACCCCGTGGTGCTGACCGGCGACATCCACCGGAGCGTGGTCGCCGATCTGAAGCTCGACTTCGGTGACGAGGCATCGCCGGTCGTCGCCACCGAGTTCGCCGGTACGTCCATCAGCTCCGGCAAGGACGGCGCCCCCATGGACCAGGTCGGCCACGACTGGCTCACCGCGGGCGTCAACCCGCACCTGAAGTGGCACAACTCGCAGCGCGGCTACACGGTCATGCGCGCCACCGGGCGCGAACTCCGGGCCGATTACCGCGTCGTTCCCTATGTCACCACCCCCGGCGCGCCCGTCGAGACGGCCGCCCGGTTCATCGTCGAGCCCGGCCGCCCCGGCGCGCAGGCCGTCTGATCTCCGCACAACCACCCGCGGGGCGCGCGGACAACGCGCCCCGCCCGCCCCGCGGGTATCCGGATGGAACGGCGCCATGTCCTGCCCGTACGGTGGGACCCGTGACCACTGTGACGACCGGCAGGCTCCGCCTCGGCGTGATGTTCGACCGGGACCAACGCCCAGAAGACCTCGCCCATTTCGCCGCCGCGGTGGAGGAACAGGGGGCGGACGACCTGTGGGTGGTCGAGGATCTGACGTGGGCCGGGGCCGTCGCCTCGGCGGCGCTGGCCCTGGCCGCGACCTCCCGCCTCCGCGTCGGCATCGGCATCGCCCCCGCGCCGCTGCGCAACCCGGCCCTGCTGGGCATGGAGCTCGCCACCCTGGCCCGCGCGTTCCCCGGCCGCCTCATCGCCGGGATCGGGCACGGCGTGCCCGAATGGATGGCGCAGGTCGGTGCGGCGCCCGCCAGCCCGCTCGCGCTGCTCGAGGAGACCGTCACCACCGTGCGCACGCTCCTCGCCGGTGAGGAGGCCAACGTCGACGGGCGGGCCGTGCACATCGATGGCGTTCGCCTGGTGCATCCGCCCGCCGAGCCGCCGCCGGTCGTGACGGGCGTGGTACGCCCGCGTTCCCTCGAACTGTCCGGCCGGGCCGCGGACGGCACCATCCTCGCGGAGGGCCAGGGTCCGCGGCAGATCGCCGCCGCGCTGCCCCACATCACCCGCGGACGGGAGGCCGCCGCGGCAAGCCGCCCGCACGAGCTGATCGTCTTCACCCATCTCTGCGTGCCGGACGACCCCGACCGCACCCGTCCCGTCCTTGAGGCGCAGGCGGGCTGGCTCGGCATCCCGCCCGCGGAGTCGTTCCTGGCCGCGGGTGATCCCGGCACGGCCGCCGCCCGCGTTCAGGAGCTGTGGCAGGCCGGTGCCTCCACCGTGGTGCTGCGGCCGATCGGCCCGGACCCGCTGGCCCAGACCGGTGCCACGCTGGCCGCCGTTTCCCGCCTCCCCAACGGCACCTGGGGCGGGGGCCATGACGGCGCCGCCGGCTAGCCCGGAGCCGGCGCCCGCCGTTCCGACGGCGGCGGCGATGGTGAGGGCGGCGGCGATGGTGAGGGCGACGGCCGCGAGGTCGAGGGCGGCGGGCCGTGCGCGCCGGTGAACTCGTTCCGCTCGGCCGCACCGGGCTGAAGGTCAGCCGTCTCGGGCTCGGACTGGCGTCCATCGGCGGGCTGTTCGTGCCCGTTCCCGCCGAGCAGGCCGCCGCCACCGTCGATCGCGCCTGGCGGCTCGGCGTGCGGCTGTACGACACCGCCCCCGTGTACGGCTACGGGCGCTCAGAGGCGTACGCCGGCGCGGCCCTCGCGCCGCGCCCGCGCGACCGGTTCGTGCTGTGCACGAAGGTGGGGCGCCTGATCGAGCCGAACGGCCCCGATACGCAGGAGATCTGGGCGGACCCGCCTCCCGGGCTCGGGCCGCGCCTGGATTATTCGTACGCCGCGGTGCTGCGTTCGCTGGCCGAGAGCCTGGACCGGCTCGGCCTCGACCGGGTCGACGTGCTGCACATCCACGACCCCGACGAGGACTACCCGGCCGCGCTCGCCGACGCCTACCGCGCCCTGGCCGAGCTGCGCCGGGCGGGCACCGTGGGGGCCGTCTCGCTGGGCGTGAATCACGCGGATGTCGCGGCCCGCTTCCTGCGCGAGGCGCCCGAGCCCGGCCCGGACTGCATCCTGCTCGCGGGCCGTTACACCCTGCTCGACCAGTCAGGACTCGACGAGTTGCTGCCGCTGTGCGCGCGGCGCGGGGTCGCGGTCATGGCGGCGGGCGTCTTCCAGTCCGGGCTGCTGGCCGACCCCACGCCCGGTGCCCCGCACGGTTACCGGAACGTTCCGCCGCTGCTGCGCGCCCGCGTCGCGGCGATCCGCGGCATCTGCGCGCGGTACGGGGTGCCGCCGCTGGCCGCCGCGCTGCGCTTCCCACTGGCCCACCCGGCGGTCGCGACGGTCGTCGTCGGCGCCCGGACGCCGGATGAGGTCGAGCAGAACGCGGCGTTCCTCGCCCACCCCGTCCCCGGGGGGCTGTGGCAGGACTTGAGGGCCGCGCGCCTGCTGCCGCGCGAGGCGCCGGTCCCCTGAGGGGATTGAACGTTTCAGTCGACGGGTGCCGGGTAGGGCCTCGTTGATCTATGGGAGCGCTCCCAGCCGGAACCCCACAGCCGGAAGATGGAGAACGCAATGAGCTCAGCTGTACCCGCGCTGTCCGCCCGAGGCCCGCTGCGCGTCCTCGCGCTGCTGTCGGCCGCCCTGCTCTTCCTCATCCCGTGGGCCGACACGGCCGCGGCCCACGGCTCCGTCATCGACCCGCCGTCCCGCAACTACGGCTGCTGGGAACGCTGGGGCGACGACTTCCAGAACCCGGCCATGGCGCAGCAGGACCCCATGTGCTGGGAGGCGTGGCAGGACGACACCAACGCCATGTGGAACTGGAACAGCCTGTTCCGCGAGAACGTCGGCGGCGACCACAGGGGTGCGATCCCCGACGGCCAGCTGTGCAGCGCCGGGCTGACCGCGGACGGCCGCTACGCATCGATGGACACCCCGGGCGCGTGGCAGACGACGGACGTGACCGACGACTTCACCGTCGTGTTCCAGGATCAGGCCCACCACGGCACCGACTACTTCCAGGTCTACGTCAGCAAGCAGGGCTACGACCCGAAGACGCAGCCGCTCGGCTGGGACGACCTCGAACTCGTGGCCGAAACCGGGAGCATGCCGCCCGGGGAGATCAACAACATCGAGGTCAGCACCTCGGGCCGCAGCGGACACCACGTGGTCTTCACCATCTGGCAGGCCGCGCACCTGGACCAGTCCTACTACATTTGCAGCGACGTCAACTTCGGTTGATCCGCGCGAGACCCCGGCGTCCGGACCCCGGGGCGGGGCCGGCGTCCCGGTTTCGCGGGGGGCGGAATGCGGCGCGGTGCCGTCCCGGCGCGTGGCTTCTAATCTGAACGGGTGAGCAGCAGCAACGTGCCGAACGAAGCCCGCGTCATCCCCCTGCGCTCGGCCACGGCCGGGGCCCCAGCTACGGCCGCGGCCCCAGCCACGGCCCCCGCCGCGCCGGGGCCCGGCAGCCCGGCCAAGGAGCCCCTGTGGCGGCACGTCGTCGGCGACGTCCTGCGCCGCGAACGCCGGGCCCAGGAGCGCACGCTCAAGGACGTGGCCGAGGCGGCCCGCATCTCCATGCCGTATCTCTCGGAGCTGGAGCGGGGCCGCAAGGAGGCGTCGTCCGAAGTCCTCGCGGCCGCCGCCCAGGCCCTCGGCCTGGGCCTGGCCGACCTCCTCGCCCTCGCGCACGACGAGGTGGCCCGCCCGGCCCCCGTCAGGCGGGCGGGCCCCGCCCCCGCGCCGACCGCCGAGGACGGCCGGGCCACGTCCCTTACGGAGCTGACCGGAAGGGGCCGCCCGGCCGGGCCGCGGGCGGCTGTGTCCTCCGGGCCTGTGCTGCTGGCCGCCTGAGCGGCTGTGGCGGCGGAGGACTCAGCGTCCTTTCTCCGGTGTGCGGCGGCTGAGTACCTGGTCGGCGAGTCCGTAGGCCACGGCCTCCTGTGCGGTGAATACCTTGTCCCGGTCCATGTCCGCCCGGAGGGTGGCCACGTCGTGCCGTGTGTGGCGGGAGAGGACTTCCTCGACCTGTGCGCGGATCCGCATCATCTCCTTGGCCTGGACGCTGAGGTCGGAGACGGTTCCCTGCTGTCCGCGGCTCGCCGGCTGGCCGAGGAGCACGCGTGCGTGTTCGAGTACGACGCGTCGTCCCGGGTCGCCGCCGGCCAGGAGCACCGCGGCGGTGGAGGCGGCCTGGCCGACGCAGAATGTCGAGATCGGGGCGCCTATGAACGTCATGGTGTCGTAGATGGCCATGAGTGAGGTGAACGAGCCGCCGGGTGAGTTGATGTAGATGGCGATTTCGCGGTCCGGGCTTGAGGATTCCAGGTGGAGGAGCTGGGCGATGACGACGTTCGCGACGCCGTCGTCGATCTCGGTGCCGAGGAAGATGACCCGCTCGGACAGCAGCCGGCTGTAGATGTCGTAGGCCCGTTCGCCGTTCGGGGTGCGTTCGACGACGGTCGGGATCGTGTACTGGCTCATGTCAGAACCCCGCCCTGCGCTGGGTGCCGGTCGGCCGGACGTCGGTCAGGGAGGAGACGACGTGGTCGACCATGCCGTACTCCTTGGCCTGCTGGGCGGTGAACCACCGGTCGCGATCGCCGTCGCGGGAGATGGTCTCCTCGGTCTGGCCGGTGTGCCGGGCGGTGATCCGTTCGATGGTTTTCTTGGTGAACTCCAGGTTCTCCGCCTGGATGGCGATGTCGGCGGTGGTACCGCCGATGCCCCCGGAGGGCTGGTGCATCATGATCCGCGCGTGCGGCAGTGCGTGGCGCTTCCCGGGGGTGCCGACCGCGAGCAGGAACTGCCCCATGCTGGCGGCGAAGCCCAGGGCGAGGGTCGACACGTCGTTGGGGATCAGCTGCATCGTGTCGTAGATCGCGAGCCCCGCCGAGACGGAGCCGCCGGGGCTGTTGATGTAGAAGCTGATGTCGGACCGCGGGTTCTCCGCGGAGAGCAGCAGCAACTGGGCGCAGATCCGGTTCGCGGAGACCTCGTCGACCTGCGTGCCGAGGAACACGATCCGCTGGGTCAGCAGCTGGGTGGACAGGTGGTCGTCGAAACGCGTCGCCGGGGTGTCCCCCTCTTCCGCCCTCGGCGCCGGGGCCGGACCCGGCCCGGTGAGGAGTGATGGCATCGGTCCTCCTGATCCTGATGTGGACGCGGCCATGCCGCCGCGATGTCTCCACTGTGGAGCCGATTGCGGTGGAAAAGGGGAGCTATCGGCCGGTAGCAGATTCGCTGCCGGCAGAGGGCGCTGTGCCCGGGTGACGCGTGTTGCGCCGCCGTAGATGAGGGGGTTGAGTGCCACTGCAACGCGAAGATGTCAAGTGGCGAACGTCACATCGCGCTATTTCGATGGGAGGTCTATACCTAGGCGTTTGTCGCCTTTGAGAGTGCTGCGGGGAGCCCGTGTTGAAGGCATGCTTTTCTCGGCAGAATGTTCAACACAGGGGGTACCGTGGAGATTCGCCATCTGGTGACGTTCCAGAAGGTCGCGACGCTGATGAGCTTCACCCGCGCCGCGGAGGAGCTGAGCTACGCACAGTCAAGTGTGACGACGCAGATTCGCGCGCTGGAGACATCACTGGGCGTCGAGCTTTTCGACCGGCTCGGCGGGCGGATCAGGCTGACGGCTGCCGGTGAGAAGCTGCTGGAGTACGCCGAGCAGATCCTGGCGCTGACCGACGCGGCACGCGCGGATCTCGCCGGTGGAGGCGGGCCGTCGGGCACCTTGATGATCGGCACGATGGAGAGTATCACCTCGTACCGGATGCCACCGTTACTGGAGTTCTTCCATCATCGCTACCCGAAGGTGCAGCTCTCGCTGCGGCCGAGCCTGTGCGCCGAGACCTGCTACGCGCTGCGCCAGGGCATCTTCGACATCGGCTTCCTCATGGAGCAGGAGACCCGGCACCAGGGCCTGGAGACCGTGGTGCTGGCGGAGGAGCCGCTGGTGCTCGTGGCGGCCCCGGGGCACCCCCTGGCAGGACGGAACGGCTTATCCCTCGCCGATCTGAGAGCGGCGTCCATCCTGGCGACCGAGGCCGGATGCGCGTACCGCGACCTGTTCGAGGAGGAGCTGCGGGTCGAAGGGACGATTCCCTTCCTCGAGTTCGGAACCATAGAGGCGATCAAGAGGGGCGTGACGTCCGGGCTGGGGGTCGCCCTGCTGCCTTCGGTGACCGTGGCCGGGGAGCTGGAGAAGGGCGAGATGACGCAGCTGGGGTGGGAAGCCCCGTTCTCCGTCCACACGCAGCTGGCGTGGCGCAGCGGCCGGCGGCTGTCACGGGAGCTGAAGCTGTTCATCGACCAGGCGGTGCGGCTGATGCGGGAGGACATGTCGCTGGCCGAGTCCGGCTGAGCCGGCCGGCGGCGCCGGTGCGGGCGGCCCGTCAAGGCGCCTCACACGCTCACCAGTTCGGGAGCGAAGACGGAGATCCGGTCGGTGACGTCGTCGGCTTTCCGCCGCTTGGGCGCTTGCGGCTCGCCCGGGGTGCCGATGTACAGCCAGCCCAGCAGGCGTTCCGTCGGCTGCAGGCCGAGCAGGCCGCGGGCCTGCGCGGATTCGGTGAACCTGCCCGTGCGCCAGATGCTTCCGAACCCGCGGGCGTGCAGCAGGAGGCTCAGGAAGCCGGTCATGGCGCTGGTGGCGGCCAGCTGTTCCCACTCGGGCACGCGGTGGTCGGTCACCGGCCTGAACACCAGGGTGGCCAGGAGCGGCGCCCGGCGGGTCTTGGCCTCCGCCTGATCCCGCCGGAGGCCGGGCGCGGGGCTGTCGTCGGCGAGGCAGCGGCCGAGCGCGGTGCGTCCTTCGCCGCGCACCAGTATCCACCGCCAGGGGCGGAGCCGGCCGTGGTCGGGGGCGGTGGCCGCGGCCCGGAGCAGGTAGGTGAACTCCTCGTCGTCAGGGGCCGGTTCCACGAGTGTGTGGGCACTCCGGCGGCTCAGTACGGCGGTCGTGACGTCCATGAGTGTGTCCTCCTCGTGTTCCTGCCCGTCGTTCTCGCTCGTTGTTCTCGCTCGTTGTTCTTGCTGGTCGTTCCCGCTCGTTCTTGCTCGTTGTGCCCGCGGAGTGGGGGGTGGGGGCCCCGGCTCGCCCCCACCCCCCACGGGACCGGTCAGTAGTGGACGCGGCGGTTGTCCTCGGTCTGCCGGTAGCGGATGGACCACTGGCTGCGGCGCACGTAACTCCGCTGAAGCCAGCGATCGGCGCCGTCATAACGGGCGGTGAACGGGGTGCGGGCGTGCAGGCCCTTGCGGTTGTTGATCAGCAGCGCCTCCCCGGGGCGCAGGTAGACCTGGTGGGCGGTCTCGCGGCAGGCGGCCTGGAGGCGGTCCAGGGCCGCTTCGGCCGCGGTGGTCATGGCACGGACGCCGTTGGCGGAGGCCGAGATCTCCGGAAAGTGCTCGGGCCCGCTGATCATGGGGACCAGGTCGGAGAGCACCTCGCGTCCGCCGGCCACGTCGCGCACGTAGCTGCCGGGGGCGTTGAGGCGGAACAGCGGGCTGCGCAGCAGCTCGTAGGTGCGGGAGTCGAGGGCACGGACGACATCCCTGGCGTCGGCGTAGTGGGTGGCGGCGACGCCTTCGTGGTCGGCGCGCAAGCAGCTGAGGACGAGGAAGTCGGGGTTGCTGACGTCGTAGCGGCCGATGGCGTCGTGAACGATGTCGTTGTGGAAGTTGAGGAAGACGGTCGAACCCTGGTTGGTCTGGGACGTCGCGCCGCCCGCGACGGGTATGACGTCGTGGACGAGTTGCCCGTTCTTCTCCGTCAGGAAGCCGACCGGCTCGCCGAGCAGGCCGGACAGGCCGAGCAGGACGCCTTCGGCGACGAACGTCTTCTTGCCGGTGGCCGGGCCGCCGTTCGCCGGTGTGGCAGGCAGCTCGGCGTCGACGGGCAGGTTGCGCACGTAGCCGACGCCGGGGGTGTCGCTGTGGCGGCCGAAGTCGAGGATCTGCTGGAGCAGTTCGAGGGGCAGGGTGGCAAAGATCTGGTGGTAGCGCGCCATGGAGCGGTCGATGTCCAGGTCGGGGTCCGGCGCGACGGCGAGCGCCTGCCCGATCGAGTCGCGGACGGCGTCCGGCAGTTCGATCCGGCCCAGGGTCTGCGGCGCGTGGGTGCTGGTCTGAAGAGTGGGCGTGCTCATGATGGTGGCTCCTTCGGCATGGTGGTGAGTGCGGTGGTTCGGGTGGCTGTGCAGGTGGTGGTGCGTTCGGTGGTTCACAGGACCCGGATTCCGACGGCGGGTTCCGGCAGTGCGTCGTGGAGTTTCTGCGCGAGCCGGCGGGCCTGCTCGGGCTCGTCGGCGATGTGGGTGATGGCGCGGCTTCCGGTGATCTCGGTGACGGGGATGCCCAGCACGCGGGCCCGGGGCAGATCGTGGGCGCGCTGGAAGCGTTCGATGTCCAGGTAGCCGCCGACGATGATGAGGTGCGGCCCGTCCTCCAGGCGTACGGTGTCGATTCCTTCGGTGTGGAAGATGCTGTGCGCCAGGTCCGCCTGAGCCGTGGTGTCGTAGGCGAGGACCGTGGATTTCGTGTTCAGCACGACGCTCGCGGTCGGAGCGCCCAAGCTGCCGATGACCGTGCCGGAGGGGAAGGGCGCCCGGTTGTGGCGGCAGACCAGCGTGATGCCGTGCTGCTTGGCGGTCCTGACCGACCTGCGGTGCAGGACCTTGGCGCCGTACAGCGACATCAGGGCGGCGACGTCGTACGCCACCTCGGACAGCAGGCGGGCGCCGCTGACCGCGTTCGGGTCCGCGCTGTAGATGCCGTCGACGTCCGAGTGCACCTCGCAGCGTTCGGCGCCCAGCGCCGCGGCGACGAGGACGGCTGACAGGTCGGAGCTGTTCTTGCCGAGCCAGGTGGGACGGCCGTGCTGGTCGGCGGCCTGGCCGCCGGGGATGATGACGACCTGGTGCTGGTCGAGGGCCTGCCGCAGCGGGGCGGCATCCAGCCGTTCCACCCTGGCCCACATGAACGTGGCGTCGGTGACCAGGCCCTGCTGGTGTCCGGCGAGCACGGTCGCCGTGATCCCGGCCCGGTGCAGGGCGGTGGACAGCAGGTGGGCGCTGATCGTGTCGGGCAGGGTCAGCAGTCCGGCTCCGGTGGCGTCATCCGGCTGCGGGTTGGCCTGGTGGAGCATGGACCGGAGCTTTTCGGTCTCGCCTGGCATGGCGCTGACCACGACGGCCAGGGGCCGCTGCTCGTCCGCTATTCGCTGGCTCAGGGCCGTGGCGAGGTCGGCGTAGGACTGGAGGGCGGGGAAGGTGGAGCCTCCGAACTTGAGGACGGCGGGTGAGGTCACAGCACACCTCGCAGGGTGAGGGCCTCGGCGATCTGCAGCGCGTTGAGCGCCGCGCCGATGCGCACGTTGTCGGCGACGATCCACAGCCAGAAGCCGCGCGGGTTGTGCGGGGAGACGCGGATGCGGCCGACGTGGACGTGGTTCGGGTCCCCCGCGGTGCGGGGAGTGGGGAAGGCGCCCGCGGTCCTGCCGTCGTGGACGGTGACCTCGGACTGCTCGGCCAGCAGTCCGACGAGCTCGTCGCGGTCGACCGGGTTGTGGCACTCGACCCAGGCCGCCTCGGAGTGGCTGTTGACCACGGGCACGCGCACACAGGTGGTGGTGACGTCCAGGTGCGGCAGCCCGAGGATCTTGCGGGATTCCTGGAGCATCTTCTGCTCTTCGAAGGTGAAGCCGTCGTCCAGGAGGCGGTCGATGCTCGGGATGACATCAAAGGCGAGGGACGGGGTGAACGTTCCGGTCACGCCGGCGCTGTCGGGATCGTCGAGAACGGTGCGGGCGCCGGCGCGCAGCTCCTCGATGCCGGAGTAGCCCGCGCCCGAGGCCGCCTGGTAGGTGCTGACGACGGCCTGACGTATGCCCCAGCGCTCCTGGATCGGCGCGAGCAGCCGGACCAGCGGGATGGTGGAGCAGTTCGGGTTGGCGATGATGCCACTGGCCGGGCGGGCGTCCAGCTCGTGTGCGTTGACCTGCGGAACGACCAGCGGGCTGTCGGGGTCCATCCGGAAGGCGCTGGTGTTGTCGATGACCAGGGCCCCCTGGGCGGCGGCCTTCACCGCGAAGGTCCTGCTCACGCCGGCCCCGGCGGAGAAGAAGGCGACGTCGACGCCGGAGAAGTCGAAGCCGTCCAGGTCCTGCACCCGGTAGGTGTGGCCCTCCGCGGTCACCTCGCGCCCGGCCGAGCGGGCGGAGGCGACCAGGTGCAGTTCGCGGTAACGGAAGTCGCGTTCCTCGATGAGCTGGAGGAGGGTGGTGCCGACCACTCCGGTGGCGCCGACCATGGCGACACGCGGTGCGGTGGGATCGGTGACGCGAGGCATGGCGGGGGTTTCCTCTCAGACGGTGGTGCGCTTGCGGGCGGCGGAGTCCTGTGCCGGGGCGGTGGCGGCGAGTTCCTTCGCTTCCTCCGCGGCCGTGGTGTCCGGTCCTGACTGCGCCGGGGCCGTGGAGACGGGGGCCGGGCGCAGGCGGGGGCGCCAGCCGAGGCTGATACCGAGGGAGGCGCCGACGATGAGCGGGATGCCCAGCGCCTGGGTCCAGGAGACGTGGTGCCCGTAGACCGCCCAGTCGCAGATCATGGCGGCGGCCGGGTACACGAAGGCCAGCACGGCGATCTTCGAGGTGGGCAGCTTCTGGTACGAGGAGTACATCAGGACGTACATGACGCCGGTGTGGATGACGCCGAGGCCGACGAGCCAGGCCCAGCCGGAGCCGAACTGGGCGCTCTCGCTGAGCTGGGTGAAGGGCAGCAGCAGCGGGATGCCCAGCAGCACCTGGACGAGGGCGACGAGGTGGGGCCGCACTCCGGTGACGCGCTTGGTGATGATCGTCGACAGACCGTAGAAGAGGGCGGCCAGCAGGGCGTATCCGAGGCCGGTCAGGTAGGCGCTGTCACCGGAGAGGTCGGAGGAGGAGACGCCGGCGACGAGGATGAGGCCCAGGAAGGCGACGACCAGCCAGCCCGCCTTGTGCGCGGTGATGCGGTCCTTGAACAGCACAGCCCCGAGCAGGACCACGAAGAATGGTTGGGTGTGGTAGACGACGGTGGCCACCGAGATGGACGTCGACTCGTAGGACTCGAAGAGGAACGCCCAGTTGAAGACGATGAACACGCCGCCGAGTGCGGCCAGGCCGAGCTTCTTCGCGGTGAAGCCGTGGTTCTTGAAGAAGCCGCGGATCAGGCAGTACAGGCCGAGGAAGAAGGTGCCGAACACGCAGCGGTAGAAGACCACGTTGAACGGGGAGGCGCCGGACTCGACGACGAAGACGCCGAGGGTGCCCGACAGCAGCATGGCCGCCGTCAGTTCGATCGCTCCGCGCGTCTCCGGACGCATGGGCGTTTCTGTCGTGCTCATGTCATACTCCTGATCTGGGGGCAATCCCGTTCTTCCGGCGTTCGGTGCGGAAGTCGGTGCGGGGCGGAAGATGAGGTGGGGCGGTGCCGGTCGGCAGCGTCGCGATGGTCCCCCATCGTCCGCTCCGAGAAGCTGGCGTATGGAAAAGCTACGAGCTCTGGCGGGGCCCGGTCCACGCTCCCCTGGGGAACGAAATCGATGCCCTCATCGAGGCTGCCGATCGGCCGGCGCGAGCAGGTGGAACGTCAGTGCAGGGGCAGGGGGTAATGCAGACCTCCGTCGGCCCACGGGGCGTTCGGGCCGCGGCCGATGTCCAGGCCGGAAGCCGCGCCGAGGTTGCGGTCGTAGACGTCGCCGTAGGTGCCGACGGCGTCCAGTACGCGACGGGCCCAGTCCTCGTCCAGGCCCAGTGCCTGGCCGTGTTTGCCCGCCTGGTCGGCGGCGGCCTGCGCCGCCCGCGGCGAACCCTCCTCGCGGACGGCGTGTTCTGCGCCGATGAGGAACTGGAGCACCCACCGGCACACCCGGAACCAGGCCGGGTCGTCATCGCGGACGGCGAGTGCCATGGGCTCGCGGGAGATGGCGGCCTCCAGCACGGTATGGTCCGCCGGGCGGGGCAGCGTGGCACGGGCGCCGGCCAGCGCGATGCGGTCCAGGACGTACGCCGAGCACGCGCCGTCCGCATAGGCGGCCAGTGCCTCGGCGGGGGTGGCATAGGCAATGGGCTCGACCTGGAGCCCGCGCGCTCCGAACCAGGCCGCCAGATTGCTCGCGGTGGTGGTCCCTGCCTGTATGGCCACCCGCCGCCCGGCCAGTTGCTCGGGGCCGGATATCGCGTCCGTGGTCCTGACCAGGAAGCCCTCCCCGTCATAGCAGGTGATCCCGGCGAACAGAACGGGCTCGGCGGCCTCCCGTCCGAGCGTCCACGACAGGTTGCAGGTGGCCACGTCCGCCGCGCCCGAGACGAGCCGCGTCAGCCGCTCGGCCGGGTCGGTCGGCAGCCACTCCACGCCACCGGCGTCGCCGAGCACCGCCACGGCCACCGCGCGGGCGACATCCGCGTCGAGCCCGCTCCACGAGCCCTGCCCGTCCGGCAGGGACAGCCCGCGGATGCCCTGGCTGACCACCGCCCGGACCTTGCCGTGGGCACGCACCGCGTTCAGCGTGCTGGTCGTCCCGGTCATCACAGCAGCCCCCTCATCGCCGCGCCGACCAGCACCTCGCTGTCGAACCGGCGTTCGTTGTAGCCGAGCATGTCGAGCAGTGAGCGCGCCGTGACAGGACCGCGGCCGTATCCGCCCGAGGCGGTCACGGGCATCGCTCCCGGATCGGACCAGCGCAGCGTGCCCGCGGGGTCGATGGCCGCGCGCGACCGGTTGGCGTTGTCCTGGTGCAGGCAGTACGGCACATCCAGGTGCCCGCGGGCGAACGCGCCCACCAGCGCGGACCCGACGTCGTCGCCGAAGCTCAGCGTCGACGTGATCAGCGCGAGCGCCTCCTCGTAGATGCCGGTCCGCGGGACGGGCTGCCCGGCCGGTGCCTGGCTCCGCTCGTCCACCGCCACGGCGGCGGCGAACTCCAGGGCGTCCACGTTCTCCTCGATGGTCGGAATCCGGTACGCCTCCACCGCGGTCTTCACGATCAGCCGCTCGGTACCACTGCGGACCGCGAGACGGACGCTGTCCTCCAGCATCCGGTAGGCGCCCAGCGGCGTCCTGGGGAACACGCCCATGTATGTGTAGAGCACCACGTGCCAGTCGACGTCTCCCAGCAGTTCCGCGGCCAGCCGGCGCAGTGCGGCGAGCGCTTCGAGATCCTGCTCGGGGCTGGTCTGCTGCGCGTAGCTGACCGAGATGCTCCGCAGCCCGTGCTCGCGGAAGAACATGCCCTCCAGGATGCTGAGGGCGATCAGCAGGCTCGGCGGGCACAGCTGTCCCAGCATGCAGCCACCGAAGCTCTCCAGGTGTACCGTCCCCTCCTGGTCCGCCAGGACACGGCAGCACTCGGCCCAGGCCGCCGTCGCCTGCGGCAGTGGCACGCGGCTGTAGGGGAGGCAGTACGAGACCGGGCCGCCCTCGGTGGCGTCCGCGCCCACGCGGGCCAGCGCCGAGAACAAGTCCCGCGGAAGGGCGGAGCCGTGGCGGAACTGGACGGGGAAGTCCTCACCGGCCACTCCCCGAAGCAGTCGGCCCGTCTCCTCCATGCCGTGGGCCACGACCGGATATCCGTTCAGATCGTCGCCGCGCTCCAGGGCCCGCCGGGCGGAGTCATGGTCGTTGACCCGGGTATAGCTGTCGACGGTAACGGTGCCGACGGAGGCTCCGTGCACCGCCCGTACCGCCTCCAGGCCGCGCCGCATGGCCGCCGTGTCGGCGAAGCCCATCCGCGGCTGCACCACCAGGCGCCCCTGCTCGTGGCTGCGCCGGACGAAACGGGAGAACCGGCCACGTGCGGGCACGACGGGCGACTGTGCGGCCGCAGCGGGCGCGGCGGGCACCGCGCTGCTCATCACGCTGTTCATTTCAAACCCCCGTCCCCGTCACCGCGAGTTCACGGACGGAGCCCTCTTCAAGCGTGCCAAGAAAGTTATCGAATTCGGCGAGTCCTGCCTCCGCCTCGAATGCCGCGTCGAATCCCGCCGCTACCAGCTCGGCGCCGAACCGGGCATTTTCCGACCCCCGGATGCCGAGCTTTCCGCCGATGACGACGCGCACGTCGGCCAGTTCGGCATCGGACCGGATCTTCTCGATGAGCCGGAGCCCGTCCAGGTGGCCGTGGCCGTTCACGGTGCTCACCACCAGGGCGTCGGGGCGGTGTTTGCGGCACTCGGCAAGGATCAGGTCGTCCGGAACGCACGCTCCGAGGTTCACCACCTCGCCACCCCGCTCTTCCAGCAGCAACTGGAGGAAAACGAGGTTCCACATGTGGGCATCCGACGACACGCTGGTGACGATGAAACGCCTTGCAGATCTCTGGGATAGCTCGTTCATTACTTCCGTCCGAAGGTCGGAGAAGCTGACGAACTGAAATCTACGAGTGCGGGCAATTGCCAGTCCACGATCCGCTGGCGAACGAAATCGATGCTTGCATCAAGACTGTCGATAGGAGGGCGTGAACTTGCCTTCCACCAGCATCTTTCTCTCTCCGGCCATCGGCTCCCGGACGCCCGCGGCGTGGTACGCCCACCGGTCGGGCGAGGCCGGGCAGCGCTGGAAGAGGACGGCCGGCCCCTGCGCGTCCGGAAGACCGTCTACCCCGGCAACGGACGTTCAGTACCTACTCGCGGACGCCGCGCCCGCCGCGCCCGCCGCGCCCGCCGCGCCCGCCGGAGGCCGCCGGCCGCTCAGGCCCGCGCCACGCCGATCGGGCAGGCGAGGCCCGTGCCGCCGAGGCCGCAGTAGCCGGCCGGGTTCTTGTCCAGGTACTGCTGGTGGTAGCCCTCGGCCGGGTAGAAGGGGCGGGGGGCCGCGGGGAGGATCTCTGTGGTGATCTCGCCGTAGCCGGAGTCCGCGAGGACCTTCTGGTAGGCGGCCCTGGACTCCTCGGCCGCCGTCTGCTGGGCGTCGGAGTGGGTGTGGATCGCCGAGCGGTACTGGGTGCCGATGTCGTTGCCCTGGCGGAAGCCCTGGGTCGGGTCGTGCGACTCCCAGAAGACCTTCAGCAGGTCGGTGTAGCTGACCTTCGCCGGGTCGTGGACGACCCGCACCGCCTCGGTGTGGCCGGTCATGCCGGAGCACACCTCTTCGTACGTCGGGTTGGCCGTCGTGCCGCCCTGGTAGCCGACCAGGGTGGTCCAGACGCCCTCGGTCTGCCAGAAGCGCCGCTCGGCGCCCCAGAAGCAGCCGAGTGCGAAATCGGCCACCTCGAAGCCCTCCGGGTAGGGCCCCTGGAGGGCGGTGCCCAGGACGGTGTGCCGCTCCGGGACGGAGAACGGGAGCCGGTCCCGGCCGGGGAGTGCTTCCTCGCTGGTCGGGATGCGCGTCTTGAAGGCATGCAGCATGGTTATCGGTCTTCCTCTGCTCACTGTCGGGCGATGGCCATGGCGCGGTAGGCGGCGTACTGCCCGGCCGGGTTCTCGCCGTCCACCCAGGGGATCGCTCCTACATAACCGTCGATCGCCCGTACCTGTTCCGCCGCCTCCGGGTACCGCTCCGCGCGCACCAGGAAACACAGCAGCAGGTGGCGCACGTGCGGCTCCACCGGGTGACCGGCACGGACGCTGTTCACCGCGAACTGGGCCGCCTCGATCGCGTCCGAGACCACCGCGCCCTGGTACATCCCCTGCGAAAGCTGCACGTCGGGCAGGTGGTCGTAGACCGCGAACAGCGGCAGGGCCGCCAGCAGGCTGCCCTTGGGTGCGCCGGCCGCCGCGGACGTGGCGAACGCGTCGGCCTGCGCGCGGGAGCCGTGCCACTTCTCGGACAGGTAGGGCAGTGCGGCGAGGTGGGCGCCCATATGCGCGGGGTCACGCTGCGTGATGTTGCCCCACAGCGCCTCGAAGTCCGGCTTGCGGTAGCTGAGCCCGCGGGCGATGAACAGCTCCGTGATGTACGGGGCCGGGTCGTCCGGCGCCAGCCGGGCCGCCTCGGCGCAGACCGTGCGGGCCTCCTCCAGGATGATGCGGTGCTCGGCCGCGCCCGGGTCGGCCATGGCCTGCCACACCAGGAACTGCGCGTACACCTGCGCGCCGCCCGCGTCGTTCGGCTCCTCGGCGCGCCACGTGCGCAGCCAGCCCGCGTCCTTCCCGCCGGGCGGCTCGCCCGCGGAGCGCCAGGTGGCCAGCTCCATGGCCGCGGCGCCGGCCAGCGACTGCACGCGCTGCCAGCGCTGCTCGCTGTCGTCGGTGAGGGCGAGAAGCTGGCCCACGGGCCGCCAGCCCTGGGTGCGCTGCGCCTCGTCGAGGGCCGTGACCAGCTCCTCGTCGGGCCCTGGCAGGCGCACGTCGAGCTGCTCGACGGGAACGAGCCCGGTGGCGGCGGCCGGGTCGCCGTCCTTGGCCAGCGAGAGGGGGTCGCGGGTCCGGCCCGGCGGGCCGGTCTGCGCCTCGGCCGCCGCCGCGGTGCGTTCGAACTCCTGGCGCTCCCTGCGCCGGCGCAGCATGGGCATGATGACGACACCGAAGACGGTGACCAGGACGATCAGCAGCAACAAGGCTTCCATGGCGGCGCGGCTCCCCCTCGTTCGGCGTGTGTGGTGCATAGCGGCCCGGCGTGTGTGAACACCTTATGCCGGGTGCGGTGGCGAGCCGGATACGGCAGTGACTCCACCGTACGGCGCACTACCGTGGAGTCATGAACGAGCAGCGTTTGCGGCGCCACTTCGAGACCGCCGCCATCCACGCCGGGCAGGAGCCCGACGCGGTCACCGGGGCGGTGGTCCCGCCCATTCATCAGTCCTCGACGTTCAAGCAGGACGGCGTCGGGGGGCTGCGCGGCGGTTACGAGTACAGCCGGTCCGCGAACCCGACCCGTACCGCCCTTGAGGAGAATCTGGCGGCGATCGAGGGCGGGGTGCGGGCGCTGGCGTTCGCCTCGGGCCTTGCCGCGGAGGACTGCCTGCTGCGCACGGTGCTGAAGCCGGGGGACCATCTGCTGATCCCGAACGACGCCTACGGCGGCACGTTCCGGCTCGTGGCCAAGGTCGTCGAGCGCTGGGGCGTGGAGTGGTCGGTGGCGGACACCACGGACCCGGCGTCGGTGCGGGCCGCGCTGCGGCCGGAGACGAAGCTGGTGTGGGTGGAGACCCCGTCCAACCCGCTGCTGGGCATCACGGACATCGCCGTGGTGGCGGACCTCGCCAGGACGGCGGGGGCGCGACTGGTCGTCGACAACACGTTCGCCAGCCCGTACCTCCAGCAGCCGCTGGCGCTGGGCGCCGATGTGGTGGTGTATTCCACGACCAAGTACCTGGGCGGGCACTCCGACGTGGTGGGCGGCGCGCTGGTCACGTCGGACACGGGGCTGGGCGAGGAACTGGCGTTCCACCAGAACGCGATGGGTGCCATCGCGGGTCCGTTCGACTCGTGGCTGGTGATGCGCGGCATCAAGACGCTGGCCGTGCGGATGGACCGGCACGGGCAGAACGCGGGGCGGATCGCGGAGGCCCTGACGGTGCACCCGAAGGTGCTCCAGGTGTACTACCCGGGCCTGCCCGCGCATCCGGGGCACGAGACGGCCGCGAAGCAGATGCGCGGCTTCGGCGGGATGGTGTCGTTCCGGGTGGCGGGCGGCGAGGCGGCGGCGGTCGAGGTGTGCAACCGGACGCGGCTGTTCACGCTGGCCGAGTCCCTGGGCGGCGTCGAGTCGCTGATCGAGCACCCCGGCCGCATGACGCACGCCTCGGTGGCGGGCTCCGCGCTCGAGGTGCCAGGCGATCTGGTGCGGCTCTCGGTCGGTATCGAGGCCGTGGACGACCTCCTGGACGACCTCACCCGGGCTCTCGGCTGAAAGGCGCGGACCGGCCGGTCTCGGGACCGGCCTACGTGCCGCTCCCGGGACCGGTCTCGGGACCGGTCTCCGCCCCGGCGGCCTGGAGCCGCGTGACGGATGCATTGAAGCGAGTGAGGAGCGTGCGGAAGGCTGCGCGCTCCTCCCCGGTCCAGTCCGCGGTGAGCACGGCGATCAGCCGGCGGCGCGAGGAGCGCACCTCGGCGAGGCGGTCGGCGCCGGGCGGCGAGAGGGCCAGGACCACGGCACGGCCGTCCGCCGGGTCCGCGGTGCGGTGGACGAGGCCCGCGTCGACCAGCGGGGCGACCTGCCGCGTGACCGTCGAGGAGTCGATGCCGAGCCGGGCGGCCAGGGCCTTGACCCCGGCGGGTCCGTCCTGGTCGAGCCTGCTGAGCAGCAGGTAGGCCGCGCGGTCCATCGAGTCGCGCGCCGCGCCGAGCCCGCCGAGGCGGGTCTGCTCGGCGCGCCGCGCGAAGAGGGCCACCTCGTGCTGGAGTGCGTCGAGCACCGTGACGTCGGGCAGGTGGTCTGTCGTCGATTCGGGCGTCATGTCCTGGGGTGGGTCGGCGGAACCGGAGTAGGTCGGGGGTTGGCACAGCGTACGCCGCCCGGCGGGCCCGCGAATGCCCAATGGCCAATCCGGCGGCGGCGGTCGGAGTGCACCGGCCGGGCCCGTGCCGCGGGCGCCTGCGAGACTTGCGGCATGTCCGCTCCCCACCGGCCCGGCCTGGCCGACGTGCTCGCCGCCCAGAAGACGCTCACCGGCATCACGCGCGTGACGGCGCTGGAGGGCAGCCGTCATCTAGGCCGGCTGATCGGCGCCCCCGTCCGGCTCAAATGCGAAAACCTCCAGCGGACCGGCTCGTTCAAGCTCCGCGGCGCGTACACCAGGATCGCGGGCCTCGACGCGGCCGAGCGCGCCCGCGGCGTGGTCGCGGCGAGCGCGGGGAACCACGCGCAGGGCGTGGCGCTCGCCGCGGAGCTGCTGGGCGTGCGCTCGACGGTGTTCATGCCCGTGGGCGCGCCGCTGCCGAAGGTGGCGGCGACCCGGGAGTACGGCGCCGAGGTGCGGCCGCACGGGCAGGTGGTGGACGAGACGCTGGCCGCGGCGCAGGAGTACGCCGAGACGACGGGGGCGGTGCTCATCCACCCCTTCGACCACCCGGACGTGGTGGCCGGCCAGGGCACGCTCGGCCTGGAGATCCTGGAGCAGTGCCCCGAGGTACGCACCATCGTGGTGGGCGTCGGCGGCGGCGGCCTCGCGGCCGGGGTGGCGCTCGCGGTGAAGTCGCTGCGGCCCGACGTGCGGATCGTCGGGGTGCAGGCGGAGGGCTCGGCGGCCTACCCGCCCTCGCTGGCGGCGGGGCGGCCGGTGGCGCTGCCCGAGGTGTCGACGATGGCGGACGGGATGAAGGTCGGCAGGCCGGGCGACGTGCCGTTCCGGATCATCGCCGACCTGGTGGACGAGGTGCGCACCGTCTCGGAGGACGCGCTCTCCCGCGCGCTGCTGCTGTGCCTCGAACGGGCCAAGCTGGTCGTGGAGCCCGCGGGTGCCAGCCCGGTGGCGGCGCTGCTGAGCGATCCCGGGGCGTTCACCGGTCCGGTGGTCGCCGTGCTGTCGGGCGGGAACGTCGACCCGGTGGTCCTCGACCGCAGCCTGCGGCACGGGATGGCGGCGGCGGGGCGCTACCTGTCGCTGCGGCTGCGCGTGCCGGACCGGCCGGGGGTGCTGGCGGCGCTGCTCGGGGAATTGTCAGTGGCCGACGCTAACGTGCTAGCCGTCAATCACGTCAGGACCGATCCGGGTCTCGGCGTGAGCGAGGCGGAGGTCGAGCTTCAGCTGGAGACCCAGGGGCCGAGGCACTGCGCGGAGGTGACGGAGGGCCTGCGGCGTGCGGGGCACCGCATCCTCGGCTGACGGCGGGCGAGCGGTCCGGCGGCGGGCGCCGGCCTCCCGCGCAATAAATCACTAACGCGATACATCGCGTTAGCCTACACTGGCGGCCCCGCCTCTCGCGGGTCACGCTGAAACCCTGCCATTCCACACTGGGAGACCACATGCCAGGCGCCATCTACGCCGAAGGTCTGGTGAAGACCTTTGGCGATGTCAGGGCACTGGACGGCGTCGACATCGACGTTCCTGAGGGCACCGTGCTCGGCCTGCTCGGGCCGAACGGCGCGGGGAAGACCACTACCGTGCGCGTCCTGACCACGCTCATGCAGCCCGACAGCGGCCGTGCGGAGGTCGCGGGACTCGACGTCCTCAAGTATCCGAACGAGGTGCGCCGTTCCATAGGTCTGTCCGGCCAGTTCGCCGCCGTCGACGAGTACCTGACCGGCCGGGAAAACCTTCAGATGGTGGGCCAGCTCTACCAGCTGTCGAGCCGGGACGCGAAGCGGCGGGCCGCGGAGCTGCTGGAGCGGTTCAACCTGGCGGAGGCCGCCGACCGCACCGCGAAGACCTACTCCGGCGGCATGCGCCGCCGGCTCGACCTGGCCGCCGCGCTGGTCGTCAGCCCGCCCGTGATGTTCATGGACGAGCCGACCACCGGTCTCGACCCGCGGAACAGGCAGCAGTTGTGGGAGGTCATCCAGGAGCTGGTGGCGGGCGGCACGACGCTGCTGCTGACCACGCAGTACCTGGAGGAGGCCGACCACCTCGCCGACACGATCGCCGTCGTGGACCACGGCAAGGTCATCGCCCGCGGCACCTCCGACCAGCTGAAGGACCAGACGGGCGGCGACGTGGTCGAGGTCGTCGTGCACGACCGCGAGCACATCGGCACGGCGGAGGAGGTGCTGCGGCGCCTCGGGGACGGCGAGACGACGCTCGTGGAGCACACCAGGAAGCTGAGCGTTCCCGCGGCGGGCGGCGCCAAGCTGCTGGCCGAGGTCATCCGCGAGCTGGACAGCCACGGCATCGAGATCGACGACATCGGCCTGCGCCGCCCGACGCTCGACGACGTCTTCATCTCGCTGACCGGCCACGCCACCGAGGAGGCGGCACCGGCCGGCACGGCGGGCGGCACCGACACGACGGGCGGGGCCGCGGCGTCCGCCGCCCCGGCGAAGAATGAGGAGACCCAGTGAGTATCACCGCGCAAGGCACCGCGCCGAGGCGGGCGCCGCAGCCGAGCGGCGAACGGATCACGTTCGCCCAGAGCATGCGGGACTCCCTGGTCGTGGCGAAGCGGAACCTGCTGCGGATGCTGCGCATTCCCGAGGTCGTGATTTTCGGCCTCATCCAGCCGATCATGTTCGTGGTGCTGTTCTCGTACATCTTCGGCGGCTCGATCAACATTCCGGGTGCGGGGCTCGACGCGGGCGCCTACCGGGAGTTCCTGATGGGCGGCATCTTCGCGCAGACGGTCACGTTCGCGACCGCGGGCGCGAGCGCCGGTATCGCGGAGGACATGCAGAAGGGCATCATCGACCGGTTCCGTTCGCTGCCCATGGCGCGCGGTGCGGTCCTCACGGGGCGCACGTTCGCGGACCTGGCGCAGACCGCGGTGATCCTGCTGGTCTTGGCCATCGTCGCCTTCCTCGTCGGGTGGCGGATCAACGACGGCGTGCTGAACGCGCTGGCCGCCTTCGGCCTGCTGCTCCTCTTCGGGTACGCGTTCACGTGGATCGGCGCGCTCATCGGCCTTTCGGTGCGTTCGCCGGAGGCGGCCACCTCCGGCGGCCTGGTGTGGCTGTTCCCGCTGACCTTCATCTCCGTGGCGTTCGTCCCCTCGGAGAACATGCCTGGTTGGCTCCAGCCCGTCGCCGAGTGGAATCCGTTCAGTGCCATCGTCCTCGCCGTGCGCGAGCTGTTCGGCAATCTGCCGCCGGGCTACCAGGCGCCCGACGCCTGGCCCATGCAGCACCCGGCGCTGGCCTCCGCGCTCTGCTCGGTGGCCATCATCGCGCTCTTCCGCACGCTCGCCGTCCGGAAGTACAAGCGCGCCACCGGCTGAGCACGGGCGCGCCCGCGGGACGCCCGCGGGACGGCCGAGCCGCGCGAGGCCCCCGTTCGATTGCTGTGCGATCGAACGGGGGCCCCGTTGTTCCCTCTTCCGTTCCGAGTATGCGTCCAGCATGCAACGATCTGACCGAATCCAGCGTGATACAGGACGGGTTGGGCATGCGTTCGGACGACTGACGGGGAGGCAGGCCGATGCGGCAGACACAGACCGTGCTGAGCGAACGACACCGGGCAGAAGCCGACCGGCTGCTGGTGCGCGCGGTGGAGGAGGAGGTGCGCCGTTCCGAGGGGCGCATCGACGGCGCCCAGTTGCTGCAACGCGCTCGGGGGGAGCTGGCGGAGATCGTGCGCCCCGCGCACGAGGAGTACGCGGCGTACGCCCAGGCCGAGGCGGACAGCGCGCCCGGCCGGCTGGCCGACCGGTTCACGCCGCGCGCCGTCGGCGGCCTCGCCGGGGCGGCGGGCGCCGCCGCGCTCGCGACCGTCCTGCTCGTGGGCAGCATCGACGTGTCCGCCGCGACGGCGTTCACCGATGCCGCCATCGTCGCCGCCGCCGCGCTCCTCGGCTTCGCCGCACAGGCCGTCGTGGCCCACCTGTGGTCCGCGGAACGCACCGCGGGGAGCCGTCACCAGCCCGGCGGCGTCGAGCAGTTGCGGCTGGCCTGGCGCTCCGCGGTCGAGGTGCGCGGCATCCGCCCGTACCTGGAGCAGCAGCGGGTCGTCGCGCCCCGCCGCGATCCGCTGCGGGACAAGCGCGAGAGCCGCCCGCAGCAGCGGGTCGGGAACAAGAGCGGTGCGGCCCGCGCCCGCGCCGTGCTGGCACGTTCCTTCGACCGCCTGCCCGATCCGGGGCACCCGTTCATCGGGCGCCGCAGCCAGCTCACGCAGATCACCCAGTGGGTCAACCGCGACCGCGCCAGAACCGAGACGCGGCCCACGGTCGTGGTCGTGCACGGCCCGTCCGGCTCCGGCCGCACCATGCTGGCCCGGTGGGCGGCCCACGAGCTGCGCGAGCTCTTCCGCGGCGCCTGCCTGGTGGACCTGCGCGGCCAGAGCGAGGACCCGCTGCGCACCCGGGACGCGCTGCTGCACCTGATGAACCGCCTCGGCGCGCCCCGCGAACAGCTGCTGTTCCGCGAGAACAGCGGGCAGGACACCGACGGGGCGCAGCTGCGCCGGCTCGCCGAGCGCTATCACCGGCATCTCGCCGAACTGCCCGTCGTCATCATCCTCGACGACGCCACCGACGCGGACCAGGTCCGCACCCTCGTGCCCGTGCGCTCCGCCTCGCTGATCCTGGTCACCGCGGCCGAGCCGCTCGCCCTCGACCCCGAACTGCCCGCGTCCGTCCACCACATGACGCTCGGCCCGCTGGAGACGGCGGCGTCGGAGGAGCTGCTGCGAGCCTCGGTGACCGACGGGGCCACGATCGACCAGGGCCCTTACGACGAGGCGGCGTGGCGGCGCGTCACCGAACTGTGCGACGGCCGCCCGCTGCTGCTGCGGATGGCGGGTTCGGCCCTGGACGAGCGCGACCCGGCCAGGCTCGCCGAGGACCTGGCCGCCTACGGGGACGTGGGCGCCGGACTCGACGCGCCCGAGCGTGTCATGCGCATGCGGTATGCCGACCAGCCGGAGATCGCCCGCAGACTGCTGCGCCGCCTGGCGCTGGCCGGCCGCGCCAGCCTCGGCGCGCGCGCCGCCGCCGCGCTGCTCGGCGTCGGCCAGCAGGAAGCGGCGCGCCAGCTGGAGGAGCTGACCCGCACCGGGCTGCTGCGCAACGTCCGCGGCAACCGCTACCGCCTGCACGACCTGGTGCGCCGCTTCGCCCGCGCCCGGCTGTTCGACGAGGAGAGCGACGGCGAGCGTTCCGCCGCGCAGGAACGGCTGATCCGCAGCTACGCGGAGCTGGCCGACACGGTGATCCGGCTGGTGGACGGCAAGACCTCCACGCGCGCCGACCTGCTGCCCGCCGCGGCGGGCGGGCACGGCTTCGCCTCCCTGGACGCGGCGCTGCGCTGGCTGGACGACGAGACCAGCTTCATCACCGCCACCCTCAGGCACGCCGACGAACGCGTCGACCGCCAGGCCGTTTCGCACCTGCTCGGCGCGCTGTGCGACTACTGCCTGCTGCGCGGCGACCTCTACCGCCTCGGCGAGCTGAACGAGCTGACGCAGGCCGTCAACCAGGGCCTGCTGACCCGCTCCGTGCAGTGGCGCACCGGCGTCGCCGCCCGGCAGCTCGGCGATCTCGACAAGGCGCGCTCCACGCTCAGCTCCGTCGTCACCCTCTACCAGCGCGCGCAGCACGAGGCGGGCACCGCCCGCGCCCTGCGCGACCTGGGCATCACGCTCCAGCACCAGGGGCAGCTCACCGAGGCGGGCGACCGGCTGCGCGAGGCGCTCGCGCTCCAGGACGGCCAGGTCCTGGACGGCGACCGCGCCTGGACGCTGCACGCGCTGGCCGCGGTCGAGCGCGAACAGGGCCGGATCGTCGCCGCCCGCGGCATGCTGGGCGAGGCGCTGCGGCTCCACCAGGGCAGCGGCAGCGTGCACGGCGAGGCGTGGACACGGTTCCAGCTGGGCCAGACCCTGCTGTGCGCAGGCGAGATCCCGGCCGCGGAGCGGGAACTGCGGCTCGCCCTCGACCTGTACGAGCGGTCGAGGGACGTCCGCGGCGTTGCCTGGGCGATGACGGAGCTGGGCCAGGCGCGGGTGCACGCGGGGGACGCGACGGCCGCGCAGGAACAGTTGGAGACCGCGCTGGCCAGGCACCGGGAGACGGAGGACGCGCGCGGCGAGGCGTGGACGCTGTACGACCTCGGCCAGGCGCTGGAGGAGGCGGGCGACACCGCGGGCGCGGTGCGCACGATGGAGCGGGCCCGGACCATGTTCAGCCGGATGCGGGACCTCTACGGCCTGGCCTCCGCGCGCCACCACTCGGCGCGCATCACCCGCGACATGCGGGCGGAGGCCACCGGATCGCTGCGCAACAGCGGCTTCGCCCGGCAGCTGCTGACCGACGCGCGCCGCGACTTCCGGCGGGCCGGCGTCGGCCACGGCGAGGCGTGGTCCTGCGTGGAACTCGCGGTCATCGAGGCGGGCAACGAACGCCTCGGGCCGGCCCTCCAACTGGCCGACGAGGCCCTGAGCCTGTTCACGGCGGGCTGGGGCGAGGGGGCGGACGCCCGCGGCGCGGACTGGGCGCAGCTGCTGCGCTGCACGCTGCTGCCGCTGGCCTCACCCGGCGGCTCGGACGTCGGCCAGGCGGTCGCCCAGGAGGAGCTGGCGCAATTGCTGCGCGAGCCGCACTCCAGGCGCGACCCCCGGCTGACGGACGCCGCGCACGCGTACGCCCTGATGCTGGAGCGCGGCCAGGGCCCTGAGTCGGGCTGGCCCGCCTGGCGTCTCGGCATGGTGCCAGGACGCGCCGCCCGGGACGTGATCGGCGCCCCGATCACCTGACCCGGGGCCCCGGACCCTCCCGTACGGGCGGGTCCGGAGGTGATCGTTGCCAGGACAGGGTCTAGGAACGGGAGGGCTGCCGCTCTGCGTCGGCGCTGCCCTTCTGCTCCGTGAAATCGACCTTTCCCAGGTGTTTGCTCATGGACTTCAACAATATCCAGACGCCCACGCCCAGGATCGCGAAGACGATGAAGCCCAGTACACCGGGCGTCACCGTGTACTCGTTCAGCTCCTCGGCGAGGGGCAGCAACTCACTCATGCGTTCAATTCTCCCGGATACCCGCGAAGAGGTCGGACTCGGGTAGAGAAGTGTCCACCCGCGAGCGGGCCAGCTCGTAGTCCTCGGTCGGCCAGATTTCCTGCTGGAGGTCGAGCGGCACCCGGAACCAGCCGCCGTCCGGGTCGATCTGCGTGGCGTGCGCGATCAGCGCCTTGTCGCGGATCGCGAAGAACTCCGCGCACGGGACCCGCGTGGTCAGCTGCCGCTCGGGCCGGTCCGCGTCGTCCCAGCGCTCCAGCCACTCCGCGTACGGCGACTCCATGCCGCGGGCGAGCATCGCCTCGTGCAGGGCGAGCGTGCGCGGCCGGTTGAACCCCTGGTTGTAGTACAGCTTCAGCGGCTGCCACGGCTCGCCGGCCCCGGGGAAGCGGTCCGGGTCCCCCGCGGCCTCGAACGCGGCGACCGACACCTTGTGGGTCATGATGTGGTCCGGGTGCGGATACCCGCCGTTCTCGTCGTACGTGGTCATCACGTGCGGCCGGAAGGAACGGACCAGGCGCACCAGCGGCTCGGTGGCCGCGTCCAGCTCCTGGAGGGCGAAGCACCCCTCGGGCAGCGGCGGCAGCGGGTCGCCCTCGGGCAGCCCGGAGTCGACGAAGCCGAGCCACTCCTGCTTCACGCCCAGGATCTCCCTGGCCTCGGCCATCTCCCGGGCGCGCACCTCGTGGATGTGCTCCTCGATGTAGGGGTCGCCCTGAAGCTTCGGGTTCAGGATGGAGCCGCGCTCCCCGCCGGTGCACGTGGCGACCAGTACGTCCACGCCCTCGGACACATATCTCGCCATGGTCGCGGCGCCCTTGCTGGACTCGTCGTCCGGGTGGGCATGCACGGCCATGAGTCGCAGCTGCTCGGTCAACGCAGATTCCTCGTCGTCTGGTCGGTGGTCGGGGTCCGGCTCACGCCTTCTATAGTGACTGATGGACCGGCCGGGCTATTCCGGATTTCCCACCGCCCGCCGACCGCCGTCCACCGCAAGGACCGTCTCACCACGAGGACCGACCGTCATGGCTGATGTGCGCGCAATGGCTCCCGAGGGCCGGTACGGCCGCTCCGGCGCCGCCGACGCCCGCACCGACCGGCGGTTGAAGATCATCGGTCTGGTGCTCGGCGTCCTGCTGCTCGGCTTCGTGGCCTGGGCGGGGGTGTCCTACATCGGCGAGCAGAAGGTGTCGGGGGAGCTGACCGGCTTCCAGGTCGTCTCCGACGAGCAGATCGATGTGAACCTTGCGGTGCGCAAGCCCGCGGACACCGACGGCGTCTGTACGGTGCGCGCGCAGGCGGAGGACGGCCTTGAGGTGGGGCGCGCGGACTTCAGGTTCGACGAGAACGGCGACAGTGCGCACCGCACGGTCACGCTCCGCACCACGGGCCGGGCCACCGCCGCGGAGCTGATGGGCTGCTCACAGGCCCGGGCCGACGCAGGCTAGGGGCCGCAGTGTTTGCCCCCGGCAGCGGAGGGTAATCCTTCCGCACATCGACCGGCGTTGTTAGAGTCGATATTTCGATCGATGTATCGCCCGCCCAGGAGCGCAGATGTCCGGGACGGGCCTTCCTTTTTATCCCCTCCCTATTCACCCCGAAGGAGCACCTGTGACGCAGACCAGCGACACTGTCACCTGGCTGACCCAGGAGGCGTATGACCAGCTCAAGGCGGAGCTGGATCACCTGTCGGGTCCCGCTCGCATCGAGATCGCCAAGAAGATCGAGCAGGCGCGCGAGGAGGGGGACCTGAAGGAGAACGCCGGGTACCACGCGGCCAAGGAGGAGCAGGGGAAGATGGAGGCGCGCGTGCGCCAGCTGACCCAGCTGCTGGAGAGTGCGCAGGTCGGTGAGGCCCCCGCGGACACCGGGGTGGTGGCGCCCGGCATGGTGGTGACGATCGCCTTCGACGGCGACCCGGACGACACGATGACCTTCCTCCTGGCCTCCAGGGAGTTCGCGACGTCCGACATCGAGACGTACTCCCCGCAGTCGCCGCTGGGCAGCGGCGTGAACGGCAAGAAGGTCGGCGACGACGCGGAGTACCAGCTGCCCAACGGGAGCACCGCGCACGTGAAGGTCCTGGAGGCCAAGCCCTACCAGGCGGGCTGAGCCCGCCGCGAGGCAGACCGGTCCCATGGCGAATCGACTCGCCGCCGAGACCTCGCCCTACCTGCTCCAGCACGCCGACAACCCGGTCGCGTGGTGGCCGTGGTGCGGAAGCCTTCGAGGAGGCGCGGCGGCGGGACGTACCGGTACTGCTGAGCGTGGGGTACGCCAGCTGCCACCGGTGCCGGTGGGCGCACCCAACCAGTTGGCTCCGACCTGCCGCGTTTCCAAGGGAAACCGGTGTGGGCGCGTACGGTGAGAAGCCGGCCGGGACCAGTGGACGCCGCGCTGGCGCGACCGGCTTCACCGCATCCGGCCGCGTGCGGACCGCATAGCCGTTGAGCGCGCCTCGTGGTCCGCTGGGAGCGGTGGGTCGAGCGCCACGACGCCACAGCTCGTCGGCCCACAGCTTCAGCACCGTCGCGGCCAGGCTCCCACCGTGACGGCGTCACACGTTCCTGGGCGACTTGGGGCCGAGGCTCGATTCCTCATCGGCACCAGTTCGAGAATGCCGACCACCTCGTGCTCCGTCTTGGTACGCAGAAGTGCGGTAGCCCGCCCGCAGCAGAGAGGGCTACCGCACGACGCTGGCTCCGAGGCAGACCCCGGTGAGCGGTGCTGGTCTTCCGGAGAACGGCCCCGGCTCAGCCGATATCGACGGAGGGCAGGGCGAACCCGTCGTTGGGCCGGCCCGCGAGGAGGGCGGCCAGCCCGCCGCTGAGCGCGTACGTCGTCCCGTCAGGACCGGCGGTCACGTCGCTGGTGACGGGGTCCTCGACGGTGTCGGTGACACTCACCCCTGGCCGAAGGGGTTGCTTGCCGTGACACTCGCCGTGAGCGCGCAGCGCAATGCCCGCATGACATCGGCACCGCCGGTCATCGGCAAGACCATCGTCAGGATCGTCAAGGCGCGGCGCCCGCGCACTCGCTACCGCGTCGGCTTCGGGGCCGTCCCCACGGGCGGCCCGCCGCACCGGTCGCCCGTCCTGCCGGGGTTCGAAGAACGCTTCTGATCTGCGACAGCGCCTGAGTTTCCGCAATCCCGCCGCACGCGGGGAGAGCCCTGAACACCATTACTGTCATAAATCTTGTCAACTTCGTCACGGGTGCCCTACGCTTTCTTCGCTGTAGAAAGCGCTTTCTCTCTCAAGTGATTCGCACCGGCCAGAGCGTCTATCGCGGTGCCCGCCGCAGGACGTGTACGAGCCGCCGCCGGTTCGGAGCAGGCCACAGGGTGTCGCCGCCGTAGAGCGCGTGCCGTGATCAAGCCGCGTCGGGTGGCAACGGCGACGCCTTTTCTCAGTAGGCAGCACGCAACGCGACGCGCTCCCGTTCCGGGCGGGCCGCGCAACGGCAGTACCCGGTATTCGACAACGGACGGGAAGAACAAGCATGAGCAGACCATTAACCGCGCGGCTCTGTGCCGTGCTGACCACAACGGCCCTGGCCGTCACCGGTCTGGCGGTGTCCGTGACCGGGGCGTCGGCGGCCCCCGCCGCCACCGCCGCCGCCACCGGCTACGCGACGCAGAACGGCGGGACGACCGGTGGTGCGGGCGGGCAGACGGTGCGGGCCACCACGGGGACCGAGATCAACGAGGCCCTGTGCAACCGGGCCAGCACCAGCACCCCGGTCATCATCGAGGTCGAAGGGACTATCAACCACGGCAACACCAGCGACGTCTCGGGCGACAGCTGCGACGTCACCGACGATGTGATCGACCTCAAGGAGGTCAGCAATGTCACGATCGTCGGGGTCGGCAGCGGCGCCGTCTTCGACCAACTGGGCATCCACATCCGTGAGTCCAGCAACATCATCATCCAGAACGTGACCGTTCGGAACGTCAAGAAGTCGGGCTCACCCACCTCCAACGGCGGCGACGCCATCAGCATGGAGAGCAACGTCCGCAACGTCTGGGCCGACCACCTGACCCTGGAGGCCTCGGGCGGCGAGGACGAGGGCTTCGACGGCCTCTTCGACATGAAGAACAACACCCAGTACGTGACCCTGTCCTACAGCATCCTCCGCAACTCCGAACGCGGCGGCCTCATCGGGTCCAGTGAGAGCGACCGGTCGAACGGGTTCGTCACGTTCCACCACAACCTGTATCAGAACCTGAACTCCCGCACGCCCCTGCTGCGCGGCGGCATCGCCCACATGTACAACAACCACTATGCGGGCCTCGTCGAGTCCGGCATCAACTCCCGGGCCGGGGCTCGCGCCAAGGTGGACAACAACTACTTCGAGGACTCCAAGGACGTCCTGGGCACCTTCTACACCGACGAGCGCGGCTCCTGGGAGGTCAACGGCAACATCTACGACAACGTGACCTGGTCGAGCGAGGGCAGCGAGAACTACCCGGCCGGCCCCGATCCGCAGTCCAACACCACCGTCAGCATCCCGTACGGCTACAGCCTCGACGACGCCGGCTGCGTGCCGGACGTGGTGAGCGAGACGGCGGGAGCCGACAACGGCTTGCAGGTCTCGGACGGCAACTGCGAAGCGGAGCCCCCGGACCCGACCGACCCGCCGGACCCGACGGACCCGCCGGACCCGACCGATCCCCCGGTCGGCACCAACCTCAGCATCGGGGCCGGCGCCGACGGCTCCAGTAAGGCCGGCGGCACCAGCTACGGCAACGTCGTCGACGGCGACATGAACACCTACTGGTCGCCGGCCGGCTCGACCGGTCGGATCTCGGTCAAGTGGGGCTCGGACACCACGGTGTCCACGATCAACATTCGCGAGGCGGCAGGCGCCGAAGGCAACATCGGCTCCTGGCGGGCCGTCAACCACGACACCGGCGACGTCCTGGCCTCCGGCAGCGGGGCGGGAGTCATCACCTTCCCCACGACATCGCTGAGCAAGATCAACTTCGAGATCGCCAGCTCGAGCGGCACGCCGAGGATCGCCGAGTTCGAGACCTATGCCGGATCGCCGCCGGACGACGGCGGGCCCACCGAGCCGCCGGACGACGGCGAGGCGGTGCGGTTCGAGGCCGAGTCCTCCTCGGCGACGTGCGACGGCACGATCGACTCCGACTACGCCGGCTACTCCGGCACCGGATTCTGCAACACCACCAACTCCACCGGCGCGGCCGCGGGGTTCACCATCGAGGCGGCCAGTGCCGGCTCGGCGGCCCTGGGGATCGGGTTCGCCAACGGCGGCACCTCGGCCCGCACCGCGGATCTGGTCGTCAACGGCTCGACGGTCCAGTCGGTCTCGTTCGAGACCACCGGCTCGTGGAACACCTGGACCACCAAGTCCCTGACGGCGCAGCTGGGCTCGGGCACCAACACCGTCCGGCTGGTCGCCACCGGCTCGGGCGGCCTGCCGAACATCGACTACCTGGACTCCTCGACCGGCACCCCGCCGGATGATGGCGACGACCCGCCGCCGAGCGGGGACGCGCTGTACGTGGCGCCGGGCGGCAGCGACGGCGCTTCCGGGAGCGAGTCGGACCCGACGACGCTCACCTCGGCGATCGGCCGGATCGAGCCTGGCGGGACGATCTACATGCAGGGAGGGACCTACGACTTCTCGCAGACGGTCCACATCGAGCCGGGCAACGACGGCACCTCGGGCAACCGCACCGAGCTGTTCGCCTACCCGGGCGAGACCCCGGTGCTGAACTTCTCGGCCCAGAGCGAGGACTCGGCCAACCGCGGGCTGGCCATCGGCGGCGACTGGTGGCATCTGCATGGCCTCGTCGTCGAACGCGCGGGTGACAACGGAATACTCCTGGGCGGGAACAACAACATCATCGAGCGCGTGGTGACGCGGCACAACCGCGACACCGGGCTGCAGCTGTCGCGCTACACCGCCGGTGCGCCGTCCTCCCAGTGGCCGTCGAACAACCTCATCATCAGCTCGGAGTCGCACGACAACTCCGACTCCGATGGCGAGGACGCCGACGGCTTCGCGCCGAAGCTCACCGTGGGTCCGGGGAACGTCTTCCGGTACTGCGTGGCCCACAACAATATCGATGACGGCTGGGACATGTTCACCAAGGACGACACCGGCCCGATCGGAGCGGTCACCATCGAGGACTCGCTCTCGTACGAGAACGGGACGCTGTCGGACGGCACGCAGAACTCCAGCGGCGACCGCAACGGGTTCAAGCTCGGTGGCGAGGACATCGCGGTCGACCACACCGTGGTGCGGACCATCGCCTTCGACAACGGCAAGCACGGGTTCACCTACAACCGGAACCCCGGGTCGATGACGATCGAGAACAACCTGAGCATCGGCAACGAGGAGCGCAACTACAACTTCGACGCGGGCGACTCGACGTTCCGGAACAACACCTCCTGCGACAGCGGGTCGAACGACCGGATCATCGGCGACGACGCCGGCGGAAACCAGTGGTGGTCCGGCTCCAACGGGTCGAGGTGTGCCCCGTACTCCGGAGCCCTGGACTGGAACTTCGCCTCCGACGGCCGCTTGGTGGTGACCATAGGAGGGGACTCGGTGAACCTGTAGCCGATCCATCGGGCGGTGCCGGCCCGGGCAGGGCCCCGGCCGGCCCGTCCGGACAGAACCGGACGGGCCGGCTCCGCCACGTCACCATTTCCGGCGGCGCCGGGACCCGTTCGACGGGGTCGCGGACTTCGAAGCGATCGGCGTCGCGATGCAGCGGCTGCTTTCCCGCGAGGGCCCGCAGGTCAGTACGGCAGCGATCTCTCCGATAAGCGAACCCGGCTCGGTTGCCTCGGTGTCCCGGCGGGGAGTGAAGCGTTTCGAAGGCTCCGGCCCTTCCCGCGTTGGGCACCGTGGTGGTCAAGCCGCTCGCGGATCTGCCCATCCCCGGGGCCGATCCTTTCAATAACGGCCGAGTCGGCGCGACAGAGAGATTTGAAGACGTGGATCGTCGATTTCTGAATCTCGACCGTGCCTGCCGCGCACAAGCAGATTTGAGCAAGCGCTTGCACGCTTGCGCAATCTCATGCCGTATAGCAGGGAGGCTGTACCAAAGATGTCACTCAGTGGACTACCAAGTAACGGCAAGCGATTGAGAGCCGTGCGGATCGCTTTTGCGGCGGTACTTGGGCCTGCTCGCCGCCGTCGCGCCCGCGTTGCCGTCGTCGGCGCAGACCGGCACGCTCACCGTCGCGACCAACGGCGATGGTGATCGAGGGCATCGGCAGCGACGGCAAGCGCTACTTCAACTCCTGGACCGCCGACAGCCTCGACGCGGTCGGCGACGAGTGGGCGCCGCTGGCCGCCACCGAGTCCACCCCGTTCCTGCGGCACAACAACGTCACCTTCGCCCCCGGCGCCGAGCCGTGGACGAGCGACTTCAGTCACGGCGAGCTGATCCGCGCCTCCAACGACCAGACACTGACCATCGACCCCTGCAACCTCCAGTTCCTCTACCAGGGGAAGGGCCCGAACGCCGGCGGTGACTACTCCCAGTGGCCGTGGCACCTCGGATTGGTCACCCGGGCCAACCCTCCGGCCGGTCGCGACGGCGGTGGCGGTAGCAGTGGTGAGTTGCGCGCGGTGGCGGCGGACGAATGTCTGGACGTGCCGAATGTGACGACTCAGCCGGGGAGGCAGTCGCAGATCTGGGATTGCTGGGGAGGAGACAATCAGCAGTGGACCCTCACCGCCGCGGGGGAGCTGACCGTCTACAGCGGCGATTCCCGCAGATGTCCGGAGGCCGCGGGCAGCGGTACCGGCAACGGTACGGCGGCGATCATCGGGGCGTGCCACGGCGGGCGGAACCGGACATGGCGGGTGAACGCCGGCGGAACCATCACCTCGGCGCAGTCCGGGCTCTGCCTTGACGTGAGCAACTACTCGACCGCCAATGGCGCCAAGGTCCACCTGTGGACCTGCCACGGCGCCAGCAACCAGCAGTGGACGCTCGGATGAGGCACTGACGGTACCGACTCACCCCGGAGGGACTGACCGGGCATGCGGTCGGCCCCGCCGGCCCGGCCCCGCACGGTGGGCTGGACGGTCCCGGTCGTGCGACGATACCGGTATGAATCGACTGGCCGGCTCCCAGTCGCCTTATCTGCTCCAGCACGCCTCCAACCCGGTGGACTGGTGGCCATGGGGAGCGGAGGCGATGGCGGAAGCGAAGCGGCGGGACGTACCGGTACTGCTGAGCGTGGGGTACGCCAGCTGCCACTGGTGCCACGTCATGGCGCACGAGAGCTTCGAGGACGAGGCCGTCGCCGCCTATCTGAACGCGCACTTCCTCCCGGTGAAGGTGGACCGGGAGGAGCGCCCCGACGTGGACTCCGTGTACATGGACGCCGTGCAGGCCGCGACCGGACAGGGCGGCTGGCCGATGACCGTGTTCATGACGGCGGACGGGGAGCCGTTCTACTTCGGTACCTACTTCCCGAGGGAGCCGCACGCCGGGCTCCCCTCGTTCACCCAGCTCCTGCAAGGCGTCCACACGGCCTGGACGGAGCGGCGCGGGGAGGTCGCCCAGGTCGCGGCGCGGATCACCGGCGACCTTGCGGAACGGCGGCTGTCCTACGACGCGCCGGGGCCGCCGGGCGAGGCGGAGCTGGCGATGGCCGCGGCCGGGCTCGCCGGGGAGTTCGACGAGGCGCACGGGGGTTTCGGCGGGGCGCCGAAGTTCCCCCCGTCGATGGCGCTGGAGTTCCTGCTGCGCCACCACGTGCGCACGGGCTCGCGGGAGGCGCTGCGGATCGCGGCGGCGACGTGCGAGGCGATGGCGCGCGGCGGTATCTACGACCAGCTCGGCGGCGGATTCGCGCGGTACGCGGTGGACGCCACGTGGACGGTGCCGCACTACGAGAAGATGCTGTACGACAACGCGCTGCTCGCCCGCGTGTACACCCACCTGTGGCGGGTCACCGACGAGCCGCTCGCCCGCCGGATCGCCCTGGAGACCGCGGATTTCCTGGTGCGTGAACTGCTTACCGGAGAGGGCGGGTTCGCGTCCGCGCTGGACGCGGACAGCGAGGCGCGGGACGGCGGCGGGCCCGAGGAGGGCGCGTTCTACACCTGGACGCCCGAGCAGCTGCAAGCCGCGCTCGGGCCCGCCGACGCGGAGCGGGCCGCGGCCGTCTTCGGTCCGGGCGAGGAGGGCACGCTGCGGCTGCCGGGCGCGCAGGCGCCGGAGGGTTTGCGGGCGCGGCTGCTCGACGCCCGCGGCGCGCGCCCGCGCCCCGAGCGGGACGACAAGATCGTCGCCGCGTGGAACGGCCTGGCCATCGCGGCGCTCGCCGAGGCCGGCGCCTGCTTCGGCCGGGACGACCTGGTGGCGGCGGCGACGGGCGCGGCCGAGCTGCTCGCGGCGGTGCACCTGGACGCGGACGGCCGCCTCGTTCGCACCTCAAGGGACGGGCGCGCGGGGCCGGGCGCGGGCGTGCTGGAGGACTACGGCGACGTGGCGGAGGGCTTCCTCACCCTGTACGCGGTGACGGGCGTGCGGGCGTGGCTCGACCGGGCGGGCGCGCTGCTGGAGACGGTGCTCACGCGTTTCGCGGGTGCGGACGGCACGCTGTTCGACACGGCGGACGACGCGGAGCGGCTGATCCGCCGCCCGCAGGACCCGACGGACGGCGCGACGCCGTCGGGCTGGTCGGCCGCGACGGGCGCGCTGCTGTCCTACGCCGCCTACACCGGCAGCGGCCGGCACCGTGCCGCCGCCGAGCGGGCGCTCGGCGTGGTGACGGCGCTCGGTCCGCAGGCGCCGCGTTTCACCGGCTGGGGCCTGGCGGTGGCCGAGGCCGCGGTGGACGGGCCGCGCGAGGTCGCGGTGGTCGGCGCGTGGGGCGACGCGGCGGCGGACGCGCTGCACCGCACCGCGCTGCGCGCGGCGGCGCCCGGCGCGGTCGTCGCCCGCGGCGAGCCGGACGACGCGGACCCGCCGCCGCTGCTGGCCGGGCGCCCGCTGCGGGAGGGCCGCGCCGCGGCGTACGTGTGCCGCGGCTTCGTCTGCGCCGCGCCCGTCACGGACCCGGAGTCGCTGGCGGCGCAGCTGGCCTGAGCGGCGGCGGGGCCGCATCGTCCGCGAGGTCGTGTTCGCGAACGTCTATGCCGCGGTCGAGCAGGCCCATCAGGTCTTCGGTGAGGTCGCCCGCGGCCCAGTGCAGCGGCATTTCGCGCAGGCCGCCGAGGGTGGCGCCGATGAAGACGCGCAGTTCCAGCTCGTCGGGGGAGCGGCCGGTGCGCTCGGCCAGGATGGGGCCACGCGTTCGCCGGTGGCGGCGAAGCTCTCGTCCAGGCGGGCCCGGACCGCGGGCACGGTGCGGACCAGGCGCATCCGCTGTTCGGTGACGGCGCGGGCGCCGGGCGCGGACCAGACCTCGTGGATCGAGACGCGCAGCGCCTCGCGGAGCGCCGTCAGGGGCGGCTCGTGCGCGGGGCGCGCGCGCAGGGCGGCCTCAAGGACGATGTCGTTGTCGTCGGTGAGGACGATGTCCTCCTTGGTCGGGAAGTACCGGAACACCGTGCTCGGGAGGCCTCGGCGGCCTCGGCGATCTGGTCGACCCGGGTGGCGTCGTAGCCCTGTTCCGCGGAGCGGCGGTACGCGGCCCGGCGGATCGCCTGCCGGGTGCGCTGCTTCTTGCGTTCGCCCAGGCCGGGCCGTGCGGGTCATGTGCGGGTTTCTCCCTCGGCGGAGGCTTCGGCGGTCAGGACGGCGGCCGGTGCGCGCCGCTGCGGCAGCAGCAGTCCGGCGAGCAGCGCGGCGGCCAGGGCGGCGATGGCACAGACGTACAGCGTGACGCTCATGGCGTGGACGAACGCGGTCCGCGCCGCCTCCGCCAGTTCGGCGGAGCCGGTGCGGGCCGCGAGGAGACGGGCGGCGGAGACGGACTCCTGGCTGGTGGCGGTGGCCTCGGGGGACAGCCCGCCGGTGTCGAGGTGACCGCGGTAGACGCGGGCGAGGAGGCTGCCGAGCAGGGCGACGCCGAGTGCGCCGCCGACCTGCCGCAGCGTCATCAGCAGCCCGGCGCCGACGCCCGAGTGGGCGGCGGGCAGGGCGTCGAGCGCCGCGTCCGTGGCGGGGACGAGGGCGAGCCCGGAACCGAGCCCCGCGACGGCGAGCCAGACGGCGGTCAGCCCGTAGCCGGAGTCGACCTGGGTGGTGCTGCCGAGCACGCCGGCGAAGCAGAGCAGCACCAGGCCGGTGGCTATCACCCCGCGGGACCCGAACTGCCGCACCAGCGGCTGGCAGCCGCGGGCGGCGAGCACCACGCCGCCGAGCATCGGCATCAGCCGCAGCCCGGCGCCGAACGCGTCGTGGTCGTGGACCGACTGGAGGTACTGGGGCAGGACGAAGATCAGCGCGGCGAGGATGAAGCCGGTCAGGGCGCCGACCGCCGCGTTCCAGCCGAATCCGGGGTTGCGCAGCAGGCCGATCCGGAGCAGGGGCGCGGCTGCCCGGCGTTCCCTGGCGGCCAGCAGGGTGAGCAGGGCGGCGGCGGTGGCGAGCGCGCCGGCCACCAGGGGGTCGGCGAAGCCGCGGGCCGGTCCTTCGGTCAGGCCGAGGACGAGGGCGCCGAGGCCGCCGGCGCTCAGGGCACAGGTCAGCGGGTCGAACGAGGGCGCGGCCGGGTTGCGGGTCTCGGGGAGCAGCAGCAGGCAGGCGGCGATGCCGAGGGCGAGCAGCGGCACGTTGATGAGGAAGATGGCGCCCCACCAGTAGTGGTCGAGGAGCCAGCCGCCGATGAGCGGGCCGATCGGCATGCCGAGGGCGAGTGCGGTGGTGAGGGTGGCGATGGCCCGGGTGCGTTCCCCGGGACCGAACAGGGACGGCAGGACGGCGACCGACAGGGCGCTGACGAGGGCGGCCCCCAGGCCCATCACGGCGCGCGCGGCGATCACGAGTCCCGGTCCGTCGGCGCACATGCCGAGCAGGGAGCCGGCCAGCAGGATGACCAGCCCGGTGACGAGCATGCGGCGGCGGCCGTGGCGGTCGCCGAGGAGCCCGGCGGGCAGCAGCGCCGCGGCGAAGACGACGAGGAACGCGTCGATCATCCACTGCTGGGCGGCGGTGTCCGCGCCGAGGTCGACGGCGAGGGTGGGCAGCGCGACGTTGAGGATGGTCAGGTCGAAGCCCAGAACGATCATGGTGACGGTCAGGGCGCCGAGCGCCCACCAGCGCCGCGGCCCTCGCGGCGGGGGATCGCTCACGGCTCACCTCCTTGGAAGTGACCATTAAAAGACAGTGACTCTCAAAGGTGAGTGACTGTCAACCCCTCTCGGGGGCGCCGCGGGGCGTTGGGTGCTGCGGGGGTTGCCTCTTCCGGGTGGCCATTCGCTCACATGAGCCGCACTGGACACAGACGTGAGAAGGCGGCACCATCAGATGAGCGCCCGTCTTGTCGGATGAGCGCAGAACGTAAAACCCTCAACCCTCTGGAGCGAACGTGACGCTGACTCCAGCCGCTCCCGTCGCCGCCCATGCCCCGACTCGCCACCACAAGCTCGTCACCTGGGTCGAAGAAATCGCCGCACTGACCGAACCCGACGAGGTGGTCTGGTGCGACGGCTCCCAGGAGGAGTACGACCGCCTGTGCGCGCGGCTCGTCGAGAAGGGCACCTTCATCCGGCTCAACGCCGAGAAGCGGCCGGGCTCCTACTACGCCGCATCCGACCCGACCGACGTCGCCCGGGTCGAGGACCGCACCTACATCTGCTCGGAGCGGCCCGAGGACGCCGGTCCCACCAACAACTGGATGGATCCCGCGGACATGCGGGAGACCTTCACCGGGCCGCAAGGTCTGTTCCGCGGTGCGATGCGCGGCCGGACCATGTACGTCGTGCCGTTCTGCATGGGCCCGCTCGGCTCCCCGCTCTCCGCGCTCGGCGTGGAGATCACCGACTCCGCGTACGTCGCCGTCGCGATGCGCACCATGACCAGGATGGGCCGGGCGGTGCTCGACGAGCTGGGCGAGGACGGCCAGTTCGTCCGCGCCGTCCACTCCGTCGGCGCGCCCCTCGCGCCCGGGAAACGGGACGTGCCCTGGCCGTGCAACTCGGTCAAGTACATCTCGCACTTCCCCGAGACCCGCGAGATCTGGTCCTTCGGCTCCGGCTACGGCGGCAACGCGCTGCTGGGCAAGAAGTGTTACGCGCTGCGCATCGCCTCCGTCATGGCCCGGGACGAGGGCTGGCTGGCCGAGCACATGCTCATCCTCAAAGTCACCCCGCCCGCGGGGGAAGCCAGGTACGTGGCCGCCGCGTTCCCCTCCGCCTGCGGCAAGACCAACCTGGCGATGCTGCAACCGACGCTGCCCGGCTGGCGGGTGGAGACCGTCGGCGACGACATCGCCTGGATGCGGTTCGGCGAGGACGGGCGGCTGTACGCCATCAACCCGGAGGCCGGGTTCTTCGGCGTCGCGCCCGGCACGGGCGAGAAGACGAACGCGAACGCCATCCGCACGCTGTGGGGCAACTCCGTCTTCACCAATGTCGCGCTCACCGACGACGGTGACGTCTGGTGGGAGGGCCTGACCGAGGAGCCGCCCGAGCACCTCACCGACTGGCGCGGCAACGACTGGACGCCGGCGGCCGGTTCACCGGCCGCGCACCCCAACGCCCGGTTCACCGTGCCGGCGGCGCAGTGCCCGACGATCGCGCCGGAGTGGGAGGACCCGGCGGGGGTGCCCATCTCCGCGATCCTCTTCGGCGGGCGCCGCGCGACCGCGGTGCCGCTCGTCACCGAGTCCCGCTCCTGGCAGCACGGCGTGTTCCTCGGCGCCAACGTCGCCTCGGAGAAGACGGCGGCGGCCGAGGGCACCGTGGGCGAGCTGCGCCGGGACCCGTTCGCGATGCTGCCGTTCTGCGGCTACCACATGGGGGACTACTTCGCGCACTGGCTGCGGACGGGGGAACGGGCGCCCGACCCGGCGAAGCTGCCGCGGATCTACTACGTCAACTGGTTCAAGAAGGACGCCGACGGGGCGTTCGTCTGGCCGGGCTTCGGCGAGAACATCCGGGTGCTGAAGTGGATCGTCGAGCGGCTCGACGGCCGGGCGGCGGGCGTGGAGACCCCGATCGGCACGGTGCCCGCGCCGGCGGCGCTCGACACGGACGGGCTCGCTCTGACGCCGCGGCAGCTGGCGTTCCTGCTGGAGGTCGACCTGGAGGTCTGGCGCCGGGAGGCCGCCCTGATCCCCGAGCACCTGCACACCTTCGGCTCCCGAGCCCCCGAGGAGCTGTGGGCCGAGTACCGGGCCCTCACCGACCGCCTGGACCGCGTGGAAAGGACAGCGCGCGCGGGCTGAGACGGGGGACGGGCCCCGCACAACGGCGTGCGGGGCCCCGCCCGTGGGGTCAGTACTGGTTGTAGCCGTCGAGGAACGAGCCGATGCGCTGGACCGCGTCGGCCAGCTCGCTGGCCTGCGGCAGCGTCACGATGCGGAAGTGGTCGGGCTCCGGCCAGTTGAACCCGGTGCCGTGCACGATCATGATCTTTTCGGCCCGCAGCAGGTCGAGGACCATCTGCCGGTCGTCCTTGATCTTGTACACCTTCGGGTCGAGCCGCGGGAACGCGTACAGCGCGCCCTTCGGCTTCACGCACGTCACCCCGGGAATCCGCGTCAGCATCTCGTAGGCGGTGTCGCGCTGCTCCAGGATGCGCCCGCCGGGCAGCACCAGCTGCTCGATCGACTGGCGCCCGAAGAGGGCGGCGGCCACGGCGTGCTGGGCGGGCACATTGGCGCACAGCCGCATGTTCGCGAGGATGGTCAGGCCCTCGATGTAGTTGGCCGCGTGCTCCTTCGGCCCGCACACGGCCAGCCAGCCGCAGCGGAACCCGGCCACCCGGTAGTTCTTCGACAGGCCGTTGAACGTCAGCGTCAGCAGGTCGGGCGCGATGGCCGCGGTCGAGGTGTGGACGGCGCCGTCGTACAGGATGCGGTCGTAGATCTCGTCGGAGCACAGCACCAGCCGGTGCCGCCGGGCGATCTCGGCGAGCTGCTCCAGCATCTGAGTGCTGTATACGGCTCCGGTGGGGTTGTTCGGATTGATCACGACCAGCGCCTTGGTGCGGTCGGTGATCTTCCGTTCGATGTCGGCCAGATCCGGCATCCACTCGGCCTGCTCGTCGCAGCGGTAGTGCACCGCGGTGCCGCCGGCCAGCGAGACGGAGGCGGTCCACAGCGGGTAGTCGGGGGCCGGGACGAGCACCTCGTCGCCGTCGTCGAGCAGCGCCTGCATCGACATCTGGATCAGCTCGGAGACGCCGTTGCCCAGGTAGATGTCCTCCACCGACAGGTGGATGCCCTTGGTCTGGTAGTGCTGCATCACCGCGCGGCGGGCGGACAGCAGCCCCTTCGCGTCCCCGTACCCGTGGGCGTCCCCCACGTTGCGGAGGATGTCCTCCAGGATCTCCGGCGGGCAGTCGAAGCCGAAGGCTGCCGGATTGCCGGTGTTCAGCTTCAGGATGCGGTGGCCTGCCGCCTCTAGCCGCTGTGCCTCTTCGAGTACCGGGCCGCGGATTTCGTAGCAGACATTGGCGAGCTTGGTCGACTGGATCACCTGCATGCCCGCCACCTTACGGCCGTGAAACGCGGGGCGCGCTGTGTTTTCGCCCACGCGGGTGGTGCCCCGCGGGTCAGCGCGCGTCGTCCCGCGGTCCGTGGGACAGCAGGCCGCCCTCCAGCGTTCTGGTCACCGCGGCGATGGCCTCGTGCCGGGGGAGGCTGCCCTCCTCCACCGCCTCCCAGCCGGCGCCGAGCATGTACCACAGCGTCCGGAAGAACCACTCCATGTCGGTCTCCGCGGCGAAGAAGCCCGCTGCCCGGCCGCGCGTGTACAGCTCCGCGGCAGGCAGGTTCGCCCGCTCCCAATGCGGCCCTTCCCACTCGGCGGAGGTCAGCTGCGGCTCGTTGAACAGGAAGTTGACCCGCGGTCCGAGGTCGAACAGCGCGACGATCAGGCGCCGGAACGCCTCGGCCGGCGGCCCGTGATCCAGTGCCGCGTCGCGCAGCGTGCGGTGGGCCGACTCCGCGCAGTCCTCGAACAGGGCCAGGATCAGGGCGGCCCGGTCGGGGAAATAGCGGTGCAGCGTGCTGCGCCCGACCTCCGCGGCCTTCGCGACATCGCCGAGCGAGGCCGCCCGGTCCTCCGCGAACACCGAGATCGCCGCGTCGAGGATCGCCCGGCGGGTGCGCGCCAGCGTGCCGGGGGCGGTGGGCGCCGTTTCTGCCATGCCGGAATGGTAGGCCGCAAAACCGTCGTGACAAGGGGGGTCCCTCCATGGGACAGTCTGTCCCATGGTGAATCGTGAAGTCCTGCTGCGGCCGCCGCGGCACCGCGTCGAGCGGCGGGCGATCCTGCTGTGGGCCGCCCGTGCGCTCGGCGTCGTACTGCCCCTGGCCGGCGCCCTCGCCGTCGCGCACGCGCTCTGGGACGCCGTCCGCCCCTGGACCGGCCCCGGCCTGCTGGCCCTCGCGGTCGCCGGGCCCGTCTACGCCACCGGCATGCCGCTGTGGCGCTACGCCGTCCACCGCTGGGAGACCACCGACGACGCCGTGTACGCGGCCGCGGGCTGGTTCGTGCGCGAGTGGCGCATCGCGCCCGTCTCCCGCATCCAGACCGTCGACACCGTGCGCGGCCCGTTCGAGCAGCTGCTCGGTCTTTCCACGCTCACCGTCACCACGGCCTCCTCGAGCGGCGCCATCCGCATCAGCGGCCTCGACCCGCAGCAGGCCACCCGGGCGGCCGAGCGCCTCTCCGAGATCACCGGCCGCACCCCAGGCGACGCGACATGAGCTGGCAGCGGCTCGACGCGCGCATGATCCTCGCCGACGCGCTGCGCGTGCTGGTCTCCCTGCTGCCCGGCGTGCTCGCCCTGCTGCTCACCGGTTTCGAGCCCGAGCCGCTCGCCATCGGCCCGCTCGCCGGGCTCGCCGTCTGGGGCGTGGCCGGCGCGGTCGCCGACGTCGTCCGCTGGGCCACCACGCGCTACCGGATCACCGACGCGTACGTGGAACGCCGCACCGGCCTGTTCGTCCGCACCCACAGGTCCGTCCGCCGCGACCGCATCCGCAGCGTCGACACCAGCGCCCGGCTGATCCAGCGACTGGCCGGACTGCGCCGCGTCACCATCGGCGCGGGCCAGATGAACACGGCCATGGAGGCCGCGTTCACCCTCGACGCGCTGTCCAAGCGCGACGCCGAGGCGCTGCGCCGGCGCCTCACCGGCAGCGCGCCCGAGCCGTCGGCCGAGCCGATGGCCGCCTTCCAGTGGCGCTGGATCGTGTACAACGTGACCGGCATCTGGGCCCTGGTCACCGCCGCGGGGCTGATGTGGGGCGGCTTCTGGACCGCCGCCTCCTTCGGTCTCGATCCGGGCGCCTGGCTGAACTCCCTCGCCGACTGGGAGGAGCTCGGCCCGGTCCCGACGGCCGCCACCGCGTTCGCCGCCGCCGTGCTGCTCGGCGGCGTCGGCAGGGCCTGCTCCTTCGTCACCGAGCACGCCCACTTCCGCCTCGACCGGATACCCGGCGAGGAGGGCGGCACCATCCTGCGCACGACGCAGGGCCTGTTCAAGACCCGCGAGGTCACCCGCGACGACCGCAGGCTGCGCGGCGTCACCGTCTCCGAGCCGCTGCTGTGGCGCTGGATGGGCATGGCCGACACCACCGTGATCACCACCGGGCTCTCGATGTGGAGCAGCAGTGTCTCCGTCCTGCCCCGCGGCCCGGTGCGCCTCGCCCGCCGGGTGGCGGCCGCCGTCATCGGCGACCCCGCCCTCGGCACGCCCCTGCGCCGCCACCCGCGGGCCGCGCTGCGCCGCCGCCTGCTGTGGGGGGTGCTGACCGCCTCGGCCGGCGCCCTGCTGGTCCTGCCTGCGGGCAGCACCCCGGGGGCCGTCGCGTTCGCGGTGCTGCTGCCGCCCGCCCTCGGGCTGGCCTGCGCCGGCCACCTCGCGCTCGGCCACGCCGTCGCGGGCGACTACCTCGTCGTGCGCGCGGGCGCCATGACCCGCGCCACCTCGGCCCTGCGCCGCGACGCGGTCAGCGGGGTGCAGGTGCGGCAGTCGCTGCTCCAGTGGCGGCTCGGCCTGGCCGGGGTGTGGGCGATGACCGCCGCGGGGGAAGGCGCCTACGGGGCCAGGGACATGGCCGCCGCCGAGGCGGCCGGCTTCGCCTCGGCCGCGCTGCCGGGGTACGTCGAGCAGTTCCGCGCGGGCTCCTTGCCCGCGGATCGCACTCCGTTGACCTTCTCTGTACCCGGCGCTGGGTAGGGTCGGGCCTGCCCGTGTACGCATTCACTCGGTCACCCGGAGTCGACATGACCACGCCGTTCGACATGCTCGCCCACGAGATCGTCGATCACCGCTTCAAGGGGCTGCCGCCCGACGCGGCGGGCCGTTCGGTCGGCGCGCTCGCGGCCGAACGGCGGGACCTGTACACCGGTGGGTTCACCACCCCGGTGCTCACGCTGTCCGCCGAGGCGGTCGAGCACAACATCGGCTCGATGGAACGGTTCGCCGACCGCCACGGTCTGGCGCTCGCCCCGCACGGGAAGACGTCGATGGCGCCGCAGCTGTTCCGGCGGCAGCTGGCGCGCGGCGCCTGGGGGATCACCGTGGCCGTGCCCCACCAGGCGCGTGTGGCACGGGCGTTCGGGGTGCGGCGCATCTTCCTGGCGAACGAGCTGGTGGACGCGGCTGCACTGGCCTGGCTGGCCGGGGAGCTGGACGCGGACCCGGCGTTCCGCTGCCTGGTCTACGTGGACTCCGCCGCGGGCGTCGCGCTGATGGACGAGGCGCTGCGCGCCGCGGGCGCCGGCCGCCCTGTCGAGGTCGTCGTCGAACTCGGCGTGCCCGGCGGGCGTTCCGGCGTCAGGGACCCGGCCGGGGCGGCGGCGGTCGCCGACGCCGTGGCCGGGGTGGACACGCTGCGGCTGGTGGGCGTCGCCGGGTACGAGGGGGAGGTCCCCGGTGCGGACGCCGCGTCGGTGCGGGCGTGGCTGGACGCGCTGTGCGCGCTCGCCATCGAGTTCGACAAGGCGGGCCGGTTCACCGGCCCCGAGGACATCGTCGTCAGCGCGGGCGGCAGCGCCTGGTTCGACGTGGTCGCCGAGGCGTTCGGGCGGCTGCCCGAACTGTCCCGCCCGGCCAGCCGGATACTCCGCTCCGGCGCGTACGTCAGCCACGACGACGGCAGGTACCGCGAGGTCACGCCGTTCAACCGGGTGCCGCAGGAGGGCTCGCTGCTCCCGGCGTTCCGGCTGTGGGCCCAGGTGGTCTCACGGCCGGAGCCGGGGCTCGCGCTGATCAACGCGGGGAAGCGGGACATCGCCTACGACCTGGGGCTGCCCGAGGTGCAGGCGGTCCGCACCCGCGACGGACGCGTGCGTGGCGGCGGTGGCCTCGCGGTCGGCCGGCTCGCCGACCAGCACGCGTTCGTCACGGGTGCGGCCGCGGTGGTGCCCGGGGTGGGCGACTGGGTGGCCCTCGGCATGTCCCACCCCTGCACCATCTTCGAGAAGTGGCCGCTGATCCCGCTGGTCGCGGGGGACGGCACGGTCACGGACTACATCCGCACCTTCTTCTGAGGGGCCTCTGAGGGGAACGGCGTTCCCCTTCGGTCACGGCAGTCCGTGGACGTGCGGGCCGACGGCCTGGGACCAGGCGTTGCCGCTGTGTGCGTCCCAGTTGACGGACCACGTCATGGCGCCGCGGAGGTCGGGGTAGGTCTGGTCCGGCACGAAGCTGCCGCAACTGGTGCCGCGGGTCAGGCAGTCGAGCGCGGCGTTGACGACGTCGGGGGTGACGTAGCCGGAGCCCGCGGCGTTCGGCGAGGCGGGGACGCCGAGGCCGACCTGCGAGGGGGCGAGGCCGTTCTCCAGCTGGATACAGGCCAGCGCGGTGAGGAAGTCGACGCTGCCCGAGGAGTAGACCTGTCCGTCGCAGCCCAGCATGGAACCGCTGTTGTAGTACTGCATGTTGACGACGGTGAGGAAGTCGCGCGTGTCGAGCGCGAGCTGGAAGTACTCGGTGCCGGTGCTCTGCATGTCCAGGGTCTGCGGCGCCATGGTGTAGACGAGGCCGTCGCCCGCGGCGGCGTGGATGGCGTGCATGGCCTGGCCCATGTACTGGGCGTTGATGCCGTGTTCGAGGTCGATGTCCACGCCGTCGAAGCCGTACTCGTCCATCAGGGCCAGGGTGCTGTCGGCGAAGGCTGACGCCGAGGCGGCGTCGGTCACCGCGACGTGCCCGTTCTGGCCGCCGACGGAGATGATCACCGACTTGCCCTCGGCCTGCTTGGCCGCGATGTCGTCCTTGAACTCCTGCTCGGAGCCGTAGCCGACGGCCGGGTCGAGGGTGAAGTCGATCTGGCCGGGCGTCGCGGTCGACTCGGCGAACGAGACCGCGATGATGTCGTACTCGTCGGACACCTCGCTCAGCGGCTGGACGACGGACCCGTTGTCGAAGTTGTGCCAATAGCCGGTCAGCGCGTGGCGCGGGACGGCGTTCGGCGCGATGTCGCCTGCTGTGTCGTCCGCGACGTCGTCCGCCGGGTCCGCGGCGCCGGCCATCATGGCGGGGCCCGCGAAGGCCACGGCGCCGGCCAGGGCCGTGGCGCCGAGCAGCTTGGTGATACGGGGAAGGATGCTGGTCACGCTCGCCTCCGTAGCGTCAGGGGTGGGGGTGCTGCGTGGAGGTACGGTGGCCACCGTTGAGGAGCCAGATTGGTCCAGACCAGCGGCGCTGTCAATGGCCTGGACCGAGCCCGTGCCCCGCGGTCCGAGCTGTTCCACCCCGAGGCGGAGTCGATAGGCTGCCCAACTGGCAGACTCACCTACAAACGAGACGGGTGTTCAGCCCGGGGGAGCGGCATGCCGATTGCCATTGCGGTCACCAGCGCGGACCTCGTCCTGCCCCCCACCGACCAGCACACCCCGGGTGCCCACGTGCTCAACGCGCCGGAGCGGCAGGACTTCACCGACGCCCTCGCGGAGACCAGCGACCTCGTGGGCCGGCACGGGCACGTCATCGTGCTGTACCCGACCACCACGCCGCTGCCCTACGTCCAGCGCCTCCACGCCGTACGGGCCATGCTGGAGTCCGACCGGATAGCCCTGCTGCCGAGCGCCCTGCCGCCGCTCGGCACCGCCGTCCTGGTACGCCAGCTCCGGCAGCTCTCCGCCTGCGACTTCAGCCCCGGCGTGCTCGGCGCCTCCGCGCGCCTCCTGGCGCACTACATCTACGCCGGCGCGCTGCTCGCCTCCGGCAGTCGGCTGCACCGCGTCCCCGTGACGCTGCCGACGCACAACGGCACCGGTCGGCCCGGCGGTCAGTGCGCCGTGCTGGCAGGACCCACCCCGCAGCTCGTCAGGGCCGACGGCGACGTGACGCTCGCCGGACCTCAGTTCTCCACCACGCTCACGTACGCGCCCGGCACGCTGGGCAGCGAGTGGGTCACCGGCCGGCTGGCCGAGCAGTGGCAGGTACAGGGGCTGCATCCCGTCCCCATGCCCGCCGAGTCCGCCGCCTGGTGGGCCACCGGAAAGCTGGTGGAGTTCGCCGCGGCCATTCCCGATGTTTCCCTGCTCTACCAAATGGTGAGCCAGATGAGGCAGGAAGCCTGCCACTGGTGCGGCCTGACGCTCATCGGCGACCGCTGCGCCTTCTGTTCGGCGCCGGTGGCGCCGCCGGAGCGCACGCCCCGGGCCATAGGGACACAACGGCGCAAGGCGCTCGCGCCCGGCGCGGGATGACCGCACACACGACGGAGAGGGTGGACACGCTTCATGAACGCGCGCCAGCGACGCGGCATTCTGCTGCTGCTCGCCTCGGCCCTGCTCGCCCTCGCGGCGTTCGCCGGGGTACTTGCGGTGATCAACGACGTGGAGTCGAAGGTCGGTCCCGAGACCACCGCATACGAGCTGAGCGAGGACGTCGAGCCGTACCAGGAGGTGACGCCCGACCACGTGCGCGAGGTGAGCATCCCGGAGCGCTACGTCCCGGACTCCGCGGTCACCGACCTGGGCCAGATAGACGACCGCGTCGCCGTCGGCCCGCTCCGCGAGGGCTCCCTGCTCCAGACCGACATGCTGGCCGAACGACCCGAGCTCGACCCGGGCCAGCAGGAGATCGCGGTCATGATCGACGCCTCCACCGGCGTGGCCGGCAAGATCTACCCCGGCGCCGCCATCAACATGTACGCCGCGTTCCGCGTCGAGGAGGGCGGCGACTCCGAGCAGGAGACCGAGATCGTCCAGCTGATGGTCAACAACGCCGAGGTCATCGAGGTCGGCGACCTGACCGAGGTGGAGGACGAGGACAGCAACCGGATGGAAGCGGTGCCGATCACGTTCGCGCTCGACAACACCGACGCGCAGCGGGTGACGTTCGCCGAGGCGTTCGCCGAGCAGGTGCGTCTCGCCCTCGTGGCGCCGGGCGACGAGGAGGAGGTCCCGGTCGAGGAACGCTCCTACTCCATCATTGGCGACATCGTCGGCGCACCGCACTCCGGGCTCGACGGGCTCGTCCCGTAGGAAGCAGGGGACCCGATGACGACGCGCATTCTGCCCGCGGTGGGCGATCCCGACACCGCCCGCTCCCTGATCACCCTGCTCAGCCAGCTCCCCGACAGCGAGCCGCTGCGCTCCGTCCCCGACTCCACCGCGCTCCTCGACACCCTCGCGGCGCTCACCCACCAGTCGGTCGCCGAACTCCCGGACGTGGTCGTCGTCCACGAACACATGGGGCCGCTGCCCGCCCTGGAGCTGATCCGCGAGGTCGCCCTCCGCTTCCCCGCCGTCGGCGTCGTCCTGGTCTCCGCCGACCCGACCGCCGGGCTGTACTCGGCGGCCATGGATGCCGGGGCACGCGGCCTGGTCGGCATGCCCCTGTCCTACGACGAACTGGCCGCCCGCGTCTCCGCCGCCGCGCAGTGGGCCGCCGGGATGCGCCGCCACCTCGGCGCGGGCGAGGAGATCCCGGCCGGTCCCGGCGGTCGCATCATCACCGTGTCCGGCGCGAAGGGCGGCGTCGGCGCGACCCTGCTCGCGACCCAACTGGCGCTGGCCGCCCAGACCGCCGGGCCGTTCGAACGCGGCGCTGTCCTGATCGACCTCGACCTGGTGTGCGGCGACGTCGGATCGTATTTCGACGTGCAGTTCCGCCGTTCCGTCGCCGACCTCGCCGGCATCCAGGACATCTCCCCGCAGGTGCTCACCGAGGCCGTCTTCGTGCACGAGACCGGCCTGTCCATGCTGATCGCGCCCGCCGAGGGGGAACGCGGCGAGGACGTCAGCGAGGCCACCGCGCGGCAGTTGCTGACCGCCGTCAGGTCCCGCTACGACATCGTCGTCGTGGACTGCGGCGCCCACATGAACAGCGCCAACGCGGCGGCCGTCGAAATGGCGGACGTCGCCGTCCTCGTCACCACCCCCGACGTCATCTCCGTACGTGCCGTCAACCGCATGGTGCGCATGTGGGACCGGCTCCGCATCCGCAAGGCCGCCGACACCCTCACCGTCGTCAACCGCCACGGCCGTTCCAGCGCCATCCAGCCGCAGCTGATCGCCCGGATCACCGGCACCCACGTCGCGCGCGGCGTGATCCCGGCCGGTTTCCGCGAACTGCAGGAGGCACAGGACGCCGGCCGCATCCAGGACCTCGACGGGCGCAGCCAGGTGCGCCGTGCGATGTGGGCCGTCGCCGCGGAACTGGGCCTGACCGCCCCCGAGCCCGCCGCCTCGGGCGGCAGACGCCGCGGCAGGCGGTCATGAGGGCGCGGCTGACCGGTCAGGACCGCGACCGGGGTGCGCTGTTCGTCGAGTTCGCCGGGCTCTTCCCGCTGATCCTGGTGATGATGGCCGTGATCTGGCAGTGCATCCTCATCGGCTACACCTTCTCCCTCGCGGGCAACGCGGCCGACCAGGCCGCCCGCGCCGCCGCCGCGGCCGAAGGCGACGCCGAGGGCGCCTGCGTGGCCGCGGCCACCGAGGGCCTGCCGGGCGCCTGGTCGGCCGACGTCTCCTGCCCGCTGGAGGGCAACGTCCGCGTCGCGCACGTCGACCTGCAAGTCCCCGTGCTCTTTCCCGGCGCGCTGAACCTCCCCATGACCATCTCCGGCAGCGCCGGCGCGGCGGAGGAGAACAGGGAACGATGAGGCGCGACGCGGAGGAGCGGACCGGGCGGGACGGCGAGGAACTGCCGCGCGACGCGGGCGTGACCGCCGTCGAGTTCGCCGGCTGGCTGCCGCTGCTGGTCCTCGTCGCGCTGGCCGGGCTTCAGCTCGGCATCGCCGGGTATGCCGCCCAGCAGGCGGGCTCCGCGGCCCGCGCCGCCGCGCGGACCGCCGCCCAGGAGGAGATCGAGGACCAGTGGCGAGCCGCGGGCGAGGCCGCCGTCAGCGACTGGCTGACCGTCACGTTCGACCCCGTCGCGCTGTGCGGCGAGGAGGCCAGCGTCACGGCCAACGTGAACGTGCGCTCCGTGCTGCCGTTCATCGACGGGTTCGGCGAGGTCAGCAGGACCGTGACCATGCCGTGCGACTGAGACAACCGAGCTGAAGGAGCGAGCGATGGGCCTGAAGTCCCGCGTCAACGCCCCCGACCGGCCCGCCGCCGCGGGACCGGGCGACGGGCGGCTCGTCGCGACCTACCGCGCCAAGCTGCTTGAGGAGATCGACCTCGCCGAGATGTCCTCCCTGGACCTGAACGAGCGCCGCGACCGGCTCGAACGCGTCCTCGGCCACATCCTCAGCCGCGAGGGCCCGGTGCTCTCCACGCAGCAGCGCGCCCTCCTCATCCGCCGCGTCGTCGACGAGGCCCTCGGGCTCGGCATCCTCGAACCGCTGCTCGAAGACGCCTCCATCACCGAGATCATGGTCAACGGCCCCGACCAGATCTACGTCGAACGCGGCGGACGCGTCGAACGGCTGCCCCTGCGGTTCGCCTCCGAGGAACAGCTGATGCAGACGATCGAACGCATCGTCTCCACGGTCAACCGCCGCGTCGACGAGTCCAATCCGATGGTCGACGCGCGGCTGCCCACCGGGGAACGCGTCAACGTCATCATCCCGCCGCTCGCCCTCAGCGGCGCCACCCTCACCATCCGCCGCTTCCCCCGCGTCTACACGCTCCCCGAGCTGATCGGCTTCGGCACCCTCGACGAGCACCTGGTGATGCTGCTCTCCGGCCTGGTGCGCGCCAAGTTCAACATCATCGTCTCCGGCGGCACCGGCTCCGGAAAGACCACCCTGCTCAACGCCCTCAGCGGCCTGATCCCCGAGGGCGAACGCATCGTCACCGTCGAGGACGCCGCCGAACTCCAGCTCCAGCAGAGCCACGTCATCCGCCTCGAATCCCGGCCGCCCAACATCGAGAACAAGGGCGAGGTCACCATCCGCGACCTCGTACGCAACTCCCTGCGCATGCGCCCCGACCGCATCATCGTCGGCGAGGTCCGCGGCGGCGAAACCCTCGACATGCTCCAGGCCATGTCGACCGGCCACGACGGCTCGCTGGCCACCGTCCACGCCAACAGCGCCGAGGACGCGCTGCTGCGCCTCCAGACCCTGGCCTCGATGTCCGAACTCCAGGTCCCCTTCGAGGCGCTGCGCGACCAGATCAACAGCGCCGTCGACATCCTGGTCCAGCTCGTCCGCCACCCCGACGGCTGCCGCCGCCTCGCCGAGATCGCCGTACTGGCCTCGCACGGCCGCGAATCGTTCCGCATCGCCACCGTCGCCGAGTTCCGCGCCGAGCCGATGACCACCGACGGCCGGGTGCACGGCCGCTTCCGCCACCACCCGATCCCGCGGGCCGTCGCCGACCGGCTCTACCTGGCGGGCGAGCAGATCCCGCAGGCATTCGGCGTCCACCTGGACGACTCCCACCTCACCACCCGCGAGGCGAGCTGACCATGGGCAACCTCTCCCTCCTGGCGACCGGCCTCGCCCTCCTCGCCCTCGTGTGCGCGGTCGCCGGTTTCCACGTCTACGCCGGCGGCCGGGCCCAGCGGCGGGCCCTCGTGCGGCGCCTCGCGGGCCCCGACGAGGGGCCGCTCCAGGCCGCCGCCCTGCCGGGCCCGCCCGGCCGCAAACGCCGCTTCGACGCACTCGACCGCCGGCTGCGCGGCACCGAGCCGGGGCGCCGCCTGCGGCTGAAGCTCCAGTCCACGGGCCTGGACCTCACCGTCGGCGAGTACGCCGCCTACGCCCTCGCCTCCGTCGCCGCGCTCTGGCTGATCGGCTCCGCGGTGCTCGCGCCGTTCTTCGGCCCGGTCTTCGCCGCCGCGGGGGTGTGGGGCAGCAACGTCTTCCTCAACTGGCAGCGCGCCAGGCGCACCGAACGGTTCATCAGCCAACTGCCCGAGCTGGCCCGGCTGATCGCCAACGGCACCGCGGCGGGACTGGCCATGCGCACCGCGCTGTCCATGGCCGCCGAGGAGATGGACGACCCGGCCGGTGCCGAGCTGAGCACCGTCGCCAACCAGCTGGCCGTGGGCCGTTCCCTGGAGGAGGCACTGAACGAGCTGGGCGAGCGGCTGCCGTCCCGCGAGCTGAACGTGCTGGTCACCACCCTCATCCTGGCCAACAGGGCCGGCGGCACCATCGTCGCCTCGCTGCGCAACCTCACCTCGACGCTGGAGGAGCGCAAGGAGACCCGCCGCGAGGTGCGCACCATGCTCGCCGAGATCAACGCCACCGCCGTGACCGTCCCACTGCTCGGCCTCGGCGCGCTGCTGATGATCAACGCCATGTCCCCCGGCGCCCTCGGCCGCGTCACCGGCAGCCCCGGCGGCCAGATCGCCATGCTCGTGGCCCTCGGCCTCTACATCGTCGGATTCGTCGTCGTGCGCCGCTTCGGCCGCATCGACGTCTAGCCCACCCAGGAGGCCACCGTGGGACTGCTGCTCGGACTCGCCATGGGTGCCGCCGTTTTCGGCATCCTCGTCGCCGTCCGCCTGCTGCGCTCCGGCACGCCGCTGCCCGCCGACCTCGCGCTCGCGCTGGAGGTCGGCTCGTCCCGCGTCTCGACGGCGGGCTCCGCCGTCGACCGGCTCGGCATGCGCTTCGCGCCGCTGGTGCTGCGGCTGATGGGCCGGCGGAACGTGAACCGCAAGCGGCGCAGGATCGACCAGGCGGGCAACCCGGACGGTCTGACGATCGACAGGTACGCCGCCCGGCGCGCGGTGTACGGCGCGTTCGGGCTGCTGACCGCCGTCGTCTTCTTCAGCGCGGGCTGGCCGTTCTTCTCGCTGTTCGGCCTGGCCTTCGGCGCGTTCGCCGCGGATGCCGCCATCTGGCAGGGCATCAGGTCGCGGCGCGACGTCATCGACCGCACCCTGCCCGATTTCCTCGACGTGCTGGCCGTCGTCGTCTCCGCCGGGCTCGGCTTCCGCCAGGCCCTGGACCGGGTCTCGGCCCGCTACGAGGGGCCGTGGGCGGACGAGATCCGCATCGCCCTTCGGCAGATGGACATGGGCGTCTCGCGCCGCCAGGCGTTCGACGAGCTGCGCCGCCGCAACGACTCGGAGCCGGTCAACCAGTTCGTCACCGCGCTCCAGCAGGGCGAGGAGCTGGGTGCCCCGATTGCCGAGACGCTCATCCAGATCGCCCGTGACATGCGTCGCACCGACGCCCAGAACGCGCGCCGCCGCGCGGCCCGCGCCATACCGATGGCGACGCTGGCCACGCTGGTGTTCATGGTCCCGGCCACCATGATCATCATCGTCACCGGCATGATCCTCGGTTCGGGAACGGACTTCACCGGCATCCTCGACGGCGACTGACCGGCGTGGGCCGGGCGCGGGGCCCGCGAGCGCGCGCCCCGCGCGCCCTTCCGGCACCGCCACCGCCCGCCGGGAGCGCGTTCGAGGCCGCGGCGGGCGGCCGGGCGGCGGGGCGTATAACGTTCCCGCCCCTGTGGTTTCGGTTCCCCGGCCGATGGGCACGGTGCCTCATGCGCGCGCACGGGAGGGGTGCGCCCAGCCGTCGACGGCAGCCCCCTGCCCCCGCCTTCCGCTGGACCTCTCTGCCCAAGCCGCGCACTCTGTGGCACAGTCAGTGCCGATAGGTGTACGCGTTGGCCCGCTGGGAGGGGGTCGGGCATGGTGCATCCCGCCTTCATACGGGCGCCGTTGCGGCACAGCTGCCGCCCGACACCCATATCGGGCCGGAACAAGGGCCAGGAGAGGCCGGCTGAACCGGCGTCAGCCGGAGGAGAGGGACGCCATGAGCAGGCTGCTGTCGACCTGGAGACACACCATCGGGGAACGGCTGCACGGCCGTTACTCCGACCGCGGGGCCGGATTCGTGGAATACGCGGGACTGTTGCTGCTGATCGCGTCCATCGTGGGTCTCGTGGTGGGTCTCGGAATCGACAATCAGGTCGCCGACGCCGTGCAGAACGCGGTCAACGAAATCCTTTCCGGCTGACCGCCCGCGGCCCGCGCGGGGACGCCGGAGCCGTTTTCCCGCTGTATATATGGATGGTGACCGGCTTGCTGCTGGTCGCCTTCACCTTCTTCGTCTTCGCACGCGCCGCCGTGCTGCGCGGCGGCGGGCAGTCGGCCGCGGACGCCGCGGCGCTGGCCGCGACCCAGGAGGCCAGGGACGACCTGTACGAGAGGTTCCTCGATGCCATCGGGGAGGACGCCGACGAGGACGCCGACCTGGAGGACATCCTGGCCGGGGAGGACCTGCCCCCGGCCTGCGGCCCGTCGGCGTCCCGGCTGGCGAGCCGCAACGCCGCCGGGGTCGACGACTGCGGGCTCGCGCAGGGCGGCACCGGCTACACGGTGCGCGTGCGGACCACCGAGACGGTCGGGGACACGGTGATCCCCGGCACCGAGGCGCAGCACGGCTTCGCCGGGGCGACCGCCGTTCTCGAGGGCCTGTGCGAGGTGACGACCGAGGAGTCCGACCGCGTCGAGCTCGAATGTGAGGAGGAGGACTGGTCGTTCGACCCCGCCGACGATGAAGACCTGCCCGAAGCTCGTGATCTTTTCCGGGTCTATCTAGAAGACTGACCACCGACATGCTGACGCACGAAGGACCGGCGCCCGATGGATCTCCGTGAGAACAAGTCCCGACTCATCCTGATCGTGGTGGCGCTCGGCGCCGCCCTGGTGATCGCCGTGGCCAGCTGCGGGGGCGGGGGTGGCGACGACGACGGTGATGCGCGGGAGAGCGAGGAGAGCGCGGACGCCACCCCGGACGACGGTGCGAACGCCGACGGCGGGGAGGGCGGGGACGAGGAGACCCCGGACGGTGACGAGGAGGAGCCGGCCGAGCTGCTGGCCGAGGTGACCGGCGAGGAGAGCATCACACTCGCCATCACCCGCGCCGAGCGCGAGGCCGGCGGTTTCCTGACCGTCGAGGGGACCGTCACCAACGGCGGCGACGGCACCTGGTTCACCACGCGCTGGGCGGGCCCGGAGCGGGAGCTGTCCGAGAACGGGTTCTCCATGGCAGGCGCCTCGGTCGTGGCCAACGAGGAGGGCAAGCGCTACCTGATCCTCCGCGACACCAGCGGGCGCTGCCTGTGCACGGGTTTCGGGACCGGCATCGAGGCGGGCGCGACCGTGCCGTGGTTCGCGCAGTTCCCCGAGCCCGAGGAGGGGACCGCCGAAGTCTCGTTCCAGGTGGGCAACATGCCCCCGGCCACCATCCAGATCCGCTGAGGGGAACGCAGAGATGACGTACGGACTGCACCGTTCCTGCCGGGTGGGTGCGATCGCGCTGTCCGGCGCGGCCGTCATCGCGCTCGGCACGCCCGCGATGGCCGAGGACGACCCCCCGCCGGGCTATGTGGAGCCCGTGCCGCCCGAGATCGATCCGGAATCCGCCGGGCTGATGCTCGGCGACGGCGCGACGCTGGCCGACCCGCGGGTGCTCGACATCAAGTTCATCACCGAGGACCTGGCCTCCGGCGAGGCCGGCGAGGAGGACCCCACCACCGGCGGCGGCACGACGGGCGGCGACACGGGCGGGGAAACCGGTGGGGAAACCGGTGGGGAAACCGGCGGCGCCGAGGACGGCCAGGCCCCCGCCGGCGGGGGTGAGCAGCGCGAGGAACGGACGGGCGGCACCCACAAGTTCACGCTCCAGACCGACGTGCTGTTCGCGGAGGGCAGCGCCGAGCTGGGCGACGAGGCGCAGGCGGCGCTCCAGGACGTGGCCGCCGCGATCGACGCGTCAGGCCCCGCGGAGGTCAACATCTTCGGGTTCACCGACGACCAGGGCAGCTACGAGAGCGGCCGGGTGCTGTCCGACGAGCGCGCCTGGAACACGCAGGACGCGCTGCTCGACCTCATCGAGAATCCGACCGAGATCCAGTTCAACGTGCGCGGCTACAGCGAGGACTACCCGCTGTACGACAACACCACGGAGGAGGGCCGGCAGGGCAACCGCCGGGTGGAGATCTCCTGGCCGACCGAGGAGTGAGAGCCGTTACTCGTTGTTGGGCTTCCACTGGGTCGCGGTCGTCACATAGGTGGGCAGGTCGCGGTTGGTGGGATTGACCTCCACGCGGTCGATCCACAGCAGTGTGAGCGTGCCCGTGGCCGTCTCCACGCAGATGCCCATGCCCTCCGACAGGCTGCTGCCCCGCAGGATGTCGTCCGGCGGAACGGGGTTGGCCAGCGGCGCATCGTGCGCGGCGGCGTAGCACTGCTCCGCCGTGGGCTCCCGGATGTCGATCGTGCCGACGAACAGCTCGGGCGTGAACGAGATGCCGTCGTTCACCACCGAGTCGTCGTCGCAGAACATGTACCGGATGGCCGAGTCGAGGCCGCGGAACTCGAAGTCGCCGTAAGCGACGGCCTGGACGGTCAGCTCCTCGGGGTCGAACTGCGTGACGTTCGCCTCGTAGCACTCGCCGCCCACGACGTTGTGCTGTTCGTGGAAGATCGGCGCGCGCAGCGGCAGCGAGACGTCCTCCTGTGCCACGTAGTAGGGGGCGTCCGGGTCGGTGTGCTGCGGCGGGCGGTCGCCGTCCGCCGAATCGTCCGCCGGCTCCTCTCCTTCTCCTCCTTCTCCTCCTTCTCCCACTGCGCCGCCCGCGGCATCGCCCTGCGGCGCGCCGCCTTCGTCGTCCCCGCCGGCGAGTTGCAGCGCCAGGACGCCGGCGATGATCACCGCGAGCACCGCCACCACGGCCAGCGCGATCTGCCCGCGCGGCCTGGACCGGCCCGCCGGCTCCGGCGGCCGCGAGGGCACCGGCACCGGCACCGGCGTCGGCGGCCCGGCGGGCGGTGCCGGCGGCGCGGGTGCGGGCGGCGCGAGTTCCGGCGTGGGCGCGGGCGGTGGGGCGTTCAGCCGCTGGGTGACCTCGTCCGCGACCGGCGCGGGCAGCCAGCTCTCCTGCCGGCGCAGCGTGCGGCCGGGCGCGAGCGCCCGGCACGCGTCGATGACCTCCGCGGGCGTCGGCCGGGCCGCGGCGTCCTTGGCCAGGCAGGCGGCGATCAGCCCGCGCAGCGCCTCGGGGGCCGTGGCGAGATCGGGCTCCTCCTGAACGATGCGGTACATCACCGCGTGCGCCGCACCCTCGCCGAACGGGTGCCTGCCACCTGCCGCGTAGTGCGCGACGAGGCCGAGCGCGAACACGTCCGTCGGCGGCCCCGCCGAGGCGCCGGTGATCTGCTCGGGCGCCATGTACGAGGGCGTGCCCACCCGCACGTCGGTCCCCGTCAGGGCGGTGACGTCGGCGGCCCGCGCGATGCCGAAGTCGATCACCTTCGGCCCGTCCGAGGCCAGCAGCACGTTGCCCGGCTTCAGGTCGCGGTGGATGATCCCGGCCGCGTGGATCGACTGGAGCGCCTCGGCCACGCCGCCCACCAGCAGCAGCACCGTTTCCGGCGGCAGCGGCCCGTAGGTGCGCACCGCGTCCGAGAGGGAGAGGCCGGGAACATACGCCGTGGCCAGCCACGGCGCGGAGCCCTCGGTGTTGCTGTCGAGCACGGGCACGGTGTAGACGCCCTGTACGCGGCGCGCCGCGCGTACTTCGAACTCGAAGCGCCGCCGGAACTCCGGATCGTCGGCCAGCTCGCTGCGCACCACCTTCAGGGCGATCGGCTGGCCGCCGCGTGTATAGGAGAGGTACACGCTGCCCATGCCGCCGGAGCCGAGACGCGCCTGGAGCGCGTAGCCCGCGACCTCCCGCGGGTCGGCGGGGCCGAGTGGTTGCGGGTGCGACGGTGTGCGGTGTGCGGTCATGCGTCCTTCCCCCCGGATCGTGGACGGCGTGAGGTGCATCGTAGGGCGGCGGGGTCCGGCACGAGGAACAGGGGTTCACGGATGAGCACGGATGACTTCACCTACGGTCACGTGGGCTGGACCCGGTCGGCCGAGGGGCCGCCGCCGGACGGGTTCCACCTGCTGCGGGCGCGCACCCGCCTCGGGAACGGCCCCGCGGTGCGGGCCGCGGCGGGATCCGCGGTGCTGGGCTGGCGCATGCACCGCGCCGCCGGACTGGCCGTCGCGGCCGAGGCCGCCGAGGCCGCCGAGGGGGTGCGGGTCGCCGTCGGCATCGGCGTGTGGCGGCTGCGGCTGTGGGCGCCGTGCCGCGTGGTGTGGACGGTGAACGAGCCGGACCGCGCCGGGTTCGCCTACGGCACGCTGCCCGGCCACCCCGAACGGGGCGAGGAGGCGTTTCTCGTCGAACGGCTGCCCGACGACTCGGTATGGCTGACGGTCCTGGCGCTCAGCCGCGGCGCCGTCTGGTATACGCGGGCGGCCGGCCCGCTGGGCCGGGCGGTGCAGCGCGGGGCCGCCCGCGGGTACGGCCGCGCGCTGCGCCGCACCGTCCGCAGCGCGGGAAAAGCGCATGGTGAGCCCAGTTGAACAGCCGGTCGAACGGTGTACCGGCACCTCACCGGACTGTGCGCGCGAGGGGGTAACACCCTTCCAGACGGTGCGGTAGGGTTCCCCTCGTGTTGGCAGATGCTGACATCTTTGGCGCCAGCGTCGTCACTCCCACCCCGACGACGACTGGCGGGGCGGACCGTGAGCCACCCCCCCGCTCCGGTCCGGCCCCATTCCACGGGCCGGTCTGCCCTCCCCCCCACTCGGGCAGGCCGGCCCGCCGCACGTCCGCATTACGCTCGGGCCGTGCACCCCCTTCTGATCACCGCCGCCGCAGGTTACGGCGCGCTGGCCGGGCTGCTCCTGGCGCGCCCCGCCTACCGCCTGTCCGTCGAACCGGGTCGGCCGTGGCGTTCGGCCTGCCCCGCCGGGCACCCGCTGGCGGACGGGCGGCGCGGTCTGCTCGGCCGGTTCGGCTGGCTTGGGCCCGCCCGCTGCGGGGACTGCGGGGCGAGCGCCGAACGTTACGGGGCGCCGGCTGTGCGGCCCGCCGCCGCGAGCGCCGTCTGCTGCGCCGCGCTGGCCGCCGCGGTGGGGGCGCGGCCCGAGCTGGTGGTGTGGCTGCTCGCGGTGCCGGTCGTGGTGTTGCTGGCGGCCGTCGACTTCGCGGTGCAGCGGCTGCCGGACGTCCTGACCCTGCCGCTGGCCGCCGCGGTGGCCGCGGGGCTCGGGCTCGCCGCCCTGTCGGACGCGGCCGGCGGCAGCTGGGGCCGGGCGCTGCTGGCCGGGGCGGTGCTGAGCGGCATTTATTTCGTCCTGTTCCTGATCAACCCGCGCGGCATGGGCTTCGGGGACGTCAAGCTGGCGATGCCGGTGGGGATCGCTCTTGGGTGGTACGGCTGGGCGGTTGTGTTCTTGGGCACGTTCGTGGGCTTCCTGCTGGTCGCCGGGTACGGGTTGTCGCTGGTCATCGCCCGGCGGGCGGGGCGCGCGTCAACGGTGCCGTTCGGGCCCTTCATGGCGCTCGGCGCGCTGGTCGCGCTCCTGCTCGGCGGACTCGCGACCTGAATCTTGACGGAAGGTGCCCCCGGCAAGGGCATTCATGCGTTACCGTGGAATCCCCCCCTCGGGCCGGTCCGTATCCCCCCCCACGGACCGGCCCGCTTTCGTTTCCGCTTTCCCCGCCCCGCTCCGCCCTGCGCCGCCCGCGCCGCGCCACCGCTGGCCGGAATCCTCCGTTCCGGCGTACGGCCCGGTGGAGCGGCAGTAGAGTTCCGGACACCCAGGGGAGTCAGGGCCATGGAGGGGCTGACACACACGATGAGGAACAAGCTGCGCAGGCTGGCCGTCAGGCTGTACGCACGGCGGGTGGAGGGCCGGCTCGACACCGACAGGAGCGCCAAGCACATCGGCGTGATCCTCGATGGGAACCGGCGCTGGGCCAAGGCCGCGGGCAGCACGACCAAGCAGGGGCACGAGGCGGGCGCTGCCAAGATCCGCGAGCTGCTCGGCTGGTGCGCCGAGACGGACGTCGAGGTCGTCACGCTGTGGCTGCTCTCCACGGACAACCTCAACCGCGAGGCGAACGAGCTGGCCACGCTGCTGTCGATCGTCGAGGGCGCGGTGCGGGACCTCGCCGAGGACGGCCGCTGGCGCGTGAACCACGTGGGGGCGCTCGACGTGCTTCCCGAGCGCACGCGTGAGGTGCTGCGCCGGGCGGAGGAGCTGACCAAGGACCGCAGCGGGATACTCGTCAACGTTGCCGTGGGCTACGGGGGCCGTCAGGAGATCACCGACGCCGTCCGTTCCCTGCTGGCCAAGCGCGCCGCGGAAGGGCAGACGCTGGACCAGGTCGCCGAGGGCCTGGGGGTGGAGGACATCTCCGAGCACCTCTATACCCGCGGGCAGCCCGACCCGGACCTGGTGATCCGCACCAGCGGGGAGCAGCGGCTGTCCGGATTCATGCTCTGGCAGAGCGCCCACTCCGAGTACTACTTCTGCGAGGCGTACTGGCCGGCGTTCCGCAAGGTGGACTTTCTCCGGGCCCTGCGCGATTACGCCGCGCGTCATCGCCGTTACGGAGTCTGACCGGTTCTGGCCGGTTTCAGGTGGTGATGCGGGGGGACCGGGCGGGGCATTCTTCGCATGAGATGCGCAGGGAGCGGGCATATTCTTCCCGGACCGCGCATCCGTGTGGTCCGCCGGGAGGCCCTTTGCGCACCACAGCACCCCCTTTTTCAGGCGGGGACAAGGGCCGGTACCGGTCCCGTGCGCCACGGGCCGGGGCCGGCCGTCTTGATCCCAGGCGCCCTGGGCGCCTTGTTCCCGCACCTCATTCGAGGGGGTTCGTCCACTCGTGGCCACCAGCAAGAAGCGCTCGCACGACCGGCGCATGTACGTCCTGGACACCAGCGTTCTCCTCGCCGACCCGGCGGCCATCACCCGCTTCGACGAGCATGAGGTCGTCCTTCCGGTCGTTGTCATCTCCGAGCTAGAGGCGAAGCGTCACCACCCGGAGCTGGGCTACTTCGCCCGGCAGGTCCTGCGCCGGCTCGACGGGTACCGCGTACGGTTCGGGCGGCTGGACACGCCGCTGCCCATCGGCGATCTCGGCGGCACGCTGCGGGTCGAGCTGAACCACTCGGACCCGACCGTGCTCCCGCCGGCCATGCTCAACGAGCGGGGCCGCCTCGCGGACAACGACTCGCGCATCCTGGCCGTGGCGCGCAACCTCCAGGCGGAGGGCCACGACGTCACCGTCGTGTCGAAGGACCTGCCGCTGCGCATCAAGGCGTCCTCGGTGGGCCTGGCCGCGGAGGAGTACCGCGCGGAACTGGCCATCACCGACTCGGACGGCTGGACCGGCCTGGTGGAGATGCCGATGAGTGCCGAGGCCGTGGACGAGCTGTTCGCGACGGAGAGCCTGCACGACGAGACGGCCGCGACGCTGCCGGTGCACACCGGCCTGGTGATCTCCTCCGAGCGCGGGCGCGCGCTCGGGCGCGTGGCGCCGGACGGGCGCGTGCGTCTGGTGCGCGGGGACCGGGAGGCGTTCGGGATCCACGGGCGGAGCGCCGAGCAGCGGATCGCGCTCGACCTGCTGCTGGACCCGGAGGTGGGCATCGTGTCGATGGGGGGCAGGGCCGGCACCGGCAAGTCGGCGCTGGCGCTGTGCGCGGGGCTCGAAGCGGTGCTCGAACGGCGCCAGCACAGCCGGGTGGTCGTCTTCCGGCCGCTGTACGCCGTCGGCGGCCAGGACCTCGGCTACCTGCCGGGTACCGAGGCCGAGAAGATGAACCCGTGGGCGCAGGCCGTCTTCGACACGCTGTCGGCCGTGACGACGCGCGAGGTCATCGAGGAGGTGGTGGCCCGCGGCATGCTGGAGGTGCTGCCGCTGACCCACATCCGGGGCCGGTCGCTGCACGACGCGTTCGTCATCGTCGACGAGGCCCAGTCACTCGAACGGAACGTGCTGCTGACGGTGCTGTCCCGGATCGGGCAGGACTCGCGGGTGGTGCTGACGCACGACGTGGCACAGCGGGACAACTTGCGCGTGGGGCGCTACGACGGCGTGGTGGCGGTGGTGGAGAAGCTGAAGGGCCACCCGCTCTTCGCGCACGTGACCCTGACCCGTTCGGAACGGTCGCCGATCGCCGCGCTCGTGACGGAAATGCTTGAAGACGACCGTATTTAACGGCTTTTCGGCCCGCTCGTACCCAAAAGGCGCGGGCGGGCCGAAGTATGCGCACGACGGACTAATTCCGTGAATCGGGTGACCGGCCCCAAAGTGCCCGTCGCGCCGGGGTGTTCGCGCCGGATAAGCGCAGGCGGGCGGGTCACGGAACGGTATCGGCGGTTTGGCAAGCCCTATCGGCCTGTGAGCTTTCCCACAGAGGGCTGAATTGCTTCCGGGTGTGCGGGTCCGGCAGTGTGTGCGTCTGTCAGGCCCCGCATACGGCACCGAGTGTCTCCCAAGGACACCGCAAGGACTGCTTTTTACAACTGAACAGCCGCTCGCCGTATGCCGCCCGAAGAACACGTGGACCCCGCGCCTCACCGCGCGCGGCCCCGACCGGGCCAGCGCCTCCTGCATCAGTACTTGAGGAGGCCCGAGTCAGGGGCACGATTGCGCCCGGCGGGACATCCGGCGGGCGATGTCGGAAGGAAACCGTGTGACCGGGATTTCGGTCCGGGGATTCGCAGTGGCGTCCGCCACCGCGGTGACCAGCGTCGGCGCTGCCGTCGGTGTCGCCTCGGGAGACGATCAGGGCCGCCCTGCGGAGAACATCGAGGCCGTCGCGGCCGACGCGACGCTGCTCGCTGAGATACCCGCCGGCACGAATGCCGATCTGCACACCGCCTCGCTAACGCAGCAGGTCGAGTCGCAGAGCAATGCCGCCGACGCCGACGCGCGACGCGCCGCGCAGGAGGCCGCACGCATCCAGGCCGCCGAAAGCGCGGCGGAGCGCCGGGCGGAGGCCGAGCGCGAGGCGCAGGAGCAGGCCGAGCGCGAGGAGGCGGAGCGCGCCGCGGAAGAGGCGCGGGCCGCTGCCGCCGCGAGCGAGTCCGCCACGTTCCCGGTGCAGTCCTCGTACACGAAGTCGGAAGTGCAGGCCATGGCCCGCCAGATCGTGGCGGCCGACCAGTTCCAGTGCTTCTCCAACATCGTGGACCACGAGAGCGGCTGGGACCACACGGCGACCAACCCGTCCTCGGGCGCCTACGGCCTGATGCAGGCGCTGCCCGGCTCGAAGATGTCGTCCCAGGGCTCCGACTGGCAGACGAACCCGGCGACCCAGATCCGCTGGGGTGTGAACTACATGGAGGACCGCTACGGAAGCCCGTGCGGTGCCTGGGAGTTCTGGCAGGCCAACAACTGGTACTGAGAGGTACCGGTACGCCACGCCGTGCGAAGTCCCCGTTCCGTTGCGGAACGGGGACTTCGCCGTTGTCCGGTGCGGTCCCCCGGCGTGGCGCGGTGCACGGTAACGTCGTGCCGCGCACCGCGTGAGGAAACTGGGGGCGGAGGGAAATGGGATGTCAGCACTGGGCCGGGTAAGGGCCGGTTTGTCGCGTGCGGGGAGACGGGTATCCGGCTTCCGGGCGGCCGCAGAACGCGAGCAGGAGCGCCGTGAGCACGAGGCCGGCCGGCAGGGGGAGGCCGAGGCCGAGGCGGCGGGCGTCGTCAAGGACACCGGCACGGGCCCCGTGCCCAGGGAGCGGCTCCAGGCCAGGGCGCGGCGCGTGGTGAGCGGGGAGGGGCCCGCCGCGGCGGAGCCGCCCGGCCCCGCGGGCCCGGGCGGCGAGCCGCCGGCCGTGCCGCCGAGCGGCCCGCCGCTCGGGCCGCGGCCCAAGCCCGCGGAGGCGATTCCGTGGGGCGTGCGGGTGGCCGCCGAGGCCGGGTGGCGGGCGCTGGTGCTCGCCGCCGTGGTGTGGATGCTCATGCAGGTGGTCAGCTCGGTCAGCCTGCTGGTCATCTCCTTCGCCGCCGGCCTGCTGATCACCGCGCTGCTCCAGCCGTTCGTCGGCTGGCTGAAGCGGATGGGCTTCAGCCGCGGGGCGGCCACGGCGGTGACGGCGTTCGGCGGTTTCGCCGTCATGGGCCTGATGGGCTGGTTCGTGGTCTGGCAGGTGATAGACAACTCCGAGGATCTGACCGGCCGGGTCCAGGAGGGCATCGAGGAGCTGCGGGACTGGGTCCTGGAGCTGCCGTTCGACATCACCGAGGAGAACCTCGACGGCTGGGTCGACGACATCAACGAATGGATCAGCGACAACAGCGACACGCTGACCTCGGCCGGGCTCGAAGGCGTCAACTACGTGGTCGAGTTCTTCACCGGTGCCGGTATCACGCTGTTCATCGTCCTGTTCCTCCTCTACGACGGCCGCGCGGTGTGGCACTGGTTCCTGCGTCTTGTGCCGCGGGCGGCCCGCGAGGGCGTCGCCGGCGCCGGGCCGCGCGCCTGGATCACGCTGACCGGGTACGTGCGCGGCACGGTGATAGTGGCGCTGATCGACGCGGTCGGCATCGGGCTCGGCCTGTTCTTCATCGATGTGCCGATGGCCGTACCGCTGGCCGTGATCGTCTTCGTCTCCGCGTTCGTGCCGCTGGTCGGCGCCATCGCTTCGGGCGCGCTCGCCGTGCTGGTGGCGCTGGTGACCAACGGCGCGGTGGACGCGCTGATGGTGCTGGGCGTGGTGCTGCTGGTCCAGCAGATCGAGGGCAACGTCCTCCAGCCGTTCATCCTCGGCCGGATGGTGCGCGTGCACCCGCTCGCCGTCGTGCTCGGCGTTGCGGCCGGGTCGATGCTGGCCGGGATTCCGGGCGCGATCGTGGCGGTGCCGCTGATCGCGGTGACCAGCACGGTGGTCGGCTACCTGCGGGCGTACCAGGAGGAGGCGGACCGGCGCGCGAACCAGGAGAGCAGCGGCGCCACCATCGCCGAACTCGCCCCCACCACCGGCCCCCCACCCGGCGCCCCCGCGCCACCCCCGCCCACGGACCCGCGGACACCGGGCCCGCAGACCCCGGGAGGCCAGGGGCCGGAGCTCTAGCCGGCCCAGCCGTGCTTCGGCGGGTGGCGGACTTCGAGGAGCCAGCTCAGCCGGTCGGTGTCCGTGGCGGTCCAGCCTTCGGGGGGCGCGATGGCCGCCCAGGCGTCGACCGGATTGGAGCCGTAGCGGTGCCCGTGGGGGGCGGGCGCCCCGTAGGAGACCGCCATGTCCACGGTGGTCTGCCAGAACGTGACGAACGGGAACCAGTCGATCGACGAGGTGACGTCGGGCCCCAGCGGCTCGTGCAACCACTCGGGCCGCTTGAACAGCAGGTCGGGCGACCACCACACGACGGGGTCCGACGCGTTCTGGAGGTAGACGATCCGCGGCTCCTCCCAGACCTGACCCTCCGGCAGGAGCAGGTCCGCGTCGGGGAACTGGGCGAAGCGGACGTTCCGTCCCTCGTCGTAGACCGGGCGCCACACCGGGCTGCCCGGCTCCCGGTTCTCGGTCAGCTCGCTGTGGATCGGGCTGAAGTCGGGCGGGCCGATCATCAGCGCGCCGTCCGTCCTGGCGATCATGTCGTCCAGGCCGTCGAACGCCGACTCGACCGCGGAGACGGCCAGGCTCTCGCCGAACACCAGCAGGGTGGGCCGTTCGTCCGCCGGCTCCTGCTCCCACCGTGCGTGCACCGCGTCGAACAGCGCCTCGGTCGCGAGCCCCGCCTCGTTCCTGTCCACCATGAACGAGGCCCAGCTCGGCAGGTACGAGTACTGCATGGTCACGACGGCCGTGTCGCCGCCGTGCATGTACTCCAGCGCCTCCACCGTCGTCGGGTTGACCCAGCCGGTGCCGGTGGTACCGGTGACGGCCAGCACCGCGCGGTCGAAGGCGCCGGTGCGCTCCAGTTCGCGCACGGCCAGTTCGGCGCCGTCCGCGTAGTCGTCGTAGGCGGCGCGCCCGACGTAGGCGCGGATGGGGTTCTCGGCCTCCTCGCCGGTGAAGCCGGCGATCTCCTGGCCCGAGATGGCGCTGCCGGTGAACGTTCTGCCCTTGTTGCCCAGATCGTCCCAGTCGATGAGTGAGTCGGGGCTGCCGGACAGCATCGGTGAGTAGGGCCGCATGACGCCCGGGTCGGTGCTGCGGTCCTTCGCGGCGGCCAGCCGGTCGGCGACGCCGAGGATGCCGCGGTCCCACACGACGTCCCTGGTGCCGATGACGACGATCGTGGTGGACATCGCCAGGCCGAGCGCGACCGCGACGGGCCACGGCACGAACCGGTTGAGCAGCCGGGTCAGCAGCCGCGTGCCGAGGCGGATGCCGCGGGCGGCCAGCAGCAGGAGGGCGAGCACCGCGAGGGAGATCAGGGCGATCATCAGCGAGTGCCAGGTGAGCGTGGGCGGCAGCCCCTGGAGCCGCCGCAGCTCGCGCTGCATGTCGGCGCTGCTGCCCAGCAGGTAGGCGACCACGCACGGAAGGAGCAGCAGGTACGCCAGCCAGCAGCGCGCCCGCACCCGCCGGCTCGGCTGCCAGGGCGAGAGCAGGCGGAACAGCCAGGAGGCCAGCGCCCCGAGGCCGTAGCCGATGGCGGCGGTGATGCCGCCGATCGCGCCCTGGTAGTACCAGGGGCGGGGGACCAGCGAGGGCGTCAGCGACAGCCAGAAGAAGAACGTGGCCGCCAGACAGGCGGTCAGGTCGGGCCAGCGCCTGACGATCCAGGTGGAGCCGGGGCGTTCCCAGTAGGGCTGCCGGACGAACGCGACCGCGAGCCGGCGGGCCGTGAGGACGGTCCCGCGGGCCTCCTCGGCGCGCGTACCGGCCGCGGTGGCCGGTCGTTCGTCCGGGGCGGCGGGGCGTTCGTCCGCGGTGGCGCCGGGGTCGGCGGCGTCCGGCTCGGCAGCATCCGGCTCGGCGGCGTCGGCCCGGATGGCGCCGGCCCCGTCGGCGGCGCCGGAGCCGGACCTGTGCTCCGGATCGGCGTCCGGCGCCGTCTGTTCAGTCACTTCGTCTCCGCCTCGTCCGCCCCCGCGTCCTGCCTCTTCACGCTAGGGGATCAGACGCGGCGGCGGCAGGCGACGTTGCGTGCTTGGGTCCTTTCCGTGCTGCGGGGGTGACGACACCGTCGGGTACGGTGCTATGCACCACGTCTATACACCGCATGTATACCCGATGTGTATAGTGCGGGGCATGTCCATCAGCCACACGCTCCTCGGCCTCCTCGAAGCCGGACCGCGCCACGGGTACGACCTGAAGCGCGCCTTCGACGCCCGCTTCGGGCAGGACCGGCCACTGCACTACGGGCAGGTCTACTCGACGATGTCCCGGCTCCTGAAGAACGGCCTCGTCGAGGTCGACGGCATAGAGGCGGGCGGGGGGCCCGAGCGCAAGCGGTACGCCATCACCGACGCCGGGGTCACCGATGTCGAGGACTGGCTCGCCACCCCGGAGAAGCCCGAGCCCTACCTCCAGAGCGTTCTGTACACCAAGGTCGTCCTCGCGCTGCTGACCGGACGCAACGCCGACTCGCTGCTCGACATGCAGCGTGCTGAACACCTGCGCCTGATGCGCGGGCTGACCCGGCGCAAGGCCACCGGCGACCTCGCCGACCAGCTCATCTGCGACCACGCCCTGTTCCACCTCGAAGCCGATCTGCGCTGGCTCGACCTCACCGCGGCCCGCCTCGACCGGCTCGCATCGGAGATCCACACATGAGCAGCACCGCACACGACCCCGCACCGCCGGCCGCGACCGCGGAGACCCCTTTGCTCGCCGCGACGGGCCTGCACAAGACGTACGGCAGCACGCCCGCCCTGGCGGGCGCCGACTTCGCCATCCGCGCCGGCGAGACCGTCGCTGTGATGGGGCCCTCGGGCTCGGGCAAGTCCACACTGCTGCACTGCCTGGCGGGCATCGTCCCGCCGGATCAGGGCACCGTGCGCTACAACGGCCGCGACCTGGGCAGCCTGTCCGACGGCGAACGCAGCGCGCTGCGGCGCGCCGACTTCGGTTTCGTGTTCCAGTTCGGCCAGCTGGTACCCGAGTTGACCTGTGAGGAGAACGTCGCGCTGCCGCTGCGGCTGACCGGCACCGGGCGCAAGGCCGCCGCGGCCCGCGCCACCGAGTGGCTGGCCCGGCTCGAGGTCGACGACGTCCGGCACCACCGGCCGGGACAGATCTCCGGCGGCCAGGGCCAGCGCGTGGCCGTGGCCCGCGCGCTGGTCAACACGCCGCGCGTGCTGTTCGCCGACGAACCGACCGGCGCACTCGACTCCCTCAACGGCGAACGCGTCATGCAACTTCTCGTCGCCGCCGCGCGGGACACGAAGGCCGCGGTGGTGCTGGTCACCCATGAGTCCCGGGTGGCCGCCTACTCCGACCGCGAGGTCGTGGTCCGCGACGGCCGGGCCCGCGATATGGCGGGGGCACTGTGAGCGACGCGCGTGCGGCCTGGTGGCCGCGGTCGGGGTGGGCGCGCGGGCGTTGCCGCGCGGCCGGAGAAGCGAACGGAGTGGTGCTGTGAGCGGCGGTGGGCGAGTGTCCTCGTGGGCGCGGGAGCTGGCGGTCGGCGCGCGGTTCGCCCTGGCCGGCGGGCCGGGCTGGACGCGCACGCTGCTGACCGCGGCGGGGGTCGGGCTCGGCGTCGTCGTGCTGCTGCTGGCCGCGTCCGTGCCGCATGCGGTGGCGGAGCGGAACGCGCGCGGCGACGCCCGCTCTCCCGCGTCCCTGGGGGAGGAAATGCCGCCCGGGCCGGACACGGTGCAGTACATCTCCAACGGCACCGAATACCGGGGCGACAGCGTCGGCGGCATGCTGCTGCGGCCCGACGCGGGTGCGGACACGACGGCGGAACCGCCGCCCGGCCTCGACGCGTTCCCCGCCCCGGGCGAGATGGCCGTCTCCCCGGCGCTGGGTGAGCTGCTGGATTCGCCGGAGGGCGAGCTGCTCGCCGAGCGCTTCGACCACCGGCGGGCCGGCACCATCGGGGCCGAGGGTCTCAAGGGCCCGAACGAGCTGATGTACTACGCGGGCGCCGAGGCGCTCCCCGAGGAGCGCGCGTTGCGCACTGACGCCTTCGGCGTCGACTCCGTGGGCACCGAACTGCCTCCCGTGCTGGTGCTGCTCATCGTCGTCATCTGCGTGGTCCTGCTGATGCCCGTGGCCGTGTTCATGGCCACCGCGGTCCGGTTCGGCGGCGAACGCCGCGACCAGCGGCTCGCGGCGCTGCGCCTGCTGGGCGCGGACACCGACATGACGCGGCGGATCGCGGCGGGCGAGGCCCTGGTGGGCGCGCTGTTCGGGCTGGTGGCCGGTGTGGGGGCGTTCCTCGCGCTGCGGCAGTTTCTCGGCTCCATCACGGTCTGGGAGTTCAGCACCTATCCGGGCGACATCGTGCCGTCCCCGCTGCTGCTCGCGCTGATCCTGGTGGCGGTGCCGGTCTCGGCGGTGGTCGCGTCGCTCCTCGCGCTGCGGGGGATAGCCATCGAGCCGCTGGGCGTGGTCCGGGAGAGCTCCGTGCCGCGCCGCCGTCTGATGTGGCGGCTGGCCCCGGGGGTGCTGGGGCTGCTGCTGCTCCTGCCGTTCGTGGGCTCGTTCGACAGCGGCAGTTCCGCGGAACAGGGACAGGTCGCCACAGGCGTCGTGCTGCTTCTCGCGGGCACCACGGTCCTGCTGCCGTGGCTGGTCGAACGGGTCGTCGGGCGGCTGCGCGGCGGTCCCGTCTCCTGGCAGCTCGCCACGCGGCGGCTCCAGCTCAGCAGCGGCGCCGCGGCGCGCACGGTCAGCGGCATCACGGTGGCGGTCGCCGGTGCGATCGCACTGCACATGCTGTTCTTCGGCGCGCGGACCGACCAGACGGTGGCCACCGGGGACGACCCGGACCGCGCACAGATCGAGGTCAGCCGAACGTCCGCGGACGGCGGCGACATGAGCGCACTGGTCGGCCGTCTTGAGTCGGTGCCCGGGGTCACGGACAGCTTCGGCAGCGTGGTGGGGGATGCGGTCACGGAGACAGGTGACTTCACTCCCGTGCTGGTGGCCGACTGCGGAACGCTGCGGGAGTCGGCCGTCCTCGACTCGTGCGCGAACGGCGACGTCTTCATTGCGAACAGCGGCGACGTGCCGGAGTCGCGTCTGCCCGCGCCCGGGGAGCGGCTCAACCTCGCCGTCAGCTGGGAGACCGGCGAGGCGGCCGGCGAGCCCCGGTGGTGGACGGTTCCCGAGACGGCGCCCCTGGTGGAGTCGAGGCCGGATGCGAGCGGGCAGGAGCACGTCGGCATCCTGGCCACGCCGGCCGCCATCGACCCCGGACTGCTGGCGGACCCATGGACCGAGGTGCTGCTGCGGGTCGATCCGCACGAGGCCGACGTCATCGAGCACGTCCGGAACGTGGCCTGGGAGACGAGCCCGCCCGCGCAGGTGTGGGAGCTGGAGTCGGAGCGGGTGTCGGACGAGCTGCTCCAGGTCCAGCAGGCACTGCTCGTCGGCGCGACCGGGATCATGCTGCTCATCGGCGCCAGCATGATCGTCTCGATGTTCGAGCAACTGCGGGAACGCAGAAGGCTGCTGTCCGCGCTGGTCGCCTTCGGCACCCGGCGCGGCACGCTGGCCGCATCGGTGCTGTGGCAGACGGCCGTGCCGGTGGGCCTTGGCCTGGCGGTGGCCGCGGTCGTCGGAACGGGGCTCGGCGCGCTGCTGATGAGCATGGCCGGTCTCCGGCTGGGCGGCTGGCTCGCGTTCCTGCCGATGGCCGGGGCGGGGGCCGCCACGATCGCGCTGGTGACCCTCGTCAGCCTTCCGCTGCTGTGGCGGCTGATGCGCCCCGACGGGCTGCGCACCGAGTGACACGCGGGCCCGGCCGCCCCACGCCGTTTTCCGCGGGGCGGCCGGACCGCGCCCGCGTCCTGCGTCCCGCGGTCTCAGCGGCTCACGGGGCGCGGCAGCCGGTCGAGGCCGCGGCGGACGCGCGTGAGGTCCTGGCGGAGGCGGACGACGTCCTCGCGCGACGTGACGTTCGCGTGGGCGTCGAGCAGACGCTCGTACTCGCCGCGCAGCCGCTTCAGCGCCCGCAGAGCACTCGGGGACGCGGGCAGCGGAACGTCCGCCAGGTCGTCGCCGAGCCGTATGAGGTCCGCGGCGGCCGCCCGCGCGGCCAGCTCCGCGGTGGCCAACTCGCTGCGGACGCGGGCCGGCGGCATGATCGACAGCCGCCTGCGGCGGACGGCGGCGGCCCTGGCCCGGCGCTGGCGCCGGGTGAGCCGCCTGCCGAGCACGCGCGCCAGCAGGGCCGCGACCGACAGGAGCAGGAACAGCAGGGCGAAGCGCCCGAGGGCCTCCGGGCCGGGAGGCCTGAGGGAGGGGCCGAAGCCGTCCGCCGACTCGATGCGTCCCAGCAGGTCGGTCAGCGTCTCCCCGATGAACGCGTCGCTGCCGTGCGCCCACCCGGCGGCCTCGACGAACGACGCCTCCCCGGTCGCGGAGGTCGTGCTCACACGGCCGCCGTGGTAGGGGGCGACGGTGAACACCGCCACGTTCTGCCCGTCGGCGGCGACCAGCTCGGCGAGCGCGCTCTCGGGCCCCGGCAGCGGATCGCCGAAGCGGAGGTCGAGCACGGGCTCGGGAAGGAACGCCACCCTGGCCGACGGGTCGGCCGCCGTCAGCGCCTCGGCGTGCTCCGCCACCTCCTCCGGCGTCGTCCGCCAGTCGGATATCCCGGGGTGCACGTAGACAGCGGTGTCCGCGAGCGCCGCCCGAGCGGTCTCCGCGGGGTCCGCGGACGAGAGCAGCGCCGCCAGCAGGGCCAGCCGCTGCGGCACTTGGTCCACCGGCACTTCGGTGATGGCCGAGGCGCCGATGACGGTCTCAAGATCGGATATCTCGTACGGCACGTCGGGGCCGGCGCCGAACACGGCGGAGAAGGCGCCGTCGTCCTCCCACTGGATGAGCACCGCAACGCCGTCGTCGGGCAGGCCGCTCAGCATCGACGCCTGTGCCGCCTCCAGGGCGCCGCCGACGCCGGAGACCAGCGCGGCCCGTATCCGCGGCACCCCCGCGAAGGAATCGCGCAGCAACTGCATGTCCAGCGCGGGGAACGCCGCGGTGACGGCGGGGTCGACGAAGAACGGGTCGTCGTCCGAGACGGCGGCGACCGAGGGCCGCAGGTCGTCGTCGAGGGCGTCGGGCAGCGACAGCAGGAAGTTGCCCGAGGGGATGCCGATGCGGTGCGAGTCCTCGGCCTCAAGGTCCTCGCGGGTCACCGGCACGCCCGTCACGGCCCACGCGCTCGCGGTCACCGGGCTGTCGCTGACGGGCGAGGGCACCTCGCTGTACACGAGGTAGACGCCCCGCTCGCCGACGCTCGCGGCCAGCTCCTCGGCCGCCGCGTCGCCCTCGCCCATCTCCTCGGTGAGCATCGCGACCCGGATCGGCGTCTCGGCGGCGGCGTACCGGGCGCGCATCAGCTCGACGGTCCGCTCGTCGATGCCCTCGTAGTCCTCGGCGATCCACACGCCGGGGCCGTCGGCCAGGGCCTCCGCCGCGGCGTCCAGCTGCCCGGCGGCGTGCGCCGGGGGCGCCATGAGCAGGCCTAAGATCAGAACGGACCCGACCAGCCCCGCCAGTGCCGCCACGGCGCCGCGCATGCTCCACCCCCCTGCCCCGCCGACCCGGTCCCGGGCCATGCTGTGGAATCCTAAGCCGTCCTACTGACAACGGGTCAGACGCGGCGCAGGGGGGACGGATGGCGGTGGGGGACGTCGTCGAGGGCCGGTACCGGCTGCTCAGCAAGCTCGGCGAGGGCGGCATGGGCCAGGTCTGGCGGGCGAAGGACGAGCGCCTCGGCCGCGACGTGGCGATCAAGACCGCGACGGACGGTGCGGACAGTGAGCTGGTGCGGCGTCTGGAGCGGGAGGCCATGGCCATCGCCGGGCTCGCACATCCGCACATCGTCATGGTGCACGACCTGTTCACCGGCACGTTCGACGGCAGGCCCGCCGTCTTCCTGGTGATGGAGCTGGTGCCCGGCCAGTCACTGATGGAGCGCCTGGCCGAGGGCGTGCCGCCGCGGGCGGACGCGCTGGAGTGGGCCGCGCAGATCGCGGACGCGCTGGCCGCCGCGCACGCGCCGGGCACGGGGATCGTGCACCGCGACCTCAAACCGGGCAACGTCATGCTCAGCCACGGCCGAGTGAAGCTGCTGGACTTCGGCATCGCGCGCTTCGCCGAGGGACTCAGCGAGCAGCGTCGGTCCTCGATCACGGCCACCGGCACCGTGATCGGAACGCCCGACTACATGGCACCCGAACAGTGCACCGGCGGCCCCGTGGACGCCGGTACCGATCTGTACGCGCTGGGCTGCGTGCTGTTCGGGATGCTGACCGGCCGGACGGTGTTCCCGCCCGGTGGCACGGCGATGCAGGTCATGTACCGGCAGGTGCACCAGGAGCCCGAGCCGCCGAGTGCGCTGCGGCCTGACGTTCCCGCGGAGGTCGATGCGCTGGTGCTGCGGCTGCTCGCCAAGGACCGCGCGGACCGCCCGGCGTCGGCCGCCGAGACCCGCGACCTCCTGCGCGATCTGCTGCGCGCCCCGGCGGCCCCGGCAGCCCCGGCCGCCCCGCAACCGGCGCCCGCGACGGCGCCCACCCTCGGTCTGCGCGCCCGCCCCGGACCCGGCGATACGCGGCAGGAGCGCCGGGACACGGCGTCGCGGGACCCGGGGGAGGGGCGGCAGGCGCCGCCCGACCGGACGGCCGTCGCGGACCGGCTGCGCCCGAGCGAGGCCGGTGAGCTGCGCCGGCGGACCGAGCGCGCGCTGGAGGAACGTTCGCCCGCGCTGTGGGCCGGGCTCATCCCCGATCTGGCCGCCTACTACGGCCCCGACGGCTGGCCGACGGAACGCGCGTGCGTCCAGCTCGGCTCGCTGGACTCACCGGTGCGCACCGCCGTCGCCGAGCAACTGATGCGCGAGCACGGCGCGCGCCGCACCCGGCGCGCTCGTCGGGCGTTGGCGGGCAAGCGGATAACCCTCGACTGAGCCCGCCCGGCAGACCGGTAGATTCGTCCTTATGAGTGGTACGAACGAATACCGCGTCGAGCACGACTCGATGGGCGAGGTGCGGGTGCCCGCGGACGCCAGGTGGCGGGCGCAGACGCAGCGTGCCGTGGAGAATTTCCCGATTTCGGGTCAGCGCATCGAGCGCTCCCACATTGCGGCCCTCGCCCGGATCAAGGCGGCGGCGGCCACTGTCAATGCCGAGCTGGGCGTCATCGAGAAGGACATGGCCGAGGCCATCGTCCGGGCCGCGGAGGAGGTGGCCGAGGGACGCTGGGACGAGCACTTCCCGGTCGACGTCTTCCAGACGGGCTCCGGCACCTCCTCGAACATGAACACCAATGAGGTGCTCGCGACGCTGGCGACCGAGCGCCTGGGCCGCCCGGTCCACCCCAATGACCACGTCAACGCGAGCCAGTCCTCCAACGACGTGTTCCCCTCCTCCATCCACATCGCGGCGACCGGCGCGGTGACCGGCGAGCTGGTCCCCGCGCTCACGCACCTGGCCGAGGCGCTGGAGCGCAAGGGCGCGGAGTTCGCGGACGTGGTGAAGTCGGGGCGCACGCACCTGATGGACGCCACCCCCGTGACGCTCGGCCAGGAGTTCGACGGGTACGCCGCCCAGGTGCGTTATGGCATCGAGCGGTTGACGGCCTCGCTGCCCCGGCTGGCCGAGCTGCCGCTCGGCGGCACCGCCGTCGGCACGGGCATCAACACGCCGCCCGGCTTCTCCGCCGCCGTCATCGCCGAGGTCGCGCGGACCACGGGGCTGCCGTTGACCGAGGCCCGCGACCACTTCGAGGCCCAGGGCGCCCGTGACGGCCTGGTGGAGACCTCGGGCCAGCTGCGGACCATCGCCGTGTCGTTCACCAAGATCTGCAACGACCTGCGCTGGATGTCCTCCGGGCCGCGCACGGGCCTCGCCGAGATCGCGCTGCCCGACCTCCAGCCCGGCTCCTCGATCATGCCGGGCAAGGTCAACCCGGTGATCCCCGAGGCCGTGCTCATGGTGGCGGCCCAGGTCATCGGCAACGACGTGACCGTCACCACCGCCGGCGCCTCGGGCAACTTCGAGCTGAACGTCATGCTGCCCGTGATCGCCAAGAATGTGCTGGAGTCCGTCCGGCTGCTGGCCAATGCCTCCCGCCTGCTCGCCGACCGCACCGTCGACGGCATCACGGCCAACGTGGAGCGCGCCCGCGAGTACGCCGAGTCCTCCCCCTCCGTGGTCACCCCGCTCAACCGCTACATCGGCTACGAGGCCGCCGCCAAGGTCGCCAAGCGGGCGCTCGCCGAGCGCAAGACGATCCGCGAGGCGGTCCTCGACGGGGGGTATGTGGAGCGCGGCGAGTTGACGATCGAGCAGCTCGACGAGGCGCTGGACGTGCTGCGTATGACCCGCCCCTGAACCCGGCCGCCGGATGCGCCCGCGGTCCGCGTCGACCCGAATACCATGTGTAGATGACAACGGGAAGAGAGTCGGCAGGCGGCGCGCATCCGTGGCGGCCGGGGGACCACATCCTCTGGCGATACCGGGCCAACGGGTCCGACGCGTTGCACATCTGCCGTCCGGTCACCGTTGTCCAGGACACTCCCGGGCTGCTGGCCGTCTGGATGGCGCCGGGGACCGAGTGCATCAAACCGGAGCTGGCCGACGGCACCGCCGTTCACGACGAGCCGCTGGCCACGCGCTACACCAAGCCGAGGACGGCGGTGCGCTCGCGCTGGTTCGGCGCCGGCGTCCTGAAGCTGGCCCGGCCGGGTGAGCCGTGGTCCGTGTGGCTTTTCTGGGATCGGGGGTGGCGCTTCAAGAACTGGTACGTCAATCTTGAAGAGCCCCGGAGCCGGTGGCCGGGCGGGGTGGATTCCGAAGATCACTTTCTCGACATCGCGGTCTATCCCGACCGCAGCTGGGAGTGGCGGGACGAGGACGAGTTCGCCCAGGCCCAGGAGGCAGGACTCCTGGACACCGGGCAGGCGGAACGGGTCCGTGCGGCCGGAAAAGAGGCGATCCGCCTCGTCCGCATGTGGGGACGTCCGTTCTCCGAGACCTGGGCTTCCTGGCGGCCCGATCCGCGCTGGCGGACCCCGCAGCTGCCCGGCGACTGGGACCGGCCCGCCACCGGCCTGGCGCCCGCACCGGCGGCCCGCAGCCTGCCGCCCCACCCGAGAGCCTCTTGATGCATCCCCTGCCGAGAACCGTAGGATCGACCCCCACAACCGCACAACGCCCCCACCCCGCACGCTAGTTCCCGCCTGGATGGACTCCCCCTCGTGACGGACCCGACCCCACCGCAGCCCGTGGCTCGTACGGCGGACGTATCTCCTTTCGCCGACAGCTCGGGGCTGCCGCACGCCCGCTCCGAGCCAGAATCCGCGGAGCAGCCGCCCACGCGCCCCGCCTCGGGCGAGGGGCTGAACGGCGGGATGGGCGACACCGACCGGCTGCGGTTCGTGGGGGCCGCCACCCGTCGTATCGCCCGGGGCATGGACCTGGACGAGATCGTGCTCGGCCTGTGCCGCGCCTCGGTGCCGACGTTCTCCGACGCGATCCTCGTCTACCTCAGACATCCGCTGCCGGTCGGTGACGAGCAGCCGGTGACGCCCTGGGTGCTGAAGCTGCGCCGCACCGACCGCATCCCGGAGGCGCTCGCCCTCGGCTCGGTCGGCGATCTGCGCGCGGACGGCTCGGGCCCGGTGCTGCCGATACTGGCCAGCGCGACCTCCCTGGTCGAGGTCCGGGGTAACGGGCCGCTCGCCGAGGTCCTGCGCGGGGTGCGGCCGGTCTTCGTGGAGTCGCAGGTGCCCAGGGCCGCGCTGCGCGAGCTGACCGGCGCCGTGTCGCTGCCCGAGGGGCAGCGCGCGATCGTCGCGCCGCTGCGCGGTCGGCGCCGGGTGATCGGCGCCGCCGTCTTTCTCCGCAGGCCCGATCGTGAATCGTTTGAGGCGGAGGACCTCCAGGTCGCCCAGCAGCTGGCGACCCACTCGGCGCTGGGCGTCGACAAGGCGGTGCTGTACGGCCGCGAGGCGTCGATCGCCGACGAGTTGCAGCGCACCATGCTGCCGGACGACCTGCCGCAGCCCACCGGTGTGCGGCTGGCCAGCCGTTACCTCCCGGCGGCGCAGTCCGCCCGCGTCGGCGGCGACTGGTACGACGCGATCCCGCTGCCCGGCAGCCGGGTCGCGCTCGTCGTCGGCGACGTGATGGGCCACTCGACCACATCAGCGGCCATCATGGGCCAGCTGCGGACCACCGTGCAGACGCTGGCCGGGCTGGACCTGCCGCCGCAGGAGGTGCTGCACCATCTCGACGAGCAGGCGCAGCGGCTGGGCACGGACCGGATGGCGACCTGCCTGTACGCGGTGTACGACCCGGTCGCGCACCGCATCACGGCGGCGAACGCGGGCCATCCGCCGCCCGTTCTGCTGCACGTCGACGGCTCGACCGAGGTGCTCGACCTGCCGCCGAACGCGCCGATCGGCGTGGGCGGCGTCGACTTCGAGACGGTGGAGCTGGCCGCCCCGGCCGGGGCGACGCTCGTGCTCTACACCGACGGCCTGGTGGAGTCGCGAAGTCGGGACGTATGGACCGGAGTGGAACATCTACGCGAGAAGCTCGCCGAGATCTCGCGGCTGGTCCGGCCCAACTCGGCGGCGCCGCTGGAGCCGCTGTGCGACGAGATCCTCGACATCGTGGGCCCGGGCGACCGGGACGACGACATTGCGCTGCTGGCCGCCAGGTTCGAGGGCATCGCACCGGACGATGTCGCGTACTGCCGCCTGGACCCGCGGGCCGAGTCGGTGCGCGAGGCGCGTCGGCTGGTCCGCGAGAGCCTGGCGCGCTGGGATCTCGGCGAGCTGGAGGATTCGGTCGAGCTGCTGGTCAGCGAGGTCGTGACGAACGCGGTCAGGTACGCGGAACGGCCGGTGTCCGTGCGGCTGCTGCGCACCGACGTGCTGCGCTGCGAGGTCGGCGACGACGTTCCGCAGCTGCCGCGGCTGCGGCAGGCGGGCCCGGCGGACGAGGGCGGCCGCGGCCTGTACCTCGTTCAGCGGCTGGCCCGCCAGTGGGGCGCGACGCGGCTGAGCACGGGCAAGCTGGTGTGGTTCGAGATGGCGCCGCCGCTCTCCTGACGCCGCTCTCCTGACGCCGCTCTGCTGACCCCGGGGGCCGTCAGCCGGGGCGTGTGCCGCCCGGGCCCTCGGGCCGCCCCGCCTGCCGGGTCTCCTCTTCGCCTTCCGCGCCTCCCGTCTCCCGCGTGTCTTCCGCCGTCCCCGGCTCCGCCGTCTCCGGTACGTCCCCCGCGGGCCGGCTCTTGGCCGGCCGGCCGCGCCCGGGGTGTGGCCTGGCGCCCCTGGGCAGGCGCCCGGCCTCCTTGAGCGCCTGGCGCAGCAGGTAGTCGATCTGCGCGTTGGTGCTGCGCAGCTCGTCCGCCGCCCACTTGCTCAGCGCGTCGTGGACGGCCGGGTCGAGCCGCAGCAGCACCTGCTTGCGCCCGCGGCGCGCGGAGCCTTCCGTCACTGGTAGAGCGATCCCGCGTTCAGCACGGGCTGGGGGGCGCGGTCGCCGCACAGCACCACGAGGAGGTTGGAGACCATGGCGGCCTTGCGCTCCTCGTCGAACTCGACGGCCTCCAGCTCCGCTATGCGTTCGAGGGCGGCCTCCACCATTCCGCAGGCGCCCTCGACGATGGTCTCCCGGGCGGCCACCACCGCGCCCGCCTGCTGGCGCTGGAGCATGGCGGAGGCGATTTCGGGGGCGTAGGCGAGGTGGGTGAAACGGGACTCGATGATGCGGACGCCCGCCGCCCGGACGCGGGCGGTCAGCTCGACGGCCAGCTTCTCGGTGATCTCCTCCGCGTCGCCGCGCAGCGAGAGCTGGTCCGCGCCGTGGGCGTCGTAGGGGTATTCGATCGCGATGTGCCGGACGGCCGACTCGGTCTGAGTGCCGACGAACTCGATGAAGTCGTCCACCTCGAAGCTGGCCTGCGCGGTGTCCTCGACCTGCCAGACGATCACCGCGGCCAGCTCGATGGGGTTGCCGTCGGCGTCGTTGACCTTCAGCACGGCCGTCTCGTGGTTGCGGACGCGGGTGGAGATCTTGGCGCGCGTGGTCAGCGGGTTGACCCAGCGCAGGCCGTCGTCGCGGATGGTGCCGGTGTAGCGGCCGAAGAACTGGACGACGCGGGCCTCGCCCGGCGCGACCATGTTGAGCCCGGTCATGAGGAACACCGATACGAGGAACAGCAGTCCGCCGACCACGATCATCGGCACCCCGAGCCCCGGCGATCCGGTCGCGGTCACGGGGATGCCCATGACGGTGACGCCGAGCCCCAACAGGGCCCCGAGAAAGGTGAGCAGCAGCGCCAGGCCGCCGGGAACGCTGTGCGCGCGGGCCTCGCGCACCCGGGGGGCGGGCATGTCCGGGGTGTCGGCGGTGCCGGCGGCGGGTGTGGCGGTGGTGCCGGGTGCGTCGGGTGTCATGCGATCCTCGCTCCATGGGTTAGCAATCTGATATCACTTTAACGTACAGGGGCTAGTCGCGATGTATCGCGTATCTGTAGGCTTGGGCCCGTGAACGCTGAGAATCCGCCCGCCGTGCCGCTGGAGAAGCAGCCTGTCCGGGCCTCCGACGCGGACCGTGACCGGATAGCCGACATCCTGCGCGAGGCGCTGGCCGAGGGGCGGCTCGACGCCGAGGAGCACTCGGAGCGGATCGAGGCGGTCTTCAAGGCCAAGACCCTCGCCGAGCTGGAGCCGCTGATCCGGGATCTGCCGGCCGGTCAGCGGCCCGCCCCCGGGCCGCCGCCGGCCCAGGGCACCTACCGGCCCGCCCCGCCGCCTCCCGGGTCTCCGCACCCCGTCCGCGCACCGCACGGGGTGCATGTGGCCAGCGCGAAGAATGTGGTGGCCGTCCTCAGCGGCGCGACCCGGCAGGGCCGTTGGCGCGTCGGCGGCAAGATCAATGCGGTGGCCGTCTGCGGTGGCGTCGAGCTGGACCTGACCGAGGCGATATTCGAGCAGCAGTACATCGTCATCAATGCGACGGCGATCTGCGGGGGCATCGAGATCAAGGTCCCGGAGAACGTGAGCCTGCGCAGCGCCGGCAGCGGCATCATGGGCGGCTTCGAGGTGCGCGAGGCCGAGTCGACCGAGCCGCACGCCCCCGTGGTCGTGGTCCAGGGGGTCGCCATCTGGGGCGGGGTGGAAGCAAAGCACGTTCCGGGAAAGCGGGTGCGCGACCTCAGCCGCGAGTGACCCGGGAGGCTGATACGACCGGCGACGTTGTCGCTCCGTGCATAAGCGTGCGCACAGCGGGTAGGGCTGGGGGGACCGTCACTCGTATGGCCGCACGGCGGGAAGGGTGAACTGCGGCTTCCCCCTTGACGGGTGAGGGTCCACCAGCCAGGAGCGACCTCCGTAGCCGTCGTCAGGAGTTGACCGTGCTGCAATCGTCACCGCCACAAGAGTCCCAGTGGTCATCAGCCGGCCCCACACAGCGCAGTTCCAGAGATGTTGCTGGACCCTGGCACTCGGAGGCCGCCTGCCGGCGGGATGAGGCGGGGCTGTTCTTCGCCCCCTCTCAGGAGCCGACCGCGGCCAGGCTCTCCCGGGAGCAGGCGGCAAAATCGGTGTGTGCCCGGTGCCCGGTGCTCCTCGAATGCCGGGAGCACGCTCTGCTCCAGCCGGAGCCCTACGGCGTCTGGGGTGGCCTGACGGCCGCCGAGCGCCGCGTGGTGCTCAGCCGCCGACGGCGCCGCGAGGCCGCCTCCGGCAGCCGCACCACGGATATCACCCGCATCGCCTGACACGCCGCGCCCCGGAGGCCGCACCCCGTTCCGCCCCCCGGCCCTCAACCCGCACGCGCAACCCGCGCGCGGGAGGCACCCCACGGGCCGGGTCTCACCCGGGCGTGCTTCCACCACCGGCCCCCGCCCGCCGGCCGCACGATGCCGCCGGGCGGTGGTGCCGCACCGCCGTGCCCGCGGGCACCCATGGGCACCCGCGGACGCGGTTGCCGGATCAGCGGCCGGTGTCGAAGTCGATGGCGCTGTAGGCGCGCAGCTTGGACAACCGGTGCGTGGAGTCGATCTGCCGGATCGTGCCCGAGCGCGAACGCACCACCAGTGACTGGGTGGTGGCCGTTTCCGCCCGGTAGCGCACACCGCGCAGAAGTTCGCCGTCGGTGATGCCGGTGGCGACGAAGAACACGTTCTCGCCGCGCACGAGATCGCCGGTGTGCAGGACCCGGTCCAGATCGTGGCCCGCGTCCAGCGCCGCCTTTCGTTCGGCGTCGTCCCTGGGCCACAACTTGCCCTGGATCGTGCCGCCGAGGCAGGTGATCGCGCATGCCGCGATGATGCCCTCCGGCGTGCCGCCGACGCCGAGGAGCAGATCCACGCCCGTGCCCTCGCGGACGCTCATGATCGCGCCTGCCACGTCGCCGTCCTGGATGAACTTGATCCGGGCGCCCGCCTCGCGCACCTCCTTGACCAGGTCCGCGTGGCGCGGGCGGTCCAGGATGCACACGGTCACGTCGCCGGGCGATCCGCCCTTGGCCTTCGCCACCCGCCGGATGTTGACCGCCGGCGGGGCGTCGATGTCCACGAACTCGGCGGCCTCCGGGCCGGTGGCCAGCTTGTCCATGTAGAAGACGGCGCTCGGGTCGAACATCGCGCCGCGTTCCGCCACGGCCAGCACGGAGACGGCGTTCGCCATGCCCTTGGCGGTGAGCGTCGTACCGTCCACCGGGTCGACGGCCACGTCGCACTCGGCGCCGGAACCGTCGCCGACACGTTCGCCGTTGAACAGCATCGGCGCCTCGTCCTTCTCGCCCTCGCCGATGACGACCACGCCGTTCATCGAGACGGTGGAGATCAGCGCGCGCATGGCGCGCACCGCGGCACCGTCCGCGCCGTTCTTGTCGCCGCGGCCCACCCAGCGCCCCGAGGCCATCGCCCCGGCCTCGGTGACGCGGACCAGTTCGAGCGCGAGGTTGCGGTCGGGAGCTTCGGGTGCGACGTCGAGCGGGGGCGGGAGATGGTGATCAGTCATCGGGAACGACCTTTCTGCGGCGGGTCGCGCTGAGGGTGTCTTCGACTGTAGCGGTCCGGAAACAGATGAGCAGCACCGCCTTCGGATGAGCGAACCCGGGGGCGGGTGCGAGGCCCGTCCCGGTATGCGGGACGATGGGAGGGTGGCGAACGACGTGACGACGGACGTGACGCCGGACGACGTGCCGGCGAAGGACACGGGCGCGGACACCGGCGCGGACGCGGACGCGGCCCCGCCGCAGGACGGGGCACGGCCGGGGAAGCGGCAGCGCTTCGAGTCGGTCCGGAACATGGTGCTGTCCATGGCGGTGATCTGTGCCGGAACCTTCGTGCTCGTCGGGCTCAACCCCGAGGACCAGCCCGAGGGTGCGACGCCGACCGTTTCGTATGAGGTCGAGTCGGCCACCGCCGCCCGCGCCGCCCCCTACGACCTGCTCGTGCCGGAAGGGCTGCCGGAGGACTGGCGCGCGACCTCCGTGCGCTACGAGCCGCTGGGCGACTTCGGCGCCACGTGGCGGCTCGGCTTCCTCGACCCGGACGAGGAGTACGCCGCACTGACCCAGGCCGACGGCGACGCGGCCGGCTTCGTCGCCGACGTGACCAGGGACGCGGAGGACACCGGCGGGACCGAGCAGGTCGAGGGCCGGGACTGGGCGCGCTGGGAAGGGCCGAAGTACGACGCGCTGGTGCTCCAGGAGCCGGGCGTGACCACCGTCGTCATGGGCACGGCCGGTTTCGAACGGCTGGCCCAGTTCGCCGGGGCACTCGAAGTCGTCGAGTAGGCCGTCGAGTCGGCCGTCGGGCCGGGGACAAGAAGCAGGAGACCGGGAGACCGGGAGACCGGGAGGAGCGGGCAGCGCCCTACTCGTCCTCCCCGTCCGCCTCGCCGGTCTGCTCCTCGTCCGCTTCCTCCGCGGCCTCGTCGCGCGCAAGTGCCGCGTCCAGCCGTGCCCGTGCGCCCTCCAGCCACTCCCCGCAGATCCTGGCCAGCTCCTCGCCGCGCTCCCACAGCGCGAGCGACTCCTCCAGCGTCGCCCCGCCCGCTTCGAGCCGTCGCACGACGTCGATCAGCTCGTCCCTGGCCTGCTCGTAGCCCAGCGCCGCTCCCGCCGCCGCCCCGCCGGTCCCGTCCGTCGGCGTGCCCGTCGTTCCCGTCTCGCCTGTCGTGCCCGTCATGCGCGTCACCCTATGCCGCCCGCCGGGGGCCGCTCGCCGACCGTCACCGCGAAGGCGCCCCCGGCCACCCTCGCCCGCAGCACGTCGCCATCCGCCACGTCCTCCGGCTCCCGCACTGCCGCTCCGTCCGCCCGCTGGAGGACGGCGTAACCGCGGCGCAGTGTCGCCGCCGGGGACAGCGCGACGACGCGCGCCCTGGTGTGCTCCAGATCGCCGCGCGCCCGGTCAAGCAGATGCGCAAGCGTGCGCCGGGAGCGCCCGAGCAGCGCCTGGAGCTCCTCCGCGCGACCGTCCACCATCCGGTGCGGCTCGGCCAGCACCGGGCGGCTGCGCGCCGCCGCGAGGCCGCGCTCCTCCCGGTCGATCCGGGACGCGAGCACCCACCGGGCCCGGTCCCGCAACTGCCGCACCCGCGCCAGCTCCTCACCCACGTCGGGCACGACGCGCTTGGCCGCATCGGTCGGCGTCGACGCCCGCAGGTCCGCCACCAGATCCAGCAGCGGGGAATCGGGCTCGTGCCCGATCGCCGAGACCACCGGAGTGCCGCAGGCCGCGACGGCACGCACCAGCAACTCGTCGGAGAACGGCAGCAGATCCTCGACGCTGCCGCCGCCCCTGGCCACCACGATCACCTCCACGTCCGCGTCCGCGTCGAGCTCCCGCACCGCCTCGATCACCTGCGGCACCGCATGCACCCCCTGCACCGCCACATTGCGCACGGAGAATTGGACCGCGGGCCAGCGCAGCCGCGCGTTCCGCAGGACGTCGCGCTCCGCGGCCGAGGCGCGGCCCGTCACCAGGCCGACGCAGCGCGGCAGGAACGGCAGCCGCCGCTTGCGCGCCTCCGCGAACAGCCCCTCCGCGGTCAGCGCCCGCTTCAGCCGCTCGAGCCGCAGCAGCAGCTCGCCCACCCCGACGGCGCGGATCTCCGTCGCACGCAACGACAACTCCCCGCGCGGCGCATACCACTCGGGCTTGGCGAACACCACCACGCGGGCGCCCTCGCTTATCACGTCCGCCACCTTGTCGAACACGGCCCGGTAGCAGGTGACCCGCACCGAGACGTCGTGCGCCGGGTCCCGCAGGGTGAGGAAGACCACGCCGAAACCCGGCCGGCGCGAGAGCTGGGTGATCTGCCCCTCCACCCACACCGCACCGAGACGGTCGATCCACCCCCCGATCAGCCGGGACACCTCGCCGACGGGAATCGGCGCCTCCGCGGACGTCTGCACTGCCATGACGACCACGCTAGCGCCGCGCACTGACAGCCGGGACCGGCCGCACCCTTACGATGGGCCCATGGCCAACGACACAGACCGCCGCCGTGTCCTGCTCGCCGCGCCCCGCGGATACTGCGCGGGAGTGGACCGCGCCGTCATAGCTGTCGAGCGCGCCCTGGAGCAGTACGGTCCGCCCATCTACGTCCGCCACGAGATCGTGCACAACAAGTACGTGGTCCGCACCCTGGAGAAGAAGGGCGCCATCTTCGTCGAGGAGACGGCCGAGGTGCCCGAGGGCGAAATCGTGATCTTCTCCGCGCACGGCGTCTCCCCCGAGGTCCACCGCGAGGCGGAGCGCGGGCGGCTCGCCACGGTCGACGCCACCTGCCCGCTCGTCACCAAGGTGCACAAGGAGGCCGTCCGGTTCGCCAAGGAGGACTACGACATCCTCCTCATCGGACACGAGGGCCACGAAGAGGTCATCGGTACCAGCGGCGAGGCGCCCGAGCACATCACCCTGGTCGACGGCCCGCAGGACGTCGCCGACGTCGAGGTCCGCGACCCCGGCAAGGTCGTGTGGCTCTCCCAGACCACGCTGTCCGTGGACGAGACGATGGAGACCGTCGACGCCCTCAAGGAGCGCTTCCCCAAGCTGGTCAGCCCGCCGAGCGACGACATCTGCTACGCCACGCAGAACCGCCAGACCGCGATCAAGCAGGTCGCGGCCGACTCGGACCTGGTCCTCGTCGTCGGCTCGAAAAACTCGTCGAACTCCGCGCGCATGGTCGAGGTTGCCCTCGGCGCGGGCGCCGGCGCCGCCCATCTGGTCGACAACGCGGGTGAGATCGACGAGGCGTGGCTGGCGGGCGTGACCACGGTGGGGCTCTCCTCAGGCGCCTCGGTGCCCGAGGTGCTGGTGGACGAGGTCCTGGAATGGCTGGCCGAGCGGGGCTACGGCGACGTGGAGATCGTTCAGCCGATGCAGGAGCACATCCAGTTCTCCCTGCCCAAGGAGCTGCGCCGCGACCTGCGGGCGGAGGCCGCCGCGAAGACCAAGCCCTAGGCCTCGGCCAGGCCCGGCCGGGCTCCTGCACCTCAGTTGTATCTGCTTTATCCCTGGTCACAGCTGTCCCGTCCCTAGGATCGGCACGGTCCGTACAGCGACGATGACAGATGTTCATGACGAGGGAGATTCACGTGTTCATGCGGAAGTCCGCCTGGCTCCGTGCCGCCGCCCCGGCCGCCGTGCTGGCGCTGGCGCTCACCGCCTGCGGTTCCGACGACGATTCCGAGGATGCCTTCACCCCGGGCGCCGACGAATCCGAGCAGACCGAGGAAGCGGCCCCGGCCGAGGATGACGCACCGGCGGGGGAGGCCGATGCGGCTGAGGAGGAGGCGGCGGCCGGCGGAGTCCCGGGCACCCTGGGGCAGGGCGAGCCGAGCGAGCCGGTGCCCTATGAGGAGGGCGGAACCGTCGCCGACCTGACGATCACGGCCGATCGGGTCGACGTGGGGGCCAACGCCGACCTGGCGAGCCTCAACACCTCCGCCGACACCAGCGGCCAGCGGCCGGCGTACGTGTACGTCACGTTCGCCCATGCGGGCGGGGACACTCTGGAGTACCCGCGGCCGATCTCGGACACGAGCCTGTTCCTCACCGACGGCTCCATGGCCGGCTTCGTCACCGCCTTCGGCGACCTGGGGCTGCCGAACGGCTGCCCGGAGGGATCGGGCGACAGCCCGCCGACCATCGGCCCCGGCGAGGAGATCACCATGTGCAAGACATTCCTCATCCCCGAGAGCGTCGAGCCTGGCGAGGTGACCTGGGAGTCCGGTGAGACCGAGCTGACCTGGCAGCTCAGCGGCTGACCCGGCCGCTCCCGCGGCGGCGGGCGAGGCGGCGGCGGAGCAGATCCGAACCTTTGCGCACCAGCGTGATCGCCACCGCCGCCAGCGTGCCGAGAAACACCCACGGCGCGCGCAGCGCCAGCTGGGTCACGGTGTCCGCGGGGCCCGCCGAGGCGAGCAGGCCCGTGGCGAACGCGATCGGTGCGGCGATCGGGGCGCAGACCAGGTCCGCGGGCCTGACCCAGACCGCGGCGGCCACGCAGGCCGCGACGAACAGCACGCCGTAGAGCGTGGGGGCCCCGCCCAGCAGATCGCAGCACCGGGCCGCCGCCACCATCGTCACCGTGGCCAGCACACCGCAGCCGAGCCCGGTGAGCCGCGGCCGTGGCAGCCGGCGCCGCTGCCGCGGCCCCGGCCGCGGCGCCGGGCGCCCCGCGGGGCGCGGCACCCGTGTCCGCACCGCGGCCTGCGGGCGCCGTGCGTCACGGGTCGTGTGCGTAGTGTGTTCCACGCCCCCACGGTAATCCGCGGGCGGTGAAAGAAGAGGTGATGGACACGCTTGCGGGCCATATGACTGTCCGCCCGGGGCAGGCGGGGCCGTTCCGCGGCGCCCGTAGACTGGTTCACCGGCCCTCAGCTCACCCCCTCGTTCCGGGAAGTCACACGTGTCGCTCACGATCGGAATCGTCGGCCTGCCGAATGTCGGCAAGTCGACCCTTTTCAACGCCCTGACCAAGAATGACGTGCTCGCGGCCAACTACCCGTTCGCCACGATCGAGCCCAACATCGGCGTCGTGGGCGTCCCCGACGCCCGCCTGGCCCGGCTCGCCGAGGTGTTCGGCTCCCAGCGGGTCATGCCGGCCACGGTCGACTTCGTCGACATCGCGGGCATCGTGCGGGGCGCGAGCGAAGGCGAGGGCCTTGGCAACAAGTTCCTGGCCAACATCCGCGAGTCCGACGCGATCTGCCAGGTCATCCGCGCTTTCCACGACGAGAACGTCGTACACGTGGACGGCAAGGTCTCGCCCAAGAGCGACATCGAAACGATCGACACCGAGCTGATGCTCGCGGACCTCCAGACGATCGAGAAGGTACTGCCCCGCCTCCAGAAGGAGGCCAGGGTAAAGAAGGACAAGCAGCCGATGGTCCGCGCCGTGGAGGAGGCGAAGGCCATCCTGGAGGACGGCCGGACCCTGTTCTCGGCCGGTATCGCCCAGGGCACCGAACGTGCCGAGCCCCTGCACGAGCTGCACCTGCTGACGGTGAAGCCGTTCCTCTACGTCTTCAACGTGGACGAGGACGAGCTGACCGACGAGGCGTTCAAGGCGGAACAGCGGGCCCTCGTCGCCCCCGCCGAGGCCATTTTCCTCAACGCGAAGCTGGAGGCCGACCTGGCCGAGCTGGACGAGGATGAGGCGCTGGAGCTGCTCCAGACCGTCGGCCAGACCGAGCCGGGCCTGGCCACCCTCGCCGGCGTCGGCTTCGACACCCTGGGCCTCCAGACCTACCTGACGGCGGGCCCGAAGGAGGCCCGCGCCTGGACTATCAAGAAGGGCGCAACCGCACCGGAAGCGGCCGGTGTGATCCACACCGACTTCCAGAAGGGCTTCATCAAGGCAGAAGTGATCTCCTTCGACGACCTGATCGACGCAGGCTCCGTCGCAGAGGCCCGCTCCCGCGGCAAGGCCCGCATGGAGGGCAAGGACTACATCATGCGCGACGGCGACGTGGTGGAGTTCCGCTTCAACGTATGACGGCCGTCATAGCGCAGACCCACTGATCCGGCAAACGTCGTCCGAAACGGCTTCGGCTCGCTGTCGCCGACCATCAGCCCGAGGGTCTCGCGGTGCCCGGTCGCGGAGATCCCGGTGGCGATGACCACCGCCGGGAGACGAGCCGGTGGTTCACCCGCGCCGCTCATTCAGGCAGCCGGCCGAATGCGATCGCGCCGTATCACCCGCATGAGTGATGAGCGCGCTGGATACGGCGGCGAGGATGAGCCAGGGCTCGATCACGAGGTTGATGGCCACGTGGGCGGCGATCGCGGGCAGCACATTGCGGTCCGCGACGAGATGGAGGATCGCCAGGAGGGCGCCGAGCGCGGCGGTGGACGCGACCACTGGCAGGGCCACCCTCCACGCGCCTCGGATCAGAACCCAGAGTGCGTGTGCGGCCCCGGAGACCGCCGCCGAGGTCAGGACCTGGACGGCGCGGGCGGCACCGGCGGCCGACAGCCCGTCCACCAACAGCTGCCGGAGCACGATCTCCTCGACGACGCCGCTGACAACCGCCGCCCAGATCCCGATCAGCTTGAGCCGGGACAGCTCGAACACATGCCGGCGCACCGCGGGAACCGCGCGCAGCGTGTACCAGCTGTAGGACACCGCGACCGCCACAGCGAGCACCCATGGCCAAGGGGAGGACCACGCGCTTTGGTGTGCGCTTCCTGAAGGATGCGGTAGGTGGTCACTTCGGTCCTCGCCCCGAGCGGTCGTGGTTCGACCTCGGTGATGACCGTGACCGCGAGATCCGCGCTCTCGAACGAGGCGGTCAGGCCGTTGAGCGGTCGAGGCCCGGGGCGGACACGGGCACGTCGCGCTATGCCTGAGGTTGCGGGGAGGACGGCCGGTCCGCTCCCCGCCGGTGGCACGGTGGTCTTTGGCTGCGGGTTTTGTTGCCGAGAACGGGGGCGTCCGGCAGCAGTCGCCGTTCGGCCGCAGCCCGCGGCCGGTCGGCGATGCGGAGGCGCTCGGACTCCCGCAGAGGGCGGCCAAAGCCTGCCGAAGACGGCTTCCGTGAACCCGCGACCTTCCGCTTTTCGAACGCCTCATGCCCTGCCCGGATGGCTGGGGCACTGTCGCGGCCGGTCGCCGAGGACCGCTGCTTTCCGCCGGCGTCGATGTCAGCGTTGATGTCAACCGGCGTCGTGGGCGACCGGCCGGCAACCGGGACAACGGCCTGACGAATCTCGTGGGTTCCCCCGGTCAGCACAGCGGCCCGGGGCGGCCGCCATTGTCCTCAGGTTGCGGACGACACCGGGCTTCCGGTGATCAGGAGGGCAAACGCACGGCTCTGCCGGAGCCCGGGGGCGCGATTCTGCTGGGCTGCTCGGCCATCGGATGGTCGGAACCGCAAGGTGTGAGTGCCCTGATGCTCATGGCGTAGCGGGGTCAGCACCGCTCCGAGGGGGGCAGGTGGGAATTGACTCGTTTGTTCCTCATCCTCCCGAGCAGCACCCGGTCTTCCAGCGGCAGACTCCACGGACGGCCCCGCCGCACCGCATCCGTGCCCTCCCGTCGCAACGCGGCCACCAACCTGCCGGAGCAGCCCGGGCTCAGCCCAGTGAACGGAGTTGTCCAGGACGGCTCGGACGCCGTGATCACAACTGCCACAGCCCGTCATCATCGCAGGACAAGGTCGCTTCGTCTTGAACAACATGGACGCCCACGCCTGCACGCTCCGTACTGCAATGTCAGCTCAAACTGCGATGCCGGCTTCGGGTTGGAGTGCAGGGCCGAGCAGCAGGCCCCCGTCCAGGACGAATTCCGAGCCCGTGGCGAAAGATGCGTCCTGGGAGGTGATGAAGAGCAACAGGCGGGTGATGTCAGAGGGTTCGGCGAGGCGGGGGATGGCGAAGGGGTCGGGCGAGTAGAAGTCGGCGATGGCCGGCTGGCCCGCGACGGTGGGTTCGTTGATCAGCGGTGTGGAGACGACGCCGGGGTGGATGGAGTTGACCCGGATGTTGTCCCGCCCCAGCTCCAGCGCGGCTGTCTTGGTCAGTCCGCGCACGGCCCACTTGCTGGCGGTGTAGGGGGCGTAGAAGGCCGTGCCGACGTGGGCCATGGTCGAGGCGATGTTGACGATGGTTCCGCCGCCGCCCCTGCGCATCGACGGAGCCACGGCCCTGATGCCGAGGAACTGGCCGGTGACGTTGACGCTGAAGGTGTGCTCCCAGGTGCGGAGTTCGGTGTGCTCGATAGGGGCCGCCGGGTTCTGGACGCCCGCGTTGTTCACCAGGATTCTGATCGGCCCGAAGTGGCCTTCGGCTTCTCGCACCGCCGCCGCCCAGTCGTCCTCGCTGGCGACATCCAGGTGAACGGACAGAGCCCGATGGCCGAGCTGAGCAGCTAGATCGCGGCCGGCGGCGTCGTCGCGGCCGGCAATGACGACGTTCGCCCCCTCGGCGTGGTAGCCCTGCACATGACTGCTGCCCATGCCCCCGCTGCCGCCCGTGACGATGACGGTCTGGCCCTCAAAGCGCCCCATGATGCTTCCTTCCAGGCTTGCATTAATGGTGAGCCGAGTGACTCACCTCCTCTCTCAAGGTAAGAGCGGGACTAGGGGTGAGTCAAGTGACTCACCTCGCAGCGGGAGGCATACTGGAGGGCATGACGGCACAGCCTTCGGAATACCACCGGCGCGTGGCGGCGCAGAAGCGGACGTCCATCATCGAGGCAGCGACGAAGCTGTTCCTCGACTCCGGCTACGACGGCACCTCGCTGGCCCGCATCGCCGAGGCGGCCGGAGTGTCGAGGGCGACTCTGTTCAAGCAGTTCACCACCAAGGCGGCCCTGTTCGAGGCGATCGTCACCGAATACTGGAAGGTCGGCGACGAGGAGGCCCCCCTCCCCGAGCCAGGGAACCTCCGCGCAGGACTTGAGACCATCGGACGCCGATACGTGGACCTTCTCACCCAGCCCGGCATGGCCGCCCTCTTCCGCATCGTCATCGCCGAGGTACCGCGCTTCCCGGAGCTCGGCGAGACCCAGTTCAAGCTCGGCAAGATGCCCTACTTCGAATCGGTCCGTCGCTACCTGGCGGCGGAGAACGCCGCTGGTACAGCCCGGCTTGACGATGCGGAGATGGCGGCGACCCAATTCCTCGGGATGATCTCCAACTACGTGTTCTGGCCGCGGATGCTGCTCGCACGCTGGGAGCCCGACGACTCCTCCATCATCAACGCGGTCGACCAAGCGGTGCTGACCATGCTCGCCCGATACGGCGCGCCGGCGACCCACGGCCCCTGAGCCACCAGGTGCCCCACCGCTCTGCGCAACCACCTGATGCCTCCCGCACAGGCAGGCCCTCGACCCCGTCGAGTAGGCGGTCGCTCACACACGGTGTCAGAGTCCCTTGGGGCTGCCGCCCCCGCGATGGAGGCGCGACCGACAGCCCGCGGCCCTGATCGAAGCCAAAGCCGATTGCGGGACATCCCCCAGTTTCGGAGGCGAGTGGCGTGACTCGAACCACACCAGCTTGCCGGTGCTCAGCCGCGTCGCGCCCCACTGGGCGGGCCAGCCGCTGAACGGGGTACAGGCCGCGGCCGCCCTCGTCCGCCGGGCCCGCCTGCCGCGGCCGCGGCAGCTGCGGAACGTCGTCGCCGACCTCGCCGGGCACGCCTGCGTCGTGGAGCCGCGGCTTCACGTTCACATATAAGGGGGGCGAACATGGTGAAGGAGTTCGGTATGAGCCGGCCGACAGCAGCCGACGACGCCGCACGGGCGATGATGCGGGCCGTCGTCGTTACCCGGCCCGGCGGCCTGGACGCACTGGAGATCAAGGAAGTGCCGGTGCCCGTACGCCAGCCTGGCTGGGTGCGGATCAAGGTGAAGGCGTTCGGCGTCAACGAGTCCGAGGTCACCACCCGCAAGGGCGAGTCGGACCCCGAAGTCACCTACCCGCGCATCCCCGGCATCGAGGGCGTCGGTGTGGTCGACCAGGCCGACGCGGACAGTGGGCTGCGCGCGGGGCAGCAGGTGGCGACCATGATGGGCGGCATGGGCCGCTCGCTGGACGGCTCGTATGCCCAGTACGTGACCGTCCCCGCGGCGCAGGTCATCCTGTTCGAGACCGGCCTGCCGTGGGACGTCGTCGGCGCGCTGCCGGAGATGTTTCCAGACCGCGTACGGCTCCCTCGCCACCGGCCTCGGCCTGCGGGCAGACGCTGCCGATCCGCGGCGGCACCTCCACGGTCGGGCTGAGCGCGGCCACGATCGCGAAGAACCTCGGTGCCACCGTGCTGTCCACCACCCGCAGCCCGGAGCGGGCCGGAGAGCTGCGGGACGTGGGCGTCGACCACCCTCTCGTCGACAACGGCACTCTCGCCGACCAGGTGCGCGAACAGATGCCGGATGGCGTCGACACCGCACGGGGACTGGTGGGCTGCTCGGTCCTCGCCGACACCCTGCGCACCGTCCGTCGCCACGGCACCGTCTGCTTCGCCGGAGCCCTGGCGGGGCAGTGGCCGATCCCCGACTTCACTCCCTTCATGCTCCCCGTCGGGGTGCGGCTGACCAGTTACGCGGGCGAGGCCGCCGACCTCCCGGCGGACGTCTTCGCCGACCAACTCCAAGCCGTCGCCGCGGGGCGCCTCAAAGTCCCGGCGGCGAAGGTCTACCACGGGCTGGAACAGGTGAGTGACGCCCATGCCGACGTCGAGTCGGGCGCCATGCCGGGCAAGCACGTGGTCGTTCTGGACGACTGAGGAACGAGTCCACGGGCCACCGCTTCACTGCGCTCACGGATCGGTCGTGACATCGCGGGCGGCGAAGGCGGCCGGGGTGGTGCCGGTGCGGTCGCGGAAGAAGCGGCCGAAGTTCGCGGGATCGGTGAAGCCGAGGTGGGCGGCCACGGCCCGGGCGTCCCACCGGGCATGCCCCAGCAGGCGCCGGGCTTCGAGGAGGCGCCGCTCGTCGATGAGCTCGCGCACCCCTTTGCCGGTCGCGTCCCGGGCGGCGCGGCTGAGGGTGCGGACCGAGCAGCCGAGCAGCTCGGCGTAGTCCGCAGCCCGGTGCAGTTCGCGGAAGTGCAGCTCCAGGGCGTCCACCAACCGCCAGTAGGTGTCACCACGGCCGGTGCTGGCCGTCGTGCCCGTGGGGGCGGCTCCGGGGGCGTTGGCGAGGCGCAGCAGCAGCGATTCGAGCAGGCTGCGGCGCAGTGCGCGGTGCATGTCGAGGGGGCGGAGCCCGAGGGCCCGGTGCTCGTCCAGGAGCTGGAGTGCCGTCTGGTGGAGCCAGGCGGCGTCGTCGGGGTGTGGGCTGAGCACGGCAGGGGCCTCGTGCGCGGTGAACGGGGCCAGGAGGCGAGCGGTGCCGGGCGTCAGAATGTCCGGCTCGAACAGGAGGAACGGGCCGCGGGCGGCGCCGGGCGGATGCCGGCACTGCGTGTGCCCGGGGCGTACCCACAGCCACTGGCCGGGGGCGACGGTCCGCGTGACGTGGTCGACGTCGTGCCGCAATACGCCCTCGGTGACCGCGATGAGGTAGTGGAAGGTGGCCCGGCCCGGACGTGGCGGGTTCCACGGCCAGTCGTCGTGCTCGGCGAAGAAATCCTCGACGGTACTCACCTCCAGCCCGTAGGGCGTGCCGACCGGGGGCTGGAAACCGTACAGCGGAACCGCGGCCCGTCCGGACTGTCCGCCCTGCCTGGGGTGTCGTTTGCCGACCATCACGTGTCCGCAGCTTACTGTCCTTTTTGTCGGCCTCGGAGGAAGGATGGGCTGTACCGCCGCGAGCGCGCAGCGTGCCCTCCGTCCTCGATGCCGCAGACCGTCACCCCCGAGGAGGCCCTCCGCCCATGAACGGACCGACCCTGCAGAGGACCGCCGCCGACTGCGCGGAGGAACTTCCCGGAGCCCATCTTGAGCATCCCTTCGGCCCCGACTGGGAGGTCTTCAAGGTGCGCGACAAGGTGTTCATGCTGATGACCGAGGTCCCCGGGCGTCCCGTCGTGATCCTCAAGGCGGAACCCCGCGAGGCCCTCGCCCTGCGGGAACACAACAGCCACATCACCCGCGGCTACCACATGAACAAGAAGCACTGGATCACGCTGGAAGGCGGGGACGGCATCGACAAGAAGCTCGTCAGGGAGCTCGTCACCGAGTCCTACCGGCTCGTCGTCGCCCACCTGCCCAAGGCCGAGCAGCCCGTCGACCCGGACACCTACGCCAGCGCCACGCGGGCATCCCGATGAGCGCGGCCGGCGACCGGCTCCAGGACACCGCCCGCCGATCGGCCCTCGCCCTGCCCGACGTCAGCCACGGCCGTCCCTTCACCCCCCAGCTCGACGTGTACAAAGTCGCGGGCAAGGTGTTCCTGATCGTCACTGACGACCCGGACGAGCAGATCATCACAGTCAAGTGCGAACCCGAACACGCCCGCGCCCACGTACACGACTATCCCTCGATCACCCCGGGCCGCTATCTCGACAAACGGCACTGGGTCTCACTCGGGCCGGGACCCGGCATCACCGAACGACTGGTCACCGACGCGGTCGAAGACTCCTACGACCTGGTCGTCGAGCGACTGCCGCGACGCGACCGCCCTCGTGCGCGATGAGCACCGCGAGCTTCCCCACCAGCAACTGAGCCTCGCCCGCCAGGGTCCCGCACCAGGCGCGCCCGCCCGCCCCCCACGAGCCGAGGGACCGATGGAACCGACCCTGCCGCTCTTCGACCAGGAGCCCGACCGGCCGCTCGCCGACCGCCTGCGCCCCACCCGGCTGGAAGACGTCGTCGGACAGGACCACCTCCTGGCACCGGAGGCCCCGCTGGGCCGCATGACCGCCCAGCAGCGCCTCAGCTCCGCCATCCTGTGGGGGCCGCCCGGTGTCGGGAGAACAACCGTGGCCGCGGACTCCCGTTCCCCCGCGCCTTTGCCGGCGGCCCGACTTCCCACGTCCTCGTCGGTCACCTCACGCTGACACCGCCCGGCCCGTTCTCGCACCCCACCTGGCGCGGCTCACCGGGCCGGGGAGCCGGGCGGCCCGGCCCGCCGCCCGCCGCCCGACCGCTTGCGGCCGACGTCCCGGCCGGTGAGCCGTACTCGTCACCGGTACCCGGTGGCGTCCGCCGGCTTGCCAACGTTCTGGACCTCCGCGAAGTAGCTCCAGAAGTCCGGGCGCGAGCCGTCGAGATCGGTGAAGCCGTACTCCTGGGCGAGTTGGCCGCTGGACAGCGACTGACCGTTCCGGCGCGCGACATCGGCGTCACCGGCCAGTGCCGCGACCGCTCGTCCGACGAACGACGGGCTCTCCGACATGCAGAAGTGCGGCTCCGCGGCCAGCGCGTCGCGCCAGCTGTCCTCGGCGACGCCGAACAGGTCGAGCATCATCTCCGAGCGCAGCCAGCCCGGAGTGAGCGCCACCGCCGTCCCGCCGTGCGGTTTCAGCTCGTGTGCGAGTACGAACGCCATGCGCAACACGCTGTTCTTGACCAGATCGTAGAAGAAGGAATTGCGGTAGTTGGTGCTGTTGTGCTCGGAGGTGCCGTCGGTCATCTCGATCACGAGCCCGCCCGGTTGCCGCACCAGCAGCGGCAGCAGGAAGTGGCTCGTGATCGCGTGGGTCTCCACACCCAGCCGGAGCAGCCGCAATCCGTCGTCGAGGTCGTGCTCCCAGACCGGCTTGTCGAACGCGAACAGCCGCTCGCCGCCCCAGATGTCGTTGACCAGCACGTCGAGCCGTCCCTGCTCGTCTCCGATGCGCTCGGCCAGCGCGCGGACCTGCTCCGGCACCAGGTGATCGGTCGGTACCGCGATACCGCTTCCGCCCGCGGCGGTGACGAGTTCCGCGGTCTCCTCGATCGTCTCGGGCCGGTCGTACTCCGAGCGCTGTTCCCGGGTCGTGCGGCCGGTGGCGTAGACCGTCGCACCCGCCGCTCCGAGCTGGACGGCGATGCCGCGCCCGGCTCCTCGTGTGGCCCCCGCCACCAGCGCGATCTTTCCGCGGAGGTCCGGTGTCGGTGTATCGGGCAGGAGTGCCATGGAGTTCCTCGTTCGTTCGTGGGGTCCGGTCCACGTCGCGGCGACGCCGACCGAGGACACATGGTCTATCTGAAACCTGACAACCTGTGTCGCATTTCCTCGGCGGCTTTGCGGTCGTCACCCGCGGCGACGACGGCTGCTTTGTCCGCCTCTCGACAGGCGAGGGCGGCCCCCGGCCCCGGCGCGAACGTCCTGGCCGGGCCAGGGCCGTTCACGCATGCCCCTGAGCCGGCCGGCGTGGTCAGATGCGTCACCCTGGGAAGCCGGTGAGACCCTCGCCCGTGACCACCGGCACTGATCTCTTTCCACCCTGATCTGAAGAAGCTCCTGGTAGACGGGCTCACGACCAAGATCACCTGCCCCACCAGGAGCTTCCGCGTGCTTGTCTGCCCGTCCGGCGTCGATGTGTCCACTTGGCCCTGCGCTACCTGCCCGCCTGCGGGCACGGCGTCAGGAAGGCCGAACACGGTGGCGCCGCCTGAGTGCGAACCGCCAGGCCCTGCTCGTTCTCGCGCACCTGCTCTCCGGAACACATACGCCCGGCTCGCCGCCGGCTTCGGTGCCAAGGGAATGACAGCGCAAGCGAGTGGCACATGGAACGGGCCTGGTGCTCCAGTTCCCGGGCGAGTGAGGAGTGGGAAAGGTCGCTGACGGACCGCACCGGGTTCGACCAGGGGGCATGAACTTACGAACGAGGAGCCGGGTGCGTTCCGGCCGACTGGGCGTCGGCGTGTCCGCCAGGGCCGCTATGGCGCCGTGGTCCGAGGTGGGTGGCTATGGTGCTGGATCGGTGCTGGACGGGAGCCGTGACGGGGGCGTTTGCGCAGGTGACAGCCCGGTGTGTGGCGTTCCGCTTCAACGTGCAGGCCGGAGGGGGGCGGACCGGGATGAGTCCAGCCCTCTGAGCGTTCCCGTGCTGACATGGTGCCGACCTGATGGCGTTCCTGATCGGCTGCCGGTGCGGTGGCGGCCGCCCTTGGGAAGCATCCGTCGACGATCACACCTTGGTGACTTCAACGGCCGGGCCGCAGAGGAGTGTCAGGTCCTCCGGGTCGGAAGTGAGGACGGTCACCGGCCCAGGAGCGTTGTGCGCGAGGACTGCCACGGTGGCGTCGATGGCGTACTTCTGGCCGTGGAGGTGGTGAGCGCGCAGGAGGACGGCAGCCTGGGCGGCGATCTCCTTGGTGACGTCGTGGACGTCGATGCGGGAGAGTACCCATGTGATGCGGGCGGGGTGAATGTGCTTATAGTCGGCCTCAAGGGTGGTCATGGCGCATGTGGCTACGCGGACGCCCTCCTCTGACGCCGCCTGAACCAGAGCCGCAACCGTTCGATCCTTGCGATAGAGCTTCGAAAGCCCCTCGCTGTCGAGCAGCAGCGTGCCGGGCATCAGGCGGCGGCCCCGTCGGCCTTCCGGTGGTCATGGCGCAACAGGGCTCGGGCGGCCTCAATCTCATCGCGGGTGAGTTGGTCGTTGTCGGTCTCGAAGTCCACGACGATCTCTCGAAGCTTGTCCATGGCTACTCGTTGCGCGAGGGCCTCGGCGACGTAGGCGGAGAAGCCGCCGGGACCGACGTGGGCGCGCGCGGCCTCGGCGAGATCCTCGGGAAGGCTGATCGAAAACTTCTTGCTACCACTCATGGCTCTCATCCTACCGGTGGTGGCAAGGTGCTGGGGTCCGTGTGGGTGTCGATGCGCTTCTCCCGTGCTGATTCTGTGCTGACCCGAGCGCTTCGGAACGGCGTTTATGCAAATGACAGCGTTGCCGGGTCACCCGCGCCTCATACGCCGCGGGATCCATCGGTGGCTTCTCCATGGGCATCCTCCTGGTCGTCCGGGCTTATCTACCAGGATCAGACAGCCACGGGTGGCTGTGCGGCCGGACAGTGACCAGCAGGGCAATCGCCGAACTCGGCCTCGACGGCCTGGGCGGCCACAACCTCGTCCGCGATGCCTGCGGAGCTGAGGTAGCCACCCGGCGATCGGATTGCTGGCCTCAACAGCTGATCGCGTTGATCCCGACGCGGTGGCGAGAGCCGTCTCGCCCTCCGTTTGAACCGTGACTGGTTCGCCCGAACGAGTGCGCTTTGGGGGACTCGTTTGAGGCGATGGCGACGCTGTCCGGCCGCTATGGCGCCGTGGTCCGAGGTAGGTGGCTACGGTGCTGGATCGGTGCTGGATGGAAGCCGTGACGGGGGCGTTTGCGCAGGTGACAGCCTGGCGTGTGACGTTCCGCTGCAACGTGTAGCGGTCCGCTTGGCGCGGAGTGTGCGGCCTTTGCCTGCGGCGCGGTGCGCGGTGGGGGGCACAGATCACTCTTCGGCCGGTTGAACCGGGCCGGGGCGGGACCGTGACCGGAACGTGCGGCGGTAGGTGTCGGGGGGCACGCCGACAGTGCGGTTGAAGTGCCGACGCAGCGTCGTGGCGGTGCCCATGCCGGTAGCTGCCGCTACGGCGTCGACACTGTCGGTGGTGGTCTCCAGCAACTCCTGGGCGCGGCGGACCCGTTGAGTCAGCAGCCAGCGCAGCGGGGTGGTGCCGGTCGCCGCGTGGAAGTGGCGGGTCAGGTTGCGGGAGCTCATCCGGGCCTGACGCGCCAGGTCCTCCACGGTCAGCGGTCGGCCAAGCCGTTCGATCACCCAGGGGAACAGTGCGGCGAGCGGGTGGTTGTCCCGGGTGGGAACGGGGGCGGCGACGAACTGGGCCTGGCCGCCGGCCCGGTGCGGCGGCACGACCAGGCGGCGGGCGACGGCGTTGGCGACCGCCGAGCCGTGGTCGAGGCGGACCAGATGCAGGCACAGATCCAGCGCGGCGGCCTTGCCGGCGGAGGTGAGCACGCTGCCGTTGTCCACGTAGAGCACGTCCGGATCGACCATCGCCCGGGGGTAGCGGGCGGCCAGGGCCTCGGTGTGCGCCCAGTGCGTGGTCGCGCGCTTCCCCTCCAGCAGGCCGGCGGCGGCCAGCACGAACGCGCCCGTGCAGAGGGAGGCCACCCGTGCGCCTGCCTCGTGGGCCGCACGCACCGCTTCGACCAGGTCGGCGGGTGGGTCCTCGTCGACGTCCGCCCAGGCGGGGACGATCACGGTGCCGGCGTGACGGAGCCGGTCGAGATCGTGGTCGGGCTCCAGCCGGAACCTGCCGACTCGCACGGCGTCCGACCCGCAGACGGCGACGTCGTACCAGGGGACGGCCACGCCGACCGGTGCGGCGTCGAAGACCTCGTACGCCACGGACAGTTCGAAGTGCAGCATCCCGTCGGTGACGGCCAGCGCGACGGTACTCATGTCCGAAATTGTACGGGCCATGGCATTCCAGACACTCGCGATGGTCAATCGCGGCCGTCAGGATGTCCACCGTTGGTCATTCGAGGGCAACGGGAGAACTGATGAGATCGGGTCACACAGTGGCGGTGTTCGGCGCCTACGGGCACACCGGGCGCTTCGTGGTGGCGGAGTTGCGTGATCGGGGGTTCGTCCCGGTCCTGTCCGGACGCGACGCGGACAAGCTGCGGGCGCTCGCGGCGTCCCATCCGGGGCTCGACGCCCGGCCGGCTTCGGTCGACGACCCGGCCTCACTTGACCGCGCGCTGGGCGACGCGGCTGCCGTGATCAACTGTGCCGGACCCTTCGCCGCGACTGCCGCACCGGTGATCGAGGCGGCACTGCGCGCCAGGGTCCCGTATGTGGATGTGGCGGCCGAGATCGAGGCCAACCTCGACACGTTCACGCACTTCGCGGACCGCGCCCGCGCCGCGGGCACCGCGGTGATCCCCGCGATGGCCTTCTTCGGCGGCCTCGGCGACCTGCTGGTCACCGCGGCGATGGGCGATTGGACAGCAGCCGACGAGGCGCATGTCGCCTACGGGCTGAGCGGTTGGCACCCCACAGCCGGGACTCGCGACGCGGGCGCGGTCTCCGGGCAGCGCAGGGGCGGCCGGCGCGTCCGCTACCGCCACGGACGGCTGGAGTACCACCAGGACGACCTGCCGACCCTGAAGTGGTCCTTCCCCGCCCCGATGGGGGCCCGGGAAGTGATCGGGGAGTTCACCATGGCCGATGTCGTCACCGTCCCCAGCCACCTGGCCATCCCCGAGGTGCGCACCTATATGACGGTCGAGGCGGCCCGCGACCTGGCGGCTCCGGACACCCCGGCGCCGACGCCGGTCGACGAGCGCGGGCGGTCCGCGCAGACCTTCCTCGTCGAAGCCGTCGCGCGCTCCGGCGGCGCGGAACGGCGCGCTGTGGTGAGCGGCCGGGACATCTACGCCGTCAGTGCGCCGCTCGCGGTGGAAGCGGTCCACCGTGTCCTCACGAGGCGAACCAGGACGGTCGGTGTCGCCTCCGCCGGCGCGATCTTCGACGCGCCCGACTTCCTCCGCGCCCTGCCGGCGCACATGTCGTTCGAACTGCGCCGGTAGCGGACAGTCCACCCGCTCCGTGCGCCGGGCGGCAGTAGTGGGCGACCGGCTGCGGGCCAAGTCCCGCCCGCTGCCGCGGCGCAGTCAGGAGAACGACATCGGCAGGCTGCCTCTGGTCCGCAACCGGGCGCTGAGCCGGCCGGAGGCGGCCGCCGGTCCGGTGCTCGACGGGGAGGTGCGCGCCGCGATGACCACCGCCGGGCTGCGGCTCGGGCGCCTGCTGCGCGCGACCGGCCACCACCGGGACGCGCCGGCGGTGCTGCGGATGTCCTTCGATGAACGCGCCGGCACCGACCGGGATACCACCTTCGCCCTTCAGCTCGAACTTTTCGAACTGCTGGCCGACGCGGACCGGGCCATGGAGGCCATCGAGGTCCTTGAACAGGCCTTTCACCGGACCCGGGACACCACGGGGCCGGAGGCGGGCAACTACGCCCAGGCGTGCGAGGTGCTCAAGCACGCATGGGACCTGCCGTCGAAACGGCGGAGGAGCAGCACCTCGTCGGTGGGCAGTGGCACGTCCACCAGCGTGGGCCCGCCCGTTCTCAGCTGCCGCGTGCTCTGCCGGGTGGGAAGGCGATGGCGATGACGCCGCCCATGAACAGGCCGACGACGGCGCCCGCGAGCCCGCCGCCCACGTACCCGGGCACGCCGTGCGGGCTGCCCGCCGCCACGCCGGCGGCTGCGCAGAGGAGGCCCACGACGGCGCCGAGGGCGACCAGGCGTCTGCGCTTCCTGGCCTCGCAGGCCGGGCAGCCGAAGAGGTCCTGCCGCTGCGGGTTGTACCGTGCGCCGCACCGTGCGCAGGTGGACCACGCCCGCTCTTCGGCCCGGACGAGCATCTCCTGGTACCGCTGCTTCCGTTCCTCGCAGATGGGGCGGGGCACCTGGCGGTCCCGGTAGTTCGACAAGGTGGTGGGGTAGCGGCCGCCGCACGTCGCGCACCGGCGGTGTCCGACTGGCTTCTCCATCGGTGTCACCGACCGCGGGCGCCGAGGAACCAGTCACGGAAGAACACGGGTGCGCGCCGGCCCGTGTGCAGGGCGTACAGCCCGCCTTCGCTCACGAGGTGGTCGACCCACATCCGCCCCGCAAGAGGTCCGCTGACGACCGGCCAGATCGCCTCGCCGCAGCCCAGCGAGTGCAGGCACAGCGCACCGCGGGTCAGCTCGCCGACCGGATCGCCGTCATAGGGCGGCTCCTCGTTCTCCCACTTGGCCAATTCGGCCAGGTACGCCTCGTCGCTCGTGAAGTCCTTGCGCCGCGGCTCGTCATCGGGCGGCTCGTCGACCTCCTGCCCGGGAAACGGCTCAGCCAGGCGGGACAGCGTGGTGCGCGTGCCGATGCCGTCCCAGCTCCATCTTCCGGCCGCGCCCGGGGCCTCCCACCTGACGGGTGCGGCTCCGATCGATATCCTGTCGCGCGAAGCGTTCAAACGCTCAACGCGAAACGCGCAACGGAAACGGACACGGACACGGCGAGGGAGTCGTCATGCGGGAGCCGGTCGATGTGAGGCGTCAGCGGATTCTGGCGGCCGTGCAGTCGCACGGTGTGGCCCGCCTCGCCGATCTCGCCTCGGAGTTGGACGTATCGGTGGTCACGATACGCCGGGACGTCGAGGAGCTGGCGCGCGCCGGCAAGCTGCGGCGCGGGCACGGGGTGGCGCGCTCGGCCGCGCCCCCGAAGGAGGAGCCGGCGGCTCCTTCCGGGCCGCCGGCCGGGGGCGGCGCGATCGCCCTCGTCGTGCCGGAGCGCCACGGGTACCTGTACGAGACGCTGCACGGCGCGCGTCCGGTGCTGGAGGAGGCCGGCATGCGGATCGCCCTGCACATCGCGCCGAGCGCGGCGCACAGCGAACAGCCCATCGTGGAGCGCGCGGTGGCGGGCGGCGCCGCCGGGCTGCTGATCGCCCCGCGCTGGCGCAGCGTGGCGGCGGAGGAGGCCGGCTGTCGCTGGCTGTCCCGGGTGGCGGTGCCGACCGTGCTGATGGAACGCCGGCCCCGGCCCGGCAGCGTGCTGCACGCCGTGGACTCGGTGTGCTCCGACCACTGGTACGGCGTGCACCTCGCCGTGGACCACCTGCTCTCCCTCGGGCACCGGCGGATCGTGCTGGCCGCCCGCAACGACAGCCCGTCGGCGCGCGCGATCCGTGCCGCCTTCGCCGACATCGCGGCCGGGCACCCGCTGGTCGAGGACTGGTCGGTGGCCCTCAGCTCCCCGAACGCCGTGCCCGAGCGGCGCGACGGGCACGGCGAGGGCCAGGGCGGCGAGGGCGAGGCGGACGTCGCCGTCGACCTCGCGGCGCTGCTGCGGCAGCGTGGCGCCACGGCCGCCGTGCTGCACAGCGATGTGGACGCGCTGATGCTGGTGCAGCAGTTGACGGACAGTGGCGTGCGGGTTCCGCAGGACTGCTCGGTGGTGGCGTACGACGACGTGGTGGCCGCGCTGGCCAGTCCGCCGCTGACGGCGGTGGCGCCGCCCAAGGTGGAGATCGGGCGCCTGGCCGCCGAGTTGCTGCTGCTGCGGCTGGCGGCGGGCGGGCAAGCGGCCGGCTCGGGGGCGGCGGCCGGGCCGGTGCGCCGGGTCGAGCTGCTGCCCACGTTGATGGTGCGCGGCTCCGCCGTACCTCACCCGGCCGCCGGGATGACTGATTGATCGTTTGAAACTTTTCTGATCGATCTATTGACCGCTACTGCTCATGCGATCAGGATGCCCGTATCCCGAACACGACCCGGGGAGGCGTCCATGCCCGGTCGACAAAGCCGTCGATCCGTGCTCGCCGCGATCGCCGCGCTCCCCCTGACAGGCACCCTCGGTGCCTGCAGCGGAAGCGGCAGCGGAGGATCAGGCGGCACGAGCACCACCACGCGCATCACCTTCTGGTCCGCCATTCGCGGCAGCCAGGAGGTGGTGGATGCGTTCAATCGCACACACGACCGCGTCCAGGTCGACTTCCAGCAGATCCCGAGCGGCGGCCAGGGCGGCTACGCCAAGCTCAGCAACGCCGCCCGCGCGGGCAACGCCCCGGACGTGGCCACCATCGAGTACCCCGAGGTGCCCGGCTTCGCCATCGACGGCGTCGCCAGCGACATCACCTCGCTCATCAGCGACCGGCTGCGCGCGCGGCTGCTGCCGCAGTCGCTGGGCCTGACCACGTTCCAGGACCGGACCTTCAGTGTGCCGCTGGACATCGAGCCGATGGTCCTGCACTACCGCGCCGACCTCTTCGACCGCTACGGCCTCACCGTGCCCCGCACCTGGGAGGAGTTCGAGCAGACCGCGCGGGCGGTGCGCCGGAAGGCGCCCGACCGGCGGCTCGCCCTCTTCCCCACCGACGGCGCGATGAACTTCGCCGCCTACGCCTGGCAGGCGGGCGCCCAGTGGTTCGACACCCGTAGCGGCGCCTGGAACGTGTCGCTCGCCGACCGGCCGACCCGGCACGTCGCGGCGTACTGGCAGCGGCTGATCGACGACGACCTGGTCTTCATGAACCCGGGCGACAGCAGACAGTTCGACGCCCAGGTCGGCAACGGCCTGATACTGGCCCGGCTCACCGGCGCCTGGGACGCGGGCGCGCAGATGAACGAACGCCCGGGGCAGCGGGGGCTGTGGCGGATCGCACCGCTGCCGCAGTGGGACCCGGACCGGCCGGCCGTCGGCACCCACGGCGGCTCCACCTTCGCCGTCACCAAGGACAGCCGGCACCCGGAAGCCGCCATGGAGTTCATCGAGTGGCAGGTCTCCCACGCCGACGCGCTGCGCGCCCGGCTCTCCAGCGGCGCCAGCAGCGCGTACCCGACCGTCCCGGACCTGGTCGCCGTCGGCCGCGACGCGTTCGACCGCTCCTACTACAGCGACCAGGACATCTACACCCTGTTCGAGGAGCAGGCGCACGCGGTCCGCGACGGCTGGGTCTGGGGGCCGAGGATGACCGCCACCAGCCGGGTCATGCAGGACGGCTTCGCCCGGGCCAGCGGTGGCGAGGGCACGATCATCGACTCGGTACGCGACGCCCAGGCCGGCACCATGCCCGACCTGCGGGCGCTGGGACTGTCCACCAGCGAGCACAGCACGTGAGCCCCCACCCCACCCGCGGGTCGTACGCAAGGCAGGTGACACCCCCATGACCCCCTCCGCCCCGGCGACCCCCGCGGTCACGACCGCTCCGCCGAACGGCACCACCGCAGACGGCTCCCGCCGCGTGCGGGCCCGGGACCCCCGCAAGGTGGCCCGCCGCCGGCAACTCGGCGCCTGCGGCGTGCTGATGGCACCGTTCTTCATCCTCCTGGTGACGGTCTTCCTGATCCCCGTCGGGACCGCCGTGTGGCTGAGCTTCTTCAGCGAGGACCAGCCGGGCCTCGGCTTCGGCCCGGAACGCACCGTCTTCGTCGGCCTGCGCAGCTACGCCGCCGTGCTGAACGACCCGACGTTCCTGTCCGGGCTCGGCACGGTCGTGCTGTACTGCGTGATCTACATCCCGGTGATGGTGCTCGGCGCCCTCGCCCTGGCGCTGCTGCTGGACTCCGGCGTCGTACGCCTGCGGTCGTGGGCGCAACTCGGTCTGTTCCTGCCGCACGCGGTGCCCGGCATCATCGCCGCGCTGATCTGGCTGTACCTGTACACGCCCGGCATCAGCCCGGTGATCGAGGTGCTGGGCAAGGCCGACATCACCGTCGACTTCCTGGGCGTGCACACCGTCCTGCCGTCCATCGTGAACATCGCGCTGTGGAGCAACCTCGGCTACAACATGGTGATCTTCTACGCCGCCCTCCAGGCCGTGCCCCGCGAGGTCGTCGAGGCCGCGGTCGTCGACGGCGCGGGCCCGGTCCGCGCCGCCGTGCAGGTGAAGACGCCGCTGGTGCGCCCGTCGATCGTGATGGTCGCGATGTTCACCTTCATCTGGTCGTTGCAGCTGTTCACCGAGCCGATGCTGCTCAGCCAGTCGTCACCGATGATCAGTTCGCGGTTCTCGCCGAGCATGTACATCTACGACGCCGCCTTCACACGCAACAACTACAGTCTGGCCGCGGCCGCCGCCGTCGTGCTCCTGATCTGCACGATCGCTCTGTCCTACGGCGTGACCCGCTGGACCAGCCGCGTCAACTCCGCCGAGGAGGCCACCCGATGAGGGCACCGGACACCCGCGGAACGCCTCTGCTGCGCCCCCGCCTGCTGGGCCGTTCCGCCGTGAACGCCGTGGTCGGCATATCCGTGCTCTACACGCTGTTGCCGGTGCTGTGGCTGGTCCTGGCCGCCTCGAAGGACCGTGACTCCCTCTTCAGCAGCGATCTGCTGTCCCTGGACGGCTTCTCCTTCGTACAGAATCTCCAGGACCTCTTCGCGATGGACGGCGGCCTTTACGGACGCTGGTACGTCAACAGCCTGCTGTACGCGCTCCTTGGGGCCGCCATCGGCGCCCTGCTGAGCGTGGCCTGCGGCTACGCCTTCGACAAGTACCACTTCCCGCACAAGGAGAAGCTGTTCGGTCTGGTGCTGGCCGCGGTCATGGTGCCCCAGACGGTGCTGGCGCTGCCGCTGTACCTGATGGCCTCAGAAGCCGGCGTGGTGAACACCTTCTGGTCGGTCTTCATCCCCGTCCTCTTCAACCCCTTCGGCGTCTATCTCGGCCGCATCTTCAGCCAGGGCTACGTGCCCGACGAGGTGCTCGAGGCCGCCCGGGTGGACGGCGCCGGCGAGCTGGCCACCTACCTGCGGGTCGCGTTGCGCATGCTCGGTCCTGGCCTTGTCACCGTCTTCCTCTTCCAGCTCACCGCGATCTGGAACAATTTCTTCCTGCCCATGGTGATGCTGTCGGACCAGGACCTGTACCCGGTGAGCCTCGGCCTGTACCAGTGGAACAGCTCCGCCTCGGTCTCGCCCGAGTACTTCCCCGTGGTGATCATGGGCTCGCTGCTCGCGGTCCTGCCGCTGATCCTGGCCTTCGTGCTGCTGCAACGATTCTGGCGCTCGGGGCTCACGGCGGGGGCGGTCAAATAGCCCGAAGCCGTCAACGCCGGCAACGACTTTCACGTCATGTCAGCCGTTACGCCAGCCGTCATGCCAGCCGGACCCGGGAGACAGATGCCCACCTCGCCCGCCGCCCCCACCCGCCCGCGTGCCGCCCTCGCCATGTCACGGCAGGCCGCGGCGGCCGTCCTCGACCCCGCGTCCCTGGCCGCGCTCGCCGAGGTGTGCGACCTGGAGCCGCCGCCCGCACTGGACGACCTCACCACCGACCGGGCCCGCGCCGTGCTCGCGGACGTCGAACTCCTCGTCACCGGCTGGGGCTGCCCGCCCCTGGACCAGGCCGTGCTCGACGCCGCACCACGGCTGCGCGCGATCGTGCACACCGCCGGCTCGGTGCGCCACCACGTCACCGAAGCCTGCTGGGAGCGGGGCATCGAGGTGTCCTCGGCCGCCGCCGCCAACGCCCTCCCGGTCGCCGAGTACACGGTCGCGATGATTCTGCTCGCCGGCAAACACGTCCTGGAACGGGCCCGTGCCCTGCGCGTCACCCGGCGGCGCGAACACCCGCTCACCGGGCTCGACGGCGTCGGCAACTACGGCCGCACCGTGGGCATCCTCTCCGCCTCGCTCGTCGGCCGCCGCGTGATCGACCTGCTGCGCCCGTACGACCTGCGGCTCCTGCTGCACGATCCCTACGTCCCGGACGAGGAGGCGGCTGCCCTCGGCACCCGCCCGGTCGGCCTGGACGAACTCTTCGCGCAGAGCGACATCGTGAGCATCCACACCCCGCTGCTGCCCGCCACCCGGGGGCTGGTCAGCAGGGAACTGCTCGCCGCCATGCGCCCCGGCAGCTGCCTGATCAACACCGCCCGCGGCGCCGTCGTGGACCAGGACGCGCTCACGGACGTGCTGTCCCTGGACAGGATTCGCGCGGTGCTGGACGTGACCGATCCGGAGGTGCTGCCGCCCGACCACCCGCTGTGGGACCGCGAGAACGTCCTCATCACCCCGCACCTCGCCGGCTCGCAGGGCAACGAGTGGCGGCGGCTGGCCGACCTGGCCGTCGCGGAGACCCGCCGCTGGGCCGCCGGAGACGGCTTCGCCCACCCCGTACGACGCGAAAGACTGGAGTTCCTGGCATGAGCCCATCCCCGCATCCCGCGCTGCGCCTCCCCGAGGAGGACCGCGGTCTGAGCCCGTACACCGGCTACGCACGTGCGCACTGGGAGGCCGCCGCCGACGGGCTGCTCGACGCCGCGTGGCGGTGGGCCACGCCCGGCCGCGCGCTGCTCGACCTGCCGGGCCGGCCGTCCCGTTCCGGCGTGCGGTCGGACGGTCTGGAAGGGTACGCGCGTACATTCCTCGCCGCCGCGTTCCGGGTCGCCGGCGCGGGGGGCGAGGACCCGCACGGGTGGCTCGAACGGTACGCGGCGGGGCTCGCCTCCGGAACGCGCGCCCCCGGCCGGGACGACACCGAGTCCTGGCCCCTCATCCTCGACCACCACGTCCAGGGCCAGCCCATGGTCGAGTCCGCGTCGGTGGCGCTCGGACTGCGGCTGACCCGGCCCTGGCTGTGGGACCGGCTCGACCCGGCCGTGCAGGACCGCGCCGAGGAGTGGCTGCGCGGCGCGCTCCGCCATGTCCCCGCGGCCAACAACTGGTACCTCTTCCCCTTCACCGTGGCCGGCTTCCTGGAGTCCGTGGGGCGCGGCGACGCCGAGACGGCCCGCGCGCGGGAACGCGCACTGGAGCTGCTGGAGACCTGGTACCGCGGCCAGGGCTGGTACGCCGACGGCGACGGCCGGGCCTTCGACCACTACAACGGCTGGGCGCTGCACGCCTATCCGGTGCTCGACGCCCACCTGGCGGACGACCGCAGGGCGGCGAACGAGGACCGGTACGGCTCCCGGCTGCGCGAGCATCTGGCCGGTTTCGCGCACTTCTTCGGCGGCGACGGCGCCCCGCTGTACTTCGGACGCTCCATGACCTACCGCTTCGCCGCCGGCACGGCCGTCGCGCTGGGCGCCGTCACCGGCCACACGCCGCTCGCGCCGGGGGTGTCACGGCGCCTGCTGAGCGGCTCGCTGCGCTACTTCCTGCACCGCGGCGCGGTCGGCGAGGACGGCCTGCTCAGCCTCGGCTGGCACGGACCGCACGAGGCGACACTGCAGCGCTACTCAGGGCCCGCCTCGCCGTACTGGGCGTCGAAGGCGTTCGTGTCGCTGCTGGCTCCGGCGGACCACCCGCTGTGGACCGCGCCCGAGGAGAGCGCCCCCGGCGAGGCCGCCGACCAGGTGCTGGCGCTGCCCGCCCCCGGCCTGCTGGTGCACAGCACCCGGGCGGACGGCATCGTCCGGCTGCACAACCACGGCAGCGACCATGTCGCCCCGCACCAGGGCGAGTCGGCCGCGGAAGAGGACCCGCTGTACGGTCGGCAGGCGTACTCGACGCGGACCGGGCCGACGGCGCCGGCCAACGCCCCCGACAACCACCTGTGCGTCGAGGTCGCCGGGGTGCCCAGCGTGCGCCGCCGCATCCACCCGCTGGGCGCCGGACACGGCGACGGCTGGGGCTGGGCGGCCTCCTGGCACCGGCCCGTCTTCGCCTCGGGCGCCCGAATGGTGCCGGCTCTGCGGGTGGAGAGCGTCACGGTGGCGCGGGGCCGGTACGAGCTGCGCGTGCACCGCGTGATCGGGGCGCCACCGGGGTCCCGGGTCGCGCAGTCCGGCTGGGCGACCGGACCGGACGAGCCCCTGGTCTCGGCCCTGCACGGCCTGCACGGCTGGACGGACCTGGAGGAACGCCGGGCCCCGCAGGGCACGGCGTTCACGCGCACGGCAGGCGTCCCGCGCCTGACGGCCGCGGTAGAGGGCACGGCGCTGTTCGCGGCGCTGGCCACCCTCACGGCGACGCCGGAGCCCGCCCCGCTGCCGACCGCCGTGACTCGGGTGTCCGTCGACGGCGCCGTGGTGGAAGTGCGGTGGGCGGACGACGGCTCCACCACGCGCATCGGCTTCGAGCCCCTGACCGTGGAGCACGGTTGACGCGAACGCCGCCCCGGCCCGCGTGCCGCGCGGAGGGGCCGTCAGCTCGCTGACGGCCCCTCCGGCGGTGATCACGAACCAGCGGCCGTCGTCACCACTCGATCCGCTGGGCGACGCCATCCACGATCGTCGCGGTGGCGGACAGCTCGCTCTCCTGCACGACCTCCTGAAGGATTTCGGCGGTGCAGTCCGTCTGCTCGATGTCGTAGGTGCCGCAATTGTCGCTGCCCATGACCGCCGTGTCCTCGGTGACGAGGAAGTGACGGTCCTCGATCGCGAGCAGGTCTTCGCCCACATAGGACACCGGACCGGTGGCCGATATCTCCCACCCGCTGACGGGGTGGTCGATGCCGGGACCGTCGACCCGCACCGCGGCTCCGTCCCGGATTTGCACCAGCACGGTCATGTCCCCGTTCTGTGCGGCCTGTTCCAGCTGATCGGTGGTGCACTCCGTGTCCGGGACCTCCGGATCGGCGCAGAACGCGCCACCCACGACTTCCGTGCTCTCGGCGAGGTAGAAAGCCTGGTCATCGACCCGCAGCTCGCCCGGCGCCAGGTAGCTCAGCGTGCCGGCGACCGCGCCGGTGTATCCCTCGCCCTCCGGGATGACCTCTCCTTCTTCCCCGCCGGAGCCGCCCTCGGAAGCGGAACCGCCGCCGGAGCCCGAACCGCCGCCGGAGCCGGCGACTTCGTCTTCGTTGCACGCGGTCAGGAACAGACCGGCGGCGGTCATGAGACCGATGGCGGCGAGCGTTCCGGTGCGGCGGGTGCGGTTGACAGACGTCACAGGGGCCCCTTTGTGCGCGATTTCCTCGTTGCCTGCCCTACGACACGCAGCGCACCGGCACCTCGGTTCTCCGGTCCCGGCTCCCGTTGCCCCGCCGACCGAGGGCACGTCACCCGGCCCGGGGACTGCGCAGGGCCTCGTCCATGGATGTCTCGCGCCAGCGCTTCAGCAGTTCATGGAAGGCGAACGCGCCGTGGGGGTAGGCGCTCGGGCCGTTCGGGCGGCCGCCTCCTTCGCGGTTGTAGTAGCCGGGGGTGCACTCGGCGTGGAACCACGCGTGGTCGGGGGCGTCCTTCGCCAGGGTCGCCAGCCAGGCGTCCTCGGTGCGGCGGGACGGTTCGATCAGCGCGGCCCTGGCTTCGGCGGCCGCGACGAGGGCGGCGATGTGGACGGCCTGCTCGTCCAGGACATGCGTGAAGTTCACGCTGCTGGCGTTCTGCAGCGATCCCATCTGGATGAGGTTGGGAAAGCCGTGGCTGGTGAGGCCGTGCAGAGTCCGCGGTCCCTGCCGCGCCCAGGCGTGCAGCAGCTGGGTGCCGCCGCGGCCGTGGACGGGGAGCTTCCCGGAATGGACGCCGGAGACACCGACGGAGAATCCCGTGGCGAAGATCAGGCAGTCGAGTTCGTAGGCGGTGTCACCGACCACGACGCCGTGTTCGGTGACGCGCTCGATGCCGTGGGTGTCCGCCGTGTCGACCAGGGTGACGTTGCCGCGGTTGAACGCCGGGTAGTAGTGGTCCGAGAAGGCGGGGCGCTTGCACGCGTACCGGTACCAGGGCTTGAGCTTTTCTGCCGTGTCCCGATCGGTGACGGTCCGCTCGACGCGGGCCCGGAGTTCGTTCATCTTGGCCGCGTCGGCTGCCTCGTACTCGGCTTCGAACGCCCGCCGGTCACCCTGGCGGCGGAAGCTCGGCAGCAGCTTTTCGAGCAGGGCCGCTGATTCCGTCCAGCCGTCCGCCACGAGATCCCGGTCGGCTGTCTCCCCCGAGACGATGCGCAGGAAGTTCTCCCGGCGCTCGCGTGCCCAGCCGTCGTGGTCGGCGCCGACGTCCCGGGCCGTGGTGGGGCAGTTGGCGCGTACGTCCACGCTGGAGGGGGTGCGCTGGAAGACGTAGACGTGACCGGCATCCTCGGCCAGCATCGGAACGACCTGAACCCCGGTGGCGCCCGTGCCCACCAGCCCCACGCGTTTGTGTGCGAGTCCGGTCATGCCGCCGTCCGGTGCGCCGCCGGTGTAAGCGTAGTCCCACCGCGAGGTATGGAAAGTGTGCCCTTTGAAGTCCTTGATGCCGGGAATGCCGGGAAGCTTGGGCTCGGAGAGGGTGCCGGTGGCGGTGACGACGTACGTGGCCCTGAACGAGTCGCCGCGGTCGGTGGCCACGATCCATGACGCGGATGCCTCGTCCCAGGCGAGCGAGGTGACCGTGGTGGAGAACAGGGCGTGCGCGTACAGGTCGAACCGCTGGGCGATACGCATCGCGTGGAGCCGGATCTCCTCGCCGGGGGCGTACTTCCACTTCGGCACGTATCCGGTCTCGTCGAGCATCGGCAGGTATACGTGCGACTCGATGTCGCAGTGGATGCCCGGGTACCGGTTCCAGTACCAGGTCCCGCCGAAGTCGCCGCCCTTCTCCACGATCCGGACGCGCTCCACACCCTGCTGCCTCATCCGCGCCCCGGCGAGAATGCCGCCGAATCCGCCGCCGACCACGGCGACGTCGACGGTGTCGCGCAGCGGTTCGCGCTCGGGCACCGCCCCGGCGTACGGGTCCGCGGCGTAAGTGCCGAACTCGGCGTCGGCGGCCTGGTACTGGCGCCCGCCGTCCGGGCGGACGCGCCGTTCACGTTCGATGCGGTAGCGCCGCCTCAGTGCGGCGAGGTCGCCGGCGGCCGGCGCCCGGGGGATCGTCATGGGGGGCCTCGATCCTTGCTGTGCTGCGTCTTGCCCTGCTGCGTCTTCTGGAGCCGCTTCATCGCTCGGCAACCGGGCTGGGGGAGCCCGCACTTGCGTGGCCTGCGACTACTGTAGCAACTACCGGACAAGATTGTCCGGTTAGGTGTGGGCACGCCCGGCCGCGCACCGTCCGACCGGGAGTGCCGCGCGCACGGAGCAGACAGGAAGAGTGATCCCCCATGCGACGACCTGCGATCCGATCCCTTGCCGCGCTCGCCACGGCCGGGGCGTTGACCCTCACCGGATGCGGTGCGGAGGCCGGTGACCCTGGCGGCGAGGCGGCTTTTGGCGGCCAGGGAAGGACCATCCACGCACAGCTGGTCATGCAGCTGACCGAGGTGCACGAGGAGACCGGAATGACCCTGCTGGAGGGGCCGGTCTTCGACGCGTACGGACACCTGATCGTCGTCGACGTCACCGCGCCCGCGGGCGAGCCGAAGGTGATGCGCGTCAACGTCGGGGAGAAGGAGGCGGAAACGGTCTTCACCGACAGCCGAGGGGCTTACACCTCCGCCCAGTTCAGCCCCTACGACGACCGCCTCTACCTCACCGACTACGCCCATGGCGAGGTCGTGAGCCTGGCTTCGGACGGCAGCGATCCGCGGGCCTTCTTCTCCGGCGAGGTCGACGGAGCGCGGATGAACCCCGACGACATCGCCTTCGACCCGGAGGGCAACCTGTATGTCAGCGACTCACGAGGCCTGTCCGAAGGCGAGGCGAACGGCCGGGTGGTGCGCATCGACCGCGACGGCGAGGCCACGGTCCTGGCCGAGGAGCTGGCGGCGACGAACGGGATCTCGTTCGATCGGGACTACGGCGGGCTGTGGATCAGCGAACTCGTGGAGAACCGGATCTCCTACCTCCGTCTCGACGACGAGGGGGCGGTGACGTCCCGGCACACCGCCATCCGCGTCGACGGCGGCATCGCTCAGACCGACTCGATCGCCGTGGACGCGGACGGCAACCTCTACCAGGCGCTGCACGGCCGGCCGGCGATGATCGTGTACGACGAGCACGGTGAGCGCCTGGCCACGGTCGAGGTGCCCGGTCGCGGCGAAGGGCTCGAGTCGGCGACGAACGTGGCGATCACCCCCGGGGGAACCACGGCGTACATGACCGTCAGCGGGCCCGCCGGAGGCTACGTGTACTCCTTCGATGCCTTGGCGGAAGGCACCCGCCAGTCCAACGGCGGCTGACCGCCTGCGGTACTCATCCGTCGTGGGGGCGCACCGGTCCCACCTCGACGCCGAGCAGCCGCCAGGCCGCCAGCGCCCGGTGTTCCTGCTCCTCGCGCGTGGGGCCGGTGACAGCACCGGAAACCATGGCCACGGCGAGCATGAGGTCGTTCGCCGCGCCCAGCCGGTGACCGTCCGGCAGAAGTCCCCGCAGGGCGCGCTCGACACGCTCCGACAAGTCCCGGGCGTATGCGTGGGTGCCGACCCGGCCGTTCGCCGTCTCGGCGTGCACGAGGCTCACGAAGGCGGCTGACTCCGTCAGATGCCAGGTCACCACACCGAGCACCATGGCCAGGGTCGCGTCCTCGGCTGCGGCCGCCTGCTCGATCTGCCGTACGTTCTCCTCCAGAACCGCCGCGGCCACGGCGTTCCGGTCGGGAAAATGCCGGTACAGAACGCCCTGCCCGACCCCGGCCCGGCGCGCGATCGCGGAAAGCGGGGCGCTCAGACCATGCTCCGCGAAGATTTCGCGGGCGGCCGCGATCAGCGCGGTCCGATTGCGGGCGGCAGCCTTCGGCCCCTGATTCGCCGGCCGCCGCCCATCATCTGCCGTAGGTCGCTCTGTCACTTCGGAAGGGTACCGGCCGGGCCCGAAACCGCGGCAGGGCCGACGCGGCAGGACGACGCGGGACGGGGCCTAGGTCCTGTCCTGTCGATCTTGTCGGATAAGCCCGCGGCGTCAGATGCGGTGCATCGCAAGGCGCCGGATCGCAGCTCATACCTGTCCGTATTCGCGCGATTCGGTAACGCAGCGAGGTGCCGTAGCTGGCGTCGCGGGCCCGGCAAGATCGGCCGGACAGGGCCTAGTCGTCGGCCGTGTCGATCATGTCGGCCAGGGCCCGCAGACCTGCCGCGATCTGGTGGCCACTGGGCAACTGCTCCGGGTCGATCAGCCATTGCACGATCAGTCCGTCGGCCAGTGCGCCGGAGACTGTCGTGACGGCGCGGGCCGTGTCGGCATCGAGGCCGGGGCGTACGGCCTGCGTGCGCTCGACCCCTTTGGCCACCTGGCCGGCGTGGAGCCTCGCGAACTGCTCTCGCAGCTGGGGCGAGCGTTGAATCTGCGACCACGCCTCGACATGTGCGATCAGCAAGGGCTTGTGTTCGTCGAACTCGGCCAGGCTGCGCTGCCAGGCGTCGGGCAGGCGCCGGGGGTCCTCCGTGCTCAACTGCGCCAGCAGGTCGCTCAACTCCGCGATCGCCTCCATCAGCGCGGCGTCGAGAAGAGCTTCCTTGGAACCGTAGTGGTATCCGATCGAGGCCAAGTGGGTGCCAGGAGCGGCGGCCACGATGTCGCGCGCCGTGGTCCGAGCGTAACCGCGCTCGGACAGACAGCGCTTCGCTCCTTCGAGCAGATCCTCGCGACTTCCCATGAGTGTGAGCATAGCGTGTACGCCTGTACTAGACAAATGTCTTTGACGCTTGTACATATGGCTGCATGATCTCCACCTCGACCAAGGCGAGCCGCAAGGAGTGGGTCGGCCTGGGTGTCCTGACCGTGCCCGCCCTCCTGGTGTCCATGGACCTGTCGGTGCTGTTCATGGCCGCTCCCCGCATCAGCGCCGAGCTGGAGCCCAGCGCCGGCCAGTTGCTGTGGATCATGGACATCTACGGCTTCCTGATGGCCGGGCTGCTCATCACGATGGGCACCCTGGGCGACCGGATCGGACGGCGACGGCTGCTGATGCTCGGCGCCGTCGCCTTCGGGGGTGCCTCGCTGCTGGCCGCCATCTCCACCAGCCCCGAGATGCTGATACTCGCCCGGGCGCTGCTCGGTGTCGGCGGGGCCACTCTCGCCCCGTCCACGCTGGCGCTGATCCGCAACATGTTCCGCGACGACGTCCAGCGGCGCACCGCGGTCGCGGTCTGGACAGCAGCCTTCGGCGCCGGCGTCCCCATCGGCTCGATCATCGGCGGCCTGCTCGTCGAGCACTTCTGGTGGGGATCGGTCTTCCTGATCAATATTCCGGTGATGGCGCTGCTGCTGATCCTTGCCCCGCTGCTGTTGCCGGAGCACTCCGATCCCCACCCCGGACGCTTCGACCTGCTCGGCGCGGCACTGTCGATGGCGGCCATCCTGGCGGGCATCTGGGGGCTGAAGAAACTGGCCGAGGACGGGCCGGCCGCCCTGCCGTTCGTCGCCATCGCCGCCGGGCTGGTCATGGGCTACCTGTTCGTCCGGCGTCAACGTGCGGCCGTCCAGCCGCTGATCGACCTCCGTCTGTTCCGGCGTCCTGCATTCTCTGCGGCCATCGGCTCCAACGTCGTACTCACCGTGGCCTCGGCCGGAGTCAGCATGCTGGTCGTCCAGCACCTTCAACTCGTGCTCGGCTACCGACCGTTCGTGGCCGCGCTCTGGATGGTTCCCATGGTCGGCATGACGATGGCCGGCATCGTGGTGGGCACTGTCATCGTCCGCCGGCTGCGGCCCGGGTCCGTCATCGGCGCCGGACTGGCGTGTGCCGCCGTCGGCTTCGGCCTGCTCACCCGGCTGGAGGCCGACGACACCGTCGGGGCGATACTCACCGGCTACAGCGTGCTCGGATTCGGGATGGGCATGGTCATCACCCTGGCCTACAACCTCGTGGTGGCCACCGCACCGCCGCAGAAGGCCGGCGCGGCAGCCGCTCTCAACGAGACCGGAACCGAGCTGGGCGGCGCCCTCGGTATCGCCTTCCTCGGCAGCATCGCCACCGCCGTGTACGAGCGGGACGTCACCGCGGCCCTCCCGGCGGACCTGCCCGCGGGCGCAGCCGACGCGGTCGGCTCGACCCTGGGCGAGGCACTCGGCACGGCCGAGCAACTACCCGGTCAGCTCGCCGGACCGGTGGTCCAGGCCGCCACCACGGCCTTCACCAACGGGATCAACGCCGCTGCGGTGGTCGGTGCGGGACTGCTGGCCGTCAGCGCGGTCGTGGCCGTCGTCGCGCTGCGCGGCGTACGCATCGACGACGACCACTCCGGGGGGCAGGGGCACTGAAGCGCGTGCGCGGTGCCGCGTCCGGGACCGCGGCGGCGTCACTCGCAGAAGACCTGCACCTTGGCGTCGGGGTCGTCGACGTCGACGGTGACGTCGTCGAGTTGCTCGATGAGCTCCTCAAGGTGCTGCGGCTTGAGCTCGGTGAGGTCGATCGGGACCCCTGACTTGTCCAGCTTCGCGTTGACCTTGGTGAGCGCCTGCGGCGGGACGAGGCTCGTGAGCCGGACCCCGGCGCGCAACAGCTGTAGCGGGACCCGGACGTTGACCCGGCCCGGCCCGTCACCGCCGGAGTCGCCCGCCCAGTTCACCATGACGCGCAGGTACTTGGGCCGGGGCTTCGGGCCGGACGCGGCTCGCGGCGGCGACTCGGGCCGCTCTCGTTCGAGGGCGTCGATCAGCCGCTCGGCCTCGTCCGCGGTGACCTTGCCCTCGGCCAGCATCTCCAGGATATGGCGGCGCTGCTCATCCATCGTTGCTCCTTCTCCTCCGACTCATCTGACGCTTACCAGCACGGCCGTTCGGCCGTACTCGATCTCGAACCGGGTGCCGGGCAGTGCCCACAGCAGCTGCCCGGTGCCGCGCAGCGCGCCCACCGGGCTCACCCGGGTGGCGAGGCATGCGACCAGCCCGGCCGGCACGGCGAGCAGCAGCAGCGGTGACAGCACAAGACCCACCGGCAGGACTGGGACGAACAACCGCCGCCGACGGCCGTCGGAACGGCGATAGCGCACCGTCACCAGCTGCGGGATCATCGCGGTCGTTCCAGTTCGGCAAGCGCCTCCTGCGCGCTGATCTCCCCCCGCCGCAGGCGGTCAACGACGTCGGCGCCGGTAGCTGCCGGGTCGGTGTCGACGAAGTCGAGGTGCTCGGCGATCCGTTTCAGCCGGGACTTGATCGTCGGGTAGCTCACCCCGAAGATCCGCTCCATCTCCTTGATCGAACCGTGCGACCGAACGAACGCGGCAACGAACACCTGGTCGTCAATGCTGAGCTGAGCCAGCTGCGGCGGCTCGAACTGTCCCTCGACCACGACGCCGCTGCCGGCGAGGCGGACCCGCTCGACCGTGAACGGCTGTCCGCGCGTCAGATCCGTCAGCTCCTGCCAGTCCACCCTCGGCTCCCTCACTCTCGGCGACGCGCTTGCCATTCATTTGTATATTGATTTTTTTAAGATGGCAACGCAGGAGTCTTGATTTTTTCAATCCGAGGCACTCCGGGTGGCCCGGCCTCGGGGGACACCCCGGACGTACTGGGGGAGCGGCCGGCGGCCGGTGGACGGCGCCGGTGCTGGCTGCGGACATGGGGTCGAGCGTGCCGTGGGTGGCACCGGCTACGTGCCGGGACCGGCACTGCGGGACGTGGCCGACGCGCTGCACCCCACCGTCTGGGCGCTGGCCCGGGGGCTGAGCGAGGCGCTGCGCGCCATCCACGCCTCGGTGCGGACCAGGACCGGCTCGCGGGTCCGGCTCGCCCGGCTTCATGGCGCCAGAACAGGCGCGCGCCGAGCAACTGGCCACTGCCGCCGGCGTCTTAAGCCTGGGGGCGGTGCTGGTGCACGCGGCCACTGGGGTGGCGCCGTTCTCCGCCGGCGAGGTGCCCGCGCATGTGGTGATCTACCGAAGGCCGTACGAGGGGCCCGACCTCTGCTCCCTGTCCGGCCGTTGCGCGAGCCGGCGGTACGCTGCCTGGCCAAAAACCGGCAGCGCCGCCCGCCGTCGACGAAGTGGGCCGGCCGGCAGCGGCGCATGCGCAGGTGAACGCGGCGGACGGCACCTGGCTCCCGGCCGGACCACCCCCCGTCCCTGCCGTCCCGCCATGGCCGTACCGCGGCGCTGGTGCTGGCCGTGGTGCTGCTTCGGGCGGAGGACCCCGCGGGCGGTTCGGAGGTGCCGCCGCACGACATGCTCCCGGCAGAGATCCAGGAGGCCGGGGTGATCACCGTCGGCACCACGGGACCGTACCCGCCCATGTTCTTCGCGGACGACGACGAGAACGGGGTGGACCGCGAACCGGTCGCGGCCATCGGCGATCTGCTGGGCGTGGAACTGGTCTTCCAGCGGCTTGACTTCAATATCATCTGTCCGGCGACGTTGACGTCGCCTTCGGCCTGGCCGTACCGAGGGGACTCAGCGGCAGGGCATCGACCTGGTGGACTA
>NZ_LZNS01000001.1:2755704-2776124 GCF_001984575.1 Streptomyces sp. MP131-18 | reverse complement strand
CAGTCGGGCAGAGGCCCGCTGGTGAGCGAGTCCTCGGAAAACACCGTGGGACTTGAGGCGTTGCGCGGCGGCTCGGTGGTGACCTGGCGGAGCTCCGAGCTGGTGCGGCGGATCGATGAGGCGACCACGGACTGCGGGCAGGGCATCAGCGTCGAAGGCATACCCGACCAGATGGCCATGTCCGAGGCGGTGTCGAACGGGGACGCCGACGGGGCGCTGATCAACTACCCGACGGCCGTCTACGAGACCGGCTCGGGTGACGAGGCCGAAGGGCTGGTGATCGCCGGAAAGCAGCTGGACGTCGTCCCGTTCGGCATCGGGGGCGACGCGAACGAGCGCGGGCTGCGGGATGCCGTGCAGGAAGCGGTGCAGACGCTGATGACAACGGCACCCACGGCCTGGCGGACTGTGTCCTGACCGAGGCGACCGTCAACGCCGGGAGATGACCGGCTCCTCCGGCGCCGTGACCGGGCACCGGACGGCGGACGGCTCCCTCCGCACCGGCCGTCGGCCCTCGGCGGGCGGTGCGGTCGGGTGCCCCAGCCCTGGGCTGGGCTGGGGCGTGTGGCCTCTTGCGTCAGCAGCCGCTGCCGACGCGGAGAGAGGTCATCTTGTCATTGAAGTGCGAGGCCACCGCCGCTTCGGACTTGCCCGCCCCGATGGAGAACATGCAACCGGTGTAGTTGGAGTGCTCGTACACGCTGACGGTTTTGCCCGTGCGGTTCCAGTACGAGGTCATCCGGTCGTTCATGTAGTTGCCCACGTTGGGGTTCGACGAGGTGTAGTGCCTGAAGTCGCCCCGGTAGCTGGACTGTTCCCAGACGCAGAACGAGCCGTTCGGGCACTGATTGGGGTCTGCCGCCGCCGGGTGGGCGGTCAGCGAGGTGGTTCCAGCGGTAAACGTCAGGATGGCCGCGACGGCCCACAGGCGCGGGGTGATGCGCTTGAGTCGCAACACGTTCTCCTCCGGTTCGGTTGTCCGTGGCCGATCCCACGAACCCGGCGGAACAGTAGGGACGCAAGCAGCGTTTTGCCTATAGCGGCCACTGAGCCGAATTACGCGCAGAAATGCTCTCCAGCCCGCTGTCCAAGGGGAGTTGGCGTGACGCGGTACCCGCGGTGCTCCACCCGAAAGGGGGACAAGGACCCGTGGCGCTACAGGCCGGCGAGCTGACCGCCGTCGACCGGTACCGAGGTGCCGGTCTGGAACGCGAAGGCGTCGGAGGCCAATGCGAGAGCCGCGGCGGCGATCTCCTCCGGCTCGGCCATCCGCTTCATCGCGTCGACGCCCTGCTCGGCGAAGGCGGCCTTGGTGAGCCGCCACTCCTCGTCCGAGATGCCCTCGGGGCGGTGCGCGTCCAGCATCTCGGTGTCGGTCATGCCGGGGGCGACGGCGACGACCCGGATGTTATGGGTGGCGTTCTCCAGGGCGGCGGCCTGGACGAGTCCCGTCACGCCGTTCTTGGCCGCCGTGTAGGAAGCGAGACCGGTCCTGGTGGCGAACTGGTTCGTGGAGCCGGTGACGAGAATGACCCCGCCGCCCGCCTCCCGCATGTAAGGGATCTGGTACTTCATGGCGAGGAAGACGCCACGGATATTGGTGCTCGCGACGTCGTCCCATTCCTCGATCGACACCTCGTGCAGATCGGTGAACGGGAGCTGGATTCCCGCGTTGTTGAGGGCGATGTCCGGGCCGCCGTACCTGGCGACCGCCCGCTCCACGAACGACCGCACGTCCCGCGGGCGCCGCACGTCGGCCTTGAGGTAGGTGGCCTCGCCGCCGCTCTCGCGGATCTCACGTTCCACCGCACGCCCCAGCCGTTCGCGGCGCCCGCAGAACGCGACCTCGGCGCCCTCCCGGGCGAAGGCGATCGCGGCGGCCCTGCCGATGCCGGACGTCGCTCCGGTGATCAGGACCGATTTGCCGCGGAACCGTTCGCCGCCACCGTCCCGGTCGGCCGCGCGAGCGGTACCGGCCATGGCGGCAGTGCCGCCGAAGGCGAGTCCCGCCGCGGCGCCCACCGCGCTGCGCCGGCTCATCAGGACGTCTGTCCTCCCGCTTCGTCCCATCGCGATCCTCACCTCGTGTTCCGCTCGTAAGGGGTTGTCCCCACACGCTGCGGCCCGCTGCTGACCGCCCGCTGGAAGGGCCGCTGGAACGACGGCCTGACCTTTCCCCCGCCCCGGCGGGCGGCCGGGGCCGCCCGCCGGAACGCGGGACTACTCCCAGTAGGGGGCCGAGGTGCACAGCTCCCCGGACGGGTTCACGCCGGCACCTTCGCTGAGGTCGATGCCCCACGGGTTGCCGCCCTGGCCGCTGGTGTTGCTGCACCTGCCGTACGGCGTCTCCGCGGGGTCGCCGCCGGGCGCCGAGCCGGGCAGGGGGTTGGAGAACGACTCGAAGTCGCCCCGGCTGACCGGGTTGGCGCCGACGTGCGGCTCGCCGTCCGTACCGATGCCCAGACCGTTGTGGTACAGGTACTGGTCGGGCATGAAGCTGGACCGGAGCAGCGGATAGCCGCTCGGGGGCCTGAGGTCCCCGTCGCACGACCAGAAGTGCAGCTCGTGCCAGATGGGCGGCGCGCTGCGGAACAGCGAAGCCAGGCGGTCGTCGAAGAAGTTGCCCGCGATGTCGTCGGCCACATCCGCGACGGCCACCGGAACACCGGGGGTGGTCGCGACCTCCCCGGACCACGCCTCCGCGGCCTCGACCACGCCCGTTCCGTCCCCGAGGGCAGGCCGGTACCCGATCGAGCCGCCTGCCGCGTACTGAACGGCCACGCACTCCGCGGGCACGGTGTCGGAGGCGGGAATCCCCTCGTCGTTGATCAGGAGCGGTCCGCGGCCCACCGGCTCGTAGGCGCGGCCGGGCAGGATGCCGTCGCTGTTGGTATTGGTCGTCCTTGTGACGCCGTCGTGCTCGTTGAGGTCGACCGCGCTGTAGTTGAGGTCGGGCGGTGCGATGCCGTAATCCTCCTCGATGGCCGCGAACGTGTCGCTGACGAAGTCCGGCAGGTGGGTGTCGCCCGTGCGGTCGTCGAACTCCGCGTGTTCCGTTCCCTCCAGGATCAGGTTGTCCACCGTGACGTAGCTGACGGTGACGCTGGTTTTGATCTTGTAGGAGCCGTCGTCCTCGTCGATGTGGCCCGGCCGCGAGGCGTCCGGCCGCTGGGTGTAGGGGTTGGAGAAGTTCAACCAGGCCGGGATGCTGCTGCCCGCCGGGTGCTGCACCGGATCGGTCCCGGCCCGTTCGGCTTCGGCGTTCCAGTCCGCCATGGCCGTGCGGGTGGCGGGCGCGATGCACTCCTCGTCGGGGGAGCCGGTGCAGGCGGGCAGGCCGAGCACGGCCTCGGTCCTTTCCAGGGCCCAGTTGTAGAGCGAGCCGCGGTCGGCGAACGGGGTGCCGAGGAAGTCGGCGCTGCCGTGCGCGTCGAGGTTCTGGTTCTCGTCGAAGTAGGCCACGGACTCCACGGTGTCCTCGACGTAGTCGCCGTCGACGGGAAGCACCATGGCCGCGTCGAAGGCCACGTTGTCCTCGCCCGCCGCGCCGGGGACCATGTTGTCCAGGCGGATCTGGGGCGCATTGTCGAAGTCGAACGCGCCCAGCACCACCCAGCGGTTGCCGGTGCCGTGCTGCTGGATGGTGCGGACCTTGGTGCCGTCGGCGGTGTCGATCTCGTAGCGCGCATACCGCGTGCGGGCGCCATGGTCGGGCAGGTGCACCGCGACGATGCCGGGGCCGGTCACCGGGCGGTTGAAGTCCCAGGTGCCCTCGACCCGCAGCCGGTTGCCGTAGGCGTCGGGGTGACGGCCGTGCGCGAAGAAGAAGTTCGCGCCGAAGCCGCCGCCGATCTGGTGGAAGTCGACCTTCGCGGGCCACACCCGGTCCCCGCCGCTGGTCTCGCCCGCGCCGAAGTCGGCCGTGAAGGTACCGGAGTTGGTCCACTCCTTTGTGCAGCCCGGCCGTGCGGACGGCGCGTTGACCGGCAGGTTGTCAATGACAAGCGCGTTGTACGGTATCCCGGACAGCGAGCAGTTCGGCGGGTAGGCGGTGCCGTCCGCCTCCTCGGGATAGGTGTTGTTGAACCGCACCAGCTCGTTCCCGCAGGTGTAGTCGCAGTCCGTCTTCCAGACGGCGAGCTGGTTCCACCAGCACCGGGAGTCCTCCCGGCCGCACGGCCCGTCCGCGGACTCGATCGCGCGCGGGTCGCACGCGTTGGCCACGGTGCAGAACAGGTCGATCGGCGGCCGGACCCCGGCCCTGTGGTACCGGTCGCTGCCCTCGGTCAGTGCGTCGCCCTCGATGCCGTTCCACCAGGCGGCGCGGTAGCCCGTGACCAGGGACCCGGGCGCCTCCAGCGCCTCAAGCGGGTGGGCTGCGAAGCCGAGCACCTTCTCCTGGTACGGCCAGTCCTGCGGGTGCGCGGCGTCCCCGTACTGCGGGTTGCCGAGGCGGTCCTCCATGAAGTTGTCGCGGGCCGGGTCCCATTCGGGGTTGGCCGGGTTGTTGAACCAGCCGACGCCCCAGGCGCCGCCGTGCTGGCCCGCCTGCGACTGTGGGTAGAAGCCGGAGTTGTACGCCCAGAGCGCGAACACCCAGTTCTCCAGCTTGGCCGGGTCGCCGTTGTTGGCGATCAGGCCGGCGTCGCGCGTCTGATTCCACTTGTCGCTCAGGATGGTCAGCCCGGCCGCGATGTTGGCGGTGTAGTCGAGCGCGACGGCCCGCTGCTTCTGGTACGGCCAGGCGGCAGGCCCGCCGTCCTCGTGCCCGGCCAGCCGCATGTGGTCGGTGACCTGCGTGATCCCGTAGCCGCAGTCGGCCTCGGACCAGACGATGTCCCAGTCGTTCCCCGAGTCGCCGTCGTACAGGTCGAGCCCGTAGTAGTTGCCGATCAGCGGGTTCCCGGTCACCCCCGCCATGGTGTAGCGGGACGCCTGCCACATGTTGGACTCCTGGGCCGTGACGCCGAGCAGCACCTGCGCCGGGACCCGGCCGCCGCCGGAAAGCGAGGGCAGCGGGAACATGCCGGAGGACTGCGGCTGGTAGGCGGGCATGCCCAGGTTCTTCCAGTTCGCCGGCCGTGAGATGTGGTCGTTCAACTGGCCCTGGATGGCCCGGTTGACCGCCCACTCCACCTGCCGCGGCTTCGGCTGCATGGCCTGGTCATCGGCGCTGTTGCGGGGGACCGAGCAGGTGCGTTCGCTCTCCACCAGCTCGTCGCGGGCCGCGAGCGCCCCGGCCTGCTCCTCGTTCCCGCTCGGGTCGCGGCCGGTCTCCTCGGCGGTGACCGCGCGTTCCGGGTCGACGGTGAACGCCAGCTCCTCCTCGGTGGCCAGCGCGGTCATCCCGATGCTGACCGGCCGGGAGTCCCCGGCGTCCTCGGGCGCGATCCGCGAGTCCCGGCCGTCGGCCCAGCCGACGCCGGTCAGCAGGGCCCTGCCGTGCGTCGATGCGGTCGCCTCCCGCGGCGTGCCGGGCAGCACCCGTACGGCGGCGGGCAGTTCGTCAGTGGCCGCCTCGAACTCGCCGGTCAGCCAGACCTGGCCGGCCGCGGTGCTGGTCAGGCCGGAGCCGGTCAGCGGGCCCTCGGCCAGCGTCCGCGGTTCGGCACCGGCACCGGCACCGCCGTCGCCGAGCCGCCCGGCGGTCAGATGCCTGGCGCGGGCGGTGTCGCCGCTGCGGTCGAGGAAGACCAGGCCGCCGTCCGCGTCCGGGGTGAGCCGGAACGGCACGCCGTCCGCCTCGGCCACGTCCGTCAGCTCGCCGGAGCCGGAGACAGCCACCACGCGGCCGGCTTCGGCGGCCAGCACGGCGTCGCCGACGGGAACGGCCGAGGTCAGCTGCCGCGGCACCTCGACGGGCTCGGCCAGTTCGGCCGCGGCCACGTCGAGCACCGTCAGCCGCGTTCCGCCGAGGTCGTCGCCGCCGGACTGGGTCAGCACCGCCGTGCCGCCCGCTCCGCAGCCCGGGTTGTAGTAGGACAGGGACGTCCGGACCGGCAGGCGGGTGACCTCGCCGGAGGAGAGGTCGACGACCGCGGTGAAGGCGCCCCGGGACATCAGCGCCGGCTCGTTGGTGAACGTGCGGGGCGCGTACACCACCACCGCCCGGTCGCCGTCACCGGTCACGCAGGCGTTGCCGATCCAGGAGTCGGCGTCGAAGCCCGGCTCGGACAGGGTGGCGGCGGTGCGCCAGGCGTATCCCTCGCGGCCGTCGGCCACCAGCAGGTGGAAGCCGGTGGCGTCCCCGCTCGTCGTCCACGCCAGGTCCTCCGCCGACTCCCAGTCCTCGCCCAGCAGTTCGGGGCGCTCCGCGAGTTCGACGGCGTCGGCGCCGGGTATTTCGGGCACGGTCGCGTCGGCGGGCGTGGCCGGTTCGAGCTGGTCGTAGATGTCGGTGACGGACCGCGGGGAGGCGTCCGGCGTCCCCGCGGCGGGGGACTGGAGCAGGCCGACGAGCAGGGCCGCGCTGAGCGCGCCGAGGCCGAAGGCCCGAGGTCGGCGCCGCCGCGGCCCGCGGCGTGGCGGTCTGTGCCGGTGTGACATGGAGTCGACTCCTTTTCGGCAGGCAGGGGCCCTCCGGCGGCCGAACGCCGCCGGAGGGCCGGGACTTGAGGGGAACGGGGGCGGCCGCACGCGCGGCCGCGCCGGCTCAGACGGAGCAGCCGGAGGAGCTGGTCTTGTGGGACAGGATGCGCGGCTCGGCCTTGAAGCTGATCTCTATGCCGGCGGCGCCCGAGGTCAGGCAGGTACGCCCGCCGCCGTAGTTGGCGTTGGGGTAGTAGCTGACGGAGCCCGCCGCGTTCGGCATGACGCGCAGGGAACCGACGCTTGCGGAGCCGGCCCAGGAGCACTTCAGGTCGCCGCTGCGCCAGTCGGGGTCGTTCTGCGCGCCCGGCCATGCGCAGCGCTGGCCGGTGCCGCCCACGCCCGTGTAGAAGCAGACGGACTTCGTCGGGCACTCCCAGGCCGCTGCCTCCACGGCCTGGGCCTGCGCCGGGCCGCCGAGCATCAGGCCCGCCATGAGGCCGGTGGTGCCGAGGGCGGTAAGGATCTTGCGCATGGGTCCTCCCTGGTGGTGTCCGCCCCGGGCAGGTGCGCGCCCGGGGTCCGGTTCCGCGCCGTGTCAGCCGGCCGCCTGGCCGGTGAGTTCGGCGGCGTCGGCCAGCACGCGGCCGTTGCGTTCGGCGGCCTCGGTGAGCGCCTGCCGGTTCTCCTCGATCAGCCGCTCCTGGATGCCGCTCTCCGTCTCGAACCAGATCGTGACGAGCCCGGTCTCCTGCTTGCAGCTCACATCGGCGACCGCGAGGTCGCGTTCCGCGTCGTCCGCCGCGGGGGCGAGGGTGTCGTAGTGCGCGTCGGTGTCCCAGACGGTGTTCAGCGCGTAGCCCTGCCCGGCCATGCAGTCCGACCAGGCCGCCATGGCCCCGGTCACCGCGGCGGTCTCCTGGGACTCGGTGAAGCTCTGCCCGCTGATCTCCTCGGCCAGGTCCGCGTTCAGGCCGCCGGCCGCGTCCGCGGCCTCGGCGAGGCAGCCGCCCGCGGGCACCGGGTCGCCGCCGAAGGCGGACAGCGCCCCGGCTCCGGTCCGCCCGGTGAGGACGGCCTCCTCGTCCGCCGTGCGTGTGGCGGCGGAGGGCTCTGCGCCCGGCTCGGCGGCCGGTGACTCCGGCAGGTGGTAGCCGTACCGGCCGGCTTCCTCGATGTCGGTGAGGCCGTACCGCCGCGGCATGTTGGCCGAAGTGTTCGCCGGGGGCGGCGCGGTGCCCAGCGGCTCGGTCTGCCAGCCGGTGAAGCCGAACCTGTTCATGCAGGTGGTCTCGGCGGTGTCCCTGGCCAGTTGGGCGTCGATCGTCTCGGCGTACGTCGGCAGGTACGCCTCGATCGGCAGCGCCAGGCCCGCGGCGAGACCGCTCTCCGGCACCTCGGCGGGCCAGTCCTCCTGGACGACGCGAGGGCCGGGCGTGTGCTGCGGCGCCTGCCCGGTGCCCGGCGGGGCGGCGGGGGCGTCCCCGGCCGCCGGCCGGCCGCAGCCGGCGGCGGCGAGCAGGGTGAGCAGGGTGAGGGAAAGGGGAACGAGCAGACCGCGGGTCGCTCTCATCAGAGCCTCCTGCTGCTGGCGTTGTCGTTCTTGAGAGCGGGGACGAGATTTTCCGAACCCTCGATCGTCTGCGAGGTGCCCTGATATCCGGTGTTGTAATAGATGCGGTGGTGGCGGCTGTCCGCGTTCACGGCTCCGGCGGCGTCATTCTTCAGGGAGTAGCCGGAACCAGTGGCCGGGCCCCCGCACTTGTGTCCGTTCGCGCCGGACCATCCGGTGTCGTCCCAGATGCGGCCGTGCGAGAACTGGTACAGGACATCAAAGGTGGTGGTCCCGTGCTGGATCGTGTGCCCGTTGTGCGAGTACAGATTTTTGTTGGTGATGAAACAAGGGCTGTCGAAAACCCCGTCGTTGCCGCGGCTGTTGTAGAAGATGGCCATGCAGGCGGTGGTCATGGTGCACTGGTCGTCCTCGTAGATGGCCTGCACACCCACGCCGCCATCGGTGCTCTCCCGGGCCTGTCCGCTCGCGGGCGCCGACAATGCCATGGATATTGCCGCCAGCGACAGCACTCCTGCGCGGAGCGCACTGCGTCTCGCCACGTGAAATCCTCCAGAGTCAGACTATGGCTTTCCTGTCGATTCGCCGTCGGCCGCGGCATTGGGCAAGATGTGAAGTTACTGTGACCGCCGTCCGGGGTCAAGGACTTGAGATGCCCGCGCAAAGCGCTTGTTCTTTTATTGATTGCGAATTGCATTTCTTTTATATGTGCCCATTCCGTTGCCGGGTGCCCCGCAGAGGGGAGCGGAGCGGTGCCCGGGCGGCCCGGGCGCGACCGTGGCTGATCTACCGGCAGGTGAGCGGGAGTTGAGCCGTGACCTGACCTGACGCTGTCATCTACGCTGTTCACCTGCCACGTCGTTCGACCACACGGGGGGTGCTGGGCATGGACCACGCCGTGGGACCGGGAAAGCTGATCGGCGGGCGGTACGAGCTGACGGAGCAGATCGGCAGCGGCGGGTTCGGGAAGGTCTGGAAGGCGCGCGACCAGCGACTCCAGGCGGACGTGGCGGTCAAGGGACTGCTACTGCCGCTGTCCGCGTCGCCCACCGAGCGGGAGGAGCGGCTCAAGCGGGCGGAACGCGAAGTCCTCAACGCCGCCAGGCTGCGCGACCACCCCAACATCGTGAGCGTGCATGATGTCGTCGTCGAGGACGAGATTCCGTGGATGGTCATGCAGCTCGTCGTGGGCCGTGCGCTGAGCGCCCGCGTTCGGGAGTCAGGACCGCTGTCCGTGCGCGAGGCCACCGATGTGGCCAGGGCCCTGCTCAAGGCGCTCGACGCGGCGCACCGGGCGGGGATCGTGCACCGTGACATCAAGCCGGCCAACGTCATGCTCGCCGACAACGGCGAGATCTTGCTCACCGACTTCGGGATCGCGACCCACGACACGGACGTCTCGCTCACCGTCACGGGCAGTGTCGTCGGCTCGGCCCCCTACATGGCGCCGGAACGTGTCCACGGGGAGAAGGGGCAGGCGCCGAGCGACCTCTTCTCCCTGGGGGTGACGCTGCACGAAGCCGTCGAGGGTGCCTCGCCTTTCGACCGCGACTCCACGCCCGCGTCGCTGCACGCGGTCGCCTACGAGGAGCCCCCGTCGCCGCGGCGCGCGGGGACGCTGACGCCCCTCATCACGCGCCTGCTGGCCAAGGCGCCCGACGACCGCCCGACGGTCGCCGAGGCACTCGCCCTGCTCGACTCCCCGCCGTCGGAAGTCACGTCGCCGCACGCTGCCGGCCCGCCGACCGCGGTCGTCACGGAGACGTCGTTGACGCCGCCCGAGGCCATGCGCACGGCAACGGCCCTGCCGCCACCGCCGGTCGTACCCCTGCCGCCTGTCGCACCAGTCGGCGGCAACCCGGCGCCGGCATCATCCGGCGCTTCGGTGCAGAAGTGGCTCGGCTGGCTCGTGGCCCTCGCTCTCGGTGTACTCGTGGCCGTGCTGTTCGCCGTCAACCAGGGAGAGGACTCGGACACCGGCACGGGCTCGTCGGCCGGTGGGTCGTTCAGCAGCACGGGGCCGGTTTCGATCGACGATCTGGAGGAGGTGGAGTCGAGGATCGAAGTCGCGGGTATCGAGGGGAATGCTCCGGGGGCGTTGGGGGTCTCGGTGGATGTGAGTCATTCGCACATCGGGGATCTGGAGGTGGAGTTGGTGTCTCCGGATGGGACGGTGTTCGAGTTGGAGGCGTTTGAGGGGCCTCATGAGTATTCGGTGGATGCTTCTGCGGTGGGCGCCAGTGGTACGTGGACTTTGCGGGTGGATGATACTGCTGCGGCTGATGAGGGGACTCTTAATTCGTGGTCGTTGAGTTTTGGGTCGGGTTCGGTGGGGCAACAGGGTTTTTCGAATGGTGGGTTGTTCAGCAGCACGGGGTCGGTTTCGATCGTGGATAATGAGGTGGCGGAGTCGCGGATTGACGTGGTGGGTGTCGAGGGGAATGCTCCGGGGGCGTTGGGGGTTTCGGTGGATGTGAGTCATTCGTATATCGGGGATCTGGAGGTGGAGTTGGTGTCTCCGGATGGGACGGTGTTCGAGTTGGAGGCGTTTGAGGGGCCTCATGAGTATTCGGTGGACGCTTCTGCGGTGAGTGCCAGTGGTACCTGGACCTTGCGCATCGACGACACCGCTGCGGCCGACGAAGGGACCCTCAACTCCTGGTCCCTGCGGTTCTGACGCATGCTCGTCCACCCGGATGGCCACGTTCGGCCCCGGAGGAGGCGGGTACCCGGCGGCGTGTGAGAGCCATCGTGATCAACTGCACCCTCAAACCGTCACCACAGCCGTCGAACACCGAAGCGCTGGCACACGTGGTCATCCAGCAATTGGAGGGTCACGGCGTCCGAACGGAACTGGTGCGCGCCGTCGATCTGGACATCAAACCGGGCGTCGAGAGTGATATGGGCGGCGGTGATGACTGGCCCGCCGTGCGCGAACGGCTGCTGGCCGCGGAAATCCTCGTCATCGCGTCCCCCACGTGGCTGGGACGGCCCTCCTCGGTGGCCCAGCGGGTGCTGGAACGGATGGACGCCATGCTGTCGGAGACCGATGACCAGGGCCGTCCGGTGGCCTACAACCGGGTCGCGGGGGTGGTCGTGACCGGCAATGAGGATGGCGCCCACCACGTCATCAGCGAGATCCACGGGGCTCTCGGCGACATCGGCTACACGGCGCCTGGACAGGCGTGGACCTACTGGCACCTCGGCCCCGGGCCCGGGCCCGACTACCTGGACGACCAGCGGGGCCACGACTTCGCGGAGAAGTCGGCCCGTTACATGGCCGCCAATCTCGTCGGAACGGCGCGGGCCCTGGCCGTCACCCCGCTGGGCCCGCCGCCGGGCTGAGGCACCTGCCCGGCGTCCCGAGCGTGGGCGCCGGGCCCAGGGGGCCGCCTGAGGTCAGGGGGTGCGGCCGATGAAGGCGAGCAAGCGGGTCTGCACGTCGGCGCTTTCGGGCACCTCGACCCGGGGGCCGTACTGCCCGCTGCCGCGGAGCACCTCGTCGAGCGGCAGCATCCCTTCGAGCAGCTGGGCGCACTTGCCGGGGTCGAGCCTCTCGTCCTGGCCGGTGGCCCGGGCCAGATCCCAGATGTGCATGAAGACGTCGGCGGTGTAGAAGCGGTCGACCGCCTGGTCCAGCGGGACCTCCCCGATGTGCGGGTTCGACAGCATCTTCTGTGCCGTGGCGGGATCGTCGAGAAGGGCCTGTACCGCGTCGTTGTGGACCGTCCAGGCCGCCACCGGGTCGTCGTCCACCGACGGCCCCTTCGGCAGCTCGATGCCGGCGCCGTTCCTCAGCAGGTCGGGGAACCACTCGACGAGGTGACGCACCACGTCGCGGGCGACCCATCCCTCGCACGGCGCCGTGTTGTCCCACGCCCCCGGAGGCACGCCGTGTACCCGGTCGGTGAAGACGCGTGCGATCCTGCGGTGCTCATCGGCTGCCCGCGTGCCGCGGAGCAGCTCGTCGAGCCGCTCGTGGCCCTCCCGGACGCCGCCCTCGGCGCCGCTCGCGAGCATCGCGTCGCGGGCCTCGACGGATTCCATGAGCGAGGTGGCGACCAAGCGGGTGCGGCCACCGAGGTCCTCGAAGGCGGCCGTCTCCAGGCTGACCCCGTCCGGCACGTCCTCGAAGGTGCAGGTCTGCACGATCCGCTCGTTGGGGCGCACCTCGTGGAACACGCCGTAGAAGCCGTACTCGGTCCCGTCGTCGGCGCGGTGCACGTAGCGGTACGACCCACCGCTGCGCGCGTCGTACCGGTCGATCCGCATGGTGAGCCGACGCGGGCCGAGCCACTGAATGACCAGGTCGGGGTCGGTGTATGCCCGGAACACGCGCTCGGGCGGAGCGTCGAACTCCCGGGTGATCACGAGGGTGGGAAGCGCCGGGTCGGCCGCGATCTGCGTTTCGCCGCGACGGTCGGTGTCCGTGCCGTTCGTGGTGTTCGTGCTGTTCATCAGAGTCCTTTCGCGGATACCCCCGCGTTTGCGCGGGGGGAGGAAGCGGACCTCTGCGGAGCAGGACAGGGAGGGGCGCATCGCCGCCGGGGTGATGCGCCGTTCACCGCCCATCACCCGCGGATGGTCACAAGCTGGCACGTTGGTAAGTGATCCATGCCGACCGTGCACGTGAAGCGGGCGTTCAAGTACCGCTTCTGTCCGACCCCGGAGCAGGCCGCCGAGCTTGCCCGGACGTTCGGGTGCGTGCGGAAGGTCTACAACCTGGCGTTCGCGGCCCGTACCCAGGCGTGGGCCAGGCGGGAGCGGGTCAATTACAACCAGACGTCGGCGATGCTGACGGCGTGGAAGAAGACCGGGGAACTGGCCTACCTCAACGAGGTCTCCTCGGTTCCGCTTCAGCAGGCGTTGCGGCACTTGCAGACGGCGTTCAGCAACTTCTTCGCCAAGCGGGCCGGGTACCCGCGTTTCAAGAGCCGTAAGACGTCGCGGAAGTGCGCGGAGTACACCACCAGCGCGTTCCGTTTCCGCGACGGCAGGATCACCCTCGCCAAGATGGCGCAGGCGCTGGACATCGTGTGGTCCCGTCCCCTGCCCGAGGGTGCGAAGCCCTCGACGGTGACGGTTTCGCAGGACGGCGCGGGACGCTGGTTCGTGTCCCTGCTGTGCGAGGACCCGGACATCAAGCCGCTTCCGGCCGCAGATACGGCGGTCGGGGCGGATGTCGGCCTGGACCACCTGCTGACGCTCTCCACCGGGGAGGAGATCACCAACCCCCGGCATGAACGCCGTGACCGGGCCCGTCTGGCGAAGGCGCAGCGAGACCTTGCCCGCAAGGCCAGAGGTGAGGGGGCGAACCGGGCCAGGGCTCGCAGGAAGGTCGCCCGCATCCACGCCCGGATCGCCGACCGGCGCCGTGACCTGCTGCACAAGCTGTCCACCCGACTCGTCCGCGATAACCAAGTGGTCGTGATCGAGGACCTGACCGTTCGGAACATGGTGAAGAACGGCACGCTCGCCCGCGCCATCTCGGATGCGGCGTGGCGCGAGTTCCGCACGATGCTGGAGTACAAGGCCCAGTGGTACGCCCGCGAGGTGATCGCGGTCGACCGCTTCTTCCCCTCCTCCAAGCTGTGCTCGGCCTGCGGCACCCTCACCCGGGCGATGCCGCTGAACGTCCGCACCTGGACGTGCGAGACCTGCGGCACGACCCACGACCGGGACGTGAACGCGGCGAAGAACCTCAAGGCCGCCGGGCTGGCGGCGTCTGTCTGTGGAGCCGGTGTAAGACCTCAACGGAAAACTCCGGGCGGGCAGTCGGCAACGAAGCAGAAACCCTCACGGCGCGAGCCATGAGAACCCCCTCGCTCAAGAGGGGGAAGAAGTCAAGATGCCGCTTCCTCCGTCGGGGTGCCGGTGCCGGTGCCCGGCACGGGCGGCTCGTCCAGCTGCTCGAGAACGGCGTCCAGCCGGCGGAAACGGTCCTCCGCCTCGCGCCGGTACCGTTCGATCCACTTCGTCATCAGGTCGAAGACCTCCGCCCTGAGGTGACAGGGCCGCCGTTGGGCGTCCCTGCTGCGGCTGACCAGGCCGGCGTCCTCCAAGATCCTGATGTGCTTGGACACGGCCTGCACGGTGACGTCGTACGGCTCGGCCAGCTCGCCGACCGTTGCGTCCCCGGCGGCGAGCCGGGCGACGATGTCGCGCCTGGTCGGGTCGGCCAGCGCGGAGAACACCCGGGAAAGCCGGTCGTCGGACACGTCACACCTCTCGCCTTCAACCGATTGGTTGAATAAACGTTAGAGCCGGACCTCGGGTGTAGTCAACCGTTTGGTTGTGTAACGCGTTTCCCTGGCGTCCGGGGGTGCCCCTCACGTGATGGCGGGGCTGCGGCGTTCGATGAGGACGACGTTCCGCCACCGGCCGTGGTGGCGGCCGACGCGTTCCCGGGTGCCGATGACGCGGAATCCGGCCCGGGTGTGAAGTGCGAGGCTGGCCGTGTTCTCGGGGAAGATGCCCGACTGGATGGTCCAGATACCGGCGGCTTCGGTGGAGGCGATCAGCGCGTCCAGCAGCGCGCGGGCGATGCCCTGCCCGCGCGCTGCCGGGTGCACGTAGACGGAGTGCTCGACGACGCCGGCGTAGGCCGCGCGCGGCGAAACGCGGCTCACCGCGACCCAGCCGGCGACCCGGCCGTCGGCGCCGAGGGCGACGAAGCGGTGGTCGGGCAGTTTTGCCCGGTCGAAGGCGCTCCAGGAGGGCACGGTCGTTTCGAAGGTGGCGTTGCCCTCGTCGATTCCGGCCTGATAGATGGCCAGCACGTGAGGGGCGTGGTCCGGCCGCATCGGCCCGACGGCGGCCGCGGCGGAGCCGGCGGTGGAGGTGTCGTGCATGCACGCTTCCCTGCTAGGCGTCGTTCCACGTTGACATACGTCGAAGCAGCCCGGCGAGTCGCCTCACCTGTTGCGATTGACGAGAGACATGGAATTCGAGGCAGTCGGCGGCCGGCGCATGTCCGTCAGCACCGACTGGACGGACTACGGCCGGCCCACCGTCATCGACGCGCCACCCGCCGAGCAGACCGTTCACATCGACGACCTCGCGGCACACGACAACCCGTTTCCCCTCGGCTGAGGCCCGGGGCCCGGGCCCGGGGCGCACCTGCGGCAGGCAGGTGATCGCTCATGACCCGCCGGCCGCAAGCGACACGCGTCCGTTCCGGCGTCACCAGCAGGAACGCCGGGCTGCGGGCGGCCCGGCCCTCTCGCCTGCCCGGCGCTACTCGTTGGGATCGGCGGCGCTGATGTCGGCCAGGGCCGAATCGGTGTCCCGCTCGACGGCCAGGTCGCCCAGGGAGACGATGCCGACCGGCTGGTTGTTCTCGACCACGGGAAGGCGCCGGACGGCCCGGTGCCGCGCGAGCGTGACCACGCGGCTCACATCGTCGTCGGGGGCCACGGTGAGCAAATCCTCACTGCATGCCTCGCCCACCGTGCGGCTGCCGACGCCGTCACCCTCCGCCAGAACCCGTACCACCAGGTCACGGTCGGTGACCAGCCCTCGCAGATAGCCGTCCTCTATGACGAGCACGGCCCCGATGTCCTCATCACGCATCCGCTGCGCGACATCCACCACCGAAACGTGCGGGGCCACCTCCACGGGATCGGCCGTCATGATGTCCCGGATCTGCTGTGCCATGTGCTTCCTCCTCGCCGATACTGTGCGGGTGCTGTCGAAAGCCCGCCCTACCGGCCCGATCGGTCCGATCGGTCCGGCCGGAGTGAGCGGCAGCGCGCCCCGGGTACCCCGATCTCCCGGCGCGCCACGCCCGGGCGAGCCCGGATGTGCGGTCGGCGGGAGGCGGTCGGCGGGAGGCAGGACAAGCCCATGATCCCCGAGCGCGGCCAGGACCGCGTCCGACCCGGAGCGTGCCTTGACCATCGACACGAACGACCTGATCATGCGTCCGATCACCGGACGCGAAGAACTCGGCCTCTTCTCCCGACTGCCCTACCTCCTCAACGAGGAATTGGCGGACGACCTTGCCGCCCGCCGCCGTCGTCCGGAGTGGATGTGGGTCGCCCTGCGCGGTGACCGCCTGCTCGCGCGGGCAGCCTGGTGGAGCCGACCAGCCGGTGACACACCACTCCTCCTGGACATCCTCGACATCCTCGACACCGAAGACGGCGTCCCGGGCCCGGGTCACTTGGATATCGGGGTGCGGCTGCTGAACACCGCGATGGCCGCTGTCTTCCCGGACCTCCCGGACGGGGCGCGTCCCCCCGAGTACGGCCGTCTCGTCCCGCCGGACTGGCGGGCGAACGCGGCCACCAGGCAGGCCGTCGAGGACCGGATGGCGATACTGGAACGGACCGGTGCCCGGCTCTTCGTCGAACGGCTGCGGCTGGAGTGGCGCCCGGAATCGCCAGTTCCCGAGCCGAGCAGGCGCCTTGCCTTCCGGCCGTTCCACGATGCCGGGGAGCTCGTGGCGCTGATGGCCTCGGTCCTGGAGGGGACGCTGGACGCACACAGCCGCGCGGACCTGACCCGGATGCCCGCCCGCGAAGTGGCCGTCAGGCACTACGAGGACGAACTCGCGCGCTACACCAGCCCGCGGGACTGGTGGCGCGTCGCCACACTGCCCCATGGCGAGCCCGTCGGATTCGTCATCCCGGCCCGCAACGACTACAACCCGATCATCGCCTACATCGCGGTCCTGCCCCCGCACCGCGGCAACGGCTATATCGACGACATCCTCGCCGAGGGCACCCGAGTCCTCGCCGGGCAGGACGTCCCCCGCATCCGCGCGGCCACGGACCTCGGCAACGTCCCCATGGCGGAAGCCTTCCGGCGGGCCGGATACCTCAATTTCGGCCGCGTGATCAACATGACCTGGAACTGATCGAGTACGGGGACGGCTCACCCGGGCCGTTCCTCCGCCGCGCGGGGCTCGCACAGGCCGTCCGGCGGGACTCGGTCGTCTCCTGTACCTCCTCGCCGTCTGTGACGGTGATCCAGCCGGTGAAACGGCACGCCTCCGCCCGCCACGCCTCGGCCTCGTCCAGGCGGCTCACGTTCCACGGAATTCCCCCCGGATATGCCCGAACCGCAGGCCGAGGAGGCCATTCCTTCGTTCTTTCCGTCAAATTGTCACGTGCCCCGGGATGATGTCCGGCCGTCCCCCGCGGGGGGCGGCCGGACGGAGAAGGTCACGCGCAAAAAGAGGTCACTCGTAGGGGATGCGCACGAACGACTGGTTACCGGTGCCGAGAGCGGAGGTGCCTCCGCCGATGGCGTTCCATACTTCGACCCTGACCCGGCCGCCCGCCAAATTGCCGTGACTGCCACTGGCAGAACGCAGTCCGCGGGCTTCGGTGTAGTGCTCCCAGCCGGGGACCGGATCGGTCGCGAAGTACGCGTAGGTCTCCACCCGTTCCCAGCTGCCGTCCCCGGTCCTGTCGTAGGAGACGCGCACCTGCTGCCCGTTGGCTATCGAGGTGCCTGCGTCCACGAAGAGGTCGAAGGCGGTGGCGCCGCCGTTGTAGGCGCGGGTGACGTTCGAGGCGGTGAACGTTTGCGGCTGGTGCGGCGTGCCGTCGTGGTTCCCGCCGCCGGCGGACGCCAGGGTCACGGAGGAGGCCGAACCGCCCGCCGTGCCGAGCGCTCCGCCCTCGCGCAGGTGCAGGGTGGAACTCGGCCCCGGCGGTTCGGTGCCGCCACCGCCGCGCGTCCACACCGCGACGTAGTCGACCAGCATGGGACGGCCGGGCACGGTCGCCGCCGTCGGGGTGGCGTGGCCCGCGACCCCGTCGGGGAACGCGCCGCCCATCGCGACATTGAGCAGGATGAAGTACCCCGCGTGGTCCGTCATGTTGGACCAGGTGGTGGCGTCGAGCTGGTTCTGCGAGACGCTGTGGTAAAGCTGGCCGTCGACGTACCAGCGCAGCTGGTTGGGGCTGGCCGAGCGGTCCCACTCGAAGCTGTAGGTGTGGAACGCGGACTGACAGGTGCTGCCGGGGCAGGCGCGGCTGGCGCCCAGGCCATTGTTCTCGTTGCAGGGCCCGCCGGGAGCGACCCCGCAGTGCAGCACCCCCCAGACGGAGTTGATCCCGTTGACGTTCTCCATCACGTCGAACTCGCCGATACCCGGCCAGTTCCAGTAGTTGCCGCGGTAGGGCGAGCCCAGCGCCCAGAACGCGGGCCAGTAGCCGAGGGCGGCCGCCCCGGTGACGTTGGGCATCTGGAGGCGGCTCTCGATCCGCAGCACGCCGCCCGCCGGGGCCTTGAAGTCCGCCCGGCGGGTTTCGATGCGGCTTGAGGTCCAGTTCCCCGCCGCGTCCCGCAGCGGCGTGATGCGCAGGTTGCCGCCGCCGTCGAGGCTGACGTTGGCGGGGGAGTCGGTGTAGGTCTGGACCTCGCCCGTTCCCCAGGCGTCAGGGCCGCCGGGATATGAACGGCCGGTGTCGATCTGCCAGTTCGTCGAGGAGGGCAGGGAGCCGGACGAACCGGTGAAGTCGTCGCTCCACTGGAGGGTCCAACCGGGGAGGGACGGCACCGCGCCGCGCGCGGGCGGTGCCGCGAGCAGCGCGGCGACGAGGCCGAGCAGCACGGCGAGTGCGGTGGCCAGCGGGGTGGCTCTTCGGAATTCCATGGATCTGGACATGGGTGAGCGCCTTCCTGCCAACGGGAGGTGCGGGAACGGCCGGCGCGCGCCGCGCCGACGGATGAGAGCGCTCTCACCGGGTGTTGTAGCCCCGCCCGCCCGACCCGTCAATCCCTGCGCCCGGCAGGGGCCCGGCGGCCGTTCCGACGGCGCCCCGATCCGGGGAACGCACGCCGCGCGGCGCCTGCCGGAGTCCGTCCGCATGACAGATGTAACGACAGGCGGTGACAGACCTCACTGGCCTCCGGCGTCGCGCCGCCGCAAGTCTGGTGGCCGTGCACTCAGTTGTCGAAGACCGCCGACCGCGGGTGGCGAAGTCCCGGACGAGGCAGATGAATTTGCGAGAGCGGACAACCGCGCGCAGCGCCGGGCGGATAGGTTGCCCCTGGCCGGCATTCATCCATCAGGAGCGTCACTCATTCCCCCACCAACCCACTGTCTCGACGCCAGGCGCAGTGGCACCAGCCCCCTGAAGGCAGGGGGCCCAGGCCCATGTATGGCCGCGGTGGGCGTCCCTGACCTTTGTCGCGTCGTCAACGTGACGACGACTCGCGCGAAGCGGTTGACCGGCCATTCGTCATTTCACTTTCATGCGGTGCCGGTTCCGCCGTGCCGCGTGAATCACCCTTTTCAGCGCCGAACCATCTCGTTGGAGGAAACTGTGACCGGCAACAAGATCGGGACATCTGCCGCGATTGCGCTGTGCTGCGCCGTGGCCGGTGCAGGGCTTGTCGGCTGTGACGATTCGGATACGGGTTCGGAATCGAATGCGGAATCGAATGCGGAATCGTCCGCCCCCGCCACGCCGTCGCCGGAGGCCGATGAGGGCCTGCTCACCGGGACCGAAAAGATCACTGCCGGAGACTACTCGGTGAACGTCTCCTGCTCCGGCAGCCCGGCCGAGGGCCGGCCGGTCGTCGTTCTGCTGCACGGCGGCGGCAACGATCTGGCCACGATGGCCGAGTTCCAGGAGGCGCTGAGCGCCGAGGGCCGGGTCTGCTCCTACGACCGGCTCGGCGCGGGCGGCAGCGACCAGCCGCAGGGCCCCCAGGACTACGACGCCGTCGGGGAGACGCTGACCGCGGTGCTCGACGAGGTCGTCGGCGACCAGCCGGTCGTCCTGGCCGGGCATTCCATGGGCGGGCTGATCGCCGCCAGGTACGCCCCGGACCACCTGGACCGGGTCCAGGGCCTGGTCCTGCTGGACGCCACCTCGCCCACCGCGATCGCCGACATGGAGGCCAGGATTCCGGAGTCCGCCACCGGCGCGGCAGCCCAGTTGCGCGCCCAGACCCTGGCGATATACGCGGGGGAGAACCCGGAGCAGCTCGTCTTCGCCGACGGGGAGGTCGCTTCCGTCGGCGACATCCCGGTGCGGGTGATCCAGCACGGGCAGCAGTACCTCGCGGCGTTGGACCCCGAGTACGGGCCGGGCCTTGAGGAGGACTGGACCAAGGGCCAGCAGGACTGGGCGACGATGTCCACCAACAGCGAACTGAGCGTCGCCGAGGACAGCGGGCACGACATCCACCTGGAGGCGCCCGAGATCGCCGTCGAGGCCGTAGAGACCGTCGTCTCGCAGGCCGCCGGCTGACGATCCGGTACGACCTGGTTCAACCCGGTACGACCTGGTACGAGGCCGCCCCCGCCCGGCAGTCGTCGCGACTGCCGGGCCAGGCCGCCCCCGGAGCGGCGGGC
>NZ_LZNS01000001.1:2715476-2755274 GCF_001984575.1 Streptomyces sp. MP131-18 | reverse complement strand
GTCCTGTCCTGTCGATCTTGTCGGATAAGCCCGCGGCGTCAGATGCGGTGCATCGCAAGGCGCCGGATCGCAGCTCATACCTGTCCGTATTCGCGCGATTCGGTAACGCAGCGAGGTGCCGTAGCTGGCGTCGCGGGCCCGGCAAGATCGGCCGGACAGGGCCTAGCGCGACTGACCAGGATCGCGGTGTACCAGCGCCCGGGTGACCGCCTCGCGCCGCGGGACATAGGGGCCACGCCGCCTCCGGCGCCGCCGCCACGGTGGTGTGCCACCAAGAGGGGGTGCGAGTCCGTGCTGCGGATCGTCTCCGACGTATCCCGACGTATCCCGACGCTCGTGCAGGCGGTGCGGCTGAGCCGTCCGTACTCAGTCCTCGATGCTCCAGGGCATGGCGATGCCGAATTTCCACAGGTACACCGACAGCAGCACGGCGCAGATCACGCCGCCGACCGAGGTCAGGGCAATGTTGCGGCGGCGCACCTTGGGGTCGAGGGCGCGCCGCGCGGCCTCCGCGACCTTGCGCTTGGTCCACCGCAGCACCAGCTGGGCCCAGACGAACTCGGTGCCCCAGATCGCCATGCCGGCGAATATCACCAGCCAGCCGGGCCCTGGCAGCGGCAGCAGGATCACCCCGGTCACGACGACCAGCAGGCCGACCAGGAAGACGCCGACCTGCCAGCCCAGGTGGAGGGGGCGGGAGCTCTGCACGAACCCCGGCGCCCGGGAGCCCAGCGGTTTCGCAACTGCCACGAGTCCGCCGGCTTCGCCCGGGCCGTCCGCCGCGGGCACGGCGACGTCGTCCGATGCGGCGGCGACGTCGCGCTCCTGCGGCTTGGCGATCCGGTCGGGACTCTGCATGTCCATGTGGCTCATTGCGAAAGGTCAACCCCTTAGCGGCGGCTAGCGCTGTCACCCTTGAGAATGTCGCTCGGTGACATCGGAGGCAAGTGGCAGCCCGTCTCAGGAGTAGCAGCGCAGTTCGTAGAGCGCCGCCGAGGGGTCGCCATTCGTGGCCTGGACGACCACGCGCAGCCGGCGGGCGGGGACCGGGGCCTTGAGGGTGTGGCGGCGCCGGGGCTGGTGGTTGCCCGTCACCGTCACCACGGGGTGCCAGACGGCGGGCGCGCCCGGCCGTTCCCGGCACACCTCGACCGTGTAGTCGCGCGCGCACTGCGGGTCCCGGTACAGCGGCCCGTACGTCTCGTAGTCGCGGATGAGGTGGCCCGCGAACGTGAGCTGGACCGTGCGCAGCTCGAACGGCTCGTCCCACTCGGCCTCCAGCCACTGCGGCAGCGGCCTGGCCGGGTCGGAACGCCACAGGTTGACGGCCCGGTGGGGGCGGGACTCGCCGCTGAGGACGTTCGCGGGGCCGAAACACGCCTGCGGTGGGGAGACGCGGAACGAGGCGGTGACGCCGTTGCGGTAGCGCCGCAGGTGGCCGCTGGACATCTCGAACGCGCTGACGTGCCCCGGCTCCACCCGGCTCGCGGTGTGCCAGCGCACCCCCGGCGTGGCGGCCAGGTCGAGCCGCAGGTAGCGGTGGCCCGTGCCGGGCAGCGCCTCCGCCGCGTCGGCGCCGCCGAGGTCCGGCCGCCACTCGGCCCAGTGGTGGCGGCCGGGCGGCACCCGCAGCACGGTCGTGGCCAGCGGCGGTGCCGGGGCGACGCGGTAGTCCCAGATGTGGTCGACCGGCAGCAGCGCGGCGGCGACCTCGCGTTCCTCGCCGGTGTCGTTGCTCAGGCACACCTCGATCGCAGCGAGGGTGTAGCGGCCGTCGGCGACCTCGGCCGCGATCCACTGGCCCCGGCGCGCCGTCAGCTCGTCGGCGGCGTCGTCAGGACCGGTCTTCCTGGTGCGGTCCCAGCCCTCGCCGCGCCACGGGTCGTGCGGTCCCGCGCCGTGCAGCACGGCCTGCGAGCTGGCCCGGACCGTGCGGGCCAGGCGCGCGTGGTCGCCGGGGTCGGCGTTGCGGACGTTCGGCAGGAAGCAGCCGTCCCGCAGCAGCGTCTGCTGCACTTCGCCGATGGCCTCGTCCGGCACGCGCACGGGCGCGATGCCCCGGCGCACGGCGACGGCGGCGGCGGTTCCGGCGGCCTGGCCCATGACGGCCGTGGTGTTCTGCACCCGCACGGAGCCGAGCGCGACGTGGGTGGCGCTGACGTTCCGCCCCGCCATCAGGAGGTTGCCGACGTCCTTCGCGACAAGGCTCCGCAGCGGGATGCCGAACGGGCCGACGTACGCCCGCACCGCCGCGGAGGCCGCCGGATCGTGCCCCTCCGCGGCGGTGGGCTCGCTGGTCGCGGCGAGCAGGCCGCCGGGTGTGTGCAGGTCGATGTTCCAGCCGCCGTAGGCGACTTCGTCGGGGAACGGCTCCTCGCGCCGCAGGTCGTGCTCGGTCATCAGGTGCAGGCCCATGATGCGGCGGCTCTCCCGTTTGCCCGGCAGCTGGCCGATCCAGTCCAGGGCGTAGGTGGCGGCACGTTCCTTCAGCTGCGGGTCCTTGTTCTTGATCCAGTCCCAGACGCCGAGGGCGTGCCGGGTCAGCTCGTGGCGGATGCGCTCGTTGTCGTGGATGGTGTGCCAGGGGACGCCGATCTCGATCCACCAGAAGCCGCCGCGCAGCGTGCTGGGCCGCCGACCGCCCTGGTAGAAGAACGAGGCGTCCTGGTACTCGACGGCCCAGGCGGGCAGGCGGAACTCCACCGGGTGCCCGACGTCCCTGGTCTTGAAGTGGATGGACGAGCCCATGACGTCGTCGCAGGCGTGCGGCGGGGCGTGCGGCTCGCGGAATTCGTCGCGCCCCTCCGTTCCCATGCGCCACTCGCAGCCGGCGAGGTCGGCGACCACGCCGTCGCCGGTGCAGTCGACGAAGACCTCGCCGGTGAGGGTCAGTTCCGTCTCGGCGTGCGTGGTGCGCGCGGTGACGGCGGTGATCCGGCCCTCGCGGGTGTCCACTCCGGTCACCGTGGTGTTGAGGTGCAGCGTCAGGCCCGGGGTGCGCATCACCAGGTCGTACTGGACCAGGTCCCACACGCCGTTGGTCCAGCCGTTCTCGAAGATCTCCTCGTGGTTGGCGGCGCGTTCCTTCGCCAGCAGCTCCGAGACGATGCCGGTCTCGCGCGCGTAGGCGTGGTAGATGGCGGCACCGCGCGGCACCACCCGGATCTCCGAGGAGCTGTTGCCGCCGAGAACGGGGCGGTCCTGCACCAGGCAGGTGCGGGCGCCGTGCCTGGCCGCGGCGACGGCGGCGCTCAGGCCCGCCAGTCCGCCGCCGCAGACGACGACGTCGTAGGACTCGGTGAGGTTGTGCATGAGCGGAGTCTCCTTGGCGCGGTTCAGCCCTTGACGGACCCGGTCGAGATGCCCTCCACCAGGTGCTTCTGGAAGATGACGAAGAGCACGAAGACCGGGACGACGGTCAGGACGGACATGGCGAACAGCTGGCCGTACGAGGAGTCGCCCATGGAGTTGAGGAACATCCGCAGCCCCAGCGGGACCGTGTACTGGCTGCTGTCGTTGAGGTAGATGAGCTGGCTGAAGAAGTCCTCGTAGGTCCAGATGAAGGTGAACGCGGCGGTGGTCACGAGCGCGGGGCGCAGCAGCGGGAAGACGACGCGCAGGTAGATCTGGAGCGGGTTGCAGCCGTCCACGGCGGCGGCCTGGTCCAGCTCGGGCGGCAGCGAGCGGATGAACTGGACCATCAGGAAGATGAAGAACGCGTCCGTGGCGAGGAACTTGGGCACGACCAGCGGCAGGATCGAGTTGATCCAGCCCAGCTCGTGGAAGAGGAAGTACTGCGGGATCAGCACCGCGTGGTACGGCAGCATGATCGTGGCCAGCATCAGCGCGAACCACAGCTTGCGGAACCGGAAGTCGAGCCGGGCGAAGGCGTAGGCGGCCATCGAGCAGGCGAGGACGTTCCCGATCACGGCGAGCACCGAGATGGTCAGGGAGTTGAGGAAATAGGTGCCGAAGTCGCCGCCGGCCTGCCAGCCTTCGCGGTAGTGCTCGGTCGTGGGGCTGCCCGGCACGGGCGAGGTCTCGCTGAAGATGCGGTTCTCCGGCTTCAGCGAGCTGCCCGTCATCCACAGCAGTGGATAGATGGTGATGAACGCGCCGGCGGCCAGGGCCGCGTGGAGGGCGAAGCGGCGCCAGGCCCGCGACGGCGGCCCGGCGGGACGGGTGAGCACGGACAACGGTCAGCTCCTTACGTCCGCGTAGTGGACCCAGTACCTGGACGTCAGGAAGGCGATCGCGGAGAAGACCGCGATGACGGCGAAGAGCACCCAGGCCAGCGCCGAGGCGTAGCCCATGTGGAACTGGGTGAAGCCCTCCTCGTACAGGTAGAGGGTGTAGAACAGCGTGGAGTCCGAGGGACCTCCCGTGCCGTTGCTGACGACGTACGCGGGCGTGAACGCCTGGAATGCGCCGATGACTTGCAGCAGCAGGTTGAAGAAGATCAGCGGGCTGAGCAGCGGCAGCGTCACCGAGCGGAAGCGGGTGAACGGCCCGGCGCCGTCCAGTTCGGCCGCCTCGTACAGTTCGGACGGGATCTGCCGCAGCCCGGCCAGGAAGATGATCATGGGTGAGCCGAACTGCCAGGCGGCCAGCACGATCATCGTCAGCAGCGACGTGTCGGGGTCCGCGATCCAGGAGTGCCCGGTGTCCGCGCCGAACCAGGACAGCACGTGGTTGAGCAGCCCGTCGGAGCCGAAGAGCTGCCGCCACAGCACGGCGATGGCGACGCTGCCGCCGAGGAGCGACGGCAGGTAGTAGATGGCGCGGTAGACCCGCAGCCCGGCGACACCGCGGTTGAGCAGCATGGCCACGGCGAGGGCGAACGCCAGACGCGCGGGCACCGAGGCGAAGACGTACTGGAAGGTGACGCTCAGCGAGTTCCAGAACCGTTCGTCGTCGAAAAAGGCGTGGGTGTAGTTGTCCAGGCCGATCCAGTGCGGCGGGTCGAAGAGGTTGAAGTCGGTGAAGGACAGCGCGAAGGAGGCGGCCATCGGGCCGAGGACCAGGAGGAAGAAGCCGAGCAGCCAGGGCGCGAGGAAGAGGTAGCCCCAGCCGTTGTGGCGGTGGCGGCGGCCGGGCCTGGTGCGGGTGCGGGCGCCGGTGCCGGTGCGGGTGGCGGACCTGGTGCGGGCGAACGCGTTCATGCGGCCACCACCCCGGCGGCGAAGTCGTAGTACGCGCCCGCCGCCGCCTCGGGCGAACGGAGGCCGAAGCCCACGTCCTGGTTGTAGCGGTTGAACTCGTCGCGCGCCTCCGTGAAGCCCAGCGGCCACACGCGGGGCAGCGGCGTGGAGTGCCGCGCCACCCGGTCCATGTAGTCGAGACCCGTCCGGGTCACCGGATCGGCCGTTCCGCGGGCGCGGGCGCGCGCCTCGGCGCGCGGTGGGGTGCCGAGCAGCGTGCCGATCCGTTCCTCGGCCCGCCGGTCGTTGACGAGGAAGTCGACCAGCGCGACCGCGACGTCCGGGTGGCGGGTCCCGGCGGCGACGGACCACAGGCTCGCCGCGTTGACCCACAGCCCCGGCCGGGCACGCCCCGGCGCGCCGGGCGCGGGGCCCGGCGGGAGCAGCGCGCCGTACTCGCTTCCGAGCAGGGAGGCGTAGGAGGCGATGTCCTGCGTCCAGCCGAAGGTCATGGCGGCCCTGCGGCGCACCATCGGGCTCTGGGCCGCCATGTCGATGCTCTCCGCGGACATGTCGGGCGGTGGCGCGGCACCGCTGTCGCGCAGCCGCTGCCAGAGCGCGAGCCATTCCGTCAGCCAGTCGGCGGGGAAGGCCGGCCGGTCGTCCTCGTCGAAGAGTTCACGCCCGCGCTGCCGCACGAAGAGCTGGAACGCCATCAGGTCGCCGCCCGCGTCCTGGATGCCGTGGACCTCGCCGCCTGAGCCCCGGTGCACGTCCTCGGCCAGGCGTTCCAGGTCGTCCCAGGTCCACGAGCGGTCCTCCGGGAGGTCCCGGCCGGTCGTCTCGCGCAGCAGGTCGCGGTTGACGATGACGGTGAGTGCGTTGGTGGCGGCGATGACCGCGTAGGTCCGCCCCCGGTAGCGGCCGGTGGAGCGGGCGCTCTCGTCCACACCGTCCAGGCGCAGCTCCCCGGTCAGGTAGCGGTCGAGCGGGCGGAGGGCGCCCCGGCCCACGTACTCGGGCAGGTAGGTGGCGGCCTGCATCATCAGGTCGGGGGCGTCGCCGCCGGCGGTGCGGGTGGCGAGCTTGTCCCAGTAGCCGTCCCAGGGCAGGAACTCGGACCTGACGCGCGGGCGGCCCGCCCCGGCGGCGCGGAAGGCGTCGACGGCCTCGTTGAGGGCTTCGTTGAGGCCCGGGTCGCCCCACCAGCTGGCGGCCATCCCCGAGCCGCCGCCGCCACCGCAGCCCGCCGCCACCAGGCCGGTGGCGGCGAGCCGGAGCAGGGTCCGGCGCGGGGGACGACGGGGGTTCGGCGGAGTGCGGGCGGTGTGCTGCGGCATGACGGTGCCTCGGTGCGGGAGTCGAGGGCGGACGGCGTCCGGGCGCGCGGCAGCGCCCCGGACGAGCGTCCTGAGGTGGACACCGCCCGAGTGTGTAACGTTAAACTTGGCTTGTAAACCCCCTCGGCCGTGGCTGGTTTCCGCCAGGCGATACTGGCGCCATGCCACGCGAAACCCCAGGGTCCGCCCGGCCCGGCTGGCGCCCGTCGCTGAAGGACGTCGCCACACTCGCCGGGGTCTCGGTGATGACGGTGTCCAATGTGGTGCGCGGCGCCCCCAATGTTTCGGCCGCGACCCGTGAGCGCGTACTCGATGTCATCGAACGGGTCGGCTACGTGCCCAACTCGTCGGCCCGCAACCTGCGCGCCGGACGTTCGGGCGTCGTCTCCTTCGCCATCCCTGCCATCGACAACTCGTACTTCGCCGAACTGGCCCGGCTGATGATGGACGAGGCAGCCGCCCTGGGCCGGACGGTGCTGATCGAGCAGACCAAAGGTGACCGCGAGCTGGAGCGGCGCGCGCTGACGGGCTACGGCCCGACACCCACCGACGGGCTGGTCTTCTTCCCGCAGGCGCTGGACGGCGCACAGGTGTCCCAGTACGCGGCCGGCCGCCCGCTGGTCCTGCTCGGCGACCGGGGCGGCCAGGGGCCGGGCGACGTGGTGACGGTGGACAACGAGGGCGGGGCGCGCGAGGCCGTCGCCCACCTCCTCGCCACGGGCCGCCGCCGCGTCGCCGCCGTGGGCGACCCGCGCGGTCCCGGCACGGAGAACAGCCACCGCAGGCTCGCGGGCTACCGGGCGGCGCTCCGGCAGGCCGGGCTGCCGTTCGACGCCGGTCTCGTGCCCGCGGTGGCGTCCTACACGCGCGCCCAGGGCGAAGCGGCGGCCGGGGCGCTGCTCGACGGTGGCCAACCACCCGACGCGGTCTTCGCGTTCAACGACATGCTGGCGGTCGGCGCGGTGCACGCCGCGCTGAGCCGGGGGCTGCGCGTGCCCGAGGACGTGGCCGTCGCCGGATTCGACGGCACCGACGAGGCGCGGTACTGCAACCCGCCGCTGACCACCGTCGCGCCGGACAAGCGCGGCATCGCGCGGGAGGCGATGCGCATGCTCGGCGACCGGATCACGCGGGGCGACGAAACCCCTTACCGCACCGTGCGGATGGGGCACCAGCTGCTGGTCCGCCGCAGCACGGTCGGCCGGTAGCGCGGGCGGCGGTCACGGGGGTGACGTGGGCGGGACCGCCGCCACGAGCGCGAAGGCGCCGTCAGCGGATGACGTCAAAAACGTTCTTTTGCAGGCCGTTTGCGTACACCTCGTGCTCGACGAGCTTCAGCTTCTGAGTGTCCTTGTCCGTGCCGCTGAACAGCCGCTTGCCCGCGCCGAGTAGCAGCGGGAAGACGAGCAGGTGGTAGCGGTCGATCAGGCCGGCGTCCGAAAGGCTCCGGTTGAGTGCGGCGCTGCCGTGGACGATGATCGGGCCGCCCTCGGTCTCCTTCAGCGCGGCGACCTCGTCGAGCGAGCGCAGGATCGTCGTCTCGCCCCAGTCCGAGACGAGATCGCCTTCGGTGAGGGTGGTGGAGACGACGTACTTCGGCATCACCTTGTAGTCGGCGAAGTCCTCCATGCCGGGCCAGACCGGGCTGAACGCCTCGTAACTGACCCGGCCCAGCAGCAACGCGGCGGCTTCCCGCTGCTCCCGGTCCTTGATCTCGTACGCCTCCGGAAGAAACTCCACGTCCTTGAAGGTCCACCCCGAGTTCCGGTAGCCGGGCTCGCCGCCCGGGGCCTCCACGACTCCGTCGAGCGAGACGAAGGCGGTGCTGATCAGGGTACGCATCTGAGGTCTCCTAGGGCTGCTTTCCGGTTTCCGGCAGGTGCCGTCCGTGCACGCGGCGTTCGGTGCGCCGGCTCACCATGACTGACCGCGTGCCGCGCGGAAACTTATCGGTCCCCGCCCATCTTTCTCCGGCGCGATTCCCGGCCGCGCGAACGTGATGTCCGAATGCCGCCGGTCGCCCGGCGCGGGAGGTGTGAGGCTGAGGCGATCGGTCGCGGCACGTGGGCGCGGTCGGGAGATACGGAGAACGAATGCCTCAGGCGCGCACGGCGGGCTCGCCCATGGTGCTCGGCCGGTTCCTCCTGCTGGCGTTCGCCTGGGGCGCGAGCTTCCTGTTCATCAAGATCGGCCTGGAAGGGCTCTCGCCCGCCCAGGTGGTGCTCGGCCGCATGGTGACGGGAGCCGCGGCCCTGCTGGTCATCGTCGCGGTGACCCGGCAGCGGCTGCCCCGGGACCCGGTGGTGTGGGGGCACCTGGCCGCGGTGGCCGTGCTGCTGTGCGTGGCGCCGTTCCTGCTGTTCGCGTGGGCCGAACTGCGGCTGTCCTCGGGGCTTGCCGGCATCTGCAACGCCACGACGCCTTGATGACGACGCTGGTCGCGCTGGTCGCACCGCCCGGCGAGCGTCCGGACCGCGTCAAACTGACCGGGCTGCTGGTGGGTTTCGCGGGCATGTCGGTCGTGCTCGCGCCGTGGCGGGGGTCGGCCGGCGGCCCCGGGACGGCGCAGGCCGCCTGTCTGCTGGCGACGTTCTGCTAGGGGCTGGCCTTCGTGTATCTGCGCCGCTTCGTCTCCCCCCACGGTCTGCCGGCTCTCGCGGTGGCGGCCGTTCAGGTCGGCCTCGGCGCAGTGATCATGTTGCTGGCCGCCCCGTTCGTCGCCACGTCCCCCGTCCACCTGTCGTGGCCGGTGGTGCCCGGCGTCTCCGCGCCGGGGGTGGCGGGCACGGGGCCGGCCTACGTGTGGAACACCAACGTCGTCGCCTCGTGGGGCGCGATCAGCGCGTCGACCGTCACCTACCTGACCCCGGTCGTGGGCCTCGCCCTGGGCATCGCCGTGCCCGGCGAGGCCGTCACGTGGAGCGAGCCGGCCGGCGCGCTGATCGTCCTCGCCGGCATCGCCATCAGCCAGGGCCGCGTCCCGGCCCGGCGGACCAAGTCCTCGGTGAAGGCAGGGACCCACGGCAACTGCCTTTCGCCCGTTGGACGTCATCGGGCCCCGGCGCCCGGCCCCCGCCCTCGGCGCGCGGGCTAGTCCAGGAACGCGCCGTCGCCGGCACCGGCGACGGCGCGTTGGTGGCGGGCGGCGGCCAGAGCCGCGTCCACGTCGCGGGTGCCGGTGGAGACGCACAACGTGTAGGCCACGTCCTCCCTGCGCTGCCGCACCTCCGGATCGTCGGCGCCTTCGGTGTGAAGCAGGCCGAGAGTTTCGTACTGGTCGATAAGGTTCCGCAGCACGTCCGGATGTGCCATCAACACGACAAACTCCTTCACCTCAAAGCGCTGGTCGAGGTCTCCCATCCGTCTACCCGGCCTTTCCACCCGCACACCGGCACGCAACCCGATATCGAGTAGATGCAAACCAGTTGGCTGCATTTGCAACGTCACGGGGTAGAAGCAAGGCAGGACGACGCGGCGTTGGGAGCCGACGGCACCTCGCCGGGGTCGTGAGCGGAGAAAGGAGAGGAGATGCGGCAGGCGGCAGTTCTCGACGTCGGATGCCACAGCGCCCTGCTGGCCGTGGGACGGCGTCGAGTCGGGTCGGTGCTGGAACAGGTGTACAGCCGCAAGGTGCGGCTGCGGCTGCACGAGGCCCTGGACGGGGACGGGTGCCTGGACGAGTCCGGGGTGGAGAGCGTGTGGCGGGCGGTCGCCGAGGTGGTCGCCCAGGACCTGCCGGTGCCGCCACGAGAGATGTTCGCGTTCGCGACCTCGGTGATCCGGGACGCGCCCAACCGCGAGGAGGTCATCGCGCGGGTCAACCACGCGACCGGCACCCGGCTGCGGGTGCTCCCCGGGGTCGAGGAAGCCCGACTGGCGTACGTGGCCGCCCGCCAGTGGGCGGGCTTCCCCCAACACCCGCTGCTGGTACTCGACATCGGCGGCGGCACCGTGGAGGTCGCCGCAGGCACGGCCGACCGGCCCCATGCGGCGCACTCGCTGCCGCTGGGCGCCCGCCGGATCACCCGCGACCACCTGCCCGGCGGCCGGTCCCCCGACGAACGGCAGCTGGCCAGGACCCGGGACTACGTGCGGCAGTCCCTCACCGAGGCCGCCCTGCCGACGGCCGCTCCTGGCGACCGCGTCCTGGCCTGTTCCAAGGTCTTCGCCCAACTCGCCCGCCTCACCGCCCACCTGGGCGAGCCGCAGGGGAACGGCCGGTGGCTCACCCTCTCCCGGCTGCGGACCGCCATCCCCCTCCTGGCGGGCATGACCCCCGCCCACCGCGCCCGGCTGCCCGGCATCTCCCGGCACCGCGCGGAACAGTCCCTGGCCGGGGCCCTGGTCGCCGAGGCGCTCCTGGAGACCTGCGGCGCGCCTCGGGTGGAGATCTGCGGCTGGTCCACCAGGGAAGGACTGCTGCTGGAGCACCTCCAGGCCCCCGGCGGCCGGGAGGCGGCGCCGGGAGAAGCGGCCATCGCCTGAACGGCCGACTCGGCCCCTCCGGAGGTGATGAGCGCTTCCGCGTTGTGTGATGGAGAGATGACAGCGCCGCCGGGCGGCGAATCCCGCTGATTCTCTGGGCCCATGCAGATCGCAACCAGCCCTCGTGGCCCCGCCCGCCGCCGTCGTCCCGTTCTTCTCGCCACTCTCGCGGCGGCCTTCGTGAGTGCCGGTGCCCTCCTGACCGGGTGCGGCACCGACGGCACCGGCGATACCGGTGCGTCTGGTGCGTCCGGTGCCGGGACGGACTCGCCGTCGCCCTCGCGCGAGCAGGAGAGCGCCGCGAAGGTTCTGTGGATGGGCGACTCCATCGCGGGCGTGGAAGGGCCGGCGCTGGAGGCCGCGCTCACGGCGAGCGGGGTGGAGTTCATGAACGCCTCCTCCGACGGCGGCGGCACCGTCGTGGAGGGCGACGAGATGAGCAGCCGGCTCGCGGAGTCGACGTGGGAGGACCTGGAGGAAAACATCGCCTCCTTCCGGCCGGACGTCATCGCGTACCAGATCACCACCTACGACTGGGGCACGCCCGAGCAGCAGCGTTCCTCGTACGAGAAGCTGGCCGGGACGGCGCGGGACGCAGGTGCCGAGCTCGTCCTCGTCTCCGCCCCGCCGTTCAGGATCGACGACTTCTACCGGCCGTACGAGAGCGCGATCGAGAGCGCGCCCGAGGTGGCCGGGGAGGTCGCGGAGGCCGGCGGCGGGCGAGTGCACTTCCTCGACTCCGCGCAACTGTGGGGCACCGAGAGCGACGCGGAACGGGCACAGCGGGCGCCCGACGGCATCCATTCGTGCCAGCAGGGCTCGGCGGCCTTCGCCGCCTGGTTGAGCGAGGAGCTGGGCGAGCGGTACGACTTCGCCCCTGCCGCGCCCGAGGAGTGGGCCGACGGCTCCTGGACCGGGGACGAGAGGTTCGCGCAACTCGGCTGCTCGTGACCCCCCGCGTGACGCTCCTGCTACGGGACGGCTCCGCCGTCCGCCGAGGACTCCGATGCCTTTTTCCCGTTCCCCCTCCCGTGCCCCCTCCCCATCCCGTCCGGCCCCGGCCGCGGGGCGAGCCGCCGCCCGTGGTCATCTCGCCCCGCTCGACGGCCTGCGCGGATGCGCCGTCGCGGCCGTGCTGCTGTTCCACGCCGGGCATGTGGAAGGCGGTTTCCTCGGCGTCGACCTGTTCTTCGTGCTGTCGGGCTTCTTGATCACCGGGCTGCTGCTGAGGGAGGCGGCCGGCCGGGGCCGTATCGACCTGGCCGCGTTCTGGGCGCGCCGGGCGAGGCGTCTGCTGCCGGCGCTGGCCGTCATGGGCGTCGGGACCTTGCTGCTGGCCTGGGCCTTCGGGCCGCCCGCGCTGCTCCGCCTCGCGCTCGACGACGCGCCCTGGGTGGCCGTCCAGGGGACGAACTGGCACTTCATCGCCGAGCAGGCCGGTTACTGGGATGCCTCCGACACCCGGCTGTTCGCCCACCTGTGGAGCATCGCCGTCGAGTGGCAGTTCTACCTGGTGTGGCCGCTGGTGGTCCTGGCTGCCGCCCGCGGGCGCGGGGGCGAGTGGCGCGTCGCCTCTCTCGCCGCCGCCGGTGCGCTGCTCTCGCTGGCGCTCATGGTGGGTCTGGCGGACCCGGTGGACACCACGCGGGTGTACGAGGGCACCGATACCCGCGCGTTCTCACTGCTGCTCGGGGCCCTGGCCGCCACCGCGCCGATCCGCGACCTGTGCGCGCGCGTCCCCCGGCCGGCCGCGGACGTGGTGGTCGCGCTGCTGGGGTGCGGGCTGGTCGCGTCCTGGGTGCTGACCGGCGGCCAGAGCACCCCCGGACTGTTCCGGGGCGGGATGTTCGCGCACTCGCTGGCCGCCGCCGTGCTGATCGCGCTGCTGGCCGGGGTGCCGGACGGCCGTACCGGACGGCTGGTGGGCAGCGCCGTTCCGCGCCGGCTCGGTGAGCTGTCCTACAGCCTGTACCTGTGGCACTGGCCGGTGTATCTGCTGCTGCCGGAGGTGGTGTTCGGGATCGGCGGATGGGGCCGCACCGCGGTGGCGATCGGCCTGTCGCTCGGGGCGGCCGTGGCGGCGAAGCGGTGGGTGGAGGACCCGGTGCGGTTCCGTGCCCGGTGGGCGACCGGGCGCCGGGGGCTGCTGACGCTGGCCGCCGCGGCCGCCGTGGCCGCCGGTGTGTGGGCGGCGATACCGCAGCCGCACCCCGGCGCGGGGACGGTGGACGTGGACCGGCTGATGGCACCGTGAGCGGCGTGGGCGAGACGGGCGGCGGACGCCCGGGGGCCGCACCCGGGGCGAGGGAGACTGGGCGCATGAGGGACAAGCACGCCACCGGGCGAACGGCGCGGCACCGGTCCGGGCTGCCGGTCCTCGCGTCCGCCCTGCTCACGGCCGCCGCGGCGCTGGCCGGTTGCGGCGTCTCCGACACCGGGCCTGTGGCGGCGGGTGCGCCGGCCGCGGGAGGGCTGACGGTCGAGGGGTCGGAGCTGCTGCGGGTGTACTTCGTCACGCCGCAGGGGGCCTGGCCCGCGACGCGCCCGGCGCCCGCCGACGCGGGACCGCAGCAGGCGCTGAACGCCCTGCTCGGCGGGCCCACCGCCGCCGAGCGGGCGCGCGGGCTCGACACGGCACTGCCCGCGGGTTCCCACGAGGTCAGCGCGCGGGCGTCGCCGGGCACGGTCGACCTGTACCTGCCGTGGCTGGTGGCCGAGTTGGACAGCGTGGCAGTGAGCCAGCTGGTGTGCACGGCCGCCGCGGCACCGGGGGTCCCCGGGGCGAACGCACCGGTGGACGTGGTGGTGCGCGTCCACGAGTCGGGCCTGGCGGCGGACCCCTGGGAGGTCATGTGTGACGAGACCGGCACGGCCGCCCCGCGCGGGCGCACCGCCTCCCGGTAGGCCGGGGCGCCCGGGAACGAACCGACACTGACGAACTGGCCGGGAAGAGCCGGCGGAGATCAACCGGCGGAGAAAAGCCGGCCGGGAAGAACCAACTGGGAAGAGAGGAGGCCGTCTTCATGACGCGGGTCCTGCTGATCGAGGACGATCCCGCCGTGCGGCGCGGTGTCTCGCTGGCGCTGCGGCGGCGCGGCCACGAGATCGAGGCGGTCGGCACGGGGGAGGACGGCTTGGACGCACTGGCCGCGTCCGCCCCGGAGATCGTGCTGCTCGACCTGATGCTGCCCGGCATCAGCGGCCTTGAGGTGTGCCGGCGGATTCGCGAGACCAGCCAGGTGCCCCTCGTGATCCTCTCCGCACGCGGTGACGACGTCGACGTCGTGGTGGGCCTTGAGGCCGGCGCCGACGACTACGTCGTCAAACCGGCCAGTGGCGAAGTCATCGAGGCCCGCATCCGTGCGGTGCTGCGCCGCGTCGCGCCCGCCCCACCCGACGCCCCCGCCCTCGCCGAGCACACCACCTACGGCGATCTGGCGATCGACCGCGCCGCTCTGCGCGTGGCCAAGGGCGGCGAAGACCTCGCGCTGGCCCCCTCGGAACTCAAACTGCTGCTGTTCCTCTCGGCCTCCCCGGAGCGGACCTTCAGCCGCCAGCAGCTCCTGGAACAGGTGTGGGAACACAGCTACTACGGTGATGCCCGCCTGGTGGACGCGTGCGTGATGCGGCTGCGCGCGAAGACCGAGGACAATCCGCGCCGCCCCCGCTACGTGCAGACCGTGCGGGGCTTCGGCTACCGATTCGGCCCGCTGTGAGACGGCGCCCGAGCCTCCCCCGTCTGTCGCTCCGCGGCCTGTTCCCCCGCCGTCTGTCGCTCCGTGGCCTGGGCACCCGGCTCGTCGTCGGCTTCCTCCTGGTGTCCGCTCTCAGCGCCCTCACCACCGCCGCTCTCACCTTCCGGCAGGCGCGTTCGGCCATCCTGGACCGGGCGCAGGACAGCGCCGTGCACGATCTGCGCACCCAGGTCGGCGCCCTCGCACCCGACTTGCCGGCCCGGCCCGCCGAGGCGGACCTGCGCGCCCTCACCCTTCAGCTGGACCGTTCCGCGGGCGCGCGTGACTGGCGTACCGCCGCCGTCTACCGCGACGGCCCGCTGATCACCGCCGGCCCCCCGGCGCCGGCCCTTCCCGCGGAGCTGCCGGCGGCCGCCTCCTCGGCCACGACCGCCCTGGCCCAGCGCTTCCACCACGACGACCGGCCCTGGCTCGCCATCGCCCTGCCCGTCACCTCCGCCGACCACCCCTCCGAGCCGTCCGGCCTGGTGGTCTACGCCGCCTTTTCCCTCGCCGCCGAGCAGCAGGACGTCGCCTCGCTCGTCGCCGCCGCACGCGCCGGTGCCCTGCCCGTCGTGCTCGCCGCCGCCGTGCCCGCCCTGCTGGCCGCCCGCCGTGTCCTGCGACCGGTGCGGCAACTGCGTTCCGCGGCCGAGGACATGGCCGAGGGCGCCCTGGACACCCGCATTCACGTCACCGGCGGCGACGAACTCGCCGACCTAGGCCGTACCTTCAACACGATGGCCGCCACCCTTCAGGCGGACGCCCAGACGCTGCGGGACATGGAGACCAAGGCCCGCCGGTTCGCCGCCGACGTCTCCCACGAACTGCGCACGCCCCTGGCGGCGATGACCGCCGTGACCGGCGTCCTCGACGAGGACGCCGCATCGGGCCGCCTCGCCCCGGAGACCTCGGAGGCGCTGACGCTGGTCGCCGACGAGACACGCAAACTCGCCCACATGGTCGAAGACCTCATGGAGATCTCCCGCTTCGACGCCGGGGCCGCCCGCCTGCACCCCGACGACATCGACATCGGCGAACTCCTGCGCAAGACCCTGGCCCTTCGCCACTGGCAGGACCGGGTCGACACCGACGTGCCCGAACGGGGGCCGCGTGCCCGCCTCGACCCCCGACGCGTCGACGTCATCCTCGCCAACCTCATCGGCAACGCGCTGCGCCACGGCGGACCGGCGGCGCGGGTGCGCGTGCACGTCCGGCCCGGCGCCGACGCGCTCACCCTCACCGTCGCCGACGACGGTCCTGGCATCCCGGCCGAGGTACTGCCGCACGTCTTCGACCGGTTCACCAAAGGCGACGCGGCCCGCACCCGCAGCGAAGGCAGCGGACTCGGCCTGGCCATCGCGGCCGAGAACGCCCGTCTGCACGGCGGTACCCTCACGGCCGCCAACGCGCCCGAAGGCGGCGCGGTGTTCACCCTCACCCTGCCGCAGGTCCAGGACCGCTCCTCGCGGAGCCCGTGACGGGCGGCTGGAGGAACCCCCGGCGGTGGCGCCACGTGCACCCCCGATCCGGTGTTCAGCGTCCCTGACGCGGCCGACGGCGCTCCGTAACGTCGTGGCCATGGCGACTCAGGGTAACGAGAACGTGCGGAAGACGGAGAAGTCCGGCGGCTTCGGCCGGCGGGCGTGGCTGCGGAGCGCCGGGCTGGCCGGCGGCGCGGCCGTGCTGTCCGCCGGTGCGGGGGCCGGCATCGCCGGCGCCGGTGACGGCGCCCAGGACCGGGGCCGCGACCGGCGCCCGACCACCTTCGTCCTGGTCCACGGCACCCACAGCGGCGGTGTCTTCTGGGCGCCGTTCGCCCGCGAACTCCAGTTGCGCGGGCACCGTGCCATCGCCGTCGACCAGCCGTACCACGGCGCCGGCGCGTTCGTTCCGGAGTCCTACCAGCGTCAGGACCTCGCGGCGATGGCCACGGAGCCGTCGCCCCTGGCCGACGTGACCCTGGACGACTTCGAACGGAACGTGACGCGGGCGGTCCGCCGCGCCGCCCGGCACGGCCGCGTGGTGCTGATCGGGCACAGCATGGGCGGCCTGTCGGTCAGCCGGGTCGCGGAAGCCGTGCCCGAACTGATCGATCACATCGCCTACATGGCGTCGTTCTGCCCCTCGCCCGCCATGCCGACCCTGACCGACTGCATGTCATCGCCCGAGGCCGCCTCGGCGGTCAGCCCCGATGCCCAGATGATCGGGGACCTGGAAGAACTCGGCGTGATCCGCATGAACTGGCGCACCGGAGACGCGCACGACCTCGACGTCTTCAAGGAGATGATCTGCGCCGACCACTCGGACGCCGCGTTCCGCACCATCATCGGCGACCTCCAGACCGACGAGTCGGTCCGGGTGACGCTGGACCCGGCGGTCGGCACCGCGCACCGCTGGGGCCGCATCCCGCGCTCGTACTTCCTCTTCGGCCGGGACCGGATGATCACCCCCGAGTTGCAGAAACGGATGATCAGGGAGGCGGACGAACGCACGCCGGGCAACCCCTTCGCCGTCCACGACTTCGACGCCTCGCATATCGGCCCGCCCGACCCCGCCCCGGTCGTCGACGTGATGGACCGCCTGGCCCGCTGACGTCCCCGCACGTGCGGCGTGGGGGAGTGCGCCGCGGCGCCCCTGCGGAAAGAATCGACGACGCCTACAGCCGCCTCGATCAGCAGGAGCCGCTCATGTCCATCCGCCGGGTCGTGCCCGATATCCGAACGGACGCCATGGAGGAGAGCCGGGACTTCTACGGTCTTATGGGGTTCGAGGAGGTCATGAACCACGGCTGGGTCCTGACACTCGCCGCCCCCGGCAACCCCACGGCGCAGATCACGTTCATGAGCCACGACGAGACCGCGCCGGTCGTGCCCGATGTGAGCGTCGAGGTGGACGACGTGGACGCGGTCCACACGGCGATGCGGGAGAGCGGCGCGGAGATCGTGCACTCCCTGCGGGACGAGGAGTGGGGCGTGCGCCGCTTCTTCGTCCGTGACCCCAACGGCCGGGTGGTCAACGTGCTGAGCCACCGGTGACCCCGCCCCCGCGGGCCGGAAGCTGATCGTGTGCGGAGGGTTTACAGACTCGATGTGCAATGTGCAATATCACACGTGACATCCTCATGATGCGTCATCAAGGAGCAGGGGAGAGAACGTTGAACGAACGACGCAGCGCCTTCATAGCGATCGCGGCCCTCCTCGTCACCGGCGTCGCGGCGGCACCGGCCACCGCCGAGCGTGCCCACGCGGCACCCGCTCCGGGCGCTGCGCAGTGCAAGCTCCCGGCCGCGACCGGCGATCTGGGCTCCGGCTTCCCCGTCGACGACCAGGCGCTGCCCGCCGTCGGGACGCTCAACGCGGCGATGCTCTTCGTCGACTTCGAGGACCACCCCGCCCCTCGCGGATCGCTGCTCAAGGCGGAGTCGAACCTGCGCTCCGGGGTCGAGTACCTCGAAAACGTCTCGGGCGGTGCGCTCGACATCGAGGTCACGAACTCCGACGGCTGGGTCCGCATGCCCGAGCCATCGACCTCGTACCCGTTCGAGCGGGGCCTGAGCTACGAGGACCACGTCCGGTACATCGGTGACGCGATCGAGGCCGCCGACGCGGACTTCGACTTCTCGGACACCGACGTGGTCTGGGTGGTCGCCACCGAGGAGGCCGAGAGCATCAGCTACTCGCCCACCACCAACCACCTCGACGTCACGGCCGACGGGAACCACCTCACGCACGCGGTCACCTTCGGCTACGACCAGTGGCGGTGGGGCGGCCTGGTACTCGCCCACGAGACCGGGCACTCGCTGGGGCTGCCCGACCTCTACCTCTTCGAGGCGCCGGAGGACGACCCGGAGAACTGGCACGCGGCCGTGGGCGGTTGGGACCTGATGGGCCTGATCTCCGGGCAGGCGCCCGAGTTCCTCGCCTGGCACCGCTGGCAGCTCGGCTGGCTCGCCGACAGGCAGGTGGTCTGCGCACCGCTCGACGCGCGCACGACCGCGACCATCGTCCCGGTCGAGGAGTCGACGACCGGCAGGCCCACCGCCGACGCGATGGTGGTACTGCCCGTCTCGGAGACGCGAGCCGTCGTGGTCGAGAACCGTCAGGCCATCGGATACGACCGGGAGATCCTGGCCCCGGGCGCCCTCGTCCACACCGTCGACACCGGCGTGCGGACCGGCCACGGCCCCGTCCAGGTCGTGGACGCGACACCCGGCTCGGCCGACGCGCTCGACGACGCCCCGTTCCAGCCGGGCACATCATGGACCGAGCCGTCCACCGGCGCGGTCCTCACGTTCGGGGAAGCCCGCGGCAACGGCCTCCGCATCACGATCGACCCCGGAGCCTGAAAGCGGCGGCGCTGGTCCGGGGCGCCGTCGTCAGGTAATCCGATTACATTTCTTCTTCAGTGCCCGCCACTTTCCCTCTTTGCCGTATGGTCAGGTCGCCCGGCCGGTGGATAATATGTGCCGGGAGCGCACTGCTCGGGGAGGGTAAGATGCCGGACCCGGAATCGCTAATTCTCTCGATCCTCGACCCGGACGGCAGGGATAATCCCCATCCGGCGTTTGCTGCCCTGCGGAGCAGCGTACCGGTGTATCACCACGCCGGACTGGACACCTATTTCCTCACGCGATTCGCCGATTGCCATGCCGTGCTGACCAATTCCGCATTTCGTGTCCCCGACCGCGAATGGTGCTCCCATGCATTTCCCGATTGGCGCGAGCATCCCGCCGCGGAATTCTTCTACTCATCCCTGCTCCGGACGAACGGGGCCGAGCACAGCCGAGTCCGCCGCCTGATCGGCGGCGGGTTCGGTGCCCGCCGGATCTCGGCGCTGCTTCCGGCCGTCCGGGGCATCGTCGACGAGCTGCTCGACCGCTTCGCCGACGCCACGGCGGACGGCGGACCGGCCGACTTCCAGGAGCTGGTCGGCTACCCGCTGCCCATCGCCGTGGTCAGCCACCTCATCGGTGTGCCGCCGCAGGAGCGCGGGGACTTCGACCGGCTCGGACATGACGCCGGCCGCCTGCTGGAGCCCGTGCGCACCCAGGAGGACTGGCGGCGCGCGGACGAAGCCGTCGTCGCGCTCCGCACCTACTTCGCCGATCTCGTCCGCAGGCGGCGGGCACGGCCGGCCGACGATCTGACGTCCACCCTGCTCGCCGTCCGGGACGTCGACGACGGGCGGCTGTCGGCGGACGAGCTGGTGGACACCCTGCTCCTGGTGCTGGTCGCCGGGTTCGAGACGACCGCGCATCTGCTGGGCCTCGCCGTCCACGCCCTCCTGTCGCACCCCGAGCAGTGGCGTCTCCTCGCCAAGCGGCCGGGCGCGGCCGCCGGTGCCGTCGAGGAGACCCTGCGCTGGGACACCCCCGTCCGTATGACGGAGCGCATCGCGGCCCGCCCCGTCGAGGTGGGCGGTGTGCCGATTCCCGAGGGCGGCAATGTGACCGCCGTCCTCACCGCGGGGAACCGTGACCCCGCCCGCCACCCCGACCCCGACACCTTCGCCGTCCTGCGCACCGACATCAAGGTGCTCAGCTTCAGCGCCGGCCCGCACTACTGCCTCGGTGCCGCCCTGGCACGTGCCGAGGGGGCCGAGCTGCTGGAGCGGATCGTGAGCCGTTTCCCCCGGCTGGCGCCGGCGGGCGAGCCGGTGCGGCGCAAGTCCGTCAGCCTGCGCGCGTTCGCCCGGCTGCCGCTCGCCGCCGTCGGCTAGCGGGGCCGCGCGGCCGTTCCCCGAAGGGAGTGTCCATGAGGTTCATGCAAGGCGAACGTTCCACTCTCGACAGGCTGTTGCCCGGTCTCGACGCGTCCCTCGCCCGCTTCCCGCTGGACGTGCTGGAGAGCGCGCCGAGTCCGGCCATCGAGGCGTTCCGTGCGGCGGGCGGCACCGGCCTCCTGGTGCCCGAGGAGTACGCCGGGCTCGGCGCCACGCCGCTGGAGGCCGTGCGCGTCCAGCGGGCCCTGGGCGCCCGCTGCCCCTCGCTGGCCGTGGCGACCACCATGCACCACCTGTCCGTCGCCCCCCTGGTGCGCGCGGCCCACGACGGCACCGGCGTGGAGGGGCCGCTGCTGGCCCGTATCGCGAAGGAACGCCTGCTGCTGGCGTCCGGCTTCGCCGAGGGCACCACCGGACAGAACATTCTGCGGCCCCACATCACCGCCGAACGGCGCCCGGACGGCCGCGTCGTGCTCAACGGCAGCAAGAAGCCGTGCAGCCTCTCCCGTTCGATGGACCTGCTGACCGCGTCCGTCGCCATGCCGGGCGAGGACGGCGTCGCGCGGCTGGCCGTCGCCGTCGTGCCCGCCGACACCCCGGGGATCGAGGTGCGGCCGTTCTGGCGCACGCCGGTCCTGGCGGGCGCCGAGAGCGACGAGGTCGTGCTGCGCGGCGTGGAGCTGGACCCGCACATGGTGATCCTCACCGAGGTCACCGCGGACGCCGTGCCCGACGCGCTGAACGTCGCGGGCTTCCTGTGGTTCGAACTGCTGGTGACCGCCGCGTACGTGGGCGTCGCCGGCGCGCTGGTCGAGCGGGTCATGACCGCGCCGGGCGGGGGCCCGGCGGACCCGGCGGCGTTCACGGTGGGCCTCGACGCCGCCATGCTCGCGGTGGAGGCCGTCGCGCGCGCGATGGAGACGGTGGAGTGGACGGACGCGCTGCTGGTCAGCGCCCTGTCCGCCCGCTACGCGGCGCAGGACGCCATCGCCCGGACCACCAGCGCGTGCCTGGCCGCGCTGGGCGGGATGGCGTTCATCGGTTCGCCGGAGGGCACCTACCTGGCGTCGGCCGCGGCGGGACTGACGTTCCATCCGCCCTCGCGGGCCCGCATGGGCGGCCCGCTGCGGGACTTCCTGCACGGCTCCCCCCTGCGCATCGGCTGACGCGATGGAGCCTATGGAACCGACGGAGCCGCGTGGCCCGCACGCCGTCGACGTACTGCCCGGCATCGACGCCATCCCCGACGCGCTGTGGCGCCGCCTGGCCCCGGCCGACGACCCGCTGTGGTCCCGCGCCGTCTTCACCGCGATGGAACGGGGCTCGATCGGCCCGGACGGCTACGCCTACCTGGTGGTGCGCCGGGCGTCCAGGACCGTCGCCGTGCTGCCGCTGTGCCTGTTCGGCGGGCTGCGGCTGGACCGCATCGTCGGCCCGCGCGAACGGCGCCTCCTCGCCCCGGCGGCCCGGGGGCTGCCCCGGCTGCTGCGGCTCCCGACGCTGTTCTGCGGGCACCTGCTCGGCCAGGGGCACATCCTCGGTCCGGAGCGCGGCAATCCGGACGTGGGACGTCTGCTCGTCGCCGCCGTCCTGGAGTTCGCACGGGCCAGGCGGCTGCGCACGGTGGTGTTCAAGGACTTCGCCGCCGCGGAGCTCGCGCCCCTGGGGGCTGCCTTGCGGCAGGCCGGATTCCTCGTTCTCCCCAGCCTGCCCGATACCGAACTGCGCCTGCCGTACCGGTCGTTCGACGACTACCTCGCGGCCCTCCCCGCCAAGCCCCGGCGCAACGCCCGTAGCAAGATCCGCAAGTTCGCGGGGCGTCCCGGGCTGCGCATGGAAGTCCTGGAGAGCTTCAGCCACCTCGTTCCGCAGATCCTGGCGCTGTACCGGCAGGTGATGGACCGGGCGGATCAGACGCTGGACGAGATCGACGCCGCCTTCCTCACCGCGCTGCGCCCCGAGGGCGGCCTGCGCACCCGGCTCGTCGCCTGCTTCGAGGGCGACCGTCTCGTCGCCTTCCTGCTGTGCCTGTTCCACGGCGCGGGCGCCACCGGGGCCAGGATCGGCCTCGACTACGCGCTCGCCCATGACGCGCGGCTGTACCACAACGTCCACTATGCGGCGATCCGGCTGGCCCTCCGGGCGGGCTGCCGCCACATCCGCTTCGCGCAGACCGCGTACACGCCCAAGGTCGAGTTCGGCTGTGACCTGATCGAACAGCACCATGCCATCACGCACCTGCGCCCGCTGCCCCGCGTGCTGCTCCGTCGCTTCCTGCCGCCCGCCCTCGCCCGTGCACGGGCCGACGCCCTCGGTCCGCACGGGCCCGCCGAGCCCCGCCCGCACCACCAGGAAAGCAGGCAAGACCCATGCCCCGAGTAGAAGTGGATCTGCCCATCACCGCACCGCCCGAGGCCGCGTGGGCGGCCGTGGTGGACGTGGAGTCGTACCCCGCTTGTATGGACAGCGTCGAGGCCGTCACGGTCACCGGGCGGCGGGACGAGCGGCACCGCACCACCGCCTGGTCGGTGCGCCTGCAAGGGTCCGTGCTGCGGTGGACGGAGGACGAGGTGATCGACCCCGTCGCCCGCCGCTTCGACTTCCGGCAGGTCAGCGGCGACCTCGGCGCGTTCACCGGGCACTGGGGCGTCCGCCCCGGGCCAGGTGGCGGCAGCCTGGTGTCGCTCCACGTCGACTTCGACATCGGTATCCCGCTGCTCGCCGACATGCTCAACCCGGTGGCCGCCGACGCCCTGCGGGAGAACGCCGCGCAGATGCTCGCCGCCCTCCAGGCCCGGCTGACCACCGCCGACCACGGCGGGGACGGGTGAACGGGCCGCCGGCCGCCGGCGCCTTTCCGGACGCGGCCCGCCCGGACGCGGCCCGCGAGACCTTCGACCTGATCCGCCGCCACCTGTCGCCCGGGCTCGCACTGACCGGGTCGTTCGCCGGCCGGGGCGCGGTGGAGGTGTCGGCGGACGGGTGCCGGGTCATGCTGTCGGACGGGCGCGAGGTGCTCGACTTCGGCGCTTACGCCGTCACCCTGCTCGGGCACCGCCACCCGGCCGTCGTCGCGGCGGTGCGCGACCAGCTCGACCGGATGCCGGTGTCCACCCGCAGCCTCGCCAATCCGGTGACGGCCCGCGCCGCCGCCGCGCTGGCCGGCCACTTCTGCCCGTCCTTGACCAAAGTCTGCTTCGGGCTGAACGGTTCCGACGCCGTCGAGGTCGCCGTCAAGCTCGCCCGCGTCGCCACCGGCCGGGGCCGCGTCATCGCCGTGCGCGGCGGCTTCCACGGCAAGTCGCTCGGCGCCCTGGCCCTCACGCACAGCCCGCTGTACCGCGCCGGGCTGCGCGGGGCCCTGATCGATGTCGTGCACGTGGCGCCGGATGACGCCGGAGCGGTGGCGCGCGCCACCGCGGCCGGCCAGGTCGCCGCGGTGGTGTTCGAGCCGGTGCAGGGCGAGAACGGCGCCGCGGTCCTGCCGGTGGACGTACTGCGCCAGTGGTGCGAGGACGCGGGGCGCGCGGGCGCGTTCGTGATCGCGGACGAGATCCAGTGCGGCCTGCGGCGGTGCGGGGAGCGTTCGGTGGCCGTCGCCGAAGGGCTGCCCGTGGACGCGGTGCTGGTCGGCAAGCCGCTGGGCGGCGGCGTGGTGCCGCTGTCGGCGGTGGTCTGCACCGAAGAGCTGTACGCGCCGCTCGCCGCCGATCCGTTCCTGCACTCGGCGACCTTCGGCGGACATCCGCTCGGCTGCGCGGCGCTGCCCGCCGCGCTCACCGCGATCGAGGAACTGGCCGGGCACGGGCGGGCGCTGGCCGCCGCGCTGGAGGTGGCGCTGGCCGCGTTGGCGCGGCGGCACCCCGACGTGGTGACCGGCGTGCGGGGGCGGGGCCTGCTGCGCGGCGTCGACTTCGCCGACGCACGGGCCGCCGGCACGGTCGTGACCGAACTGGCGGGCGCCGGGCTGCTGGTGTCGCCCTGCCTCGGCCGGCCCACCACCGTGCGGCTGCTGCCCCCGCTGGTCGCCACCGAGGCGGACATCGCGCAGGCCGCGCTCATGCTCGACGCGGCCCTCTCGGCGGCCGGGAGCCGCGGACCCATCCGGGAGACGACATGACAGGTGCCCCCGTCCCCGACCGTGGGGAACTGGCCCGCATCGTCCGGGAGACCGTTTCCGACGTGCTGGGCACGGAGCCGGAGGACATCCACGAGACGACCGATCTGAAGGGCGACTTCGACATCGACAGCCTGGAGTTGATGGACATCGGCGCCCGCCTGGAAACCGCGCTGCGCGTGGGCATCCCGGTGAGCGACCTGACCGGGGCCGCGACCGTGGGCCAGGCCATCGACCTGCTGGCCGACCGGCTGGAGCGGCCCGAGTGACGGGGCGGCGGGTCCGGGTCGCCGTCACCGGCATGGGCGTCAAATGCCCGGCCGGCAACGACCCGGAGGACGTGTTCCGCCGGGTGCTCCACGCCCGGCCGACGGCGGCGGTCGTGCCGGGTCTCGCCGAGGCGGGGCTGCCGGTGCGGTTCGCCTGCACAGTGCCGGAGTTCGACCTGGCGCCGTACATCGGGCGCCGCGAGGCGCGGCAGATCGACCGGGCGACGGCGCTGCTGCTGTGCGCGGCCGACGACGCCGTCGCCGGGGCGGGCGGGGCCGTCCGCGGTCCTGGGCACCGGGCGGGCGTGCACATCGGTACGGGCATCGGCGGCCTGCCGGGCATGGAGGAGGTCGTGTACGGCCACGGGGAGCGGCCCATGGGCATGCCGGTGCACACGGTGCCGAAGAGCATGGCGAACTCGCCGGCCTGCCGCCTCGCGATGCGCTACGGGCTCCGCGGTTCGTGCATGACGTACGCGACGGCCTGCGCGAGCGGGACGAACGCCATCGGCGAGGCGGCGCGGCGCATCCGGGACGGCGAGCTGGACGTGGCGCTCACCGGCGGCGTGGACGCGGCCGTCACGAAGGTCATCGTGAGCGGCTTCGCCCGGATGCGGGCCCTGTCGGTGCGCAACGAGGCGCCCGAGCTGGCCAGTCGGCCGTTCGATGCCGACCGCGACGGATTCGTGATGGGCGAGGGCGCCGCCGTGCTCGTTCTGGAGCGCTGGGACCTGGCGCGGCGCCGGGGCGCGCGCATCTACGGCGAGGTCGCCGGATACGCCACCACCTGCGACGGTGCCCATGCCGTGGCGCCCGACCCGCAGGGCGCCATGGCGGCCGAGTGCATGCGGCTGGCCATCGCCGACGCCCGTCTCACGCCCGCCGGGATCGGGCACATCAACGCGCACGGCACCTCCACGGTGCTCAACGACCTGGCCGAAGCGGTCGCCGTGGAGCGCTGCTTCGGCCCGCAGTCGCCGCCGGTGACGGCGGTGAAGGGCGTCACCGGGCATCTGATCGGCGGCTCGGGCGCGGTGGAGGCGCTCGTCGCCCTGCTGTGCGCGGCGCGCGGCGTGGTGCCGCCGGTCGCCACCACCGCGTCCACTCCGGACGTGGGGGCGCTGGACGTGGTGCTGGGCGCGCCGCGCCAGGTGGCGCGGCGGCCGGTGCTGTCCAACTCGTTCGGTTTCGGCGGGCAGAACGCCTGTCTGGTCCTTCGCCCCGCCCCCTGACCGCTCCACCGGCGGATCGGTTCGGCCGTTCCGTGCCCGCGAGCAGAAAGGCTGACATGCGCATTCTCCTCACCGGCGCCACCGGAGTGGTCGGCACCGAAATCGCCGCACGGTTCGGCGCCGTCCCCCACACGCGGGTGGCCCGGCGCGCCCAGGACACCTCCGTGACCCGCTGGGACATGGGGGCCGAACCGCCGCCCGCCGTCCTGTCCCGCCACTGGGACGTCATCGTGCACGCGGCGGCGGACACCCGGTGGACGCTCACCCGCGACGAGGCGGTGGCCGCGAACATCGGTCCGCTGCGCGCCGTACTCGCCCTGGCGGACCGCGACACGCACCTCGTGCACCTCTCGACCGCCTACGTCGGCGGCACGCGGGCGCCGGCGGACCTGCGGGGCGCGGAGTTCGACGGCTACCGCAACGGCTACGAGTGGTCCAAGGCCGTGTGCGAGGACATCGCGCGCGGGGAGCACCGCGGGCCGCTGACGATCGTCCGGCCGCCGCTGATCGTCGGCCGCCGCGGCACCGGGGCCATCTCCCGCTTCTCCGGCCCCTACACGCTGCTGCAAGCACTGGTCTCCGGGCTGGCGGCGGTCGTGGTGGGCGATCCGGCGGGCTACGCGGAGATCAGCCCGGTGGACGAGGTCGCCGACGCGGTGGTGCATACCGCGCTGTCCGCCCCGCCGGGCTCGCCGCGGACCGAGGTGATCGCCGGCGGGGCCGGCAGCCTGCGGCTGGGCGAGCTGCTCGACGTCATCTGCGACACCCTCGACGAGTGCCGCGCCCGGCATGGGCAGCCGCCGGTCGAACGGCCGCCCGTCGTCCCGTCCGAGACCTGGGACCGGTTCTTCCTCCCGCTGGCGGAACGGTACTTGTCGCCGTTCCAGCACCGGGCGGTGCAACTGCTCGCGATGTTCCAGAGCTACACGAGCATGGGCGAGCCGTTCGTGCCGACCCGGACCGTGCGCGATCCGGCGGCGGTGATGGCCGCGGCCGTCCGGCACTGGGCCGCGCGCCGGCCGCGGCTGGCCCTGGCGCGGCCCACGCCCTGGACGCTGCTCACGAGTTGAGCACCGGGCACCCCGGCCCCCGCCGGCCCGCGCTTCACCAGGTGACGGGGACGGCCGTGGGTCCCGCGTCGCTCTGGCCGCGGACCCAGTCGAGCTGCTCGGGCGGGATCTGGAGCCGGAGCCCGGGCAGCTGCCCGGCCAGGGCGCGGAACGCCGCGGCCAGCTCGATGCGGGCCAGTGCCGCGCCGAGACAGTGGTGGAGCCCCCGGCCGAAGGTCAGGTGCGGGACGGCGGACTGCCGGCCGGGCAGGAAGCGGTCCGGGTCGGCGAAGTGCCGGGGGTCGCGGTTGGCCGCTTCGAGACGGACCAGGACCAGGTCGCCCGCCGCGATGGGCACCCCGTGCAGTTCGAGATCGGTGTGCGCCCAGCGCGGGAACGGTTCGGCGATCAGGCCGCCCAGGTGCCGCAGCACCTCTTCCACCACCGCGTCCAGCCGCTCCGGAACGTCGGCGAGCCCGGCCAGGCGGCCCTCGGTGACGACCTGGACCGTACCGGCCGAGATGCCGTTGCGGGCCGTCTGGTAGCCCGCGGCGATGAGCGTGGTGGCCATGCCGATCAGCTCGTCGTCGCTGAGCCGCCCGTCGTCCGTGTCGCGCACCCGGATCAGGGCGCTGAGCAGGTCGTCGCCCAGAGCGCGGCGTTTGGCGGCCACCAGCCCCGCGGCGTAGCCGCTGAGGTCCTGCCACGCCCGTATCGCCGCGGCGATGTTCTCCTCGCTCCCGTCGGTGAGGAACTCCGCCGCGCCGAGCGCCTCCACCAGCAGGTGGAAATGTTCGCGCTCGTCGATCGCCACGCCGAGCAGGTCGCTGATCACCTGGATCGACAGCGGGGCGGCGAGCCCGGTGACCAGGTCGGCGGGCGGCCCGGCCGCGGCCAGGGCCGCGACGTGTTCGGCAGCCTGCCGGTGGATGCGCGGACCCTGCGCGGCGATGCTCCTGGGGGTGAACGCCTTGGAGACCAGCCGGCGCAGCCGCAGGTGGGGCTCGCCGTCCTGGAACAGGGTGTCGTTGTCGGCGCCGGCGGTGCCGGGCGGCGCCATGCCGAGGCGGGGGTCGGCAAGCACCGCCGCGACGGCGTCGTAGGACGTGACCAGCCAGGCGCGCTGACCGTCGGGTGCGGTGACCGCGGCGACGGGTGTGCGTTCGCGCAACTCGGCATACAGCGGTGGCGGTTGCATGGGACCGGGCCGGTCGAACGGCAGGGACGGCTGGGTGGTGGACATGACGGAGGCCCTTCTCGTGGCGGCTGAGACCTTGCGGCGGCACGTCCCAGTGCACACGTTGACGCTGCGGCAAAGTCAAACCGCGCCGTGCCCCGCCGGAACGCCGGTTCTCACCCCTCCGTCGGGTTCACCCGTCCGTCGGGCACAGTGCCGCGTCCGCGGCACCGTTCAGGCGGGCACGGGTCGCCTCCTCGGTGGCCTGCGTCGTGGTGTAGACGGTGACCGTTCCGCGGTGGCCGGACGCGTGGCCGCCGGCCACGGAACCGCCCGGCAGGTCGCCGCCGTGGCCCCAGTACATGCCGCCGCAGCTCAACGCGTGGCCGGTGAGGCCGTAGCCGTAGCGGCTGCCGGCCGGGTAGAGGCCGCGGTTTCCGACGTCGGTGGTGTCGTGGGTCATCAGCCACACGGCCCACCGCGGCAGCAGCTCCCCGCCGAAGAGCGCGTTCCAGAAGGTGTTGAGGTCGCCGGGGGTGGAGACCAGCCCGCCCGCGGCGCCGAACTCGTAGCCGGGCAGTTCGGTCACGTCCGTGACCCCCGCTTCCGGATCGGCCGGGTTGATGCCGTAGTTGTGCGCGTGCGGTCCCCGCAGCGCCAGCTCGCCGGCCTCCGGCCAGTACGTGTCGTCCAGTTCGAGCGGGCGCAGGATCGTCTCTTCGATGTAGGTGCGGAAGTCCTCGCCCGTCACCTGGTTGATGATCATGCCGAGCACGAGGTAGTTGGTGTTCGAGTAGCCCCAGTCCGTTCCCGGCTCGAAGACCCGTTCCTGGGTCAGGGCCAGTGCCAGGTGCTCCTCGGGGGTGCTGCCGGTGGCGGCCCAGTCCATGAGGCCGACGTAGTCCGGCAGACCACTGGTCTGCATCAGCAACTGCCGAACGGTGACCGGGGAGCCGGCCAGCTGCGGCACGTGGCGGGCGGCGGTCTCGTCCAGCCGCAGCCGTCCCTCCGTCACCAGCCGCATCACGGCCGCCGCGGTGAACGACTTGGTGTTGCTCGCGATCCTGACCCGGCCCTCGGCGCCGGTCATCGGCTGCCCGCTGCCCAGCTCCGCCGTTCCCGCGGTGTACGTCGTGGACCCCGTGAACGCCAGCGCCCCCGGCACGCCGTCCCGCTCCACCAGCAGGTCCAGGTGCCGCTGGACACCGTCCTGCCCTTCGTCCGGCGCGCCGGACGCGGCGGCTGCCGCGGGGACGGCGGTCACCGTCGCCAGGGTGGCGGCGAGAAGTACGGCGGTGGTGAGGCGTCGGCGCGTCATGGTGGGGCTCCCGAAAGGTCTCTCGAACAGGTGCCTCAAGCATTTCGGCCCGCCGCGCCCGGAACACGGGCCGCATCACCCCGATCCGGGGTGCACTTGCCCCCACCTCAGTCCACCGGCGAGGCCCCGGGGCGCCGGGGCGGATTCCAGGGGACACTGCGGGCGTAGCGCCCGGGGGTGGTGCCCACGAGCCGTTTGAAGTGCCGGGTCAGATGCGACTGGTCGTAGAAGCCGGCCGCGACCGCCACCTCCGCGGGCGGCCGGCCGTCGAGGAGGAGCCGCCGGGCGCGGTCGACCCTGCGGGCCATCAGGTACTGGTGCGGGGCGATGCCGAAGGCGGCGGTGAACGCGCGCACCAGGTGCGTGGGGTGGGCGTGCACCAGTCGCGCGGCCTCGTCCAGGGTCACGCCGGACAGCAGTCGTTCGTCGAGAAGCTCCCGCAGGCTGTGGACGATTCCGTTACCGGCCGCCGGTGGCGGGGCGGCGAGCCGGGGCCGCAGGTGGCCGCGCAGCCGTTCCGCGATCAGGGCGAGGCGGCTCTCCGCCTCCAGCTCGTCGCCCCGGCGCGCCAGAGCCGAGTGCAGCTGCCCGACGCGTCGGCGCAGGAGCGGGTCGACCGTGTCGGGGCCGTCCACGGCCGGGCCGATGAAGCTCTCGTCGAGCCGGGTCAGGTCCAGGTAGAGCACCCGCTTGCGGAAGCCGTGCGCGGTGGCGGACGAGCCGTTGTGCGGCACCTGCGGGGGCAGCAGGGACACCGTGTCGTGCGGGGTGCCGCGCTCGCGCCGGCCCAGGTCGTAGCGGACCGCACCGGCGTCGACGATCAGCAGCGTCCACACGTCGTGGACGTGCATCGGGTACGCGTGCTCCGTGAAATGGGCGTGGAAGACCTCCACGACGCCCGGGACCCGCGGGCGCCACGCGGAAACCTCCTGTCGTGCCACCATGCCAAAAACGTACAAGAACGTGCGCCGGGGCGGTCGGCAGTCTCGGAGCATGACGATCGACAGCACGCCGGTACGGTTCGATACGAAGATCGCCGTTCTGCTCCGCGAGGACCTGGCGCCGTGGCAGCGGCTGAACGTGACCGCGTTCCTGGTCAGCGGCCTCGGCTCGGAGATCCCCGAGGTGATCGGCGAACCGTACGCCGACGCCGACAGCACCCCTTATCTGCCGATGTTCCGCCAGCCGGTCCTGGTCTTCGAGGGGGCGAAGGAGACCATGCTGGCCGCGCACGGCCGGGCCCTGTCCCGCGCGCTGCCCCGCGCGGTGTTCACCTCCGACCTCTTCACCACCGGCAACGACCGGGACAACCGGGCGGCGGTCCTGGCCGTGCCGCGGGACCAGCTGGATCTGGTGGGGCTCGCCGTGCACGGACCGCGGAACGCGGTCGACAAGGTGCTCAGAGGCGCCCGGATGCATCCCTGAACGGCACCGGACGGCCTCGGCCGGTGCCGTTCAGCCGGCGGCCTGCCGCAGGGCCGCGGTGACGCCGTGGCGGGTGAGGGTGGTCAGGTGCGCGGTCAGCGCGGTGCGGATCTCGGGGGAGGCCGCCGTCTCCTGGTCGAAGACCGCGCGCAGGGCGAGCAGCGACTCGACGGCCCGGGCCGGGGCGCCGGCGTGCGCGCGGGCGCGCCGCAGGGCCGCGGCGCGCGGGTCGTCGAGGTCGGCGGCGGTGGTGACGTGGCGCATCCAGGCGGCGAGGACCAGCAGCAGGCGCTGCGGGACGCGGCCCGCGGCCAGGTGTTCGCGCAGCGGGGCGACGACCCGGACCGGCAGCTTCTCGGTGCCGTCGGCGGCCACCTGGCGGGTGGTGTGGCCGAGCGCCGGGTTGGCCAGGCGGTCGAGGACGCGGGCGCGGTAGTGCTCCAGGTCCAGGCCCGGGCAGGGCCGCAGGGTCGGGAGCAGTTCGTGGGAGGTCAGCTCCTCGGCGAACGTTTCCATGCCGGGCAGGGCCAGCGCCCGGTCGACGGTCGGGGCGCCGGCGAGGGAGCCGAGATAGGCGAGGGCGGAGTGCGTGGCGTTGAGCAGGCGCAGCTTGGCCGTCTCGAACGGGGTGACGTCGGCGACGAGATCGGCGCCCGCGGCGTCCCAGGCCGGGCGGCCCGCGGGGAACCGGTCCTCGATGACCCACTGGCTGTAGGGCTCGGCCGCGACCGCCGCGGCGTCGCGGACGCCGAGGAGGCCGGTGACGCGTTCCAGGTCGCGGGGGCGCGGCGCGGGGACGATGCGGTCGACCGCGGTGGCGGGGAAGGCGACCCGCGCGTCGACCCACTGGGCCAGCGCGTCGCCGCCGGGCAGGGCGGCGAGGAAGTCCTGGACGAGGCGGCGGACGAGGGGGCCGTTGGCGGGCAGGTTGTCGCAGGGCAGGACGGCCAGGGGCGGGCCGCCGCGCTCGTGGCGCAGCCGCAGGCCCGCCACCAGCCGGCCGATGGTGGTGCGCGGCGCGCCGGCGCCCGCGAGGTCGTGGGCGACGAGCGGGTCGTGGCGGGCGAGGCCGCCGGTCGCCGGATCGCGGCGGTAGCCCTTCTCGGTGACCGTCAGAGTCACCACGCGCACGTCCGGGTCCGCGAGGCGGGCGGCGACGGCGGCCGGTTCTCCGGGGGCGGAGAGCACCTCGGTGAGGGCACCGACGACGCGGGCCCGCGGGTGGCCCGGCGGGGCATCCCCGAGGAGGAGCACGGAGAACAGGCCGTCCTGCGGTACGAGTTGGTCGACCACGGCCCTGCTGCGCTGGGTCACCGCGCAGATGCCCCAGGACGGGTCACCGGCGGCGGCCATGGCGTCCTCGGTGTGAACGGCCTGGTGGGCGCGGTGGAACGCGCCGGGACCGAGGTGCACGATGCCCGTGCGGCGCTCGTCGAGGGGAACGCGCGGGTGCGCGTGCGCCGGGACGCGGGCGAGCGTGGCGCGGCTCAGGCGGGGCGGCCGGGCGGGTACCGCCGGGTCAGTAGCGGATGTGTTTGCCGCCATCGACGATCACCGCCTCTCCGGTGACGAGGTCCATGCGCAGCAGCCCGAGCACGGCCTGGGCGACGTGCTCGGGGCCCGGGGTGGCGCGCAGCGGGACCGTTTCCCGCTCGGCGCGGGCGCGTTCGGCGAAGCCCTCCGCGCCGTGCAGGCCGGTCTGCCAGCGGGTGGCGACGGTGCCGGGCGCGACGGCGTTGACGCGGACGTGCGGGGCGAGGGCGCCCGCCAGGTTCCTGGTGAGCTGGAGCAGCGCGGCCTTGCTGGTGCCGTAGGCGAGGGAGGAGCCGCCCGCGCGGTAGCCGGAGACGGAGGCGATGTTGACCAGCGCGCCGGAGGCGGCGCGCAGGGCGGGCGCGAAGGCGCGGGCGCAGCGGAACGCGCCGACGACGTTGACGTCGAGCGCCTCGTGCCAGTCGGCGTCGGTCAGGGCGTCGAGGTCGTGTTCCGGGACGGCGCGGGTGGTGCCCGCGTTGTTCACCAGGATGTCGACGCGGCCGAAGCGCCTCAGCGCGGTGACGGCGAGCGCGCGGACGTCGGAGTCGTCGGCGACGTCGGCGCGTTCGGTCAGGGCGCGCGCCCCCAGGGCCTCCGCCTCGGGCACCAGCGTGGCCGCCTCGCCGGTGGAGCGCCGGTAGGTCGCGACGACGCCCGCCGCCCCGGCGCGGGCCAGGGCCAGGGTGGTGGCCCGGCCGATTCCGGTGCAGCCGCCGGTGATCACGGCGACCGTTCCTCGCAGGTCCACGGGTCCTCCTTCCCGGCTGCCGCCGGACGTTACCGGGCCGGCCCGTCCCGGGGCGGGAGGGGTGCCAGGTGTTCCTCTGCTATGTCGATGTGGCGGGTCTCCGCCGAGTACAGGAACGCCGTCAGGGAGATCGCCGCGGTGAGCATCATGAACGTGGCGACCAGCCAGGGCGAGCCGTTCCCCAGCTCCAGCAGCCCGGCGGCGATGAACGGGGAGAACCCGGCCACGGCGGCGCCGATCTCCCGGGAGGCGGCGAAGCCGGTGTAGCGGACGCGGGCGCCGAACAGTTCGGCGTAGAAGGCGGGCTGCACCGCGATCATGGGGGCCAGGCCGAGGCCGGTGGCGATGATGAGCGCCAGCCAGATGACCGGCGGCGCCCCGGTCTCCATCAGCAGGAACAGCGGGAAGGCGAACAGCCCGGTGAAGATGGTGGAGAACAGGTTGAGCGGGCGCCGGCCCACACGGTCGGACAGCGCGCCGTAGACGGGCTGGAGCGCGATGACGACCAGGCCGAAGGCGATGACGCCGGTGAGGGCGACCCAGCGCTCCAGGTCGAGTTCGTCGGTGATGTAGGAGACGGAGAACGTCGCGTAGATGTAGACGACGGCGGTGTCGCAGATGTGGGCGCCGATACCGACGAGGAAGTTCCGCGGGTAGCGGCGCAGCGTCTCCCGGGCGGGGATCTTCACCACGCGCTCCTCGTGCCGCATCCGGCGGAAGACCGGGGACTCGGCGACGCGCAGCCGCACGTACAGGGCGACCGCGATCAGGGCGAAACTGAACAGGAACGGCAGCCGCCAGCCCCAGCTTTCGAGCGCCTCGTCGGACAGCAGCTCGACCAGCAGGAACGCGACCGTGCCGAGCACCAGGCCGATCTGCACGCCCATCTGCGCGAAGGAGGCGTAGTAGCCGCGGCGCGCGGGCGGCGCGTGTTCGGCGAGGAGCGTGGAGGCGCCGCCGAACTCGGCTCCGGCGCCGAGCCCCTGGCAGATGCGCATCAGGACGAGGAGGACCGGTGCGGCCATGCCGATGGACTCGTACGTCGGCAGCAGGCCGATGACGCCGGTGGACACGCCCATGATGACCGTGGTCAGGACGAGGGTGGCGCGTCTGCCGATGCGGTCGCCGATGGAGCCGAAGAGGAAGCCGCCGAGCGGGCGGAAGACGAAGCCGACACCGAACGTCGCGAAGCCGATCAGGGTGCCGGTCGTCGGGTCGTCCTGCACGAAGAAGTGGTCGTTGAAGACGAGGACGACCGCCGTGCCGTAGATGAAGAAGTCGTACCACTCCAGGGCGGTGCCGACGATGGACGCCGTGACGACGCGGCGCAGTTCGCCGTCCGCCCCGCCGCCCGCCCCGCCATCCGTTCCGCCATCCGTTCCGCCTTTCGTCCCGGCCGGTGCCCGTTCCTTCGCGGGATGCTGGTGTCCGTGATCCGCCTGGTGCTGTTCGCCGGTCATCGCTGCCTCCTTCAGGGGCGTCGTCCCCCCGGCTCCCGCGCCTGTCCTGGGCCCGGCTCGTCCCGCAGGGCCAGCAGCCGGCGCCAGGTGCCGCTGGGCAGCGGGACGCCGTGGGCCAGGTGCCGTGCGCGGGCGCGTTCCTCCGGCTCGCCGGGGACCAGGACTTCCCGGTGGCCCTCGGCGAGCGGGGTGCCTGCCAGCTCGGCGCAGAAGCTCTCGGTCTCGGTGCGGAAGGTGTCCAGGGGCACGAAGGCGTCGACGCGGACGCCGATCATGACCGTGCCGAAGCGGCCCCCGTAGCCGGGCAGACTGGAGATCCCGGCGCCGCTGAGCAGGCCGCCGGCGATCTCGATGACCACGCTCAGGCCGTACCCCTTGTGCCCCCCGAACGGCAGCAGCGCGCCGCCGCGGTAGAAGTCCGCCGGGTCGGTGGAACCGGCCCCGGCCGCGTCCAGCAGCAGTCCCGGGGGCACGGACTGGCCGCGGGCGCGGGCCACGCCGAGCTTGCCCTCGGCGACCGCGGCGGTGGCCCAGTCCATGACGACGGGGGGCCGCCCGGCCGCGCGGGGCAGAGCCCAGGCGAGGGGGTTGGTGCCGAGGCGCCGCTCCCGGCCGCCGTGCGGGGCCACGGTCGGATCGGCGTTGGACAGCGCGATGGCGACCAGCCCGCGTTCGGCGAGCCCTGCGGCGTACTCGCCGAGCCTGCCGACGTGGTTGCAGTCCCGGACCGTCACCACGCCCGCCGCGAACTCCTCACACAGCGAGGTGAGTTCATCGGCGGCGCGGCGGGCGGCCAGCTGGCCGAACGCGCGCCTGCCGTCGATCACGGCGGTGGCCGCGCGGCGTGCGGCGACCACGGGGGCGGCGGCGGGGTCGATGACGCCGTCGGCGATCGCCGCCAGGTAGGCGGGCAGGCGCCGCACGCCGTGGGAGCCGTGGCCGACCAGATCCGCCTCGACGAGCGAGGCGGCGACGGCACGGGCCGGCTCCGCGGGCACGCCCGCCGCGGCGAGCAGCGCCGCGGCGAGCCCGGTCAGTTCGGCCGCGTCGACCCGGGTTTCGCCGTCGGGCACGCCCGGCGCCGGGTCGGGTGGCACGTCCTGTGCTGAGCCATCGGTCACGTCCGCTCCCGAATTCCGTCGGATGGAATACCGTTCCGCTTTCGTGGCCGAGATGCTGCCACAGCGGATCGGCGCTGTGAACCCGGTCACAGGGAATTTCTTCGGCGGGCAGCTCCGGGAGGCGCCCTAGACTTGCCGCATGACCAGCCCGGAGGCGCGGCGGACAGCCGCCGACAAGACGCTCGATGTCCTGGAGGCGCTGGCCGAACATCAGAGCATCGCGGGCCTGTCCGAGGCGACGAAGCTGCCCAAGCCGACCGTGCACCGCATCCTGCGGACGCTGGTCGAGCGCGGCTTCGCCCGGCAGACGGACCACGGCAGTTACACCGGCGGGCCGCGGATTCTCACGCTCATCGGCCGCCACCAGCGCGGCGCCGACCTCACCGACCGCGTGCGCCCCGCGCTCGAAGAGCTCGCGCGGGAGACAAACTGGACGGTGCACTTCGCCCTGCTGTCCGGCCACGAGGCGGTCTACGCGGCCAAGGTCGAGGGCGACCGCCCCTACCACCTGGCCTCGCGGGTGGGGATGAGCCTGCCCCTGCACTCGACCTCGGTCGGCAAGTCGATGCTCGCCGCGCTCCCGGAAGAGTCGGCGCAGGCCCTGCTGGCGCGCGGCGGGATGCCGCGGCGGACGGCGCGCACGCACACCGACGCGGCCGCGCTGCTCGCCGAGTTGGCGACCGTCCGGCGGCGCGGCTGGGCGGAGGATCAGGAGGAGAACGAGGAGGGCGTCATAGCCGTCGGCGCCCCGGTCTTCGACCACGTCGGCCAGGTGATCGGCGGCATCAGCGCGGCGGCCCTCAGCCACCCGGCCGACACGAAGGCGATGACCGCCTGCGGCCGCGCCGTGGCCACCACGGCACGCCAGGTCTCCCTGACCCTGGGCGCGCCGCCGCAGCGGAGCGACCTGGCCGGTTCACCGGACTGAGGCGGGGCGTGCTACGCGGGGGTGCCCTGTGCGTCGAGGAACCGCAGCAGAACGTCGGCCTCCGCGCGCAGCCGCGCGGCCCGCCCGGCGTGCGCGGGCCCGGGCAACTCCGCGGCGGCCTCGATCCGTTCGGCCACCTCGGCCCGCACGATGTCCTCCACGTCGCGCTCGCTCAGCTCGCGCCGCGCCGCCTCGCTCCCCACGGCACAGGACGGCGCCTGCGCGAGGTCATCCAGGGGCACCGCCTCGGCGTTGTCCAGCGCACCGAGCGCTCCGCGCAGAGCGCTCACCGCGGCCTTGTCACGGGCACGCATCGCTTCCGGCAGGGCTAGACGCATTCGAACACGCAGGGACATGCCGGCGACCCTAGGCTCATGCCCCCCACCCCCACAACGGGATATCCGCACCACCCGGGGCGGCGCCGGTCGCGCCAGCCGCCAGACCCACGGAAGCACGGGCAGCGGTCAGCGGTCAGGAATGGCAGGACCTCGTACCTTGAGGCCACCGGCCTTGAGGAGGAGGTACGGAGGAGTGCGGGTGGCCGACGACAGGGTGGCCGTTCCCCCACGTGGTGCACTCGGGCGAGCGCAGCGTGGGCTCACCGACGAGGTCGGTGAGCCACCGGGCGCGCCCGCGGCGGCCGGGCGGCTGCGGCGCTGACGGGCCGGCCGCCGTTCACTGGTCGCGGTGGCGGGGGCCGGCGACGGCGAGTGCACATGCGGCGCACGCCCATACCGCGTAGATGGTCCAGGCGCCGCCCGCCGTCCACGGGAACGGCGTCGGGGACCGGCCGTCGTCGACGAGCCGCAGCCACGCCCGGTAGGGCAGCGCGTGCCCGGCGACCGCCGACCAGTAGCGGCCGTCGGTGAAGGCCAGCGGCAGCACGAGCACGACCACCACCGAGGTCGTCATGGTGGCCGCGGTGTGCCGGACGACGGCGCCGAGCGCGAGCCCGGCGAGCGCGCACACCGGCGCGAGGAGGGCGGACGCCAGGACGACGCGGACGGCACCCGGATCGCCGAGGGACACGCCGGCCCCGCGGCGGTCGAGGATCGTCTGGGTCAGGGCGAACGAGACCCCGGCGACGAGCGCGCCGAAGACCGTCGCGGCCACGGTGACGACGGCCACCTTGGCCGCCATGACCGAACGGCGGGCCGGAACGGCGGCGAACGTCGTCCGGATGGTGCCCGTGCTGTACTCACCGACGATCACCACAGCACCGATAGCGGCGAGGGCGAGAGCCATGATCATGGCGGCGTTCCCGGTGAAGGCCATCTGCAGCGGAATGCCGTCCCGGACGAATTCCTCCCGGTCCGCCGCGTCCCGCTCCGTCCAGTGGCTGTACGTGTCCCAGGCGAGACCCGCATTGAACGCGATGACGGCCAGGGCGGTGGCCGCGTGGGCGATCCAGACCGACCGCAGCGACCGGAGCTTGACCCACTCGGCGGCGACCAGATCGCTGCGCATCGCCCGCGAGATGCACGACACCGTCGCCCACAGCATCGGCATCATCGCCCTCCAGGCCGGCGCCGCCGCCCGCGTCGTCGAGACGCAGCCGGCCAGGGCCCGCGAGGCGATGCTCACCGTCGAAAAAGTGGGACGCGAAACGCCGTCGGGGCTGCGGCGGATGCTGGGCGCGCTGCGGCAGGCCGACCAGGAGCCGGGGCCCCCGCAGGCACCGGCGCGGCCGGCCGTCGGACTTGCGGACATGGAACGGCTCGCCGCGGCCACCACGGCCGCCGGCGTCCGCGTGCACGTGGAGTGGCGGGGCACGCGCCGCCCGCTCCCCGCGGACATCGACCTGGCGGCGTTCCGCATCGTGCAGGAGGCGGTGACCAACGTGGTGCGGCATGCGGGCGCCGACTCCTGCCGGGTGCGCCTCGACTACGGGGAACAGGAACTCGCCATCGAGGTCGCCGACCGCGGCAGGGGCGGCGGCACCGGCACGGACACCGGGTTCGGCCTGGTCGGCATGCGCGAACGGGTCGCGCTGCTGCGCGGCCGTTTCACCGCGGGGCCGCGCCCGGAAGGCGGTTTCCTGGTGGCCGCCCGGCTGCCGGTGCCGGTGACCGCGGAGACCGCGGAGACCGGGGAACGAACGGCGGCCGGGGCAGCATGACCATCCGCGTGGTACTCGCCGACGATCAGCCCCTCGTCCGCGCCGCCCTCCACATGGTCATCACCGACACCGCGGACGTTGAGGTCGCGGGCGAGGCAGGAGACGGCGCCGAGGCGGTCCGGCTGACCGAGGAACTCGCCCCGGACGTCGTGGTCATGGACATCCGGATGCCCGGCATGGACGGCATCGAGGCCACCCGCCTGATCACCACGGGCGTCACGGCCGCGCGCGTCGTCGTCCTGACGACCTTCGACGAGGACGACCACGTCTACGGGGCGCTGCGCGCGGGCGCCTCGGGATTCCTCGTCAAGGACATGGCCCTGGACGACATCCTCGCCGCGGTCCGCATCGTCGCCGCCGGGGACGCCCTGATCGCGCCGAGCGTCACACGCCGGCTGATCAGGGAGTTCGCCGACCGCCCCACGGCGCCGCCGCCGCGCGGGGCGCGGCTGAAGGGGATCACCGACCGGGAACGCGAGGTCCTCACCCTGGTCGGCAGCGGCCTGTCCAACGCCGAAATCGCCGAGCGGCTCTGCATCACCGTCGCCACCGCCAAGACCTACCTGACCCGGCTGCTCGCCAAGCTCGACGCCCGCGACCGGGTCCACCTCGTGATCCTCGCCTACGAGGCGGGCCTGGTGGCCCCGTCCTCCTGAGCCGATCCACGTTCCGGGCGGGGCCCGGGGACACGGCGAAGGCCCGGACCTGATGGTCCGGGCCTCGTCGTCGTAGCGGGGACAGGATTTGAACCTGCGACCTCTGGGTTATGAGCCCAGCGAGCTACCGAGCTGCTCCACCCCGCGTCGGCGATCACCACTCTACGCCATTCCCGGCCGCCTCATGACCACGGCGGCCGGCGCCCCCGTGAGAACGCT
>NZ_LZNS01000001.1:2609257-2711949 GCF_001984575.1 Streptomyces sp. MP131-18 | reverse complement strand
AAACACGAGCAATCACGACCTCTCAGCAGGCGGAACCTCATCAAAGCCGGCAACGCCGACAGAACCAGCGGAACCAGCGGAACCAGTGGTGCAGGTAGTGCTGAAGAAGCGGCCCGGCGCGGCGACGCGTTGCTGGGCCGACATCTGCATCGTCGTTGGAAAATGTTGGACCCTGTTCGGACTGGCGTGACGTTAACGAGCCTTGCTGGGCGTGTCAATGGGTGGACGGACGGCAACCGAAATTGGCGCAACGGGGGCACAGCACGGGCACGCGAGCAGGGCCGCCGCGGCCCGCGCGGGAGAGCAAGCCCTTGCCGAGCAGATGAATTGCCCTTTCACTGAAGGGAGTTGCCTCCTACGGAAAGGGCTTCCCATGCGAACGCGCCTGCGGACACTGATGGTTGGGGCTGCCGCGGCAGCCGGGCTCGCACTGACCGGGACCGGGACGGGGACCGGGGTGGCGGTGGCGGCCCCGGTGGTACAGGACGCCGGGAGCACGGACTTCCACGCGCTGGACTACTGGCAGTTCCACGACCACTACCCGACCCATGAGGAGTGCGTGGCCGTGGGAGAGGAGTACCTCTGGCCCAACAACCCGACCGGCGCCGACGACTACGTGTGCGAGGCGAAGAACGACGGCTGGGACCTATGGCTGATATTCGCGACTTGAAAGCTCACGCGCCGCGGCCGTGATGCTCACGCCCGCCCGTGCGCCGGCACGCGGGGGCCGACCCGCTCGGCGACGAGCCGCCGGTAGTTCGGGCACCGGGTGACGTCCTCGTACCCGCAGTTCAGGCCACCCTCGATGAGCTCCAGTGAGGCACGGGCCGCCGCGATTCTCGATCGGAGCTCCTCGGCCTCGGGACGCAGGATCTTGTGCCGGGTGGCGCGGTCGACGGTGGCGGACAGGCTCCTGATGGTGTCCAGACCGAGGCCGGCCTCCTTGGAAAGGAGGATGATCGCCACGCGGGTCAGGTCGTCCGCACCGTAGCGGCGGCGCCCGCCCGCGTCCCGTCCGGGGTGCAGCAGGCCCTTCGCCTCCCAATGCCGCAGGACGTGCGTGGCCAGGCCGAACCGTGCCGCAAGGGCGCCGATGCTCATGACCTCGGCACCGCTGTCTTCGCTTGACTTCATGCCGACATTAAGTCGCAGCCTGGTGTCCATGGACAAAAACCAGGAAGCCGTGGAAGAACACCGCGACACCCAGGCCCTGCTGGCCGTCCTCGACGCGGCGGATCAGATGCCGGGCACCACCCGGCTGCGGGCCCGTTCCTACGAACTGCTGTCTCCCGTCCCGGGCTCGACCGTCGTGGACGTCGGCTGCGGCGCCGGACGCGCCGTCGCCGAGCTGGCCGAACGCGGCGTCCACGCGGTGGGCGTCGACCCCGACCCGTGGATGCTGACCGCGGCCAGGGAACGGTGGTCGGCCGCCGAGTTCCGGGAGGCGGGGGCGGAGGATCTGCCGTTCGCCGACGGAAGCGTGCGCGGCTACCGTGCCGACAAGGTCTTCCACGTACTTCAGGAACCAGGGCGCGCGGTGGCGGAGGCGCGGCGCGTCCTCTGCCCGGGCGGCAGGATCGTCCTGGTCGGGCAGGACTGGGACGCCATCATGATCGACTCGGACGACGCGGCGCTCACCCGCACGATCGTGCAAGCCCGCGTCGACCTCCTGGGCACGCCCCGCGCCGGCCGCCAGTATCGCAACCTGCTCCTGGACGGCGGCTTCGACGACGTCACCGTCGAGGTGCACACCAGCGTGTTCACCGACCCCGCGATGCTGCCGGTGCTCACCAGGCTCGCCGAACCGGCCTGCACGAGCGGCGCCGTCGGCCGTGATCAGGCCGACGAGTGGCTCGCGGAGCAGCGCCGACGCGCCGAGGCCGACCGCTTTCTCATCGCCATGCCGTTCTTCGTGGCCGCCGCCTCCGCCTGAACGCCTCCGCCTGAACGCCTCCGCCGTGCGCATCACCGGCCCGGGTCTGCGGCTGCGAGGGACGGGACGATGCCGATGCGCCGGGCCCGGCGTGCGTTCCCCGCCCCGCGGAGCAAGATCCGCAATGGCCGCGGCCTCGCCGTCAGTCGATGACCGCGGTGGCTTCGACCTCGACCAGGTGGTCGGGCACGTCCAGGGCCGCGACGCCCAGCAGCGTGCCGGGCGGCACCGGGGTGACCCCCAGCTTCGCGGACGCCCTGGCGACCCCCTCCACGAACAGGGGCATCTTGTCTGGCGTCCAGTCGACGACGTAGACGGTCAGTTTCGCCACGTCGTCGAAGGAGCTGCCGATCCCGGCCAGGGCGGTGCCGATATTGAGGTAGCACTGCTCGACCTGAGTGGCGAGGTCGCCTTCGCCGACCGTGCGCCCCTCGGCGTCCCAGGCGACCTGGCCGGCGATGAAGACCAGCTTCGAGCCGGTCGCGATCGACACCTGCCGGTACGCGTCGATCTCCGGCAATCCGGTGGGGTTCACCAGGCTGATGGCCATGCTGTCTCCTTGTCGTTGAAAGTCCGGGTGCCTTCGCCGCGGCTCACCGGCGGACGAGGCGCCGGACCAGTTCGGGCGTCCACTCGACGTACTCGATCTCGGCCCCGTCGGCATGGCGGGCATAGAGGAACCGCCCCGTCGGGCCCTTCGTGACGGGGGTGGTGAGGTCGGCCCCATCGGACGTCAGGGTCGCCGCGACCTCGTCGAGGTCCTCGACGACCACGGTGGCGGACGCGTGCGCGTACTTCGCACGCTCGGCGGCCGGGCCCGCGATGACCAGGAAGTCGCCGATGGCGGCCAGTTCGACCGTGCCGAACGCCAGCCGCAGGTCCGGTGCCGTGCCGGTGAGCTTGCGCAGGAGCGGCAGCGCGCGGTCGAGGTCGTCGGTCCACAGGCGGGCGTAGGTCCTCAGGATGCTCATGGGCGTGCTCCGTACCGGTCCGGCCGCGGTGGGGAAGGCCGGGCCGCGAGTGGGCTTTTCGTTACGTGGGGAACCGTAGGTGAGTGTGGCCTGACGTGGAAGAACGCACTTTTCGGTGAGAGAGGAACCTCGCGGAAACCGAGCAGATCAGACGGAGAGGCCGGCCAGGAAGTCGCCGACCGCGGAGCGGAAACCGTTCGGCCCCTCCACCCGGGGGAGGTGCCCCGCACCGTTGAGCACCGTCCGCGAGACCCGCGGGAGGGCCTGTTCCAGTGAGTCGAGCGCCCAGTCGGGCCGGATGTCCTCAGCGCCGTGCACGATCAGCACCGGCACGTCCAACCGCTCGCAGGCGGCCCGCAGTTCCGGTGTTCCCGAGGCGCGGTCGACCTCGGCGCTGATGGTCGCGTCGCACTCGTGGTTCACGCCGAACCAGGGCGTGGCCGCGGCCTCTGCCTGTTCCAGCGCCCGCTCCCGGTCGCTGTAGTCCGCGGAGAACTGCTGTCCAGCGTTTCCCAGCGCGCCAGGTGTGTCCCGAGGCTGGCACGCAGATTCTGCCGGTAGGCCGTCCGCCAGGTGTCACGGCTGTCGATTCCGTTGCCGGAGACGTGGACCGGCTTGCTCACGTGCTCGGGATGCTCCAGCGCGTATCGCAGTGCCAACCCGGCTCCGTACGAGTGGCCGAGCAGCGCCATCCGGTGCAGCCCGAAGTGGCGGCGAACGGCGTCCAGATCGGCCACGGACCGGGCGACCGAGTACGGTCCGCACCGTTTGCGACCGCCCGCATCCCCGCTGGTCCCAGCGGTACACGGCGGCCAGGTCCGCCAACAGCCCGGCCACGTCGCCCAGGAAGTCGCACAGGCCGGGGCCGCCGTGGCGGCAGACCACGGGAGTGCCCGCGCCGGCCCGGGTCGCCCAGAGCCGGGCTCCGTCTTCGGCCGGCAGTGCCTCATCCACGCCGCTCATGAGGTGCGAGTCCGGCCCCGGCGTTCCCTTCCCGACAAGGCGTGGGGTCTCGCTCATGCCGCTCATGCCGCTCCGGCGCGCCGGGCCGCCGGGGCGGCGGGTCGGTCGGTGTCTTTAATCGAACGTATGATTGAATCCGAGGCGTGACACTGTCGGACTTTCCGCGGGACCTGGTCCGTGATCAGCGAGACTGGAACCGCACGTACGCGGCGCTCGCCCAGGCCGGGCCGGTGGGGCAGACGTCCCTGCGGCGCCGGCTGATCCGGCTGTCCGCCCGGCTCGCGTTCCATCCCTTCTGGAACGCGGACCGGCCGTCGGCCACACCGGCGGAGCTGCGGCATCAGGTGCGGGTGCAGGAGCGACGGGAAGGCGGCAGGGCGGCCTGAGGCGAGGGGCCCATGCCGCGGGCGGCACGTGTTCCGGTGCGCCGTGGGCTCTGTGTGCCGGGGCCCGGCGGGTGCGGCGCTCGAAGGGGCCGGGCGGCGGCTCAGTGGCGCGGGGGTGCGGTGCTTTCACGGACGACAAGTTCGGTGGCGAGTTCCACGCGCGTCTGCGGCAGGGCGTCGCCCCCGGCGAGGGTGACGACCATGGTCGCGGCGGTGGCGGCCATTTCGGTGAGCGGCTGGCGGACGGTGGTCAGCGGCGGGGTGGTCCACTGCGCCTGGGGCAGGTCGTCGAAGCCGACGACGCTCAGGTCGTCGGGGATGCGCAGCCCGGCCCGGGCGGCGGCCCGGTAGGCGCCGAGTGCCTGCGCGTCGTTGCAGGCGAACACCGCGGTGGGCGGCTCCGGCAGGCGCAGCAGCTCGCGCGTGTGCGCGAGGCCGTCCTCGGCTCGGAAGTCCCCGGTGCGCACGAGGGCCGGATCGACGGGGAGCCCGGCGGTGTCCATCGCGGCGCGGTGGCCGTCCAGCCGGGCCCGGGCGGCCAGGGAGCCCTTCGGGCCGGTGAGGACGCCGATGCGCCGGTGCCCGAGCCCCAGCAGGTGCCGGGTGGCCGCCAGGCCGCCGTTCCAGTTGCTCGCGCCGACGGACGGGGAGGCATGCGCCGGTTCCCCGCCGGGGTCGACGAGCACGAACGGGATGCCACGGCTGCGCAGTTGACCGCCCTGCGCGTCGGTGAGGCCGGAGAACACCGAGATCACGCCGGCCGGCCGCCGGGCCACCACGTCCTCGACCCAGCCGCGGCCCGGCGTGTGACGGCCCTGCAACTCGGACAGCACCACCGCGAGCCGGTGTTCCCGCGCGACCGGCTGGACGCCGTTGATGATCTCGATGGCGTACGCGTCCCGCATCTGGCGGAAGACCAGCTCCAGCAGGGGGGCCGGTGCGGTGCCCCGCTGCTTCTGCCACCGGTGGCCGTGCCGGCGGATGACGCCCTCGACGCGGGCGCGCGTCTCGGCGGCGACGTCCGTTCTGCCGTTGAGCACCTTGGACACCGTGGAGACGGACACGCCGACGGCCGCGGCGATCTGGGCGGTGGTCAGCGGCCCGGCCCCGGGGGCGCCGCTCCGGTCTGCTGTGGACATGTCGAGAGTCTAGGTGCGTCGAACGTTTCGATGGCCGAAATCCCCGTCGTTCCCGGCCTCTTGACGGCCGGGAGGGCAGCCTCTACGGTTCCGGCACCTCATTGTTCGGATCGGCTCGCGAAATTATCGACGGCAGGGACGTGCCAGTGATGACGAGCTTCTCCACCCCGTGGAGCGGGCAGGGCCGGACGCGCCGGGCCGGCGGTCCTTCACCCCCGGCCGGGCGGACGCCCGCCTGACCGGCCGAGCCGCGATGGGCCCCGCGCACCGTGCCGTCGTCCGCCGCCTTTTGGGAGCGCTCCCAAAAGGCGGCGGACGACCGGCCCGCACCAACCCCCACACCCCCACCCTTGGAGAGCATCCATGAGCAGGACCATCCCGACCCGCAGGTGGTGGCTGCCCGCCGCGCTGGCGGCCGCCGTGTGCGGCTCGCTGCTCGGCGTCACCCCAGGCCAGGAAGGCGCCCACGCCGCCGCCCCCGCCGCGGCGGACGCGCCGGAGGGCTTCGCGTCCACCGAAGGCGGCACGACCGGCGGCGCGGCGGGCGAGACCGTGACCGTGACGACCTTCGAGGAGCTGGACCGTTACGCCACCGCCTCGGAGCCCTACGTCATCAGGGTCGCCGCGGCGATCGAGGCCGATCCGTTCGGCCACGAGATCCGGGTCGCGTCGGACAAGACCATCGTCGGCGTCGGCACCGAGGGCGAGATCGTCGGCGGCGGCTTCTTCCTCAACGAGGTCTCCAACGTCATCATCCGCAACCTCACCATCCGTGACACGCGCATGTCCGACGACGACCCGGGCGACGACGGGTACGACTACGACGGCATCCAGATGGACGGCGCCGACCACGTCTGGATCGACCACAACCGCATCGAGCGGATGAACGACGGCCTCATCGACAGCCGCGAGGACACCACCAACCTCACCGTGTCCTGGAACATCCTCAGCGAGGGCAACAAGTCCTTCGGCATCGGCTGGACCGACAACGTCACCGCCCGCATCACCATCCACCACAACTGGGTGCGGGACACCAACTCGCGCAACCCCAGCATCGACAACGTCGGCATGGCGCACCTGTACAACAACCACCTCCAGGACACCGGAAGCGGCAACTGGTCCAGGGGCTCGTCGAACACCGTGATCGAGAACAGCTACTTCGAGAACGTCGAGGACCCCTACTACAAGGACGCGGACGCCTCGCTCGTCGAGAGCGGCAGCATCGTGGTCGACAGCGACGGCCGCCAGGAGACCGGCGGCACCGCGTTCGACCCGGGTGCGCACTATTCCTACACCCTCGACCCCGCGGGCGACGTGCCCGCCCTGCTCCAGGCGGGTGCCGGGCCGCAGGCCGGCATCGGCACCTGATCCGGCCCCGCCATCCCTCCCACCGGGCCGGGCCGGGGGCCGCGCGCCCCGGGCCCGGCCCGCCGTTCCGGGGGTCAGCTCTCCAGGGCCTTGAGCCCGATCACGCCGATCACGATGAGCGCGAGGAAGCCCAGCCGGGGGAGTGCGGCGCTCTCGCCGAGCGCAACGATCCCGGTGAGCGCGACGCCCACCGTGCCGATGCCGACCCAGACGGCGTACGCCGTCCCCATCGGCAGGCTGCCGAGCGCGATGGTCAGCAGCGCGAAGCTCGCGGCGGCCACGGTGACTCCGATGATGCTGGGCCACAGTCTGGAGAAGCCGTCGGCCTGCTTCAGCGCGAGCGCCCAGACGAGTTCGAGCAGGGCGGCTGCCAGGAGAATGCCCCATGCCATGGACGGCCGGCTCCTTTCTGCGGTGGTGCGGTGGACCTCGGTGGTGGTGCGGTGGGCCGGGCTCACGCGTTGGCGCCCGCGTCGACGGTGAACGAACTGCCGCTGGTCGTCCGGCCTCCCTCGCCCGCGAGGTGGGCGACGATGGCGGCGATGTCCTCGGGGGAGTTGAAGCGGCCGAGTGCGGTGAGGGCGCGCTGCTGGTCGGCTTCCTCGCCGTTCGCCGGGTTCATGTCGGTGTCCGTGGAGCCGGGCTGCACCAGGTTGGCGGTGATGCCGCGTTCGCCCAGGTCTCTGGCCAGCCCCTGGGTGAGCCCGGTCAGCGCGGACTTGCTCGCCGCGTAGAGGGTGATGCCGGCGTGCGGAACGCGTTCGGCCAGGTTGCTGCCGATGGTGATGATCCGGCCGCCCGCCGTCATGTGCCGGGCCGCCGCCTGCGCGGCGAGCAGCACGGCCCGTACGTGGATGGCGAGCGTGCGGTCGATCTCCTCGACCGTGAGCGCGTCCAGCGGTCCGAAGGGGTAGATGCCCGCGTTGTTGACCAGGATGTCGAGGCGGCCGAACGTGGCGGCGGTCCTGTCCACCGCGGCGCCGACGGCGTCCGGCGCGGCGCTGTCGGCCGGTATGGCGAGCCCGCGCCGCCCGCTGCGCCTGATCCCGGCCACCACGTCCTCGGCGTGGTCCTTCGCGGTGGCGTAGGTCAGCGCCACGTCGGCGCCCTCCCGGGCCAGGCGCAGCGCCGTGGCGGCGCCGATGCCCCTGCTGCCCCCGGTGACCAGCGCGACCTTGTCTGCGAGCATGACAGCCCCATTTCTTTGTCGATCGATACATTAATTAGGGCACGGAGTATTCTCGGAGGTCAAGGGTTTTCTTTGGTGATCGACACAGAAGTGGGAGGGCCGGCGTGGCAGGACGTGGCCGCCCGCGCAGCTTCGACCGCGAGGCCGCGCTGCTCTCCGCGATGCGGCTGTTCTGGGAGCGGGGCTACGAGGCCACCTCGCTGACCGACCTCACCGCGGCCATGGGCATCAAGTCGCCCAGCCTGTATGCGGCGTTCGGCTCCAAGGAGGCGCTCTTCCGCGAGGCCGTCGCCCTGTACGAAAGGACCGAGGGCGGCATCACCGAACGCGCGCTGACCGGGTCGGCCACGGCGCGCGCCGCGGTCGACGGTGTGCTGCGCGGCAACGCCGTGGCGTACACCGAGCCGGGGAACCCGCGCGGCTGCATGATCGTGCTGGCCGCGACGAACTGCGCGCCGGAGAACGAGACCGTCCGCCGGTTCCTCGCCGAGGATCGCCGACGGACGCAGGGGCTGCTGCGCGACCGCATCGAACGCGGCGTCGCAGAAGGGGACGTGCCCGCGGGCGCCGACACGGCCGCGCTGGCGTCGTTCTACACCACGGTCTTCCACGGGCTGTCGATCCAGGCCCGCGACGGTGCCCCGCGCGCGGAGCTGCTCGGCGTGGTCGACGCGGCGATGGGTGCGTGGGACGGGCTGGCCGCCCGCAGGTGAGGCGGCCCGGCGTCAGCCGGGGATGAGCGCGCGCGCCAGGGTGTCGAGGCCCGACCTGATCCGGTCCCGGTCCATGCCGAGGTCGCGTGTCTGGTGCACGATCAGCGGCGCGGCGAGCGGGGCGAGCAGCGCGTCGGCGAGGTAGCCCGCGTCCGCGTCCGGGCGCGCCTGGGCGGCCAGGCCGGCCAGGTGCGCGCGGTGGGCGGCGTATGCGCCGGTGTGCCGGCCGGTCGGGGCGCCGGTCTCGGCGGCGAGCAGCAGGTCCGTCTCGGCGAGCAGCCGGTCGAGGTAGGCGTGGAGGAACGCGGTGATCCGCTCCCGCGGGGGCGCGCCGGGGCCGAGCGGGGGCGGGCCCTGGAGGAAGGCGGTCTGGAGGGCGCGTTCGCTGTCGTCGAGGAGGGCGTAGGCGAGCCCGGACTTGTCGCCGAAGCGGCGGTAGACCGTGCCCACGCCCACGCCCGCGGCGGCGGCGACCTCGTCGAACGAGATCGAGTCGAGCCCGCGCGAGGCGGCCAGCGTCCTGACGGCGGCGAGGATCTTCCTGCGGTTGCGGGCGGCGTCCGCTCGCTCGGGCAACTCGGCGCCCACAACGGGGAGTTGGCCCCGTCTGCTTCCTTCGGCGCGCGGCATGGTGCTCCCCGTGTCTCGGCTCAGGACAGTGGCGAGTGTACCGGCGGGCGACCGGCCGCCTTGATAAACGGAGGGCTCTCCGTTTATCTTGACCGGAGAGTTCTCCGCTTCTTGCCGGTGTCCGCCTGGCCGGTGTGCCGGGCATCCGGCGGGCGGCGGGGTGCCCGTTCAGCAGGAAAGACCGCAGGAAAGACCGGCACGAAAGAGGTATGCCCCATGCGGCAGCGCGCGAGAGTCGCCGTCATCTACTACAGCTCCACGGGCAACGTCCACGGGCTGGCCGAAGCCGTCGCCCGCGGCGCCGCGGGCGCGGGGGCCGAGGTGCGGCTGCGGCGGGTCGCCGAGCTGGCCCCGCCCGAGGCGGTGGCCGCAAACCCCGACTGGCGGCGGCACGCGGAAGCCACCCGCGACGTTCCCGAGGCGGTCCTCGACGACCTGACCTGGGCCGACGCACTGGTCTTCGGCTCACCGAGCCGCTACGGCAACATGGCGGCCCAGCTGAAGCAGTTCCTCGACACCACCGGCGGGCTGTGGGCGCGGAATGCGCTGGTGGACAAGGTGGTCAGCGGATTCACCAGCGCCGGATCGGTCCACGGCGGCCAGGAGACGACGCTGACCAGCATGTACCACGTGTTCATGCACTGGGGCGCGATCCTCGTGCCCCCCGGCTACAGCGATCCCGTGGTCGAGGAGGCGGGCGGCAACCCCTACGGCGTCAGCGGCGACGACCGGGCCGGCCGGGGCCCGGCCGCGGCCACGGTCGCCGCGGCCGGGCACCTGGGCCGCCGCGTCACGCAGAAGGCGCTGCTCCTCGGCCGCCCGCTGCCCGCCCCCGCCGGCCCGGCCGGCGCGCTCGCGGGAGAGCCCGCGTGACCGCCGCCTGGTTCGACGAGCTGGACCGCCGCACGCGCGGGCGGCTGCTGCCGCCCGGCGCCGCCGGGTTCGAGGACGCGCTGCGGCTCTACACCGCCTCGCTGCCCGGCCGGCCCGCCGCCGTGCTGCGGGCCAGGTCCGCGGCCGACGTGGCAGCGGCCGTCACCACCGCGGCGGCGGCCGGGGTGCCGCTTTCGGTGCGCGGCGGTGGGCACAGCGGCGCGGGTTTCGCGGTGGCGCCCGGCGGGCTGATGCTCGACCTCGGCTCGCTCCGGGGCGTCCGCGTCACCGCGGAACGCGCGACGGAACGCGCGACGGCGCGGGCGGAGCCGGGCGCGACGTGGGGCGACTACGACACGGCCACGCAGCAGCACGGCCTGGCGAGCACCGGCGGCATCGTCTCGACCACCGGCGTGGCCGGGCTGACGCTCGGCGGCGGCATCGGGGCGCTGCGCGGCCTGCACGGCCTGGCCGTCGACAACCTCAGGGCCGCCGACGTGGTGCTCGCCGACGGCTCCCTGGTGCGCGCGGACGCCACCACCGAGCCCGACCTGTTCTGGGCGCTGCGCGGCGGCGGCGGCAACTTCGGCGTGGTGGTGGCCTTCCACTTCGACCTCCACCCCGTGACGCAGCTGGTCACGGGCCTGCTCGCCTGGCCGCTCGACCGGGCGCAGGAGGCGGTCGCCGCCTACCGCTCGCGCGCCGGTGAGCTGCCCGACGACGTCGTCGCGGAGTTCGTCTTCGGGCACTCCCGGGCGGGCGATCCGGTGGTGATGCTGACACCGCGCGCGGCCGGCGGCCCCGCGTCCGCGGAGCCGCTGCTGTCGACGATGCGCGCCGTCGGCAGCCCGGAGGATTCCGTGACGGCGCGGAGCTACGTGGCGGGCCAGTGCTTCATGGACGCGATGGCGGGCTGGGGCAGTCGGCACTACTGGCACACCACCACCCTCCGCCACCTCGGCGAGGACGTCGTGGCGGTGCTCGCGGAGTTCGCGGCCGAGGCGCCCTCCCACCGCAGCGCGGTCATCGTCGAGCACCTGCACGGCGCGGTGTCGCGCCGGGACGCGGCGGAGACCGCCGTCGGCTTCCGGCACGCCCCGTACAACGTGTTCGTCGAGGCGAAGTGGGACGCGCCCGCGGACGACGCGGTGAACAGGGACTGGGCCCGGCGCCTGATCCGGGCGCTGGAGCCGTTCGGCGCGGGCGGCGCCTACGTCAACTACCTGCCGCGCGATGCCACTGCCGAACAGATACGGGATGCCTACGGCGCCGAGCGCTTCGCGCGGCTGCGCCGGATCAAGGCCGCCTACGATCCCGGCAACCTCTTCCGGACGAATCAGAACATTCCGCCGGCCGGGGGCGGGCAGGAGCGCCGGGACCGGAGCTGATCACATGCCGTGTCCACCTCACCGCGACGAGAGCCGGCGCGCCGCCTACCACTATGCGGTGGAGCTGATCGGGCGGCGCTGGAACGGGGCGATCCTGTGGGTGCTGCTCGGCGGGCCGCGGAGGTTCGGGGAGATCGCCGCCGCCGTGCCAGGGGTGAGCGACCGGATGCTCGCCAACCGGCTGCGGGAGCTTGCCTCCGAACGGCTCGTCGCCCGCGTCGTGACCGCCCGCATGCCGGTGCTGGTGACCTACGAACTGACGCCGATGGGGCGGGACCTGGAGCCCGTCGTCGAGGCCATCGGCCGCTGGGCCGAGCGGTGGGCCCCGGCCGGCGCGCCGCCCGGGCGCGGCGGTCAGGGCCGGGGCCGTTCCCTCAGGCCGTGAGCCACCAGGGGCTCGTGTAGGCGACGCCCCAGTCGTTGCACGGGTGCCCGTCGGGGCCCGGGGTGCCGTTGGCCTGCGCCGGGTCGGAGACGCGCAGCACGACCCAGGTGCCGTCGTCCGCGGTCAGCGGAACGGTGAACTCCGTCAGGCGCCCCGACTGCGTCTCGATCACGTCCACCACCGCCGGCGCGTCGCTGCCCGGCCGCAGTACCTGGATGTTCAGCGGCTTGCCGGCCCAGTCGGGACCGCGGTCCAGGTCCACCACGAACGTGATGTCCCCGGCGGCCACCGGCAGCGTTCCGCCCATGCGCACGCCGCCCGCCGTCGCGTCCAGGCGCAGCCCGGAGAGGCGGGTGGCGAAGAAACGGCGGGCGCGCATCGCCTCGAACACGCCCGCGCGGGTGTTCTCGGTGACCCACAGGCCGCTGCGGCCCTTGCCCTCGGGGAAGCCCCAGTCCGTGCCGTGCTCGTCGGTCACGCCGGTGAGCCCGGTGCGCCAGCCCGCGTTCAGGCAGGCGACCAGCGGGGAGGGGCGGCCGTCGGACCAGCCCTCGAAGAGGTAGTCGTCGGTGCGGTTGAACATCTCCAGGCCGACCATCTGCTCCTGCGCCGCGGCCTCGTGGGCGAAGTCGTCGAAGCGCAGGAGCTCGCGGCCGGGATGGTTGAAGCTCGCGACGGCCGAACGGCTGCCGAGCCAGTCGAAGAAGCCGCCCATCGAACCCGCCCCGAGCAGGTCCACCCAGTCCTCGGTGAACCAGACGTTCGCGTGCCCGAGCAGCGGGTGCGACCACTCGAAGCCGCGGATGGCGGTGTAGTGGCCGGGGTCGTCGGCCGCGTCGGCCAGTGCGCCGGTGCGCGACCACTCGGCGGAGCTGAGTCCCTCCACCGAGAACAGCGTGCTGTGGTCGGTCAGCGCGGCGACGTCGAGGCCCGCGTCCCGCATCGACGCGAACGCCAGCTCGGGATCGCCGTCCCCGTCGGACATCACGGTGTGGTTGTGCATGTCGGCGTGGACCAGGGTGGTGGCCGGCGGATGGTGCAGCCGGGAGGCTCGCGCGGCGCCGGCCGTGGCGGCGGTGGTCCTGGTGGCGGCCGCGCCTCCGGCGGCGGCCGCCCGCGTGCCACCGGCGGCCGCGGCGGCGATCAGCAGCCCGCCCGCGGCACCGAGCATGGCGCGGCGACCCGGGGCGGCGAGACCGGGGCCGTGGTGTGGATGCGTATGTCTGCCCATGCCCCGCCACTTCACCACCATGACAAGAACACGCCAATAACCCTTCGCCACCCCCGGTTGAACACCCCAGGTCACGGGCCCGGCCGGGTCCGTGTGCCCCGCCGCCGCGCCACTCGGCATACCATCACGGGGGCAGGCAGCCCGGGGGCCCGCGACGCGCATGGAGCGCTCGGCCCCCGCCAACAAGCCACACGGGTGAGGGAATTCACGACCATGCCGACCGAGACGTTCGAGTTCCAGGTAGAGGCGCGACAGCTCCTCCACATGATGATCCACTCGATCTACTCGAACAAAGACGTGTTCCTGCGCGAGCTGATCTCCAACGCGTCCGACGCGCTGGACAAGCTCCGCATCGAGGCACTCCGCGACGACACGCTGAACGCCGACGTGTCCGACCTGCACATCGCCATCGAGGCCGATACGGACGCCAGGACGCTGACCATCCGTGACAACGGTGTCGGGATGTCGCACGACGAGGTGGTGCAGCTGATCGGCACCATCGCGAAGTCCGGCACCGCCGAGTTCCTCCAGCAGATGAAGCAGGCCGAGAACACCGCCGCGGCGGAAGGGCTCATCGGGCAGTTCGGCGTCGGCTTCTACTCCAGCTTCATGGTCGCCGACGAGGTGACGCTGCTGACCCGCCGCGCGGGGGAGACCACCGGCACCCGCTGGGCGTCCACCGGCGAGGGCACCTACACCCTCGAAACGGTCGACGAGGCGCCCCAGGGCACGTCGGTCCTCCTGCGGCTCAAACCGGAGGACACCGAGGACAAGGTCTTCGACTACACGGACCCGGCCAAGATCAGGGAGATCGTCAAGCGGTACTCCGACTTCATCACGTGGCCCATCAGGCTGGCCACGCGGGCGCCCGCGGCAGCGGAGCCGCCGGAGCAGGAGAACGACGAGGCCGGGGACCGGCCCGAGCCCGAGACGCTGAACTCGCGCAAGGCCCTGTGGGCGCGATCCAGGGACGAGGTCTCCGACGAGGAGTACCACGAGCTGTACAAGCACATCAGCCACGACTGGGCCGATCCGCTGGAGATCATCCAGATGCGGGCGGAGGGCACGTTCGAGTACCAGGCGCTGCTGTTCCTCCCCTCGCACCCGCCGCGCGACATCTTCTCGCAGGACAACAAGCGGGGCGTGCAGCTCTACGTGAAGCGCGTCCTCATCATGGAGGACTGCGAGGCGCTGGTCCCCGAGTACCTGCGCTTCGTCAAGGGCGTCGTCGACGCGGCCGACCTCTCGCTCAACGTCTCCCGCGAAATCCTCCAGCAGGACCGCCAGATCCAGCTCATGCACCGCAGGCTGGCCAAGAAGGTGCTGTCCACCATCAGGGAGATGAAGGCGAACCGGCCCGAGAACTACGCGTCGTTCTGGCGGGAGTTCGGGCGCGTCGTCAAGGAGGGGCTGCTCAGCGACTTCGACAACCGGGACACCATCCTCGGGATCTCCTCGTTCGCCACGACGCACGACGCGGAGCGGCCGACCGGCCTCCAGGAGTACATCGAGCGCATGAAGGAGGGGCAGCAGCACATCTTCTACATGACCGGCGAATCCCGCTCCGCCATCGAGCGCTCGCCGCACATGGAGGTCTTCCGGGACAAGGGCCTGGAAGTGCTGCTCCTCACCGACCCGGTCGACGAGGTGTGGGTCGGGTCGGTGCCCGAGTACCAGGGCAGGGAGCTGCGCTCCATCGCCAAGGGCGAGCCCGAGCTCGGCACCGAGGAGGACACGGAGGAGGCCAAGGCCGACCGGGAGCAGCAGCGGGAGGAGTACGCCGCGCTGCTGAAGTGGATGACGGAACGGCTCGGCGAGGACGTGAAGGACGTGCGGCTCTCCTCGCGCCTCACCGTCTCCCCGGCCTGCGTCGTCTCGGACACGGGCGATGTGACGCCCGCCCTCCAGAACCTGTACCGCGCCATGGGACAGGACGTGCCCGCGGGCAAGCGCATCCTGGAGCTGAACGCGGGACACTCCCTCGTCGAGGGCCTCCGCCGCGCCCACGCCGAACGGCCGTCCGACCCGGCTCTGCCCGGCACGGCCGAACTGCTCTACGGCATGGCCCTGCTGGCGGAAGGCAGCCAGATCAACGATCCGGCCCGCTTCACCCAGCTCCTGGCCGAACGCCTGGAACGCACCCTGTAACCGCCGTCCGGGCCTGCCCCGTTGCCGCCGCCCCTTCGAACACCGACCCGCACAGGAGACGACCGTGGACCTGTCACCCGCCATGGCCGCAGCCGTCGGCCGTGCGGTCGGCAAGGGGCGGCGGCCCGACCTGCTGTCCGCGATCTCGGCCCTCGACGGGGCCGTCTTCGGCACGCAGAATCCCGATCGCATGACGGCGGCCATCGTCCTCCTCTATCTGGGAGGCATGGAGATCGACGCCATCGTGCGGCTGGCCGGGACCGACTGGCGCGACCTCCTGGTCGCCGCCGGTCTCGAACACCGGGACTGGCCGGATGTCATGGCCGAGCGGCTCGGCGTCCGCCCCGCCTGACCCCGCCACCGGCGGGGCCGGGCGGGCCAGGCGGGGCAAAGCAGGGCCGGGCGGGCCGGACCCTAAGGCATCGCGGCGGGCCGGAAGGACTCGAAGATGCTGGAGAAGCCCTGCTCGCCCAGGCCCTGCCCGATCCGCCGGTCGATGAGCCGCTTGACGTGGCGCAGCCGCTCGGCGTCCACGCCCCGCGACGCGCGCGCCTCCACCAGGCGCCCGGAGATGACCTCGTGATCCACGAGCCGGCCGAACGTCTCGGGGTCGTAGCGGCCGGTCTCCACCTCCGTGGCCAGGGCGCCGAAGTGCTGCACCAGATCGTCGACGATCTTTCCCGCGGCCGAGGCGAACGACCCGACGGGCAGGCCCTCGGCACCGATCATGGCCAGGGTGTGGAGGTAGCCGATCCACAGCTCGTAGACCAGACCGAGCAGCGCCAGGTCGAACAGGGCGGGCAGGGCGTGGTCGGCGCCCAGGAAACGGGTGTCGGGGCCGAAGACCCGCAGGGTCTCCTCGTGGGCGCGGAACAGCGGCTCGCGGCCCGCGTACATCAGCAGCGCCTCGGGCCGGCCGATGATGTGCGCGCCGGCCTGGATGGCACCGTCGAGGTAGTCCAGGCCCCGCGCCGCCGCCCGCGCCGCGGCGTCCCGCGCCTCCTCCGGGCTGCTGGTCGTCAGATTGACGACCACCCGGCCGGACGCGGGGTCGATCGCGTCGAGCACGGTCCGCGCGGCCGGGGCGTCCCGCACGCACAGAATCAGCAGCCGGGAGGCCGCCGCCGCCTCGGCGACGTCCCCGGCGTGGACGGCACCGAGGGCGGTCAGGGCCTCGGCCTTGGCGGACGTGCGGTTCCAGACGGTGACGGGGTGGCCCGCCTTCAGCAGGGCCTCGGCCAGGGCCGCGCCCATCTGGCCGGTGCCGAGCACCGTCACCGGCTGCGGGTGGGAAGCGATGTCGGTCATGGTGGTGCATCCGATCTGCCGGGTCAGGGGCCCGCCGACGGGCCCCGCGTAGGTGCCCCCAGCGTGCGGCCCGCCGCTTCCGGTCCGCTTCGGATTCGCTCACGGTCCCCCTGCGGCCGGGCCCCCGGTCATATCCGCTGCACGTAGGCGGCGCGCCACTCCGGCGCGGGGTCGGCACCGGGACTGGTCCAGTACTCCCGGCCCCTGACCACCTTCCCGTCCGCGACCGTCCAGAACGACGCCGCTCGGAACAACCCCGCCGCCTCGTGCGGGACCTCCACCTCGGAGACGACCTCCGCACCGTCCGCGACGATGCGCAGGACCCGGATCGACCACCCTTCCGGATACTCCGCGTTGACCGCCACGACATTGTCGCGGCCCACGATCCGCTCGCCGCTGACCGGCCACTCGACCACCACGTCCTCGGCCAGCAGCTCCCCGACTCCGGCCCAGTCCCGCGCCTGCATGCGCGCCCACAATTCCTGCACGATCTCGTAGGACTCCATGGCGCAAGACTGCCAGTCGGCACTGACAGTCGGCGGCGGCCGCCCGCCGCCGCCCCGCGGGACCGCCGTGCCTCCGCCGCGATCGGGCCCGCGGTCGTTACGCTCGCCGCACCGACCGGCCGCCCAGGGACCTCTGAGCAGCCCGCGTGCGGCCGGCCCGCCCGCGAGCCGCCGGGGGAGCCCGGAGAGAGGACGCCATGCCAAGCCCGGTTGTAGTGGGGATCGACGGATCACCGGAGAGCCTGGCCGCCGCCGCGTGGGCCGCCGACGAGGCGGAACGCCGTCAGTCGCCCCTGAGCCTGCTCAACGCCTGGGCCGTCCCGGCCGCCGCGTACCCCGTCGGCGTCCTCCCCGAGACGTCCAGGCGGGACGCCGCGGAGGATCTGGTCGGCCGCACCCGCGAGGATCTCGCCACCCGCCACCCGGGGCTGCGCATCGAGGCCCGCGCCGTCGCCGAACGGCCGGTCACCGCGCTGGTCGACGCGGCGGCCGGGGCCGGTCTGCTGGCCGTCGGCTCCCGCGGCCTCGGCGTCATCGGCGGCTTCCTGCTCGGCTCGATCAGCTCGCACGTGGTGGCCCACGCGCCCTGCCCCGTCGTCGCCGTCCGCGCCGCCCCGCCCGCGGAGGCCACCGAGATCGTGCTCGGACTGAAGCGCACCGGGGAACCCGCGGGCGCACTCGTCGACTTCGCGTTCGGCGTCGCCGCGCGCCGGCGGCTCCCCCTGCACGTCGTGCACGCCTGGCCCGCCCCGACACCGCTGGTGTCCCGCCACCGGGCCGTGCCGCGCGACCACGCCGGCCCGGACGACGCCCTGGTGCGCGACCTCGCCGCGGCGCTCGCCCCGTGGTGCACCCGCCACCCGGACGTCACCGTGCGCGAGACCCTGGAGCCGGGGAACGCGGCCGAGGCTCTCCTGGGCCCGGCCGCCGGGGCCGAGCTGATCGTGGTCGGGCGCCGCAGCACCCGCGGCCCGCGCCTGGGCGGCGTCGCGAACGCCCTGCTGCACCACTCGCCCGCCCCGGTCGCCGTCGTCCCGCACGACTGACCGCGCCCGGGGTTCCGCGGCGGGCGGGTCGTCAGGCCGGGGTGCCGGTCACCGTGGTGCCGGTGCGGGTGACGTGGTAAGTCGCGGTCGTTCCGCTCCAGTAATGGAACGTCAGCGTCACGCGGGACCCGTCGTCGACCTCGGCGAAGAACTCGGGCGTCAGGGTGGTGGCGCCCGCCGCGTAGTCCGGGGCGAACGCCTGGTCGAATTCCTTGAAGGACGTCCAGTCGTGCGGGCCCGCGTTGGTCCCGTCGTCGTACGTCGCCTCCATGGTGGCCAGCTGGTCGCCGCGGAAGTCGGTGGGGATCGCGAAGGAACTCGTCGTGCCGGTGGCGGCGTCCAGGGCCGGCGGGTCGTAGGTGACCAGGTTGATCCGCCACGGCACGCCCTGCGAGAAGTGCGCGGACAGCACCGCGTTCGTGCCGTACTCGCGCGAGCCGGAGAGCCGGGTGAGCAGGTCCGCGGTGAGCGTGAGCCGGTCGCCCTCCACCACGTAGTCCGTCCCCGGCGTCAGCTCGGTGTCCCCGTGGCGCAGACCGGTGAACGTGGTGCCGTTGGTGTTCAGCGTGAGCGTCTTGTCGGTGACGGCCTCGGAACGTGCGCTGAACACCAGGTCGGACGACGCCGTGCCCGACCTGGTCGTCCAGCTGGATTCGATCTGCCCGAACAATTCCGGGTCGTTCCACTCGAATCCGGTCCGCTGGAAGTGCTGGCCGTTGTCCCACAGCATGGTGGTGATGTTCTTGGTGCGGGCATAATGCCCGAGGAATTCGAAGAACTTCAGCTTTTCGCCCTGCTGAATGGTGCCGGTGTGCCGGTCGAATCCGAGCAGGCCGTACTCGCCGAGGACGACCGGGATGCCGCGCGCGACCAGGGTGGTGTGGACGCGGTCGAACGCCTCGGTGAGGTCCGCCCGCGCGGTCTCGTCGAAGTGGGTACCGCCCGCCACGTTCACGCTGAACGGCCAGTAGCCGTAGTAGTGCACCGTCGCGATGAGGTTCGGGTCGTCGAGGGCGTCGAACGTGGTGACCAGCTCGTCGAGCCGCGCCTGGTCGGCCGAGGTGTGCAGGGTCGGCAGGACGAGCAGGCGGGCGGCGTTGCCGCCGCCGGAGTCGCGCACGATCCCGTGGAACGAGGTGTTCAGCTCGTGGAGCAGCTCCGCGTTCTCGGCGTCGCCCGAACTGCCGGTGAACTGGGGCTCGTTCACGCTCTCGAACATCAGCTTGGGCGAGGCGTCGCGGAACGCGGCGGCGAGCTGCGTCCAGAGGGCGTCGTAGCGGGCGAGCACGCCGGCGCGGTCGGCCGGCATGTCTGCGATCCACTCCCAGGAGTCGTGGTGGACGTTGAGCATGACGTAGAAGCCGTCCTCCAGGGCCCAGCCGACCACTTCCTGCACGCGCTCCAGGTACGCCGCGTCGATGGCGTGGTCAGGTGCGGGGCCCTGGTGCTGCCCCCAGGTCACGGGGATGCGGATGCTGTTGAACCCCTGCGCCCTGACGTTGTCCAGCAGCTCCTCGGTGATGCGCGGGTTGCCCCACGAGGTCTCGTCCTCGCCGGTGGCGTCCAGCGAGTTGCCGAGGTTCCAGCCGGGCTGCATCGCCGCGACCGCGTCCACCGCGTCCCGCGGGGCGGCCGGGGCCGTGGGGGCGGTCGCCCCGGCCGTGCCCGCGGTGGCGAGGCCGAGGACCGCGAGCAGCGCGGCGAGGCCGCCCGCGATCAGGCCGGTGAACCGGCGAATCGTTCCAGGACTGCCGCGACGGCCGGCCATGACGCACCTCGTCATTACGTGAAAGGGGTGGGGGAATAGCCGGACGCATTCGCCGGCCGGGCGGGGCGGCGCGTCCCGGCACTGCCCCGCCGTGATGGTGGCAGCGTCTCGTCACCGAATCAAGAGCGGCGACAGAATTCGATTGGCCCCTTATCAGGGGCCGCTTATTCGATGGCGTTTCCTGATGGCCGGGCGGCGCGGTATTCGCTGTTCACGGCCGTCGAATGGAATTCGACGGTCATGGTCCGAACGCGCGCGCCGCCGTCGTACGGCGGCCCCGCCCCGCGCGGGGCGGGGCCGCCCTCGCCGTCCTGCCTCAGCAGGTCGAACGGCTGGTGTTGTTGAGGGTCAGGTTGCGGTACGTGATGTTCGTGCCGCAGGGACTCTCCCTGAGCGACGTGTTGTTCAGCGTCATGTTCTGGAGGGTGATGTCACGGTTGCCGGGGAACTCGGAACGGGCCGCCAGCCGCACCTCACCGCCGCCGCTGACCGTGCCGCTCTGGCCCGCGATGGTCACGTTGTAGCAGTTCTCGATCAGGATGCTGTTGTTGCCGGTGTTCGTCAGCGTGACCCGGTCGATGACGGCTCCGCCGCTCTCGGAGACGCAGAACACTCCGCGCCCGCCGCCGCGGGCGATGACCTCGCCGACGCGGATGTTGGTCGGGTAGCTGTCGCCGACGCGGCCGTTCCTGTTGGCCATGCGGAAGGCCGCGTACCCGGTGCCGGTGCCGGTGTTGTCCGCGTCGACCCGCGTGATATTGGCGTTGATCGTGTCGTTGAGCAGCAGTCCCGAGTAGCCGACGTTGCGCGCCGTGACGGTGCCGACGGTCAGACCGTCCACGCCGTAGGTCTCCACGCCGTGGTTGGAGGTGCCGGAAACGTAAACGTTGTCGATGCGGATGTTGCGCGAACGCACGGAGCGGTCACCGTGGTTGTCGATGCGGATGCCGAGCCCGCTGGACACCCGGAGATCGATCTGGCCGAGCACCACGTCGGTGACGTTGCGCATGAAGATCCCGTACAGCGGGGAGCCGGTCACGTTCAGGTGCCCGACCTCGACGTTGGTGGTGCCGCGGGAGTAGATCGGCGCCTGGTCACCCGAGCCGGAGCCGGTGACGTTGATGGTGCCGCACACATCGATCGCCGTGTGGCTGGGCAGCGACACCCGGGTCCCGGCGCTGATCGAGCCGGAACCCCGCACGACCACGCGTTCCTTGGACGAACGGTTCGGCGTCAGGCTGTTGATCGCCGCCTGCATGGCGTCCCGCATACTGCTGCCGGTGTAGACGGTGCCGCCGTTCCTGCGGGCCGTCCAGGTGCTGCCGCTGAGCGTCGCCTCCGCGTGGTAGGTCCCGGAGCCGCAGTCGGCGCTGCTGCCGCCGACCGGGACCAGCGCCCACTGCTGGTTGGCGCCGTCCAGGTCGGTGAACTGCGATACCCGCGCGCCGTCCTCGGTGGACCACTCCCACACCTCAAGCGCCTTGCCGCTGTTCCGGTTGATGAGCTGGATGTAGCCGTCGCCCGCGTCGGTGACGGAGAACTGCTGGTTCGCGGTGTTGCCGTCGGTCCACTGCTGGACGTTCGCGCCGTCCGCGGTCGACCATTCGGAGATGTCGAGCACCTTGCCGCTGTGGCGTGATCTCAGCCGGTACTGGCCCGAGCCGGAGTCGACGAACTGCCACTGCTGCCAGGCGCCGTCGTTCCGCGGCCACTGCACGATGCCGGCGCCGTCCTCGGTGGCGAGGTTGTACACGTCGAGCGCCTTGCCGCTGTGCCGGTTGACCAGGACGTACCACGTGCCGGTGTCGATCTCGGCCGCGTGCGCGCGCGGCGCGGGCAGGGCGACGAGGGACGCCCCGGCCATCATCGCGACCAGCAGGGCGGCGAGCAGCCCTCGCAGGCTGCTCACACTTCGGAGAAACATGGCGGCTCCTTAGGACTGGAACGTTTCAGTGCGGGATCGCCCGGAGGCCACGCCGTGGTGAATCGATTCATGTCCGGGGCGTGTGCCGCTCGGGCGAGGCGTACATTGGGAGCGCTCCCAGAGCGGCTGGAACGTACCACCGTGATCATGCTCAGGACAAGAAGCGTGCGGCTTCCGTTCGGCAGGACTCCGCGGCAGGGGCCCGCCCTCACTCGCGTCCAGCCCTACTGAACCGGAGCTTCGTATGCAGCTGTGTGCGGGAATTCCGGGCTTGCGCGAGCGGTCTGACCAGGTGGCTCAACTTGACGCTTGAACTGCCGACTGTTCGGCGATGATGAGCAGGTGGCCGGCCATGCCGTGGATGGATGGGTCGCCGGCGGTTGTATAAGCGAGATCGAGCAGTCGCCGGTAGGCGTCGGGGTCTCTTTGGGCCAAGGCGGCAACCTCGGTTTGAGCCCAGGCCAGGACGCCCTGCGACGCGATCAGGCGCCGCACACGGAAGCCGTGAAGCTCGAAGAACGGTGTGACCTGGTCGGGGCGGGTGAGGTAACCGCCGGTGAAGCGCCCGGGCCGCGGGTTGTCATAGCGGCCTTCGTTCAGGATGCGGTCGGCCGCACCGGTCGTGAAGCTGGCGGACCCATGTTCCAGCACGGTGGAGACCAGGCGCATGTAAGGCGGCATCATTGTCACGATCAGCAGCCCGCCCGGTCTCAGGACCCGGTGGGCCTCCTGTACGGCCCGACGGCGGTCGGTCTCGGTGGTCAAGTGGTAGAAGGGCCCCAGGCACAGGACGACGTCGAAGGACTCGTCCGGGAACGCGCTTAGGTCCCGCGCGTCGGCCTTCGCGATGGATTCCACGTTCGAGGCCTGCTGCTGAGAAGCATGCGCAACGCGGGTGCGGGCGATGTCCAGCAGCGCGGGAGACAGATCGGTGAGAGTGACCCGGTACCCGCGCCGCGCCAGCCATAGAGTCCACGACCCAGGGCCCCCGCCGTTATCCAGGACCCGCGCGGGAGCGGAGGGCAGGTGCTCCTCAAACGCCCGCGCGTGCAACTCCCGCTCGATGGCGCCGTCAGCGGGCCTGCCCAGCCGCTCCACCTCGCGCTGCGCCGACTGCTCGTAGTAGTCCCGCACAGCGGCGACCGGGTCCGGTTCAGATGCCGTGCTCATGAGCACCATAATCGCAAAACGGACAGTGCGGCAGCACCTCAATAACAGCAACAGCCGCCCCCGCAGACCCGCACTCATTGCTCCTTTCCACCGCTACGACGGTTGACACGCCGAAGGGAGAGTTCGGACACAGCTTCAAAACCGGCCCCTCGGTATCAGCGCAGGTGCCGGGTGGTCGCGGCGACGGGTGACGAGGCTTGTGCCACCGTCCGCGGGTGGTGGTCTCGCTGTCGAGTGGGGTGTGCAGGGGGGCGGTTGGCCATCTAGTGGGCGATGTCGGTGTAGTAGGCGTAGTCGCCGTTGCGGGTGAGGTGGCGGAGTCGGGTGAGGGATTCGGTGACGGCGTGGTCTTCGCCCTGGATGGCGTAGGGGAAGGCGAATTCGAGGGTGGGGTGGGCTCGGCGGCCTGCCGGCAGCGTGCCTACCGCGCCCGGCGGGGTCAGTGCTTGACGGCCAGTCCGCACATGGCGTCCACGGGCTGTTCGTCCTCGAAGACGGGGTGTTCGGGGCGCCAGCGTTCGATGGTGACCACGCCGGGGTCCAGCAGCGTCAGCCCGTCGAAGAAGGCCGTGACCTCCTCGGGGCTGCGCAGCGTGTAGTCGCCGGCCAGGCGCGCGTTGTAGTTGCTGGTGGCCGCGTTGAGCGTGGCGTTGGTGTTGGTGCCGTCGCTGATGGCCAGGTAGCTGCCCGGGGGCAGCGGGGCGATCAGCCGCCGCACGATGTCGGCGGGCCGGTCCTCGTCGGTGATGTGCCCGAGGATGCCGAGCATGGTCACGGCGATGGGCCGGGAGAAGTCGAGCAGCTCGGCCGCCTGTTCCAGGATCGCGTCGGGATCGCGCACGTCCGCGTCGATGTACGCGGTCTCGCCCGCCGGGGTGCTGGTGAGCAGCGCGCGGGCGTGTGCGAGGACCAGCGGATCGTTGTCGACATACACGATCTTGGACTCGGGGGCCACGCGCTGCGCGACCTCGTGGGTGTTGTCCACGGTCGGCAGACCCGTGCCCAGGTCGAGGAACTGGCGTATGCCCGCCTCCCCCGCGAGGAAGCGGACCGCTCTGGACAGGAACATCCGCTGGTACTGCGCGGTGCGCACGATGCCGGGGTAGACGCGCGTGATCTGCTCGCCCGCGTCCTTGTCCGTGGCGTACCAGTCTTTGCCGCCCAGCCAGAAGTTCCACACCCGGGCCGAATGCGCCTTCGAGTTGTCGATCTCCATCTGCTGCCTCCGTCGGCCGTGCTGTTGTGGTCAGCGGAAGCGTAGCCACCCGGGAACGGGCCCCGCGTGCGCGGACGTGTTCGCGGCCTTGTCCTTCCGGGGTCCTTTTCTACACTTGCGGTCGTGAAGGGCTTGCTGCTGCGCCTGTCCTCCCTCGACGCCGACGCGGCCGCCGCGGTGCGGGTGATCGCGCACTTCCAGGCGCTGCTCGGCGCCGGCCGGCTCGATCCGGCGGCTCTGCTGCGTTCCGTCGCCGGTCTGGCCGAATGTCCCGCGGGCCTTGAGCTGGCCGACGGCCGTGCCTTCCGCGCCGGGCCGGACGGCGCCGTCGTGACCGGCCCGCCCGAGCGGGTCTCCGGCGAGGCGGCGCTGCGCCCGGCGGGCCGGGTCTGGCTCGAACGGCCGGGCCCCGCCGGTCCGTTCGACGATCTGGTGCTTGAGTGGCTGGCCATCGCGGCGCATACCGCCCAGCAGCCCTTCCGGGTGGCCGACCCAGCCCTGGTCGAGGTGGTGCTTTCGGCGCGCGAAGCCTTCGCCGACCGGGCCAGGGCGCTGCGCCTGCTCGGCCTCGCGTCCGAACAGCCCCTGCGGGTCGTCGCCGTGACGGGCCCGGGCGACCCCGAGGTAACCGCGCTTGCGCTGCTCGGCCGCGGCGGCGTACCCGGCACCGTCCGCGTCGCGCACGTCGGCGCGTACGGGGTGGCCCTGGTGCAGCGGGCCGCGGCCGGGTCGCCCGCCGCCGAGCTGCGCGCGGCGGTGCGCGGCGCCGTCCGGGCCGGCATCGGCGGTCCGGCCGACGCGCTGGGCGCCGCGGCCTCCTGGGAACAGGCGCTGGCCGCGCTGCGCTTCGCGCAGCCCGGCCCTCCCGCCGACGCGGTGGCCGACCACGACGAGCTGGGCGCGGTGGTCCTGCTGGCCGACGTGCCCGCGGCCCGGCTCGCGGCGCTGCCCGACGTGCGGCGGCTCGCCGGGATCGTGGAACGCGAGGGCGGCGGGCGGCACGTCGCGGCGCTCTCCGCGTTCTGCCGCACCGGCTCGCTGCGTGCGGCGGCGGCCGAACTGCACCTGCACCACAGCTCGGTTGCGGCCCGCCTCGGCCGCGTCGAGGCGGCCACCGGCTGGCGGCTGCGGGAGCCCGGTGACCGGTTCCGCGCCCAACTCGCGCTGCACGCCTGGCGGCTGGCCGCTACCGGCGAACGCGGGCCCGCTGCCGCGCCGTCCGTCACCCCGCCGCCCGTCACCGCGCCGCCCGGCGCAGCACCGTGATCTCCTCCGCCGCCATCCGCCGCGCGACGGCCGCGTGCCGTACGAGCGACGCGCCGTGGAACGTGCCGGGGAACAGGTGCAGTTCCGCGGAGACGCCCGCGGTCAGCAGCGAGCGCGCGTAGTCGATGCCCTCGTCCCGCAGCGGGTCGAACGCCATCACCGCCACGTGCGCCGGGGGCAGGCCCGCCAGGTCGCCCGGCGTCGCCCGCGCCGGGGCGGCCGTCGCCGGCACCCCGGCCGAGCCGGGCATGCCCGCGCCCAGGTAGGCGGCCCAGCTCAGCTCCGCGTTGCGCCGGTTCCACACCGGCGTGTCCGTGAACTGCCGCGCGCTGGGCGTGTCCAGCCGGTCGTCCAGGGCGGGGCTGTCGAGGTACTGGAAGCAGATGCCGGGCCCGCCGCGCTCCCGCGCCAGCATGGCCACCGCCGTCGCCAGGCAGGCGCCCGCGCTGTCCCCGGCCACCACCACCCGTTCCGGATCGGCACCGAGGCGGGCGGCGTTCGCGGCCGTCCAGCACAGCGCGGCGTAGCAGTCCTCCGGCGCGGCCGGGTAGGGGTGTTCCGGCGCGAGCCGGTAGTCGGGGGACACGACGATGCCCGGCAGCGTGCGGCACAGGTGCAGGTTGGCCTCGTGGTCCACGTCGGGGCCGCCCAGGAGGAACCCGCCGCCGTGGATGCGGAGCACGACGGGCAGCGGGTCGCGCGCGGCGGCGGGCCGGTAGAGGCGCAGGGCCGTGCCCGCCTCGCGGACGTCCGTCACCACCACGCCCTCGGTGTCCGCCGCGGCGACCTGGCGGGCCAGCTCGGCCGCCTGCGCGGCCCGCGCGGCGGCCAGGTCGGAGATGTTCACCTCGGGCATCATCGCCAGCGCGGCGGCCAGTTCGGGGTCGAAGGGGTAGCGCATGCGCCCACCGTGGCACCCGCAGAGCGCGCCCGGTACCGGACAGGCGTCGGCGGGGGCGCCCGGGCCGTCCGACAGTCGCGCCGGGCGCGCGCCCGCGCGCCGCGGGCGTCGGGCGCGCCCCGCGCGATGCCCGACGCGCGTCGGATGTGCGCGGCCCGCCGCGCGTGGCACCGTGCTCCGGTGATCCGGCACGGGGCCTGGCGCCTCGCCGCGGACGTTCCGCGCCGGGCCGCCGGTGCGCAGAGCGGCCCCGCGGCTCCCGTGCCGCAGTGCGCCTGCCACCGACACCAGGAAAGGGCCCGCCGCCGTGAAGAGAATGTCCGGGGTGCTCCACCTCGCCGCGTCAGGACTGCTCGCGATCGGCCTGCTGGCCGCCTCCTCCGCCGTCGGGGCCGGGGCGGCCGACGGCGGGGACGCGCGCGGCGGCGCGGGGGACGGGGGGCGGCACTGGGTCCACACCTGGACGGCCATGCCGCAGCTGACCGAGCCGGCGAACATGCCGCCCGAGCCGTTCACCGGCGAGGAGGTGGTGCTCGCCGACGCCACGCTGCGCCAGACCGTCAGGGCCACGATCGGCGGCGACGATCTGCGGCTGCGCTTCTCCAACGCGTTCGGCGGCGCGCCGCTGCCCCTCACCGAGGTGTCGGTGGCGCTGCCGCGGGACGGCCGGGCGGGCTCGGCCGCGATCGAGCCGGGCTCGGCCCGCACGGTCACTTTCCACGAACGGTCCGCCACGACCGTGCCGCCCGGCGCCCACGTGGTCTCGGACCCGCTGCCGTTCCGGGTCCTTCCCGGCACCGACCTGACGGTGACGGTGTACCTGGCCGAGGGGCAGGCGTCGCTCGACATCACCTCCCACCCGGGCTCTCGGACGACGTCCCACCTGCTTGCGGGCAACCACGTCGACGCCGCGGAGCTGCCCGGGGCGACCCCGACGGACCACTGGTACTTCCTGAGCGGCCTTGAGGTCCGCGCGCCGGGCGGCACCGGCGCGGCCGTCGTCGTCGGCGATTCGCTGACGGACGGCAGGGGTTCGACCACCAATATGAACGACCGCTGGCCCGACCAGCTGTTCGACCGCCTCGACTCCCGTCCCGCCACGGCCGGTACCGCCGTTCTCAACCAGGCCGCGGGCGGCAACCGCGTGCTGAACGACGGCCTCGGCCCGAACCTGCTCGCCCGCCTCGACCGCGACGTGCTCGCGGCCAGCGGCGCCGAGTGGCTCGTCGTCTTCCACGGCGTCAACGACATCGGCACGGCGGCGGCGACGCCGGCCGCCCAGGCGGACGTCACCGCCCAACTGCTCGCCGCCTACGACCAGATCGTCACCCGCGCCCACGCCCAGGGCATCCGCGTGTACGGGGCGACGCTGCCGCCGTTCGGCGGCAACGAGATGTACGACGACCCCGCGGGGCTGCGGGCCGAGACGCGGCAGGCCGTGAACACGTGGATACGCGAGGCCGGCCGCTTCGACGCGGTGATCGACTTCGACGCGGCGGTGCGGGACCCGGCCGACCCCGGGCGCCTGCTGCCCGCGGCCGACGTCGGCGACCACCTGCACCTCAACCCGCACGGCTACGGCCTGCTGGCGGACGCGGTTCCGGCCCGGCTGTTCCGCTGAGTTCCCGTTCCCGTTCCCGTTCCCGCGCCCGGCGCGGCGGGCCGCCGGTGCCACTCATCGGCCACGCCTATGAGTGGCATCGGCAGCACGTGTTGGACGCCGCGCGCCGCGGCCGGTTGACTCGGCGGCATGACGACCAGGACCTTCCGCATCGCCGCCATACCCGCAGACGGAGTCGGCGAGGAGGTGGTCGCCGCGGGCCGTGCCGTGCTCGACGCCCTGGCCGAGGGCTCGGGCGGCGCGTTCGGCTTCGCCTGGGAGGAGTTCCCCTGGGGCGCGCGCCACTACGCGGAGACCGGCCGCATGATGGACGAGGACGGTCTCGAACGGCTGCGGCCGTTCGACGCGATCTACTTCGGCGCGGTCGGCTGGCCCACCGTGCCCGACCACGTCAGTCTCTGGGGGCTGCGCCTGGCCATCTGCCAGGGCTTCGACCAGTGGGCCAACATCCGCCCGGTGCACTTCCTGCCCGGCGTCCGCAGCCCGCTGCGCAGCGCGGACGACCATGAGCTGGACTGGGTGGTGGTGCGGGAGAACAGCGAGGGCGAGTACGCCGGTCTCGGCGGGCGCAATCTGGCGGCGCGCGGCCCGGGCGGCGAAGTCGCCGTGCAGTCCTCGCTGTTCACCGAGGTGGGCTGCGAACGCATCATCCGCTTCGCCTTCGAACTGGCCCGCACCCGCAGCCGCCGCAAGCTGTCGAGCGTGACCAAGAGCAACGCGCAGCAGTACGGCATGGTGCTGTGGGACGAGGTCTTCCGGCGCGTGGCGGCCGAGTACCCGGACGTGGAGACCGAGAGCGTGCTGGTGGACGCGATGTCCGCGAAGTTTGTGCTGCGCCCGGAGGACCTGTCGGTGGTGGTCGCCTCCAACCTGCACGCCGACATCCTCTCCGACCTCGGCAGCGCGCTGGCGGGCAGCCTCGGCCTGGCGGCGAGCGCCAACCTGAATCCGGAACGGCGCTTCCCCAGCATGTTCGAGCCCGTGCACGGCTCCGCGCCCGACATCGCGGGCCTGGGCCGCGCCAACCCGATCGGGGCGGTGGGCAGCGCGGCGCTGATGCTGGACCACCTCGGGCTGCCGGCGGAGGCCGCCCGCCTGCACCGCGCCATCGCGGCCACCACCGCGGCCGGGGTGCTGACGCGGGACGTGGGCGGCACGGCCGGCACCGACGAGGTGACCGACGCGCTCATCGGCGCCCTCGGCACCGTCGGCACCCTCGGCGGCTGAGGCGCCGCGGGGGTACCGGGGGGTGCCGGAGTTGCGGCCGTGTTGCCTCCCGTGGCGATTCCGGCCGCGGGAGGGGCGCGAAGCCGCCGGTCAGGCGCCCGGGGCGGGTGGGTGAGCCGCCGCCCCCGGGGAGGCGACCTTGTGGATTCCTGTGCGGCATCTGATTATTCACAAGGGAGCCATGTGCACATCGAATTGACATGCGCATGGCCTGACTCAGTGTGCTCGCCACCAATGAGGAGGAACCCGGATGGCAGCGATGCGATCCTCACGCCGCCTGCGGGCCGGCGCCACCGTGGCCACCGCCGCGGTGCTTGGCCTCGGGGCCGGCCTGACGTTGCCCGGCGCGGCAAGCGCCGACGACGCGCAGGGAGTCATCGCCAACGCGGGAGCCGAGGGCACCATCCCCGGCAGCTACATCGTCATTCTCGAAGAGGGCACCTTCTCCGCCACCTCCGCCTCGGCCCAGTCCCTCGCGGACCGCCACGACGCGGAGGTGACCAGTACCTTCCGGCACGCGCTCAACGGCTTCGCCGCCGAGCTGACCGAGGCGGACGCCCTGGACCTCGCCGCCGACCCGGCGGTCGCGGAGGTCGTGCAGAACCAGACCATCCGGCTGGACGCGACCCAGGACGACCCACCGTCCTGGGGGCAGGACCGGATCGACCAGGCCGACCTGCCGCTCGACGACAGCTACACCTACCCGGACACCGCGGGCGAGGGCGTCACCGCGTACATCGTCGACACCGGAGTGCGCTACACGCACGAGGACTTCGGCGACCGGGCCACCTTCGGCTTCGACGCCTTCGGCGGCGACGGCCAGGACGGCAACGGGCACGGCACCCACGTCGCGGGCACCGTCGCCGGCTCCTCCTACGGCGTGGCCAAGGCCGCCGACATCGTCGCCGTGCGCGTTCTCGACGACACCGGCAGCGGCACCGCGGAAACGGTCATCGGCGGCGTGGACTTCGTGACCGGCGACGCCTCGGGCCCCGCCGTCGCCAACCTGAGCCTGGGCGGCGGCGCGAACAGCGCGCTCGACCAGGCGGTGCGCAACGCCATCGACGCCGGCGTCACGTTCGCGGTCGCGGCCGGCAACGACTACGGGGCCGACGCCGGCGGCTACTCCCCGGCGCGCGTCGAAGAGGCGATCACCGTCGCGTCGAGCGCGCAGTCCGACGCGGTCTCCGAGTTCTCCAACCTCGGGTCGGTCGTCGACATCTTCGGCCCCGGCACCGCCATCACCTCCACCTGGAACACCGGCGACGACGCGGAGAACACGATCTCCGGTACGTCGATGGCGACGCCCCACGTGGCGGGCGTGGCGGCCCTGTACCTGGCCGGCAACCCGGCCGCGACCCCGGCGGAGGTGTCCGCGGAACTGGTGGACTCCGCGGTGTGGAACCGCCTGAGCGGCGTTCCGGCCGACACGCCCAACGCGCTGCTGCACACCGGCGGCCAGGGCGGGCAGCCCGAGCCGCCGGACGGTCCGCGCTTCGGCAACGAGACCGCGGCGGCGATCTCCGACCTGACCACCACGGAGTCGACGATCGACGTGACGGGCGCGGGCGTGCTGGACGGCGCCTACCAGGTCGAGGTCACCATCGAGCACACCTACATCGGCGACCTCACCGTCGACGTGGTCGCCCCCGACGGCACCGAACGGCGCCTGCACGACCGGTCGGGCGGCAGCACGAACGACCTGGACACGGTCTACACGCTCAACGGCTCAGGACTCGAAGCCGACGGCACCTGGACCCTGCGGGTGACCGACAACGCGCGGGCCGACGAGGGCACCCTCGTCGCCTGGTCGCTCCAGTTCTGACCGGCCGGCACTCCGACGTCGCGGTATCCCGGGTATCCCGGGTATCCCGGGTATCGCGGCGTCAGGAGCCGGCCTCCCGCCCGGCCGCCCGGTAGATGTCGGGCTCCAGGTAGATGACGCGGGCGATCGGCTCGGCTTCCCTGATGCGCGCCTCGGCCGCGTCGATGGCGGCCGCGACGGTCGCCGCGTCGTCGTCGTGGTCCACCGCGATCTTGGCGGCCACCAGCAGCTCGTCCGGGCCGAGATGCAGCGTCTTCATGTGGATGACGCGGGTGACGGTCTCGCCGTCCACGAGCGCGGCGCGAATCCTGGCCACCGAATCCTTGCTGCCCGACTCGCCCAGCAGCAGCGACTTCGTCTCCAGCGCGAGGACGACGGCGATGACCACGAGCAGCACGCCGATGCAGAGCGTCCCGATCCCGTCCCACACGCCGTCACCGGTGGCCAGCGCCAGGCCGACACCGCCGAGCGCGAGGACCAGGCCGACCAGCGCACCGAGGTCCTCCAGCAGCACCACGGGCAGTTCCGGCGCCTTGGCCGTGCGGACGAACTGCGTCCAGGACTGGGAGCCGCGCACCTCGTTCGACTCCTTGATGGCGGTGCGGAACGAGATGATCTCCGCGATGATCGCGAAGACCAGCACGCCCACCGGCCAGTACCAGTGGTCGATCTCGTGCGGATGCCTGATCTTCTCCACGCCCTCGTAGAGCGCGAACAGGCCGCCCACGGAGAACAGCACGATGGAGACGATGAACGCGTAGATGTAGCGTTCGCGTCCGTATCCGAAGGGATGCTCCTCGCTCGCGGCCCGTCTGGCCCGCTTCCCGCCGAGCAGCAGCAGGGCCTGGTTGCCGGCGTCGGCGACCGAGTGCACGCCCTCGGCCATCATGGAGGACGAGCCGCTGAACACGGCCGCGGTGAACTTGGCCACCGCGATGGCCGCGTTCGCGCACAGTGCGGCGACGATCGCCTTGGTTCCGCCTGAGGCGCTCATGGTTGCTGTCGTCCTTCCGTCAGCGAGGCCGCACGGGGCCCTGAGGCCGCACATTGTCTCAGGCAGTGGTCCCTGCTCTCAGGGGAACGGCGGGAGCCGGATCACAGCGCACGGCGCATGCACACCCGCGGCCAGCGGTCGAGGCCGTGCGCGGCCTCCCGGCGCCGGATCTCCCGCAGCCCGGGGGTGACGGCGTCCTCGGGCAGGACGGCGAAGCCGCAGCGCAGGTAGTAGGGCGCGTTCCACGGCACGTCCGCGAAGGTGGTCAGGGTCAGCGCCGGCAGCCCCGTCGTCACGGCGTGCCCGGCCGCGTGCTCGATCAGTGAACGGCCCAGGCCGCGACGGGCGTTCGCGGGGTGGACGGAGACCTGCTCGATGTGGAGGGCGCCGTCGACCCGTTCCGCGACGAGGTAGGCCACGGGGTGGTCGGCGCTGTCGGCCGCGACCCAGGAGAGGCCGGCCCGCAGGTGACGTTCGAGCTCGGCGACGGAAGGCGGCGGGTCGTCGGCGACATCGGCCATGCCGATGCCGCGGAACGGCTCCCCTGCGGCCCGTTCGATGTCCTGGAGCAACGGCAGGTCCGCGGCGCGGGTATCCCTCAGATGCATGAGGCCATTGTGGTCCCCGGGGCCCGTCCCGGAAGGGGTCATCACTTCGAGTGAAACTTTGGCCGTCTATTGCGGGCAGACACCCTCTGTTGTCAAGCTGTTGCCGATTGTCAGCAAAGGCAGGAGGGGCCTGTGCCGTTCGGTGAGCAGCCCGCGTATCTCCGCGTCGCAGAAGACCTTCGACAGCAAATCGCGGACGGCACCCTGCCGCCGCATACCCGGCTTCCCTCGCAGGCGAGCATCCGCGCCGCCTACGGGGTGTCCGACACCGTGGCGCTGGAGGCACGCAAAGTGCTGATGGCGGAGGGCCTCGTCGAGGGCAGGTCCGGCTCGGGGACGTACGTCCGCGAGCAGCCGCCGCGGCGCACCGTCTCGCGCAGCGGGTACCGGACGCTGGGCGAGTGTTCGACGTTCAGGCAGGAGCAGGCCGACGAGCGCGTGCGCGGCACGTGGGAGGGCAGCAGCGAGCGGGTGGCGGCGCCCGCGGGGATCGCGGAGCGGCTGCGGATCGAGCCGCAGGAGCCCGTGATGTGTACGAGCTACGTCTTCCGCATGGGCGGCGAGCCGGTCATGCTGTCGACCTCCTGGGAGCCGCTGTCTCTGACGGGGCGCACGCCGGTGATGCTGCCGGAGCAGGGGCCGCTGGCCGGGCGGGGGGTCGTGGAGCGGATGGCGGCCATCGACATCGTCGTGGACAACGTGGCGGAGGAGATCGGCGCGCGCCCCGCGCTGGCCTCGGAGGCGCGGGTGCTCGGCGGCCTCGCGGGGCACGCCGTGCTCGTCATCTCCCGCACCTACCGCGCCGGGAGCCTGCCGGTGGAGACGGCGGACGTGATCGTGCCCGCCGACCGGTACGCGGTCTCCTACCACCTGCCCGTGCGCTGACGGCACCCGCCGGGGCGCGGGCAGCCGCTGTCGCTGACGGCGGGCGGCTGCACGGCCGTGACGGGCCCCTCGGGCTGGGGCAAGAGCACCCTGCCGCGGTGCGCGGCCGGTCTTGGACGGCCGGACGGCGGCCTGGTCGTGGTGGACGCCGCCGCGCTGCACGCCCCGCGCCCCGCGCCCGGGGCCGGGGTCGACGAAGCCGCGGTGACGCGGTTCCGCAGGGGGCGGATCGGCTTCGTTTCCAGGAGGCCACGTTGCTGCCGCTGACGCTCGCCGCGCGCGCCGGGCACACCTGCCGGACCGCCTCTCCGGGGGGCAGCGGCGGCGGGTGGCGCGATCGTGCGGGCGCTGGTGACGGAGCCGAGCGTGATCCTCGCCGACGAGCCGACCGGGGCGCTCGACGCGCGGGGCGGCGCAGCCGCGCGCGCCGGTGGCCGCGTACGGCGGGACGGTGGTGATGGCCACCCACGACCCGGTGGTGTTCCTGGCCGACGGCCGGCTCGTGGGCTGCCGGGCAGTCAGCCCGGCAGGCCGGGCAAACTCAGTTCGAACCACACCGTCTTGCCGACCGGCTCGGTCCTGGTCCCCCAGCGCCGCGACTCCCGCGCGACCAGCGGCAGGCCGCGGCCCCCCTCGTCCTCAAGCCCCGGGGCGCGTTCCCGCGGCGGGTCGGGCACCGGGTCGGTGACCTCGATCAGCAGTGAGGTGCCGTGCACCATCCGCACCTCGACGGGGCCGTGCGCGTGCCGCACGGCATTGGTGACCAGCTCGCTGACCAGCAGTTCCGCCGCGTCCGACACGGCGGAAAGGCCCCAGGCGCGCAGGGTGTCGCGCACCGCGTGGCGGGCGCGCCGCACCACTTGGCGCTCGGCGGGGAAGCTGCGGCGCAGCACCCGGTCGCCCGGCAGGCGGGACAGCCGCGCGACGAGCAGCGCCAGGTCGTCGGACTCGCGTTCCGAAGCGTCCGGTCGCATGGCGCCGATGACGTCCTCGCAGATTCCGTCCAGCCGCGCGCCGCGCCCGGTGGCCGGGCCGAGCACCTCGACGAGCCGGTCGATCCCGGTGGACAGGTCCTCGTCGCGGGACTCCACGAGGCCGTCGGTGTAGAGGACGAGCAGCGAGCCGTCGGCGATGTCGAACCGCCGTTCCTCGAAGGGGACGCCGTCCACGCCGAGCGGCGCGCCCGAGGGCAGGTCGACCGGCCGGGCGGCCCAGGTGCCGACGGCGGGGTCCTCGCAGACCAGCACGGGCGGCAGGTGCCCCGCCTTGGCCAGGGTGCACACGCCGGTGGCCGGGTCGTAGACGGCGTAGACGCAGGTGGCCAGCACGGGTGAGCCGGGGCTCTGGGCGATGTCCCGGCCGAGGTCGTTGAGGTGGTGCAGCAGTTCGGAGGGGGTGAGGTCGAGCCAGGCGAGGGTGCGCACCGCGGTGCGCAACTGCCCCATGGTGGCCGCGGCGCGCAGGCCGTGCCCGGTGACGTCGCCGATGACGAACGCGATCCGGCCGCCGGCCAGTGGGATGACGTCGAACCAGTCGCCGCCGATCTCCGCCCCGCTGCGGCTGGGCACGTAGCGATGGCTGACGTCGATGCCGGGCAGCGTGGGCAGCGACTGGGGCAGCAGGCTGCGCTGGAGCATCAGGGCGCCCTCGCGCTCGCGCGCGTACAGGCGCGCGTTGTCCAGGGAGAACCCGGCGCGGGCGGCCAGCTCCATGGCCAGGGCCAGGTCCTCCTGGTCGAACGCCCGCCGGCCAGGACCCTGGCTGATGACCAGCACGCCGAGCACCCGGCCGCGGGCGCGCAGCGGCAGCGTCAGCATCGAGTGGATGTCGAGCGCGGCGGCGGTGCGCCACCTCGGGTCGTCCGGGTCGGTGTCGGCGAGCAGTTCCTCCCTGGTCCTGGCGAGGTGCGGGGCGCCCGAGGTGAGCACGGTGCCGAAGATCGTGCCGGCCTCGAAGCGGAAGTCCTCGTCGGGCGGCGGCAGGTTGCTCTCGCCCGGCGGCTGCCGCCCCACGGCCATGGTGACGGGGGTGAGGACCACGTCGGCCAGATCCTCCGCGCGCGGCGGCTCACCGCTGTGGGCGACCGAGGCGATCAGGGCGACGCCCGCGTAGTCGCCGAAGCGGGGCACCAGGGCGTCGACCAGCGCCTGGCAGATGCGGTGCACGTCCAGCAGGTCGCCGAGCGCCGTGCCCACGTCGTTGAGCAGCGCCAGCCGCTGCCGGGCGCGTTCGACCTTGGCGAGCGCTTCCCTGCGCTCGCTGATGTCCATGACGGTGCCGCTGACGCCGACGGTGTTTCCCGCGGCGTCGGTGAGGCGGCCGAAGGAGACCGAGACCGCGCCCGAGGCGTCGGGCGGCTGGGTGACGAGGTCGCGCACGGTGCGCCCGGAACGCAGTATCTCCTGCTGGAGCCGGTATACCTCCCGGGCCCGGGCACCCGGCAGCACGTCCAGCACGGTGCGGCCGATCAGGTCCTCGGCGGGGAGGTGGTGGAGGTGGGTCAGGGCCTCGTTCACGCGGACGTAGCGCAGCTCGGTGTCGAAGAGGGCGATGCCGAGCGGCGAGGCGGTGAGGAGTCCTTCGAGGGCGGCGAGATCCTGCTCGACCGCGCGCACGGGGCCTGACTCGGCGAGGGAGATCAGCAGGAACGGCGCGCCGTCGGTGCTGCGCAGCGGCGCGCCGCGCAGCTCGAAGCTCACCGGGTGGCCGTCCCGGTGGCGCAGGGAGACGGTGTCGCGCCAGTCGCGCGCGCCGGCGGGCACCGTGACGGGCCGCGGCCCGTCCGTGAAGTCGCCGACCGGCCGGCCCAGGGTCTCCGCCGCGGGCCGGCCGAGCAGCGTTTCGGCCATCGGGCTCCAGAAGACGATCCGGCCCGCGTCGTCCAGTACCAGCGTGGCGACGCGGATCACGTCGAGACGCGAAGGGCCGGCCGGCTGGCCGGCGGCGGGGTCCTGGGGCCCCTGCGCTTCTGGAGGATCTTTCCGCACGCTGTCCAAGCCCTCGTCGGGTGGCTTCACCGGGGAGAACCGGCGAAGTGGAGCAAATGCCCCATACACCCAATTGTGCCCGGGGTCAGCGGTGCGCGCCGCCTCCGGCCTCGACGCGCTCCACGAGATAGTTGGCCGCGCCGGCCGCAGAGCCGGGACCGCCGCCCAGGCGCAGGCGCTGGATGAGCCGCTGCGCCTCGGCGCGCGTCGCGCAGTGCCCTATGCGGTAGCGGCTGCCGTTCTCGTCCTCGCGGATGACTTGCCAGGGTTGCAGGGTGCTGCCGTTCATTCCTCACCCCCCATCTGCATATGCCAGACCATACGCCAGCGCCTCACCCACCGAACAGGTCTCAGGCCGCGGCCCCGGCATCACGCAGTGCCAGCACGTGCGCCTCCCTGGCCAGCGCGTCGGCGTGCCAGGCGAACGGGAGCGCCGCCGCGGCATCGTGCGGCGCCACCGACAGCGCACGCTCCAGCCGGTGCGCGGCCTCCGCGAGCCTCGTGCGCGCCGGGCTGCCGACCTCGGAACGGTGCGTCGTCACGTAGTCCCTGACCGCGCTCAGCTCGCTGCCCGCCGTCAGCAGCGCCTCGTCCAGCAGCGTCCTGGCCCGCCGGTTCCGGCTCTCGCGGTCCCGGCCCGACTCGAGCGCCTGCGCCAGCCGGGTGCCGCCGTCGGCCAGGCGGCGCAGCCCGGCGAACGGGTCCCGGCGCCCGGCGCCCGTGTCCAGGCGCGCGTCGGCCAGGGCCTGCACGGCGCGGGCCAGATCCTCGCGCAGCGCGGGCAGGTGCGGTGCCGCGGCGACGTCCCCCTCGGTGACCCGGATCGCCTCGGCGAGCGCGAGATCCGCCCGCTGAAGCGACCGCGCCCAGCGTTCCGCCCCGTCCGCCAGGATGGCGGCCTCGCCGAGCGCGGCCTCCGCGTCCAGCACCGCGTCCGCCGCCGCCGTCAGGTCGCCCGCGGCGAGGGCGCGTTCCGCCGCGTCCAGCCGGCCGCCGGCCGCGCGCCACCGCTCCCGCGCCACGGCCGGGTGGTCGCGCACCGGCGCAAGGGCCGGCTCCGCGTACGCCTCGGCCAGGCTCCGCAAGCGCTCCGCCACGCGGTCGAGCCGCGCCGGCAGCTCCGCCGCGCGGGCGCGGGCGGCGCGCAGCGCCTCCCCGGCGTCCGCGGGCAGCCCCCGCGCGGCGGCCAGCGAACCGGCCACGGACTCCAGCCGCCGCAGGGCCGCCGTGCAGCGGTCGATGATGTCGTTCAGCAGCCTGCGCCGCTCCGTCTCGTTGCGCCGCGCCGCCGGGTCGTCCAGCCGCAGGCGCAGCCGCAGCGCCTCCCCGGCCTCGGCCGCGGCGTCCGCGACGGCCGCGCGGTGCGGGCCGACCGCCTCCTCGCCGGACAGGGCGTCGGCGAAGTCCAGTTGCTCGCGCCGCCGGAAGACCGCGTCGTCCAGCCGGACCAGCAGGTCACGCGCGCGCGAGTCGAGCTCGTCCGCGGGCGGCCCCGCCGCCTGGGCCTGCGCCTCGGCGGGCGGGGCGGTGGGGCGGCCGTCCCAGCGGTCGGGCACCGTGCGGTACGACGGGTGCGCGCCGCGCCGCCTGAGGTACACCAGCACCAGCACGGCGGCCGCGATCAGCGCCAGTGGCAGCACCAGCACCACTGCGTCCGGGCTGTCCGCGGCCCGTGCGGCGACGCGTGCCGTGTCCATCAGCTCACCCTTCGCCGACGCCGGGGGAACGCCTCCGGATCGACGTTAGGCCGGTCGGGCCAGGACCGCGACCCGGGGAGCCGGGCCGCGGTGCCGTGCGAGCGCGGTCAGTCGTTCCTGCCGCGGCGCCTGATCTTGCTGCCGAGCCACACCAGCGGGTCGTAACGGCGGTCCGCGGCGCGTTCCTTCATGGGGATCAGCGCATTGTCGGTGATCCGGATGGACTCGGGGCACACCTCGGTGCAGCACTTGGTGATGTTGCAGAGGCCCAGGCCGTGTTCCTCCTGGACGGCCCGCCCGCGGTCGAGCCCCTGCCGGTCCGCCTCGTCCAGCGGGTGCATGTCCAGCTCGGCCATCCGCATCAGGAAGCGCGGCCCGGCGAACGCCTGCTTGTTCTCCTCGTGGTCGCGCACCACGTGGCACACGTCCTGGCACAGGAAGCACTCGATGCACTTGCGGAACTCCTGCGAGCGCTCGACGTCCTCCTGCCGCATCCGGTACTCGCCCGGCTCCACGCCCTCCGGCGGCACGAACGAGGGGATCTCGCGCGCCTTCGTGTAGTTGAACTCCACGTCGGTCACCAGGTCCCGCACCACGGGGAACGTGCGCAGCGGCGTGATCGTCAGGGTGTCCTCCGGCGCGAACACCGACATGCGGGTCATGCACAGCAGCCGCGGCCTGCCGTTGATCTCCGCGCTGCACGAACCGCACTTGCCCGCCTTGCAGTTCCAGCGGACGGCCAGGTCGGGGGCCTGCGTCGCCTGGAGCCTGTGGATGACGTCGAGAACGACCTCCCCCTCGTTGACCTCCACCGTGAAGTCCGTCAGGTCACCGGATTCGGCGTCGCCGCGCCACACCCTCAGGTGCGCGTCGTAGCCGGTGCTCGCCGTCTGGCTCACCGGTCCTTCACCTCCTCGTCCGTCAGGTACTTGGCCAGTTCTTCGTCGTCGAACAGCGCCAGCAGGTCGGCGCGGATCGCCGGCAGGGCGCGGCGCTCCAGACGCACCTGCCCCGCGTGCTCCGTCTGCTCCGCGTCCTCCGCGTCCTCGTCCGTGCCGGGCTCCCGCAGCCTGCACAGCAGGTTGACCCGCCGCCAGGTGCGGTCCATGCCCGGGTGGTCGTCCCTCGTGTGGCCGCCCCTGGACTCGGTCCGCTCCCTGGCGGCAAGTGCGACGCACTCGCTGACCAGCAGCATGTTCCGCAGGTCGAGGGCGAGGTGCCAGCCGGGGTTGTACTGCCTGTGTCCCTCGACGCCCGCGCGCGCCGCGCGGCGCCGCAGCTCGGCGAGGTGCGTCAGGGCCCGGGACATCTCCGGCTCGCGCCGGATGATGCCGACCAGGTCGTTCATCACCTGCTGGAGATCCTGGTGCACCGCGTACGGGTTCTCCGGCTTCTCCGGCTCCTCCGCGGCCTCGCCGCCGGCCTCCGTCCGGGGCGGCTGGAACGGGCGCACCGCCTCGTCCGCCGCCGTGTCGATCTGCGCGGGCCCGGCCGCCGGCCGGTCGGGGCCGGCCAGCGCCGCCGCGTACCGCGCGGCGTGCAGTCCGGCGCGGCGGCCGAACACCAGCAGGTCGGACAGGGAGTTGCCGCCGAGCCGGTTGGAGCCGTGCATGCCGCCCGCGACCTCGCCCGCCGCGAACAGGCCCGGCACGCCGGTGGCCGCCGCGGTGTCCGGGTCGACGTCGACGCCGCCCATCACGTAGTGGCAGGTGGGGCCGACCTCCATCGGCTCCGCGGTGATGTCCACGTCCGCGAGCTGCTTGAACTGGTGGTGCATGGACGGCAGCCGCCTGACGATCTCCGCGGCGGGCAGCCGCGAGGAGATGTCGAGGAACACCCCGCCGTGCGGGCTGCCGCGCCCCGCCTTCACCTCGGCGTTGATCGCCCGCGCTACCTCGTCGCGGGGCAGCAGCTCCGGGGGCCGCCGGTTGTTGTCCGGGTCGTCGTACCAGCCGTCGGCCTCGGCCTCGTCGCTCGCGTACTGGGCGCGGAAGACGTCGGGGATGTAGTCGAACATGAAGCGGCGGCCTTCGCTGTTGCGCAGCACGCCGCCGTCGCCGCGGACCGACTCGGTGACCAGGATGCCCTTCACGGAGGGCGGCCAGACCATGCCCGTCGGGTGGAACTGCACGAACTCCATGTTGACCAGCGGCGCCCCGGCCAGCAGCGCGAGCGCGTGCCCGTCGCCGGTGTACTCCCAGGAGTTGGACGTCACCTTGAACGATTTGCCGATGCCGCCGGTGGCCAGCACCACCGCGGGGGCGTCGATGACGAAGAACGTGCCGGACTCGCGCCGGTAGCAGAACACCCCGGCCACCGGATCGGCGGAGCCCGCGCCGTCCGCCTTCAGCACGCGGGTGACGGTGCACTCCTGGAAGACCTTCAGCCGGGACTCGTAGTCGCCCGTCTCCCGCTTGTCCTCCTGCTGGAGGGCCACGATGCGCTGCTGGAGGGTGCGGATCAGTTCGAGTCCGGTGCGGTCGCCGACGTGGGCGAGCCGCGGGTACTCGTGCCCGCCGAAGTTGCGCTGGGAGATCCTGCCGTCCGCGGTGCGGTCGAACAGCGCCCCCCACGTCTCCAGCTCCCACACCCGGTCCGGGGCCTCCTGCGCGTGCAGCTCGGCCATCCGCCAGTGGTTCAGGAACTTCCCGCCGCGCAGCGTGTCCCTGAAGTGCACCTGCCAGCCGTCCCCGGAGTTGACGTTGCCCATGGCGGCGGCGATGCCGCCCTCCGCCATCACCGTGTGGGCCTTGCCGAACAGGGACTTGCAGACGACGGCGGTGCGCAGACCCAGCTCCCTGGCCTCGATGGCCGCCCGCAGGCCGGCTCCGCCGGCCCCGACGATCACCACGTCCCACGACTGCCGTTCGACGGTGCTCACATTTCCTCCTCGCGTCCGGCGGCCCGCATCAGAACAGTCGCGGGTCGCTGAACACATCGGTGGCCAGCAGGTACACGTACAGGTCCGACGCCGCGAGCGAGAGCAGGGACGCCCAGGCCAGCGCCATATGGCGGCTGTTGAGCCGGCTCACCCACGTCCACAGCCGGTAGCGGACCGGATTTCTGGAAAAGCTCTTCAGCCGTCCGCCCATGATGTGCCGGCAGGAGTGGCAGGAGAGTGTGTACGCCCAGACCAGCACGATGTTGAGCAGGAACAGCAGCGTGCCGAGCCCCATGTGCCCCCACTCGTAGTCGGAGTCACGGAACGTCAGCAGCGTGTCGTAGGTGAGGATGACGGCGATCACGGACGCCGCGTAGAAGAAGTAGCGGTGGCTGTTGTTGAGGATCAGCGGGAACCGCGTCTCGCCCGAGTACGACCGGTGCGGCTCGGCGACCGCGCAGGCGGGCGGCGAGGCCCAGAAGCTGCGGTAGTACGCCTTGCGGTAGTAGTAACAGGTCAGGCGGAAGCCGAGCGGCAGCGCCAGGAAGATCAGGGCGGGGGACAGGCCCCACCAGTCGCCGAACAGCGCCACGTTCGGGCCGTTCTGCATGTCCACGCAGTTTTCCGCGAGGCACGGCGAGTAGAACGGGGAGACGTAGGGCGCCGCGTAGTAGTCGGCGTTCGCGAACGCCCGCCACGTCGAGTAGACGACGAAGGCCAGCAGCCCGGCCGCGGTGACGGCCGGGCCCAGCCACCACCGGTCGACGCGCAGGTGCGGCCGGCCGATGGCGGCCCGGCCGGCTCGCGGGGTCCTCGGTTCTGCTTCGGTTGCCACAAGACTCTCCGAAGGTGATCGGCGTACGGGGGGACGGCTCGGCTGCGCGGCGTCAGGGCGGGCCGCCCGGGCCCTCGGGGCCCCGCCGCGCGCCCACGCCCTCGTCGTCGGCGTCCGTCCACAGCCGGTCGTCGTAGGGCGCGTCCGGCACACCGATGAACTCCGCCTGCGCGTCCCCGGATTCGCCGGGAACGGTGGCGGTGAGCAGCGCCAGGCTCTCCCGCAGGTGCTCCGCGTCGCTGCGCAGACGCCGCGTCTCAAGACCCGGGCCGAGCTCCCGCTCCAGCCGCGAGACACACCGCGCCAGGTCATCCACGCACCGCCGGGCGGCTCGCAGCTCCTCGTGCAGTGACACCCCTGACACCCCTGCCACCTCCATTGGTGGTGCAGTACCGGACGATGCGAGTGTGACGCGTGACACAGCCTGTTGGGAAGAGGGCCGTGGGAAGAGATCACCCACCGCGACGGCTCCGGCGGGGGTGCGGCAGCGCGGTGCGGCGCGGAAGCCGGGGAACGCACCCGGCCGTGCGCGCCGGGCGCCGTCCGGGCTGGTCCGGTCGGGTGGCCTCGCCGCCACGGCCGCCGTGTCGCCGCGTTCCGGCCCCCGGCCTCCCCTTCAGTGGGGCGCATACGTGTGATCAACGCACCGGTGGAGCCGGAGGTACCAGCATGTCAGGCGCGTCAGCGATCCCGGGCCCGGCCCGTGGCCCCCGCCGTTTCGCGGCACTCGCGGTGGGCACGGCCCTCCTCGTGCCGCTGTTCGCCGTCGCCGGCTGCACCGGCTCCGAGGACCGTGACCGCAAGGCGGCCGGCGCCGCCCAGTCGGTGGCCACCGCCAGGCGCGCGCAGCTGACCAGCGGCGGCACCGCGACCTGGGCCGTCGACCGGCTGCCCGAGACGCTGAACGCCTACCAGTTCGACGCCGACCGGGTCACCGACCGGGTCGCGAGCGCCGTGCTGCCCATGCTGTTCACCATCGACGCGCACGGCAGGCCCCAGCTGAACACCGACTATCTGCGGTCGGCCGAGATCACGGCGCGCGAGCCGCGGCAGACGGTCCTCTTCACGCTGCACCCGGACGCGGCCTGGAGCGACGGGGAGCCGGTCACCGCGGCGGACTTCGTCGCCCAGTGGAAGGCGCTGGCCGGCGAGGACAAGGCGTACTGGTCCGCCCGCAACGCCGGCTACGACCGCATCGAGAACGTGACGAGGGGCCCAGAGCCCGGCCAGGTCGAGGTCACGTTCACCAAGCCGTACGCCGACTGGAAGTCCCTCTTCAGCCCGCTCTACCCGCGCTCCGTCACCTCGGAACCCGACCGGTTCAACGACGGAGCCCGCGACGAACTGCCCGCGGCGGCAGGCCCGTTCCGGGTCGAGGGCATCGACAGGGAGGCGGGCACCGTCACCCTGGTGCGCAACGACGCCTGGTGGGGCGAGCCCGCCCTCCTCGACCGGCTGGTCCTGTCCGCCGTGCCGCGCGACGAACGCCGCGCGGGCCTGCTCGCGGGCGACCTCGACATCGCCGAGGTCGGCCCGGACGACGCCGACGGCATCACCGCCGCGGGCGCGGCCCGCGGCGAGAAGGGCGGGCAGCAGGAGCGGCCGGAGGACGACGCGAAGGACGACGCGAAGGGCGCCGCCCCCGCGGACGGCCCCGGCGGCGGTCCGGCGACGACGGACGCCCTGCACGAGCTGGCAACGGCGCGGCTCGCCGGGGCCGACGCGGCGGGCGCGACCGAACGGTTCGCCCACGCCCACGCCGAGGCGCAGCGCGCCAGGGAACGCGCCTTCGCCACCCGCGAGGAGGCGGTCAGGCAGCGGCTCGCGGGCTTCACCGTGCACCGCGCCTACGACGCGGCCTACACCCACCTCGCCCTGAACGGCCAGTCACCCGCGCTCGCCGACGAGCGCGTGCGCTGGGCCGTCGCCCGCGCCCTCGACCGCAAGGAACTGGCCGAGCAGGTGCACGACCCGGCGGGGCTGCCGACCCGCGCGCTCGGCAGCCACGTGCGGGTGCTCGGCCAGACCGGCTACCGCGACAACAGCGACGCGCTCGGCTCCTCGGGGACGGACTCCGCGGCGGCGCTGCTCGAAGAGGCCGGGTGGCTGCGGGAGGACGTGAAGGCCGCGGGCAAGAAGGAGGACGGCGATGCGGACGACGGCCGGGCGCCGGCCGCCGGGTCCACCCCCGTCCGCGCCAAGGGCGGCACGTCGCTGGAGCTGCGCTTCGTGCTGCCGGAGGGGCCCGAGGCGGCGGAGCTGCGCAGGACCGGCCGGAGCATCGTGGAGATGCTGGCCCCGATCGGCGTCTCCGCGGAGATCGTCAAGGTCGACCGGGAGACGTTCTTCACCGACCACATCGCCCGCGGCGACTTCGACCTCGCGCTGTTCTCCTGGCCCGCGACGGCCTACCCGGCCACCGACGCCAAGCCGCTGTTCACCAAGCCGCGGCCGATCCCGGGCGGGGAGGCGCTGATCGAGCAGAACTACACGCGGGTCGGGACCGACCACATCGACCAGCTCCTCGACCAGGCGGCGGGCGAGCTGGACGAGGAGGAGCACGACGAGATCCTCAACCGGGCCGACGCCCGCATCTGGGCCGCGGCCGGCTCCGTTCCCCTCTATCAGCGCCCGCAGCTGGTCGCCGTCCGCAACGATCTGGCGGGTGCCGGGGCCTTCGGCCTCGCGACCCCGCGCTGGGAGGACATCGGCTACCGCAAGTAGCGCCCGGCGGGGAACCCGTACGATGACGGGTGAGGCCGGTGCTGCCGCCCTTCCCGGTGGCCGCCGCTGCCGCCGGTTGGGCGCTTCCCGCCGAGCCGTCTCAGTCACGATTCCGGGAGAAGCGCCCCAGCCATGCCTACGCGCCATGACATCCGCAATGTCGCCATCGTCGCCCATGTCGACCACGGCAAGACCACGCTGGTCGATGCCATGCTCAAGCAGGCCGGTGCCTTCGCCGCCCACCAGCACGTCGACGAGCGGGTCATGGACACCGGTGATCTCGAACGCGAGAAGGGCATCACCATCCTCGCGAAGAACACCGCGGTCCGTTACCACCCCAAGGGCGGCGGCACCCCGGTCGTCATCAACATCATCGACACCCCCGGCCACGCCGACTTCGGCGGCGAGGTGGAGCGCGGTCTGTCGATGGTGGACGCGGTCGTCCTCCTCGTCGACGCCTCGGAGGGCCCGCTGCCGCAGACCCGGTTCGTGCTCCGCAAGGCCCTCCAGGCGCGGCTGCCCGTCATCCTCTGCATCAACAAGACGGACCGCTCGGACGCCCGCATCTCCGCGGTGGTGAACGAGACCTACGAGCTGTTCCTCGACCTGGACGCCGACGAGGAGCAGATCGAGTTCCCCATCGTCTACGCCTGCGCCCGGGACGGCATCGCCTCGCTGACCCAGCCCGCGGACGGCACGGTGCCGGGCGACAGCGACAGCCTCGAACCGTTCTTCTCCGCACTGCTCGACACGGTCCCCGCGCCCGTGTACGAGGAGGACGCCCCGCTCCAGGCGCACGTCACCAACCTCGACGCCGACAACTTCCTCGGCCGCATCGCGCTGTGCCGCATCCGCCAGGGCAGCCTGCGCAAGGGCCAGAGCGTGGTGTGGCTCAGGCGCGACGGTTCGGCGCAGAACGTGCGGATCACCGAGCTGCTGATGACCCAGGCCCTCACCCGCAAGCCCGCGGAGGTGGCGGGCCCGGGGGACATCTGCGCGGTCGCCGGCATCCCGGACATCATGATCGGCGAGACCCTGGCCGACCCCGAGCGCCCGGCGGCGCTGCCGCTGATCACCGTCGACGAGCCGGCGATCGCCATGACCATCGGGACCAACACCTCCCCGCTCGTCGGCCGCGGCGGCAAGGGCCACAAGGTCACGGCCCGGCTGGTGAAGGACCGCCTCGACCGCGAGCTGGTCGGCAACGTCTCGCTCCGCGTGCTGCCGACCGAGCGCCCGGACGCCTGGGAGGTGCAGGGCCGTGGCGAACTGGCGCTGGCGATCCTGGTGGAGACGATGCGCAGGGAGGGCTTCGAGCTGACGGTGGGCAAGCCCGAGGTGGTGACGCGCGAGATCGACGGCTCGGTGCACGAGCCGGTGGAGCGCATGACGATCGACGCCCCGGAGGAGCACCTCGGCGCGATCACCCAGCTGATGGCCGGCCGCAAGGGCCGCATGGAGACCATGACCAACCACGGCTCCGGCTGGGTCCGCATGGAGTTCCTGGTGCCCTCCCGCGGGCTGATCGGGTTCCGCACCGAGTTCCTGACCGAGACCCGGGGGACCGGCATCGCGCACAGCATCTTCGAGCGGCACGAGCCGTGGGCCGGCGAGCTGCGGACCCGCAAGAGCGGTTCGCTCGTCGCCGACAGGCCGGGCGTGGCCACCCCGTACGCCATGCTCAACCTCCAGGAGCGCGGAACGATCTTCGTCGAGCCGGGCACCGAGGTCTACGAGGGCATGATCGTCGGGGAGAACTCCCGATCGGACGACATGGACGTCAACATCACCAAGGAGAAGAAGCTCACCAACATGCGGGCCGCGGCGGCCGATACGACGGAGAGCCTGGTGCCGCCCCGCAAGCTCTCCCTGGAGCAGTCGCTGGAGTTCTGCCGCGAGGACGAATGCGTCGAGGTGACCCCCGCCGATCTGCGTATTCGCAAGGTGGTCCTCGACCAGCGCGAGCGGGCGCGGGCCACGGCGCGCGCCAAGCGCCAATGATTCAGGCGTGTTGCACCGTGCGACACATTCCCCCCGTATGTGTCAAGCAGGTTTCGTACCGGATGTGAGATCTACCGTCCGGTATCCGGACCGAGGGACTTGACTTACGTCACATCAGTCCGGATACCGGAGAGAGTTCATCTGTGCTTTGTCCGGATATGCGGGTTGTCGTCTCCTCATCTTCATCAAAATGAGATAGCCGATCGGTGGTTTCGCCGCAGGTTTATGCCCAATAGTTGTGGGCATTGCGAACCGGACGCGGGTAGACCTCCGCGCTCCGGGGTTCCCTGTGCATGAAAGCGGATTCCCAAGGAGGCAGAGCCCATGCGTGGTGCGCGCAGCGCCAAGTGGGTCGCCAGTGCGATAGTCGTGGCCCTCGCCGCGACGGCTTGCGGCGGCGGCGATGATGACGGCGGCGACGGCGGTTCGGACGGGGCCGCGGGGAACCCGGATGGCATCGTCCGGATCGACGGTGGTGAGCCGCAGAACCCGCTCATCCCGATGAACACCAACGAGGCGCTCGGCGGCCTCGTGATCGACAACCTCTTCTCCAAGCTCCTCGACTTCGACGACGAGGGCCAGATCTTCATGGTCGCGGCCGAGTCCGTCGAGCCCAACGAGGACAACTCGGTCTGGACGGTGACCCTCAAGGAGGGCTGGACGTTCCACGACGGCACGCCCGTCACCGCGGAGAGCTACGTCAACGCCTGGAACTGGGCGGCGAACGTCACCAACAACCAGAACGGCAGCTTCTGGTTCCAGGACATCGTCGGCTACGAGGACGTGCACCCGGAGGAGGGCGAGCCCACCGCCGACGCGATGTCCGGCCTCCAGGCCGTCGACGAGACCACGTTCACCATCGAGCTGACCGACCCGGTCCCCTACTACGACTACAAGCTGGGTTACTCGACTTTCACCCCGCTGCCGGAGAGCTTCTACGAGGACCCCGAGGCGTTCGGCGAGAGCCCGGTGGGCAACGGCCCCTACTCCTTCGTCGAGTGGAACCACGGCGAGTCCATCGAGCTCACCCGCTACGAGGAGTACGCCGGCGAGGACGCCGCGCAGAACGGCGGCATCCACATCCAGGCGTACGACGGCCTGGAGGCCGCGTACACCGACCTCCAGTCGGGCAACCTGGACATCATCCGCCAGGTGGGACCGCGCGACCTGCCGCTCTACCAGCAGGACCTCGGCGAGGACCGCACCGTCGCCCAGCCCTACAACGGCACCCAGACCATCACGCCGGCCTGGTACAACTGGGAGGACACCCCGCCGGAGGTGCTCCAGGGCGTCTCCATGGCGATCGACCGGGAGACCATCACCCAGACCGTGCTGAACGGCTCCCGTACCCCGGCCGACAGCTTCGTGCCCCCGGGCGTGTACGGCTACGAGGCAGGCGCCTCCGGCGACATCACCACCTTCGACCCGGAGCGCGCGCGCCAGCTGGTCGAGGAGAACGGCGGCATCCCCGGGGACCGGATCACCATCCAGTACAACGCGGACGGTGGCCACCGGGAGTGGGTCGAGGCCGTCTGCAACAGCATCATCGAAACGCTGGACGTGGAGTGCGTCGGCGACTCCAAGGTCGACTTCGACACCGACCTGGAGGCCCGCGAGGCCAATGAGGTCGAGAGCATGTACCGCGGCGGCTGGCTGGCGGACTACCCGCTGAACGTCAACTTCCTGAAGGAGCTGTACGCGTCCTACGCGCACAGCAACTACGGCCGCTTCGACAACGCCGAGGTCGACGAGCTGTTCGCCGAGGGCGACCGGGCCGCCACGCTGGACGAGGCGGTGGCCCTCTACCAGGAGGCCGAGCAGCTGCTGTGGCAGGAGATGCCGTCCATCCCGCTCTGGTACCAGAACGTCAACGCCGGCTGGGGCCCGAACGTGGAGAACGTCCGCTTCGACACCGCCGGCGTGCCGGTGCTGAACGAAGTCACCGTCAACGAGTGACCGCGGGCCGGACAGCAGCGTAAGCGTGCCTGCGGGCCGTCCCCGACCGGGACGGCCCGCGGGCCACGCCGACTGACATGGAGGAATGATGGGGCGCTACGTCGTACGGCGACTGCTCCAGATGATCCCGGTGTTCATCGGGTCGACCTTCATCATCTTCATGATGATGTACGCCCTGCCCGGGGACCCCGTGCGGGCTCTGTGGGGCGAACGGGCCCCGGACGAGGCCCAGATGGCCGCGATCAAAGCGGATCTCGGCCTCGACGACCCGATTCTGCTCCAGTACTGGAATTATCTTGTCGGCCTGGTGCAGGGAGACTTCGGTACCCAGATCCAGAGCAGACGCGAGGTCATCGACGTCATTTCGGACGCGCTGCCCGCCACCCTGCGGCTGACCGCGCTGGCGTTCCTCATCACCGCCGTCGTCGGCATCGGGCTCGGCCTGCTGGCCGGGCTGCGGGCCGGCAAGAAGACGGACCGCGGCATCCTCTTCCTCAGCCTGCTGCTGATCTCGGTGCCGGTGTTCGTCATCGGCTACCTCTACCAGACCTACCCCGGCGTCAAGTGGGGGTGGATCACCCCCACGGTCCGCGACTCGGAGAACTGGGGCGAGCTGCTGCTCCCCGCCCTCGCGCTGGCCTCGCTCTCCCTGGCCTACGTCATGCGGCTGACCCGCTCGACGATCGTGGAGAACCGGCGCGCCGACTACATGCGCACGGCGCGCGCCAAGGGGCTGCCCCAGCGCCGTGTGGTCGGCAACCACCTGCTCCGCAACTCGCTGATCCCGGTGGTCACCTTCCTCGGCGTCGACCTCGGCAACCTGATGGCGGGCGCCATCGTCACCGAGGGCATCTTCAACATCAACGGGATCGGACGGACGGTGTACGAAGCGTTGAACGCGCGGGAGGGCGCGACCGTCGTCGGCGTCGTCAGTTTCATCATCATCGTCTACCTGGTGATCGCGCTGCTCGTCGATCTGCTCTACGCGGTGCTCGACCCAAGGATTCGCTATGCCTGAGGCAAGGGCCACCATCGGCAAGAAGGAAGCCGTTCCGTCCGGCGGCGGGGCGGTCCCCGCCGCGGTCGCGGTCGACGCCGGGCCCGCGCCCGGCAAGCCGCGGAGCCTGTGGTCCGACGCGTGGCACGATCTGCGGCGCAAGCCCAGCTTCGTGATCCCCGCGCTGATCATCCTGCTGCTGCTCGTGGTGGCGGCGTTCCCCGGCTGGTTCACCTCGGTGAGCCCGCGGGCGGCCGACCTCACGAACAACTACCTGCGCGAGCCGGAGCTGACCCACTTCTTCTCACCGGAGTGGCTGGGCTACAACCAGCAGGGGCAGAGCATCTGGGCGCGGATGCTGTACGGCACCCGCGCGTCCATCGTGATCGGCGTCGCGGTGACCGTCCTGGTGACGGTGCTCGGCAGCCTCGTCGGCATGCTCGCCGGCTACTTCGGCGGCTGGGTCGACGCGCTGCTCTCCCGGGTCATCGACATCTTCCTGGGCATCCCGTTCCTGCTGGGCGCCATGGTCATCCTGGTCTCCTTCGACACCAGGACCGAGTGGACGGTGACCTTCGCGCTCGCCTTCCTCGGCTGGACGACCGTGGCCAGGGTGATGCGCGGTTCGGTCATCTCGATCAAGCAGTCCGACTACGTGGCCGCGGCCCGTTCGCTCGGCGCCGGCACGTCCCGCATCCTGCTGCGGCACGTCCTGCCCAACGCCATGGCCCCGGTCATCGTGGTCGCCATGATCGCGCTCGGCGGGTACATCACCGCGGAGGCCGTGCTGTCGTTCCTGGGCATCGGCCTGAGCGAGCCGTCCATCTCCTGGGGTGGCGACATCAACCGGGCACAGGGCCAGATCCGGATCGCCGAACACATCCTGCTGTACCCGTCGATCCTGCTGAGCATCACCATCCTGTCCTTCCTGATGCTGGGTGACGCCGTGCGTGACGCCCTCGACCCCAAGCTGCGCTGAGGGAGCACGCTCGTGTCGATCGAAATGACCAAGGCGGACGTCCCCGGGGTACCGCTGCTCGAAGTCCGGGACCTGCATGTGGAGTTCCGCACGCGGGAGGGCCAGGCCAAGGCCGTCAACGGCGTCAGTTACACCGTGGACGCCGGCGAGACGCTGGCGGTGCTCGGCGAGTCGGGCTCCGGCAAGTCCGTGACCGCCCAGACCATCATGGGCATCCTGGACATGCCGCCAGGGCGCATCACCGGCGGGGAGATCCTGTTCCGCGGCGAGGACATGCTCAAGATGCCCGAGGACCAGCGGCGTCGGGTGCGCGGCGACAAGATCGCGATGATCTTCCAGGACGCGCTGTCCTCGCTGAACCCGGTGCTGTCGGTGGGCTACCAGCTGGGGGAGATGTTCCGGGTGCACCGGGGCATGTCCCGCAAGGAGGCCAAGGCCAAGTCCGTCGAGCTGATGGACCGGGTGCGCATACCCGCGGCGAAGGAGCGGGTGAACGACTACCCGCACCAGTTCTCCGGCGGTATGCGGCAGCGCATCATGATCGCGATGGCGTTGGCCCTGGAGCCGGACGTGATCATCGCGGACGAGCCTACGACGGCGCTGGACGTGACCGTCCAGGCGCAGGTGATGGACCTGCTGTCGGAGTTGCAGCGCGACTTCAACATGGGGCTCATCCTCATCACCCACGACCTGGGCGTCGTCGCCGACGTGGCCGACAAGATCGCGGTCATGTACGCGGGGCGCATCGTGGAGCACGCGCCGGTGCACGAGCTGTACAAGCGGCCCGCGCACCCCTACACCAAGGGCCTGCTGGACTCGATCCCGCGCCTGGACCACAAGGGCAAGGAGCTGTACGCGATCAAGGGCCTGCCGCCCAGCCTCACGGCGGTCCCGAGCGGCTGCGCGTTCAACCCGCGCTGCGCCATGGCGCGGGACGTCTGCCGGACCGAGGTGCCGCCGCTGGCCGAGGTGACCGAGCGCGACGGCAGCCCGCTGGGCGGCCGGACCAGCGCCTGCCACTTCTGGAAGGAGACGATCCATGGCTGACGAAGCAGCCGGTCCGCGCGAGCCGATCCTCGAAGTCCGCGCACTGGTCAAGCACTTCCCGCTCACCCAGGGCATCCTCTTCAAGCGGCAGGTCGGCGCGGTCAAGGCCGTGGACGACATCTCCTTCACGCTGCACCGGGGCGAGACCCTGGGGATCGTGGGGGAGTCCGGCTGCGGGAAGTCGACGGTGGCCAAGCTCCTGATGAACCTGGAGCAGCCGACCGCCGGGGAGATCCTGTACAAGGGCGAGGACATCTCCAAGCTGTCCGGGCGCGCGCTGAAGGCGGTGCGGCGGAACATCCAGATGGTGTTCCAGGACCCGTACACCTCGCTGAACCCGCGCATGACGGTCGGCGACATCATCGGGGAGCCGTTCGAGATCCACCCGGAGGCGGCCCCGAAGGGCGACCGGCGCCGCAAGGTGCAGGAGCTGCTTGACGTCGTCGGGCTCAACCCCGAGTACATCAACCGGTACCCGCACCAGTTCTCCGGCGGCCAGCGGCAGCGCATCGGCATCGCGCGCGGCCTGGCGCTGAACCCGGAGGTCATCATCTGTGACGAGCCGGTCTCCGCGCTCGACGTGTCGGTGCAGGCGCAGGTGATCAACCTGATGGAGCGCCTCCAGAACGAGTACGACCTGGCGTACCTCTTCATCGCGCACGACCTGTCGATCGTCCGGCACATCTCCGACCGGGTCGGGGTGATGTATCTCGGGAAGCTGGCCGAGATCGGCACGGACACCGAGATCTACGACCACCCGACGCACCCCTACACGCAGGCGCTGCTCTCCGCGGTCCCGCAGCCGGACCCCGAGGGCCGCGACACCAGGGAGCGGATCATCCTCACCGGCGACGTTCCTTCCCCGGCGAACCCGCCCTCCGGCTGCCGCTTCCGCACCCGCTGCTGGAAAGCGCAGGACAAGTGCGCCGAGGAGGTGCCGCTGCTCGCCGTGCCCGAGCGGTTCAAGGACAGCGACACCGGCGCGCGGCACGACTCGGCGTGCCACTTCGCGGAGGACAAGGACATCGTCCACGCGTGAACGGCCCGGCCGCCCGGCTCCGGCCGGGCGGCTCAGCCGCGGTTGCCGCCGAGGATGAGCGTGTGCCAGGTGAACCCGTCGGCGGAAATGCGGTAGTGGCCCGGGTTCCCGATGTCCGTCAGCAGGTAGCCGCCGGGCGTCAGCGCCGGCTCCTCGGGCGGCGGCCCCGGGCGGGTGGTTTCGAACGTGCTGCCGCCGTCCCTGCTGGTGTAGATGCCGTCGTCCGCGTAGACGACGAGGCTGCCGTCCGCGGCGGCGATGGGCGTGCCGAGCAGCGACCTGGGTGAGGCGCCGCCCCCGCCGGTCCACACCCGTTCCCAGGTCCGCCCGTCGTCCGCGCTGCGGTGTACCGCGATCAGCGATCCGGCCGTGGTGCCGCGGTACACGTCGCTCAGCAGCACCCCCGTTTCGAACGCGTACAGGGCGTCCTCGGCGGCGACCAGGGCGCGCAGCTCGGCGTGGTGCCCGTGGCCCGGCGGGGTCGGCAGCGGGGGCAGCAGCTCCCAGGTGCGGCCCAGGTCCCGGGTGACGGCGGCGGCCGGCTCGCCGGTGGCGCGGTCCTTGCCGCGCGTCCAGTAGGTACCGTCGGCCAGCAGGTCGAGCCGGTCGACGGCGGTCAGCGGCGGCTGTTCGGCGAGCACCTTGTACTCGGCGGTGTCCGGCATGAGCACGTTGACCTGCTCGTCCGCCACCAGCAGCGCGCCGCTGGGGATCTCCGGCGCGGTGCCCGCCGGCTCGGCCGGGGCGGGCTGCCACGTGGCACCGCCGTCGGTGGTCAGCCAGCTCTCCTCGTGCCCCTCGGCGTCCCGCTGGGACAACCGCGCGCTGCCTGGCCCTGCCACCTGGAGGGTGTGGTCGCTGCCGTCGCCCTCCGTGGCGCCCGCCGGGGTGTCCCGCAGCTGCCAGCCGCCGTCCGCCAGCACGGCGGCGCGCACGGCGCAGACCCCGTCGTCGCGGCAGTCCGTCAGCAGCGCGAAGGCGTGTGCGGCATCGGCGAACCTGAGCAGGACGTCCTGTCCTGGCAGTTCGGTGGCCGAGGGGATGCGGGGCGGCTCGGCCGAGGGGGTGGGGAGGAGGGACGCGGACGGGCTCGGCGCCTCGGTGGGCCCTGACCGGTCCTGCTGCTCGGCGGTGCAGGCCAGGAGGGTGGCGGCGAGCAGGACGACCGGGGGGAGTGCTGACCGCATGCTTCGGACGATAGCGGAGGACCGCCCTGAGGCATATGGGGGGTTTCGGGCAACACTCCGGGCGGCCCCGGAGGTCGTTCGCCAGCCCTGGGGGATATAAGCGGTTTTATTGGTCTCTGTTGGTCTGCATATGGCTTCACCGGCCCGAGGAGGCACCCATGCGCCGAAGCATCCGCCTGACCAGCGCCGTCGCCGGCCTGACGGTCATCGTCGCGGCGGCCACGGCGTGCGGCGGCGGGGACGACTCGGGGGGCGGGGGCGGCGGGGGGATGATCCGTGCCTCCTGGGGCGATCCGCAGCATCCGCTGGAGCCCGCGAACACCAACGAGGTGCAGGGCGGCAAGGTCCTCGACATGATCTTCCGCGGCCTGAAGCGCTACGACCCGGAGACGGGCGAGGCGAAGGACGAGATGGCGGAGTCGATCGAGACCGACGACCAGCAGAACTTCACCGTCACCATCGAGGACGGCTGGACGTTCAGCGACGGCACGCCCGTGACCGCCGCCTCCTACGTGGACGCCTGGAACTACGGCGCCCACATCGAGAACGCGCAGGTCGCCAGCTACTTCTTCCAGTTCATCGACGGCTACGACGAGGTGCATCCGGCCGAGGAGGACGCCGAGGCCACCGCGGACACCCTCAGCGGCCTGCGCGTCCTCGACGACCACACCTTCACCGTCCGCCTCAGCGAACCGTTCTCCCTGTGGCCGGAAACGCTCGGCTACGCCGCCTACGCGCCGCTGCCGCGGGCGTTCTTCGACGACCACGACGCGTGGCTGGCCAAGCCCATCGGCAACGGCCCCTACGAGATCGAGTCCTACCAGCGCAGCCAGAGCATGACCCTGGTGCGGTACGAGGGCTTCAAGGGCAAGGACGCGGCCCAGAACGACGGCGTGGAACTGCGCGTCTACACCGACAACAACACCGCCTACACCGACCTCCAGGCCGGCAACCTCGACCTGATCGACGACGTGCCCGCCTCCCAGCTCCAGAACGCGCAGAACGATCTCGGCGACCGCTACATCAACCAGCCGGCCGGCATCATCCAGACCGTCTCCTTCCCGCTCTACGAGGACGCCTGGGAGGGCGAGGACGGCGCTGCGCTGCGCCGCGGGCTCTCCATGGCGATCAACCGCGAGGAGATCACCTCGCGCATCTTCCACGACACCCGCACCCCGGCGAGCGACTTCACCTCCCCCGTGCTCGGCGACGCCGGCGGCTACGAGGAGGGGCTGTGCGGGGAGGCCTGCACCTACGACCCGGACCGCGCCAAGCAGCTGATCGAGGAGGCGGGCGGGCTGCCGGACGGGCGGATCACCCTCACCTCCAACGTGGACACCGGCTCTCACCGGCAGTGGATGGACGCGGTCTGCAACAGCATCAACAACGCGCTGGACGACACCGGCGCCTGCACGGTCAACCCCGTCCCGACCTTCGCCGACTTCCGCAACCAGGTCACCGGCCGGGAGATGACCGGCATGTTCCGCACGGGCTGGCAGATGGACTACCCGCTGATCCAGAACTTCCTCCAGCCGCTCTACTACACGGACGCCTCGTCCAACGACTCCGTCTACCGCAGCGAGGAGTTCGACCGCCTGGTCGACGAGGCCAACTCGGAAGCCGACGAGGCCGAGGCGGTCAACACCTTCCGGGAGGCGGAACGGGTGCTGGTGGAGGACCTGCCGGCGATCCCGCTGTGGTACCAGAACGGGACCGCGGGGCATTCGGAACGCCTTGAGAACGTCAAACTCAACCCGTTCTCCGTCCCGGTCTTCACCGAGATCAAGGTGAGCTAATCCCCATGGGGCGCTACGTCATCCGACGCCTGCTCCAGATGATCCCGGTCTTCATCGGGGCGACCTTCCTCATCTTCGTCATGGTCTACGCCCTCGGCGACCCGGTGTCCGCGCTGTTCGGCGACCGCGGCCCCGATCCGGCCACCGCCAAGGCGCTGCGCGAGGAGTTCAACCTGGACCACCCGCTGTGGCAGCAGTACCTGCTGTACATGGGCAAGATCTTCTCCGGCGACTTCGGCACCGCGTTCAACGGGCAGCCGGTCACCGAGCTGATGGAACGGGCGTTCCCGATCAGCTTCCGGCTCGCGCTGGTCGCCCTCACCTTCGAGATCGTCCTCGGCATCGTGCTCGGCGTCGTCACGGGGCTGCGCCGCGGCCGTTCCCTCGACACCACGGTGCTGATCCTGACCCTGGTCGTCATCGCGGTCCCCACCTTCGTGCTGGGCACCACGGGGCAGTTCTTCCTGGGCGTCGAGGCCGGCTGGATCGACCCGGCGGTCAGCCCGGACGCCCGGCTGGACGAGCTGATCGTGCCCGGCCTCATCCTCGCGCTGGTCTCGCTCGCCTACGTCACCAGGCTCACCAGGACCTCCGTCGCCGAGAACACCCGCGCCGACTACATCCGCACCGCCATCGCCAAGGGGCTGCCGCGCCGCCGGGTGACGGTCCGCCACCTGCTGCGCAACTCGCTGATCCCCGTGGTCACCTACCTCGGCGCGGACATCGGCACCCTGATGGCCGGCGCCATCGTGACCGAGCGCATCTTCAACATCCAGGGCGTCGGCTACCAGCTCTACCAGGGCATTCTGCGGCAGAACTCGCCGACCGTCGTCGGCTTCGTGGTCGTCCTGGTGCTGATCTTCCTGCTGGCGAACCTGCTCGTCGACCTCCTCTACGCCGTGCTCGACCCGAGGATTCGCTATGCCTGACCAGCAGTCCGACAAGACCCCGTTCGGCGCCCAGGAGGTGGCCGCCGCCAAGGGGCTGACCGCCGGCACCGCCACCGCGCCCGAGACCACGGCCGCCCGCAGCCTGTGGACCGACGCCTGGCACGACCTGCGCCGCAACCCGGTGTTCATCGTGTCCGCGCTGCTGATCCTCTTCCTCGTGGTGATCTCGCTGTGGCCGGGGCTCATCGCCTCCCGCGACCCGCAGCGCTGCCAGCTCGGCCGTTCCCTCGAAGGCCCGTCCGCCGGGCACTGGTTCGGCTTCGACACCCAGGGCTGCGACGTCTACACGCGCACCGTGTACGGGGCGCGCGCCTCCATCACCGTCGGCCTGTGCGCGACCCTCGGCGTCGCCGTGCTCGGCGCGGTCGTCGGCGGCCTCGCCGGATTCATCGGCGGCTTCTGGGACACGCTGCTCTCCCGCCTGACCGACGTCTTCTTCGGCATCCCGCTGGTGCTCGGCGCCATCGTCTTCCTCAGCATGATCACCCTCACCGGCATCTGGCCGGTGGTGCTGGTGATCGCCGCGCTGAGCTGGCCGCAGATCGCACGCATCTCCCGCGGTTCGGTCATCACCGCCAAGCAGAACGACTACGTGCAGGCCGCGCGGGCGCTGGGCGCGAGCAATTCCCGGATGCTGCTGCGGCACATCCTGCCCAACGCGGTCGCGCCGGTGATCGTGATGGCGACCATCATGCTCGGCACGTTCATCGCCCTGGAGGCGACGCTCAGCTACCTGGGGGTGGGGCTGCGCCCGCCGACCGTCTCCTGGGGCGTCGACATCTCCGCCGCCTCCGACGGCATGCAGTTCCGCAACGCCCCGCACATCCTGCTGTACCCGGCCGCCGCGCTGAGCCTCACCGTGCTGGCCTTCATCATGCTCGGCGACGCCGTTCGCGACGCCCTGGACCCCAAGCTCCGCTGATGTGAAGCCGAACCGACAGGAGTTGCGATGCTGCTCGACGTCCAGGATCTGCACGTGGACTTCCGCACGCGCGACGGAGTGGTCAACGCGGTCAACGGGGCCGGCTTCTCCGTGGACGAGGGCGAGACGCTGGCCGTGCTGGGCGAGTCCGGCTCCGGCAAATCGGTGACCGCGCAGGCCGTCATGGGCATCCTCGACACGCCGCCGGGCCGCATCACCCACGGCCGCGTCCTGTTCCGCGGCCGTGACCTGCTCACCCTCGGCCGCGAGGAACGGCGGCGCATTCGCGGCGAGCGGATGGCGATGATCTTCCAGGACGCGCTGTCCTCGCTGAACCCGGTGCTGTCGGTGGGCTACCAGCTGGGGGAGATGTTCCGGGTGCACCGGGACGCCTCCCGCAAGGAGGCGAAGGCCAGGGCCGTCGAGCTGATGGACCGGGTGCGGATTCCGGCGGCCAGGGAGCGGGTGAACGACTACCCGCACCAGTTCTCCGGCGGCATGCGGCAGCGCATCATGATCGCGATGGCGCTCGCCCTCGAACCCGAGCTGGTGATCGCGGACGAGCCGACGACGGCGCTGGACGTGACCGTGCAGGCACAGGTGATGGACCTGCTGGCGGAGTTGCAGCGCGAGTACCGGATGGGCCTCATCCTCATCACGCACGACCTCGGGGTCGTCGCCGACGTGGCCGACAAGATCGCGGTCATGTACGCGGGGCGCATCGTGGAGCACGCCCCGGTGCACGACGTGTACAAGCGGCCCGCGCACCCCTACACCAAGGGACTGCTGGAGTCGATTCCGCGGCTCGACCACAAGGGCGGGGAACTGCTGGCCATCAAGGGCCTGCCGCCGAACCTGCTGCACGTCCCCGCCGGCTGCCCGTTCCACCCGCGCTGCCCCCAGGTGCGCGAGGTCTGCCGGCACGATCCGCGCCCGCCGCTGTACGAGGTCGGCGAGGGCCGGTCGAGCGCGTGCCACTTCTGGAAGGAGACGATCGGTGAGTGACGTGCCGCAGGAGTCGCCGGAGCCGATCCTCGAAGTCCGCGGGCTGGTCAAGCACTTCCCGCTCACGCGCGGCATCCTGATCCGGCGCGGGATCGGCGCGGTGCAGGCGGTCGACGGGGTGTCGTTCGACCTGCGGCCGGGCGAGACGCTGGGGATCGTGGGCGAGTCCGGCTGCGGGAAGTCCACCGTGGCCAGGCTGCTGATGAATCTGGAGCGGCCGACCGCGGGCAGCATCCGGTACAAGGGCGAGGACATTTCACGGCTTTCCGGGCGGGCGCTGAAGGCGGTGCGGCGGAATATCCAGATGGTGTTCCAGGACCCGTACACCTCGCTGAATCCGCGGATGACGGTCGGGGACATCGTGGGGGAGCCGTTCGACATCCATCCCGAGGCCGCGCCGAAGAAGGACAGGCGGCGCAAGGTGCAGGAACTGCTCGATGTGGTCGGGCTCAATCCGGAGTACGTGAACCGGTATCCCCATCAGTTTTCCGGCGGGCAGCGGCAGCGCATCGGGATCGCGCGCGGACTCGCCCTCAACCCGGAGATCATCGTGGCCGACGAGCCGGTCTCGGCGCTCGACGTGTCCGTCCAGGCGCAGGTGATCAACCTGATGGAACGTCTTCAGCGGGAGTTCGGCCTGGCGTACATGTTCATTGCGCACGATCTGTCCATCGTGCGGCATATCTCCGACCGCGTCGCGGTCATGTATCTCGGCCGGATCGTCGAAACGGGCACCGATCAGGAGATTTACGAGCACGCCACCCATCCGTACACGCAGGCGCTGCTGTCCGCCGTTCCCGTGCCGGACCCCGAACTCAGTCGCAGCCGCGAACACATCATTCTCGTGGGAGACGTGCCGTCCCCTGCCGATCCGCCGTCCGGCTGCCGTTTCCGTACCCGCTGCTGGAAGGCGCAGGCGCTGTGCGCGGAAGTGGACCCGCCGCTCGCCGTGCCCGCCGAGTTCACCGCGGCCACGGGGCCGGCGCGGCACGCCTCCGCCTGTCACTTCGCCGAGGACAAGGGGCAGTTGGTCAGCGGCTGAGTGCGGATGTGCACCGGGGCGGCGCCTGCCTTCCGGCCGCGCCGCCCCGGTCTACGGCACCCGCACGGCCGTACCGCCACAGTCTGGGCCGTTCGCATATCGGTATAGGGTCTGGGGTGTTGCCGCCTTGTTAACAGGCCGGGTCACCACTTATCCCCACATTCCCGATCGCCGATCGTGCGGTCAAGCACGTTTTCGTGCCGATCTGCATAATCTTCGCTCACCAAAATGACCGTCATAGGTTTATACCATTGCTACTCCTTGACGGCTGTCTGTGTGCCTTGCCACAGTCGCGATCTACACGCATCGCATGCACAGGACCGCACCCGTCGGGGGGACTTGATGTCCAGCCAAACCGTGGCCGCCGAGGCCGTTCCGGTCGTCGAGGCCGGCGCCGTCGGCCGCTCGCCCGGCCGGCTGATGTGGCGCCGCTTCCGGCGTGACCGGGTCGGTGTCATTTCCGCCTGTGTCGTGCTGTTCTTCTTCGCCGTCGGGCTGCTCGCGCCGGTCATCTCCTGGCTGTACGGAAAGGACCCGTACACCAGATACGGCCAGTTGGAGAGCGGTCTGCTCAACGAGTACGGCTATCCCGTCAAGCCCAACGGCGGCATCGACGGTGAATTCTGGTTCGGGCTCGAACCCGGCACCGGACGTGACGTTTTCATGGAGCTGGTCTACGGAATACGCACATCTCTCCTCATCGCCCTCGTCGTCACGATTCTCGCCACGCTCACCGCGATCGTGCTCGGCATCGCCGCCGGCTACCTCGGCGGCCGGTGGGACGCCGCCATCAGCCGCCTCATCGACCTGCTGATGGCCTTTCCGCAGCAGCTGTTCTTCGTCGCGTTCCTGCCGATCATCGCCACCCTTTTCGTCGACCCGCGGCAGGAGACACCGACCCACGTCAAGGTGATCTCCGTCATCATCGTGCTGTGGGCGCTCGGGTGGATGACACTGGGCCGCATCCTGCGCGGCGCCACCCTCTCCCTGCGTGAACGCGAGTTCGTCGAGGCGGCCAAGGTGAGCGGCGCCTCCCCGTGGCGCATCATCCGCAAGGAGCTGCTGCCCAACGTGGTCTCGCCGATGCTGGTGCAGGCCACCTACATGCTGCCGAACTTCGTCACCACCGCCGCCGCGCTGTCCTTCCTCGGCGTGGGCCTCACCGAGCCCACCCCCGACTGGGGCCGGATGTTCGCCACCGCGGCCGAGGTGTACCGCAGCGACATCACGTACATGTTCTTCCCCGGAGTCTCGATGGTGATCTTTATCGTCGCCTTCAACCTCCTGGGGGATTCGGTCCGGGACGCCTTCGACCCCAAGACCGTCCGATGACATCCCTCAACAGGAACGGGCAGGTGCACAGCAACCCATGAGCATCCACACCTTGCGCAGAGGGCGCACGGCCGGGGTGTCCATCGCCCTGGCGGGCGCGCTGCTCCTCGGCGCGTGCAGCAGCGGCGGAGGCGGCGGGGCCGAAGACGGCGAGAACGGCGAGGAGCAGTCCGCCCCCGAGGAACTGACCTCCATATCCTTCGGCGACGAGGCGGCCTCCACAGGACCCGCGGAAGAAGTGCCCGACGCACAGCCGGGCGGCACGGTGAACGTGTTCGAGGACGTCCCGCCGGACCACCTGGACCCGGCGCAGATCTATGTCCAGCACGAGCAGAACATCGCCCGCCTCGTCCACCGCGGCCTCACCGCCGTGAAGCTGGACAACGACGGCAACTACACCGTGGTCGGCGACCTGGCGACGGACTCCGGGCAGGTCTCGGAGGACGGCCTGACGTGGACGTACACCCTGAAGGAAGACATCTTCTTCGCCGACGGGACGCCCATCACCTCCGCCGACATCCGGCACACGTTCGAGCGGCAGTTCGCGCCGTTCATCACCCAGGGTCCCACCTACATCCAGCAGTGGCTGGCCGACGCGGACGGCACCGACTACCGCGAACTGCTGCCCGAAGGCCCCTACAACGGCGACCACCTGCCCGACTCCGTGCTGGAGACCCCGGACGAGCGCACGGTCGTCTTCCACTTCTCCCGGCCGCAGAACGACCTGCCGTACGCCCTGTCGATCGCCGGCTACGCGGTGGTCTCCGAGGAGCACGACACGCAGGAGGCGTACGACCAGGAGCCGATGACCTCCGGGCCCTACCGCATCGAGGAGCACCGCCCCGGCCGTTCCATGACGCTCACCAGGAACGAGCACTGGGTCCCCGAGACCGACCCGACGCGGAACGCCTACCCGGACGCCTTCGAGATCAGCTTCGGGCACAGCCAGGAGGACTCCACCGCCCGGCTGATGGCCGACAACGGCGAGAACCGGAACGGCATCAGCTTCAGCAACGGGCTCGACCCGGGCAACGGTCCGACCGTGATGGAGGACCCGCAGTACCGTGAGCGGCTGGTCGAGGGCTACCAGTCCTTCGTGTGGAGCCTCGCCATCAACATGGACACCGTCACCGACGAGCGCGTCCGGCAGGCCATCGCCTACGCGCTGCCGCTCAACGGCATCCTCAACGCGTACGGCGGCTCCATCGGCGGCCAGTACACCGCCAGCATGATCAGCCCGCTGCTGCCCGGCTACCAGCCGGACTACGACCCGTTCGGCAAGGTCGCCAACCCGCAGGGTGACGCGGAACGTGCCCGCGAACTGCTGGAGGAGGCCGACGCCGTCGGCTTCGAGCTGTCCTACGTGCACCACACCGCCGCCGAGGACCAGCAGGCCGCCGTCGCCATCGCCGACGCCCTGGAGACGGCCGGCTTCGAGGTCAACCGCAGCGAGGTCCCGCCGGAGACCTACTACGACACCATCGGCGTCGTCGACGGCGGCTACGACATCTACCGCAGCAGCTGGGGCCACGACTGGCTGTCCGCCGGCACCGTGATCCCGCCGCTGTTCGACGGCCGGCAGATCCAGGACGGCGCGTCCAACTACAGCCACCTGAACGACGAGCACGTCAACGCGGAGATCGACCGCATCCGCGGCATCGAGGACGCGGCCGAGGCCGCCGCGGCCTGGGTCGAACTGGACGCGTACATCCAGGAGGAGCTGGTGGCGGCCGTGCCCGGATTCGCCTACCGGCAGACGATCATGCACGGCTCGATGATCGGCGGCGCGGTGTTCAACGACGACTTCGGCACCGTCGACATGCGCCGCATCTACGTCATCCAGGACGAGAGTTAGCCACCCGCCGGCCGGCCCGGACGACCGGGCCGGCCGGCGCACGGCACCTACCGAAGGCAGCCACCTACGATGCTCCGATTCCTCATGAGGCGAACGCTCGGCGCCGTCGCCATCCTGCTGGTCATCAGCGCCGTCACGTTCTTCCTCTTCTACGCGATCCCGCGCAATCCCGCGCTGCTCGCCTGCGGCAAGGGCGTCTGCACCGAGGAGCAGCTCGCCATCGTCGAGCACAATCTGGGCATCGACAAGGCCATTCCCGTGCAGTACTGGGAGTACATGGTCGGCATCTTCGCCGGCCGCGACTTCCCCGCCGGACACTGCCCGGCACCCTGCCTCGGCTTCTCCTTCCGCGACAACCGGCCGGTGCTGGACACCATCATGGACCGGCTGCCGACGACCGTCTCCCTGACCATCGGCGGCGCCGTCGTCTTCCTGATCCTCGGCCTCGGCCTCGGCATGCTGGCCGCCGCCAGGCGCGGCACGCTGCTGGACAAGACGGTCAGCTCCACCTCGCTGGTCCTCAGCTCCATGCAGATCTACTTCCTCGGCCCGCTGGCCCTGGCGGTCCTCGTGTACAACACGGGGCTGCTGCCGCAGCCCTCGGACGCCTCGGCCTTCACGGAGGAGCCGTGGGAGTGGTTCAAGGGACTGCTGCTGCCCTGGCTGGTGCTGGCGACGATCTTCACCGCCAACTACACCCGTATGTCGCGCGCCACCCTGATCGAACAGCTTCAGGAAGATCACGTCCGCACCGCCAAGGCGAAGGGCATGTCCCGGCCCACGGTCTTCTTCCGCTACGCCTGGCGCGGCTCGCTCATCCCCATCGTCACCATCTTCGGCATCGACCTCGGCGCCCTCTTCGGCGGCGCCATGATCACCGAGGTGACGTTCTCGCTGCACGGTCTCGGCAGACTCGCGGTCGACTCCGTCACGCAGTCCAACCTGCCCATGCTGATGGGCGTGATGCTGTTCGCCGCGCTCATGATCGTCCTGTTCAACATCATCATCGACGCCTGCTATGCGCTGATCGACCCGCGCGTGCGTCTCGGCTAGGAGCGGACCGACGTGACCACCACAGAAGAAGCCGCTTCGGAGCCGGCCGCCCCGTTCCTGTCCGTGCGCGACCTGCGGGTGCGCTTCGCCACGGAGGACGGCGTCGTCAAGGCGGTCGACGGGCTGTCCTTCGACGTCGAACGCGGCCGGACCCTCGGCATCGTCGGCGAATCCGGGTCGGGCAAGTCGGTCGCCAACCAGACCGTTCTCGGCCTGCACAACCCCGACAACACCACCGTCACCGGCGAGATACACCTCGACGGCGAGGAGTTGACGGCCGCGCCGGAACGCCGCATGGAGCGGCTGCGCGGCAACAAGGTCGCGATGATCTTCCAGGACCCGCTGACCGCGCTCTCGCCCTACTACACGATCGGCCGCCAGATCGCCGAGCCGTTCCGCAAGCACCGGGGCGCCACGCGGCGCGAGGCGCGCGAGCGCGCCATCGAGATGCTGGGCAAGGTCGGCATCCCCAACCCGCACCGGCGGGTGGACGACTACCCGCACCAGTTCTCGGGCGGCATGCGGCAGCGCGCCATGATCGCGATGGCGCTGATCTGCAACCCGGACCTGCTGATCGCCGACGAGCCCACCACGGCGCTCGACGTGACCGTCCAGGCGCAGATCCTGGACCTGCTGCTCGACCTCCAGCAGGAGTTCGGCTCGGCGATCATCATGATCACCCACGACCTCGGCGTGGTCGCGCAGGTGTCCGACGACGTGCTGGTGATGTACGCGGGCCGTGCCGTCGAACGCGGCGGCGTCGACGACGTGCTGCGCCGCCCCCAGCACCCCTACACCTGGGGCCTGCTGGGCGCCATGCCGCGGCTGACGGGCGACGTCTCCCAGGAGCTGGTGCCGATCCCCGGCAGCCCTCCCAGCCTGCTCGACCCGCCCGCCGGCTGCCCGTTCACCCCCAGGTGCGCCTTCCCCGAGGAGGTGGCGGACCCGGTCTCCTGCGCGGGCGACCGGCCCGCGCTGCCCGAGGGGCGCGGCGCGGCCTGCCATCTGAGCGCGGAGCAGAAGCGGACCTTCTTCGTCGAGCGCATCCGGCCCCGGCTCAGCCAGGGCCGGCCGAATTGAGGACAGCGATGACCAGCACCACGTGGGACAAGGACGACCGGGTGCCCCTGATGACCGTCGAGGGGCTGGTCAAGCACTTCCCGGTCAAGGGCGGCTTCCCGATCAAGCGGACCGTCGGCGCCGTCAAGGCCGTGGACGGTCTCGACCTGACCGTGCACGAGGGCGAAAGCTTCGGGCTGGTCGGCGAGTCGGGGTGCGGCAAGTCGACCACGGGCCGGCTGCTCGCGCGGCTGCTCGAACCCAGCGCGGGCACCATCACCTACCGGGACCTCGACATCACCCACGCCTCCAGGCGCCGGCTCGCGCCGGTCCGCTCGGAGATCCAGATGATCTTCCAGGACCCGTACTCCTCGCTCAACCCGCGGCAGACCGTCGGCACGATCATCGGCGGCCCCATGGAGATCAACGGCATCGACCCGCCCGGCGGCCGGGAGGCCAGGGTCCGCGAACTGCTCGGCACCGTCGGCCTCAACCCCGAGCACTACAACCGCTTCCCGCACGAGTTCTCCGGCGGCCAGCGGCAGCGGATCGGGGTGGCCCGCGCGCTGGCGCTCGAACCGAAGCTGATCATCGCCGACGAGCCGGTCTCCGCCCTCGACGTCTCCATCCAGGCGCAGGTCGTCAACCTGCTGCGGCGCGTGCAGCGCGAACTGGGTATCGCGTTCCTCTTCATCGCCCACGACCTCGCGATCGTGCGGCACTTCTCGCAGCGCATCGCCGTGATGTACCTCGGCAAGATCGTCGAGGTGGGCGACCGGCAGTCCATCTACGAGCGGCCGCGCCACCCCTACACCCACGCGCTGCTCTCCGCGGTCCCCGAAGTCGCCGCGGACACAGGGGAAGAAGCCGCGGCGGACCCGGGCGACGCCCCGCCGCCCCGGGAGCGGATTCGCCTCAAGGGGGACGTGCCCTCGCCCACCGACCCGCCCTCCGGGTGCCGTTTCCGCACGCGCTGCTGGAAGGCCGAGGACAAGTGCGCCGCCGAGGAGCCGCCGCTGGTCAGGCTGTCGGGGAACGGCGCGGGACACCTCACCGCCTGTCACTTCCCCGAGGAGGGCACCACCCTCGCCCGCTGACCGCGGGCGACGGGCCCGGCAGCACCGTGAGCCGGGGGCGTGCGCCCCTCTTCTGCACCCGTGCACCGAACCGTGAGCGGGGCGTTGATCGCTATGATCCAGAACGCGTGGTGGAAGGACACTTCCAGGCACGGAAGGTCTCGTTGGCCTGCCCGAAGCCGGGTGCGACTTCATGGAGGTGATCTTGATGGGGCTGTCCGTCTCCGCGGTACTGCTCTTCACGATCATTGTCGTTTTGCTGGTCAGGAAGTCGGGACTGAAGGTCCTGCACGCCATCGTCTGCGTGCTCCTGGGCTTCTACCTCGCCGGGTCCAACATGGCACCGGCCATCGACGACTTCTCCACCGGCCTCTCCGACATGATCAGCGACATCAGCTTCTGACCCGGAGCCGGAGCCCCGGCCGTCAGGTCCTGTCGTTTGGATCTTCGTGGATCAGGTCGCGTTGTCGGATGCGGTGGATCGCAAGGCGGACGATCGCAGCTCGTACGTGGAAGCACCTCCCTGGGAGCATCTCCCTGGGGGCACCTCCCAGACGAAGTCTGAGGGAGGAGTCTGGGGTGGGGGCACCTCCCTGGGGGCACCTCCCAGACGAAGTCTGGGGGAGGAGTCCGGGGTGGGGGCACCTCCCGGACGGAGTCTGGGGGAGTACTCGCGCGATGCGACAACGCAGCGTGGGGGCGCCTCCCAGCCGCCAGGCTGGGGGAGTGCCGTAGCCGGCAGCGCGGCCCCGCGAAGATCCAAACGACAGGGCCTAAGCTCGCTGCCATGAGTTCCGGCCAGGCGCGCGTGCTGCTGGTGCACGCCCATCCCGACGACGAGTCGATCTGCAATGGCGTGACCATGGCCGCCTGCGTCGCCGCCGGTGCCGCGGTCACGCTCGTGACCTGCACGCTGGGCGAGGAGGGCGAGGTCATCCCCGCCCCGCTCGCCCACCTCACGGCGGACCGTGACGACGCGCTCGGCCCCCACCGGGCGGACGAACTGGCCGCCGCCATGCGCGTCCTCGGCGTCACCGACCACCGCTTCCTCGGCGGCCGGGGGCGCTGGCGCGACTCCGGCATGATGGGCCTGGCCACCAACGACCACCCGGCCGCCTTCTGGCGGGCCGGCCTCGACGAGGCCGGCGCGGCGCTCGCCGACGTCATCGCCGAGGTGCGCCCGCAGGTGCTCATCACCTATGACCCCGACGGCGGTTACGGTCACCCCGACCACATCCAGGCGCACCGCGTCGCGATGCGCGGCGCCGAACTCGCCGCCGGGCGGCACCGGATCGCCCGCATCCTGTGGTCCTGCGTGCCGCGCTCCGCGGCCGAGGACCGGTTCGCCGCGCTGCGCGCCGCGGGCCCCGGCCGGTTCCCCGGGGTGGCGGGCCCGGCCGACGTGCCGGGCGTGACCGAGGACGGGAACGTGGCGCTGGCGGTCACCGGCACCGCGGCGCAAGTGGCCGCCAAGGCCGCCGCCATGGCGGCGCACGCCACGCAGATCGAGGTGGCGGGCGGGGTGTTCGCGCTGTCCAACGGTCTTGCGCAGCCGCTGTGGGAGACGGAGTACTACCGGCTGGCCGCCGGGGAGCCGGTGCCCGCGGGCGCGCGGGACGTCTTCGCCGGCCTGGGGCACGTGGAGGGTTCCTCATGAAGTGGGCCGCATACGCGGGACTCGGACTGCTCGGCGCGCTCGCCGGCCTGGCCGGGTCGCTGGTGCAGGGCGCGTGGTTCCCGCTGGGGCTGCTGCTCGCGCTCGGCGGCGCGGCGGCCCTGTTCTGGGGCGGGGCGCTGGTGACCCGTTCGCGGATCGGCGCGGGCGTTCCGGCGGGCGGATGGTCCGTCGTCGTGCTGCTGCTGACCATCACGCGTCCGCAGGGCGATTTCATCTTCGCGGCGGGTGCGGGCAGTTACCTGTTCCTGCTGGGCGGCATGGCGCTGGCTGTGGTGTCCGCCACTCTCGCCCCCGCGGAACGCCCGCTGTTCGCCGTGCCGGAAGCGCACTCACGTTCGTAGCGGTGTATGTGCCAATCCTGTGGTGGCGCCGTACCACACCGCCGTCCCCAGTATCGTGGGGCCAGCCGTCCGGTTCCGACCCAGTCCCGGGCCGGACGCCAACCGGGAGACCCAGCCTTGAGTCGTGAAACTGACAATCCGCCCCCCGGCCCGCTGGGGTGGGGTGAACCCCAGCGGGGCAACGGAGAGGGCGAAGCCCGCCCGGGAGCCCCGCGGCCGGATGAGAAGAAAACAGAAACCACGCTGACCACCCGCGCCCGCATCAACATCCCGGGCTCGCGGCCCATTCCGCCCATCGTGGTGCGGGAGACCGTGGACGAGCCGGCGGGGCGCGACGCACCCGCGCCCGCGCCGCCCGCCGCGGCGGCCGGGGACACGGCCGGCGGCGGCCCAGGCAAGAAGACCAGCTCCTGGTTCGAGCCGAAGAAGCCACCGGCGTCCCAGGGCGGCCCGGCTCCGCAGGCGCCCGCCGACCCCCCGCCCGCCGACACCCCGCCCGGGGGCCACCCGGCGGTGACCGAGACGCCGGCCGACGGCATCCCCGCGTCCTGGTTCAGGCAGCACTCCGACACCCCGCCCGCCGGGACGCCCCTCGGCCTGCCGCCGCGACCGGTCGGCCCCACCACGGGCCCGGCCACCGGGGACATGCCGCTGCCGCCCGTCCCGCCCGCCGCCCAGGCGCCGCCGCCGCGCGCGCAGGCGCCCGCGCTGCCGGAGGAGGAGGACCCGGTCGGCACCACCATGGACCTCGGCGGCCCCTTCCCGCCGCCGCCCCCGGCCGACCTCACCGGCACCGGGCCCCTCCCCGTGCTGGACGGCACCGGTGCCGGGCGGCCGGCCGCGCCGGAGCCGGGCCCCGCGGTGCCGCCGCCGGGCCCACGGTCCCCGGCCGCCGTCCCCGAGCCCGCGGGCTCGGGCGGCGAGGGCGGCGAGGCCGCCCCGCCGCCGAAGGCCGCGAAGCCCAAGCCGAAGGGCCGCTCCAAGCTCAAGCTGCTCATGGTCGCCGTGGTCGGCGCGGCCGTCGTCGCTTACGGGGCCGGCCTGTACCTGAGCCCCGAGGACGTGCCGAAGGGCACCACCGTCCTGGGTATCGACATCGGCGGCCTCAGCGCGCAGGAGGCCACCAGCCGTCTCGACTCCCAGCTGGAGGCGGCCAACAACGAGCCGGTGACGGTACTGATCGGCGAGCAGGAGGCCGAGCTGAAGCCGAGCGTCGCCGGGCTCTCCGTGGACACGGAGGCCACCGTGCGCGCCTCGTCGGGCCAGGACTACGGCCCGGTCGCCGTCTACGGCTCGCTGCTGGGCGCCGAGCGCACCGCGGAGGCCGTCTTCTCCGTCGACCGCGAGAAGCTGACGGTCGCGCTCGACGACCTCGCCGAGGGCCAGGGCAGCGGGCCCGTGGAGGGCGGCATCGACTTCGAGAACGGCGAGGCGATCGGCAGGCTCGGCGAGCCGGGTACCGCCGTGGACCTCCAGGCTGCGGCCGACGCCGTCGAGTCCGCGTTCCGCGACCGGGCCGCCACCGGCAGGAATCCCGCCGTCGAACTGCCGATGACCACCCAGGAGCCCGAGGTGGACGAGGCGGAAGTGCAGCGCGCGATGGAGGAGTTCGCCGAGCCGGCGATGTCGGGTCTGGTGACCGTGCGGGCCGGGACCGAGGAGATCTCCTTCAGCCCGCAGGGCACCCTGCCGCAGTTCCTCTCCATGGAGGCGGTGGACGGGCGGCTCGTGGACACCTACGACCTGGAGGTGCTCGAGGGCCTGTACGGCGCCACGTTCGACGGCGTCCTGGTCACCCGCGGCGACGGGAGCCAGACCCCGGTCACCCCGGAGGACGTCGTGGGCGCGCTGCGCGAGGCGCTGCTGGCGACCGACCCCGCGCAGCGGGTGGGCGTCATCGAGCTCGACCCGAGCTGAGGTGCCCGGCCGCGGGTCCTTCAGCGGCGGTCCGCCTCGGTCGGCGAACGGTAGTGGTAGTGGTGGTGGTCGGCGAAGCCGAGGCTCCGGTAGAGGGTGCGGGCCGCGGCGTTGTCCGTCTCCACCTGGAGGTGGGCGGCGCTCGCGCCCGCGTCCAGCGCCGCGCGGGCCAGGGCGGCCATGACTTCCCTGGCCAGGCCGGTGCCACGGTGGGCCGGGTCCACGCGCACCGCCGTGAAGCCCGCCCACCGGCCGTCCACGACGCAGCGGCCGACCGCGGCGGGCCGCGGGCCCGAGCCGGGCGCCAGCGCGAACAGGGTGGTCCGGCCGCCCGCGAGCACGCGTTCCGCCGTGCCCGGCGCATCCGCGGCCCGGGGCCAGCCGCTCAGCCACGCGGCCGTCAACTCCCCCTCGACCCTGACCCGTTCGACGGGCTCCCGGTCCGCGAGCGGGGCGAGCGCCGCGATCTGCACCACCGCGTGGCCCGACGCGGCCCAGCCCCGCCGTTCGAGACCGGCCGCCAGCAGCTCCTGACCCGTGGCGAGCTGGAACGCGGGCGGCAGCCCGCGGGCGGCGTACCAGGCGGATATGCGGGCAAGGTCGGGGGGCGCGTCGCCCAGTGCGCACGCCGAGTTCGCGCGCCGTGTCCACCCACCGGCCGCCCGCACCAGCCAGTCGCCGATGCGTTCGGTCGCGGCCGCCGGCCAGGCCCTGGCCGCGACCGCCGTCAGCTCGGGCACGTCCGCGGCCGGCAGCCCCCGCCGCCTGGCCGGAGTATCCGGCACGACCTTGCCCGCCACCAGCGCGGACTCCCGCAGTCGCACGGCGCTCCCGTCACGCCGGGTGACCTCCAGTGAACCGTCCGTCCAGGCGGTGAGCACGCCGACGGTGTCGGTGAACCGTCCCGCGGGGTCGCCCGGCTCCGTCAGCGTGCGGAGCGAAACGCGTTTGCCCACGTCAGCAGGCCCTACCCGAACGGTAAGACCGCCCCTCATGGCGAACTCCACCGGCTTCCCAGCCCCCTCTTGTTCTTCCTACAGCCTCAACCGGCGATACTAGGGCTGAGCATCGACGACGCCGCGCTCCCGCGCGCATCACGGCGGACCCGCCGCCCCTACAAGGAGGACTGACAGCGTGACCTACGTCATCGCGGAGCCTTGTGTCGACCTGAAGGACAAGGCATGCATCGAGGAGTGCCCTGTCGACTGCATCTACGAGGGGCAGCGCGCCCTCTACATCCACCCCGACGAGTGCGTGGACTGCGGTGCTTGCGAGCCGGTGTGCCCGGTGGAGGCCATCTTCTACGAGGACGACACCCCGGAGGAGTGGAAGGACTACTACAAGGCCAATGTGGAGTTCTTCGACGACCTGGGCTCACCCGGCGGTGCGAGCAAGCTGGGCCTGATCGAGCGGGACCACCCGCTGATCGCCGCGCTGCCCCCGCAGAGCCACGACGAGTGACCTGCCGCCTTCAGCGTTCTGATCAGGCGTCTCACCCGGTCCCGTGCGGCACCCGCCGCGCGGGACCGACACGTTCCGAGCCGTGTGCCGTCCACGGAGGTCGGGACCGGTCAGGACAGGTCAGGATCTGGCGTGCGTAGTGCCGAGGAAGGGAGCCGTTCCGTGTCATCCGTGTCCGCCCGCCTGCCCGTCTTCCCCTGGGACCGGCTCGAACCGTACAAGGCGATCGCCGCGGCCCACGCGGACGGGATCGTGGACCTCTCGGTCGGCACCCCCGTCGATCCGGTGCCCGAGTCGGTCAGGCGCGCCCTGGCGGCGGCGGCCGACAGCCCCGGCTACCCGACGGTGTGGGGGACCCCGGCGCTGCGGGACGCCCTCGTCGGCTGGTGCGAGCGGCGGACGGGGGCCGCGGGCCTCGGGCACGGCAACGTGCTGCCCGTGATCGGCTCCAAGGAGCTGGTCGCCTCCCTCCCGGCACAGCTGGGCCTGGGCGCGGGCGATCGGGTCGCGTTCCCCGAGCCGGCCTACCCGACGTACGAGGTCGGCGCGCGCCTGGCGGGCGCCGAGCCGGTGCCCTACCACGGCGCGCCGACCGCTCTCGACCCGACGGGTCTGCGGCTGCTGTGGCTCAACTCCCCCTCCAACCCGACCGGTCGCGTGCTCGGCGCCGCCGAGCTGCGGGAGGTGGTGGCGTGGGCCAGGGCGCACGGGGTGCTCGTCGTCAGCGACGAGTGCTACCTGGAGCTCGGCTGGGAGACCGAGCCGGTCTCCGTGCTGCGCCCCGACGTGTGCGGCGGCAGCACCGAGGGCCTGGTCGCCGTGCACTCGCTGTCCAAGCGGTCCAACCTGGCCGGGTACCGGGCCGCCTTCCTCGCGGGGGACGCGGCGGTGCTGGGCGAGCTGCTCGCCGTCCGCAAGCACGCCGGGATGATGATGCCCGCGCCGGTGCAGGCGGCCATGGCAGCGGCGCTCGGCGACGACGCCCACGTGGCCGAGCAGCGCGAACGGTACGCCGCGCGGCGCGCGGGGCTGCGGGACGCGCTGGTGAGCCGCGGGTTCCGCATCGAGCACAGCGAGGCGTCGCTCTACCTGTGGGCGACGCGCGACGAGCCGTGCTGGGACACGGTGGCCGACCTCGGCAAGCAGGGCGTCCTCGTGGCGCCCGGGGAGTTCTACGGCCCGGCGGGCGCGCGGTTCGTGCGGGTGGCGTTCACCGCCACCGACGAGCGGGTCGCCGCTGCGGTGCGGCGGCTGACGGTCTGAGCGGCCCGCAGGAACGGCCCCGGGCGTCCGGGGCCGTTCCTGCGGGGCGTGGGGGGCGTGGGCGCGGGGTGGGTCAGAGGTAGAGAAGGTGCATGCTCGGGTTCTCCATCGAGGGCAGCATCCGCTGGAGTTCGTTCGGGGTGGGGCCGATCTGCGCGGCCTTGTACGCGAGGCTCTGCCCGAGCCCGGCCGTGGTCTGCGCGGTCCGCCGCCCGGCGTCGTGGACCACGGGGACGACGACCGGCACGACCTCACGGACGGTGGGGCCCGCGATCCGTTCGACGGCGCCACTGACCTCGCCGGTGGTGGCGTCCAGCGTATCGTTCACCAGGGCGCCGTCCGGCGCGACCAGCCCCGTCAGGTCCGGCGTCCCGGGCAGCGGCGCGGCGGCGGCCTGCCCGGCGGCCCCGACGACGGGCGCGGTGCCGGCGGCGAGCAGGAGGGCGGCCTTCGTCAGGCGGCGCGTGAGGGGGTGGGACATGATGCTCCTTTTGCCTTCAGGAAGCGATGCGGACGCCGTGCCTATCGCTCGGGGGCGGTGGGAGGTTGCGGGAGCCCCGGGTAAAGGATTCGCAATGCATCGCATTATTGCGTCCGATTAAATCGGGCAATCGGCTTGGACGTCGAGGCCTGAGGGAACGTCAGCAGGACCGTTCCCCGGGCCATTTAAGGAATCGACTCGGCCGGACCGAATACGGACAGCTGAACTTCCGGGGCGCCGGCCAGACTTTCCTCCGCGGCCTCCTGCCAACCGTCCCAGGAACGCCGCGCCTCCCAGACGCGGTTTCCGTAGGAGACCCGCTCGATTCCCAGCTCGGCCGAGTGGGCCACCGCCCAGTGCGCGAGTTCCCAGCCCCGCCTGGTCTCCTCCCCGCCCTGCAGCGGAACGGTCAGCCGCGTGCCGTCGCCGGTCGGCTGCACCCCCTCGCCGAACTCCCGCATCATCCGCTCGTGGACCTCCCGCGGCTGCCCCGCGGGCTGCTCCGCCACCGTCCACGAGCAGCTCAGCGCGGCCTCGGCCCGCCCGGTCAGCGCCCCCGCGAGCAGGGCCGCCTCCTCCTCGTGCCGGGCGTACGCGTCGGGGAACGCGCTGCGCTGCACCTCCTGCGCCGCCACGGTCAGCGGCAGTGTCAGGTAGCCGGGCACGTCGACCAGCCGGTCGTAGAACGCCCCCGCCGCGTAGACCGGGTCCATCACCTCCGCCTCGCTGCCCCAGCCCATCGAGGGCCGCTGCTGGAAGAGGCCGAGCGAATCCCGGTCGCCGTAGTCGATGTTGCGCAGGCTCGACTCCTGCATGGCGGTGGCGATCGCTATGGTGACCGCCCGCTCGGGCAGCCCGCGGGCCGAGGCGACGGCCCCGATCGTGGCGGCACTCGCGGCCTGCTCCGGCCGGAGCGTGAAGGCGCGTTCACCGTCGGGTCCCGCCACCGAGCAGCGCGGCGGCCCGCGCCGGTCCCGGTCCTCGCCGGACTGCGTGACGGCGTACGCCGCGGCGCCCAGCAGAACGAGCGCGGCGCACGCGCCGCCGATCACGCGGTGGCTGCGCTTTCCGGTCGTCCGTTCGGGCACGCGGACGAGGGTATCGGTTCCGCACGGGGGCCACCGGGCCGCCCGGGTACGGTGGCCCCATGGAACGATCCGCGCCGCCCGCCCTCGACCTCGGCCGGGACGCGGCCGCCCTGACCGCCGAGCTGGTGGACATCCCGTCCGTCAGCGGCACGGAGCAGCCGCTGGCCGACGCCGTCGAGGCGGCCCTGCGCACCCTCCCGTGGCTGCGGGTCGACCGCCACGGCAACAACGTGGTGGCGCGCACGGACGCGGGCCACGGCGAACGGGTCGTGCTGGCCGGGCACATCGACACCGTGCCGATCGCGGACAACGTGCCCGCCCGCCTCGACGCCGACGGCGTGCTGTGGGGCTGCGGCACCTCGGACATGAAGTCGGGCGTCGCCGTTCAGCTGCGCATCGCGGCCACCGTGCCCGAGCCGAACCGCGACCTGACGTTCGTCTTCTACGACAACGAGGAGGTCGCGGCCGAGCTGAACGGTCTCGGGCACCTGGCCACCGACCGGCCCGACTGGCTGGCCGGGGACTTCGCCGTCCTGCTCGAACCGTCCGGCGGCCAGGTCGAGGGCGGCTGCCAGGGCACGCTGCGGATGCGGCTGCGGCTGCCGGGGCAGCGCGCCCACTCGGCGCGCTCCTGGACCGGTGAGAACGCCATTCACGCCGCCGCGCCCGTGCTGGCCCGCCTGGCCGCCTACCGGCCGCGTCGCCCGGTCATCGACGGCCTCGAGTACCACGAGGGGCTGAACGCGGTCGGGATCGAGGGCGGGGTGGCGGGGAACGTCATCCCCGACGCGTGCGTTGTCACGGTGAACTACCGGTACGCGCCCGACCGTGACGAGGCGGCGGCCGTCGCCCACGTCCGGGAGGTCTTCGAGGGCTGCGGCATCGCCGAGTTCACCGTCGAGGACCACTCGCCCGGGGCCCTGCCCGGCCTGTCGCACCCGGCCGCCCGCGCCTTCATCGAGGCGGTCGGCGGCGAGCCGCGGCCCAAGTACGGCTGGACGGACGTCTCCCGGTTCAGCGCGCTCGGCGTCCCCGCGGTCAACTACGGCCCCGGCGATCCGAACGTGGCGCACAAGCGGGACGAGCGTGTGGCGGTGGCGGCGATCTTCCACTGCGAGGAGCGCCTGCGGGCGTGGCTGACCGCGCCCGCGCGGTGAACGGCCGCGTTCGCGCGGTGAACGGCCGCGTTCGGCAAGGGCGTGGACGCGGACAGGACGGCGGATGAGGAGCACGGCATGAGCGGCAGCCAGGGACCGGACGAGCGGGGCGGCCGGCGCGAGCAGCGCCTCGGCCCGGTGGTGCGCCGGCGGGGGCAGATCACGGCGGGCACCGCCGACCAGCGGCTGCTGGACACCAGAGGCCCTTCCGACTGGGTCCACGGCGACCCGTGGCGCGTGCTGCGCATCCAGTCGGAGTTCGTCGAGGGCTTCGGCGCCCTGGCCGAACTCGGCCCGGCCGTCAGCGTCTTCGGCTCCGCCCGCACCGCGCCCGGCTCCCCCGAGTACGAGCTGGGCCGGCGCATCGGGAGCGGCCTCGCCGAGGCGGGCATCGCCGTGATCACCGGCGGCGGCCCCGGCGCGATGGAGGCGGCGAACCGCGGCGCGAGCGAGGCGGGCGGCGTCTCGGTCGGCCTGGGCATCGAGCTGCCCTTCGAGCAGGGGCTGAACGAGTACGTCGACATCGGGGTCAACTTCCGGTACTTCTTCGTCCGCAAGACGATGTTCGTGAAGTACGCCCAGGGCTTCCTGGTGCTGCCGGGCGGGCTCGGCACGCTGGACGAGCTGTTCGAGGCGCTGACGCTGGTCCAGACGCAGAAGGTGACGCGTTTCCCCATCGTGCTCGTCGGCACCGAGTACTGGAGCGGCCTGGCCGCCTGGCTGCGCGACACGGTCGTGGCGCAGGGCAAGGCCTCGCCGAAGGACATGTCCCTCTTCCACCTCACCGACGACGTCGACGAGGCGATCGCCCTGGTCACCAAGCCCTGACCCGGGTGCGCGTCAGGCCAGGCCGCGGCGCGCCACGGCGGGGGGCCGCCGCCCGGCGATGGCGGCGACCATGTCCAGCACCTGCCGGGTCTCGGCGACCTCGTGCACCCGGTAGACCCGGGCGCCGAGCCACGCCGAGACCGCGGTGGTGGCCAGCGTCCCCAGCAGCCGTTCCCGCACCGGCAGATCGAGCGTCTCGCCGACGAAGTCCTTGTTGGACAGCGACACGAGCACCGGCCACCCGGTGGCCGTCATCTCGTCGAGCCGCCGCGTCGCCTCCAGGGAGTGCCGGGTGGACTTCCCGAAGTCGTGCCCCGGGTCGATGAGCACCGCGTCGCGGCGCACGCCGAGCGCGACCGCCCGCTCGGCCAGGCCCACGGTCACCCTCAGGATGTCCGCCATCACGTCCTCGTAGGCCACCCGGTGCGGGCGCGTCCGCGGCCGTGCGCCGCCCGCGTGGGTGCACACCAGACCCACGCCGTGCTCCGCCGCGACCTCGGCCAGGCGCGGGTCGACGCCGCCCCAGGCGTCGTTCAGCAGGTCGGCGCCCGCGGCGCAGACCGCCTCGGCGACCTCGTGCCGCCAGGTGTCCACGCTGATCACCACGTCCGGGTGACGCCGCCGCACCTCGGCGACGAACCCCGCGGTGCGGCGGATCTCCTCGGCCGCGTCCACCTCGGCGCCGGGGCCGGCCTTGACCCCGCCGATGTCGATGATCGCCGCGCCCTCGGCCACCGCCCGTTCGACGCGCTCCAGGGCGGCGTCGTCGCGGAAGGTCGCGCCCTGGTCGTAGAAGGAATCGGGTGTCCGGTTGACGATGGCCATGAGCACCTGCTCGTCCGGCCCGAACTCCCGTGTTCCCAGGCGCAGCATCAGCTCAGCTCTTTCGTTCTCGCCCGACCCGCGGCGGCGGCGTACGCTTCGAACCTACCCGCCCGCCGCTGTCGGCGGGGCGTGCGACGATCGGCACAGCGGCCGGACGCGCCGCGGACGAGGCGCCAACGACGAGGCAAGGGGGAGCAGTTTTCGTGTTCTGGTTTCTGATGGCGGCGATGGTCGTGGTGATCGCCGCGGTCACGCTCGCGGTGCTGGGCAGCGGCGACGGGTCCGGCGGTCCTGCGGCCGGCGGGCTGGCCGACGCGGAGCCGGACCGGCTGGACGACCCGCTGCCGATGGACCGGCCGGTGGGCCCGGCGGACGTGGTGCGGGTGCGGCTGCCGGTGGCGCCGCGCGGCTACCGGATGGCCGAGGTCGACGACGTGCTCGACCGGCTCGCGGCCGAGCTGGCCGAGCGCGACGCGCGGATCACGGAGCTGGAGACGGCACTGGCCGGCGCCTCGGCCCCGGCCGGGCCCAAGGACACCGCGCCGCCGAAGGACCCGGCCTGAGACCCGCGGGCAGCCGGTGCCGCGGCGCTCACGCGCCGCGGAAGCGCGGCCGTTCCTTCTTGGCGAACGCGGCCACGGCCGCCCGGTGGTCGGCCGTGGCCCCCGCCTCGGACTGGAGCGCGGCCTCCACTTCCAGGGTCTCGGTCAGCGGATGGCCGGCCGCGAAGGCGAGCGACTCCTTGATCGCGGCGTAGGCGCGCGTGGGGCCCGCCGCCAGGGCGCGGGCGATCTCCCGTGCGGTTTCCGGCAGTTCGTCGTCCGGCACCACCCGCTGGGCGATGCCGAGCCGTTCGGCCTCCGCGGCGTCGATCTTCCGCGGGAAGAGCAGCAGATCCGCCGCGCGACCGGGGCCCACGAACCGCTGGAGGGTCCAGGACAGTCCCGAGTCGGCCGTGAGCGCAATTCCCGCGAACGCGGTGCTGAATGAGGCGCCGTGGGCCACGACGCGGTAGTCCGCCGCCAGCGCGAAGCCGAATCCGGCCCCCGCCGCCACTCCGTTCACCGCGGCCACCACGGGTTTCCGCATTCCCGCGATGGCGCTGACGACCGGGTTGTAGTGCAGGGCGACGGTGCGCATCGCGTCGTCTTCTTCCGCCAATGCCGCGGTGTGTTCCTTGAGGTCCTGCCCGACGCAGAAGGCCCGTCCGCGGCCGGTGAGGAGAACGGCGCGCACCTCGGAATCCCCCGCCGCCCGCCGCAACGAGTCGCGCAGCGCTTCCTTCGCCGTCACATTCAGGGCATTCATCGCCTCGGGGCGATTCAGCGTGACAGTCGCGAGACCGTCGGTTACGTCGTAGAGCACGGTGTCGGTGTCGGCCATGCCGCACAGCATGGCGCAGTCATCCGAGCTATCGCGGGACAATCGGCGAATTGAGTGGTTTTGCGCGTGTGCGTTGCCGAAGCTATACCGCCCAATGTTGGTCATCGGCACGTTCCATGCGGGATAATGGCGGCAAGCAATGTGTTCGACGCCGGTGACCCTCGTGTTGTCGGCTTCGACGAGCTGGTTCAGGAAGGGGAACGAGCATGGCGGCCATGAAGCCGCGGACGGGCGATGGTCCGCTTGAGGTGACCAAGGAGGGGCGGGGCATCATCATGCGCGTTCCGCTCGAAGGCGGTGGCCGACTCGTCGTCGAGCTGACTCCTGACGAAGCAGTCGCGCTCGATGAGGAGCTGAAGAAGGTGACCGGCTGAGCCGCCGCGCTCCGAGCTGACTCGTCGGCGCTGCCCCGGAAGGTCGTCCGGGGCAGCGCCGTCTTGTCCGCCGCGCCGCCCGCGGCCGTCAGGCCCGCGCGGCGCACAGCAGCCCATCGCCGACCGGGAGCAGCGCAGGCACCAGCTCCTTGCTCTCACGGACGGCGCGCAGCAGCTCGCGCAGCTTGCGCACCTCGGTGGGCTGCGCGGCCGAGTCCACCGTGCGGCCGCCGGCGAAGACCCCGGCGAAGCAGACGAGCCCGCCCGGCCGCAACAGCCGCAACGATTCTGCGAGGTACTCCAGGCATTCGAGCCGGTCGCCGTCGCAGAACACCAGGTCATAGCCGCCGTCGGTCAGCCGCGGCAGCACGTCGAGGGCGTGGCCGGGGATGACCCGCGTGCGGTTGGCCGCGTGCCCCGCCATACGGAACGCCTGCCGGGCGAACTGCTGCCGCTCCGGCTCGACGTCCACCGTCGTCAGCACCGCGTCCGGCCGCATGCCCGCCAGCAGGTGGATGCCGGACACCCCGGCGCCCGTGCCGATCTCGACCACCGCCCTGGCCGCCGTCGCGGCGGCGAGCAGCCGGAGGGCGTCCCCGGTGCCGGGCGACACCGGGCGCACCCCGGCCTCCCCGGCCCGGTCGCGGGCCCATCGGAGCGCCGCACCCTCGGCGGTCTCGGCGTCCGGTGCGCCATACGCCTCGGCGAACGCCCAGCTCGTCAGCCGGTTGCCGGTAATGGCCCTCTCCTGTCCCCGTCTTTCACGCGCTTTGACTGTATCGACTCCGCGGGGGAACAGGGCGCCCGGACCGGACGTTGGATCGATCGGGGCCGCCCGCAGCGGCGCCGGCGGAAAGCCGTCAAGAAATGCTTATCCGGAGCTAACGGGCGAGGTGGCTATGGTAGGGACTCCACTGGACACCACCAGAGCCGACAGGGGAGGTGCGGCCACGTCCACCGGCCGGGGGGCGCTCAAACGCTTCCTGCGGTCTTCCGGCGGGCCGAATTCCGTGACAGAGAACGCTGACGCCGACCGGGCGCAGGCCACCGCCGACGCGGCCGACGGCACCACCACGACCGTCGCCACGTTCAACGAGGGCTCCGACAGCGCCACGTGGGCGCCGCCGAGCTGGGAAGAGATCGTCAGCACCCACAGCGCGCGCGTCTACCGGCTGGCGTACCGTCTCACGGGCAACCAGCACGATGCCGAGGACCTCACGCAGGAGGTCTTCGTCCGCGTCTTCCGTTCGCTGTCCACGTACACCCCCGGCACGTTCGAGGGCTGGCTGCACCGCATCACGACCAACCTGTTCCTGGACTCCGTGCGCCGCAAGCAGCGCATCCGGTTCGACGCCCTCGGCGAGGACGCCGCCGACCGGCTGCCCAGCCGCGAGCCCACGCCCCAGCAGCACTTCAACGACACCCACTTCGACGCCGACGTGCAGCAGGCGCTGGACACCCTCGCGCCCGACTTCCGTGCCGCCGTGGTGCTCTGCGACATCGAGGGCCTGAGCTACGAGGAGATCGCCACCACGCTCGGCGTGAAGCTCGGCACGGTGCGCAGCCGGATTCACCGCGGACGTTCGCACCTGCGCAAGGCGCTGCGCCACCGTTCGCCCCGCGTCCGTTCCGAGCGGGTGGAGCGGGAGGACTCCGTCCTCGCCGCCGTCCCCGCGGGGACGCGTGCGGAGGAAGGCGGGGCGGAGTGAGCGGTCCCGAGGGCACCGGCCGGTCCGACCACCACCTCGGGGAGAGCCTGGCGGCCCTTGTCGACGGTGAGCTGTCCCACGACAGCAGGGACCGCGTGCTGGCCCACCTCGCCACCTGCGCGCACTGCAAGGCGGAGGCGGACGCGCAGCGCGAGGTCAAGAGCGTGTTCGCGCGCAGCCCGCTGCCCGGCCCGTCCGACGGGCTGCTGGCCAGGCTCCAGGGACTGCCCGCGGCCGACGCGGGTCCGACCGCGCCCGCCGACGACGACGTGCCGGACGACCGCGACGAGCCGCCGGCCAAGCGATCATCGGCCCTGCGCCTTGACCTGCTGCCGGGCGGGCGCCAGCGTGACTCGCTGCTCGGCCCGCCCACCCTCGGCGGCGAGCGTGGCTTCCGGATACATGAGCCGGGGGCCGCGCGGGTGCACCGCGGCCACCGGCTCGCCTTCGCCGCCGCGGGCGCGGTCTCGCTGGCGGCGTTCGCCATCGGCGGGGCGGTCAGCAGTGTCGGCACCGCGACGACCACGGCCGGTTCCGCCCCGCCCAGCGCGGTATCCGCCGGCAGCGGCGCCAGCACGGTGAACGTGGCCCGCCCACCGGCCGCGCGTTCGGAGGATGAAAACCGGCTGCCCGCGGTGCTGACCGCCCAGGCCGCAGGACTTGCGCTGCTCAGCGCCCCGGCCGGGCCGATCGGGACCAGCGGGCAGTTGTTCCCGCTGCTCGGCACGGGCCTGGGCCTCGGCGCGGACGCCGATCCCTCGGCCGCACCGAGCATTCTGAATGCGCTGAGTCCTCGCTGATTTCGGGCGACTGACCTGGTTCAATTCTCAGCCGGGACCAGGACGCCGCGGAGACGATGGGGAAAGCCGCCATGGACAAGGGCAACAGCCTTCCCGGCCACCAGGCCGCCTCGCAGCCCGCCTGGGGATCAGGCGCGGGTGATGACGCGGAGTCGGCGGGCCAGGACCCGTACGGCACACCGCCGTACGGGCAGCCGGGCCCCTGGGCGCCCGCGCCCCCCGTGCAGCGGCCCGACCCGACCCCGCCCGCGGGCACCCAACTGCCCCCGCCCGCGCAGGGCCCCGCCCCGCAGGCGCGTTCCGAGGGGCCGCGTTACGACCCGTGGGCCACACCGCACGGCGGCACGCCGGTGCCGCAGGCCCACCCCGCCCCGCAGCAGCCGCCGGCCGGCCGCGGGCGGGCCGGGCGGCTGGTCGCGGGGGCGGCGGTGATCGCCCTGGTGGCCGGCGTCCTCGGCGGCGGGATCGGGGTGTACCTGGAGCGGGAGGGCCTGTTCAGCGAGGTGAGGCTGCCACAGGCCACGGCCGGTGAGTCGCCGCCCCCCGAGGGCAGCATCGCCGGCATCGCCGCGGAGGTGCTACCGGGCGTCGTCACCCTGGGCGGCGGCACCGGCTTCGTGCTGGACGACGAGGGGCACATCCTCACGAACGCGCACGTGGTGCGCCCGGCCGCGGAAAGCGGCGTGATAGACGTCACGTTCAGCAGCGGGGACAGGGCGCAGGCCGAGGTCATCGGCCAGGACAGCGGCTACGACCTGGCCGTGGTCAAGGTGACCGGGGTCTCGGGGCTGAGCCCGCTGCCGCTCGGCGACTCCGACGCGGTGCGCGTCGGCGACCCGGTGGTGGCGATCGGCGCCCCGTTCGATCTGGCGGGCACCGTCACCTCCGGCATCATCAGCGCCACCGAGCGGCCGATCACGGCGGGCGGTGCGGAGGCGGACGGCTCGGACATCAGCTACGTCAACGCGCTCCAGACCGACGCCCCGATCAACCCGGGGAACTCCGGCGGCCCTCTGGTCGACGGCAGCGGCCGGGTCATCGGCGTCAACAGTGCGATCCGCACCGCGGACAGCGGCGGCTTGGACCCGGGGCAGTCGGGCAGCGTGGGCCTCGGCTTCGCCATCCCGGTCAACCAGGCCAAGGACGTGGCCGAGCAGCTGATCAACACCGGGCGGGCCAGCCACCCGGTCATCGGCGTCACGCTGGACACCGGCTACCCCGGTGACGGCGCCCGCATCGGCAGTGCCTCGGGCGGCCGGGCGGTCGAGCCCGGCAGCCCGGCCGACGAGGCGGGCGTGGAGGAGGGCGACGTCATCACCGCGGTCGACGGCGAGCCGGTGCGGGGCAGCGACGAGCTGATCGTCAAGATCCGCAGCCACCGGCCAGGTGACGAGCTGGAGCTGACCATCGAACGGGACGGTGACGAGATCTCACTGCCCGTCACCCTGGGGGAGGCCTACAGTGACTGAGACGGGGCGCTCGGCGTGCTCTTGGCCCGTCGTTCACCGCATCGTTGAGGTACGCCGTCTCCCGTCCGCAGCCGTTGCCGGGTACCGTGGCCATCTACCGTATGCGTGAGGGAGCTGTCAGGTGTTCTTCGATATAGGGTCACTGGAGTTCATCACGCTGATCATCCTCGCCATCCTGGTTTTCGGCCCGGAGAAGCTGCCGAAGATGATCCAGGACGCGGCCAATTTCATCAGGAAGATCCGCGAGTTCTCCGACAGCGCCAAGCAGGACATCCGCAGCGAGCTGGGGCCCGAGTTCAAGGACTTCGAGTTCGAGGATCTCAATCCCCGCCGCTTCGCGAAGAAGCACCTGCTGGACAACGACGACCTCGGTCTCAAAGAGCTCACCAGCAGCCTCGACATGCGCAAAGAGCTGACCGAGGTGACCGACGCGGTCAACGGCCGCACCCCGGAGAGCCGCCTGGCGAAGAAGTCCCCCGGTGGCACCGGTGCCACGGCCGCCGCGGCGGGCGCCGCCGCGGGCACGGCGGCAGCGGCCGGTTCCGTGTCGCTGAGCAAGAAGGACGACGCCGCCCCGCAGGCCGCGGCCCCCAAGGACCCCCCGCCGTTCGACGCCGACGCCACCTGAGTGGATGCGCCGCCCTTCGGGGCATATGACACCACTTGATCTCCAGGCATGCCCGACACCCCGGACCTGTATGGCTATCCTCCCTATGTCCGGGGTGAGCCCAGGACGAGGGCAACGAGGAGGCGTCGCGTTACATGGAGACGACGAGTCGGGCAGAGCCGCAGGACTCCGCAGGCGGCCCAGGCGCGTCCGGGGGCGGGGGCGCGCCGCAGGGGGTCCCGGGGGCGCGCCGCGCGGTGGAAGGCTATCTGATGGCGGGCTTCCCCTGGTACGGACTGGACGAGGCGTTCACGGGCCCCCGCTGGCTGATGCAGGTCGGGGTCTCCGCGGACGGGGCCGTGGAGCACGGCTCCACGGGCCACGGCGACGAGCCGTCGCTGCGGGGGGAGCTCGAGGACGAGGAGCAGCGGTTCGCGGTCGTGGTGACCGTTGCCAGCCGCCCGGTGCGGCGCAGCCCGGACGGCACGGGGCTCCTGGAGGCCACGACGGTGTCCTCCGCCGCGTGGCTGGCCGGTTCCGGCCTGCTGTCGTGCACCTGGCCCTCGCAGCTGGAACGGGCGCTGCGGCAGGACTGGCTCGAACAGCAGACCGCCATCGCCTGGGAGCTGGCCGACGACCTGCACGGCGGTACCTGGACCGTGCTGTCCCTGCCGGTGGACGGCGTCCCCACCGACTTCCACTACCGGGAGTCGGAGTACGGCTGGGTGCTGGCGGGGGCCGCGCAGCACGACGTGCACATCGGCGCCTACGGGCGCGGGATGAGCGCGTACGGCCTCGGCTTCGCCGTGGTCAAGGACATCGAGAGCTACGCCTAGGGGCCGCGGTCCCGGTGGGCGGCCTGGCCGCCCACCGGGACCCGTCAGAACTTGTTGCGCGGGGTGATGCCGAGCGACATCCCGGCGAGTCCCCGCTGCCGCACGCCGAGCGCGGCGGCCACCTCGCGGAGCGCGGCGCCGGCCGGTGAGTCCGGGTCGGACAGCACGACGGGCTTGCCCTCGTCGCCGCCCTCCCGCAGCCGCACGTCGATCGGGATGGAGCCGAGCACCGGGACCTCCGCCCCCGTCGTCCGCGTCAGGCCCTCCGCGACCCGCCGGCCGCCGCCCGTGCCGAACACGTCGACCATCTCGCCGCAGTGCGGGCAGGGCAGGCCCGCCATGTTCTCCACGACGCCGACGATCTTCTGGTGCGTCTGCACGGCGATCGAGCCGGCCCGCTCCGCGACCTCGGCGGCAGCCTGCTGCGGCGTGGTCACCACCAGAATCTCCGCACCGGGAACGAGCTGCGCGACGGAGATCGCGATGTCGCCCGTGCCGGGCGGCAGGTCGAGGAGCAGCACGTCGAGGTCGCCCCAGTAGACGTCCGCGAGAAACTGCTGGAGTGCACGGTGCAGCATCGGGCCCCGCCACACCACGGGCGCGTTGCCCGGCGTGAACATCCCGATGGAGATCACCTTCACGCCGTGCGCCGACGGCGGCATGATCATGTCTTCCACCTGGGTCGGCCTGGCGTCCGTGCCCAGCATGCGCGGCACCGAGTGGCCGTAGATGTCGGCGTCCACCACGCCGACCTTCAGCCCGTCGGCCGCCAGGGCCGCGGCCAGGTTGACGGTGACGGAGGACTTGCCGACGCCGCCCTTGCCCGAGGCGACCGCGTAGACGCGGGTCAGCGAGCCGGGCTGGGCGAACGGGATCTCCCGCTCGGCCTTGCCGCCGCGCAGCGAGGCCGCGAGGTCCTTGCGCTGCTCGTCGCTCATCACGTCGAGATCGACGCGCACCCCGGAGACGCCGTCGACCGCGCGGACCGCCGCCGTCACGTCGGCCGTGATGGAGTCCCGCATGGGGCAGCCCGCGATCGTCAGATACACCCCGACGGTGACCGTGCCGTCGGCGGCGATGTCCACGGACTTGACCATGCCGAGGTCGGTGATGGGCCGGTGGATCTCCGGATCGTTCACCCGCGTCAGGGCGGCCCGCACCGCGTCTTCCGTGGGGAGCGTGCCCGTCGCGCCCCGGGCCTGGGGGGTATCGGTAGCCATGACCCCGATGGTACGGCGCCGGGACGCAGGGGCAGGACACGACCTACAGGCCGTGGCGGGCTTGCCGGTACGCTGCGCCCCGTGACCCCAACTGCCCCCACAGAACAGCTCAGGTGGCGCAGGGCCGTGGCGGGCGCGGTGTGCGCCGGCGCGCTGGCCGTGACGTTGCCGGCGTGCGGCGGCTCCGAGGAGCCCGAGGTGGAGACCAACGGCGTCGATGAGCTCGCGCCGGAGGAGATGGAGCGGCGCGCCAGAGAGGCCGCGGCCGAGGCGGCCACCGTCCGGCTGTCCGGCACGGTCATCACCGGCGACAGCTCCTATCGGATCGACGTGCGGCTCGGCAACGACGGCGGGGTGGGCGAGGTCTCGGCCGGGGGCGCCACGTTCGAGGTGCTGCGCGTCGGCGAGGACCTGTACATCAAGGCGGACGCGGCGTTCTGGGAGAGCGGGGGCATCCCGGAGGAGCTGGAGTCCGATCCGGCGGAGAAGCTGGACGGCCAGTACGTCAGGGTCGCGCCCGAGGACCCCGCGTACGCGGAGCTGAGCGGCTTCACCGACAAGAACACGCTGCTCGACGGGCTGCTGACGCTGGAAGGCGACCGGGCCGTCGACGAGGAGCACGGCGAGATCGACGGGGTGGAGACGGTCCGCGTCGAGGGCGACGGCGGCGCGGGCGGCGCGATGGAGGTCTCCCTCGTCGGCACCCCCTACCCGCTGCGGATCGAGCGCGGCGGCGAGGCCGGGGAGCTGACGATGGACGACTGGGGCGAGGAGTTCTCGCTGAACGCCCCGCCGGAGGACGACGTCGTCGACTACGGCGACGAGATGATCACCGAGGAGGAATAGCGGCGCCGCCCCGCCGGCCGCTGCCGCGGCGGGCCGGCAGGCCGCTCGGCACGGGCACGCGGGTGCTCGCGGGCGTCGGCAGGGGCGCGGCGGCCGGGGAGGCGTCGGGCAGCCGGCCGGGGCGCTGGGTCGGCTCCCCTGCCGGTGCCAGGCACAGCACCCGGCAGGTCGCGGCCCAGCGGCCGGGCAGTGTCTCGGCGTCCGGTGCGTTCAGCCGCTTGCCCTTCAGCTCGGCGACCGCGGCGGTCCATTCGGGCCCGTCCGGCGGCGGCTCCGCGACGTGCGCGGGCCACACCACGAGCCGGCCGCCCTTGTCCTTGCTGCGGCAGCTGACCGTGGCCGTGCCTCCGTCGGTCAGGCCGAGCCCGTCGAGCGGCTGCTCGCCGGGGCCGCCGACGAGCCACACCGCGCCGTCGTGCCAGACGTGCCACAGGGCGCGTGCCGGACCTTCCTGGCCCCGTACCCACACCAGGGCGGACTTCTTGGCGGCTTCCTCGATCAGGGCCCGGTCGAACGCGGCGGCGGTCGTCATGCCCGGAGCGTAGCCCCGCGGGGCCTCAGGCGGACAGGCCGAGGGCGGCCATCCGCTTGGTGTGCGCCTCGGTGATGCGGGAGAACATCCGGCCGATCTCGGCCAGGTCGAAGCCGTCCGCGACGCCGCCCACGAGCATGGTGGACAGCGCGTCCCGGTCGGCGACCACGCGCTGGGCCTGCGACAGGGCCTCGCCCATCAGGCGGCGGGCCCACAGCGCGAGCCGGCCGCCGACGCGCGGATCGGCCTCGATGGCGGAGCGGACCTTCTCCACGGCGAACGAGGCGTGCCCCGTGTCGTCCAGCACGGCCAGCACCAGGGACCTGGTGTCGGTGTCGAGGCGGACGGCGACCTCGCGGTAGAAGTCGGCGGCGATGGCGTCCCCGACATACGCCTTGACCAGGCCCTCGATCCAGTCGGACGGCGCCGTGAGCCGGTGGAACTCGTCCAGCGCGGACGCGAACGGCTCCATCGCCCGCGCCGGGTCCTCGTCGATGTGCCGCAGGCGGCCCGTGAGCTGCTCGAAGTGGTGGAACTCGGCCGCCGCCATCCGGGCCAGGGCCGCCTTGTCGGGCAGGGTGGGTGCCAGCTTCGCGTCCTCGGCGAGGCGCTCGAACGCCGCCAGCTCGCCGTAGGCCAGCGCGCCCAGGAGATCGACCACGGCCGCCCGGTACCGCGGGTCGGCGGACGCCTCCGGCCAGTCCGCCGCGGCGACGCCGGTGACCTCCGTGGTCCCGGCCGGGTCGGCCGCATCGGGAGTCGGGGTCTTCGGCGTCTCCATCAGGTCTCCTCCGCAGGCGGATCGGCGTCGCGCCCGGCAACGTTCACGCGAGTGCACAATAGTCGCTGGAACCGGGTGGGCGGGCCCGGCCGCGTTCCCCCGGAACGCGGCCTGACACATGTGCGCCGTTCCGAGGTACAGTGGTATAGCGGCTCACTCGTATGCGGTGGGCCCATCCCCATGCTGGCGACCTGGGCCCGGAAAGCGCGGATTGTCCAGGAAACCCGAGGATGCCCGGTCGGTGGCCCGATCGGCTCCGACCTGACCAGCCCTCCGCGCGGTGCGGTGAGGGTCCCCCCGGACGGTTCCGGGGAGCCCCGCACCATCCGCGGCATGAGGGACCCCGCTCGCGCGGTGCGTGCGCTTGAGCGAGACGACCGGGTCCCGCGCCGGACGACCGGCCCCCCACCGGGGCCGCCACTCGACGGCACGGTGCAATCGACCCGCCTCGCCGCCGGGTGCCGCGTCACACAGAAGAGGCAACGACCCTGTCCGCTACCACCACCACATTCCGAGATCTCGGAATTCTGGCCGAGACAGCCGAGGCCCTGGAGGCCGTCGGCATCACCACCCCGTTCCCCATCCAGGAAATGACCCTCCCCGTCGCCCTCGCCGGCACCGACGTGATCGGGCAGGCGAAGACCGGCACCGGCAAGACGCTCGGTTTCGGGCTGCCGCTGCTTGAGAGCGTCACCGTCCAGGCGGACGTCGAGTCCGGCCGTGCCGCGCCCGCCCAGCTCACCGACGGGCCGCAGGCCCTCGTCGTCGTCCCCACGCGCGAGCTGTGCCAGCAGGTGACCAACGATCTGCTCACCGCGGGCAAGGTGCGGAACGTCCGGGTCGTGTCGATCTATGGCGGCCGGGCCTACGAGCCGCAGGTCGAGGCCCTCGCCAAGGGCGTCGACGTCGTCGTCGGCACCCCGGGCCGGCTGCTCGACCTCGCCGCCCAGCGCAAGCTGAACCTGTCGCGGGTCCGCTGCCTCGTCCTGGACGAGGCGGACGAGATGCTCGACCTCGGCTTCCTCCCGGACGTGGAGAAGATCATCCAGCTGCTGCCCGCCAAGCGGCAGACGATGCTGTTCTCCGCGACGATGCCGGGCCAGGTCATCGGCCTCGCCCGCCGCTACATGAGCCAGCCCACGCACATCCGCGCCACCGAGCCCGACGACGAGGGCGCGACTGTGGCCAACATCACGCAGCACGTCTTCCGGGCGCACTCGCTGGACAAGCCGGAGATGGTCGCGCGCATGCTCCAGGCCGAGGGCCGTGGACTGGTGATGGTCTTCTGCCGCACCAAGCGCACCGCGGCCGACGTCGCCGAGCAGCTCGGCAGGCGCGGTTTCGCCGCCGCCGCCGTGCACGGCGACCTCGGGCAGGGCGCCCGCGAGCAGGCGCTGCGCGCGTTCCGCAACGGCAAGGTCGACGTGCTCGTCTGCACCGATGTCGCCGCCCGCGGCATCGACGTGGACGGCGTCACGCACGTGATCAACTACCAGACGCCGGAGGACGAGAAGACCTACCTGCACCGTGTCGGCCGCACCGGCCGCGCCGGCGCGACCGGCATCGCCGTCACCCTGGTCGACTGGGACGACATCCCACGCTGGCAGCTGATCAACAAGGCGCTGGGGCTGGCGTTCCCCGACCCGCCGGAGACCTACTCGACCTCCCCGCACCTCTTCCAGTCGCTGCGCATTCCCGAGGGCACCAAGGGCACGCTGCCGCGCGCGGAGCGGACCAGGGCCGGGCTCGACGCGGAAGAGGTCGAGGACCTCGGCGGCCCGGGCGCGAAGCGCCGCGGGCGCGAGAGCCGCCCGGCGGCCGTCCGCACGCGGGCACCCCGGCAGCGGCGCCGCACGCGCGGCGGGGCCCCGGTGGCTCCCGGGGAGACGGGGGAGACCGGGGAGAGCGGGGGCGTCGCGGAGGCGGCGCCGCGGCAGGCCGAGCCGCAGGCCGCGCCCGCCGAGGGGCACGACGAGGCGGCGTCCGCCGCATCGCGCACCCCGCGCCGCCGGCGTCGCAGGACCCGCGCGGGCCGGACGGACCGGCCCACCGAGGAGTCCTGAGGGGACAGACCCTGCGCACCGCGTCCGGGCCGGAGCACCAACGGTGGCCCGGGGCGCTGCGCGGGGCCGTGCGGCGCCCGGTGACCGGCTTGCCCGTCCGGGTTACTGTCGAAGCTGTGAGCAGACCCCCGTTCTGTGTGCCCCCGACCGGAGTGCGGGCCCACCGCCTCGCCACCCGGCGCGGCGAGTTCGCCGTGCTCGATGCCGTTCCCGCCGGGGAGCCGGCCGGAACGGTCCTGCTGGTGCCCGGGTACACCGGCAGCAAGGAAGACTTCATCGCGCTGCTCGAGCCGCTGGCCGCCGCCGGGTACCGCTCGGTCGCCGTGGACGGGCGCGGGCAGTACGAGACGGCGGGCACGCCGGGGCGCAAGGACTACGGGCTCGGGGCGCTCGCGGAGGACGTGCTCGCGCAGGCCGATGCGCTGGGCGCCGGTCCCGTGCACCTGGTGGGGCACTCGTTGGGCGGGCTGATCTCGCGCGGTGCGGTACTGCGCGCCCTGGCCGCGGGGCGGCCCTCGCCGTTCGCCTCCCTGACCCTCATCGCCTCGGGCCCCGGCCGCGTCGCCCGCCGCCAGCGGTGGCGGGCGCGGGCGCTGCGCGTGGGCCTTCCCGTGCTGGGCGCGGGCCGCGTGTGGCAGGTGTGCTACCGCGGGGTGGAGCCGGGCGACGTCGGCGCGTTCCTGCACCGCCGCTGGCTGGCCAACGTGCCCGACCAGCTGCTCGCCACCGGCCGCACGCTGCGGTACGAGCCGGACCGCGTGGCGCGGCTCGCCGCGGCCGGACTGCCCGTTCACGTGCTTTCGGGCGAGCGGGACGGCGCGTGGCCGGTGCCGCTGCTCGACCGGATGGCGCACCGGCTGAGCGCGCGCCGCACGGTGATCCGCGGCGCGGAGCACTCGCCGAACGCGGAACGTCCCGTCGAGACCGCCGCGGCCCTGCTCGACTTCTGGAAGGACACGTCCCCGCCCGCGACCGAGCGGCCCGCGGCCGCCCCGCGGCCGTCGGCGGACGGGTGTGCTTCGCCCGCCCGGTGAGGTCCGCGGCGCCGGGTCGGCGGGGCGCGATCAGCCCGCGGCCGTCAGGGGGCGGGCGCCCTTTGCCCGTTCGGTGATCTCCGCGTAGACCTCGGGCGACGTCGTGTGCTCGCCGAGGCGGCAGCTTTTGCGGGTGCCGTGGTAGTCGCTCGACCCGGTGGTCAGCAGGCCCAGGTCGGCGGCCATGCCGCGCAGCCGGTCGCGGGTGGCGGCGTCGTGGTCGATGTGGTCGACCTCCACACCGTCGAGACCCGCCGCGGCGAGCTGCGCGATGGCGGCGTCCGGGACGACGCGTCCGCGCCGCCAGGCCAGCGGGTGCGCGAAGACGGCGACGCCGCCCGCGTCGTGGATGAGGCCGATCGCGGTGGTGGCGTCCAGCTCGTGCTTGGCGACGTGGGCCCGGCCGCCGTCGCCGATCCACTCGGCGGTGAACGCGGCGGACACGTCCTCGATGATCCCGGCCTCGACCATGGCCGCGGCGATGTGCGGCCGGCCGATCGCGCCCTGGGCGAGCTCGCGGACGCGCTCCCAGGCCACGGGCGCCCCCAGCTCGTTCAGCCGGGCGACGATCGCGCGGGCCCGCGGGACGCGGTCGTCGCGCAACAGGTCGCGCTCCCTGGCCAGTTCGGGCTCGGTGGGGTCGAACAGGTAGGCCAGCATATGCAGGCTCACCCCGTCGAGGCGGCAGGAGATCTCCGCGCCGGTGACCAGGGTCAGCCCGGGCGGCAGCGCCTCCGCCGCCGCGGCGTGGCCCGCGACCGTGTCGTGGTCGGTGAGGGCGACGACGTCGAGCCCCGCGGCGCGCGCCGCGGTGACCAGCTCGGCGGGGGAGTCGGTGCCGTCGGAGGCCGTGGAGTGGGTGTGCAGGTCGATGAGCACCCCGCCAGGATAGCCACGAACGGCGGAAAGCCCTCAAGGGCGCCTCAGCCGAGCAGCCGGGGGGAGAGTGCGCCGCAGGGGACGAGGTCCACCTCGGAGCCCGCGTCGCGCAGATCGGTGAGCACCAGCTCGTCGTACAGCAGCAGTCCCGACTCCTGGGGCCAGGTGACGGCCCACAGCCACCGCCCCATCGCCTCCCCTGCGAAGACGGCGCGGTCCTCCGGGGCGCCGTCGACGAGCCACAGCGGCGTAGGCCGCCCGGCCGCGAGGACCTTGGCCTGCGGCGGCCCCGCGACGCGCAGCCGCGGCCCCGGGTCGGGGCCCGGTATGCCGGCGTACCTTGCGCCGAGCCCGACGCCCAGCTCCTCGGCGATCAGCAGCAGTTCGCCCGGGCCGCCCAGCGGTCCCGGGCCCGAGCAGGCGACGGCGGTGGCCCGCCCCCCTCCGCTGTCGTCACCGGCGGAGGCCACGCCGGTGAACAGCCAGCCGACCGGAAGCGGCCAGGGCATCCACACCGGGACCTCGGCCCGGCCGACGACGACGGTGAGGGCGTTCACGCTGGGGGGGATGATGGGCTGCAACGGGTGCACCGGGCCGTGTGCGGCGCACCGCCACGAGTCGGCGAAGAGGCCGGGCGCTCGCACCCGCCCACCGCATTTCGGGCAACTGGGTTCGCCCCTCATGGGGAACAACAGTCCCTCCGCGCCGCCCGTCCGTCAAGCGCCGTCACTCGCCCAAGGGCACCGCCGCGCGGGCCGGATCGCGTAGGTCCGTGCCGTGGTGCAGCCACCGTTCCTCCAGCGCAGCGGCGCCGTGGACGCGTTTCCAGGCGGCCTCGTTCGGGGTCATCGGCAGGAGCGGGAAGAAACGGACCGGATCGCGCGGCGGGGGCAGCGGCAGCTCGGGCACCACCGCGCCCGGCTCGCCCGCCAGGACGGAGGTGAACGGTGCGCCGGGCCACAGCGGCTCCCCGAGGTCGAGCGAGCCGCCCGCGGCCAGCACCACGCCCTCCACCTGCGGCGAGGCGGCGAATACGGCGAGCGCCCGGTGCACGGCGTCGGTCCGCGCGCGCCCCGCGCGCAGGGTCAGCAGCAGCTCCGCGCGGGGGCCGCGGTCGGGATCGGCGACGGCGGCGGTGGGGTCGGTCATCGGCAGCGCCGACATGCCGGAGGTGGCGTACCGCACCAGCCCCTGCCCGGGGTCGGGGATGCGCAGCACCTCGATGCGCCCGGTGCCGATGAACGTGACCGCGGCGCGTGCGTCCGGCGGGCCGACCGCCTCGCGCAGCCGCCGTTCGACACGCTCCCGCACCTCGTCCGCACTCATGTGCGCTCCGCGCGGATCACGAGGGCGAGGCCGAGCACGATCAGGCCGAGGGCCGGGTATGCGGCGGCCGGCGGCAGCTGGCCGAGCCACACGGCCGCGATGAGGGCGGCGCCCGGCGTCTCCAGCAGCAGCGCGATGGAGGTGACCGACGGGCCCAGGCCGCGCACCACGCGGTTGATCAGGGAGTGGCCGAGCAACTGGGAGGCGAGGGTGAGGGCGAGCAGCTTCAGCCACGTCTCCCCGGAGTAGCCGCCGAGCGGGCTGCCCGCGAGGAGACAGACCAGGAGCAGCAGCAGGGCGGTGGTGGAGTAGCACAGGAACGTGTAGCCGGTGGTGCTGGTGGTGCGCCGCACCTCGGCGCCGATCAGCACGTACACGGCGGCTGCCATGCCGCCGCCGAGCGCGAGCGCGTCCCCGGCCAGGGCCTCGGGCGACACGGCCAGGTCGACGCCGGTGAGGACGACGACGCCGGCGACGGCCACGGCGGAGCCGGCCCAGACCGCGGCCGGCGGCCGCCGGCCGGTGAGGCGCAGCAGCAGGGTGGTCCAGATGGGGGTGGTGGTGACCAGGGCGACGGACGAGGCCACGGAGGTGAGGTGGAGGCTGGGCAGCCAGAGCCCGAAGTGCGCGGCGAGCGCGGCGCCCGCGGCCAGCGACAGCAGCAGCGTTCGGCGGTCGAGGCGGGACAGCTCGGCGCGCAGCCGCCCGCGCAGCAGCACGACGGGCGTGAGCGCGGCCGCGGCCAGGGCGTTGCGCCAGAAGGCGATGGCGAGGGCGGGGGCGGCGGTCGCCGCGATGAGCGGTCCGGAGAGCGAGACGCCGGTGACGGCGACAGTGAGCAGCAGGGCGTCGAGCCGCTGCTGGGGGAGCCCGGCGAGCGGTGGCAGCCGGGGCAGCGGGGGAACGGCGCGGCGCGCGCGGCCCCGGCCGCTGCGCGGAATGCCGGTGACGGGCACGGCGGCTGCCCTCCTCCCTCCTCGGCGGCCGTTCCACCCTAGTGCGCCGCACCGACCGCGGGACAGCGTGTGTGAGCGGCGGCCGGTGTACACCGGCCGCCGCTCACACACGCTGCGGGAACTGCGCCGTCAGAGCGCCGTCAGAGCGTGCCGAAGCCCACCCGGCGCGGCGTGGGCTGGCCGATTTCCACGTAGGCCACCCGGTCGGCCGGGACCAGAACCTTGCGGCCGTGCTCGTCGACCAGGCTGAGCAGTTGGCCGGAACCGGACAGCGCCGTGCTGACCGCGCTCTCGACCTCTTCGGCGGACTGCCCGCTCTCGAGAATGATCTCCCGCGGTGTGTGCTGAACGCCGATCTTGATTTCCACGGCTTGTCCCTCCGCTGGTCCCAAACGTGCGCGACGGTCCGCGCCGTACTGACCACAGGTTATCCGCGCCGTTCGCCGGGCCCGTCCCGGGCGGCCACGCCCAGAGCGAACAGGCCGGGTCAGTGCCCGTCTCAGTGCTGGATGGGGAAGCCGGCGATCCCGCGCCAGGCAAGGCCGGCGGTCAGCGTCCGCGCGACGTCGCCGGGGATCTGCTGGCCGGAGCTGAGCCAGTGCCGGGCGGTGATCTGGGCCATGCCGCACAGGCTGACGGCCAGCAGCATCGCCTGCTCCTCGGACAGGTCGGTGTCCTCGACGATGAGCGGGCAGACGAGCTTGGCGCAGTCGAGCGCCACCTGGTCGACGCGCTCGCGCACCGACGGCTCGTTCGTCAGGTCGGACTCGAAGACCAGCCGGAACGCGCCGCCCTCGTGCTCCACGTAGGAGAAGTAGGCGTCCATCGTGGCGGCGATCCGCTGCTTGTTGTCGCTGGTGGCGGCCAGTGCCTTGCGGATGGACTGCACCAGCGCCTCGCAGTGCTGGTCGAGCAGCGCGAGGTACAGCTCCAGCTTGCCGGGGAAGTGCTGGTAGAGCACCGGCTTGCTGACGCCTGCGCGGTCCGCGATGTCGTCCATGGCCGCCGCGTGGTAACCCTGCGCGACGAACACCTCCTGGGCCGCGCCCAGCAGCTGGTTGCGCCGGGCCCGGCGCGGCAGGCGGGTACCTCGCGGACGCGCCTCGGTCTGCTCAGTGGCGCTCACGCCGCCTCCCGGTGATCGTTCCCTGCGATGCGCATTCCTGGCCGCGCGCCGTGTCGTCATCGTACGTTCGAGTAGTCGCGGAGCGTGCATCGTGAGGGCAGGATTTCACTCTGCGGACATTCCTGCTCGGCGGACATTTCCGCTCAGCGGTACTCGTCGTCGCCGGGGTCGACGGCCCTGGCCTGCTCGGCGGCGTCCGCCGGGTCCACTCCCTCCGCGGCGCGCCCGGTCAGCGGGGTGTCACGGAGCCGCAGCAGCTCGAGCCGCTGCTCGGCGGCGTCGGCCTCGGGTGCCTCGTCCTCCAGGTCCTCCTCGAAGAGCCCCTCCTCCTGCTCCTCGTCGAGGAATTCGTCGAACGTCTCCGGGTCCCTGGGGTCCTGGGACAAGTCGCCACCTCCTCGTGGTCGGCAAGGTGGTCCTGCGGGTCATTCCAGCCTAGGGGCGACTTCGCGGGAGGGCGAACCCACGAATCGCGCGGGCCCCCGGAGGGGCGTGTGCCACGCGGCGCGGCGGGCTCCTACTATGGCGCCCATGCCAACCACCGAGGAGCTGCGCGCCCAGGCGGCACTTGCCGCGACGGAGGGCTGGCCAGGGGTCAGGGACGGGGAGACGCTGCGAACGGTGTCCCTGCCCGGGATGACGCTCGCGGTCCGCCGCCGGGCCGCCACGCGCGACGGCCTCGAGCCCGCGCTGCTGGTGCACGGTCTCGGCGGTTCGTCCCGCAACTGGTCCTCGCTGATGGAGCTGCTGGCCGGCGAGGTCGAGTGCGAAGCCGTCGACCTGCCGGGCTTCGGCGCTTCCCCGCCCCCCGACAGCGGCGACTACTCCGTGTACGGGCACGCCAGGGCCGTGATCCGGCTGCTTGACTCGGCCGATCGCGGGGGCCGGGGGCCGGTGCACCTCTTCGGTAATTCGCTCGGCGGTGCCGTGGCCACGCGCGTCGCGGCGCTGCGCCCCGACCTGGTCCGCACGCTCACCCTCGTCTCGCCCGCGCTGCCCGAGCTGACGCCGCAGCGCACAGCCCTGCCGACGGGGCTGCTCGGACTGCCGGGGATGCCGCGGCTGATGCCCCGCATGACCCGGGAGATGACGGCGGGCCAGCGCGCCCGTCAGGTGCTGCGGCTGTGCTACGGGAACCCGGCGCGGATCACGCCGGAGGACTTCGCCGCCGCGGAGGCCGAGCTGGAACGGCGGCAGTCGCTGCCGTACTTCTGGGACTCGCTGACCCGCTCGGCGCGCGGCCTGGTCAACGCCTACACGCTGGGCGGCCAGCATTCGCTGTGGCGGCAGGCCGAGCGCGTGCTGGCGCCGACGCTGCTGGTCTACGGTGTGCGGGACCGGCTGGTGTCCTTCCGGATGGCCCGGCGGGCGGGGCGGGCGTTCGGCTTTTCCCGGCTGGTGGTGCTCCCGGAGGCCGGACACATGGCCATGATGGAGTACCCGGATGAAGTGGCCGTGGCCTTCCGGGACTTCTTCGCCGAGACCGCCGCGCCCCCCGTCGGCTAGGGAGCTGCATGGACCACCGCGACCCCGCCGCAGTACCTCAGAACGCCGGACCGCGCCAGGAGTATCTCGATGCCTTCGACGAGGGCCCCCTCGAACACCGCATCCCCGAACAGCGGAGCGCGGAGCCGGAGGGCGCGCCGCCGCACCGGCGCCACGGCAAGCCGGCGAGGCGCGGGCCCGTGCGCGGGGATAGCCCGGGGCACCGGCGCGCGAAGGGCGGCTGGGGGCGCACGCTGGCGGGCATCGGCGCCGCCGCGGTGGTGACGGCGCTCGGCGTGGTGGTGGCCGTGCGCATGGTCGACCCCGAGGCGGGCGTGAGCGACGCGTCCGACGCGGCGCAGCCCGCGCCCGGCGGGAACGAGGAGCTGCGCGACGGCGGGACTCCGACGCCGCCCGAGGCGGCGGAGCAGACGCCGGCGGAGCCGAGCACGCCGCCGGAGCCGACGTACGACGAGCTGCTGAGCACCATGTTCGAGCTGGACCCGGAGATGACCGGCTCGGGCGAGCTGGTGCCCGTCGAGGGCACGACCGAGGCGGTGGAGCCGGAGGCGACGACGCAACTGCGGTACCGCGTCGACGTCGAGGACCGGCTCGGCCTCGACCCCGAGCTGTTCGCCGAGGCGGTCCACCGCACACTGAACGACGACCGCGGCTGGACCAACGACGGCGAGCGGTCCTTCTCGCGGGTCTCCGCGGGCGACTACGACTTCATCGTGACCCTGGCGAGTCCGGGCACGACGGCGGACTGGTGTGCCCGCTCCGGCCTCGACGTCACCGAGGACAACGTCTCCTGCAACTCCTCGAACACCGAGCGCGTGATGATCAACGCCTGGCGCTGGGCGCAGGGTTCCGAGACCTACGGCGACGACATCGCCGGGTACCGCCAGATGCTGATCAACCACGAGGTGGGGCACCGGCTCGGCTACGGGCACGTGACGTGCCCGGCCGAGGGCGCGCTCGCGCCGGTGATGATGCAGCAGACCAAGTTCCTGGAGATGAACGGCGTGACCTGCCGGCCCAATCCGTGGCCGCACCCGGACAACTGACCGGGCCCGGCACGCCGTAACGACGCCACTCGGTACAAAGTCACGAATATTCACCCCTTCTGATGGTGTGGCGGACAACCGTCCGCCGCGTCAGGCACATGTAGACATACCGTCTTTCCGACACGGAGATGCCAGACAGGGGGTGCGCCGGTGCGCGTCGCTTTGCTCACAGAGGGTGGGTACCCGTATGCACAGGGCGAGTCGGTCGCCTGGTGCGACCGGCTGCTGCACGGCCTGCCGGAGCATGACTTCGAGGTTCTGGCGCTGAGTCGCGGCAGGCAGCAGGAGCTCGGCCCGCGGCGCCCGCTCCCGGCCAACGTGCGCGGCGTGCACACCGCACCGCTGTGGGGGCCGCCGCAGGGCATCGCCGCCTGGCCCGGCACCCCGCGCGCGTGGGCGCGCGTGGCGCGGGCGCCGGCCCGGCGGTTCGCCGAGTGCTTCGCCGAGCTGGTCGCGGCGCTCTGCCCCGGGTACCAGCCGCTGGGCGAGGCCCAGCCCGCGCGGCAGGCGGACCGCTTCGCCGAGGGTCTTTACGGGCTCGCCGACCTCGCCGCCCGACACGGCGGGCTCAGCACGTGGCTCTACTCGGAGCACGCCGTCCGCGCGCTGGAGGCGGCCTGCCGCGCCCCCGGCGCGCCGCGGGCCGTGCACGGCGCACGGGTGGCCGATCTGCTCGCCGTCGCCGAGCGGCTGGAGCGGGCCCTGCGCCCGCTGTCACTCGGCTGGTACGAGGCGGAAGGGCCCGGCGCGGGCGAGCTGTGCCACGCGGTCGGCGCCGGGCCCGCCGCGCTGGCCGGCCTGATCGCCCGGCACCGGTACGGCACCCCGCTGCTGATCACCGAGTACGGCGTGCGGCTGCGCGAGCACTACCTGGCGAGTGCGGCGGCGCACGCGGTGCCGCGCTCCGCCGCGGGTGCCCCCGTTCGCGCCCTGCTGGCCGCCTTCCAGGTGCGGCTCGCCCGCGAGGCGTACCGCAGGGCCGCGCTGATCACGCCGGGCGACACCACCGCGCGCCGGTGGCAGGAGCGGTGCGGGGCCGAGCCGGCGCGGCTGCGCACGGTGTACCCCGGGCTGGACGCGCGCCCGTTCCGCGCCGCGGCCGAGGCCGGGTCCGCGCGCGGGTCCGCGCCCCCCGCTCTGGTGTGGGTCGGCAGGGCCGGTCCCGGTAAGGGCCTCGCCGGTCTGCTGCACGCGTTCCACGCGGTGCGCGCCGCGGAGCCGGCCGCGCGGCTGCGCATCGTCGGCACTCCGGCCCGCGGCCGGCCGGACGCCGGTTACCTCGCCCGCTGCCGCGCGCTCGCCGCGCGCCTCTTCCCCGGCCCCGCCGGGCCCGTCACGTTCACGGAGGTGGGCGGCGCCGACGTGCCCACGCTCGCCGATGCCTACGCCGCGGGCGGCGTGGTGGTGTTCCCCGGCGCGGACAGCGGGTTCCCGCTGCCGCTGATCGAGGCCATGTTCTGCGCCCGCGCCACCGTCGCCGCGGACGCGGGCGCGGTGGCCGAGGTCGTCGGCGGTACCGGCCTCGTGGTGCCGCCCGGCGACCGGCGGGCGCTGGCGGACGCCTGTCTCGCGCTGCTGCGCGACCCGGCGCGGCGTGCGCGCCTCGGCGCGGCGGCGCGGGCCCGCGCCCTCGACCTGTTCACCGTCGAGCGGAATGTCGCCGCGTTCGACGCCATCTACCGCGAGCTCGGCCGCACCGCGCGGAGCGCTGCGGCGGGCCTGGCGAGGGAGCCGATACCCGCCGCGGGCCGGCCGGGGGAGCGGGTGTGATGGCCTCCGCCGATCCTCTCCCCGCCCTCCTGCGCGACCACCGCACGCTGTGCGAACGTGCCGTGGACCCGCTGGAGATCGCGGCCGGACTCGAAGCCAGGGGCGTCACCGACAGGACCGCCGCGCGCTTCCGCCACCGCGACGTCTTCTCGCTTGCCGAGGAGCTGTACGCGCGCGCGACGCCCCGCCCCTGCCGCCCGCTCGCCCCGTCGCCCGGGCCCTGCACCGGCCGCCTGCGCCGCGTCGTCGACCTGCTGCTCGCGCTGCTGCCCGCCGCGCTGTGCGCGACGGGGCTGCGGGCCGGCGCGGGCCGGACGGCCCTCGCCGTCGCGACGCTGGCCGCCCTGTGGCTCGTGCTGTTCCGGCGGTCACCGCTCGGTATCGCGGGCCCGTTCGCGCTGCCGCCGCTCGCGCACGCCCTGGCCGGGGACGGCCTGCTGGCCGAGCTGCTGCCCGGCGGGCAGCAGCCGCAGGAGAACGCGGCGGCAGCGGCCACCCTCACCCTCGCGCTCGCCGCGGCGCCCGCGCTGTGGTGCCGCGCCTGGTTCGCCGGGCGCTGCCGGCGGCGGCTCGCCGTCAGCCGCGGCGTCCGCGGCTTCGCGGCCGGGGCCAGGGCGCTCCTCGCCGCCGCGCTCGGCCTCTACCTGGCCGGCCTGCTGGCCGCGCTCGGCCTGGTACGGCTGCTGCTCGGCCCCTTCCCCTTCGGCGCCGCCGCGGCGCTCGGGCTGCTGCTCGGAGCCGTCGTGCTGCTGGTCGGGCACGGCTTCCGGCGCGCCGCCGCGGTGGGCCTCGCCGTCGCGGGGGCGGTGGAGGGGCTGGCACTCGCCCTGGTCAGTGCGTCGTGGCTGCCCGGCTGTGACGCGCTCGCCCGTCCCGTCGCGGCGCTGGCCGACGCGCACGGGGTGGCCGCCGTTCCCGCGCTGGCCTGCGGCGCGGCGGCCACCGGGCTGCTCGTTCATGCGGCGCGCGCGCTGACCGGCCCGGCCGCGCACCGCTGAGGCGGCCCCGGCCGCCCCACCGCCCTTCCCTCCCCCGAGAAACCGATCACACGCAGAACACGCAAGAACAAGGAGCAACAACCGATGACCCGACAGTTGCACGGCAACGCCGCCGCATCCACCGGGGAGGCCGTCCGATGAGGGTGCTGCTGCTCGGCGCCGGCGGGTACCTGGGCCGGTTCGTGGCGGACCGGCTGCTCGCCGATCCCGCGGTCCAGCTCACCGCGCTTGGCCGCGGCGACGACGCGGACGTCCGTTTCGATCTCTCCACCGGCAGCCCGGGGGCGCTGACGCGCTTCCTCGATGCCGTGCACCCGGGCGTCGTGGTCAACTGCGCCGGGGCGATCCGCGGCACGGCCAGCGAGCTGACCAGGCACAACACCGTCGCCACGGCGACCCTGTGCGAGTCGCTGCGGCGGAGCGGCTGCCGCGCGCGCCTGGTGCACCTCGGCTGCGCCGCCGAGTACGGCCCCTCGCAGAACGGCTCCTCGATCGCCGAGGACGCCATCGCCCGGCCCGGCGGCCCGTACGGCGTGAGCAAGCTGGCGGCGACCGAGCTGGTGCTCGGCTCCGGCCTGGACGCCATCGTGCTGCGCGTCTTCTCGCCGACGGGGCCGGGCACCCCGGCCGGTTCGCCGCTCGGCCGGCTGGCCGATTCGCTGCGGCGGGCGATGCAGCACGGCGACAGCGAGCTGAAGCTCGGCGGCCTGGCCGTGCAGCGTGACTTCGTCGACGTGCGCGACGTGGCCAGGGCGGTGCACGCGGCGACGCTCTCGGCGGCGCAGGGCGTGGTCAACATCGGCACCGGGCACGCGGTGCGGCTGCGCGAGGCGGCGTCCGCGCTGGCGCGGATCTCCGGGTACAGCGGCACGCTGCACGAGCTGGAGGGCCCGCCCATTCCGCGGCAGCACGCCGAGGGCCCGCCGGTCCTGCCCTATCCGGACGGCTGCGGCGCCTGGCAGCAGGCCGATGTGCGCACGGCGCGGGACCGGCTCGGCTGGCGGGCCAGGATCGGTCTTGAGGAGTCGCTCGCCGATATCTGGATGGAGGCCGCCTGCCGGATGTGACCTCGCGGAAGGCGCGTCGGCCGGGGATGCCCGGAGTGTGGAACAGGTGTCTCGGAATGGGACCGTTCGTGGCAGTGTTGAAGCGAGAACGACTGTCCCTATGACCCTACGGAGTCACCGTGTCGCTGCCACCCCTGGTAGAGCCGGCCGCCGAGCTCACCGTCGACGAGGTCCGCAGGTATTCGCGTCACCTGATCATCCCGGACGTCGGGATGGCCGGGCAGAAGCGGCTGAAGAACGCCAAGGTGCTGTGCGTGGGCGCGGGCGGCCTGGGGTCGCCCGCGCTCATGTACCTCGCCGCGGCCGGGGTGGGCACCCTGGGCATCGTGGAGTTCGACGAGGTCGACGAGTCCAACCTCCAGCGGCAGATCATCCACAGCCAGGCCGACATCGGGAAGTCCAAGGCGCTCTCCGCCAAGGAGACGGTCCAGGGCATCAACCCGTACGTCGAGGTGATCCTGCACGAGGAGCGGCTCGACTCCGGCAACGTGATGGAGATGTTCGCGCAGTACGACCTGATTGTCGACGGCACGGACAACTTCGCGACGCGCTACCTGGTCAACGACGCGTGCGTGCTGCTCGGCAAGCCGTACGTGTGGGGCTCCATCTACCGCTTCGACGGCCAGGCTTCGGTCTTCTGGTCAGAGCACGGACCGTGCTACCGCTGCCTGTACCCGGAGCCGCCGCCGCCCGGCATGGTGCCGTCCTGCGCCGAGGGCGGCGTGCTCGGCGTGCTGTGCGCGTCCATCGGGTCGATCCAGGTCACCGAGGCGATCAAGGTGCTGACCGGCACCGGCGACCCGCTGGTCGGCCGGCTGATGATCTATGACGCCCTGGAGATGACCTACCGGCAGGTCAAGGTCCGCAAGGACCCGGACTGCGCGATCTGCGGGGACAACCCGACCGTCACCGAGCTGATCGACTACGAGGCGTTCTGCGGCGTCGTCTCGGACGAGGCGCAGGCGGCGGCGAAGGAGGCGACGATCACTCCGGCGCAGCTGAAGGAGTGGATCGACGGCGAGGAGAAGATCGACATCATCGACGTCAGGGAGCCGAACGAGTACGAGATCGTCTCGATCCCCGGCGCGCGGCTGATCCCGAAAAACGAGTTTCTGATGGGCAGCGCGCTGAGCGATCTGCCGCAGGACCGGCGGATCGTCCTGCATTGCAAGACGGGTGTCCGCTCCGCGGAAGTGCTGGCCGTGCTGAAGAACGCCGGGTTCGCCGACGCCGTGCACGTCGGCGGCGGGGTCATCGGCTGGGTCAACCAGATCGAGCCGGACAAGCCCGTGTACTGACGCACGAAGGACCGGCCTTTCACGG
>NZ_LZNS01000001.1:2493186-2609232 GCF_001984575.1 Streptomyces sp. MP131-18 | reverse complement strand
CGGCAGGTCGTGCCGTCCCTGGGCACGGTGCCCGCGAGCAGGTAGCGTTCGACGGCTTCGGTGACGCAGGTGTTGCCGCTGGAGTGGGCGCCGTGGCCCTCGCCGTCGTAGGTGAGCAGCACCGCGGTGTCCTCGCCGAGGGCCTGCCGCATGCGTTCGGCGCCGACGTAGGGCGTGGCGGGGTCGCCGGTCGTGCCGAGCAGCAGGATGGGGCCCGCCCCGGGGGCCGAGACCTCGGGCCGGTCCTGGGCACCCGTCACCGGCCAGTCGGCGCAGGCCATCAGCGACCAGACCAGCGTCTCGCCGAAGACGGGCGAGGCGGCGGCGAACTCCGCCTGGTGCGCGTGCACGTCCTCAAGGGTGGGGCGGGAGGCGAAGTCCGCGCAGTTGATGGCGTTGTTCGCGGCGTGGATGTTGCGGTAACGGCCTTGGGAGTCGCGGCCGTTGTACTGTTCGGCCGCGGCGAGGAGCAGATCCCCCCGGTCCTCGTCGAGTGCCTGGCGCAGGGCGTCGGTGAGGAAGGGCCAGGAGTCCTGCGAGTAGAGCGCGGACAGCAGGGCGGTCGTCGCGAGCCCGACGGTGAGGTCGCGTCCCGTGGCGGTCGGCAGCGGGCGTTCGCGCAGGCCGTCGAGGAGGCCGGTCAGGATGTCGTGGCCGAAGGACCCGCCGACGCCGGTCGGGCAGCGCGGCTTCTCGGCGCAGTCGGCGAGGTAGTTGTCCAGGGCCAGTTGGAAGCCCTCGGCCTGGAGCAGGGCCCGTTCGGTGAGGTCCCGCGTCGGGTCGACGACGGCGTCGAGGACGGTGCGGCCGACGCGGTCGGGGAAGAGGTGGGCGTGCACGGCGCCGAGCTTGGTGCCGTAGGAGATGCCGACGTAGTGCAGGCGGCTGTCGCCGAGGGTGTGCCGCAGGAGGTCGAGGTCGCGGGCGGCGTCCGCCGTGGTGACGTGCGGCAGCAGCGCGCCCGCGTCGGCCTCGCAGTCCTGCGCGTACGCCCGGCTGTCCGCGAGGAACTGCCGCTCCTCGGCCGCCGTCCGCGGCGGCCCGTGGTCCGCTTGCGCGGCGGCGTCCAGCTCCGCGCCGGACCGGCACACCACGCCGTCGCTCTCGCCGGTGCCGCGCGGGTCGAAGCTGACGAGGTCGTAGCCGGCGCGCAGCGCCTCGTAGCGGCCGGCGGCGTGGGGGAGTGCGGCGACCCCGGAGCCGCCGGGCCCGCCGAAGTTGAACACGAGTGATCCGATCCGGTCCGCCGACGCCAAGGAACGGGCACGCACCAGGGCGATCTCGATCGTTTCGCCGTTGTCCGGGGCGGTGTAGTCGAGGGGTACGAGGAGGTCGGCGCACTCCCAGGCGTAGCCCGGCGGGTCGCCCCCGCCCTGGAGCGCGCTCGGCGCGGGGCATGCGGACCAGTCGAGCGTCTGCTCGGTGAACGTGGCGGGCAGTTCCGGCAGTTCGTCAGGGGAGACGTCGGCGGGCGAGGGAACGTTCGGCTCCGGCGCGCTGGTTTCCGCGTCCGCGCCGCCGCTCGCCCCGTCCGCACCGGCCATGTCCTCCGCGCCGCCGCTGCACGCCGCGACGGCCGTCGCCAGGACCACGGCGGCGGACACGGACACGGCAACGGCCCGTATGCCCCCTGCCTTACGCATCGAAGTGCCCCTCCACACCGCGCCCGCTTTCCTCTGGCAGGCTACCCTCGCCTTCGCGCCCGGCCCACACGGTGCCTGTCGCGCCATGGCGGCGGGGCCGGGCGGACGGCCGGGGCGGACGGGGAGGGCAAGGGACATGCCGGACGTGAACGTGAACGTGGACGCGGAAGTGGATGCGGACGCGGACGAGCGGATCGTCGCGGTGAACGGAGCGGAGCTGTGCGTCCAGGCGTTCGGTGCCCCCGGCGATCCGCCGCTGCTGCTGATCGCCGGGGCCAGCGAGTCCATGGACTGGTGGGACGACGAGCTGTGCGCGATGCTCGCGGCCGGGGGCCGCCGGGTGATCCGTTACGACAACAGGGACACGGGCCGTTCGGTGTTCTCGCCGATGGGCGCGCCGGGCTACGACCTCGACGATCTGGTCGCCGACGCGGTCGGCGTGCTCGACGCGTTCGGGGTGCCGCGGGCGCACGTGATGGGCTTCTCGCTGGGCGGGATGCTGGCGCAGCGGCTGGCCGTCGACCACGCGGCGCGGGTGGGGACGGTGACGCTGGTCGGCACCACTCCCGACGGCCCCGACCCGTCCGGCCCGCCGTCCGTGGACGGGCGGCGGGCCGCCGCGGGGCAGCCGCGCCCGCTGCCGGACTGGTCGGACCCGGTGGCGGTCACGGAGTATCTGGTGACCGGCAGGCAGCCGTTCGCGGGGACGCGCGGGTACGACGAAGAGCGGCTGCGGGCGGTCGTCGGGCGGGCCGTCGCCAGGACGCGGAGCATGCCGACCTGTCTGGTCAACCACTGGCTGGTGGACAACGGCACGCCGGTCCGCCCGCGGCTCGGCGGGGTGGTGGCGCCGGCGCTGGTGGTGCACGGGACGGAGGACCCGCTGTTCCCGTTCGGGGATGCCGAGGCGCTGGCGGCCGAGATCCCGGGGGCCGCGCTGCTGCCGGTGGAGGGCGCGGGCCACCAGGTGCCGCCGCGGTGGGCGTGGGACTGGTTCGTCCCCGCGGTGCTGCGGCACACCGCCACCGGGACGGGGACGAACGCGACGGTTGGCGGATAATCCGCCACGGACCTGATTGTTACGCTGGCGGCATGACCGCGATGGCGCCCCGGCGCGAAGAAGCCGACCTCTCGTTCCTGCTCGACCACACCGGTCACGTGCTGCGGACCCGTATGGCCGCCGCGCTCGCCGGTATCGGGCTGACCGCGCGGATGCACTGCGTGCTGGTGCACGCGCTCCAGGAGGAGCGGACGCAGATCCAGCTCGCGGAGATCGGCGACATGGACAAGACCACGATGGTCGCCACGGTGGACGCGCTGGAGGAGGCGGGCCTGGCCGAGCGGCGCCCGTCGAGCCGGGACCGGCGGGCGCGGGTCGTCTGCGTGACCGAGGAGGGGGCGCGAGTCGCCGAGCGGAGCCAGCGGATCGTCGACGGGGTGCACGCCGAGGCGCTGTCCGTGCTGCCGGCCGAGGAGCGGAAGGTTTTCCTCAGCGCCATGAACCGGCTGGTCGGCGGCCCGTTGGCGACGCAGGCCGAGTCCGGGGCGCCGGTGCGGAGGGCGCGGCAGCGGACGAAGTAGCGTGCGGGACACTAGATAGATCCGAAGAATATCGTCTGTAACGAAACTATCTGCTACGGTCTCTCTCGTCGTTCCCCGTGGACAGGAGAGCCCCCGTGCCCGCCACCGCCCCATCCGTCCCCTCCGGCTCCTCAGGACCCGCTGGTCCCGCCGATTCCACCGTTCCCCCGCGGCCGCCGCACGGCCGGAGGCGGCGGCTCGCCCTCGGCGTGCTCGCCACGGGCATGCTCATGATCATCCTGGACGGCAGCATCGTGACCGTCGCGATGCCCGCCATCCAGGACGACCTCGGCTTCTCCCCGGCGGGCCTGAGCTGGGTGGTGAACGCCTACCTCATCGCGTTCGGCAGCCTGCTGCTGCTGGCCGGGCGCCTCGGCGACCTGATCGGCCGCAGGCGCATGTTCCTCGCCGGCACCGCCGTCTTCACCGGCGCCTCCGTGCTCGCCGCCGCGGCCGGCAGCCCGGCGGTGCTGATCGCCGCCCGCTTCCTCCAGGGCCTCGGCAGCGCCATGGCCGCGGCCGTCAGCCTCGGCATCCTGGTCACGCTGTTCACCGAGCCGGGGGAACGCGCCCGCGCCATCGCCGTCTTCAGCTTCACCGGCGCCGCGGGCGCCTCGATCGGGCAGGTGCTCGGCGGGGTGCTGACCGACGCGCTGAACTGGCACTGGATCTTTCTCATCAACCTGCCGATCGGCGTGGCCGTCCTCGCCCTTGCCGTCGCCGCACTCCCCGCCGACCGCGGGTCCGGCCTCGGCGCGGGCGCCGACGTGCTCGGCGCCCTGCTGGTCACCGCGGGGCTGATGCTCGGCATCTACGCCGTCATCGAGGTCGAGAACCACGGCTGGGCCGCCGCGCACACCCTCGGCCTCGGCGCGCTCGCCGCCGCGCTGCTCGCCGCCTTCACCGTCCGGCAGACCGCCGCCCGCACCCCGCTGATGCCGTTGCGCATCCTGCGCTCGCGCGGCGTCGCCGGGGCCAACCTGGTGCAGATCCTCATGGTGGCGGCGCTGTACTCGTTCCAGGTGCTCGTCGCGCTGTACCTCCAGCAGGTGCTCGGCTACGGCGCCGCGCGGACCGGGCTGGCGATGCTGCCCGCCGCGCTCGTCATCGGCGCGGTCTCCCTGGGTGCGTCCGCCCGGCTGAACGCCCGGTTCGGCGAACGCAACGTCCTGCTCGCCGGACTGCTGCTCCTCCTCGGCGTGCTCGGGCTGCTCGCCCGCGTCCCGGTCGAGGCGGACTACCTCACCGATCTGGCTCCCGTGATGCTGCTCGCCGCCGGCTTCGGCCTGGCCCTGCCCGCGCTGACGGCGCTCGGCATGTCCGGGGCCCGCCGGGACGACGCCGGGCTGGTGTCCGGCCTGTTCAACACCACCCAGCAGATCGGCATGGCGCTCGGCGTCGCGGTGCTCTCGACGCTGGCCGCCTCCCGGACCGAGAGCCTGCTCGCCGCGGGCGACGGCCGGGCCGAGGCGCTGACCGGCGGCTACCGGCTGGCCTTCACCGTCGGCGCGGGCCTCATCGCCGCCGCCTTCGTCGTGGCCCTGACCGTCCTGCCCCGCCGCCCCGCCGCCTGAGCACCGGCCGGCCCCTTCCCCGCACAGCAAGGAAAGGCACGCCCATGAACGCCACTCCCCGCACCGCCACTCCCCGCACCGCCGCGACGGGAACGCCGTCCGCAGGAACGCCGTCCGCCGAAAGGCCGTCCGCCGGAAAGCCCGCGGCCGGGCCGCCGCCCCGCCCGCTCGCCGACGCGGCCCTGTCGGGGCTGCTGGCCGGGCAGCGGTTCGGCGTGCTGGCGAGCGTCTCGCGCGACGGTCACCCGCACCTCACCACCGTCGCCTATGCCTGGGACCCCGCCACGCGCACGCTCCGCTTCGCCAGCACGGCGGACCGCGTCAAGGCCAGGCAGCTGCGCCGCGATCCGCGCGCCGCGCTCCACGTGCGCGGCCCCGACGTCTGGTCCTTCGCCGTCGCCGAGGGCGGGGCGGAGGTCTCCGAGGCCACCACCTCACCGGGCGACGCCGTCGGCCGCGAACTGCTCGGCGTCCTGCCCGCGCCGGAGGGCCGGGACGCGGAGGCCGCGTTCCTCGCCCAGCTCGTGGCCGAACGGCGCGTGGTCATCAGGCTCCGCGTCACGCGCCTGTACGGCGCGGCCCTCGACGTGCCGGGCGCCGTCCCGCCCTCCGCGGAGGACCCGGCTCAGGGGTCGACCAGCGCGAGGGTGAACCCGTCGTAGCCCTTGCTGCCGACGGTCTGGATCGCGGTGGCGGTCAGCCGGGGGTCCGCGGCGAGCAGCTCGGTGAAGCGCCGGGTGCCGCGGACGCTCGGGTCGGCGCTGTCCGCGTGGACGACGTTCCCGGCGCGCACCACATTGTCGAAGACGAGCACGCTGCCGGGACGGGACAGCTCCACCGCCCAGGCCAGATAGTCCGGGTTGCTCGGCTTGTCGGCGTCCACGAAGATCAGGTCGAACGGGCCCTCCGCGGTCAGCGCGGGCAGCGTGTCGAGGGCGCGGCCGACCCGGATGTCCACGACGTCGGCGAGCCCGGCGCGTGCGACGTTCACCCGGGCGACCTCCGCGTGCAGCTGCTCGGCCTCCAGCGTGATCAGCCGCCCGCCGGGCGGCAGCGCGCGGGCCAGCCAGATGGCGCTGTAGCCGCCGAGGGTGCCGATCTCCAGAATGGTGCGGGCGCCGTGGATGCGGGCCAGCAGGTGCAGCAGCTTGCCCTGGCCCGGCGTCACGTTGATGGCCGGCAGGCCGGCGGAGTCACTCGCCGCGAGGGCGGCCTCCAGCGCGGGGTCTGCCGGGATGAGCAGGCCCGAGAAGTAGTCGTCGACCTCGGTCCACAGGTGGCTTTCGGACATGCGGTGTACCTACCCCGAACGATCTCCGCCGCACGTCGTCCCATCATCGGGCACATCGCCCCGCAGCAGATAGCCGTCGACGGCCGAACGGACGCACTCGTTCCCGCTGTTGTAGGCGCCGTGCCCCTCGCCCTCGTAGGTCAGCTCCACCCCCACGCCGTCGCCGAGCGCCTCCTTCATGTTGCGCGTTCCCTCGTACGGCGTGGCCGGGTCGCCGGTGGTGCCGACGAGGAGGATCGGCCCCGCGCCCTCGGCTGCCACGTCCGGGTGCTTCCGCCGGCCGTCGACGGGCCAGTGCGCGCAGGTCAGCAGGCCCCAGGCCATCGGCGGGCCGAAGATCTCCGAGGCGTCCTCGAATTCGCCGAGCACCTCTCGCACATCTCGCACGGAATACCGTTCGCTGGAGTCGGCGCAGCTGATCGCGGTGAGCGAGGACTGGAGCGTGCTGTACGTGCCGTCCGGGTTGCGGCCGTTCATCGAGTCGCCGAGGGCGAGCAGCACGGTGCCGTCCGGGTGCTCCCGGTCCAGGGCGTCGTCGAGGCCCTGGCTGAGGTACGGCCAGAAGTCTTCCGAGTACAGCGCCTGGGCGACCCCGCCCCAGGCCAGCGACTGGGTCAGCCGGCGCCCGTCGGGGTCCTGGGTGCGCAGCGGGCGTTCCGCCAGCCGGTCGAGGAGGCGGGCCAGGCGGTCCTCCGCCTCGTCGCGGTCCTCGCCCAGCGGGCAGTCCTCGCCCTCGGTGCAGTGGTCCAGGTAGTTGCCGAGGGCCAGTTGGAAGCCCTCGGTCTGGCCGGTGGCGCCGTCCCTCGTGGTGCCCGACGGGTCGACGACGGCGTCGAAGACGGCGCGGCCCACGCGCCGCGGGAAGAGGTGCGCGTAGACGCCGCCCAGTTCGGTGCCGTAGGAGATGCCGAAGTAGTACAGCCTGTCGTCGCCGAGCACGTGCCGCATCAGGTCGAGGTCGCGCGCGGTCGCCGTGGTGGTGAGGTGCGGGAGCAGGTCGCCCGCCGCCTCCTCGCAGCCGTCGGCGAACTCCTTGAGCCGTTCGTTCAGCTGCCGCCGCTGGCCCGCGTCGTCGGGCACCGGGTCGGCCGCGAAGTAGGCGTCGAGCCCTGCGGAGTCGAGGCAGGACACGCCCTCGGACTCGCCGACCCCGCGCGGGTCGAAGCTGACGAGGTCGAACCGCTTGTGCAGGTCCGCGTAGTCCTGCCCGAACGCGGGGAGCGTGACGACGCCGGAGCCGCCGGGACCGCCGAAGTTGAAGATCAGCGAGCCGACGCGGTCGTCGTCGCGGGCCTGCGTCCTGGCCCGGATCAGGGCGATGCCGAGGGTCTCGCCTTCCGGATCGGCGTAGTCGAGCGGCGCGGTCATCGTGGCGCACTCCCACTCGGCGCCGTCCGGTAGCGGGCTGGGGGACATCTGGTCGTCGCCCTGGGCCGGTTCCGGCTCGGCGCAGGCCGCCCAGTCGAGGGCCTGCCCGGTGAGCGCGTCCGGCAGGTCGTCCGTGTCCCGCGCGTCGCTCACCGCCGCGGCAGCCGTGCGCCGCGCGGTCTCCCCGGCACCCCCCGGCGTGGCCGCGCAGCCGGTGGCGACCAGGGCCGCGGCGAGCAGCGCGGCGGCCAGGGCGCGGGAACGGGACGCGGTGGGGGCCGCCGTGCGGGCGGACCGGCGCCTGGCTCGGGTCATGTGCGGGGGCTCCCATCGGTCGCTCCGACAGGCTCATCGTGGGCCCGTCCGGCGGAGCGCCGCACCCCCGGCGGGGTCATCCGGGTGACGTGTGCCCCGGCCTGAGCCACCGGCCGCGCAGCGCGATCAGCACCGCGGCGGCGATGGCGAGCAGCAGCAGTGACACGGTGGTGGCGCCCGCCGGGTCCTCCTGGAGCAGCAGGTAGACCTTCAGCGGCAGCGTCTGGGTGACCCCGGGCAGGTTGCCCGCGAACGTGATGGTCGCGCCGAACTCGCCGAGCGCCCGCGCCCAGGTCAGCGCGGCGCCCGCGGCCAGGGCCGGCCCCACCATCGGCAGCGTGACCAGGTGCAGGGTGCGCAGCGGCCCGGCGCCCATCGTGGCGGCGGCCTCCTCGAAGTGCGGGTCGAGGCCGGTCAGCGCGCCCTCCAGGCTGACGACGAGGAAGGGCATCGACACGAAGACGGCCGCGACGACCGCGCCCGCGGTGGTGAACGGCCACGTGATGCCCACCGATTCGAGGGGCCCGCCGAGCAGGCCGCGGCGGCCGAACCCCTGGAAGAGGGCCACGCCCGCGACGGTGGGCGGCAGCACCATGGGCAGGATCACCAGGCTGCGCACGAGCGTCCGGCCGCGGAAGTCGGTGCGCGCCAGCAGCCAGGCCAGCGGCACGCCGAGGACGAGCGAGACCAGCAGGGCCCACCCCGAGACCGTCAGCGACAGCCGCAGCGCCTCGGTGACCGCGGGCGAGGTGAGCCGCGCGCCCAGGTCCGACCAGGGCGCGTCGGCGACGATCCCGAGCAGCGGAACGGCGAGGAACGCGACGCCTCCCGCGGCAGGCAGGACCAGGACGAGCGGTGGGCGGCCCGACCGGGCGCCGCGGCCGGTCATGCCAGGTCGACGTGGACGCTGGTGGCCTTCACCCGCGCCACGGCCTCCATGCCGACGGCGAGGCCGAGTTCCTCCACGGCCTCCCGGGTCAGCAGCGACACCAGGCGGTGCGGGCCGGCCTGGATCTCCACCTGCGCGGCGACGTCGCCGAGCCGCACGGCCGTGATGATGCCGGGGAAGGCGTTGCGGGCGCTGGTGTACGGCTCGCCCTGCTCGCCCGTGCCCGGCGCCGCCCCGGCGGCGAGCGCCACGGCGAACGCCGCGAGGTCGGCGCCGCCGATCTGCCGCTTGCCGGCCTCGTCCCGCCGCGTGGGCAGCCGCCCGGCGTCCGCCCACCGGCGTACGGTGTCGGCGCTCACGCCGAGCAGCCGGGCCGCCCGGCCGATGCTGTACTCCTGCATGTGCGGGACACTACGGCCGCCGAGCCCGCAGGAGCAAGGCAGATCGCCTCTTCCGGCTCGTAGGCGCGAGCGCGCCCGGCGTTCACGGCAGGCGTCGTGCTCGCAGGACGGTGTCGCGGGTGTGGTGTGTGCCGGCGGGGGTCTGGGCGGTGCGGGGGCGGCTCTCGTTGATCAGGACCTGCCAGGCGGGGCCGAGGAGTGGGGCGATGTCGTCCGGCTGGTAGTAGTCGGCTGGGTCGAAGCCCTCCTCCTGGTGCTGGGCCAGGTCCGCGAGGGAGTGGGTGGCGAAGAGCAGCGTGCCGCCGGGGGCGACCGCAGCCAGCAGGCCGCGCAGCGCCGCGTGGTCCGGCCGGCGGCGGAGCGGGAAGTACTGGCTGGACACCAGGTCGAAGGCGCCCGCCGGGGGCGGCGTGGCGGAGAGGTCGGCCCGCATCCACGTCACCCGTTCCTCGATGCCGGCGGTGGCCGTGGCGGCGGCGCGTTGCAGGGCGACCTCGGAGACGTCGACCGCGGTGACCTGCCAGCCACGCCGGGCCAGCCAGCGCGCGTCGGCGCCTTCGCCGCATCCGACGTCGAGCGCTCGCCCCGGCGGCAGGTCGTCGGTCTCGGCGACGAGCACTCCGTTGGGGTTGCCGCTGAATACCTGGTCGCGGCTGCGGTACATGTCGTCCCAGCGTTGGACATCCATGGCGCTCAGTCCTCTCGTCCCGTCGGTTCCGGTCACCGGCGGTCACCGGTCCGACGCCAAGGTGCGCCCGTATCGGCAAGCTGGGCAAAGTTTGTTGCGGAAAGCGCAAATCCCGGCACGCGCCGCGAACGACCGGGTCAATACATCTAGATCGCTTCCTTGCGGGTCAGTTGTGTGAACGCCATCCAGCCCGGCAGTACCGGGAGCCAGAAGGTCATCAGCCGGAACAGCAGCACCGCCCCGAGCGCCGCGTCCGACGGTACGTTGAACGCGCTCACCAGCAGGCCCGTCAGCGTGAACTCGATCGCGCCGACGCCGCCCGGTGTCGGGGCCGCGGAGCCCAGCGCGTTCCCCGCGAGATACACCACGGCGATGACGGGCAGGCTCAGCTCCTCGCCGAACGCCCGCAGCGACGCGTCCAGGCACAGCACGAACGCCAGCGACATCAGCATCATCCCGCCGATGCCGCTGAGCAGCTTCTTCGGCCGCTGCACCACGTCCAGCATCCGCGGCAGCACCCCGGCGAACAGGCTCCGGACCCGCTCCGAGATGGTCTTGCGCAGCCGCGGCACGGCCGTGACGACCAGGATGGCGACCGCGACCGTCAGCAGCCCGGCGATCACCGTGCGGGACGGCGAGAGCGGCGGCGCGTGCTCGGTGCCGGTCAGGTAGCCGAACGCCAGCAGCAGCACGACGTGGCTGGCGAGCCCGAACAGCTGCGCGGCGCCGACGCTCGCGACCGCGTGGCCCGGCCGCAGGCCCTGCCGTTGCAGGAAGCGGGCGTTCAGCGCGGCGCCGCCGATCGCGGCCGGCGCGACCAGCTTCACGAACGAGCCCGCGACCTGCGCCAGCACGGTTCTGCGGTAGGAGACCTTCTCCGGCACGAAGCCGAGCAGGCTCAGCGCCGCGGCGAAGTACGTCAGTGCGGAGAAGCCCGCCGCGACCAGCACCCAGCCCCAGTTGGCGTTCTCCCAGACCCGCTGGAACTCCGGGTTGATCAGCTGCGAGATCAGGAAGTAGGCCGCGAACACCGCCGCGATGATGCTGATGAGGGTGCGCGGCCTGATCCGTTCGATGCGGGCCGGCTCTATCGGCGCCTGCGGCCGGATCAGCAGCACCTGCTGGCGGATCAGCGACAGCAGGTCCTCCTCCCGCGCGTTCTCCAGCGCCGCGTCCATCACCTGCTTCTCGGCCTGCTTGGCCGCCTTCACCGCCTTGCGGTCGGCGTCGTCCGGCAGGCCGCCGCGCGCCTCGCGGTAGGTGCGGGTGGCGTCGAGCACCGCCTGCCGCTCCCGCTGCGCCCGCTCCCTGGCCAGCTGGCGCAGCGCGGCGCGCGTGGTGCGGCTGAGCGCGATCGGCTGGAGCAGCGGCAGGCTGTCCGCCACCGCGTCCGGGCCGAGCACGGCCACCGCGGCGGCCACCGCCCGTTCCGCGCCGACCCGCAGGCCGAACGTGATCAGCAGCTGGGCCACGTCCATGCGCAGCAGCAGGTCGCCCGCCGCGATCTCGCCGCCGCGCAGGTGCGTCAGGTAGACCGTGCCCTCCCGGTCCACCAGCAGCGAACGGCCGTCCAGCCTGCGGTGCGCGATCCGCCGCGACTGGAGCGCGGTCACCTGCCCCCAGGCGCGCTCCATCAGCTCGTCGGTGATCTCGTCGTCCGGCAGCGAGTCCAGGTCCCGGCCGCCGATGTGCTCGTAGACGAGCATCACCGCGTCGGGCCCCAGCTCCGAGGTCGCGATCAGCTTCGGCGCGTTCGCCCCGGCGGCGATGGCCGCGTAGGCCAGCAGCGCCTCCTGCTCCAGCGCCTGCCGCAGCGAGGGCAGGCTGTGGCGCTGGGTGATGCCGCGCAGCGCGAGCCGCCGCCACATGCGGTAGAAGAAGCCCTGCGCCTGCTGGGCCCGGTCCACCACCGTCACGTCCAGCGGGGGCCCGGACTCCAGCGTGACGAGGTAGCGCCGCGTCGCCTCGGCCTGCTCGCCGCGCTCCTGCCCGTCCCGTTCGCCCGGGGCCTCCGCGCGCAGCGCGCTGATCGGCCGGAAGCCGACGTTCCGCAGGCCGGCGAGGAGTTGCTGCCCGGTGGGCCGCACATTGGGCGAACCCACCGCGTACAGCGTGCCGTAGGCGATGGTCCAGCCGATGAGGACGGTCACGATGATGGAGAACGGTGTGGTGTAGCCGGCCACCAGCACGGCGGTGGCGTCCAGCACCAGCACCGACCACATGGCCAGCCGCCACTTGGGCCGGTGCGTCATCCCGACGGCCGTGGCGTAGGCGATGACCGGCGCGAGGTAGTCGTGCACCGGCTCCGTCAGCCCGCCGCCGGGCGCGTCCCTGGTCAGCGCGTTCTGCACGGATTCGGGGGAGACCCGCACGACCCAGAGGCTGAACGTGAGGGTGACGCCGTGCGCGAGCACCGCGGCCAGCACGCCGTCGGCGATGCGCAGGCCGTCCCGTTTCATCAGGCGTTCGATCGCGAACGCGACGGGCACGATGAGCACGGCGACGCTCGACGCGAAACCGGCGAAGTTGATCAGCAGCGAGGGCGCCTGCTCCGCGCCCTTGTCGACGTCCTGCTCGATGCCCTCGGTGGTGCCGATGGCGAACGTGGCGAGCGCGAGGACGAGGCCGATGCCCAGCAGCCCCAGCAGGACCCGCAGCAGGTCCCCCGGCCGGTGGACGCGCGCCGCGAGGATCGGCTCGTCGACCTCCAGCTGGCCGGAACGGGTCGGGTCGGCGCGCAGCAGCGCGTCGAGCGGCGGCTCGGGCGCCGGCTCCTCGTGCCGCTCACCCGGCCGTTCGCCCGGCCGCTGTGCCCGTTCTTCTTCGCCCCGTATCACTGGTCGCTTCCCCGGGATTCTCCTCGTGCTGGAACTGCGAACCAGCTCACCCCCGTGCTGGGACGATAGTGGCACGAGTGACGGCCGCGGGAGTGCCGTCCGTGAGATACGGCACGATGGTCACCATGGCCGGCTCTCCTTCCACCCCTGCTCACCGGATTCCGGAATACGCCGACCGCGTCCTCGCCGCCACCGAACGTATTCCCGCCGGGCGTGTCATGACCTACGGGGACATCGCGGCGCAGCTCGGCGAGGGCGGCCCCCGCCAAGTGGGCCGCGTCATGGCCCTGTGGGGCGGAGCGGTGCCGTGGTGGCGCGTGATCCGCGCCGACGGCCGGCTGCTGCCGGGCCACGAGCACCGCGCGCTTGCGCACTACCGGGCCGAGGGCACCCCGCTGCGCGACGCCGCCGCGCAGGGCGAGCCGCCGCGCGTCGATCTGCGGCGCGCCAGGTGGGAGGGCCCCGTCACGGACTGACCGCCCACCGCGGCGGCTCACGGGCGCCGGCTTCCGCCGGCCTGCCGCCGGGGCGGCGGCGCGCCGCCCGTCCGGGGGACGGGCGGGAATCGGTGCGCCCCGGGAGCCGACTGGCGTACCGTCTCCTCCAACGTCCCCGAGAATGCGCGATGCACGTGAGTCTCTCCGTCCCGTCCACTGACCGGCCGCCACCCGCCCCGGGAGCGTACCGACTGGTGCGCGCCCCGGTCGCCGACGCGCGCGCCGTTGCTGTGGACGCAAGCCAGCGCGCCGTGGTTGACCACCCGGGCGGACCGCTGCTCGTGCTCGCCGGCCCGGGCACCGGCAAGACGACCACGCTCGTGGCGGCCGTGGCCCGCCGGGTGGCGCGCGGCACGGACCCGGAGCGCATCCTCGTCCTCACCTTCAGCCGCAAGGCGGCGGCCGAGCTTCGGGACCGCCTGACGGCCCGTCTGGGAACAGCATCCCCGCAGGCGACCACGTTCCACTCCTTCGCCTACGCGTTCGTGCGCGCGCACCAGGACCGCGCGCTGTTCGCCGAGCCGGTGCGCCTGCTGACCGGGCCGGAGCAGGATCTGTACCTGCGGGAGCTACTGGCCGGGCACCGCGATCTGGAACGGTCGGGACGCGGCCTGGACTGGCCCGAGGAGCTGCGCGCCTGTCTGACGACGCGCGGCTTCGCCGACGAGCTGCGGGCCGTGCTGGCCCGCAGCAGGGAAATCGGCCTCGACCCCGGCACGCTGGCCGGCTTCGCCCGCCGCACCGGCCGCCGGGACTGGGAGGCCGCCGCGCACTTCCTCGCCGAGTACCTGGACGTGACCCAGGCGCAGGGCGTGCTCGACTACACGGAACTGGTGCGCAGCGCGGTGGAGCTGGCCCGTGAGCCGGGGCCGGCGGCGGCGGTGCGGGACCGTTACGACGCCGTGTTCGTCGACGAGTACCAGGACACCGACCCGGCGCAGGCGGCCCTGCTGCGCGCCCTGGCGGGCGACGGCCGCGACCTGACCGTGTTCGGCGACCCCGACCAGTCGATCTACGCGTTCCGCGGCGCCGACGTGGGCGGCATCCTCGGCTTCCCCGACGCCTTCCGCACCGCCGGGGGCGCCCCCGCGCCCGTGGCGGTGCTCGCCACCGGGCGGCGCAGCGGCGCCGCGCTGCTCGCGGCCACCCGGCTCGTCGCGCAGCGCATGCCGCTGACGCGGCTGCCCGCCGAGGCGGTGCGCCGCCACCGCGCGCTGACCGCCGTCCGGGAGGGCGGCCGGGTGGAGGCGTTCGTCTATCCGACCCCGGGTGCGGAACTGGACAACATCGCCGACCTGCTGCGCCGCGCCCATCTGGAGGACGGCCTGCCCTGGGGCGAGATGGCCGTGCTGGTCCGCGCGGGCGCGCGGTCCCTCCCCGGCGTGCGCCGGGCGCTGACCGCCGCGGGCGTGCCACTGGAAGTCGACGGCGCCGATCTGCCGCTGCGCCAGGAGCCGGCCGTCGCCCCGCTGCTCACGGCGCTGCGCGCCGTCGCCGAGCCCGAGGCGCCGCAGGACCCGGAGACCGCGGCCCGGCTGCTGACCTCGCCCCTGGGCGGCCTGGACGCGGCCGACCTGCGCCGCCTCGGCCGGGCGCTGCGCAACGAGGAGCGCGACGCGGGCATCGCCGCGCCCGCCTCCTCCGAGCAGCTGGTGGCGCGTGCGCTGGCCGAGCCGGAGCGGCTCCTCACCCACGACCCGGCGTACGCCGGTGGCGCGCAGCGGCTCGGCCTGCTGCTGCGCAAGACCCGCGAACTGCTGTCCGGCGGCGGCAGCGCGGAGGAGGCGCTGTGGCAGCTGTGGGACGGTACGCCCTGGCCGCAGCGCCTGGAGCGCGCCGCCCGGCGCGGCGGCGCCGCGGGGCGGAACGCGGACCGTGATCTCGACGCCGTCTGCGCGCTGTTCGACGCGGCGGCGCGCGCCGAGGAGCGTACCGGCGGCCGGGGGGCGCTCAACTTCCTGGCCGAGCTGGAAGCGCACGACATCGCCGCGGACACGCTTGCCGCACGCCCCGTGCGCCGGGAGGCGGTGCGGCTGATGACGGCGCACCGCGCCAAGGGCCTTGAATGGTCGCTCGTCGTCGTGGCGGGCGTTCAGGAGGGCCTGTGGCCGGACCTGCGGCGCCGCGGTTCGCTGCTGGAGGCCGACCGCATCGGGCGCGACGGGCTCGCGGAGCCGCTCGGCCCCGGCGCGCTGCTCGCCGAGGAGCGCCGCCTGTTCTACGTGGCCGCCACCCGGGCCAGGGACCGCCTGGTGGTGACCGCGGTCGGCGGCGCCGACGACGGCGACCAGCCCTCCCGTTTCCTGCGCGAACTCGGCGTCGAGCCCGAGGACGTCGGCGGTCGGCCGCGCAGGCCGCTCTCCCTCGCGGCCCTCGTCGCCGAACTGCGCGCCACCACCGTCGACCCGGACGCCTCGCCCGCCCTGCGCCGCGCCGCGGCCGACCGGCTCGCGGACCTCGCCGCGCTCCGCGACGACGAGGGGCACGCCCTGGCGCCCGCCGCGCACCCCGAACGCTGGTGGGGCCTGCGCGAGCAGACGCGGTCCGCCGCGCCGCTGCGCGACCAGGACGCGCCGGTCGCGCTCTCCGGCAGCGCGCTCGACCAGCTGGTCAACACCTGTTCCCTCCAGTGGTTCCTGGGCCGCGAGGTGCACGCCGAAGCCCCCGCGACCACCGCGCAGGGCTTCGGGAACGTCCTGCACGTCCTGGCCGACGAAGTCGCCTCCGGCAGCACGCCGGCCGACCTGTCCGTGCTGATGGCCCGGCTCGAAACCGTCTGGGACTCGCTCGCCTTCGAGGCGCCCTGGCAGTCCCGCACGGAGCAGGCCGAGGCCCGCGCCGCGCTGGAACGCTTCCTGCGCTGGCACGTACTGCAACGGGACGCGGGCCGCGAGCCCCTCGCCACCGAGCAGGACTTCGACGTCACGCTGGCCGCGGGGGAGCACCGGGTCCGCATCCGCGGGGTGCTCGACCGCGTCGAGCACGACGCGCAGGGCCGTGCCTACGTCGTCGACTTCAAGACCGGGCGCACCCGGCCCACCCGCGCCGAGGTCGAACGCCACCCGCAACTCGCCGTCTACCAGCTCGCGCTGCGCGAGGGCGAGGCGGCCGCCGACGTGGCCGGTGCCGAGCTGGTGCACCTGCGGCAGGGCGCCGCGGCCCGCGACGGCGGTGACGCCCTGCCGGCCGTGCAGCGCCAGGAACCGCTGGCACGCACGTCCGATACCGCGGGCGGCGACTGGGTCGGCGACCTGCTGGCCGCCGCGGCGGGCCGCGTCCTCGACGAGCGCTTCACCCCCAACACCGGCCGCCAGTGCGGCGCGTGCACCTTCCGCGGCGCATGCAGCGCGCGCCCCGAGGGGCGCCACGTCGTCGACTGACCCCGGCCGCGGCGCCCGGCGCTGTCGCAGGCGGCGGTTAGGCTCGGCTCCGTGCCCGCCCCACTCAGCCGTCCCGATCAGCTCAGGGAGCTGCTGGGGATTCCGTTCACCGACGAGCAGCTGGCGTGCATCACCGCACCGCCCGCGCCGCAGGCGATCGTGGCGGGCGCCGGCTCCGGCAAGACCACCGTGATGGCCGCCCGCGTCGTCTGGCTCACCGCCACAGGACAGGTCGAGCCGGGCCGGGTCCTCGGCCTCACGTTCACCAACAAGGCGGCCGGCGAGCTGGCGGAGCGCGTCCGCACCGCCCTGGTCCGCGCGGGCGTGACCGGCCGGGACGCCGAGGCGGGCGGCACGGGCGACGGCGCGGCGGGCGAGCCGCAGATCTCCACCTACCACGCCTTCGCCGGGCGGCTGCTGAGCGAGCACGGGCTGCGCCTCGGCGTCGAGCCCGCCTCCCGGCTCCTCGCGGACGCCGGCCGCTTCCAGCTCGCCGCCGAGGTGCTGCGCGCCGCGCCCGCCGACTTCGAGCCGCCGAGCCCGAGCTTCACCACCCTCGTCACCGATCTCGTCGCGCTGGACGGCGAGCTGTCCGAGCACCTGGTGACGCCCGCGGCGCTCCGCGCGTTCGACCAGGGGCTGCTGGCCGAGCTGGCCGGTGCCCGGCTGAGCAACGCCGACCTGCGGCAGATCCCGCGCGCCGCGGAGGGCCGCGGCCGGCTGCTCGGCCTGGTCGAGGAGTACCGCGCCCGCAAACGCGCCCGCGATCTGCTGGACTTCGGCGACCAGATCTCCCTGGCGGCCACCCTCGCGCGGGACGTCCCCGAGGTGGGGCGGATCGTGCGCGAGGAGTTCGCCGTCGTGCTCCTCGACGAGTACCAGGACACCTCCGTCGCGCAACGCGTCCTGCTGGCGGGCCTGTTCGGCGGCGGCACGGGGCACGCCGTCACCGCGGTCGGCGACCCCTGCCAGGCCATCTACGGCTGGCGCGGCGCGTCGGTCGCCAACCTGGACGACTTCCCCGAGCACTTCCCCCACCGCGACGGCCGCCCCGCGCGCCACGACAGCCTCGGCGAGAACCGGCGCAGCGGCGGGCGGCTGCTCGCCCTGGCCAACCGGCTGGCCCAGCCGCTGCGCGCCCGCCACCCCGCCGTCGTTCCGTTGCGGCCCCCGGACGGCGCGGCGGCGGCCGGGCTGGTGCGCTGCGCCCTGCTGCCCGGCCACGCCGAGGAGCTGGCGTGGCTGGCCGACTCCGTCGCCCACCAGGTGCGCACCGGCACGCCGCCGGGCGAGATCGCCGTGCTGTGCCGCACCGCGGCCGACTTCGGCGAGATCCAGCGCGCGCTGGTGGCCCGCGAGGTGCCGGTCGAGGTGGTCGGGCTCTCCGGGCTGCTGCACCTGCCCGAGGTCGCCGACCTCGTCGCCGTGCTGCACGTGCTGGCCGACCCCACGGCGAACGCCGCCCTGGTGCGGCTGCTCACCGGCCCCCGGTGGCGGATCGGGCCGCGCGACCTGGCGCTGCTCGGCCGCCGCGCCCGGCTGCTGGTACGGCGCGGGGGGGACCAGGACCCGGACGGGCGGCTCGCCGCGGCCGTGGAGGGCACCGACCCGGCCGAACGGACCTCGCTCGCCGACGCCCTGGACACGTTCGTGGACCAGGGCGGCGGTGCGGCCGAGCCGCAGGACGGGCTGCCGTTCTCCGCCGCCGCCCGGGTCCGGTTCGCGCACCTGGCCGCCGAGATCCGCGAGCTGCGCCGTTCCCTGGCCGACCCGCTCATGGACGTGCTGCACCGGGTGCTGGCCGCCACCGGCCTCGAAGTGGAGCTGTCCGCCTCGCCGCAGGCCCTGGCCGCCAGGCGCCGCGAGACGCTGGGCGCGTTCCTCGACCTGGCCGCCGGTTTCGCGGCGGGCCGTGCGGGCACCGCCGTGGACGGCGAGGCCACGCTCCCGGCGTTCCTCGCGTTCCTGCGCGCCGCCGACCAGTACGACCGCGGCCTCGACGGCTCGCTCCCCGGCAGCGGCGACACGGTGAAGGTGCTGACCGCGCACAAGGCCAAGGGCCTGGAGTGGGACGTGGTCGCCGTGCCAGGGCTGTGCGCCGACGCCTTCCCCGCCAAGTCCTCGCGCGACTCGTGGCTCCGGCATGCCAGGGCGCTGCCGCACCCGCTGCGCGGCGACGCGGGAACGCTGCCCGCGATCGAGGAGTGGACGGCGGCGGCCTACAAGGAGTACGGGGCGGCGGTCGCCGAGCACCTCGGTCTTGAGGAGCTGCGCCTCGGCTACGTCGCCTTCACCCGCCCGCGGTCCCTGCTGCTCGGCTCAGGACACTGGTGGGGCCCGAGCCAGAAACGGCGGCGGGGGCCCTCCCCGTTCCTCGACGCCCTGCGGGAGCACTGCGAGGCCGACCCGGCGCACGGCGAGGTCGAGGCGTGGGCCGACCCGCCGGGCGAGGACGAGGAAAACCCGGCGCTCGCCGCCGACGCGGCCGAGCGGGCGTGGCCGCTGCCGCTGGACCCGGCCGCGTTCGCCCGGCGCAGGGCCGCGGCGGACGCCGTGCTGGCGCGGCTGCGCGCGGCCGGGCGCGAGGGGGAGCGCGAGGGGGAGCGCGAGGGGGAGCGCGAGGGGCCGCGGCTGCCCGCGCCGCGCGCGGAAGACGAGGCGGGGGAGGACGGGCTCACCCCGGAGGAGCAGCGCGCCGTGGCGTCCTGGGACCGGGACCTGACGGTGCTCGCGGAGGAGCTGCGGCAGGCCAGGGCCGCGGTGCGGGACGTGCCCCTGCCCGCGTCGCTGTCCGCGTCGCAGGTGCAGCGCCTGGCCGCCGACCCGGAGGGGTTCGCCCGCGACCTCGCGCGTCCGATGCCGCGCCCGCCGCAGCCCGCGGCCCGGCGCGGGACGCGGTTCCACGCCTGGGTCGAGGCCCGGTTCGAGGAGCTGGCCCTGCCGATGCTCGGGCCGGACGAGCTGCCGGGCGGCGACCCGGACGAGGTGGCGGAGATCCGGGACGAACGGGACCTGGCCGCGCTGAAGGAGGCCTTCGCCCGTACCCCGTACGCCGCCCGCCGGCCCTATCGGATCGAGGCCCCGTTCCAGCTGGAGCTGGCCGGGCGCGTGATCCGCGGCCGGATCGACGCCGTGTACCGCACGGACAGCGGTGGCTTCGACATCATCGACTGGAAGACGGCCAGGCGGCAGGACGCGGACCCGCTCCAGCTGGCGATCTACCGGGTCGCGTGGGCCGAGCGCCACGGGTTGCCGCTGTCCGCGGTGTCCGCCGCGTTCCTGTACGTGCGCAGCGGCGAGCTGGTGCGGCCGACCGTGCTGCCCGGCCGCCGCGGTCTTGAGCGGCTGCTGACGGGCGAGGACTCCTGGGAGCCGAACGACCCCGGGTAGGGCCCGGCGCCGGGGGCGTGGGGGCGCCCGCCGGGCGCCCGCCGGACCCGGCGGCCCACCCGGGGCCTCCGGGGCGGTCGGCGACGGATTAGGCTTTTGGGCATGAGCACCACCCCGGACAACGCTGTCCAGCCGATCACCCTCACCGGTACCGGCGGCATCGACCGCGGTGCCCACCACCGACTCGACGAGGCGTGGCTGGGGGCGGCGTGGAGCCATCCGTCGACGCGGGTGTTCGTCGTATCCGGCGGCCAGGCGCTGGTCGAGGAGCGTGCTGACGGGCGGACCGAGCTGGTGCTGATGCCGTCGTTCGACGCGCCGCTGACCGAGGCCCACCGCTACTTCCTCGGCTCCGACGCCGAAGGGGTGCGCTACTTCGCGCTCCAGAAGGACGCGCTGCCCGGCCGCATGGACGACGCGGCCAGGCCCGCAGGACTGCGGGAAGCGGCCGCGCTGCTCTCCGAGCGTGACAACGAGCTGCTGGTCCACGCGGTCGCCCTGGAGAACTGGCAGCGGCTCCACCGCTTCTGTTCGCGCTGCGGCGCGCGGACCGTGATCGCGGCGGCGGGGCACGTGCGGCGCTGCCAGGCCTGCGGCGCCGAGCACTACCCCAGGACGGACCCCGCGGTCATCATGCTGGTGCTCGACGAGGACGACCGGGCGCTGCTCGGGCGGCAGATGCACTGGCCGAAGGGCCGCTTCTCCACGCTCGCGGGCTTCGTCGAGCCGGGGGAGTCGATAGAGCAGGCCGTGGTGCGGGAGGTCGCGGAGGAGGCCGGTATCGCGGTCGGGCAGGTGGAGTACGTGGCGAGCCAGCCGTGGCCGTTCCCCTCCAGCCTGATGCTGGGTTTCGTGGCGCGTGCCACGTCCTTCGACGTGCGGGCCGACGGCGAGGAGATCGAGGAGGCCCGCTGGTTCTCCCGGGACGACCTGCGGGCGGCGATGGAGTCCGGCGAGGTGCTGCCCCCTTCGAGTGTCTCCATCGCCTCCCGGCTGATCGAACAGTGGTACGGAAAGCCGCTGGTGACGGCGCCCTGGTAGCCGGGCGAACGGTCGGCCGGGCGCGTCACCCGGCGGGTCGCCGGGCCGGGTGCGTCAGGCGGCCAGGGCCTTCTTGACGTCCGCGAGCGAGGGGTTGGTCATGGTGACCTGGCCGGCGCCGCTGTCCGGCTCCACCACGACCGTGGGCACCGTTTGGTTGCCGTCGTTCGCCTTCTCGACGATGGCGACGGCGGACGGCTCCTCCTCAATGTTGATCTCGGTGTACGCGATGCCCTCGCGGTCCAGCTGGCTCTTGAGCCGGCGGCAGTAGCCGCACCAGGAGGTGCTGTACATCGTCACGGTCCCCGGCATCGTCTCGCGCTCCTTCGTGTCGTCGGTCCCCGCCCGCTCCGGCGGGGACTCACGCAAGCACAACACACGGCGCGGTATGAGTAATCCCCCCACCCTGTGGACAACTCGCCCCACGCTTCCCGCGGGACCTGGCAGCATGGCGGGGTGACATCAGCAACGCAGGCCACCTCGTTCCCTCACGTGCCCTCGTCGGCCGATGCCGTGCTCGAGGGCCTCGATCCCGAGCAGCGCGCCGTGGCGACGACGCTCCAAGGCCCGGTCTGCGTGCTGGCCGGGGCGGGGACGGGCAAGACGCGGGCGATCACCCACCGCATCGCGTACGGGGTGCGCGCCGGGATCTTCCAGCCGGCCACGGTGCTCGCGGTCACGTTCACGCAGCGGGCGGCGGGGGAGATGCGCGGGCGGCTGCGGCAGCTCGGCGCGGGCGGCGTGCAGACGCGCACGTTCCACTCGGCGGCGCTGCGGCAGTTGCAGTACTTCTGGCCCAAGGCGGTGGGCGGGGAGCCGCCGCGCCTGCTGGAGCGCAAATTCTCGCTGGTCGCGGAGGCCGCGTCGCGCGGCAGGCTGCGTCTTGAGCGGCTGGAGCTGCGGGACGTCACCAGCGAGATCGAGTGGGCGAAGGTGACGCAGACCACCCCGGAGGACTATCCCGCCGCGATGGCCAAGAGCGGGCGCGAGGCGCCGCGCGACCCGGCGGAGATCGCGCGGGTGTACGCGACGTACGAGCAGCTGAAGCGGGACCGCGGCACGATCGATTTCGAGGACGTGCTGCTGCTGACCGTCGGCATCCTCAGCGACCGGCCGGACATCGCCGAGGTGGTGCGCGGTCAGTACCACCACTTCACGGTCGACGAGTACCAGGACGTCAGCCCGCTCCAGCAGCGGCTGCTGACCCTGTGGCTCGGGGAGCGGGACAGTCTGTGCGTCGTCGGCGACGCGAGCCAGACGATCTATTCGTTCACCGGCGCCACCCCCGACCACCTGCTGGACTTCCGCACCAGGCATCCCCACGCCACGCTGGTGAAGCTGGTGCGGGACTACCGGTCCACGCCGCAGGTGGTGCACCTGGCCAACGGGCTGCTGAGCCAGGCGAAGGGCCGGGCCGCCGAGCACCGCCTGGAGCTGATCTCGCAGCGGCCCACGGGTCCTGAGCCGGTGTTCTCCGAGCACGCGGACGAGCCGGCGGAGGCGGAGGCGGCGGCCCGGCGGATCAGGGAGCTGCTGACGCCCGTCGCGGAGGGCGGGGCCGGTCTCACCGCGAGCGAGATCGCCGTGCTCTACCGGGCCAACTCACAGTCGGAGATCTACGAGCAGGCCCTGGCCGACGCCGGGGTGCCCTACCAGCTCCGGGGCGCCGAGCGGTTCTTCGAGCGGCCCGAGGTCAGGCAGGCGGGCCTGGCCCTGCGCGGCGCCGCGCGGGCCGGTGGCAACGACAGCGCGGTCGCCGACGCCGACGGCCTGGCCGGGCAGGTCGGCGCGGTCCTCGCCGGGACGGGGTGGACGCCGGAGCCGCCGGCCGGCTCGGGCGCGGTGCGCGACCGGTGGGAGTCGCTGCGTTCGCTGGTGCGGCTCGCGGAGGACTTCGCGCGGGCGCGGGAGGACGCGACGCTGGCCGACTTCGTCGCGGAGGTGGACGAGCGGGCCGCGGCGCAGCACGCCCCGACCGTGGAGGGGGTGACGCTGGCCTCGCTGCACACGGCCAAGGGCCTGGAGTGGGACGCGGTGTTCCTGGTCGGCCTCACCGACGGGATGCTGCCGATCACCTACGCCAAGACGCCCGAGCAGGTCGAGGAGGAGCGGCGGCTGCTGTATGTCGGGGTGACGCGGGCGCGGCTGCACCTGTCGCTGTCGTGGGCGCTGGCGCGTTCGCCCGGGGGCCGCGCGGGGCGGCGGCCCAGCCGGTTCCTGGACGGGCTGCGGCCCGGCTCGGCCGCGGACCAGGGGCGTGGCGGCGGGCGAGGCGGCGTGGAGCGGGGCGGCGGGGGCCGGGCCCGCAAGCCGCGGGGCCCGGTCAAGTGCCGGGTGTGCGAGCGGACGCTGACGGAGGCGGCCGAGGTGAAGCTGCGGCGCTGCGAGGACTGCCCCTCCACGATGGACGAGCAGCTGTACGAGCGGCTGCGGGACTGGCGGCTGGAGCGGGCGCGGGATCTGGGGCGGCCGGCGTATGCCGTCTTCACCGACGTGACCCTCATGGCCATCGCGGAGGACGTGCCGGGCAGCGAGGCCGAGCTGTCCAGGATCTCCGGGGTGGGGGCCCACAAGCTGCGGCAATTCGGCGCCGATGTGCTGGCGCTGTGCGCCGGTGAGCCGGTGCAGGCGCCTCCCGTGGAAACTTCTGAGGAAACCCCCGAAAAATAGTTTGCGCCCGCGCGAGGCATCCGCATAGCGTGCTCCACGTGGCACTGGAGGAGGGTTCCGCTTCCCCCGAAGCCATGCTGTACTGAAGTGACCGTATGGGACAGGAGCTCCTTTCCCACCGAGACGCCGTAGAGGAGGCGATCCCCGTGGTTAGCAAGACCTTCACCAAAGCGACCGGCCGCGAGGTCGTCCGTCTCTGCGTGCCCGGCGGTTCTCGCCTGTCCGGCACCGGTATGTCCGGTGTCGTGGTCGCACACTCGGCAGCCGTCGCCCTGCGGGCGGCAGCAGGCGAGCGACCGATCCTGGCGCCTGTGGCTACCGATGCCTACGCCACGACTGTGAATGTCGCGGGCGCCGGACACCAGATCTTTGGACACCAGAAGACCCAGCTTCACACGATGTGGGCCCTCCGCGGGCTCAATCCCTGGAGTGATCCAGCCTGATCGGCGAGATCAGGTCGGCACCTTCCAGGGCCGCGGAACCCACACCGGGATCCGCGGCCCTTTTGTTTTCCGCGCTCCCGGCCACCAGCCGGTGCAGACCGATAACCGAACGACACGAGGACAAGACAGTGCCACTCGCGCCGTACGCCCGACCCGACCTGAACTCACCACCCGACCCGGAGACTTCTGTGACCCCGCTGTACACGCTGAACGAGCTCGACGAGGCGATCGAGCGACTCGACGACGGCGTGCCCTGTCGCTCCTACGACCCCGAGGTCTTCTTCGCCGAGACCCCCGAGGACGTGGAGTACGCCAAGTCCCTCTGCGGTGCCTGCCCGCTCCGCGATGCGTGCCTCGCCGGCGCCAAGGACCGCCGTGAGCCCTGGGGCGTCTGGGGCGGCGAGCTGTTCGTCTCGGGCGTCGTGGTGCCCCGGAAGCGGCCGCGCGGCCGTCCCCGCAAGAACCCGGTCACGGCATGAGCATCCCCGGCACCATCGGACGGCCGGCGCAGCACGGCCCGGAGAGAAACCCCGGCTTGACAGTGACGACGAATGATCTGGCGGCGGCCCGACGGCCCTGCCAGGAACAGAACAGGACCAGGCAGTTGCACCTCATCCCAGAAGCCATGGCGCGCTCCCATATGGCGGAACGCATCTACGAGGCCGAATCTCAACGCGCGGCCGGGCGCCTTTCCAGGGCGCACCGGATGGAGCGCAAGTCCCGCCGGCTGCACCGCCGCGCGGAGCGTGCCTCGCAGCGCGCCCGCCGCGCGCTGGCACAGGCGGTCATGCAGTAGTACGGCGCCGGAGAGCTTCCGGACAGTCGTGCGCACCTCACCTCAGGTGCCCCGGGCCCCGGCCCGGGGCACCTGCCCGCTTCAGGCGGGCTCGCGGGTGTCCTCCTCCCGCGCCTCGTCGAATCCCGGCAGCCCCGCAGCCAGCTCCTCGCGCATCCGCACGTGCGCCCCGAGCTGGCACAGCACCCCGATGGTGCTGAGTGTGACGCGGTGGATCAGCAGGTAGGAGGGCGGCAGGTTGAGCTGGCGGCCCAACTGGTGTGCGGCGGACCGCGGATCGGCTATGCGCCCCGCCTGCTCGCGCAGCCACTCCCGGCTGAACGTGAACTCCTCGACCCGGGCCGGCTCGATGATCGGCAGCAGGTAGTCGAGCACGTCCTGCGGGTCGAGCTCGATGTCGGGCTTGACGAACCCCTCGGTGACCAGCTGGGCGTACACCTCGTCCGCCCGGCCGTCGAGCGTCATGCGCAGCGCGGGACCGATGGCAGGCGGCAGGCCCTCGGGCAGCCTGTTGACCGCGCCGAAGTCCATCACGCCCAGGCGCCAGGCGGAGACCGGCCGGCCCTCCTCGGGCACCAGCCGGAAGTTCCCCGGGTGGGCGTCGGCGTGCAGCAGTCCGGTCCTGGCGGTGCCGGAGAACAGGAACCTGGCGAGCAGCTGTCCCGCCCGGTCCCGCTCCTCCTGTGCGCCCTCGCCGATCACCCGCGACAGCGGTATCCCCGCCAGCCACTCGGTGATCAGCACTTCGTCCCGCTGGCACACCACGTCCGGCACCAGCACGTCCGGATCGTCGCGGAACTCAGCCGCGTAGGCGCGCTGGGCCTCCGCTTCCAGGGCGTAGTCCAGCTCCTCCACGACCCGGTCCCGCAGCTCCTCTATGAGCGGCTTGACGTCCATGCCCGGTATGAAGGGGCCCAGAATTCTGGCGAACCTGCCGAGCTGCGTCAGGTCGGACAGCAGCGCCTCCCCCGCCCCCGGGTACTGGATCTTCACGGCGACCTCCCGGCCGTCGTGCCACACCGCGCGGTGCACCTGCCCGATCGATGCCGCCGCCGCCGGCTTCTCGTCGAACTCCTCGAACAGCTCGCGCCAGTCCTCGCCGAGCCGCTCCGCCAGCGCGGCCCGCACCGACCCGGCGGGCAGCGGCGGCGCCGCGTCCTGGAGCTTGGTCAGGGCGGTGCGGTAGGGGCCGGCGACGCTCTCCGGCAGCGCCGACTCGAAGACCGACAGGGCCTGGCCGAACTTCATCGCCCCGCCCTTCAGCTCGCCCAGGACGGAGAACAGCTGCTGTGCGGTGCGCTGTTGCAGCTCGCTGCCCACCAGCTCGGCGGAGCGCCCGCCGATGCGCTTGCCCAGGCTCCAGGTCGCCCGGCCGGCGAATCCGAGCGGCAGTGTGGCGAGCTTCGCGGTCCTGGTCACCGCCTTGCGGGGTAGATCAGACATGTCGTCCCCTCCAACTCCCAGAAATGCGCCCCCGAGTCACCTGGTGCACCGAGGTGTGACGAGATGCACGGCTCCAGCTGTCCCTACCCGTTCATTGTGGACCCGTCCTACGGCGCTCGGGGGACGCGGGCGGCACCGCAGGGACATTCCTCGTGGGGCTCGACGGTACGGCTCGTCACCGACAGGTGGGGCAGCACCACCTCCGTGACCGTGCCGGGCGCCTGCGGTGCCGTCCCGTCGAGGAAGCCCAGGGCCGTGCACGCGGCCAGCCCTGCGACGGCGGTGGCCAGCGCGCCGTCGCAGGCGGGCACGCCGGTCCGCCGCGCGTTCCGCCACTGGGCGACCAGCAGCGGCCAGCAGGGCTCGCGGACGGCCCGGGCGCGCAGCAGGCAGCCGGCGCACCCCGTCGCCCCCGGCAGCACCAGCGGTCCGACGAACCCGGTCGCCTCCACCACCCCGGCGTACAGGTGCGGGGTGCCCGCGGCGAGTACCTCCTCGGCCGCCGCCGGGTCAGGGGCGTAGGCGGCGACCCCGTCGCGCGGCGTGAAGATCACCAGCAGGCTGCCGTCCGGCTCCGTCGCCCCGCCACCGACACCGCCAACGCCACCGCCGCGCCAGGGCGTGGCGGCTCCGACCACACCGGCCGCGGCCTCGGCCCTGCGCCGCCCGGTGTGCTCGGGGCGCAGCCCGCCGGGTGCCGTGTCCGCGGGCTCGACCCGGCCGCCGTCGACCACCGCGACCTCGCCGACGCCGGCCTGCGCGAGGGAGGCCGCGAGCGTCGCCCCGACCCGCCCCGCGCCCCGCACCTGGACCCGGGCCTTCCGGCGGCCGACCAGCCGCCGCAGTCCGCCGCCCGGCTCGGGGTGCAGCAGGGAGAGCGAGGCCAGGTCGGGGCGGAGCTGGTCGGTGACCTGCGCCGCCGCCTCGCGATCCGCCGAGGCGTCGTCCAGCACCCCGGCGGCGGCGAGCTGTGCGGCCAGCCGGTCGGCCGCACCCCGGCGCAGGCCGAGGGCGGCCGCGGCGTCGCGGAGCGCGGCGAGCGAGCGGGTGCCGTCGAGCAGGGTCAGGAAGCTCTCCGTAGCCGTGTCCAGCGGGCCGAAGAGGACGGAGTGGGCGGGGGTGACGCCGTAACGGACGGTGTGCTTGTCCCGCCATCCGCGGCGCAGCGAGGGCTTGATCATGGGATGCATGCCCCCATGATGCGCGGGACAGAGCAGACGCGTGTGATGTTTTCCACAGGAAGCAGAGATAATCCTATAAATAGGGCGGAAGGGTGGGGTGTTGGCGGCCGGGCCAGGGCATCCGGTGGCAGGCGGGCGGGACATATCAGGCTCACAACGGGTAACGTCGAGGTGTGCCCGCCGACCCGCTGAACAGCGCCGGCCCGCCGCAGCGCAGTCACCCGGCGGGCCGGGCGGTGCTGGACGGAAGCCACCGTGAGCATGTCGAGGTGCGGCGCAGCGCCCGCCGCAGGCGCACCGTCTCCGCCTACCGCGAGGGCGACCGCACGATCGTGCTGATCCCGGCGCGGATGACCGCGGACGAGGAGCGGCGCTGGGTCTCCGTGATGCTGGACAAGCTCGCCGCCCAGGAGGAACGGCGCCTCATCGGCGACGACGCACTCGCGCACCGGGCCGCCGAGCTGTCCGAGCGCTACCTCCAGGGGCGCGCGCGGCCGGACAGCGTGCGCTGGGTGACGAATCAGAACGCCCGCTGGGGCTCCTGCACGCCGGCCCTGGGTAGCATCCGCCTCTCGCACCGCCTCCAGGGCATGCCGGAGTACGTCATCGACTACGTGCTGCTCCACGAGCTGGCCCACCTGCTCGTTCCCGGCCACGGCCCGCGCTTCTGGGCGCTGCTCGACGGCTACCCGCGCACCGAGCGCGCCCGCGGTTTCCTGGAGGGCGTCGTGGCGGCCGAGCGGCTGCCGTACGTGCCATGGCTCCGCAGGGACTGACCGGCCTGCGGTGACTGTCCGCAGTAGGAGCTAGTCTGGCCCCGCCGAATGTTTGTCTTATCGGACGGGGGACGGTCGTTACGTATGGTGACCCACTTCCAGCGCGGCCGGAAGGCCAGGCTCAGTGACCTCACACTGGGCACCGACCTGTACGTGGGCGTGCAGATCACGGGGCCCGGAATGGTCTTCGACATCAGCTGCTTCGGCCTTGACGCGGACGAACGGCTGTCGGACGACCGTTACTTCATCTTCTTCAACCAGCCGAAGTCTCCCGAGGAGGCGCTGCAGCAGCTCGGCGCCCAGGCCGGGGACACGGACTCGTTCCGCGTCACCCTCGACCGGGTGCCGGCGTCGATCGACCGGCTCGCCTTCACCGCGACCATCGACGGCGAGGGCACGATGTCCGGGATCACCTCCGGCTACCTGCGCATCGTCGCCGGCGGCGAGGAAGTCGCGCGCTATTCCTTCGACCACTCCGAGTTCAGCACCGAACGTGCCGTCATGCTCGGCGACTTCTACCGCAAGGACGGCTGGCGCTTCGCCGCGGTCGGCCAGGGCTTCGACGGCGGCCTCGACGCCCTGCTGAGGCACTTCGGCGGCGAGGTCGCCGAAGAGGAGCCGCCGCCCGCGGCGCCCGCCGCGGCGCCCGGGTTCGCGCCGCCGGGCGGCGGGCCCGCGCCGGTCCCCGGGTTCGCGCCGCCGCCCCAGGCCGCCGCCCCGCCGCCCGCGCCCGCGCCTGCCCCCGCACCGGCGGCTCCCGCGCCCGCGCCCGCCCCGATGCCCCCTGCCCCCGCGCCCACGCAACCCATCCCGGTGCCCGGCGCCTTCGCGCCGCCGCCCGGCGGCGGGTACGCGCCCCCGCCGGGCCCGGCCGCGGCCCCGCCCCCGCCGCCCGGCGGCTTCGGGGCTCCGCCCGTGCCGCCGCCCGGCGGCTACGCCGCGCCGCCCGGCGCGCCGCCGGCCGCCCCTTACGGCGCGCCGCCGCAGCCGTACCAGCAGACGCCCCCGCAGCCGGTGCCCGGCGCGCAGCACGTGCCCGGTGCGCCGCAGCCGGTGCCCGGCGCGCCGCTGCCCGTTCCCGGGGTCCAGCCCGTTCCCGGGGCCGCGCCGGTGCCCGGCGGCATGCTCGCCGTGCTCGAGCAGTACCGCGGGGCGACCGAGCGCCGCCGCTGGAGCCAGCAGAATCCGCAGCTCATGCGCGCCGACCTCGGCGTCGACGGCCAGCCGTTCATGGCGCTCCAGGGCAGCATGGTGCTGTACCAGGGGGACGTCGACTTCGGCTTCAAGGGCGGCGGACTCAAGCGCCGCGCGACCACCTGGGCCACCGGGCAGGGCTTCCCCTCGATGATGCGGTGCACCGGCAGCGGGCAGGTCTACCTCGCCGAGGAGGCCACCCGCCTGCACCCGGTGGAGCTCCAGGGCGACGCGATCTGCGTCGCCTCGCAGCACGTTCTCGCCTTCGACGAGTCGCTGGAGTACGAGGTGCGCCGTATCGACGGCCACGGGCTGCCCGGCGGTTCGCTGTTCGCCCTCCAGTTCCAGGGCCACGGCACCCTGGTGGTCAAGACCCACGGCGAGCCGCTGGTCCTGCCGGTCACGCCGATGACGTTCGCCGACGCCAATGCGGTGATCGCCTGGTCGGCCGGGGCGCAGGTGCTCGTCGCCAATCAGGTGCGGCTGCGCAGGCAGGCGTTCCCGGGGCACTCCGGCGAGACGACGCAGCTCCAGTTCCGCGGCGCCCCGGGAAACTTCGCCATCGTCCAGCCCTACGAGATCTGACGGGAGCCCGTGATGGATCAACGGATGGTTGCGGGCTTCGCCCCCGCCCCGCCCGCCGCGCGCATGGAGAACCACGGCCCCACCATGGCCAGGGTCGCCATGCAGTCCGGCAACGACCTGTTCGCCAGGATCGGTTCGATGGTCGCCTACGAGGGCTTCATCCAGTACGAGTCCAATCCGACGGCCATGCGCCAGGCTGTTGCCGGACGGCTCTCCGGCGAGAGCGTGCCGCTGATGAAGTGCCAGGGCGACGGTTTGCTCTACCTCGCCGACTACGGCGCCGACATCGTCTGCCTCCCCCTTCAGAACGACAGCCTCTCGGTGAACGCCACGAATGTGCTCGCCTTCGACGCGCAGCTCGAATGGGGCGTCCAACGGGTCAAGGGCGTCGCCAAGTTCGCCGGTCAGGGCCTGTTCAACCTGGGGATCTCCGGCACCGGCTGGGTCGCCGTCACCAGCCGCGGCATACCGGTCGTCGTGGACTGCGGTCAGTCCGGCGAGACCTGCGTCGACCCCGACGCGCTGGTGGCCTGGTCCACCGGCCTCGAGGTCAAGGGCAAGCGCAGCTTCAAGGCCAGTTCCCTCGTCGGCCGCGGCAGCGGAGAGGCGTTCCAGCTGGCCTTCTCCGGCCAGGGGTTCGTCATCGTGCAGCCCAACGAGGACAGTACCGACCGGCTCAACGCGCAGCCGCAGAACTGACGGGGGAGTGCCGCGATGCAAAGCCCGATTTTTCATCACACCGTGACCCAGTCCGAGGACAAGTTCGCCCTCCAGGGGGCGCACATGCTGCGCATCGGCCTCGGGCAGGGCGACGACGTGGTGGCCAGGGCCGGGAGCATGGTCGCCTTCGAGGGCATGGTCGAGTTCGACGGCGAGTACCAGCCGCCCGGCCGGCAAAGCCGCCAGCAGTACGCCGGCGAGTCTCTGCCGCTGATGCGCTGCTACGGCCAGGGCTCCGTCTGGCTCGCCAACCTGGCGCAGCACGTCCACATCCTGGAGGTCGACCACGAGGGCCTGACCGTGGACAGTTCCTACGTTCTGGCGCTCGACGCGCACCTGCACTGGGACGTCGTATCCGTGGAGAGCCAGTACGGCATCCCCGGCGTCGGCGCGTACAACCTGGTCATCAGCGGGCAGGGGAAGGTGGCCATCACCACCTCGGGACGGCCGCTGGCCATGCGGGTCACGCCCGAGCGCTACTGCAGTGCCGATGCCGACGCCGTGGTGGCCTGGTCCACCTCGCTCCGCGTGCAGATGCAGGCGCAGACCAGCAGCCGGCCGATCTGGCGGCGGCGGGGCAGCACCGGGGAGGGCTGGGAGCTGAGCTTCATGGGCGACGGCCACGTCGTGGTCCAGCCCAGCGAGATGCTGCCGCCCCAGCAGACGTCCCATGGCGAGCCGCTCCCGTTCCGCCAGGGGGCGGGGCCCGGGCTCAACCAGGGAGGCGCCTGGGGCGCCCGATGACGTGAACGTGGCGGGGCCGCCGTCCCCGCCGCGGCGCGGGCGGTCCAGGCGTCACAGCAGCGCGCGCGTGCGGTCGAGCAGCCGCACGACGGACATGTCCGCGACGTCGGCCACCTCGTCGAACGGGAACCAGCGCAGGTCGCGCGACTCCTCGCTCATCACCGCACGGGCACCGGGCGGCGCCACCGCCGCGTACTGCACGTCCAGGTGCACCGCGCAGGGCGTGTGGTGCCGGTCGAGCCCGGCCGGGGCGGGCAGCAGCCGGAGCCCTTCGATGCCGGACTCCTCGGTGGCCTCGCGCAGCGCCGCCCCGGCCAGCGTCGCGTCCGCGGGCTCGCAGTGCCCGCCGGTCTGGAGCCACATGCCCAGCTTTCCGTGCAGCGTCAGGAGCGCCCGCTCCCGCACCGGGTCCACGACCAGCGCCGACGCCGTGACGTGCCCGGCCCGGCACGCCTTCCACATGCCGTCGGGATGGGCCGCGAGGTGCGCCGCGTAAACCTCCCGCAGCCCGTCCTGCGCCGCGTCGGGCGCGGCCCACTCGCGCAGCACGCGGACCGCGTCGCCGTGCAGACTCAACGGTCGCCTTCGCCCTTCTCGTCCGGCCCGCCCGCCGCTTCGTCCCCGCCGGGTCCGTCGTCCTGTCCTCGCGGCCCGTCCTTGTCCAGCCGCGGCCCGGAGCCGCCCGCACCGGGGGCGTCCGAGCCGCCCGCCGCGTCCCCGAGCATGCGGTCGAGCTCGGAGAAGTCCGGCTGGTCGCGGTGCACGAAGCCGTCCGGGTCGTCCAGGTCCTCGGCCGTCGGCAGCATGTCGGGGTGCGACCACAGCGCGTCCCGCGCCTGCGCCCCGCGGGCATCGGTCAGCGAGGCCCACAGCCGCGCCGCGTCCCGCAGCCGCCGCGGGCGCAGCTCCAGGCCGATCAGCGTGGCGAACGTCTGCTCCGCGGGCCCGCCGGAGGCCCGCCGCCGCCGCAGCGTCTCCCGCAGCGCGCCGGCCGACGGCAGGTGCGGCTGCGCCGCGGCGTGCACGACCGCGTCCACCCAGCCCTCCACGAGGGCCAGCGCCGTCTCCAGGCGGGCGAGCGCCGCCTTCTGCTGCGGCGTGTCCTCCGGCTGGAACAGGCCCTGCTGGAGCTTCTCCTGCAATTCCTCGGGGCGCGTCGGGTCCAGCTGGCCGACCATGTCCTCCAGCTTCGCGGTGTCCACCTGGATGCCCCGCGCATAGCCGTCGACCGCGCCGAACAAGTGCGAACGCAGCCACGGCACGTGCGCGAACAGCCGCTGGTGGGCGGCCTCCCGCAGCGCCAGGTACAGCCTGACCTCCTCCTGCGGCACGCCGAGGCCCTCGCCGAACGCCGTGACGTTCTGCGGGAGGAGGGCCGCCTTGCCCGCCGGGCCGAGCGGCAGCCCGACGTCGGTCGAGCCCACGACCTCACCGGCCAGCACGCCCACGGCCTGCCCGATCTGGGTGCCGAACATGGCACCGCCCATCGAGCGCATCATGCCGAGCAGCGGGCCCGCCATGGCCTGCATCTCCTGCGGCAGCACATTGCCCATCGCGGCACCCACGCGCTCGGCCACCGGGTCGACCAGCTCACGCCACACCGGCAGCGTCGCCTCGACCCACTCGGCACGGCTCCAGGCCACCGCCGAGCCCGAGCCCGAGGGCAGCGAGGTCACGCCGTCCAGCCACAGATCGGCCAGCCGCACGGCCTCCTCGACCTGCGCGCGGTCGCGCTCGCCCACGCTCGCGTCGCGCGAGCCGTCCGGCGCGCCCTGCGCGACCGACTGTCTCGCCATGCTGCGGGCCAGCTCCCAGTTCACCGGGCCGCCCTCGTACGACAGCATCTGCCCCAGCTGCTGGAACGCGGCGCCCAGATCCTGCGGATTCATCCCGCCGGGGCCGCCGCCACCGAAGCCGAACATGGCAGCCAGCGGATTGTCGGCCGGTCCCGGCCCGCCGCCGCCCTTCTTCTCGCCGGATTCGCCGTCCTCCGGCTCCTCGGGGAGGCCGAATCCGAATGGATTGTTACTCACGGGAATCCTCGGGTCTGTGTCGTCGAACGGAACCAACGTGCCTGTGATTCGCTGGTCTGTGCCCCCAGCCTAGACACCTCTCAGGCAGGATGGGCCTGCGCACGTCGTACCGAAACAACCGCTGGAGAGGTCCTGTGAGTTCCCCGGAGTCAGCCGTTCGCGCAGCGCGAAACGGCCCCGCCGCCCCGTTGACCGTCGCGGTCACGGGCGCTGCCACAGGGGTCGGCGCACTGCTCACCGAGCGGTTGCTGGCCGCAGATGACGTCAAGCGGGTCCTCGCCCTCGACGAGCGCGTCGGCGAGGCCAAGGGCGCGGAGTGGCACACCCTCGACATCAGGGACCCGGCCATCGCCGACCTGCTGCGCACCTCGGGCGCCGCCCGCGACGCGGACGCCGGTGACGTGCGGGAGCGGGCGAACGAGGACGCCGACCCCGTCGACGTCGTCGTGCACCTCGCGCTCGACCTCGACCTGGAGGCCGACCCGGCGGCCCGCACGGCGTTCAATGTGCGCGGTGCCCAGACCGTCCTGACCGCCGCCGCGGCGGCCGGGGTGCGCCGGGTGGTGCTGTGCACCTCCGCCATGGTGTACGGCGCGCTCCCGGACAACGACGTGCCCCTGGCCGAGGACGCGGAACTGCGCGCCACCGCGGACGCGACGTGCGTCGGCGACCTGCTGGAGATCGAGCGGCTGGCCCAGCGCGCCCCGCGCGCCCACCCCGGGCTGAACGTCACGGTGCTGCGCCCGGCCATCCTCGTCGGCGGCACGGACACCGCGCTCACCCGCTACTTCGAGTCCCCGCGGCTCCTGGTCGTCGCGGGCTCGCGGCCCCGCTGGCAGTTCTGCCATGTCGAGGACCTGGTCAGCGCCCTGGAGTTCGCGGCACGCGAGCAGGTGGAGGGCGAGCTTGCGGTCGGCTGCGACGGCTGGCTGGAGCAGGAGGAGGTCGAGGAGCTGACCGGCATCAGGCGCATGGAGCTGCCGCCCCCGGTGGCCCTGGGCGCCGCGGCCCGGCTGCACCGCCTCGGCCTGACGCCGTCTCCCGCCGGCGACCTCGCCTACACGATGCACCCGTGGGTGGTCAGCGGCAGCAAGCTGTACGAGGCGGGCTGGCGGCCGGGCTGGAGCAACGAGGAGGTGCTGGCCGAGCTGCTGGACGAGGTGGCGGGCCGACACACCGTGGCCGGTCGCAGGCTGGGCCGCAAGGACGCGGCGACGACGCTCGGCGCGGCCGGCGCGACCGTGGCGCTGGTCGGCACCGCGGCGCTGGTCCGACGCGCGCGCCGGGCCAGGCGCCGCTGATGTGAGGATGAGCGTATGAGTGCGATGACGGAGAAGGACCCCATCCGGCTGCTTGACATCAGGGACGCCCCGCTGTCGGTGGACGAGGTGTACGGCGCGGTGGGGGACCGTTCCGCGGGCGGGACCGCACTGTTCGTCGGCACGGTGCGCGACCACGACGGGCACGCGGAGGGGGTGGCCGTCACCTCATTGGGCTATTCGGCCCATCCTTCCGCAGCGGACGAGCTGCGGCGGGTCGCCGAGGGCGTGACCGCGGACTTCCCCGTGCGGGCACTCGCGGCCGTGCACCGCGTCGGCGAACTGGCCATCGGCGAGCCCGCGGTGGTCGTCGCGGTCGCCTGCGACCACCGCGGCGAGGCGTTCGCGGCGGCCCGCCGGCTGATCGACGACCTGAAGCGCCAGGTCCCCATCTGGAAGCATCAGACCTTCGCCGACGGCACCCAGGAGTGGGTGGGCGTCCGCGCGTGAACGCCCCCTCGGGGGCCCGCCGAACGAGTCCGGTTCGTTACCGTTCGGCGGGCACTACTCCGGTTGCGTAACCCGTTCCCACATCGGAACGTTGGTGATACGTCGCCGAGGTGGGAGGTAGGTCATGGCGGTCCTCGTATGGCTGCTGATTCCCGTCGCCGGGGCCGTGGTGGCGGGGCTGTGGAGCGCGTGGGCCACGCGCCGCAGCACGGGTGCGGGCGGCGTGTGCGACGCCGCCGGGGTGCGCGGGTACGAAGCTTTCCGGGCCGCCATGGAGCGGGCCCCGGCAGACGGCTGACAGTGCCGTCACGTAGTGTCAAGACATGCCACGCCGCACCGCGACGCTGCTGACGTCGACCCTGCTGCTCATAGGGCTTCTCTGCGCCGGAGTGCTCATCAAGGTGCCCTACGCGGAGATGTCCCCCGGGCCGACGGTCAACACGCTGGGCGAGCACGACGGTGAGCCCGTTCTCCATATCGAGGGCGAGGAGACCTTCGAGGCGGCCGGCCATCTGAACATGACGACGGTGCGCGTCACCGGCGTGGACTACCGGATGAATCTGCTGGAGGCCGTGGGCAGCTGGCTCTCCGACGATGCCGCGGTGGTGCCCTACGAGACGCTGTATCCGGAGGACGTGTCGGCCGATCAGGTCGAGGAGCAGAACGCGGAGGAGTTCACGGCCTCGCAGGAGACCGCCAAGGTCGCCGCCCTCGAGGAGCTGGGTTTCGAGGTCGGCTCGCAGACGATCGTCGGCGCGGTCGTCGAGGACAGCCCGGCCCAGGGGGAGCTGCATGCGGGCGACGCGATCGTGGCGGTGGACGGCACGGAGGTGACCGAGCCGGAGCAGGTGGCGGAGCTGGTGACCGAGCACCGTGCGGGCGAGGACGTCGTCTTCACCATCGTGCCCGCCGACGCGGTGGAGGCCGCGCAGGAGTCCGGTGGCGAACTGCCGGACGAGACCACGGACGTCACCATCACCACCGATGAGGCGCCGGACGACGGGCGTGCCATCGTGGGCATCCAGGCGGGCACGAGCCACACCTTCCCGTTCGAGATAGACATCGAGCTGGCGGATGTCGGCGGGCCGAGCGCGGGCCTGATGTTCGCGCTCGGGCTGATCGACCGGCTGAGCCCCGGCGACCTGACCGGCGGCGCCTTCGTGGCCGGGACAGGCACCATCGACGAGGACGGCCGGGTCGGGCCGATCGGCGGGGTCTCGATGAAGACGATCGCCGCGAGGGGCGCGGGCGCCGAGTTCTTTTTGACGCCCGAGGACAACTGCGAGGTGGCCGCCCAGGACGTGCCGGACGGGCTGACCCTCGTCGAGGTCGGCACGCTCGACGACGCCCTCGCCGCCCTGACCGATATACGCGAAGGGACCACCGAGGATCTGAACCGGTGTCCGGCCGGCTGACGGGGCTCAGGCCGCCGGGCCGGCGCGGGACCGCGGCGGCAGCCGGGCCCCGCGCCGCTGGCCGCCCGCCTCACTCCTCGAACGTCGCGGCCAGCGCGTCGGCGAGGCCGGGCACGAGGTCGGGCCCGGTGAGCACCTCCGTGGCCGTGTCCTTCTCGCGCAGCCGCACCGCCGACTCGCGCCGCCCGTCCCGCAGTACGGCCACCGTCATCCGCACCTCCTGGCGTTCCGGGTGCTCCGCGACCCACCGCGTCAGCTCGGGTCCTGGCACCCCGTCCGGCAGCGTCGCCTCGGCGGCGGGCGGGAGCATCAGCCGTTCCACGGTCATCGCACAGCCGGCGACCGCGTCCGGCCAGGCGATCGTCGCGAGGAATTCGTCGAGCGGCGCGCCCGCGGGCAACTCGTCCTGCTCGACCGGGGTCAGGCCGCTGCTGCCGCTGCCGCCGAGCTCCAGCTGCTCGGCGAGTCCGGGCTCCTCGGTCCGCAGCCGGTCCGTGTCCACCAGGGCGAACAGCTGGGCGGGCCGGTCCCAGCCCAGTCCGGCGGCGTATTCGTCGATTTCGAGCACGGCCCTTGTCAGTGCGGTCGCGGCGGACGGAGTCTCAGGTACGTCGGGAGGAGTGTTGTCCATGGGCATATCGTGCCGTCTCGCACCCCGAAAACGGGAACCGAGTAAAGCTTGAGTAAGTTAGTGCAGTGGGCCGCTCCCTAGGTCGGCCTGGCCGAAGACCCTGCGAATCGTTGAGGTGCGCACGTTGGCTTTCCAGATGCCGGACCGGGGCTCGGGACGTGGCCCCAATGGTCCGAACGGGCCGAGAGGCCCCAGAGGTCCCGGCGGACCGCGGTTCAACGTAGGCCGCCCGTCGAGAGGTGCCAAGTCGCTGCTGATCACGGCGGCGATCCTGGCCGGACTGGCCATCCTCTTCGCCATGTTCGCCGGGTTCTGGACCGACTGGCTGTGGTTCCGCTCGGTGGACTACACGAGCGTCTACCGCACCCAGTTGCTCACCCGGGTGACCATGTTCGCGGTCTTCGGCGTGTTGATGGCGCTCGCCGTCGGGTTCAACATCTGGCTGGCCCACCGGCTGCGCCCGCCGCTGAGCGCGATGTCGATGGAGCAGCAGAACCTGGACCGCTACCGCATGAGCATCGCGCCGTACAAGCGCTGGGTGCTCCTCGCGGTCGCGGTGGTGATCGGTCTGATCGCGGGCGGTTCGGCCTCCAGCCAGTGGCGCACCTGGCTCCAGTGGGTCAACGGCACGTCGTTCGGGACGGCCGACCCGCAGTTCGGCATGGACGTGTCGTTCTTCGCGTTCGACTATCCGTTCTACCGTTTCCTGCTGGGCTTCGGCTTCGCGGTCGTGGTGCTCTCCACGCTGGCGGCCGCGCTGACGCACTATCTGTACGGCGGGGTGCGGCTGACCACGCCCGGCAGCCGGATCACCCCGGCGGCCACCGGCCACCTGTCGGTGCTGCTCGGCATCTTCGTGGCGCTGAAGGCGGTGGCGTACTGGCTGGACCGGTACGGACTCGCGCTCAAGAGCGGCGACCTCAGGAACGCGGAGGGCTGGACGGGCCTGCGCTACGTCGACGCGAACGCGTACCTGCCCGCGAAGACGATCCTGACGATCATCGCCGCCATCTGTGCGCTGCTGTTCTTCGCCACCCTGTGGCGGCGCGGCTGGCAGCTGCCGGTGATCGGACTCGGCCTCATGGTGCTGTCCGCGGTGCTGATCGGCGGGGTCTACCCGGCGCTGGTGCAGCAGTTCCAGGTCCGGCCGAACGAGCAGGCCAAGGAGACCGAGTACATCGACAAGCATATGCAGTCCACCAAGGACGCGTATGACATTGCCGATGCCCAGATCGAGGACTATTCGGGCACGAGCGAGGCCGAGCCGGAGACGCTGCGCAACGCGGTGAACACCACGGCCAGCATCCGGCTGCTCGACCCGAGCGTCGTCTCCCCGGCGTTCCAGCAGATCCAGCAGGTCCGCGGCTACTACCAGTTCCCGGCCACGCTGGACGTCGACCGCTACCCGACGGAGAACGGCGACCAGGACACCGTGGTCGGCCTCCGCGAGATGAACGTGAACCAGATTCCCGAGCGGAACTGGATCAACGAGCACTTCCGCTACACGCACGGCTTCGGCATGGTCGCCGCGAGCGGCACCGAGGTCCAGGACAACGGCCAGCCGTCGTTCACCGAGCAGGACCTGCCGCCGCGGGGCGAGCTGCCGGACTACGAGCCACGGATCTACTTCGGTGAGTACACCACCCAGTACTCCATCGTCGGCGGCCCGCAGCAGGAGATCGACTACGCAGGCGAGGACGGCGAGGTCGAGTACAGCTACTCGGGCGACGCGGGCGTCTCGCTGGGCAACTGGTTCAACCGCGCCGCGTACGCGCTGACGATGGGCGAGCCGCAGATCCTGTACTCCGGTGCCATCGGGCAGGGTTCGCAGATTCTGTACAACCGCACGCCCAAGGAGCGCGTCGAGGCGGTGGCCCCGTGGCTGACGATCGACGGCGACCCGTATCCGGCGGTCGTGGACGGCAGGATTCAGTGGATCGTGGATGCCTACACCACGACCAGCGGCTATCCGTATTCGGCGCGGACGACGCTGGGCGACGCCACGGAGACCTCCCTCACGGAGAACCAGGGCGAGGTCATCGCCCAGGAGAACCAGGTCAACTACATCCGCAACTCGGTGAAGGCCACGGTCGACGCCTACAGCGGCGAGGTGTCCCTCTACGAGTGGGACGAGCAGGACCCGGTGCTCCAGACCTGGCGCAAGGCGTTCCCCGACGTGGTGCAGGACCGGGACGCCATCAGTGACGAGCTGATGGACCACCTGCGCTACCCGCAGGACCTGTTCAACGTGCAGCGTGACCTGCTCCAGCGGTACCACGTGGACAACCCGGCGCAGTTCTACAGTGGTTCGGAGCGCTGGGAGGTGCCGGACGACCCGACCCACCAGGGCCAGTCCGTGCCGCCGTACTACCTCAGCATGAAGATGCCGGACCAGGACGAGCAGGTCTTCTCGCTGACCACGTCGTTCACCCCGCTCAACAGAGACACGCTCGCCGCCTATATGGCGGTCGAGGCGGATGCCAGATCCGAGGACTACGGCACCATGAGAGTGCTGACCCTGCCGTCGACGACGACGGTCTGGGGTCCACAACAGGTCCAGAGCAGATTCAACTCCGATCCGGAGATCGCCGAGAGCATCAACCTGCTGAGACGTGGTGACTCCGAGGTCGAGTACGGCAACCTGCTGACCGTGCCACTCGAAGGCGGCCTGCTGTACGTCGAGCCGGTGTACGTCCGCGGCGCCGGGCAGAATTACCCGCTGCTGCAACGGGTGCTGGTCGCGTACGGCGAGGAGATCGTCTTCGAGGAATCCCTCGACAGAGCCCTGGACGTCGTGTTCGGTGTCACCGAGGAGGGTGAAGACCCCGGCGAGGAGGAGCCACCGCCACCGGACGAGGGCGAGGAGCCACCGACGGAGGACGCCACCCTCCAGGAGGCGATCGCCGAGGCCGAGGACGCGTGGCAGGAGGGCCAGGACGCGCTCGCCGAGGGCGACTGGGAGGCGTACGGCGCAGCCCAGGGGCGTCTGGAGGAGGCGCTCGCCCGGCTGTCCGAGCTGGAGAGCGCACGCAACGAGCAGGAGGAGACGCCCCCTGCGGAAGAGGGCAACAACGAGGGTGACGGGGGCGGTGAAGGCGCCGACGCCTAGCGCCGTCGAGCCGCCGCAGGCCGCCTGAGGCGAAGGGTCCGCGTGTCCTTGTGACCGCGGGCCCTTTCGTCTGTTCCCGTCCCCCGCGGCCGTCCTGACGGCGTCTCCGCGCCGGAGCCGGCGTCAACCTTGAGCAGACGTTCGGCGTTTGCTGCCGCCGGGCGCTGACCTGCCATGACTGTTTTCGCGTCATACTGCGTGTCGAATCTTGGACAACTCCCTGCGGCTCGACGTGTTTGGGTGTATCCATATCGGGAAGTCGACAAACCGCTGAAGTGACTTCACTGGCTGCGGTATACCAGGTGTACGCAGGTTTCAGGTGGTGCGACTATGGACCTTATGGGGGACAGTGCGAGGTTCGAGGGGAGCCGTGCGGCCGCGCACGAGGGCGCGCGGCTGCTGCGCCTTGGCGACCTGGACCGCGCCGAGGCGCCGCTGCGCGCGGCGGCCTCGGACGGGGAGCGGTCCGCGGCCAACAATCTGGGGGTGCTGCTGCACCAGTCGGGCCGCGGCCACGAGGCCGCCGAGTGGTGGCGCATTGCCGCCGTCGCGGGCTCGGCGCCGGCGGCGCACGCCCTGGGCCGCCATCACCGCGAGCGCGGCGACGAGACGGCCGCCGAGTACTGGCTGAGGCAGGCCGCGGAGTGCGGGCACGCCTCCGGCGCCTACGCGCTGGGGGACCTGCTCGACCACCGTGGCGCTCCCGAGGCCGGGCAGTGGTTCCGCACGGCGGCCGAGAGCGGCCACCGCGAGGCGGCGTACCGGTACGCGTGCCTGCTGGCGGAGCGCGGGGACGAGACGGCCGAGCCCTGGTTCCGGCAATCGGCGGCCCGTGGCCACCGGCGTGCCGCGCTGCGCCTCGGCGCGCTGCTCGAGGCGCGGGGCGAGGCGGAGGAGGCGGGCCGCTGGTACCTGGCGGCGGCCGAGGCCGGCGAGGTGCGGGCCGCGAGCGCGCTCGGTTTCCTGCTGCGGGACGCGGGTGACGCGGCGGGCGCCGAGGGCTGGTGGCGGCGCGCGGCGCGCGAGGGCGACGGCCCGGCGGCCAACGCGCTGGGCGCGCTGCACGCGGAGCGCGGCGAGCGGCAGGAGGCGCAGCGGTGGTACGCCGCGGCGCTCGAGGCGGGCGACATCAACGGCGCGTTCAACCTCGCGCTGCTGTGCTCCGCGCAGGGCCGCACGGCGCAGGCCGAGCAGTGGTACCGCCGCGCGGCGTACGCCGGGCACCGGGAGGCGTCCAACGCGCTCGCCGTGCTGCTGCTGCAGCGGGGCGACGCGGCGGGGGCCGAGCCGTGGTTCTCCAAGGCGGCCGAGGCGGGCAGCGTCGACGCCGCGTTCAATCTCGGCATCCTGCACGCGGGCCGGGACGAGACGGCACAGGCCAGGCGCTGGTACGAGCAGGCCGCGGCGGCCGGGCACGCCGAGGCCGCGCTCCAGCTCGCCGTCGAGCTGCTGCGCGAGGGCGAGCAGCGGAAGGCGGAGCCGCGGCTGCGGCAGGCCGCGGAGGGCGGCAGCGTCGAGGGCGCGTTCCGGCTCGCGGTGCTGCTTGAGCGCGGCGGCCGGGCCGAGGCGGCGGAGCCGTGGCTGGCCAGGGCGGCCGAGCAGGGCCACCGGCGTGCGCAGGTGCGGCTCGGGATGGTGGCGGCGGCGGCCGGCGACATCGTGACCGCGGCGCGCTGGTACCGCGCGGCGGCGGAGGCGGGCAGCCCGAACGGCGCGTTCAATCTCGGGCTGCTGCTGGCCCGGGAGGGCAGCGAGCCGGAGGCGGCGCTGTGGTGGACGCGTGCCGCGGAGGCGGGGCACGGCCGCGCGGCGCTGCGGCTCGCGCTGCTCGCCTCGCGGCGCGGGGACCTCGCGGGCGGCGGGACGTGGTGCACGCGGGCGATGGAGCTCGGCCCGCCGGAGGTCGCGGAGCGGGCCGCCCGGCTGCGTGACGCGCTCCGGCAGGAGCTGACGGCCTGATCTTCGGCCGGCCCGCGGGCCGGCCGAAGATCAGGCCGGCGCGTGGGGCGTCCCCGCCCCCGCCACCGCCGCCGCGAAGGCGCCGCGGGCCAGCCGGTGGAGGAGGGCGGCCGTCTCGTCGCGGTCGGGGAGCGCGCTGGGGCGGGAGAGGCGGGGGGTGGAGTTGAGCAGGCCGAAGACGGCGTGGACGCAGGCGCGGGCCGGTGGCTCGGCCAGCCGCGGGTGCACGCGGCGGATCACGTCCACCCACAGCTCGACGTACTGCCGTTGCAGCTGCCTGACGCGCTTGCGGTCGGCGTCTGGCAGGCGGTCGAGCTCGCGGTCGTGGAGCGTGATCAGCGCCCGGTCGTCCAGGGCGAAGTCGATGTGGCCCGCGATGAGCGAGTCGAGCGCGGCGGTGGGCGGCAGCCCGGCCGCCTCGGCCTCGGCGACCCTGCGGTGGCCGCCGTCCCGCAGGCGGCTGCTGATGCCGACGAGCAGCTCGGTCAGCATCGCGTCCTTGCCGGCGAAGTGGCGGTAGAGGGCCGGACCGCTGATGCCGACGGCGGCGCCTATCTCGTCGACGCCCACGCCGTGGAAGCCGCGTTCCGCGAAGAGCCGTGAGGCTTCGCGCAGGATCTGCTCCCGGCGGGGCGTGGCGTGCGTGGTCATGAGACCCCATTGTAGACACGGCTGTTAGCGACCGTTAACCTGTCTGGCATGCGGCAGGCACCGACGCTGAGCAGCACGGCCGATCCGGCATCCGACACCTACCGGGCCAACGAGGCGGGGCACCGCGAGCTGACGGCCCGGCTGCGGGAGAAGCTGGCCGCCGCCCGCCTGGGCGGGGGCGAGCGCGCCCGCGCCCGGCACACGGCCCGCGGCAAGCTGCTGCCCCGCGACCGCGTCGACACCCTGCTCGACCCCGGTTCGCCCTTCCTGGAGCTGGCGCCGCTCGCCGCGGACGGCATGTACGGCGGGGAGGCGCCGGCCGCCGGAGTGATCGCGGGCATCGGCCGTGTGAGCGGCCGGGAGGCGGTGGTCGTGGCGAACGACGCGACGGTCAAGGGCGGCACCTACTACCCGATGACCGTCAAGAAGCATCTGCGCGCGCAGGAGGTGGCCCTGGAGAACCGCCTGCCGTGCCTGTACCTGGTCGACTCGGGCGGCGCGTTCCTGCCGATGCAGGACGAGGTCTTCCCCGACCGCGAGCACTTCGGGCGCATCTTCTACAACCAGGCGCGCATGTCGGCGGCCGGCATTCCGCAGATCGCCGCCGTGCTCGGCTCCTGCACGGCCGGCGGCGCGTACGTGCCCGCGATGAGCGACGAGGCCGTCATCGTGCGCGGCCAGGGCACGATCTTCCTCGGCGGCCCGCCGCTGGTGAAGGCCGCCACCGGCGAGGTCGTGACGGCGGAGGAGCTGGGCGGCGGCGAGGTGCACGCCCGGGTGTCGGGCGTCACCGATCACCTCGCCGAGGACGACGCGCACGCGCTGCGCATCGTCAGGTCGGTCGTGGCGACGCTCCCGGCCCGCGGCCCGCTGCCCTGGAGCGTGGCGCCGGCCGAGGAGCCGGCGGCGGACCCGGCCGGGCTGTACGGCGTGGTGCCGGTGGACTCGCGGACGGCGTACGACGTGCGCGAGGTGATCGCGCGGATCGTGGACGGCTCGCGCTTCCAGGAGTTCAAGGCGGAGTTCGGCACCACGCTCGTCACCGGCTTCGCCCGGGTGCACGGCCACCCGGTGGGCATCGTCGCCAACAACGGCATCCTCTTCTCCGAGTCGGCCCAGAAGGGCGCCCACTTCGTCGAGCTGTGCGACCAGCGCGGCATCCCGCTGCTGTTCCTCCAGAACATCTCGGGCTTCATGGTCGGCCGCGCCTACGAGGCGGGCGGCATCGCCAAACACGGCGCGAAGATGGTGACGGCCGTCGCCTGCGCCCGCGTGCCGAAGCTGACGGTGGTCATCGGCGGCTCCTACGGCGCGGGGAACTACTCGATGTGCGGGCGGGCCTACTCGCCGCGTTTCCTGTGGATGTGGCCGAACGCGAAGATCTCCGTCATGGGCGGCGAGCAGGCCGCCGCCGTGCTCGCGACCGTCAGGCGGGAGCGGCTGCGCGAGGGCGAGGAGTGGGGCGCGGACGCGGAGGAGGCGTTCAAGGCGCCGATCCGCGAGCGGTACGAGACGCAGGGGAACGCCTATTACGCGACCGCGCGGCTGTGGGACGACGGCGTGATCGACCCGCTCCAGACCCGCACGGTCCTCGGCCTGGCCCTGACCGCCTGCGCCAACGCGCCGCTGGCCGAGACGTCCTACGGCGTCTTCCGGATGTGAGATGCGACCAATCGTGAGGGGGTTCGCCGCCGATGTTCGACTCCGTACTCGTCGCCAACCGCGGTGAGATCGCCGTCCGTGTGATCCGCACGCTGCGGCGCCTCGGCATCACCTCCGTCGCCGTCTACAGCGACGCCGACGCCGGGGCCAGGCACGTCACCGAGGCCGACCGCGCGGTGCGGATCGGGCCCGCGCAGGCGGCGCGGAGCTACCTGTCGGCCCCGGCGCTGTTCGATGCCGCCGAACGGGCGGGCGCCGAGGCGGTGCACCCCGGATACGGGTTCCTCGCCGAGAACGCGGCGTTCGCGCGCGCGGTCACCGGCGCGGGGCTGACGTTCATCGGGCCGCCCGCCGAGGCGATCGAGACGATGGGCGACAAGATCCGCGCCAAGGAGACGGTGGGCGCCGCCGGCGTGCCCGTCGTACCGGGGGCGCACGGGGACGGGCTGGCCGCCGCGGCGCGCGCCATGGGCGGGCCCGTTCTGCTCAAGCCCTCGGCGGGGGGTGGCGGCAAGGGCATGCGCCTGGTGCGCGACCTCGCGCGCCTGGACGAGGAGATCGCCGCGGCCCGCCGGGAGGCCCGGGCGGCATTCGGCGACGACACGCTGCTCGCCGAGCGGTGGATCGACCGGCCGCGGCACATCGAGATCCAGGTGCTCGCCGACGGCCACGGAACGGTCGTGCACCTCGGCGAACGCGAATGCTCGCTCCAGCGCCGCCACCAGAAGATCGTCGAGGAGGCCCCGAGCCCGCTGCTCGACCCGGCGACCCGCGCGGCGATGGGCGAGGCCGCGGTGCGCGCGGCGCGGGCCTGCGGCTACCGCGGGGCGGGCACCGTGGAGTTCATCGTGCCGGGCGGGGACCGTTCCTCGTTCTGGTTCATGGAGATGAACACCAGGCTCCAGGTCGAGCATCCGGTCACCGAGCTGATCACCGGGCTCGACCTCGTGGAGTGGCAGCTGCGGGTGGCCGCGGGCGAGCCGCTGCCGTTCGGCCCGGGCAGCGTCCCGGCCGCGGCCGGACATGCCGTCGAGGCCAGGATCTGCGCCGAGACGGCCCAGGAGACGGCGGACGGCGGGGTCGCGTTCCTGCCCTCCGCGGGCGAAATCCTGCTGCTGCGCGAGCCCGTCGGCGAGGGCGTGCGCGTGGACTCGGGTCTTGCCGTGGGCACCGAGGTGGGCACCGCCTACGACCCGATGCTCGCCAAGGTCGTCGCGCACGGCCCGGACCGCGCCACGGCGCTGCGCCGGCTGCGCGCGGCGCTGGCGCGCACCACGGTGCTCGGGGTCGACACCAACACCGGCTTCCTGCGCCGCCTGCTGGGCCATCCCGCGGTCGAGTCGGGGGACTTCGACACCGGCCTGGTGGACGCGGCGGCGGCCGGGCTGCTCCCGCGCTCCGTGCCCGCCGAGGTGTACGTGGCGGCGGCGCTGCTGCGGCAGGCGGGTCTGCGTCCGGTGCCGGACGCGGGCGGCTGGGTCGACCCGTTCGACGTGCCCTCGGGCTGGCGTCTGGGCGGCGAGCCGGCCTGGACGGTGCACCGGCTGCGGGCCGCCGGGCGCGAGCCGGTGACGGTGCGGGTACGGCCGGGCGAGGTCGCCTGCGGTGACGAGGAGCCGCGGCCGGCCCGCCTGCTGACCGGGGAGGAACGGGGGCGCGGGGAGGCGTTCGTGCGCCTCGAACACGCCGGCGCCACCCATACGTTCGCGCACGCCGCCGTGCCCGGCGGGCACTGGCTCGGCCGCGACGGCGACGCCTGGCACATCGCCGGATACGACCCCGTCGCCGCCGCGGGCGCGGGCGCCGCGGCCGGCGCCGACACGCTCACCGCCCCCATGCCCGGCACGGTCACGGTCGTGAAGGCGGCCGTCGGCGACGTGGTGCGGGCCGGGCAGGGCCTGCTGGTCGTGGAGGCGATGAAGATGGAGCACGTCATCTCCGCCCCGCACGACGGCACGGTCACCGAGCTGAAGGTGACGGCCGGCAGCACGGTCGCCATCGACCAGGTCCTGGCCCAGGTCAGCCCGAAGGAGCCGCGATGACCGCAGACACCGGCCTGCCCGCCCGCGTCACCATCCACGAGGTGGGGCCGCGGGACGGCCTTCAGAACGAGAAGACGGTCGTGCCCGCCACGGTGAAGGCCGAGTTCGTGCACCGGCTGGCCGCCGCCGGGCTGACCACCATCGAGGCCACCAGCTTCGTGCGGCCCGACCTCGTTCCGCAGCTCGCCGACGCCGAGGAGCTGTTCCCGCTGCTGCGCGACCTCGACGTGCGGCTGCCCGTGCTGGTGCCGAACGAGCGCGGCCTGGACCGGGCCCTGGCCCTCGGCGTGCGCGAGGTCGCCGTCTTCGCCAGCGTCACCGAGTCGTTCGCACGCGCCAACCTGGGTCGCACGGTCGACGAGTCGCTGGCCATGTTCACCCCCGTCGTGGCGCGGGCCACCGACGCCGAGGTGCCGGTCCGCGGCTACCTGTCGATGTGCTTCGGCGACCCCTGGGAGGGCGCGGTGCCGCCGGAGCGGACCGTGAGTGTCGCCCGCCGCCTCATCGACCTGGGCTGCGCGCGGCTGAGCCTCGGCGACACGATCGGCGTCGCCACGCCGAACCAGGTGACCGAGCTGCTGACCGCCCTGAACGAGGCGGGCATCCCCACCGACCGGCTCGCCGTCCACTTCCACGACACCTACGGGCAGGCCCTGGCGAACACCCTCACCGCGCTGCGGCACGGCGTCACCACCGTCGACGCCTCGGCCGGCGGGCTCGGCGGCTGCCCGTTCGCCCGCAGCGCGACGGGCAACCTGGCGACCGAGGACCTGCTGTGGATGCTGAACGGGCTGGGCATCGAGACCGGCGTCGACCTCGACGGGCTCGTCGCCACCAGCCGGTGGCTGGCCGATCACCTCGGCCGCCCGAGCCCGTCCCGCACCGTGCGCGCACTGTCCCACGAGGACCCCGTCGACACGCAGCCGAGGAGGCCGAGCCCATGACCCTGGACCACCGCCTGAGCCCCGAGCACGAGGAACTGCGCCGTACCGTCGAGGCGTTCGCGCACGACGTGGTGGCCCCCAAGATCGGGGATTTCTACGAGCGCCACGCGTTCCCCTACGACATCGTCCGCGAGATGGGCCGGATGGGGCTTTTCGGCCTGCCGTTCCCCGAGGAGTACGGCGGCATGGGCGGCGACTATCTCGCGCTGTGCCTGGCCCTTGAGGAGCTGGCCCGGGTGGATTCCTCCGTGGCCATCACGCTGGAGGCCGGCGTGTCGCTGGGCGCCATGCCGATCCACCGTTTCGGCACCGAGGAGCAGAAGCGCCGCTGGCTGCCGCGCCTGTGCCGCGGCGAGATCCTGGGCGCGTTCGGCCTCACCGAGCCCGACTTCGGCTCGGACGCGGGCGGCACCCGCACCACCGCGGTGCGGGACGGCGAGGAGTGGGTGATCAACGGCACCAAGAGCTTCATCACCAACTCCGGCACCGACATCACCGGCCTCGTCACCGTCACCGCCGTCACCGGCCGCAAACCGGACGGCGCCCCGCTGATCTCCAGCTTCATCGTCCCCGCGGGCACGCCGGGGCTGACGGTCGCGCCCGCGTACTCCAAGGTCGGCTGGAACGCGTCGGACACCCGCGAGCTGCACTTCGCCGGTGTCCGTGTCCCCGCGGACAGCCTGCTGGGCGAGGAGGGCCGCGGCTACGCCCAGTTCCTGCGCATCCTCGACGAGGGCCGCATCGCGATCTCGGCCCTGGCCACCGGCCTCGCGCAGGGCTGCGTGGACGAGTCCGTCGCCTACGCGCGCACGCGCACCGCCTTCGGCCGCCCGATCGGCGCGAACCAGGCCATCCAGTTCAAGCTGGCCGACATGGCCGCCCGCGCCCACACCGCCCGCGTCGCGTGGCGCGACGCGGCCTCCCGGCTGCTGGCGGGCGAGCCGTTCAAGAAGGAGGCGGCCATCGCCAAGCTGCACTCCTCCGACGTGGCCGTGACGAATGCCCGCGAGGCCACGCAGATCCACGGCGGCTACGGATTCATGAACGAGTACCCGGTGGCCCGTATGTGGCGTGACGCGAAGATCCTGGAGATCGGGGAGGGCACCAGCGAGGTCCAGCGCATGCTGATCAGCAGGGAACTGGGCCTGTCCGACCTGGCGGCGGCCGGGTGACACGGGCGTGCGGGCGCCGCGGAACGGATCGGCGCCGCACGAGCGTTGGGGTGCCGAAAAGCCGCGCGAGCCGTTTGCGACAATCGGGGCCATGGCCCCGATGGCAGAGATCACCCAGCCCACCGGCACGTGGACCTTCGACGGCGACACGCTGCGCATCGTCCCCGGCCACGGCCGTGGCGTCCACGCGCTGCGCACCGCCCTCGGGGAGATCGCGGTGCCCCTCGAAGCCGTGGCCGGCGTGTCCCACGAGACCGGGAAGAAGTCGGGCAAGCTCCGGCTCCGGCTGCGCGGCGGCGCCGACCCGCTGACGCAGGCCACCGGTGGGTGGCTGCCCGACGCGGCGGACCCCTACCGGCTCGAAGTCGACCGGGACCGGGCCGGGATCGCCGACTACCTGGCGGACGCGGTGCGGGACGCGCTGACCATCGAGCAGGTGCCCGACACGGCCACGGACCGCTACCTGCTGCCCGGCCCCTCCGTTCCGCTGACGCTGCACGGCTCGGACGGCGAGATGGTGTTCGACGGCGAGGAGGTCCGGATCTCCTGGAACTGGGCGGCCGAGGAGAGCAAGAAGGCCACCGGCTTCCGTTCCGTCCGGCTGGGCGAGGTGGCCGCCGTGAAGTGGTCGCCCCCGCGGCTGGAGAGCGGCTATCTGCGGCTGCTGCCCCGCCAGGGGCCAGGGCCGGGCAAGCCGTCGCACGACCCCAACTGCGTGGTCCTTTGGGGCTGGCGCCCGGCCCGTGAGATCGCCGAGTCGGCGCTGCTCGCCGCCGCCGTGACGGCGCGGCTGCCGCACCCGTCGGCCGCCGTGGAGCCGCCGGCGGCCGCGGGTGTGCTGGACAAGCCCGCGGAGGGCGGGGCGGCCGGCGGCGGGGCCGATCCGGATACCGTGCTGCGGCGGCTGCGGGAGCTGGGCGAGCTGCACCGGAGCGGCGTGCTGACGGACGAGGAGTTCGCCACGGCGAAGAAGGCCATGATCGACCGTTTGTAGCGGCTCCGCCGGAGCCGCCAGGGCCGCCGGGCGACACGCCCGTGCCCGAAATCGGGCAGGATTGTTGCGAAAAGCATCCCGGCTACGCAGTATCGAGGGGTGCTCGGACGCCGTACGCCCCACGACGACCTCGTGGACCACCTGGTGCGCAGCACCCCTCTCGCGCGTGGCGAGGCGGCCCGGGTGGTCCTCGATGTGCTGGCGTATTTCGACGAGACCGCCGAGGAGTTCGTCCGCCGCCGCCACCGGGAGCTGCAATCCCGGGGCCTGACCAACACCGCCATCTTCCAGCGGATCGCGGACGAGCTGCCGCACCGCGCGGTGGCGCCCCCCGAGCTGTCCCAGCGGCAGCTGCGGCGGATCGTGTACGGCTGAGCGCCGGCGCGGACGGGCGGACAGCAAGCGAACGACCAGCAGGAGGAACGTCTATGTGTGGGATCGTCGGATATATCGGCAAACGGGATGTTGCGCCCCTCCTGCTGGAGGGCCTCCAGCGGCTGGAGTACCGCGGGTATGACTCCGCGGGCATCGCCATCCAGAACGGCGGGCGCGGCGGCGGCCTGAAGACGGTCAAGAACGCCGGCCGCGTTCGTGATCTGGAGGGCAAGGTCCCCGCCCGGTTCTCGGGCACCAGCGGCATCGCCCACACCCGGTGGGCGACCCACGGCGCCCCCAACGACGCCAACGCCCACCCCCACCTCGACGCCGCGGGCCGCATCGCCGTCGTGCACAACGGCATCATCGACAACTCCGCCGATCTGCGCGCCAAGCTGGCCGCCGAGGGCATCGAGCTGGCCTCGGAGACCGACACCGAGGTGCTGGCCCACCTCATCGCCCGCGCCGGGGCCGAGAAGCTGGAGGACAAGGTCCGCGAGGCCCTGCGGTACATCGAGGGCACCTACGGCATCGCCGTGCTGCACGCCGACTTCCCCGACCGCATCGTCGTGGCCCGCAACGGCTCCCCCGTGGTGCTCGGCATCGGCGAGAAGGAGATGTTCGTCGCCTCCGACGTGGCCGCGCTGATCAGCCACACCCGGCAGGTGATCACGCTGGACGACGGCGAACTGGCCACGATCAAGGCCGACGACTACCGCACCTACACCACCGACGGCAGCCGCACCGCCGCCGCGCCGACCACCGTGGAGTGGGAGGCCGAGAGCTACGACATGGGCGGCCACGACACCTACATGCACAAGGAGATCGCCGAGCAGCCGGAGGCCGTGGACCGCGTGCTGCGCGGGCGGATCGACGACCGGTTCGCCACGGTGCGGCTCGGCGGTCTCAACCTGGACGCCAGGGCGGCGCGCGGGGTGCGGCGGGTCAAGATCCTGGGCTGCGGCTCGGCCTACCACGCGGGCCTGATCGGCGCCCAGATGATCGAGGAGCTGGCCCGCATCCCCGCGGATGCCGAGCCGGCCAGCGAGTTCCGCTACCGCAACGCCGTCGTGGACCCGGACACCCTGTACATCGCGACGAGCCAGTCCGGCGAGACGTACGACACCCTGGCCGCGGTGCAGGAGCTGAAGCGCAAGGGCGCCATGGTGCTCGGCGTGGTCAACGTGGTCGGCTCCGCCATCGCGCGGGAGACGGACGGCGGGGTCTACGTGCACGCCGGGCCCGAGGTCTGCGTCGTGTCCACCAAGTGCTTCACCAATACGGCCGTGGCCTTCGCGCTGCTCGCGCTGCACCTGGGCCGCATCAGGGACCTGTCGGTGGCGGACGGCAAGCGGATCATCGAAGGGCTGCGCAGGCTGCCGGAGCAGATCGGGGAGATCCTGCGGGAGGAGGACAGGATCGCGAAGCTCGCGGCCGAGCTGGCGGAATCCAGGAGCATGATGTTCGTCGGCCGGGTGCGCGGCTTCCCGGTGGCGAAGGAAGCCTCGCTGAAGCTGAAGGAGGTCTCCTACATTCATGCGGAGGCGTACCCCGCCTCGGAGCTGAAGCACGGCCCGCTGGCCCTGGTCGAGCCCGCCGTGCCGACGGTGGCGATCATGCCGGCGGACGAGCTGCTGGAGAAGAACCGGGCGACCCTGGAAGAGATCAAGGCGCGCAGCGGGCGCATCCTGGCGGTCGCGCACGAGGAGCAGCCGAAGGCGGACAGCACGATCGTGGTGCCGCGGAACGAGCCGGAGCTGGACCCGGTGCTGATGGGCATTCCGCTCCAGCTGCTGGCGTACCACACGGCCCTGGCGCTGGGCCGGGACATCGACAAGCCGCGGAATCTCGCCAAGTCCGTCACCGTGGAATAGGCGCGGAAACGCCGGTTTCGGCGCGGAACGGCGGACTCGGGGTGTCTCGGGGTGCCTCGGCGCGGATCGGTGTGCGCCCGGCGCGCTTTGGGGCGCGTCCGGGCGCACGGCGGCCCCCGGGGGTGCGTGCCACCAAACGCGCCCCGGGGGCCGCCATATGCGCCGGCGTCGCCCATTACGCCGGCGGGGAGAAGCCGCCGTCGGGTCCGTCACCTCCCGTCGGCGGCCCAAGCAACGGTCGGTGTCCCCTTTATGCCCATCACAAGCGCACAATCCACCACTCCCGGGCGACGAATTTGGTGAATGGTCGGTGAGCACCCGCCCCGCCGCACGCGAGGACGCCACACACGGCCGTCTGCGGGCCCAGGGGCGAGCGGGAGCGACCGGGGGGCCCGGAGCGCCCCGGGGCGGCCCCGGGCGCGTCGAGCGCGCCCGGGGGCCGGTCGGCGGCGCCGGTACCGTCCCCCGGATCAGGGGATGACGACCACCGGACGCTGGGCGCGGCGGGCGAGACGCCCGGACACCGAGCCGAAGAGGCGGCCCAGCAGTCCGTGCGTGGTGCCGACGACGATGGCGTCGGCCTCGTACTCCCGGCCGACCTCCTCCAGCTCGTGGCAGATGTCGCCGCCACGTTCGAGAAGGACCCAGGGCACGTCCGTCAGGTGCTCGGCACAGGCCAGCTCCAGACCGAGCACCTCGGTGCGGTGATCGGGAACGTCGACCAGCGCCGGCGGCTCGCAGCCGGCCCACACGGTGGTCGGCAGGCGGTTGGCCACGTGCACGATGATCAGTCCGGAACCGGACCGCCGGGACATGCCGGAAGCGTACGCCAGGGCACGCTCACTCGATGTCGAGCCGTCGAAACCCACAACCACGCCGTGCTGGAAGGCCGGGTCGTGCGAAGCCCCGGTGTCCTCCATCAGGTCGGGCGTGGGCGAGGGATCGGCGACTTGCCTGCGATCCGCTGGTTCGGGGAACTCGTATCCAGCCATCGGAGCCTCAGCGGTGGGTCAGTGAGGAAACCTCGTGAGTGTGTCGGTGATGGGGGTGGCGCGCGAAGAAGCGGGGGAGATTCTCTGTGCTTCCACTGGTTCCACCTCCAGGGTACGGCGTCAGGTAGCTAGTTCCCAGGGCCGGTGTGTACAACCCATGAAACCGGCCCCTGGCGCCGTGACCGTGCAGCATGCCCTAACCGGGAGCGGGGGCGCAATGCTTTCGGACACCCGCTGACACGGCCGCCTCCGCTGTGTGACCGGCCAGCGTGACCTCGCGCGTTCCGTTCTTGACGAGTGGACCCGTGGCCGAGAGCAGCGGCTGCTCGCGTTCCGTACCGAGGCAATTACAGCACGGCCATGTGGTGAACGCCCCCGGCGTACGCCCGGCGTGCGCTGGAGGGGCCCCGCCGGCGGGTCTCATTTTCGGCCAACTTCGCCACTCCAGAACCACGTTGCTCACACGCCCCGCCAACATCTCCTGTATACCGGGAGGGAGAGGCGCCTCCCGGCGCTCCAGACCCCCCGTGCCGAGCGGCGAGGTGAGGCGCACTTCCCCCAACTGCTCCTACGTGTAACGCTTCCTGATCGAATGCTTCGCGCCACGTTGTCATGTCGATATAGCGCCGAGTGATGAACTTGTCCCGCCGACCTCACCCGACACAGTAGATTCGATCTTGGCATCACGTCGGGGGAAACGTGCAGGACCGAGAGGACGCGACGACCGAGGGAACTGAGGAGCATGAGCCAGGACCCAACGCACGGCCCCGAGCCCGCTGTAAAGCTCGCTGCCCGACGCCGCCGCGAAGTCGTCGCGGTGCTGCTGTTCAGCGGCAGTCCCATGTTCGAGAGCTCCATCCCGCTGTCCGTCTTCGGCGTCGACCGTCAGGATGCGGGGGTCCCGCGCTACCGGCTCCTCGCCTGCGCGGGTGAGGAAGGGCCGCTGCGGACCACGGGCGGCCTGGAGCTCAGAGCCCCCTACGGGCTCGGCGCCGTGGCCAGGGCGGGCACCGTCATCGTCCCCGCCTGGCGGTCCATCACCGGCCCGCCGCCGACCGCCGCGCTGGCCGCGCTGCGCCGCGCGCACGGCGAGGGCGCACGCATCGTCGGCCTGTGCACCGGGGCGTTCGCCCTGGGCGCGGCCGGGCTGCTGGACGGGCGGCCGGCGACCACCCACTGGATGTACGCGCCGACACTCGCCAAGCGGTACCCCTCGGTCCACGTGGACCCCAGGGAACTGTTCGTCGACGACGGTGACATCCTCACCTCCGCGGGCACCGCCGCCGGCATCGACCTGTGCCTGCATATCGTCCGGCAGGACCACGGCCCCGAGGCCGCCGCCGCGCTGGCCCGCCGCCTGGTGCTGCCCCCGCGCCGGGGGAACGGGGCGGAGGTGGGGGCCCACCGGCACCTCGACCGTTCTTTACCCGAGGACATCGGCGCCGACCCGCTTGCCGAGGTCGTCGCGTGGGCGCTGGAGCACTTGCACGAACAGTTCGACGTGGAGACGCTGGCCGCGCGTGCCTACATGAGCAGGCGCACGTTCGACCGCCGCTTCCGCGCGCTGACCGGCAGTGCCCCGCTCCAGTGGCTGATCACGCAGCGTGTCCTCCAGGCGCAACGGCTGCTCGAAGTGTCCGACTACTCGGTGGACGAGGTGGCGGGCCGCTGCGGTTTCCGTTCCCCCGTGGCGCTGCGCGGCCACTTCCGGCGCCAGCTGGGTGCCTCGCCCGCCGCGTACCGGGCCGCCTACCGTGCGCGGCAGCAGGACGCGCCGGAGCGCGGCAAGCCGGTCGGCGACGGCTTCTCGCCCAGGCTGCCCGGCCAGCGGGGGCGTCCCGCTCCGTGAGCACCGGTGCGGGACAGTCGCGCTGAGCGACGTAAGGTTGTTCGCATGAACGATCGCATGGTGTGGATCGACTGCGAGATGACCGGTCTTTCGCTGGCCGACGACGCGCTCGTCGAGGTGGCCGCGCTGGTGACCGACTCCGAGCTGAATGTGCTCGGAGACGGTGTGGACGTGGTGATCCGGCCGCCGGCCGCGGCCCTGGAGTCGATGCCGGAAGTGGTGCGTGCCATGCACACCGCTTCCGGCCTGCTGGACGAGCTGGCCGCGGGCACCACGCTGGCGGAGGCGGAGGAGCGCGTTCTCGACTACATCAGGGCGCACGCCCCCGAGGCCGGGAAGACCCCGCTGTGCGGCAATTCGATCGGCACCGACCGCGGCTTCCTTGCCCGGGACATGCCACGCCTGGAGTCGCACCTGCACTACCGTGTGATCGACGTCTCCTCCGTGAAGGAGCTGGCCCGCCGCTGGTACCCGCGGGCCTATTTCAACAGCCCGGAGAAGAGCGGCAACCACCGCGCGCTCGCGGATATCAGGGAGTCCATCGCCGAGCTGCGCTACTACCGGCAGGCGGTCTTCGTACCGCAGCCGGGCCCCGACAGCGACGAGGCCAAGCGCATCGCGGCGCAGCACGTGGTGCAGTGAGAACCCTGGCGCGGCCACTGCCGACGACCCTGTACACTCATATTCCGGCTGGTACGGGAAGCTCTGGTGGCGCCCCGGACAGTCGGTCATGGTGGGTGTAGCTCAGTTGGTAGAGCACCTGGTTGTGGTCCAGGTGGCCGCGGGTTCAAGTCCCGTCACTCACCCCAGATGCTCAAGGCCCGGTCCGCGGAAACGCGGGCCGGGCCTTGATCGTGCGCGGAGCCCCGCGCCGGGGGGCAGCGGAGCCGTTCGCGGTGCCGGTGATGCCCGGGCGGCGTGCGCCGGTGGTGCGGGGGTGTGCGTTCTGTGCCTGAAACGGGTGGAGTTGGGGCGGCAGGGGCCATGAGGCGCCGGAACCGGGGAAGGGGACAGGTATGGCTTCTCCACTTTCCGCCGCCAAGCTGGTGAGCGCTCTCAAGGGGGAGGGCGTCAGGATCGAGGAACACCGGTCCTGGCGCACGCACAACCGGAATCACGTCGGGTCCTGGGGCCCCGTGCACGGAGTGATGATCCACCACACCGTCACCACCGGCACCGACTCCAGCGTGGACCTGTGCTACGACGGCCACTCCACGCTGCCTGGGCCGCTGTGCCACGGCGTCATCGCCAAGGACGGCGTGGTCCATCTCGTCGGGCACGGCCGGGCCAACCATGCGGGAAGCGGCGACGGGGATGTGCTGGACGCCGTGATCGCGGAGCGGACCCTTCCCCCCGACAACCAGGCGAACACCGACGGCAATCGGTACTTCTACGGCTTCGAATGCATCAACCTGGGCGACAACAAGGACCCGTGGCCGCCCGCGCAGGTCGATGCCATCGTGCGTGCCTCGGCGGCCATCTGCCGGGCGCACGGCTGGGGCAAGCAGGGCACGACCTCGGTGATCGGCCATCTGGAATGGCAGCCGGGCAAGATCGACCCCCGCGGGCCCGGCATATCCATGAGCGACGTGCGCAAGCGCGTTGCCGAACGACTGCGGCACCCCGCCGACTGGGACCCCGAGGAGGACGACATGCCGCTGAGCGACGCCGACATCGAGAAGGTGGCGAAGGCTGCGGCCCGCCAGGTGGCGCTCTACAAGGACGACCGGATGGACTCGCGCGACGCGCGGCAGATGTGGGACGACGCGGCAAGCCCGCATCACACCTGGCAGTTCAGGGCGGAGGGCGCCGACCGGGATGCGTGGGCGCTGCTCAGCCGGACGCACGGCGAGGTGGTCGCGCTGCGCGCCGCCGTGGCCGAGCTGGCCGGGGCGCTCGCGGCGCGGGACGGTTCGGTGGACGCGGAGGAGTTGGTCGCCCGCATCGAGCAGGCCGTCGAGGCCGCCGGTCGGGGCTGACCGCGCGGTTCAGCCGCGGCGGCGTGCGGGGTGCCGTCGCGGGAGCGCGTGCCGGGGCGGGTTGATCAGCGTCACCTGGCGCACGATCTGGTGGAACGCCAGCAGTGCGGAGAGCGGCGGAAGGCCGGCCACGGCCAGGTTCGTCGGGGTCCTGGGCACCTGCGACATGCACAGGGCGATGGCCAGACCGGAGAAGAAGACGACGACCGCCCACGAGTGCAGGGCGTGCCGCTGGTACAGCGCCGCGCGCAGGATCGACAGGGAGGCCACCAGCCAGGGCCCGAAGATCAGCAGGGGCCACCAGCCGATCAGTTGCTGCGGGACGCCGGGGGAAGCGGCGTCCCGCAGCGGCTCGTAGGAGACGAGGCCGCCGAGGACGCTGAGCATCGCGACCAGGACGGCGGCCGCGGCGGCGAGCATCAGGCTCGCGCACCTCATCCACCACGAACGGACCGTGTCGCTCTGCCAGGTGACACGCCGGCGTTCCCTGCGGTGGCGCCGTGCCGCGTGCTGCCGTGGGCCCTGGTCGTCGGCGGGAGGCGCGTCGGCGGTGGGGCCGACGAGCAGATCCGGCGGCAGGAACAGGTGCGTGGTCGCCGTCGGGTCGTACATCATCTGTTGGTTGAGTGGCATCACAAACCGCCAACGAGGGGTGAGTTGGGGGGATGTGTGGCATTGGAGTGAATGGTGCTCCAAGAGTGGCGGGCGAAGCGGCGCCTTGACCGAACCGTTTCTTCGGCCGCCGGGCGTCGTTGGCGATTTTGATCAACACACGAGCAACGGGAGGGCGCATGGCGATGGATGACGGCGCGCCGGCCGAGTCCGACAGCGCCCTGCTGGTGCGCGTCCGCGCCGGTGACGACGCGGGATTCGCGGAGCTGTACCGGCGGCACGAGCCGGCGGTACGGCGCTACGCGCGGCTCTGCTGCCGCGACGCGCACACGGCGGAGGACCTGACGGCGGAGGTGTTCGCGCGGACGCTGCGCGCGGTGCGCACCGGGGGCGGGCCGCGCACGGCGGTGCGCGCCTACCTGCTGACCATAGTGCGGCGCGCGGCGGCGCAGTGGGGCGCGGACGGCGCGCTGGAACTGCCCGTGCCGGAACCGGGCGCGGTCGCGGCCGGTCCGCCGGGCGAGTCGCAGTGCGAGGCGGGCACGATCGCGCGGGCCGACCGGTCGATGGTGGTGCGGGCGTTCCTGACCCTGCCGGAGCGCTGGCAGGAGGTGCTGTGGCGGACGACGGTGGACGGGGAGCCGGTCCGCCGCGTCGCGCGGCGCCTCGGCCTGACGGCCAACGCCACGGCGGTGCTCGCGCACCGCGCCCGGGAGGGGCTGCGGGCGGCCTACCTCCAGGCGCACGTGAGCGAGTCCCTCACCGGGCAGGAGGAGTGCCGGCGGTACGCGAGCCGGCTGGGCCCCTATGCCCGCCGCCCGTACCTGCGCCGTGGGTACCTCGGGCTGCGGCGGCATCTGGATGACTGCGAGCGCTGCCGCTCCGCCTACCGGGAGCTGGCCGACCTCAACGAGACGCTGCGCGGGGTGCTTCCGCTCGTTCTCGCGGGCTGGTTCGCCGTGCCCGGCGTCGCAGGAACGGCCGAGCTGGCCGGGAAGGCCGCCGGGGTGGCGGGCGCGGGCGGCCTCGCGGGCGCGGGCGGGCTGACCGGTGCGGGCGGGCTGACCGGTGCGGGCGGGCTGCTGAGCAAGGTGACGGTCACCGCGACCGTGGCGCTCGCCGCGGTCACCGCCACCGGATCGGCGCCGCTGACCGGGCAGTTGTCCGGCGGCCAGGACCGCGGTCACAGCCACGCCAGGGACGAGGAGGCGCGGGACGGACAGGGGGCGGCCGGGGATCGCGCGGAGGCGCCCGACCGTGACCGGGAGCCGGCGCAGGAGGAGCGGGATCGGCGTGCGGACCCGACGGACGCGCCGTCTCACGCGCCGGAACGGACCCGCGCGCGTGTTCCGGGACCGGCGCCCGAGGAGCGGCCGGTGCCCTTGCCGGAGCCGGCGCTCGACGCAATCCCCGGCGCGGACGTGGCCTTGTGCGCCCCCGGAGTGGCCGAGGCCCTGCCGGAGGCGGTGGGCCCGGCGGACGACTGCGCCCCGGGGCCGGGCACGTTGACGCCGCCCCGGCCGTTCGACGAGGAGGGCTCTCCTGCCCTGCCCTCGCTGCCCCCGCTCCTGGAGGCCCCCGGGGGCGCCCGGTAGTCAGGTCCTCGGCCTAGGATCGGCCCCGCTATGGATACCGCTGACATCGACGAACTGTGGGGCCGCGTGACCGGCACGCAGCCCGGGCCCGAGCTGTGGCTGATACTCGCGACGGCCGCCGTCGCCCTGGCGGCGGTCGCGCCGTTCGGCGTGTGGCGGCTGTCCCGCAACACCATCACCATCGCGCACGAGGGCGGCCACGGCCTGATGGCCCTGGTGACCGGCCGCCGACTGGAGGGCATACGCCTGCACTCCGACACCTCGGGCCTCACGGTCTCCCGGGGGAAGCCGACCGGCTTCGGCATGATCCTCACCGCGGCCGCCGGGTATACCGCCCCCTCGCTGCTGGGGCTCGGCGGCGCCGCGCTGCTCTCCGAGGGCCGCATCACCGCCCTGCTGTGGGGGGCCACCGCCCTGCTGCTCGCGCTTCTGGTCATGGTGCGCAACGCGTACGGCATGCTGACCGTCGTGCTGACCGGGGCCGCGTTCCTGCTGGTCTCCTGGCTCACGGAGCCCGACGTGCAGGCGGCGTTCGCCTACGTGGTCGTGTGGTTCCTGCTGCTCGGCGGCGTGCGTCCGGTGTTCGAGCTCCAGGCCAAGCGCCGGCGCGGGGCGGCGCGCGACTCGGACGCGGACCAGCTCGCACGGCTCACGCGCGTCCCCGCGCTGATGTGGCTGCTCCTCTTCCACGCCGTGGCGCTCACGTCGCTGATCGGCGGCGGACGCTGGCTGCTCGACCTCTGAAACACCTGTCCGGGCCATGCCGCGCACTAGAGTGAGAGCATGACCGACCACAGCGAAAGTCTCGATCTCTGGCCCGCGCCGTCCGCTCCGCGCGCGGTCGACGCAACGGTCACGGTGCCCGGGTCCAAGTCGGTCACCAACCGGGCCCTGATCCTCGCCGCGCTGGCCGCCGACCCGGGGTGGCTGCGCCGCCCGCTCCGGTCCCGCGACACCCTGCTGATGGCGGACGCGCTGCGTTCCCTCGGCATCGGCATCGAGGAGACCGTCTCCTCCAGCTCCGCCGTCTCCGGCCTCCCGGAGGGCCGCGGCGAGTCCTGGCGCGTCATCCCCGCCATGCCGCAGGCGCCGGCCACCGTCGACGTCGGCAACGCCGGAACGGTCATGCGCTTCCTGCCGCCGCTGGCCGCGCTGGCCGAGGGCGAGGTCCGCTTCGACGGCGACCCGCGTTCGCACGAGCGCCCGCTGCGCAGCCTGATCGAGGCGCTGCGTTCCCTCGGCGCCCGCATCGAGGACGGCGGGCGCGGCAGCATGCCGCTCACCGTGCACGGCGTCGGCTCGCTCGACGGCGGCTCCGTCGAGGTGGACGCCTCGACCTCCTCGCAGTTCATCAGCGCGCTGCTGCTCTCCGCGCCCCGCTTCAACCAGGGCGTCGAGGTGCGGCACACCGGCAGGACGCTGCCGTCCCTGCCGCATATCCGCATGACCGTGGACATGCTGCGCCGCGCCGGGGTGCAGGTCGACGCCCCCGACTCGGGCGGCGAGCCGAACGTGTGGCGCGTGACGCCCGGCGCCCTGCTCGGCCGGGACCTGGTGGTGGAGCCCGACCTGTCCAACGCGCAGCCGTTCCTGGCCGCCGCCCTCGTCACCGGCGGCACGGTCACCATCCCCGACTGGCCCGTCCGCACCACCCAGCCGGGCGACGCGCTGCGGCACATCTTCACGGAGATGGGCGGCACCTGCACGCTGGACGACCGCGGGCTGACGTTCTCCGGCAGCGGGCGGGTACGCGGCATCGACGCGGACCTGGGCGAGGTGGGCGAGCTGACGCCCGGCATCGCCGCCGTCGCCGCGCTGGCCGAGGGCGAGTCGGTGCTGCGCGGCGTCGCGCACCTGCGGCTGCACGAGACCGACCGCCTGGCGGCCCTCACCAAGGAGATCAACGCGCTGGGCGGCGACGTCACGGAGACCGAGGACGGCCTGCGCATCCGGCCGCGCGCGCTGCACGGCGGTGTCTTCCACACGTACGAGGACCACCGGCTCGCGACCGCGGGCGCCGTACTCGGCCTGGTCGTCAAGGACGTCGAGATCGAGAACATCGCCACCACCGGCAAGACCATGCCCGACTTCCCCGACCTGTGGCACCGCATGCTGGCCGGAGAGGGCGCCTGAGGACCGCGGCCCGCGATGCGCCGGTACGGCAAGCACACCGACGAGGACGACGTCCGGGTCCGGCCGAGCCGCCGGGGGAGCAGGCCGCGCACCCATCGGCGGCCCGCCCACGAGGACGCGGAGGGGGGCTTCGTCCTCACCGTCGACCGGGGCCGGATCACCTGTCTCGTCGCGGGCCGCACGGTCACCGCGATGAAGGCGCGTGAGCTGGGCCGCAAGAGCGTGGTCGTCGGCGACCGGGTCGCGGTGGTCGGCGACCTGTCGGGCCACAAGGACACGCTGGCCCGGGTGGTGCGGGTGGCGGAGCGCACGTCGGTGCTGCGGCGGACCGCGGACGACGACGACCCGTTCGAACGGGTGGTGGTGGCGAACGCCGACCAGCTCGCCATCGTCACCGCACTCGCCGATCCCGAGCCGCGGCCGCGGCTGATCGACCGCTGTCTGGTCGCCGCGTTCGACGCGGGGCTCGACCCGCTGCTGATCCTGACCAAGTCCGACCTGGCGCCGGCCGGTCCGCTGCTCGATACTTACGCGCCGCTGGGCACCCGGCATGTGGTGACCAGCCGTGAGGAGTTCGACGAGGAATCGGTGGCCCGGGTGCGGGAGTTGCTGGCCGGCCGGACCACGGCGTTCGTCGGGCACAGCGGCGTCGGCAAGACGACGCTGGTGAACGCGCTTGTGCCGCCGGAGCGGCAGCGGGCGACGGGCGAGGTGAACGCGGTGACCGGCCGCGGCCGGCACACCACCGTCTCGGCGCTGGCCCTGCCGCTGCCCGGTACGGCCGGCTGGGTCATCGACACGCCGGGGGTCCGGTCGTTCGGGCTGCATCACATCGATCCCTCGCGCGTCATCCACGCCTTCCCCGACCTGGAGCCGGGCACCGCGGGCTGCCCGCGGGCGTGCAGCCACGACGAGCGGGACTGCGCCCTCGACGCCTGGGTGGCCGAGGGGCACGCGGAGCCGGCGCGGCTGTATTCGCTCCGGCGCCTGCTGGCCACGCGCGAGCGGCGCGAGGGCGACTGATCAGGCGCCGGCCGCGGCGGGCGCGGCGGCCGGCGGGGCGACCAGGTGGGAGATCGCGAGGCGGACCGCCGTCTCGCAGGCGCGGGCGGTGTCCAGGTCCGCGCCCCCGCCGAGGGTGCGCACGGCGCACGCGCACAACTCGCCGACCAGCTGGCCGGGGGCGCGGGCGTGCGGCGGCAGGCCGGCGCAGCGGCAGCCCGTGAGGGCGGCGTGCACGACGCGGTCCGCCAGGGCCGCGCGGACGATCCAGCCGGTGGCGGCGGACAGGGCGGCGGGGTCGTGGCGGCGGGCACGCAGGAACGTCTGGAACCCGTCGAGGAACACGGCCGTCCTGTGCTCCGCCAGGGCGGAGCCGAGCCCCGCCTTGTCGCCGAACTCGTTGTAGAGCGTCTGCCGGGACACCCCGGCCGCCGCTGCGACCTCGATCATCCTGACCACGGGCCAGGGGCGTCGTTCGACGGCCTGGGCGGCAGCGTTCAGGAGGGATTCTCGCGCGGTGGGCACCGTTGCCTCCTCGCTTCCAGGAGCGGCTCTGTCCTGGTGCCGGACAGGATTGACGCGCCCGGGTGCGGTGTCAAGATGCCCCGCACCGGTGCGGGGCGACCGGCCGGATACTGTGAGGCATGCCCGATTACCACGACGACCTGCGCCTGGCGCACGTGCTCGCCGACTCCGCCGATGCCGCGACGATGGACCGCTTCCGGGCGCTCGACCTGAAAGTGGAGACCAAGCCGGACCTGACACCGGTGACGGAGGCGGATCGGGCCGCGGAGGAGCTGATCCGGTCGGTGCTCGGGCGGGCCCGGCCGCGGGACGCGGTGCTGGGCGAGGAGTTCGGCGGCGAGGGGCAGGGGCCGCGGCGCTGGGTCGTCGACCCGATCGACGGCACCAAGAACTACGTGCGCGGCGTTCCGGTCTGGGCGACGCTCATCGCGCTGATGGAGCGCGGGGAAGGCGGCGACCGGCCGGTGGTCGGGGTGGTGTCCGCGCCCGCGCTGAACCGGCGCTGGTGGGCGGCGCTGGGCGGCGGGGCGTACGCGGGGCGCAGCCTGACGTCGGCGACGCGGATCTCGGTGTCGCGGGTGGCGCGGATCGAGGACGCCTCGTTCTCGTACTCCTCGCTCGGCGGCTGGGAGGAGCGGGGACGGCTCGGCGGGCTGCTCGACCTGTCGCGGGACTGCTGGCGCACGCGCGCGTACGGCGACTTCTGGTCCTACATGATGGTGGCCGAGGGCGCGGTCGACGTGTGCGCCGAGCCGGAGCTGTCGCTGTGGGACATGGCGGCGCCGGCGATCATCGTGCAGGAGGCGGGGGGCAGGTTCACCGGTCTCGACGGGGCGGACGGGCCGCACGGCGGGAACGCGGCGGCGAGCAACGGCCTGCTGCACGAGCGGCTGCTCGGCTACCTGGGCACGTAGCCTTCACGCCTGATCGTGGTCTTCACGGAATCGGCGGCTTTCGCCCCGTCCTGACCCTTGTTGAGCGGAAGAGGGCATGTGAACATGAGAATTCCTTCGCTTGTGACTTTGTGAAACCTGTCTCAAGCGCCCCCTCCCCTCCCCTTCCCTCGACCCTGGCAGGAGGTGGCTCATCCCATGCTGGTCCGTGACGCGATGAGCACCATCGTCCTCACCATCGGCCCCGATCACACGCTCAGGCAGGCGGCCCGGCTGATGTCCGCCCGACGGGTGGGCGCGGCCGTGGTCCTCGACCCCGACACCGCAGGCATCGGCATCCTCACCGAACGGGACGTTCTCACGTCCGTCGGACGAGGCCAGGACCCGGACCGGGAGCGCGTCGGTGCGCACACCACGACGGACGTCGTCTACGCGGCACCGCAGTGGACCCTGGCCGACGCCGCCTCCGCGATGGCGCAGGGCGGCTTCCGGCACCTGGTCGTGCTCGACGAGCGCGAGCCGGTCGGCATCGTCTCGGTGCGCGACATCATCAACTGCTGGACGCCGGTCGTCAGCGCGGTCGGCGTCGGATGAAGTCCGGGGCGGCCGGAGCCTGTCGACAGGCTCCGGCCGCCCCGGGGTGTACGGCAAGCGGCGTTGCGGGAAATCAGCCGCGGAGGGCCTGGACCGCGGCCTGGAGCCGCTTGCCGTAGTCCTCGTCCGCCTTGCGGAAGTTTTCGATCGCCCGCTCGGCGATGTCGTCACGGGAGACCTGGGAGATGAAGCCCGCCAGGTTTTCGATCAGGCGGTCCTTCTCGTCGTCCGACATGAGCCGGTACAGGGCGCCGGCCTGCACGAAGTCGTTGTCCTCGGCGTGCGAGGGCGCCTCGTGGTCGCCGGTGTAGCCGGTGACCGCGGTCGGCTCCCACAGCGGGCGGTCGGTCTGGACCGGGCCGCCGAAGCTGTTGGGCTCATAGTTCTTCGCGCCGCCGTGCCGGCCGTCGTAGGCGAAGCCGTCGCGGCCGTGGGAGCGCGCCTCGGTGGCGTGCGGCCGGTTGACCGGCAGGTGGTCGGCATTGATGCCGACGCGGTAGCGGTGCGCGTCGCCGTAGGCGAACAGGCGGCCCTGGAGCATCTTGTCGGGCGAGGGGCCGATGCCCGGCACGAAGTGGTGCGGGGAGAAGATCGACTGCTCGACCTCGGCAAAGATGTTCTGCGGGTTGCGGTTGAGCTCCAGCTTGCCGATCTCGATCGGCGGGTAGTCCGCGTGCGGCCAGACCTTGGTCAGGTCGAACGGGTTGAACCGGTAGGTGGCCGCTTCGGCGACGGGCATGATCTGCACCTGAACGGTCCAGGTCGGGAAGTCGCCGTTCTCGATCGAGGTGCGCAGGTCACGCTGGTGGCTGTCCGGGTCCTGGCCGGCGAGGCCCGCGGCCTCCTGGGCGGTCAGGTTCTTGATGCCCTGGTCCGTCTTGAAGTGGTACTTGACCCAGAACGCCTCGCCCGCCTCGTTGTTCCACTGGAACGTGTGCGAGCCGTACCCGTTCATGTGGCGGTAGGACGCCGGAATACCGCGGTCGCCGAACAGCCAGGTGACCTGGTGCGTCGACTCGGGCGACAGGCCCCAGAAGTCCCAGACGTTGTCCGCCTCCTGCGAACCCGTGTACGGGTCACGCTTCTGGGTGTGGATGAAGTCCGGGAACTTGATCGCGTCCTTGATGAAGAAGACCGGGGTGTTGTTGCCGACCAGGTCGTAATTGCCCTCTTCGGTGTAGAACTTGAGCGCGAAGCCACGCGGGTCCCGCACCGCGTCCGGCGCACCCAGGTTTCCCGCGACGGTGGAGAAGCGGAGGAAGACCTCGGTCTCCTTGCCGATCTCGGAGAGGAACTTGGCCCGCGTGTACTTCGTCAGGTCCGCGGTCACGGTGAACGTGCCGTAGGCGCCCGCGCCGCGCGCGTGCACGATGCGCTCGGGAATCCGCTCACGGTTGAAGTGGGCCAGCTTCTCGATCAGCAGCTGGTCCTGGATCAGTCCGGGACCGCCGGGGCCGGCGGACTGGCTGTTCTGATTGTCCGCGACCGGGGCACCGGCCTCCGTGGTGAGCGGTCCCGTGGTGATCTGGTCGGTCATTTACCTGTCACGCCCTTCAGCTGTCTTCAGGTCTCTGGTGCTGCTCGGGCCCTTGGCCGTTGCCTGTGCACGATCCTATATTGGACTATGTCCAAGTCAAGACGACTCCTGAATCCATACACAGTCGGCTCATATGAGGGCCGCGCGCTAGGGTGGCAGACATGAGTGACCTGCTTCAGCGACTCCGGGACCGCGGCTGGCGGCTCACCGCGCAGCGGCGAGTCATCGCCGAGGTGCTGGACGGTGAGCACGTTCACTACACGGCCGACGAGGTGCACGCCAAGGCGGCCCGGCGGCTGCCGGAGATCTCCCGCGCCTCTGTCTACAACACCCTGGGTGAGCTCGTCGCTCTCGGCGAGATCGTCGAGGTGACCACGGACGGCCGGGCCAAGCGGTACGACCCCAATGCCCACCACCCGCACCAGCACCTGGTCTGCGCCGGCTGCGGCATGATGCGCGACGTCCAGCTGACGCAGGACCCGATGGCGGCGCTGCCCGAGGGTGAGCGCTTCGGCTTCGCGGTCTCCGAGGTCGCCGTCACGTACTACGGGCGCTGTCCCGACTGTGTCGCCGGGGCTTGATTTGCACGCCCCGTACTCAGGGGGTTAGAGTAAAGGCACACAACGACGCGGGGTGGAGCAGCTCGGTAGCTCGCTGGGCTCATAACCCAGAGGTCGCAGGTTCAAATCCTGTCCCCGCTACTGGTGACGAGGGTCCGTATCCTGATTCAGGATGCGGACCCTCGTGTTGTGTGCGACGCCCCTTTGGGCCGGTGCAGGTATCCGGCGCGTCCGACGGGCGTGGACAATCAGCACATGCACGCTACTCTCCAGTACCTGCTCGATCTGCTCGATCTGGAGCCGATCGAGCAGGACATCTTCCGCGGCCAGAGCCACGCCTCCGTCATCCCCCGGGTCTTCGGCGGCCAGGTTGCCGCGCAGGCGCTGGTCGCGGCCTGCCGGACCGTGCCGGAGGACCGGCTGCCGCACTCGCTGCACTCCTACTTCCTGCGGCCGGGCGACTCGGGTGCGCGCATCGTGTACACGGTGGACCGCACCCGCGACGGCCGGTCCTTCGCCACCCGCCGGGTGGTGGCCGTTCAGCACGGGCAGCCGATCTTCACCCTTTCGGCGTCGTTCGCCAAGCCGGAGGAGGGTCTTGAGCATCAGGAGCCGATGCCGCCCGCGCCCGATCCGGAGACCCTGCCGACGGCGGAGGAGCTGCTGCCGCGCTACGCCGACCTGTTCTGGGACCCGAGCGTGGTCGAACTTCTGCTCCAGGCCAGGCAGGCCATCGACCTGCGGTACGTGAACGAGCCGCCGTTCGGCACCGCGGGCAGCCCGCGCGAGCCGCGGGCGCAGGTGTGGTTCCGGCTCAACGGCGAGCTGACCGGCAAGCAGGACAACCCGGTGGTCCACCTGTGCCTTGGCACCTACGTCTCGGACATGACCCTGCTGGACTCCGTGCTGCTCGCGCACGGGCGGGGCGGCTGGATGACGGGTGACACGGTCGGGGCGAGCCTGGACCACGCGATGTGGTTCCACCGGCCGTTCCGCTCGGACGAGTGGCTGCTGTACGACACGGACTCCCCGACCTCCCAGGCCGGGCGGGGGCTCGCGCGCGGGCGCATGTTCACCAGGGACGGGCGGCTGGCGGTGTCGGTCATCCAGGAGGGGCTGATGCGCGTGCCCCGTTGACGTGGCCGCGGTGGGCGGGACCGGTCCAGGTGGTCCACAGCGGGCGGTAGCCGCAGCGGTGCCAGAACGGCCCGGACAGCGGGTTGAGCGCGGCGTAGTGCAGCATCGTCACGGTGCAGCCGGCCTCTTCGAGCGCCGCGTGGGCGGTGCGTACCAGCGCGGTGCCGATGCCGGAGCCGCGGTACGCGGGAGTGACCATCAGCGACGTGAGGTAGCCCGGATGCCTGGCCCTCGCCAGGCGGGCCGCCCAGGCGGTGCGGCGCGGGTCCTCGACCGCGAGGAGGCCGACCACCCGGCCACCGGCCTCGGCCACCCAGCCGAGGGCCCCGGCCAGCTGCCGTCCGACATTGCGCGCCGTGGAGGGGCGGATCACGCAGGAGCCGAACTGCGCCTCCCAGTGCAGCTCCGCCAGCCACAGCGCGGCGGCGGCGTCGAGATCGGCCGGGCCCAGCGGGCGGACGCACGCCTCCGGCGCCCGCCGCGGCCAGGGAACGGTCCGCCCGGCCGGGCGGACCGCGGCGACGCGCTGCGGCGTCAGGCCGTGCCCGCGGAGCACCGGGACCAGCGCGGCATCGCGGCTCGGCCAGGTGAACACCGCCTCCGCGTCCGCTCCCGGCGGCCAGGGCACGAGGTGCTCCTCCCAGGCGGTGAGCAGCGCGTCGAGGGCGGCGGCGCGGTCGGGCCCGGTGAGATCCGCGTGCAGCTCGTGCCGGTCGGCGGCGCACCAACTGGCGTCGAACGACTCGGGGTCGGGCCGCTTCCGGCGGTAGACGCCCGCCGCGCCCGGCACGCACAGCAGGACGTCGCCCGCCGCGGGCCGCGGGAGCGGGATGGCCCGGGGGAGGAGCGGGTCCAGCGCCCTGGGGCGCCAGGCCGCCCTCATCCGGGCGCCAGCCCGGCGACGTCCAGCAGGTAGGCGGTCATGGGCTCGTAGTAGCGGGCGTTGGTGACGTGGTCGTCCAGCGGCACGCAGACCGAGAGCGTGCCCTCGGCCTCGCCGAGGAAGAGTGCCGGGTCGTTGCAGTCGGCGTAGCCGATGGTGTCGATGCCGTACTGGGCGGCGCAGCCGGCCCAGCCGTGGTCGGCGATGACGAGGTCCGGCAGGGCCTGGCCCTCCTGGGAGAGGGCGTCGAGTATCTCGGCCATGGGCTGCGGCGAGTGGGTGTGCCACAGGGTGGCGCCGCGCTCCCACACGGCGACGTCGGCGAGCTGGGTGACGACGCCCTCGTCGGCGGTCAGACCGATGGGGACGCGGACCAGCTCGCAGCCCGCGGCGGTCAGCGCGGCGGCCGTCCGGGAGTGCACGTCGAGCAGCCCGCCGGGGTGGCCGGTGGCCACCAGGACCCGCCGGGAGCCGGCCGCGGCCTTCCGCAGCAGGGTGGCGGCGCGGTCGAGGCCGTCGACCGTCAGCTCGGGGTCGATGGTGTCCTGCCCCTGCCGGTGCTCGGGGTCCCCGTCGACGCCGCAGCGCTCCGCCATCACGGCCAGCACGTCCTGCTCGTCCGCCCACCGGTCGCCGAACTCCAGGCCGAGCCAGAAGTACCGATTCCCGTTCGCCAGCTCGCGGTAGTGCGCCAGATTGTTCTCGCGGGGAGTGGCGACCTCGCCGGCGATCCGGGTGTTGACGAGGTGGCTGATCAGTTCGGATCGGGACGGGGCGGCGGTCGTCGGCATACGGCCAGTATCGCCCGGATGGGGGGATTCCGGGGCGGGAGTCGCCGAGCTGTGATCTGCGGGGGCTCACTGCGAACGACGCGTGCGGACGGGTACGGACGGCTGTCAACCGGCCGCGATGCCCAGGGGCGCGAGTACCTCGTGCAGGGCGGCTCGGGTCGGGGCGTCGAGCGGGCGAGCGGGGGTGCGGACGGTGGCGTCGGCGATGAGCTTCCGGGCGAGGAGCACCTCCTTGTGTACCGCCCAGGCCCAGCCCTGCTGGAGTCCGTGCAGTACCAGGGGCAGCAGTCGGGCGAAGCCCTCCCGGGCCTTCGCGCGGCGTCCGGCGGCCCAGTCGTCGAGCACCGGGCGCAGCAGATCGGGGAACTCGCAGGCGGGCATGGTGCCGATGGCGCCGCGGGCGTATTCGTCGAGGCAGAACTGGGCGTTCAGGCCGCCCAGTATCGCGAAGTCCTCCCCGGCGGATGTGTCGGCCACCGCGGTCACCTTGGCCGGTGTCGGCGGGGCCTCGACCTTGACCGAGGTGACGCCCGGCAGCTTGCCCAGCTCGGCCAGCGTCGCGGGAGCCATGGTCACGCCGGTGACTCCGGGGGCGTCCTGGACCATCACCTCGCAGTCCGTAGCGGCCGCGACGTCCGCGTAGAAGTCGAGGACCTGTGCGGGGGTGGGCTTGACCATGTACGGCGGCAGCACCATGAGCGCGGTAGCGCCGTCCGCGGCCGCGGCTCGGGCCTGTTCCACGGCGGTGACCGTGGAGGTCGCGTTGACCCCGGCCACCACCGGGACCGCACCCGCCGTGACGGCGACGACTTCGCGCAGTACGCGGGCACGTTCCTCGGCGGTGAGCGCGAAGGTCTCGCTCGCCATACCGGAGACGGCCAGCCCGTCGACGCCGCTCATGAGGTTGAACTCCACCACGCGGCGCAGCGAGGGGAGGTCGAGGGAGCCGTCCGACGCGAAGGGGGTAGCCAGGATCGGGGCGAGCCCGTGGACCAGGGGCATGAGGGAATCAGTCCTTTCCGGCGAGGTCGCGGACGACCTGCTCGTCGATGTCGATGCCGAGTCCGGGCCCGGCGGGGAGAGGGAAGTGGTCGGGGCGGACCTCAAGCGGGGTGCGCAGAATGCGCTGGCCGACCTCGGTCGAGGTCGGCTGGTACTCGAATACCAACAGGTCCTCGACGGCCGCCCCCACGTGCAGGCCCGCGGCGAGGGAGACTCCGAGCCCGACGGAGTGGTGCGGCGCCACCGGAACGTGTGACGCCGCGCACAGCTCGGCGATCGCCATTGCCTCGGTAATGCCGGTACGGGCCACGTCCGGCTGGGCGATCTCCAGCGCGTGACCACGCAGCCAGCGGGCGAACTCGTACCGGTTGCGCAGGGTCTCGCCCACCGCGATGGGCAGCGCCGTCCGCTCGCCGAGCCTGCGGTGGCCCTCCTCGTCCTCGGGGGCCAGCGGCGCTTCGAGGAACCAGCCGCCGCGGTCGGCCAGGCCGGCGGCGAGCCGTCGGGCCTCGGCCAGGCCGTAGGCCCAGTGCGCGTCCACGGCGACCCGCAGCGCGGGCGCGGCGGCCCGGACGGCGTCCACCGTGGCCAGATCGGCCGCCACCCCGTGCCCCAGATGCAGTTTGACGGCGCCGGCGCCCCGGCCCGCCCAGTCGGCGGCGAGCTGGGCCCGCTGTTCGTCGGTGGCACGGGGCAGCCCGGACACGTACGTCGGCAGCCGGTCCCGGAACGCCCCGCCGAGCAGGGTGGCGACGGGTGCACCGCGCAACCGGCCGGCCAGGTCCCACAGCGCGATGTCCACGGCCGCCAGCGCGTCGGCCTGGTGGCCGACGAGATGCCCGCGTTCACGCATCAGGTCCCGCAGCATCGCCCAGGCGGGCCGCGGCGCGAGCGCGTCCTGCCCCAGCAGGACGGGAGCGAGCAGCAGGTCGACGATGTCGGCGGGCACCTCGGGGGCGACCGGCGCCAGCGCCTCGCCCCAGCCCGCGGTGCCGTCTTCGGCGGTCACCTTGACCAGCAAAGTCTCGAACCGGCGCGAATACAGGCTGCGCCAGGGCGCGCGCACTTGATAGCCCGGCGGCACCTCGCTGCCGTCCGGCAGGGCGCCGAGGTAGGCCTCGTGATGGAAGACCTTGAGTACGAACGTCTCGACGGAGGCGATCTGCATGCATGCATCCATTCTTCGGCTGATCTCTTGCGCTGAGCGGATAGCCTAATGCAGTATCCATCGCGTAAGGCAAGCGTTTCGGATGTTGGAGAGCTGGCAATGGGTGCTGAGCAGGGCACGAGCACGAACCAGAGCGTCGAACGCGCGGCCGCCGTCCTCGCGGCGTTCCACGACGGGCGGCCGCTCCGGGTCGCCGACGTCTCCTCCCGCGCGGGGCTCGGCCAGTCCACGACCTCCCGCATGCTGGCGACGCTCGAAGCCCTCGAATACGTGGAGCGCGACGCCGACTCCGGCCTCTACCGGCTCGGCACCGGACTGATCACCCTGGCCGGCTCTGCGCTCAACCAGCATCCGGTCTACCGCGCCTCCCGGCGGCATGCCCAGGAGGCCGCTGCGCTGCTCGGCCTCGGCGTCAACGTGTCCGTCCTGCACCGCGGCACCGTCTTCTACCTGGCCAATTACGAGGGGGCGCTCGCGCCGAAGTCGATGACCCTGGCCGGGCAGCGCAACGCCCTGCACGCCACCGGCATGGGCAAGTGCCTGCTGGTCGGCACCACCGCCGGCCAGCGGCGCGCGATGCTTCCCCAGCTGCCGAAGTTCACCGGCCGGACCGCCGGCACCCACGAGGAGCTGGATGAGCAGGTCGAACTGGTCGTCGGACGCGGGTACGCCACGGAGGTCGAGGAGCTCGCTCTGGGCCGCGCCTGCGTGGCAGCGCCGATCCGTGACGCCGCCGGGGAGGTCGTCGCGGCCATCTCGATCTCCGGCTCGCTGTCGGCCATCGACCTCGACAACCGCGAGGGGGAGCTGGCCGGACGCGTGATCGAGACGGCCGACGAGGTCAGCACGGCACTGGGCTACACCGGCCCCGCCGTGTACCCACAGCATGCCGGTCCGGCCGCCGACTCACCCCGCACGTCGGGCGGTGCCGGCTGATGTCGGCGCTGCGCGGCGGCCAGGTGCCGGCCCGGCCCTCAGGCCCTTCCCGGCGGAGAATGCTCTCGCTGGGGCTGGCGGCCGCCACGGGTGCGGCCCTCTCCGGCTGCCACTCGGGCGGAGGAACGGCCGGCGGGAAGACCGTGCTGGAGTTCCCCTCCTGGCAGGCTGCCGAGGGAACCTTCGCGCTGTGGTGGCGGGAGCTGATCACCGAGTTCGAACGGACCCACCCCGATGTGCAGGTGGACTTCTACTCGCTGCCGTTCGACAGCTACGTCGACCAGCTCACGATCAGGTTCGCCGCCAACGACCGCCCCGAGATCGTGCACCTGCCGGCGCGCAACGCCGCCGAGTTCGCCGGCCGCGGCTGGCTCGAGTCGCTGGAGGACCGCCTGCGGTCCACCGACATCCCGCGCACCTGGACGCCGTTGCAGGAGGTGATGGCGCTGGACGGCGAGAACTACGGCGTCCTGCTGCTCGGCTACGGCTACAACCTCTACTACAACCAGCAGTTGCTCGAATCCGTCGGAGCCGGGGTCCCGGCCACCGCGGAGGAGATGATCGCGGCAGCCGAAGCGATCACCGGCGACGGGATCTACGGCTTCGGCGCCACGACGGCCCCCAACCCCGACAACTTCACCGAGCTTGCTGCCTTCGTCGTCGGCAGCGGGGCCGCGCTGTCCACCGACGACGGTGCGTTCACCGCCGACAGCGACGCGGCGATCGCGGGCCTCGACCTCTACCGCCGTGCCCTCGCCCAAGCGCCGCAAGGCATCCAGTCCCAGCAGCGCAACGAGCTGTTCCTCACCGGAAAGATCGCCATGCTCCTGGACGGCCCGTTCTTCCTGAACGAGCTGGGCAGCGCGACCGACGCGGTCCGCCCCGGCCTCAAGGCCGCGCGGGCACCGTTCCCGCAGGTCCCCGGCGGCGTCTCGAACAGCATCCACATGCCGGCCGGCATCGACCCGCGCAAGGCAGAGGCGGTGTGGGACTTCATCGCGCTGGCCGGCACCCCCGAGTGGCAGCGCCGCTACACCGAGCTGACCGCCAACCCCGCACCACGGGCGGGCTCGATCACCGCCCGGGCCGTCGCCGAGACCCCGCAGCTCGAACTCTTCCAGCAGCTCGCTGACGAAGCCGTGTCGATCTTCCCGGGCAATCAGGCCCACCGGGAGCGGTTCGGCCGCGTCAGCGACATCGTGTCGGCCGCTGCCACGTCCCTGATCACCACCGACGAGTCGACCGCCTCGATCGCCGCCCATCTGCAGGACGAGCTCGAGCAGGCCATGGAGTCCTGATGACCACCGAACCGCAGCACACCCCGCGCAGAGGTGTCGCCGGGCCCGCCACCCCCAGGCCGCCGGCCGCGCCCGAACGCTCGCCCGCGCTGCGGCGCGAGCACCGGCGCCGCAGCGTTTTCGCGTACCTGACGCTCTCGCCCACCCTCGCCATCGTGGGTCTGCTGATGGCCTACCCGCTTTACGTGGCGATCGACCTCAGCCTCCGCGGCGGCCAGATCTCCGACCTGCTCAACCTGGAGCAGAACCCGCTCACGCTCGACAACTACGGCGACGTCCTCACCGACCCCGGCCTGGTCAGCGACATCGTGCGGTCGATCGTCTACACCCTCGGCGTCGTGATCCCCGCCTTCGCGCTCGGCCTGGGCCTCGCCGTCCTGCTCAACAAGGCCTTCCCCGGCCGGCGGATCATCCGTCCCCTGGTCCTGCTGCCGTGGGCGGTGCCCGGCGTGGTGGTGAGCGCGGCGTTCGCCTGGATGTTCGATGCCTCCTACGGCGTCGTGAACTACCTGCTGCGTACGGTCGGCGTGATCGACGGCAACGTCGCCTGGCTCGTCGACTCCGACACCGCCATGTTCGCCGTGATCCTGCCGACGATCTGGAAGTACTACCCGTTCTTCGTCCTGGTCCTGCTGGCCCAGCTCCAGTCGGTGCCCAAGGAGCTGTACGAAGCCGCGCGGGTGGACGGTGCGTCGCCACTGCGGCAGTTCACCCACGTCACCTGGCCCGCGGTCCGTACGGCCGCCTCACTCGCCATCGTGATCACCGGCATCGGCGTGTTCCGCGAGTTCGACTTCATCTTCCCGCTCACCGGCGGGGGCCCCAACGACGCCACCCAGACTCTCGCCATCCGGATCTACAACGAGGCCTTCCAGTTCTTCGAGATGGGCACCGCCGCCGCGCTCGGCATCGTGACCATGGCGATCTGCGGGGCCCTGCTGAAGGCCGCGGGCCGGTCCGTGCGCCGCGAGTTCGGCTGAACCGGCCCGTCACCACAGGAGCACCCATGTCCACCACACTCTCCCGCACACGCCGGTGGTCGCTGCTCGCCCTGGCGATCGCGGTCACGTCCGTGCTGATGTTCCCCATCTACTGGATGATCATGACCTCGGTCGTCCCTTCCGAGCGGCTGCTGGTCTCCGATCCGCCACTGGTCCCGCCTGCCGACGCCACCTCGTTCAGCGCCTACACCTCCGTGCTCCGCGACGTGCCCGTCCTCGAGTGGATGCGGAACTCCGCGCTCACCACCGTGGGCGCCGCTGTCATCTCCACGGTGGTCAGTACGCTGGGCGGCTACAGCCTTTCCCGCTTCCGCTCCAAGGGCCAGCAGGCGATGGGCTTCACCCTGCTGTTCAGCCGGATGCTGCCGGGCACGCTGCTGATCATTCCGACCTTCGTGCTCTTCGCCAACTTCGGCATGGTCAACAACCTGTGGTCGGTCACCCTGGTCAACACCGCGGCCACCGTTCCGTTCACCACCTGGCTGATGAAGGGCTTCGTCGATGCCGTCCCGGTCGAGATCGAACAGGCCGCGATGATCGATGGATGCGGAAGGGCGGGCGCGCTGTGGCGCGTGATCGTGCCCCTGCTCAAGCCCGGGATCGCCGCGACGTTCACCTACGCGTCGATCCTCACCTGGGGTGACTTCCTCTTCGCCCGCACGCTCATGGGCAACCCCGACGGCTGGACCGTCACCGTCGGCATCGCCTCCTTCATCGGCGAGTTCAGCGTCGACTGGTCCGGCCTGATGGCCGTCGGCCTGATCTCGATGGTGCCGATGGTCGTTCTCTTCCTGTTCCTCGAACCGTTCCTGACCAAGGGCATGGCGACGGGATCGGTGAAGGGGTGAGCCGCCCCGGGGGGCGTCACCAGTAGCTGGCGTCCGTCCAGGGCTCGAAGGTGGCGTACTCCAGTGGGTCGTCGTCCCGGTCGAGGCCCGGCAGCCCCTCCGCGGAGAGGGTGCCGCGCAGCCACGCGAGCAGCACCTCGGTCAGCGTGCCGGGGAGCGGGGGCCCCTGGTCGGCGTGCCGGGGCCACACGGTGAGCGGCCAGCCGTCCGGATCGCCCTCGGTCAGCCAGCCGAACTGGTCGCCGTCGATGGAGTTGGCGAACGGCAGGAAGCCGCCCGCCGCCGGCCACAGCGGCAGCCGGTGCCCCTGGGGGTCGTGCTCGCGCAGGGTGCGGTACCCGTTGAGCGTCTGCGCCACGTGCCGGACGAAGCCGTCCTCGCCCGTCCGCAGCGGGGTGAGGAAGCGCAGCCAGCCCATCCAGCAGCCGGCGCCGTACCGGGACATCAGCGCCAGGTAGTCGGCCGGCAGCCGCGTGCCGAGGCGGTCGAACAGCGCGGGCCAGTCCCCGGGGCCGAGGCGGGGGACGCGGGGCGGTGGGGTGAGCAGCCGCAGCGCGTCCAGCCCGCTGCCCTCGCGGAGCGCGGCCCGCCTGCGCGCGGCCGGGACCGGCTCGGCGCCCGGCGCCGGGGGCACCCAGGGCACGGCCCCCGGCAGGAACGCGGTGCGCCGCGCGGTCGGGGGCAGCGGCCCGAGCGTGCCGCCGCCGGGCAGCGGCATGCCGGTGGCCAGGACGCCGTCCAGGAAGTCGAGCAGCGGGGTGCCGTAGCTCCGCCACGGGTTGATCCCCCGGTAGACGGCGTCCTGGTGGAAGAGGACCACCGGCCAGCGGTCCGGGTCGGCGCAGGCGGCGGTGTCCCAGAACAGGTGGCTGCTCGACCTGGTCATCCCGAACGCGAGCAGGCCGCCGGGCGCGGGGTGGAACGGCGGCGGCTCGTTCGGCGGGGCGTCGCGGGAGGAGATCCGGCAGTGGCGGTGGGTGGTGCGCAGCCACGTGCCCCAGTCGAAGTGCCCGGCCTGCACGCACGGGGTGTGCAGCCACAGGCAGTCGCCGATGTCGAGCGGACCGTAGGCGGCGGCCAGGGCCTTGTAGTCGGCGGGCAGGCGCAGCCGGAGCCAGGACTCCACGGCCGGCCAGTCGACGGGGACGGGTGCGGCGGCGGGCGGGCCGAGGAGGGCGCTCAGGCGGTCGGGGCCGTGGCTGCGGGAGGCGTCCATGTCGTCGCATGGTGGCACGCCGCACTGACAGCGGCGGCCCGGTGGCGGTCAGTGGCGACCGACAGGCATCGGCTCGCACGCCGCGGGCCGACGGGAGAGCGCGGCCAGCACGGCCGCGGCGGCCAACTGGAGCGGGCCGCCGCGGCCCGCATCGCGGGCGTGCTGACCGAGCGCGACGCCGATCGCGCCGCGCACGCCCTGAACGCGCTGCTCGCCGAGTGCGGCGCCAGGCCGCGGCTCAGCGCCCACGACGGCCACGGCTGGCACCTGCACGTCGACCGCGGGGACGACGCGAGCTGGGGAGAGTGGTTCCTCGCCGCGAGCGCCCTCGCGCTCGCGCAGATCCTCACCGAGTACGGCCGCGTGCCCTGGGGCGAGTGCGCCGCGGACGGCTGCCGCGTGCTCTACCTCGGTACCGGCCCCGGGCCCGCCCGCCGCTACTGCTCGGCGCCCTGCGCCTCCCGTTCCCGCGTCGCCGCGCACCGGCGGCGCCTGCGGGAGCGGCGTTCCTGACCGTGCACGCAGCCGCCCGGCGGTTGCGGAGTCCCCGCGGCTGCCGGTGAATGGAAAGGGAGCAGCAGGGCTACCAGCGGGCCGAGAGAAGGCGGCGACATCCATGGCCGATTCCGTGCCGGTGGAACCCGAGGACCTGTTGGCCGCGTTCGACAGCCTCGAAGCCGGGGTGATCCTCACCGACCGGGATGGGCTGATCACGGCCGTCAACCCGCACGCGTTGCAGCTGATCGGCCTCCCGGGCCGGACGGTGGTCGGTAAGGATTTCCACGAGCTGCTGCACCGCAGGCAGGACGGAACGCTCGCCCCGCGCGAGGAGTGCCCGCTGGTGGCCGTGCTGGAGGAGACCCGGATGGTCCTGGTGACGACCGACAGCTTCCTGCGCGGGGACGGCAGCCTGCTGCCGGTCAGCTGGTCCGGCGCGCCGGTCGTCAGGGACGGCGGGACCAGCCAGGTGCTGACGCTGTTCGGCGAGAACGACGAGCAGCGCGAGAAGCGCAACCACCAGGCCGCCCACCTGGCGGCCATGGAGGACCTGGCGGAGCGGCTGACCCTGGTGCAGGAGATCACGGACGTGCTGACGCAGACGCTGGAGGCCGAGGAGGCGCTGAACCGGCTCGGGCGACTCGTCGTCCCGCGGCTGGGGGACTGGGTGACCGTGGACCTGCGCGAGGGCGAGGAGGGGGTGCGGCGGGTCGCCGTCGTGGGCCCGCAGGGGCGCGAGGACGAGGCGGAGAGCGGCCGGGACGACACCAGCCTCATCCCCGACTCCGCCAGCGCCGTGCTGTCGCGCGTGCTGCGCAGGAACGAGTCGCTGCTGATGACGCGCGAGGAGATCGAGGCGCCGCCCGAGAGCCCGCGGGCCGTCGTGCACAAGTTCCTGCATCTGCTGGGTGCCACGTCCGCGGCCGTGGTGCCGCTGAGCACGCCCCGGCAGGTCGTGGGCGCGCTGACCATCGCCCGCACCGATCCGGAACGCCCGTTCCGTCCGGACGAGCTGCCGCTGATCCGGGATATCGGGCGGCGGGCCGGCCTGGCCATCGACAACGCGCGCCTCTTCGAGCGGCAGCGGGACGTCGCGGCGATGATGCAGCAGCACCTGCTGCCCGCGCTGCCGGACATCGCCCCGCTGCGGCTGGCCGCCCGCTACCAGCCGGCGCCGCGCGGCTCGCAGGTCGGCGGGGACTGGTACGACGCGCTGGTGCTGCCGGACGGCGCCACCGCGCTCGCCGTCGGGGATGTCGTCGGCCACGACCTGACGGCCGCGGCGGGCATGGCGCAGCTGCGGAACATGCTGCGGGTGCTGGCCTGGGACCGCGCCGAGCCGCCGAGCCTGATCGTCGGCCGCCTCGACGACGCGATGTCGGACATCACGGACGTGCAGATGGCCACGCTGCTGCTGGCCAGGATCGAGACGGTCGGGGACGTGGGCGGGCCGGGGGCGCGCTGGCAGATGCGCTGGGTCAGCGCGGGCCACCCGCCGCCGCTGCTGGTCACGGACGAGGGCCGGGCACAGTACCTCGAACAGGGCCAGGACCTGCTGCTCGGCGCGCGGGCCGAGGTGCGGGTGGAACGCGTGGACGCCGTGGAGCCGCTGCCGCCCGGGTCGACCGTGCTGTTGTTCACCGACGGCCTGGTGGAGATGGCGGGCAGCGACCTGGACACCGGCATGAACCGGCTGCGCCGGCACGCCATTGCCCTGGCCGGCCGCCCGCCGGACGACTTCTGCGCGCAGCTCCTCGAACGCATGCCGCCCGGCGGCTCGGACGACATCGCGCTGCTGGCCCTGCGGGTGCCGGACGCCGGCTGACGCGCTCAGCCGGTGACGAGCACGGAGAGGAAGTTGCCCGCCGGGTCGCGGAACCAGGCGATGGGCGGGCCGCCGTTGCCCCGGTGGACACCCCGGGCATCGGCGCCCTCGTAGTGGATGAACTCCACGCCGCGGGAGGCCAGTTCGTCGACGGCGGCCTCGATGTCCGCCACCGGGAAATTGAGCAGGGTGCAGGTGGAGGGCTCGTGGTTGGGCTTGGGGTAGACCAGGACGTCCCGGTCCCCCGCGAGGTGCAGGATCAGCATGCCGTTCTCCTGGGAGAGGTCCAGGCCGAGCGTCTCGCCGTAGAAGTGCGCGGCCCGGTCGGTGTCGTCGACGGAGAAGCCGCTGAACGCCTTGGTGTTCTTGAACATCGGGGTTCCTTCCGCTCGCGGGTGCTGCCGTGTCACCCGTTCCACTCCTGTCGACCCGTCCGCGGGCGGAAAGTCATCGGTGGCGCGGCGGCGCGTACTCCTGCCGGGGGAGGGGCCCGTTCACAGCATGGTGAGGATGCGCGGTCCCGCGTCGGTGATGGCGACCGTGTGCTCGAAGTGGGCGGCGCGGCTGCCGTCCTGGGTGCGGAGGGTCCAGCCGTCGGCCGCGCAGTAGTAGCCGTCGTGGCCGCCCGCCGTCAGCATCGGCTCCAGCGCGAGCACCAGGCCGTGCCGGAGGGGGAAGCCGCGGCCGGGCCGCCCCTCGTTCGCCACGTGCGGGTCCTCGTGCATGCGGCGCCCGATGCCGTGGCCGCCGAATCCCTCGGGGATGCCGTAGCCCGCGGCGCGCCCGGCGCGGCCGATGGCGTGCGAGATGTCCCCCAGCCGCCCGCCCGCGACGGCCGCGGCGATACCGGCCTCCAGGGCGCCGCGGGTCGCGGCGATGAGCCGGGCGTCCTCGGGCCCCGCGGCGCCGACGGTGAACGTCTCGGCCGCGTCGCCGGTCCAGCCGTCGAGGGTGGCGCCGCAGTCGATGCCGAGCAGGTCGCCCGCGCGCAGCCGGTAGTCGTCCGGGATGCCGTGGACGATGGCGTCGTTGACCGAGGTGCAGATCACGCCGGGGTAGGGCACGGGCGCGAACGAGGGCAGGTAGTGCAGGAACGGGGCGGTGGCGCCCGCGCTCTCGATGACGTCCCTGGCCGCCTCGTCCAGCTCGCGCAGCCGCACGCCGGGCGCCGCCGCCGCGCGTGCGGCGGCCAGCGCGCGGGCGACGACGCGGCCCGCTTCCCGCATGGCGTCCATCGCCGCGTCCGTCTTGATCTCCACCACGGTCTCTCGCCTCCGAAAGGTCGGCCGACGGCCGGCCCCGGCCGTGGCGGGCCGGGGTCGGCCAATTCTTATACCGGTATTAGTATCACGGCATTAGTATCACGGCATGGTCCGTACTCCACTCACCCCAGAGGAACGTGAACGCGGCTGCCGGCTCGGCGCGTTGCTGCGGCAGGCCCGCGGCGCGCACAGCATGGGCGAGATCGCGGCCCGCGCCGGGATCTCCGTCGAGACGCTGCGCAAGATCGAGACGGGACGCGCGCCCACCCCCGCGTTCTTCACGGTGGCCGCCCTCGCGAGCGCGCTCGGCCTTTCGCTCGACGAGGTGGTGACCGGCTGCGCGGTGAGCGAGCTGCCGGCCGCCTGAGCGTGTGCCCCGCCGCGCCGGGCCGGCGGCGACGGATGCCGCACCTCACGCCTCACCCGCCGCGCCCCCGGTGCAGCCGCGTGAACACGGTCAGCCACTGCCGCGGCGTCACGCGGCCCACCGGCGCGTCGTTCGGTACCCCCGCGGCCCGCAGGGCGTTCCGCACCCGGGCCGTGTCGTGGTGCCGCGACAGCGTCGCGCGCAGGGAGCCGCCGACCCCGGTGAAGCCCTCGGCGACCAGCGCACGGTAGGCGGGCAGGTCGCGCCGGGGCACGAGGGGGGCGGGTCGGCGCACGATGCGCAGCACCGCGGAGTCCGTGCGCGGTACCGGCGTGAAGTGGTGGCGCCGGATGCGCGGGCCCAGGTGCCAGGCGTGCTCGGGCCAGCTCTGCACCGTCAGCAGCGGCCACGTGCCGAAGTCGCCGGTGCGTTTGCGGGCGAACTCCAGCTGGGTGACCAGCGTGGCCGAGGTCAGGCCCCTGGCCGTCAGGCACCACCGCACGATGTCCGTGGTGCGGGAGTACGGAATGTTGCCGACCACGGCGAACGGCGTGCGCGGCGGCTGCGCGCGCAGGAAGTCGCCCGGCACCACCCGGACGTTGCGCTCGGTGCGCAGCCGTTCGGGCAGCCGGGCCGCCAGGGCCGGGTCCAGCTCATAGGCGATGACCTGGCGCGTGGCGCGCGCCAGCGCGCGGGTGAGGGTGCCCTCGCCCGCGCCGGGCTCGACGACCAGGTCGCTCGGCCCCAGCTCGGCGGCGCGGACGATCTGGCCCAGCACGGCGGTGCTGTGCAGGAAATTCTGGGAGAGGGTTTTGCGGCGGGAAGCCACGGGCGTCGTCCTCGGGGATGAGGACAGGCCGGGCGGCAGTCATCTGGGGGAAAACGGGAACGCTGTGCCGTCGGCCTGTCCGGTCGGGTGGGACCCGGACGGCCCTGGCAGCCGTGAGGAGACGCGAAAGGCTCTGGAGACGTGAAGGCTCAGACGCCGGGCGAGTCCTGGCGGACCAGGGCCGGGCGCCGAACGCGAGGGCGGCGGATGTGGAGCGGGCTCCAGTCGGCGGACCGCGCGTTGGCGCACAGTCCGTCGATGTACAGCGTTCCTGCCATGCGCCAGAGCCTATGCACACCGCCGCTGGACCGCCAAATCATTTAGCGGACGGCCGGAAAGTTCTTCATATTGTTGCGGTGGGATGAAAAACGCAGGCCCGAGGTGTTGAGCACTGCGGTCATCAGGAAACGGGAGGCGCTGCGGTGACGGCACGGGACGGTGGATGGATACGGCGGCTGACCGCCTACTGCTGGCGGTACCGGCGCAACCTCCTGCTCTCGGTCGGCGCCTCGCTCGTCGGCATGGGCGTGATGGCGCTCATGCCGCTGCTCATCAAGGTCGTCATCGACGATGTCGTGATCGGCGAGGAGGGCGGCCTCGCCCTGTGGATCGGGCTGCTGGCCGCCTCGGCCGTCGTCGTCTACGCGCTGACGTACGTCCGCCGCTACTACGGCGGCCGGCTCGGCATCGACGTGCAGCACGATCTGCGCACCGAGATGTTCCGCAGCATCACCCGACTGGACGGTCGGCGGCAGGACCAGCTCAGCACGGGACAGGTCGTCGGCCGCGGCACCAGTGACCTCCAGCTGATCCAGGGCCTGCTGTTCATGATGCCGATGACCATCGGGAACCTGATGCTCTTCGCGGTCTCCCTGGTCGTCATGCTGACCCTCTCGCCGCCCCTGACCCTGGTCGCGCTGGCCGTCGCGCCCGCGCTGTGGTTCGTCGCGCGGCGCAGCCGCACCCGGCTGTTCCCCGCCACCTGGGTCGCGCAGAACGAGGCGGGCACGGTGGCCGGCGTCGTCGACGGCGCCATCACGGGCGTGCGGGTCGTCAAGGGCTTCGGGCAGGAGGAGCAGGAGACCGGGAAGCTGCGCGCCGCGGGGCGGAAGCTGTTCGCGGCGCGGCTGCGGACCGTCCGCCTCTCCGCCAGGTACACCCCGCTCCTCCAGGCCGTTCCCTCGCTCGGCCAGGTCGCCATGCTGGCGCTCGGCGGCTGGATGGCGACCGAGGGCCGGATCACGCTGGGTACGTTCGTCGCGTTCTCCACCTACCTGGCCCAGCTCGTCGGGCCGGTGCGGATGCTCACGGTCATCCTCACCATGGGCCAGCAGGCGCGGGCCGGCGTCGAGCGCGTGCTCGAACTGATCGACACAGAACCGGAGATACGCGAGGCGGAGAACGCGCACGAACTGCCCGCCGACGCGCCCGCGACCGTCGAGTTCGACGCCGTCAGCTTCGGCTACGGCGAGGGGCCGCCGGTGCTGAACAACCTGTCGCTGCGCATCGAACCGGGCGAGACCCTGGCCGTGGTGGGCCCGTCCGGCAGCGGCAAGTCGACGGTGTCGCTGCTGCTGCCGCGGTTCTACGACCCGGACGGCGGCTCCGTGCGGGTCGGCGGCGAGGACGTCCGGGACCTCACCTACGCGTCGCTGCGCGCCGCCATCGGCCTGGTGCCCGAGGACAGCTTCCTCTTCTCCGACACCATCCGCGCCAACCTGGCCTACGGCCACCCGGAGGCGGGCGAGGAGCAGATCAGGGCCGCCGCGCGCGCCGCGCAGGCCGACGGCTTCATCTCCGCGCTGCCCGAGGGCTACGACACGGTCGTCGGCGAACAAGGCCTCACGCTCTCCGGCGGCCAGCGGCAGCGCGTCGCGCTGGCCCGCGCGATCCTCACCGACCCCAGACTGCTGATCCTGGACGACGCCACCTCGGCCGTCGACGCCCGCGTCGAGCACGAGATCCACGACGCGCTGCGTTCGGTCATGTCCGGGCGGACGACGCTGCTGATCGCGCACCGGCAGTCCACCCTCCAGCTCGCCGACCGCATCGCCGTGCTGGACCGCGGGCGGCTGGTGGACACCGGCACGCACGAGGAACTGGTGGCCCGCTGCGACCTGTACCGGCGGCTGCTCGCCGACCCGGGCGAGCTCGGCGGCGTCGAACGCGACCCGGCGGGCCTTCACGAGACCGGGCCGGAGACCGGGCCGGGAGCCGAACCGGCGGCCGACCCGTGGGCGCGGCCCGCGCGGGCCGGACTTCAGGACGCGCCGAACGCGCGGGACGCGCAGGGCGCGACGCCCGAACTGCTCGCGCAGGTCGCCGCGCTGCCGCCGGCGGACGGGACCCCGGACATCGACGAGGAGCGCGCCACCCGCCCCGAGGCGAGCTACGGGCTGCGCCGGCTGCTGGGCGGTCTCGGCCGGCCGCTGGTGCTCGCGCTGCTGCTCGTCGTCGCGGACGCGGCGGCCTCGCTGCTGCTGCCGGTGCTGATCCGGCACGGCATCGACGAGGGGGTGCAGCGGGCGGCGCTCGGCGCGGTGTGGACGGCGGCCGGGCTCGCGCTCGTCGTCGTCCTCGCCCAGTGGGCCGCGCAGTTCGGCGCCACCCGGGCCGTCGGCCGCACCGGCGAACGCGCCCTGTACTCGCTGCGCGTGAAGATCTTCAGCCACCTCCAGCGGCTCGGCCTCGACTACTACGAGCGGGAGCTGACCGGCCGGCTGATGACCCGGATGACGACGGACGTGGACGCGCTGACCACGTTCCTCCAGACCGGACTGACGCAGGCCCTGGTCGCGGTGCTGACGTTCTTCGGGATCATGGGCGTGCTGATCGTCCTCGACGGTCAGCTGGCGCTGGTGGTGCTGGCCACGCTGGTGCCGCTCGCCATCGGCACGGTCGTCTTCAGGCGGCACAGCGTGCGCGCCTACGAGCTGGCGCGCGAACGGGTCAGCGGTGTCAACGCCGACCTTCAGGAGTCGGTGGCCGGGCTGCGGATGGTGCAGGCGTTCCGGCGCGAACGCGACGGCTACGAACGGTTCACCGCCCGTTCGGACGGCTACCGGCAGGCACGGGTGCGCGGGCAGTGGCTGATGTCGGTGTACTTCCCGTTCGTGCAGCTCCTGGCGACGCTCGCCACCGCGGGCGTGCTGATCGTCGGCGCGGGGCGCGTGGCGGACGGCACGCTCTCCGCGGGCGCGCTGGTGGCGTACCTGCTGTACATCGAGCTGTTCTTCGCGCCGGTGCAGCAGCTGTCGCAGGTCTTCGACGGCTACCAGCAGGCGCTGGTCTCGCTGCGCCGCATCCAGGAGCTGCTGCGCGAGCCCACCACGACGCCCGAGGCGGCGCGGCCGCTGCCCGTGGCATCGCTCCGCGGCGAACTCCGTTTCGACGACGTGCACTTCGCCTACGCGGACGGCAAGGAGGCCCTCGCGGGCATCCGGCTGGCCATTCCGGCCGGGCAGACGGTGGCGTTCGTCGGCGAGACGGGCGCGGGCAAGTCGACGCTGGTCAAGCTCGTGGCCCGGTTCTACGACCCGACGGGCGGCGCGGTCCTGGTGGACGGCACCGACCTGCGGGACCTGGACCTGGCCGGGTACCGGCACCGGCTCGGCGTGGTGCCGCAGGAGCCGTACCTGTTCCAGGGCACGGTCCGGGACGCCATCGCCTACGGCCGCCCCGGCGCGACCGATGCGGAGGTGGAGGCAGCGGCGCGCGCGGTCGGCGCGCACGGCATGATCGCGGCGCTCGCGGGCGGTTACCACTACGAGGTGGGCGAACGCGGGCGGAATCTGTCGGCGGGGCAGCGGCAGTTGATAGCCCTGGCCCGCGCGGAGCTGGTGCGGCCGGACGTACTGCTGCTCGACGAGGCGACCGCGGCCCTCGACCTGGCGACGGAGGCGCTGGTCAACCGGGCGACGGACCGCCTCGCGGGCAGCCGGACCACGCTGGTCGTGGCCCACCGGCTGACGACCGCCGCGCGCGCCGACCGCGTCGTGGTCCTCGACCACGGGCGGGTCGCCGAGGACGGCACCCATGCCGAACTCCTCGCGGCCGGCGGCCGGTACGCGGAGCTGTGGCGCACCTACGCGGGGGAGCCCGCGCGGTCCGCGGGCGTTTGACGGGCGGGGCGCGGGCAACTCGACGTGTCATGTCCACTAGAAAAGTGAATCTTGGACCGACGGCTGCGATCATCGCCGTGGTCGCGGACATCGCCGCGTGCATCATCGGCCTCTGGGTCCTCATGTACCTGCTGGACGCCAACGAGCAGAACGGCCTGGTGGAGTTCCTGCACGACGCGTCCCGCTGGCTGGCCGCCTGGTCGCACGACCTGTTCACGTTCGACGAGGAATGGGCCCGCGTGGTGTGCGGCTACGGACTCGCCGCCGTGGTGTACCTCGTCGCAGGAAACGTCATCGCCAACCGCGTCCGGCGGTACTAGGTCCTGTCCTGTCGATCTTGTCGGATCAGCCCGCGGCGTCAGATGCGGTGCATCGCAAGGCGCCGGATCGCAGCTCATACCTGTCCGTATTCGCGCGATTCGGTAACGCAGCGAGGTGCCGTAGCTGGCGTCGCGGGCCCGGCAAGATCGGCCGGACAGGGCCTAGGCGTATTGCTCCGCGGGACCCCCGGGTGGCAGCCGGGCGTCAGCGGTTGCGCGGGTGGTTGCGGGCGGTGCGCTCGTTGCCGCGGCGGTAGTTGCCCGTCCACCGGGCCATCACCCGCTGCGGATCGTCCCCGTTCACCTCGGCGAGGAATTGCAGGGCACGCGCGCCGCGCAGCGTGGTCGCCCGGCGGCCGTGGTGCGTGATGTGCACGGAGCCGTCGGGATGCTCGCGGAAATCGAACCCCATGCGCGCAACCGTACCGTTCAGGGGCGGACCAGCGCCGCCAGATAAGCGTCGACCGTCTGGAGCCTGCCGTGCGGCATCGGGTCCCGCAGGTTCCACCAGTGGACGCCGGCTATCTCCGGCGTCGGCTCGAACACGGCCCGTTCGTCCGCCTCGGCGTGGAACAGCGCGCCGCGCAGCACCGGCCGGTCCGGCAGCCACGTCCGTGCGAAGCCCGCGAAGTGCAGCCGCTCCGGCGCGACGTGCTGCCCCGACTCCTCGGCCAGCTCCCGTGCCGCGGCCTCGCGCGGCGTCTCGCCCGGGTCCAGCGTGCCGCCCGGCAGCTCCCAGCAGTCCCGGTCGCGTTCGTGCACCAGGAGCAGCAGCCCCGCGTGCCACAGCGCCACGAGTGCGTAGCCGGCCGGCTCCCGGTCGAACCGGGTGTCCTCCGGCAGGCGGTCGAACGCGAGCAGCCGCATACCCAGCGGTCCGGTGGCGAGCGGCGCGGCGGATTCGGTCATGCCGGAAGCGTAGGCGAAGCGCGACGCGGCGCGCCGCGGCCGGCCGGGGCGTCAGCCGGCGGCGAGCAGCCCTTCGGGCGAGGGCGAGGACGACAGTTCGGCCCAGATCGTCTTGCCCTCGCGGCCGTGCCTGGTGCCCCAGCGCGCGGTCAGGTGGGCGACGATGAACAGGCCCCGGCCGCTCTCGTCGAAGACCCGCGCCCGGCGCAGGTGCGGTGAGGTGCTGCTGTTGTCCGACACTTCGCAGATCAGGGCCGCGGGCTCGCGGATGAGGCGCAGCTGGATGGGTCCGTCCGCGTGCCTGATGGCGTTGGTGACAAGCTCGCTGACGACGAGTTCCATGGTGAACGTGGCCTCCTCGAGTCCCCAGGAGGTCAGCTGGCCTTCGGCCAGCTCGCGGGCGTGGGCGACGGCGGTCGGGTCGTCGGGGATGTGCCAGCTCGCGACGTGCGCGGCGTCCAGCGCGCGGGTGCGGGCGACGAGCAGGGCGATGTCGTCGGTGGGCTCCCCGTCGAGCATGGCCCTGAGGACGGCGTCGCAGGCCGCCTCGGGCGAGTGCACCGGCTGGGAGAGTGCCTGCCGGAGCGTCGCCTGCCCGCGTTCCATGTCGTGGTGGCGCGCGATCAGCCCGTTGGTGTAGAGGGCGAGGTAGCTGCCCTCCGGCAGCAGCACTTCGTGGGCCTCGAACGGCAGCCCGCCGAGCCCCAGCGGCTGGCCCGGCGGCGCGTCGATGAACTCCACGCGCCCGTCCGGCCGGACCAGCGCCGGCGCGGGGTGGCCGGCGCGCGCCATCGAGCAGGTACGGGAGACCGGGTCGTACACGGCGTACAGGCAGGTGGCGCCGACCGCGCCGGCCGGGTTCTCCTGGGCCCCGCCCTCCTGCTCGCCGCCCTCGGTCTCGAGACGCAGCCGGATGACGACGTCGTCGAGGTGGGTGAGCAACTCGTCGGGCGCCAGGTCGATGTCGGCGAGGGTGCGCACCGCGGAACGCAGCCGCCCCATCGTCGCCGAGGCGTACAGGCCGTGCCCCACCACGTCGCCGACGACCAGCGCCACCCGGGCGCCGGACAGCTGGATGACGTCGAACCAGTCGCCGCCCACCCCGGCGCTCGAGTCCGCGGGCAGGTAACGGGTGGCCACCTCGACGGCCGCGACCTCGGGCAGCCGGCGCGGCAGCAGGCTCTGCTGGAGGGTGAGCGAGGCCCGGTGCTCGTGGGTGTACCGGCGGGCGTTGTCGACGCAGACGGCGGCCTGGGCGCCGATCTCCTCGGCGAGCAGCAGGTCGTCCGCGTCGAACGGGTCGGCCCGCAGGTGCCGGACGAAGACGGCCACGCCGAGGGTGGTGCCGCGGGCGCGCAGCGGCACCGCGATGCCGGAGCGGCTGGTGCCCGCGGTGGCCTGGGCGGCGTACCGCGGGTTCGCCGCCAGCCAGGTCCCGACGTCGGAGTCGTCCAGGATGCGGGCGCGCACGTCGGGGCCCTGGGTCAGGTGGTGGCCCAAGGCCGGGGTGCCGCCCTCGTACGCCTCCTTCTCGTCGGTCCTCTCCTGTTCCTCCTGCTGTTGCTGCTGTTCCTGCTGTTCCTGCTGTCCGTCCGGTCCGTCCGGTCCGTCCGGTCCGTCCGGTCCGTCCGGTCCGTTCGCGCCGTCCCGCGCGCCCTCGTCCGCCGACTCCTCGTCCGCGACGGAGCGCTGCGCGACGCGGCGCAGCGGGTTGCCGTCCGGGGCGGCGGGCTCCTCGCCGCGCAGCACCGACTCGTACAGGTCCACCGTGACCAGGTCGGCGAAGCCGGGTACGGCGATCTCGGTGACCTCGCACGCCGTGCGGCGCACGTCGAGCGTGCTGCCGACGTGGCGGCTGGCGACGCGGAGCAGCGTCAGCCGTTCGCGGGCGATCGTGAGCCGGCTGACGCGGGCCTCCCGGTTCAGCCGGATGCGGCAGATCACCATGGCGAGCACGGTCGAGCAGGCGGCCGAGGAGACGATGACGCCCCGGGTGCCGCTGGAGAGCCCCGGGATGCTGCCGCCGTAGGCGATGATCACGGAGACGATGGTCAGCAGGCCCACCACGAGAGTGGCGCGCATGGTGAGCAGGGCGCTCGCGGCCATCGGCGCGAGCACCGAATACGCGGACCAGCCGGTGAGGTTGTTGTGCCCCGACCAGATCTGGAGGGCCGTGAGCAGCGCGAGGTAGACGAGCAGCAGGGTGAACGCGCCGCCCTTGCCGCCGCGGCGGAGGGAAGTCACGTGGTGCACCTCCCGGCTTCAGTGGCCCTCCCGACCACCGTAGCCGCGGGGATGGCCCCCCGCGACCGACGGCCGCACGGTGTGTGCGCGGCTAGACGCCCCGGGTGACGCGGGCGGGGTTGCCGACCGCGACGACGCCTGGCGGCAGATCCTTGGTGACGACGGCACCCGCGCCGACCACGGTGTTCTCGCCGATGGTGACCCCGGGGCAGACGATGACGCCGCCGCCGAGCCACACGTTGTCGCCGATGGTGATGGGGGCCGCCGCCTCCCACTTCTCGCGCCGCGGCTCCGGTTCGACCGGATGGGTCGGGGTGAGCAGCTGGACGTTCGGCCCGATCTGGACGTCCGCGCCGATGGTGATGGGGGCGACGTCGAGGAAGACGGCGCCGAAGTTCACGAACGTGCGCGGGCCGATCGTGATGTGGTGCCCGTAGTCGACGTGGAACGGGGGCCGCACCTCGGTGCCCTCGCCGACCTCCCCGAGCAGCGCGGCCAGCGCCGCCCGCCTGGTCTCGGGATCGGCGGTCGCGGTGGCGTTGAACCGTTCGGAGAGCTGCACGGCGCGCAGGGCGTCGGCCGCGATTTCGGGGTCGTCGGCGATGTACAGCTCACCGGCGAGCATGCGTTCCTTCTGGGTGGCCATGGCGGGACCCTAGACGATCCTCGCTGTCTCTGGTCTGGGATATGCTCCCGGATGTGGGAAGCACTGAGGTGGCGGCCGGTCCGCCGGACGGGTCGGTCGACGCCAGGCTGGCGGCGCGGCTCGGCGAGCTGCGCGGCGAGCGGGGCTGGTCGCTCGAAGAGCTGGCGGAGCGCAGCGGGGTGAGCCGTTCGACGCTCTCGCGCGTGGAGCGGGCCGAGCTGAGCCCCACCGCGGCCATGCTCGGCAAGCTGTGCACCGTCTACGAGCGCACGATGTCGCGCCTGCTCAGCGAGGTCGAACGGGAGCCGCCCGGCCTGGTGCGCGCCGGCCGGCAGGAGGTGTGGGCCGACGCCTCCGCCGGGTTCGTCCGGCGCTCGGTCTCGCCGCCGCACGCGGGGCTGCGCGCCGAGGTGATCGAGGGCGAGCTGCGGCCCGGCGCCGCCATCGCCTACGACGCGCCGCCCGTGCCCGGGCTCGAGCACCACGTGTGGGTGCTCGACGGCGCCGTCGAGGTCACGGTGGGGGAGGAGACGCACGGGCTGCGGCGGGGCGACTGCGTGCGGTTCCGGCTCTGGGGCCCCTCGCGCTACCACTGCCCCGGACCCGCGGCCGTCCGGTACGCCGTTGTGGTGGTGCTGCCGTGAGCACCGTGATCGTCCGGCTGTCCGCGCCCGAGGAGCTGCTGGCACACGCGGAGGAGCTCGCCGCCCTGCTGGCCGACGTGGTCGCGGACGGCGCCTCGCTCGGCTTCGTGCGGCCCTTCGGCCGCGCGGACGCGGCGGCCTGGTGGGCGGCGCGCGCCCCCGCGCTCGCGGACGGCGGCCTGACGGTGTGGGCGGCGCGGTCCGGCGGGCGGCTGGTCGGCACCGTCAGCCTGGCCCTCGCCCCCGAGCAGAACGGACGGCATCGCGGCCACATAGCGAAGCTGATGGTGCACCCCGGGGCGCGCGGCCGGGGCACGGCCGCCGCGCTGCTGGCCACGGCCGAGCGGGCGGCGACGGCCGCGGGAGTGACGCTGCTGCTCCTCGACACCGAGACGGGCAGCACCGCGGAGCACCTGTACCGGTCCGCGGGCTGGACCAAGTACGGCGAGGTGCCGGACTACGCGTCCGATCCGGCGGGCACGCTGCAGCCGGCCAGCTTCTTCCACAAATTCCTGAGCCGCACGGAGACCCTCCGAACGACGGCATGAGCCGACCGCCCCGCCCGGCCCCGCCCGTCCGCCGTCCAACCGCCCCGCCGGGATCGTTCCCGCGAGCCCGCGGCGGGCGGCGCCCCGGCCGTTCGCCGGGGTTCGTTGCCCGCCGGCCGCGCCCGGGGGGTTCCGGGCCGTTCGCCGGGGCGTGGCCTTGGCCGTTCCGGGCTCGGGTCTGGGGCGTCCGCCGGAGTCCGTTGCCCGCCGACCGTGCCCGGGGGGTTCCGGGCCGTTCGCCGGGGCGTGGCCTTGGCCGTTCCGGGCTCGGGTCTGGGGCGTTCGTCGGGGCGCGTTGCCCGCTGACCGTGCCCGGGGGTTTCCGGGCGTCCGGCCCTGGTCGTTCCTGGCCGTCCGGCCGTTGCCGGGCCGGGCCGGGCCCGGCCGTTCGTCGGAAATCCGTGTCCCGCCCCGGGCCCCCGCCCGGGCCGGACTCCGACGGTTCCCGGGGCGTCCCGGGTCAGCGGCGGGGTGGTGCCGTGGAGTCGCGGACCATCAGGTCGCCGCGGAACGTGGCGACGCCGCCGGGGGGCGCGTCCTCGCGGCCGAGCGCGAGGCGCCCGGCGCGGGCGCCGGCGGCGTGCAGCGGGAGGCGGACCGTGGTGAGCGCGGGCATCGCGTCCACCGCGAACGGCAGGTCGTCGAACCCGGTGACGGACACGTCCTGCGGGATGCGCAGGCCGCGGTCGCGCAGCGCCGCGCAGACGCCGAGGGCCACCGTGTCGTTGGCGGCCAGAATGGCCGTCAGGTCCGGGTCGCGGCGCAGCAGTTCCAGCGCGCCGTCGTAGCCGGAGGCGCGGTCGTACGCGCCGTGCGCCGTCAGCCGTTCCGCGTCGTCGGCCAGCCCCGCGGCCGCCATGGCGGTGCGGTGGCCTTCGAGACGGTGGCGGGTGGTCGTCCTGGCGGCCGGGCCGGCGAGGTAACCGAGGCGGCGGTGACCGAGGGTCAGCAGGTGGTCGGTCAGGCGCCGGGCGCCGCCCCGATTGTCGAACGTCACGGTCAGCGGGTGCGGGCCGGCCGTGGCCGCGCCGAGCGGCGGCCGGCCGCACAGCACGACCTGGCTGCCCGCGGCGTCCAGCCGCCGCAGCCGGGCGGCGAGCGCTTCCCCGTGCGCCGGGTCCTCCACCGCCCCGCCGGTGAGCACGACGGCCGCCGCCCGTTGCCGCTGGAGGAGCGTGAGGTAGGTCAGCTCGCGCTCCGGGGAGCCGCCGGTATTGCAGACGATGGCCAGCTTGCGCGTGGCGTGCCCGATCTCGGACTGCACCGCGCCGGCCATGATCCCGAAGAACGGGTCGGCGATGTCGTTGACCAGCACGCCGACGAGGTCGGACGTGGCGGCAGCCAGGGCGCTGGCCGGGCCGTTGACCACGTACTCCAGCTCTTCGACGGCGCGCAGCACCCGGTTCCTCGTGGCTCCCGCCACGGGATAGTTGCCGTTGAGAACGCGGGAAACCGTTGCCGCGGACACCCCCGCGCGGGCGGCAACGTCCGCCAGCGTGACTGACATGCTCTGCTCCCACTTGTCCTAGCCGCTGGGGAGAGGTTAGCTTCTCCACGGATAGAAAGCGCTTACTGTGTTTTCTGGGAGGGAAGGGCATGACGACGAAGAAGACCGTCCGGATCGCCATGAACGGTGTCACCGGGCGCATGGGTTACCGCCAGCACCTGGTCCGTTCGATCCTGGCCATCCGGGAACAGGGCGGCGTCGACCTCGGCGACGGCTCGGTGATCTGGCCCGAGCCGGTGCTGGTCGGGCGCCGCGAGCACGCGCTGCGCGAGATCGCGCGGCGGCACGGCCTCGACCCCGAGGCGGCGGTCACCACGGACCTCGACGCGGTGCTGGCCGACGACGGCATCGACATCTACTTCGACTCGCAGATCACCCTGACCCGCGAGGCGGCCATCAAGCAGGCCATCGCGGCGGGCAAGCACATCTACACGGAGAAGCCGACCGCGACCTCCCTGGAGGGCGCGCTGGCGCTGGCCCGGCAGGCCGCGGACGCGGGCGTCAAGCACGGGGTGGTGCAGGACAAGCTGTTCCTGCCGGGGCTCCAGAAGCTCAAGCGGCTGGTGGACGGCGGCTTCTTCGGGCGCATCCTGTCGGTGCGCGGCGAATTCGGGTACTGGGTCTTCGAGGGGGACTGGCAGCCCGCCCAGCGCCCCTCCTGGAACTACAGGTCCGAGGAGGGCGGCGGCATCGTCGTCGACATGTTCCCGCACTGGGAGTACGTGCTCCACGAGCTGTTCGGGCGCGTGGAGACCGTGCAGGCGCTGGCCGCCACGCACATCCCGCAGCGCTGGAACGAGCAGGGCAAGCCCTACGAGGCCACCGCGGACGACGCCGCGTACGGCATCTTCCAGCTGGCCGGCGGCATCATCGCGCAGATCAACTCGTCCTGGTCGGTGCGGGTCAACCGGGACGAGCTGGTGGAGTTCCAGGTGGACGGCACCGAGGGCTCCGCGGTCGCCGGTCTGCGCAACTGCCGGGCGCAGCACCGTTCGGCCACGCCGAAGCCGGTGTGGAACCCGGACCTGCCGGCCACCGAGGTGTTCCGCGAGCAGTGGCAGGAGGTGCCGGACAACGGCGAGTTCGACAACGGCTTCAAGGCACAGTGGGAGCTGTTCCTCCGGCACGTGGTGCTCGACGAGCCGTACACCTGGGACCTGCTGGCGGGCGCGCGGGGCGTGCAGCTCGCCGAGCTGGGGCTCGCGTCCTCGGCGGACGGCCGCCGCCTGACCGTTCCCGAGCTGAGCCTGTGATGACCGAGCCTGTGATGACCGAGCCTGTGATGACCGAGCCTGTGATGACCGAGCCCGTGAGGAGGGCCAGAACGTGACCGAAGTGATCCGGCTGCCCGAACCCGGCGGCCAGTTGCGCGAGTACCGGCCGCGCGCCGTGCCTGCGAGCCCCGCGCCGGGGGGCGCGCCGCTCACCTCCCGCATCGTCTTCTCGGCGGCGCACGTCGTCGCCGACCCGTTCGCCGACACGACGCCCGAAGGGCCGGCGGCCGTGGACTGGGACACCACCCTGGCGTTCCGCCGCCACCTCTGGGCCCACGGCCTGGGCGTGGCGGAGGCGATGGACACCGCGCAGCGCGGCATGGGCCTCGACTGGGCGGGGGCCGCGGAGCTGATCCGCCGTTCCGGCGCGGAGGCGCGCGCGGCGGGCGGGCGCATCGCGTGCGGCGTCGGCACCGACCAGCTGACCGGCCCGGCGGACACCGCCGCGGTGCGCGCCGCGTACGAGGAGCAGCTCGCGGTGGTCGAGGAGACCGGCGCGCAGGCGATCCTCATGGCCTCCCGGGCGCTGGCGGCGGCGGCCCGGGGCCCTGAGGACTACGCGGAGGTGTACGGGCACCTGCTGCGGCAGGCCGCCGAGCCGGTCGTCCTGCACTGGCTCGGGCCGATGTTCGACCCGGCGCTGACGGGCTACTGGGGCAGCGAGGACCTGGACGCGGCGACCGACACGTTCCTCGACATCATCGGGACCCACGCCGACAAGGTGGACGGGGTCAAGGTGTCGCTGCTCGACGCCCAGCGCGAGATCAAGCTGCGGCGGCGGCTGCCCTCGGGCGTGCGCTGCTACACGGGCGACGACTTCAACTACCCGGAGCTGATCGCGGGCGACGAGCAGGGCTTCAGCCACGCGCTGCTGGGCATCTTCGACCCGCTCGGGCCGCTGGCCGCCGAGGCCGTGCGGACGCTGGACACCGGCGACGTCGCGGGCTTCCGGGCGCACCTCGACCCGACGGTGGAGCTGTCGCGGCACCTGTTCCGGGCGCCGACGCGGTATTACAAGACGGGGGTCGTGCTGCTGGCCTGGCTGGCCGGGCACCAGGACCACTTCACGATGGTGGGCGGGCTCCAGTCGGCCCGTTCGCTGCCGCATCTGGCGCGAGCGTACGAACTGGCGGACGGGCTCGGCCTGTTCCCCGACCCGGCGCTGGCCAGGGAGCGGATGGCGCGGCTGCTCGCGGTGCACGGGGTGGCGCAGTGACCGACCTCACCGGGTTCTCCATCAACCAGATGACCGCGAAGCAGCTGCCGTTGCCCGAGCTGGTCAACGGCCTCGTCGGTCTTGGCGTGCCGGGGGTCGGGCTGTGGCGCGAGCCGGTCGCGCGGTACGGGCTCGCGGCGGCTGCCGCGCTCGTGGCCGACGCCGGGCTGTCGGTCACCACGCTGTGCCGGGGCGGTTTCCTCACCGCCATCGACCCGGCGGAACGGGCGGCGGCGCTCGCCGACAACCGCGCCGCCGTCGACGAGGCGGCGGCGCTCGGCACCGACACGCTGGTGCTGGTCTCCGGCGGCCTCCCGGCCGGCAGCCGCGACCTGGCGGGCGCGCGGGAACGCATCGCCGACGCGCTGGCCGAGCTCGGCCCCTATGCGGCGGAGCGCGGCGTGCGGCTGGCGATCGAGCCGCTGCACCCGATGTACGCCGCCGACCGGTGCGTCGTCTCGACGCTGGAGCAGGCCCTCGACCTGGCGGAACGTTTCCCGGCCGAGCAGGTCGGCATCGTCGTGGACACGTACCACCTGTGGTGGGACGACCGCGTCGCCGCGCAGATCCGCAGGGCCGGGGCGGGCGGGCGTATCCACAGCTTCCAACTGGCCGACTGGGTCACGCCGTTGCCCGCCGGGGTGCTGAACGGGCGCGGGCAGATCGGGGACGGCGCGGTGGACATGCGGTGGTTCCGGGACGCCGTGGCGGAGGCGGGGTACCGCGGGCCGGTGGAGGTGGAGATCTTCAACGACGGGCTGTGGGCACGCGACGGGCAGGAGGTGCTGGCGGAGACGGTGGCCCGTTACCGGGAGTGCCTTGTCAGTGACGCGGCGTAGGGTCGTTGTCATCGGCTCGCTCGCCGGGGAGCGGGCGAGCCGGTGAGACCGCTGTGCACGACCGACGGGGGGCACCTCGATGCTGCGCTCACTCTTCAGGACCGCGGCCGCATCCGGCCGCGTGGGTGCCCGCCTTGCAGCGGTGCTGCGGCGCGTCCGGCTGTTCGCCCGGCCGCGCGACCGGGCGCGCGCCCGACTGATCCGGCGCCGCCGGGCGCTGCCGGACGCGGCGGGCGTGGGCCCAGCGAACGGTGCGGTTCGCCGCTGCGCCCGCTGGGTCCGCTGCGCCCGCCGCCTGACCCGGGCTCACGTCGGTGACGGTGGCAGCTGCTCGGCCCCGGTCGTGTCCCGGATCGAAGCCGGACGTCCCCGGCTCGGCCACGTCCGGCTGCTGGGGTTCGGCAGGTTCCGGGAGATTCCGCCCGGCAGGCTGCCCGTGGCTGCGGCGCCTGCCGGTGCGGCCGGCGCGACGGCCACGCTCGGCTCCTCACCTGCCCGTGCCGCAGGCAGGGCAGTCGGGGCGGGCCGGGTCACGCGTGTAGGTGGCGTCGTCGAGTGCCATCAGGTTGACGCCGAAGCGGAAGCCGGGCTCGGTCGGCGGGATGCCGGTGAGCAGCGTCAGCACCGCGTGGGCCATCAGGCTGCCCGCGACGCCCGCCGTCACGGCGTTCACCGGGTTCCATGCCATGCGCGGGGCGGCCCGCGACTCGTCCTGTCCCGGGGCGAGCCGCAGGTCCCGCCGGGCGTATTCGGCGGTCCGCAGGCATTCGTAGCAGCCGCCCCGGCCCGGCCGGTACACGCCGACGGTGATGAGCGGTCCGCGATAGCCGCCGTCCACCCACGGCACCCTCGCGGTCAGGCAGGTCAGGTTGGTCCAGCGCCTGATGTCCGAGGGCTGGTCGGCGCACAGCAGGAGCGCGTCCCACGCCCCCGCCCCGGCGGGCGGCCGGGACAGCAGCGCCGCCAGCTCGCCGGGCGTTCCGACGCGGGTCTCCTGGCCGGTGACCCGCACATCGGAGTTCAGCGCCTGCAAGTGGGCCACCCCGGCGGCGACCTTGCCGCTGCCGAGGTCCGCTTCGCGGTAGAGAGTCTGCCGGTTGAGGTTGGACAGCTCGACGCGGTCGGAGTCCACGCAGTGCAGGCGCCCGACGCCCGAGGCCACCAGGGCCTGCGCCGCCATGCCGCCGACGCCGCCGAGGCCGATCAGCAGGACGGCGGACTCCTTCAGCCGCGCCTGCGCCTCCCAGGCGTTGCGGCGCGGGGAGAGGTCCATCCAGCGCAGCAGCGGCACGCCGCGGCTGTAGCGCTCGGCCTCCCGTTCGGACAGGGCGGCGGGCCGTTCGGCGGCGGCATCCTCGACGAAGCCCGCCTCGTTCAGCTGCCGCAGCGCGTCGCCGACCTCGTCCTCCGTCAGCTCAGGAAGCTCGGGATGGCCCGCGAGCACGTGCCCGATGAGCGCCTCTTCCGTGCGGGTGCCGTCCGCTCCCGATGCCAGCGTCCACAGCCATCCGGCGGGGTCCTTGATCTCGGCACCGATTCCGAAGATGACACTGCCGATACGGATGTTCCCTTCGGTGGTGCGATAAGCGGCATGCTCCGGCTTGATCCGCGGCTTCCATAACGCTTCAACAGCCATGTGTTCCCGTCCAATTGGCGAGTCCAACCCTTGACACTCTGCCCCGCCGGGCGAACACTGGCAAGACGTCAGGCCATTGGAAGGGGGCGGCATGACCCGTATCGAGATACGACCGCTGGACAAGAAGGAGACGACGGGGGAGAGCAACTCCATCGGTACGTAACCACGTCCGGCGCCGCGCCGCCCCAGAGACTTGGATTCAGGGTGTCGTTGAACAGCATCATGGGGTACCCATCGGTCGATGACCTGGTTCATGTCGCTCACGGGATGGCGCGGCGCCATCCGAAGGCCATTCGATTAAGGCGCCTGGGCAGCTCCCGCGCGGGCGACCCGTTGCTTCTGCTCACCGTGGGCCACGGTGCGCGCAATGTACTCCTGGTGGCCGGAGCCCATGCCAACGAGCCTGTGGGAGGGGCGACTTCGCTGCGGCTCGCGGAGCTGCTCCTGGGTGGCTCCGGCGGTACCATCGGGACGGCCGCGGGGGGCGGACTTCTTGAGGACTCCGACTGCTCCTGGCATTTCCTGCTCTGTCTCGACCCGGATGGATCCCGGCTCAACGGGGATTGGCTGCACGGCCTGCCGGGTGTCCGGGAATACTTTCACGGCTTCTACCGGCCACTTTTCGCAAGCCAGCCTGAATTCCTTCCCGCGCCCGGCGAAAAACGCCGTCCGCTGCCGGAATCGGAAATTCTGCTTGCGCTGCTGGATGAGCTGCGCCCGGAGTTCCAATTCACCCTGCACGGAAGTGAAATGGGCGGCGCATTCGTCCAGGCCACCCGCGCCGTTCCCGGTCTCGTCGACGCCGTGCGGGAGGTTTCCGCCGCCTTGTCGATTCCCGTCGACCTGCGGCCTTTCGATGGGATCGACTGGCATGTGTCGGGCCCCGGCGTCCTGGTGCTCCCCGAGCCGGACACCGTGCGCGAGCGCGACCCCTCGGGGCTGATCACCGGCACGACGTGGCTGTACCCGGCGCGGTACGGCACGGTCACCGTGATCCTGGAGGCACCGGCCTGGGCGGTCGAGGCCGTCGCCGACCCCGCGCCCTACCCCGACCCGGAGAAGGCCATCGCCGAGGCCGGCGAGAATCTGCTCCAGCGCATCGGCCAGGTCGCCGGTCTGCTGGCCCTTGCCGACGAGTGGAACGGCGCCGTGAACGACCCGTTCCTGCCCGCCGTCCGCGAACTCGTCGCCGTTTCGCCCGGCGTGGTCGAGACCTGGCTGAAGCCGGGCTTCCGGTACGCCGACGGCACCCGCCCCGCCGCCACCCGCGGCAGCGCCGCCGCCCTGCTGATCGCCGCCCGTCGCATCGCGCTGCGCGCCGCGGCGATGCTGGACCGTTCGCTGCGCGCCGCGCCGGGCCCCGGCGCCGCGAAGGCGCGCCTCGGGCTCGACGATCTGGTGACGGAGTGGTGCCGGGAGTTCGAGGCGGAGTTCGCGCCGCGCGCCGTTCCGGTCCGTGACCAGGCCGAGCTCCAGGCACGCCTGGCGCTGCACTGCGTCGCGCGGGTGCTCGGCCCGCGGGTGCTCGGCCCGCCGCCCGCGGACCGCCAGGAGCCGACCCGCCGCCGGCCGGCGGCGTGGCATCGTGGGCATCCGGCCCGCCCACCACTGGAGGGAACCTCATGACGAACGCCGACGACCGGTTCATCACCGTCTCGCTCGACAAGCGCGAGGTCAGCTGTACGGCCCGGCTGCTGAGCGACCGGGCGCCGATCACCTGCGACGCCGTGTGGAACGCGCTGCCGCTCGGCGGCGACGTGTACCACGCGAAGTACGCGCGCAACGAGATCTACGCCCTGGTCCCGCCCTTCGCGCCCCAGGAGCCCCCCCTGGAGAACCCGACGATCACCCCGATCCCCGGCGACCTGTGCTACTTCACGTTCACCCAGACCCAGTTGGGCACCAGCTCCTACGGCTACGAGACCGACGCCAAGCACCAGGGCCGGACGACCGTCGTGGACCTGGCGCTGTTCTACGAGCGGAACAACCTGCTCATCAACGGCGACGCGGGCTGGGTCCCCGGCATCGTCTGGGGCGCGGTGGTCGACGGTCTCGACCGGATGGCCGACGCCTGCCAGGACCTGTGGCGGGCCGGGGCCCTCGGCGAAACCCTCTCCTTCCGCCGGGCGTAGGGCCCGGGGTCCGACCGGACCCGGGACGCGCTCAGCGCCCGCGCCCGGGCGCCCCGGTCGCGAGATCCACGGTCGCGGGCGTCCCGGTCGCGGGCGCCCCGAGCGCGGGCGCGGGGATCCCGGCCACGCCGGCCGCGTACAGGGCGTGCGCGGCGCGCAGCACCAGCGCGTCCGCATGCCGCGCGCCCACGAGCTGGAGGCCGACCGGCAGCCCGTCCGCGCCGGTCCCGCAGGGCACGGAAGCCGCGGGCTGCTGGGTCATGTTGAACGGGTAGGTGAACGGCGTCCACTCCGTCCACCGCGCCAGCCCCGAGCCCTCGGGCACCTCCGTCCCGGCGCCGAACGCCGTGATCGGCAGGGTCGGCGTGAGCAGCAGGTCGTACTCCTCGTGGAACGTGCCCATCAGGCGGCCCATCGCCATCCGCACGTCGACCGCCGCCAGGTAGTCCAGTGCCCCGTACCCGGCGCCCTGCGCCACGATCTCCCGCAGGCCCGGGTCCATCGCCGCCCGCTGCGCCTCGTCGAAGTGCTGGGTGACCCGCGCCGCGCCGCTGAACCACAGGGTGTGGAACGCGGCGAGCACCTCGGGCAGCGGCGGCAGCGGCGGGTCGGTCTCCGTCACCTCGGCGCCGAGCCCGGCCAGGCGCTCCACCGCCCCGCGCACCGCGGCAGCCACGTCCGGCGCCACGACCACCCCGCCGAGCGTGGGCGACCAGGCGACGCGCAGCCCGGCGAGACCGCCCTCGCCGGCCGTCAGCGCCTGGCGGAACGGGCGGGCGGGTGGCGCCAGTTGGGACCAGTCCCGCGGGTCGGGCCGGGCGATGACGTCGAGCAGCAGCGCCGCGTCCGCGGCATCCGAAGTCATCGGGCCGACGTGGGCCAGCGTGCCGAACGCGCTCGCCGGGTACAGCGGCACCCGGCCGTAGGTGGGCTTCAGTGCGAAGATCCCGCAGAACGAGGCCGGGATCCGGACCGACCCGCCGCCGTCCGTGCCCAGGCTCAGTGGTCCCGCGCCCAGCGCGACCGCCGCGGCGCTCCCGCCGCTCGAACCGCCGGCGGTGCGCTCCGGCGCGTACGGATTGCCGGTCGCGCCGGAGAGCGGCGCGTCCGTGACTCCTTTCCAGCCGAATTCCGGCGTGGTGGTCTTTCCGAGGAACACCGCACCCGACTCGCGCAGCCGCGCGACCGCGGGCGCGTCCTCCGCCCACGGGCCCGCGCCCGCGGGCAGGGCGGCGGAGCCGCGCCGCGTGGGGTGGCCGCGCTGGAGCAGGATGTCCTTGACGGTCACGGGCACGCCGTCCACGGGGCCCGCGGGTGCGCCGCGCCCCCAGCGTTCCTCGGCGGCCGCCGCCTGCGCCAGGGCGCCCTCCGCGTCGGTGAACACGAAGGCGTTGACGGCCGGCTGCACGGCCTCGGCTCTCGCCAGCGTGGCCTTCGTCACGGCCACCGGGGAGAGGTCCCCGGACGCGTACCGGGCGGTCAGTTCGACGGCGGTCAGGGAGCAGAGATCGGTCATCAGCCCTCCGCGGGCACGTAGCCAAGGCGCTTGTCCACGACGTTGGCCAGCGGTTCACCCGCAAGCCAGCGGTCGAAGTTGTCCTGGAACTGGTCGGCAAGGTCGTCACGCCAGCCATAAGTGTCGCCGGACATGTGCGGCGACACGATCAGTTCCGGAAGATCCCACAACGGGCTGTCCGCGGGCAGCGGCTCGGCGGCGAACACGTCCAGCGCGGCCCCCGCGGGCCGCCCGGCGCGCAGCGCCGCGACGAGGTCGTTCTCGACGACGTGCCCGCCGCGCCCGACGTTCAGGAACCGGGCCGTGGGCTTCATGAGCGCGAAGGCCGCCGCGTCGAACATGCCTTCGGTCTGTGGGGTCAGCGGAGCCGCGCAGACCACCCAGTCCGCCGTCGGCAGCAGCGCGGGCAGGTCCCCGCCCGCGTGGACGCGGCCGAAGTCCGCATCGGCCCCGCGGGCGGTGCGCCCGACCAGGTCCACCGTCACGCCGAGTGCCTGCAACGTGGTGCCGATGCGCCGCCCGATCGGTCCCGAGCCGACGACGACGGCCCTGCTGCCGAACACCTTTTCGGTCTCGCGGTGCTGCCAGCGGCGCTCGCGCTGGACGTTCCAGCTGTGCCGGAAATCCTTGGCCATGGCCAGCACGAGCCCCGCCACGTACTCGGCGATCGGCCGGTCGAACACCCCGCGGGCGTTCGTCAGCACCGTGTCGGACGCCAGCAGCTCGGGGCACAGCAGCCGGTCGACCCCCGCGCTCGCAGTGTGAACCCAGCGCGGCCGGGCACCCGGCCCGGGCCACGCCTCGCGCACGGCGTCCGAGGTGAAGTCCCACACGAGCAGCACGTCGGCGTCGGGCAGCAGGCGGGCCAGCGACTGCTCGTCGCTGTGCCGTACCACGGCGCGGCCCGTCAGCCGTTCGAGGCGGGGCAGGGGGTCGGCGTCGAGGACGAGAACGCAGGCTTCGGACATGGCAGGGAAACCGCTCCGCAACGAGGGGGTGTTTGGCTGGAAGTCAAGGATTGACCACGGTAGGAACCCGTCTCTACCTTCGTCAACGAAGGCATCTGCTTTTTCAAGTCTCTTCCCGGTATTCCCGGCCCGTATGAAGCGGGGTTCGACATGGATGTCTCCTTTCTGGGTGGCCCGCTCCCGCAGCGGGGCATCGGAGTCGTCGCACCATTCGATTTCGCGCTCGACCGTGAGCTCTGGCGGTGGGTGCCCGATGACGTCTCGTTGCACCTGACACGGACGCCGTTCGTCCCGGTGGAGGTCAGCCTCCACCTGGCGCGGCTGGTCAGCGAGCACGAGACACTGCGCGAAGCGGTCCGCGCCCTGTCGGCGGTCAGTCCCGAGGTGGTGGCCTACGCCTGCACCTCGGGGAGTTTCGTCGGCGGTGTCGCCGGCGAACGGGCCATGAGCGCCGCCATGCGGCAGTCCGGTGAGCTGCCGGCGCTGACCACGTCGGGCGCACTGCTCGCCGCGCTCGACGAACTGGGCGCGCGGCGGATCGCCGTGGTCACGCCGTACACCAGGTCGGTGACCGACTCGCTGGAGGAGTATCTCCGCGAGGCGGGCGTCGAGGTCAGCGGACGCAGTTATCTGGGGCTGACCAGGGAGATCTGGCGGGTGCCGTACCGGGACGTGGTCGACATGGCGCGGGACGCCGTGGCGGACGCACCGGACGCCCTGTTCATCAGCTGTACCAACCTGCCCACCTACGACGTCATCCCGCAGCTGGAGGCGGAACTGCGGATGCCCGTCGTCTCGGCGAACCAGGTCACCATGTGGTCCGCGCTACGGTCCATAGGCAAGGCGGCCGTCGGCCCGTACCAGGCCCTGCTCGACCCGGTGGCCAGACGCGGCCCCGCGTCCATGGCACCGGACGCGGGCAGCCCAGAGGTGGCGCTCGCCGCCGAGCCGCCGCCGGTGTTCCCCGACGAGGAAGTGTGAGATCCGTATGGCCGCGACGGTTGGTTTCCTTTACCCGGGCTTCTCCGCGGAGGACGACTTCCCCCGCATGGAGGCGCTGCTGAACGACGCGGGGGCGGACGTCCGGCTCCCGCTCGTACACACCGATATCGGCACGGACGCCCACCGGGTGGACGCGCTGCTCGAGATGGGCTCGGTCGACCGGCTGACGGCAAAGCTGGACGAGATCGCCGCGCACGGCGCCGAGGCCGTGGTGTGGGCCTGCACCAGCGCCAGTTTCGTCTTCGGACCCGACGGCGCTGCGGAGCAGGTGCGCCGCCTGGCGGCGCACGCCGGGCGGCCGGCGTCCAGCACGTCGTTCGCCTTCGCCCGAGCGGCGCAGGCCATCGGCGTGGAACGGGTGGCCGTCGCGGCGACCTATCCGGACGATGTGGCGGCGCTGTTCGCGGACTTCCTGAAGGCCGCGGGCATCGAGGTCGTCGGCGTGCGGGGCAGCGGCATCATCACGGCCGCCGAGGTGGGCACGTGGGGCCGGGAGGAGGTGCTGCGGCTGCTGCGCGAGGGCGACGACCCGGCGGCGGACGCGGTGCTGCTGCCGGACACGGCGCTCCACACGGCGGCCTGGCTGCCCGACCTGGAGGCCGCGGCGGGCAAGCCGGTGCTGACGGCCAACCAGGTGACCGCCTGGGAGGGGCTGCGCCTGCTGGGCCGCACCGCGGCCTGCCCGGCGCTCGGCAGCCTCTTCACGCGCGCCGCGTAGCTCGTTCCTGCGCGCCCCTGCGTACCCGCGCACCACCGCGCACACCCCGCGGGCCCCGGCTCTCCGGCCGGGGCCCGCGGCGCGCGGACCCGGCCCCGCGCCCCCGGCCGACGGGGTCAGCGCCGGCCGCGGTGCTGCCTGCCGCTGGTGCGGATGGCATGGATGGCCACGCCGCCGGCCTGCGCCGTGCGCACCGCCTCGTCCCAGGAAAGGGCCCTCGGGCCCACCGCGAACAGCGGCCCCGAGGTGCGGTCCCCGGCCAGCCGGCCCAGCAGCGCGGCGGCCAGCCCGCCGAGGTCGCCGTCGGCCGGGGGTCTTATGCGGGGCTCCGCCGATACGTCGAGCGCGAGCAGATCGAGCACCCGCACGTCGCTTTCCCACAGCAGCGCCCACAGGGCGCGGTGCACCACGGGAACGGACTCGTCGGCGAGGAGCCGCAGGAAGCGGTCGAGGGGGATGAATTCAGCCATGATCGCCATGGCTCGGGAGTATTCCTCCGCCGCCTCCCCCCGTACAGGTCCGCGGCACGCCGACCGCGGTGTGCTCCGCCTCAGTCGCGGCCCGCGAGCAGCGTGGCGAGGTGGTCGGGTGGCATGGGCCGCGCGTAGTGCCAGCCCTGGCCGGTGTCACAGCCGATGCGGCGCAGCCGCTCGGCCTGGGCGGGCCCTTCGACGCACTCGGCGGTGACGGTCAGGCCGAGCTTGTGGGCGAGCTGGACCAGGGAGCTGACGATGGTCTCGTCGGCCGGGTTGAGGTGGCGGGCGGTGCGGAAGCCGCGGACGAACATGCCGTCCAGCTTCAGGGCGCGCACCGGGAGGCGGCTGAGGTAGGCCAGGTTGGAGTAGCCGGTGCCGAAGTCGTCGATCGCGATGCGCACGCCCATGTCGGACAGCGCCTGCAAAGCCTGTAGGGGGCGGCCCGCGGAGCCCATGACGGCGGACTCGGTCAGCTCCAGCTGGAGCAGCCCGGACGGCAGGCCCGATACGCGCAGCGCCTCCGCGACATCGCTGACCAGGTCGGAGTCCCAGACCTGGCGGACCGCCACATTGACGCTGACGAACAGCGGCGGGCCCTGGTGCTCGACCTGCCAGCGGCGGGCCTGGCGGCACGCCTCGCCGAGCACCCAGCGGCCGAGCGGCACGATCGCCCCGTTCTCCTCGGCGAGGCCGATGAACCGGTCGGGGCCGAGCGTGCCGAACTGCGGGTGGCGCCAGCGCACCAGCGCCTCCGCGCCGCGCACGATGTCGTCGGCCAGCCCGACGATCGGCTGGTACTCCAGGGTGAACTCGCCGCGGTCCACCCCCCGCCGCAGGGTGGAGGACAGCGACTGGCGGGTCATGCGGTGCGCGTTGCGCTCGGGGTCGAACAGCGTCCAGCGGGCCTTGCCGTCGGCCTTGGCCCAGTACAGCGTGGTGCTCGCGGCCTGCATCAGCCCCGTGGCCGTCGTGGTCGCCGACTCCCGCTCGACGACGCCGATGCTGGCCGAGACGGCGAGCCGCTGCCCGGCCAGGTCGAACGGGCGCTGGAGCGCGGTGAGCATGGTCTCGGCCAGGTCCGTCAGCTGCTTCGTGCCGCTCGACCCCTCGACCAGGACGGCGAACTCGTCGCCGCCGAGCCGCGCCACCAGGTGGCCGCCGGCGCCGGTGGCGCATTCGGCGAGGCGCTGGGCGGCGGCGCCGAGCAGCTCGTCCCCGACGCGGTACCCGAGCGTGTCGTTGACGGCCTTGAAGCCGTCGAGGTCCAGGAAGCACAGCCCGATCCGGCCGGTCGCGGAGTCGGACACGGCGGTGGCCAGCCGTTCGAAGAAAAGGGCACGGTTCGGCAGGAGGGTGACGGGGTCGTGCATCTGAATGTGCCGCAGCCGCTCCTGTAGATCGCGGCGTTCGCTGATGTCGAGCACGGTCAGCAGCGCGGCGGAGTCCTCGGTGGGCGTGGGCAGGACGGTGACCTCGGCCCACAGGCTGTGCCCGTCGGCGTGCTTCAGGCGCCGGGTGCAGCGCAGGCGGTCGCTGTGGCCGCGCAGCACCGCGTGGTAGGAGCCGCGGGTGCGCCCGTCGAGGCCGAGGCCGGCGACGGCGTCGGCGCGGACGCCCGCCAGGCGCTCCGGCTCGACGCCGAGCAGCAGTCCCAACGCGGCGTTGGCGGCGAGGATCTGGCCGGCGGCGCCGACCAGCGCCATGGGGAACTGGGCGATCTGGAAAGCGGCCCGGTAGTCCCGCAGGATGTCACTTTCCGTAAGGGCTGATGGGCTCGCTTCGTGGGGCCTTCCGGGGTCGTGGCCCGGTGCTGTGTGGGGTCCGTTCACCGATCGCTCCCGATGGTGCTGTCGGGCGCTCCCCGGCTGCCCGCTTGGCGTATCCGCGCTGGAAATGTGGCGATCATAGAGGCTGGGGCGCGGATGGAGCCAGTGCCCGCAGCGGCTGTTTCGCAACCCGAAACCTGTGCTTCCGACAAGCTTTCGACTAGCTGATCGTTTCTGCTCGACGGGTGTGCCCTCCGGATCGTTCCCGACTGAAGTGCACGCAGGGTAATCGTATCTCCGTGACCCGGGCGGGCTATCGAAACAGGGCAAAACATGGGAAATCTGAACAGAGTGGTGGCGGTGTTCCCATAAGGCCCGATCGGAGGTCGTCGTGCGCCGTGCTCACCGACGTCCCGCGGCCGTGCTCGCCGCGCTGACCGCCCTCCTGGGGACGACGCTGACCGCGGGTCCCGGCACCGCGGCCATGGCCGACGAGCCGTGCAGCCTGCCGCGTTCGGCCATCCACCACTCCGAGGGCGTCGACACCTGGAACGACGCCTACCCCCGCCCCCTGGGCACGCTGAAGGCCGTCATGCTCTTCCTCGCGTTCCCCGACGCCACCCCGCGGCTGCGCCCCGACCGCATCGCCGAGGACTACTTCCCGGCCACCAGCGACTACTTCCGCACCGCCTCCTACGGGAAGCTGGACCTGGAGACCGAAGTGGTGGACGACTGGCTGCCGATGCCCGACGCCTCGGCGGACTACGGCATACAGCGCGACTGGGCGCCCGCCGGGCGCTCCGCGTACATCGAGGACGCGATCGAGGTGGTCTCCGGGCGCGTCGACCTCGCCGCCTACGACATCGTCTACCTGGTCGCCGATCCGGACGCGCCCGGCGTGGACCCGGACGCCACCAAGGTCGTCAACTTCGACAAGCCGGTCACCGTCGGCGACGCGGAGGTCCGCCGTCTCGTCACGGTGTTCGAGCAGCGCCGCCCGGACCGCAATGTCCTCGCCCACGAGACCGGGCACGTCTTCGACCTGCCCGACCTCTACAACCGGCCGGAGAACGGTTTCGGCGACTGGGACACCCACGTCGGCGACTGGGATCTCATGGGCAGCCAGTTCGGCCTGGCCCCCGAACTCTTCGGCTGGCACAAGTGGAAACTCGGGTGGCTCGGCCCGGGGCACGTCGACTGCGTGCGCGGGGCCGGCACCACGCTGCACACCCTCCAGCCCCTCGGTGCGCCCCTGGAGAAGGGCAACCCCGAATCGGACACCCGGCTCGCCGTGGTCCGCACCGGACCGCAGGAGGCGCTCGTGGCCGAGGCGCGCGCCCCCGTGGGCAACGACACCACCACGTGCACGCGGGGCGTACTGCTCTACCGGGTGCGCAGCGACGTCGCCTCGGCCGAAGGGCCGGTTCAGGTGCTCGACGGCCACCCCGACACCAGCGCCTGCCACGCCGCGTCCGTCCACCCGCGGCTGGCCGACGCGCCGCTCGAAACCGGCGAGAGCTACTACGACGCCACCGCGGGCGTACGGGTCGAGGTCGGCGAACGGACCGTCACCGGCGGCTGGAACGTGAAGATCGTCCGCGAGTGACCCGGGCACGCGACCGCGCCCCGCGTGCGCCCTCGCGCCCACGATGACCGCGCCGGCCACACCGGCCCGCGGTGGGCGGTTCCGCCGGTCACGGAACGATCAAGCCGCTGGCCTCCGTCCGCCACCGGCCGGGACGATGATCGGTATGAGGACCGCCGAGCCGCCCCACGAGGCGGGCGAGGGCCGCCCGCGTCCTGGCCCGCCCGCCTGGGCCCTGGCCGGGGTCGTGGCCCTGGTCGCCGCCGTGGCCGTGATCATGGTGATTGTCCTGGGCGACGACGCGGCGGACCCGGAGCGCGGGGCGTGCGCCGATTTCGCCGCCGGCATGACCGGCGCGGGACCGGCCACCGCGCCGGAGCGCACGGCGCTGGCGGGGGCGGTCAACGAGGCGGCCAGCCGTTCCGCCAGCGCGCCGTTCCGCGAGGCCGCGGCCGGGCTGCTGGACGCCACGGCCGCCGAGGACGGTGCCTGGGAACGGGCGGCGCTCGACTTCGCCGACATCTGCCGGAACGCGGACGCGCCCCGCTGAGCGCCCGGGAAGCCCCTGCCCACCCGGCAGCCCTCACGGCACCAGCAGCCACCGCCCCCGCTGTCCGCCGCCGGCGACCCTGGCGTACGCCGTTGCGGACTCGGCCAGCGGTACCCGGCCTGCGACCCGGAGCTGAAGGACGCCGGAGACGGCGAGGTCGAGCAGTTCGGCGAGCCTCGTGCCGTCGGGCGCCACATTCACGATGCCGACCTCGATGCCCCGCTCGGACGTCGCGGGCGACGCCGAGGTCACGCCGACGAACGTGCCGCCGTCGCGGATCGCGACGAGGGCCGCCGCGTGCAGGACGGCGCCGTCGACGACGGCGTCGAACGACGGCCCCGGCAGTTCCGTGAGCAGCCCGACGGCCCCGGCCCGCAGCACGAAGTCGCGGTCGGACGCGCGCGCCAGTCCGGTGACGGTCCAGCCGGCGTGGGCAGCCAGCGCGACGGCGTACCCGCCGACGGCGCCGGCGGCGCCGGTGACCAGCAGAGTCCGCCCGTCCGCAGGGCCGAGCCGGTCGACCATCTTCGCTGCCGTCAGGGCGTTGAGCGGAAGGGAGGCCGCGTCGACCGGATCGAGTCCGTCCGGCAGCGGCACGGCGGCCGACGCTGGCACGACGGTCTCCTCGGCGTGCGCGCGGACCGGGGCCGTGACGTCGGGGAGCACGGCCGCGACCGGGTCGCCGACCGAGAAGCCGGTGACCTCGGCACCGGTCCCGGTGACGACGCCGGTGAGGGACCAGCCGAGGCCGACCGTGCCGGTGAGCCCGAAGATCGCCCGGGCCGGTCCGCCGGCGTAGAGGGTGTCGACCGGGTCGACCGATGCCGCCGTGACGCGGACCCGCAGGTCGCCGGGCCCCAGCGGGGGCAGCGTCACCTCTTCGAGGGCGGGCGCGGCGGCGTCGGGCCTGGACACGAGCGCGAGGGTCATGGTCAGTTTCCTTTCGGTGGATGGTCTGCACAACCATCCGTGACTTACTCTCCTTTGGGAAGTAGGCACTTTGAAGTGGTGTAGGCACCCGGAGGTAAGCCATGGACGTGACCACTGACGACGCACCGACGGCCCGGTTCGACGCGTTCGACGCCTCCTGCCCCAGCCGTCAGCTGCTCGACACGATCGGCAACAAGTGGGCGAGCCTGGTGATCGTGGCACTGGGCGTGGCAGGCCGGATGCGCTATTCCGAGCTTGCCGGGCGGATCGCCGGGGTGAGCCAGAAGATGCTGACCCAGACCGTGCGGAGTCTCGAACGGGACGGGCTGCTGACCCGCACGGTGACCCCGTCGGTACCCGTCCGCGTCGACTACGAGCTCACGCCGCTGGGCCTGTCCCTGCTGGAGACGATCCGCCACCTCAAGGAGTGGGCCGAGGCCCACATGGCCGAGGTGGACAGGGCGCGCGAAGAGTACGACCGGAAAGACACCTGACGCACGCCGCGAGCGGATCGGCAGCGGATCATGAAGAAGCCCCCACCCGCCGGAACCGGCTGATGGGGGCTTCCCCTGTCGGTGCGCCGCCAGGGACTCGAACCCCGGACCCGCTGATTAAGAGTCAGCTGCTCTAACCAACTGAGCTAGCGGCGCCTGCTGACGTCGTAGACATTAGCACCCTTCGGGGAGGGAGCAAAAATCGGTTAGGAGGGGCCCCGCAGCAGCTCACGGCCGTACTCGATCATCTTGACCGCGTAGTCCTCGGTCCATCCCGCCCGCTCGGCGACCGCCGCGGCGGGCAGTGCGTCGAAGCGCTTCGGATCGGCCAGCTGCGCCGCCGCGAGCGCCTGGAATTCCATGGAACGGTCCGCCGCCGCCTGGAACGCCACCGCCAGCTCAGTGGCGCGGTCGAGCAGCTCCCGCGGGTCGGTGATGGTCTCAAGCGCGAAGAAGTGCTCCTGCTCCTGCTGACCGGCGGGCGGCTCGAAGAACAGCGCCGCCGGCCTGCGGTGGCGCGGCGGCCCGCCGCGGGGCGGCTCGGGTGCCTGGCCGGCATCAGCCATCGGGTGATCAGCCTCCCTGGTCGGCGGTTCGCGTCACGACGGCGGTGCCAGCTGCTCGTGCTGCGCCGCCGCTCCATTGTGCCGGGCCGCCTGCCCCGCCGGGTCGTCCTCCACGGCCCGGCGCTGCCGCGGGCGGAAGCGCCGCGGCGCCGCCTCGTCCGGCGTGATGCTGTCGTGCTCGGTACCCGGTACGGGACCGCCCACGCCCATCCGCTCCTTCATGCGCCCCGCGAGGCGCAGCAGTGGACGGGCCGCGAGCAGGCCGGCCACCATGACGGCGGCGCCGGCGAGCGCGTCGAGGAAGTAGTGGTTGCCCGTGCCCATCACGACGATGATGGTTATGAGCGGATACCCCACGGCCAGGGCGCGGATCAGCGGCGTGCGCGACCCGTAGTGCCACAGCGCGACCCCGCACCAGATCGACCAGCCGACGTGCAGGCTCGGCATCGCCGCGTACTGGTTGGTGAAGTCGCCCATGCCGCTGGGCGCGGACGCGTCGTCGGTCCACCAGCCGTAGTCGGCGTACTGCGCGAGGCTGTCGACGAAGCCGTAGTCGACCGGCAGCAGCCGGGGCGGGCTCGTCGGCATCAGCGTGAAGCCGATCAGGCCGAGCACGGTCGAGGTCAGCAGCCAGGTGCGCATCAACCGGTAGTGCAGCGGACGCCGCCGGAACAGCCACACCAGCACCACGGGCGTCACCACGTAGTGCAGCGAGGCGTACGCGAACGACGAGGGCACCCCGAGCCACTTCTCCTGCGTGAACAGCTCGTTGAGCGGGTCCTCCGCGTGCAGCCACAGCGAGCTTTCGAGCCGCAGGATGGCCAGCCCGTTGTCCACCGCCGTGCCCACGTCGCCGCGCGCCAGGAGCCGGGCGCCCGAATAGGCCCCGTAGACGACCACGATCAGCAGCAGCTCGGTCCACCAGCGTGGCCGGTCTCTGGACATCGGACAAGACTCCATATTCGCGTCGTCATCGGCTGGGAGCCGGCAAGTGGTCGTTCCACCGTACGGCGAAGTGCAGGAGAACAGACGCCCGGGGAGCCCCATTCGGTTGCGTCAGGGATGATGAGTGACGCATGGGACGGAAGAAGGGACCTTCATGGCTGCGCGCATCCTGCTGATCCGGCACGGACGGACTGCCTGGTCGGTCACCGGGCGTCACACCGGGCGCACGGATGTGCCGCTTCTCGACGAAGGCAGAGCGCAGGCCGCGGCCCTCGGTGAGCGGCTGCGGCAGGCGCCGTGGGAGGGGTTGCCGGACGCCGAGGTCCGCACCAGCCCGCTGTCCCGGGCGCGGGAGACGTGCGAGTTGGCCGGCTTCGGCGAGCGCGCCACCGGCTGGGACGTGCTGCAGGAGTGGGACTACGGACAGGCGGAGGGCCTGACCACCGAGCAGATCGCGGGGCGTCACGGCGGCGACTGGGTCATCTGGCGCGACGGCGTGGTCGGCGGCGAAAGCCTGGTCCAACTGTCGGCTCGCGCCGACGAGGTGGTGGCGGGGGCCCGTGCCGCGCTCGGCGGCGGTCGCGACGTCGTCCTCTTCGCGCACGGGCACATCCTGCGTGCGGTGGCCGCCCGTTGGCTCGGCCAGGACGTCTCCTTCGCGGCCCGCCTGCGGCTGGACGCCGCGGCGGTCTGCGTCCTCGGCCTGGCCTACGGCAGCCCCGCGGTCGAGCGCTGGAACGATACCGCTCACCTGGACCCCGTCGGTTAGGCGACGCGGTCGAGGAACGTGGCGACCGTACTGTCCCCGCGTGCGGGCGCCAGCCGGTCCGCGGTCCGCGCCAGTGACCGGTTGATCCGCGTGGAACGCACGTCGGTCAGCAGGTCGAGCGATCTGTGGCCGAAGGCCGCTGCCTCCTCCGGCTCGCCGCCTTCCGCCAGGTAACCGGCCAACTGCGCCGAGTAGAGCGCGAGGTTCCGGGCGAAGTGCGGGTCCTGGAGCGCGGCGCTCACCGCGCGCCTGCCGCAGTCGCCGGCGCGCGCCCAGTCTCCGAGCGCCGCCCAGCACTTGGCCTCCAGGCAGGCGAACTCCGCCTCGCCGTAGAACGTCATCCACTCCGGGTCCGCGGGGGCCGGGCCGCGCTCGTGCCGCGCGAGCGCCCGCGCGAGCGACGCCTCCGTGCCGCCGCGGTCGGCCAGCCGCGCCCAGCCGCCGGCCTCGCGCAGCGACAGCAGGGACAGCAGCCGGTCGGACCCGAGCTGCCGCGCCGCGTGCTGGCCGGCCTGGGCGGCGCGCACGGCCTCCCGGGGGCGCCCGGTGGCCCCGGCGAGGGAGGCGGTGTTGCAGAAGGCGTGCGCCTCCAGCGCATCGTTCCCGTGCACGCGCGCGGTCGCCAGCGCCTCGGCGTAGTAGGACCTGGCGTCGGACAGCCGCCCGGAGTCGTGGGCGAGCCAGCCGACGGAGATCGCCAGCTCGCCCGCGCCCGCGTGCAGTTCCTCGTCGACCGACTGGCGCCCTGCGCCCCTGTCGAGCAGCTCGTGGGCGGACCGCAGCGCCTCCCCGGCCGGCCGGTACAGGCGTTCCGCGCCGTGCCGGTCGTCGAGCAGGCGGATGTCGCGGACCGTCTGCCGCACGGCCGCGGCGTCCGCCGCGCCCGGGCGCCCGGCGCCGGGCGCCCCGCGGGACTCGGCGGCGGCCGGGGACGCGCCCAGGGCAGTCAGGGACGCAACGGCGGCGGGTCCGCCGGTCATGAACACGCGACGCAGCACGTCGCCCTCCTCCGTGTTGTCGATGTCTGTGCTCTCCGCCGCCGAGCGGTTCGGAAGGGGGGGAGGGGTCGGGGGGTGCGCGGTCGGCGGAGACGTGTCGGCGCCGGACCGCGGAGCGCGCCGGCGGACGACCTGCCGGGGCTCGAATCCCAACTCCGTGAGGGAACGCCCCGGGAACATATGAAGGAATACCCGCTCGTACGCGTAGTTAGGGCAACGAATCTCGCCTGCCTCGACGCGGCCGATGTACCGCGCGTCGCAGGAGACCCGTTCGCCGATCTCCCGCGCGGCCCGCCGCACCGCCGCGGCGAACTCCCCTTGCGACTGGGTGCCCCGCAGCGTGCGGAAGACGGAATTGGGGCCGCCGGAGCGGGGGGCGGGGGGTGACGTCGCCATGGGCGGACGGTACCGGCTGTGGCGTTCCAACTACCATGCGTTTGCGGGCAAAAGGTGCATTGCCCCTGTGATCTGCCATGAACTGCCACCCATTGCGGCGGAACCGGGCCGTAGCCGTTGACGATGGTCGCGCGTTGAACAACACATCCGACAGCGTGGAGGAGGCCCCCATGGCGGACACCGGCGAAACGGAGCCCTGCGATCTGGTCACCGTGCCGGCCAGGGAAGGACTGGAAGCCGTCGACATCCTGCGCCTGCGGCACGGCGTGGGCCCCGTGCTGCACGACAGGGAGTGCGACACCCTGGGGTTCATCGTGCCGCCCGGCACCGCCGAGCGCTGGGACCTGCCCGGCAGCGCCTGCACCCAGACCTACGGCGGGAGCCGCTGCGGCGCACAGCCGCCGGTCACCGGCAGCGGCTGGCTCGTCCCACCGGAGGGCGCCGTCATCAAGGCCACCGAGCCGGAGCGGCTGCGCGCCGCGCTGAACGAGGCGGTGTCGATGCTCCGAGTGGTGGACCGGTCCACGTGACCTGCCGCGGAAGGTCACACTGGATGATGTGGCGAAAAGACGACTGCGGCGCGGTGACGCCGGCAAGGCCCTGACCGAAGCGGTGGGCGGCGGCCTGGCCCGGCTGATGCCCGATCCCGACCGGACCGGCAGCTGGGAGCTGCTGATCGACGGCGCCCCGCAGTCCCACGTGGATCTCGCCGACCCCACGCGCCTCCGCTTCGAATACCAGCGCAGACTCGGCCACGTCGCCGACCTCGCCGCGCCGCCCGGCCGCCCGCTCGCCGTCCTGCACCTCGGCGGCGGCGCCCTGACCGTGGCCCGCTACATCGCCGTCACCCGCCCCCGTTCCGTCCAGCAGGTGGCCGAGCCCGACAGCGGCCTCACCGCCTTCGTCCGCCGCGAGCTCCCGCTGCCCGACGGCGCCCGCATCCGCGTCCGCCCGGCCGACGCCAGGGACCTGCTCGGGCGGCTGCCGGACGGCTGGGCCGACCTCGTCATCACGGACGTGTTCGCCGACGCGCGCACCCCCGCGCACTGCACCAGCGCCGAGTTCCTCGACGAGGTGCGCCGCGTCCTGCGCCCCGGCGGCTGGTACGCGGCCAACGTCACCGACGGCCCGCCGCTGGCCCACCTGCGCGCCCAGGTGGCCACCGCCGTCGGCCGCTTCGCCGAGGTCTGCCTGGCCGCCGAGCCGCCCGTGCTCCGCGGCCGCCGCTTCGGCAACGGCATCGTCTGCGCCGCCGACGGCCCGCTGCCCACCGTTGAACTGGCCGGCCGCTGCGCCCGCGACCCGGCGCCCGCCCGGCTGCTCGCCGGCCGCGAACTGGCCGATTTCACCGCGGGCGCGCCCGTCGTGACGGACGCCACCGCCGTACCGTCCCCGCCGCCGCCCGACGGCACGTTCGGCTGAGGCGGCCGAGGGCCGAGGGCCGGCGGCCGGGGTGGGGGCCGCCCCAGGAACGGAACGGGGGATGGCGGGATATCGCCGCCCCCGCGTTCCGGCGGAGCCTTGAGCGGACAGACACCGGCACCGGGCCGCTGTCTCGTTCCAGGGGAGGGATCACCACATGCCACCCGTTTCCCGCCGTGCGCTGCTCGGCGCGCTGCCCGTCACCGCCGCGGGGCTCGCCGCGGCGGCCGGGCCCGCCGCCGCGGCCCGCCCCGGTGAGCGGCGCGGCGACGCCGTCGCCGCGCTGGCCCGCGCCGCCAGGCCGCTGCGCACCACCGAGCCGCACGGCCCCCACGACGACCTGGCGCCGCTCGGGGCGGCGATCGGCGAGGTGCCGGTCGTCGGCCTCGGCGAGGTCGTGCACGGGGCCCACGAGCTGTACACGCTCAAGCACCGCGTCTTCCGCTATCTGGTGGCCGAGAAAGGCTTCCGCACCTTCGCCCTGGAGGTGAGCTGGGGCGCCGGGCTCCGGATCGACTCCTACGTCAGGAACGGCTCCGGCGACCTGCGCACGATCCTGGACGAGGAGTTCGGCAACGGTGCCTGGCCGTGGCACGTCGAGGAGTACCTGAACCTGATCGCGTGGATGCGCGCGCACAACGCCCGCCACCGCGGCGCCTCGCTGCGGTTCATGGGCAACGACCTGGCGTTCCCGCGCATCGCCGACACGATCTTCGACGGCGTCACCGGCTGGGCCGACCGGTACGCGCCGGGCCTGCGGCCCGAACTGGACGCCTGCTACCTGGAGTTGCGCGAACACGCCGCCGCGGCCGACTTCCAGGCTCTGCCCGACGCGGAACGCCAGCGGATCGCGGGGCTCGCCCGGCAGGCCGCCGACCGGGTCGCGGCCCTCGACCCGGCGCCCGGCGGCGCCGCGCACGCCTGGGCGGCGCAGCACGCGCGGGTGCTGGCGCAGACCGCGACACTGCTCGCGTTCCGCCTGAACGATCCGGCGGAACAGCCGGCGGCCATGCGCTACCGGGACGAGCTGATGGCGGTCAACACCGCCTGGTGGCACCGGCAGACGGGAGACAAGGTACTGCTGTCGGCGCACAACGGGCACACGGCGTACGAGACGTACGACCCCGTGCACTACCCCGTCACGCAGGGGGCCTACCTGCGGGACCTGCTCGGCGCGTCCTACCTCGCGGTGGGCACGACCTTCGGCCGCGGCAGCTGGACCGAGCCGGACGGCAGCGGGGAGTGGCAGACCACGCCCGAGGGCCCGCCGCGCGCGGGCAGCTCCGAGGAGATCCTCGAACGGGCGGGGCGGCTGGCGGGCCACCGGGACTTCCTGCTGGACGTGCGGACGGCCCCGGCCGCGGCCCGCGCCTGGCTGAGCGAGGAGCGGCCCACGCGCGACATCGGGCCGCCCGGCGACCCGTACCGGCCGTTCATCCTCGCCGCGGGGCACGACGCGCTGATCCATCTCCACGCGTTCGGCCCCGCCCGGCGGCTGCC
>NZ_LZNS01000001.1:2399354-2492299 GCF_001984575.1 Streptomyces sp. MP131-18 | reverse complement strand
GGGCCCGTCTTCGAAAGGACTGTCCGGCTCGCGACGACCGGCATCCCTCCCCCAGGCCCTGGGGGCCTGGGAGGTGCCCCCAGGCTGCGTTGCCGAATCACCCAAGTACTCCCCCGGACTCCTTCCCCGGATTTTGTCCAGGAGGTACCTCCCTGGGGGCACCTCCCAGACGAAGTCCGGGGGAGCACGAGGGCAATCCGGCGCCTCGCCGGAGAGGCGCCATCCGCCGCTCACTGATCGGACGCCCCTTCGAAGGAGGACCCTGAGGTCACGGGCGCGGGGAATGACCCGGCCCCCGGCCCGGTGCCGCGGTGCGCGGTCCGGGCCGGGGGCCGACCCCCTTGCCCCCCTTTCCGGGAGGGAACCGGAAAGGCTTCCGGGTGGACACGGGGGAGTCCGGCGGGCGCGCCGCGGTGTGTCCGCGCCGCGCCCGTGGCTCAGGTGGCGGGCAGCCGTCCCGAGCCCGCCACGCCGGCGTACCAGCGGGCGCTCGCCTTCGGCGTGCGCCGGAGCGTGTCGAAGTCCACGTGCACCACGCCGAAGCGCTTGCTGTACCCGTAGGCCCATTCGAAGTTGTCCAGCAGCGACCACAGGAAGTAGCCGCGGATGTCGACGCCCTGCTCGATCGAACGGTGGACGGCGTCGAGGTGGCCGTGCAGGTAGGAGATCCGCTCCGGGTCGTGCACGACGCCCGCCGCGTCCATCTTGTCGTCGAACGCGGCGCCGTTCTCGGTGATGTAGAGCGGCAGGTTCGGCAGCTCGCCGTGGAAGCGCTGGAGCAGCTCGGACAGGCCGGTCGGGTCGACGACCCAGCCCATGTCCGTGCGCTCGCCGGGCGCGAGGTGGAACTCCACGTCCTCGGAGCCCACCCACGGGGAGTGCGTGGCCGAGCCGTGGCCGTCGTTGCGCTTGGCCTGCGAGCCGCCCGTCGGCGCGGAGACCACCGACGGCGTGTAGTAGTTCAGGCCGAGGAAGTCCAGCGGCTGGTGGATCGTGGCCTCGTCGCCCGCGCGCAGGAACGACCAGTCGCTGACGCGCGCGGTGTCCTGCCGCAGGTCCTCGGGGTAGCTGCCGTGCAGCAGCGGGCCGGAGAAGATGCGGGTCTGGAGCGCGTCGATGCGGCGCGCCGCGTCCACGTCGGCCGGTGCGTCGGTGCGCGGGCGGGCGACCACCGGGTTGAGCGTGACGCCGATCTCGGCGTTGCGCGGCAGGGCGGCGCGGAGCGCCTGGACACCGAGTCCGTGCGCGAGGTTCAGGTGGTGCGCCGCCTTGAGCACGCTCTCCGGCTCGGTACGCCCCGGGGCGTGCACGCCCGAGCCATAGCCGAGGAACGCGCTGCAGAACGGCTCGTTCAGCGTCGTCCACATGGCCACCCGGTCGCCCAGCGCCTCGCCGACGATCTGCGCGTACTCCGCGAACCGTTCGGCGGTCTCCCGCTCCGGCCACCCGCCCGAGTCCTCCAGGTCCTGCGGCAGGTCCCAGTGGTACAGGGTGATCGCCGGCGTGATCCCGCGCTCCAGCAGGCCGTCGGCGAGGGCGCGGTAGAAGTCGAGCCCGCGCTGCACCGCGGGGCCGCGCCCGGTGGGCTGGACGCGTGACCACGACACCGAGAACCGGTAGGCGCCGAGGCCGAGTTCGGCCATGAGGCCGATGTCCTCCTGCCAGCGGTGGTAGTGGTCGCAGGCCACGTCCCCCGTGTCCCCTGCGTGCACCTTCCCGGGGGTCCGGCTGAAGGTGTCCCAGATCGAGGGGGTGCGGCCGTCCTCACGGGCCGCACCTTCGATCTGGTAGCTCGCGGTGGCCGAGCCCCACAGGAAGTCGGGTGGAAAGACCCGGGGTTGTTTTTCAGTCATGGAAGCGCTCCCATTCTTGCTCGTAGAGAGGGTATCGAACCGCGCGCGACGGGGTGCTCAGCCCTTGAGTGCACCGTGCATGATGCCGCCCACGATCTGCTTGCCGAACAGCACGAACGCGATGAGCAGGGGGAGCGTGCCGAGCAGTGCGCCGGCCATGATCACCCCTTGGTCGGGGACATAGCCCTGTCCCAGGCCCGTGAGCGCGACCTGCACGGTCGGGTTCTGCTGGGTGAGCGCGATCATTGGCCAGAAGAACTCGTTCCAGGCCAGCACGAAGGTGAGCATGCCGAGCACCGCCATGGCCGGGCGGGCGGCGGGGAAGACGACGTGCCACACGACGCGCAGGCTGTTGGAGCCGTCGACTCTGGCGGCCTCGATCAGCTCGGTCGGCAGGGCCTGCACGAGGTACTGCCGCATGAAGAAGACGCCGAAGGCGCTCACCATCATCGGCAGGATCACGGCCTGGAGGTGGTTGCTCCACTCCAGTTCCGCGACGGCCATGAACATCGGCACCACCGTGAGCTGCGGCGGGACCATCATGGTGCCGATGACCAGCAGCATCAGTACGTTCTTCGCGCGGAACCTGAGCTTGGCGAAGGCGAAGCCGGCCAGCGTCGCGAACAGCACGGTCGAGACGGTGATGGTGCTCGCGACGAAGATCGTGTTGATCATCGCCTTGCCGAGATTGGCGTCCTCCCAGGCCCTCTCCAGGTTGGTGAACAGCCGGCCGCCGAACCAGAAGGGCGGCGTGGCCTCCGACAGCCGGGCCTTGCTGTGCGAGGCGGCGATGGCGGAGTACACCAGCGGGACGATGGACCCGAGGGCGAAGACCGCCAGGATGGTGTAGGTGAGCCAGCCGCCGTGCAGATGCCCGCCCGCGGCGCCCGCCTTGGCCCGGCGCGCCCTGCGGCCCCGTTCGGGACCGCCCGCCGTGGCCGCATCCTGCGGAGCCGGCTGGGTGTTGACAACGGCCATCATTCCTCCTCGCCGCTGCTGCGGCTGACCCATCGGGTGACCACCCAGTAGATGATTCCGATGATGATGAGCAGCAGGAACATCGTCCAGGCGATGGCCGCCGCCCGGCCGAGATGCCTGTTGATCCAGCCCATCTCGTACATGTAGAGGCCGAGCGTCTGGTACTGGTTCTGGGTGCCGCCGGACGGGTCGCCCGCGAACAGCAGCGGCTCGCCGAACAGCTGGGTGGCGCCGATCGTGGACACGACGACGGTGAACAGGATCGTCGGCCGCAGCGACGGCAGCGTGATGTGGATGAACTGCTTCCACCGGGACGCCCCGTCGAGGGCGGCCGACTCGTAGAGGTCGTTCGGAACGGCCTGCATCGCGGCGAGGTAGATCAGCGTGTTGTAGCCGGTCCAGCGCCAGATGACGATGGTCGACACGGCGAACTGGGAGGACCAGGTGCCCGCCTGCCAGTCCACGCGGTCAATCCCGATCAGATCCAGAGCCCAGTTGATCACGCCGTAGTCGCGGCCGTAGAGCATCGCGAACACGAGCGTCGCGGCGGCGATCGAGGTGGCGTACGGCGTGAGGATCGCGACGCGGAAGAACATGCTGCCGCGCAGCCGGTAGTTGAGCAGGTGGGCGAGGCCGAGCGCCATCAGCAGCTGCGGCACCGTGGAGATGATGCCGATGGTGAAGGTGTTGCGCAGGGCCTTCCAGAAGAACTCGTCCTCCCACAGCCGCGTGAAGTTCTCGAAGCCCACCCACTCCATCTCGTTGGGGGTGAGCATCGACGCGCTGTGCAGCGCGGACCAGCCCGTGTAGAGGAGCGGGAAGAGGCCGAAGGCGGCGAAGAAGAGGAAGAACGGCGAGATGAACGCATACGGGCTGTACTTCAGATCCCAGCGGTAGCGCCGGGAGCGGCGCTCCGCGCGCCGCTGTTCCTTGGGGCCGGGCGCCGGGCGCGCTGTGCCGGACGCCGGTGGTGTCGGGCGCGGGGCCGCGCCCCCCTTCGCGGGGGGCGCGGCCTCTCGGTGTTCAGTGGTCATCGGCGAGTCCTGGTCATTCCGCTAGTGCGTTGTCCAGCGCGCTCACGACGCCGTCCCAGGCGCTGTCCGGGTCGTTGCCCTGCTGTTCGACCGTGACCAGACCGTTGGTGATCGATTCCTGAATGATCTGGTCGTTGGGGCCGATCGGCGTGGACGGGATCTCGGCGGCGGCCGTGGAGAGGATCTGGCCGATCTGGGTGCCGGGGAAGTACTCGTTCGTGGCGTTCTGGACTTCTTCCGTCTCCTGTGCCGTGGCGGAGCTCGGGAAGTTGCCCGCGTTGGCGAAGATCTTGGCCTGCTGCTCGGGGGCGGTCAGCCACTCGGCGAGGGCGACGGCCTCCTCCTTGTGCTCCGAAGCGTCCGTCACGCCGATGAACGAGCCGCCCCAGTTGGACGGTTCGGGCGAACGGGCCATGCTCCACACCCCGGCGCCCGCGTCACCCGCGTGCGACTGAATGGTCGTCAGCATCCAGGCGGGGCAGGCCGGCAGCGTCGCGAAGGCACCGTTGGCCAGGGCCCGCTCCCACTCGGGGGTGAACTGCTGCTGCTGGTCGGTCAGCCCGGCGTCCGCGACCTGGAGGGAGAGGTCCCAGGCGGTCTGCACGCCCTCGCTCTCCTGGTAGATGACCTCGCCCGCCTCGTTGGTGTAGCGCTCCTCGAAGGCGGAGACGACGGCGTTGAACATGCCGCCCGCCGAGTCGAGGTAGGCGACGTCGTCGGGCGCGTTCGCGGCGAAGTCCTCGCCGACCGCGATGTAGTCCTCCCAGCCGCCGGCGAACAGCTCGCTGACCGCCTCGCTCTCGGTGGGCAGCCCGGCCTGCTCGAAATAGTCCGTGCGGTAGCAGATGCCGGTCGGGCCGATGTCGGTGCCCAGACCGATGACCCGCCCGTCGGCGTCCGTCGCCTGGTCGATCTTCCACGGCACGAAGTGGCTGGTGTCCACGTCGTACTCGTTGAAGTCGACCCAGCGCGGGCTCAGTTCGCTGGTCATCTCGGCGATGTTGCCGACCTCGATGGCCTGGATGTCGGCGAGGCCGCTGTTCTGGCCGAGGCGCGTGCGGAGCTGGGCGATGTAGTCGGCGTTCTCCGTGGTGGAGTCCTGCTCGATCGTGATGTTCGGGTTGGCCTCCATGTATTCGTCGTACAGCCCGGCCTCTTCGTAACCGAACTGCCCGAACACACCGACTCTCAAAGTGATGTTGTCGTCATCACCGCCGCCGCCGTCGTCGTCGCTCGAACAGGCGCCGAGCAGCGCGGTCGCGAGAGTTGCGGTCAGACCGACCGCGACGGCTCTGGCCGCTCGGCGTCGCGGCCGGTTCGTGGTACGGGTGGTGTTGTGCATGACGTCGTCGTCCTCCTGGCGCACTGACGTTGCCTTCCCAGCCGGGTGGTTTCGACACGTGGGGGATAGGGGGCCTGGGCTCGGAACGTACGGTTCTATAGGGTTCCAGGAGCGTGGGAGCGCTCCCAGTTGTGATGGGTTGAAGGGTGTCCGAGTGCTCGCCGGGTGTCAAGGCGTAAAGCGGTCCGTCTCGGATTCCGTGATGTAGTTGGACCCTGGGGCGGAAACGGGAGGAAGCGATGGCGATGGCAAGGCGCGGCACGGGCCGCGATGGAAGACCGACACTTGAACAAGTCGCGGCACGGGCGGGGGTGGGCCGTGGCACGGTGTCCCGCGTCATCAACGGATCACCAAGAGTAAGTGACAGGACGCGGACCGCGGTCGAGCAGGCCATTGCCGACCTGGGGTACGTACCGCACCGGGCGGCCAGGGCACTGGCCGCCAACAGGTCGGACGCCATCGCCCTGGTGGTGCCCGAGGCGGAGACCCGGCTGTTCGCCGAGCCGTTCTTCTCCGGCATTCTCCGCGGCGTCTCGGCGGAGCTGGCGGACACCGACATCCAGCTGCTGCTGACGCTGATAAGGACCCCGAAGGAGCGCACCAGGTTCGCCCAGTACGCCGCGAGCCACCGCGTCGACGGCGTGCTGCTGGTGTCCGTGCACGGCGACGATCCGCTGCCCGACCAGCTGGCGGATATGGGCCTGCCCGTGGTGATGACCGGCCGCAGGTCGGCCGACGAGCCGGTGCCGCACGTCGACTGCGACAACGTCGGCGGGGCCCAGCTCGCCGTGGAGCACCTGCTGGGCCGCGGGCGCAGCCGCGTCGCGACGATCACCGGGCCCGCCGACATGTACGTCGCCAGGTGCCGGCTCGACGGCTACCAGGAGGCGCTGCGCGCCGCCGGCCGCGAGCCGGCGGTGGAACTGGTGGGCCGCGGGGATTTCACCGAGGAGAGCGGACACGCGGCCATGCGCGAGCTGGTGGCGCGGCGCCCCGACCTGGACGCGGTGTTCTGCGCCTCCGACCTCATGGCGATCGGCGCCCGGCGCGCGCTGCGCGAGCTGGGGCGTTCGGTCCCCGACGACGTGGCGCTCGTCGGCTTCGACGACTCCGCGCTCGCCCGCCACCTGGACCCGCCGCTGACCAGCGTCCGGCAGCCCATGGAGGGCATGGGCCGGGCGATGACGCGGGCCCTGCTGGCCGAGATCTCCGACGGGGGAACTGACCGCCCCCGCCTGGTGCTCCCGACCGAGCTGGTGCGCCGCTCCTCGTCGTAGCCGCCGGGTCCTCAGTCCTCAGCCCTCAGCCCCGGCCCCCGGTGGTCAGTCCCGGCCCCCGGTGGTCAGTCCCGGCCCCCGGTGGTCAGTCCCGGCCCCCGGTGGTCAGCCCCGGCCCCCGGCGGGCCGGGGCCGGCGGTGGGCCGGTGCGGTGCCCGGGCCGGGCCCGTGTCGCGGTGCGCGCGCAGTAGGCGGACGGAGAACGGGCAGGACCTGCGGGGAAACGGGCGGGGCGGCGCCGGGGCGCGGGGCAGGGGGGCGCCGGGACGGCGGCGCGGAGGCGCGGCGCTGATCAGCGAGTTTTCCCCCGGCGCTCCGCGCGGCCGCGGCCGGGGGCCCCGTGGGTCCCGAGGAGCCGGCGGGCGGGCCCCGCCCGCCGGTGGCCGGATGGGGCGCGCGGCTGTCCGGTAACGCGCCGCTGACAGATCATCACCGAATGGTCATGCTGGTCCGGGCAGCGACGGAAGGAGCGCGCGCATGGGCAGGCGGCTGAGCTTCGCGGACACCGACTTCGGTGTCCAGGGCGTGGAGACGGAGCACGTCCTGGCGCGGCTCCGGGAGACGTGCCGGGCCGACGGGGTCGCGCAGGTGCAGGACTGGGCGGCCTGCGACGAGTTCGCGGGCGTGTTTGAGACGTCGGAGACGTTCGAGCACACGGCGTGGCGACTGGAGTCGCGCTGCCGGTATCAGGCGGCCGAGCAGAGCGCTGCCTACCAGCGGTTCGTCACCGGGCAGCGGACGGGCCCGGGGCCCGCGCCCGAGGAGCCGCGCGGCGCGGGCCGCAGGCGGCAGCCGGCGCTGGGCAGGCGGGTGGAGCGGGTGCGCGTCGTGGACGACCCGCCGACGCTGGGGCAGCTGTATCTGCTCGACGCCGCGCGGCGGAACGCGAGGGCGGGCGAGGACGTGCGGAATCTGTGGCGGGCGGACGCGGAGTGGCTGAAGCTGCCGGGCGAGGACTTCTGGCTGTTCGACTCCCGGGTCCTCGCGGTGCTGCGCTTCGACGACGCCGACCGGCTGACCGGCATCGAGGTGGTCACCGAGCCCCAGGAGGTGCTGCGCGCCTGCCAGGTGCGCGATGCGGCCTGGCATCACGCCGTCCCCTTCGAGGAGTTCGGCGCCCGGGTCCGCGCCTCGGACTGACGGCGCCGGAAGGCCCGCGGCGGGTGAGGACCGACGCCGTCAACTCCGTCAACTCCGTCAACTCCGTGCGGTACGGCCGGAATTCATCCGTGTGAGTGACGCTCCGGAGTGGTTCGTATAAATCTCCCGGGTATGGAGCCGGAGCATGGTTGACCCGTGCCGAAGTCCGGAGCGGGCCGGAAAACGGGCGTCCGGCGGCTCATACGACGCCCGTATCCGTTTGGTCACGCACGATGTAGTCGAATTGTGGCTCAGCTGGTTTCGCAACCCGGCCCCCCGAGCCCGTCCGGCGGTCTAGGGTCCGTGTCATGGTTGTTCGGCACCTGTGCGAACCGGGGGACTTGGACATCACCCGGCCGTTGCCCGGGCGGCCGGCCGTGGCGCAGCGCGTGACGGCCGTCGCCGTTTCGGAAGGGGTGGAGCGGGTCGCGGTCGCCACGGCCGCGCCCTGGTTCCCCGCGTTCGGTGAGCTGCTGGTGATCCAGCCGGGCGGGGAACGGCGGCCCGTGCGGCTCGGCGTGGCCAGACGCGCGCCCGGCGCGGTCGTGCGCGATCTGGTGTTCGGGCCCGGCGGGGCGGCGCTGACGGCCTCGCTCGGCGGGACCGAGGAGCACCACGTCGGGCAGGTCGCGCACTGGCGCCTGGCCGCCTCCGCGGAACGGTGGCGCCGCGCCATCAGCCGCCCGGTGTACGCCGGTTACGGCGATTTCGGCGGCGTACGGCTCGCGGTCAGCGGCGACGGCGAGACGATCGCGGGCTGCGACCAGAGCAGCCGCAGCGTGGTGGCCTGGGCCGCGCCCGACGGGCGGCAGCTCGCCGACCCGGTCGGTATCGGCGGCAGCGAGGCGGTCGCGGTGGACGCGGACGGCTCGCGCGTGGCGTTCCGGCTGTGCCGCCCGTACGAGCGGGCGCCGGGCGGCGGCATCGCGGTCCTGGACCTGCACGACGGCGGCATCACGACGTTCCGGACGGGCGTGAGCTGGTGTTCCGGGCTCGTCTTCGCGCCGGACGGGCGCTCGCTCGCCGTGGTCGGGGCGGCGGATGGCACGGCGCTCGCCGTGCGCGTCGCGCTGGACGAGGGCGAGGTGGTCCGGCGGGCGCTGGCCGAACTGCCGGGCGAGGCCAGGCAGCAGATAGTGCGGCCGGTGTGGGGCGCCGAGGGCCCGCGGGCCGCGATTCGCGCCGGCCGCACGGTGACGGTGTGGGATCTCGCCGACGGCAGATCGCTGCTCTCCGTCCCCGACCTGGGCCGTTCGACGGCCTGGGCGCTCAGCCCGGACGGCCGCGCGCTGGTCGTCGCAACCCCCGTCGAGGTGCGCGCGTACGACCTCGGCTGACGTGCGGAAGCAAGGAACGACGCGATGACAACGTTGCAAGTCCTGCTCGACGCCCGCCCGAGCCGGGCGGGCTGGCTGGAAATCTGCCACCTGCTCGAACAACTCGACGAGCGGCAGCTGGCCGAGGTCGCGCCGCGCGTGCTGCGCTGGCCGGCGGGACAGCGCCCGATGCCGGACATGTGGTGGGCCCAGTGGGTCGCGGGCGACGTCCGCCCGTGTCATGCGCTGGCCGGTACCCGCAGACTCGGCCGGCTCGACAGCGTCGAAACGGGCACGGTGCCGGTGCCGGTGGAGGACGACCGGGAGGACGGGGACAGCAGTCAGGGCGCGTACTTCTACAGCGGCGCGAGCGCCGTGGCCGCGGCCCCCGGGCTGCGCTGGCTCGCGCTGGCCGCCGCCGCGGAGTGGCACCACAACGGCGGGGACGTCGTGCGCTGGGACACCACGCGGGACGCGCCGCTGGTGTGGTTCCTCGGCGGCGGGGAGTACTACGACGAGGCGTACGACCTGGCCGTCAGCCCGGACGGCGGCACCGTGGTGACGGCCGTCGAGGGCGTGTGGCGGGCCTGGTCGGCGGCCACGGGCGAGCCGTTGTGGGAGGTGCGGCCGCATGTGGGCGCGGAGGACGCGCCCTGCTTCAGCCGCGACGACCTGGTCAGGTTCGCCTTCTCCGCGAACGGTGAACGGCTGGCCGTCGGCACCGGCAGCACCGATGTGGTCGCCGTCGTCGAGACCGGCACCGGCAAGGTGCTGCTGCACGTGCCCGAGGGGCAGGACGCGTTCGGCCCGGTCGCGCTGGACGCGGCCGGGCGGCTGCTGTTCCACGCGGGTCCCGCCGGCCGGGTCGTGGCACGCGACGTGGCCACGGGTCTGGTGCTGGCCACCGCGGAGACCGGGCTGACCGCCGTGGGCGCGCTGGCCGCGGCGCCGGACGGCGGCGCGGTGTTCGCGGTGGGCGGCGCCGTCGGCGGCGCCCCGGAGCAGGCCGGGCTCGCCACGTCCGCGCGCCCCGCCGCGCGGCTGCTCACGCTGCGCGCGCGGGCGGACGGCGCCGACTTCGCGCCGGGGGAGCTGCTGCGCCCGGACGGCTTCGCCGGGGAGCTCGACGCGGACTCGCCGGCCGCGGCCCTCACCACCCGTGCGGTGTGGACGGACGCCGGACCCTTCGCGTTCATCGGCGCGGACTTCGGCTCGCTGCTGTTCGACGGCCGCGGCCGGACGCTGTGGGCCGACCCCGCGGGCGCCACCGCCGCGTTCACACCGGACGGCAGCGCGCTCGTGGTGGTGCAGGAGGAGATCGATGCCTGGTTCCTGGCCGGGCTGGCGCCGCCGGGTGAGGTAGCCCCGCGGCCGCCGGAGCCGGGGCCGGGGCAGGTGCTGCTCACCGGCCTGCCGGCCACGCTCGCCGGCCGGCCCGCGTCCGATGCCGAGCCCGAACTTCCGCTGTCCCACTGGTCGGTGCCGCTGGCCGCGGTCGCCGACGACGCCCGCGCGCTCGCGTTCTGCGCCAAGCTCGACCGCGACTCCGCCGACCGCCCGCAGGTGCTGTGCCGCTGGCCGGAGGGCAGCGGGGGGCCGCCCGCGGTCAGCCTGCTGCCCGCCGTCGCGGACGCCGCCTACCTGACCGACCTGGCGTTCGGGCCGCGCGGCGACGTTCTGGTGCGGGCGCTGCTCGGCGAGGAGTCCTGCGTCGTGCTGAACGACGTGGCCACCGGCGAGACCCGCTGGCGGCACCCGCTGCCGCCCGCGGCGCCGCACGGCGAGGAGCGGCTGCGCCTCGCCTTCGGCGCGGACGGCGCCCGGCTCGCGCTGGCGCTGCACGGCCTCGGCCGCATCGTCGTGCTCGACGCGGCGACCGGCGACACCGTGCTCACCGTCACCGAGCCGGCCAGGTACGCCGAGCACTGGCGGCGGCTGCGGGTGGAGGCGGTGGCGCTGGACGCGGCGGGGCGGCGGGTCGCGTTCGGCGTGCGGGACGCGAGCAGCCGCGTCGTGGTGTGCGACGTCGGGACGGGCGAGGTACTGGGCCGCGCGGAGCCGGACGGGCTGCGGCAGATCACCGGCCTGTCCTTCGCCCCGGACGGCTCGGCGCTGGCCGTGGCCGGCGCCACGGACCGCGGCCACGCCGCGCTGTGGCAGCTGCCGCCCGACGCGTCGGCGCCGGCCGGGCCCGCGCCGCGGACGGCGGTTCCTGACCTGCCGATGCACGACCAGCCGGACGGCAGTCTGGTCTGGCCGGCGGGCCGCGGGCCGCTCGCATACTTCCCCGGCAGCCACGGCTGGGGCGCCGTGTGGGACGCGGACAGCGGCACGGTGCTCGCGGAGCTGCCGTTCGGCCGCGCGGACGGCGGCGTCGCGCTGTCGCCCGACGGCGAAACCCTCGTCACCGTCACGCAGTTCGGGGTGCGCCGCTGGCCCCTGCGGGCGGCCGTGCCCGCACCGGCCTGACGGCCGCCGGCCGCGCGCGGCGCGTTCGTTTCCCGAACGGATGACGCACCGCGCCCCCGGTGCCGGCAGCGGCATCGGGGGCGGGTGCGTGGGGGGACCACCGGCGGGTGCCGGTCATGCAGTCGTGGGTCCGGGCGCCGGGGCCGCTCCCGCGGGTGCGGGAACGGACCCGGTCCCGTTCAGGGTGAATCCGGTCGGTGAGCCCGGATCACAGGGGCGGGTGGGCGTTCGCCATCAGCTCCTCGAACTGGGCCTGGAACCAGTGGCCCGAGATCGGAGCGTCCGGCAGCGCGCCCGACATGTTGTTCTGGTTGCGCGGGTTGCCCTCGTAGGTGGGGTCGCACATCCGGTCGAAGCCCTTGCCCTCGTCGTTCGGGATCTCCTCGCTGGAGCCGTCCGACTCCCCCGGGGGCTTGATCCACGCGTAGGCGTCGATGTTCGGCGCCGGGGACGCGGTCGGGCGCTCGCCGAGGCCCGCACCACTCTGGTTGCACCAGTTGCCGAGGTGGATGCGGCGGTCGTAGCGGCCACCGTCGACGTACTCGTCGGCGCTGGTCTCAGGACCGGGGCCGGTGGGACGGTCCGCGCCGCCCCAGCCGTTGCGCGAGGTGTCGATGATGACACCGAGGCCGTCGGGGAAGCCGGCCGCGGGGGCCGCCACCGTGGCGAAGTCCTGGGCGAAGGACTGCTCGTCGACGTAGTTGTTCCAGTCGATCCAGGAGCTTTCCCCGCGGATCGGCTGGCCGCCGATCGTGTCGCCGATGGCGAAGTTGTCCTCCACCGTCGCGCTGTAGTTCGCCGTGTTGGCGGCGAAACCGGCCACGTCCTCGGGGGTGGCACCCTCGGCGTTGGCGGCCTCGAACAGCAGGTCCGCGCTCGCCTGGAAGTTGTCCTCCCAGCCGATCCAGCCGTGGTGGCCGATGTCGATGTAGTTGTAGACGTTCTCGTTGTCGCCCAGGGTGGCGATGTTGTAGCCGACACCCTTGACGTAGTTGCCGTTGGCCAGCATCTCGTCGCACTCGGGCGTCGCGGTCTCGCGGCTGCCGACGTTGGTGACCAGGTTCGGCAGCGAGTCGATCTCCACGATGTTGATGATGCGGAGGTCGGCGTACGCCGGGTCCGACACGATCTCGTTGATCGGGTCGATGAACTCGGTCTTGTAGACGTCGATCTCTTCCGGGCCCAGCTCGCCGTTGGAGGCGAGCGCGGCGCAGTCACGGCCCGGCAGGTTGTAGGTGACGATCTGGATGGCGTCATAGCCACCGGCCACCGCGTTGTCCAGGTGCTCGCGCAGCCCGGTGCTGTTGCCGGCCGAGCCGCCCGTGATCGCGGCCCTGCTGTCGAGCCAGACGGCGGTCGGCGTGTCGGCGATGGCCGAGCCGCCACCCTCGGTGGCCGCGGCGGACCAGTCCGGGTTCACGTACATCGACGCGCCCTCGTAGGGGTTGTCGACCCGGGCCAGCGTGTCTGCGTCCTCGCCCGCCGTGGCGGTGCTCAGGGTGCTCACCGTCAGAGCGGCGGCCCCGACCAGGGCACCCGCGATGGTGACGGATCGCCGGCGTAGCCGGCGATGTGGGGGGTTGGTGCGGCTCATTAGTTCTGATCCTCCGGATGGTTGCGTACGGCCGATGCCGAACGGCGTTGGCTGCCCGAGCGGCGGATGGACGACCGCTGTGGCGACCGCGGGCCGCCGCCGAGGCATCTCACGACCCGTCGCACACCCACACGTGCCCGTTCCCCGCACGTGGCGGGGGCGGGGAGACGGCGAGAAGGGGGGCTCGCCGGCCGGGGCGCCGAACCGGCCCCGGCTGTGGGCACATGGGAACTCACCGTTGATCGTTCGCAGGGGATCGACCGGGAGGTTGTGGGGGTGGTGGTGGGGGTTGTGGGGGTGTTCATGCTCGGAGCGGCTCCGCTTCGTCACGACGCGCCGTCCTCGGCGCCCGACAGTTTGGGACCGCTCCCACTGGTTGAAGGGACCGTAGGCCACAAGTCCCCTTCTCGCCAAGGGGTCGTTCGAGAAATTACCGCTGACCTGCCGTGCAACAGCCGAATTAGTCCGGGGGGTTGACGTGTGCAGTCCATTGCCCAAAGCTTGGGAGCGCTCCCACTGGTCTCAGCTCCTCAACCCCCACGAGCCGCGAGGAGGATGCCATGCCGATCCGTCGTGGATCAGACATCGGTAGCCCGGCCAGAACCAGATCCCGAAAGAAGTCCCGGCGTCTCTGGATCGCCGGGGCCATCGCCCTGTCCCTGCCACTGGGACTGACGGCAGCCGCGCAGGGCAACGCCAGCTCGCCGTTCGGAGACGAGCCGGAACTGCTCCAGTACGAGGAGCAGTTCCTCACCCTCTACGAAACGATCAAGGACCCGGCCAACGGGTACTTCTCGGACGAGGGCATCCCCTACCACTCCGTCGAGACGCTGATCGTCGAGGCGCCGGACCACGGCCACCAGACGACCTCCGAGGCGTACTCGTACCTGATCTGGCTGGAAGCGCAGTACGGCCAGGTCACCGGCGACTGGCAGCCGTTCAACGACGCCTGGGTGCTGATGGAGGAGTGGATGATCCCCTCCGCCGACGAGCAGCCCACCAGCAGCTTCTACGACCCGTCCTCGCCCGCGACCTACGCGCCCGAGTCCACCGACCCGGCCGACTACCCGGCCCAGATGGACCCCGATGTGCCCGTCGGGCAGGACCCGCTGGCCGATGAACTCTCGTCCACGTACGGCACGGACGACGTGTACGGCATGCACTGGCTCCAGGACGTCGACGACACCTACGGCTACGGCTCCGCCTGCGGCGGAACGGCCGGCGACCCGACGTTCATCAACACCTTCCAGCGCGGGCCGCAGGAATCCACCTGGGAGACCGTCACCCACCCCTCGTGTGACGACTTCTCCTTCGGCGGCGAGAACGGCTACCTCGACCTGTTCACCGGGGACGCCTCGTACGCGCAGCAGTGGCGCTACACCAACGCGCCGGACGCGGACGCCCGCGCCGTGCAGGCCGCCTACTGGGCCAACCAGTGGGCGTCGGAGCAGGGCAACGCGGCCGCGGTGGCCGGCACGGTCGAGAAGGCCGCGCAGATGGGCGACTACCTGCGCTACTCGATGTACGACAAGTACTTCAAGGAGATCGGCGACTGCGTCGGCCCGTCCGAGTGCGCCGCCGGTTCCGGCAAGAGCAGCAACCACCAGCTGATGTCCTGGTACTACGCGTGGGGCGGCGCGCTCGACACGTCCGCCGGCTGGTCCTGGCGCATCGGCTCCAGCTATGCGCACTTCGGCTACCAGAACCCGATGGCCGCGTACGTGCTGTCGAACGACGAGGCCCTGATCCCGCAGTCGCCCAGCGCGGGCGAGGACTGGGGCAACAGCCTCGACCGGATGATCGAGTTCTACACCTGGCTCCAGTCGGCCGAGGGCGGCATCGCCGGTGGCGCGACCAACAGCTGGGAAGGCCACTACGGCACCCCGCCGGCCGGCACCCCGACGTTCTACGGCATGTACTACGACGAGAAGCCCGTCTACCACGACCCGCCGTCGAACCGCTGGTTCGGCATGCAGGCCTGGTCCATGCAGCGGCTCGCCGAGTACTACTACGTCAGCGGTGACGAGCGCGTCGGCCCGGTGCTCGACAAGTGGGCCGACTGGGTCGTCGGCGAGGTCACCATCGGCGAGGGCGGGGACTTCCAGATCCCGGCCGAGCTGGAGTGGAGCGGCGCCCCCGACACGTGGGACCCGGCGAACCCGGGCGACAACGCCGGCCTGCACGTCGAGGTGACCGCGTACAGCCAGGACGTCGGCGTCACCGGCTCGCTCGCCAACGCCCTGTCCTTCTACGCGGCCGCCAGCGGCGACACCGCGGCGCAGGAGACGGCGTCCGGCCTGCTGGACGCGCTGCTCGCCAACCAGGACGCGCAGGGCATCGCGGTGCCCGAGACCCGCGGCGACTACAGCCGCTTCGGGGACGAGGTCTACATCCCCGAGGGCTGGAGCGGCACGATGCCCAACGGCGACGTGATCGAGCCCGGTTCGACCTTCTCCTCCATCCGTTCCTTCTACCAGGAGGACGAGAACTGGCCGCAGGTCGAGGCCTACCTCAACGGCGGCGACGCGCCGACGTTCGAATACCACCGGTTCTGGGCACAGGCGGACATCGCCATCGCCCTGGCCACCTACACCCAGCTCTTCGGCGCTGAGGAGTAGGCACGCGGCGGAAGGGCGTTGAGGTCCGCCCCGCCCGCCACCCACCGAGGGCCCCGGTCCCACCGCCTGCCGGGGCCCTCGGTCATGCCCGCGACCGGAACGGGCCGTTGCCGGGCCGCTCCGTTGCCGGGCCGCCGGGCCGCCGGAGGAATGCGGCGAGCACGGCCGTGAGCTCCGCGGGCGCGTCTTCCTGAACGAGGTGGCCCGCACCGGCGATCGGTTCGAGTCGCGCGCCCGGGATGCGGTCGGCCAGCTCCCGCCCCTTCGCCGCGGGAATCCAGGTGTCGTCCTGGCCCCAGCACACCAAGGCCGGAACGGCGATCTCGCCGTACCGGTCCTGCACCTCGTCGGTGTGGAGCTGGTCGGCCTGGGCGATCTGCCGGTAGAAGGCCGCCTGGCCGGGATCACCCAGCCAGGGCCGGACGAGCTGGTCGAGGACGGCGGGGTGCAGGCCGGGGCTGCTGGCCGAGCCGACGTACTCGCGCACCAGCGCACGGTGCAGCGCGGGCGGCAGTTGCTCGAAGACCTCCGCGTGCTCGCCGACGAGCCGGAAGAACGGGGAGCCCCACGGCGCCAGCGCGACCGGGTCGACCAGGGCGAGCGCGCGGTAGCGGGCGCCGTGCAGCAGGTGTGCCCGCAGGGCGACGGCGCCGCCGAAGTCGTGGGCGACGACCAGCGGTTCCGGCAGGTCCCAGTGCGCCAGGAGTTCGGTGAAGACCCGGCCCTGGGCGGCCAGGGAAACGTCCTGCCCGGCGGACTTCGCCGATGCCCCGTAACCGGGCATGTCCCACACGTACACCTGGTGACGCCGGGCGAGTGCGCGGGCGACGGCGCGCCAGACATAGGAGGAGAAGGGCGTGCCGTGCAGGAGGACGACCGGGTCCTGTCCCGGTGGTCCGAGGCTGTCCCAGCGCACGGCGCCGGAGGTGCTGCGGAAGGTCCGGGTCAGCCGCCATGCGCTCATCGGTTCGCGGTTCCTCTCGATGGTCTCCGGCCGCCGGGCCGACGGCTCCGGCCCGCATCGTAGATCCGTCCGGCGCCCGGTACCTTGCGGCCGGGCGTGGCCCCGGGAGAGAACGGTCCGCCGCCCCGGACGGCGGGACGAGGGCGGTGCCGGCCGCCCCGGCGGCTGCTTCTGCGGAGCCGAGCGCTTCCGCCACCGCGCCCGGACCGGCCGCGATACGACAATGGCCCGTGAGGTGACGTGCGTTGACTGCGAACCGGTGCACGCGGCCGACCGCCGCACTAGGATCGGCTGCGTGAGGTGATCCTCCCGGCGGCGCGCGCGGCGCCGCACACGAGGCCGAAGCCGCCGCCGTTCACCGGGCCGCGGCCGCACGTCGATCCCGGGAGCACCCGACCATGACCTCAGCATCAGCACCTGTCCTGGGCCGCCGCGACGTCGCCGCGGCCCTCGCGAGCCATTGGCACCTGCGCGGCGCAGATGTCACGCCGCTGCCCGGCGGCATGAACTCCGCCACCTGGGACGTCCGTCGCGGCACCGTCCGCCGGGTGGCCAAGGCGGTGCCGTGCGGCGGCGCGGCCGAGGAGCAGTTCCGTCGCGGGCTGCGCCTGGCCGCCCGCGTCGAGGCCGCCGGCATTCCGGCCGGCGCGCCCGTGCCGACCGCCCGCGGGCGGCTGACCGCGGTGACCGGCGGTCACGTGCTGGCGCTGCTGAGCCGCGTCGAGGGCAGGGAGCTGGACGGCGCCGACGAGAGCGACACCGTGCACCTGGGCACCACGCTCGCCCGCGTCCACCGCGTCCTCGGCACCGGCCCGGTCGAACCGGCCACCGCCCGCGCCTCGTTCGACCTCTCGGCCGACGGCTGGGACGCCGCGTTCGCCGCGCGCCCGTGGATTCTTCCCGCGGTCACGGAGGTCGCCGAACGGCTGCGCCGGCTGCGCCCGGAGACGCTGACGTGGGGCCCGTCCCACGGGGACCCCGCGCCGGAGCACTTCCGGCTCGGTCCGGCCACCGGCCGGTGCGGCCTGATCGACTGGGGCGCCGCGGGCTTCCGGCCCCGGCTGTACGACGTGGCCACGGCCGTGCTGGACGCCGGCGGCCCCGACCGCGCCCGCCCTCTGCTGCGCGCCTACCTGCACCACGACGCGCTGCCCCCGGGCGAGGCCGAACGGGCGCTGCTGCCGCTGCTGGACTTCCGTTACGCGATCAACGCCGTGTACTACGCGGACCACCTCGCGCGCGGGCGCACGGACGATGCCGGGGACGCGGCCCACGCCGAGGCCGAACTGGCCCGGGCCCGCGCCTGGTTGAGCGGCCGCTGAGCCCGCCGCGGGACGCGGGTGCCGGGGCGCGCGTTCAGCGGCAGTCGGCCCGGCACCCGCTCGACCGTGGGCAGCACGGTGCGGCCGGCCTCCGGCGGGTCGCCGCGCGCCGCCACGGAGCAGACGACGATGCGCGCGTCGCGGCCCTCCGCGGCCCACTTCTCCCGGGCCGCTCGCTCGGTCAGCCCTTCGTCATGGACCTCCCGCCCCAGCGCCTCGGCGAGGACGCGCGCCTTGTCCGGTTCGGTGAGCGCCACCGGCTCGGGCAGTACGCAGGTCTGCCGGTAGTGGCCGGGCGCGGCCACCGCTCCGACATCCCGCTTGTGGACGATGGCCGATCGCGCCACCGAGAACGGCTCCCGCATCACGCCCTCCTGCCGGATGCCGGATGCCGGGCGCCCGGCCCAGCGCGTTCGGCATGAACTCCACCGGCTCGGGCGCGGTTTTCAGCGGGAGACAGTCCGCGCCACGGTCTCCGGCCCGGTCGGATCGCCGGCTGTTGCCGTTCCTGCTCCTCCGGTGGCCGGTCCGGTGTCCGTAAGGAGCAAGGAGGAGCAACGGGGTGGGGATGTTGACGGCCAAGCTCATGAATCGGCGGCGGTGCGCGCACCCGGGGGCTCCGCGGTCGTTTCTCCTGTGGGCATGTCCACACTCCGCACTCTGCCGTGCGCGGGTCCGCCCGCGCGGAAGGAACCTCCCGTGAGAACGACGCTCCGTTCGGCCCTCCTCGCGCCCGCGCTGTCCCTGCTCACCGCCGTCACCGTGCTCGCTCCCGTCCCGGTCGCCGCTGCCGCCGGGGACGAGCCGCGCGTCGATGTCGCCCTGGAGTGGTACGACGTCACCGCCGAGACGTTGACGGCCCCCGGCCTGCTCCAAGTGGTCAACAACCGTGGCTGGTCCATCGGATGGACGGCCGCCACCCGTGCCCTGCACACCACCCCCACGGCGGGCTCGCCGGACACCTACCGGCAGGCCGCTCTGGCCGGCGCCGTTCACGCGTCCCTGCGCGAACTGGCCCCCGACCGGGCCGAAGCGCTCGACGCCGCCCTCGAACGCACCCTCCGCCAGCTCCCCGACGGACCGGCCGAGGACGGCGGCCTCGCGGCCGGCCGCGATGAGGCCGCCGCGATGCTGGACGAGCGGCGGGACGACGGCCTCGACCCGTCCTCGATCAATCCGCCGTTCCCCGCCCCGCCGCCGGCCCCCGGCGTCTGGCAGCCCACGCCGCCCGACTACCTGACGGGCTCGCTGTCCGGCCTGCGCCACGCCCGCCCGTTCCTGCTGGACGCCGCCGACCAGTTCCGGCCGCCGCCCCCGCCCGCCCTCGGCTCGCCGCGCTACCGGGCCGACCTGGCCGAGGTCCGCGACTACGGCTCGGCCGACAGCACGGTGCGCACGCCGCTACAGACCGAGACCGCGGCGTTCTGGTACGGCTCGGCGTACGCCATGCACATCGAGCCGCTGCGTGTCGCACTGGAGCGCCTCGACGCGCCGCTCGCGGAACGCGCCGCGCTGGTGGCCCTCCACCACGTGGCGCTCGTCGACGCGCAGATCGCCACCTCGGACGCCAAGTACCACTACCTGACCTGGCGGCCGGTGACCGCGCTGCGGGCCGGTGGCGACACCGACTGGACGCCGCTGCACGTCACTCCGGCCGGCCCCGACTACACCAGCGGGCACAGCGGTTACACGAGCACGGCCGACCGCGTCCTGACCGCCCTCACCGGCCCCCGCACCGCGCCGTTCGAGCTGACCAGCCCCACGGCGCCGGGGGTCACCCGTACGTATACGGCGTGGCGGCAGCTCACGCGGGAGGTCGTCGACGCCCGGGTCTGGTCCGGCATCCACACCAGAACGGCCGACGAAGCGGGCGCGCGCCTCGGCCGCGACATCGCGGACCACACGCTGCGGCACGCCGGGGAGTTGTTCCGCCGCCCCTGACCCCGGTCCCGCGCGGCCCGCGCCGCGCGGCCTCCTCCGAGGGCCGAGGCGGCGGTGCCGGATATCGCAGTTCAGGCGGCGGTGGCTGTCCGGGACATGCCCCGGACAGCCACCGTGCTGACACCCGGACGCCCCGACCGGCACAGTGCACCGGGGCGAGACCTCGCCCTCACCATCCGACCGGACGGAATCATCCACGCAGCGTCCACTCGCGAGTGCGGCCGTCATCATCGCCACCGCCGGAACCGGACTCGTCACCACCGCGACGGGGGCGTCCGCGACACCCGACTCGGAAGCGGTTTCCAGCATGACCCACGTGAACGGCACCCCGGACGTCCCGAGCGCGGCGGCGGTCTGGTCGGTCCACGGCAGGTACTCGACCATGAGCGAGTGCCGGGACATAGCCATTCAAGGCGATGTCTTCGGTCGGTGGTCGGACTGGGAGTGCGTAGACAACCTGCCGATCGACGTGCAGCTCCGGGTGGTCTGCTCCTGACCGTTCGGGTGGCTCCCGGCCGGCGCTCGGCGCACCTCCGCCGCCGGCCTCGACCGCATGACGTGCGGGGCGGGCACCCACGAACGTCCCGTCCACCGGTTCCCGTCCGGTGGGCGGGGCGTTCGTGGCGTCGGGCGGCCGACGGAGGACTCCGGCCGAGGACGGCGGCTCAGCCTCCTTCGGATTCCCGGCGCAGGGTGGCGGCGATGCGGGTGAGCGCGATCCCCAGGTGGCGGCGCTGAGCGGCGCTGAGCGGGTCGAACACGAGGCGCTTCACCTGTGCGACGTGTTCCGGTGCGCTCTCGACGAGTTTCTGCCGGCCGGCGTCGGTCAAGGTGGCGAGCGTGTACCGGCCGTCGCCGGGGTCGGGTCGGCGGGTGACCCAGTCGCGGGTCTCGAAGCGGTCCATCACCTTCGACAGGCGGGGCTGGGCGCTGTCGCAGACCCGGGCCAGGTCGCTGAGCCGCATCGTGGCATCGTCGGCCATGGACAGCCGGGCCAGGACTCCGTACTCGAAGTTGGAGATACCGGCGTCTCGTTGTAGCTGGCGGTCGAGGGCCGCCGGGAGCGCGATGACGACCGTGAGGAGCGCCTGCCACAGGTCCTGCTGGTCGTCGTCGAGCCAGGGCGACTGAGTGTCCATGCACCCCATCATACTTGCCCGGGCAACTCGCGTCACTTGCCTGGGCAAGTCTTGATGGGCTACGTTGTGGCTTGCCTGGGCAAGTAAAGATACTTTCCTTGGCAAGTGAAGGAGTTGATCTCGATGACCGCCACGGGCAGCCTGGCCTCCCCCTTCCCACCGCGCACACCGGCCGCGGCCTACGACGATCTCCTGGCCCGGGTCCTGCCGCAGGCGCGCGAACGGCGGGTGTGGAGCCCCGCCGACGGCCCTCTGCCCAGCCTCTTCGTCAGCCACGGAGCCCCGTTCACCCTCGACGATCCGCAGTGGCTCGGCGACCTCTTCGACTGGGCCGGGTCGATGCCCAAACCCCGGGCGGTCGTCGTCGTCTCGGCCCATTGGGAACGGGCACCGGTCGCGATATCAGGAGCCGCGGCCGGCACCCCGCTCCACTACGACTTCAGCGGCTTCCACCCCCGCTACGAAACCCTTCCCTACGTGACCCCGGACGCCACCGACCTGGCTCGGCGACTCACCGGCCTGCTGGGCAGGACGCCGGTGCACGAGTTCGCCGACCGCGGGCTCGACCACGGCGCCTTCATCCCGCTCATGGCCATGTATCCCGCGGCCGACGTCCCGGTCGTGCAGGTGTCGATGCCCAGCCTCGACCCCGGCGCGCTGCTCGAACTCGGGGCGCGCCTGCGGCCCCTGCGCGAAGAGGGCGTGCTCGTTCTCGGCTCGGGCTTCATGACGCACAGCTTCGCCGTCTTCCACCGCCCGGAGCTCGCCGCCGACACCACGGCCTTCGACGAATGGGCCGTCGACGCCCTCGCCCGGGGCGACGCCGACGCCCTCACCGACTACCGCAACAAGGCGCCGGGCGCCGCGGTCGCCCATCCGACGGCCGACCACTTCGTCCCGCTTCTGCTCACCGTCGGCGCCGCCGACGACCCCGGCAGCGCCGTGAGCGCCATCGACCGCATGGTGATGGGCAATTCCATCCGGTCGGTGCAGCTGGCCTGAGCGCCGCGACGCGCTCCACCTTCCCGCGTGATCGCCTCATCCCTTGGCGACGACATCGATACCCCCTGGAGGAGAGTGCCATGAAGGCCATACGTTTCCACGAGTTCGGCAGCAGCGACGTGCTGCGCCACGAGGACGTCGAGCGTCCGGTCCCCGGCGCCGGACAGGTGCTGGTGCGGGTGGCGGCCACGTCGTTCAACCCGGTCGACGACCACATCCGCGCCGGGGCCCTGGCCGAGATGATCCCGATGGCTCTCCCGTACGTGCCGGGGATCGACCTGGCGGGCACCGTCGCCGAACTCGGCGCCGACGTGACCGGCCTGGAGGTCGGCGACCGGGTCGTGGCGATGCTGCCCCTCGACTCCGCCGGAGGCGCCGCCGAGTACGTGCTCGTCCCGGCCGAGTCCCTGGCCCCGGCGCCTCGGACGACCGAACTGGCCGATGCCGCGGCGCTGCCGCTGTCCGGCCTGGCGGCCTGGCAGACGGCGTTCGAACTCGCCGAGCTGAAGCCCGGTCAGACCGTCCTGGTGAACGGGGCGGGGGGCGCGGTGGGCAGCCTCGTCGTGCAGCTCGCCGTCGACGCGGGGGCGCACGTGACCGCGGTGGACGCGCCGCGGCACGCCGACCGCCTTCGGGGCTACGGCGCGGACCGGGTCCTGGCCCCCCTCGACCTCGTCGCGGGCCCGGCCGCCGTGGGCGGTCCGTTCCAGGTCGTGGTGAACCATGTGCGCCTCTCCCCGGACGGGCTCGCGCAGCTGACGGACTACGTCGCCGACGGCGGGGTCGCGGCCAGCAGCGCGGGGCCGGTGCCCGAGGACCCCGCCCGGGGGGTGCGCAGCGCGAACCTGTGGGTCCGCGGCGACGGGGCCCAGCTGGCCGAGCTGGTCACCAAGGTGGACGCGGGCAAGGTCCGGCTCCACGTCGCCGCCCGCCGCCCGGTGGCCGAGCTGCCCGCCGTGCACGAGGACGCCGGCGCCGGGCGGCTGCCCGGCAAGACGGTCCTGCTCGTCTCCTGATCACGCCTGACCGTAACCGTCCTGGCTCGGTGACGCACGGTGCTGACCGCCGGGGACGCTTCGCACGATGTCGTTCTCCTCCTCGGCCCGCTCCACCACCTGAGCGACGCCGCCGACCGCCGTCGCGCGCTCCGCGAGGCGTACCGCGTGCTCCGACCCGGCGGACTCTTCGCCGCGGCAGGCATCAACCGCTACGCCTCGCTGTTCGAGCACACCGCGTCCGCCCATCTCCACAAGCCGTCGGTGCGGGACAGCATCGCCGGCATTCTGGCCAGCCGCATACACGACGGGAAGAAGGTATTCACCGCGGCGTACTCCCACAGCGCCGAGGAACTGCGCAACGAAGTACGCGAGGCCGGCTTCGCCGATGCCCAGGTGTTCGGCGTCGAGGGCCCGGCATGGGCCATGCTCAAAGCCACGGAGCAGCACACCGGCGAACCGTCACGGATCCCGACCTCTTCGCGTCGGCACTCGCAGCGGCACGGATGGCCGAGCCGTACCCCGAACTGCTGGCGGCCAGCTCCCACCTCCCGAGCGTCGCCGGACGCGAGCCCTGACGGCGGTCCGTGGCGGGCCGCGATGGGGCGGGGCGGCGGCTGGACGGGGCTCAGCTGCACCACCACAGGAAGCAGTCCTCGTCCTCCTCTTCCTCCTCCGTCGGCGTCGGTGACGGGGAGTCGGGCGGCTCCGGGTCCGTGGGGGAGGCGGTGTCCTCGGGGTCCGAGGGGGGTGCGGTCGGGGTGCCGGGCGGCTCGGTGGTCTGGACGGCGCCGTCCTCCTCGACGGGCGGCGGCGCGTCCGAGGGTTCCTCCGTGCCGGACGTCTCCTCGTCGCCGGGGGTTTCCGCCGGGGTGGTGGCGGGCTCCCCGGTGGGGGAGGGGGGCGGCGTGCCGGAGGGGTCGCCGGTTTCCTCCGTCTCGCCGGTTTCCACCGGTGCGGGGGAGTCCGCGGCCGCCGTATCGCGGTCGTCGTCCGAGGAGTCGGATGCGGGGGCGACCACGTCCCCGACTTCGGCGACCGCGACGCCGAGCACGACGATGCCGAGCAGCGCCGCGGCCAGGTATCTGCGGCCGGTTCTGCGGCTTGCCGCATGCCGCTTCGCGGCTCGGCCGCCGCCCGCGGGCGGCACGGGCAGCGCGGCCGTGCCGCCATCGTCCACGGGCGTGCGCCCGGTCTCCGGCTCCGGCTCCCGCTCCGCCGTCGTGTCCGCGTCCGGCGGTGGCGGCTCGGCGGAGCGGCGTGCGCGGGCCGGCTCCTTGGCGTCCCACCCGGTCAGCTCCCCGCAACCCGGGCATATGAGCGCGCCGTTGAGATGCCGGCGGCAGGTCTCGCAGTAGTCCACGGCTTCCCCGTTTCGTGCGATGGACCAGTGGGGTGGCGAACACCTTAGCGGCGCTTGTGATGTGGCATGGCTGTGCCCCCGGAGCGCCGGGCACTCCGGGGGCACGGCGTGGGCACCGTTCCTTTACTGCTCCTTTTTAAGGCCCGTCCGCATCCGCCGCTTCCCTACTCGAAGAGGTTGGCGTACGTTGCGGCGGCGATGGCGATGTCCGCCTGCGCCCAGAACCGGTGGTACTCGAACGTCGGTGCCTCGCCGCCGTTCAAGTAGTCCTCGACCGCGGGCCATGACGGGTCGTCGTGGTAGAAGGTGCGGATCGACTCGAAGGTCGCGCCCGGCTCGATCACGTCGCCGTTCGGCATCGTGCCGCTCCAGCCCGGCGGTATGTAGATCTCCTGCTCGAACCGCGAGAAGTCGGAACGCGTCTCCGGCGTCGCGATGCCCACCGGGTCGAGGTGCGCCCACAGCGCGTCGAGCAGCCCGGCCGCGGCGTTCTGTGCCGCGGTGTCGCCGCTGGCGGCCGCGTAGTAGGACAGGGCGTTGGCGAGCGAGCCGGTGACGCCGACGTCCTGGCTGTGGGCGGTGACCTCGACGTGCAGGCCGGCGTTGTCGCCCGGGTTCGCCGCGTTCCAGGTGTCGGGGGCCCCGCTCCACGCCAGCGTGGCCGGGATCTGGAAGTCGCCGTCCTCACCGATGGTGACCTCGCTCAGGACCCAGTCGACCCACTTGTCCAGGACCTCGCCCGCGTCGGCGTCCTCCGTGGCGTAGTAGTACTCGGCGAGCCGCTGCATGGACCAGGCCTGCATGCCGAACCACTGGTTCGACGGCGGGTCGTGGTAGACGGGCTTCTCGTCGTAGTACATGCCGTAGAACGTCGGGGTGCCGGCCGGCGGGGTGCCGTAGTCGCCTTCCCAGCTGTTGGTCGCGCCACCGGCGATGCCGCCCTCGTCGGACTGGAGCCACCGGTAGAACTCGACCTGCCTCTCCAGGCTCGTCGCCCAGTCGTCGCCCGCGGTCGGCGAGTCGGGCACCAGGTCGGCATCGCTGCTCAGCGCCCAGGCGGCCATCGGGTTCTGGTAGCCGAAGTGCGCGTAGCTGGAGCCGATGCGCCAGGCCCAGCCCGCCGAGGAGTCGAGCGCACCGCCCCAGGCGTAGTACCAGGAGAGCAGGTAGTGCGCGCTGTTCTTGCCGGTGCCGGCCGGGCAGGAGGTGGCGCCTACGCAGTCGCCGATCTCCTTGAAGTACTTGTCGTACATGGCGTAGCGCAGGTAGTCGCCCATCTGCGCGGCCTTGTCGACCGTACCGGCGACGGCCGAGCCGTTGCCCTGCTCCGTCGCCCACTGGTTGGCCCAGTAGGCGGCCTGCACGGCACGGGCGTCCGCGTCCGGCGCGTTGGTGTAGCGCCACTGCTCGGCGTAGGAGGCGTCCCCGGTGAACAGGTCGAGGTAGCCGTTCTCGCCGCCGTAGGTGAAGTCATCGCACGATGGCTGGGGAACGGTCTCCCACACCGACTCCTGCGGCCCGCGCTGGAAGGTGTTGATGAACGTCGGGTCACCGGCCGTTCCGCCGCAGGCGTCGCCGTAGCCGTAGGTGTCGTCGACGTCCTGGAGCCAGTGCATGCCGTAGATCTCGTCCGTGCCGTACGTGGAGGAGAGTTCACCGGCCAGCGGGTCCTGACCGACGTCGACGGTGCCGTCCAGCTCGGCCGGGTAGTCGGCCGGGTCGGTGGACTCGGGCGCGTAGGTCGCGGGCGAGGACGGGTCGTAGAAGCTGTTGGTGGGCTGCTCGTCGGCGGAGGGGATCATCCACTCCTCCATGACCTCCCACGCGTCGTTGAACGGCCCCCAGTCCTCGGTGATCCGCCCGTACTGCGCCTCCAGCCAGATGAGGTAGGAGTACGCCTCGGACGTGGTCTCGTGTCCGTGGTCCGGCGCCTCGACGATCAGCGTCTCGACCGCGTGGTAGGGCACGCCCTCGGGCGAGAAGTACCCGTTGGCCGGGTCCTTGAGCTGCCCGTACAGGTCGAGGAAGCGCTGCTCGTTCTCGGTGTCGCCGCTGCCGCCCAGCTGCGTGACGGTGACGGTGGCCGGTTCGTGGCCCGGCGCGGTCGCGGTGAACGTGGCGGAGCCGCTGCCCGTGGTGCCCGCGGCGACGGTGATCGGCTGCGTGGTGTTCCAGTTGGCCGGGGTGAACGTGCGGGTCGCCGGTCCTGTGACGGACAGGTCGGTGTTGCCGCCGGTGCGGGCGACGCTCACCGTGACTTCTGCATCGGGCTCGGCGTTCAGGCGCAGGCCGAACGTGCCGCTGCCGCCGGGCTGGAGCGCGAGCGAGGTCGGGGTGGCGACGACGGCGGGCTCCTCGACCGGCTCCTCGCCGCATACCGTCCCGTTGACGGAGAAGCTGGTCGGTGCCGTGTTGGTGCCCGTATAGGTGAAGTTGGCGCCGGAGCTGACGGAGCCGCCGGCCGGGATGGTCGCGTTGTAGCTCTCGTTGGTGACGGTGATGGTCTGTCCCGACTGCGACCACCGGCCGTTCCAGCCCTGGGCGAGGCGCTGGTTGCCCGCGTAGGAGTAGGTGAGCGTCCAGCCGTCGAGCGCGGCGGTGCCCTCGTTGTTGACGGTGACTGCGGCCGTGAAGCCCGAGCCCCAGTCGTTGGCGCTGTAGTCGACGCTGCACGTCGGGTCGGCGGCCTGTGCGCTGCTGCCGCCGAGGCCGGAGGTCAGTGTCAGCGGCAGCGCGAGGGCCACGCCCGCGGCAATGCGGGCGCGGCGGATGGTGCGCTTGCGTCTGACGCCCCACGGGGGTGACGTTCCGGCTGGTGATCCTCTGCGAACCCGCATGTGAGCGGTCCCTCCTTGCGGCTCGTTCGGGGTGAGGGGGGTGCGGAGTGCATCCGCCCTGTGGTCGCGAAGTGAACAGCCAGTGGGAGCGCTCCCAAGAATGTGACTAAGTCGCGTACGCGTCAAGACCTTTGACGCAGGCTCGTGTCTTGACCGCGCATACCTTGACTTTGCTGGGGACTCTCGTCGCTTTACCGACACATTTCTTGAACAGAACTCTGGCGGACAGGGGTGGTTGGCGCTACCTTCCCTTCAACCAGTGGGAGCGCTTCCAAGAGTCGGACGCCATGTTTGGCGTCGTTCGGGTCGTACGGGCGCCCGCCGTCACGGCATCGGGCCCGGCAACCACCGAAAGGATTCACATGAGCCGCACCAACCCCCCACCGAAGCGCAGACGCCGCGCGCTGTTCACCGCCGGGGTGCTCGCCGCCACGGCGCTGGGCACCGGGGGCATGATGCAGGGCACCGCTTCGGCCGCCGACTTCGCCTGCGAGGTCGACTACTCCGCCAACGACTGGGGCTCGGGTTTCACCGCCGACCTGAGTATCACCAACACGGGCTCCACCGCGACCACCGGCTGGACGCTCAGCTACTCCTACGCCGGCAACCAGCGCCTGTCGCAGGGCTGGAACGGCCAGTGGTCGCAGTCCGGGCAGACCATCACGGTCAGCGACACCGGCTGGAACGGCGCCATCGCCCCGAACGCCACCGTCAGCACCGGGGCCAACTTCACGTACTCGGGCACCAACGCGGCGCCGACCGGCTTCTCCGTCAACGGCATCGCCTGCGGCGATGACGGCGGCCCGGGCCCCGGCCCTGGGCCCGACCCGGAGCCGCCGGGTGACCGCGTGGACAATCCGTACGAGGGTGCGGGCGTCTACGTCAACCCCGACTGGGCGGCCAACGCCCGTGCCGACGGCGGCGCCGCCATCGCCGACGAGCCCACCGCCGTCTGGCTCGACCGCCGCGCCGCGATCACCGGCGGCTCGGCCGGCAACAGCACCGGCCTGCGCGAGCACCTGGACAACGCCCTGGTCCAGGCGCAGGACCACGAGAACTTCGTCTTCCAGGTCGTCGTCTACAACCTGCCGGGGCGCGACTGCGCCGCGCTCGCCTCGAACGGCGAGCTGGCCGCGGACCAGATCGACGTGTACAAGGAGGAGTTCATCGATCCGATCGCCGACATCCTCGGCGACCCGGCCTACGCCGACCTGCGGATCGTCACGATCATCGAGATCGACTCGCTGCCCAACCTCATCACCAACGTCAGCCCGCGCGCGACCAGCACGCCGCAGTGTGACGAGATGCTGGCCAACGGCAACTACCAGGAGGGCGTCTCCTACGCCCTCTCCACACTCGGGGCCATCCCGAACGTCTACAACTACGTGGACGCCGGCCACTACGGCTGGATCGGCTGGGACGACAACTTCACCGCCTCCGCCGAGCTGTTCCACGAGACCGCCACGATGAACGGCGCGTCGGTGGACGACGTGGCGGGCTTCATCGTCAACACCGCCAACTACGGCCCGTCCGTCGAGCCGTACTTCAGCATCGACGACAGCGTCGGCGGGACGTCGGTGCGGCAGTCGGAGTGGGTGGACTGGAACCGTTACGTGGACAACCAGTCGTTCGCGCTCGGCTTCCGCGAGGAGTTGGTCAGCCAGGGCTTCAACTCCGAGATCGGCATGCTGATCGACACCTCCCGCAACGGCTGGGGCGGCCCCGACCGGCCCACCGGTCCCGGCCCGATGACGGACGTGGACGCCTACGTCGAGGGCAGCCGCGTCGACGGCCGCTTCCAGACCGGCAACTGGTGCAACCAGAGTGGTGCGGGCCTCGGCGAGCGCCCGACCGCGTCCCCGGTGCCCAACATCGACGCCTACGCGTGGATCAAGCCCCCGGGGGAGTCGGACGGCTCCAGCGAGGAGATCCCGAACGACGAGGGCAAGGGTTTCGACGGGATGTGCGACCCGGCCTACGAGGGCAACCCGCGCAACAACCACAACATGTCGGGTGCGCTGCCGGACGCCCCGCTCTCCGGCCACTGGTTCTCCGCCCAGTTCCAGGAGCTGCTGGCCAACGCCTACCCGCCCCTGTAAACCGCTGAGCACCACGGCACCACCGAGCTGAATCCCCGCACCGGGGCCCCGGGACCACCGGGGCCCCGGTGTGCCGCGTGCGCTGCGTGTACCACGTGTGCCGCCCGCGCAGCGGGGCTGCTTGCCGGGTGCGAGGGCGCGGATTACGGTCCGAGGGTAACGGAGAATCCTCCGTTTCTTATCGTACCGGTCGTCGGCCGGTCGTCGGACGAGACGGAAAGACCATGACCGCTGCCCCGCTCATCACCACCCCCTTCACCGCCGAGTCCACCGCCGCCGAGGTCATCTCCGGCATCGACCTCTCCGGCCGCCGCGCCGTCGTGACCGGCGGCGCCTCCGGCATCGGCATCGAGACCGCCCGCGCGTTCGCGGGCGCGGGCGCGCAGGTGACGCTCGCCGTCCGCAATATCGAGGCGGGCCGGAACACCGCCGCCGACATCATGGAGACCACCGGCAACCGGCAGCTGGCCGTCGCCTCCCTCGACCTGACCGACCAGGAGTCCGTCGCCGCGTTCGTCGACCTGTGGGACGGGCCGCTGCACATCCTCGTCAACAACGCGGGTGTGATGGCCGCCCCCGAGACGCGCACGCCCGAGGGCTGGGAGCTCCAGTTCGCCACCAACCACCTCGGTCACTTCGCGCTGGCGACCGGGCTGCACCGGGCGCTCGCCGCGGCGGGCGGGGCACGCGTGGTTTCCGTCAGCTCCAGCGCCCACCTGCGGTCGCCGGTCGTTTTCGAGGACATCCACTTCCGCGCGCGCCCGTACGACCCGTGGCTGGCGTACGGTCAGTCGAAGACGGCCAACGTGCTGTTCGCCGTCGAGGCGTCAAGGCGCTGGGCGGGCGACGCGATCACCGTCAACGCGCTGAATCCGGGCGGCATCAGGACCAACCTCCAGCGGCACATCACGGACGAGGAACTGGAGCGGATGCGCCGCGCCGCGGGCCCCGGCGCCGCGTGGAAGACACCGGAGCAGGGCGCCGCCACCTCCGTGCTGGTGGCGACCTCCCCGCTGCTGGAAGACGCCGGCGGCCGGTACTTCGAGGACTGCAACGAAGCCGGCCCCAACGAACCGGGCACCAACAGCGGCGTCGCACGCTACGCACTCGACCCGCAGGCCGCGGCACTGCTGTGGCAGGTGTCGCTGGAGACACTCGCGGAGTGAGGCCCGGACGCCGCCGGGGAGTTGGGAGTCCGCGGCGGCGCGCTCTCACGTTCCGGTGCCCTGGTAGTGGCGTAGTTGCGTGCGCCAGAGCCGGTGCGCCGCCGCGGCGATCAGCGGTCCGGCCAGTGGAGCGCCATACGCGAGCCACGGCGTGACGTGCAGCCCGCCGGTGTGCCCGATGAGCACCCCGGTGGGCAGGTAGGCCACGAACGCGAGCGGCAGCACGAAGGTGAGGGCCGGCCGGGTGGCCGAGGGGAATATCTTCATGGGGTAGGTGCCGAACCCGTTCATGATGTCGTCGAGGAACATCCGCAGCGCCCCGGTGGACAGCATGCGGAACGAGAAGGTGGCGACGGCGAGTTGACAGCCGCCCTCCACCAGCGCCCCGCCCACGACGGCCAGCAGCAGCACCAGCGCCCCAGCGAAGAACCGCGCGGTGTGCTCGTAGATCATGAAGATGCCGGTGACCTCGGTCGTCCGGAAGCTCACCATGCCGACGATCACCGCGGCAGCGGGCAGTGAGCAGAACGACGCGGCGCCCGGCAACCCGATTACGTGCCAGGGGGCGGCCGGGGTGTCACTGGTGGGCACTACTCTTGGGGCGCATGTGCGGACGGTATGCGGCGAGCCGTAGGCCAGAGGATCTGGTGGGGCTGTTCGGGGTCGAGCGCTGGGAGCCGGAGCAGGCGCTGCCGGCCGATTGGAACGTGGCGCCCACCAAAGAGGTGTACGCGGTGCTCGACCGCCCGGTGAGGGAGGCGGGGCCCGAGCCGGTGCGGCAGCTGCGTCCGCTGCGGTGGGGTCTGGTGCCGTCCTGGGCGAAGTCGCCGGAGATGGCCGTCAAGATGATCAACGCGCGGGCCGAGACCGTGCACGAGAAGCCGGCGTACCGGCGGCCCTTCGCCGCCCGCCGCTGCCTGCTGCCCGCGGACGGTTACTTCGAATGGGTGACGGGCGGCGGCGAGCGGGCGGAGGAGGAGAAGGGGAAGCGGAAGCGGCCGAGGAAGCAGCCGTACTTCGTGACGCCCGCCGACGGCTCGGTGATGGCGCTGGCCGGTCTTTACGAGTTCTGGCGCGACCGCACGCTGCCCGACGACCACCCCAGGGCCTGGTGGGCGACGTGCACGGTGGTCACCACCGAGGCCGAGACCGCCCCGCTGCCGGACGCGCCGGCCGAGGGGGCGGGCCCGCGTTCGCTGGCCGACATCCACCCCCGGATGCCGCTGGCCCTGCCGCCCGAGCGCTGGGACGCCTGGCTCGATCCGGCCCGTACGGACGCGGACGCGATACGGCCGCTGCTCGCCCCGCCGCCGCCCGGCCACTTCCGCGCCCATCCGGTGCCCACGGCCGTGAGCAATGTGCGCAACAACGGGCCCGACCTCGTGCGGGAGCTGCCCGCACCGGAGGAGGAGACGCTGTTCTGAGGGCCTTCGAGGCGGCGGCCCGCGCGGCGGGGAATGCGCGTCGCGGCGTGCGTGTTGTGCCGTGTGACACGCACTCGCAACGAGGGAGACCGCCCCCATGGGTCCGATCGCCTGCCCGCCGCGTTCCGTCGAGACTCAGCCCCGCAGGGCCGCCGAGGTGGACTGGGCGACGCTCCGGCTGGCCGCCGAGCGGTCCTCCCGACCGGCGCGGACGCCGGGGCGTCGTCTATCCTCCGAAGCGGACCAGCCCGCGACCGGGCTGCTGACGCTTTCGGAGGAGGTGGGTCCGGTCACCGGCACGGACGAGGACACACACGAGGAGACCGAGGCGGAGCGCAACGCCCGGTTCGAGCGTGACGCGCTCGGCTACCTGGACCAGATGTACTCCGCCGCGTTGCGCATGACGCGCAATCCGGCGGATGCCGAGGACCTGGTGCAGGAGACCTACGCCAAGGCGTACGGGTCCTTCCACCAGTTCCGCCAGGGCACCAATCTGAAGGCGTGGATGTACCGCATCCTCACCAACACCTTCATCAACTCCTACCGCAAGAAGCAGCGCGAGCCGCAGCGCAGTGCCGCCGAGGACATCGAGGACTGGCAGCTCGCCCGCGCCGAGTCGCACATGTCGACCGGCCTGCGGTCCGCCGAGTCCCAGGCGCTCGACCACCTGCCGGATTCGGACGTGAAGGAAGCGCTCCAGGCCATTCCCGAGGAGTTCCGCATCGCCGTCTACCTGGCGGACGTCGAAGGGTTTGCCTACAAGGAGATCGCGGACATCATGGGTACTCCGATCGGCACCGTGATGTCCCGGCTGCACCGCGGCCGCCGTCAGCTCCGCGACATGCTCGCGGACTACGCGCGGGAGCGCGGCCTCGTCCCCGCCGGGGCTCAGGAGGGTTCAGGATCATGAGTGGCGACGCGTCGCACCCCACGGACTGCTCGGAGGTCCTGGGCCGCCTGTACGAGTACCTGGACCGTGAGATGCCGGACGGCGACTGCGCGAAGTTCCAGGAGCACATTGACGAGTGCTCTCCGTGTCTGGAGAAATACGGACTGGAGCAGTCCGTGAAGAAGCTCGTCAAGCGCTGCTGCGGCCAGGACGACGTACCGGCCGACCTGCGTTCCAAGGTGCTGGGCCGGATCGACGCGATCCGTGCGGGCGAGGTGGGAGACCCGGCCGTGGGCGGCCGGGTCCCGCCCGCCGAAGGGTCCTGACGGCAGGTTTTTCACCCCGCTGGTTGTCCGTCGTCTCGCGCGCGGCGCCCGCCTGTCCCATCCTGTGAGCAGGCACTCGTCCGCCCATGGTTGGATGCGGCCCGGGACGGACAGGAGAACTGTGAAGTGCACGCAACCAAGCGGGAATCAGGCAGGACAACGTGAGGATCTTCGGCAAAGTCCGCCAGCGCCCGTCCACCGACTGGCGACTGGCCACCAACCGGGCTTTCACCCTCATCGACGACGGCCGCTACGACGACGCCGACGCCCTCCTCACGCGTGCCGCCGATCTTGAGCCCTGGCTCTCGGAGTCCTGGTTCAACCTGGCGTTGCTGCACAAGTTCCGGCACGACTGGGAGCAGGCGCGTTCCGCGGGCCTGCGGGCCGTCGCGCTGCTGGAGAAGGACGCGGGGGCGCCGGACTGGTGGAACGTGGGGATCGCCGCGACCGCGCTCCAGGACTGGCCGCTGGCCCGCCGCGCCTGGCAGGCGTACGGGCTGCCGGTGCCGGGTGCCGCCTCGGTGGCCGCGGAGCCGCTGGGCATGGGGCTCGGCGGCGCGGCGGTGCGGCTCTCGCCCGAGGGTGAGGCCGAGGTCGTGTGGGGCCGGCGGCTCGATCCGGCCAGGATCGAGATCCAGAACATTCCGTTGCCCTCCTCGGGCCGCCGCTGGGGCGAGGTCGTGCTGCACGACGGGGTGCCCCGCGGTGAGCGCACGACGATGTCCGGCGGCGTCGCCTCGGTCTACCCCGTCTTCGACGAGATCGAGCTGTGGGCGCCGTCCGCCGTGCCGACCTGGGTGGTGCTGATCGAGGCGGCCACCGAGGCCGACCGGGACGCCCTGGAGCGGCTGGCCGCGGACGCCGGGTACGCCGCGGAGGACTGGTCCTCCTCGGTGCGGCTGCTGTGCCGGGCCTGCTCGGAGAGCCGCATGCCGAGCGAGGAGGGCGACGGCCTCGCCCAGCACGACCCGCACGACCACAGCGCGCCCGGCCGCCCGGGGCCGCTGGGCCACACCGGCGCCGGGGGCATGTGGTCGCCCGAGCGGGAGTGCGGTCTCGCGGCGCCCGAGTCCCTGGTGCGCGGGCTGCTCGACGGCTGGGTCGCCGACAGCCCCGACACCCGCGAGTGGCGCGATCTCGAAGAGGTCTGCTGAGCCCTGGGCCGGCAGGGCTGAGTCCGGCCCGCCGAGCTGCGGCGGCCCGTAAGCTGTACGGATCATTTCCGGAGCATCACGCGTGACCGAAAGGCATACGGCCGACCATGGCGCAGCAAGACACCGATGAACGGGCCAGCGATGAGTTCATCGACGACACCAAGGACTGTGCGGAGCGGGAGCAGGCGCACCGGGAGCGGGGCACGGTCCGGCCCATCACCGTGGTCGGGCATCCGATGCTGCACCGCGAGTGCCGTGAGGTGACGGAGTTCGACGACGCGCTCGCCGCGCTGATCGACGACATGTTCGCGAGTCAGCGCGCCGCGGAGGGCGTCGGTCTCGCCGCGAACCAGATCGGTGTGGACCTGAAGGTTTTCGTATACGACTGCCCGGACGACGACGGCGTCCGGCACGTCGGGGCCGTATGCAATCCGGTGCTCGACGAACTGCCCGCCGAGTCGCGGGTGCTTGACGACAACAACGAGGGCTGCCTGTCGGTCCCGACGGCCTACGCGGAGCTGCCGCGGCCCGACTACGCGGTGGTGCGCGGCCAGGACGCGACGGGCGCGCCGATCGCCGTGCGCGGCAGCGGCTACTTCGCCCGCTGCCTCCAGCACGAGACGGACCACCTTTACGGCCGCCTCTACATCGACCGGCTCTCGAAGCGGGACCGGAAGCGGGCGCTGAAGATGATGGACGAGGGCACCCCGAAGTACGAAACGGTGCCGAACGAGGAGTGACGCCACGCGGGGCGCGGGGTGAACGCCACAGGGCTGGTCCTCTGGCGTCTCCCCGCCTGGTTGACGCGCGTTGACCCATCGGTCACCCTCGTTGTCGACTCAAGTCGTCGACTCACGTTCTCACCCCACGGAGGCAGCATGTTCAGACGCGCGGTGCGTGTTCTGCTCACTCTTGTCATGATCGGGTCAGCGGCCTTGGCCGGTACGGTCGTCACCGCCGGTACGGCCCACGCGGACGGCTGCTACACCTGGAACAGGACTCTGAGCCAGGGCAGTTCGGGCGAGGACGTCCGGCAGCTCCAGATCCGCGTCGCCGGCTACCCCGGCTACGGCGCGGTCCTCGCCATCGACGGCGAGTACGGCCCGGCGACCGCGGCGGCCGTCACCCGGTTCCAGCAGGCTTACGGGCTCGGCGCCGACGGCGTCGCGGGGCAGCAGACGTTCAACAAGATCTACGCCCTCCAGGACAACGACTGCACGCCCATCCACTTCACCTACGGCGAGATGAACCGCTGCAACACCAGCTGGACGGGCGGCGCCGTCAGCGCCTCGCAGGCCCGCGCCAACGCGCTGGTGGGCATGTGGAAGCTGGAGGCGCTGCGCCACGCCCTCGGTGACCGGCCGCTGACCACCAGCAGCGGCTTCCGTTCGTACGCCTGCAACAACGCGGCCGGCGGCTCCGCCACCAGCCGCCACCTGTACGGCGACGGGATCGACCTCACCGGCACCCCGACGTTCTGCCAGATCGTCCGGCAGGCGCGCTACCACGGCTTCAACGAGATCCTGGGCCCCGGTTACGTGGGACACGACGACCACGCCCACCTGGCGCACCGTTCCTCCCGCTTCTGGTCCGCCCCCAGCTGCGGTATCTGAACGCACCCGTCCCGCCGCCGCACCGGTGCGGCGGCGGGACGGTACCGTGCGGCTCGGCAGCGGATCAGAAGTCGTCGTCGAAGGAGACGTTCCCCTCGACGGCCACCTGGTAGGCGGAGGGCCGCCGTTCGAAGAAGTTGGTCAGCTCCTGGACGTTCTGCAGCTCCATGAACCCGAACGGATTCCTGGAGCCGAACACCGGCGCCAGGCCGAGGCGGACCAGCCGCTGGTCGGCGACACACTCCAGGTACTGCCGCATCGACTCGGTGTTCATGCCCGGCAGTCCGTCGCCGCACAGGTCGCGGGCGAACTGGAGCTCCGCCTCGACGGCCTCCCGCAGCATCGCCGTGACCTCGCGCTCCATCTCCGCGTCGAACAGGTCGGGCTCCTCCCGCCGGACCGTGTCCACGACCGAGAACGCGAACTCCATGTGCATGCTCTCGTCGCGGAACACCCAGTTGGTGCCGGTCGCCAGGCCGTGCAGCAGCCCGCGGGAGCGGAACCAGTACACGTAGGCGAAGGCGCCGTAGAAGAACAGCCCTTCGATGCAGGCCGCGAAGCAGATGAGGTTGAGCAGGAAGCGCCGCCGGTCCGCCCGGCTCTCCAGGCGCGCCAGGTCCTCCACCGAGTCCATCCAGCGGAAGCAGAACTGCGCCTTCTCGCGGATCGACGGAATGTTCTCGACGGCCGCGAACGCCGCCGACCGCTCGTCCGGATCGGGCAGGTAGGTGTCCAGCAGCGTCAGGTAGAACTGGACGTGCACGGCCTCCTCGAACAGCTGCCGCGACAGGTAGAGGCGCGCCTCGGGGGAGTTGATGTGCCGGTAGAGCGTGAGCACCAGGTTGTTGGCGACGATCGAGTCGCCGGTGGCGAAGAAGGCCACCAGGCGCCCGATCAGGTGCTGTTCGCCGGGCGACAGCTTCGCCAGGTCGGCGACGTCGGAGTGGAGGTCGACCTCCTCCACGGTCCAGGTGTTCTTGATGGCGTCCCGGTAGCGCTCGTAGAACTCCGGGTAGCGCATCGGGCGCAGCGTCAGTTCGAAGCCGGGGTCGAGCAGGTTCTTGTGCTGGGCGGGGGCGGTCACTGGCATGCCTCGCAGGACTCGGGGTTCTCCAGGGAGCAGGCGACGGCCTGCTCGGGGACGGACGGGACGGGGGTGACGGTCTGGGCCCCGGCCCCGGCGGCCTGGGCGATCCGGGTGGCCGGGCGCGAACGCAGGTAGTACGTCGTCTTCAGGCCGCGCTTCCAGGCGTAGGCGTACATCGAGCTGAGCTTGCCGATGGTGGGCGAGGCCATGAAGAGGTTGAGCGACTGGCTCTGGTCGAGGTAGGGCGTGCGGGCGGCGGCCATGTCGATCAGGGCGCGCTGCGGCAGCTCCCAGGCCGTGCGGTACAGCGCCCGCACCTCCTCGGGCAGGTCCGGCAGGCCCTCGACCGAGCCGTTGGCCTCGCGCAGGGCCTCGCGGGTGGTGTCGTTCCAGCGGCCGAGGCGCTTGAGGTCGGCCACCAGGTACGTGTTGACCTGGAGGAACTCACCGCTGAGCGTCTCGCGCTTGAACAGGTTGGACACCTGCGGCTCGATGCACTCGTACACGCCGGCGATGGAGGCGATGGTCGCGGTCGGCGCGATGGCGAGCAGCAGCGAATTGCGCATGCCGGTGCGGGCGATGCGCGTCCGAAGGGCCGCCCAGCGGTCCGCCCAGGCGGGCGAGGCGTCGGGGAAGTGGTCCGGGTGCAGCACTCCGCGCGCGGTGCGGGTGGCGTCCCAGGCGGGGTGCGGGCCGTGCCGTTCCGCCAGGTCGGCGGAGGTCTCGTAGGCGGTGAGCATGATGCGTTCCGCGATGCGGGTGGACAGCGTGCGCGCCTCGGGCGAGTCGAACGGCAGCCGCAGCCGGAAGAACACGTCCTGCAGGCCCATGACGCCGAGACCGACGGGGCGCCAGCGGGAGTTGGACGTCGCGGCCTGCTCGGTCGGGTAGAAGTTGATGTCCACGACGCGGTCGAGGAACGTGACGGCGGTGCGGACGGTCGCGTCGAGGCGGTCCCAGTCCAGGGAGCCGTCCTGACCGAGGTGGGCGGCGAGGTTGACCGAGCCGAGGTTGCACACGGCGGTCTGCCCGTCGTCGGTGACCTCGAGGATCTCCGTGCACAGGTTGGAGGAGTGGACGATCGCGCCGGGCTCCGCCGTCTGGTTGGCGGTGCGGTTGGCGGCGTCCTTGAACGTCATCCAGCCGTTGCCGGTCTGCGCGAGCGTCCGCATCATGCGCGCGTACAGCTGCCGGGCCGGAAGCGTCCGCACCGCGAGCCCCTCGGCCTCGGCGCGGCGGTAGGCGGCGTCGAAGTCCTCGCCCCACAGGTCCGTGAGCGCGGGCACGTCGGCGGGCGAGAACAGCGACCAGTCGGCGTCGGCCTCGACGCGGCGCATGAACTCGTCCGGAATCCAGTGCGCCAGGTTCAGGTTGTGGGTGCGGCGCGCCTCCTCGCCGGTGTTGTCGCGCAGTTCGAGGAACTCCTCAAGGTCCGCGTGCCAGGTCTCCAGGTAGACGCAGGCGGCGCCCTTGCGCCGGCCGCCCTGGTTGACGGCGGCGACGGAGGAGTCGAGGGTGCGCAGGAACGGGACGATGCCGTTGGACTTGCCGTTCGTCCCGCGGATCAGGGAGCCGCGGGCCCTGATCCTGCTGTAGGACAGGCCGATGCCGCCGGCGTGCTTGGAGAGGCGGGCGACCTGGTGGTAGCGCTCGTAGATCGAGTCCAGCTCGTCCTTGGGCGAGTCGAGCAGGTAGCAGGACGACATCTGCGGGTGCCTGGTACCGGAGTTGAACAGGGTGGGGGAGGACGGCAGGTAGGCGAGGGTGCTGGTCAGCCGGTACAGCTCGGCGACCTCAGCCAGGGCGCGGTCGGAGTCGCCGTCGGCCAGGCCGCAGGCGACGCGGAGGAGGAAGTGCTGCGGGGTCTCGATGACGCGGCGTTCGGTGGGGTGCCGCAGCAGGTAGCGGGACTCGACGGTGCGCAGCCCGAAGTACTCGAACCGGTCGTCGGCGCCGTCCGCGACGGCCCGTTCGACCAGCGCGTCGAGCCGGTCGGCGTGCCGGCGCACGAACGCGGCGGTGGCGTCGCCGATGAGCCCCTCGCGGTGGCCGGTGGCGATCGAGGCGGAGAACGAGACGGCGCCCTGCGCGGCGGCTTCGTCGCGGATGGCGAGGGTGAGCAGCCGGGCCGCGAGCCGGGAGTAGGCGGGCTCCTCGGCGATGAGTCCGGCCGCGGCCTCGATGGCGAGCGAGCGCAACTCGGCCTCGTCCGAACCGGCGTGACGGCCGCGGAGCACGGCGGTCGCCACCCGGTCGGGGTCGGCGTATTGCAGGTCGGCGGTGAGGTCGGTCAGCAGGCGCGGCAGCGCGGCTGTAACCGGCTCCGCGGGTGCGACGGGTGCAGTGGTCACTCGATGCTCTCCCTCGAATCGCGGCGGCCCCTTGAGGGCAGGCGGGCGCATCGAGGCATGCGTGTGACAAGGCAAAGGCATACCGCGAGACGTCCGTCGGCCCAGCCCACGAGGCCCGGACATGGTTGGTGCCGTCCGCAGTGGTCGGACTCACGACGGGCAGCACGAGTCCGCCCATCGCACACCGTTGCGGGACAGTTCCGGATTTACACCGGATTCCCTGCGGCGACAGCGAGCACGAGCATACATGTTGTGCCGAGCGATTCGAGGGCCCCTATATGTTGTGCTGTTCGTCTCCCTCATCCGCAAGCTCACGTGCGAACACGTGAAGCGGGAACCCCGGAACGGCCTCCCAGTCGCGCTCAGGCGCCCGAACGAACCCCAGCCGCGTGTACAGCCGGTGGGCCGTGTGCATTCGCGACTGACTGGAAAGGACGACACGCCGCTGCCCGAGTCGGCGCGCCCGGTGCAGGCAGGCGCGCACCAGCGCCTCCCCGGCACCGCGGCCGCGCGCCGCGGGCACGACCGCGAGCATCCGGAACTCCGCCTCGCCCGGCCCCGCGACGTTCGCGAACGGGCCCCCGTCGCCGACGAACGTGACGCAGCCGAGCAGCTCACCGGCGGGCTCCGTGGCGACCAGCACCTCGGCGTGCCGGGCGCGGCCGCGGGCGTCGCGCAGTGTGGGCAGGTAGGGGTCCTCGGTGCCGAAGGTCAGCAGCCCGTCGCCGAGGTAGGTGGCGGCGACCAGCTCCCCGGCGCGGTCGAGCTCGCCGGGCTCGGCGTTCCTGATGACGATGTCCATGGGGCCATCCTCGCCGCGGACGGTGTGCCGCTCAGCGGATTTTCCGCGGTCCGCCGCCGTCCGCCGCCGTCCGCCGCCGTCCGCCGCCGGTCAGCGGCCCGCGGCCCGCAGGACGAAGAAGCCGGCCTCCTGGGCGGTCACCTGCCAGCGGGGGCCTTCCGGGTAGAGCTGCGCGACGTAGTCGGCCACGGACTCGGCGCTGTGCGCCGGGTCGTAGTAGGCGACCCAGTCCGGCACCAGGTCGCCGCTGCCGCCGATCCAGAAGACCCGGCAGCGCTGCGTCAGCTGGGAGATGGGCCGCACGTTCGCCGCGACCTCCGCGCCGTCGGGGATGGTGTCGAGCACGCGGGCGCCCGCCTCCGCCACGGGCCCCGGCCGGTAGGTCTCGGCGCGGGTGAGGGCGGCGGCGGGCAGGGCGGTGCTGAGCGCGAGCGCGGCGGCCAGGGCGGCGGCGGGCAGGTGGTGGGCGTAGGTGCGCAGCCAGGGCCGCAGGGAGCGGCGGCTGCGCGCCACGGCATCGGCCAGGGCGAGGGCGGTGACCGGCATGAGCACCGCGCTGTAGTGCCAGTCGGTGGACCAGTAGTGCGGGTCCTGGGACACGAACCGCCAGCCGAGGGTGGGCAGGGCGGCGATCAGCAGCGGGGAGCGCAGGGCGAGCAGCCCGGTGGTGGGCACCAGCACCCACAGCAGCGTGCGCAGCTTCTCCTCGGTCCCGGTCAGCAGGGCGTCGGCGGGGCCGCCGCCGCCCTCGCCGAGCTTCGTCCAGTAGTCGTACTCGCCGCCCGCGTTGAACGCTGGTATGAGGACGGCCAGGGTCAGCGCGCAGCCCGCCACGCACAGCGCGGCGGTGGTGAGCGCGCCGGTGGCGGCGCGGGGGCGGGAGTGCCACGTCCTGACGGCGACGACGAAGGCGATCGCGGCGGCGGTCAGCCCCAGGTCCTCCTTGACGAACAGCAGCGGAACGGCCCAGCACAGCGCGGCGCGCCACCGTTCCCGCAGGACGGCTTCGAGGGCGAACGCGATGAGCGGCACGGCGAACGCGATCTCGTGGAAGTCGAAGTCCACGGCGCGTTGCACACCCCAGGACAGCCCGTAGGCGGTGCCGAGGGCCGCGCCCGCGGCGCGGCCCAGCAGGTGCGCGGCGGCGCGGGTGACGGGGACGACGGCGAGCGCGAACAGGGCGGCCTGCGCGACGAGGAGCGTCACCGGGCCGGGGAAGAGGCGGTAGAACGGGGCGATCAGCGCGGTCACCGGGCTGAAGTGGTCGCCCAGGATGGGGAAGTCGGGGCCCTTGAGGTCGGAGACCGGGGTTTCGAGGCGGGCGTAGGAGCGGACGACCTGCTCGAAGATGCCCAGGTCCCAGGAGCGGTTCTCCCAGCGCAGCCAGCGGGTCACCGATATGGCCGCGTAGACGGCGAAGAACGCGGCGGCGAGCAGCCACGGGTCGAGGCGCCCGGTGCGCCAGGCGCGCGCCGTGGCGCGCGCCGCGCGTATTCGCCGGCCGGCGGGCGGCTCGGCCGCCGCCGGCTCACCGGGCGCGGGGGCGGGCGGCGCCGCCGGTGGGCCGGTACGGCCTTCTTCGGACACCGTTCTCCTCCACGCCCGCCTGGTCATCGAAGAACGGTACGAGAACGCCGGGGGGCGCGGGCAGCCGGGGGCCGCGCGACCGGGCCCGGCGGGCCGGGCCGGGCCGCGCGGCCCGGCCCGGCGCGGGTCAGCAGCAGCCGCGGTGGTGACCGTTGCGCGGGTCGGCGTAGCGCGCGTCGGTGCGGCGCCGTTCGAACTCGCGGCGGGTGGGCACCGGTGCGCCGGGGTCGTGCCGCGCGAGCCAGGCGACGTGGCGCTCGTAGGCGGTCTCGCCGGTGAACTCGGTGACGTACCAGCGCACCCAGGCCGCGGCGCGGCGCGGGGCCGTGACGAGGCGGCTCATGTGCGGGCCTCGGGGGCGCGGTCGCCCGCGGCCTGTTCGGGGATGCCACCGCCGGGGCCGAGCCCGGCCGCGGCGAGTTCGGCGCGTTCCTCCTTGGTGGCGACGAGTCCGGCCGGGGCGATCATCTTCGACTCCTGGTACGGCGCCTCCTTCAGCGTGACGGAGGCCGGGGTGCGGATGGCCTTCAGGCACACGCGCAGCGCGTCGGCGAACACGACGAGGACGAGCAGCGCGAGCGCGGCGGAGATCACCGCGTCGACGGTCGCGTTGTTGACGATGGTCCGCATGTCGTCCATGTCGGCGGCGCCCGGCAGCAGCTGTCCCGCGTCGATGCCGTCCTGGTACTGGTCGCGGCGGGCGAGGAAGCCGACGGCCGGGTCGCCGGAGAAGACTTTCTGCCAGCTGGCGGTGAGCGTGACCAGGGACACCCAGGCGAACGGCACGAAGGTCACCCAGGCGTATTTGAGCCGCCCCGCCTTGATCAGCAGCAGAGTGCAGATGCCCAGGGCCACGGCGCCGAGGAGCTGGTTGGAGATGCCGAAGATCGGATACAGCGTGTTGATGCCGCCGAGCGGGTCGTTGACGCCGACCCACAGCAGCCAGCCCCACAGTCCGACGACGATCGCGCTGGTGAGCCAGACGCCGGGCAGCCAGGTGTTGGAACGCAGACGGCCGAGCCCCGGAATGCTGCCGAGGGCGTCCTGGAGGATGAACCGGCCGACGCGCGTTCCCGCGTCTATGGCGGTGAGGATGAACAGCGCCTCGAACATGATCGCGAAGTGGTACCAGAAGCTCATCATGCTGTCGCCGCCGATGATGTCGGCGAGGATGCCCGCGAGGCCGAGGGCCAGCGTCGGCGCCCCGCCGGTTCTGGACAGCAGCGACTCCTCCTCGACGGACTCCGCCGCTTCGGCGAGCTGCTCGGGGGTCAGCATGAAGCCCCAGGAGGAGATGGTGTCCGAGGCGGACTGGAGGGTGTCGCCGATGACGGCGGGCGGCGCGTTCATCGCGAAGTACACGCCGGGGTCGAGGACGCAGGCGGCGGTGATGGCCATGACCGCGACCGAGGACTCCATGAGCATCGCGCCGTAGCCGATGCTGCGGACCTGCGTCTCCTTCTGGATCATCTTCGGCGTGGTCCCGGAGGAGATCAGCGCGTGGAAGCCGGAGACCGCGCCGCAGGCGATGGTGATGAAGACGAACGGGAACATCGACCCGGCGAACACCGGCCCTTCGCCGTTGGACGCGAAGTCGGTGACCGCCTCCATCTGCAGCCCCGGCAGGGTGACGACGATGGCGACGGCGAGCAGGGCGATGGTGCCGATCTTCATGAACGTCGACAGGTAGTCGCGCGGCACGAGCAGCAGCCACACCGGCACCACGGAGGCGGCGAAGCCGTAGAGCACCAGCCAGATGACCAGCGTGCTCGGGTCCAGCGTGAACGCCTCGGCCCAGCTGGAGTTGGCGACCCAGCGGCCGGCCGCGATGACGAACAGCAGCAGCGCGATGCCGATCACGGTGACCTCGGCGACGCGGCCGGGGCGCAGGAAGCGGAGGTAGATGCCCATGAACAGGGCGATGGGGATGGTCATGCCGACCGAGAACGCGCCCCAGGGCGACTCCGCCAGCGCGTTGACCACCACCAGGGCCAGCACCGCCAGCAGGATGATCATGATGGCGAAGATGGCCAGGACCGCGGCGGTGCCGCCGACCGGGCCGATCTCCTCGCGGGCGATCTGGCCGAGGCTCTTGCCGTCCCTGCGGGTGGAGAAGAAGAGCACAACCATGTCCTGGACGGCGCCCGCGAAGATCACGCCGACGATGATCCAGATGGTGCCCGGCAGGTACCCCATCTGCGCGGCCAGCACCGGGCCGACGAGCGGCCCGGCGCCGGAGATGCCCGCGAAGTGGTGGCCGAGCAGCACCCGACGGTCGGTCGGGTGGTAGTCGAGACCGTCGGCGAGCCGTTCCGCGGGCGTGGCCCTGGTGTGGTCGGTCCGCAGGACCCGGGTGGCGATGTAACGGGCGTAGAAGCGGTACGCGATGGCGTACGAGCCGAGGGCCGCGGCGACCATCCACGCGGCGGAGACCTCCTCGCCGCGGGACAGCGCCAGCATGGCCCAGCCGACCCCGCCGACGACGGCGACGGCCGTCCAGACGACGATGGAACGTGGGTGTACCTGCCGCCCCTGACGTGCTCGTGGTGGGGATTGCACGATGTCCTCCCGCCGGTGATCACTCGCTGACTCGCCGGAATCTAGGCCAGGAGCGGCTGGAAGACCATGGGGCGGACACGGTCCGCGGTCATCGGCGGGGAACCGGGCCCCTCAGCGGGGCGCGGAGGGGTGCGGACGTTCCAGATTGGCCACGAACTTATAACGGTCGCCCCGGTAGACCGACCTGACCCACTCCACGGGCTCGCCCCCGCTGTCGCGCGAGTGGCGCGACAGCATCAGCATCGGAAGGCCGACGTCCGTGCCGAGCAGGCCCGCCTCGCGGGGGTTGGCCAGCGAGGTCTCGATGGTCTCCTCGGCGTGCGCCAGGTGCACGTCGTAGACCTCGGCCAGGGCCGTGTACAGCGATGTGTAGCGGACCAGGCTGCGCCGCAGCGCGGGGAAGCGCTCCTGGGACAGGTGCGTGGTCTCTATCGCCATCGGTTCGCCGCTGGCCAGGCGCAGCCGCTCGATGCGCAGCACCCGGCCGCCCTCGGGCAGGTCGAGCAGGCGGCTGAGCCGTTCGTCCGCGGTGATGTAGCCGATCTCCAGCAACTGGGAGGTCGGCTCCAGGCCCTGGGCCCGCATATCCTCGGTGTAGGAGGTCAGTTGGAGGGCCTGGGAGACCTTCGGCTTGGCGACGAACGTGCCCTTGCCCTGGATGCGTTCGAGGCGGCCCTCGACGACCAGCTCCTGGAGCGCCTGACGCACCGTGGTGCGCGAGGTGTCGAACTCACTGGCGAGGGAGCGCTCCGGCGGCACGGGGGTGCCGGGAGGAAGAGTCTCCGTCATCTGTTGCAGATGGCGCTTGAGGCGGTAGTACTTAGGGACACGGGCAGTGCGGGTACGGTCGGTGCCGTCCGGGCCTGTGGCGGGGGAAGTGGCGCCCGCGGGGCCGGCGGCGCCTGCGGTCACTCCACCGTCCCTGGCCATGGCACGCCTTCCCGACTCGTTCTGTTCTGCCGTCACCGGCTCCTCCGACACATCGCAGCTGACATCGTGACACGGGCCCGACAACCGCGGTGCCCCCGGGCAGATGTCGGTCCGGTAACGGACAGCGGCTGCCGCTCGTGGGCCCTTGACACCCCGGCGTGGTCTAGTCCAGGCTCCGTGCAACTGGTCTACACCTCTTGTCTACACCACTAACGTAACGGTCGTCCCCAGGCCACAGAGTGGGGGGTCCGGCTCTTTTTTGAGGAGGGTGACGTGAAGCGCAAGCTGATCGCTGCCGTCGGTGTGACGGCCCTGACGGCCGCCTTGGCCGCCTGCGGCGACGACGGCAGTGGGGGGGACGGCGGCGACGCCGATTCCATCACCGTCTGGCTCATGGACGGTTCCGCTCCGGAGCCGTGGGTCGACGAGCTGACCGCGGCGTTCGAGGAGGAGCACGACGTCCAGGTCAATGTCGAGATCCAGCAGTGGGACGGCATCCAGGACCGGCTGACCACGGCCCTGTCCGAGGACGGCACCGTCGACGTGCTGGAGCTCGGCAACACCCAGACCGTCGGCTACGCCAACACCGGTGGCCTCGCCGACCTGAGCGACCTGGCGGACGAGCCCTGGTCGGAAAACATGCTGGCCTCCGCCGAGGTCGACGGCACGCTGTACGCCGTGCCCTGGTACGGCGCCAACCGGGTGGTCATTTACGACCAGAGCGTCTGGGCGGACGCCGGCGCCGAGGTGCCCACCACACGGGACGAGTGGGTCGAGGCGCTGGAGCTGATCGACGAGAACACCGAGGCCCAGCCCATCTACCTGCCCGGCCAGAGCTACTACGTGATGGGTGGCTTCGTCGCCGACGAGGGCGGCGCGTTCGCCGTCGAGGACGGCGAGGAGTGGGCCGGTTCGCTGGCCACGCCCGAGGGCGAGGCGGGCATGGAGTTCTACCGCACGCTCCAGTCCTTCTCCGAGGCGCCGGCCGACATCGACGAGGCCGAGCCGCAGCAGTCCGTCGACATCGTGCCCAACCAGGAGATCGGCTCCTGGATCGGCCTCGGCTGGGAGGCCGCGGGCGCCATCGCCGCCATCGAGGAGGCCGGCGGCGAGGCCGACTTCGGCTACTTCCCGGTGCCGGGCAAGACCGCCGACCAGTTGGGCAACGTCTTCCTCGGCGGCTCCAACCTGGCCGTCTCCGAGCGGGCCGGAAACCCGGACCTGGCCATGGAGTTCCTCCGCCTGGCCACCTCGCAGGAATACGCGCAGAAGTTCGTCGACGCCAACGGCGACGGCGTCGTGCCCAACCGCACCGACGTCACGGCCGAGCCGGAGCCGGGCAGCTTCGCCGAGGCGATGGTGGCCTCCGCGGACGTCGGCTTCCTGCCGCCCCTCACCACCGGTTGGGCGAACGTGGAGACCGAGCCCAACCCCATCAAGGAACTGATGACCAAGGCACTCAACGGCGACGACTACCAGACCGCCGCCGAGGAGGCCGACGCGGAGATCACCACCCGGATCAACCGCGAGTAGCACGTGACACCGGGGTGCCGCCGGCCCGCCGGCGGCACCCCTCAAGACCCCGTCCCGGCCGTTCGGGCGGCGGTGCCGGGACGGAGGGGAACCGAGGGAAGACCGAGGAAGACGAGGGATACCACGCATGACCGTGCATATCGAGGACGCCCCGCCCCGGGTACCGGGTCCGGACCCCTCCACGGCCGGCCTGCCCCCGCCGCGGCCGCGCCGCCCGCGTTCCGCGCGCTGGCTGCCGTACCTGCTGCTCGCCCCCGCCGTACTGGCCCTGGCCGCCGTCCTCGGCTACGCGCTCGTCCGCAATCTCGTCATCTCCTTCCAGGAGTTCGGCCGCCGCCAGCTGATCTCCAGGACCACCGAGTGGACGGGCCTGGACAACTACCGGGCCGTTCTGGAGAACGAGCGCTTCTGGGACGCGGCCGTCCGCACGTTCGTCTTCATGGCGGCCAACGTGCTGGTGATCATGATCCTGGGCACGCTGATCGGCCTGCTGCTCAACGCACTCGGCACCAAGATGCGGCTGCTCCTGTCCATCAGCCTCGTCGCGGCCTGGGCCATGCCCGTCATCGCCAGCACCACCGTCTTCCAGTGGCTGTTCGACCAGCAGTTCGGCGTCGCGAACTGGGTGATGCGCAGCCTCGGCTTCTCCGGCTACGAGCAGCACAACTGGTTCGGCAGCGGCACCTCGACGCTGGCCATCGTGACCGTGCTGATCGTGTGGGCGTCGGTGCCGTTCGTCGCGCTCAACCTCTACGCGGGGCTCACCACCGTCAGCGGAGAGATCTGGGAGGCCGCCCGCATGGACGGCGCCTCCGACTGGCGCGTCTTCTGGTCCATCCTGGTCCCGATCATGCGGCCGTTCTTCCTGATCACGACCTTCCTGGAGATCATCTGGGTGTTCAAGGCGTTCACCCAGATCTACGCCATGAACGAGGGCGGCCCCGACCGCCAGTCCGAAACACTGCCGGTCATGGCCTACATGGAGGGCATGGGCCAGAACCAGTACGGCGCCGCGGCCGCGATCTCCGTCCTCACGCTGATCATCCTGCTGGTCGCCATGTCGTTCTACTTCTGGCTGATCTTCAAGCAGGAGAAGGAGGAATCATGAGGAAGGTCATGCTCAACGGCACGGCCCTGGTGCTGGTCGTGCTGTTCCTCTTCCCCGTGTACTGGATGTTCTCCACCTCCTTCAAGAGCAATACCGATGTGCTCTCGAAGGACCCGGTGTTCTTCTTCACCCCCTCCTTCGACCACTACTCCACCGCGACCGGCGTCGACCTGTTCTGGACGTACGTCGGCAACAGCTTCATCGTCACCATCGGCGCCGTACTTCTCGCGCTCGGCGTGGCCCTGATGGCCAGTTACGCCATCGCGCGCATGCGCTTCCGCGGGCGCCGCGGCATGGTCATCGCGGTGATGATGGCGCAGATGGCGCCGTGGGAAATCCTGATCATCGTCGTGTACCTCAACGCCCGCGACCTCGAAATGCTCAATAGCATCGGCACCCTGACGCTCGTGTACTTCGTCATGGCGCTCCCGTTCACCATCTGGACACTGCGCGGCTTCATCGCCGCGGTGCCCAAGGAACTGGAGGAGTCCGCCATGATCGACGGCTGTACCAGGACCCAGGCGTTCTTCCGCGTCATCTTCCCGCTGCTCGCCCCCGGCCTGATGGCGACGTCCCTGTTCGGCTTCATCTCGGCCTGGAACGAGTACGCCATGGTCCTGGTGCTGAACAAGGCGCCGGACGCCGCGACGCTGCCGCTGTGGCTGACGCAGTTCCAGACCAACTTCGGCAACGACTGGGGCGCGACCATGGCCGCCTCCTCGATGTTCACCATCCCGGTCCTCATCCTCTTCATCCTGCTCCAGCGACGGGTCACCGGCGGCCTCTCCGCGGGTGCCGTGAAGGGATAGCACTCGCTCATGACGACTGCCGTACGCGACTCCGACACCGTCACCCGCGACGCGCTCGCCGTTCTCCAGCCGACCTTCGCCGGGACCACGGACCTGCCCGACTGGCTGCCGCGGCAGCTGGCCAACGGCATGACCGGCGTCGGCCTCTTCGGCCGCAACATCGTCTCGCCGGAACAAGTGGCCGCCCTCACCGCCCAGTTGCGGGCCGCGAAGCCCGACGTGCTGGTCTCCGTCGACGAGGAGGGCGGCGACGTCACCCGCCTCGAAGTGCACGGGGGCTCCTCGTTCCCCGGCAACCACGCCCTGGGCAGCGTGGACGACACCGCCCTGACGCGCGAGGTCGCCGCCGAGCTGGGCCGCCGCCTGGCCGTCTGCGGCGTCAACCTCAACTGGGCGCCCTCCGCGGACGTCAACACCGACCCGGACAACCCGGTCATCGGCGTCCGCTCCTTCGGCGACGACCCGCAGCTGGTCGCCCGGCACACCGTCGCCTACGTGGAGGGGCTCCAGAGCGCGGGCGTCGCCGCCTGCGTGAAGCACTTCCCCGGACACGGCAACACCAGCGTCGACTCCCACCACGCGATGCCGCTGATCGACCTGGATTCCGACACGCTGCACACCCGGGAGCTCGCGCCCTTCAAAGCGGCCATCGCGGCCGGCACCCGCTGCGTGATGAGCGCCCACATCCTCGTGCCCGCCCTGGACCCCGACCGGCCCGCCACGCTCAGCCCCGCCGTCCTCACCGGCCTGCTCCGCGCCCCGGCCGCCGAGGGCGGTCTCGGCTACGACGGGCTGATCTTCACCGACGCCATCGAGATGAAGGCCGTCGCCGGCGCCTACGGCCTGGACGGCGGCTGCGTCCACGCCATCGCCGCGGGCGCCGACGCCCTCTGCATCGGCGGCACCCCGTCCGACGAGGCCGAGGTGCTGCGCCTGCGCGACGCCCTGGTGCGGGCCGTGCACAGCGGCGAGCTGCCCGAGGAACGTTTGCACGACGCCGCCACGCGCGTGCGGGAGCTGGCCGACTGGACCGCGGGGGCCGCGGCGCGGGCCGGGGCGCCCGACCCGGCAGGCGAGGTCGGCCTGACCGCCGCCCGCCGCGCGCTGCGCCTGCACCGGCCCGACGGCGCGGACCCGTTCGTCCCGCTGGCGGCGCCGCCCTACGTCGCCTCGTTCCCGCCCGTGGCCAACATCGCGGTCGGCGAGCACACCCCGTGGGGTGTCGGCCCCGAGCTGGCCGGGCTGCTGCCCGGCACCGCCACCGGCAGCCACACCCGCGAGGAGGCGGAACGGGCCGGCGGCGACGGGTTCGTGGCCGAGATCCTGGCCGCCGCGGGGGAGCGCCGCATCGTCGCCGTCGTCCGCGACGTGCACCGCCACGCCTGGATGGCCGACGCGCTCGCCCGGCTGCTCGCGGCCCGTCCGGACACGGTCGTCGTCGAGATGGGCGTGCCGCACGCGCCGCCGTCCGGCGCTCTGCACATCGCCACCCACGGCGCCGCCCGCGTCTGCGGCCGGGCCGCCGCCGAGGTCATCGCGGGCCGGGCCCCGCGGTGACCGGTACCGCAACCGGGAGGGAACCCTCGATGCAAGCCACCCCTGTCGCGCCGCCCGACGCACCGCCCGGCCGTCTGATGGCGGCCGAGATGGCCGAGCAGCCCGCCGTGCTGCGCCGGCTGCTCGCCGAGGGCGCGCCGCGCATCCGCGAGGTCGCGGCGCGGATCGCCGCGCGGCGGCCGCGGTTCGTGCTGCTGACCGCCCGCGGCACCTCGGACAACGCGGCGCTGTACGGGAAGTACCTGCTGGAGATCCTGGTGGGGAAGCCGTGCGGCCTGACGTCCATGTCGACGACGACCGCTTACGCGGCCCAGCAGGATCTCGCCGACTGCCTGGTGATCACCGTCAGCCAGTCCGGCGGCTCGCCCGACCTGGTCGCCTCGACGAAGGCGGCCCGCGCGGGCGGGGCGATCACGCTGGCCGTGACCAACAACGCGGACTCGCCGCTGGCCGAGGCCGCCGAGTTCCACGTCGACGTGCTGGCCGGGCCGGAGCGGGCCCTGCCGGCCACCAAGACGTACACGGCTGAGCTGCTCGCGCTCTACCTGTTCGCCGAGGGCCTGCGCGGCGGCGACGGGACCGCCGCCGCAGGCCGGCTCCCGGAGCTGGCGACGCGAATTCTGGCGCGGCAGGACGAGATCCGGCAGCTGGCGGCGCGCTACCGCTTCGCCGAACGGATGGTGCTGACCTCCCGCGGCTACGGCTATCCGACCGCCAAGGAGGCGGCGCTGAAGCTGATGGAGACCAGCTACATCCCGGCGCTGTCGTACTCGGGCGCGGACCTGCTGCACGGCCCGCTGGCGATGGTCGACAACATCTTCCCCGTCATCGCCATCGTCACCGACGGCCGCGGCGGCGAGGCGCTCCAGCCGGTGCTCGACCGGCTGAAGGACCGCGGCGCCGACCTGGTGGTCATCGGGCCAAGCGCGCAGGTGGCGGCTGCGTCGGCCGGATTCGCGCTGCCCACCGACGGTGTGCGCGAGGAGTTGCAGCCGATCCTGGAGATCATTCCGCTGCAACTGCTCGCCTACGAGGTCACCCTGGCCCGCGGCCAGGACCCGGACGCCCCGCGGGCCCTGGCCAAGGTGACCGAGACCCGCTGACCCCGCGGCCCGTCACAGCACGGCGCCGCCGGTCGCGTTCAGCCAGTCGCCCGTGACCCAGCGGCCGTCGTCGGAGGCGAGGAACGCGGCGGCGTCGGCGATGTCACTGCCGTCGGCGACCCGGCCGAGGGGTGACATCGCCGACACCGTGTGCCGCGCCTCCTCGCCCCCGGCGCGCAGCCAGTCGGCGTTCATGTCGGTGTCGACGACCCCGGGGGCCAGGCCGTTGACGGTGATGCCGCGCGGGCCCAACTCCTTGGCGAGGCCGACCGTCAACTGGTCGAGCGCGCCCTTGGACATGGTGTACGCCAGCACTTCGGTCATATCGGCCGCCCTGCGGGTCAGTCCGGTGCTGATGTTGATGACGCGTCCGCCGTCCCGCAGCCGGCCGAGGCCGTGCTGCACGAGGAAGAAGACCGCGGTCACGTTCACCGCGAAGATCTGCTCGAACTCGGCCCGGTCGGTGTCGGCGACCCCGCGGCGCGTGCCGTTGATGGCCGCGTTGTTGACGAGGATGTCGAGGCCGTCGGCCCGCTCGTCGAACGCCTCCCACAGGGCCTCCGCGTCGCCAGGCGCCCCCAGCTCGGCCCGGAGGGGGAATGCGCTGCCGCCGGCCGTCTCGATCGCCTTCACGGTGGTCTCGGCCGCGGCCTCGTCCCGGCCGTAGTGCACCGCGACGCGGGCCCCTTCGCGGCCGAACCGCTCGGCGATGGCCCGCCCTATGCCGCGGCTCGCGCCGGTGACCAGCGCCGTCTTTCCCGTGAGCGTGCCCATGGCGCCGCCCGCCTTTCTCTAGTGGCTGCTACAGAAAGAACGCTAGCACGCATTTTTAAGCGGGCGCTATAGAATGTGGGCATGGCGGAGAGAACACGCGGACGCCCTCGGTCCTTCGACCGGGAGGCCGCCCTCGACCAGGCGACGTGGGTCTTCTGGGAGCGCGGCTACGAGGCCACCTCGGTCGCCGAGCTGACCCGCGTCATGGGCATCGGGGCCCCCAGCCTGTACGCCGCCTTCGGGGACAAGCAGACCCTCTTCGAGGAGGTCGTGGAGCGCTTCGGGGAGCGCTTCGGCGGGTTCATCGGCCGGGCCCTGGCCGAGGAGCCCACCGCGCAGCAGGTCGTGGCCCGCGTCCTGCGCGAGGCCGCCGCCGAGTACACGGCCCCCGGTCGCCCACCGGGCTGCCTGATCGCCTCCGCCGCGCTCAACTGCCCGGTGGATCAGGTGGCCACCGGATTGCGTGCGCGCCGTGAGGAAAACGTGCGTGCGTTCGAGAGCCTTATCCGGGCGGACATCGCCGCGGGGCGGATGCCGGCCGGGACCGACGCGGCGGGTCTCGCCCGCTTCGTCGGCGCGGTCCTCCAGGGCATGAGCCAGCAGGCGCGGGACGGGGTGGAACGGGCGGCCCTGGAGGCCGTCGCGGAGGCGGCGCTGCGCGCCTGGCCCGCCGCCCCGTGACCGGGGCCGGGCACACCCGCGGGCCGCGGCGCCGGGGAGGGACCCTCAACCCTCTCGGCACCGCAGCCCGGAGCGATGCGGGCCTTCGACGCCGTCAGGGCAGATAGCGTCGTGCGGCCTCGCTCTGCCCTCCTGTGCGGGGAGAGCAGAAGTACGCTGGCGTTCCCCATTCTGAACCGCACTGCGGTCGTGTGTCCATGCTCTGAAAGCACTTGTCCGACTGCCCCGGCTCGCGCCGTCGGTTCTTGAGCGCGGCTCAAGCGCGCCGGAGCGTGTTTGCGCGCGCCGGTAAGCTCGCCCGTGTGCCCTCCATGAACGACCTCGTCCGCCAGCACACCGAGCTCACGGACGACGACCTCGACTGGCTCCACCTGCTGGTGTCCGAGTGGCAGCTGCTCTCCGACCTGTCCTTCGCGGACCTGGTGCTCTGGCTGCCGACCAGCGACGGCACCCGCTACGTCTCGGTCGCCCAGATGCGGCCCAACACCGGGCCCACCTCCTACCAGGACGACATGGTCGGCCACCTGGTGCCGCGCGGCCGGCGCCCGCTGCTCGACGTCGCCCTCGACGAGGGCCGGATCGTGCGCGAGGGCGACCCGGAGTGGCGCGAGGAGGTGCCGGTGCGCGTGGAGTCCATCCCCGTGCGCCGCGAGGGCCGGGTGCTCGGCGTGATCGCGCGCAACACCAACCTGCTGACCGTGCGCACCCCCAGCCGCCTGGAGCTGACCTACCTCCAGAGCGCGTCCGACCTCGCCCAGATGATCGCCGGGGGCGCCTTCCCCTTCCCGGGGCAGCAGGTCGGCATGGACCGTGCGCCGCGCGTGGGCGACGGCTTCATCCGGCTGGATGCCGAGGGCGTCGTGCAGTACGCCAGCCCCAACGCGCTGTCCGCCTACCACCGGCTCGGCCTGGCCGCCGACCTGGTGGGCCTGCCGCTCGGCCCGACCACGGCGGACCTCGCCCCGACCCGCGGCCCGGTGGACGAGTCACTGGTCAAGCTCGCCAGCGGCTGGGCGCCGCGGGAGGCGGAGATCGAGGGCAACGACTGTGTGATCCAGCTGCGCGCTATCCCGCTGAAGCCGAAGGGTGAGCGGATCGGCTCCCTCATACTGCTCCGCGACGTGACCGAACTGCGGCGGCGCGAGCGCGAGTTGATGACCAAGGACGCCACCATCCGGGAGATCCACCACCGGGTGAAGAACAATCTCCAGACCGTCGCGGCGCTGCTGCGCCTCCAGTCCCGGCGTATCGGCGCCACCGGCGACAGCAGCGCGCGAGCCGCCCTGGACGAGGCGGTGCGCCGCGTCGGCTCCATCGCCATCGTGCACGAGACGCTGTCCCAGAATCTGGACGAGCGGGTGGAGTTCGACGAGATCGCCGACCGCGTCATCACCATGGTTGCCGAACTCGCCCCGGACGGCCGGGTCATCGGCCGCCGCACCGGCCGCTTCGGCATCCTGGACGCCGAGACCGCGACCCCGCTGTCGATGGTCCTGACCGAGGTGCTCCAGAACGCACTTGAACACGCCTTCCCCTCGGGGGAGCGCGGCGCGATCGAGGTGAACGCGACCCGCACCGACGGCACGCGCGAGCCGGGGCGGCTGCTGGTCACCGTTCAGGACGACGGGCAGGGGCTGCCGCGCACGTTCAATCCGCGCAGCGACGGGAATCTGGGCCTTCAGATCGTGCGCACGCTGGTGGAGGGGGAGTTGGGCGGCACCTTCGACATGGTGCCGGCCCAGGACGGCGGCACGCGCGTGTCGCTCGACCTGCCGCTGGAGCGGCACGGGGCCAAGCGCTGAGCCGCTGAGCCGTTGAACTGCTGAGCCCGGGACGCACAAACGCCGATCCCCGGCCCGCGGTGATGTGTGCTCGCGGGTCGGGGATCGGCGCGTTTCGCGTTGGGCACCTGACGGGTGCTGCGCGTGCTGCGGCTCGGGGCAGCGGGTGGCGGGGGCGTGAGGGCGCGCCCGATAACTCAGGCGCTGGCCTTGCGCGCCCGGTTGCGAGCGGCGCGGCGCTTCATGGCACGGCGCTCGTCCTCGCTCATTCCGCCCCAGACGCCGGAGTCCTGGCCGGACTCCAGAGCCCACTGCAGGCACTGCTCCATGACGGGGCAGCGGCGGCAGACGGCCTTGGCTTCCTCGATCTGCAGCAGCGCAGGACCGGTGTTGCCGATGGGGAAGAACAGCTCGGGGTCCTCCTCGCGGCAAACGGCGCTGTGACGCCAGTCCATGTCTGCTCCATCTCCTGCACGTTGCAGTTACATTGCTTGTGAATGTGAACGCTTTCACGAATCCCCAGACAAAGATCGGGCTGCTGCTCAGGCATCTTCAGTGAGGACCTTCGCTGCGGCACCCGCAGGCTCGAAGAGGATTCGGACTCTCAAGGGGGCCGAGGTGTGTCCCGGCCGTCCCGATCGCCATGTAGAGGTTCGCAAACCTGGGCTGCGGATACAACCCCTTCCGGAAAGTTTTTTTTGAATCCTTGGTGTCGCCTAGCTCACAGCCCTACTTCCGACGGGTGGAGCCTGCACTAAACGTTCGACTGGAAGGAGTTTGCGGGCTTCTGCTCACACAATCACACGCAGTGCACGGCGTACGCCTGTGAAGGTCACACTTGTACGCAGTCCGAGGTGGTCACCATCAAGCTGAAACGGCTGTGGCACCTGCGATTGCAAGGTGAAGTCCGGTTCGTCGTGGAGGGCCACCACATGCTTCCCGCGGGGCCCGCGGTCCGGCGAACTGCGCAGCAGCTGCGTCGCGTACCGCGTCACCGCCGCGGACGACAGCCGGGTGAGTCCCAGCAGGTCGAGCCCGGTGTCGAACGAGGCGCGGGGCGCCGCGTACATCGGCCGGTTCCCCAGGAACGTCCACGGCGCGGTGTTGCACACTATCGCCAGCGCGAGCCCCGTCACCGGCTCGTGCCCCGCGCGCCGCAGCGTGATCGTGCCCGCGGTGCGGTGCTGGTCCCCGAGGAACTGCCGCATCGCCTGCCGCACGTACAGCGCGTGCGTGGACCGTTTGCCGCGCTCCCGCTGCAACTCCACCCGGCCGACGACACCCGCGTCGAAACCGAGCCCCGCGTTGAACGTGAACCAGCGGCGCGGGACTTCGGCGTCCTGGGTGTCCGGCGTGCCGGCCGCGAGGCCGAGACCGACCGCGCGTTCCGACTTCGCGTGCAGCGCGTCCAGCAGCGCCCCGGTGGCCTCGACCGCGTCGTTGGGGAGGCCGAGTGCCCGCGCGAACACGTTCGTGGAGCCGCCGGGCACGACCGCGAGCCGCGGCAGCTGCCCGGTGTCCGGGCCGTGGTGCAGCAGGCCGTTGACCACTTCGTTGACCGTGCCGTCGCCGCCGAGCGCGATGACCAGGTCCGCGGTCCCCTGCTCGGCTGCCTCCCTGGCCAGCTCCCGCGCGTGCCCGCGGTAACCGGTCGCGGCGACCTCCAGCTTCAGGTCGCTGGCGAGTGCGTGGGTGAGGACGTCACGGGTCCGCGCGCTGGTGGTGGTGGCGACCGGGTTGACCACGAGTAGTGCGCGCATGCATGGCAGAGTACCCAGGCCACGGCGGCCGGGGCGCCGCCGGTGGGCTATACGCTTGCGGGGTGGGCGAGAACAGCACTCAGCAAAGCGGGCAGGACGTGACCGGACGTCCGCGTACGGTGACCGTCGCGGCCGTGCTGAACGGCCTCCAGGGCGCGGCGATCGCGGCGGTCGGCGCGGCCATGCTGCTCCTCGTGGTGACCGGGGACCCGGACGACCCGACGCAGGCGCTCACCGGCGCCGTGACGCTGCTGGCCCTGTCCGCGCTGCCGCTGTCCGCGGGCCACGGGCTGTGGCGGCTGCGCCGCTGGAGCCGCAGCCCGGCCGTGCTGACGCAGCTGCTCGCCGTCCCCGTCACCTGGACCCTGTTCGGCAGCGGCGGGCTCTGGCCGGTGGCGGCGGCCGCGCTGGGCCTCTCGGCCATCGCCGCGCTCGGCTGCCTGATCAATCCGACGGCCACCGCGGCGCTGGGCGCCGCGCCCCGCGGGACTGCCTGAGGGGACGTGGCCGCGGCCGTTACTCCTCCACCAGCAGCTTCTCGCGCAACTGCGCGAGCGTGCGGGCCAGCAGCCGGGAGACGTGCATCTGCGAGATGCCGACCTCCTGGGCGATCTGCGACTGCGTCATGTTGCCGAAGAAGCGCAGCAGCAGGATCTTCTTCTCCCGCGGCGGCAGCTCTTCGAGCAGCGGCTTCAGCGACTCGCGGTACTCCACGCCCTCCAGGGCGTCGTCCTCGGCGCCCAGAGTGTCGGCCACGGCAGGCGACTCGTCATCGGTGTCCGGCACGTCGAGGGACAGGGTGCTGTACGCGTTCGCCGATTCGAGGCCCTCGAGCACGTCCTCCTCGGAGATGCTGAGGCGCTGCGCCAGCTCGTGCACGGTCGGCGCCCGGCCGTGCTGCTGGGACAGCTCCGCGGTCGCCTGGCTGAGGGACAGCCGCAGCTCCTGGAGCCGCCGCGGCACGCGCACCGCCCAGCCCTTGTCCCGGAAGTGCCGCTTGATCTCGCCGACCACGGTGGGCGTGGCGTACGTGGAGAACTCCACGCCGCGCTCCGGGTCGAAGCGGTCCACCGACTTGATCAGGCCGATGGTCGCCACCTGCGTCAGGTCGTCGAGCGGCTCCCCGCGGTTGCGGAAGCGGCGGGCCAGGTGCTCCACCAGCGGCAGGTGCATCCGCACCAGGCTGTTGCGCAGCTCGGCTCGCTCCGACGAGCCGTCGGGCAGCTTGCGCAGCTCGACGAAGAGATCACGTGCCGCCCCGCGGTCGTGCGGGTCGGGCAGTACCCGCCGCTGTGCGGGCGCGGCAGGCTCCTGCTGTCCGGGAATGGCTGCCCCGGCCGGCTCCCGGCGGGGTCTTGCGGCCTGTTCCACCTCGTTCACCTCGGCCCCCTCGTCCCGTGGCGGCCCCTGTGCGCCGGTCACGGCGCTCCGGGGGCGCCGCCGCGCTTTTTGTGCAGGCTGATGCTGACCGTCTTGTCCTCTCCGACGGCCGATTCGACCTCACCCGCGAGCGCCGTCAGCACGGTCCAGGCGAAGGTGTCCCGCTCCGGCGCGTGGCCCTCGGTGGTGGGCGCCGAGACCGTGACCCGCAGGGCGTCGCCGACCAGGGTGAAGACACACTCGAGGACGCTCCCCGGAATTGCCTGCTGGAGCAGGATGGCGCAGGCCTCGTCGACCGCGATGCGCAGGTCCTCGATCTCGTCCAGGGTGAAATCCAGCCGCGCCGCGAGACCGGCCGTGGCCGTTCGCAGCACTGACAGATAGGCACCCGCCGCCGGCAGCCGGACTTCGACGAAGTCCTGCGATCCGGGCTCACCTGGGATGGGGGACACCCTCACCTCCACAGAGACTCATACTGATTGAGCGCTCCCGGGCACCGCAGAGATGCCCGGGTCGCCTTGCGACGCTACCGCGATCCATGGCGTGCTGTCGCCCGGCCCGGGATGCGGCGGAACCTTCCGACCACCTCGACGGTATTACTCATCGTAATGCATTCGGTGCGTACTGTGGCCATGGTGGAAGCGTCAATTCCTCGATTTTCCCGCGGCGTTGCGCGTGCGCGCCGCAATGATCGCCGATGGTACCCGCGCCGGCGTGCGCAGTGCGGCGGCGCCCGTCACGCCCAGCCGTGCAGCCCGACGCCGGACTCGCCTGCCAGGGCTTGCCTGATGATGTCGTCCGCGGCGAACACGATGTCCGCCGGCAGGGCCTTCGCGTCCACCCACCGGACCTCGGAGTGCTTGTGGGGCTCGGCGTTGCGCAGCGTCCCGCGCCAGCGGCGGGCGAGGAAGATCACGGTGAGGAACCCGTTGGGCGCCTCCGCCCCGCGTGCGGCGTGAATCACATGCGCCAGGCGCAGCTCGGCCGGGTCGACGACGAGCCCGGTCTCCTCCGCCAGTTCCCGTGCGGCGGTGACGGTGACGGGCTCGCCCGGGTCGCTCTTGCCGACCGGCAGGTCCCACAGGCCGCGCCCGAACTTCGCGGCGGGCCCGCGGCGCAGCAGCACCACGCGGTCGGCGGCGGGGTCGTGGACGATGACGGCGGCGGCGAGCATCGTCATGGCGGCGGTGGCGGGCGGCAGGGACCGGTGCATGCCCGCAGCCTAGGCGGGGGCGCCCGCGCAGCGCGCACAGAAAAACCCCGTCGCTGTTTGCGACGAGGTGAAGACCGCGCTAGATTGCTGGATTTGACAGGCGTTGGACCTGAAAATCCAAGACTGCTCGCAGAATGCATCTTAGCGAATAGAGGAGTTGCGTGTCAACAGGCGGGCGAACCGGTGACCTGACCGGCGAACAGGCGTATCTGACCAGGCTCTACGGGCGTCTGGACGAGCTGCGCGCCGAGGCCGGCGCGCGGCTCGAAGGGGTGCTCGCGGCCACCGGGCTCGGCCACCAGGGCCTGGCGGAACGGGACGTCGCCGCGGACGAACTGGCCAGGCGCGCGGCCCGGCTCGACGCCGTGGAGAACGGGCTGTGCTTCGGCCGGCTCGACATGGACGACGACGAACGGCGCTACGTCGGGCGCATGGGCATCCTCGACGGCAGCGCCGACTTCGAGCCGCTGCTCATCGACTGGCGCGCCCCGGCGGCCCGGCCGTTCTACGCCGCCACCGCCCGCTCCACCGAGGGCGTGCGGCGGCGCCGGCACATCAGGACCAGCGGCCGGCGCGTGACCGGCGTGCTGGACGAGGAGTTCGACGGGCTCGCGGAGCCCGCCGGGGACGCGGCGCTGCTGGCCGCCGTCGACGCGGCCAGGACCGGCCGCATGAGCGACATCGTCGCCACGATCCAGAAGGAGCAGGACGACATCATCCGTTCCCCCCACAGCGGGGTCCTCGTCGTCCAGGGCGGACCCGGCACGGGGAAGACGGCGGTGGCGCTGCACCGCGCCGCGTACCTGCTCTACACGCAGCGCGAACGGCTCGCCAGGAGCGGCGTCCTGATCGTCGGCCCGAACACCACGTTCCTGCGCTACATCGGCGACGTCCTGCCCTCGCTGGGCGAGAGCGGGGTGCTGCTCGCCACGGTCGGGGAGCTGTACCCCGGCGTGCGCGCCCGGCGCCCGGAGGCGCCCGCGGCGGCCGAGGTGAAGGGGCGGGCGTCGATGGCCGGCGTGCTGGCCGCCGCCGTGCGCGACCGGCAGGAGGTGCCGGACGCCCCGTTCGACATCGTCTACGACGAGGGCACCGCGCGCCTCGACCCGGACGACTGCGCCGAGGCGCGCCGGGTGGCCAGGGAGAGCGGACTGCCGCACAACCAGGCGGCGGCCGTCTTCCGCGAGCTGGCCCTGGCCGCGCTGGCCCGCGGCGTGGCCGCGCAGTTCGGCCAGGACGTGCTGGACGGCAGCAGTCTGCTGACCGCGGAGGACCTGGAGATCATCGCGGCGGACCTGGCCGCGTCCCCCGAGGTGTCGGCCGCGCTCGACGCGCTGTGGCCGCGGCTCACGCCGCAGCGGCTGCTGCGGGAGCTGTACGCCTCGCCGGAACGACTGGCCGCCGCGGCGCCAGGGCTCACCGCGGAGGAACGCGCGGGGCTGCTGCGCCCCCTGGACCGCCTCGGCTGGTCGGTGGCCGACGTGCCGCTCCTCGACGAGGCCGCGGAGCTGCTCGGGGACGATCCGGCCGTGCTGCGCGCGGCCGAGGAGGAGGCGGCCGCGGAGCGTGCGGAGCGGCTCGCGCTGGCCGGGGAGGCGCTGGACATCGCCTACGGCTCGCGCACGACCGACTTCGACGACGGCGAGGAGGCCGAACAGCTCGCCGCCTTCGACCTGATCGACGCGGAACGGCTGGCCGAGCGGCAGGCGGAACGGGACACGCGCGACGCCGCGGAGCGCGCCGCCGCCGACCGCACCTGGGCGTTCGGGCACGTGGTCGTCGACGAGGCGCAGGAGCTGTCCGCGATGGCCTGGCGGGTGCTGATGCGCCGTTGCCCGGCCCGCTCCATGACCGTGGTCGGCGATATCGCGCAGACCGGCGCGCCCGGCGGGTCCCGCGGCTCCTGGGCGGACGTGCTCGGGCCGCACGTCGGCAGCCGGTTCCGGCGGGCCGAGCTGACTGTGAACTACCGCCTCCCCGCCCGGATCGCGGCCGTCGCCGCCGGGGTGCTGCACCGCATCGACCCCGCGGCCAGACCGCCGCGCGCGGTGCGCGACACTCCGGCCGAGCCGTGGCGGCTCGCCGTGCCGCGGGAGGAGCTGGTGGCGGCGGCCGTGCGCCGGGCCGCGCGCGAGTGCGCGGGCTCGCCCGAGGGCCGGGTCGCCGTCCTGGCACCCGCGGCGCTGGTGCCCGCCCTCGCCGCGGGGGCCGCGGCGGCCGGGCTGCCGGACCGGGTGGACGTGCTGGACGTCGGCCGCGCGAAGGGCCTCGAGTTCGACTCCGTCCTGGTCGCCGACCCCGACGGCATCGCCGCCGCGTCGCCGCGCGGGCTCAACGACCTGTATGTGGCGCTCACCCGCGCCACCCAGCGGCTGGGCGTTCTGCACACCGGCCGTACCCCGCCCGAGCCGCTGGCGCTGCTGCGCCCGCCGGCCGCCGCGGCGGGATGAGGCGGGTCAGCGTTCCGGGTGCCAGACGGGGATGAACGCATGCCTGGGGTCGGGGGCGGGCGCCGTGGGCTCCGCCGGCCCGGGCGGTGCGGCCTGCGCGGGCGGCAGTTGCTCGATGTCGCCCCGCTCCCACCACGCGTCGCCCGGGGCGTCCCACCACGCGCGCGGGGCGTACCCGGTGGCCATGACCCCGAGCGTGGTCAGCCCGCGGAGCAGCCAGTGGCGCAGCCCGGTAGGGCGTTTCCCGGCTGAAGCATGTTCGGTCATCGGGTGGCCCTCCTTTCTCATCCGACGGTAATGAGGGGTCAGGAGAAGCTATCTACCGATCCTTAACTGTTCGTCAAGTAGCGATCGTGACGACCATGGGCGAACCGGCGTTGATCAGCTCACCTGTCCCTGCCCGATAGGCGGAACACGTGTTGACGCACTCATCCGATTTCCCGGTCGCCATCGTCATGGCCGATGTCGCCCTCGTGCTCATCGTCGGCTCGCTCCTCGCCCGGCAGATGCGCAGACTGCGCCAGCCCGTCGTCATCGCGGAGATCACGGCGGGCATCGTGCTCGGCCCCAGCGTGCTGGGCCTGCTGCCGGGCGATCTGCCGCAGCTGCTGTTCCCCGAGGCGGCGCGCGAGCAGCTGCTCGCCATCGCCGAAGTCGGCCTGCTGATCTTCATGTTCCTGGTCGGCTGGGAGATGGAGGGCGGTTCGCTGCGCAGACGCCGCGGCACGGTCGTCGCCGTCTCGCTGGGGTCGATGGCGGTCCCGTTCGCTCTGGGCTTCGGCCTGGCCGCCATGCTGTACACGCGGCACAGCGAGGTGGACGGCGCCACGGTGCCGCGGCTGTCGTTCCTGCTGTTCCTCGGCACCGCGCTGGCGATCACCGCCTTCCCCGTGCTGGCGCGCATCCTGGTGGAGAACGGGCTCCAGTCCACGCCGGTGGGCGCGCTGGTCATGGCGTGCGCCGCGGTCGCCGACGCGCTGGCCTGGGCGCTGCTCGCCGTGGTGACGGCGGTCGTCACCGCGAGCGGGCCGAGCGGCTACCTGTCGATGCTGGCGTGCCTCGCGGCGTTCATGGGGCTGCTCGCCTTCGTCGTACGGCCGTTGCTCGCCCGGTGGCTGGCCGGCGCGCTCGGCCCCGGGCGGTCGGGGGCCGCGGTACTGACCGTGCTGTTCTCCGGCCTCCTGCTCAGCGGCTGGGCGACCTCGTGGATCGGGATCGACGCGATCTTCGGGTCCTTCGCGTTCGGCCTGGTGACGCCGCGGACGCCGCGGGACGTGCTGGCGCGGCGGGTGCGGGAGCCGTTGCGCAAGACCGGCGGGCTGCTGCTGCCGGTGTTCTTCGTCGTCACCGGCCTGTCCGTCGACCTCGGCGCGCTGGGCGCGGACGGCGCGCTCGAACTGCTGGCGATCATCGGTGTCGCGTGCACGGGGAAGTTCCTCGGTGCGGGCGTTCCGGCGCGGCTCGCCGGGTGCAGCTGGAGCGAGACGCGGCAGGTCGCCGTGCTGATGAACACGCGCGGTCTCACCGAGCTGGTGATCCTCAAGGTCGGCATGGAGCTGGGCATTCTGGATGACCAGATCTTCACGATGATGGTCGTGATGGCGCTGCTCACGTCGATGATGGCCGGCCCGCTGCTGCCCCGCCCGCCGCAGGACGCGCCGGGCGCGCGCGGCGCGGGGGTCGTCGCCCCCGCGTCCCCGCCGGACGACCGGCGCCCGCCGCCCCGGCACCCGGCGGGGCGGGACGCCCGGTCGCGACCGGAGGAAAAGCGGTGAGACCGGTGGTGAATACCGCGCGCCCTTACGCCTCGGAAACTGCGTGAATATAACCTGACAAAGATTGATCGGTGCTTTTGCCGACGGCAACAATGGCCTGCGTGCCCGGATTTGGCACGCGGGCCATTGTTGTCCCTCCCCTTTCCTGCTCCCGCCCCCGTGCGCGCCCATTCCGCGGCGAAAGGACGTTCGATGACGCCGGCCACCTCCGTGGTAGCCCCGATCGCGCACCACGAACTCCTCGTCCTCCTCCTCCAGATAGGCGTACTGCTGCTTGCGGCGATCCTCCTCGGCCGCCTGGCCGTCCGGCTCGGCATGCCGGCCATCGTCGGCGAGCTGTCGGCCGGCGTCCTGCTCGGCCCCTCCCTGCTGGCGCAGCTCCTGCCCGGCGTGGGCACGTGGCTGTTCCCGCAGGAGCCGGGCCAGATGCACCTGCTGGACGCGCTCGGGCAGCTCGGCGTGATCCTGCTCGTCGGCTTCACCGGCATGCACGTCGACCTCAAGCTGGTCCGCAGGCAGGGCTCCCGGGCGGCCGGGGTGAGCATCGCCGGGCTCGTGGTGCCGCTCGCGTTCGGCATCTGGATCGGCCTGCTGCTGCCCGACCGGCTGCGGGCGGACGGCGCCGACCAGACGGTCTTCGCCTGCTTCGTGGGCGTCGCGATGTGCGTCAGCGCGATCCCGGTGATCGCCAGGACCCTGATGGACCTGCGGCTGATCCACCGCAACATCGGGCAGATGATCCTGGTGGCCGGGACCGTCGACGACGCCGTCGGCTGGGTACTCGTCTCGCTGGTCGCCGCGATGGCCACCACCGCCGGGCTGACCGGCGGCGACGTGCTGACCTCTCTGTCGCACCTGGCTCTGGTCCTGCTGATCGTGCTGACGGTGGGCCGGTTCGTCGTCCGGTGGGTGATGAGCGCGGCCCTGCGCTCCGGGGTGCGCGGGATGCCGGTGGTCGCGGCGGTCGTGCTGGTGGTCCTCTCGGCCGCGGGCACGCAGGCCCTCGAACTCGAAGCGGTCTTCGGGGCGTTCCTGTGCGGCGTGCTCATCGGGGCCGCCAAGGGCGTCGACATGCGCGCCCTCGAACCGCTGAACACGACGGTCGTCACCGTGCTCGCCCCCCTCTTCTTCGCCACGGCGGGGCTGCGGATGGACCTCACCGCGCTCGGCGATCCCGATATCGCGCTGTGGGCGCTGGCGGTGGTCGGCGTGGCCGTCGCGGGCAAGTTCCTCGGCGCGTTCCTCGGCGGCCTGTTCAGCGGCGTCACCCGGTGGGAGGCGCTGGCCCTGGGCGCCGGGATGAACGCGCGGGGCGTCATCGAAGTGATCATCGCGATGATCGGCGTCAGACTCGGACTGCTGACCGTCGAGATGTACAGCATCATCGTGCTCGTCGCGGTCCTCACCTCCCTCATGGCACCGCCGCTGCTCAGGCTGGCGATGAGCCGCGTCGAGCACACCGCGGAGGAGGGGCTGCGCGAACGCCGCGTCCTCGAACTGAGCGGTGCCGCGGAGGAACGCGACCCTCCGGCCCCGGACGAGCCCAGGAGCCCCGCGTAGCGCTCAGCGGGCCGGACCGAACCGCACGCCCGGCGGAAGCGGGAGCCCGAGTTCCGCGAGCCGCCCGGCCACCTCGGCCGGCGTGCGACCGGTAAGTGCCGCGGCGCGCAGGATGTGACCTGCCGGCACCGGCTTCCCGGCGGCCAGCCACGGGGGCTGCCCGTCGAGGTCGACGCTGAGGAGGGTGATGTCGTCGGGGTGGGGGGGGTGTCGGGGAGCGGGCGGCCGGCGGGGAGGGGGTGGCCGAGGTGGGTGAGGCGGTCGGCGACGTCGGCCGGCGTGCGGCCGATGTCGCGCGCCGCCCGGAGGATGTGGCCGAGGGGCACGGGCGCGTCGCCTGGCAGCCATTCCGGCTCGAGCCAGCGGTTGTCCGCCAGAAGTTGGGCGTCCGTGCGCCCCCCAGGCTGAGCAGCACGGTGTCACTGGGACGGGTCAGTGCCACCGTCTCCGGCTCGGTCACGGTCACCCCGGGGAAGGCTCCCGCCTTGATCCACGCCAGGGCGCGCCACTGCGGGACATGCTCGGAAGGGGCGCTGAACAGCGCCCGCCGGAGCAGCGGCTGATCGCGGGAGAAACGCGGGGCATCGCCCTGGAAGCAGCCCACGGCCGCCGCGTCCACGTCCTGCCCGCCGACCGTCCAGGGGGAGAAGCCTGTCGCGACGGCCCGCGCGAACACCTCGTCCGCGAGCCGCGGGTCATGCAGCGCCACGGTGCACGCCCACTCGTGGTCGAGGATTCCCGCCTCCGGCGCGAGCAGCGCCGGGATCTGTTCCCGCAGCAGGCGGCCGACGTGCTCCCGGTCGTGCTCCAGCATCTGGTTGCGGTCCACGCTCAGCCGGGGAACGTGCGGACCTTCGAGATTGACCACCGCGCCGAACAGCGGCGCACCGGCCCACAGGCCGTCGGCCAGGATGCCGCCGCCCCGGCTGCACCACCACACCTGCGGGCGGGCGCCGGCGAGGGTCCTGATCTCTCCGCTGCCCCCCCCCGGGGAGCCGGGGGAGTGCTCGTCCAGCGGCGCCGCGGGCGACAGCACGCCGGGCCGCCAGCGCTGCGTCTCGGCCCCGTCGGTGGCCGTGACGGTGAACTCCGAGAGCCACAGCAGGCGCCGCAGCAGGCGGACGCACGAGGGGGCGCGCTCGGGCGAGCGGAGGTACAGGCGCACCGTCGTGCCCGCGTCGTGCCCGCGGCCGAGCCGCCGGATGCGGAACAGCGCGCCGGGGCCCGCGATATCGACCTGGTGAGGGTGATGGCGCCGGTGGCCGACGTCTCGGCCGAGGTGCCCATCAGCGCGATCCCGCCGCCGTCACCTCGAAGGACACCTGCGCCTCGCGGAGCCGCATGCCGCCCTCCGGCGGATCGATCTCGCTCAGCACCTGCTGGAGTCCCGGGACCGTGCGCCTGAGGTTGCGCCGCAGTACGGCGACCGGAATGTCCCGGAGCGCGGTGGCGCTCTCGTCGCGGCGGCGGAAAATCCCCATCTCGCCGCCGGCGCCGGGGTCGTGCGGGTCGTCGCCGACCGCCACGACGAACGTCAGGGTCTCCGCCGGTGTCTGCACCGGTGGCTGGGCCGGCGCGACCTGTGCGGACTCCCCGTCCCCCGCCCCCGCCCGGCCGTGGTCCTGAATCACTCGCTCCCCCGGTGCACTCGAGAACTGGCTGCGCGCACATCCTAGGGCCGCACACCCCGGGGCCGCCGCGGCGCGGTGCGGGCATGCAGCCGCCCCCGGCAGCTGTGTGCCGGGGGCGGAGTGCTGGGCTGGGCCCGGGGGTCAGGCCTTCTTGGTCTCCCAGAAGATCTTGTCGACCTGGGCGATGTAGTCCAGCGCCTTCTGGCCCGTGGCCGGGTCGGTGGAGCCCTTCGCGGCGCTCAGGGCCTTCAGGGTGTCGTTCACCAGCTGGTGCAGCTCGGGGTACTTCTCGAAGTGCGGCGGCTTGAAGTAGTCGCTCCACAGCACCGAGATGTGGTGCTTGGCCAGCTCGGCCCGCTCCTCCTTGATGGTCGTGGCGCGGGCGCGGTAGTGCGGGTCGTCGTTGGCCTGGTACTTCTCCTGGATGGCCTTGACGGACTCGGCTTCGATCCTGGCCTGGGCCGGGTCGTACACGCCGCACGGCAGGTCGCAGTGGGCGCTGACTTTGACCTTCGGGGCAAACAGGCGGGAGAGCATGAAGCTGTCCTTCCTCGTGATCGTCTTCTCCTGGCCGACATTACTCCGTGCAGGGCGGGTTTTCTCGGCCGACCCGGGCCGGGTACCCCGGCTTAGGCCAAAAGTCCAATGCTTGACTGGGGCCGATGGCGGACGATGGCCGCCGACGAGTGGAGGAGCGCGATGAGGCTGGGGCTGGCCGAGGTTTACAACCCCTCGATGCTGCCCACCCTGCGGCCCGGCGATCAGCTGCTGCTGAGTTACGGGTCCCGGGTGCGGCCGGGGGACGTGGTCGTGCTGCGGCATCCGTTCCAGCACGATCTGCTGATCGTCAAGCGCGCCGTCGGCCGCCGCCGCGGCGGCTGGTGGGTGGTCGGGGACAACCCGGAAGTGGTCAACGACAGCCGCGAGTTCGGGGCGGTGCCGGACGGCCTGCTGGTGGCGCGTGCGCTGCTGCGGCTGCGCGCGCCGCTCCGCCGGGGTCAGGTCTCGCTGGTGTCGGCGCTGACCGGGCTGCCATCGGCGGTGCGCCCGCTGAGCGCCCGTTCGCGGCGCTTGCGCGCCCGGTAGGCGGCCACGTTGGCCCGCGTCGCGCACCGGTCCGAGCAGTAGCGCTTGGAGCGGTTGGTCGACGTGTCGAGGTAGGCGTTGCGGCAGGGCTCGGCCCCGCAGATGCCGAGCCGGTCCACGCCGAGGTCGGTCAGCTGGAACGCGAGGCCCATGCAGGCGATGGCCGCGTAGCCGGCGGTGGCGCTGGACGGGTGCTCGGCCAGGTGCAGGTGCCAGCGGGGGCGGCCGGCCTCGTCCAGGTAGTCGTGTCCTGAGATCTGCGGGCTGGCCGGGTATTCGAGCAGCAGCGCGTTGAGGAGGTCGACGGCCCGCACCTCGTCGCCCTCCGCCGCGGCCGCGAAGACGGCGCGCAGCCGGGTCCGCACCCCGCGCAGCCGGGTCACGTCGCCCTCGCCGGCCCGCCGGGCGGCCTGCTGGGCCTCGCCGAACAGGCGGCGCACGGCGTCCACCGAGGTCAGCGCGTCCGTACCGCGCAGTGGCTCCTCGGTGTTGATCAGCCGCACGGCGAAGTCCGAGTAATAGGTCAGTTCCAATTGTGTTCCTTACGCGTGCCAGCTATGGTCATCAGCGTACTAGTAAGGGCCGCCATCCGCAGGTGTCTCTTACCGCAGGTGTGCGTGGAGGAGTGGACATGACCGACTGGCAGCAGTGGCAGGACAGTTGGGACCGGCAGCAGGAGTGGTATTTGCCGGACCGCGAGGAGCGCTTCCGGGTCATGCTGGACGCGGTGGAGGCGTTGGTCGGCGACCGGCCGCGCGTGCTCGACCTGGCCTGCGGCACGGGCAGCATCAGCAGGCGGCTGCTCACGCGCTTCCCCGGCGCGGTCAGCACCGGCGTCGACCTGGACCCGGCGCTGCTGGCGATCGCGCGCGGCTCGTTCGAGGGGGAGCAGCGGGTGGAGTTCGTCCGCGCGGACCTCACCGCGCCCGACTGGGCCGAGACGCTGCCCTACGACTCCTACGACGCCGTGCTCACGGCGACGGCCCTGCACTGGCTGCGCGAGGAGCCGCTGCGTGCGCTGTACGGCCGGCTGGCCGGTCTGGTGCGGCCGGGCGGGGTGTTCCTGAACGCGGACCACATGCCGGACGAGTCGACCCCGCGGATCAACGCGGCGGAGCGCGCGTTCAGGAAGGCGAGGCAGGAGCGGGAGAAGGCGGCCGGCGTCCAGGACTGGGCGGACTGGTGGGACGCGGTCGCCGCGGCGCCCGAGCTGGCCGAGGAAGCGGCCGAGCGGTTCGCGATCTTCGGCAGGCCCAGGGAGGGCGACCACGGCAACGGCGAGTTCGCCACCCTCCGGTGGCACACCGACACCCTGCGCGGGGCGGGCTTCGCCGAGGCCAGGACGGCGTGGAGCTCCCTGACCGACGCGGTGGTCATCGCACTGAAGTAACGCACCGGCGCGGTCCCGGCGCGGTCCCGGCGCGGCCTCCCTGCCGATGGGAGGCCGCGCCGGGCCGTGGTCTCACGCCCTGGCCACGCCCTCGGCGCGCGCGGCCGCCGCGACCGCCGCGGCGACGGCCGGGGCGACGCGTTCGTCGAAGGGGGAGGGGATGACCCGGGAGGGGCTGAGGTCGTCGGCGACCACGGCCGCGAGGGCCTCGGCCGCGGCCAGCTTCATGCCCTCGGTGATCCGCGTGGCCCGGACCGACAGCGCGCCGGAGAAGATGCCGGGGAAGGCGAGCACGTTGTTGATCTGGTTCGGGTAGTCGCTGCGCCCGGTGGCCACCACCGCGGCGTAGCGGGCCGCGACCTCGGGGTGGATCTCCGGGTCCGGGTTGGCCATGGCGAAGATGAACGCGCCCGGCGCCATCTTGGCGACCGCCGGCTCCGGCACGGTGCCGCCGCTGACGCCGACGAAGACGTCCGCCCCGTCGAGCGCCGCCGCGAGCGAACCGGTCAGGCCGGTGCGGTTGGTCAGCGCGGCCAGCTCCCGCTTGACGTCGGTCAGGTCGGTGCGGTCCGCGGACACGATGCCCTTGCGGTCGCAGACCACGACGTCCCCGACGCCCGCGCCGAGCAGGATCTTCGCGATGGCGACGCCGGCCGCCCCGGCGCCGGAGATCACCACCCGCAGGTCGGCGAGGTCGCGGCCGGTCAGTCGCGCCGCGTTCCGCAGGGCGGCGAGTGTGACGACGGCCGTGCCGTGCTGGTCGTCGTGGAAGACGGGGATGTTCACCCGCTCCTGGAGCTTGCGTTCGATCTCGAAGCAGCGCGGCGCCGAGATGTCCTCCAGGTTCACTCCGCCGAACGAGGGCGCGAGCCGCGCCACGGTCTCCACGATCTCGTCCGGGTCCCGGCAGTCGAGCGCGACGGGCACCGCGTCCACGCCGCCGAACTGTTTGAAGAGGATGGCCTTCCCCTCCATCACCGGAAGTGACGCCTCCGGACCGATGTCGCCGAGGCCCAGCACGGCGCTGCCGTCCGTGACCACGGCGACGACCTGGGACTTCCAGGTGTACTCGTGGACCAGCTCCGGCTGCTGGGCGATCGCGCCGCAGACCCGCGCGACGCCGGGCGTGTAGGCGAGGGACAGGTCGTCCGCGTTCCGCACGGGCACCGTGGCGGCGACCGCCATCTTGCCGCCGCGGTGCAGGGCGAACGCGGGATCGAGCCCCGCGTCCGCAAGCTCGTTCCTCGGATTGACGATCTCCGATGCCACTGATTGACCCCTTATTCGCATCACAGGTTGAGGGTGGGAGCCGCTCCCAGGTCAGGGGGCGGGCGGGCACCACGTCCGCCTGGGTGAGCGGCGGACGCCGGACGCGTCGCACACGCGCCCTGGTCCCCGGGTGAGGGGTGATAACGATTCGTTCTACCCGATGAAGTCCACCGACAACGACAGTGTTCGGTAACCGGACGGTGAATGACCGCACTTCGGGCAGTCACCAGTTGCCGTGTATCACTCCCGGTGACCGGTGTTCCGTGTCCGTTATCCGATCTTGACGTTCGGGGTGGCCGGGGACGCTGGTTCGGGTGGCAGGATGCCGTGCATCGAAAAACGCACAAGCTCGTGACACTCGAAGACGCGTGCCGCTTCTCGGACCTTCCGCCACCCCAGGAGGATCACGCCATGATCTCCAGCTCCCCCCGCCGTCTGCGCCTTGCCGCGGTCGGCGCGTTCGTCGCGAGCGGCGCGCTGCTGCTCGGCGCCTGCGGAGACCAGACCGATGACGCGGGGAACGAGGGGGGCGACAACGAGAGCGCCCAGGAGTCCGCGGGCGGTGGCGGTGGCGAGGGCGACGCCGCGGGCGACGCGGCCGGCCTGCTGCCGCAGGAGATCCGTGATGCCGGGGAGATCCGCGTCGGCTCGGACATCGCGTACCCGCCCATCGAGTTCTACGACGAGAACGAAGAGGTCTCCGGCATCGACCCGGCCATCGGCGCGGCGCTCGGCGAGGTGCTCGGCGTCGAGTTCGTCTTCGAGAACGGCACGTTCGACGGCCTCATCCTCGGCATGAACAGCGGCCGGTACGACATCATCATGTCGGCGATGACGGACACCAAGGAACGCCAGGAGGGCGGCACCGACGACGCCCAGGGCGGCACCGACTTCGTCAACTACTTCCAGGCCGGGTCCGCCATCCTGGTGCCCGCGGGCAACCCCGAGGGCATCCAGGGCCTGGACGACCTGTGCGGGCTCGCCGTCGCGGCGCAGCAGGGCACGGCGAACGAAGCGGTCGTGCAGGAGCAGGCGGCCGCCTGCGACGAGCCGATCGAGGACATCATCAGCTCGGTCGACTCCGAGTCGATCACCGCTCTCCAGAGCGGCCGGGCCGACGCCGTGATCACCGACTACCCGGTCGCCCTGTACAACGCGGCGGAGGCGGGCGGCGGCGAGGAGTACGAGGTGGTCGGCGAGCAGATCGACGCCGCGCCCTACGGGATCGCCGTGCCGAAGGACCAGCCGGAGCTGCGGGACGCCCTCCAGGCCGCCGTTCAGGAGATCATCGACGACGGGACGTACGCGGAGATCCTGGCCGAGTGGGACGCCGAGGCCGGCGCCGTCGCGGAGGCCACCATCAACGCCGGCAGCTCCGACGGGTGACCGGCGTGCCCGATCTCTCCAAGGAGCCGGGCCGGGAGCCCGGCGACGATCAGATCCCGCCCGAGTCCATCGTCGCGATACCCGTACGCCACTACGGCCGCTGGGTGAGCGCGGTCGCGGTGTGCGCGCTGCTGGCGTGGCTGGCCTGGTCGTTCGTGAACTCCGACATCCACTGGGACGTCGTCGGCGAGTACCTGACCTACGACCGGATCACCGAAGGCGCGGCCAAGACGCTGTGGATCACCGTGCTGTCCATGGCGATCGGCCTGGTGCTCGGCCTGCTGCTCGCCGTCATGCGGCTGTCGGACAACGCGGTCCTGTCGAACGTCGCCTGGGGCTACATCTGGTTCTTCCGCGGCACGCCCGTCCTGGTGCAGCTGGTCCTCTGGTACAACCTGTCGTTCATCTTCGACACGATGAACTTCGGCTTCTACAAGGACGAGACGAACGACATCATCACGCCGTTCGTGGCCGCGCTGCTCGGCCTCGGCCTGAACGAGGCCGCCTACATGGCGGAGATCGCCCGCGCCGGCATCCTGTCGGTCGACCCGGGCCAGACGGAGGCGGCGCACGCGCTGGGCATGAACGGTGCCAAGACCACGCGCCGTATCGTGCTGCCGCAGGCCATGCGCGTGATCATCCCGCCCTCGGGCAACGAGTTCATCAACATGCTGAAGACCTCGTCCCTGGTGTCCGTCGTCCACTACGAGGAACTTTTCTGGGCGGCCGACATCGTCGGGTCGCGCAACACCCGGGTGATGGAGCTGTTCGTCGTGGCGACGGTCTGGTATCTGCTGCTCACCACCGTCTTCAGCGTCGGCCAGTACTACCTGGAACGGCACTACGCGAAGGGTTCCGGGCGCACCCAGCCGCCCACGCCGCTGCAACGGCTGCGGGCGCAGCTGACGAGCTTCCGCACCAAGAGCCAGGTGGGAGGGACGACGGTATGAGCGGCGGACGCGAACACCCGATGGTGCTGGCCGAGCGCGTGCACAAGGCGTTCGGGCCCGTGGAGGTGCTGCGCGGCATCGACCTGAAGGTCGAGGCGGGCGAGGTGAGTTGCGTCGTCGGCCCGTCCGGCTCGGGCAAGTCGACGTTCCTGCGCTGCATCAACCACCTGGAAAAGATCAACGCCGGGCGCCTGTGGGTGGACGGCGGCCTGGTCGGCTACCGGCAGAAGGGCGACCGGCTCTATGAGATGAAGGAGCGCGAGGTCGCCGAACAGCGGCGGGACATCGGCATGGTGTTCCAGCGCTTCAACCTTTTCCCGCACATGACCGCCGCCGAGAACGTGATGGAGGCGCCGGTCCAGGTCAAGGGCATCGGCAAGGCCGCGGCGCGGGAGCGGGCCGAGCAGCTGCTGCGCCGCGTCGGCCTCGCCGACCGCATGGAGACCTACCCGGCGCAGCTCTCCGGCGGGCAGCAGCAGCGCGTCGCCATCGCCCGCGCGCTGGCCATGGACCCGAAGCTCATGCTCTTCGACGAGCCGACCTCGGCGCTCGACCCGGAGCTGGTCGGCGAGGTGCTCGACGTGATGCGCGGGCTGGCGGCGGACGGCATGACGATGATCGTCGTCACGCACGAGATGGGCTTCGCCCGGGAGGTCGGCGACTCGCTGGTCTTCATGGACGACGGCGTCGTGGTCGAGTCGGGCCGCCCGCGGGACGTGCTGAACGATCCGCAGCACGCCCGCACTCGCGCGTTCCTGTCCAAGGTGCTGTAGCCGGCCGCGCGGCGCGCGCCGCGCGGCCGTTTCGTGCGTGCCCCCGCTCGCGCGTGCCCCGGTCCCCGGGCCTCGGCGGGGCCCGGCCCGCTACCTGGCCCACGCCTCCAGCGGGGCCTCGCCGCCGTCGCGCGGGGTCAGCTGGCCCGCCTTGTTCCAGCCCCAGGACTGATACGCCGCCCGCGCGGGGGTGTTGCCCGGCTGGAGCAGGGCGATGGCGGGGCCGGTGGCATTGCGGGACAGCAGCTCCTTGTGCAGGCGGGTCGCGACGTGCGCGCGGCGCCTGTGGCGGGCGACCATCAGCGCGGCGACGACGAACACCTGCCGGGCCGCGGACAGTTCCTCTATCTCGGTCGGCACCGCGGTGAACGTGTCCCACCACCGGCCGCCCCGGTCCGCACGGAAGCCGTAGGCGCAGCCGACGAGCGCCGGGTCGCCGGCGACCACCATGTCGAACCCGGTCTGTTGCAGGTCGTGGTCCACGAACCGGCGCAGGAACGCGTCCCGTTCGAGCGGGCGCACGCCCGGCGCGTCCCGATGCGCGTCGGCGTACAGATCGCCGATGTCCGTCCGTTCGGTCTCGGCCTGCCACCTGCTCAGCCGCCGCAGAAACACCGTGCTCATGCCAACCTCCCCGCGAGCGTCCATCGTCCCACGTCACGCGCGGTTCTGGAATGGAAAGCCCCGCGGCGGCTAGCGTGAGGACATGTTTGCTGCCTATGTCGCCCGCTTCGACCGGGAACAGCCACTGAACGCGCTGGAACTGGGCGACCGGCCGGAGCCGGAAGCCCCGCAGGACTGGACGGTCGTCGAGGTCAGGGCCGCCTCGCTGAACCACCACGACCTGTGGACCCTGCGCGGCGTCGGGATCGGCGCGGAGGCGCTGCCGATGACCCTCGGCTGCGACGCGGCCGGGATCGACGCCGACGGCAACGAAGTGGTGCTCCACTCCGTGATCGGCGCGACCGGACACGGCGTCGGCCCGAACGAACGGCGCACGCTTCTGACCGAGAAGTACCAGGGAACGTTCGCGCAGCGGGTCGCCGTGCCCAAGTGGAACGTGCTGCCGAAGCCGAAGGAGCTGTCTTTCGAGGAGGCGGCCTGCCTGCCCACCGCCTGGCTGACCGCCTACCGCATGCTGTTCACGAACGCCGGCGTCCGGCCCGGCGACAGCGTCCTGGTGCAGGGGGCCGGCGGCGGCGTCGCGACCGCGGCCATCGCGCTGGGTGCGGCGGCCGGGCTGCGGGTGTTCGTCACCAGCCGCGACGAGGCGAAGCGCAAGCGGGCCGTGGAACTGGGCGCCACCGCGGCGTTCGAGTCCGGCGCCCGGCTGCCGCACCGCGTCGACGCGGTGATCGAGACGGTCGGCGCGGCCACCTGGTCCCACTCGGTGAAGTCACTGCGGCCCGGCGGCACTCTGGTGATCTCCGGCGCGACCTCCGGCCAGGCGCCCGCGTCCGCCGAGCTGAACCGGATCTTCTTCCTCGAACTGAAGGTCGTCGGCTCCACCATGGGCAGCAAGGAGGAACTGGCCTCGCTGCTCGCCTTCAGCGCGGCCACCGGCGTGCGGCCGGTGATCGACAGCGTGCTGCCGCTGGAGCGGGCCCGGGAGGGCTTCACCAGGATGGCGGGCGGGGACGTCTTCGGAAAGATCGTGTTCAACCCCTGACGGTGTCAGGGCCCGTTGTCGGTGGGAGGCCCGCGTAGTCGTTCCACGGGCCGGCCTCGTTCAGCTCGCGCCAGGTCGGCCACCGCTGCCCGGTCCGCTGCCGCAGCAGCTCGCCGGGCATGCTGAACGGGGGCGCCTTGTGCGGTTTGGCGCGGGCCTGGCCGACGATCGTGTCGTGCAGCACCGCTGCCGCGTGCAGGCGGGGGAGGGCGGCGTGCACGCGGTCCGCGTACCCGGGCGGCAGGACCGGCGGGTCGTCGTCCCCGAGGTCGAGCCCGGCGCCCGCCGAAACCAGCGCGATCTCGGGGCGCTTGCGCTGCGCGAGGTCGAAGCAGAGGTGCAGGGCGATCGCGTCCCACACCACCTCGACCCGGTCGGGCGGCATTCCCATCTCGGTCAGGAAGTTGGCCGCCAGGTCGGCGCCGTCGAGGTCGAAGCGCTGGTCGCCGTTGCCCTCGTCGCTGAGCCCCGCGTCGTGCAGCACACAGCCGAGGAACAGCAGTTCGTCGTCGTAGTCGCGGCCGGGGCGCAGGCCGCGCCGTTCGCCTGCGGCCCGGCCGTAGAGGTAGGTGCGCAGGCTGTGGTTGAAGATGGCCGGGGCCTCGATGCCCGCGGCGAAGCGGAGGGCGTTCAGCGCCGCATCGGTGCGGGGGAAGGGCAGTTCGGCGTAGGGGATCATCGGTTCCGGCTCCGGGGGTCGGCGGGGGTGGCGGCCGTGGTGTGGGCCGCCGCGATACGGGTGGCGAGGAGGCCGCCGACGCCGGGGAGCAGCGACCAGCGGCGGGCGGGCGGCACGGGCCGGGCGGTCGCGATCACCGCCAGGTAGGCCGTGCCGTGCACGGGTCCGGCCAGTGCGGAGACGGCGTCGGCGTGCACGGTGGCGAGGTTGAGCAGCAGCACGGCCAGGCTCACGGCCTCGGCGCCCGCCGCGACGCGCAGCGCGCGCACGGCCGTCACGCGCTGGTGGTGGAGCCGGGGCGGACGATCATCAGCACGACGACCACGGCCCACAGCAGGTTGAACATGCCGGTGAGCATGGTCAGCCGCGCCGCCGTGGCGCGCCGCGGCTCCTCCTCGGCGGGCGGCGTGGCGAGCAGGCGCTGCTGTCCGGGCAGGATGGACAGCGCGAGCAGGCCCGCGGCCAGCGCGGTGAGCAGCAGCGAGGCGATCAGCCAGGCGTCGGTGAGCACGCCGAGCGCGGCGCCGGTCGCGATACCGAAGACGGGGACCGCGATGCCGACCACCGCGTAGCCGCGGCATATACGGTGCAGCAACTCCGCGCCGGGGGCGGAGCGTTGCGCGTGACGCGGAAACATCGAGGCGGCGACGGCGATCGGCCCGACCACCAGGATCGCCGCAAGGACATGCACGGACAGCAGCAGCTTGGTCACCGCGGAACACTCCAACTCGTACGTGGTGCGGGGTGGTGATGTGTTGGCTGCCAATAGGTAGCACAGCTACTGCTTCATTGGGTAGTCTGCCTACTCATGAAGGCAGACGCAGTGCGCGGACATCTCGACGGGCTGTTGCTGGCCGTGCTGGAGCCGGGCCCCCTGCACGGGTACGCGATCATCACCGCCGTCCAGGACCGCAGCGCCGGCGCGCTCCAGCTGCGCACCGGCACCATCTACCCCGCGCTGAACCGCCTGGAGCGGCTCGGCCTGCTCCGCAGCACCTGGGAGTCCCTCGGCGAACGTCGCCGCCGCTGCTACGAGCTGACCGACGCCGGGCGGCGCGCCCTCGCGGAGGAGCGCACCGCCTGGCGCGCGTTCACCACCGCCATCGGCTCCGTGCTGGACGCAGGCCCCACCACGCGGCCCGCGATATGAGCGCCCCCGCGGCCAGGCCCGCCGGCCCGAACGAGGACACCGACCCCGTCGAGGAGCACGCGGCGGCGCTCTCCGCCGCGCTGCACGGCCCGCCCCGCGCGAAGGCGCGGATGGTCCGGGAGATCCGCGACGGGCTCGCGGACTCGGTGGCGGCGCACGCCGCGCTCGGGCTGCCGTACCGGCGGGCTGCCGAGGAGGCGGTCCGTGAGTTCGGCGCGGCGGAGGAGCTCGCGCCCGCCTGCCAGCGCGAGCTGACCATCGCCCAGACCCGGCGGACCGCCGGGGTCGTCGCCGTCACCTCCCCCTTTCTCATCGCCTGCTGGTACCTGATCGTCGGAGCGGAACTCCCGCCCGCCGCCCGGCTCACGGCCGCCCTGCTGGCCGCCGTGGCGGCCGGCGCGGCGCTGCTGGCGGCGGGCACGCTGGCGGCCACCGGGGCCCTCGCCCGCCGGCTGCCCACCCCGGACCGGCTGCCGCTCGCCGTCGCCTGGACCGGCACCGTCGCGAGCGTGGCCATGGCGCTGGCGACACTGACGCTCGCCGTGGCCGGTGCGGCGTCGGCCGCCTGGCCGCTGCTCGCCCTCGCCGGAGCGCTCACGGTCACCTCACACGGCCTGGTGGCCGCCTCGGCGCGAGCATGCCGCCGCTGCGCCCGCGCGGTGCCGGGGTAGGCCGTCCCGGCCGCGCGTGGGCCGAAGACGTGGGCGGAAGACGTGGGCCGAAGACGGCGGCGGACCGGGGGACCACGGCGTCAACGCCCCCGGGCCCCCGGGCCCGGCCGCGCACGCCCCGCGGGCCGGGCCCGTCGACGAACTCCGGCTGCTCGCCGTGCCGCTCGTGGCGGGCGGCGGACGGACGCGCCCCCCGGGAGTGCCGCCGCACCGGCGGTCGGCCCTGCCTCGGGCACGCCCCGCGGGCCCGAGGCGCCGGGGGAGCGGGAGAGGCCGTCCCCGCGCGGCCCGGCGGCGACGTCAGCCGTGCGGCGAGCGGAGCAGCGCGACCAAGTGGGCGGCAGCCGTGGACAGGTGGCGCCTGGCCTCCACGAGGTCGGTCTGCGACACCCCGTGGTCCCTGGCCGCGTCCCGGACGTCGTCGCGGAACTTGTCGAGCAGCCGCTCCAGCTCCCGGACCGGATCGTCCACCGGCTCCGCGCCCGGCCCGTCCTCCTCCGTGTCCGGCGGTCCGGCGTCCCAGCCGCCGGGCCAGGGGGCGGAGGGGTGCTCGACGAACCTGGTCCAGCCGCCTATTTCGCTGCTCAGCCCCTCCAGGCCCTCCCGCACCGCACCCGGCCAGTCCCCCGCGTTCGCATGGGACTGCACCCGGTCGTGGATGCGCCGGGCGGCCTCCTCGAAGTGGTGCCGTGCCGCCTCGCTGGCCTGCTGCGCCTGCCTGGCCTCCTGGCGGGCCCGCCGGGACTCCTCCTTGGCCCGGCGCGCCTGCGCCGCCCACGCCGCGCGGCCGGCCGCGGTCTCGGTCGAGGTGCGGGCGGCGGCCGTGGCCTGCCTGACCTCCTGGCGCAGATCCCTGGCCGAGCCGCTGACGTCCTCCCTGATGTCCGCGGCGAGGGCGGCGAGGGACTCGCGGATCTCCCGCTCCAGCTGGGTCAGCTCCTCGTCCCTGGCCGTCAGCTCCCGCTCGCCCTCCGCCGTGAGCGAGTAGATCTTCCGGCCGCCCTCCTCGGTCTGCGTGACCAGGCCCTCGGCCGCCAGCTTGGCCAGCCGCGGGTACACCGTCCCCGCGGAGGGCGCGTACAGGCCCTGGAAGCGCTCCTCCAGCAGCCGGATCACCTCGTAGCCGTGCCGGGGCGCCTCTGCCAGCAGCTTCAGCAGGTAGAGGCGGAGCCGGCCGTGGCCGAAGACGGGGGGCATCTCAGACATCCTTACGCAGTGTGGAGGCGGCGGCGGTGTCGAACTCGGCGGGTGGGCGGCGCAGCAGCGCTATCGCACCCGACACCGTCGAGCAATGCACGGCTCCTGAGCCGGAACCGAGCGTCCCCGCCAGCTGTTTGGCCCCCCAGGTGCCGCAGACCGACAGCTCGGGGAAGGCCGAGGAGACCGCGCCGCTCGCCGTACTCGCCGAGACCCGCGCGCTCGCCGGATGCGGCAGCCGGACCGCGACCTCGCCCGAGACGGTGTTGAGCCGGATGTCGGCGGGGCGGTCGCTGTCCGCCAGGTCCACCACCATGTCGCCGCTGACCGAGTCGGCCTTGAGGCCGGGGCCGGCGCTGTCGATCACCGTGAGATTGCCTGAGACCGAATTGAAGGTCAGCTTGCCGCTGAGGGCCTGCGCCTCGATGTCGCCCGAGACGGTGTCCGCGCGCATCCGGCCGCTGAGGCCGACCAGCGTCGTGCTCCCGCTGACGCCCCGCACGTCGGTGCGCCCGGCGATGCCGCTGATCACCGCGGAGGCGCCGACGACGCCCACGGACAGGCGGCTGCGCGAGGGCACGGACACCGAGACGACCGCGGTCCGCCGCCACCCCTTCCGGTCCAGCCACTTCAGGAAGTTGTGCCAGGGCAGGTCGTCGTAGGCGACGGTCAGCCGGCCGCCGTCGAGACGCACGACCAGCGGCGGCCCGGAGATCTCGCTGATCTCTATGCGCGGTGCCGCGTCGTCGGTGCCCACCACATTGACCGCGCCGTTGACGATGCGCACTTCGACCTCGTCGATCTGCCGGTCGCCGAAAGTGAGGGTCTGCGCCTCGGTGACGGACCACTCGGACTTCCCCGCCATGGTGGGACCTCCCCGCTGTACGCACAGCACGCAAAGATATATCGCGTCTTCACCAGACACGATATATCGCGTACCGCGGAAGTCAAGGACCCATCACCCGCACGAGGACCACCGCCGCCCGCGCGCCCTCACTCCTCCTCCTCCTCGTCCTCGTCCTCGTCGTCCAGCCGGGCCAGCCATGTCGCCAGCCGTTCCACCGGCACCTCGAAGTCCGGGTTCAGGTCCACGAACACCCTCAGCTGGTCCGCCAGCCAGTCGAACGTGACCTCCTCCTCGCCACGCCTTTGTGCCAACTCCTCGATACCGCGGTCAGTGAAGTACACGACGTGCTCCCGGACGCCAGAAGGGGAAGGAAAAAGCCAGGATAGGCAGCTGTCGGTACTGCCGGTTAACCTGCATGCACACAACGCGCGACGGGGGGTCGGATGAGCAGCGGAGTCACCCGGGTCAGCCTGCCGGACGGTACGCCGGTATGGGCCCGCATCTCGGACGTGGAGCAGGTGCTGCCCCCGCCCCGCGCGGGGTCCGGCTACGCGGACACCGGCACCGCGGGCGGCAGCGGCAGCGGCTATGTCGACACCGGGCTGCTCGACCGGGCCGCCGCCCAGGTCGAGAGCCTCCAGGAGCTGATCACGGGGGTCGCCTCCTCCGTGGCCGACGGGCTGCGCGCCGCGCGCCCCGACGAGGTCAGCGTCACGTTCGGCATCGAGCTGACCGCCAAGGCGGGCCGGGTCGTCGGCCTCCTGGCCGACGGCGAGGCCAAGGGCGCCATCACGGTCACGCTCACCTGGCAGGGGGGACCGCCGGAGGAGCTGGGGCAGATTGAATGACATGGGCGGACGGCGGGGGCGTGCAGCCGATGGATGTGGACCCCTTCGAGACTCTGGCGCCGCTCGCTGCCGCGGCCACCGTGCGCATCCATGCGGCGCCCACCGGGTATGACGGGGGCGAGCCGGCTTCCCGGCCGTGGGGCAGTGGATTTTTCGTAGCTCCGAACTGGGTGCTCACCTGCGCCCATGTCGCGCTTCGCGGGGGAAGAGGCGAAGGAGGGCGGCGCGAAGTGGGGCTGACGGTCCGAGGAGTCGAGCGGCCGGTCCGCGGGCGGGTCGAGTGGGCGCGCCCGGCGGAGAATCCGGCGGGTGGCCTGTGGCCCGCGCCCGACCTCGCGCTCGTTCGCGTCCTCGACCCCGTTCCCCACGCCTGCGTGTGGCTGTCCGAGCGCACGGCCAAGGTGTTCACGCGCAGCGAGGTCGCGTTCTTCGGCTGCCTGGAGACCGAGGACGGTATCGAGGACATCAGCGGCCGGTGCACCATCCGCGGCGAGCTGGGCAGCGAGGGGCTGCTGAAGCTGGGCGGGGAGGACGAGGTGCCCGAGGGCGTCTCCGGCGGCCCCGTCGTGGACCTGGCACGCGGTGAGGTCATCGGCATCCTCAAGGCGAGGCGTTCGGCCGGGCGCGACGGCGGCCTCGCCACCTCCATCGTTCAGCTGCGCCGCATGCCGCTGCCGCCCGACCCCGGGCCCGACGACCTGTACCAGCAGGTCCTCGGCGCGCACGACCGCCACCACGCCGACCGCCATCTCGACGTCGCCGACCTGGCCGAGCAGACCTGGACCGACGCGCAGAGCGACGTGCATGCCGCCGTGGGCCGCGCGCTGACCCCCGGGCAGCGCGTCGAGCTGCTCGGGCTGCTCGCACAGCTGCCGCCGCCGGTGTCCACCAGGCGGCTCGACGAGATGATCACCGCGCTGCGGGGCCGCCCCTACGAGGGCACTCTGCCCGCGCCCCGCGGCTGGCGCGACGGCCTTGGGCTGCTGTACGAGCTGCGGCAGGGCCCGGCGGAGCTGGAGCTGATTCTGCGCTACGCGGTGCACGCCGCCACCGCCGACCGCCCCTACCCGGCCGAGCCGGGGATCGAGGGGCGGCTGCGCGACTGGGCCGGCGCCGCCGCCGCGAACGCCGGGCTCTCCCGCTGGTTCCGCGCCAACCTCCGCATCGAGCAGGACGCGCGCATCCGCGAGCGCGACGCCCGCCGCGCCGCCGCCGGCCCCCTGGCTCCCGGCGCCGGCGCCATGGTCCAGGCGGCCGGCGGCGCCCCGGCCGACACGTGGTACCTCGACGCCGAGCTGTCGGAGCCGGGCCCGAGCCCCGAGCCGTTCGTGCTGCTGGAGATCACCCCGCACGGCTGGGAGCGCGGCCGGTACGACTGGCGTGTGTGCGCCGCCCGCGCCACGGGCGAGTTGACGTCCATCGACGAGGACTACCGCGCCGTCGGCCCCGACCGGCCGCCGGAGCGGCTGTGCGCCGCGCTCGCCGAGGCGTTCCGCCGCGGGGACGAGCCGGACGGCCCTGTGCCGCTCCAGGTCGCCGTGCCGTACTCGCTGCTCGGCTTCCCCGTCGAGGAGTGGCGCCTGGCGCCGGACGGGCCGCAGCTGGGCGAGCAGCGGCCGGTGGTCGTGCGCTGCACCGATCCGGTGCCGGACGCCGAGGACAGCGAGGAGGTGCACGCGCTGCGCCTGGCCCGCTGGACCAAGATCCACGTGGGCCGTATGGCCTCTGACGTGCTGGACTGCGCGGACGGCGCGCCCCGCCCGCTGCCCGCGCCCGCCGCCCTCGTCAGCCGCGATCCCGCGACCGTTCCCGTGCTGTGCCGCACGCCCGCGACCGGCGGGGAGCCGGCCGCCCTGCATCGGGTGATGGCCAGTGGGTACAACGTCATTCTGTGGCGACGCGAGATGAGCGACCGGGACCCGGACTGCGGGGACTTCCACCGCGGCGTCGATCGCACGGTGACCGGCGCCGGGCACGCCGGCAAACTGCCCGGCGCCCTGTGGCAGTTGCGCGCCGCCCTCGGCGGTGGAATGGCCGACGCGCGCTGGGCCAGGGGGCTGGCCCTGCTGTATGCGGATCCCTTGGGGCCCCTGCCGGGCACGGACGATCCCCTGGAGGCGCTGTGAACAGGCCGAAGCGGGTGAAAGCCTCCCGCGGCGCGGGCCCGCCCCGATACGGTCGACAGCGGCGTGTCCGGACGGTGACCAAGCGACGAGGAGCAAGCTGTGGCAGTGACTGACACGTTCCCGGGCCCCGAGGGCGACCCGGCCGCGGGCGGGCCGGCGCCCACCGCCGACGAGCAGGGCAGGCCGGCGGACGAGTGGCTGATCTACCGCGGCGCGGGCGAGCCGCACGACGGCATCCGCGCGCTGCCCGAGCCGCCGCCCTGGCGGGACTTCGACGGCCGCCCGCTCGTCGCGCCCGGGCCCGACACGGACAGCGCCTCCACCCGCCGCCTCGGCGCCTACCGGCACTTGGCCGAGATGCACCGGCCGAGCGCCGAGGAGCTGGAGATCATAAACGCGGCCCTCTACCTGAGGCGCCCGCTGCTCGTCACCGGCAGTCCCGGCACGGGCAAGAGCACCCTCGCCCACTCCGTGGCCTACGAGCTGGGGCTCGGCCGCGTGCTGCACTGGCCCATCGTCAGCCGCACCGGCCTGGGCGACGGCCTGTACCACTACGACGCCATCGCCCGCCTCCAGGACATGCAGATCGCGGCGAGCAGCCGGGCCGACGGCCTGCCCGCGGCGACCGTGCCCGGCGGGATCGGCAGCTATCTGCGGCTCGGCCCGCTGGGCACCGCGCTGCTGCCCACGGCCAAGCCCCGGGTGCTGCTCATCGACGAGCTGGACAAGAGCGATATCGACCTCCCCAACGACTTGCTGAACGTGCTGGAGGAGGGCGAGTTCTCCATTCCGGAGCTGGAGCGCATCGCCGAGCGCGAGCCCGAGGTGGAGGTCCTGACGGACGACGGCTCGAAGGTCACCGTCCGCGACGGCCGCATCCGCTGCCACGCGTTCCCCTTCGTCGTCCTCACCAGCAACGGGGAACGGGACTTCCCCGCGCCCCTGCTGCGCCGCTGCATCCACCTGGAGATCGGCAAGCCGGACCACGAGCGGCTGGCGACCGTCGTGCGCGCGCACCTGGGGGACGAGCTGACCCGCGTCGGCGAGGACCTGATCAGCCGCTTCCTCGAACGGTCCCGCACCGAGCAGCTGGCCACCGATCAGCTGCTGAACGCGATTTACCTCACCCACCACGCCGAGCCCCCGACCCGCGACAGGCTGGCCGACATGCTCATCCAGCGCCTCGACCGGCCAAGGTAGGCCGTCATGTCCGATCCGGCAGAAGGGCGGCGCGACGACCTCGCGACCCTCATCGGCGCGCTCCGCGGCGCCGGGCTCGACCCGGACTGGGCGGGCCTCGCAGACGCGCTGTGGCTCGCCCAGTTCTCCCGCCCCTGCGGCACCGCGGCCCGCGGCGACGGCGCGGACGACCGGCCGGACGGCCACCGCGACGCGGGCGCCGGTCCCGGTCCGGGGCAAGCCCACCGCCCCGCGCCCGGCGCGGACGCCGGGCGCGCGCCGGGCGGGCACGAGCCGGTGCCGCCCTCGGCCCCGGGCCGGGCGCCGCACGCCGCGGACGAGACCGTCCGGCTGTACGCCGACCCGGGCGGATCGGGGCGGCCCGCCCCCGGGCTGCCTGAGGACGCGCTGCGCGTCGGCGTGCCGGAGGCCAGGGCGCTGCCCAGCCTGCTCGACCTGGAGCGTGCGCTGCGGCCGTTACAGCGTTACCGGCCCCCGGCCCGGCCGCCCCGCCGCCCCGCGGCCGGCGATCTGGACGAACGGGAGACGGTCGACCGCACGGCGCGGGCCGGCGGTCTGCTGACGCCCGCGTTCCGCGAGGGCGCACGCGGCCACACCGAGCTCCAGCTGCTGATGGACGCGGCCTCGCCGATGCGGGTCTGGCAGCGGATGTTCGGCGAGCTGGCCGAAGTGTTCGGCAGGCTCGGCGCGTTCCGCGACATCCAGGTGCACTACCTGCACGCCTCGCCCGACGGCAGCCCGGCCATCAGCCGCCGCTTCGACCCGGCCGAGGCGCCGCTGCACCCCGCGAGCCAGCTCGCCGACCCCACCGGGCGGCGGCTGACCGTCGTCGTCAGCGACTGCACCGGGCCGCTGTGGCGCTCCGGCGCGGCGCACCGGCTGCTGCACCGGCTGACCCGCTACGCCCCGGTCGCCGTCGTTCAGCCCCTGCCGCAGCGGCTGTGGGCCCGCACCCGGCTGCCGGTGCGGCAGGGGCTGCTGACGCGGGAGGAGGGGCCCGCGGGTTCCGCCAGGCTGCGGTTCACCCCGGGCGCCGGGCAGCCGGCCGCCCAGCCGCCCGGCGCCGTGCCGGTGCCGGTGCTGCCGCCCGCCCCGGCCTCGCTCGGCGCGTGGGCCGGGCTGCTGTCAGGACCGGGCGCGGGCGCGGTGCAGGGCGCGGTCGGCTGGCTGCGCGCCGATCAGCCGCCCGCGCCGCCCAGGCGGCCCGGCGGCGTGCCGCGCACCTCGGCCGCGCTGGTGGCGCGGTTCCGTTCCACGGCGTCGCCCGGCGCGGGGCAGCTCGCCGTGTACCTGTCCGCGGCGCCGCTGTACCTGCCCGTGATGCAGCTGATCCAGCGCACCATGCTGCCCGATTCGGGACCGGCCGAGCTGTCGGAGGTGCTGCTGAGCGGGCTGCTGCGGCGCCTGCCGGGCGCGGCCGACGACGGCCGCTGGTACGAGTTCGCCGACGGCGTGCACGACGAGTTGCTGCGCGAGCTGGGGCACGACGAGGCGCTGCTCGTCCTCAAGCACTGCTCGGGGTACGTCGAGCAGCGCTTCGGCAGAACGGGCCCCAACTTCCCGGCGCTCGCGCTGGCCCAGCTATCCGGCGAGGACGAGCAGCCGGCGCCCGCGCCGGAGGAGCAGCAGGGCCCCGGGCTGCCGCGGCCGTTCGCCGAGGTGGCGGCAAAGGTGCTGCGCCGCTTCCTGCCCGAGGCGCCGCTGCTCGTGCAGGGGCCGCAGGGCGATGTGCACGTGCCCGAGCCTTCGGTCGCCGTCGGGCAGGCCAGGGCGCTGGCCGAGCGGTTCGCCGCGGACGGCAAGGTGCAGCACCGTCTTGACGCGGTGCGGCTGCTGCGGCAGGCCGCGAGCAGCCAGCGTGCCGCGGGGCTCGGCACCGATCCCGAGCTGTGGAGCGAGCTGGCCGAGCAGCTGCTCGGGCTGTGGCGGACCCAGCGCGACGGCGCGCTGCTGAACGAGGCGCAGGACGCGGCGCGGACCGCGGCGACGCATCCGGGTTCGACGGTGGCGCGCGCCGCGCTGGCACGTGTGCTGCGCGCGATGGCGGGGGAGCGGCGGGCGGCAGGGGACAGCGGCGCCGCGCTGGATCTGTGGCGGCGCGCCGACGCGGAGTTCGCGGCCGTGTGCGCGACGCCGGGTCTGGACCGCAGGGTGGCGGTGGGCCTGACCCTGGAGCGGGTCGAGGTGCTGGCCGAGCAGTGGCGGCTGAGCGAGGACTCGGCGCTGCTCCAGGAGAGCATCGGCATCGTGGAGGCCGTGGCGGACGCCTGGCCCGCCGACGAGCCGGAGCCGAGCGGGCTGCCGCTGGCCCACGGCCGGGCGCTGCTGCGCTTGGCGGTGGCGGCGCCGGACGCGGAGCGGGCCAGGGTGTGGGCCGGGCAGGCCGCGGATTCGCTGCGGCGCGGATGCTGGGCGCTGGAGGCGGAGAGCGCGCCGGTGGTGCCGCGGGCGTGGGCGCTGCTCGACCTCGTCGACGCGCTGCTGCTGACGGAGCACGACTGGCCGCGGGCGGCGGAGGTCATCGACCGGGCGCGGCGGCTGTCCGAGCGGCCGGCTCTCGTAGTGGCGTGCCTGACGCGCGCCGGGCGGCTCGCCGTGCGCCGGTACGACGCGGGCGGTGGCCCGGGGGACCTGGAGGTGGCGGCCCTCAGGTTCGAGGAGGCGGGCCGGATCATGTCCAGGGATCTGGCCGGGTACGGCGATCTGATCGAGGAGTGGGGCGCGGTGCTGCTGCGGCGCGCGTCGCGGCTGGACGGGAGCGCGTTCATCTCGCGGGCCGTGCGGGTGCTGCGGGACTGCCGGATGGAGACCCCGGCCGGGGACCCGCGGCTGCCCGGGCGGCTGCTGATGCTGGGTCAGGCGCTGATCGTCCGTTACCAGGAGGGCACCGATCTGGTGGATCTGCGGGAGGCCGAGCACCTGTTCACACGGGCCGCGCACGATGCCCAGACGCCGCTGGTCGAGGCCAGGGCGTGGTTCGAGCTGGGCGAGACGCACCGCAGGGCCTACCGGCACACGCGCCGCACCGAGCGGCTCGACCAGGCGGCGGACGCCTACCGGCGGGCCGCGGCGGTGGCGCGCGTCGCGACGCCGGGGCCGGCGGGCCCGGGGGAGCCGGCGCGGCTGGCGGCGATGGCGCTGCACCAGCGGGGCGTAGTGCTGGAGGCGGCGCGCAAGCCGCTGGCGGCGGGGCAGGCGTACCGTTCGGCGCTGAGCCTGTGGAGCCGGCTGCCGGATGAGGAGGCGTCCGGCGCGGCGGACACGACCGCGCGTCTGGACGCGCTGCGGCGCGAGCACTGAGCGCCTGCGGCCCCCGCCGCCCGCGCCCGCCGGCGGTCCGGGGGTTTTCGCGGTGGCGCGGGCGGGAATCTCCCTTCGGCCCTTGTTGGCGAGCAGAGCCGACGAGAGGCGTTGGCGAGATGAGCCGGCGAGGAGTTGGGGAGGGGAGGAGCCGTGAACGATGGGCGCGAGCCGCTGCCGGATCTGCTCGGTCTGAGCCTGGCGGAGCTGCGCGACCTGAATCACCCTGTGCTCAGTCAGGTGCTGGACGAGCTGCGCGAGCGGGTGGTCAGGCAGGGCGAGGGCCTGTGGGGGTTCACGCAGTTCGACAACAATGTCGATCTGTGAGGCGTGCTGCGACGGCGCGAGTAGTCGCTTTCAGACCTGACGCGTCGTGAAACGGACAGAAGTTGACCGATTTCGTTTATGGTGCGTCGGTTTCGGAAGACTCCCCCGCGGGGCGGAACGAGACCAGAACAGGGGGACACCCGCGGGACGTGCACGCGACAGCGCAGACGGCCGGTGAAGGACCGCCGACGGCGCCCTTCCAGCAGTTCATCGTGAAGGTCAACAGCCGCTGCAACCTGGCCTGCCGCTACTGCTACATGTACTTCGCCGCCGACACCGGCTGGCGCCGCCAGCCGGTGACCGCCGCACCGGGCATGCTGCACCGCACCGCCCGCCGGATCGGCGAGCACGCGACCGTCCACCGGCTGCGCGCGCTCTCCCTCGTCCTGCACGGCGGCGAACCACTCCTCACCGACCCGGCCGACCTCGGCGCGTTCGTCCGCGAAGTGCGCCGTCAGGTGCCCGCCGGCTGCACCGTGCACGCCGCCGTGCAGACGAACGGCGTGCTCCTCACCGAGGACCGGCTGACCGCGCTGGCCGCCCACGGCATCCGCATCGGCCTCAGTCTCGACGGCGGTAACGCCCACCACAACCGGCAGCGCGTCGACCACGCCGGGCGCCCCGCCTGGCCCGCCGCGCGCCGCGCCGCCCGGCTGCTCGCGCAGCGGCGGCACCGCGACGCCTGGTCCGGGGTGCTGTGCGTCATCGACCTGGACACCGACCCCGTCGAGGTGTACGACTCCCTCGTCCGGCTCGGCCCGCCCGCCGTCGACTTCCTCCTCCCGCACGGCAACTGGACCCGCCCGCCCGCCGGTCTGCCCGCCCCCGCGGCCGCGCCCGCGCCCTACGGCGACTGGCTGTGCGCCGTCTTCGACCGCTGGTGGCAGGCCGAACGGCGCACCGTGCGCGTGCGCCTGTTCCAGGAGTGCATCGCCCTCCTCCTCGGCCTGCCCGCCGCCACCGAAGCGCTCGGCCTCCAGCCGTTCACCGCCGTCGTGATCGAGACCGACGGCAGCATCGAGCAGGTCGACTCCCTCAAGACCGCCTACGAAGGGGCCGCCGCCACCGGCCTCGACGTCCACCGCCACGCCTTCGACGAGGCGCTGGCCCACCCCGGCGTCGCCGCCCGGCAGGCCGGGCGCGCCGCGCTCCCCGTCACCTGCCTGCGCTGCCCGGTGGTCGACGTCTGCGGCGGCGGGCACTACGCGCACCGCTACCGCGAGGGCCACGGCTTCTGCAACCCCTCCGTCTACTGCGCCGACCTGCGCCGCCTCATCCGGCACATCGCCGCCGCCCTGCGCGAGGCAGGCACCCCGTGACCGCCACGCTGACGCCGGACGAAGTGCGCGACCTCGGCCACACCGAGGGCGGCAGCGCCACCATCGCCCGCCTCGCCGCCGGCCAGCACACCCGCCGCCTCCTGCTGCTCCGCGTCCTCCTCGACGCCGTGGACGCGACGGGTGCGGCGGGCGCGGCCCGTGACCACGCCGGGCTGCTCGAAACCGTCGAACGCGCCGCCCCCGCCGCCGCGCGCCAGGTGCTCTTCTACTCCCTCACCGGCCCCTGGGCGGAACGGTGCGTGCAGTGGCTCGAAACCGGCAGCCACCCCGGCGCGCACCCGGGCGCGGCCCGCGACCTCGCGCGCCTGGGCGCACTCGCCGCCGCGGCGGCGGCCCGTTCCGGCATCGGCTTCGCCACCCGCGTGCCCGTCCACGGCGGGCGCATCACCCTGCCCACCCTCGGCGCGCTCCACTGCGCCGCCCCGGACGGCACGCCCGCGGAGCTCCACGGCGAGTCCGACCGGCTCGTGCTGCACCCCGCCGGCCGCCCCCCGGCCGAGGTCCACCGCGACGCCACCGGCACCTGGCGCTCCGCGGACCCCGGCTGGCTGCCGCTGCACACCCTCGACGGCGGCCCGCGGCCCGTGCTGCTCGACGACCTCGACCCCGGCCCGTTCGGCATCGGCGCGCGCGCCGCGCTGCGCCCCGAGGAGCGCGCCCGGTGGAGCGAGCTGTGGCGCGACGCGCTGCCGCTGCTCGGCCTCGGCGGCGCCGCGCGCTCCGCCGAACTCGCCCTGCTCGACTGCATCGTGCCCACCCTCGGCCCGGCGGCCGACGCCCACGACGGCGCCCACACCAGCGGCACGAGCTCCACCGCGTTCGGCGCCGTCATGGCCAGCCCGCCGCCCGGGCCCGCCCACCTCGCGGCCGGGCTCGCCCACGAACTCCAGCACGCCAAACTCACCGCGCTCAGCGAGCTGGTGCCCCTGCACACCGTGGACGACGAGCCGCGCCACTGGGCCCCCTGGCGCCCGGAGCCGCGGCCGTTCCACAGCCTCCTGCACGGCACGTACGCCCACCTCGCGCTCGCCGGCTTCTGGCAGCGGCTCGCCGTCGCCCTGGACGACGCGGAGATCCGCGACCAGGCGTGGGCCGCCCACGCCCGCTGCCGCACGCAGGTCGGCGCCGTGCTGCCGATGCTGCGCGGCACCCGCAGACTCACCGACGCCGGGCGCGTGTTCGTCGACGCCATGGCAGAGCGGCACGAACGGCTGCGCGCGCCCGCGCCGCCCACCGGGCACCTGGTGCGCGCCGCGGCCTACGTGGAGACCGCGCGCACCGTGTGGCTGCGCCAGCACCGGCGGTAGGGGCGAGCGTGATTACCTGTCGTACCCGAGGTGTATGTTCCCAGCATGGACATCTGACGGACCGTCCGTAGCGCGGGGGTCCGTCCGCAAGGACGAGGGAGACGGTCGGATGGCCGCAGAGGAGAGTCGCGTGCACAGCCCGCGGGTGACGGTCAGCTTCGCGGGGTTCAACCGGGCTTGGGCCGCCTGGATCGGGGACCGCCTGGAGCGGTTCGGCTGGCAGGTCATCTTCCAGCGGTGGAACCCGCCGGTCGAAGTCCCGCTCGACGTCGCGCTGCGCGACCTGCTGCTCGTCGAGGGGCGCATCCTGGTCGTGCTCAGCGACTGGTACTTCAAGCTCGGCCCGCGCACCGACGCCGAGTGGAATGTGGCGCTCCGCTCCGTCGTCGCCCCCAACGCCCACCGCTTCGCCGCCGTTTCCGTGGCCGCCGAGCCCATGCCCACGGCCGCCGCCGCCTTCGGCGGCACCACCGAGCTGTGGGGGATCGGCGCCAGGGAGGCCGAGCGCCGCCTGATGAACGTGCTGGGGCCCGCCCCCGGCGCCGTCTCCACCGCCACCCTGGGCGGCCGGGGCTCCCCCCGCTACCCGCACGACCAGCCCCACGTGTGGGGCGGCGTCCCCCGGCGCAACATCAGGTTCACCGGCCGCGAGGAGACCCTCCAGCACGTCTACGACCTCTTCCAGCGCGCCGAGCCGGGCGCCGGCGTCGCCACCCTCCTCGGCATGTCCGGCGTCGGCAAGACCCAGATCGCCGCCGAGTACGTCTACCGCTTCGGCTCCGAGTACGACATGGTCTGGTGGGTCCCGGCCGACCAGCGCGGCACCCTGCGGCAGCGCCTGGCCGAGCTGGCGCCCGCCCTCGGCCTCACCACGGGGCCCGAGTACGGCGAGCGGCTGCGCGCCGTGGGCGACGCCCTGCGCCGCGGCGACCCGTACCGCCGCTGGCTGATCGTCCTGGACGGCGCCGACGATCCGGGCCCCATCGCCGACCTGGTGCCCAGCGGCCCCGGCCACGTCATCATCACCTCGCAGAACCGCGAGTGGGCCGAGCACAATACGGCGCTGCACGAGGTCGCGGTCTACGACCGCGACGAGTCCGTCGCGTTCATCCGCCGCCGCGCCCCCCGCATCCCCTCCGACGACGCCGACGCCCTCGCCGCCGCGCTTGGCGACCTGCCGCTCGCCCTGGACCAGACGGCGGGCTGGCTCAGCGATTCGCAGATGTCCGTGGCCGAGTACATCGAGCTGCTGAGCAGCGGCTCCGACCTCGATGTGGGGCTGCGGGTGGCGGCCGACTTCCCGATGACGTACTACACCGCCTTCTCCATACTGCTGAACCGGCTGCGCGAGACGGTTCCCGAGGCGGTCGAGCTGCTGCGGCTCTGCGCCTACTTCGCGCCCGGCGCCATCCCGGTCCAGCTCGTCCGCGGCGTCCCCGCCGCCAGCCTGCCCGAGCAGCTGTCCGGGCTCATGGACGACTCCCTCCGGTGGAACGCGGCGATCAGCAAGCTCGTCCAGTACTCGGTGATCCGCTGGGACACGCCGGACGAGGAGAGCGACCCGGAGAACACCGGCACCATCCACGTGCACCGCATGGTCCACCAGACCGTGCGCGACGGCATGTCGAAGGACGACCAGGAGCTGTTCTCGCGCGCCGTGCGCCGCGCCCTGTCCGCCGCCAACCCGGGGCGGCCCTCCGACACCCGCCGCTGGTCCCGCTTCGCCAAGGTCGTGCCGCACCTGGACGCCTCGGGCGCCCTCACCAGCCGCGACACGGACATGCACCAGCTGATCTTCCACTCCCTCAGCTACCTCTACCTGGCCGGCGAGTACAGCACCGGCATCCAGCTCGCGGAGCGCACGGAGCGCGCCTGGCGGCAGGTCTTCGGCCCGGACGACCCCCTGGTGTGGGACCTCGCCTCCCAGAAGGCCACGCTGCTGCGCGCCACCGGCGCCTACCGGCAGACGGAGCGCATCGACCGGCAGGTCATCGAGCGCCTCGGCGTCCACCGCAGCCCGCGCGACCTGACCGTGCTGCGGGCCGAGGAGGGTCTGGGCGCCGACCTCAGCGGCCAGGGCCGCTACGACGAGTCCTTGCGCGTCAACCAGCGGGTCTACGACACCTACCTGGAGCTGGTCGGCGAGCACGACCCCAGGACGCTCAACGCCCGGCACAATCTCGCGGCCTCCCTGCGCCTGCTCGGGCACTACGACGAAGCCCTGGCCGCCGACCGGCACAATCTCAGGGCCCGCCGCGAGCTGCACCGGCCCCGGCACACCCTCTCGCTCAACTCCGAGCACGACTACGCCCTCGACCTGCGCCTGCTCGGCCGCTACGGCGAAGCCCTGTCCGTCATGGAGAACAGCGTGCAGACGCACCGCCTCGTCATGGGCCGGGACAATCCCCAGACCATCACCGCCGAGCTGAATCTGGCGATGTGCGTCCTGCGTTCCGGTGACAGGGCCGAGGCCCACGCCCAGCTCTCCGCGCTCCTGGAGCGCGCCGAGCGTGTCCTCGGCGACACCTCGCCGCTCACCCAGGCCGTCGCCACCTGCTGTTCCTTCGTGCAGCGGGCCCACGGGCACCTCGACCTGGCCAGGGCGCTCGGCGAGCGCACCATGGAGCGCTACCGCACCGGCCTCGGCGAGCTGCACCCGTTCACCATCGGCTCCCGCGCCAACCACGCGCTGGTGCTGCGCGCCGCCGGCGAGCGGCAGCAGTCGCTGCTGCTGATCGAGGAGTGCCTGGCCGACATGAGCGGCGCGCTCGGCGACGACCACCCCTGGACCCTCGGCATTGCGCTCAACACGGCGGCGGGGCGCAATCTGGAAGGCGACGTGGAGGGCGCCGTGGAGCTGAGCCGCGAGACGGTGCGCCGCGGCGTGGAGCGCCTCGGCCGCAAGCACCCGCTCGTGCTGTCCTCCCAGGTGGGCCTGGCCACGGATCTGCGCGGGCTGCGGCTGCGCGAGGAGGCGGACAAGGTGGAGGAAGAGGCGCTGTCCGGCCTCATCTCCGGCCTCGGCTCCCAGCACGCGCACACCGTCAGCGCCCGCTCAAGGGTCAGGCCCCACTGGGACTTCGAGCCGCTGCTCACCTAGGTCACCTAGGGTCCGTCTTCAACGGACGCACGAACGGGCCGGTG
>NZ_LZNS01000001.1:2202673-2398884 GCF_001984575.1 Streptomyces sp. MP131-18 | reverse complement strand
CGGCCCTTGAGGCCGCGGCGGCTCAGATGTCGAACACCTCGTCCATCAGCGCCTGCTGCTCGGCCTGGTGACGCTTCGCCGAGCCGACCGCGGGCGAGGACGACGCCGAACGCGACACCCGTCGCAGCTGGTCGGTCCTGCCGAGCCGCTCCGCCAGGTTGAGCGCGATGAAGGGCCACGCGCCCTGGTTGGCCGGCTCCTCCTGCGCCCAGACGTAGGACTCCGCGTTCCCGTAACGGGCCAGCTCGGCCTGGATCTCGTCGGCGGGCAGCGGGTACAGCCGCTCCAGGCGGACCAGCGCCACGTCCTTCCTGCCGAGCTTCTCCCGCTCCGCCGCCAGCTCGTAGTAGACCTTGCCCGAGCACAGCGCGACCCTGCGGACGCCACCCGGGTCGACGGTGGTGTCACCGATGACCGGGCGGAAGCCGCCGGTGGTGAAGTCCTCCGCCGCCGACGTGGCCGCCTTCAGCCGCAGCATCCACTTCGGGGTGAAGACCACCAGCGGCTTGTGGTGCGGGTTGTGCACCTGCCAGCGCAGCAGGTGGAAGTAGTTCGCCGGGGTCGTCGGCATCGACACCGTCATGTTGTTCTGCGCGCACAGCTGGAGGAACCGCTCGATGCGGCCCGAGGAGTGGTCCGGGCCCTGGCCCTCGTAGCCGTGCGGCAGCAGCAGCGTGACGCCCGAGGTCTGGCCCCACTTCTGCTCGGCCGAGGAGATGAACTCGTCGATGACGGTGGCCGCGCCGTTCGCGAAGTCGCCGAACTGCGCCTCCCACATCACCAGCGCCTCGGGCCTGGCCAGCGAGTACCCGTACTCGAAGCCCATGGCGGCGAACTCGCTCAGCAGCGAGTCGTACACGTTGAACCGGGCCTGGTCGTCCGACAGGTACAGCAGCGGGGTGTAGTCCTCGCCGGTCTTCCGGTCGATCAGCACCGAGTGGCGCTGCCCGAACGTGCCGCGCCGGGAATCCTGCCCGGCCAGCCGCACCGGCGTGCCCTCCATCAACAGGGAGCCGATCGCCAGCAGCTCGCCCATCGCCCAGTCGATCGCGCCTTCCTCGACCATCGCGGCCCGCCGCTGGAGCTGCGGCAGCAGCCGCGGGTGCACGGTGATCCGCTCGGGGGTGTTGACCTGGGACTCGGCGATCCGCTTCACGACCTCGGCGCTCACGCCCGTCTCCACCGCCACCGGGAACTCCGGCTTGGGCGCTGTCACTTCGGCGGGAGCCGGGGTCACGGTGGCCTCGCGGACCTCCTTGAACACCTTCTCCAACTGCCCCTGGAAGTCCTGGAGCGCCTGCTCCGCCTCCTCAAGCGTGATGTCGCCGCGCCCGATCAGCGACTCGGTGTACAGCTTGCGCACCGAGCGCTTCTTGTCGATCAGGTCGTACATCAGGGGCTGCGTGAACGACGGGTTGTCCGTCTCGTTGTGCCCGCGGCGCCGGTAGCAGACGAGGTCGATCACGACGTCCTTGTTGAACGCCTGCCGGTACTCGAACGCCAGCCGCGCCACCCGGCACACGGCCTCCGGGTCGTCGCCGTTGACGTGGAAGATCGGCGCCTCGATCATGCGCGCCACGTCGGTGCAGTACGTGGAGGAACGGGCCGCCGCGGCCGTCGCGGTGTACCCCACCTGGTTGTTGATGACGACGTGGACCGTGCCGCCGGTGCGGTAGCCGCGCAGCTGCGACATGTTGAGCGTCTCGGCGACCACGCCCTGCCCGGCGAACGCGGCGTCGCCATGAATCAGGATCGGCAGCACCGTGAAGTCCTTGCCGCCGCGGCCGATGATGTCCTGCTTGGCGCGGGACACGCCCTCGACGATCGGGTCGACGGCCTCCAGGTGCGAGGGGTTGGCCGTGAGGGACACCTTGATCTGCTCGCCGGACAGGCCGGTGAACGTGCCCTCGGTGCCCAGGTGGTACTTCACGTCGCCCGAGCCGTGCATCGACTTCGGGTCCAGGTTGCCCTCGAACTCCCGGAAGATCTGGGCGTAGGACTTGCCCACGACGTTGGCCAGCACGTTGAGCCGGCCGCGGTGCGCCATGCCGATGACGGCCTCGTCCAGCTTGTCGGCCGCGGCCTCGTCCAGCACCGAGTCGAGCAGCGGAATGACCGTTTCGCCGCCTTCGAGCGAGAAGCGCTTCTGCCCCACGTACTTCGTCTGGAGGAACGTCTCGAACGCCTCCGACGCGTTCAGCCGGCGGAGAATCCGCAGCTGCTCCTCACGCTCGGGCGGGGTGTGCGCGCGCTCCACCCGGTCCTGGATCCACTTCCGCTCCTTCGGGTCCTGGATGTGCATGTACTCGATGCCGGTGGTGCGGCAGTACGAGTCGCGCAGGACGCCCAGGATGTCCCGGAGCTTCAGCATGGACTTGCCCGCGAAGCCGCCGACCGCGAACTCCCGCTCAAGGTCCCACAGGGTGAGCCCGTGCTCCTTGATGTCCAGGTCGGGGTGCTTGCGCTGGCGGTACTCCAGCGGGTCGGTGTCGGCCATCAGGTGGCCGCGCACGCGGTAGGAGTGGATCAGGTCGAAGACGCGGGCGGCCTTGGTGACCTCGTCGTCGTGATTGACGTCGATGTCGCGGTGCCAGCGCACCGGCTCGTAGGGGATGCGCAGGGCCTCGAAGATGGCGTCGTAGAAGCCGTTCTCCCCGAGCAGGAGCTGGCTCATCAGCCGCAGGAACTCGCCCGAGGCCGCGCCCTGGATCACCCGGTGGTCGTAGGTGCTGGTCAGGGTCATGACCTTGGAGATGCCCAACCGGTTCAGCGTCTCCTGCGAGGTGCCCTGGAACTCGGCCGGGTACTCCATGGCGCCCACGCCCAGGATCAGGCCCTGGCCGGGCATCAGGCGCGGCACGGAGTGCACCGTGCCGATGCCGCCCGGGTTGGTCAGCGAGGCGGTGACGCCCGAGAAGTCCTCCATCGTCAGCTTGCCGGTGCGGGCGCGGCGGACGATGTCCTCGTAGGCCTGCCAGAACTCGAAGAAGGTCAGGGTCTCGGCCTTCTTGATGCCGGCGACGACCAGCTGCCTGTCCCCGTTCTCCTTGACCAGGTCGATGGCCAGACCGAGGTTGACGTGGGCCGGCTTGACCAGCGTCGGCTTGCCGTCCTTCTCGGCGAACGAGTGGTTCATCCCCGGCATCGCCTTCAGCGCCTGCACCATGGCGTAGCCGATGAGGTGCGTGAAGGACACCTTGCCGCCGCGGGCGCGCTTGAGGTGGTTGTTGATGACGATGCGGTTGTCGAACAGCAGCTTCACCGGGACCGCGCGGACCGAGGTGGCCGTGGGCAGGTCACGGGAGGCGTTCATATTCTTGGCGACGGCCGCGGCCGGGCCGCGCAGCGTGACCAGCTCGGGGCCCTCCGGAGCCCCGGCCCCGCCGTCGGCCGGCTTGGCCGCCGGCTTCGCGGCGGGCTTGGCCGCGGGCTTGGTCTCCGGCTTGGCCGGGGCGGGCTTCGCGGCCGCGGGAGCGGCTCCGGACGAAGCTCCGTCCTGAGCCTCGGACCTGGTCTCCGCCGGCTTTGCGGCGGTGGGCTTTGCGGCCGGCTGCGGCGGAGCCTGGGCGGTCCCGGCCGGGGCGGCGTCCGCGCCGTTCGCCCCCGGCTTCGTCCCGGCCGAGGCGTCGCCGCCCGGCTTGTAGTCGGCGAAGAAGTCCCACCAGGCACGGTCCACGGAGTTCGGGTCCTGGAGGTACTGCTGATAGATCTCGTCGACGAGCCATTCGTTGGCACCGAAACCGGCAGCAGGGTTCTTCCCTGAGCCTTGGTCGGTTTCGACACTCGATGTGTTCGGGGACTGTGGCGACACGGCGGCAACCGCCCTCTTCCGCTTCGCAAGGGTCATGGACAGCGGAAATCAAGGCTACGCCCCCTGGGGGGTCCGGCGCAGTCCTCACCCGCCAGTCGTGGCCTACACCACATTCAGAAGGGGGTTTCAGGGCGGGAACCCGCGGGAAACGGATCAAGTTCGGCGCAAAACCGCAACGAAATGGTAATGACGGACCGCAAGGGTCTCGGGTGTCCGTTCATCTGCGCGGACGGCACGGAACGGCCGGGCGGGCAGCACGGAGCGGGGCCGCTCGGGCCCGCCCGCGCCGCGGCGGCGCGGGGTCTCGGGAGCGACCCTACGTCAAATGTTTGCCTGTGCGTTACCTGGAAGGGTGAGCTGGATACGGCAGCCCCGCCGGGATTCGGCCACCCCGATCGTTCCGCCGTGCAGATCCACCGCCCAGCGGGCGATGGCGAGCCCGAGACCGGTGCCGCCGTCACGCGGCGTGACACCGTTCGTCGTGCCCCGCCCGAAGCGCTCGAAGACCAGCTCCCGCTGCGACCGCGGGATGCCGGGGCCCTCGTCGAGGACCTCCAGGACCAGCGCCCCGGGGCAGTGCCCCTGCCGGGCCTTCACGGTGACCTGACCGCCGCGCGGGCTGTGCTTGACCGCATTGTCGACGAGGTTGGTGACCACCTGGTCGAGCCGCTCCGGATCGGCGTGCGCGCGCAGCGACCCGGGCAGCACGTCGAGACGGAAGCGCACGTCGGTGCGGGCGTGGCCGCGGCGCAGCGCGACGGTGGCGTCGTTCAGCACGGCCGACAGGTAGGGCTCGACCTGGAAGCCGCGCGGCTGGAGGGGCACGACGCCGTCCTCAAGACGGGAGAGGTCGAGCAGCTGCTCGACCAGCCGTCCGAGCCGCTCGGTCTGGCGCAGCGCGGTCGTCATCGTCTTCGGATCGGCCTCGGAAACGCCGTCCACCACGTTCTCCAGGACGGCCCGCAGGCCGGCGATCGGGGTGCGCAGCTCGTGGGAGACGTTGGCGACCAGCTCCTTGCGGCGCCGGTCCGCCGCCTGGAGGTCGGCGGCCATGCGGTTGAACGCGAGCGCCAGGTCGCCCAGCTCGTCGCGGCGGGCCACGCGGACCCGGCGCCCGTAGTCGCCGCGTGCCATGGCGCGGGCCGCGGAGGTCATCTCCAGGACCGGCGCCGCGAGGCTGTGCGCGACGAACTGGGTGACCAGCAGCGAGGCGATGATCGCGATGATCGCGATCACCTGGAGTCCGATGTCCGAGCGGTAGGCCATGAGGATCAGCAGCGTCGTGATCGCGACGGAAATGATCACGAGCCAGCCGAGGGCGGCCTTGACCGAACGGAAGGGGTCGAGCGGGCGCAGCACGCGCCACATCGTGGACCACATCCGGCCCCAGGAGGAGTGCCTGACCGGCTCGGACACGCTAGACCTCGTTGGCGGCCTGGGTCCGGGCGGGAGTCTCGCCCGCGAAGCCGGGCGGCGTCTCCAGCGCGTACCCCACGCCGTGCACCGTGCGGATGCGCTCGGCGCCGATCTTCCGCCGCAGAGCCTTCACATGGCTGTCCACGGTCCTGGTCCCCGAGGCGTCCGCCCAGTCCCAGACCTCCGCGAGCAGCTGCTCGCGGGTGAGCACCGCGCGGGGCGAGCGGGCGAGGCACATGAGCAGGTCGAACTCGGTGGGGGTGAGGTGGATGTCCTTGCCGGCCGCCCTGACCCGCCGCTGGGTGCGGTCGATCTCCAGGTCCCCGAGCCGGACGCTGCCGGGGCGCGGGGTGGTGGCGGCGACGGCGGCGCGCTCGATCCGCCGCAGCAGTACGTGCGACCTGGCGACCAGCTCCCGCATGGAGAACGGTTTGGTCATGTAGTCGTCGGCGCCGACGCCGAGCCCGACGAGCATGTCGGTCTCGTCGTCGCGGGCGGTGAGCATCAGCACCGGGACCGGGCGCTGGGCCTGCACCCGGCGGCAGACCTCCAGGCCGTCGAAGCCGGGCAGCATGACATCGAGGATGAGCAGGTCGGGGTGCCAGGCGGTGGCCGTCTCGACGGCGGCGGGGCCGTCGGCCGCGGTCTGCACGAGGAAGCCCTCGGCACGGAGCCGCGCGGCGATCGCCTCGACGATGGTGGGGTCGTCCTCGACGACCAGCACGCGTCGCTGGGCACCCGGGGTGGTCACCGTGGCGCTGTGGTGACCGGGACGCTCGGCCGCCGCGCCCGCCTCGGCGTGGCTGCCCGGCGCCGTTGCGGGTGCTTTCTCCTGATGGTTGCGATCCACCGGAGGTGTTCTCATTTCTGTCTGATTCATGTGTCCCGCCCCCGGGATCGGTCCTGGGCCAGTCGGCTGGTTCTGGCCGTCGACGTGCTGATGAGCACTGTCGTCAGGGTAGAGCGCTCAGTCAGCCCGCGGCTACGCGGACTGCCTGGCGAGATGATGGCTGGCGAGAAAGAGCACGTCCGGAACGCCTCGGGCGACCGGCACTTCTCTGGTGCGAACGTTGCCGAACCCGGCATTGCGCAGATGTCGCGGGAAATCATCGGATGGCCGGGCGGACCAGATCGCCAGAACGCCCCCGGGCGCGAGCCGGTCGCGGCAGGCGGCCAGCCCGGCGGGGGAGTAGAGGCCGTCGTTGTCGGGGGTGACGGTCCAGTCCGGGCCGTTGTCGATGTCCAGGCAGAGGGCGTCATAGCGGGGTCCCGGCGCCCGTAGGTAGGACGCCAGTTCGGCGTGCACCAGTTCCGTGCGGGGGTCGTTCCGTGCGCCGTCGGTAAGTCCGGCCAGCGGTCCCGCCCGGTGCCAGTCGATGATGGCCTGTTCGCGCTCCACGACGGTGATGCGTCCCCACCGCGGCTCGGCCGCGGCCTCGGCCAGGGAGAAGCCGACGCCGAGGCCGCCGATGAGCAGGGCCGGGGCCGCGTGGCCGGCGTGGCCCGCGGGCGGGACGGGCAGCTCGCCGAGGGCGGCGCTCACGAGCAGGCGCTCGGATCGGCCGTCCGAAGTGTCCATCAGGAAACAGCCGTTGGCGATGATCTGGAGCAGCGCGCCGTGGCGGCGCAGCACCACCTCGCCGTGCGGCCCTTCCCTGCGGTCGAGGACGACCGGTCGGCTGTCGTCGGGGAACGGTGCGGGGACCATGCGGGCCATCTTTGCGCATGGCCCCCGCGGACGCGGCGCGGCGGGGCGGTCTCAGCCGTTGGCGAGGGCGACCAGGCGGTCCTGCGCGCCGTTGAACAGGTTGTGGTCGCCCACGATCGGGCCGGTGGAGGTGTACTGCCAGAAGGTGTAGAAGCCCCAGCCGTTCGGCAGGGTGCCGGGGGACGAGGCGTACCTGGCTATCCACAGCGGGTGGTTGTTCGCGAAGCCCGCGTAGTTGCCGGTGCAGGTGCGCCACCAGTCGGTGGTGGAGTAGATCACCGCGTAGCGGCCGGTGCGGTCGTGGTAAGTGTCGAGGAAGTCGCGTATCCAGTTGACCATCGCCGACTGGCCGAGCCCGTAACAGGTGGCGCCGTAGGGGTTGTACTCGATGTCGAGGACGCCCGGCAGGGTCTTGCCGTCCCTGGACCAGCCGCCGCCGTTGTCGGCGAAGAAGTTGGCCTGGGCGGCGCCGCTCGAATTGCCGGGCAGGGCGAAGTGGTAGGCCCCGCGGATCATGCCGGTGTCGTAGGAGCCGTTGTACTGCTGGGCGAAGTACGGGTTCTCGTACGTGGTGCCCTCGGTGGCCTTGACGTAGGCCCAGCGCACGCCGCTGCTCCACAGGGACGACCAGTTGACGTTGCCCTGGTGGCTGGAGACGTCCACGCCCTCGACGGTGGCGAGCGGCGCCGTGTCGGGCCGGCCGCGGTACTCCCCGTCGCCGCCCTCGTGTTCGAGGACGGTGGAGCCCATCCAGGCGGAGCCGATCTCGGGGGTGTCCTCGGCGGCCGCGGCCCCGGGGACGGCCATGACCAGTGCGAGTGCCGCGGAGATCAGGCCGAGGACGGTGGTGCGGCGCCTTCCGGCGCGCGGGCGCCTGGCGGTCGTGCCGTGTCCGTTCATGGGCGGGTGCTGCCTTTCGGAAGGCGGTGTGGGGGGACGAGACGGCTCGCCGGCCTGTGTCACGTGATGTGACCATGCCATTCGGGAAGGTAATCCTCGGAACGGGTGGTGCGGAAGGGGTGAAGGCGCCGCCGTTGGTCGGACCGGTGATACCGGCGAACACTTGTGCGTGCGGCGGGTGATGCGGCGCCGCTTTCAGCCCTGAAACCGGGCCGGGCGGCGGCCGGGCCGCCGGGTCACAGCCGGGCGAGGACCGCCGTCGCGTCGTCGTGGGCCTTGCCGCGCGGGAACGCGGCGCCGTCCGGGTCGGCCGCCTCCGCGGCGCGCACCTGACGGATGGCCTCCCGCGGCCCCGCGTCCGCGAGCAGCGCGAAGAGGTCGGCCCAGCCGCCGAGGCGGAACGTTTCGACCCACCGGCCGACGCCGTCCGTCAGCGCCGCCAGCGAATGCACCGCGTCGCGCGCCACCGTGCCGGTGACCGCCAGGTCGGCCACCGCCGGATCGGCTGCGGCGGTGAAGAAGCCGCCCTCCGCGTTGCGCAGGCTCTCGATCCACGCCGCCCGCCGCTCGCGCGGCAACCGCCGTGCGGCCGGGCGCAGATCGTCGAGGCGGGAGTCGAGGACGGGGCGCACGGACCCGTCCGTGCCCTCGATCAGCAGCACCGAATCGGACAGCACCAGGTACTCGACCTCCCGCGCGTCCCAGCGCGCACACACCACCGTGGCCTGCGGAGTTCGGGGGTGAGAAAGGTCACAGGCCGTCCGATGCGCGTCCGCTGAACGGGAGATGGCGTCGGCGAGGCAGGCGCGCAGTGGCGACTCCCGCGCGGTGGCGCACCGTTCGAGCAGTGCCCCGCCCAGGCGTGCGGCAAACCACGCGACGCCGTGCGCGCAGCCGCCGGGCGGGCCCCCGCCCGGTTCTGAGCCCGGTTCTGCGCCCGGGTCCGCGCCCGCAGCCGCGGCGGGAACCTGAGGGCCCGTCACTCCGTCAAGGAGGACGAGGGCCCCGCCGTCGCCACCCGCGGGCACGGCCAGGGCCGCGAAGTCCTCGTTGGGGCGGCCGGGGACGCCCGGCTCGGTGGCGGCCTGGATGCACATGGTGATCAGTCTGCCGTAGGCTGGTATTTGTCACCGAATGCGGGGGTAACACCGGTTCGACGGCGGGCCGGAAGCGGATCTTGCCAGGAGCCACGGCGGAATTCCAGTCGTATCCGCGACCCCGGAGCGGCGGATTCCGGCCTCGGCTTGTCCGCCAACTCCGGGTGTTGTTCACTCCTTCGGGTGGCCGGTCGGGGGGAACGCCCCCCTGCCCTGTCGGCGCTGGCAAGGTCGGTGCCCACGTGACGAGAATGCGAGCACAGGTGCGGAAGAAGAAACTGCACGGCCCCGCCGACCCGTCTCCTTCCGCACCGTCAGGCTCCCGCGCAGGCTCCCGGGCGCGTGCGGCACGCGGACGGCGCGTGCGGGTGCGCAGTCGGCTGCTCGGCGGGGTGCTGCTGACCGGCATCGCGGTGTCCGCCGCGGGGGCGCCGGCGCTGCACGCCGCCGTCTCGGAGCTGACGAACGCATCGGAGCTGGTGTCGGATGCCGACCTCGGGCGCCGGGTGGTCTCGCTCTCGCACGTGCTGGCCGACGAGCGCGACGCACTGGTCGTCGCGCTGGCCGTGGGCGATCCGGCGGCGCTGCCAGGGGCGTTGACCGACGACGCCAGGGCCCGCGCGGACCGCGCGGCCGGTGCGCTGCCAGGTGACGCCGGCGAGCAGGTGCACCGCGGCCTCGACGCGTTGCCCGCCACCCGCGAGCGCGCCCTGGCCGGGGAGAGCACCCCGGCCGAGACCTTCGCGGACTACACCGCCCTCATCGAGGACCTGGACGCCGTCTTCCGCGACGTCAGCCGCTCGGGCGCCGGCGCGGCGGGCGACCCCGCGGGCGACGCCCTGCCCGACCTGGCCCGCGCCGTGCACTCCTCCTCCGCCGCCCGCGGCCTGCTGCTCGCGGGCCTGTCGGGCGAGGGCGAGCAGGCCGAACTGACGGCGCTGGCCCAGCGCGAGGCCGTGCGCGAGGAGGCCGCGCTCGCCGACTTCGCGGCCACCGCGGGCACCGAGGCCGCGGAGTCCTACGAACGGACCGTCACGGGCCCCGAGGCCGAGGCCGCGGAGGAGTACCTCGCCGTCCTCACCGATGCCCCCGTGCTCACCGAGGAGGACCGCGCGCTCGACCCGGCCGAGGTGCACGACGTCCTGCTCGCGCGCACCGGCCAGCAGCGCGGCGTGCTGTCCTCGCTGGCCGCCGAGCGCGCCGACCACCTGGAGGGGCGGCGCGGCGACAGCCTCACCGACCTTCAGCTGACGGGGGGTCTGGTGGCCGTGGCCCTGCTGCTCGCCACCGTCGTCAGCGTGCATACCGCCAGGTCCCTCACCCGCCCGCTGGCCGCCGTGCGCCTCGGCACGCGCCGGGTCGCCGCCGACCCGGCGGGCCAGGACCCGGTCAAGTTCACCGGGCGGAACGACGAGTTCGCCGAGGTCGTCGCCTCCGTCAACACGCTGCGGGCCCGCACCGTCGCCCTCCAGGAGCAGGCGGTGCGCGCGGCGGACGAGGCGGCGGTGGCCGAGCGCGACAGCGGCGGGCTGCGGGCCGAGCGGGACCGGCTGCTGGCCGAGCAGGGCGAGTTGAACGCACGCCTCGCCGCGCTGCACGGCGCGGTGCACGGGATGTTCGCGCATCACGCGGAGCGGCTGCTCGCGCTGATCGGGGAGCAACTCACGATCATCGAGGGCCTGGAGGAGCACGAGACGGACCCGGACCGGCTGGCCGTGCTGTTCTCCCTCGACCACCTCGCCGCGCGCGTGCGGCGGCACGGGGAAAATCTGCTGCTGCTCGCCGGGGCGGAGCCGGTCGTGCAGCTCGGGGACCCGATCCCGCTGATCGACGTGGCGCGGGCGGCCGTCAGCGAAATAGAGCTGTACGAGCTGGTGGAGACCACCCCGCCGCCCCCGCCGGCGCGCCTGGTGGCCGCCGCGGCCCGCGACGTCAGCCACCTGCTCGCCGAGCTGCTTGACAACGCGACCGCGTTCTCCCCGGCCGGGACGCGCGTGCGGCTGACCGCGCGCTGGGCGGAGGGCGAGCTGCTGTTCTGCGTGGAGGACGAGGGTTTCGGCCTGGCCGCCGACCGCGTCGCCGAGCTGAACGCGCGGCTGGCCGACCCGGTCACCCCGCCGCCCGGCGCCGACGGTGCGCACGGCGGGTCGGGCATCGGCATGGGCCTGTACACGGTGGCCAGGCTGGCCGCGCGGCACGGACTGCGCTGCTGGCTCGCCGCCCGCCCGGGCGGGGGCACGCTCGCGCAGGTCGTGGTGCCCGGCACGCTCGTCGAGGCCCTGCCGGAGACGTACGCGGGCGATCCGCAGACCACCGGGTCCTTCCCCCTGTCGCCCGCCGACTCGGGCGCGGTGCCGATGGCCGTACCCGGACCGTTCCCCGAGCACGCGCGGGCGGACGACACCACGCCGCGGACGGACGGGATCACGGACAGCGGCCTGCCGCGGCGCGGGCGCGCCGCGGGACCGGCCGCCGCCGTGCCCGCGCAGGAGCGGGCGCGCGCCGTGGACGCGGAGGAGCTGCGCCGGCGCCTCGGCGGTTTCCAGCGCGGCGCGCGCGACGGGCACCGGGACGCCGCCCAGGCGCCGGGCCACCCGGGCGAGCCAGGAGAGGGGACATGGTCATGACCTCACAGACTCGCACGCCGCCCCCCGGCGCGCCCAGCAGCCAGGGCGGGAACGATCTGCGGTGGCTGCTGTCCCGCCTGGTGGGGGAGGTGCCCGGCATGCTGTCGGTCGCCGTCGTCTCGGCGGACGGCCTGCTGCTGCTGTCGTCCGAGCCGGACCGCGCCGCCGCGCGCCGCCACGCGGTGAAGGGCCCGATGGGGGCCGCGGCCGACCTGGCCACGGTCGTCTCCGGACTCGGCAGTCTGACGTCGGGCGCCGCGACGCTGATGGACGGGGGCCGGGTCAGGCAGACGCTGGTCGCCATGGAAACGGGGAACCTGCTGGTCATGTCGATCAGCGACGGTTCGCTGCTCGGCGCGTACACGACGCCGGACGCCGATATCAGCGCGGTGGCCTACCACATGGCACTGTTCGTCGGCAGGGCCGGTCACCTGCTCACGCCCGAGCTGCGGGCGGAGCTGCGCAGGACGGGCCCGCGCAGCCGGTAACCGTCACCCGGCCCCGGCCCCGGACCCGAGTTCGGACCCGGGCTCCGGCGCGGGAACGGGGGACCGGCGGGCGCGTTCCGCCCTCGCCGCCTCCTGCTCGCCCAGCTCCGCCGCCTCTTGCGGGGTGAGCCCGGCCAGCAGTCCGGCGATCTCGTCCAGCCGCCGGTGCGCCTCGTCGCGCTGCCGCCGCCGCTCCGCCGCGGCGGACTGCTCCGCGTCCAGCGCCTCGCGCGCCCGGGTGGCCAGCTCGTCCGCCCGGCGCTCGCCGTCGAGCAGCCGCCGGATGCGCGCTGCCTGCGCCGTTGCCGCGCGCTCCGCGACGGCCTGCGCGTGCAGGTCGCGGGCCGGGGCGTCGCCGAACAGCAGCCGCAGGTGCCCCGGCAGCCGCAGACCGCCCTGCCGGTACTGCTCGCGGGCCACCGCCCCCGCGGCGCGTCTGGCCCCGGCGAGGTCGGTGCGGGCCGCGGCGAGGCGTTCACCCAGCTCGGCGGCCTCGTCACGGCGGTCGCGCAGCCGTTCCTCCGCCGCGTTGTACGCCTCCGCCGCCTCGCCCGTCTCCCGGTAGAGGCCGCGCAGTTCGGCCAGCAGGGCGCCGACGTCCCGGTCGCCGGGATCGGCCGCGGCGGGGGCCGCGCCGCCGGCCGTGAACGCGAGCGCGGTCAGGGCCGCGGTCAGGACATGACGGTTCATCGGCATGCACACCACTCCTCGGGGCGATGGTGTGCACGGGCCCGCGCCCGGCGCACGCCGGGGCGGGCGAACGGGTGGTCAGCGCCTGCGACGGAAGGAACGCGACGGCGTGGCGTCCGGCGCGTAGACGTACACCCACCCGCGCGGCAGACCCAGCCGCGGCGAGTACCCGGCGGCCTCCCGCCGGTAGACGTGCACGGTGTCCGCATCGCCCGCGCCGCCGGGCACCGGCACCTCGTAGACGCCGGGCGGCTTGCCGGTCGGCCCGACCAGCACCGGCAGGACGCGGCCGTCCAGCGGGCCGCCGACGAACGGCGTCTCCTCGCTCCTCACGGGTCGAGCCCCGCGGCGGCGGGCGTGAGCGCCGTCACCGTGCGCGCGATCAGCGCGTCCACGCGCCCGCCCGCCGGTTCGAGGCGGGCGGCGGCCCGCAGCACGCGGGCGGTCTGCTCGTCGTGCCCCGCCATGACGACGAGCTGGGCGACGAACTGCTCGACCAGCAGGTCCCGCAGCTCCGCGACCGGCGGCTCCCTGTCCTCGTCCAGCCAGATCAGGGAGGCGGCCTCGACGGCGGTGATCCACGTGCGCACCGTCATGCGCAGCCGCGGCCCCGGCTGCGCGGCCGCCATGTGCAGCAGGACCTGCTGCGCCGCGGCCCGGCGCACGCCGTCGACGATGGCGGTGGTGCGGGAGGTCTCGACGACGCTGCCGCCCTTCAACAGCGCGGTGAATCCTTCGCCGTGCTCGTCGACGAAGGCCAGGTAACGGTCGAGGGCGTCGGCGAGCCGCTGGCTGAGCGGGCCTTGCGCGGGTACGGCGAAGCACAGTTCGAGGTCGGCGGCGGCGCTGTGCAGCGCGGCCTCGTACAGCTGCTGCTTCCCGCCGGAGAAGTACCGGTACACCAGCGGGCGGGAGACGCCGGCCTCGCGTGCGACGTCGTCGAGGGAGACGTGCTCGGGGGCGTTGTGCGCGAACAGCCGCTGCGCGGTGGCGATCAGCTGGCCCCGGCGCTCCGCCACGCCGAGTCTGCGGTAGGCCGGGCCCGGGGCCCGTGCCGGTCCCGGGGCCGGGCCCGGGGGTTGGCTGCTCATGCCCAGCAGCGTAGTCGGCCGGGCCGCGCGGCGGGGCTCAGGCCAGCAGCCCGGAGCTGCGCCACATGCGGCGGCCGATGCCGCGCAGCAAGCCGAGTTCGTCCAGGAAATCCGTCAGGTGCCGCGCGCCCTCCTGCATCACCGCGCGCCGGTGGTCGCTGGCCCGCACCTGGGCGACGGCCTGGGCGCGGTCGAGGCCGACGCTCGCGTAGACCTGGGGGTTCACGAACGCGACGGCGAAGATGCGGGCGAACTCCCCGCAGGTCACGCGGGTCAGCTCGCGTTCCCAGCGGGGCGCGGCGGCCAGCTGGCGGCGCAGCTCCTCGCGGGCGTACCTGACGTGCCGCGCCTCCTCGACGACGTGGATGCGGGTGACGCCGCGGATCAGCGGCTGCACGCGTTCGTCGGGGAAGGTGAGGCGCTGCATCCAGTCGAGCACTTCCTCGCCGAGCAGCGTCGCGGTGAACGAGCCCGGCGTGGTGGAGACGCTCTTGAAGACGCGGGCGATGTTGTGGTGCCCGCGGCCGGGCGGGTAGGCCGGGGTGCCGGTCTTCCGGATGGCGCGGGCGAACATCATGGAGTGGCGGCACTCGTCGGCTATTTCGGTCAGCGCGTAGCGGACGTGGGCGCTGGTCGCCGGCTTGTCATAGATGTGCCGGACGAGCAGCTGCATGAGGATCACCTCGAACCAGATGCCGAGCGAGGCCAGGGCGGCCGACTCGTGCCGGGAGAGGTCGATCCGCTGCTCCTGGGACATCTCGTACCAGAGCGGGGTGTCGTAGAGGGAGACCAGCTCGGGCGGCCAGTACCACAGGCCGTCCTGCCAGGGGGCGTCCCAGTCGAGCTCCCGGTCGGGGTCGAAGGAGTGCTTGGCGGAGGCGGCGAGCAGCCGTTCCGCGACGCGTTCGCGGTCTTTGAGGGCCGGTCCGGTGGGTGAGGGTGGGGTCATCTTCTTATGAGACAAGGTGTCAGCAAGGCTTGTCCATCCCCGTGACATGCCCGGTTCATCCTGATCGTCACCGCCCAGTTCACCCCGCACGTTCACCTGGCGGCCACGGTCTCCGTGGCCGGCGGTAACCGCGTTGCGGTGTGCTGGGGAACTATGACGCGACGATGGACGGACCGCCTCCCGCGCTGGGGCACCATCCGCGGCCGGGTGGCCATCGTGCTCGCCGTGCCCACGTGCCTCCTGCTGGTGCTGATCGGCACCGGGGTGGCCGACCGGGCGGCGGACTGGTCGGCGGCCCGGCAGAGCGGCGAACGGGTGCAGCTGGCGCTCGACGTGCAGGACCTCGTCCGCGAGCTCCAGCGGGAACACGGCCTGACCAGCGGACTCCTCGTCGGCGCCGGCCAGTACCGGCCCGACCTCGCCGACACCCGCCGCCGCGTCGACGCCATCCGCGGCGAGCTGGCCCGGCGCGTCGACGAGGGCACCGCCCCCGCGTTCGAGGAGGCGCTGGCCGCGCTCGACGACCTGGGCGAGGTCCGCGCCCGCATCGACGACGGCTCCGTCGACCGCGCCGAAAACCTGACGTTCTACACCGAGGCCACCACCTCGCTGAACGACGCGCAGCTCGCCGAGGACCCCGCCCACGGCGACCAGCGGCTGAGCGACGGCATGGCCGCGTTCCAGGCCCTGTCCCTGGCCACGGAGGCGCTGGCGCAGGAACGCGGGCTGATGAACGGGGTGTTCGTCGCCGGCCACTTCGAGAACACCCAGTACCTGACCTTCGCCGCCACCCGCGCCGACCGCGAGACCGCACTGCGTACCTACGAGCAGATGGCCACCTCGGAGCAGCGGGCGGCCCTGGACGAGGCGTTCGCCATCGAGGAGGCGATGCTCGTCGCCACCCTGGAGGCGCGCGCCGACGCCCACGCGGACGGCTCCGCGCTGGTCACCGACCCCGAGGAGTGGTGGACCGCCGCCACCGCGCTCACCGACGCCCTCCACGGCGTGCAGCAGCAGGTCGGCCCCGACGTCACCGGCCGCGCCGACGCGCTGCGCACCGCCGCCACGCGGGGGCTCGTCGGCTTCCTCGCGCTCGGCGTGCTCATCCTCGGCGTGGCCGTCGCCCTCGCACTCCTGGCCGCGCGCGCCATCACCCGGCCCCTCGACGAGCTGACCCGCCAGGCCGAGTCCGTCGCGGGCCACCGCCTGCCCGAGACGGTCCGCACCCTCCAGGAAGCCGACCCCGACGAGGCGGAGCGTCTCGAACCGCCCAGTCCCGACCGGCAGTTCGACCGGGGCGCGGAGGAAGTCACCCGCCTGGCCGCCGCGCTGCACGACGTCGAACGCACCGCCGTCGGCCTCGCCGCCCAGCAGACCGTGCTGCGCCGCAACGGCACCGAGTCGCTGGCCAACCTCGGCCACCGCCACCAGGCACTGGTGCGCAGGCAACTGCGGCTGATCACCGCCCTGGAGAGCAAGGAGCTCGACCCCGACGCGCTCGCCGAACTCTTCGAGCTCGACCACCTCGCCACCCGGATGCGGCGCAACGCCGACTCGCTGCTGATCCTCACCGGCCAGCAGCTGCCGCCGCGCGTGTGGACCGGGACCGCCGAAGTGGCCGAGGTGGTACGGCTGGCCGTCTCCGAGGTGGAGGACTACCGGCGGGTCACGCTCGTGGAGTCCGAGCCGTGTCAGGTCCACGGCTGGGCGGTGTACGAGCTGTCCCACCTGCTCGCCGAGCTGATCGAGAACGCGCTGACCGCCTCGCCCCCCGGCCGCCCGGTCGAGGTGTACGGCTGGTGGGACGGCGCGGAGTACTGCCTGGCCGTCGTGGACCGGGGCAGCGGCATGACCGAGGAGGAGCTGGCGGGCGCCAACGCCCGCCTCGCCGGCCGGGAGACGTTCCTCGTCGCGCCCACCCGCTTCCTCGGCCACTACGTCGTCGGCACGATCTCCACGCGCCTCGGCGTGCACGTCGAGGTCCGGCACACCCAGAGCGCCCCGACCACCGCGGCGGCGCGCGGCGCCGGCGTCTCCGCCTACGTGGCCCTGCCGCCGCGGCTGCTGAACCCGGGCGTGGCGACACAGGACCGGACGAGCACGCTGTCCGCCTGACCACCGCCTGATCACCGCCCGGCCGGGTCCGGGGCCGCGTCCGCGCGGTTGCCGTCACAGCGTCAGGACCGGCCCCTCCTGGCTGCCGAGCCACAGCCGGTTGACGCCCGAGGCGGTGACCGTGAGCCCGTAGCCCTCCGGGCCGGGCCGGCCCGCGTCCCCCCAGGCCTCGATCAGCGGCGCCCGTTCCGCCCACAGGTTCCGCGGGCCGTCGTACTGGAGGCGCGCGGTGCCGTCGTCGCGCGGCGCCACCCGCGCCCAGGAGCCGGTCCCCGGGTGCACCAGGCCGAGCACGGGCCGCCCGTCCGCGTCGATCAGGCACAGCTCCGACACGTCCGGCTGGGCGAGGCCGCCGAGGAACCGCGGCATGTCCGCCGTCGGATCGGCGGTCAGCGGCACGTCGGCCCGCGTGCCGAGCGGTACGAGCAGCGCGGGGATGTACGCCCGCACCGCGGGCTCGACCGCGTCGGCGGCCGGCGCGAGCACCGGGAGGAACCGGCCCGCCGCGCCGCCGTCCTCGCCGGTGCGCAGCACCGCGGTCCCGGTCCCGAGCGCGGCCACGACCGTTCCCCCCGGCACCACCTGGCCCGGCCAGGCCGCGGGCACGCGGCGGCCCGCGCCGCGGCCGGCCAGCAGCCCGCCGAAGGGCGCGCGTTCGGGACAGCCGTGCGCCGCCTCGCCCACCAGCAGCTCCGGCGCGTACCCGGCGTGCGCCAGGCGCGTCCTGGCCGCGGCGAGCCGCTCGGGGTCGGCGTCGAGGGAGACCACGCGGGCGGAGCCGAACCGGTGGCTCAGCAGCGCGGCACCGTATCCGGTGCCCGTGCCCACCTCCAGGACGCGTGCCTCGCCCGGCACGTCCAGGGCCTCGCACATCACGGCCGCGGTGGCCGGCGGCAGACCGCCCGCGGCCCCACCGCGGCCCTGGACGCCGGCGGACAGGAACGTCTCGCGCGGCACGGCGGCGAACGCCGCGCGCCACGCGGCACTGTGCAGGAGACCGTCTGCCGGTGGGCGGGCCGCGATGGTCATGGAACGTCCTCCGAAACGTCGGCGAAAACGCGGTGGGCTGAACGGGGCGACACGGCGGTGCACCCTGCTCAACGAGCGGTCCCCGCCGGACGTAGTGCGCAAGAAGTTTCCCCACCTTTCGGAAACTGCTGACGGCCGACCGACAGCCCTTGCCCACCGGTCGTCGCCCGCCGGGGGTGGGCGGCCCGGTGGCGGCGGGAGGGGAGCCCGCGGGGGCGAGCCGGCACCCGAGAGGTCATGACTCGTCCTCACCGGTCTGGAAGATCTTGTCGATTCCCAGCGTCTCTGCTGTTCCGACGGCCTTGTTGGCGGCTCCGACGGCATTGATCGCGGCCATGACGCACGCCTCCGCTTCTTCCGCCGTGAGCTGGACGCCCTCGGAACGCGCGGTCATCTTGACCGGTACATGTGACGTGCTGACGCGTGAAAGTGGCGGCGCCGCCACCGTCAGCCCCTCACTTTCGCCAGAACAGGTGGTGTGTCACGCCGCTCGGGCTGGGCACGACCTCCAGGTGGAACCGGTCGAGCAGCTCCTCGGGTGACTCCCAGAGCCGCAGGCCGGACCCGAGCTTCACCGGCGAGACCGCCACATGCATCGTGTCGACGAGACCGGCGTCCAGGAACTGCCGGATGGTGGTGACCCCGCCGCCGAGCCGGACGTCCTTGCCCTGTGCCGCGTCCCGCGCCTGATCGAGGACCGTGCCAGGGGCGCCGTCGACGAAGTGGAACGTGGTGTCGCGGAGCGCGAACGAGGGACGTTTGTGGTGGGTCATGACGAACACCGGGGTGCGGAACGGGGGCTCCTCGCCCCACCAGCCGCGCCACTCATGGTCGTGCCAGGGCCCGCGCTGGGGTCCGAACTTGTTGCGGCCCATGATCTCGGCGCCGATGTTGTGTGCGAAGTCCCGCGTGAAGTAGTCATCGAGGCCCCGGCTACCCCCGGGGTCGGTGCGGTTGGGCCAGCTCGCCGTGGCGCCGGCCCAGGCGAACAGCCTCTCGGGACGGTCGACGCGCCCGAACGGCCTCTCGACGCTCTGGTCCTCGCCGGCCCCGATTCCGTCACTCGAAACGCTAAAGTTCTGGACCCTCAGTAGCTGAGCCACGTTCTCCTCCTTTATCGACAATGGTGAGGAGACTCTCCGCGCCGGAAAAACTCATCGCCGCGTCCGGGGAGGAAGCGTGCGGCGCGTGCGCAGGGCCCGCGACTCCATCGGACTCCGTTCAGGAGCGTCCCCACGCTCGGCGTCACCGTTGGTGTCGGCGTCAGCAGCCTCGAAGACATGACCGACCGCGTGAAGGCGCGCCCACCGCGTCCGAAGGCCGCGAAGCGGCGGAGCGCCCGGGCGCGTGGCCGGTGGCCGGAGGGCGCCGATGCCCGTGGCCGGTCGAAGTGACCGGCTCGTGACGGCGGCGGCATGCTCGACGTCCCGGCGTCGGGGTACGGCCGGGCACGCCAGGTCACCCGGCGGCACCCCGGTCGGGTGCGCTCATGTCCCCCGTCCCGGGCGTGCCGTCGGCGAGCCCGTAGCGCAGGTACACGGTGCCCTTCGGGCCGGCTGCCGGCGGTTCGAGGAGGGTGACGTTCGTGGGCACCGCGCCACCGTCGAACACCTTCTTCCCGACGCCGAGCACGATCGGGTGCACCCAGAGGTCGAGACGGTCGAAGAGCTTTTCGCGCAGGAGGGTCTGCACCAGGTTCAGGCTCCCGACCACCTTGACGTGCTCGTGCCGGTCACGGATCTCGCGCACCGCGCCGGCCAGATCCGGGCCGAGCCGCGTGGACCCGGCCCACGAGAGATCGGGCCTGCCGCGGGAGGCCACGTACTTCGGGACGCTGTTGAAGAGCGTGGCGATCTCGTTGTCCTCGCCGCCCTCCTGGTGCGGCCAGTAGGCGGCGAAGATGTCATACGTCCGCCGGCCGAGCAGGAGGGCGTCCGTGCCCTCGTACGCGGCGCCGACCTGCGCCCCGGCGACCTCGTCCAGCAGCGGCGCCTGCCAGCCACCGAACGGGAACCCCACCGGGTCCTCATCCGGGCGGCCGGGTGACTGCCCGACGAGGTCGAGGGTCGCGAACAACTCGATGTGGATGAGTCCCATGCCATACTCCCGATGCGTCGGTCGTCCCGGTCGGGGGTAGACCTGTGGGCGCCGGCGGACTCATCGCCCGGCCGCGGGCCGACCCGACAGGACCGGCAGCACAGGACCGGCAGCACAGGACCTAGGTCCTGTCCTGTCGATCTTGTCGGATAAGCCCGCGGCGTCAGATGCGGTGCATCGCAAGGCGCCGGATCGCAGCTCATACCTGTCCGTATTCGCGCGATTCGGTAACGCAGCGAGGTGCCGTAGCTGGCGTCGCGGGCCCGGCAAGATCGGCCGGACAGGGCCTAGTCATCCGGCAGTGCGTGGCCGGTTTCGAGCAGCGTCTTGAGGCTGGACAACAGGTGCGGCCAGCCGCCGCCGACCATCTCCAGCACGGTGCTTCCGGGCTCGAAGCCGTCGTGGACGACCGTCAACTTCACCATCTCGCCGAGCCGTTCGATCTCGAACGTCACCTTTGACCTGCTCTCGTCCGCGATCCTGGCCAGCACGTCGTCACCGACCCCGGCGGCCTCGGCCCACTCGGGTGTGAAGGTGTGCCAGGTGTACGACAGCCGGCGGTAGGGGTCGGATTCCAGCACGACCTGCTCGGGGTCGGCGCTCGCCGGGCCCTGCCCCTCCCACACCATGGGCGACCCGGGCTGCCAGTCCGTGTCGAAGGACAGCCCCCAGTAGCGGCGGGTGAACTCCGGGTTGGTCAGGCCCTGCCAGAGCTGCTCGGGGGTGGTCCTGATGTAGGTGGTGTAGACGAAGGCGTTGGCGTCCATGGGCGTCTGCTCCAGTGCTTTCTTCAGGTCGGCGAGTGCGTGCACCCGCTCGTGGTCGTAACGGCTGATCCAGCGTTCGGCGATGGCGTTGACCGGCTCGGCGTTGAGGTGGTGCAGCTTCTCCCTGCCGCGCCACCGGGTCGTCACCAAGTTGGCCGCCTCGAGCAGCGCCAGATGCTTGCTGACCGACTGCCGGGTCATGTCGAGACCGGCACACAGCTCGCGCAGGCTCTGCCCGTTGCGCTCGTTGAGACTGTCGAGCAGCCGGCGGCGGCTGGCATCCGCCAGCGCCTTGAACACCTCATCCATCGCCGACCCCTCCATACAGGCAACCGTTTGTCTGCATGTGACGATAGGCAGCCGAATAGTTGCATGTCAAAGGGTGAGATCCGGCTCCGCGCCGGTGCCACCGGCGCGCCACGTGCCGGCTCGGGTGACCGTCAGCCTCTGGCGGCCGGGCCCGCGCGCTGTCGGTGTCGTCCTGGCGTGTGCGCCGCGCCGCGGCTCAGCACCGGTCGGGCGGCGGGCCGTTGATGGTGATGCCGTGGGCCGGGGCCCACGCGTAGTGGTCCGTGTGGACCAGGTACCAGGCCGAGTGGCGGGCGCCCTCCGCCGCGCACAGTACGGTGACCCGCCGGCCGTGGTCGACGGTCGCCAGCGCCGTGGAGTCGCGCGCCGGGGCCTGCCGCAGAACGGTGTCCTCCCGGGCGGTGCCACGGGCGCCGCCGTCGCCCGCGTGCCCCGCGTGCCCCGTGGCATCCGCGGCCCAGGGGCCGCCGGCCAGGGCGGCGGCGAGCGCCGCGGCGGCGAACAGCGGCATGGACGGCCTGCCGAGCGGGGACCAGGACATGGCGCCTCCTTACTCTCCGCAGTCGTTTTCAGGTTAGGTGCGGCCGAATGGGGGTGCAAATCATCCCAAATGGGTAGCTACGCGCGAAGCGGGACGGCGGTGGTGGCGTTGGGTATGTCCCGTGTCTTGACAGCGCGGTGGGGCGGGTGGCGTGATGGACGGGTCCATGGGAGCGCTCCCAGTCGGATCGCTCCGTGGCCAGGTCTCAACCCCCCACCCACTCGGAGTCCTACGGGACGCGACTCCTTGAGGAGAAGACCTTGACCAAGACCCGCATCGGCGCCCTGCTGGCCGCCGCGGTCGCCGTGCTGCTCGCTTCGCTGCTGGCGGTGCCCGCGGCGTTCGCCGGGCCGCCCGGAACCACCGCGGTCGGGCTGCGCATCAGCGACGGACGTCTGCAGGAGAGCAACGGCAACGACTTCGTCATCCGCGGCGTCAACCACCCCCACGCCTGGTACACCGGCGAGACGCAGTCGTTCGCCGACATCAAGGCGCAGGGCGCCAACAGCGTCCGGGTCGTCCTGAGCAGCGGCGACCAGTGGACCGAGACCGGCGTGGCCGAGGTGGAGAGCATCGTCGCCGAGTGCAAGGCGAACCGCCTCATCTGCGTGCTCGAGGTCCACGACACCACCGGCTACGGCGAGTCGGCCGCGGCGGTGTCCCTCGACGTGGCGGCGGACTACTGGCTGCGCGTCCAGTCCGCGCTGGAGGGCGAGGAGGACCACATCATCGTCAACATCGGCAACGAGCCTTTCGGCAACACCACGTACCAGCAGTGGACGGCCGACACCCAGGCCGCGGTCGGCAAGCTGCGCGACGCGGGCTACGAGCACACGATCATGGTGGACGCGCCCAACTGGGGCCAGGACTGGACCCACACCATGCGGGACAACGCCCAGGCGGTCTACGACTCGGACCCGACGGGCAACCTGATCTTCTCGATCCACATGTACGGCGTGTACACCTCCGAATCGGTGGTGCGCGACTACCTCACCTCGTTCGTGAACGCCGGACTGCCCATCCTGGTCGGCGAGTTCGGGCACAACCACTCGGACGGCGACCCGGACGAGGACGCCATCATGGGCGTCACCACGGAACTGGGGCTCGGCTACATCGGCTGGTCCTGGAGCGGCAACAGCAGCGAGGTCGCGTACCTGGACCTGGTGAACGGCTTCGACCCGGGCTCCCTCACGTCCTGGGGCGAGCGCTTCTTCAACGGGCCCGACGGCATCGCCGAGACCTCCGAGGAGGCCACGATCTACAGCGGTTCCTGACCGCTGCACCCGCCGCGGGCCGTCCGGGGACTCGCCGCCCCGGGCGGCCCGCTTCGCGTGCCGGCGGCGGCCGGGGTCAGGGGGTGAGCAGTGCTTGCAGGGCGGGTCGCAGCAGTTCGGCGAGTTGCTCGGGCGGCGTATCGCACAGCGCGTCGAGGCCCAGCAGTTGGTGCCCGATGGTGACGCCGACGATCGTGGAGATCAGCAGGGCGGCGCGGGCGCCGGGGTCGGGGAGGTCGAGGGCGTCGCGGATCTCGTTGATCTGGTGGGTGATGGTCTCGCGGGCGACCTCGCCGGCCTCGGGGTGGGTGAGCATGGAGCGCAGCATGGCGAGGGAGGTGCCGGGGATGGCGTTCAGCTTGGTGCCGAGCAGGGCGAGGAGGGCGTCGACGACCTCGTCCGGGGTTTCCGGGGGCGCCTGGCACGGCGCCGGCTCGCCGGAGTGCGGGTCGGTTTCCGGGTGTTGGTGCCAGGCGGCGCGGGCGAACAGCTTGGACTTGGAGCCGTAGTACTGCATCACCAGGGCGGGGTCGACTGCGGCCGCCGAGGCGACCGCGCGGATGGTGGTGCGTTCGAAACCGTGCTGGGCGAACAGCTCCCTGGCCGCGGCGAGGATGCGTTCCTCGGTCCTGCGGCGGCGTTCTGCCCGGGGGACGCGCGGGGTTTCGCTCATGGAGACGGACTCTACAACTGTTGACCGAAGGGGAAGATGCTCTACACTCGTTGAGTAATTCGTTCAACAAGTGTTGAGCGGAGTGCGTGCTGTGCGCAAATGGGGAGGGATCATGGAGCCACGTGAGGTGCTTGGCCGCTACCGGCAGGCCATGCTCGACAAATCGCCCGACGACCTGGCGGAGCTGTACGCGGACGACGGCGTGCACGAGTTCCCCTTCCGTTTCCCCGGGGTGCCGAAGCGGTTGGAGGGGCGCGAGGCCGTGCGCGCCGGGTACCGGACGATGTGGGACGCGATGCCCGTACGGGCCACGTCCATCCGCGAGGTCGCCGTACACGAGACGACCGACCCGCAGGTGATCATCGCCGAGCAGGTCGTCCTGGCCGGGCCCGAGGGGGCGGAGCCCGGCGAGGTTCCCGGGCTGCTCGTCATCCGCGTGCGCGAGGGCCGCATCATCCACGTCCGCGACTACCTGGACAGCTCGGCCGCCGCAGCGCTCACGCACTGAGCCGGCGTTCTCGCGCCGGTGCCGGTGCCGGTGCCGGGCGGTCGTGCGGAACGGTTCCGTTCAGGTCCTGGCCGGTTGGTCCGGGCGGGGGCGGGTGGCCATGCGGCGGATGGTGCGGTTGACGTCGGACGGCGAGACGATGCCGACCAGCCGGCCGCCGCGGTCCACCACGAGGACGCGGTGCTCCGCGCCCGGTTCGAGGCGCGGCAGCAGGTCCGCCAGCGCCTCGTCCGGGCCCGCGACGCGGGTCTCCGGCAGGGGGCGCATGATCTCGGCGACCGTCGTCCGCGCGCGCCGTTCCTCGGGAACGCCACCCGCGCCGTCCAGCGTCACCAGGCCCTTGGGGCGCGTTCCGTCGTCGCCCGTCACGGGGAACGCGGTGTGCCGCGGCATCAGCGACGGGTCGGACAGCAGATGGTCCACGGTCAGCCGTTCCGGCACCGACACCGGGTCCGGCGTCATGGTGTCCCGCACCGCGACGCCGGCCACCAGCTCCCGCACCCGGGCCTGCCGCCCCTCCTGGCTGGCCGCCATCACCAGGAACCAGCCGATCAGCGCCAGCCACAGGCCGCCGAACCACGTCGTCCACAGGAACTGCCACAGCCCGAGCCCGACCAGCACCCAGCCGAAGACCCGGCCCGCCGTCGAGGCGCCCTCGGTGGCGCGCAGCCGGTCCCCGGTGCGCCGCCACAGGAACGCGCGCAGCAGCCGGCCGCCGTCGAGCGGCGCCGCGGGGATCACGTTGAACGCCGCGAGCAGCAGGTTGATCGCCGCCAGCCAGGCCGTCGACTCCACCAGCAGGCCGGCGGCCCCGGTGGTGTCCAGCAGCCACGTCAGCAGCGCGAACGCCACCCCGAGCAGCAGGCTCACCAGCGGCCCGGACCCCGCGATCCGCAGCTCGGCCCGCGGGTCGGGGGCCTCCGTGCGCATGCGGGTCGCGCCGCCGAGCAGCCACAGCACGATGTCGTCCACGCCCACCCCGTGCCGCCGAGCCACCACCGCGTGCGCAAGCTCGTGGGCCAGCAGGGACGCGAAGAACACGAGGGCCGCGCCCAGGCCCACCAGGAGGTACAGCGGCCACGCCCGGTCCGGGTACGCCTCGGGCAGCCGCCCGGCGGCCAGGCCGGACGCGATCAGCGCGAAGACGAGGGCCACGCTCCAGTTGACCCCGATCCTGACCCCCGCGATCCGCCCCAGCGTGAAGGTCGCCCGCACGGCGCTCACCCCGTTCAGCTCGGCCCCCGCTTCCGTCTTCCGGACGCCCCCGGGTACCCGGGGACGCGGGCCTCATGCCGCGGGCCTCATGCCGCGGGCGCCGGCTCGCCGGAGTACCGCCCGCTTCCTACGGTGGAGACATGGCCCGGCGGAACGAAGAGGTCGAGGCGCTGCTGCTCGAGTACGCCGACCTCATCGCGATCACCGGCGGCGACGCGTTCAAGCAGCGTGCCTACGAACGGGCGGCGCGCGCGGTCCGCGGTCACGCCGGGGATGTTTCCGGTCTGGGTGCGAAGGATCTGCGCGAGATCCCGGGCGTGGGTAAGTCCATCGCGGACAAGATCGACGAGTATCTGCGCACCGGCCGCCTCGCCGCGCTCGACGAGACCCGCGCCGCCGTGCCGCCCGGGGTGCGGCAGCTGATGTCCGTGCCCTCCCTGGGGCCGAAGAAGGCGATGACCCTCTACCGGGAACGCGGTATCGCGTCCGTCGGTGAACTGGCCGATGCCATCCGCGGGAACCGGCTGAAGGGCCTGGCGGGCTTCGGGCCGAAGACGCAGGAGAACATCCTGCGCGGCATCGAGGTGGCCCGCGGCTCCGGCGGGCGCATCCTCCTGGACGCGGCCACCGCCCTGGCCGAGGAGGCCGTCGCGGGCGTGGCCGCCGCCCCCGGCTGCGAACGCTGCACCGCCGCCGGGTCGCTGCGGCGCATGCGCGAGACGATCGGCGACATCGACATTCTGGCCGCGGCGCGGGACCCGGAGCCGCTGATGGCCGCGTTCACCGCGCTGCCGCTGGTCGCCGAAATCGTCGTGCGCGGCCGGAAGAAGACGTCCGTCCGCACCGCCGCGGGTGTCCGGCTCGACCTGCGGGTGCTGCCGCCCGAGGCGTGGGGCGCCGGACTGATCTACTTCACCGGCTCGCGGCAGCACAACGTCCGCATCCGCGAGATCGCCGTGCAGGCGAAGCTGAAGCTGTCCGAGTACGGCCTCTTCGACGCGGGAACGGGCGACCGGCGGGCGGCCGTGACCGAGGAGGAGGTGTACGCCGGGCTCGGGCTGCCGTGGATTCCGCCCGCGCTGCGCGAGGACCGCGGCGAGGTCGCCGCCGCGCGGCGCGGCGAATTGCCCGAGCCGGTGGCCCTCGACGCCATCCGCGGCGACCTGCACACGCACACCGACCTCACGGACGGCCTCGCGTCGCTGCCCGACATGGTCGGCGCCGCCGCGGCCCGCGGCTACGCGTACTACGCGGTGACCGACCACGCGCCCGACCTGCGGATGCAGCGGATGACGAAGGAGAAGATCCTCGCGCAGCGCGCGGAGGTGCGCGCGCTGGCCGGACGGCATCCGGGGCTGCGGCTGCTGCACGGCACGGAGTTGAACATCGGCCCGGACGGCGGCGTGGACTGGCCCGGCGCCTTCCTCGCCGGGTTCGACCTGTGCGTGGCTTCCGTGCACTCCCACTTCCGGCTCGACCGGGACGCGCAGACCCGCCGCCTCGTCGCGGCCTGCGAGAACCCGTACGTGAACGTGATCGGGCATCTGACGACGCGCAAGATCGGCTCCAGGGCGGGCATCGACGCGGATCTGGACGCGGTGTTCGCGGCGTGCGCGCGCACCGGTACCGCGGTCGAGGTCAACGGGCATCCCAACCGGCTCGACCTGCGGGACGAGGACATCCTGCGGGCCAGGCGCCACGGGGTGAAGTTCGCCGTGGACAGCGACGCCCACTCCACCGGCGAGCTGGGCAACATGCGGTACGGGGTCGGCACGGCGCAGCGCGGGTGGCTGACCGCGGACGACGTGATCAACACCTGGCCGGCCACCCGGCTGGCCCGCTTCCTGCACGCCCCCGGCCGCGCCACCCCGCCCGGCACGCGCCCCTGACCGGCATCGTCCTGCCCCCGGCCCGTGCCCGGGGCATCAGGCGGGGCGGCGTGTCAGGTGTCGGAGGAACCAGTCGCGGGCCAGCTCCGCCACTTCCGACAGTGCGCCCGGCTCCTCGAACAGGTGGGTGGCGCCCGGTACCACGGCCAGGTCGTGCTCCGCCGCGCCGAAGGACCGCAGGGCGCTGTGGTTCAGCTCGATGACCTGCGGGTCGTTCCCGCCGACGATCAGCAGTGTCGGAGCCCGCACCGCGGCCAGCCGCTCGCCCGCCAGGTCCGGCCGTCCGCCGCGCGACACCACCGCGGCGATCCCCGAGCCCGGCTCGGCCGCCGCCCACAGCGCGGCTGCCGAGCCGGTGCTCGCGCCGAACCAGCCCACGGGCAGCGGCGCGTCCAGTCGGGTGCCGAGCCACTCCGTGGCCGCGGCGAGCCGCCCGGCCAGCAGCCCCACGTCGAACACGTTGGCCCGGTCGGCCTCCTCCTCGTCCGTCAGCAGGTCGAACAGCAGGGTGCCGAGGCCCGCCCCGTTCAGCGCGTCGGCCACGAACCGGTTCCGCGGGCTGTGCCTGCTGCTGCCGCTGCCGTGCGCGAACACCACCACGCCCGCCGCGTCCGCCGGCAGCGTCAGCTCCCCGCCGAGCCGCACCTGACCGGCCTCGACCGTCACCTCCCTGCTGTTCCCCCGGCGCAGACAGGCCACGACCTCCTCGTCCGTGGTCTGCCCGAAGTCGCGGTAGAACTGGCCGACCGCCATGAACTCCGCGGGCCGCTCCGGGCATACGAACGCGTCCGCCTCCGCGGCCACCTCCTCCATCCCCTCGCCCGGGGCCACCGGCACCGCCAGGATCACCCGCTCGGCGTGCCGCCGCCGCGCCGAACGGCACGCGGCTCGCGCCGTGGCGCCGGTGGCGATGCCGTCGTCCACGATCACCACCGTACGGCCCGCCACCGACAGCGGCGGCCGGCCGCCGCGGTACTCCCTGGCCCGGCGCGTCAGCTCCGCGCGCTCCGCGGCCTCCACGGCGGCCAGGTCGTCCTCGCCGGTCCGCGTCGCGCGCAGCACCCGTTCGTTGAGCACGCGGGCGCCTTCGTCCTCCGCGATGGCGCCCATCGCCACCTCGGGCTGGAACGGCGCGCCCAGCTTCCTGACGACCTCCACGTCCAGCGGCGCCCGCAGCGCCGAGGCCACCTCGGCGGCCACCGGAACGCCGCCCCTGGGCAGGCCGAGCACCACCGCGTCCCGGCCGCGCAGGTCCCGCAGCTCGTGCGCGAGGCGCCGCCCCGCGTCGGCACGGTCGGCGTAGATCATGGGCACCTCCGTCTCGTGCGCCCCCCTTCCGGTCTCCGCCCCTCCTCCATCGAACCGCGATCCGCCCGCCGCCGCGCGCGGGCGGCGGCCCTCATCCCGCGGACGGCGGCGCGGCGACTTCGAGCGCCAGGTCGTTGTCGACCGTGTAGTACGGCCGGTAGGTGGCGCCCTCCACCGTGGTGGCGGGGTAGACGAACACCGGTTTCCGGTCCGCCACGTCGTCCAGCAGCCGGGCGACGCGGACGCGGCGGGACTTCACCGAGGGCTTCACGAAGACGTCCCACACCGCGGGCTTCGCCGGGTCCTGCCCGGGCGGCAGCTCGGCGTACTCGGCGGTGAACGAGAACGTGCCGTCGCCCTCGTCGTGCAGCGGCGCCTTGACGGTGGTGCCGCCCGAGCCGCGCAGCCGGAACACCGCGGTGCCGCCGAGGCCGGGGCGCGCGCCGAGCAGCCGGCCGCGCACGGTCAGGCCGCGGGCGGCCACCTTCAGATCGCCCGCCTCGGCGTGCGCGGGGCGCAGCCAGGCGCGGATGGCGAAGTAGCCGTCCTTGGTGGCGTAGGGCAGGCGCACGGCCAGCGGGTCGGCCGCGGGCGTGCGCTCCCCGGGCGCAAGGGCGCGCAGGTCCCGCAGCCCGGGCACGACGCGCTGGCGCGCCGCGTCGGGCCCGTTCAGCACGAACACGTCCCAGCGGCCCTCTTCGAGCGGCGGCTCCGCGGGCAGCTCGGCGCGCCAGCGCCCCGGCGCGCCCGGCGCATCCGGCGCGGTCTCCGCCGGCTCCAGCGGAACGGTGCGCGCGGTGGTCTCCTCCTCGCCCTTCTTGGGGCGCAGGACCAGACACAGCACGGGCTCCCGCGCCTCCCGCAGCCCGCCGAGCTCGACCGTGAGGCGGCCGTCGGCGTCCATCGTGCAGTCCGCGCGCGGCAGCTTGTCCTTGGGGATGGTGCCGGTGCTCATCGCTTGCCCTTCCTCATGCTCCGCAGCGTGGTGACGCCCAGCGCCAGCGCGGCGTCCTTCACGGCGTGCCCGCTGCTGACGACCGCGGCGGCCAGCCGCCGCCCCGCCGCCGCACCGGACCGGCCGCGCCGGGTGCGCTTGGCCTCGGCCAGGCCGGCGAACAGCGCCTCCGCCTGCTCGACGACGGGCACCGGATCGTAGCGGCGCCCGCCCGCGAGCGCGGCGCGGCTCATGCGCAGCCGCAGCTCGTCGTCGCGGATCAGGTCGAGCAGCGCCGCGGTCAGGGCGTCCCGGTCGCCGACCGGCACCAGCCGGCCGTCCACGCCGTCGTCGATGATCTCCGCGGGTCCGTACGGGCAGTTGGTGGACACCACGGGCAGGCCGCAGCGCATCGCCTCCACGATCGTCATGCCGAACGGCTCGAAGCTGGAGGTGACCGCGGCGATGGAGCCCTTGACCCACTCCGCCTCGATGGGGGAGGCGGCGCCCATCAGGAACACGTTGTTGTACAGGCCGAGATCGTCGATCAGGCGGCGCAGCCGGTCCTGTTCCTCGCCCTTGCCGTAGATGCGCAGCCGCCAGTCGGGCCGTTCCGCCGCGACGCCGGCGAACGCGCGGATCAGCAGGTCGTGGCGCTTGGACCGGACGAGACGACCGGCGGCCACCACGATCCGCCCGCTGCCGTCGGCCGGCGGGAGCGCGGGCTCCGGAACGCTGTTGGGCAGCGCGGCGATTCGCACGCCCGGCAGCCGCATCTTGCGCCGGTACGCCTCGGCGTCGGCGTGGGTGACGGTGGTCAGCGCGTCCAGGCGCGGGTAGACGCGGCGCAGTTCGCCGCGCAGCGCGGGCGGGTGGTTGTCCAGCGTCAGGTGTTCCTGGCCGACGAGCACGGCGTGGTGCGGCCCCTGGCGCGCGAGGTGCACGTTCAGCCCGGGGCGCGTGCCGACGACGACGTCGGAGTCGAGTCCGGCGAGGCACTCCGCGATCCGTTCGTCCGTCAGCTCGCTGTACTGGCCGTAGCGGTACTCGGAGGCGGGGAAGACCCGGGCGGGGCGCTGGTGCGCCGGGTGGTCCTTTTCGGTCCGGAGGTCCACCAGATGCCGCAGTCGCACCTTCGTGCCCAGGAGGAAATTCGGTTCCTCCCGGTGCCGGTGCACGGAGACGATTTCCACCTCGTGCCGCTCGGCCAGGGCCTGCGCGAGATTGAAGGTGGTTTTGATCGTCCCCCCGATCCCGTACCCGTTGTGGAGGAGGAAGGAAATCTTCATGCGGACATAGACCTCATGTGACGAGCGCACGGTTGCCCGGCGGCGGGTGGGGTTGTTCACTCGGGTTGTTCACTCTTCGAGCGGCCGCTCCAGCGCCTCTTCCAGGGTGCGGATCTGCTGCTTGAGGTGTGCGGAACGCCGCTCCCTGTCCTCGACGGTGGCCGGGGGGCGTGCCGTGATCACGAAGGTAGCGCAGCGGAGCAGGAAGTATCCCGGAACGGTCACTGGCCAGGCAAGTCCGAAGAGCAGCGCGGTCACCGCGGCGGAGGAACGGTCGTGGTGCTCGAAGCTGTCCACCGGGTCACCCACGTGCCACAGTTCCTCCTGCCGGATCAGCCGCGCCCGCTGCGCCCCGTAGGCGGCGCGTGCCGTCAGCAGCGTGATGAGCAGATAGCCGAGCGAGCCTGCCAGCAGGCCCAAGACGAGCATGAGAGACGGTCCTTTCTCTGCGTGCCCCTCGGGGACCCCTCCCGGCCCCGGCGGAAGGGTCAGTTGCGTGCGCCCCAGCTCCAGTCCGCCACCTCCGGCAGGTCGGTCCCGTGCTCGCGAATCCACCCGTCGTGCCGGTAGCGGGTGTCGGACATGTGCTGACGCACGTGCGCGGCACGGACGGCGAGGCCGGGGACGCGGTCGATGACGTCCATGACGAGCCGGTAGCGGTCCAGGTTGTTGCGCACCACCATGTCGAAGGGCGTGGTGGTGGTGCCTTCCTCCACGTAGCCGCGCACGTGCAGGTCCGCGTGGTTGGCCCGGCGGTAGGTCAGGCGGTGAATCAGCCACGGGTACCCGTGATAGGCGAAAATCACCGGCCGGTCGCGGGTGAACAGGGCGTCGTAGTCGCGGTCCGACAGGCCGTGCGGGTGTTCCTCGATGGGCATCAGCCGGGCGATGTCCACGACGTTGACGATGCGGACGGCCAGCTCCGGCAGGTGACGCCGCATCAGGTCGGCCGCCGCGAGCACCTCCTGCGTCGGCACGTCACCCGCGCAGGCCAGGACCACGTCCGGCTCCCGGTTGTCGGCCTCCGTGCCCGCCCACTCCCAGATCCCGGCGCCGCGGGCGCAGTGCGCCTGCGCGTCGGCGAGGCCCAGCCAGTCGAAGCACGGCTGCTTGCCCGCGACGATCACGTTCACGTAGTCCCGGCTGCGCAGCGTGTGGTCCGCGACCGCGAGCAGCGTGTTCGCGTCCGGCGGCAGGTAGACGCGCACCACCTCGGGGCTCTTGTTCAGCACGTGGTCGACGAAGCCCGGGTCCTGGTGCGAGAACCCGTTGTGGTCCTGCCGCCACACGTGCGACGTCAGCAGGTACGTCAGCGACGCGACCGGCCGCCGCCACGGCAGCCGGCGCGAGGTGCGCAGCCATTTGATGTGCTGGTTGGCCATCGAGTCGACGATGTGCACGAACGCCTCGTAGCTGGAGAACAGCCCGTGCCTGCCGGTGAGGAGATACCCCTCCAGCCAGCCCTGGCACAGGTGCTCCGACAGCACCTCCATCACCCGGCCGCCGCGCCCGAGATGCTCGTCGACGGGCAGCGTCTCCGCGTCCCACGCCTTGTCGGTCGCCTCGTACACGGCCTGGAGCCGGTTGGACGCCGTCTCGTCGGGGCCCACCAGCCGGAAATCGCGGCGGTCCGCCGTCGCGGCCATCAGCTTCCGCAGCAACTCGCCCAGCACCTGCGTCGGTTCGTGCTGCGTCGCGCCCGGCGCGTCGACCTGCACCGCGCAGTCGGCGAGCGGCGGCACCGGCAGCTCGCGCAGCAGCAGCCCGCCGTTGGCGTGGGGGTTGGCGCCGAGCCGCCGCGGCCCCGACGGCATGTGGGCCAACACGCGGGCGGCCGGGCGGCCGTCGGCGTCGAACAGCTCCTCGGGCCGGTACGAACGCAGCCACCGCTCCAGCTGGTGCAGGTGATCGGGGTTGGTGCGGGCGGCGCTCAGCGGGATCTGGTGCGAACGCCAGGTGCCCGCCACCGGCAGCCCGTCCACCTCCGCGGGCCCCGTCCACCCCTTCGGGGTGCGCAGCACGATCACCGGCCACCGCGGCCGGTGCGTCGCGCCCTCGCGCCTGGCCGCCTGCTGGATCGCGCCGATGCGCGCCAGCGCCGTCTCCATCGCCCAGGCCAGCTCCCGATGCACCTCCGCGGGCTTCTCGCCCGACACGTGCAGCGGGTGGTGGCCGTAGCCGCGCAGCAGGTCGTCGAGCTCCGACTCGGGCAGCCGGGCCAGCACCGCCGGATTGGCGATCTTGTAGCCGTTGAGGTGCAGGATCGGCAGAACCGCCCCGTCGTGCACCGGGTCGACAAACTTGTTCGCGTGCCAGGACCCGGCCAGCGGACCTGTCTCCGCCTCGCCGTCGCCGATCACGCAGGCCACCAGCAGGTCCGGATTGTCGAACGCGGCGCCGTAGGCGTGCGCGAGCGAGTAGCCGAGCTCGCCGCCCTCGTGGATCGAGCCCGGCGTCTCCGGGGCGACGTGGCTGGGAATCCCGCCGGGGAACGAGAACTGCCGGAACAGCCGCGCCATGCCGGCCGCGTCCCGGGTGACGTCCGGGTAGGTGTCGGTGTAGCTGCCGTCCAGCCAGGCGTTCGCCACCACCGCAGGACCGCCGTGCCCCGGCCCCCACACGCACATCGCGTCCAGGTCGTGCGCGGCGATCAGCCGGTTCAGGTGCGCGTGCACCAGGTTGAGGCCGGGCGAGGTGCCCCAGTGGCCCAGGAGCCGCGGCTTCACGTGCTGCGGGCGCAGCGGCTCGGTCAGCAGCGGGTTGTCCAGCAGGTAGATCTGGCCCGCGGACAGGTAGTTCGCCGCCCGCCACTGGGCGTCGAGCGCCGCGGCCTCCTGGTCCCCGAGGCTGAAGGAACGGTCGTGCTGATGGTGCTGGTGGTTGTGGTCCCGCGACATCGGCGACGGCCCCTTCTCTGTTCTCGCTGTTTCTCCGTGCTGCCCACCGGACGGCGGGCGCTCAGCCCCCCACCTGCGTGGTCGAGTGCGCCGCACCGACGGGCTTCGACTCCGGCGAACCGCGCTGCCGCAGCCAGACGGACAGAATCGCCATCGAGGCGATGGCGAGGAACTCCGACAGCCAGTTCTGGAACGTCCGGCTCCAGAACTCGGGCGAGATCAGCACGAACACGCCGCCCATCGCGAGCCCGAGAGAACGCGAGAACAGCGCCTGCCGCACCCCGCCCGCCCCGGCCGGGGCGGGCGAGTCGGCCCGGGCATGCCGCCCGGCGCGCTGCGCCTCGTCCGACTCGGTGCCGATGTCGCGGGCGGGCTTGGACTCGGGCGAACCCCGCTGCACCGTGGGGCCCTTATCCCTTGCGCGCCTCGCGTGTCTGCGCACGGTTCGCCTTGCGAACGGCCGACAGCAGCTCCGAGCGGTTCATCCGGGAGCGGCCGTCGACATCGAGCCGCTTCGCGACCTGGTACAGGTGCTCCTTCGTGGCCTGCTCGTCCACGCCCTCACCGCTGCGCCCGCCCTTCTGGCGCGGCCTGGCCGACTGCGGATCGGAGGGCCCCTTGCGCCGGCTCTCCTTGCGCTCCCAGTGGTCGCCGACCTTCTCGTGGGTGTGCTTCAGTGCCCCGTAGGCCACGCGGTGGGCGCGCTGGCCCTCGCCGTACTCCTGAACGGCGGAGTCGTGCGCCTTGATCCAGGTGCGCTGCGCGTCGCGCGGCGAACGTTCCAGCGTGGAGGGCAGTTCCTGGCGTCCGGGCATGGTTCTCACCTCCATGTCGCACAAGCTCCATGGCCGGACTGCGGCGAGTACCCGCCCGGAGACCGGGAAAACCGCCCCGAATCACCGCACCCGCTCCGGCCGCCCCTCGACCACTTCCATGGTGAGCCGCAGGTCGCGGCTCGAACGGCCTGCGTGCAGGTGGTAGGTGCCGGGTGGGGTGTGCCAGGTGCCGGTCGCCGGGTTCCACACCTGGAAGGCGCGGGCCGGAACGGTGACCGTCACCTCGGCGGTGCCGCCCGCGGGCACCTGCGCGGTGGCGAACCCGGCGAGTGCGAGCCGCGGCCGGGGCGGTCCGTCCTGCGGCGCCCGGAGGTAGACCTGCACGACTTCGCGGCCGGGCCGCGGGCCGGTGTTGGTGACGCGGACGGTCAGTCGCAGTCCGTCGTCGCCGGCCCCGGGGGCCGCCGGGCCGGTGAAGGACTCGTAGGCCCAGGTGGTCCAGCCGAGGCCGTGGCCGAAGGGGAACGCCGGGGTGGCGCCCGTCCGTTCCCAGCCGCGGTAGCCGACGTCCAGGCCCTCGGTGTAGGTGACGACGCCGTTCTCCGGCCTGGCGTGCGGCACCGGCACGTCGGCGGCGCGGGCGGGCAGGGTGCAGGGCAGGCGGCCGGCGGGCTCGGCGCGGCCGAACAGCACGTCGGCCAGGGCGTGTCCGGCCTCCTGGCCTGGCAGCCACAGCCACAGCAGCGCGGGCACTTCGGCCTCGGACCACGGCAGCAGGACCGGCGCGCCCGCGTTGACGGCGACGACCGTCCTGGGGTTGGCGGCGGCGACGCGGCGCACCAGTTCCTCCTGGTGGCCCGGCAGGGCGAGGCCGGTGCGGTCCCAGCCCTCGGATTCGACTTCCTCGTTGGTGCCGACGACGACGACGGCGACGTCGGCCCGCCGGGCGGCGGCCACCGCCTCCTCGATCTCCTCCTCGGGTCCTGGCCCCGGCGGCCGGTGCCGCAGGTGGGCGGTGACCAGGCGGCCGTAGCCCTCGGCGTCGACCACGGTCAGGTCGATGACGAGGCCGACGCGGCGCGGGGTGTCCCCGACGGCCAGCTCGACGCGGTTGCCCGCCGGGTGGTGGTGGCTGGAGTCGAGGACGAGGCCGACGCCGCGGTCGTCGTCGCCCGAGGCGGTCACCTCGCCGTCGACCCGGATCTCGTAGCGGCCCACGGCGCCGATCTCCAGCCGGTGCGTGCCCGGTTCGGCGAGGGTGAGTTCGGTGCTCAGCACGACGCGGTGGGTGCCGGCGGGGAAGTCGTGGTGGTCGCCCCAGTCGCCGGTGGGCCGCAGATCGCCGCCGAGGCGGGTGCCGGCGGCGTCCAGGTAGTCGGCGCGGACGCCGCCGCCGAGCAGCGCCGGGTCGATGAACGGGGGGTGGCGGCGGGCGTCGCCGCCGCGGCGCACGGTGAATTCGGTCCCGGCGGGCAGCGCGGCGCGCAGGCCCTCCTCGAAGCCGATGGTGCGCACGGCGGGGACGAACGCGCTGCCGCCGCCCTGGAAGTAGGGTGCGACCGCGTTGGGGCCGATGAGTGCGACGCGGCGCAGGCCGCCCCGGGCGAGCGGCAGCAGGTGGTCGCGGTCGCGCAGCAGGACGGTGGAGCGGGCGGCGACCTGCCGCAGCAGCGTGAACTCGGCCTCGGTAGGTCCGGCGGGGGCGGGCGGCCGTGCGCAGTCGGCCCAGGGCTCGGTGAGCCGGCCGACGTGCCGGGCGAGCCGCAGCAGCCGCAGCACCTTGTCGTCGACGACGGATTCGGGCACGTCCCCTGACCGTACGGCGGCGACGAGCGCTGCCCCCCACGGCCCGTCGGGTCCCGGCATCACGAGGTCGAGGCCGCCGACGGCGGAGGCGGCGGTGGTGCGGGCGGCCGCCCAGTCGCTGACGACGGGTCCTGTGAAATGCCATTCGCCCTTGAGCACGCCCCGCAGCAGCCCGGCGTGCTCGCTCATCGGCGCGGTCGCGGTGCCGTCGTCCACGCCGGAGTAGGCGGCCATGACGCTCCAGGCACCGGCCTCTTCCAGGACGGTGCGGAACGGGGCGAGGTAGACCTCGCGCAGGGTGCGTGCGTCCACGCGGGACACGTACCGGGTGCGTTCCGTCTCGGAGTCGTTGGCGACGAAGTGCTTGGGGCAGGCGGCCACGCCGCCGTCCTGGAGGCCGCGTACGAGGCCGGCCGCGAGCCGCCCGGTGAGCAGCGGGTCCTCGGCGAAGTATTCGAAATGGCGGCCCGCGACCGGGGTGCGCTGGAGGTTGATGGCGGGGGCGAGCACGACGTCGGCCGCGCGGCGCCGCGCCTCGGTGGCGAAGAGCGCGCCGAGTCGTTCGGCGAGGTGGGTGTCCCAGGTGGCGCCGAGCGCGCTGGGCGCGGGGGCGAGCAGTCCGGTGGCGCCGGGCACGTCCCCTGTGCCGCGAACGCCCTGGGGCCCGTCGGACATGACGACGGGGTGCAGGCCGAGCCGGGGCTCCGCGGGCATGGCCCACAGCGTCGCGCCGGTCAGCAGCCGCACCTTCGACTCCAGGTCGATGCCGCTGACCCGGCGGGCCAGTTCGGCGTCGTCCGGTGCCGCCGCGGAGGCGGCGGCAGGGGTGGAGAGGGAGGTCATCTAATTCCTTTCGCCCGGTACGCTCAGATGAAAGCAGACCTACTGAGTGCTCAGTAAGGTGTCCCCGGTTCCGGAACCTGATCCGGAACCCGATCCGGAACGAGGCGTGGACGTCCGCCGCCGGAGCCAGCGAAAGCGAAGCGGTATGACCAGACCGGGAACGAGCAGACCGGAAAAGAGCAGATCGGACGGCGGCCGTCCGTCCGCGGCGGGGCGGCGCGAGGAGATCCTGCGCATCGCGATGGAGACCTTCGCGACCCGCGGCTACCACAACGCCTCGCTGGCGGAGATCGCGGAGCGCTCCGGCCTGACGCAAGCGGGCGTCCTGCACCACTTCAGGTCGAAGGCGGGGCTGCTGACCGGCGTGCTCGACCTGCGCGACCAGTCGGACCTGGCGCAGCTGGGCGAGGAGCGCCCGCGCGGGCTCGCGTTCCTCGCGCACCTGGTGGACACGGCGCGGCGGAACGCCGAGCGGGAGGGCATCGTGCGGCTCTACGCGGTGCTGTCGGCGGAGAGCGTGACGTCGGGTCACCCGGCGCAGGAGTACTTCCGCGCCCGGTACGCGGGTTTGCGGGCGATGGTGGTGGAGGCGATCGGCGAGGCCGCGGACGCGGGGGAGGTCCCGGCGGGGCTCGACCCGCGGGCCGCGGCCAGCGCCGTGATGGCGGTGATGGACGGGTTGCAGGTGCAGTGGCTGCTGGCGCCGGAGGCGGTCGACATGGCGGCCACGACCGACCTGGTCATCGGCGCGCTGCTCGGGAGGCCGGTACCGGGGGGCGGCTGACCGCCGCCGTCCCGGATTCCCACGTGACCGAACGCGACTGCACGCGACCGCACGTGACTGAACTTTGTCCCTTCGGAGGAAGAAGTTCGCGCTTCTTGTTTCAAAGGGGTTTCCACTGAGGGAGAAAGTCGTTACCGTCCCTGTTGTGTACCGGTCACTTCCGGATCACGTGACCTCCCCTCGTCCCTCGGTCGCGTAGTTCCCCGGCGCGGCGGCGCGCGCCTGTGCGAAGGACTTGAACCCCCCACCCCGTGCTCAACGGAGGACGCGCGTGCACAGGAGAACAAGAAAAGTTTTCGCCGCCCTGACAGGCAGCGTGCTCGCCATCGCAGGCACGATCACGCTGGCCACCACCCAGTCGACCGCGGCCGCGGCCCCGGGCGAAGACCCGGCCCCCACGGCCGAGTTCCAGCAGGTGACCCTCGCCAAGGGCGAGCCCGAGATGGGCGAGCCGATGTCGCTGGCCGTGCTGCCTGACCGTTCCGTACTGCACACCGCCAGGGACGGCACGGTCAGGATCACCGACGCGAACGGCACCACGAGCGTCGCGGGCACGCTGGACGTGTACGCCCACGACGAGGAGGGCCTCCAGGGCGTCGGCGTCGACCCGGACTTCGAGAACAACCGGTTCGTCTACCTCTACTACGCCCCGCCGCTCGACACCCCGGGCGGGGACGCGCCCGGCGAGGGCGCGGCGGGCGACTTCGCGCCGTTCGACGGCGTCAACCGGCTCTCGCGCTTCGTGCTGAACGAGAGCAACCAGCTCGACCTCGGCACCGAGACGCGGATCCTCGACGTGCCCGCCAGCCGCGGCCAGTGCTGCCACGTGGGCGGCGACATCGACTTCGACGCCGAGGGCAACCTGTACCTGTCCACCGGCGACGACACCAACCCGTTCGCCTCCGACGGATACACCCCGATCGACGAACGGGCCGACCGCAACCCGGCCTTCGACGCGCAGCGGTCCTCGGCCAACACCAACGACCTGCGCGGCAAGGTACTGCGGATCACCGTCAACGACGACGGCAGCTACTCCGTCCCCGAGGGCAACCTCTTCGCCGAGGGCACCGAGGGCACGCGCCCCGAGATCTACGCCATGGGCTTCCGCAACCCCTTCCGGATGAGCGTCGACCAGGAGACCGGCATCGTCTACGTCGGCGACTACGGCCCCGACGCCGGCACCGCCTCCGACAGCCGCGGCCCCGGCGGGCAGGTCGAGTTCAACCGCATCACGGCCCCGGGCAACTTCGGCTGGCCCTACTGCACCGGGGACAACGACGCCTACGTCGACTACGACTTCGGCAGCGGGGCCTCCGGCGCCACGTTCGACTGCAACGCCCCGGTGAACGAGTCCCCCCACAACACCGGGCTGACCGAGCTGCCGCCCGCGCAGCCCGCGTGGATTCCCTACGACGGCGATTCGGTGCCCGAGTTCGGCAACGGCTCGGAGTCCCCGATGGCCGGGCCGGTCTACCACTACGATCCGGACCTCGAATCGTCCGTGAAGTTCCCCGAGGAGTACGACGGGAACTTCTTCGCCACCGAGTACGGCAGGCGCTGGATCAGGGCCATCGACCTCCAGGCCGACGGCACAGTCAACTCGATCAGCGAGTTCCCCTGGAGCGGCACCCAGGTCATGGACAGCGCCTTCGGCCCCGACGGCGCCCTGTACGTGCTGGACTACGGCACCGGCTACTTCAACGGCGACGAGAACAGCGCGCTGTACCGCATCGAGAACGTGACCGGCGGCCGTTCCCCCATCGCCGAGGCGTCCGGCACCCCTACCTCGGGACCCGCGCCGCTGGCCGTGACGTTCTCCGCCGAGGGCAGCAACGACCCCGACGGCGACGAGATCAGCTACAGCTGGGACTTCGGCGACGGCAACACCTCCACCGAGCCGAACCCGTCGCACACCTACGAGGAGGACGGCACCTACACCGCGGAACTGACGGTGACCGACGCGGGCGGACTCACCGGCTCGGCCTCGGTGCCGATCAACGTCGGCAACACCGCGCCCACCGTGGAGCTGATCCTCCCGGCCGATGGACAGCTCGTCGACTTCGGCGACGCGGTGCCGTTCGAGATCGAGGTGTCCGACCCCGAGGACGGCGAGATCGACTGCTCGCAGGTCACCCTCAGCTTCGTCCTCGGCCACGACAGCCACGGTCACAAGCTGACCGACACCACCGGCTGCTCCGGCACCATCCAGACCCTGGCGGACGGCGAACACGACCCGAACGCCAACATCTTCGGGATCTTCGACGCCGAGTACACCGACGCGGGCGGCCTGACCACGCACGACCAGGTCACCACGCAGACCCGCACCCGCCAGGCCGAGCACTTCGGCGACAGCAGCGGCGTCGAGATCACCGAATACGCGACGGCGCACGGCGGCCGGGCGGTCGGGTTCGTCGACAACGGCGACTGGATCTCGTTCACGCCCTACCTGCTGGCCGACGCAACCGAGTTCACCGCACGCGTCGCATCCGGCGGGGCAGGCGGCACCATAGAGGTACGCGCCGACTCGCCCACCGGAACCGTGCTCGGCTCCGTGGACGTGGCCCCCACCGGCGGCTGGGACGTCTACCAGGACGTCACGACGTCCCTGACCGATCTTCCCGCCGGGACGACCACGCTCCACCTGGTCTTCACCGGTCCCACCGGCGGCGGCGGACTGTTCGACATCGACGACTTCACCTTCGGCACCGGGAGTCAGTGATGCACCAACGGACCAAGCAACCCAAACGGCTGGCCCGCCTGGCCGTCTGCGGCGTGATCTGCGCCGCGGCCCTGCCCACCGCCGCCGCGGCGGCGGCCCCGGACGATCCGGTGGCCTCGCCCGACGACCCCGCCTACGACGTGCTGGTCTTCTCCAAGACGGCCGGGTTCCGGCACGACTCGATCGAGGACGGCATCGCCGCGATCACCGGCCTGGGCGCGGAGAACAACTTCTCGGTCACCGCGACCGAGGACTCGACCGCGTTCACCGCCGACAACCTCGCCCAGTACGAGGCGGTGGTCTTCCTCTCCACCACGGGCGACGTGCTCGACGAGGCCCAGCAGACCGCGTTCGAGGGCTACATCAACGACGGCGGCGCCTACGTGGGCGTCCACGCCGCCGCCGACACCGAGTACGACTGGGAGTGGTACAACGGGCTCGCGGGCGCGCTGTTCCAGTCGCATCCGCACATTCAGGAAGCCACGGTGCACGTCGAGGACCGTGCGCACGACGCCACCGCCCACCTGGGCGAGACCTGGCAGCGCACCGACGAGTGGTACAACTACCGCACCAACCCGCGGGAGTCCGCGCGCGTGCTGGCCTCGCTCGACGAGTCCAGCTACACCGGCGGCGAGATGGACGGCGACCACCCGATCGCCTGGTGCAAGGAGTACGAGGGCGGCCGGGCGTTCTACACCGGCGGCGGCCACACCGCGGAGTCCTTCACGGAGCCGGAGTTCGTGCGCCACCTGCTCGGCGGCATCCGCTGGGCGGCCGGCGTCACCGAGGCCGACTGCCGCCCGGAGACCGGCTACACCTCGCTGTTCGACGGCACCGGCACCGACGGCTGGTCGCAGGCGGGCCCGGGCCAGTTCGCGCTGGCCGACGACGGCACCCTCACCACCGAGGGCGGCATGGGCATGCTGTGGTATGAGGCCCAGGAGTTCGCCTCCTACTCGCTGAAGCTGGACTGGCGCCTGGAGGGTGACGACAACTCCGGCATCTTCATCGGCTTCCCGCCCTCCGACGACCCGTGGTCCGCCGTGGACAACGGCTACGAGATCCAGATCGACGCCACGGACGCGCCCGAACGCACCACCGGGTCCGTCTACACCTTCCAGTCCGCCGACATCGAGGCCCGCGACGCGGCCCTCAACCCGCCGGGGGAGTGGAACACCTACGAACTGCGGGTCGAAGGTGAGCGACTTCAGATCTTCCTCAACGGCACCCTGATCAACGACTTCACCAATACCGATCCCGCACGTAGCCTGACGCAGGGCCACGTCGGCCTCCAGAACCACGGTGAGGAAGACACCGTTAGCTTCCGCAACGTCCGCATACAGGAACTGCCCTGAGCAGTGCGAGTTTCCCCTAGAACCGTCCCCTAGACCCGTCTCCGCCGCGAGGGGCGGCGGCGACGGACCCGGCCCCCACGGCCGGTGACGGTGGCGCGGTGGTGACGCCGAACCCCACCCCGCCGTCGCAACCCCCCGGTGCCCGACCGCGCCGAACCCGGCCGGGCACCGGGGCCCCCTTTCGTGGCACCCGAAAACGAAGGAGGAGGGCCACCCCCGTGACAACCGCATCCACCGCGCGCGTCGGCCTCTGGCTCATCGGCGCGCGCGGCTCCGTCGCCACCACGACCATCGCCGGGCGGGCCGCCCTTGCGGCCGGACTCACCCCGCCCACCGGCATGGTCACCGCCCTGCCACCGTTCGCCGACAGCGCGCTGCCCGACCTCGACCGGCTGGTCGTCGGCGGCCACGACATCGTCGACATCCCCGTCCCCAAACGCGCGGAACAGCTCGTCGCCGCGGGCGTCCTGCCGCACGGGCTGCCCGCCGCCATCGCCGCGGAACTGGCCGCCGCCGACGCCGAGATCAGGCACCCGGGCGCCGACCCGGCCGCCGACATCGCCGACTTCACCCACCGCCACGGCCTGGAACGCACGGTGGTCGTCAACGTGGCGAGCACCGAGACCGACCCCGCGATCAGCACCGGCTACGCCGCCGCGGCCATCGCCGCCGGCTGCTCCTACATCAACTTCACGCCCGCGACCGGCATGCGCGGCCCCGGCCTCGCCGAACGGGCCCTCGCCGCCGGTCTGCCGCACGCCGGGCGGGACGGCAAGACCGGCCAGACGCTGCTGCGCGCCGCCCTGGCCCCGATGTTCGCCCAGCGCGCCCTGGACGTGCGGTCCTGGTCCGGCACCAACCTGCTCGGCGGCGGCGACGGCGCCGCCCTCGCCGACCCGGCCGCCGCCGCGGCCAAGAACGCGGGGAAGGAACGCGTCCTCGCCGACACCCTCGGGGACCTGCCCGAGGGCACCGTGCACATCGACAACGTGCCCGCGCTCGGCGACTGGAAGACCGCTTGGGACCACGTCGCGTTCGACGGCTTCCTCGGCGCCCGCATGGTGCTCCAGACCATCTGGCAGGGCTGCGACTCCGCGCTCGCCGCACCGCTGGTGCTCGACCTGGCCCGCCTGGTCGCGCGCGCCCACGCCACCGGCATGTCCGGGCCCGTGCCGGGGCTCGGCTTCTTCTTCAAGGACCCCGACACCGGCCCGGCCGCGCTCGGCGAGCAGTACGAGGAGCTGCTGACCCTCGCGCAGACGCTGCGGGCCAGGCCGTGAACCGCGCCTGGATCGAGCTGGTCCGCGGCCCGGCCGCGCTGACCGTCCCCGGCGACATCGTGGCCGGTGCCGCCGCCGCGGGCGGCGCGCCGCTCCGGCGGACGGCCCTGGCCGCCGGTTCCTCCCTGTGCCTGTACTGGTCGGGGATGGCGCTCAACGACTGGGCCGACCGCGACACCGACGCGCGCGAACGGCCCGCGCGCCCCCTCCCCTCCGGCCGCATCCGCCCGGCCGCGGCCCTCGCGGCGGCGGCCGGGCTCACCGCCGCCGGGCTCACCCTCGCCGCCGTCCACTCCCGGCCCGCCCTCGCCGCGGCCGGGGCGCTGGCCGCCACCGCCTGGGCCTACGACCTGGGCGTCAAGCACACCACTGCCGGGCCCGCCGCGATGGGCGCGGCCCGTTCCCTCAACGTCGTCCTCGGCGCGTGCGCGGGCCGCGCGCCCCACCGCGCGCTGCCCGCGGCGGGCGTCGTCGGCGCCCACACCGCCGCCGTCACGGCGCTCTCCCGGCACGAGGCGTTCGGCGGGCCGCGGTCCGCGCCGCTGGTCACGCTGGCCGCCGCCCTCGGCACCGCCGCGGCCGTCGCCGCCCCCGGGCGCACGCCCGCGCCCCGGGCGGAACGCGCCGGTTCGGTCGCCGGTTCGGTCGCCTACCTGCTGACCGCCGCGCCCCCGCTGCTGCGCGCCGCCCGCGAGCCGACCGGCGCCCGGGTGCGGCAGGGCGTCGTCGGCGGGCTGACCGCCCTGATGCCGCTCCAGGCGGCACTGGCCGCCCGCGCGGGCCGCCCGCAGGCCGTGCCCGTGCTGCTCGGGGCGCTGGCCGCCGCCCGGCGCCTGTCCAGGAAGGTCACCCCCACATGACCGGTCCACGCCGGCCCCGCTTCGCCTACGGCACCAACGGCCTGACCGACCTGCGCCTGTCCGACGCCCTCGCCCTGCTGGCCGACCTCGGCTACCAGGGCGTGGCGCTGACGCTCGACCACATGCACCTCGACCCCTGCGCCCCCGATCTCGGGCGCCGCACCGCGCAGGTCGCGCGCCGGCTCGACCGCCTCGGCCTCGCCGTCGCGGTCGAGACCGGCGCCAGGTACGTACTCGACCCCACCGCCAAGCACGGCCCCAGCCTCCTCGACCCCGACCCGGCCGCCCGCGAGCGCCGCACCGGGCTGCTCCTCGACGCGGTGCGCGTCGGCCGCGACCTCGGCGCGACCGCGGTGCACTGCTTCAGCGGCCGGGTGCCGCGCGACACTCCGGAGGCCGAGGCGTGGAAGCGGCTCGCCGGAGCCCTCGCCCCGGTGCTCGACCTCGCCACCGCGGCCGGGGTGCCGCTGGCCGTCGAGCCGGAGCCCGGCATGCTGCTCGACACCATCGCCGCGTTCCACCGGCTGCGCCGCGACCTCGACGGCGTCCGCCTCACCCTCGACCTCGGGCACTGCCACTGCCTCGAACCCGTGCCCGTCCCGGACTGCGTCACCGCCGCCGCGCCCTGGACCGCCCACGTGCAGATCGAGGACATGCGGCGCGGCGTTCACGAGCATCTGCCGCTGGGCGAGGGCGAGATCAACTTCCCGCCCGTGCTCGCCGCCCTCGCCGCCACCGGATACGGCGGCCTGGTCTCCGTCGAGCTGCCGCGCCACTCCCACGCCGGACCCGAACTCGCCCGCAGATCCCTCGACTTCCTGACCACCGCGCACCGGGAGGCCGGCTAAGTGCTGACCGAGACCAGCCTCACCCCCGCCGCTCGCGCCTGGCTGGACGGCGTGCTGGGCACCGACGCCTGGGAGGCCGCGTTCACCTCCGCGGGCCGCCACGTCGGCCGCGCCGCCGCGGACGCCGTCCGGGTGGCGCTGCTGCGCGCCGCGGGCGCCGACGCCGCCACCGCCGCCCGCCTCTACCGGCACGGCGACGCGGCGGAGCGCCGCGCCGTGCTGCGCGCCCTGCCGCACCTGCCGGTCGGCGCCGACGCCCTGCCGCTCGTCGAGGACGCGCTGCGCACCAACGACCCGCGGCTGATCGCCGCCGCCGTCGGCCCCTACGCCGCCCGCCACCTCGACCAGCACCTGTGGCGGCACGCCGTCCTCAAGTGCGTCTTCACCGACGTCCCCGTGACCGAGGTCGCCGGCCTCGCCGACCGTGCCGACCCCGAACTCGCCAGGATGCTCACCGACTTCGCCGCGGAACGCACGGCCGCCGGACGGCCCGTGCCCGCCGACGTGCGGCACGCCCTGGCCCTCTCCCCGCCGCCCGCGCCCGCCCCGGAGGCATGATGCGCATTTTCGATCCCCACATCCACATGACCTCCCGCACGACCGACGACTACGAGCGGATGCGCGCGGCCGGGGTGGCGGCCGTCGTGGAGCCCTCGTTCTGGCTGGGCCAGCCCCGCACCTCGACCGCCAGCTTCCTGGACTACTTCGACTCGCTGCTCGGCTGGGAGCCCTACCGGGCCGCCCAGTACGGCATCGCCCACCACTGCACGCTCGCCCTCAACCCCAAGGAGGCGAACGACCCGCGCTGCACGCCCGTGCTCCAGGAGCTGCCGCGCTACCTGGAGAAGGACAACGTGGTGGCCGTCGGCGAGATCGGCTACGACTCGCTGACCCCGGCCGAGGACGACGCGCTGGCCGCCCAGCTCGAACTGGCCGCGCGCCACGGCCTGCCCGCCCTCGTCCACACGCCGCACCGCGACAAGGCCGCGGGCCTGGAACGCACCCTGTCCGTGCTCGCCGAGTCCGAACTGCCGCCCGAGCGCGTCGTGCTCGACCACCTGAACGAGACGACCGTCGACCGCGCCGCGGACAGCGGCTGCTGGATGGCGTTCTCCGTCTACCCGGACACCAAGATGGACGAGCGGCGCACCGTCGAGGTGCTCCGCCGCCTCGGCCTCGACCGGATGCTGGTCAACTCGGCCGCGGACTGGGGCCGCAGCGACCCGCTGAAGACGCGCCGCGTCGCCGACGCCATGCTGGCCGCCGGGTTCACCGACGACGACGTGGACCGGGTGCTGTGGCGCAACCCGGTGGAGTTCTACGGCCAGAGCGGCCGTCTTGAGCTGGACGGACGCGAGCAGCCGGAGAGTTTCGAGGGCAACTCGATCCTGCGCGGCGCCCCGGCCGGGCGGTGAGGCGCCGTGCGCTTCCAGCACCCCGACGGCTCGGTCGTCCACCTCGCCTACTGCACGAACGTCCACCCCGCGGAGACGCTCGACGGCGTCCTCGCGCAGCTGCGCGACTACTGCGAGCCGGTCAGGCGGCGCCTCGACCGCGCGCGCCTGGGCATCGGCCTGTGGCTGGCCCGTGACGCGGCCCGCACCCTGGTGGCGGACGCGGGCGCCCGCCGCACCCTGCGCGAGGCCCTGGAGCGCCACGGCCTCGAAGTCGTCACGCTGAACGGCTTCCCCTACCGCGGGTTCGGCGGCGAACGCGTCAAGTACGCCGTCTACACGCCCGACTGGACCAGCCGCGAACGCCTGGACCACACCGCCGACCTGGCCGGCCTCCTCGCCGAGCTGCTGCCCGGGGACGAGCCGGAGGGCACCATCTCGACGCTGCCGCTGGCCTGGCGCACCCCGTTCACACCGCAGGACCAGGAACGGGCGCTGGCGCACCTCACCGAGCTGGCCGGACGGCTCGACGCACTCGCGGAGCGCACCGGCCGCTCCATCAGGCTCGCCCTGGAGCCCGAGCCCGGCTGCATCGTGGAGACCACGGGGCAGGCCGCCGAGGTGCTGACGGCGCCCGGGGCGCCGCCGAGCAGCCGGGTCGGGGTCTGCCTGGACACCTGCCACCTGGCCACCGCCTTCGAGGACCCGGACCGCGCCATCGCCGGTCTGACCGCGCGCGGCGTGCCCGTCGTGAAGGCGCAGCTGTCGGCGGCCCTGCACGCCGAGCACCCGGGGGAGCCCGCGGTGCGCGCGGCGCTCGCCGACTTCGCCGAGCCCCGCTTCCTGCACCAGACGCGGGAGCGGGCGCCGGGCGGCGTCCTGGGCCACGACGACCTGGACATCGCCCTGTTCGGGCCCGAGCCGCTGCCGGGACGCGACCCCTGGCGCGTTCACCTGCACATCCCGCTGCACGCCCGCCCGCACCCGCCGCTGACCTCGACGCTGCCGCACCTCACGCAGGCCCTCACCCGCCTGGTCGGCGGCGAACGGGCCCTCACCCGCCACCTGGAGGTGGAGACCTACACCTGGCAGGTACTGCCGCCGGCCCTGCGGCCCCGCACGCCCGAGGGACTCGCGGACGGCATCGCCGCCGAACTGTCCCTCGCGCGCGACCTGCTGACCGGACTCGGACTCAAGGAGCTGTCATGACCCGCCCGGTCGTCGTGCTGAACGTGGTCGGCCTCACCCCGGCCCTGCTCGATCACCTGCCACGCCTCGCCGCGCTCGCCCGCGGCGGCTCGCGCGCGCCGCTCGGCACGGTGCTGCCCGCCGTGACCTGCTCCGCGCAGGCCACGTTCCTCACCGGCGCGCCGCCCGCCGAGCACGGCATCGTCGGCAACGGCTGGTACTTCCGCGGCGTCGGCGACGTGCTGCTGTGGCGGCAGCACAACGCGCTCGTCGGCGGCGAGAAGATCTGGGACGCCGCGCGCCGCGTGCGGCCCGGCTACACCGTCGCGAACGTCTGCTGGTGGTACGCGATGGGCGCGGACACCGACTTCACCATCACCCCGCGGCCCATCTACTACGCCGACGGCCGCAAGGACCCCGACTGCTACACCAGGCCGTCCGAGCTGCACGACGAACTGACCAGCCGCTACGGCCCGTTCCCCCTGTTCAACTACTGGGGGCCCACCGCGTCCATCGCCTCCTCCCGCTGGATCGCCGCCGCGGCCAGGCACCTGCTGCGCACGCAGCGGCCCGACCTGACGCTGGTCTACCTGCCGCACCTGGACTACGATCTCCAGCGCTTCGGCCCCGACAGCCCGCAGGCGCGGGCCGCCGCGGGCGAGCTGGACGCCGAGATCGGGCCGCTGCTGGACGCGGCGCAGGCCGCGGACGCCACGGTCGTGGTGCTGTCCGAGTACGGCATCACGCCCGTGGACCGGCCCGTCGACATCAACCGCGCGCTGCGCCGCGCCGGGCTGCTCGACGTGTACACGCAGGCCGGGATGGAGTACCTGGACCCGTGGGTGTCCCGCGCCTTCGCCGTCGCCGACCACCAGGTGGCGCACGTGTACGTGCGGCGCCCCGAGGACCTGGAGCGCACGCGTGAGGTGCTGGCCGGGCTGCCCGGTGTCGCCGAGGTGCTGGACGAGTCGGGCAAGAAGCGGCACGGCCTCGACCACGGGCGCGCCGGCGAGCTGGTCGCGGTGGCCGACCCCGGCGCGTGGTTCACGTACTACTACTGGCTGGACGACGCGGCCGCGCCGGACTGGGCGGCCATCGTCGACATCCACCGCAAGCCGGGCTACGACCCGGCGGAGCTGTTCTTCGACCCGGCGGACCGGTTCGCCAAGGCCAGGGCCGCCGCGGCCCTGGCCCGCAAGAAGCTGGGCCTGCGCTACCGGATGAACGTGGTGCCGCTCGACCCGTCGTGCGTCCGCGGCAGCCACGGTCGCCTGCCCGAGGACGAGAAGGACCGGCCGGTCCTGCTGTGTTCCGACCCCGACGCGCTGGACGGCGGGGAGGTCGCGGCCACGGCAGTCAAGTCGTTCCTGCTCGGGCTCCAGGGCCTTCAGGAGCCCAGGTAGCGCAGCACGGCCAGGACCCGGCGGCTGTAGCCGCCGGGTCCTGGCAGCTGAAGCTTGTCGAAGATCGCGTTGACGTGCTTCTCCACCGCGCTGCGCGAGACCCACAGGTGTTCGGCGATCGTCGCGTTCGTGTGGCCCTGCGCCATCTCGTGCAGCACCTCGCGTTCGCGCGGCGTGAGGCGGGCGAGGGGATCGGTGTGCGAACTGCGCGCCAGCAGCCGCCGCACCACCTCGGGGTCGAACGCGGTACGGCCGGCCGCGACGCGCTCCAGCGCGTCGAGAAACTCGTCGATCTCCACCACGCGGTCCTTCAGCAGGTAGCCGACGCCCGCCGGCTCCCCGGTCAGCAACTCCGTCGCGTAGCGGCCCTCGACGTACTGCGACAGCACCAGCACCCCCACCGCCGGCCACCGGCGGCGGATGTCGAGGGCCGCGCGCAGCCCTTCGTCGCTGTGCGTCGGCGGCATCCGCACGTCGATCACGGTGACGTCCGGCGGATCGCGGTCCACCGCGGCCAGCAGCGCCGCGGCGTCGCCGACCGCCGCGGTCACCTCGTGGCCCTCCTCGGTGAGCAGCCGCACCAGGCCCTCGCGCAGCAGCGTCGAATCGTCCGCCAGGATCACGCGCACGGCAGCTCCGCGGTGATCACGGTGGGCCCGCCGGCCGGGCTGGCCACGGACAGCCGCCCGTCGAGCGCGGCGGCGCGCCTGGCCAGCCCGAGCAGCCCGCCGCCCGCCGGGTCGGCGCCGCCCCGGCCGTCGTCCGTGACGCGCACGGTCAGCGCGGGCCCCTCGCCTGCCAGGCGGACGGCGACGGCGGCGGCGCCCGAGTGCTTCACGGCGTTGGTGACGGCCTCGGACACCACGAAGTAGGCGACGGCCGCCACCGGCCGGTCCGGCTCGGCCGCCAGCCGGTAGTCCAGGCGCACCGGCAGCGGGGAACGTTCGGCGACCGCTTCGAGGGCCGCCCGCAGCCCGGCCTCGTCCAGCACCGTCGGGTACACCCGCCAGGCCACCTCCCGCAGCTCCGCGAGCGCCTGCCGCGCCTGCTGGTGGGCCTGCGCCAGCAGGTCGTCGGTGTCGCCCCTGCGCCGGGCGCGGCCCAGCAGCATGCCGAGCGCCACCAGGCGCTGCTGCACGCCGTCGTGCAGATCGCGTTCGATCCGGCGGCGCTCCTCGTGCACGGCGGCCACCACGCCGGCCCGGCTCTCCGCCAGCTCCTCGATGCGCCGCTCGAGCGCCTCCTGCCGGGTGGGGCCGAGGAAGCGCCGCACGAGGGCGGCCTCCAGGGCGGCGACGGCCTGCACGGCGTAGGCGGCGAGGAAGAGCAGGAACAGGCCGCCGACGCCGGAGAAAACGTTGGCCCAGAAGTGGTCGGCCCAGAACCACAGCCACCCGAGCGTCGAGGCGTAGGCGGCTCCGACCAGCGCCGAGAGCAGCACGAGACCGGCCAGCAGTCCGACCGGCAGGCGCGCCGCCAGGTAGGCCAGGGCGGCGCGCGGCTCGGGTGGTGCGGTGGCTTCCGGGACGTCGCCGTGCAGGCGCGTCACCCTGGCGCGTTCCCACCCGGCCAGCCGCACCGCGGCCGGATCGCCCCGCCGCCGCAGCAGCAGCGCGGCGTACAGGACGAGGAGGTCCGGCAGCACGGTCGCGGCGCCCATGGCGAGCCCGGTGGCCATCCGCAGCCAGCGGTGCAGGGCTTTCTTCACGCCGCCGACGCTATCCGAACGGGGCGCGGCGGCGGACTGCGGTTTTCCGCAGGGTTCCCGTGAGGCATCCCCCATCGTTCCGGCGCGGAGGGACTTTGTAGCGTTCGGGGTGTGACCTCATCCTCCGTTCCCGTTCACCTGGCCGAGTCCTCCGAAGATCCCGGCGGCATCGCCGGGTGGGCCACCGACCTCATGGAGGCCCTCGGCGCGCCAGGCGCCGGTGCGGCCATCGCTCTGGAAAACCTGTTCCCGCCGCTGCCCAGCGAGGTGATCCTGCCGCTGGCCGGCTTCACCGCGAGCCGCGGCGACATGAGCCTGTGGGCCGCGCTGCTGTGGACCACCATCGGGTCGGTCGTCGGCGCGATGGCGCTGTACTGGGTGGGTGCGCTGCTGGGCCGGGAGCGGCTGATCGCGATCGCGGCGAAGCTTCCGCTGGTGAAAGTGGCGGATATCGAGAAGACGGAGGCGTGGTTCAGCAAACACGGTGCGAAAGCGGTGTTCTTCGGCCGGATGATTCCCATTTTCCGAAGTCTGATTTCGATTCCGGCGGGCGTGGAACGCATGCCGGTGGGCACGTTCCTGCTGCTCACGACGCTGGGCAGCGCCATCTGGAACACACTCTTCGTGCTGGCCGGCTACCGCCTGGGCGAGGACTGGGAGCGGGTGACGGACCTGGTCTCCGTCTACTCCAAAGTCGTGCTCGTGGTGGTCGTCCTCGCGGTGCTGGCGTTCGTCGTCTTTCGCGTCACCCGCGCCGGAGGGGGCAAGCGCCGCGCCTCCTGAACGATCCCCGCGTGCGCTGTGTGACGGTCTGTTCACCCTATGGAGTGGAATAGTCGGCCGTCGGCCATCCGGTGTCCACGGCTGTGCTCTCATGGATGCGCAGCCCGGGTGATCATCCTCAACTCCTCGGAATGCCAAGCCAGTTGTTCCTTCTGCGCGGTCCATCGGGCCGCGCCGTTCCGTGGAGTCACCCGTGCCCGCGACCCGTTGCCCCGCCCCCCGGCGTGATCCGCGCCCCCCCGGACCCCGGGGGCCGGCCCTCACCACCGTCGTCGAAGCCGCCGCGGCGGACCTCCTCGCCCGCCGCGCGCCGGAAGGACACTGGCGCGGCGGCTGCCGCGGCCGCCTGCTCGAAGCCGCGCTCGCCGTGCGGCTGCTGCGCGACACGGGCGCCGCGCCCCACGCGCGGCGGGCCGTCGAGCGGTTCTGCGCCCGCGAACTGGCCGCGCCGCCCGCCGCGCACACCGACCCGTTCGACCGCCTGCTCTCCCGCTACCTCGCCGCCGCCGCACTCGGCCGCCCCGAGCCGTCGGGCGGCGCGGCGCGGCTGCGCGCCGCGCTGGCCGGCCACCGCGCCGTCGCGAGCCTGCGCAAGCGGGCCCTGCTCGGCGCGCTGCTGACCCTGCTGCGCCCCGGCGAGGCGTGGGACGTGCCGGACGTGCCGCCCGACCCGCTGGCGGCGGGCGGCGGCGGCTGGCTGCGGCCGACCCTGGCCGCGGTGCGGCTGCTGACCGGGCGGCACGGCTGCGGGGCGGCGCGGGCGGACCTCGCGCTGCTGCGGGAGAGCCAGTCCTGCGACGGCAGCTGGGACCAGTACGTGCTGGGCACCGTGACGATTCTGCTCGTGCTGCGCGAACGGCGCCTGGCGCCCGACGTGGTGGCGCGCGGCGTCGACTTCGTGGTGGCGCAGATCAGGGCGGACGGCGGGGTGCCGTTCATCAGCAGCCAGGACGTCTGGCTGACCTGCCTGGCCTCGCTGACGCTCGCGGAGAGCGGCGTGGGCGAGGACCGGCTGGCCGCCTCGGCCGACTACCTGTGCCACGCCCAGCTGCCGGACGGCGGCTGGGGCTACGCGCCGGGCGTGACGCACGCCGACGCCGACGACACCGCCGTGGCCGTGACGTTTCTCCGGCGCTGCGCCGCGCCCCAGGCCCGGGACGCCGCCGCGGCGGGCGCCGCCTGGCTGCGCCGCGCGCAGAATGCGGACGGCGGCTTCAACACCTATACGGGCGGCTCCCGTTCGGAGGCGGAGATCACGGCCAAGGCGGTGCTCGCGCTGCTGGCCGGGCAGCCGGGCCCGGCCGAGCGCGCCGCCGCGGCCCGCGGCTGGAGCTGGCTCGCCGCGCGGCAGCGCCTCGACGGCGGCTACCCGTACGAGTGGACGCGTTCCGCGGCCTTCCCCCTGCTGCACGTGATGCGTGCCGCGCGCGCCGTCGCCGCCCACGAGCTGGGCGGCACCGGGCGCGTCATGGCCCGCGCCGCGGCGTGCCTGCGGCAGGGCGCGGCCGGCCCGCTGGGCACCGCCTACGCCGTCGGCGCGCTGGCCGCGGCGGGCCGGGAGGCGGCGGCCCTGGCCGCGGGCGTGCGGCTGCTGACGGCGACGGGCCCCGAGGCCGCGGTGCCGCCGGACGCGCTCGGCCCGCGCCCGTTCGTCTACGACGTCCCGCTGCTGTACCCGGTCTACCGGCTCGGCGGCCTCGCCGCGGCCCGCGATCTGGCCGCGGCGCGCCACGGGTCCGCCGCCGGCAGCCCGCGGAACGGCCCCAGGAACAGCTTGCGGAACAGCCCGAGGAACAGGAGGAAGCCATGTCATTCGACGATCTGAAGGCCGCTCTCGTCTCCATGGGGGTGCCCGAGGAGGAGATCACCGAGCAGGCGGGCCGGGAGGAGGCGGGACTGGACTCCCTCGGCATCGCCGAGCTGGTGCTGATCCTCAAGCAGCGGCACGGGCTGACCATCACCGAGGAGGAGCTGCACGAGGCCGGCACCGTGGGCGACGTGCTCGGCATCATCGCCGGGCACGCCGCGGCCGGCGCATGAGCGGACGCGGCGCCGTGTGCGTCACCGGAGTCGGCACGGTGACGCCCGCGGGCGACGGCCGGGACGCCACGTGGAAACGCGTCTGCCAGGGACTGCCGACCGCGGCCCTCGACGACGAGGGGCAGCCGCCGCGCCTGGCCTGCCGGGTGCCGCCGTTCGGCCCCGGCCGGCTGAACGGCCTGCTGGCGCGCAAGCCGGACCGCTGCGTGCAACTGGCGCTGCTCGCCGCCCGGGAGGCCGTGGCCGACGCCGGGCTCGACCCCGGCGGCTGGGACGGCGCACGGGTCGCGGTCGTCGCGGGGGCGGGCTGCTGCGGCGCCCAGACCTACGAGGCGCAGCACCGGGTGCTGCTTGACGCCGGGCAGCACGGCATGTCCGCGTTCTCCGTGCCCGGCGCGCTGGGCAACGCGCTCGCGGCGCAGCTGGCGATGGACCTGCACGCGACCGGTCCAGGACTGACGGTCAACACCGCGTGCGCCTCGGGCGCGACGGCGATCTGCACCGCGCTCGACCTGCTGGCCCTCGACCGGTGCGACATCGCGGTGGCGGGCGGCGCGGAGGCGCCGCTCACGCCGTTCTTCCAGGCGGGCTTCGACCGGATGCACGCCCTGTCCAGCCGGTTCGGCGATCCGGCGGGCGCGCTGCGGCCGTTCGACGCGGACCGGGACGGCTTCGTGATGGGGGAGGGCGCGGGCATGCTCGTGCTGGAACGGGAGCGCGACGCCCGCGCGCGCGGCGCGCGCCCCAGGGCGCGCGTCGCGGGTCAGGGCGCCACCTCGGACGCGCACCACATCGTCAAGCCGGACCCGGGCGGGCGCGGTCTCGCCGCGGCCCTGCGGCAGGCGCTGGCCGCGGCGGGCGCCGCGCCGGCCGACGTGGCCCACGTCAACGCGCACGGCACGGGCACCCCGCTGGGCGACCGGGTGGAGGCCGGGGTGCTCGCCGAGGTACTGCCGCACCGGCCGCCGGTCACCTCGACCAAGGCCGTGACGGGGCATCTGCTGGGCGCGGCGGGCGCGGTGGAGGCCGCGCTGACGGTGCTCGCGGTGGAACGGCGGCTGATCCCGCCGACCGCCAACCTGGCCGCGCCCTCGCCCGGCATCGATCTGGACCTGGTCACCACGCCGCGCCCGCGGCGGCTGCCGCTCGCCCTGTCGGTGTCCACCGGCTTCGGCGGGCACAACGTGGCACTGGCTTTCGCGGAGGCATCATGAGCACCCCGGCCGCAACGGTCGCGCAGACCACGCTGGACCGCATCTTCATGGACTTCGCGCGCCGCGAGGGGGAACGGGACTGGCAGATCGGCGCGCTGCTGACGTTCCCGGGCCCCGCCCCCATGGTGGCCGAGGTGGCGGCGCACCTCGCCGGGCGCCTGCCGCACGCGCCGGAGCTGACGTACCGTCCGGCGGGTGCCGGACGGCGGGCGCACTGGGCGGCCGACCCGGACTTCGACGCCGCACGCCACGTGCAGGCGTTCGACCTGCCGCCGGGCGAGGGGCCGCTCGCCGACCGGATGCTCACCGCGCTGCTCGCCCGGCCCCCGGCCGCGGACCGCCCGCTGTGGGACGTGTGGGTGATCCGCGACGGCCGCGGCTTCGGCCTGTGCTACCGGGCGCACCACGCGTTCCAGGACGGTCTGGCCGTGGCCCGCACCGTCGAGCTGCTCTTCGGCAGGCAGCCAAGGCCCGCACCGACCGCGCCCGCTGACCCGCTGCCAGGGCCCGGGGCGGCCCGCCGCCTGGCCGCCCTGCGGCACGTGCTGCCGCTGCCGCGCCGCAGGGCCCGCTGGTCCGCGCTCGACGTGCCGCGCTCGGACCGGCGGGCGGCGAGCACCGCCGAGACGGAGCTGCCGCGGCTGTACGCGATCGGCCGCGCGACCGGGGCGGGCGTCACGCAGGTGTGCCTCGCGGCGGCGACGGCCGTGCTGCGGGAGGCGTACGCGGCGGACTTCCCCGGCCCGGAGGACGGGGTGTACGCGTCGCTCGGGATCACCGCGCGCCGGCCGGCCGAGCCGTTCCCGCGCCTGGGGAACCGGGCCGCGGGCGCGACGCTGCCGCTGCCCTGCGGCGAGCCCTCGGCGGCGCGTCGGCTCCAACTGGTCGCGCAGAACACGGCGTTCGCGCGGCTGGCGGAGATGGCGCAGGAGGACGGGGCGCTGCTGCGGCTGCCGCACCGGCTGGCGCAGCGCGGCATGGACCGCTGGCTGGACGCGCGGTTCGTGCCGCTGGCGGTGGCGGACGTGCGCACCCGCGGGCCGCTCGCGTTCCGCGGCACCCCGGCGGCGGCGCTGCACCCGCTGCCGATCGGCTCGCCGCGCACCCGGCTGTTCATCGCGTGGACGGCGTACCGCGGCCGGCTGCACGTGACGTTCCTCGGCGACGCGGCGCTGCCGGGCCTGGCGGACCTGCCGGACCGCTGGCACCGGGCCGTCGACGCACTGGCACGCGCCGTTCCGTGACGGGCCGTTCGGGGCATGCGGGGGCGGCTGGCATAGTTGCCCTGTGGGGGACAGCAATTGGTGGATCGGCCTCATCACCGGCGCGACGGCGGTGGTCGCGAGCTGGGTCGCCGGCCGGGGGGCCACCAGGTCCGCGCGGGTGCAGGCCGAGGTCACCGCGCACGCGGCCCAGGTCGCGGAGGCCCGCAGCCGGCGGCGCGACGCCTACCGGGAGATGAGCGCGGCCGCGCACGGGCTGTCGGAGGTCTTCTGGCGCATCGAGGAGGCGGACGCCGCCCCGCCGGGCGAGCCGCGGGCCGCCGTCCTCGCGCAGCTGCGGGCCGACGGCCGCGCGGCGCTCAACGAGGTGACCAGAGCCAGCCGGGAGGTCGTGCTCGAAGGGCCGGCGCCGGTCGCCGGGGCCGCGCAGACGCTGCGCCTCCGGGCGATCACGACGAGCCGCCTGCTCACCCGGCTCACGACGGGCGACGAGGATGCGGAGCGCGCCCGGTTCGACGCCGCGTACCGGGACTTCCGCGAGGAGCACCTGACCTTCCTCGAACTGGCCAGGGCGGCACTCGACGTCGGGTGAGGGCATCCGGGCGGCCGGGCTCACCCGGTCGGCCGCTGTCACCGCGTGGGAGGACTCGGCGGGCCGGGAACGGGGGAGCGACAGTCATGGCAGACCGTTTCCCGGTGCGAAAGGCGTTCCGATGACCCTGACCCTGTCCCACGGCCCCCTGTCCGCGGCGCCGCCGCCGACCGTCAACTACCGGCTGACCGGCCCGGCCCACCGGCTGTTCTGGCACCCGTTCCCGCGGCGCGTCCGCGCGCTCGTCGGCGGCGAGACGCTGCTGGACACCCGCAACGGGCGGCTGCTGCACGAAACCGGCCTGCTGCCGCAGCTGTACGTCCCGGCGGACGACGTCAGGACCCAGCTGCTCCGGCCGAGCGACCACACCACCGAATGCCCGTTCAAGGGCCAGGCCGCGTACTGGTCGGTCGACGCGGGCGGGCGGCGGGTGCCGAACGGCGTGTGGGCCTACCCGGAGCCCATCGCGGGCGCCGAGTGGCTGGCCGGCTGGTACGCGCTGTACTGGGCCGCTGCCGACGCGTGGTTCGACGAGGAGGAGGAGGTCCACGGCCACCTGCGCGACCCGTACCACCGCGTCGACGCGCGGCGCAGCGGCAGCACCGTGCGGGTGCTGCTGGACGGCACGACGCTGGCCGAGACGGCGCGGCCGGTGCTGCTGTCGGAGACCGGCCTGCCCAACCGCTGGTACGTCCCGCCGGAGGACGTGCGCCGCGACCTGCTGGCGGAGAGCGCCACCCGCACGGTCTGCCCGTACAAGGGCACCGCGCACTACTGGTCGTTCACCGGCGGCGGCGAGCCGGTCGCGGACGTGGCGTGGTCGTACCCCGAGCCCCTGGAGGAGGCCACCCGCGCGGGCGGGTTCCTGTGCTTCGACCACGAACGGATCACCACCGAGGTCGGGTAGCCGCGGCGGCGGCTGCGTATCCTGTCCCGGCACGCGCGCCGGGCCGGGCGCGGGGGGACGGGCGGGGGAGGAGGCGCGAGGTGTCCGCTGACGAGGACCCGGTGCGGGCCCGTTATCTGGCCGGCTGGGCGGCCATCCTGGCCGAGGTCTCGCGGACCGGCCGCCGCCTCGACCGCGACGAGATCCGCGGCCGCCGCGAGCTGGGGGAGCGGGCCGCGCGCGAGGGGATCGGCCTGCGCGAGCTGGTCCGCGGCCATCTGGCCGCCACGCGGGCCGCGTTCCGCGACCTGCCGGGCGTGGCCGCCGCGCCGGGGGCGCGGCAGGTCCGCTCCGCCGCGGAGAGCGTGCTGGCCGCGGCGGAGCAGGCGGTCGACGCGCTGGCCGAGGGGTACGGGCGGGCCCAGCTGCTGGCGGTGCGGCGCGACGAGGCGGCCAGGCGCGAGTTCATCGACGACCTGCTGCACGGCCGCAGCGACCCTGGCGACCTGTCGGCCCGCGCGCTGCGCTTCGGCCTGCATCTGGCGCACAGCCATTCGGTGGCGGTGGCCTGCGGCCCGCAGCCGTACGACGACACGCACGCGGTGACGCGGCGGGCGGCGGACACGCTGGAGGGGCGGTTCGGGGAACAGCTGATCCTGCTGGCCACGAAGGACGGGCGGCTGGTGTGCATCGCGCCGGGCAGCAGGCCGGAAATCGGCGAATACTTCGCCACGACGGCCAGGGCCTCGGACGGCACCCCCGGACAGTGGCGGGTCGCGCTCGGCCGCCCGCGCCCCGGCCCCGGCGGGATCGTCGAATCCTACGAGGAGGCGCGCGCCGCGCTCGAACTCGCCGCGCGCATGCGGCTGTCCACGCCGGTGCTGCGCGCGGCCGAGCTGCTGGTGTTCCCGGTGCTGACCCGCGACCGGCAGGCCATGGCGGACCTGGTGCGTTCCGTGCTCGGCCCGCTCGCCGCGGCGCGCGGCGGCGCCGCGCCGCTGGTGGACACGCTGGACGCGTACTTCGACGCCGGCTGCGTCGCGGCGGAGGCGGCGCGCCGCATGTCGCTGAGCGTGCGGGCACTGACCTACCGGCTGGCCCGCATCCAGCGCCTGACCGGCGCGGACCCGGCCGACCCCCTCCAGCGCTACACCTTGCAGACGGCGGTGATCGGCGCCCGCCTGCTCGGCTGGCCCGAGCAGGAGATCTGAACGCTCCCTGCCCGGCGGCCGGGGCTCAGTTTCCGGCGAGCCAGTGGTCGAGGGCGGTCATGAAGGCGTCGAAGTCGTCGCGGTGCATTGTGTGGCCGGTATCGGGCAGGGTGGCGGTGGTGAAGCCGCGTTTCCGCAGGCGGGCCGCGTGGTCGGCGGTGACCAGGCCGCCGTCGCCCGGTATCTGTACCAGGGACGGGACGCGGGGGTCGTCCGGGGTGAAGTCCTCGTGCGCCAGCCGGCTCAGGCCGAACGCGGTGCGTGAGTCCCACCGGGCGAGCGTCGCCACCTCGGTGTCGACGTCGGCGGGCTCCCACCGGGGGTTCCCCGCGGCGATGGCCTCGCGCGTGGCGTCCTTGGCGGAGATCAGCGCCACCGGGTCGTGGCGGCGGCCGTCGAAGAGGCGCCAGGCCGGGTCGGCGTACACGGCGCGGGCCGGGCGCAGCCGTTCCGCGGCCAGCGCCAGGGCGAGGCCGCCGAGCGAGTGCCCGAGGGCGAGGGCGGCCCCGGTGGGCAGGGTTTCGGCGAGGTCGTCGGCGAAGTCCGCCGGGGCGTACGTGCCGCGCCCGCTGAGTCCGTGGCCGCGCAGGTCGACGGCGATGGTGCGGAAACCGCGGTCCGCGAGCGCCGGGCCGACCCGCCGCCAGGTGCGGTGGTCGGCCATGATGCCGTGGACGAGGAGCGCCACCCGGTCGCCCTCGCCCCACGTGCGGGTATGCAACTGCACGGTCGTCTCCGTCCTTTCGCGTCGCGTCGTGTCCGGCGCGGCCGGGGCGGGGCTCGCACGGGCCCCCGCCCCGGGGCTCAGCCGGCGGCCGCCGCGCGCAGCATGCCGAGAACGGGAAACCAGTCCACCGTGCTCGTCCCCCGTGGCCGCTCCCTCGCTGGTGATGACATGTTCCCATCCGGAACGGGGCTCCCGCATTGCCGGATTCCGGCAGTCTTGACGCGTTCTTGATGCCTGTCTCGGGCGGATCACCCGCTCCGCGTCAACTCCCGTTCGGCGACTGCCAGGAAGCTGCGCGGCGGGCGGCCGGTGAGGCGCCGGACGGTGTCGGTGGTGCGGTCCTCGGCTCCGCCGGCGATGGCCAGGTCCAGGTCGGCCAGCAGCGCGGCGAAGTCCCGCGGTATGGTCGCCGCGAGGCGGTCGCGCAGCTGTTCGGCGGAGAGGTGGCGGTGGGTCACGGGCCGGCCGGTGACCTCCGTGACGATCGTGGCGACGTCGTCGTGACTGAGCGTCTCCGGGCCGGTCAGGACCAGATCGGTGCAGGGCGCGCGGTCATCGGTCAGGGCGTGCACGGCGACGGCGGCGATGTCGTCGGCGTCGACGAAGCCGACGCGGCCGGTCCCGGCCGCGGTCAGGATGACGCCGTCGTCCCTGATGCTGTGGGCGTGGAGGTGCGTGCCGGTGAAGTTCTGCATGAACCAGGAGGGCCGCAGGACCGCCCACGCGTCGAACAGGCCGGGCAGGGCGCGGTGCACCGCGCCCACCGCCGGGCCCCCTGCCGGCACGGCCGAGGAGCTGAGCAGCACCGCGCGGTGCACGCCGGTGCCGCGGGCCTGCCGGAGGAAGGGCAGCATGACGGCGGCCGGGTCCAGGTCGCCCGGCGGCGGGACGAGGTAGACGCGGTCGGTTCCGGCGAGGGCCTCGCCGAAGGTGCCGGGGTCGTACCAGTCGAAGCGGACCGCTTCCGCGCCGGGGACCCGGGCGGCGCGGCGTCCTGCGGCCTTGACGCGGTGGCCGGCGCCGACCAGCCGCGCGGTGGTACGGCTGCCGGTGGTGCCGTTGGCGCCGATGACCAGGGTGGTGCCGGCGGCGGTCATCGGCCGCTCCTGGTGAAGTCGGCGCCCGGCTCCTGGGCGACGAGCGGGTTCCAGTAGTCGCGGCAGGAGGTGATGAGCCCGTCCCGAACGGCCACGACCGCGATGTAGTTCGCATCGAAGGGGCTGCCGGTCTCCACCAGGCGGCCCACGCCGCGCATTTCGACGACGATGGTCCCGGGCTCGGCGGTCCGGTGGACCCGCACGTCCGTGAACTCGTGCAGGTCGATGTGGTCGGGGTAGTGGCGCATGTAGGCGGCGATGGCTTCCTTGCCCGCCAGCCGCCGGGGCCAGTCCCGGGGCGCGAAGGGGAATTCCAGGACGCCGTCGTCGGCCCACAGGCCGACCCAGGCGGGTATGTCCTTGGCCAGCAGGAGTCGAAGACTGTGGTGATAGAGGTCTGCCGGTGAGGTGGTTTCGGGCATGAACTTCTCCGTCCCGTAAGATGTGGACCCGAGGTCCGCTTTGCTGGACGATACGGACCCCGGGTCCGCATTGCAAGTGGAGGAGGCGCGCATGACCGAGCGCAAACCACGCAAGGACGCCGTCCGCAACCGGGCGGCCACCCTCGCGGCCGCCGACGCGCTCTTCGCCGGCTGCCGGAGCCCCGAGGAGGTCACCATGGCCGATATCGCGGCGGCGGCCGGCGTCGGCAAGGGAACGCTCTTCCGCGCCTTCGGTGACCGCACCGGGCTGATCCGCGCGCTCTACGAAGCACGGCTCGAACCGATCAGGAAAGCCGTCGAAGCGGGACCACCACCGCTCGGGCCCGCCACCCCACCGCTTCAGCGCGTACCCGCCCTGCTCGACGCCGTACTGACCTTCAAGCTCGACAACCGCCACCTCGCGCTTGCCCTGGAGGGGACCGGCGACGACAGCCCCTACCGGGCGGAGCACTACGAGCGATGGCACGCCCTGCTCCGGGACCTGCTGGCGCGGATTCCCGGCCTCACCGGCAGCGACTTCACCGCCCACGCGCTGCTCGCCGCCACCCGCGCCGATCTCGTCGAACACCTGGCCGGGCACAAGGGTGTGCCGCGCGAAGACCTGCGGCGACAGCTGGCCGGCTTCACCGCCACCATCCTGGCCGCCGCTCGGGCGCCGGCCACCATGGACTGACCGGGCGCCGCGGTCAGCCGCAGGACCGGCGCGCCGTCCAGATCTCCTCGCTCGGCCATCGGTGTGCCCAGTCCGAGGAGACCTCCCCGTACTCGCGGTCCGCGGGGCGCGGGGCCTGTATCTCGATCAGGTCCTCGACCACGAATCCGGCGGCGCGCAGCAGCCGGATCATCTCGCCGTGCGGCAGGACGAACTCCACCCGCTGCCCCCAGTCCAGCCGGCCGAGGCCGAACTGGTCGCGCACCAGCGCCGCGGACGCCTGCCCCTCGGGCGGCGCGCACAGCGCGAACAGCGGCGAGTAACGCATGAACACCAGCCGCCCGCCGGGCACGAGCAGCCGCGCGGCCTCGGGAATCCACCGGTGGGGGTCGCACCACAGTGACGCCCCGAACTCGCTGATGGCCAGGTCGAACGACCCGTCCTCGTACGGGACCTGCTCCGCGTTCCCCAGGACGAGCGGGAAGTCGAGGCCGAACTCGCCCTGCATCGCGCGGGCGGTGGCGAGCTGCTGCTCCGACAGATCGATGCCGACCGGGCGGGCGCCCGCCCGCGCGAGCCACGCGGAGACGTAGGCGGTGCCGCAGCCCAGTTCGATCGCCCGGACCCCCGTCAGGTCCTCGGGCAGCACCCGGACCCGCGACTCCGGGGTGGCCCACAGTCCCCAGTGCGGTTCCGGCCGCGACCACTGGGCGCGGGCGAGCGGCCCGTGCGCCGCGTTCCCCTGGCCGTCCCAGTAGCGCCGGTTCCGTTCGAGGTGCGCGTCGGGGGCTTCCGCTCCGGCTCCGGTCATGCCCGCATTCGACCGGAGCCCCGCCCGGGGCCGCAACGCAATAACCGGCCCGTGTTATGCATGTCCCATGAGCCTGACTGTCAGGGGTATTTCCTATGTCACCGGCGAGACGGAGGACGAGGCGCTGGCCCGCGACCTGCGCGCGATCCGCGCGGACTTGCACTGCACGGCCGTGCAACTGATCGGCACCGACATCGGGTCGCAGCTCCGGGCCGCCCGTGCCGCCCTGGACGAGGGGCTCGACGTCTACGTGCGGCCGTACCTGGCCGACCGGCCGCGCGCCGAACTGCTGGCCCACCTGACGGAGATGGCCGCCGGTGCCGAGGAGCTGCGCGCGCGGTACCCGGGCCGGGTGACGCTGCTGGTCGGCAGCGAGTTCTCGCTGACGCAGGGCGGCATGCTGCCGGGCCCCAAGGTCTTCGTCCGGCTCCAGTTCCTCCTGCGCTGGCGGCGGTTGTTCGACCGCCGCATCACCCGCAAGCTGCGCCGCCTGCTCGCCGAGACCCTGGCGACCGCCCGCGGCGTCTTCCACGGCCCGGTCACCTACGCCGCCGGTTACTGGGAGCAGGTCGACTGGTCGGACTTCGACATCGTCGGCGTCAACCTCTACCGGTTCGGCGACGACCCGGCGGCCTACGAGCGGGGTCTCGATGCCCTGCTGCGGCGGGCGGAGGCGGCGGGGAAGCCCGTGGTCATCACGGAGTTCGGCTGCGGCGCCTTCCGCGGGGCGGAACGCCGAGGGCCCGGCTCGTTCCGCATCGTGCGGTGGTTCGCCGATCCGCCCCGCATCAAGCCGGGGCACGAGCGGGACGAGGGCACCCAGGCGGCCTACCTCGGGGAGCTGATCGGTCTTTACGCGGCCCGCGACGTGCACGGCTGCTTCGCTTACACCTTCGCCATGCGGGACTTCCCGCACCACGACGACCCGTCCCTGGACCTGGACATGGCCGGCTTCGGGGTGGTGAAGGTGCCCCACGACGACCTGTCGGAGTGGCGGCCGAAGGAGGCGTTCGCCGAGGTGGCCCGCCGGTACGCGTGAGGGCGCCCCGTCGCGTTCCGCCGCGTCCCGTCGCGTTCCGCCGCCGGGCTCAGGCGGCCCTGGTCATCTCCGGCTTGAGCAGCACCTTCGTCCAGCCGTCCACGCGCTTGTCGAAGCGGTCGTACGCCTCGGGGGCCTCTTCGAGGGGGAGGCGGTGGGAGACGACGAAGCCGGGCTGGGCGCGGCCGGCGATGATCAGGTCGCGCAGGTAGCGGTTGTACGCCTTGACGTTGGCCTGGCCGGTGCCCATGCGCTGGCCCTTCTCGAAGAACCGGCCCATTTTGAACAGCAGTTCGCCCTGCCGCGCGGCCTCGCTCGGGCCGCCGGGGTCGCCCGGCACGTAGAGGCCGACGACGCCGAGCGCGCCGGTGGGGCGGACGGATTCGACGAGTGAGTTGAGCACGATGGCGGGCTGCTCGTCGCCTTCCTTGACGGTGGCCTGGTAGCCGACGGCGTCGATGCCCTTGTCGGTGCCCTCGCCGCCGGTGAGGTCCTTGATCTGCTCGGCCGCGTCGCCCTTGGAGTAGTCGATCGGCGTGGCACCGATACGTGTCGCAAGCTGGAGCCGGTCGGGCTGGCGGTCGACGACGAAGACGCGTGCGGCGCCCCTGATGAACGCGGAGTAGGCGGCCATCAGTCCGACGGGCCCGGCGCCGAAGACGCACACGGTCTCGCCGGGGCCGACGCCGGCCAGCTCGGTGGCGTGGTAGCCGGTGGGGAAGATGTCGGCGAGCAGCGCGAAGTCGTCCTCGTGCTCCTCGCCCTTGGGCAGCTGGAGGCAGTTGAAGTCGGCGAACGGCACCCGCAGGTACTCGGCCTGCCCGCCGCGGTAGGGGCCCATGGAGACGTAGCCGTAGGCGCCGCCGGCGAAGCCGTGGTTGACGGTGAGGCAGAAGCCGGTGCGGCCGGCCAGGCAGTTCTTGCAGAAGCCGCAGGCCACGTTGAACGGCATGACGACCCGGTCGCCGGGCTTGACGCTCGCGACGCCGCGGCCGGTCTCCTCGACGACGCCCATGTTCTCGTGGCCGAAGACGATGCCGGGCTCGGCGCCGGTCCTGCCCTCGTACATGTGCAGGTCCGAGCCGCAGATGGCCGAGGTGGTGATCCGCACGACGACATCCGTGGGGTCCTCGATGCGGGGATCGGACACGTCCTGCACCGCCACCGAGTAGGGCTCCTGGTAAACGACCGCCCGCATGGCTGCCTCCCGTGCTCTGGTCCTGGTATCGCCGGATTGCCGAGGAATGGCTGCTTCAGCCCACTTTAGTGGCGGGGGTGGCGGGTCGCGACCGGGCGGAACGGTCGGCTTCCCGGGTGCATCTGGTGGGCCGTTCCGGTGGTGGCCGGGGGCATGGCCGGGCCGGTCTGCTCGCTCGGCATAAGTATGACTATCGGATCTTATGCACTTTCTGTGTCTGATCCCTCACTTATGTCCCCTGCGTCCTGCGGAGAATCCCGTGCCCCCTTCCTCGCCCCGCCTACCCGCCCGCCCCGCCGTCACCGCGCTGCTGCTCGGCGCGCTCCTCACCGCCTGCGGCGGCGGCACGCCGTCCGCGCCCGAGACGGCGAAGGAGCCCGCCGCCGCGCCGGACCGCGCCGCGGAGGGCTTCACCCTCGTCGCCACCGGCGACCTCCTCGTGCACGACTCCGTCATCCGCCAGGCCAGTGCGGACGCCGGCGGCACCGGCCACGACTTCCGGCGCATGCTCGCCGCCGCGGAGCCCACGGTGGCGGGCGCCGACCTCGCGCTGTGCCACATGGAGACCGTCTACGGCGCCGACGGCGGGCCGTTCACCGGCTACCCCGCGTTCAAGACCCCGCCGCAGCTCGCCGAGGCGGTGGCCTCGCTCGGCTACGACTCCTGCTCCACCGCCTCCAACCACACCCTCGACGCGGGGGCCGAGGGCGTCGTCCGCACCCTCGACGCCATGGACCGCGCCGGGCTGCGGCACGCCGGGTCCGCCCGCACCGCGGAGGAACGCGACACCCCGGCGATCCTCGACGCCGGCGGCGCGAAGGTCGCCCACCTCGCCTACACCTACGGCACCAACGGCATCCCGGTGCCCGAGGGCGAACCCTGGCTCGTCAACCTCATCGACCCGCGGCAGATCGTCGAGGACGCGCGCACGGCCCGCGGCGCCGGGGCGGACGTGGTCGTCGTCAGCATGCACTGGGGCACCGAGTGGCAGGAGGAGCCGGACACCGCGCAGCTGAAGCTGGCGGAGGAGCTGACCGCGTCGGCGACCGGCGGCCGCAAGGACATCGACCTCATCCTCGGCACGCACGCCCACGTCCCGCAGGCGTACGAGAAGGTGAACGGCACCTGGGTCGTCTACGGCATGGGCGACCAGATCGCGGGCGTGATGAACGACCCGCGCGGACAGCTGGGTTCGGCCGCCCGCTTCACCTTCGTCCCGCCCGGGGCGGACGGCGGTGACTGGACGGTGGAGAAGGCCGAGTACGTGCCGCACTCCGTCGACAACGACCCGATCACCCTGGTCAACCTGCCGCGCGCCCTCGCCGAGGACCCGGACCACGCCGCGCACCGGGCGGCCATGACGGCCATCGACGGCGCGGTCCTCAGCCGCGGCGCGGACGCGGACGGCCTGACGCGCGGCCGGTAGCAGGGCCGGAAACAGTGCGCGCGGCGCGGCAACCCCGGAGGCCCGCGGCGGCAACCACCGGGTGCACCCTGCCGTTTGCCGCAGCCCATCAGGAAGGCCGTCCGCCGTGCGCATCCTCACGCTGCCCGCCGCCGTGCTGCTCGCCCTCGCCCTGGCCCAGCCGAACGCCACCGCCGAGCCTGCCGCCGTGCCCGCCGCTCCCGCCGCCGGGCCCGTGGGATGGGCGGCGGTCGGGGAGGGCACCACCGGGGGCGCGGGCGCCGACGAGGACAGTACCTACGTCGTGGCGACCCGGGCCGAACTGGCCGCCGCGCTGGACAACGGCGGCAACCCGGACGAACCGAAGATCATCCACGTCGTCGGCGCGATCGACGGCAACGAGGCGCCCGACGGGCGGCTGCTCGACGACCAGGACTACGCGCCCGGCTGGGATCTGGACCGCTACATGGCCTGCTTCGGTCCGGACGGCACCGAGTGGAGCGACGACCACCACCCGTGGTGCGACGCGCAGTCCCGCCTGCGCACCACAGGCTCGGGTGCGCAGAAGCAGCAGATCCAGCTGACCGTGCCCTCGAACACCACCCTGGTGGGCCGGGGCGCCGACGCCTGGCTGCGCGGCATCTACCTGTCGGTGCGGCTCGGCGAGAACATCGTGGTGCGCAACCTCCACCTGGAGGCGCCCGTCGACCACTTCCCCTCCTGGGACCCCTGGGACGGCGACAACGGCTCCTGGAACGCCAGGTTCGACGCCATGTCCGTCGTGACGGGCTCCCGCATCTGGATCGACCACTGCACCTTCACGGACGGCCGCTACCCCAACAGCGGTGCGCAGGAGGGCTTCCACGGCGAGCCCGTCGAGCACCACGACGGGCTCCTGGATCTGGAGGACGGCACCGATTTCGTCACCATCTCCGGCAGCCACTTCGCCGACCACGCCAAGACGCTGCTCATCAGCTCCGGCGACGGCCAGGGCGACAGCGACCGCGGCCGGCTGCGCATCACCCTGCACGGCAACCTCTTCGAGGACTCCCAGCAGCGCAGCCCCCGCGTCCGCTTCGGCCGGGTCCACACGTTCAACAACTACTTCACCGGCAGCACCGACGACCCCGACTACCCGATGACGGGCGAGAACGCGGGCGGCTCGGACTACTTCCTCGGCGTGGGGGTGGAGTCCCTGATGATGTCGGAGTACAACGCCTTCGACGTCACCGGGCCGGGCGCGTCCGCGGACCTGCTGGTCGCCAACTACGGCGGGCACCAGTTCCTCGACCGCGGCTCCTGGTTCGCCGGGCGGCCCGTGGACCTGAACGCCCTGGCCGAGCGCAAGTTCGACGCCGCGGCGGCCGAGGCACGTGCCGAGGCCGAGGAGGCCGGTACGGAGCCCCCGGCCTGGGCGCTGCTCACCTTCACCACCGACGTCGGCTGGGACCCGGCGGACGCCTACTCCTACACGCCGCTGCGGGACCCGGCCGAGGTACGGGACACCGTCCTGGCCCAGGCCGGCGCGGGGCGCGCGCCCACGGCCTGAACGCGCGTCAGCCGCAGACCTGCTCCAGTGCCGGAACGTGCGGGGGCTGGTCCTGGATCAGCTGGATCTCCGCCAGCAGGCCCTCGGGGTCCTGGAGCGGGTCGGCCAGGAATTCGAGCACCTTCTCGTAGAAGAGGCGGCCGACGGTCGGTGACATCACGTCGGAGGCGTCCAGGCACAGCCGTTCCGCGCCGTGCAGCTGCTCGGCGATGCGGCGGCTGACGCCGGCCGGGTAGTGCGCGGGCAGCACCTCGTTGTGCGCGGAGAACAGCGGCCACTCCGCGGCCTGCCCCGGCCCCGGGTCCTCGGCGGCGCCCGCCCGGGCCGTCTGGGTCTCCACGTCGGCGAGGAAGGCGAGCAGCGTCTCGGCGTCCTCGTTCTCCCGGAACAGCGCGGCGAAGTCCGCCGACACCTCCACGTCGCGGCCCGCGTCGGGGGCGGCGCCCGGCAGCAGCCGCGCGGAGGGCGTGAAGTCCAGCCGCCGCGCGTCCTCGGCGTCGTACAGGCTCCGCGCGAAGCTGCCCTGGTGTTCGAGCGTGCAGCCGTCCGGCCCGCTCCCGCCGTCGAGCAGCAGGCCGCCGCGGCCGTCCCGGCCGCGGTGGTCGGTGCGCAGCGCCGCGGGCGCCGCCTCCTCGTCCCCGGCCATGAACGTGCCCCACGTCTCCCAGGCGGCCACCACCGCCTCGTCGGTCCACGGGAGTTGGCCGGTGGCCCACGCGTTGTAGACGTCCGCGCCCGACTGCTGGAGCAGGATGTCCTCGATCCAGTCGGTGCCGGGCCAGCCCGAGGTGGCGTCGGACAGCATGCCGAGGCACCACTGCGCCACCCCGGGCGGCCCGCCGCGCGCCGGGTCGAGGCCCGCCTCGTGCCACACCATGCTCTTCAGGTCCACCTTGACCGGCACCCAGTACCGCTCCTCCTCAGGACCCGCGGGCCGCGCCAGCCACGGGGCGTCGAACGCGCCGGACGGAACGGCGTCCCCGGGCAGCGGGTACAGCAGGCCGCGGGCCGCGTAGTCGGCCAGGTCGCCGAGGCCGGGCAGGATCGCGATATCGGGCGGATCGCCGGACTGCACGCCCGACAGCAGCACATCGCGGGTCGCGGTGGTCCCCTCGTAGGCGACGTCGATGCCATAGGTCTCCTCGAACGACGCCAGTTGCCGTTCGAAGTCGCGTTCCTCCGCACCGGTCCACGGGCCGAGGACCGCCAGCGGCGGGTCCTGGGTGCCGCCGCCGAGGCCGCAGGCCGTCGCGGGCAGCAGCAGCGCCAGAGCGGTCATGAGGCGGCGCGCGGGCCGCGGGGAGGACGTCACGACTGGAACCTCTCGTAGTCGCGCAGGCGCAGGAACAGGCCGCCGGTGCACAGCGCGGCGACCGCGGCACCGCCGGCGGCGATGGCGGGCAGCGTCGCCGCGGCGGGCGCGGGGCGGTCCGTGCCCGACTCCACGCCGTCGGACGCGGCGGTGGTCCGCGTCTGTACGGCCGCGAGCCAGTCGGTCCACTCCGCCGAGTCCCGGTCGTCGGTCGTGGCGTCGCGCTGCATGGCGACCAGCCCGGTCAGCCCGTCGGCCGCCGCGTCGAGCCGGTCGTGCGCGGCCCGCGCGGGCAGCAGGGGCAGCCAGGCGGCGAGCACGATCAGGCAGGCGGCGAGGAGGAACGGGTCAAGGCGGGCGGGGAAACGCCGCGCCAGCTGGCGCAGCGTCACGGCGAGCAGCGCCGCGAGCGCCAGGGCCGCCGCCGCGGCCAGCAGCCACACGGCGCGCCGCCCGGTGGAGAGCTCGGTCTCCTGCGCGAGGCGCGCCAGCTGGCGGTCCTGCAACTCCTGGAGCCTGGCCAGGATTCCGCTGTCCTCCCGGTTGAGGAGGGCGTCGGCGCTGAGGAACCAGGCACCGCGCACCGGCTCGTTGTCCTCGTGCGCGACGGCCAGGCCCATGGCCCTGTCGTACGCCATGAGCAGCGCGTTGACGGTGTCCCGCAATTCCCCGGCGCCGACGAGCCCCGCCGGGTCGGCGGACTGGGCGAGGCTCTGGGTGGCCGCGGCGAGCTGCGCGCGGTACTCCTCGCCGGAGCCGACGACGCCGCTGATGCCGCGGCTGAGCTCGCGGTCCGCGGCCAGGTGGCCGGTCATGAGCGCGGTGCGGGCGGCGGTCACCTCCAGGATCGCGGGCGCGATCCGGTCGCGTACCGCGCCGGGCCTGCGCTGCTGGTCGGCGTAGGCGGCGAACAGCAGCGCGGTAGCGGTGGCGGTCAGCACGAGCAGCGCGGCGAGCCGCCGCCACAGCAGTCCCCTGGTCCCGCTCATGCGCCGCCCTCCCAGGCCGTTCCGCAGGCGTTGCAGAACCGGCCGGGCGGCACCGGCGCGCTGCAAACAGGGCAGTGCCGCGCCAGGCCGCCGCTCTGTGCGGCGCTGTCGGCGGCGACGCCGGGCGCGGGGTTGCGCACGTGGCTGCGGCGCGACCCTTCGGTCTGGATGTCGCCGCGGCTGAGATCAGGACGCAGCCGGACCCGGCCGGTGTCCGGGGCGTCGATGAGCACCAGGTCCCGCAGTTGGGCCAGGCGCACCTCGTTGCCGTCCTCGTGGGCGATGCGGACGGCCCGCCCGAAGTGCCGTTCGGCCGCGGCGGTGTCGCCTTCCTCGACGGCCCTGGCGCCGCGGCGGGCAGCCTCGTTCATCTCGGCCTGGCGGGCGAAGTGTTCGGCGACGCCGCCGGGGTTGGTCAGGGGCGGGTCCTCGTCCGTCCAGCGCACGACGATGTCCAGGGCGGGGGGCAGCGCGAGGCCGTCGGCGGCGAGCCCGACGGTGGCGACATGCGCGGCGGCGCGGCGGGCCGCCGCGAACCGCGGGTCGGTGGCGTCGGCGTGCAGCCGCAGCCGGTACCAGCGGGTCTCGTCGGCCCAGGCGCCGGTGGGGATGGCGACCTCGCCCCCGCGGTCGCGGGCACGCGCGGTCAGGTCGAGGTCGACGGGGGACAGCTGCCTGAAGCCGCCGAAGGACAGCCAGGGCTCCGGGCGGACGCACACGGTGAGTTCGCGCAGCTTGCGCGCGGCGGAGGCGTGCACGAAGCCCTCGAACAGTTCGGTGACCTGCTCGCGCAGCGGCGGGGCGCCGCCGTCCGCGCCGGGCCGGGCGACGCCGTACGCCAGGCCGTTCAACCGCCCGGTGATACGGGTCAGCTCGTCGGCGTCCCACAGGTCGCCGATGCCCAGCGCGTCGCCGCGGAACTGCCCGGCGCATGCGTGCAGGACGCGGCTCAACTCGGCTTCCGCACCCGGCCGGTTCCGGCCGTCGGTGAGGAACAGCGCGTGGCGGAACGCCGCGTCCGGGCGGGCGGCGAGCAGGTCGTGGGCGGTGTCGAGCCAGGCGTCGATGCGGGTGCCGCCGTGCGCGGTGAGACCGAGCGCGGTGCGGATCGCCTCCTCGCGGGTCCGCGGGGTGACCGGGACGGTGCCGCGCGGCTCGTGCCAGGGGTAGACGACCTGCGCGGTGCCCGTTCCCTTCACCAGCGCGAAGTGCACGCCCTCGGGCAGCGCGGCCACGGCCGCGGCGGCGGCCCGGCGGGCGACGGCGATCTTGTGCAGGGAAGGGCGGGCCATGGAGCCGGAACAGTCGATGATGATGACTTCCGAACGGTGCTCGGGGGGCGGGCCCGCGACCGCGGCGAGGCCGCTGACGGTGACGCCCACCAGCACGCCAACGGCGCGGTCGTCGGCGTGCGCGTACTGGTCGCGCTCGTACGCGGTGGTCAGTTCGGCGCGCGGCCCGCCGCCCGGCGTGGTCATCGCCGCCTCCCGGCCGCCCGGCCGGGCCCGCCGTTGCGGAACCACACGCGGGGGGCGACCGCGTGCGACAGGTCGAGCAGCCGCGCGTGCAGCGCCCGGTCGGTGCTCTGGGGCGCGAGGTCGCGGAACGACTGGGCGAGTGCCGTGCGCAGCGCCTGCTCCGTGGGCGGCTCCTGCGGGCCGGGACCGCCGGTGCCGCGCCCGCAGAACAGCTCGCTCGCCAGCTCGGGCAGCCGTTCCCGGTCGGCCGCGCGCGCCGGGTCGCGCCGTACGCACCGCAGCCAGTCGAGCGCCCATTCCCGTAACTCGGCGGTGAGCCGGGCATGTTCCTGCCCGTCCCCGGCCCCGGCCCCGGCTCCGGCGTCGAGGGCGGGTGCGGCCTGCGGCAGGTCGCGCAGCACCGTGAGCAGGCTGTCCGCGTCCGGCAGCCCCTCGGGCCCCGGCGACAGGCGGGCGGCGCGGATGCGGAGCGCCGCGATGCGGGCGGCGTCGCTGTGCAGCGACATGGCGGGCACCAGGCCGAGCACGCGGGCCGCCTCGTCGCGGTTGCCGCGGGCCAGATGGATGCGCGCCAGGCCGAAGGCGGCGCTGTCCGGCTGCGGGTCGCAGGCCCACACCGCCCGGTAGAGGCGTTCCGAATCGGCGAGGGCGTCGCGCTGCTCTGCGCAGTAGCCGAGGGCCAGCTTCGGCGCGTACTCGCCGGGCAGCGCGGCGTGGACGCGGCGGAACTCGCGTTCCGCCGCGGCCGTGTCGTGCGCGGCCAGGTGGCACAGGCCGGTGTGCCAGGCGATGCGCCAGTCGTGGGCGGCGCCGCCGGGCACGCGGGCGTCCAGCGCCTCGGCGGCCCGCGCCAGCCGGGCGGCGGCGCGCTCCCGTTCGACGGCGCGGGCGGCGTCCCCGGCCGGCAGGCTGTCGCCCGTCCTCAGGTGCGCGCGGCACAGGTGCAGCAGGACCTCGACGCTCCCGTAGCCGGACTCCTCGGCGGGTCCGAGCAGGCTCTCCAACTGCCGCACCGCGCCGCGCGCGTCGCGCGGGGTGAGGGTCCGCAGGGCGGCGGCGGCCGGGTCGGCGCGGTGCGGCACGGGCACGGGGAGGCCGACGGCGACACGGAACGGCTCCGGGCGGCCGTGCCGGAGCACGGGGCTGACGGGTCCTGGGTCGCGGTACTGCGCGCGTTCCCTGTGCTGCCAGTGGGCGAGCCCCGGCACGGCCCCGAGCCCGTCGTCGAGGAGCACCGGGGTCGGGGTGAACACGCGGGAGGGCGCGGGGTGGCGGTGGCCGGTGCCGGCGGCGGCCAGCTCCCGCAGCACGCCGTCGAGTTGCCCGGCCATCTCGGCGGCGCTGGTGAACCGGTCGCGGGGCTGGTCCGCGGTGGCGCGTTCCAGCAGCCGCCGCAGGGAGGTCGGGCCGAGTCCCGCGGCGGGCGGCTCGGCGACGGCGTCGACCAGCTCGGCGAGGGTCCTGCCGACGGTGAACACGTCGTGCGCGACGGTCGGCGGGCCGCCGCCCTCGGCGACCTCGGGACTGGCGTACCCGTGCGTGATGACCGGCGGCCGCGCCGTGTCGCCGGCCCGCTGCACCCCGCCGAGGTCGATCAGCACGACGCGGCTGCCGTGGTGGATGACGTTGTCCGGCTTCATGTCGGAGTAGACCAGGCCGCGGTCGTGCAGCGCCTGGAGCGCGGACAGCACCTGCCCGCCGTACAGCGCGACGTGGTCGAGGGTGAGGGCGGGTCCTCGCGGGCCGAACGGCCGCCCGCCCGGCCCGCTTTCGGCGATGACCTCGCGCAGGGACCGGCCGCCGACGAACTCCATGACGATGTAGTCGACGGGCTGTTCGCCGGGGTGCGTGACGTAGTCGAGGATGCGGACGACCGAGTCGTGCGTGACGGCGATCATCCGGTCACGTTCCTCCAGCATCGCCGCCCTGGCCCGGGGGTCGTGCGGGTTGAGCACGCCCTTGAGCGCGATCAGCCGGTTTTTCAGCCGGGTGTCCTCGGCGAGGTAGACCCAGCCGAGGCCGCCGTGCGCGACGCAGCCGAGCACGCGGTAACGGCCGTTGTCCAACTGCTCGTCGACCTTCAGCTGGGGCCGCAGCGAGTAGCGGGTCCCGCAGTTGCGGCAGTAGCCCGTGAGCCGGGTCGGGGCGCCCGGGAACGGCGCGCCGACCTGCCAGCCGCACTGCGGGTTGCCGCAGCGCAGGCCGTTCCGCGGCGGCTGCGGGTCGGGGTCGAGCAGGGAACGCGGGTCGGGCACGGACAGCGCGGGCAGGGTGGGCAGCGGGTACGCGCCGAGGTGGTCGGGCAGGGGTTCGCTCACGGCTTCCGGTCCTCCTTCCGCTCGCCGTCGGCCGGCGGCAGGCCGAGCAGCCGCCGCACGGCCGCCACGTAGGCGGTCAGCGCGGGGCCGGCCGTTCCGGGGTCGAAGTACCCCCACAGCGCACCGAACGCGGCGTCGTGTTCCGCGGTGACCTGCTCCTCCAAGTCCTCGCCGTCGTGGCCGTCGTGCCCGTCGCCGCCGCGTGCTCCGGTGGCGGCGGCGAACGCGAGGAGGCTGCGGTAGGTGTCGAACTCCTCCCGCAGGGCGTCGCGTCGGCGCCGCCGCCGTTCCGCCTCGGCCTCCCCGGCCGCGACGGCCCGCGCGGCGCGGCGGATGCCGGAGTCGAGCCGGTCGACCGCGGCGGTCAGCCCGTCCGGGGCCGCGCCGGGGCCCGCGGCGGCGCGCATGCGGCCGATGACGGCGTAGTCGAGGTGCAGCCCGGTCAGGGCGTCGTCCTGCGGAACGACCCCGGCGAGGCGCTGCGCGGCCTCGTTCAGCTGGGCGGCGCGCACGTCGAGCGCGTCGAGGTCGGCGGCGAGGCGGGCGATGCGCTGCCGCAGCGCGATCATGGCGCCCGCGTCCCGCTCCGCGCGGGTGCGGCGGCCGTAGTGGACGAGCAGCAGGCGGCAGCCGTTCTCGGCCAATTCGCCGCAGAGTTCGGCGACGTCGGCGGGCTCGGCGGCGCGGTTGAGGCCGAGGAGCGCGATGGTGCGCGCGAGGCGGGCGCGCCGCAGGAGCGCGCGGGCGCTGCCGTGCCCGGGGACGGTGAGGTTCATGCGGTCGGCGATTCCGGCGGCGATCTGTTCCGCCGTTCTGCCGGTGACGTCGATGGCGAGGTCGAGGGAGCCGATGGGCGGCACGGTGGCGGCGGGGGAGGCGGACAGCGCGTCGGGCCGCGGGTGCACCAGTTCGCGGTCGGCGAGGGCGAGGGCGCGGCGCAGCGTGTGGTCGCGCGGGCTGCCTTCCTCGACCTCGGTGGTGCGAACGGGCGGGCCGCCGCGGTCGGTCAGCCACCGCGCGAGCCGTTCCGCGTAGTCGGCGAGCAGGGTGCTGCCGGGGGAGGTGCGGGAGGTGAGGGCGGGTTCGACGCCGCGGCGTCCTGCCGCCCACTTCTCGGCGACGGGCAGGTGCCGCAGGAGGGTGTCGACGGGGATCATGCGGGCGAACGGAGTCCCGGCTCCCGCCCCGGCCCCGGCTCCCGCCCCGGCCGCGGCGGGGCGGATGCCGAGGACGACGCCGAGGACGCGGGGCGGGTCGTGGTGGTCGAGGACCGGGGCGCCGTGGCAGCCGTGTTCCGGCAGGTCCTGGTGCGCGGCGGGGGCGAGCCGGATGTCCTCGCCCCAGGTGTGGTCCACGTCCGCCGCGATGGTCAGCGGCCCGCCGTCGTGGGTCTCGGCCCAGCCGCGGATGACGACGGGGGTGCCGAGCGGGGGCGCGGCGCGCCGCAGCGCGGCGGGGGCGGCGCCGGGCGGTGCGCGGTCCAGGGCGAGTACGGCGAGGCCCGCGGCGCCGGAGCCTGGCGTTCCGTGGCGGGGGTGGGCGCGGCCGGTGGCGGGGGCGGCGCCGCGTACGCCGGGGAAGTCGACGGTGACCTGCGCCTCGGGGTGCGGCAGGACGGTGGCGCAGGTCAGGGCCAGGCGGTCGCCGAGCAGCACGCCGGTGCCGACGACCCGCCGCGTGTCCCGGGCGCGTATCCGCAGCAGCCAGGAGTCCCCGTCGGCGCGCACCTCACTGCCGTGTTTCATCGGTGTGACGCCCCTCCCCATGCGTCAGCAGGATACGCACGGCCGGTCTCGCTCTGTAGCGTCCTGACGTTCCCAACAGAAATGCACGGGAAGCGACTTGATCCGTACTTTGGTCTAGACATGGGTCTAGACATGCTCATGGCAGCCGACTTACGCTCCGTCTACTCCGTTCCGCCCCCGTTCCGGTTGAGCGACAGAAGGAGAACCCCCCATGAGACGCACCTCCCGCCTGCGCCTGCGCGTATGGGCCTCGGCCCTGCTCCTCGTCGGCGCGCTCGGCGCCACGGAAGCCGCCGCGGCGCCCGCCCCCGCCGAGCCGCCCGCCGCGCCGGGCCTCGTCGAGGCGATGCAGCGCGACCTGGGCCTGACGGAAGACCAGGCCCTCGACCGGATTGCCGACGAGGCCGCCGCCGCCGAGGCGCAGCCGGCGGCCACGAGCGCCGCGGGCGACGCGTTCGCCGGTGCCTGGTTCGACCCGGCCGCCGGCGCGCTCGTCGTCGCCGTGGCCGACCCGGGTGCGGCGGACGCCGTGCGCGACGCGGGCGCCGAGGCCTTGGTCGTCGAGCACTCCGCCGCCGAACTCGACGCCGTCGTCACCGGACTCGGCGCGGCCGACGCGCCCGAGGGCGTCGTCGGCTGGCACGCCGACGCGCAAGCCAACACCGTCGTGGTGGAGGTGGTCCGCGGTGCCGCGGACGAGCCCGCCGTCGCCGCGTTCCTGGACGAGGCGCGCGCCACGGGCCCGGTCGCCGTCCGCGCGGTCGCGGACGAGGCGCCCGCCCCGTTCGCCGCGGGCACCGTCGGCGGTGACCCCTACTACACGGGCAACGTCCGCTGTTCCATCGGCTTCTCCGTGCACGGCGGCTTCGTCACCGCCGGCCACTGCGGGCAGCCGGGCGCGGACGTCTTCGGCTGGGACCGTTCCCGGCTGGGCACCTTCCAGGCCGCCTCGTGGCCCGGTAACGACTACGGCTGGGTCAGCGTCGGCCACGGCTGGTGGACCGAGCCCGTCGTGCTCGGCTGGGGCACGGTCTCCGACGCGCTGGTCCGCGGCTCGGCCGAGGCGCCCATCGGCGCCTCCGTCTGCCGCTCCGGCTCCACCACGGGCTGGCACTGCGGCACGGTGCTCGGCAAGAACGAGACCGTCCGGTACGTCGACGGCGAGGTCGTTAACGGGCTGACCAGGACCAGCGTGTGCGCGCAGCCGGGCGACTCCGGCGGCTCCTACATCAGCGGCGACCAGGCCCAGGGCGTGACCTCCGGCGGCTGGGGCGACTGCAACAGCGGCGGCGAGACCTGGCACCAGCCGGTGAACGAGATCCTGTCGGCGTACGGGCTGACGCTGCACACCGCATGACGCCACCCCGCATGACGTACCCCGCATGACCTTTCCGCCGGGCCGTCGCCACACGTTGTTCGTGTGGCGACGGCCCGGCGGCGTCAAAGCGGAGGCAAAAGCAAAGGCAAGGAGCTTGCCCGCTCCTTGCCACTCTCAACGTATAGCGCACCGGGGGGCTTGCCGCAAGACCCGGGTCGTGCCGCAGAATGATCGGCCACGGCCGGAACCTGCGGATATGGCACATTCGCCCGGAACGTCGCACCGCGGGTGGGGCCCGGCGCGCCGCGCGGGTCGGCCGGCCGGCATCCGACTCGTTGAATGGGCTTACTGATGATTGACGTGATCGTGGTCGGCGGCGGACCGACCGGCTTGATGCTGGCCTGCGAGTTGCGGCTGCACGGCGTGCATGTGGTCGTGCTGGAGAAGCTGACCGAGCCGACCGGGCAGTCCCGCGGTCGCGGCCTGCACGCGCGCAGCGTCGAGATGATGGACCAGCGCGGTCTGCTGGACCGGTTCCTCGCGGTCAGCGAGAAGTTCCAGGTCGGCGGTCTCTTCGGCGGCATCCCGAAGCCGTGGCCCGACCGGCTGGACACGGCCCACGCATACGGCCTCGCCACCCCCCAGCCGGTCACCGAGCGGCTGCTCGAAGAGCGTGCCCTCGAACTCGGCGCCGAGATCCGGCGCGGCTGCGAACTGGTCGGACTGAGCCAGGACGAGAACGGCGTGACCGCCGAACTGGCCGCCGGCGGGCCTGGGTCTCCCCCCGCCAATGAGGATGGGGGTCCCCCCGCCAGTGAGGATGGGGGTCCCCCCGCCAATGAGGGCGTAGCCGGCGGGGGAGTAGCCGGCGGGTCTGGGGGTCCCCCCGCCAGTGAGGGCGTAGCCGGCGGGGGAGTAGCCGGCGGGGGAGTAGCCGGTGGGACTGGGGGAAGCATGCGGCTGCGCTCGCGTTACCTCGTCGGCTGCGACGGTGGTCGCAGCACGGTGCGCAAGCTGCTCGGCGTCGCGTTCCCCGGCGAGCCCGCCAGGGTCGAAACGCTGCTGGGGGACATGGAGATGACCGAGGACCGGGCGACGGTTGCCGCCGTCGTCGCGGAAGTCCGCAAGACCCAGCTGCGGTTCGGCGTCATGCACGACGTGGACGGGAACGAGGGGCTGCACCGCATCATCGTGCCCGCCGAAGGCGTGGCGGAGGACCGTACGGCCGCGCCGGCCCTCGAGGAGTTCGCGCGGCAGCTGCGGGCGGTCGCCGGCACCGACTTCGGCGTGCACTCGCCGCGCTGGCTGTCCCGGTTCGGCGACGCCACCCGGCTGGCCGAGCGCTACCGGACCGGCCGGGTGCTGCTGGCCGGTGACGCGGCGCACATCCACCCGCCGACCGGCGGGCAGGGCCTCAACCTCGGCGTCCAGGACGCGTTCAACCTCGGCTGGAAACTGGCCGCCGAGGTGGGCGGTTGGGCGCCGGAGGGGCTGCTGGACAGCTACCACGCCGAACGGCGCCCGGTGGCCGCCGACGTGCTGGACAACACCCGCGCGCAGATCACGCTGCTGGGCACCGATCCGGGCGCGACCGCGCTGCGGGAGCTGTTCTCCAAGCTGATGGACTTCGAGGAGGTGAACCGGTACGTGACCGGGATGATCACCGCGGTCGGGGTCCGCTACGACTTCGGTGGGGGCCACGAGTTGCTGGGCCGGCGGCTGCGGGACGTGCGGCTGAAGCGGGGGCGCCTCTACGAGCTGATGCACGGCGGCCGCGGGCTGCTGCTCGACCAGACCGGCCGGCTGACGGTGGCGGGCTGGGCGGACCGGGTCGACCACGTCGTCGACGTCAGCGAGGAACTGGACGTGCCCGCGGTGCTGCTGCGGCCGGACGGCCACGTGGCGTGGGTAGGTGAGGGCCAGCAGGAGCTGCTCGACCGGCTGCCCACGTGGTTCGGCGCCGCCGCCGACTGAGGGTGCGGGTGCGGGTGCGGGAGCGGGGACGCGGGGTCCGTCCGCTCGTCGTTCCGATCCGCCGGGTCCGGCGGCGACGCCGGAACGCGTGCGCGTTCGCCGGGCGGGCGGCAACACGCGGCTGCCGGCCGTGGAATGCGAGGGTGTCCCCATGACGCACTCCGCCTCCGTTCCCCCGCCCGCTCCCGCCCCCCTGGTGGCGACGCCCGACGCGCCGCGCGTGTCCGTGCGCGGCTCGGCCCGGCTCGAAGTCGACCCGGAGATCGCCCGCATCGGCGTGGTCGTGACCGCCCGCGGCGCCGACCGCGCCGCCGCGCTGACCGACCTGACCCGGCGCAACGGCGCCGCGCTCGGGCTGCTCTCGTCGTATGGCGGGGCGATAGAGGACACCGCGACGGGCAGCTTCTCGATCACCCCGGAACTGACTCGCCGCGGGCGCGGCGAGCACGTCCGCACCTACCACGGGCACGTCCACATCCAGGCGACCGTGGGCGACTTCACCGTGCTGGGCGAGCTGACCACGCGCCTGGCCGATCTCGAACTGACCCGCGTCGACGGGCCGTGGTGGGCGCTGCGCCCCTCCTCGCCCGTCCACCGCGAGGCCCGCAGGCAGGCCGTGCGGGAGGCCGTCACCCGCGCCCGGGAGTACGCCGCCGCCCTCGGGTCCGACCTGGCCGCACTGGTCGAACTCGCCGACATCGGCGTCGACTCCGAGCCGCACGCCATCTACGCGGGCGCGGCGGCCCGCGGCGCGGCGCCGGGCGGCGCGGCGGAATCGGGGGTGCCATCGCTCGACCTCGAACCGCGCCGCCAGACGGTACACGCGCACATCAACGCGCGGTTCACCATCACCCCGCCCGTCCTCTGAGCCGCATCGCCGAGCACATCGGCGCGTCGCCTGCAAATCCCCTCACGGGTGAATGCGTTCATTGCCCTGTTGACCCAATTCATCCGTACGTGTGGCACTTCATCTGATCGGTGATGAATCGGCAGGGCCCCGGGCAGCGTCTGATTCGACGCGGCGCGTCAAGTGCGCGCCAGAGATGCCCATATGGAGGCACGATGTCCGTTCAGGCCAGCACCCGCATCTCCCCAGTCCTCGCCGGGTCGGCGGAGCGTTCCGCCATGACCTCGCTGATCTCCGAGCCCGAGGCCCCCGTCAGCGGCGCTCCCGTCTACTCACCCGAGGCGGTCGGCGTTCTCCTGCTCCTGATCCTGCTGTCCCCGAAGCAGCCCTCGGAGCCGCGCAAGTAACCCTCGGTCCGGGGGCGTTGCCCCGCCGCACACCAGCGCTCGTCACTGCTGAGAGAAGCAGACGCAAGCCGACAGAAGCTGACAGAAGGTGAGTCACCGATGTCGTATCCGGACCCGTCGCCGCATGCGGTCTATGCCGCCGCGGTGGAGAGTCTGGCCGGGCGCGTCCTGGGTGCCCTCACGGGCACCCGGGGTCCGGCGGGGCCCGCGCGCCACGTCGAGGAAGCCGGGGACCCGAAGGCGGCGCTGGCCGCCGTGCGGGTCCTCGGCCCCGATGTCTTCGCCCCGGCCCTGCTGGCCGGGGCGGCCTTCGGCCCGGCCGACTGCGAGGCGGTGACCGAGGCGTTCCGCGTCTTCCCGCCCGGCCCCGACGACCCGCCCGAGACGGTGTGGCGCGACCGCGCCACCGCCGCGCTCCTCACCCGGCACGGCGGCGACCCGGTGGCCCCCGGCGCCCAGCCCGTCAGCCGCACCCCCCGCCACCGCTGGCGGATCTGGGCCGGGTGGATGGCCCGGCTGTCCCCGCTGGCGCTGCCCGGCGTGACGGGCCCGCTGCCCGAGCCGGACGCCCGCGCCGCCCAGGCCCTCGCCATGGGCACCACCCGCGCGCTGCTGCGCCGCGACCACCCGACGGCGGCCCGCCTCGCGCGCTGGGCCGCGTACGCCGACGGCCGGGGCGCGCCGTGCACCCTCGACCTCGGCGCCGTGCTCGACCACATCGAGCTGTGCGGCAGCGGCACCGCGCGCACCGCGCTCGACACCGCGATCGCCCGCCGGCTGGCGGCCGGATCAGAAAGGCGGACCGCATGACCGCGCCGTCCCCTTCGCCCGCGGCCGTGCGCAGGACCGCGCACACGCTGGCCACCGGTGCCGTCGGCTGGCTCCACCGGCACCGCGAGCTGGGCTCGCTGCCGCCCGACACCTCAGGCGAGCTGACCGACCCGGACAGCGTGTACAAGCCACTGGGCGAGTCGGCGCTCGCCGCCTCCCTCGTGCTGCGCGAGGGCATCGCCTCCCCGGCCGACCGGCGGGCCGCCGAGGAGATCCTGGACTTCGCCTGGGCGCAGTTGCGCGAGGGCGACCTGCTGTACGAGCGGCAGCTGCGGTACATGATGATGACCGACCCGCTGGAGCTGTACACGCACTTCGCGCGCGCCGGCTACCGGCACGAGCGGCTGCACGCCCTGTTCAACCACCTGGGACGCCTGGTCTCGCGCGACGGCGCCGAGCAACTGCCCAACCGCCGCCTCGCCGTGGCCAACGCGGCGCGCGTGGCGGGCCTGGACCGGGAGCCGGACTGGCAAGTCCTCACGGACGCCACGTGGCTCGGGCACACCCCCGAGCCCTGGGCGATCGACTGGATGACCGCCTACTGCGTGACCCACACGGTCTTCCACGTCACCGACTGGGGCGGCAGGCCCCAGGGGCTCTCCCCGGAGATCCAGGACTACCTGGCGCGGTGGCTGCCGGTCTGGATGGACGTGTGGCAGGAGATCCAGGAGTGGGACCTGCTGGCCGAGCTGCTGATCGTCGACTCCTGCCTCGCCGAGCCGCGTTCCGCCCCCGAGGTGTGGGAGGTGCTGGCCGGGGCGCAGCGCCCCGACGGTCTCGTGCCGCGGAACGGTGAGCCCGTATCGGACGACCCGGAGCAGGCGTTCCGCGAGCATCACCACACCACGGTGGTCGCCGCCGTCGCGGGCACCCTGGCCCTCTCGCGCCACCGCGGCGCCCCCGCCCTCGTGTGACGCCGGTGGACGGACTGGGGCGGCGGCTGGCCGCCGTCGCGGACACCGTGGGGCCCCGCACCGGCCTCGTCGTGGCCGCGGAGACGCCGGGCGGTGCCGCGGCCCTGTGCCGTGGCACCGCCGACCGCGCCGGTGCCACGCCGGTGACCGACCGCACGCGGTTCGAGATCGGTTCCGTCACCAAGACGTTCACCGTGCTGCTGCTGGCCGAGATGGCCGCGCGCGGCGAGGTCGCGCTGGGCGACCCGGCCGGGGCCCGCGGCCGGCCCATCACCCTGGAGCACCTGGCGACCCACACATCGGGGCTGCCACGCCTGCCGCGCGGCCTGCTGCGCACGGCCCTGCCCGGCTGGTTCACCAACCCCTACGGCCGCTACCCGCCGGAACGGCTGCTGCCCGCGCTGGCCCGCACCCGGGTCAGGCGCACGCCCGGCACGCGCGTGCGGTACTCCAACTTCGGTGTCGGCCTGCTCGGCCGGCTCCTCGCCGAGGAAGCGGGCACGGACTACGCCGCGCTGCTCGACGCCCGGCTGCTCGGCCCGCTCGGTCTCGGCGACACCACCACCGACCCCACGCTGCCGCAGGCCACGGGCCACTGGCGCGGCCGGCCGCTGCCGCCCTGGCAGATCCCGGCGCTGCCGGGCGCCGGGGCCCTGCGGTCGAGCGCCGCCGACCTGCTGCGTTTCCTCGGCGCGCACACCGCGCCCGACGCGGCCGCACCGAACGGCCCGCTGCACGCGGCGCTGCGCGAGGTGGTGCGCCCGCGCAGCCCGGGGCCCGGCGGGCCCGAGCTGCCGCTGGCCTGGAGCCGAAGGGCGCGCCCCGGCCACGCGCTGTACTTCCACTCCGGCGGCACGCGCGGCACGTCCACGTTCGTCGGCTTCTGCCCGGCGCCGCGCGTGCACGTCGTGGCCCTGGCCGCGACGGCCCCGACCCTGCGCGGGCGGTTCATCCAGGAGGCGTACGTGCTGCTGCGCGCGCTGGCCGCCCCGGCGGACCCGTCCTGACCTGTCCTGACCGTCCTGACCTGCGGCGCGGCCCGGTCGCGCGGGGTGGCGCATCATGGGAGGCATGCCCGAGGGAGACACCGTCAGCCAGGCCGCGGCGCGGCTGCACGAGGCGCTGGCCGGGCGGCGTCTGGTGCGGGCGGACCTGCGCGTTCCCCGGCTGGCGACCGCCGATCTGCGGGGCCGCACCGTGCGGGAGGTCGTGGCCCGCGGCAAGCATCTGCTCGCGCGCCTCGACGGCGGCCTGACGCTCCACTCGCATCTGCGGATGGACGGCTCCTGGCGGGTGTTCCCGGCCGGCCGGCGCTGGAGCGGTGGCCCGGCCCATCAGATCCGGGCGGTGCTGGACACCGGGGGGCTCGTGGCCGTGGGCTACCGCCTCCAGGTGCTGGATCTGCTGCGCACCGCGGAGGAGCACCGCGTCGTCGGCCATCTGGGGCCCGATCTGCTCGGCCCCGACTGGGACGCGGCCGAGGCGCTGCGGCGGCTCGCCGCCGATCCGGCCCGCCCGCTGGGCGCGGTCCTGCTCGACCAGCGGAATCTCGCGGGCCTCGGCAACGTGTACATGGCGGAGCTGTGCTTCCTGGCCGGGGTCACGCCGTGGCTGCCGGTGGGAGAGCTGGCCGATCCCGGCCGTCTCGTCGGCGAGGCGAGGCGGCTGCTCCTGGCCAACCGCGACCGCCCCGACCGCACCACGACCACGGCCACCCACCCGCGGGAGCGCGGCGTGCGGGGCCGGGCAGCGCCGCGGTTGTACGTGTACGGGCGGGCGGGACGTTCCTGCCTGCGGTGCGGGACGCCCGTCCGCATGGCGGCCACGGCGCACGGCGAGCCCGGCAGGGAGCGCCCCGCCTACTGGTGCCCGCACTGCCAGCGCGGTCCGGTCCCGCCGGGCTGAACGGGCGGGCGGCGAGGACTGCGCCGCCGGAAGATGGGCACTCGGAGATCACTCACGCACGGAAAGGCCAAGAAAGTGGAGATCTCCGGAATTATCAGCGCCATCGTGATCGGGCTGATCATCGGGGCGCTGGCCCGGCTGGTCCTGCCCGGTCGGCAGCGCATCGGCATCCTGTGGACGATGGCCGTGGGCGTCGTCGCCGCGCTCATCGGCACCGCCATCGCCGCGGGCCTCGGCGTGGGCGACACCGACGGGGTCGACTGGATCGAGTGGCTCATCCAGATCGCACTGGCCGCGGCGGGCGTGGCAGCCCTCGACCGCGTGAAGGCCCACCGCTGACGTATCGCACCGATCACGGCACATGTCGTCGCACCACGGGACGCCGTGCCGCCGACCGGTCACCCGGGCCGCCCCGCGGCCCGGAAAAACCGGTCGACGCGGGACCGCACCCCCGCGACAACTCCGCCCATGGATTCCGCCGCCGGTCAGACCCTGCCCAGGTGGATCACGCCGACCCGGCCCGGAGTGTGGTGTCCGCCCCGGGCCGGTGTGCGTTCACCGTTCCTGCTGGCCGTAGAGCGCGGTGACGCTCAGCAGGCCGGTGTCCGGGTCGGTGCAGCCGGTGATGCCGTCCAGTGGCAGGTACTGGCCGCCGGCCGCCTCGGGGGCCTGCACCCGCAGACCGGGGGCGGGGGTGGGGGAGCAGTCGGCCTCGGGGTAGTTCTCGGCCCGCGCGATCCGCAGGTCGGCCTGCGCGGTGCCGCCCGGCGCGAGCTCGACGGCGGCGGCCGGGCCGCGTTCCCGGCCCTGCGCGGCCGGGCTGCCGATCGGCTCGCCGCCTTCGCCGGACACGAGCGCGACGCCGGGGAACCCGAGCACCGCGCACGGTTCGGTGCCGTTGTTGATGAACGTGAGCACGTACGTCACGGACCCGGCGGCCCCGCCCGGGCGCCCGAGCGAGACGCCGAGCTGGCGGGCGTCGCAGTCCGGTGGCCCGACGCCCGCCGCGCCGGGCCCGTCGCCGCCTTCGGTTTCCCCGGTACCGCCGCTGCCGTCCTGCTGCCCGCCGTCCCCGGCGCCGTCGGTGGGGCCGCTGCCGCCGGGGTCGTCCGGCTCGGGCGAAGTGCCGGTGTCCCGGTCCTCCTCGGTGGGGCGTTCGGGTCTGTCGTCCTCCTCGGCCTCGGGCGCGGCGGAGGACCGTTCCGGGCCGGGCGGCGCCGGGTCCTGGGCCGAGGGCCCGGCGGTGACGGGCCCGTCGTCGCCCGGCCGCGCCATCGCGACGACGACGGTGGCTCCGGCGAGGCACACGGCGACGCCGGTGCCCACGGCCAGCACGCGGCGCCGCCGCCGGGCCGCGGCCCGGCGGCGCACGGCCGCGAACGCGCCGGGCGGCGGCGCGAGCCGCACCTCCTGCGTCCGGAACGCGTCGGTCAGCTCCGATGGTTCGTCCGGCCCGTCGGTGGGATCGGGTGGCTGGTACGCGTCATGTGGTGGTGTCATGCAGTCCCCTCAGTGCGATCCGCAGCCGTTGCCGGGCGCGGTGAAGGTCGCTCTTGACCGTGCCTGGCCGGCGCCGCAGCGCCGTGGCTATCTCGTTCACCGGCAGACCGGCGTAGTAGTACAGCAGCACCGGCGCGCGCAGGCGGTCGGGCAGGTCTTCGACGAGGCTGCGCACGTCGAATCCGTCGTCGGCGGCAGGGGAGTGCTCTTTCGCCGCGGCGCTCAGGTGCCGGGTGGCGCGGCGTTCGCGGTCCCGGCCGCGCCAGTGGTCCTTGACGAGGTTGGCGGCCACGCCGAAGAGGTACGCCTCGGGCCGCTCGACGCTGGACCAGCGCGACCACAGGCGGGTGAACGCCTCGGACGCGATGTCGTGCGCCGCCGCGTCGGATTCGACCAGTCCGCGGCACCAGCCCGCCAGCCGCGGGTAGAAGTCCTCGAACAGCGCCTCGGCCTCGTCGGCCCCGCTCACGTCTCCGCCCTCACAACCGGTCCGTCTTTCCCTCGCCCGTGTGCTCACCGCCGCTCGTGCCGCCGGTGCTTTCCGTCTCGCATCAACCCGTTACCACCCTCCCCCATCCGTTCGGGGGAGCTTGCCCCACCCCCAGGCTTGTGAGGTTGTCCAGGACCTGCGGGCGCTGCGCCTCCAGCCAGTCGCAGAGCTGCCGGAACGACACGAAGCGCACGTCGTCGTACGTGGCCATTTCGCGCAGCGCGTCCTCGACGGCGTCCATGTAGATGCCGCCGTTCCACTGCTCGAAGTGGTTGCCGAGGAACAGCGGCGCCCGGTTGGTGCCGTAGGCGCGCTCGAATCCGGCGAGGAACGCGCCGGTGGCCTGCCCCTGCCAGGTCGCGTACTGGGCCGGGTCGCCGTCGGTGTCGCCGCCGGACTGGTTGGCCAGCATGCTGTAGTCCATCGTCAGCACTTCGAAGCCGTGCCCGGGGAACGGCACCGACTGGAGCGGGAAGTCCCATATCCCGCTGTCGGTGCGGGCGGGCCACTGCTGGAGCCCGCCGGGGGAGCTGGCGTCGTAGCGCCAGCCGAGTTCGGCGGCGACGGGCAGCAGGTTCTGCTGCCCGAGCAGGCACGGGGTCCGGCCGCCGACGAGTTCCTTGCGGTAGTCGAACGGCAGCGGCTCCAGGTCGTCGAACCCGGTGTTGGTCCGCCACTGGCTGACGAACGCGTGGGCCTGCTCGATCTCGCTGTGCCAGTCCGCCTGGTCCCAGTGCTCGACGGAGCCGGTCCCGCCGCAGAAGTGCCCGTTGAAGTGGGTGCCTATCTCGTGCCCTTCGAGCCAGGAGGCGCGCAGCTGCCGCAGCGTCTCCCGGATGTGGCCGTCGTCGAGATAGCCGACGTCGGAGGCGCCGGGCGCGTTGCGGGGCGGCAGGTAGCGGTCCTTCTTCGCCTCGGGCAGCAGGTACAGGCCGGTGAGGAAGAACGTCATGCCGGCGCCCAGTTCGCCCGCAAGACCGCGGAACCGGTCGAAGAGGCCGTCGTCCAGCGAGGCGGCGCCGTCCCAGGAGACGACGACGAACTGCGGCGGCCGTTCCCCGGGGTCGAGGGCCCGCGCTTCGGGCTGGCCTGGCTGCGGGCCGGTGTCGGCGGTGGAGCCGTCGCCTATGAGCCGCGGGTTCTCCACGCTCGGCCCTTCCGGCGTTTCGCCGCCGGCGCCGTTCCCGCTGCCCGGCGTCGGGAAGTGTTCGAGCGCGCTGGCCGTTCCTGACCCGGTCGAGCCGTACCGGGCCGCCGCGTAGCCGCCGGCGCCGAGGACGCCGGCGGTGACGCCGAACCCGAGCAGGCTCCTGCGGCGCGGCCCGGACGGTGACGGTTCCTGCTGCTGGTCTCGTTGGTGCTGCCGGTGGCTGCCCATGTGCGGCTCGCTCTCTGTTGCCCCCGTCGCGATGTCCCGCGACACCGCGTCGACCCCGCAGGCGGTGGCGCGGTTGTCACAGGTCCGCAACAAGCGTTCGAGCGCGGTCGGCGGCCGGGCGGCGCGGGTAGGGCAGAAGTGGCCGAGGTGTGGGGGGAACATGTCTCGCTTATCCGAGTACACCAACTGGTGGGACACGCTGTGGAAAAAGCTGGGAGAGTTCGTCGCGACGCTGGCGGCGAGCGGGGCGATCGTGTGGCTGGCACTCACGCTGTCCGACGGGGCCCCGGTGCACTACTTCGGCGCGAAGGAAGCGACGGTCACGAGCAGCGGTCAATGTCACGACGGCGGCGGCCACACGAGCCCGCCCGCGTCCTGCCACGTGAGCTGGCGGTTCGCGGACGGCACCGCGGGGGACGGCCGGATCGACGCCAAGCCCGGTGAGGTGCCCGAGGGGTCCACGGTCCACGTGGCCGGTGACCAGGGGTACGCCTCCGAGGGCGATCTCGTCCTCGCCGCGCTCCTCTTCGGCATCCCCGTGGCCATGATGCTCCTCTGGACCCTCGTCCTCTTCCCGATGGCGGCCGTCCGCGACATCCTGCGCGCCCGCCGCCGTTCCGCCGTGCGCTTCCCCGGCTGAGGCCGCCCCCTGACCGGCGGTCGTGCAACTTTTCGGGGACGGTGAGTGTCGTACAAGTCGGCAACTTCGGCTACGGGGTGGGGGCGACATGATGGTCATCAATGGGCCCGGTTCGCGGGAGGACCGGCGCCGAGGGCTGATCGCGGCGTTATGCAACGCCAGTGGCCTGGGCGCGGGTTATCTCTACCTGCGGTTGTGGGGCAGGGCGGTGGGATCGTGGATCGTGACGCTGCTGCTGGTGGTGCTGGCCAACGCGCTCAACGCCAGTGACACGCCCCTGTTCTGGGGCGTGGTCTACGTGCTGTGGCTGGCCGTCATGGTCGCCGACGCCCGGCTACTCGGCCGGCACGTGGGCCGGCGCGGCCCCGAGGCGACCTCTCGCGCGTGGCTGCCGGTGGCGGTCGGCGCGACGCTGTTCGCCCTGGTCGCGGCCGGCCTCGTGATCTACCGCGGCGCGTCGGCGGACGAGTTGGCGAAGGCGGAGGACGCTCATGCGGCCGGGGACTGCGAACAGGCCCAGGTGCACTACGACCGGGCGGCGGCGAGCCGCTACGAGTTCACGCTCAGTCCGGCGGTGGCCGACGCCCGCGCCGGCCGCATCTCCTGCCGCTTCCTGCTCAACGGCGAGGAAGCGGCGGAGCAGGGCGCCCTGCCGCAGGCGATCTCCGACTACAACATCTACCTGAACCGTCACGATGGCGAGCCGCCCTGGCCCGCGGCCGAGGACCGGCTGGCCGAACTGCGCCTGGACCACGCCGCCATGCTGCTGGACCAGGGGACCGCCGATGGGCAGGTCGGCCGCTATCACGAAGCGTTCGAGCAGTACATGACGGTCCGGGACGAACACCCGGACACCCCGGCGGCCGAGGAGGTCCCCGGCCGGCTGAACGCCATGTTCGACACGGCCACCACGCCCATGGCCGACGGGCGCCCCTGCGAGACGCTGACCGCCCTCGAAGGGCTGACCACCCTGCCGGACCGGAGGGCGGGGCCGGAGGCGGACGAGCTGGCCGGGCGCGCCGAGGGGGTGCTGCCCGATGCGCTGTTCGCGTGCGGGGAGGCCCGTTACGAAGGGGAGGAGTACGCCGAAGCCCGGGAGGCCCTTGAGGAGTTGGTGACCTACCACCCGGACGACGCGCGCATTGACCGGGCGTCGGACCTGCTCGTCGCCATCGAGATCGACGAGATCCAGGCGGGCGCAGCCGGTGAACTCCCCCCGCCCACGGAGGCGGGCAGCACCTCGGGCGGCTCGGTCACGGTGGAGATCATCAACGATTCGCCCGAGGCGCTGGAAGTGCTCTACAGCGGCGAGGAGACCGGCACACAGCGGGTCAGCCCCTGCGAGGGCTGCACCACACACAACGACCTCCTGGGCGGCTACGGCGGCTCGGCGTGCGCCTCGGACATCGACCGTCCCACCCTGACGCTGGAGCTGCCGGCCGGCTCGTACGAGGTCGTGGTCCGCGCGCCGTCGGACGGGTCGGTCTCGCCGTTCTACGGCAGCTGGGAGTTGACCGACGGCACGGCATACAGCGACTGCTACTACATCTCCGAATCACAGTGGGGCTTCTGACCCCTCTCCCCGCTCCCACGCCCGCTCCCACGTCCGCTCCCGTTCACGCCGGTGGCCCGCCGCCCGCCGCGTCAGGGGCGGGGTCCGGTCGGGCGGCAGAAGACCAGCAGGCGGCCCAGAGCGGCATGACCAGCGACAGCGCCGCGGGCCGCTTCCGCCAGGCGGCGAACCCGATGCGGATATCGACCCGTCGCCGCCGGAGGACGGTGGCGACCAGCAGCACCAGCGCGGCGCTGAGGAGTGCTTGGGGAGTGACCCATAGCCCGAGATGGTCAAGGCCCCGGTGGCACCGGTCTCGGGGTCCAGGGTCACCACGAACCGCCGGGCGAGCCGCTGCCCGAGCCACCACCCCCACCCCGCGAACCCGGCCGCCCCGACCACGGTCACCCCGCGTATCCGCCCCATGCGAAGAAGTATGCCGAAGTCTTACACCGGCGTAGCGCCGTCGATCGAGTTCACGAAGTCGATCAAGGCGCGGTGAGCGGTCCGCTTGTCCGGATCGGGGAAGCGGATGTTGTGCCGGAAGTAGCGGTGGAAAGCGATGATCAAGGCGGCGTGCTCGATCTCCACGGGCAGCGTGGCGGCGTCCTGGTCGGTCAGGGGAATGACGGAGCAATAGCCGTCGACCAGGGCTCGCACCCGCGTGGGAATGAGCATGTTGTTCTCCTGCGCGAGGCCGACGGCGGCCATACCCAGGTCGAGAAGCGGGTCGTCGAGGGACACCGTCTCCCAGTCCAGAATTGTCAGCCGAGAGTTCTCGCTGACGACGAGGTTGTCGGCGAACAGGTCGCCGTGAACGATCCTGGGTTGCCGTCGGGCCTCGCTCTCGGCGGCACGGACGCGGCGCAGTCCGGTGGTCAGCCAGTCGGCGAAGGCGCGGTCCTCGAACTGCGGGATGCGTTCCAGGTGAGCCGGGGAGAGGCGCCGGGTGCCGATCGGGACTTCTTCGAGGCCGGACGAGGCGGGGTCGAGGAGGTGGAGCTGCGCGAGGGCGCGGCCCGCCTCCGGAAGCAGGGCCACCGGCAGCGGTTCGATCACCTCACCGGCCACCCACCTCTTCAGTATCGCCGTGGAGTCGCCCAAGGGAACGGTCAGCGACCCGTCGCGGGCGGGCACGACCTCGGTGGTGGGGATGCCCAGACGGAACAGCGCCTGGGTGTGCACGGCCAGGCGCTGAGCGCTGTGGGCATCGTGGTTGTCCAGGACGGTGAGGACGAACTCGCCGCTCGGGCTGGAGACGCGGAAGCTGGAGTTGGCGGCGCCGCCGGTCAGACCCGTCAGCTTCGGCTGCTCGATGCCGTAGCGACCGGCCAGCACTGGCACGTCGATCTGGTCGAGCGTGGTGTAGTTCGCCACGGGGTCAATCTCCTCTGATTGCAGCGACTTCCCGCTGCCGGTCGGCGACGAGCGCCGTCCATCGGGCTTGGGTCTGCTGCCTGCCGTCCAGCCACTGTGCGGCGGGCAGCCCGGGGGGCGGCGGGTCCCCTGCCATGAGGTGGGCCAGCTCCAGCAGGTAGGCGAACTCCTCGCCCCGCACCGAGGCGCGCAGCCGGTCCCGTGCCTCCGCCAGCAGGGAGGGTGAGCCGAGGACCGCGGCGTGGAAGCAGCCGGCGAGGTGCGCGTAAGCGACGGAGGAGCTGAGTCCGGCTTCCTGGGCCAGGGCGGCCACCTGCTCGGCGCGTTCCGGCAGATCCGGTGCCATGCCCGCATCCCGCACCAGCTCGGCGATCCGCACCTGGATCTCCGCCCAGCGTATGGTTGCCTGTCCCAGCAACTCGTGTGCTCGACTGATCTGTTCCGCGGCCCGTGGCCGGTCCTGGAAGGCAGCGGCAAAGGCCAGGCACGCCTGCGACAGCGCAGCCTCGCCGGGCTGTCCCGTGCTCAGGGCCTCGTCCCGGCCGGCGGCATAGGAGGAGCAGGCCGGCGCGATGGCGCCCTGGCTCCACCACAGGTCGCCCAGAACGCGGTCACGTCGGCCCTCGGCGCCCAGTGTCTCGGCCGCGTCGCGGACCTGCGGGAATCGCCCCACCCGGCGGGCGAGGTGGGCCTGTCCACGGGCGGCCGTCGCGGCCAGGCGGCCCCCGACGCCGATGACCTGCTGCATGCCGGCCAGGGAAGCCTGGAAGTTGCCCAGGTCCCGGTCACACTCGGCGAGGAAGTATTGCGGCAGCTCGCGTAGCACCGCCGGTAGTTGGCCGGAGGCGAGGACCGCCCGCAGCGTTTCGGCGGTCAGGCTGCGGTGTCGGCGCTGCCGGTCGGCGATGGCGACCAGCGTCACCGACAGCGCGTGAGCCGGGGTGGTGATCGAGGCCGAGTCGTTCACATCGGTCCCCGCCGCACCGAGGGGTTCCCAGAGGGAGTCCGCCACGTACTGGAAGGCGGCCTCTTCCAGCCAGCCGAGGTCGAGGCGGTACTCGTTCGCCAGCCGCAGTCCCTGGCGGAGGGAGGCCACCAGCCGGGTGCGGTCCCGGTCCGCCTCGCCGCCCAGGGCATGGAACGTGCGTAAGGCTGCCCGCTGCCAGTCGGCGTCGCTCCAGCGGTCCTCGCTGGTGGAGTCCGCCTCCCGGACGGTCTCGCGGATCAGGTCGTGCAGCCGGAACGGCCAGGGGGCGGCCGGGTCGGCGTCGACGAAGGGGCGCTCGACCAGGTCCATCGCGGGAGCATCGTGGTCCAGGCCGGAGGCGGCGGTGGCCAGGCTGATCGAGAAGAAGTCGAGCAGGCTCACCGAGCGAAGGACCCGTCGTGTCTCCGGCGGCAGGTCGCGGAAGGTGCGGACGACCAGGGCGGGGAAGTCGAGGTCGAGTTCGTGCACCGCAGGTGTGCGTCCGTTGCGGCGGTACAGGTCCAGGAACCGCATCACGGCGAGGTCGAGGTAGAGCGGCAGGCCATAGGAGTTCCGGGTGATCAAGTGGCGCGAACGGTCGTCCAGCAGCGGCTCCCCGCCGATGGTCAGCCGCTCGCGCAGGTAGATCTCACAGTCCTCGGCGGACAGGTACCCCACCGTGTGCTGCCGGGGTTCCTCGTGGACGCCGCCGACGAGCTGCGGCCAGAACTCCGGGCCCGCCCAGTCCAGCTGTCCCTCGAAGGCCGCGTCGGTCCACTGAAGCCGGTTCCGGCCGGTGATGACGAACAGTGCGTTCGGCATCAGCCACACCACGCGCTGGATCAGCTTCTCCAGATCCCGGTGGCCCCGGTGGCCGACGTCCTCGAACGTGTCCAGCAGAACGACCGGCGTGACGCGGTGCTCCTCCGGGAGCTGCGACAGATCCCAGGCGAGCAGGTGAGCGAAGTAGCTGAGCGTGTCCTGGTTGGGCTCGGCCTCCAGCAGGTCGGTCAGCCGCCGGCAGCCGGCCAGCGCCCGCACGCGGTGGCGCCGGTCGCGCAGCGCGCCCACCAGCGACCGCAGGCCGAGACCGACCAGCGATCCGGTAGTGCCGGGGAAAGCAATGGCCGCGGCGGCGTCGGCGAGCACCGACTGCATCTGCTGGGAGATGGTGCCGGAGCCGGGCAGCCGACTGAACCACGTCCGGCGCCGCAGGTATTCATCCAGCGGCTCGCCCGGGTGTGTGGTGTGCCAGTAGCGCTGAAAGGCGACGTCGAAGGCCGGCATCGCACGGCCCAGCTCCGCCACCGCCAGCCGCAGAGCCAGCATCAACGACTCCAGGTCCGCCCCGGTCTCGCGGGAGAGGTCGATGCGGAGGGGCAGTACGCGGCCCACGCTCGGGTCGAGCGGCGGCCAGTCCTTCCGGCCGGTCGTCTCGTCCGCGAGCCGGTCGGCCACGCCACGGGACAGGGTCGACTTGCCGATGCCGCCGACGCCGTAGAAAACGAGAACGTTGCGGCGCGGGGCTTCCAGATCCTCGACATCGAACCCGGGCGCACGTACCCGTTCGGCATGACGTACCAGGCTCTCGGCGACGGACGCCCACTCGCCCTGCCGGTCGGCGAAGAAATCGACCGCCTTCAGCACGCGGTCGTTGGACCGGAACAGCGCACGCAGATCAGACCCGGACACCCAGCACCCCATCCCACGAAGACAGACCCATCCAGCTCAACAGCCTGCCTGATGGAACGTCAAGCAGCATGTGATGCACGCCTTCGCGTTCACGCCGGGGGGCCGGGGAGGCGGCGGCGTTTGAGGCGGGGGTCGACTCGGCGGGCGGCCCATAGGACGGTGGTCCGGAGCATTGTCAGTGACTCGCCCGACGCGAACTGGAGCCGCCGTGCGCCGCCGCGCATCGCGGCCATGTCCAGCACGATGAACACCTGGCCCCCCAGCATGATCTGATCGCCGCGCCGCACGGTCCCGGCGTCGACCTCCACCGACACCAGCACGCCGTTCTCTCCCGAGGTCACCGCCGGTTGCCCTTCACCACGGCGAAAAGTTGCAGCATGCCGCACAGGCTGCGCTTCAGAACGCAGACGTGGTACGTCAGCTCGTCGGGCGTGGCCAGGGGGAGCGCCAGTGCCTCGGCCTCCGCGAGGGTCTGGCGCGCGACGATCACCACCGCCTGTTCGAGTCCGGCCCGTGTCGGCCGTGCCGCGGTGATGCAGTCCTGGCAGAGCCCGGAGTACGGCACCGACGGCAGAATCGCGCCATATTCTCCGGGCGCCGCGCACAGCCGGCAGCACGGCCGGGCCGGAGCGGCCACGGTCTCGACGAGGGGGGTCATGGGGGTTTTCCTCCCTGAGGTGGGTTGCCCAACTACTTGACGTGTCTCTAGCGTTACGCAGTGGGAAAGCCCCTGCACAGGAGGGGTAGGTCCCGACAGGTTTGATGGGACGGGGAGGCATATGACATTCGAGCCCGGCGAGCTGACGCCGGACCGCTCCGCGCGGCACTTCTACGGAGCGGACCTGCGCAGGCATCGCATGAACGCCGATTTTTCGCTGGCCGCGCTGGCCGGAGAAGTGCCCTGTAGCAAGAGCCAGTTGGCGCGGATCGAGACGGCCGAGTCAATACCGCCTCCCGGCCTGTCCGAAGAGTTTGACCGGGTGTTCGACACGGATGGTCACTTCACCCGGCTCTACGGACTGGTCAGCCGCGAAATCCATCCAGAGCAGTACCGGCGGCGCATGGAGATCGAGTCCCGCGCCCGCACTATTCGCGAGTACGCCGGTCTGCTGGTGCCCGGCCTGCTCCAGACCCGCGACTACGCGCAGGCCCTATTCCGCGCCACGAACCCCAAGGCCACCGAGGAAGACGTGCAGCAGAAGGTGGCCGCCCGGCTGAGCAGGCAGCGCCTGCTCATCGGCGACAACGCACCGGACGTTTCGGTGGTCCTCGACGAGGCAGCCATCCGTCGCTCACTCGGCGGTCCAGCCGTGATGCGGGCTCAGCTGTCCGCCCTGATCGATGCGGTGAACACCGCCACCAGCGTGGTGCAGCTCCTGCCCTTCAACCATGGCGAACACGCCCTGCTCGGGGGCACACTGACCTTGATGACGCTCAAGGACGGTGCGACCTTCGCCTACGAGGAGAGCATCGACTCCGGGACCCTGATGGAGGACCGGGAGCGCGTCAACGCCCGGCTGCACGCGTACGACCTGCTCCGGTCGCACGCGCTGTCGCCGAGTGAGACCGCAACGTTCATCCGATCAGTAATGGAGGCCCTGCCCGCATGAGCAACACCCCTGACCTCTCCGGCGTTGAGTGGGTCAAGTCGAGTTACAGCAATGGGGGCGGCGGTGGATGCGTCGAGTGGGCGCCGGGGGTTGCCGTCGTGTCCGGTGTGGTTCCGGTCCGTGATTCGAAGGTGACGGATGGCCCGACCCTTGCCGTTCCGTTGGATGCCTGGGAGGCGTTGGTTCGGCATGTCGGACGCTGAGTGGGTCAAGTCGAGTTACAGCAACGGGGACGGCGGCGGGTGCGTCGAGTGGGCGCCGGGGGTTGCCGCGGTCACCGGCATCGTGCCCGTGCGTGATTCGAAGGTGGTGGATGGGCCGGTGCTGTCCGTTCCGTCCGATGCCTGGGACGCGTTGATCCGGTACGTCGCCGTGTGAGTGCGGGTGGCGGTGGCCTCCGTGGTCGCCGCCACCTGTTCGGAACGTGTTCCGGACAGCGGGAAGGCTGTCCAGTGCCGTGGCCGGGCCCAAGAATGATGCGTGGCTCTCGCCACCATCACTCGGAGGATCTGTGTCAGCACAAAAGTGGGTGTCCGCGCTCGTCTGTCTCGTCGCCATGGCAGGTATCGGGGGCACCACACCCGCGACGGCTGCCGCCGGGACGACCTACTACGTGGACGTCCGCGCGGGTGAGGACGGCAACGACGGGACGAGTGCGGACGCGCCCTGGCGGACGCTGGACAAGGTCAACGACGCGGAGTTCGCGCCCGGCGACACGGTCGCGTTCCGCCGCGGTCAGGAGTGGGACGGCGCGCTGCGCCTGTCGGACAGCGGCACCGCCGCCGCGCCCATCACCGTGACCGCCTACGGCGACGACCAGGCGGCCCCGCCCGCCATCGGGGGCCCGGCGGCCACCGAGTGCGTGCTCATCGTGGGGTCCCGCTGGCACCTCACCGGGCTGCGCGCCACCGGCTGTGCCTGGTCCGGCTTCGAGATCCGGGGGAGTCACAACACCCTGGCCGACGTGCACGCCGACGCAAACGCCGCCGGAGTCGTCATCGGCGACGGGGCCGCGTTCAACACCATCCGGAACAGCACGTTCGCCGACAACAACAAGATGAGCGTCAACACCCCCGGTGGCTCCGACGACTCCGGCGCGTTCGGCATCCTCATCAACGGGGACGACAACACCGTGACGCGCAACGTCATCACCGGGAGCCGGGCCGAGAGCCACGACTACGGCTACGACGGCGCCGCCGTCGAGATCTTCGACGGCGACCGCAACCGCGTCGAGTACACCATCGCGCGCGACAACCTGACCTTCGCGGAGCTCGGCCGCGGTCCCGGCGCGACGGCCGACGGCAACCTGTTCGCCTACAACGCCGTCACCTCCCGCCACGAGGGCGGGGCGTTCCTGGTGACCAGGGGGGCCGAGGACGTCAACGGCCCGGTGCGCGGCACCACGGCGGTCAACAACTCCGTCAGCCTGCCGGGCCAGGACACCGAGGGCTGGGTCTGCTACGCCGGTTGCGGCCCCGACATCCTGACCCTGCGCAGCAACGTCGTGTCGGTGGGCGGGCAGACCGGCTTCGAGGACGGCGAGGGCGCCGACGAGGACCACGGCATCTACCAAGGGTCCCGGTCCCGGTTCGAGCCCGGCCCGCACTCCCGCCACGCCGATCCGCTGTTCGTCAGCGACACCGACCTGCGCCTGCGGGCGGGCAGCCCGGCCATCGGCGCCGGCGCCCCCGCCGGCTACACCTTCGACCTCGCCGGCCGTCCGGTCCCCGCCACCGGGCCGGACGCCGGGGCCTATCAGTTCCAGCCCTGACGACCGGCCAGGCGCACGTGGATCAGGCCGTGCGGTAGGCGTCGATGACGGTCACGGTGGACGTGGTGCCGTCCGTGCCGGACACGGAGCCGCGCAGCGACACCGTTCCCCCGGCCGGCGGGTTCTCCACCGTGAACGCGCCGTCCGCAACGGGCGCGTCCTGCCAGGTCGTTCCGCCGTCGAAGGAGACTTCGGCCGATACGTCGCCGTCGGCCGGGCCCTGGACGGCGACCGGAACGGTCAGTGCCGCGCCGCCCGGTGAGGTGCCGTCCGGCGCCACCTCGGGCGCGAACCGCACGACCGACAGCGGGAGCTGTTCCGCCCTCTCCTCCGACACGTGCGCGGAGTCGAAGCCGAACGACACACTGACCTCACTGCTCAGCGGCCCCGCCCGGCCGGCCGTCATGGCCAGCTCGTACCGGCCGTTCTCCGCGGGCAGTCCCGTCATCTCCATGTACCCGGCGTCCTCGAACCGGGCGATCTCCTCGCCGTCGTGGGTGAGCGTCGTCAGGCCCGAGGTGAGGACGGACTCGCCCGTATTGCCCGCGGCGTCGCTGAACAGGCCCACTGAGCCCCACATCATGTCGCCCTGCCGGTAATACCCGTCCCAGTAGCCCAGTCCCGGGCCGAAGACCGGCACGTTGACGGCGGCCTGAACGTGCTCGCCCGCCCGGTACGTGCGGGGCTCGCTGTCGAAGCCCTCGTACTCGTTGGGGCTGCCCGACACCGAGAGGCTGTACGTCCACGCCGTGTCACCACCGGTGACGTAGACGTCCGTCGTCGCGGGCAGGGGGCGCGAAACGGAGTTGGAACCGTAGGCGTCGGCGTTGAGCCACAGCGACCCGCTCGTGCCCTCGGTCACCGCGTTCTGCGTCAGTTCGATGCGGGCGAGGTCGGACTCCGCCACCCGTTCGGTCAGGCCGGTGAACCCGGTGCCCTCGCGGCGGAACGCGGAGTGGTACTCGGTGTCCTCGCCGCTGTGCCAGCTCTGGTACGCGGCGGCGACCAGGGCGTCCGCGGGCAGGTCGGGGCCGATGTGCCGGGTGCGGATCAGCGGGCGGTCGATGTCGCTGCCGATCTCCATGACGTGCGGCGTCCTGACGTTGAACGCCTGGCCGCCCGGTTCCGCGCCCTCGTCGAAGACGGTCAGGTCGATCGGCTCCGCCTCCCGGTTGTCCAGCGCGACCGTCGTGTCCGCGCCGACATCCGGCAGGGCCGCGGTGTGGCGGACGCGCTCGATCACCTCCTGGCCGTCCGGCGACCACTTGGCCTGTTCGACGACGAGCGCGTAGGTGCCGGGGGTGGCCCTGACCTCCGCCGGGGAGTTGCCGCCCTCGCCGAGCCAGTAGACGTCGCCCGTGTCCAGGTTCTCCGCGAACGCCGTCCACACGTCGACGGGGTTGCCGTCGTCGCCGGTGATCTCCACGGCCAGCCGGTAGGTCTCCTCCGCGCGTTCCACCGCGCCCGCGGTGCGGATCTCGGTGCCCGCGCCGGTGCGGTCGTCCGTGGCCGTGACGGTCAGCGTGAAGTGGCCGGTGGCCTCGCCGCCGACACGCGTGTCGGCCGTGACCGGCACGGTGGCCGTGCCGCCCGCGGGGACGGTGACCTCGTCCGCGCCGAGCGTGAACATGCCCTCGGGGGCGGAGGTCGAGAGCGACAGGCCGAGCGTGACGTCCTGCTCGCCGACGTTGCGGTAGGTCAGGTCGCGGACGGCCGGCTCGTCGTCCTCGTGCGGCCAGGCGGCGGTGCCGAAGTCCAGCGACACCGGTTCCGCGACGACGGTCTGCTCGATGGCGCGGGCCACGTCCAGGCGGCCGGAGCCCTGCTGCATCTCCGTCGAGTCGTCGTCGGCCGGGTCGGTGGCCGAGCCGACCAGCGCGGCCTTCAGCCGGTCACCGTCCCAGTCCGGGTGGGCCTGCGCCAGCAGCGCCGCCGCGCCCGCGACGTGCGGCGTGGCCATGGACGTTCCGGAGATCGCCACGTAGCCGTCGGCGACCGGCTCGCCGTCCTCCGCCACCGCGCTGCCCTCGGCGGCTGCCGCGCCGATGCCGACGCCGGGGGCCGTCAGGTCCGGCTTGACCAGTCCGCCGCCGCCCGCTACGGGGCCGACCGAGGAGAACTCGGCGAGCGCGTCGGCGTCGTCGACCGCGCCGACCGCGAGAGCGGCCTCGGCGGTGGCCGGGCTCGACACCGAGCCGGGTTGGTTCCCGCTGTTGCCCGCGGCGACGACGAACAGGGTGCCGGTCTCGGCCGACAGCCGGTTGACGGCCTCCTCCAGCAGGTCGACCCCGGGGGCGTCCGCTCCGCCGAGGCTCAAGTTGACGACGTCGGCGTCCTGTTCGACCGCCCATTCCATGCCCGCGAGGATGCCCGACTCCAGGCCGTAGCCGTCGTCGTCGAGGACCTTCGCGTTCAGCAGCTCGGCGCCGGGCGCCACGCCGGTGAAGGCGCCGCCGGAGTGTGCGCCCGTTCCGGCGGCCGTGGACGCCACGTGCGTGCCGTGGCCCTGGCGGTCCGCGAGATCGGCGGCCTCCGAGAAGTTCTCCGCGGCGACGACCTTGCCGTCCGCCAGATCCGGGTGCGAGGTGTCGATGCCGGTGTCCAGGATCGCGATGCGGGTGCCCGTTCCGTCGAACCCGGCCTCCCAGGCCGCGGGGGCGCCCACCTGCGGAACGCTCGTGTCCAGCAGGGCCTGCCGGACGGCGTCCAGCGCGATACCCGCCACCCCGTCGTTCCCGGCGGCCCGCGGGTTCGTCAGGGAGGCCCAGGTCTCGGCGGCGGTCGTCTCGTCCAGGACCCGCGCCCGGCCGTCGACGGCGGTCAGGTCGGCGCGGGCCTCGGCCGCGGCGGCGGCGTTCTCGTAGGTGACGATGACCGGCAGCCCGCCGTCCGCCAGCCGGTCGTACTCCGGCCGGTTCAGCTCCGTGACGTCGAACAACTGCCGTTCGACGACGCCGCGTTCGACCAGGCCCCGCGCGTCGTCCGGCACGACGAACAGGTGGTCACCGTCCCGGTGCGCCGTCGCGCCGATGCCCTCCCGGCCCTCGGCCGGAAGGAACTGCGCGAAGCCGCCGTTCGCGTCGAGGCGGACCCGGTCCCCGGTGACCAGCAGCACCGTGTCCCCTGGGCCGCCAGCCGCGCCGTCGAAGGCGGCGGTGGCGGTGCCGGTGGCGGTGGCCGCGGCGGGCGGTGCCCCGAGCGCCGCCCCTGCCAGCACCACGGTTAAGGCCGCGGCGGCCCCGGCCGGTATTCGTTTACGAAGCGTCATGCAAACTCCCCTGCGCGTACGGACGTTGACGAGCCCACCACGGGGAGGACGCTGGGACAAGTAAGCGGTCGAACGGGTGGGTGCCGCCGGTCGGGTGGCTTCGGGGGGTGGCGGGATGATCCCCTCCGTCTCGTACGTTGGGGGAGCGCAAAACCTTCTACAGCGTGGAGATGGGTTACATGCCACTCAAGGGCGAGTACGAGCCGAGCACGGTTAAGCTGATCCGGGACCAGGTCGAGCAGTACGAGAGCTCCGGCGGCACCGAGGGCACGACGCTGCGCAATATGGTCGGTCCGGACGATGCGAAGCGGCGGGACCTGCCCGTCGTCATCCTGACGACCCTGGGCGCGAAGAGCGGCAAGATCCGCAAGTCCCCGCTCATGCGGGTGGAGCACGACGGGGCCTACGCCGTGGTCGCCTCCCTGGGCGGCGCCCCCAAGCACCCGGTCTGGTACCACAACGTGGTGGCCGACCCGCGGGTTGAGCTCCAGGACGGCCCCGTGCGCCAGGACATGGTGGCGCGCGAGGTGACCGGGGAGGAGAAGGCCGTGTGGTGGGACCGGGCCGTCGAGGCGTATCCGGACTACGCCGACTACCAGGAGAAGACGGACCGCGAGATCCCGGTCTTCGTGCTGGAGCCGGCCGCCGAGCCGCACTGACCCCGGCGCGGGGCGGCGCAGGGCGGCCCCGGCCCTGCGCCGCGTTCGGCCACGTTCGGCCGCGTGCGGAACTGCCGTGGTGGGTCAGCTCAGCGGGCCTTCGTGCACATTGTGCTGGCGCAGCTCGACCGCGCAGCGCGCTGCCGTGACGAAGTCCGTGTCGTCGTGGAGAACGACCAGACCGTGGTAGGCGGCAGTCGCGCAGATCTGAAGATCCACGGAGGAGAGGGCCTGGTGCAGCCCTCGCTCCGCCGCACGCCACTGAAGCCCACCGATCCAGCCGCCGGCCGACTTCGGCGGAGCGACGTCGTCGTACAGCTCGTCGAACATGTCCCGGAACAGCTCGTACTCCTTGAGCCCGCGGGCGGACCTCAGAAACTCGGCACGCTGCGGATAGCAGGACAGGATGTCCCCGTCCGCGACGACCGGCCGCCAGCGGGTGTGCAGATCTCCGCTCCGGAGCAGGCGCCACAGCGCCGACGAATCCACGAGGTATCGGATCACGCCGGGGGCTGCCCCTTCTCGGCCCGGCGGGCCGCCTCCGCCCCTTCGAGGTCCCAGTCCTGGGCCAGCTCGAAGTAGCGGTCGTAGGCGGCGGCCCGGCTCCGGCGCTTGTTGTACTCCCGCAGTGCCGCTGCCACGGCCGCCGTCTTGGTCCGGTGGCCGCCCAGCCGCTTCGCCGTCTCCAGGGACTCGTCATCGATGTCGATGTGCGTCAGTGACATCTCGCTCCTATGTACATGGCGAAAGGTGCCCTCCTTCGAAATTGTACATCTGGTGCTTCCGGCGGCAGGCCGGAGCGCCCCGGTGCGCCGGGGATATGAGAGGGTCCGACCGAACGGACCGGGCATACCGGGTGGACGAGGCGGGCGCGTGTGGTGGAGCTGAGGCAGCTGCGGTACTTCCTCGCCGTGGCGGAGGAGCTGAGCGTGACGGCGGCGGCCCGCCGGTTCCACATGGCGCAGCCCGCCCTCAGCCAGGCCATCACCAAGCTCGAACGGCAGCTCGGCGCCGCCCTGTTCGACCGCGCGGGCGGGCGGCTGCGGCTGACGGCCGCCGGGCGGCTGCTGATGCCGGAGGCGCGCGCACTGCTGGAGCGCGCGCAGGAGATCACCGACCTGGTGCCGCATGCGCAGAGCCCGGAACGCACGGTCCTGCGGATCGGCTCGATCGCCTCGGCCGTCTCGGGGCTGCTGCCGCGCGTGCTGCCCGCATTCCTCGTCCGGCACCCGTGGGTGCTGCCGCGCGTGTACGAGATGGGGCAGCGCAGGCAGGTCGAGGCGGTGCGGGCCGGGGACATCGACATCGGCGTCTGCCGCCTGCCGCGCGTGGCGGACGACGGCGCGGCGGTGCGGGTGCTGCCGCTGGGCGACGAGCGGCTGTGCTGCGCCGTTCCCGAGGGGCACCCGCCGGCCGCCGGGCCCGTTCCGCTGCGGACGCTCGCGGACCGGGACCTGATCGGTTTCCCGCGGTCGCTCGCGCCGGTGGCCTACGACACGATCGTGGCGGTGTGCATGCGGGCCGGCTTCTCGCCGCGCTTCAGCCAGGAGGCGCACAACGACCAGGCCATTCTCGGCCTGGTCGCCTGCGGTCTCGGTCTCGCCCTGGTCCCGGACATGACGACGCGGGTCGCGGTCCGCGGCGTGTCCTACCTGCCGCTCGCCGAGCCGTACGCGGTCACCCCGCTGTCGGTGATCGTCCACGCGGCCAGCCCGCCGGAACCGGCCCTCCTGCTGCGCGACGCCCTCCACGCGGCCCGCCCGTCCCGCTGAGCCCCGCCCCGGCGGGGGCGGGGCGGCCGTCTCAGGCCGCGGGTGCGGGGAAGCGGGTGGCGGACATGGGGGTCAGGTCGAGGTCCGTGCCGCCGTGGAGAGCGAGGTCCGCGGCGATCCGGCCGAAGGCCGGGGCCATCTTGAAGCCGTGGCCGGAGAAGCCCGCCAGCACCAGCGCGCGGTCGGTGCCCGGGAGGCGGTCGACCACCGCGGTCCTGTCGGCCGTGTAGCCCTCCATGTACACCGCGTACCGCAGCGGGTCGGGGTGCAGCCCCGGGAGGAAGCGGCGGACGGCCTCGCCGACGGGGCGCAGCCGCCGTTCGTCCAGGTCCCGCGTGTACGCCTCGGTGCCTGGCAGGTCGCCGAACACGTCGGCGAACCCGGTCTTGACGGACATCCCGTCCAGCACCGGCACGCCGAAGAGGTGCACGCCCTCGGTGTCGCGGATGAACGCGGGGAAGCGGTCCTCGGCGTAGACCGCCGGGTCGCCGGCCGGGGCGAACCAGGTCAGGACCAGCGGCCGGACGGTCAGGTGCGGGGCGAGGGCCGGGATCAGCTGCTCGCTCCACGGGCCCGCGGTGAAGATGACGGTGCGGGCGGTGTACTCGGTGCCGCCCGCCGTGATCCGCACCCGGTCGTCCTCGTACCGCACGGCCGCCACGCGGGTGTGCGGCAGCAGCCGCGCGCCGTGCTCGCGCGCCTGTGCGCAGGCGGCGAGGACGGCCGGCTCGGGGCGCAGGACGCCGCCGCCGCTGTCGAGGATGCCGATTTCGCCGTCGTGGACGAGGTGCTGCGGGTAGTGGGCCGCCAGCCGCTCCGGGTCCAGGACCTCGTGGTCGAGGCCGTGCTCGTCGACGGAGGCGAGGACGTTGCGCATCTGCGGCAGTCCCGGCCGCCCGATCGACAGGCAGCCGGTGGGGTGGAACAGCCGCTGCCCGGACAGTTCCGAGAGGTCCTGCCACAGCTCGCGGGCCAGGCGCAGCAGCGGAACGTACGCGGCGCCCTCGTGGTAGGCCATGCGGAACAGCCGGGACTCGCCGGCCGAGGCACCCCGGTCGTGCCCCAGGCCGTACTGTTCGAAGCCGATGACGGACGCGCCCGCGCGGGCGAGCTGCCAGGCGGTCATGGAGCCCATGGCGCCCAGGCCGATGACTGCGATGTCGGCATCCATGCGTGAAGGTCCTTTCGGATCGGTCCTGATCAGGAATGTTCGGGGGAGGGCCGCCGGGTGCCGCGGGCCAGGAGCAGCGCGAGGGCGGTGAGGACCAGGCCGAGCGCCGTGTAGCTGCCGGCCAGGGCCCAGACGGCGCCCGCCGCGATGATGGTGGGCGTGAGGGTGACGGTCAGCGTCTCCAGCGGCGCGAGCGGCAGGTAGGCGAGGCCGAACTCGTCGAGCGTGCCGGACTTCAGCTTCGGGTCGCTCATGCGCAGCAGGGCCACGCCGGTGGACACCGAGCCGGTCGCCCAGCCCCAGGTGAACAGCGCCTTCTCGAACCAGCCCGCGTCGAACACGCGGGGCGCGACGACGAGGAACAGCACGAGGCACATCGCCAGCCCCAGTGCGAACAGCAGGAGCAGCGGCGTCAGGTAGTCGGCGACGAAACTCGGCACGATGGAGGCGATACCGCACACGATGAGCACGTCCGTGGCCGATCCGGACACGCTTCTGATCGTCTGCGGGTCCACGTAGCCCCAGGCCGGGGTGCGGCCGACCAGCAGGCGCAGCAGCAGGCCGACGAGGAACGCGACGGCGAACACCGGCACCGCGAAGTCGGGCCACAGGTCGCCGATCCACTCCGAAAGCCCGTAGGCCGCCGCCGAGACCGCGGCCACCAGCGAGACCTGGAGGGCCAGCGGCTCGATCGACACCGGAGAGGTGGTGGCCGTGCCGGTGGAGGTGCGGTCGTTCTTCTCCCGGATCAGGCCGGAGCGCAGCTCGTCCGGCAGGTTGCGGAACGGGCCGATGCCGCCCGCGTGCCCGCGGCGCGCGCCCCAGTTGGTGATGATGATGCCGCCGACGATGCCGACCAGCATGCCGACGGTCGCGGCGGTGAAGCCGAGGGACGTCGCCTCCTGCCAGCCGTCCTCCTCGAACGCCGTGCCCAGCGCGGCGGCGGTGCCGAAACCGCCCGCCCAGCCGGCGAACAGCAGCGTGCCGAACGCGTCGGGGGTATCCCACACCGGGCCGAGGAGAAGCAGCGCGAAAGCCACCCCGATGCCGACCTGCACGGTATACATGCCGATCGAATAGAGCGAGAAATTACCGGTCGAACGACCGAATCCACTGAAGCCCGATTCATTGGAGAGCGCGAGACAGGCGAATACGACCACGATGAGAACGGACGCGTACGTGCCCAACTGGTCGGAGAACGGCAGCACATCGAGCACTTCGGGGCCGAGCAGTAGTCCGAGAAAGCCCGCGATGACGCTGGAGGGAAGCATCAGCCGCTGCACGATCCCCAGGTGGGCGCGGGCCAGCGCCCCCACGACGAGCAGGGCGGCGATGAGCCCCGCGTCACTCAGAAGTGACCAGGGGGTGTATTCCATCCGAACGCCTCCTCAATCGCAGTCAACGCCGGTTTTCTATCACCGGCGAACAACCTGCGAACAGAGGCAAAGCCATACGAAGAAGAGATGGAGCCATACACGTCGGATATGGCTCGGAAATCGATCCCGGACGGAAGAATAATGCCGCCCACGGCCGGCCCGCACCGCACCCCCCGCACCCGCCCCCCCGTACCGCGCCCCCGGCGTCCTGCGCCTACGCTCGTGGGCGTTCGGCCGGGGGCGGGTCCGTCCCCGGCGTCACCGAGAAAGGAACCACGCGCCCATGCCGGTCTTCGCCGTCACCTACACCTACGTCGACGACGCCGCTGCCCTCGAACGGCACCGCCCCGTGCACCGGGACTACCTGCGCGGCCTCGTCGAGCGCGGCGTCAACCTGTCCTCGGGGCCGTGGGGCGCGGGCGAGCGGCCCGGCGCCCTGCTCCTCATCCGCGCGGACACCAAGGACGCGGCCCTCGCGTGCACCGAACAGGACCCGTTCCGCGTGGCGGGGCTGGTCGCCGAGGTCACCGCGACCGAATGGCGCCCGGTGATGGGCCGCCTCGCCGAGGACGCCGGCTGAGCCGAGGACGCCGGCTGACCCCTTTGACGTGCCGTTTTGTGCATGGTGTTTTTAGGGGGCCCTAAGGGGTACCTGCGCATGCGGCGGCTCCCTAGCGTGGCACCATGGCGTATCAGCTCTTCACTTCGGAGTCCGTCACCGAGGGCCATCCGGACAAGATGGCGGACCGGATCAGCGACACGATCCTCGACGCGCTGCTCGCCGCTGACCCCGCCTCCCGGGTCGCCGTGGAGACCCTGATCACCACCGGACTTGTCCACGTGGCGGGCGAGGTCACCACCACGGGATACGCCGACATACCCACCCTCGTGCGCCAGTGCGTCCTCGGCATCGGCTACGACTCCTCCGCCAAGGGCTTCGACGGCGCCTCCTGCGGCGTCGAGGTGTCCATCGGCGCGCAGTCCCCTGACATCGCGCAGGGCGTCGACACCGCCTACGAGAACCGGGTCGAGGGCGACGAGGACGAGCTGGACCGGCAGGGCGCCGGCGACCAGGGCCTGATGTTCGGCTACGCGTGCGACGAGACGCCCGAGCTGATGCCGCTGCCCATCCACCTCGCGCACCGGCTCTCCCGCCGCCTGTCCGAGGTCCGCAAGGACGGTACGATCCCCTACCTGCGCCCCGACGGGAAGACGCAGGTCACCATCCAGTACGACGGGCCCAAGGCCGTGCGCCTCGACACCGTCGTCGTCTCCAGCCAGCACGCGAGCGACGTCGACCTCACCACGCGCCTCGCCCCCGACGTGCGGCGGCACGTCGTCGACGAGGTGCTGTCCGGACTGGAGCGCGACGGCGTGAAGCTGGAGACGGACGGGTACCGGCTGCTGGTCAACCCGACCGGGCGGTTCGAGATCGGCGGGCCGATGGGCGACGCCGGGCTCACGGGCCGGAAGATCATCATCGACACGTACGGGGGCATGGCGCGGCACGGCGGCGGCGCGTTCTCCGGCAAGGACCCCTCGAAGGTGGACCGTTCCGCCGCGTACGCGATGCGCTGGGTCGCCAAGAACGTGGTGGCCGCCGGGCTCGCCGCCCGCTGCGAGGTGCAGGTCGCCTACGCCATCGGCAAGGCCGAGCCGGTCGGTCTCTTCGTGGAGACCTTCGGCACCGCCACCGTCCCGGCCGACCGTATCGAGCGGGCCATCTCGCAGGTCTTCGACCTGCGCCCGGCCGCCATCATCCGCGACCTGGACCTGCTGCGCCCCATCTACGCACAGACCGCGGCCTACGGCCACTTCGGCCGCGAACTGCCCGAGTTCACCTGGGAACGCACCGACCGCGTCGACGCCCTGCGCACCGCCGCGGGCGCCTGACCACAACGGGGGGAAGACCGCCATGAGCACCGTCCGGGACGTCCTGGCCGCGCCGGGCCGCTGCTACTCCTTCGAGTTCTTCCCGCCGAAGACCGAGGCGGGCGAACGCAGCCTGTGGCGGACCATCCGCCGCGTCGAGGCACTGGCCCCCGCGTTCGTGTCCGTCACCTACGGCGCGGGCGGCAGCTCCCGCAGCAGGACCGTCTCCGTCCTGCACCGCATCATCGGCGAGACGACGCTGCGCACCGTAGGACACCTGACCGCCGTCGGCCACTCCGTCGCCGAACTCCGCAACATCATCGGCCAGTTCGCCGACGCCGGCATCCGCGACATCCTCGCGCTGCGCGGCGACCCGCCCGGCGACCCGCGCGCCACCTGGGCCCCGCACCCGCGGGGCTTCACGCACGCCCACGAACTGGTGCGGCTCGTGCGCGCCTCCGGCGACTTCGGCGTCGGCGTCGCCGCGTTCCCCGAACGGCACCCGCGCTCCCCGGACTGGGACAGCGACATCGCGCACTTCGTCGCCAAGTGCCGCGCCGGCGCCGACTTCGCCGTCACCCAGATGTTCTTCCACCCCGAGCACTACCTCCGGCTGCGCGACCGGGTCGCCGCGGCGGGCTGCGACACCCCGATCATCCCGGCCATCATGCCCGCCACCCACGCCCGCCAGATCCGCACGTTCGCCGAGCTGAGCAACGCCTCGTTCCCCGCCGAACTCGCCCGGCGGCTCGCCGAGGCGGGCGACGACGCGGACGCCGCACACCGCATCGGCGTCGACCACGCCACCGAACTGGCGCAGCGGCTCCTCGACGAGGGTGCCCCCGGGCTGCACTACCTCACCCTCAACAAGTCGGCGGCGACCGTCGAGATACACCGCAACCTGCTCGGCGCCGGCACCCTGGCCGCGCCCGCCGGGTAATGCCGCACGCAGTGCCTCCCTCATATCCCGGCGGCACCGGGAACGCCGGTGACCCCGACGACGTCCCCCAGGCTGACAGCGCCGTCAGCACCCGCGGTCCCGTACCGTCGGCGTCGGCATCACCGGCAGCAACACCGGTCAACAGAAGAAGGATTCGCTCTTCATGACATCAGTATCCAGCACCCAGGAGACGTGGCTGCGCCGCTTCCAGCAGGCGACGCCCGGCGCGCTGACGCTCGTCTGCCTGCCGCACGCCGGCGGCTCGGCGCCGTACTTCCTGCCCCTCGCCCGCGCGCTGGCGCCCGCCGTCGACGTCGTCTCCGTCCAGTACCCCGGCCGCCAGGACCGCCGCAGGGAGCCGGCGCCGGAGAGCCTCGACACCCTCGCCGACCAGCTCTTCGACGTGCTGGACGCCAAACCCGGCACGCCGCTGGTGCTGTTCGGGCACAGCATGGGCGCCATCCTCGCCTACGAGGTGGCGCGCCGCATGGAACGCGAGGCCGACGACGTGCCGCTGGGCGTCATCGTCTCCGGCCGCCGCTCTCCCTCCCGGCACCGCGACGAGTCCGTGCACCGGCGCGACGACGCGGGAATCATCGCGGAAATGCAGGAGCTGAGCGGTACCGACCCCGGCATTTTCGCCGACGAAGAACTCATGCAGCTCGTCCTGCCCACCCTGCGCGCCGACTACCGCGCCGTCGAAACGTACCGGCACCGGCCGGGCACCCCGCTGCGCGCCCCGGTCAGCGTGCTCACCGGCGCAAGTGACCCGCGGGTCACGGAAGAAGAAGCACGCGCCTGGGAAGAAGTGACCACCGGCGCATTCTCGCTGCGGATCTTTCCCGGCGGGCACTTCTACCTCAACACCAGGCAGCAGGAAGTGACCGCGGCCATCAAGGAAAGCATCGCCGCATTCAAGTCCGCCGCCGGGTGAAGGACCAAGGACCAAGGACCGGAGCCATCCGGAGCTAGGGGCCCCTACCGGAGAAGGAAACAGAGTTAAGGGTGGTTAAGGGTGTGAGCCGGGCCACTGCCTCGGTAGCGTGACAAGTGAATCGACCGATTGATGCAATTGATGCATCTTTCGCACTTTCGAATGGCGGAGGATCTGCTTCATGAGCGAGCTTTCCGGCACGTCGAGCACCATCGAGGCCGTTCTCCAGGGCGGCCCGGCCACCCTGCCGCCCGAGCGCCGCTCGGTGCGGATCACCGGTACCCAGCACGTCGTCAAGGTCCAGCACTACGGCGGCTACGAACACTTCGTCCGCAGCGACCGCGGTGACCAGACCGGCGGCAGCGGGGCCGCCGCGCCCATCGTCTTCCGCTGGGTCGGCCGCACCCGCATCGCCGAATAGCGCAACGGCCCGCCACCGGCGGGCCGTTGTCCGTTCCGCCGCGCGCGCTGCCGGCCGTTAACGCGCCAGCGCCCGGTCGACCAGCACCCCGGCCGCGCCCGTGTAGTCCGCCGGATCGCACAGCCGCGCCAGCTCCTCCGCGCCGAACTCCCCGGCCAGCTCCGGCACCTGTGCAAGCACCTCGTGCAGCGGTCGCCCCTCCGCGGCGGCCCGCTCCGTCGCCCCGGTCAGCAGCCGCTTCGCCGTGGCCTTCCCCACCCGGGGCGCCAGCTCGGCCGCCAGCCGCTCCGACACCAGCGCACTGCCGGTCAGCGCCACGTTCTCCCGCATCCGGCCCGGCCGCACCTCAAGGCCCGCCGCCAGCTCGACGGCCGTGTGCGCGGCGCCGCCCGCCAGCCGCAGGCACTCCCGCAGCAGCTCCCACTCCGCGTGCCACGCGCCGCCGGACCGTTCGTCCTCCGTGACCAGGCACTGCGTCAGCCCCGCCGCGAGCACCGGCACCTGGAGCGCCGCGGTGCGCAGCAGCGTCGCCAGCACCGGGTTCCGCTTCTGCGGCATCGCCGAGGACGCCCCGCGGCCCGCCACCGAAGGCTCCGCGACCTCCCCGACCTCCGTGCGCGTCAGCGACTGCACATCCGCCGCGATCTTGCCGAGCGCCCCCGCGGTGAACGCCAGCACCGCCGCCAGATCCGCCATCGGCGTACGCAGCGTGTGCCACGGCAGCGCCGGCCGCGCCAGGCCGGTCTCCGCGGCGAACGCCTCGAACAGCGCCGCCACGTACGCCTCGTCGCCCGCCCCCGGATGCGCCGCGAACCAGCCGTCGATCCGCGCGTACGCGAGATAGCCGGACAGGGTGCCCGCCGCGCCGCCCAGCGAGATCGGCAGCCCTTCGTCGAGCACCCGCCCCAGCCGCGCGTCCGCGTCGAGCAGCAACTGCCGCCAGCCCGCGGCCTTCAGCCCGAACGTCGTCGGCACGGCGTGCATCGTCAGCGTCCGCCCCGCGATCAGCGTGTCGCGGTGCGCCTCCGCCAGCCCCGCGAACGACGCGGCGGCGCGCGCCAGATCGGCACGGATGATCCGCAGCGTCCGCGCCGACACCAGCATCGCGCCCGTGTCCAGCACGTCCTGGCTCGTCGAGCCGCGGTGCACGTACTCGGCCGCCGCCTTGTCCTCGGCCGCGACCACGCGGCTGAGCGCCGCGACCAGGCCGACGACCGGGTTCGCCGTCTCCCGCGCGCCCGTCGCGATCGCCCGCACGTCGAGCAGCTCGGCGCGGGCCAGCCGGGTGATGGTGGCGGCGGCGTCCGCCGGCACCAGACCCAGACCGGCCTGCGCCCGCGTCAGCGCCGCCTCCGCGTCCAGCATGGCCTGGAGCCACGCCGTATCGCAGGTCGCGGCCTCCGCGGGAGTCCCGGCCCGCACCGGGGACAGCAGCCCCGCATCGGCCGGGGACGCCGCCTCGCTCATACGATCACTCCGGTGAGGTCCGTGTCGGTGGACTGCTGACGCACCGAACTCGGCACGTGGGCCACCGGCGGCAGCGCCAGCATCGCCCGCGCTATCGCGTCCGAGTCGCCGACCGTCACCGAGTCCACGCCCGGCCTGATCCCCGCCGCCGTCACCCAGTGCACCGACTCCGTCGGCACCCCGAAGGCGAACCGCCGCGGATGCGACCGGCCGCGCGCGTCCAGCAGATGATACGGGCGCTCGGTGACCGCGAGCCCGCCCGTCTCGTACGTCGTCCCGCACGCGCCGGGAATCCGGTAGGGTCCGGCCTGTTCCGTCGCCAGCAGGTGCCGCAGCAGCGGATCGTCCGTGCGGCGCAGGTCCGGCTCCTGGAGCCTGGCCTCGATCAGCGCCCTGCTGCGGATCGGCGGCCCCGGCACCAGCGCCGACTCCGCGACGAACGACGGGTCCGCCGTGTCGAACCTGATCTCCGTGCCAGGACCCGTCAGTTCCAGCACGCCCGCCTCGATCAGCGCGATCATCTCCGCGATCCGCGACGCGGGCGGCCCGATGGACAGGAACGCGTTCAGCGGCGTGTACCAGCCCTCCAGATCGTCCCGGTGCGAATTCCCCTCAAGACCACTGTGATCCACGGCCAGCCGGATCTCGTTGCGCAGGTCGCGCAGCACGTCGAGCGCCGCCTTCAGCGGCCCCGTCACGTTTCCCGCCCGCGCCTCGCTCAGGTCGTCGCGCAGGTGGTCGAGCAGCCAGCCGCGGAACTCCTCGCGGTCCGCGAACCGCTCCAGGTGCGCCGGGCGGGCGATCCGCTCCCAGTCCCACCGGTCCGCCGCCGCGATCGCGAACGCGTCCAGCACCGGCGAGGCGTCCTCGTCCGCGGGCACGGCGAGGAACCGTTCCGTGAACGCCGCCCGCTCCGCGCCCCGGCCCCGCGCGGCGAGCAGCGCCTCGTAGTAGACGCTCTCCACCTCCCGGCAGATCAGCGGCCACAGGTCCGTCGAGAAGTGCACCCGCTCGCCGTCCGCACCGCGCTCCCGCAGCGCCGCCACCCGCTCCTGCGTCAGCAGCCGCGGGAAGTAGCGCCCGAACGGGCCCTTCTCGTTCTCCCCGCGCGCATGATGCGGAACGCCGCGCCGCGAACTCGCGTACAGCACCGGCTCCTGCCCCGACGGCCGGTACACCAGCCGCCCGTCCACCGTGTCGAACGAGCCGCCGCGGCCGACGGTGAGCAGCGCCATGTAGTCGAAGAAGTTGAGCCCGAGACCCCGCAGCAGCACCGGCTCACCCGGCCGGATCGCGCTCAGGTCCACGTCCGCCGGGTTCGACGGCGTCACGTACGTCAGGTAGTGGATGCGGGCCAGCGTCGCGGTGCGCTCCTGCCGCGGCGTCAGCCGGCTCGGCACGTGGCCCTGCGCCAGCACGATGGCGTCCAGGTTGTTCAGCCGCGTCCCCGAGGCCAGCCGCACCCCCTGCGGCCCGCCGGTCACCCCGTGCGTGTCGGCCATCGCGACCACCCGCGACTCGTGCACCCGCACCGTCATGTGCTCCGGCGCGCCGGACACGATGCGGCGGTAGCAGTCGTTGAGGTAGTGGCCGTAGAACGCCCGCGTCGGATACGAGTCGGGGCCCAGGGACTTCGCCTCGTCGAGGGTTTCCCCGTCGTACGGGTCGTGGTCCTCCAGCGGCCCGAGCAGCGCCAATTGCTTCGCCCACTCGTACAGGCTCGGCCCCGGCTCGATCGGCCCCTCGATCCGGTTGCTTTCGTCGGAATAGATCGTCACCTGCGACGCCACGGTGTTCATCAGCAGATGCCGCGACTGCTCCGACCGCCACACCTGCCCGGCACCGGGCGGCCACGGGTCGACGAGGTGCACGAGCAACTCGGAGCAGGAGGGCGCGGCCCGCTCGTTCGCGCACAGCCGCTCCAGCACGGACAATCCACGTGGGCCCGCGCCGACGATGCAGACCTCGACGTTGCTGCTGCTCATGCGGATACTCCATTCCGGTTCCCAGAATTGCCGGCCGCGTGAATAGTCGCGGGCCCCGGAGGAACCGGTCAACGCAGGCGCCGGGTGTCCGTCAAGTCGCCCCGCACCCGGGACGGCCCCGTGGCACTCGCCGGAGCCGGCAGAGCCGGGCCCCCTAACCGGCCCCTAAAGTCCGCCCTGAACGAGAAAGACGTGCGACACGCCTGCCCCGAACGTTGAGCGGGCCTGCCACCACTCCCGCGGAGGCAACTGCTGGTCGGGGTCGGGACAGCCGCGGGGGCCGCACTTTCCTCCCGTTTCCGGTCGGGTGCGGTCCGGGCTCCCGGGTGCCTCAAGGACATCATTTCCCGGTGCCGCACTTTAGGGGTGTCCAACGGGCCCGGGTTTCCACCATGATTTGTGGAGCGGCTGACAACGACTCGAATAGCGGCGGTTCGGCACCACCTTCTCCTGCCGTTCGTCCAGGAGCGGCGAACTGCCGGGCACCGCCCATCGGAAGCATGACCTGAGAAATTGCATTAACAGCCGGAGCGCTTTATCGAAGTGACGATAGGGGCCCGGCACCCGAGGAGGGCGGCGGCATGCCGACCGGAATCCGGGCCGGCGCCGCGCCGGTCATGCGCGCCCGGTCGGCGGCCGTCGCCAACCGGTCGGCCGCAGACGTTCGCTGAAGGTTGGGAAACGGGGAGGGCCCGGCTTGGCTTCGTTGCAGACATCCGGCACGGACCCCGGTGGCGAGCCCGAGATCGCCTCCTATCCCTTCCTCGCCGGCCGCCCCGCGCACCAGCAGCCGGAGTGGACGGACCTGGAGTCCGTGGCCGCGGCCAGGAAGGAACTGGCCGCACTGCCGCCGCTCGTGTCGTTCGCCGACACGGCGCGGCTGCGCGCCCGGCTGGCCGACGTGGCGCACGGCAGGGCCTACGTCATCCAGGCCGGCGACTGCGCCGAGGACCCGGGGGAGAGCACCGGCGGCTATGTCGCCCGCAAGGTGGGCCTGGTGGAGATGCTGGCCGGCCGCATGAAGATGCTCACCCACAAGCCGGTGCTGAGCGTCGGCCGCATCGCCGGCCAGTACGCCAAGCCGCGCTCCCGCCCCACCGAGCGCGTCGCCGGGCAGGAACTGCCCGTCTACCGCGGCCACATGGTCAACAGCCCCGAACCCGATCCGGCGCTGCGAACACCAGACGCGTCGCGGCTGCTGCTGTGCTACCGGGCCGCGTCCGAGGTGATGGGCCACCTCGGCTGGTCGGGGAACCCGGCAGGACCGCCCGACCCGAGCCCCACCCTGTGGACCAGCCACGAGGCGCTGCTGCTCGACTACGAGGTGCCGCTGACCCGCCGCGCCGAGGACGGGCGGCTGTACCTGGCCTCCACACACTGGCCGTGGATCGGGGAGCGCACGCGGCAGCCGGACGGGGCGCACGTCGCGCTGGTCGCCGCGGTGGCCAACCCGGTGGCCTGCAAGGTCGGTCCCGGCATGACCGCGAAGGACCTGCTGGCGCTGTGCGAACGGCTCGACCCGGACCGCGATCCTGGCCGCCTGACGCTCATCTCCCGCATGGGTGCCGACGCCGTCGCCCACCGGCTGCCGCCGCTGGTGCGCGCCGTCCGCGCCGCGGGGCACCCGGCGATCTGGCTGTGCGACCCGATGCACGGCAACACGCTGACCGCGCCGAACCAGCTGAAGACCCGCCTGGTGGAGACCGTGCTGCGGGAGACGGAGGACTTCCAGGGCGCCGTCCGCGACTCCGGCGGCACCGCCGCCGGACTCCACCTGGAGATCACACCCGAGGACGTCACCGAATGCGTGCTCAACGAGTCCTCACTCGACCACGTAGGGAAGAAGTACACGACGCTATGCGATCCACGTCTCGACCCACAGCAGGCCGACCGCATCGTCACCGCCTGGCGCTGAGCACCCTCCCGCGCGAAGAGCGCGGCGCGCCGCACAGCCAACGGAGGTCCGCACGATGGAGGTTCGCCCGATGAAAGGAAAGACCGCGCTCGTGACCGGTGCGGCCGGGGGCGTCGGCGCCGCGGTGGTCCGCGCGATAGCGGAACGCGGCGGTGTGCCCGCGGCCGTGGACGCCGACGGCGTCGCGCTGAAGGAGAAGATCGAGGCCCTGTCCACCGAGGGGCTGCGCGCGGAGGGCTTCACCGCCGACGTGACCCGGCGCGACGAGGCCGACGCCACGGTCGCCGCCGTGGAGGCGCAGCTCGGCCCCGTCGACTACCTGGTCAACGCGGCGGGCATCCTCCGCCTCGCCGAGGCCAGGCACCTGTCCGACACGGACTGGGCCGACACCCTCGCCGTGAACGCCACCGGCGTCTTCCACATGTCCCAGGCCGTCGTCAACCGGATGGTGCCGCGCCGCTCCGGCGCGGTCGTCACCGTGGCCTCCAACGCCGCCGGCACCCCCAGGAAGCTCATGGCCGCCTACGCCGCCTCCAAGGCGGCGGCGACCATGTTCACCAAGTGCCTCGGACTTGAGGTCGCCGAGTACGGCATCCGCTGCAACCTGGTGGCGCCCGGCTCCACCGATACGCCGATGCTCAACTCCATGTGGCACGACGACAGCGGCCGGGAAGCCACCATCCGGGGAGACCTGGCGGCGTACAAGCTGGGCATTCCGCTCGGCAAGCTGGCCACCCCGCAGGACGTGGCCGACGCGGTCGTCTTCCTGCTCTCCGAAGAAGCCGCCCACATCACCATGCACGCGCTCACGGTCGACGGCGGGGCCACCCTCGGCGTCTGAACACCCAGGACCGCGCGGTCCCTGTCGGTGACGTTCGGTGACGTTCTTCGGTGCTGGCCCAGCGTCACGTCGAATTCGTCCAGGACACCAGAAGAGGAACTGCCATGTCAGGCATACCGCCTATCGAACCGTACTCCCTCCCGGCCCGGGAGGAACTGCCCGCCAACACCGCGCGCTGGGCGCCCGACGCGGAGCGCGCCGCGCTCCTCGTGCACGACATGCAGCGGTTCTTTCTCGCACCGCTGCCCGCCGACACCCTGCGCAGCGACCTGACCACCAATGTGGCGCGGCTGCGCGACCACTGTGCCGCGCTCGACCTGCCCGTCGCCTACACCGCGCAGCCCGGCGGCATGACACCGGATCAGCGCGGACTCCTCGCGGACTTCTGGGGCCCTGGCATGTCGCCCGAGCCCGAGCACCGGCAGATCGACGACAGCCTGTCGCCCGCGCTCGGCGACCGCGTCTTCACCAAGTGGCGCTACAGCGCGTTCCACCAGTCCGGCCTGCTGGAGTGGCTGCACGAGCAGGGCCGCGACCAGCTCATCATCTGCGGCGTGTACGCGCACGTCGGGGTGCTGATGACGGCGGTGGACGCGTTCAGCCACGGCATCCAGCCGTTCCTCGTCGCCGACGCGACCGCGGACTTCTCCGCCGCCTACCACCACTCGGCCCTCCAGTACGCCGCCGAACGATGCGCCGTCGTCCTCACCGGCGTCGACGTCCGCGCCGCGCTCGGGCGCCCGGGCCGCCGCCCGGTGACCGCCGGCGGACCCGCCCGTTCCGGCGGTGCCGCATGACGGGCGCGGACGGCGCGGACGGCGCGGACGGCGCGGACGGCGTGGACGGGGCCGCCGGGGCCGCCGGGGCCGCGGCCGGGCTGCTCGGCCGCGTCCTGGCCGCGGAACCGCCCCCGTTCGCGCTGCTGCACCGGCCCGCCGAGACCGGGCCGGACGCGCTGGACGTCCTTGTCGGCGACGTCGGCACCTACGAGGCGCTGGCCGACCTGCCGGTTTCCTCGGCCCCTTCCACCGTCGGCGGCCCGCGGCAGGAAGTGCTCGCGCTGATTCCCTACCGGCAGATCGCCGAACGCGGCTTCGCCTGCGTCGACGACGGCGCGCCGCTGCTGGCGATGACCGTGGCGGAGCACGCCACCGTGCCGGTCGCCGATGTCATGGCCGCGATCCCCGACGTGGCGGTGCGCATCACCGGCGGCCACTTCGACATCGACGACGACACCTACGCGGGCATCGTGCGGCGCATCATCGACACGGAGATCGGCGAGGGCGCCGGCGCCAACTTCGTGATCAAGCGCTCGTTCGTCGCCGACATCACCGACTACTCGGTGCACAGCGCGCTCGTCGTGCTGCGCCGCCTGCTGCGCCGCGAGTCCGGCGCGTACTGGACGTTCCTGGTGCACACCGGCGAGCGCACGTTCGTCGGCGCCACCCCGGAACGGCACATCACGCTGCGGGAGGGCACCGCCGTGATGAACCCCATCAGCGGCACCTACCGCTACCCGCCGGCCGGGCCCAGCCTGCCGGACGTCATGGACTTCATCTCCAACAGGAAGGAGACGGAAGAGCTTTACATGGTCCTCGACGAAGAACTCAAGATGATGGCCCGCATCTGCGAACGCGGCGGCTGGGTCACCGGGCCGCACCTGCGGGAGATGGCGCAGCTGGCCCACACCGAGTACTTCATCCAGGGCACCACCAGCCGCGACGTCCGCGAGATCCTGCGCGAGACCATGTTCGCGCCCACCGTCACCGGCAGCCCGCTGGAGAGCGCCGCCCGCGTCATCAGCGCCTTCGAACGGGAGGGACGCGGCTACTACAGCGGCGTCGTCGCCCTCATCGGCCGCGACCGGCACGGCGAGCAGACGCTCGACTCCTCCATCCTCATCCGCACCGCCGACATCGACAGTTCCGGCACCGCGCGCATCGCCACCGGCGCCACCCTCGTGCGCCACTCCGACCCGGCGGGCGAGGTCGCCGAGACCAGGGCGAAGGCGTCCGCGCTGATCGGGGCACTGACCGGCGCCGAGGGCGGGTTCGCCGAACACCCCGACGTGCGGGCCGCGATGGAGCGGCGCAACGGGACCATCGCGGACTTCTGGCTGCGCCCCGACACCGAACGGACGCGGCACGATCCGGCACTGGCCGGCCGCCGCGTGCTCGTCGTCGACGCGGAGGACAACTTCACCTCGATGCTCGGACAGCAGCTGCGCTCGCTCGGCCTGGCCGTCTCGGTGCGCCGCTTCGACGAGCCCTACTCGTTCGACGGCCAGGATCTCGTGGTGATGGGGCCGGGCCCCGGCGATCCGCTCGACACCGGCAACGGCAAGATCGCGCACCTGCACGCGACGACGGCGCGGCTGCTGCGCGAACGCCGCCCGTTCCTCGCGGTCTGCCTCAGCCACCAGGTCCTCAGCCTGCGGCTCGGTTTCGACGTGCGGCGCCGTGCCGTGCCCAACCAGGGCACGCAGTACGAGATCGACTTCTTCGGCGCCGCGCGGCACGTCGGCTTCTACAACACGTTCGCCGCCCACAGCCGGGAGGACAAGGTCGAATGCGCCGGAACGGGCGTGGTGGAGGTCAGTCGCGACCGGCAGACGGGCGAGGTGCACGCGCTGCGCGGGCCGCACTTCGCGTCCCTCCAGTTCCACGCCGAATCGGTGCTGACCCGCGGCGGCGAGGACATACTCGGCGGCGTCGTGGCGGAGCTGCTGCGGACATGAGAGAGCCGGGCCGGGCGGCCTGTCGGGCTGCCCGGCCCGGCTGCGACACCGGGGGACCGACGGAAAGTGAGCGGACTCTCCGCCGTCACACCGCTTCCGACGACGCGTCGCGCGTCTCTTCGGCATATGCGACGAGCTCGGCCGGGAGGTCGACCCGGCGCTTCACCCCGAGCTTGCGGTACACCCGTGTCAGGTGCTGCTCCACGGTGCTCACGGTGATGAACAGCTTGTTCGATATCTGCCGGTTGGTGTCGCCGAGGGTCGCGAGGGCCGCCACCCTCAGCTCGGCCTCACTCAGCCCGTGCCCGCCCTGCGGTACCTCCTGCTGCGCCACCAGCCCCTCCGCGGAGCCGCTGCGCATCAGCCGGTCCGCCAGCGATTCCGCCCCCGACTCCAGCGCCAGCTGGTAGGCGCGGCGGATCAGCATGTGCGGTCGCCCCGAATCCCCCGAACGGTGCAGCGCGTGCCCGAGGTCGCTCAGCGCACGGGCCAGCTCGACCTTGTCACCCGACGCCTGCAACACGTCGACGGCCTCGGAGAGGAGTCTCTTCTTGCGGTCGGACACCGCCGTCCTGGACATTAATCGCAACGCTCTGCCGCGGGTGCGGTCATCGACGCGCCGTTCGCCCGAGGTCTCCTCGTGCAGCAGCCGCGCCGCCTCCGCCCGGTTGTCGAGCGCGAGGTGCACCTGCGCCAGTTCGAGCCGCCAGGCCACCAGGCCCGCCAGGTCGAGACGCCACTTCTCCATCAGCTCCGCGCACTGCTGGAGATCGTCGCGCGCCGCGTGCGGCCGGCCGGCCGCCAGGTGGTAGCGGCCGCGGGCGACCAGGTAGTGCAGACCCAGCGGCGTCTGGAACATGCTCGCCGGCGTCGGATACGCCAGCCAGGTGTCCGCCTCGTGGTGTCGGCCCGCCTCGGTCGCGCACGTGATGAGCGTGCCGAGCGGCCCGGCCACCGCGACGCCCCACGCCTGCGGGGTGATCGACTCCAGCGCCGATCGCGCGTGCTGCTCGCTGCCGCGCAGGTCGCCGAGGCGCAGCAGTGCCTCGGCCCTGATGCCTTCGAGGATCGCCTGCCAGATCGGGGCGTGCCGCACCGTGGAGTGGTGCAGCAGCGTGTCCGTCCAGGCCGCGACCCGGTCGGAACGCCCCACATACAGCATCCCCAGCAGCGGGCCCGCCAGCAGTCCCGGCGCCCCGACCTCGCTGTTGTGCCGCCGGATGATCTGCTCCGCGCGGGCCACCACGTCGTAGTCCGGGGTGGGGAAGAGCGCCTTGTGGAGAACGGTCAGCGCCTCCAGATGCGGGCTCACCACCGGATTGCGCGCGGGGCCGCCGTACGCGTCGCTCGTGGAGTGCGCGTCGGTCAGGGACTCGGGGCGGCACAGCGACACCAGCATGTGCATGACGCGCAGTTCGGCCGCGGCGGCCGTGTCCCGTTCGTCGTCGAGCTCGAACTGCGCCAGCAGGTGGCCGGCTTCTCCCGACCTGCCCTGCCACAGCAGCGAGGGCACCGCCGCGACCGCGCCCGGCACCGAGGCGCCCCGCTGCCTGATCGTGTCCAGCAGGTCCGGCAGGTGGGCCTCCGCCGACAGCGGGTTGACCTGCCAGCGCGCCTTGACCAGCAGCGCCTTGATGTCGGCCCGCTGCGACTCGTCGGTTTCCGCCCGCCATGCCTGCCGCAGGCAGGCCCCGGCGAACTCCGGCCGTCCCAGCGACAGCGCGTGCGCCGCGGCCTCCTGGAGGACCGGCACCGCCCAGGCGTCCTCCGCCCAGTCGGCCGCCACCAGATGGTCGGCGACGACCGTCGGCTCGGCCCCGTGGTTGTGCAGTGCCTCGGCCGCCCGCGAGTGGAGCGAGCGGCGGCTCTCGGCGGACAGGTCCCCGAGCACCGAGCGGGTGATCCGCGGGTGCCGCAGCTCGTTGCCCTCCACCAGGCCCGATATCCGCAGGATGTGCACGGCGCGCACCGCGGACTCGTGGGTGATGTCGAGCACCTGGTCCAGGATGTCGACGGACGTCTTGCGGCCCAGGACGGCCAGCGCCTGCGCGACCTGCCGCACCTCGGGCTCGTGCCGGTAGAGGCAGCCGAGCACCGCCTGGTCGAACGGTCCGCCGCCCCCCGGCGGCGTCGCGTACTCCGGCTCCGTCAGCTGGGCCAGCGGGTCGTCCACCAGCGCCTGGGCGAGCAGCGGGCTGCCGCCGGTGATGGCCCGCGCCCGCTCCGCCATCTTCCGCGCCACGGACGGGTCGAGGCTGCGGCCGACGAGCCGCGTCAGCGAATCGCGGGTCAGCGGCTGGAGGGCGATGCGCGAGAAGTACGGCTGGCTGAGCAGCTCCGCACGGAAGTGCGGGTGCGGCAGCCGCAGCATGGGCGCCTCGGTCATCAGCACCATCATCGGCGCGTGCCGCAGCCGGCGGATGACGTAGAGGAGACAGTGGAGCGAAGCGGAGTCGGCGTGCTGGACGTCGTCAAGGGCAAGAACGAGCGGCCCGCTCCGCGCCAGCTCGCTGAGGGACGTGAACAACCGGTGCAGTACCGCGGCTTGATGTCGGCCCTCCAGCGACGGCCTCGGCCCGGCCCCTTGCCCTCTGATGGCAGGAGCCGCCGGTGCGTGCTCGGGAAGCAGCCCTTCCACGAGGCGTCGTGTCTTTTCCGGGAAGGACGCGCCGTGCAGCAGTTGTCCGATGACACCAAGCGGAATGTCGCGTTCGGACTGTGAACCAACGGCGCGCAGGACGCGACCGCCCTCCTCGGTGAAGTATTCGTTCAGCGATTCGAGCAGCGAGGTCTTGCCGCTGCCGACGGCCCCTGAGATGAGGACGGCGTGACCTCGTCGTTTCCCGCGGCAGTCGTCGAATGTCATCCGGACCTGCATGAACTCTTCTTCGCGCTGCACCAACACCACTCGATGAGCCTCCTCGTGTGCGATAGTCGGGCAATTGGGGTATTGCGACGCAAAGCTGTCCTGTGTGAGGCGTGGGGAAGTCATGTGGACTATCGACCTGCGGGGGGTGGCGACAGGAACGCCGGAGGAATCGGCGGTAGTTCACGACCGCCGCGTCCGCCTGCTGCTGTGCGCGGACCGGCACGATGCCCATGCCTCCGGGCGCACTTCTTGTGTCGTCCCGCATCGCGCGGGTGGCCTGAATCGCCGCCACGGTGTTGTTGATGCATCCCCGTTCCCCCTGAACGTCGGGCTGTCACGGGGGCGCTGCGCGAGGTCGCCTGGTCATGGCGGCAGCCGTGATCGTCCCCGTGTGTCCCAGCGCGGGGCCACGCGGCCGGTGCGGCCGCCGTGCGTGGTCAGAGCACGGCAAAGTACGCACCGGGACGATCCGGCGCGGATAGTGCGCGGGCGCATGTATGCTCGTACGCCGCGCTAGCTCCCGCCGGATTCGCCGCAGTTCGATGCTCCCGCGTTGGCCCCGTGTTGGAGATCACTGCCCAATGAGTGTGGCATACGTTCCACGTGCCCGTTACCCCAATGATGCGTCGGCACGGCGTGACGATTCGCGGGCGTCTAGGGGGTTGACACGGCGTGCGGACAAACACTAATGCAACGTTGTTGCCGCGCCGCCGTGGGGCCGCGCCGCCGGTCGATTCGGTAACCGGATGTTTGCTTTTTGGGGGGTTTGAGGGGCTGCTCTTTTATCTGCCGTCGAGATCGGCGCGGGCATCGTGACATGCGCCCGTGTTGTGGTCGTTCGTGCCGATCCGCGGAATGCGACCCTCCGGTAACAGGTGGCGAAACAAACGGCGGACGACGTTCGATCCATCGAAAACCCACCGCGAAGACGCGGAAAGATGTCGAAGGCGGAGAAGAGTGTTCTCCGGTTGGTGTAAGAGCCGCGGAAATACGCAGGGGGTGGTCGGCAAACGGCATTTGCTCACGAGAAACACCCCGAGGAACGCATCGGCTTACGAAGCTCGTTCGAACTGCCGTGCGGTCGGTCGGGACAGGGCGGCCACCGCATGAGCGGCCGAGGCGAGCGTGATATGCCGGTGCCAGCCGGTGAAAGAACGGCCTACGAAGTCGCGGATGCCGACCCGGTCGCCGATCTCGGCGAGATCCCGGCTGACGCGCTGCATCAGTCGCGAAAGCTGCACCAGAGCGATCGGGGGCAGCGATACCGCGTCCGTCAGCCACAGCTCGGCCGGCCACTGCTGACCGGCTTCCGCCACGCCCAGCAGCAGCAACTCCCCGCCCTGCCGTCCGGCCGCCGCCCCGGCCGCGGGCGAAGGTACCCGCACCCGGACCGCGGCCAGCGTGCCCCTTCGCACGCCAGGCGATGCGTCCGGCGCGCGCCACAGACACGGCCGCCGCAGCGGGGCCGCGACGCGCATGACCTCCTCGGCCGACAACTGCCCGCCGTTGTGAGCGCGTAGCGCGTCGTCGGCGACCGTGAGCCGCAGCCGCCCGTCCACGCGCAGCAACTGGGGCAGTCCCGCCTTTCGCAGCCGCCCGAGTACGGCCGGGGCGTCCATCTCCCTGGCGTCCACGAGCAAGGGCCGGGCCGGCAGCCGCCAGCCGCGGGCCACCCGCAGGCTTGCCTCCACCGCGCACATCCCCAGCGTCTCGGGATGTGTCTGCTCCGGAATGCATGCCTGCTCGCGGCGCAGCGGGTCCTCCACCCACGAGCGGGACAGCAGGAGCCGCCAGTTGACCGGGCACGCCGTGTGCTCCGACGCCAGCCACACGCCGACTGCCCGCTGTGTGTAGGAGGTTGGCGAGGCGTGGCGTTCCACCCCGACCGAGCTGTCCCCCGATTTCAGGATGACCAGGGGGTGCACCACCCAGGCGAGCGGTGGCGCCGCAGCGGTCACGTACCGCGCCAGCGCCTCGCGTATCGGGTCCCACTGCCACGTGGAATCGCACACGAAGTGGTGGAGACTCTGCTCGACCGCCTGTCCGCCCCCGAGCAGGGAGGCGATGTTGCGGATCGATTTGCGGCCCTCCACATGGATCAATCCGCGGACGTAGTCCATGCCACGCCGCCGCTGGTCGCTGCGTTGAAGGGAGGCGAACAGCACTTGGCAGAGGTCGCGCAGCGCCTCGCTACTGCGCTCGGCGCTCCATGACGCGGGCGCGGCGGGCGCGGCGGGCGCGTTACGCGTCAGGCCGACATCGGCTTCCACGATCATGTTCCCCCATCTCCGCCGAGTATCCGTGATCGCTCGGCGTTCGCTTCGGATCGGTTGCGCGGGCGGACATCGTTCCGAGGGGCGCGTGGTGGGCGGTCAGCTCACCTCACCGCGGGTGGTGTCGGGCGGGTGGTGCGGAGAGGGTCCCGGCACCGGGCGGCGGCATGCCACGCTCAGCGTGCCGCGACGGCGATCGCCGCGTCCGACGCGTCGGCCGGCGCCGCGTGCATGTCGTTACCTGACTCGGTCATCATCTGAAGCAACTCCGAATCGTCAAGGCATTGCCGCACGCGCGCAGTCGTACCGCCGCATTGCCGCAACGCCACTCGTTTCCGAGCAGGCAGAAGTGTCCCCCGAAAGGCGGTTCGGCTTTTTCGCGGCGTGACGCAGTCGTGCCGGCATTCGGCATGCACGCAGTGAGGTTTCCCCGGTCAATTGGCGAGAGCGAGATTACTTGTGTCAGCCCCCGCCGTCAGCCCCTAGCCGTCCCCTAGGCGCCGGTCCTGCCGCACGGCGGCACTCGGCGGGATAACGCGCCGGGCGGCAGCGGGAAGCGGAGGCAAAGCCGCGCGCCGCGGCGATTCCGGCCAGTCGGCGAACCGCGCGCGAGGCATTCACGGTAAGAGCGGGCGGAATTCCGCATAACCCTCCGGGGAGACTAGACGTTAGCCACGCGGGCTGCGGGTGCCAACCCTTATTCGCACCCCTACCGAGCGGGAGCGGCGCCCGCCGGCCGGAGTATGACGCGCCGCGCGTTCAGCTCGCCGCGCTCCATGCGGCGGTGCACCTCGCCCGCGGCGGCGAGCGGCAGAACCTCCGTCGCCCGCGGGCGCAGCAGGCCCCCGGCGAGCAGGGTGTTGATGACGTCCGCGGCCTCGGCCAGCTCCGCCACGCGGGCGCGGGAGATGACGAAGCCCACGACGGAGCCGTCCTTCATGTACAGCTCGCCCGCCGGCAGCGTGGGCCGCGACCCCGACCCGGCCAGCACGACGACGCGCCCGCGCACGGCCAGTGTCCCGACCGCCCGCGCCAGATCGTTGCGGCCCGAGGTGTCGGTGTACACGTCGACGCCGTCCGGGGCGGCGGCGCGGATGCGTTCCCACTGGTCCTCGGCCCGGTAGTCCACGACCTCGGCCGCGCCGAGGGCGCGGCAGTGCTCGAAGTCGCCGGGCCTGGCCGTCGCGATGACGCGGGCCCCGGCCCAGGCGGCCAGGGCGACCAGCGCGCCCCCGACGTTGCCCGCGCCGCCCGCCACGACGACGGTCTCACCGGCCCGCAGCCGGCCGTGCGTGAACAGCCCCAGGTAGGCCGTCGCGGCCGGGTGCACGACGGCGACCGCGGTACGCGGGTCCACGCCGTCGGGCAGCGGGTACAGCCGGTCCGCGGGCACCACGGCCCGCTCGGCCGCCGCGCCCTGCCGCCCGCCGTGGCCGAGGCTGTTGCACCACACGAGCTGCCCCGGCGCGAAGCCCCGCACGTCGCCGCCGGTCTCCGCGACCGTGCCCACGAGGTCACGGCTGATGACGAACGGGAAGTCGAGCGGGGTGCGGAACACACCTGACCGCACGAACGTGTCCACCGGGTTGACCGTCGTCGCCGCCACGTCCACGAGCACGTCCGAGGGCCCGGGCCGCGGCGCGGGCAGCTCGCCGTAGCGGATGACGTCCGGGGAGCCGAGCTGCTCGATGAAGGCTGCGTGCATGACGCCATCGTCGCGCATCCGCCCGCCCGTCCGCGGAAGCCGCGCATTGTCTGTCAACTCCTGCCGCCCGCGGCCGGCCCCCCGCGGCGACTTGACAAATTTACCGGCCGCGCCTTGAAGGGCGGGAACGGGCGCTGCCAGGCTATGGGGCCGTATAGGTCGAGCTGCCCGGCGCGTGTTCTCATTTCGCATCTCTTCCTCCCCTTGTGTCGTGGAGCCGCTCCGTACAGGTGTTGCCGACGTACGCCCCGAAATCTATTGGTGAGAGCGTGAAAGCATGATTCTGCAACGCATAGCAAACCGTGGTTTCCGGCTGGGGTCACTGTTCGAGCGCGCAGCGGCACGTCATCCGTCCAACATCCTCGTCCTGGACCACGACCTCGACATTGCGCCGCAGCTCGGGCGCCGCGCCACCATCGCCGAAATAGCCGAGACGGTCGCCGACATGGCGTCGCGGCTGTGGGCCGCAAAGGTCAGGCCCGGCGAACGAGTCGTCATCTACAAGTCGAACGCCTTCGACATCGTGCTGCTCGCGTGCGCCGTCGCGCGGGTCGGCGCGGTGCCGGTGCTGCTGTCGCCGAAGCTCGACGGGCAGACCGTCGCCGAACTGGTGCGCCGGACGGACCGGCCGCACCTGGTCACCGACCAGGCCAAGATCGAACAGGAACTGCCGGAAAACATCTTCGAGTTGAGCGAGCGGGTGCTGCTGACCTCCGGTAGCCACGCGGACGCCACGGACCTGCACGCGCTGGCCGGTGCCGAGCGCGTCGAGGGCCTGACGATGCCGCCCGAACACCCCACGCTGATCACCCACACCTCCGGCACCACCGGCACGCCGAAGCTGGCCGTCCACACCGGCCGCACCCTTCAGGCGCGCTACCGGCCGCAGGTGTCCGCGCTCTCGCCGATCGTCCGCGGGCGCGAAACGATCGCCATGCACGTGTCGTTCGTGCACTCCCGGATCTTCACCGCGCTTGCCATCTCCCTCTTCCGCGGCTTCCCGATCGTGATGCTGGTCGAGTCGGAGGCGAAACACGTCGCCGACCTGTTCGCGCAGCTGCGGCCGGGCATCCTGGAGGCGCACCCCAACTCGTTCATGCAGTGGGAGGAGCTGGCCGACGACCCGCGCGGCCCGCTGCGCAACGTGAAGCTGTTCAGCAGCACGTTCGACGCCATCCACCCGCGCACCGTGCACCGGCTGCTGCACGCGACGCGCCGCCGTGCGCCGCTGTTCGCGCAGCTGTACGGGCAGAGCGAGGTGGGCCCCGCGGTGGCCCGCGCGTTCTCCAAGCGGCGCGCGCTCGAAGCGGACGGCCGCTGCGTCGGCATGGCCATCCCCGGCATGACCGAGGTCAGGGTAGTCAGCCGCAACGGGAAGCCGCCGTCGGAGCAGCACCCCGGGTACATCGAGGTCCGCAGCGACGGCCGGATCGTCACCTACCTCGGCGAGCAGGAACGCTACGACGCGCAGGTCACCGACGGCTGGTGGCGGATGGGCGACGTCGGGTACCGCACGAAGTGGGGCTGCGTGCACCTGCTGGACCGCGAGGTCGACCTCATCGAGGACTTCGGCAGCACCCTGGCCGTGGAGGACCAGCTGTTCGGGAAGCTGGACAACCTCGTCGAGGTCGTCATCGTGCCGGACGAGAACAACGTGGCCACGCCCATCGTCTGCACCCGGGACGACGAGCCGCTGGACCTGGCCGCCTGGCGCTCCGCGGTCGCGGGCCTGCCGAAGATGGCCGAGCCGGTGCAGTGGAAGCACGAGGACCTGCCGCAGACCGCCACCACGAAGATCAAGCGTCTCGAACTGGCCAGGATTCTCGCCGAACGTGCCGCCTGACCCTTCCCGGCGGCCGGCGGGCCCGGCCACCTCGCGGTGGCCGGGCCCGCAGCACGTCAGCGTTCCCCCGGCACCTCTCGCGCGAAGTGCAGCGCGGATATCGACATGCGCCACGCGTGGTAGAAGCGGTGCGCCCCGTGGTTCGCAGTGCCCGAGTCCAGCTCGACCCTGACGCACCCGGCCCGCGCGGCCCGGCCCGCCAGCTCGTCCATCAGCAGCCGCCCGACCCCGCCGGAACGGCGCTCCCGCTCCGTCACCAGATCGTCCACGAACAGCAGCCTGCCCCGGCTGGTCGCCAGCACCCGGTGCGAGGCCACCCCCAGGCAGCGGCCCTCCCGGTCATAGGCCGCGGTGAACACGAGCCCCTGCCGGTGCGCCTCCCCGGCGAACGCGGAGAACCCCTCGGCAGTCAGCCCCGGCCGCAAGGCCCGGATCAGAGGCGCCACATCACGCTCGAGCCGGTCATCCCCCGGCGCTATATCAGCGAACTCCAGCTGCACGCCGGCCATCCTAGGCTTCGCCGGCGTGCCTGACGTGATGGGGGTGACGACGGCGCCCCGCCTGCCGGGCGGCGATTACCTCGGGGTGACCGAGGGGTGGCTAAGCATCACTACGCTCTCCTTCGGTTCGGTGCGGCGGCGGGACGACCGTGCCTGCGGCGCCCGGTGGTTCGCCGCAGCGACGGTCCGCCGTGGCGCGCCACACGGCGAAACCCGAGGAGTCTTCCGTGCGAGTCTTGTTCACCGTCTGGCCCGCGGCGGCGCACCTCTACCCGAGCGTTCACCTGGCATGGGCCCTCCGGGCGGCGGGGCACGAGGTGTGCGTGGCGTCCCGGCCGACCCTGACGGACACGATCGCGGGTGTCGGCCTGTCCGCGGCGCCGCTCGTCGACGAAGTGGAGCTGGCGCGTTCCGTCGGTGCGGGCAATCCGGCATCCGAGGAGACGCTGCGGACGATGGACCGCATCACCGAGGCCATGGCCATCGGCCAGGACGACCCGGTCGGCTTCCACGTCTGGCGCAGCCACCGGGACTACGCCATTCCCGCAGTGAACGACCTCCAGCCGATCGGCGCGGACCCGGAGGGGCCCCAACCGGTGCTGGACGCCCTGGTGGCGTTCTGCCGCGACTGGCAGCCCGACCTGGTGCTGTGGGACCCCACGACTCCGATCGGCGCCGTCGCGGCCCGGGTGGTGGGCGCCGCGCACGCCAGGCTCCTGTGGGGACTCGACCTCATCGGCTGGTCCACGGACCTGTTCGCCCGGCGCAAGCGCGAGCTGGCGGGCGCGCTGAAGGACGAGGACCCGATCGTCGCGGCGGTGCGGCCCATGGCCGAACGGTACGGGCTCGCGGTCGAGGACGACCTGTTCCACGGCCAGTGGACGGTGGACCCAATGCCGGCCGGCCTGCGGCTGCCCACCGAGCGGCGCGTCGTGCCGATGAACTGCGTCCCCTACACCGGCTCCGGCGCGATGCCCGGCTGGCTGCACGAATCCTCGGGGTGCCCGCGGGTCGCGCTGACCCTGGGCGCGTCGATGCGGGCGTTCGGGAAGGACAGCAAGCCGCTCATCGCCAACCTGCTTGACGCGCTCGGGGCCCTGGACGTCGAGGTCGTCGCGACGCTCAACAAGGCGCAGCTGGAGGGCATCGCGCACCTGCCGGACAACGTGCGCACCGTCGACTACATCCCGCTCACCCAGCTGCTGCCGACGTGCTCCGCGGTGATCCACCACGGCGGGGCCGGCTCGATGAGTGCCGCCGCCGTCGCCGGGATTCCGCAGCTCGTCGCCATCGACGACGACAACGTCATCGAGGGGCCCGTCGTCGGGACGTACCTGACCGAGGCCGGTGCCGGCCTGATGGTGCGGCACGGGGAGCACACCGTGGAGGACATGCGCGCGGTGGTCTCCCGGCTGCTCGACGACCCCTCCTTCGAAAGCGGCGCCGCTGCCCTGCGAGGCGACGTCCTCGGCGCGCCGACTCCCGCCGAGGTGGTGCACGTTCTGGAACGCCTGACGGCGCATCACCGCGCGGCCACCCGACGCACGGTCAACTGAGCGCGTCGCGACGGAGATTAGAGCGTTCGCTCCAGAGCTCGTGTTAGCCTCCCTGTCAATAGAGCGATCCATCCAGTGAGTTATAACAAGGGGTCCTTATGTCGAAGCAGCCGGTCACGGTCATCGGGCTCGGCCCGATGGGGCACGCCATGGCCAGCACGTTCCTGGACAACGGCCACGCGGTGACGGTGTGGAACCGGACCGCCAGCAAGGCCGACGACCTGGTGGCCAAGGGCGCCACCCTGGCCGCGAGCCCTGCCGAAGCGGTGTCCGCCAACGAGCTTGTCATCCTGAGCCTGACCGACTATGAGGCGATGTACGCGATCCTGGACGACGCCACCGGCGCGTTCAGCGGCAGAACCCTCGTCAACCTCAGCTCGGACACCCCGGACAAGGCCCGCGCTGCGGCGGCCTGGGCGTCCGAGTACGGTGCGCAGTACCTCACGGGCGGTGTGCAGGCATCGCCCGTCGGCATCGGCGACCCGAAGACGTTCACCTTCTACAGCGGTCCGAAGGCCGTTTTCGAGGCGAACAAGAGCGTGCTCGAAGTCCTCACCGGCACCGACTACCGCGGTGAGGACCAGGGCCTGGCGGCGCTGTACTACCAGCTTCAGCTCGACGTCTTCTGGACCACCGCGCTCGCCTGGCTGCATGCCCTGGCCGTGGCGAACGCCAATGGCATCTCCGCGCAGGACATGCTGCCCTACGTCTCCGGCACCGTCGCCGGGATGCCCGACTTCTTCGGCTTCTACACCGCGCGCATCGACGAGGGCGAGCACCCGGGCGACGTCGACCGGCTCCCCATGGGCGTGGCCAGCGTCGACCACGTGGTGCGGACCGCCATCGACGCCGGCGTCGATGCCACGCTGCCCGCGGCCGTTCTGAAGGTCTTCGAGCGTGGCATCGCCGAGGGCCACGCCAATGACAGCTTCACCAGCCTGTTCGAAATCATGAAGAAGCCCTCGGCCTGACCTCCCCGCACGGTCGCCTCGTCGTCGGCCACGCGCGGCCCGGCCGATCCCTCAGCGGTAACTCGCGATCAGCCGGGCCAGATGGGCCCCCGCCGCATCCAGGGGATCGCCGACCCGCGAAACCTGGGCGGTCAGCTCAGCACCCTGGACCGTACTGATCACGGTGTGGGACAGGGCCAGCGCATCCTGCTCGGTGAAGCCCGTGGCGCGCAGCTTGTCGTGGACCAGCGCGCGCCAGCCGGCGAACGCCTCGGCCGCCGCCGCCTGGAGCTCGGGGAGGCGGCCGTGGGTGCCGAGCGCGGTGGTCGTCACGGGGCAGCCGTCCATCCAGTCCGAGGCCCGCAGACCTTCCGCGAGCAGCCGGGTGAACAACGTGATACCGCAGCCCGGGTCCTCCTCGGCGACGAACACGGCGTTCAGCTCGTCGGTGAACTCCTGGGCACCGCGGTGGATCACCTCGATCGCCAGCTGCTGCTTCCCGCCGGGGAAGAAATGGTAGACGGAGCCGAGCGTCGCGTCGGCCTCCTGGGAGATCTGCTTGATCCCGGTGCCGTCGTATCCGTGACGCTGCATCAGGCGGGAGGCGGCCCGGAGGATGCGCTCGCGGGTGTCGACTACGGGTTTGCCCGCCGCCGACCGCTTCCGGGCACGCAGTGGCGTTGTCTCCATCCCACGAGATTAGCAGTCACGCGTCCGCAACGGAGGGCCGCGGCAGGCGACAGCCCTGTCCTGCCACGGAGTTACCAGCCAGTGAGCGGCGCTTCGCTAGCCTTCTCGAACCCCCCTTTTGCGTCATCGCTGACACCGGTACCCGAAACGTCACGTAGGGAGAGTGGGATGGCCGTCCGCGAAGCGGAATTCATGGCGGCACTCGATGCGGTGCGCAAAGTCGCGCCCGTGCTTCGGAGCAACGCCTTGTCGGCCGAGAACGAAAACTGGATTCCCGAGGAAAACGTCAGGCTGCTCGACGAGGCGGGAGTCTTTTCCGCCGCCGTGCCGCAGAGGTACGGCGGGCTCGACCTGCCCGTGGAACGGCAGGCGGCGCTGCTTGCCGAGATCGCGCGCTACTGCGGCTCCACGGGGTGGGTCGCCATGGTCTGGGTGACCACCGCCTGGATGGCGAGCCTCTACCCGGACCGCGCCCAGGCCGAAGTGTTCGCCGGAGGAAGCGTGCGCGTCTCCGGCGGCTTCACCCCATCCGGTACCCTGGTGCCGACCGAGGGCGGCTACCTGCTCACCGGCACCTGGCGGTTCAACACCGGTGTCAAAGGCGCGGAGTGGAACGTGTGCGCGGCGGTCGCCGAGTACCCGGACGGGCGGACCGAGGAGCTGTTCCCGCTGGTCCCGACATCCGCATTGTCCACGGGCGACGACTGGGATGTCTTCGGCGCGGCCGGCACCGGCAGCGTCACCTCCACGGCGAAGGACGTCTTTGTGCCGGCCCACCGCGTCGTTGACGCCGCGGTGTACGAGGCGGCCACCGGCAACCGCTGGAATGCGGAGGTGCACGGCCGGAACTACCACCTGCTCAGCTACATTCTGGCGGGCGGGGCCTCGGTGTTCACCGGCCTCGGCCGGGCCGCCCTCGACGCGTTCACCCAGGCGCTCCCCGGGAAGGGCATCACCTACACGAACTGGGCGGAGCAGAACCAGCATCCGCACATCCAGATCCAGGTGGCGGTCGCCACCAACAAGATCGCCTCGTGCGAGGCGCTTCAGGAGTCGTTCCTACGGCCGATCCAGGGGCGCGCGGACCGCGGCGAGCCCCTGACGCTGGCGGAACGGGCCACGGTACGCGGCCAAGTGGCCCACATCGTGCAGACGACGAAGGAGGCGGTCGGCGAACTCGCCGCGCTGAGCCCGGCCTCGGCCATTTCGCGGAGCAAGGAGTTCCAGCGCATTCACCGGGACATCCTGGCGCTTTCGCTGCACGGGCTGCTCGCCCCCATCGGCTCGCTGGAAGCCCAGGGGCGCGTCCTCCTCGGACTCGAACCCGGGACCGATTACCTGTGAGGCTCATGACCGCAGTCTGAAACGGGTCCCGTTCGGTCATGGTGCCGTTCGCGCGGAACGCGGCAAGGAGCCGCCGCCGTGCGAACGGTGTCGTGTCCGCTGAGGCGGTATCCCATGCCGACCACGACGGCCACACCCTCCTTTGAGGGTTCCCTCACATCGGGAACCAGAGAAGCCCAACCGGGCCTCTGCTCATGGGAGTTGAATAACCTACCCGACACCGCGCCGAGGGGAGCGCGGCGTCCGAACCGATTGCGCCGGACAGCGAAGGCGCCGTCCATGGCCGTTCGCTGAAAGGCAGCCGACCAACAAGGAACTTTCGTGAACTCTCGTGCATCAAGACCTGCAACCCAATGGCGCGTCGGGCGACGCTCGCTGCTGAAGGCGGCCGGTGCGACCGCCGCCGCCACGGCAGCCTCCGGAATGACCGCCGGAATCGCCCGAGCCGCAACGAGGAGGAATGCGGCGGGGGACGAGATAGCGGACGCCATCATCATAGGCGCAGGCTATGCAGGTGGAACAGTGGCTCGTGAGCTGTCCGCCCAGGGAATGAGCTCCATAATCCTCGAAGCACGCGACCGGGTCGGCGGCCGTATCTGGACCGACACCTTTGCCGGTGCACAGGTCGAGGTCGGCGGCGGCTGGGTGGGAGCCCAGCAGGTGCTGGTTCAGCGGGAGCTGAGCCGCTACGGCATCACCACGGAAATCGACGTGGCCCCCGAGCGGATGATGCTGCCGTCCGAAAACGGCTTCGAGAGCATGACGCCGACGGAAGCCCTCGCCGTCCTCAGCCCGCTGTGGGCCGAGTTCTACGCCGGCGCGGACGACTACTTCGAGCGCCCCTCCGAGCCCCTGTACCGCAGGGACCTGCTGGAGGGCGTCGACTGGAAGTCCCTGGCCGACCGGCTCGACGAAATCGCGCTCTCGCCCACCGAGTTCATGCGGCTCAACGGCGAGACCTCGATGTACTCGGGCGGCCCGAGTACCATCGGCGCACTCACCGGTATGGCGCAGTGGTTCCAGCTCGCCGGCGGCACCTACGGTAGCTTCCTGTCGACGGCCGACAAGCCGGCGGGCGGCATGACCGCGCTGCTCGACGCCATGCTCGCCGACGCACAGGCCGACGTGCGCTTCGACTCTCCGGTCACCAGTATTACCGAGTCCGGTGGGCAGGTCACCGTGGAGACCACCGGCGGTGCCACCTTCGCCGCGCCGGTGGTCGTCGTGGCCACGCCGACCAACGTGTGGAAGCACATCTCCTTCCAGCCGGGGCTGCCCCCGGCGCAAGCGGCTGCGGCCGGCGACGGCATCGGCGTTCCGCACTCCAAAAAGATGTGGCTCCACGTGAGCAACAAGGAGGCTGTGACGGTCCAGGCCGAGGAGGGCGCGCCGATCGCGATGCTGATGTCCGCTCAGGAACTGGACGAGGGGCGCCTGATGGTGGCCTTCCCCGGCCCTTCGCTCGACACGAGCGACGCGGCTGCCGTGCAGCAGGCCGTACAGCAGCTGCTGCCGGGCACCTCCGTCCTGGACTACCGCTCGCAGGACTGGGGGCGTGACCCCTGGTCCCGCGGCGGCTGGGGGCTGCGCAGGCCCAACCAACTGCTCGACCTGTTCCCGCAGATCGAGGAGCCGCACGGGCGCATCCTGTTCGCCGGCGCCGACATCGCGCAGGGCTGGCACGGTGCCTACATCGAGGGCGCCGTCGAGTCCGGGCTGCGCGCGGCACAGCAGGCGCTGTCCCTGGCATGACACCCGGCCGTCCCCGGCCGCCCCCGTGGGCGGCCGGGGACGGGCGGCCGGTCCGCGTCGCGCCGGGGCGGTGCCGTAATTTGGGGAGCAGTCCTGTCCGGTGCCGGGTCCGACCGGCACCCAGAGCCCAAGGAGACCTCATGGCCGTATCGCTGTCCAAAGGCGGAAATGTCTCGCTCACCAAGGAGGCCCCCGGCCTGACCGCCGTCGTCGTCGGCCTCGGCTGGGACGTGCGCGTCACCACGGGCACCGACTTCGACCTGGACGCCAGCGCCATCGCCGTGAACGCGAACGGCAAGGTGTACTCGGACAGCCACTTCGTGTTCTTCAACAACAAGCAGACGCCGGACCAGACGATCGTCCACGCCGGCGACAACCGCACCGGCGAGGGCCAGGGCGACGACGAGCAGATCAACGTCAACCTGGCCGCGCTCCCCGCGGACATCGACAAGATCGTCTTCCCGGTGTCGATCTACGACGCCGACTCCCGCAAGCAGAACTTCGGCCAGGTGCGGAACGCCTACATCCGCATCGTCAACCAGGCCGGCGGCACCGAGATCGCCCGCTACGACCTCAGCGAGGACGCCGCCACCGAGACCGCCATGGTCTTCGGCGAGCTGTACCGCAGCGGCGCGGACTGGAAGTTCCGCGCCGTCGGCCAGGGCTACGCCGCGGGCCTCGCGGGCATCGCGCAGGACTTCGGCGTCGCGCTCTGACGCCCGCCGCGCGCCGCCCGCCCCGGGCGGCGCGCGGCTCACTCCGGCAGGTCGGAACAGCTGGCCGCCGACGGCAGTTCCGCCGCGAGGAACACCGTCTGCGCCATCATCCGGAAGCCCGACATCCGTTCCCGGAAGGTCTCGATGGACTCCTCCGGGTGCACCGAGTCGATCACCGCGTGCTCGCCGACCGCGTTGAACTGGTGGCTGACGCCCCGCGGTATCTGCACGTCGACGAAGGAACAGGGCGGCACCACGAGGTTGTACCGGGTGCGCGCGGCCCCGGGCGGCGCGTCGGGCAACGCGTCCTCGAACATGCGGGGAAGAAAAGGCGTCACCCCGGGAACGTTCCGCACGTCGAACGGCGAAAGACTGCTCACCCGGATTCTCGTATCAGGGCCCGTCATCATGCGCACGAAGCGCAAACCGGTGTGGACGTGCATACGCGAACACAAGTCCCGTTCCGCCACGTTGTAGAAATCCATGAGGTAGCGGTCCGCGAAGAAGTCGTCGAAAGGCGACTCCAGCATGTAGACGTCGCCCTCCTCGAACGTCTGGGAGCGCACGATCCCGTCGCCGTCCGGAGTCGTGGCCGCAGCACTTGACTTCGCGTTCCGCACCAGCCGCGCGAACGCGCCGACGACGGCCAGCGCCGCGTCCGCCGGGAGTTCGAGCACCGGCGTCACGACGCACCGCGCGGCATCGGTGAAACCCACGACGTCGTGCACCTCGTTCTCCGCGTCGGCGCTGACTTTCATTCGCTCATTCGACAAAACGGCCAACTCCCCGGGCGATAAGGCGCGGTCACGGCGCGGCGGAATTACTCCCGGATGCTAACAGCGCGGTTGCCGGGCCCCGCGGGCATCTCCCGTGCCGCGCGTTGCTCGTGTACGATCGCCCCGGCACATCGCGGAACAAGGGGGGACCGCATGATCTGCCCGCGCTGCAAGACGGAGCTGAAACGCACCGAGCGCACCGACCGGACGTGCTCGTCCTGCAAGCGGCCGTTCGCGCTCGAACCCAAGGAAAACCCGTTGCAGCTCCACGACGTCCGCGTGCACCGGCTCGCCGGGCGGCTCGGGGCGGAGGGGCGGCACACCTACACCGTTCCGCAGCTCTGGTACGCCGCGGCGCGCGGGCGCATACCCGCGGTGGACCACGACTACGAGGGCTGTCTGCCGGTCGCGTTCGGCATGCTCACCGTCGCCGTGCTGATCACCGGCGCCGCCACCGACTTCGGCTCCGACGCGTTCGTCATCGCCCTCCTCATCGCCCTGGCGCTGCTCGTGCTGGCCGTGATCTCGGTCGTGACCGGCCGCCGGAAGGCCAGGCGCTGGGGGCGGGTCGAGGTGCCGATGCAGCTCCACGACTTCCGCGGCACCGAGCTGGTGCGGTGGCAGCAGGTCTACGGCGCGCTGCCGGCCGGCTGCGTGGACGAGACCCGGGTCGCGCCCACCCCCGTCCGGGCGCCCGCGCTGGCGCTGCTGTGCCCCGACCGCGCGGTGCTGGCCTGCCTCGCCGCGAACGGCGTTCAGGAGCGGCACCGCATGGCCCTGGCCGCCCGCCTCGACGAGGTCCCGCAGGACGTTCCGGTGCTCGTGCTGCACGACGCGGGCGCCGACGGTCTTGCCCTCTTCGCCGCGGCCCGTGCCGCACTGGGCGAACGGGCCCAGGGCGTCGGCCTGTTGCCGCGTTCCGTGATGCACAGGGACCGGGCCAGAGCCGTCCTGCTGCGCACCAGACCCCTGCGTGCCGCCGAGTTGGCGGCCCAGATCCAGGCCCTGCGCACCTCGCCCGCGCGGCTGACGGAGGCAGAGGTGGCGTGGGTGGCCGACGGCTGGTGGTCGCCGGTGGCCGCGGTGCCGCCCGCCAAGCTGCTCGCCGCGGTCGACCGTGCGGCCGGGCGCGCGGCGGAGCGTGCGGCGGAAGCCGCCGACCCGGCCCGGCGCGAGGCCAGGCAACTCGGCTTCCTCACCTGGCCGGAGGCGGCGTGAGCCCGCGGCACGCCCTGCTTGAGCGCGCGCTGCGCGCCGCCGCCGAGCGGGCCGCGGACCCCGGCGGCCTCCGGTTCACCGAGCGACAGCTGTACTACGAGCTGTGCCGCGGGCTGCGCCCCTGGCACCGCGCGCCGCGCCGCCTCCCGTTCAGCACCGGACCGCCCGTACGCACCGCCGCGTTCTCGGCCGCGCTGCGCCGCGCCGGCGACCTGCCGGGGCTGCTGCCGCCCGCCGCGCCGCCCACCCGCCGGCCGGCCGGGCACCACACGCCGGAGCCCGACCTGTTCGACTACGGGCTGCCGCGGCTGCTGGTGTGCGAGTCGGACGACATCGCCCGCATGCTGCGGGCCAACGGGCTGCCGATGGAGTCCGCCTGCCCCGTCTACGGCGCGGGCGAACTGCCCCTCGACCCGGGTGTGTCCACGATGCTCACCCAGGCAGAACGGGCCACGGTGTACGTGCTGCACGACGCCTCGCCCGCCGGGCTCGCCTTCGCCGCGCACGCCGCCGGCCTCGCCGGAGTCCCCGACGGGGTCGGGGTCGTGCCGATCGGGCTGCGCCCGCGGCAGGCCGGCGCGCTGCACCTGCCGCACCGCCCGCGCGGTTCTGCCGCGGCCGGTGCCGCCGCCGCGGACACCCCGGCCGACCCGTGGGAGCGCCGCTGGCTCGGCCGCGGGCGCGCCGTCGAGGTGGCCGCGGTCCGCCCGGCGGCCCTGCTGCGCACCGTTCACCGGCTGGTCCGCGAGATCAGGCGCAGGCCGCCGCCCGCCGGGCTGCGCCGCGCGCGCGAAGTCGGCTTCCTCAGCTGGCCCGCCGCATGAGCAACGCCGGGCCCGCACCGCTCACACCGCTCACACCACTCACCTGAAGAAACGGAATGAGAGGCAGTGTCGCAGCCGCACACGCAGGAGACGACCTACACGGACGAACTGCTGGCCGACCGTTCCGTGCACCGCCGGTACTCCGACGGCCGTCAGGAGTGGCGCAGCCGCGGCAGCCGCGGCGAGGTCAGGTGGCGCGACGACAGGGGCGACGCGGGCACCGACGAGCCGCTCGGCCGTGATCTCGTCAAACGGACCTTCGACAACGGCCGGGTGCTGTACGGCCGGGAGGGCGGCTACGGCCGCACGCTGTGGAGCAACGGCGTGCTGACGGTGAACAGGACGTCGCTGGGCGGGCGTATGGGCACCGTGCTCGCCGCCGTCGCGGGCGGCGCCCTGGTCGGCGCGGTCCTCGCGCCGCCGGCCTTCCTCTCGCCGGACGAGGAGGAGGAGCTCCGGCGGGAGGCCGAGGCGCAGGTGGGCGGGGCGGGCGGCGGCGAGGGCGGCGAGGGTGGCGAGGACGCCGGTTACGGCGACTGGGGCGACGCGGGCGGCGCCGAGGACGATTTCGGCTGAGGGGGAGGGGAACGTGGCGCGATGGGGTGCCTGCCTGGCCGCGGAGGGCGCGGCCGGGCTGCTCGCCGCGGCGGGCGGCCGTTCCGTGACGGCCGCCGGGCGGCAGGCGCTGGGGCTGCTCGACGGTCCGGGCACGGCCACCGGCCCCTTCCGGGCGGCGGGGCTGACGGCGGTGGGCGAGGTCACGCTGTTCAACGCGCCCGAGCTGCGCGCCCGGCTCGGCGCGGGCGCCGTGCCGCGGGACTGCCCGGACGGCGAACTGCTGCTGCACTGCTACGCCAAGCTCGGCACCGCCGGACTGGCCGCGGCCGACGGCATGTTCGCGCTGGCCGTCGCCGACGGCGACGAGCTGGTCCTCATCCGCGACCACGTGGGCGCGCGCACTCTGTTCACGGCGCGCGCGGGCACCGCCTGGGCCGCGTCGACCTCGCTGCGCGCGCTCGGCCGCTGGCCGGGTCTGCGCACCGGGCTGCACCTGCCCGCGGTGCGGTCGTTCCTCACGTTCGCCTACCTGCCCGGCCGGGAGACGCTGCTGCGCGGCGTCCACGAGCTGCCGCCCGGGCGCTGCCTGCGGCTGCGGGCCGACGGCACCCGGACCGAGGAGACGTTCTGGGAGCCGGCCGAGGACGTCGAGGAGCTGCCGCCCGCGGAGCACGCCGCACGCCTGCGCGCACTGCTCGAAGACGCCACGGCGCGGCGGCTGCCCGCCGCCGGGCCGGTCGCGGTGCTGCTGTCCGGCGGCGTCGACAGCAGCCTGGTCACGGCGCTCGCCGCCCGGCTGCACGATGCGCCGGTGCGCTCCTACTCCATCGGCTTCGGCGGGGACACCCAGGACGAGCTGGCCTACTCGGGCCTGGTCGCCGCCCACTGCGGCACGGAACACCGGGTGCTGACCGTGCCGGGCGCCGCGGTCGCGGCCCGGCTGCCGGAGACGGTCGCGCTGCTCGACAGCCCCGTCGGCGACCCGCTGACCGTGCCCAACCTGCTGCTCGCCGAGGCGGTTTCGGCCGACGGGGCGGACGTGGTGCTCAACGGCGAGGGCGGCGACCCGGTGTTCGGCGGCCCGAAGAACCTGCCGATGCTGATTCACGAGCTGCACCGCGAGGACGCCTCGCCCGGCGCGCGGGCGCGGGCCTACATCGACTCCTACCGCAAGTGCCACGGTGACCTGCCGGTGCTGCTGACCGCGGACGCGCTCGCCCGGCTCGCCGACGCGCCGGAGCCCGCGGAGGCCGTCGCGCCCTATCTGCGGCAGGGCCGCATGACCGGCCTGCTGAACCAGCTGCTGCACGCCAACCTGCGGACCAAGGGCGCCCACCACATCCTCACCAAGGTGGAACGCATCACCGCCGCCACGGGACTTGAGGGCCGCGCTCCGCTGTTCGACCGGGCGGTGATCGACCACGCCTTCCGGGTGCCGCCGCGGCAGAAGCTGTCGGGCACCACGGAGAAGTGGATTCTGAAGGAGGCCGTGCGGGACCTGCTGCCCGCCACGATCGTGGACCGGCCCAAGAGCGGCATGAGGGTCCCGGTGCAGCAGTGGCTGGACGGGCCGCTGCGGGACCTGGGCCACGACCTGCTGCTCGGCCGGGCCGCCCGCGCCCGCGGCCTGTTCCGTGAGGACACCCTGCGCAGGTGGCTGCGCCGCGAGGGAACGCTGCTGCCGCGCCAGGGCGGCAAGCTGTGGCTCGTTCTCACGCTGGAGCTGTGGCTGCGGTCTTTCGACGTGGGCGCCTGAGCGCGCCCGAACGGCGGGCCCGTGCCCCGGCGGTCGGCCGGGGCACGGGCTGCCGGGCGGTGCGCGGGTCAGGCCGCCCGGCGGGCCTGCCGGCCCGCGGGGGCCGCGGCGGCGGTGCCGCCGGGCGCCCACGCGGCGGGCCGGTCGGAGCCGGACACCGCCGGGTCGTGGGTGATCGTGAATGGGGAGCCGGGTTCGATGTGGATGTCGCCTTGGGCGGAGTTGGTGATGGTGACGTCGGTGAGGGTGGCGTTGCCGCGGGCGCCGGCCATGGCCAGGATGCCGGAGCCGTGGTTGGAGCGGTCGATGGTGACGTTGGTGATCTGTGCGTCGGGGACGGCGCCGCCGCCGGTTTTGAACTGGATGCCGTCGTAGGTGGAGTCGTGGATGTCGGTGTCGCGGATGGTGACGCCGGGGATGTCCTGGGCGGCGGCGAAGAGGGTGATCGCGCCGAACTCCTGTGCCTCGCCCCAGAACGCGCCGCCGCAGCGGTGGAGTTCGTTGTTCGCGATCAGTGTCTGCCCGGAGAACGGCAGCGGGTCGTGGTCGGTGGCCAGCATGATCCCGGGATAGTTCATCGTGTCGGAGATGACGTTGTTCTCGATGGTGTTGCCGTATCCGCCGTAGATCGCGATGCCGTTGGCCCGCCAGGGCAGCTGGACGGTGTTGTTCGCGAAGGTGTTGCCGTGCCCGATGTCGGTGCCGGGGTCTGCCACGTAGCGGCTGGCCCACACCGCCAGCGCGTCATCGCCCGTGGTGCGGAGGTGCGAGTCGGTCACCTGGGAGTTGCTGGTGCCGTTGGTGAAGTTGATACCGTCGGCGTAGGTGTTGCGGATGCGCATACCGGAGAACTGAAGGCCGTCGGCCGGCCCCCACAGCTCGGGGATGTTGCTGTGGTCGCGCCCGGCCCACACCCCGACGTTCGCGTGCTCGATCCACACATTGGCGATGCGGGTGCCCTCACCGAAGCGGCCGTTGAGCCCGACCCCGCCCTCCGCGCCGCCGTCCCCGCCGCGGATCGTGCCCGAGCCGAAGATCGCGATATCGGAGATCTGCGTGTTCGCGTCGATGTCGAACCCGAAGTTCCCCTCGTGCGGATGGTTGATCCCCCCGGCCTCGTGCGGCGGGGTCAGCGTGTAGAACTGGGAGTGCCACATCCCCGCCCCGCGCAGGGTCACATCCCGGATACCGACCTGGTTGTGCGGGCCGCGGTCCAGCGGGTCGTCCGTGAGGATCTTCTGCTCCTGGCGCCACTGCCCGGCCGGCACCCACACACAGTCGATCTCCCCCTCCTGATCGGCCGTCACCGCCGCCTGGATCGCCGCGGTGTCATCCAGGCCATCGTCGGGCACCGCGCCGAACTCCGTGATCGAGGTGCACCCGGCCGGCTGCGGCAGTGGCGCCGCCACCTCCTCCAGATCGATCAGGTCCACGTAGTAGAACTCCGCGGTGTCATCCGCGTCCCGCTGGAGGCGGAACGTCGTCCCGGCCGGGTAGCTGCCGGCCAGCAGCGCATGGGACTCATCGAACAGCCGCCGCGCGTCGCCCTGCGGGGTGTTCGTCAGCCCCTCCGGGTCATCGGTGTTCCCGTACAGCCAGCTGTGCCGCGAGGACAGCGTCAGCTTCTGCACGAACTCCCCGTCCGCATACAGACTCAGACTCGCCTCCTGCCCCCCGCCCCCCGGCGCGTCCGGGATCGAGTTGCGCACCACGATCGAGTTCGTCGCGTTCACCGAGGTGAACTCCACGAATTCACCCGTCGCATCCAGCCGCACCGACGCACGCCCCGAGGACTCCGTGCCGAAATTCGTGTGCCCGAACGTCCGCTCAGCATCCGCCTCCACCAACGTCCCCTCGAACACCCCCGCCTCCGCCTCATACTCCACAAACGGCAACGACGCACCACGCCCCACCACGAGGGCGTGGCCGAGGGTGTTGTTGGCCTCGTTGGTCTCCGCCACGGCCTCGGTGGCGTCCGCGGTGGCGGTGAAGTCGGCCCCGCCGTCGACCGCGGTCCAGCTGCCGTCGAAGGCCACGGTGACCGTCTCGCCCGCGCCGACCGGCGGGGTGGGGGCGTTCAGCGTGGTGCCGGCCGTCGTCAGCCGGGTGACCGTGGCGGCGGTGACGTCGCTGGTGCCGCGGTTGCGTACCTCGGCGGTGAACGTGACCTCCGCGCCGACCGCCGGGTTCTGCGGGCTCGTGGTGAGGCCGAGGACCTGGAGGTCGGGCCCGGGGCGCACGCCGACCTCCAGGCGGTCGGGTGCGGTGAAGTCGTTGTTGGCGTTGTCCTGTTCGGCGATCTCGTCGTCCGGGTCGACCGTGGCCGCGACGCCGTGGCTGCCCTCGGACAGCGCACCGACGGGCACCCGGACCGTGGCCGATTCGCCCGCGCCGAGCGCGCCCACCGGCGCGCTGCCCGCGACGGTGCCGCCGACCCGGACGTCCACGGTGGTCGCCGCGGCGTCCGCGGAACCCTCGTTCGCCACCGTCGCGTTCACCGTGACCTCGTCGCCGTCCACGGGTGAGGCGGGTGTCCAGGTCAGGTCGGTGACGGTCAGGTCGGGATTGGGCGCCGGGGTGCCGATGACCTGGAGTTCCGCCACCTGGCCGCCGGGGGCGCCGGTGTTGCCGTGGAATGTGAGCCGCACGTCGGCGGCCCGCCCGTCGACGGGAATGGTCACCGTGTTCCGGTTCGCGGCCGGGCCGAAGGCGTGGTCGGCGCGGTCCGTGAGCGGTGTGAAGCCGGCCTCGCCCTGCGCGCGGCCGAGGACCTGGACGTTCTGGGTGCGCGGTCCCCAGATCGGGTCGGGGTTGAGCTTGACGACGACGGCGGAGAGGTCGGCGTCGGTGCCGAGGTCCACGGTCAGCGTGGACGGGAAGCCGTTGGACTCCCAGTAGGTGGTGACGTCTCCGTCATTGGCGTTGGCGGCGATGTACGACTGCGTCGTGGAGGACGCCTCGATCGGCCGGCCCGCGGCCAGATCGGTGGCGGCCGCGGCGGAGGCGGGGGCGGGCAGGAGTCCGACAGCGAGCAGGCCGGCCGGCAGGCAGGCGGCGAGCAGCCGTCTGCCGTGTTGCTTCCATGTCATGGGTGTCCTCTGTTCCCTGTGAACGGGGGGACTGCGGCAGGCCGACCAGGGGCCCGCCGGGAAGTTGCAATAAGCGTGCCAAGATTTGCGTGAGGAAGTTGAACTCTTGCGACTTGATGAGAGAGTTTTCAAGCGTGTCATGGGTTTGTCAACGGTTTCGGCATGCTTGTCCGGCCGAGTAGGGGCCGTATTAATTACTAATTTTCCTTGACGGGGTCCCCTCCCGCCCGCAAGGCTTCGGTGCATGACGCCGCACGCATGCCGGGGAAGTCCACGGGCAGACCGTCGAGGCCATCGCCCACCGCATCCTCGGCGGCCGGATCGCGCCATGGCCGCGGCCGAAGGCCCCGCCGAGGCCGTACGCGCGGACCTCGCCTTCCACCGCGCCCTCCTCGCCGCCACCCACAACGAGCTGCTGGAACGCATGAAGGTCGTCATCGAGTCCGGCCTCGCCGAACGCGACCGGATCGTCCGCGGCTCGGCGCACGCCGGCCGCCCCGTGCCGGGTCACCTGGCCGTGCTCGACGCCGTACGCGACCGGGACCCGGGCGCGGCCGAGGCCGCCATGCGCACCCTGCTCGCCCAATCCGTTCGCGACCTCGACGAGGTCAGGAAAGGACTCCGCACATGAAGATCACCCGCATCGAGACGTTCATGGTCCCGCCGCGCTGGCTGTTCTGCCGCGTCGAGACCGACGACGGCACCGTCGGCTGGGGCGAGCCCGTCGTCGAGGGCCGCGCCGAAGCGGTGCGCGCCGCCGTAGAGGTGCTCGCCGAGTACCTGGTCGGCCAGGACCCGCTGCGCATCGAGGACCACTGGCAGGTACTCACCAAGGGCGGCTTCTACCGCGGCGGCCCCGTCCTGTCCAGCGCCGTCGCCGGGATCGACCAGGCGCTGTGGGACCTGGCCGGCCGGCACTACGGCGCGCCCGTCCACGCGTTGCTCGGCGGCCCCGTGCGGGAGCGCGCCCGCGTCTACGGCTGGGTCGGCGGCGACGACCCGGGCGAGCTGGCCGAGCAGGTCGCCGCGCTGGCCGAGGCGGGCTTCACCGCCGTCAAGATGAACGCGTCGGGCCGCATCTCACCGCACCCCACCGCCGCGGAGATATCCGCGGTCGTGCGGCGCGTGGCCACCGCCCGCGAGGTCCTGGGCCAGGACCGGGACGTCGCGGTGGACTGCCACGGGCGGTTCACGGCCGCGGGCGCCCGCCGTCTCCTGGCCGAACTCGCCCCGCTGCACCCGCTGTTCGTCGAGGAACCGGTGCTGCCCGACCAGGGGCACCTGCTGCCGGGACTCGTGGCCGCCGGCCCGGTGCCCATCGCCACCGGTGAACGCATCTTCGACCGCGGCGGCTTCCTGCCGGTCCTCCAGGCCGGGGTGGCCGTCGCCCAGCCCGACCTCTCCCACGCCGGTGGCATCTCCGAGACCAGGCGCATCGCCACGCTCGCCGAGACGTTCGGCGCGCAGCTCGCGCCGCACTGCCCGCTCGGGCCCATCGCCCTGGCGGCCAGCCTCCAGGTCGACTTCGCCACCCCCAACTTCCTCATCCAGGAGCAGAGTCTGGGCATCCACTACAACAAGGACGCCGATCTCCTCTCCTACGTCGTCGACCCCGAGCCGTTCCGCTTCCAGGACGGGCACGCCGTCCGTTCCGACCTGCCCGGCCTCGGTATCACCGTCGACGAGGCCGCCGTGCGGGCCGCGGACCGCACCGGCCATGCCTGGCGCAACCCGGTCTGGCGCCACAACGACGGCTCATTCGCCGAGTGGTGACCGGCCGGGCAACGGCCGGGCAGGGCCTAGTTCCGGTCCTGGCGGGCGGCGAATTGAGGGCGGCGGCATTCACGAATCGCATCACCTCGGGGCCGTGCGTGCGACGTTGAGGGCTGTACTTCTCACTTAACTGAGGAGTAGCCTTGCGTAAACCGGCACGTACGGGCCGCTCGAAGTCGAGCGACACTCGGCGGCTGGGTGTGACCGGGGCGGACCGGGTCCGCCCGCAGCGTAGCTCCCAGAGAGCCCTCGCCCGAAGGATTTCCATGATGCGAATAGCCCGCGACCTCAGCGGGCCCGTTGTCGTTGTAAACCGCTTCGCGGTCAAACAGGACGCGCGTCTGTTCGAGCAGCAGTTCCTCGAGCACATAGGTTGTGTGGGGCGCCGTGGAAACGTGGACCTCATGACGACATTCCGGTCGGTTGATCAGCCGGGTAATTACATCCACTTCGGCTTCTGGCGCACACTCGGCGCGTTCGTCGAGACCGTGCACGACGAGACGATCCTGCGGCAGGCCGCGGAGGTGGGCACCCTCGTCGACACCCGTGCCGACCAGGCGGAATGTTTGGGAGAGGTGCGCAGCGACGGGGCCTCGGGGCAGCTCTCGGCCGCGTGCGCCGTCGTCAGCGGGTACCGCGCGCACGGGCGTGCGGGCGCCTTCGAGGAGCGGCTGTGGCGGCGCGCCGATCATCTCGCCCGCCATGGCGGCCCGAGCGGCGTCCGCGTTCTTCGTTCTTTCCTCTCGCCGCGGGACTACATCACTCTGGAATGGGGCGAGGACAGCCGCCTGTTCGACCAGGTGCTGCGTTCCTCCTCCTACCGCGAAATGACCGCGGATATCACGGAGGTTGCGGATGTGGAGGCGGACGTCGCTCAGTGTATTGCCGAGAAAGGCGGGTCGCAGGCCCGGCTTCGGCACTGGTGCCCGGGGGGCGTGGTGCCGACGCGGTAGGCGGGGCGGCGGCTCCGGGAATAGTTGAGTCCTGTTCGAGAGACGCTCGGTAGATTTCCCCAGCATGGGAATTCCGCCGCTTCTGGCGGCGGTTTCTGGACACTGGGGGAAGCGTGACCGGTTCTCGTAGTTTCACCGAGCACGTCAGGAAACGGGTCGCCGAGGCGCCCGGCCGGGACGCCGTGCTCCTGCTGGGCGACGATGCCGGCCCGGCCGCTCCGCACGTCCTCGACTACGCCGGTCTCGACGCGCTGGCGCAACGCCTCGCGGCGTGGCTGCGCGACCGCGGGGCCGCGGGTGAGCGGGTGCTCGTGCTCTGTTCGTCCCCCGGCCCGTTCGTGGCCGGAGTCCTCGCCTGCCTGTACGCCGGGGCGATCGCCGTGCCCGCGCCCTGGCCTGGCGACCGGCGGGCCCACGCGCGGCGGGCCGCGGCCATCGCCCGCGACGCCGCGGTCGGCGTGGCCCTCACCAGTCGTGCCGATGCCGCCGTCGTGTCCCAGCTGCTGGCCGAAGTCGGCCGCGGCCACGTTCCCTGTCTGCCGGTGGACGCGGTGCCGGACGCGGGCGACTGGCGGATGCCGGACCTGCGGCCCGACTCCGTCGCCCTCCTCCAGTACACCTCGGGTTCCACCCGCGAGCCGCGCGGCGTGATGGTGACCCACGGGAACCTGCTGGCGAACCAGCGCGCCATCGCCCGCACGCTGGGCACCGCACCCGGCACGCGGCTCGGCGGCTGGCTGCCGCTCTACCACGACCTCGGCCTGATCGGCCAGTTCCTGCACCCGCTGTGGCTCGGCGCCACCGCCGTGCTGATGCCGCCCGCGGCGTTCCTGCGGAGCCCGGCCGCCTGGCTGCGGGCGATCGGCGACCACGGCATCGCCGTGAGCGGCGCCCCCGACTTCGCCTACGAACAGTGCGCCCGCCGGGTCACCGACGCGGAGCTGTCGCAACTGGACCTGTCCGGCTGGGAGATCGCGGTCAGCGGCGGGGAGCCGGTGCGCGAACGCACCCTGCGGGCCTTCGCCGAACGTTTCGCGCCCGCCGGGTTCCGCGCCGCCGCGCTGACGCCCTGTTACGGGCTGGCCGAGGCCACGCTGCTGGTCACCGGTGCGGCGCGCGGCGCCCGCCGCACCCGGCGCGCGGACCCCGCGGCGCTCGCGGGCGGCGAACTGCGCGCCCCGGAGCCGGGCGCGCCCGCCCGCACGCTGGTCGGCTGCGGCCCGGCGGACGCCGCGGACGGCGAACTGCTCGTCGTGGAGCCCGAGACGGGGCGCGTGCTCCCCGAGGGCCGGGTGGGGGAGGTGTGGGTGCGCGGCGAGGGCGTGGCCGCGGGCTACTGGAACAGGTCGGGCGCCGCGGCCGCCCCGTTCCACGGCTCGGCCGAGGGGGCGGGCGCGGGCTGGCTGCGGACGGGCGACCTGGGCGTCGCCGCGGACGGGGAACTGTTCGTGACGGGGCGGCTGAAGGAGCTGATCGCCGTGGCCGGCCGCCATCTGTACCCGCAGGACGTGGAGGACGCGGTGCGGGAGGTGAGCGATGCGTTCGGCGCCTGCGTGGCGTTCGGCGTGCACGACGAGCCGGAACGGCTGGTCGTGGTGCAGGAGGTGCGGGCCGGGAACCGCTACCGGCTCGACCTGGCCGGCCTCGCCGCCGCCGTGCGGGACCGGGTGGCGCACGAGTTCGGCGTGGTGCCCGCGGCCCTGCTGCTGGTGCGCACCGGCACGGTGCGCAGGACGACCAGCGGCAAGCAGCGCCGTGGCACGATGCGGCGGCTGTTTCTCGCGGGTGAACTGCGCCCGCTGCACCAGGAGGTGCTGCCCGGCGTGCCGGAGGCGGCCGGGCCGCAGGAGCGGACGCTCAGGTGAGCCAGCCGGCCTGGGTGGCGATGCGCACGGCGTCGACGCGGTTGCGCGCGTTGAGCTTGGTCACGATGGTGGTGAGGTAGTTCCGCACGGTGCCGACCGACAGGTAGAGGCAGCCCGCGATCTCGTCGGTGTCCGCGCCCTGGGCGGCGAACCGCAGCACCTCGCGTTCCCGGGGCGACAGCGGATTCTCCTGCGTGTCCCAGGCGGACAGCGCCAGTTGGGGGTCGATGAACCGGCCGCCCGCGGCGACCGCGCGCACCGCCTTGCTCAGCTGTTCCGGCGGCGCGTCCTTGAGCAGCAGACCGGACACCCGGGTGCTGAGCGCCCGGCGGATCGTTCCTGGCTGGCCCTGCGCGGTGAGGATGAGAGTCCGGCAGGTCGGCACCTGCTCGTGGAGGGCCGCGGCGGCGGTGATGCCGTCGCCGCCGGGCAGGCCGATGTCGATGATCGCCACGTCGGGCCGGGAACGGACGGCGGCCGGCACGATCGCGTCGCCCCGTCCCACCGAGGTGACGACGCGCAGATCGGGTTCGAGTTCGAGCAGGGCGATCAGCGCACCCCTGATCATGGACAGGTCTTCGGCCAGCAGTACCTTCACTGGTTGCATGATTCCCCCGGTCACTCGTTCGCAGTGGTGCCTGACATCGATCGCGGGCCTGCCGCGGACGTTCCCTCCTGCCCTGCGCGGGCGGCCGCCGGCCACCGGGCGGGCGCCGGTACCTCGGTGGTCAGGCGGAAGAATCCGCCGGTCGCCCCGGCGTGGACGCGCCCGCGGGCGGCGGTGAACCGGGCGGTCAGGTTCCCGGTTCCGTGGCCCGCCGACGCGGTCGCGCCGTTCGCCGGTGCGACGCCGTCGTTCGTCAACTCCAGCCGAACCGTGCCCTGCTGGCGGTCGGCAGTGGTGCGGCAATGCCGCGCGTCGCTGTGCCCGAGTACGTTGGTGACGCCCTCGCGCAGGGCCGTCGCCAGCAGCGCGTCCACCTCGGGCGGCGGGCGGCCGCACCGCTCGACATCGATCCCGGCCTCGACCCCGGCCTCGATCCCGGCGGCGAGGATCATGTGGGCCATGGACGCCTCGTGCGCCAGCGACAGGGTGCGGTAGCCGTGCGCCACCGACCTGACGTCGGACAGGGCGCGGCGGCTGACGTCGAGGAGCGAGACGATCTCCGCGCGGGCTCGTTCGGGTCTGGCGTCCGTCAGCCGCGGCGCGGGTTCCGCCTTGAGCGTGATCGCGGAGACGCTGTAGCCGAGCAGGTCATGGACATCCCGCGCGAAGCGCCGCCGTTCCCCGGCGAGGCGGGACCGCAGCAGTTCCGTCGTGGCCAGGTGCGCCCGTCGGATCAGGGCGGTGGGCCGGGCCAGGCCGTGCAGGACGAGCCCGCCCACCGCCGTGCCCACCGTGGCGAGGCCCACGGCGGAGGGCGGCAGGCCCGCCGCGGCGAACGGCGCCGGAAGGACGAGCAGTACCGAACCGGCGAGGGGCGCGGCCATATGGGCCCAGCCCGCCTCGAAGTGGAACAGCAGAACGGCGGTCAGAACGGCGCGGATACCGGTCGTTACCGCTCGCCTTCCCGGGCTCCTGGAGGCAGAAGTGAACGTCCTGTGCGCATACTGGATCGCTGAAATGCCCGAGAGGAAAGTCGGCCAGAGTGCGGCCCTGACCGGCGGCGGGACACGGTGCAGCACTTCCAGGACCGCGAGCGAGCAGCACCCGCCGACAACCAGCAGCGTGACGGTCCGTGCCAGGCGAAACGCCAGGACGTTGCGGCGCGCCGACGGCCCGCCGGACTCGTGCGGCCCGCGGCTGTGCGTTCCAGGAGGTCCTCTGTCCGGGCCCCATAAATTGCCTGCCATCCAGGCGCTCCTCAAGGTGACCAATGGCCGCTTCAGATTATATGAAGATATGCGGAGTGGCCCAGAGGGTAAGGCGTGAAATGCCGGGCAAACGGGTGGCGCGGCGCATTCTGGGCCCCCCTATTCTGTGCACGGCGGAGCGGCAAGGTGAACCGAGGGTGAACGGGCCTCGGGGGGCGCGGGGGCGACCCACGAGTCTCCCGCGCCGTGTCATCGACCGGCAGTGCCCCGGACACGCACTTGGCGTGAGAACTTCATGCCCCGCGGGATGAACGTGTCACTGGGAGTCAGGCGCCGTGTCTGCCAGGCTCCGGGATCGCTCGGGTTGCCGTGCCGACCGATCGGGGGTCGTCGCAGATGAGGGAGAGGCACAGATGGAGATCAATATACTGGGACCGTTCACTGCTCATGACCACGGGGTGTCGATCGTGCCGAGCGCGGCCAAGCCCCGGCAGTTACTCGCCCTGCTGGCGCTGCACGCCGACCGGGTCGTGACCGTGTCCACGCTCATGCAGGAGTTGTGGGGCGAGTCCATCCCGCGCAGCGCCGCCACGACGCTCCAGACCTACATCCTCCAGCTCCGCCGCAAAATCGCCGGGTCCCTGATCCACGACAGCTCGCGCCAGGCCAAGGACGTCCTGGAGACCCGACACGGCGCCTACGTCCTCCACGTACAGCCCGGCACCCTGGACTTCGTCGAGTTCGATCAGCTCGTCGAGTCCGGCCGCCACGCCACCGAGGCCGGCGACGCCCATGCCGCTTCCCGTCTCTACGGTCAGGCCCTGGACCTGTGGCGCGGCCCTGCCCTCGTCGACGTCCGGGTCGGCAGCGCGCTCGAACTCGAAGTGCTGCGCCTGGAGGAGCGCCGCATGTCCACGCTGGAGCGGCGCATCGAGGCCGACCTGCGCATCGGCCGCCACGCCGAACTCATACCCGAACTCCGTGTCCTTGCGGCGCAGCAGCCCCTGCACGAAAACTTCTGCGCCCAGCTGATGCTCGCGCTCCACCGCGCCGGCAACCCCTGGCGGGCGCTGGAGGCGTACCAGCGGCTGCGGGGCTCCCTGGTGCGGGAGCTGGGTCTCGAACCCTCGCCCAAACTCCAGCGCATCCAGCAGGCCGTCCTCACCGGCCGCCCCGTCGGCTGAGCCGGCGGCCACCCGCACGCACGTCAGGGCCGGCCCCCGTGGGCCGGCCCTGACGTGCGTGCGGTGCCGCCTGCCGTTAGAAACTCGGCGCGGCCGAGGGGGCCTTGAGGTCGCCCAGGTACGGGTGCCACAGGTGGTTCGGGTCCTTCTCCACGGCCTCGACGATCTCCCGCATCGCGGCGAGCGCCTTCGGCTCCTCGTCGTCGTACACGTCGCCCTGAAGCATCTTCAGCACGTCGAGCCGGTACCGGTCGTCCTGGACGAACGCCGTGAACAGGATGTTCAGGCGGTAGTAGATGGAGATGAACTCGTACCAGTTGCGCACGCCGCGGCGCAGCTTCGCCTCGTACGAGGAGAACTGCGCCCGGGAGAAGTCGCCCTTCTCCGCCGCCGCGATGATGTCCTGGCAGGCGATCCGCGCGCTGTTGAGCGCCACGCTGACGCCACTGGAGAAGATCGGGTCGACGAAGCGGGCCGCGTCACCGATGAGTACGAACTTGTCACCGGCGATCTGCTTCATGCCGTAGCTGTAGTCGCCCTCGGTCTTCAGCGGCTTGACCTGCTCGGAGTTCTTGAGCACGTCGAGCAGTTCGGGGCGGCTGGCGATGGTGTCCCAGAAGAACTTCTCCCGGTCGCCGCCGTAGGTCTTGAACCGGCTCTTCTGGCTCACCACACCGACCGAGGTGACCGTGTCGGTGATCGGGATCTGCCAGACCCACGTGTCCGTGACCGGCAGGAAGTGGATGAAGATGTAGTCCGCCTGGTCCTTGTTGACCGCCAGGGCCTTGCGGTCCAGACCGTCGAACCAGGTGTGCACGGCATACTGGTTGAACACCGGGTCCGCGATCTTGAACTTCTCCTGCGAGCCCAGGTGCGTGCGGCGGCCGCTCGCGTCCACGACCATCCGCACCGGGACCTGCGTGCTGCGCCCGGCGATCTTCACCTCGATCTGCGGGTGCTCGCCCGAGAAGTCGACCTTGCCCGCGCGCACACCCTGGAACACCTTCGCGCCCAGGCTCTCGGCGTGCTTCAGCAGGATCTGGTCGAACTTGCTGCGGTCCACGTGGAACGTGTAGTCGCGGTCGACTCCCTTCTGATCCCGCTCGCTGAACAGGATTTCCGCCGCCCTGAAGTCGTGCGTCAGCCCGCGGAAGCCCATGTGGTCGATGTCGCGCTGCTCGGCGGACGTCCACGCCGCGCCGAACTTCTTCGGGAAGCCGGCGGCCTCGACCTTTTCCATGGCGCCGATGTCCAGCAGCACGGGAGTGGTGGCGGGCACCAGGGATTCGCCCACGTGGTCCCGGGGAAAGTTCTCCGCCTCGAAGACGGCAACCGACAATCCCGCCTTGGCCAGGTAGGAGGCGGCCGTTGCGCCGGCCGGGCCACCCCCGATGATACCGATATCGAACTCTGCGTCCACGACACACTCTCCACTTCTGGTTTCGGTCGTCTTGTCAGGAAAGGCCGAGTGCGGCCGGGGCGGGATCAGGCGGGCTGGCGGGACACGTCGTACACCGTGTCCGTGATGCTCCGCAGATTGGCGAAATGCTGCCCGGTGAGGTGAGTCGGCGGGACCACCACGTTGAGTTCGTTCCTGATGAAGGCGAGCAGCAGAGAGGTGTTCATCGAGGTGAGCACTCCCCACTCCAGCAGGGGGGACTCGGCCGTCAGCTCCGGGATGTCGCCCTCGCCGAGGAACGTGTCCTGGACGTAGGTGCTGATGGCCTTGTAGATCGTTTCGCGGTCTGTCGCCGTCACTGATTTCTCCTGTAGGTCGGACGAGGAGCGCCGATGCAGTGCTCGACGAGAACGAGGGTGCGCCAGCGCACTGGAGTACGGCTCGTCTTTCGCTCAGGAGGTGCGAACGCGGCTCGCGCAGTCCTCGCAAACGGCCTTGGAGCAACGTCCGGCATTGGCGCGTAACCACGGGGAGGTGGGCTTCCCTGACCGCCTCGGAGGGGGGAAATCCCATGGCGCCCGTCGAGGTGATTACGGCACAGCGCAGGCCGGCGGGCCGCAGACCGGGCAATTCGACAACGCGGGAGACGGTTCTGGCGGCGGAATCCGCCTTCGCGCGCGACGGATATGAAAAGGCGTCGATCCGGGCGATCGCCAAAGCCGCAAAAGCGGATGCGGCAGTCGTGCGCCACTTCTTCACGTCGAAGGAGGGGCTGTCCGCGGGTGTCATGGAGGACGCCATACAGCCCGTGGACCTGGTGGCCGCCGTCACCGCGGGGGACGGGTCCATGGGAGAGGAACTGCCCCGCGCGTTCCTCCCCCTGTGGGAGGGCGAGCCGCCACCGGCAAGACGCTGGGCCTGCCGCGCTCCGCCCTGACGCACGACGGCGCGGCCGTCATGCCGCGGGACGTCGAGACCTCACAGGTGCTGGTGCCGGTCGCGCAGGCTCTCGGCAGGCCCTGGCCCGAGGTCCCGGCGACGCCGGCGGCCTCGCGGCTCGTCGGCGTCGCGCTGACCCGTTACGTGGTGCGCGAACAGCCCCTGGCGCGCATCATCGGCCCACCGCGCAGCACTACCCGGCCGGGCCGCTCCCGCTGCGCGCCCCGGCCCGGCGGGGCGGGGCGGGGCCGCGCGTTCAGGGGTAGACGTAAAAGCCCCGGCCGGACTTCCGGCCGAGCAGCCCGCCCTCGACCATGCGCGTCAGCAGCGCGGGCGGCGCGTACAGCGGCTCCTTGAACTCCTCGTACAGCGCGCCGGCCACCAGGGCGATCACGTCGAGCCCGATGAGGTCGGCCAGCCGCAGCGGCCCCATGGGGTGGGAGCAGCCGAGCACCATGCCGCGGTCGATCACCTCCGGCTCCGCGTGCCCCGACTCGACCATCCGCACCGCGGAGACCACGTAGGGCACCAGCAGCGCGTTGACGGTGAAGCCGGTGCGGTCCACGGAGCGGATGGCCTCCTTGCCCAGGACGCCCGCGACGAACGACTCGGCGCGCGCCATCACCGCCTCCTCGGTGTGCAGGGCGGGGATCAGCTCGACCAGCGGAATCACCTGGGCCGGGCTGAAGAAGTGCATGCCGAGCACCCGGCCGGGACGGCCCGTCGTCGCGCCCAGCGCCGTGATGGACAGCGAGGAGGTGTTGGACGCCAGGACGGCCTCGGGGTCCCGCACGATGCCGTCGAGCGCCGCGAACAGCTCCCGCTTCACCGCCCGGTCCTCGCGCACCGTCTCCACCACCAGCTGCCGGTCCGCGAGATCCGTCAGCGCGGTGCCGAACGTGACGTGCCCCAGGGCCTGTTCACGGCCCTGGGCGGTGAGCCTGCCGCTGGTGACCGCCCGGTCGAGGGAGGCCGTCAGGCGCTGCCTGCCCCGTTCCGCGGAGGCGGGGGAGCGGGCGACGATCCGCACGTCCCGGCCGGCGCGCGCGCAGACCTCGGCGATGCCGGTGCCCATCACCCCGCACCCGACGAGCCCGACCCGTTCGACGTCGCTTCCGTCCGCGCCCATCAGACGGCCGCCGCCGACCAGTGCAGGAACGTCGCGCCCAGGGACATGCCGCCGCCGAAGCTGCCGAGCAGCAGCAGGTCGCCGGGGTGGAGCGCGCCCTCGCGGTGGGCGTGGTCGAGGGTGAGCGCGACGGAGGCGCTGCCGGTGTTGCCGTACCGCTCCAGCGTGCGGTGCGTCGTCGTGTGGCCGAGGCCGGCCTTCTCGACGAGCTGACTCAGCAGCACCCCGTTCGGCTGGTGCGGGACGAAGTGGCGGACCTCGTCGAGACCGATACCGGTGCGCAGGGACAGGCGCTGCACGGCGGGCGGGAAGTTCTCCATGACGAAGTCCCGCACCCCGCGGCCGTCCATGCGGAAGAAGTGCTCGCCGCGGGCGAGGGTCGCCTCGGACGCCGGGAGCCTGCTGCCGCCCGCCTCCACCCGGATCAGCCGCCGCGCGTCGCCGCGGCTGCCCAGCTCGAAACCGGCGAACCCGAGCCCGTCCGGCACCTGGCCGACCAGCGCCGCCCCGGCGCCGTCGCCGAGCAGTACGGCGGTGCGGCGGTCGGAGAAGTCCAGGCAGCGGGAGTACACGTCCGCTGCGATCACCAGGGCGCGCGCGCCGGGGCGCTCCGCGACGAGGCTGTGCGCCAGCGCGAGGCCGTAGATGAACCCGCTGCACACCACGTTGATGTCGAAGCAGGCCGCGTTCGCCGCGCCGATCAGGTCCTGGACGAGGTAGGCCGTCGGGGGCTGCGGCGAGTCGCCCGTGGAGGTCGAGACGATGAGGAAGTCCAGGTCCTCCGCGGCCACCGGCGACCGCTTCAGCAGGTCCTCCGCCGCTGCCGCCGCCAGGTCGGACGTCGCCTCCGTGGGAGCCGCGTAACGCCGGCCCGCGATCTGCGTCTTGCGTTCGATCCACTCCGTCTCGACGCCGACGCGCGCGGCCACCTCCTCGTTGGTGACCTCGTCCTTGGGCAGGTAGGAGCCGGTTCCGAGAATGCCGATGGTGCCCTTCGCCATGGGAAACTCCCCTTGCTCGTGTGGGTCGGAAGCTGATCGTCCCCGCCCGTGCCTCAGCCGGGAGGGCGCAGCGGGTTGAGCCGTTCGGCGCCGATGCGGGCACGCAGCTCCGGGTCGGTGACGCCGAGCCCTTCGCGCGGCGCCAGGCAGCGCACGCCGACCTTGCCGGTGTGACGGTTGAGTTGCACGAGACGCGCGGCCTCCGCGGCCTCCGTCAGGGGGTACACGGCGGACAGCACGGGCGTCAGCCGCCCGAGCGCGAACAGCCGGTTGGTCTCCGTCTGTTCCTGCATGTTGGCGGCGTGCGAGCCCACGATTCGCTTGCTGTTCATCCACAGGTAGCGGTTGTCGTAGCTGTGCTGGAAGCCGCTGCTCGACCCGCAGGTGACGACCGTTCCGCCGCGGCGGACCACGAACACGGAGATGCCGAACGTGGCCCGGCCGATGTAGTCGAACGCGATGTGCGGGTCCTCACCGACCTCCTTGCGGATGAGCCGCCCCAGCCGCTTGCCCTGCTCGACGGTCTCCTCCGGCGTGGCGGCACCGCCGATGCCGACGTCCGCGCGGTTGATCACCACGTCGCAGCCGAGCCGCCGCAGCAGCGCGGCCTTCTCCGCCGAGCCGACCACACCGACCGGGATGCCGCCCGCGTTCTTGACCAACTGCACCGCGAACGCGCCGAGTCCGCCCGTCGCGCCCCAGATCAGCACGATGTCGCCGAGCTTCATGCGCGCGCCCTTGTCGCTGATCAGCATGCGGTAGGAGGTGGTGGCGGTCAGCATGACGCTCGCCGCCTCCTCCCATGTGAGGTGGCCCGGCTTGGGCATCAGCTGGCTTGCTCGCGCCACCGCGTAGTGGGCGAGCGCGCCGAAGTTGGTTTCGAAGCCCCACGCGCGCTGCCCGGCGCTGATCATTCCGTCGGCGTGCGTGGCGGGTTCCTGGTCGTCGACCTGGATGCAGCCGACCAGCACGTGGTCGCCGATCCGCCAGCGCCGCACGCCCGAGCCCACGCGCACGACGACCCCGGCACAGTCGGAGCCGACGACGTGGTAGGGCTGGTCGTGTCGGCGCGCCCAGCCGCCCTCGCGCCCGTAGCGCTTCAGGAAGCCGAACGTGGGCAGCGGCTCGAACATCGCGGACCAGACGCTGTTGTAGTTGATCGAGCTGGCCATCACCGCCACCAGCACCTCGTCGGGGGCGAGTTCGGGCATCGGCACCCGCCCGACCCGCAGCGATTTGCGGACGTCCTTGTCCTCGACGCCCGCGAACATGCCGGTGTCCTCGATCCGCAGGTGCGCGGCGACGTAGTCCGGGGGGACGTCGGCCCGCGCCAGCTCCTCAGGGGGCGCCCCCGCGATCACGGCCTCGGTCAAAGTATCCATGATTATCCTCTTCGCGGCGCCGGCCCGCGGGCCGGGGTGGCGGTTCGCTGTCAAGGTAAAACGGTGCCGTCCAGGGGTACTCGCGCCCGGCTCGTGCTCCGATCGACCCCGAAGGCCGCGGATCTGCCGGCTCGCGCGCACGCGGAACGGCGCCGGGGCGTGCGTGGGCACACCCCGGCGCCGTCGGATCTTCGCCGCCGGACGGGTCCGTCAGAAGGCCCCTTTGCCGAGCAGGTCGTTGACGGCGCTGATCTGTTCATCCAGCAGCGCGAGGAGGTCGTCCCCGTCCCCCGCGGACTCCGGTCGTGGCTGCGCCGCCGCCTCCTCCTCCGGCTGCGGCGCGGTGCCGGTGCCGGTGCCGGACCCGGTGCCGGTGGCGTCCGCGGCCGGCAGGCCGAGGACGTCGGCCGCCAGATAACGGGCCACGGCCTCCGCGGTGGGCTGCTCGAACGCGAGCGTCGCGGGCAGCGCGCACGCGAAGCGGCGTTCCAGGCGAATCCGCAGCTCCACCGCGGTGATGGAGCTGACCCCGATCTCGAAGAAGCCCTGCCGCGGTTCGAGATCGTCCGCGCCGTCCATGCCGAGCACGACGGCCACCTCGGCCAGGACGAGATCGAGCAGCAGGTCGTCGCGTTCCCCGGGCGGTAGCGCGGCCAGGCGCGCCAGCAGCTCGTCCGTGCCGTCCGGCGCCGCCAGGGCCGACGCGGCGATCTCGTCGAACAGCGGCCAGCGCAGCGACTGCTGGTACAGCGGCAGCAGCAGCGACCAGTCCACCGCCGCCGCGGCGACCGCGTCGTGGGCGCCCGCGAGCGCGTGGTCCAGCAGCCGGGTGCCCGCCTCGGGGGACAGCGGCTCAAGGCCGCTGCGCAGCAGCAGGGACCTGCTGTTCTCGTCCAGCCGCCCGACGCCGTCCCACGGGGCCCACGCCAGCTCGCACGCGGCCAGGCCCAGCGCCCGCCGGTGCGCGGCCAGCGCGGACAGCAGCGCGTCGGGCGCGGCCTGGTGCCCGGCGCCCGCGGCGCCCCACAGCGCGGCCACCGAGGTGAACACCGCGAACAGGTCCAGATCCAGGCCCGCTTCGGTGCACACGTCGTGCAGCAGCCACGCCCCGGCGGCGCGTTCCGCGAGCAGCCTGCCGACCTCGTCGGCCGCGGGCGGCGCGGCGCCCTGCGGGCCCAGGTTCCAGTCCGCGCCCGCCCACACCACTCCGGCGAGCGGCGCCCCCGCCTGTTCCGCCTCCTTCACCAGCGCGCCCGCGGTGTCGCGCGCCGTGCCGGGGTCCGCGAGCGGTCCCGCGGCGACCACGCGCCCCGCGCCGCGTTCCGTCAGCCAGGCCGCCAGGCGTTCCGCGAGGCCGCCGTCGTCACCGGCCACCAGGTAGGTGCGGTCGGCGCGCGGCGCCGGGGGCACGAGCACCGGCTCCGGCTCGGCGCACCGGACGATGCGGGCGCCGAGCCGGCGGCCCGCGCGCACGGCGAGGTGGTCCTCGCCGTCCGGCGCGAGGAGTTCGGCCAGCAGCCAGGACGCGTCCTGCGCCGGGCCGTCCCCGAACGGGTCCAGGTCCGTCACCCCGCCCCATACCGCGGGCCGTTCGACGCCGGTGACCCCGGCCAGCCGGTGCACGGGCGCGTGCAGCGGCGCGGGCGGCTCCCCGGCCCCGACCGTGACCGCGCCCCGCGTGACGTAGTGCACGCGTGCGCCTCCCGCCGCGCCGGTGACCGCCTGCGCCGCGGCGGCGACCGCGGGCACGGAGGCCGCCACCGCGGCCGCGGCGGCCAGGCCGTCCGCGGCCGGGGCGCCTTCCGGCAGGTCGAGCGCCGCCAGGTGGACCACGCCGCGGCAGCCGGGCCCGCGGTGCAGCGCGCGCAGCGCCGCCGTGACCTCCGCCTCCTCCCGCGCCCCCGCCAGCACCTCGACCGTTCCGCCGCGCTCTTCCAGCAGCCCGGCCAGCGCCTGCGCGACGCCGCCGCCGTCGGCGAGCAGCAGCCAGCCGCCCGCGGCCTCCGCGGGCTCCTGGGCCTCCGCCGCCCCCGCCGCCTCGTGCGGGCGCTCGCGCCAGTCGACGCGGTAGAAGCTGTCCGCCACGGAACGGAGTTCGGCCGCGTCGAGCAGCCGGCCCGGCGGGGGAGCGAGCCGCACCCCGCGCGCTTCTGCGATCAACCCGCCCTCCGGCGTGGCCACCCAGACATCGGCGCACAGCTCGCCGTCCGCGCCCGGCGTGCGCCGGGCGCCGATCAGCAGGCGCTGCCCAGGCGTTCCGTACACGGCGGCCGACGCGATATGCCACGGCAGCACGTCCCGCGCCGCCTCGTCCGCGTTCCCAAGGAGCGCGGGCAGGCGCAGCGCCGCGTCCAGCACGTCGGGGCGCATCCGCCACCGCAGCGCCGTGGGCGCGCACTCGACCTCGACCTCGACCGCGTCGGCGCCGCGCACCGCGGACACCGCGCGCAGCGCGCCGCCCCCGCCGCGCGCCGCGAACCACTCCGTCACCCGCGCGTCCGGCGCCCCGCGCACGCCGGGCGCGGGCACCGCGCCCGGCGCGGCGCTGCCGCTGCCCGGCACCGCGCGCCCGGCCGCGAGCGGCCGGGCAGGACCCTCACCGTCGCCCGCGGCGCGGGCGTGGACGGCGAACGCGAACGCGCCGCCCGGCTCCGGGGTCAGCGTCAGCTGCGCCACGCTGCCCACGGCCGGGTCGGTGAGGCAACTGCCGGGCAGGCTCACGTCTTCCAGCCGCCGGACGCGACCGCCTTCGCCCGCGACCGCGGCCAGTGCCATCTCCAGCCAGGCCGCGGCCGGCAGCCGCAGGTGGCCGCCCACCGGCTCCGCGCCCGTCCCGGCCGCCAGCTCCGCGTCGACATCGGCCTCGACGATGCGGGTACGCGGCCCGCCCGCGGCCCGCAGTTCGCGCGCGAGCAGCGGGTGCCGCGCCCCGCCGCCCGCGGCCCCGCCGAAGGCGGGCGCCGCGCCGGGCGCGGCCTCGTGCTCCACCCAGTACCGCTTGTGCTGCCACGGGTAGCGGGGGGCGGCGGCGAGCCGCCCGCCCGCCGGGTGCAGGCGTTCCCAGTCCACGGGGCGGCCCGTGGCGTGCAGCGTGCCGAACGCCGTCATCAGCGCCACCGGGCCGTCGGAGTCCCGCGTCAGGGAGGGGACGAGCAGCCGGTCCGCGACGCCGGCCGCGTCCAGTTCGTGCTCGGTCGGGGCGAGTTGGAGCGAGTGCGGGGACAGTTCGACGAACGTGGTGTGCCCGTCGGCCGCCAGCGCGCGCACCGCGTCGGCGTACCACACCGTGTGCCGCAGGTTCCGCCCCCAGAACTCGGCGTCCAGCGGCCCGTCCACCGGTCCGCCCGTCACCGAGGAGTAGATCGGCACGACGGGCTCGGCCGGACGCAGCCCGGCGAGCCTGGCGACCAGTTCCCGGCGCATGGGCTCGGCCACCGGGCTGTGCGCGGGCGCCCCCGCGGCGACGGGCCGGAAGAAGACGTTGCGCGCCTTCAGCCGGGCCCCGACCTCTTCCAGCGCCGCCGTCTCACCCGAGATCACCGTCGACCGGTGGCTGTTGACGATCGAGACGCACAACCGGTCCTCGTACCCGGTCAGTTCCTCCGCGGTGCGCTCGGCGTCGAGGCCGACGACGGCCATGCCGCCGCGGCCCATCAGGTCCTTCAGCACCTCGGTGCGGTGCACCATCACCTCGACCGCCTGGCCGAGGTCAAGCGCGCCCGCGCACAGCGCCGCCGACACCTCGCCCATGCTGTGCCCGGTGACCGCGGCCGGCTCCACGCCGAGGCCGCGCCATACCTGCGTGAGCGCGTACTGCACGCCGAAGAGCAGGAACTGCTGGTCGAGTTCGGCCGCGGGCTCATGTCCCTGCGCCAGCACCTCGGCGATCGACCAGTCCAGGTGCGGGCGCAGCGCGCGGTCGCAACGCTCGACGGCCTCCCGGAAGACGGGGCTCTCCCGCAGCAGGTCGCGGCACATGCCGCGCCAGAACGAGCCGTGCCCGGAGAACACGAACACCGGGCCGCGCCGCGGCTCCGCGCCCGCCTGCCCGGCGGCGACGCCGGGCACGTCCTCGCCGCGCCCGAACGCCGCGAGCCGTTCCGCCAGTTGCCGCCGGTCGTCGCCGACGACGACCACCCGGTGCTCCAGGTGGGTGCGGCGCAGCGCCGCGGTGTAGGCGAGGTCCTCGAGCGCGGGCGCCGCACCGTCGTCACCGTCGGCCAGCAGCGCGCCCCAGGCGTCGGCCTGGGCCAGCAGCGCGTTCCGCCCGGCCGCGGACAGCGGCAGCGCGTGGACGCGCCGTTCACCTGCGGCCGCGCCGCCGGGCGCCGCCCCGCGCTCCGGCTCCGCGCCCGCCGGGGGTTCCGCGAGCACGACGTGCGCGTTGGTGCCGCTGAACCCGAAGGCGCTGACGCCCGCGACGCGGCGCGCCGCGCCCGGCGCCCACGGCGTCGGCTCGACGGGCACGGCCAGCGGCAGTTCGTCCCAGGGGATGTCCGGGCTCGGCTCGGTGAAGTGCAGGTGCGGCGGTATCTCCCGGTGGTGCAGGGCCAGTACGGTCTTGATCAGCCCGGCGACGCCGGAGGCGGCCTCCAGGTGGCCCACGTTCGTCTTCACCGAGCCGACCAGGCAGGAGCCGTCCCGCTCGCCCAGCACCGCGCCCAGCGCCTGGAGTTCGATCGGGTCGCCCAGCGGGGTGCCGGTGCCGTGCGCCTCCACGTACCCGACCTCGCCGGGCGCCACGCCCGCGTCCGCGAGGGCGCGCCGCAACAGGTCTTCCTGGGCGGGGCCGTTCGGCACGGTGAGGCCGCTGCTCGGGCCGTCCTGGTTGACGGCGGAGCCCAGCAGCACGGCGAGGACGTCGTCCCCGTCGGCGCGCGCGGCGGACAGCGGCTTGAGCACGACGACGCCGCAGCCCTCGCCGCGGGTATAGCCGTCGGCGGACGCGTCGAACGTCTTGCACCTGCCGTCGGCGGCGAGCGCGCCCATGGCGCTGGTGGAGCGGTGGATGACGTCGCTGAGGATGAGGTTCACGCCGCCGGCGACGGCGAGTTCGCTCTCCCCGGACCGCAGGCTGGCCACCGCCAGGTGCACCGCGACCAGCGAGGAGGAGCAGGCCGTGTCGACGGCCAGGCTCGGCCCGTGCACGCCCAGCAGGTAGGACAGCCGTCCGGCGGCGGCGGTGAACGAGTTGCCCGTGCCGTAGAACGCGTCGACGTTGCCGGGGTGCGCGGTGACGATGCCGGCGTAGTCGGTCGAGTTCATGCCGAGGAACACGCCGGTGCGGGTGCCGGCGAGCGCGGCGGGTGGCTGCCCGGCGTGCTCCAGCGCCTCCCAGGCCACTTCGAGGAACATCCGCTGCTGCGGGTCCATCACCCGGGCCTCGCGCGGCGGGATGCGGAAGAACGGGGCGTCGAACTCGTCGACGCCCTCCATGAATCCGCCGTGCCACACGCGCGACCCGCCGAACCGGCCCTCCGGTGCGGGGCGGATGGCGTCCGTGCCGGCGCGCAGCATCCGCCAGTAGGCGTCAGGTCCGCTCGCCCCGCCGGGGAAGCGGCAGCCGAGGCCGATCACGGCGATCGGCTCGTGGCCGGTGACCCCGGCGGCCACCGGCCCCGGCGCGGGAACGGCCGCGGGCGCCTGGGCCCGCGCGGCGGGCGCCGCCGCGAGCCGCGTGTCCAGGTAGGCGGCGAGCCTTTCCACCGTGGGGTGGTCGAGGGCGGCGGTCTTCGGCACCCGCACCCCCAGCGCCTGCTGGAGCTGGCGGGCCAGCTCGACCGTGCCGAGGCTGTCCATCCCCAGCTCGGTGAAGCCCTGCGTGCGGGCCGGGGTGCCGCCCTGCGGCAGTCCGAGCACCGCGGCGGCCTTCCGCGCGACCAGGTCCGCCAGTTCCGCCGGGTCGGGCCGGTGCCCGGCCGTCTCCACCGCGGCGGAGACGGCGGGAACGGCGGGAACGGCGGGAACGGCGGGCGCCCCGGGAACGGCAGCAGCCGTCGGCGCCCCGTCGCCCGGCGCGCCCAGCCGCAGCCCGGTCGCCTCCGCGACCACCCGGCCGGCGGCGTCGTACAGCCGCAACTCCCCGTGCAGCGCGGCGAGCCCGCCGGCCGCGACCTGCGCGTCCGGCCCGGCCGCCTGCGGCGTCTCGAACCACAGCCGCTCGCCCTGCCACGCATAGCGGGGCAGCCGCTTGTCGACGCCTTCGCCCGCCGGGGCGACCGCGTCCCACGCCACGTCGGCACCGGCCGTGAACAGCGCGGCCAGCGAGGCGCGCGCGGTGTCCACGTCGTCCGTGTCCCGGCGCAGCGAGGGCACGACGGTGCCGTCCAGGCCCGCCGCCTCCAGGGACTGGGTCAGCGGCTGGGCGAGCACCGGATGCGGCCCCAGCTCGACGAACGTGCGGTGGCCCGCGTCGAGGAGTTCCGCCACCGCCCCGGCGAACCGGACCGGCCGGCGGACGTTCCGCCCCCAGTGCGCGGCGTCGAAGCGGCCGTCGCCCGGGGTCGTGGGGACGATGCGGACGCGCGGCTCGTGCGGCGCGAGGCCGTCGAGCAGCCCGACCAGCTCCGGCTCGAACGGGGCCATCTGCGGACTGTGGAACGCGTATCCGCCGGGCAGCGTCCGGCAGGTGAGGCCCTCGGCCTTCAGCGTCGCGGTGAACTCCTCGACCGCGTCCGGCTCGCCCGCCACGACGGTGCTGCCCGGGGCGTTCGCCGCCGCGACGCACAGCCGCTCCCCGTAGGGCGCGAGCCGCCGTTCCGTCTCGTCCTCCGGCAGGGCCACGGCGGCCATCCGGCCCTGCCCCGCGGCGTGTTGGAGCAGCCGCCCGCGCAGCACGGCGATGCGCACCGCGTCCGCCAGGTCGAGTGCGCCCGCGACGTGCGCCGCGGCGATCTCGCCCATGCTGTGGCCGACGACGGCCGACGGCTCGACGCCCCAGGACCGCCACAGCGCGGCCAGGGCCACCTGCACGGCGAACACCACGGGCTGGGCGATCTCCGTGTCCGCCAGCCGGGAGGCGTCCCCGTCCGCGGACAGCTCCTCGACCACCGACCAGCCGGCGGCCTCGCGGATCAGGGCGTCGCACCGGTCCAGGGCTTCGCGGAACGCGGGCTCCGCCGCCCGCAGCCGCAGGCCCATCCCGGCCCACTGCCCGCCCTGCCCGGAGAAGACGAAGCACACGCCGCCCGGCCCCGCGCGCTCGCCCACGACCGGCGCCTGCGCGGTGAACGCGTCCAGCGCCGCGGCGAGTTCGGCCGCGCTGCCGCCGGTGACGGCGAGCCGGTGCTCCGCATGGTGGGTGCGGCGGACGGCCGCGGTCCGCACGAACGACGCCACGTCCGCGAAGCCGTCCGCGCCCTCCCGCTCCTCCGCCTCCTGGCCGCCGAGCCGGTCGCGGTGCGCCGCGGCCAGGTCGCGCAGCGCCGCGGCCGAACGCGCCGACAGCGGCAGCACGAGCGCGCGGCCGTCCGTTCCGCCCGCGCGGGCACCTGGCGCGGTCGCCCGTTCCGGCGGGGACTCCACCAGCACGTGCGCGTTGGAGCCGCTGAGCCCGAACGCGCTGACCCCGGCGATCCGCGGCCGCCCCGCCGGGCCCGGCCAGTCGACGGGCCCCTCGGTCGGCGGCACCCGCAGCGGCCACTGGTCCCAGGCGATGTTGGGGTTGGGCTCCTTGAGGTGCAGGTGCGGAGGTATGCGGCCGTGCCGCACCACGAGCGCCGCCTTCAGCAGCCCGGTGATGCCCGCGGCGCCGTCCGTGTGCCCGAGGTTGGCCTTCACCGAGCCGATGACCAGCGGGTCTTCCGCGCTCCTGCCGCGCGCGAGCACATCGCCGAGCGCCCACGCCTCGATCGGGTCGCCCAGCGGGGTGCCGGTGCCGTGCGCCTCCACGTAGCCGACGTCGTGCGGGTGGATGCGCGCCGCGGTCAGCGCGTCGGTGATCAGGCGCTGCTGCGCGGTCGCGCTCGGCACGGTCAGCCCTGCGCTCTGCCCGTCGTGGTTGACGGCCGAACCGCGGATGACGGCCAGCACGTCGTCCCCGTCGGCCAGCGCGTCGTCGAGCCGCTTGAGGACCAGCACGGCGCAGCCGTCGCCGCGGACGATACCGTTGGCGCCCGCGTCGAACACCTTGCAGCGGCCGTCGGGCGCCATCGCGCCCGCCTTGCACATGAAGACTGTCAGCTCCGGCGACAGCAGCAGGTTGACGCCGCCGACCAGCGCCGCGTCCGACTCGCCGGTCAGCAGCGACTGGCGGGCGAGGTGGACGGCGACGAGCGAGGAGGAACAGGCGGTGTTCAGCGACAGGCTGGGCCCGTTCAGCCCGAGCAGGTAGGACAGGCGGCCCGAGGTGAAGCTCGACTCCTTGCCCGTGGCGTACCAGGGGTCGATCCCGGCGATCCCCGCGTCGCGGGCGTGCGCGAGAAAGTAGTCCACGCCGAGGCCGCCGGTGAACACCGAGGTCCGCGTGCCCGAGAGGTCGCCCGGCCGGATTCCCGCGTCCTCCAGCGCCTCCCAGGCGACCTCCAGGAGCAGCCGCTGCTGCGGGTCCATCTGGCGGGCCTCGCGCGGCGCGATGCCGAAGAACGCCGCGTCGAAACGCTCGATGTCCGGCAGGAACCCGCCCCACCGCGTGTACATCGTGCCCGGCGTGTCCGGGTCGGGGTCGTAGTAGCGCTCCAGATCCCAGCGGGACCTGGGCACTTCCGTGATGACGTCGGTGCCCCTCAGCAGCAGCCGCCACAGTCCTTCAGGACCGCTGCCGCCGCCGGGGAAGCGGCACCCCGCGCCGACGATGGCCACGGCCTGGTCGCCGTCACTTCTCATGGTTCCTCCGTGAGTGGTGAGTTCCGGCGGGCGCCGGTCCGGCGCGGGCGCCGGTGCCGCGCGGTGCCGCCCCGGTCAGGAACGGGCCGCTTCGGCCTCGGTCAGGAGCAGGCGCCGGTCGAGCTTCCCGTTGGGGGTCCGCGGGAGTTCCGCGCGCACGGACAGCCGGTCGACGATCATGTAGGTGGGCAGCCGCTCGGCGCACCGGCGTTTCACGGCGAGCAGCGAGGGGCGCTTGTCCCCGGCCGGTACGACGACCGCGTGCAGTTCGGCGGCGAGTCCCTGCCCGAGGACGAGCACGGCCGCCTCGGCCACGCCGTCCAGGGCGGCGATGACCGCCTCCACCTCGCCCAGTTCGACGCGGTGCCCGCGGATCTTGACCATGTGGTCGCGGCGGCCGACGTAAGTCAGGTTGCCGTCCGCGCCCCGCCGGGCCAGGTCGCCGGTGCGGTAGGGGCCCTGCTGCCGCGGCCCGCCCCAGTAGCCGAGCATCACGGTCGGGCCGCTCACCACCACCTCGCCCTCGGCGGCGCCCTCGGGGTCGAGGACCACCGTGTCCCCGCTGCACGCCGAGCCGATCGGGACGGCGGTGTCCCGTTCCAGGTCGGCCTCGGTGACCTCGTAGGAGGTGCACACGTTCGTCTCGGTCGGGCCGTACCAGTTGAGCATCCGCACCTTCGGCCACGCCTGCCGCAGCGTGCGGACGTGGTGCGGCGCGAACGGCTCCCCGGCGAACACGCACGCGCGCAGCGCCTGCGGCGGCGGGCCGTCCAGCAGGCCGCCCTCGCGCATCATCTGGCTGAGCGCCGAGGGCACCGAGTACCAGACGCTGATCTCCCTGTCGTGGATGAACTGCGCCAACTGCGTGGGCGCGTAGGCCAGTTCCTCCGGCACAAGGTGCACGGACGCACCGGCGAGGAACGCGGCGTACAGGTCGAAGACGGAGAGGTCGAAGTTGAACGGCGCGTGGTTGGACAGCCGGTCCGCCGGGCCGACCTCCAGCTCCGCCGCCGCCCAGGTGACGAACGCCAGGGCCGCGCGGTGGCTGATGCACACGCCCTTCGGCGCGCCCGTCGAGCCCGACGTGTACAGGATGTACGCGGGCTCGTCAGGACCGGCCGGGTGGTGCGGCGGCGCGGCGGCGCCCTCGTCGGCGAGGCGCAGCAGCGGGGCGAAACCGAGCAGTTCCGCCGCGTCCCAGTCGGCGGCGCGGGCGCGGCGTTCCGCCTCCTCGTCGGCGACGACGAGCACGGGCTCCGCGCTCCGCACGATCAGCGCGAGCCGCGCCGGCGGGTTGGTGCCGGTGACCGGCACGTACAGCGCGCCGAGCCGCAGGGCGGCCTGCATCACCGCGATCGGGTGCAGCCCCTTGCGGCTCCAGATCACCACGCGGTCGCCGGGCCCCACCCCGCGGGCGGCGAGGGCCGCCGCGTACCGGTCGGCCAGCGCGTCGAGTTCGCGGTAGGACACGGGTCCCTCGGGGCCGTGCACGGCGACGGCGTCCGGGCGGCGCCGCGCCGAGTCGGCGAGCAGCTGGTGGAGCTTCACAGTCCCAGCTCCCTCGCGACGAGTTCCCGCTGGATGTCGGAGGTGCCGGAGAACAGCACGGCGGGCACGGCGTCGCGCAGTGCCGCCTCGATGCCGTCGGCCTGCTGGTACCCGCGCCCGCCGAAGATGCGCACCGCGTCCAGCATGCTGGTCAGCACGCCCTCGGAGACCGCGAGCTTCGACAGCGCGATGGCCAGCGTGGCCGGCCCGCCGCGGTCCATCTCCCAGCAGGCGCGGTACAGCAGCAGCCGGGCGCTCTCGGTGCGCAGCTTCATCTCCGCGATGCGGTGCGACACCGCCTGGAACTTGCCGATCGGCCTGCCGAACTGGCGCCGTTCCTTCGCGTGCGCCACGCACTGCTCCAGCACGCGGTCGGCGAGCCCGACGTAACCCGCGAAGAGGCAGGCGCGCTCCCAGCCCATCGAGTGCTGGAAGATCACGCCGCCCTGACCCGGCGCCCCGAGCACCTGCGCGTCCGGCACGAAGCAGTCGTCGAAGCGGACGCTGCCCGCCGGGCACTGCCGCAGACCCATCTTCTCGAACGGCTCGCCCGCACCGACCCCGGCGCTCGCGCGGTCCACCACGAAGCCGGTGGTGGCGAACGGGCCGGCCTTCGCGTCCGTGGTGGCGTAGGTGACGTAGACGTCGGCGGCCGGCCCGTTGCTGACGAAGCTCTTCTCGCCGTTGAGGACCCAGCCGCCGGTCACGCGTTCCGCGGTGACGCTCAGCCCCGAGACGTCGGAGCCGGCGCCGGACTCGGTGATGGCGTTGCCCGCGATCAGCTCGCCGCCGGCCATGCCCGGCAGGAAGCGCCGTTTGACCTCCTCGGTCGCGAAGTCGGCGATTGGCATGCCGCAGGCGAAGAGGTGCGCACTGACGCCGAAGACGAGGCCGGTCTCCGCGCAGCCGCGGCCCAGCGCCTCCACGGCGTGCGCGGTGTCGAGCGCGCCGAGCCCGCCCCCGCCGTAGGCGGCGGGCAGCGACAGGCCGAGGAGGCCGAGTTCGCCCAGGCGCTGCCAGTCCTTGCGGGAGTAGTACTCCTGCGCCCCCGGCGCGCCGGGCGGGAACGCCTCGCGCACGGCGGCCAGCGTCCCGTCGTACCGGGCGCGTTGCTCATCGGTCCAGTCGAACTTCACGGTCTCTCATCTCCCGGGCGTCAACAGTGCTTCGCGTGCTCCCGCGCGCGCGGTCAGGTGGTGGCCCGCCCCGCGGGCACCGGGACGGACTCCCGCGGAACGGGAGCGGCCGGCGCCTCCCTGCGGAGAGCGATGCCGAGCAACGGCGACGTCATGGCGGTGGTGACCAGCGCCATCATCACCATGGCGGTGAAAAGTTCGGTACTGAGCAGCCCGAGGCCGAGACCGACGTTGAGAATGACCAGTTCGGTCAGCCCCCGGGTGTTCATCAGCAGGCCGAGCGTCGTGGATCGGTGCCAGCTCATGCCCGTCGCGCGGGCGGACAGCAGCACGCCGCCGAGCTTGCCCGCGCAGGCCGTCAGGATGATCAGCACCATGTGCAGCGCCCCGGTGGCGGTCAGCGCGGTCAGGTCGACGGACAGGCCGGTGACGACGAAGAAGACGGGCAGCAGCAGCCGGCTCAGGTGCTCCAGCGGGATGAACGCCGCCCGGTGCATCAGCTCGTGCTCGGGGCCGCGCGGCATGACGAGACCGAAGACGAACGCGCCGAAGATGGCGTGCAGCCCGATCTCGGAGGTCACGTACGCGGAGCAGAGGGCGCCCGCGGCGGCGAGCATCGGCAGATAGGGGGTGGCCGCCGTCGCGTGGCGTACCAGGCGCCCGAGCAGCGGGCGCACCACCCACACCATGGCCACGATGTAGACCGCACCCCAGCCGACGACACCGAGGAACCCGGCCGCCCCGGTCGCGGTGACCAGCGCCACGACGATGGCCAGCAGGCACCAGGCGAGGATGTCGTCGAGGGCGGCCAGCGCGAGGGCCAGCGTGCCGACGGGCGTCGACTGGATGCCGCGGTCCGCGATGATGCGCGCGAGCACAGGGAACGCGGCGATCGACATGGCCGTTCCCATGAAGAGGGCGAAGTCGAGGAAGCGCAGTTCCTCCCCGTTCACCGTGTCGTGCGCGCCGAACAGCACGGCGGCGAGCCCGATGCCCAGCGCCATCGGCAGCGCCGCCCCGCAGAACCAGATGGTCGCCGTGGTGCGCCGCCGGCCGCGGAGCGTCGCGAAGTCGAACTCCCAGCCGATCAGGAACATGAAGATGAGCAGGCCGAGTTGCGCGACCACGCCCAGGTGGTCCCGCACCTCCACAGGGAAGAACAGCTCGGGCAGGTCGCCGGGCAGCAGGCCGAGCAGGCTCGGCCCGAGGCAGATCCCCGCGGTGATCTCGCCGATGACGGCGGGCTGCCGCAGCCGGCGGCTGAGCAGGACGAAACCCACCCCGACGAACAGCACCAGAGCGATGCCGCCAATGGCCGTGGTGAGGATCCATTCCGAGTCGCCCGATTGGGCAAGGCTCACGATAACTCCTGAGGGTGGTCGGCGCCGTTCGGTGCGATCGACATGTTCAGAGGTCGTGAGCAGGATCGGGACCCGCGCTTGAGACGCGGTCAAGACATGGAAGAACCCCCGCGGGACCACCCGGAAACGGGTGATCCGGCGGGGGTCTTCGGAAGTATGGCCCGCCGGCCGAGGTGCCGCCTCGGCCGGCGGGCCGCGCGCCCGGTCGGGGGTCCCGGCGCGCTGTCCTGAGCAGGACAGGACGGGGCCCTGTCGCTCAGGGGCTTGTGGTCAGGTGGTGCGGGTGAGCCCCTTCGTTACGACGAGGAAGAGAGCGAGCGAGACGACGGCCAGTCCTCCCAAGCGGCCCGGGTCTGCCGCACTGGCCTGCGCAGTCGCTTCGGACACGGAATGTAGCCCATTCGAAGGAGAGAAGTACAGTACCGTACTGTACTCCGAAGGGGAGTTCGGCGTAAACTGCCGCCCATGTCGATGGCGCCGCTACCGGGCGGCCAGGCCCGCAGGGATCAACTGCTCAAGGTCACGCTCGAAGTCCTTCGTGAGAACGGCTACGACCGGCTCACCATCGACGAGGTCGTCGGGCGGGCACGCGCCAGCAAGACGACGGTCTACCGCAGGTGGCCGTCGAAGTCCGCGCTGGTCGTCGCCGCACTCGTCGACGCCATCAGCGACCTGCCCGCCAGCCACGACACCGGCTCGCTCCGCGGTGACCTGCTGGCCTACTTCCACGACCTGATCGATGAGATGGAACGTCTCGCCGACATCATGGCCGGTCTCGTCGGCGAGTTGAGGCGCAACTCCGAACTGGCCACGGCCATGCGCAAGGGCTACATCGACGCGCGCCGGCAGCCCGTCATCGACGCCTTCATCCGTGCCAGGGACCGCGGGGAGATCGCCAGCACCGCGGACGTGGACCTGCTGTGGCAGATCGCTCCCGCGGTCATGTTCTTCCGCCGGCTGCTGACCGGAGTGCCGGTCGAGCGTGAGGAAACGCATCGTCTGGTGCACGACGTCGTCCTCCCGCTGGCCTTCGACGCCCCCCGAACCCCTCCGCCTCACCACAGCACCCCCTGACCCCCGCCCCCGAGTCGGGCACCGGTCGGCGACGCCGTGATCAGCGAGACCACCCGGCCGTCGCCCGCCGGCAGTCGCCGGGGCATCCGGTCCATAGCGGCGAACCCGCCCTCGGAGAAGTCGCCGTCGGCGGCGGCGTCGCACAGCCGTCAGGCGGCACGTTCGCCTGTTCCGGGTCCATGGTCAGGCCGCGGTTCAGTCACCGGCCCACGTATCCGGCGGCCTCTCCGGTGACGCGCCGACCGGCGCCCGCCGTCGTGGGGCACGCGTACCGCTGGCGGTCCGCGTCCGGCTTGAGACATTCGGCGCGGGTGCGGGACCGGCGGCTCCGCATGCGGCGGGCGGCGTAACTTTACCTTCCGGATGGTAAAGTTACGGTGTGAGACCGAGTTCGAGGAAACAGATTCTCCAAGCCGCGGTGCGGGTGACCGCGCGTGCGGGGATCACGGCGCTGACGCTGGAGGCCGCGGCGGAGGAGGCGGGGCTGACGAAGGCGGGGCTGATGTATCACTTCCGCACCCGCGAGGACCTGCTGCGGGCGATCCAGCGGCACCTGATCGACGCGTGGGAAGACCACCTGCTGGCCGAGCTGGGCAAACCGCTGGACGAGGCGACCCCGCGGGAGCGGGCCGCGGCGTACGTGCGGTTCGGACCGCACGATACCGAGAGCCGCGCCGAGTTGGCGTTCATGGTGGAGGCGGCCGCCCACCCGGAGCTGACGCGGGCGTGGGAGGAGCTGGCACAGCGCTGGGTGCCCCGGCCCGCCACGCCCGACCCGGAGGCGGTGGAGCTGTTCCTCGCGCGGCTGGCCGCCGACGGCCTGTGGCTGCTGGCCGCCACCTCGCCGGGCGGTCTCGACCCGCAGGTCACGGAAGCCCTGATCGAGCGGATCGCCGCCCTCACCGATCCGGCGGCCGGCCCGGCGGTCTGAGCGCCGCGTTCCGTTCGACGTTCAATTGCGGAAAGTCATGGTGTGGAAATGAGCAAGGTGCGGCGCTGGCTGCTGCTCGTAACGGTCTCGGCGGGTCTGCTGCTGATCTCCGTGGACATGACGGTGCTCTACACCGCCCTGCCCACGCTGACCGCCGACCTCGGGGCGGACTCCTCGCAGAAGCTGTGGATCATCAACGCGTACCCGCTGGTGATGGCCGGGCTGCTGCTCGGGGCGGGGACGCTTGGGGACCGCATCGGGCACAAGCGCATGTTCATGGCCGGTCTCGTCGTGTTCGGGGCGGCGTCCGTCGCCGCCGCGGCCGCCCCGTCCCCGGCCGCCCTCATCGGCGCGCGGGCGTTTCTCGCGGTGGGCGCGGCGGCGATGATGCCCGCCACGCTGGCGCTGATCCGCGTCACGTTCGACGACGCACGCGAACGCGGCATCGCCATCGGCGTGTGGGGAACGATGGCCGTCGTCGGCACCGCGCTCGGCCCGATCGTCGGCGGGCTGCTGCTCGAACACTTCTGGTGGGGCTCGGTGTTCCTGGTCAACGTGCCCGTCGTCGTGCTCGCACTGGCCGCGGCGGCCGTGTTCGCCCCCGGCGGCCGGGGCAGCCGGGACCGGCCCTGGGACGCGCTTGCCTCCCTCCAGGTCATGGTCGGCCTGGTCGGCCTCGTCTACGCGATCAAGGAGACGGTCAAGCCCGATCCCGCGCTGTGGCACGGCGCCGTCGGGCTGCTCGTTTCCGCGGCCGGGTTCTGGGCGTTCGCACGGCGCCAGCGCGGCCGGCCCTACCCGCTGATCGACTTCTCCCTCTTCCGCAGCCGGCGGCTGCTGGCCGGCGTGCTCGCCGCGGGCCTGGCGATGTTCGCCACCGCCGGAATACAGCTCGTCCTCGCCCAGCGACTGCAACTGGTCCTGGAGCTCACGCCGTTGCACGCGGGCCTGCTGGTGGCCGCATTCGCCCTCGGCGCCCTGCCCGCCGGCGTCCTCGCCGGCAGCCTGGTCCACCGCACCGGCGTCCGCCCGCTGATCGGCGGCGGCCTGCTGGTCGGCGCGTTCGGCGTGCTGGCGGCCCTGCTGATGACCCCGGGAGCCCTGGGCCCCGTGGGCGCGGACGGCAGCCCCGCCTGGGTCGTGCCCGGCATGGTGGTGGCGGGCGCGGGCCTGGACGTGGTCATGACCGCCGCCTCCATCGCCATCCTGGGCGGCGCCCCGGCGCACCGGGCCGGTATGGCCTCCTCGGTGGAGGAGGTCTCCTACGAGCTGGGCAATGTCACCGGCGTCGCCATCCTCGGCAGCATCCTGACCGCGGTGTACGGCGCGACCGTCGCCCTGCCCCCGGACACACCGGCCTCGGCGGGCGACAGCCTCGACGAGGCCCGCGCAGTCGCCGCCGCACTGCCGGAGGCGCAGGCCCGCAGCCTGCTGGACTCCGCCGCCAGCGCCTTCGACAACGGCTACGCCCTGACCATGACCCTCGTCATCACCCTGCTGACGGCGGGCGGCCTGGCCGTGTACCGCTACCTGAGGCACGAGCAGCCGACCGGCGCGGAGACCGTCGCGCACTGATCGTCGCGGGGGCGCGGCGGCGCCGCTACCGGGTCGAGTGGGCGAACAGGAGGCCGAGCCAGAGCCAGCCGACAATGATCGCGGCGCGCTGGAGGAGACCGGTGCGGGGGTGGTCGTTCTCCCACGCCTGACCGAATGCCGCGGCGGCGGCGAACATGAGGATGGCGGTCAGCGCCGAGTACCACTTCCACACGGTCTCGGGCAGAACGAACGCCGCGATGATCGCCGCGATCGGCAGGGAGCCGAAAACGATCGCTCCGGCCCAGTCGTGCCACTGGTGGCGCGCCGACGTGTCCGTTGGTGTCCCCTCGGGCGTTCCCGGCGGATAGCCCCGCATGGCGTCCATCGGGAACACGCCCGACGCGATCAGCGAAACCCCGAACGCCCCGATCACCAGGGCGAGCAACAGGCTGTCCGCCGCGTCCGAGAGGGCGACCGCGCCCGCCGTGATCGCCAGGCCGCAGACCATGAAGTTGGCCGTCTGTATCCAGCCCCGTCGACCGAGCGCCAGTGCGCTGACCGCATGCCGCCCCGGGTGATACCCGGGGCGGGTCCAGCCGTCGAGGAGGAAGGTGACGACGAACAGCCATGAGCCGAACGCGCCGAGCCACAACAAGCCCGTCACCGCCTCGTCCTCCGCCGAGTCGACTCCGTCACGGAAGCGGGTCTTCGGGACACGGTGACCGTCCATCCAGTGTGGTGACGTGCTGTGACGGCCGAACGTAGTGAGGGCGGACCGCTCCGTCAAGCGCCGTGCCGCCGCCGCGGCCGGCTCGACGGTCATCGGCAGGGGCCGGTCAGGCCGGCCCCCGCCGGCGTTCCTCAGGAGCCGGTGGCCCAGGCGTGGTGGAGCCGGTCGACGATGCTGTCGTTGCGCAGGGTCAGCGTCAGGTCGGTGCCGCTGCCCTCGATGGCGTAGAGGGAGTACCAGTCGTAGTCCGGCCGGTGCGTGTGTTTGCCGCCGAGAGCCGGCCAGTAGACGGCGCCCATGTCGTGGGAACGGACGGTGTCGGTGGCGGCGCGGATGTAGCGGACGAAGTTGTCGCCGCTGTCCGTGTCGTTGTAGTTCCTGCCGTCGTCCAGCGGGGCGCCGAACTCGTCCAGGACGGTGCGGGAGCCGCAGTCGCCGATCCGGGCGTCGAAGGTGTCCACCCACTCGTCGTAGCTCATCTCGGCGAACTGGAACGCGTAGAGGTGGAGCGACAGGTAGGTCCCGTCGAGGCGGGAGTCGTCGCACACGTACGTGACGTCGCCGTTGTAGCCGTGGCCGCTGACGAAGACCCGGTCCCTGGGAACCGAGGGGCGGTCCGCGATCCAGGCGGCGGCGATATCGGCCCAGTCCCCGGCGCTGTAGCCGTGGGGTTCGTTCATCGGCTCGAAGTAGACGCGGCTGTCGGACCCCCACCGGTCGACGACGGCGTCCCACATCGTGTTGAAGTGCTGCATGTCGTCGATCCGGCCGTTCGACGCTGCCCCTTCCCACATGGAAATGATCACGTTGAAGCCGTTTTCGGTCGCGGCGTCGACGGCTCCGGCGTACGCGTCGCCCCACGCCGTACCGGGGTACGAGTCGAAGTTGATCGGCAGCCGGACGGTGTTGGCGCCGATGCTGCTCTCGAACTGATCGTAGACAACGGCGGCCTTGGCCTTGACGGTGTCGTAGCTGTCCGCCTCGCTCAGTCCTTCGGGAACGACAGGGCCGTCGGTGAAGTTGTCGCCGGGCATGGCCCAGTTCACGCCCCTGAAGTCGGCGGCGGCCAGCGGGGCGGGCTCCGCGGCCGGCTCCGCCGCGGTGGCCGATGTGTACGACAGTGCCACGAGCGGCACGGCGACAACCGCGCACAACGCTGCCGACAGGCCGCGGCGACGGCGGTGCGCGCGTGCGGGGAGCACGGTCGGCCGTGCCCTGCCGGTCGTGCGGTGGGCATGGAAGTGGCGCATGATCTCCCTTTCGTGATGCGTCAGGCCGCCGGGGCGGCGGCGCGGGCGGGGCAGGTCGGGCGGTCGGCGGACGGCCGGCGACGTTCAGGAGGCCGCGATCACTCCGCGCCCGGCAGTGCTTGCCGTTCGGGTGGGTGAGGTGTCTGCCGTTGACGGCAGTCACCGGCACGGCCGGTCGCGCGGCGGGCGGACATCAGGCAGCTCCTGGGGTGGGGGACTCCCCGCCGTCCGTGCGGGGCGCGCCGTCGGTGGCCGCCCACCGATGGCGTATGCCGTTCACGGTCGACCGACTCGAACACCCCGTCAATCAACACAACATGCATCGATCAAAATCGAACGAATCCGATCGCCAGGTCATGCGCCCGATCCGGTCCGCCCCCGAGTGTTGACGGCCCGTGAGGGCGGCGCTAACTTTCCATCGATATTGCGAACCGCGTTCGATATATCAAACGGTCAAGCGGTCGGGAATGCCCCACACATGCCGGCTCGGGCCGCACATCCCGCGACCGCGAGGAGGCGTCGCCCGCGGACGGAGCCGCCGGCCCTTCCGTCAGTTCCCCCGCGCAGAAAGGGATCGCCCCATGCCGACACGTCGAACCGTTCTGGCGACCGCGCTGACATCCGCCGTCGCCGCGGCCGTTCCCATGAAAGCCGCGCACGCCCAGCAGCAGGCGTACGCGGCCTACGTGATGTGCTACTTCAAAGAGTCACCGAACGAGAGCGATGACAGCTACGCCCTCCACCTGGCGGTCAGCACCGACGGCCTGAACTGGATGCCGCTGAACCAGAACGATCCGGTGGCGACGCCGACCGCCGGCACGCAGGGCCTGCGGGACCCGTTCATCCAGCGCAGGCAGGACGGCACGTTCGTGGTCCTGGCCACGGATCTCAAAGGCCGCGTGTTCAACCTCGACAACCAGTACATCCACGTATGGGACTCGGCGGACCTCACCTCGTTCTCCGGCTACCGCCGCGTCCACCTGCACGACATGGCCACCCACTCCTGGGCGCCGACGTCGTTCTGGGACCCGGAGCGCGGCGCGTACGGAGTCGTCTACTCGGCCCACAACGGCACCCGCGACGTCTTCATGGTCAACTACACCACCGACTTCACCGCCATGGGACCGCCGCAGGTCTACTTCGACCCCGGCTTCAACGTCCTCGACGGCTACGTGCTGCCGCACGGCGGCGCCTTCTACCTGGCGTACAAGAACCTCGAAGACGGCAACCTCTACGTGGCCCGGTCGGCCACGGGGGCGCCGAACACGTACGCCACGCTGACCCGCGGCCTGCGGCAGGGCCAGGCGATCGAGGCGCCGATCCTCGTCGCGTCGAACGCCGGCAACACCTTCTGGCTGTGGGGCGATTCGTTCTCGCCGGCCAACGCGGTGTTCTACGCCTGGGACTCATCCGACGTCGGCGGCGATACCTGGGCGGCGTTGAGCCACCGCGGCTACACCGCACCGGTCAGCGCCAAACACGCCGGCATCAGCCCGATCACCGCGGCCGAGCGGGACGCGCTGATCGACGGCTGGGGCGGGCCGGAGTGGCGCCGGCTCAAGTCATACAACCTTCCCGGTCGGTACCTGCGGCACGCGGACCGCGTCGCCCGGCTCGATCCGTACCCGATGGAGCCTCCCGCCGACCAGCAGTGGCACCTGGTGCCGGGGCTGGCCGACGCCACCGGCACCTCGTTCGAGTCGGTGAACTTCCCGGGCAGTTACCTGCGGCACGCGAACTTCGAGCTCCGGCTCGATGCGAACGACGGCACCGCGCTCTTCGCCGCCGACGCGACGTTTCACGCCGAGGCCGGCCTTGCCGACGCCTCGTGGACCTCGTTCCGCTCCCACAACCACCCCGACCACCGCATCCGCCACTCCGACCACATCCTCCGCCTCGACCAGCTCGGCGCCGGCTCACCCCAAGTCGCCCGTGAGGACGCCACGTTCCAGATCACCTACTAGTCACCTGCCGCCTGCCGCCTGCCGCCTGCCGCCTGCCGCCTGCCGCCTGCCGCCCAACGTCCGCCGCTCTTGGTGCTCGCGAGCCTGCCGGCCTTCACCGGCGGCCCGACTACCAGCGCAGCCTGCTCGGACTCACCGGTTCCGACCCGCTCAGTGCCTCCTCGCGGACGAACGGCTGCTTCATGTCGCCCGACGGGACGGAGAACCGGCTCGTCTACCACGCCAACTCCGGCCCCTCGCGGGGCTGCGGCGACACCCGCACCACGACCGGTGGTGCCCGGCATGGAGCCGGCCGTACCCGCCGGTGAACGGGAACCGTCCTCGGGCCGGTAGATACGGCCCTCCGGCTTCCCGTTGGATCTCGGGACCGGGCGGGGGCCGAGTCGTCAAGGTTTGTGACGACGATCGAATCACTGCTCGGTGGCGGGCGTCCCCGTCATCCTCGAACGGGGCTGGCGCGTTCCCGGCAGCGGCACCGTCCGCATTCGCCGAGGGGCCGGTCGTTCGCGTTGCGTGCGTCGTCACCGCGCGCGGGTGCCCCCGTTCGCCTGCGGCCGGTCCGTGCGGGGAGCGGGGTCGCGATGTCCGAAGGCCCCATGACCCGACCGATGAGGGGAAGACCATGACCCACCGTCCTGTTCCGTCCGACGCCGCGACGGCGGACGACCCGGCGACCGGCAGCCGACGGCGCGTTCTGCGGGACGCGGCCTGCGTGGGCGTCGGCGCGCTGGCCGCCTGGACCGGCACGAGCACGGCGCACCGGGCGGCGGCCGGGGAACGCCGCGCCGACCCGGCGCGCATCGTGGCGCGGCAGGCAGGGCCGTTCGAGGTGCTGGCGCTGCTGGACGCGCACGGGCCCTTCCCCGGCAGACGGCAGGACCAGTTTCCCGACGCGCGGCAGGAGGACTGGGCGAGGGCCGAACGCCTCGACCCCGACGCGTTCGGGCCGGACGACACGTGGGAGCTCGACTTCCGCTGCTATGCCGTCCGCAGGCCGGGCGGCCGGGCCACCCTGGTGGACACCGGGGTGGGCCCGGCCGGCAGCCCCGCGTCCGCATGGGCCCCGGTGCCGGGGCACCTCCCGGCGGTGCTGGAACTGGCCGGTATCGACCGGGACGACGTGGACTCGGTCATACTGACCCACCTCCACGAGGACCACTTCGGCTGGGCGGTCGATGCCGCGGGGCGGCCGATGTTCCCGAACGCGCGCCACGTGGTCCAGCGTGCCGAGACAGCGGCGCTCGACGAGGACGACAGCGCCACGGCGTACGTGGTGGAGCCGCTGCGCCGGGCCGGACTGCTGCACGAGATCGACGGGCGGGTCCGGGTGCTGGGCGGCGGCCGGGGCGGGGAGCTGACCGCCGTGCCGACGCCCGGCCATACCGCCGGGCACCAGTCCGTCCTGGTCGACGGCGGGCACCGGCGCATCGTGATCACCGGCGACGTTCTGGTGCACGCCGTGCAGTTGGCCGCGCCGCCCGTGGCCTACCGGTTGGAGAGCGACCCGGCCGCGGCCCGCCGCAGTCGGCAGTCCCTCCTCGCCGAGGCACGCCGCCACCGCGCCCTCCTGGCCACCTCGCACCTGAACCGCCCGTTCCTCCGGACCTGATCGTTCCGACGCGGCGAGCCGGGGCCCGGATCAGCGAGCGGGATGTGGATTGGAGCGGAGCACTTGCTCGCCCAGCGGCGTGAGTGTGTGAAGGGCGCTGGTGCCGGCGCGTCGGGTGGCGACCAACTGGGCGCCGCGGAGGGCTTTGACGTGATGGCTTGCGGTGGAGTTGGCTATGCCGGCTCGCTGGGCGAGTGCAGTGGTGGAGACGCCTCGGGCGGCCCGGGCGATGGCGTACAGGAGGGTGGCGCGGGTGTCGCCGAGCAAGTCGGCAAGTGCCCGTGCCGGGCGGCCGGAGTCGGCGTGCCAAAGGGCGCGGCGCCGCATCGGGAAGACCACGACGTAGGGCGCGACCACGTCGTTCATGACCGCGTTGGAGCTCGCGAAGAAGGACGGAATCAGGTGGAGCCCCTGGCCATGAAGACGGACATCCTCGTCCAGCCGCCTGTGCGCCACGTGGAGTATGGGCGGCTCCCAGCGGATGGAGGGATGCAGATCGCGCAGCAGGGCATCGAGACCGCCGCGAGCCAGGGTCTGCGCCATGCCGTCCGCAGCCGTATCGAACTCGGTGGTCAGGTGGTGCTCCACCGGCTTCAGAATGGCGTCGTGGTAGCTGGTGATCGCCAGTTCCAGACGGCGCAGTGCAGGCCGTCTCCCGCTCGTCAGGTCGGCCACCCAGGACGAGGGTCTGCTGCGGTCGGCGAGCGGACCGAGGTCCCCCAGGAGGCGGGCCGGTGGCGTGCTCAGCACGGCGTTCAGGGCGGGGGCGAGGTCGGGGCTGGTGGTGAGAGGGGTCAGGAAGTCAGGGCTGGGGCCGCTGGCCGGGACCAGCGTCAGCAGGGGGTACGCCGCTTTCGGCAGCTGCCTGCGCGCCCACTGGCGCCAGCGGACAGTCACCGGATCACGCGTCGGCAACCGCAGCGCCCGCAGGCTCCGTTCCATCTCGCACAACGGCTCCGCGCAGCGCGCCACCGTGACGCTTCGCAGATCCGCACTGCTCAGATGGATGCGCACAGCCATGAGGCCCCCTCGTCAAGGTAACTGGCCGGTGGTGCCGTTCACCGGCATCCTCGAACTATCCGCCCCCGACGTCGAGACGGCGGTGCCCCGGCCCGGACACTGCTGCCAGGCGCCGCTTCGCCGGTGCGGCTTTCGAGGGAGAGCGCGGGCAACAGGCGTTCGTGAGAGGGTCGTTCCCGCTGAGAGTGCGCTCGAGCCGGCGAGTTCGCGGAGGGCTCGGCGCTGATTGCCATGACGCGGGACCAGCGAAGGGGAGCACCTGTGACAGCCGCGAGGTCTTTCCTGCTCCAACGCCTTCACGCGGCCGGCCTGACCGACGTCGTCGCGGTAGAGCCGGCCACCGGGGGCCTCGCCGCGACCGCGGGGCTCGCGCGCCGCGGCGACGGCACGTCGGTGTTCGTCAAGGCGTTCGGCGAACCGCCGTCGGACGACGCCTTCGCCGCGGAGGCCGAGGGGCTCACCGTGCTGCGCGAGGCGGGCGGCGTCGCCACGCCCGAGATCATCCTCGCGGACCGCGACCTGCTCGTGCTGTCCGTGCTGCGGCCCCGGCCGGGCACCGGGGCCTTCTGGGAGCAGCTCGCGCATGTGCTCGCCCACCTGCACACCACCACGCGGTACCCACGGTTCGGGTGGCACCGGGACAACTGGCTTGGCCGTCGTCGGCAGGTCAACACCTGGGATGACGACGGGTTCGCGTTCTACGCCCAGCACCGGCTGCTGCGCTGGCTCGGCGAGCGTCGCGTCCAGGAGGCGCTCGACGCCGCGGACAGGGCGGCTCTGGAGCGGCTGTGCGACCGGCTTCCCGAGCTGCTGCCGGTCAGGCCCGCGTGCCTGACGCACGGCGATCTGTGGGCGCTGAACGTCATGACCACCCCCGGCGGACGGCCCGCGCTGATCGACCCGGCCGTGTCGTACACGTGGGCCGAGGTCGATCTGGCCCACCTGTGGACGACGGCGCCGCCGCCCGAGGCGCACGTGTTCTTCGAGCTGTACGCCGAGCTGACCGGGCTCGACCGCGACTGGCGCGAACGCATGCCGATCCTCCAGCTACGCCAGCACCTGGCCGTGATCGCCCAGTTCGACCCCGACTGGGGCGCCGCCGACCTCGTGCGCGCCACGCTCGCCCCGTTCCGGCGACGGCCGTGAGCTCAGCTGAGTCGAAGGCTCAGCCGGCCGTCTGCCGGCGCGAGCGGGCCGGGGCGCACCCGAGCAGGCCGTGGCCGAACAGGAGCGCCGCCCCGTTTCGCCACCGAACCCGAGGCGGCCCTCGTCGAGACCTTCCGCGCCGTGCCGGCTTCACGGAAACCGAACCAGATCCCGGGCAATGACGTCAGCGCGGCGCTACCGCAGATAGTCACCGGCCTCGGTCCCGAGGACGTTCAGAAGAGCCAGAGCCTCGGCGCCGGGGGAGCCCGGCGGCGCGCTGTAGAGAACGAGATGCTGGTCGCGGTCCCTGAGCGCGAGCGAGTCGCAGTCGACGGTGATCTCCCCGACGACCGGGTGGCGGAAGGTCTTGGTGAGCATCGGCGCGGCCTGCACGTCGTGCCGCTCCCAGAGCCGGACGAAGTCGGGGCTGGCGTCGCGGAGTTCGTCGACGAGGCCGGTCACCGCGGGGTCCGCCGGGTAGCGGGCGAGGGTGGCACGGAGCTCCATGACGACCTGGTGCCGGAACTCGGCGGCGTCGGAGATCCCGTACCGCGACGCATCAGGCCGCGCCGGCCCGATGAATGCCCGGCGGGCGAGATTGCGGTCCTCGGGGGCGAGGTCGGCAAAATCCTCCATGAGCGCGGCCGCGAGGTCGTTCCAGGCGAGCACGTCGAACGCGGCGGACATCACGAAAGCGGCCGTCTGCGGCAGCCGCTCCAGGAGCGCGAGGATGCTCGGGCGGACATCGCGCCGGTGCAGCCGGGCACGGATCGGCGCGGTACCCGCGAGAACGTGGAGGTGGTCCGACTCGGCGTCGGTGAGCCGCAGCGCCCCGGCGATCCCAGCGAGGACCTCGCCCGACGGTCGCGGTGCCCTGCCCTGCTCCAGCCGGATGTAGTACTCGGTGGAGATGTGCGCGAGGACCGCGGCCTCCTCGCGGCGAAGCCCTGGTGTCCGGCGTCGCGGTCCGGAGGGGAGGCCGACGTCCTGCGGCCGTAGCCGCTCGCGGCGGCTGCGGAGGAACGCCCCGAGCTCCTGTTTGGTCATACGCCAAGTGTGCGCGCCGCCCGGCGGCGGATCCTGGTACTGGCTGTGCCTGTATCCGGCCGGGGGCCGGGCTGACGCTGGTGTCATGACGAACAACACGAACGACTCAAACGACACGAACCACACGAGCCACATCGACAGCCCGCCCGTCGGCCTGCTCGCCGGCAAGGTCGTGTTCGTCACCGGCGCCAGCCGCGGCATCGGGGCGGCCGCGGCCCGGCTCTTCGCCTCCGAGGGCGCCGCCGTCGTGCTCGCCGCCCGCAGCACCGACGCCCTCGACCGCATCGCCACCGAGATCCGCGCCGACGGCGGCATCGCCGACGCCGTCGCCCTGGACCTCGCCGACCGCGCGAACATCCGCGCCGCCATCGACCGCGTCGAAAAGCTGCACGGACGGCTCGACGGGGCCTTCAACAACGGCGCGGCCCCGCAGCAGCAGTTGGGCCCGGTCGATACCACCAGCGACGAGGACATCGACGAGCAGTTCGCCGTGAACTTCCGCTCGCACTGGACCGCCATGACCGCCGAGGCCGCACTCATGCGACGGAACGGTGGCGGGGCGATCGTCAACACCTCGAGCATCGGCAGCCGCCGCGCGAACCCCGCCCTGCCGGCATACGGCGCCATGAAGCGCGCGCTCAACAGCCTCACCGAGACCGCCGCGGTGAACTGGGCCGGTGACCGTATCCGGGTCAACGGCATCACCCCCGGCGGCACCGCCACGAAGATGATCGACGCCTGGGAAGCGGCGACTCCCGGCATCGTCCAGCAGATGACCGCAACGATCCCGCTCGGCCGGATGGCCGCCCCCCGGCAGATCGCCGAGGCCGCCGCGTGGCTGCTCAGCGACCGCGCCTCGTACGTGACCGGCGCGATCCTGCCGGTCGATGGCGGCGCCGGCGCCTGAAAGGGAGAGCCTGGGTCAGCCGTATGCCGGCGCGGACATCCGCGGCATGACCAGAACCTTTCACCGGGAACGTCCCGCCGCTGCCCCGGCAAGCAGCTCGTAGCCGGCAGAACTCGTGTACATCACCCGAAGGTAGAAACGGCAGAGAAACGGTAGAAAAGCGGCCTGCGGGCCGGGCCCGGCCGTCGGCGAGCACGAATACGGGAGCACCGGACACGTTCCCAGTCGGTACGGCCGGGACCAGCGGTTGGCCGCCTCCCGCTGTCGGCCGTTCGGCCGCCCGGCCCGCTGCGGCTCGTGCCCACCGCCCATGGCCGCCGACCCGGCTCACGGTGGCGCCCCGGGGGCCGGTACTCGCCGGTGGCCGTGTCCGAGAACGCGGCCCGACGGCTTTCGCGGGGGTCAGGCGGGCGGGGGCGCGTCGACGGGCGTGTCCAGACCGGGGTGGCGCCGGGCGGCGTCCAGCGCCCGGGCGGCGCCGCGCACGGCGGCGGTCTGCGGCTGGGGCACGGCCTGAACGGGAACGCGCAGGCGGGCGCACAGCAGGCGCGCGAGCTTCGGGCGCAGCGCCCCGCCGCCGGCGAGCAGCAGGCCGCGATCGAGCGCGTCGACCATCTGCGGCCTGGGGTCGTCACCGAACATGCCGGTGATCAGGGCGGCGATGCCCGCGGCCCGTTCCGCGGGGCAGGCGCCCGCCGTGCCGTCGGCGGGCGTGGCGCTCCGGCGGGCCGCGGCCACGGTGCCGTCGGCGAGCAGCGCCACCTCCGTGAGGTGTGCGCCGAGGTCGACGACCAGCAGAGGCCGGGACAGGTCGGCTCCGGCGGCGAGGGCGATGGCCTTGACGCCGTCGATGGCCAGCACGGTCCTGGGGCGCAGGGCGCGGAGGGCGTCCGCGGCGGCGGCCTGGTGGCCCGGGGCGCTGAGCACGGGCGTGGTGAAGACGACCACGGGCCGGGCGTTCCGCGGCACGCGTTCCGCCACCAGCCGGGACAGCAGCCGCGCGACGCCCTCGGAGTCGACGATCGTTCCCCGCCGGACGGGGTGGCCCGTTCCGGGGCCGCGGCCGACGACCGTGGGCACGTCGAGGATGTCGCCGCGGCCCGTCGTCCAGACCCGGGTCCTCGCGCTCCCCAGGTCGAGGGCGATCCCCGGGCTCCGGCGGCGGAGCGGCCAGGCCGGCCGGCGGCGCGGGCCGCCGGTGTCGCGGGGGCTCATCGGCCGGCCACCCCCGACCGGTGGCAGGGAGAGCAGCAGCGCGCCTGCGGAACGATCCGCAGGCGGTTGCCGTAGCTGCCGTCGTTCGTGGGCCGCAGGGCGGCCTCCACGTCGGCGAGGACCACGCGGGCGGCGGCGCACAGTGCGTCCCGCGCCTTCCGCGCCTCCCGCCGGGAGGCGGCTTCCGGCTCACCGACGCCCCGCCCGGGCCCCGGCCCGCTCGGCCGGTCCCCGCGGAGGACAGGTTGCTCCCCGAGGGTCTGCCGGAGCTCGGCCAACTCGGTCAACTCGGCTGGGGACTGATGGTTCACTGCTTCACCCCTTCGAGGCGGGACCACGGACGAACGAAGACTCCGGCAGTGCCGGAGCCGAGGGGGGCGGACGGGCGGTCGGCGGGTCAGCCGGCGCGCTGCTGACAGGGGACGCAATACCTGGCGTGGGGCAGGATGTCCAGCCGCGCCGCCGGAATGGGGCCGGCGCACCCCAGGCAGGTCCCGTAGGTACCGCTGTCCAGCCGGCCGAACGCGGCCTCGATGTCCTGGAGGGCGCGCTGCACGGCACTCCGCTGCGGCACCACGAGGTGGTCGGCCTCCGAGCCGTCGGAAGCGCTGTCGAGGGCCCGCAACTGTGCGAGACGGGTATCGCGCTCGTCTTCGAGCCGCTGCCTGGTGTCCTGCGCTCCCGCGGGTTCGGCCGCGGGGCGGCTGGTATCCGGTGACATCGCGAACGTGGTCCCTTCTGCCACAAAATCGTACGGAGGAGCGGGCCGGTTCCCCGGTCCGCTCCTCCCTGAACTTTCACTGTGACCCGGCACGGAACGGACGGCCATCGGGCGCAGGCCCCATTTCGGGCGGGTTGCGGGGTGCAGACCCGCGCGGGCGGACGCCCACGGGCGGGCGCGGAATGGGTCGTGGTCGCCATCGACCCGGACCCTCCGAGCAGGCAGGCTTGACCGCGCACGCCCGGCGGGTGCCCGGGGAAGCGGCGGCCCGGGCCCGGGACGACACTGGGGGGCGTGACGGAGACCGCACTCAAGAAGGCGAAGAAGGCGAAGGAGGCGTGACGTTCCGTGTCCCTGTTCTGGCGGATCTTCGGCCTGAACGCCGTGGTGCTGGGCGCGGCCACGGCGCTGCTGCTGTGGGCGCCGGTGACCGTGTCGGTGCCGATCCTGCTGCCCGAGGCCGCCATCCTGCTGACCGGTCTCGGCGTGATGCTGGTGGCCAACGCGGCCCTGCTGAGGGTCGGTCTCGCGCCGCTCGACCGGCTGTCCCGGCTGATGTCCACGGTCGACCTGCTCAAGCCGGGGCAGCGGTTGTCCGCGCCCGTCCGGGGCGGCATCGCCGAGCCGGTCCACGCCTTCAACGCCATGCTGGACCGGCTCGAGGCCGAACGCGCCACCTCAAGCGCCCGCGCGCTGTCCGCGCAGGAGACCGAACGGCGCCGCATCGCGGCCGAGCTCCACGACGAGGTCGGCCAGAGCCTGACCGCGGTCCTGCTCGGCCTCAAACGCACCGCCGACCAGGCCCCCGACCCGCTGCGCGGTGAACTGCTCCTGGCCCAGGAGACCGTCCGCGACAGCCTGGACGAGGTGCGCCGCCTCGCCCGAAGGCTGCGGCCCGGAGTCCTCGAAGACCTCGGCCTCGCGGCGGCCCTCACCTCCCTGGCCACCGACTACGCCACCCACGCCGGCATGAAGGTCTCCCGCAGCATCCAGTCCGGGCTTCCGCCGCTGGAACGGGAGGCGGAGGTGGTGATCTATCGCGTCGCCCAGGAAGGGCTCACCAACATCGCCCGCCACGCCGAGGCCGACCGGGCGGAGCTGGCCATCCACCGCACCGGCTCCTCCGTCGTCCTGCGGATCGACGACGACGGCCGGGGCATCGGCGAGGCGGCCGAGGGAGCGGGAATCCGCGGTATGCGCGAACGCGCCCTGCTGCTCGGCGCCACTCTCGACATCGCACCCCGCCCGGCCGGCGGCACCCGCGTGCTGCTGACCGTGCCCAGCGCAGGAAAGGGCGCCCGCCCATGACAGAAGCGCCCATGACAGAAACGACCGCAGCCGCGACACGCATCCTCCTCGCCGACGACCACGCCCTGGTGCGCCGCGGCGTTCGGCTCATCCTGGAGGGGGAGCCCGACTTCGCGGTCGTGGCCGAGGCGGGGGACGGCGCCGAAGCCGTCCGCGCCGCCGCCGCCCACCACCCCGACCTGGCCATTCTGGACGTCGCCATGCCGCGCATGACCGGCCTCCAGGCCGCTCGCGAACTCGCGCAGTCCCAGCCCGGCCTGCGCATCCTGATGCTGAGCATGTACGACAACGAGCAGTACTTCTTCCAGGCGCTCAAGGCCGGCGCCTGCGGATACGTGCTCAAGTCCGTCGCCGACCGCGACCTGGTCGCCGCCTGCCGCGCGGTCGGGCGCGGCGAGCCCTTTCTGTACCCCGGCGCGGTCACCGCCCTGATCCGCAACTACCTCGACCGCGCCCGCGACGGCAAGGAAGTGCCCGACAGCCTCCTGACGCCCCGCGAAGAGGAGGTCCTCAAGCTCATCGCCGAGGGCCACACCTCCCAGGAGATCGCCGACACCCTCGTGATCAGCGTCAAGACCGTCCACCGCCACCGTGCGAACCTGCTGCACAAGCTGGGCATGCGGGACCGGCTGGAGCTGACCCGTTACGCTATCCGCGCCGGCCTGATCGAGCCCTGAGGCGCCGGCAGCCGCCCGCGCGGGCCCGTTCCCGCTTTCCCCGCTCCGGAAGCCCCCGAGGAGGCCGCGCATGCCCCCGTGGCCCATCGCGGCTTCCCGCCACCCCACAGGGCCCGTGCCCCGGGCCGGCCGGTGCCGCGCGCTGGCCGTCCTCCTGCTCGCCGTCGTCTGCCTGCTCGCCGCCCCGGTGACCGCCTCGCCGGGCACCGGTGCCGAGGGGGCCGCCGCGGCGGCCCCCTCGGCACCGGCGGAGAGCGCGCCCGACCGCGCCGCCGGCACCTGGGACGCCGACAGGCCGGACGCCGTCGCACCGCCGCGCGCCCAGCAGGGCGCCCCGGCGGAGCTGCCCCTCCAGCCGCTGATCACCACGCCGGCCCCCACACTCCCGTCCGAGTTCCTGAGCCCGGCCGGGCCGCGGCGGGCCGCGATCCCCGCCGCGCACCCCCCGTACACCGCGCCCCTGGCCGGGCGCGCTCCACCTTCCGGCAGCTGACCGAGACCCTGTCCGACACGCGGCCCTCGCCTGCGTGGGCCGCGGCATGCCTGCTGGAGCCGTTCCCTTGACCCGTGCCACCCGGGTGCGCTGCGCCCTTTCCCTTGTCGTGCTCGCCCTGTCCGCCTGCATCGCCGTCATCGTCCCGCCGCGCCTCGGCCTCGACCTGCGCGGCGGAACACAGATCGTTCTCCAGACCCGCGACGCGCCCACCGTCGAGGCCGACGCCGCGGCCACCGACCACACCCTTGAGGTCCTGCGCCACCGCATCGACGCGCTGGGCGTGGCCGAACCCACGCTCACGCGTTCCGGTGACAACCGGATCATCGTCGAACTGCCCGGCGTCCAGGACCCGCGCGAGGCCGCCGACGTCCTCGGCCGTACGGCCCAGCTCACGTTCCACCCCGTGCTCGGCCCCGCGGGCACCCGCCAGGCGGAATCCGAACCGGACCCGGACGGCTCCGGGGAACGGGTTCTGCCGGACGAGACCGGTCAGCGGCTGCGCCTCGGCCCGCCGGAGCTCACCGGCGCGGACGTGTCCGGCGCCGAGGCCCGGCTCGACGCGCAGCGGGGCCTGGGCTGGTTCGTCACCGTCGACTTCGACGGCGCGGGCGGGGACGCGTGGGCGCGGCTGACCGGCCGGGCCGCCTGCGCCGGCGACGGCGACCCGGCCCGCCGCATCGCGATCGTGCTGGACGACGAGCTGGTCTCGTCGCCCCAGGTGGACCCCTCCGTGGCCTGCGGCGGGGGCATCACCGGCGGAACCACGCAGATCACCGGGGACTTCGACCGCGCCGAGGCCCGCGAACTGGCCCTGCTGGTGAACGGCGGCGCCCTTCCCGTGCCGGTGGAGACGATCGAGCAACGCACCATCGGCCCCACCCTCGGCGCCGAGGCCATCAGCGCCAGCGCCCGGGCCGCGCTCATCGGCGCCGCACTCACGTCGCTGTTCATCATCGCCGCCTACCGGCTGCTCGGTTTCCTCGCCACCTGCGCCCTGGCCTGTTACGCCCTGATCTCCTACGCGGCCCTGGCCGCCCTGGGCGCCACGCTGACCCTGCCGGGCCTGGCCGGCTTCGCCCTGGCCATCGGCATGGCGGTCGACGCCAACGTGCTGGTCTTCGAACGCGCCCGCGAGGAGTACGCCGCGCGGCGCCGCACCACCGTGCGCACCGCGCTGGCCACCGGGTTCCGCAAAGCCTTCGGTGCCATTGCCGACACCAACGTCACCACGCTCATCGCCGCCGCCCTGCTGTTCTTCCTCGCCTCCGGGCCGGTACGCGGCTTCGGCGTCACTCTGGGCATCGGCGTGCTGGCCTCCATGTTCAGCGCCCTGGTGATCACCCGGGCCCTGGCGGGACTCACCGTCGACCGCAGGGGCGCACGTCTCCACCCCGCCCGTTCCGGTATCGGTGTGCGCGGCCGGGTCCGTTCCTGGCTCGAACGCCGCAACCCGCAGCTGATGCGCCGCCGCCGCCGGTGGCTCGCGCTCTCCGCCGCGGCCGTGGTCCTGGCCGTCTGCGGCATCACGGCCCGCGGGCTGGACTTCGGCGTCGAGTTCACCGGCGGCCGGATGATCGAGTACACCACCGAGCGGCCCGTCGACGCCGACGAGGCCAGGGACGCCCTGACGGAGGCGGACCTGCCGCGCGCCGTCGTCCACGCCTCCGCCGACGGCGGGCTGACCGTCCGCACCCAGGAACTCTCGAACGCGCAGGAAGCCGACGCCAGGCAGGCCATCAGCGACCTCGGGGGCGACACGCAGAAGGTCCGCGACGAGATGATCGGCCCCAGCCTCGGCAAGGAACTGCGCACCGGCGCGCTCATCGCGCTCGGCGCCGCCCTCGTCACCCAGCTCGGCTACCTCGCCGTCAGGTTCCGCTGGACCTACGCCACCGCCGCGGTCCTCACCATGGCCCACGACGCGCTCATCCTCGTCGGCGCCTTCGCCTGGCTCGGCAAACCCGTCGACGGCGTCTTCCTGGCCGCCCTGCTCACCGTCATCGGCTATTCCGTGAACGACTCCGTCGTCGTCTTCGACCGCCTGCGCGAGCTGAGTTCCCGCCCCGGGCCGTTCGCCTCCCTCGCCAACACGGCGGTCCTCCAGACCATCCCCCGCACCGTCAACACCGGCATGGGCGCCCTGTTCATCCTGACCGCCCTCGCCGTGCTGGGCGGCGGCTCGCTCACCGACTTCGCCCTCGCGCTGCTCATCGGCCTCGTCGTCGGGACCTGCTCCTCGGTGTTCACCGCCACCCCCCTGGCCATCGCGCTGCACGCACGCGCCGGGCGGGGCAAAGGCCGGCCGGTCGCCGCGTCGAGACGGCTGACGAGCCGGCGGCTGCGGCAGTAGCCGTCCTCGTGCAACGTGGCGATGCTGCGGGAACGATCGGCATCCCGGTCCCGCGAACGCCGCGCCCCGTGCATCGGGCGCGCGTTGCGCAACGGCGCAGCTCTGCCGTGAGCGCTTCATCGCTACGCTTGATCGGCTGTTGGCGGATCGGGACGGGGCACATACATGACGGCGTTTCAGGCGTTGGAGGCGGGCGATCCGGAGCGGGTGGGGCGCTACCAGGTGCTGGCGCGGCTCGGGTCCGGCGGCATGGGGCGGGTGTTCCTGGCGCGGTCGCCGGGCGGGCGGCCGGTGGCCGTGAAGGTCGTGCGGGCCGAGCTGGCCGAGGACCCGCGATTCCGCGGTCGCTTCGCCCGCGAGGTCGCCGCCGCCCGCCGCGTCAACGGTTTCTTCACCGCCGGGGTGGTGGATGCCGACCCGGAGGGCACGCCGCCGTGGCTGGCGACGGCGTACGTGGCGGGGCTGCCGCTGAACGACGCGGTCACCGCGCACGGGCCCTGGCCCGAGGAATCGGTGCGGGCGCTGGGCGGGGCGCTGGCCGAGGCGTTGGAGGCGATCCACGCCGCCGGGGTGGTGCACCGTGACCTCAAGCCGTCGAACGTGCTGCTGGCGAGCGACGGGCCGCGCGTCATCGACTTCGGCATCTCGCTCGCCATCGCCGGCACCCGTCTCACACAGACGGGCGCGATAGTGGGAACGCCCGGGTTCATCGCACCCGAGCAGCTGAGGGGTGCGGGCGCCGGCCCGGCCGGTGACGTCTTCGCCCTCGGCGCGGTGCTGGTCTACGCGGCCACCGGCACCGGCCCGTTCGGCTCGGGGCTTTCGCACGAGGTCAACTTCCGCGCGGCGTACGAGCCGGCCGACCTCACGCGGCTGCCGGATGGCGGGCTGCGGGAGCTGGTGGGCCGGTGCCTGGAGAAGGACCCGGAACGGCGGCCGGGGGTCGCGGAGTTGGTCGAGCGGCTTGGCGATGACGCGGGCGGGCTGGCCGCCCTGGACTGGCTGCCGACGGCGGTGGCCGACTCGGTCCGTACGCGGACCGACACGCCCCCTCCCGCGCGAGGCCCCTCGCGGCGCCGCGCGCTGGCCATCGCCGGGGGAGCGGCGGGCATCGCGGGGCTCGGCGCGCTGACGTACGCCCTCACCACTTCCGGCAACGGCAACGGCGCCGGCAACGGCAACGGCGGCGGCGGCGGTGACTCCGGCACGAACGGCGGTGACACGTACGGCGACGGCTCCATCGGCGAGCCCACGACCGTGCGGATAGCCGTCCAGGGCCCGCTGACCGGCGACAACGCCGATGTGGGCCGGGACATGCTCGCGTCGGTACGACTGGCCGTCGACCTGGCCAACGAGTCCGGCGACCACCCCGATCTCCGTTTCGAGGTCTTCGAGGCCGACGACCAGGGCACGGCTGACACCGCCACCGCCGCCGCGCAGGCGGCGATCGACGACGGCCGGGTGCTCGCGGTGGTCGGCCCGGCGTACTCCGGCACGGCACGGGCGGCGGGCCCGCTGTACTCGGCGGCGGGCCTGGCCGCCGTGAGCCCCTTGGTCACCAGCCCGGAGTTTGCCGGGCAGCGAGATTTCGCCACCTTCCTGCGCGGCGTCCCGAACGACCGGCAGGCGGGGGCGGCGATCGGCGGCTTCCTCGCCGGCAGCGCGGCGGTGGTGATCGACGATGCCTCCCCGCCCGGCCGGGAGTTGGCGGACGCGGTGGTGGAGCGCCTGCGCAAGTCGGGATCGTACGCCCGGAGGTCGGCGCCCTTCGAGGAGGCCGCCCAGTACGCAGTCGAGGCGACCGTGGACGCCGTGGCGTTCTGCGGCTCCCTTGACCAGGCAGGTGACCTGGCAGTCGCGCTGCGGGACAAGGGCTACACGGGAGACCTGGTCGGCGGGGAAGAGCTCATGGGCCGCCGCTTCCTCTCCACGTGGCAGGACGTCTCCGAGGGCTGGTACCTGGTCTCTCACCGGTTCGACTCGTCCGTCAGCGAGGAGGGCCGGCGGTTCGCCCAGCTCTTCGAGGAGGCGAACGGCCGGCGACCGGGCCATTATTCGGCCAGGACGTTCGACGTTGCCGCGCTGATCATCGAGGCGGTTGCGGGGGCGGGCAGGGAGGCGGACCGGGAAGCGGCGTTCGACGCGGTGGCGGGCCACCGCCTCGAAGGAGTCACCGGCCTCATCGCCTTCGACTCCGACGGCGACTACGCAGGCGACGGCCCCCAGCTTTTCCAGGTCCAGGACGGAGAGTTCACCCCGCTCGGCCCGGTCGAGGACTACACATACGAACCCTGACACGCTCCCGCCTTTGACACCGCGTCACTGCCGTGCCCGCACCAACCTCCCCAAACCGAGGTTGTTCACCCTCGACGATGCCCGGCGCCGGGAGCACGAGGAACACATGAATGCCCTGCGCAACGTGGCGCTTGTGGACTTCATCCGCGGCCTGAACGAGCGGCGGGCCGACCGCCGGAACTTCAAGCAGCAACTCGCCGCGCTGAAGCCCAATCCGGACCTTCTCGACCGCCCGCCCGTGACACCGGTCGACCTTGCTCTGCTCCCGGATGACCTCTCCCGCCGGCTGTTTCGAGGCTCTGCGGCTGGAGATTCACTACGAGGGAACGATCAACGAGGCCCTTTGCCGGATCACCCTGACAGCCGACACAGTCGAGGCTGTTTCCAGGACCACTCGCGAGACAACTGGCAGGCCACCACGCCGGAACGGCCCCTCCGGCCACGGTCATGACCGGCACCACTGGTCATGCGACCATCTGCGTGGTGCCCCCGGCGGGGCACTATGGAGATTCGAGCCTGCTGCCGTAAGTGGGGGGCGATAATGGCTGTCCGCTCCTCAACGGGCCAGGGCTCGTCGGCTGAGGATGTGGCGGCGGCGCGCTCCGCCCTTTTCTCGGCCTGATGTTGGCGTCCGGGCTGCGGAACGGCGAGCTGGCTGGCTTCACTTCGCTGGTGGCCTTCGCGATGGGCTGCGCGGGTCGGGGTCGCCAACGGGTTCCGGCAGCATGCACGACGTCGGTGCCCCCCCGCGAGCTGGTCGTTTCCGCGACGACGCCCCTGCCGCGCCGCCGCAGGGAATCTGGGAGGTCCGATACGTGACGATATGTTCGCACCGGAGTGCCGAGCGCGGGACTCACAGCCTGTGGGAAAGCCCGCACACCGTACCGGCCCCGTCCAGCCGCTGAATCGGGCGCGGACGTGCCGTCCTCGGGCCAGGAGTACTCGCTCATGCACCGATCGTGGCACGGGAGTGACAGGCTTCCGGACACAGCAGCCGTGGTTTCGAGTAGATGCTGGTCAGGTTCCGGTGGTGGTCTGTACGTCCTGTATGCACACGGGTTCGGCGGACGGTGCGTCAGCGCATTGTCAGGCATCCGCAAGGGGCAGGTGCGGGCGGCCAGGGTGTGCTCCTGCGGTACGGGATGACATCGGATAGTTCGCTGCGGGAAGATGGACGCGTGTTTTCGGATCGAGGTGGTCGATACCTTCAATCTCTCCAGCGTCAAGCCGCGCACGCGCACAGCCATTGCCAGTTCCTGGCCGACCGGATGCGGCTGCTGGCCGGGTGGGTCGGCGCCGGGGACATGGGGCTGTGGGAAAGAGCGCAGCACCTTCGGCGCCTCTTCGAGGACGTAGAGGAGCACTACCAGCGGGTGGCGAGGGCGGCGGAGCGGCCGCCGCCGGACGACCGACGCGCTCGGCGAAGCCAACGGCGGGAGCTCCGGATGTCTGTGGATGAAATGCGCCGCAAGGTAGATGAGTTGGACAGAATGGTCCTTGGGCTGGAGGTCGAGCACAGCCTTCAGGCCGGCGCGAGCGGTCAGCATCCGCCCGAAGCCGACAGCTGAGCGGATGCGGCGCGGCACGCGCCGTACCGTCGATGTCCGCCCGAGCAACCTGGATCGGCGCACTCGCCCGGGGATTTCTTGTAGAAGGGGCGCTGTATCTACGCGGTGTCCCCATGGCCTTCTCTTGGCCTCCCTTTCTCGTAGGCGGAAGGGCGCGGGGAACTCCGTCTGCCGCTCACTGGATCAGGACAACGAAAAACCCCAAGTCGGACACCGCAGCTGCACTTCTGGTCACGGGGGTCCTGATATTCGTGGCGGCGGCGGTAGTGGCGTGCGATGGCCTGGTGGCGTCGGCGCCAGGCCCGCCACCACCGTTTGTATGCCACGTCGCGACTCGCCCAGGCCGGCCTGATTGATGTCCGTCAGGCCGCCGCAGACCTCGAAGCAGCCGCCGCGGGCGCCCCAGCGCCGCTGGCCGACCTGCACGTCCTGCACGTCCTGCACGTTACCGAGCTGTGGCTCGCCCGGCTCAACACCGCACGCGCCACCTGGTGGCAGGACACTCCCATGGTCAGGACCGCATCGTGCCCGTGACTACACAGATCTACGCTGCCCGGCTTCCCGGCGGTGGCGCAGCTGTCATGGACATCCGCGCCGGCCGCGGCCGATGGCGGCACCTGAACGCCACCGCCGCCCACCTGTGGCATCACCTCGCCGCAGGCACCTCCCCCCGCGCTGTCGCCCTGACCTGTCTGCTCCAGCTCGTCTCCGGCGCCGTCACCGCATTCGGGCTGTACGCCACCACCAGCGCCCTCACCCCGCTGCTGGCCGCCGGGCCCACTGCGGAACGCGTACGCGATGCGCTGCCCGCGCTGATCGTCACCGCCGCCGCAGCCTGCGCCCGGTCCGTGGTGGCCGCGCTCACGGTCGCCACCACCGCCCGCATCGGACCGCGCGTCGACGGGATGGCGGAGACCCGCTACCTCGAAGCCACCACGAAAGCGCCGCTCGCCTGCTACGACGACCCGGCCTGGTCCGACCAGTCCGAAGCGGCCTCCCGCGCCGCCAAGGATGTCCATCTCATGGTGGAGGCTTTCACCGCGGTCACCACCGCGTTGCTGTGCATCGTCGCCGCCGCCGGGATCATGACCCACCTCCATCCCGCGCTGCTGCCGCTGATGCTGCTCGCGGTCGTCCCCCGTGGATGGGCAGCCGTCCGCGCCGCACGCGCCGCCTACTTCGCTGACCGCCACACCCTCGCCGACCGCCGCGGAACGGACAAGTGGTACGTCTGCACCTTCATCGCCGACCGGCCCGTCCGGTCGGTGAAAGCGAAGATCCGTACCCTCACCCACAGAACGTCGCAGCAGGACCTGGCCGTGGTCCTGGTGAGCCTCAACCAGGTCGCCCACGGATGGGCCAACTACTTCAGGCATGCCGTCGCGAAGCGCACCTTCAGCAACCTGGACAACCTCGTCTGGTGGCGAGTCATCCGGCTGCTGCAAGAGCGGCATCACCGGAACTGGACGGACGTCCGCAGACGGCTCAGCCCCACCGGGCGGTGGCGGCCGATCAGCGCGGGCGAGATCGAGTTGCGGAAGATCAGCGCGATCCCGGCCACCCGGTATCGCTACCGCGGCAACACGATTCCCACCCCCTGGACCCCTGCAACAACCTGACGGCAGAGACCGTGGAGAGCCCGTTGCCCAGTAATAGGCACGGCGGGTTCGGCGAGAGGTCCGGGGAAACGGGCCGGGAGCAATCCCGGCACCGCGCCCGGGCCTACTCGGCGACGAGGCCGGATTCTCCATGACGCAGCCGGTCGCCAGGACCTGGGGCAGGCGCGGATGCGCCCCGGTGGTGCGGGTTCGCGGGCGCTCCCGCCGCGGGGTCTCCATCGCCGCGCTGGCCTGCTGTAAACCCGGCGAAAGATCCCGGCTGATCTACCGCCCGCGGCGTGATGATCCCGCCGGCGGGCGCAACAGCTTCGCCTGGCGTGACTACCGCTATGTGCTGACCGCCGCCCGCCAGCAACTCGGCGGCCCGATCGTGCTGGTCTGGGACAACCTCACCGTCCACGAGGCAGCCGGCATGCGCGAGTTCGCCGCCTCCCACGACTGGCTGACCATCTTCTACCTCCCCCGTACGCACCGGACATCAACCCCGTGGAGGGCATCTGGTCCCTGTTGCGACGTGGCTGGCTTTCCCACGTCGCCTTCTCCACCCCCGGACACCTGATCCGCACGATCAGACGCGGCTTACGCCACATCCAGTACCGCAGCCACCTCATCGACGGATGCCTCACCGAGACCGGCCTGACCATCCGCCCCGGCTGAAGTCAACGACATCACGCGTTCATTCTCAGTAACCAGGTCATATGGGTCTCTGGCACTGGCAGTCGCCAAGACGCCTTGACTCACTCCGAGAAGACCATCGCGGTCCTGGACATCGGGTCACCCGCCAGATGAGGCCGGCAGCGGGCGTGCGAGGCATTCCCGATCGATACGTGGTGGTTCCGACCCCGTGCCGCCTTGAGCGATCCTCGAGGCGAATCCGTCAGCATGCTGCGTCCGGCCGGTTATCGCAGCCTCTGCCGCTCGGGCAGGCCGAGTGACGACGTGAAGGAGAGCTTCTGTGTGTGACGACCTCGGACCACTGCTCAGGGCCCACATGTCCCGCCGCGGTGCCCTCCGTGCCGCCGGAACGGCCGGTGTGGCCGCCGCGGCCGTCGGGCTGGGCGTGGCCGGGACGTCGGGGGCCGCGCAGGCGGCCGGCGCGCCCGGCGCCGCGCGCCCGGACATCAGCGGCAGCCGCCACCGCACCCGCGTCGTCCTGCTGGGCACGGCCGGCGGCCCCGTCCTCACCGACGGTGCGCGCATGGGCATATCCACCGCCATCGTCTACGAGGACCGGGTGTACCTCGTCGACCTCGGATTCGGCTCGCAGATGCGCATCGCCGCGGCCGGTCTCGGCAGCGGGTCGCCCTCCGGTGTGCTCGACAACGTGCGCGGCATCTTCCTCACGCACATGCACTCCGATCACTGGGTCGAATGGCCGGCGCTGTACCCGACGGTGCCCTCGAACGGGACGGGCCTGTCCGAGCCCATCCGCGTCTTCGGCCCCGGCGACCGCGACACCCTTCCTCCGGTCAGCCCGCCCGGCCGGCCGGAGCCCCCCGTCGTCACACCGGAGCGGCCCATACCCGGGATCAGCGGAACGACCGACCGGCTGCGGGACACGTTCGCCGCCGACCTCAACGAGCGGGCGCGCGCCAGCCTGTTCCGGCTCCCGGACGAGCTGTTCGTCGTGCAGGACATCGACATCTCCTCGCTCTGGCACGTCGATCCGCCCGGCATCCCGCCCCGCCTCGACGCGCCGATCCCCGTGTGGACCGACGGCGACGTGCGGATCACCGCGACCCTGGTCGACCACCGGCCCACGGCCCCGTCGTTCGCCTTCCGGTTCGACACACCGGACGGCTCCGTCGTCGTGTCCGGCGACACCAGGGTCAGCCAGAACCTCATCGACCTGGCGAGCGGCGCCGACTACCTCGTGCACGAGTGCGTGGATGCCGCGTACATCGACGAGATCGTCTCCGTCTTCCCGCCGGACCAGCGGGAGTTCATGCGCATGGCCCTGCTCCAGGGCCACACGACCATCGAACAGGTCGGCAGGGACGTGGCCGAGCCCGCCGGGGTGAAGAACCTGGTGCTCACCCACCTCGTCCCGGCCGACCCCGGCCCTGAGCACTGGCTGCCCGCGGCCGAAGGCTACTCCGGCCGGCTCATCGTCGGCGAGGACCTGATGCAGCTCGGCGTCGGAAACCGCCGCCGCTGACCTGTGCGGCGGTCGCCGTTTAGCCTCGCGCTTT
>NZ_LZNS01000001.1:2194338-2200224 GCF_001984575.1 Streptomyces sp. MP131-18 | reverse complement strand
GGTATGGGCTGTCCGGCAGGTGATCAGAATGGCAGAAAGTGCCTCGAAGTCGATGACGAGTTGTGGGCGGTGATCGAGCCGCTACTGCCCAAAGTTGAGCGGCGGGTCCGACATCCGGGGCGGAAGCGGCATCCGGATCGGCTGGTGTTCCAGGGCATCTTGTTCGTGCTGCATACCGGTATGGCCTGGGAATATCTGCCTCAGGAACTCGGCTTCGGTTCGGGCATGACGTGCTGGCGACGCCTGGCCGAGTGGACCGAGGCCGATGTGTGGCTCCGGCTCCACGAAACACTCTTGGCCAAGCTCCGCAGCGCGGATGCCCTGGACTTCTCCCCGACGGCCGTCGACGGCTCCCACATCCGGGCGCTAAGAGGGGCTCCAGGACCGGACGAAGCCCTGTCGACCGGGGCAGGACGGGCAGCAAACACCACCTGATCACCGACGCCACCGGCATCCCGCTCGCCATCACCCTGACCGGCGGCAACCGCAACGACGTCACCCAGCTCATCCCACTGCTCCAGGCCGTGCCGCCCGTTCGGGGCAAGCGCGGCCGACCCCGGCGCCGCCCCGGCGTCGTGCTCGGTGACCGCGGCTACGACCACGACAAGTACCGCCGACTCGTCCGCGCGCTCGGAGTGAAGCCACTGATCGCGCGACGCGGCACCGAACACGGCTCCGGACTCGGAACCCAACGCTGGGTTGTCGAGCGGGCCTTCGCCCACCTGCACTGGTTCCGCCGCCTGCGGATCCGCTGGGAGATCCGCGACGACATCCACGAAGCCTTCCTCACCCTTGGATGCGCACTCATCTGCTGGCGACGCCTGTCACAGCAGGCCCGAGCCCTCGCCCTCCCTCAGTAGCATCCCCTGGCCGAAGGAGCACGGTCGAGCAACTAGTGCTCTGACCGGGAAGGTTCGCCGGGTCGGCGGTTCCAGCGGTTGGATGTCCGGAGACGTCCGACCCAACCGTTGGGGGTGTGGTGGCTGAGCCTGTCCGTGTGCGCAGATTGACCGACCAGGAGGGGCAGAAGCTGCGGCAGATCGTGCGCCGGGGCAGCACCAGTTCGGTGCGATACCGGCGCGCGATGATGCTGTTGGCCTCGGCCGGCGGAAACCGGGTCCCGGTGATCGCCCGGCTGGTGCAGGCCGACGAGGACACCGTCCGCGACGTGATCCACCGGTTCAACGAGATCGGCCTGGCCTGCCTGGACCCTCGCTGGGCGGGAGGCCGTCCCCGCCTGCTCAGTCCTGACGACGAGGACTTCGTCGTCCAGACGGCCACCACCCGCCCGACCAAGCTCGGCCAGCCCTTCACCCGCTGGTCGATCCGTAAACTCGCCGCCTACCTGCGGAAGGTGCACGGCCGTGTGATCCGGAACGGCCGCGAGGCATTACGGTGCCTGCTCGCCCGCCGCGGCATCACCTTTCAGCGCACCAAAACCTGGAAGGAGTCGCCCGACCCCGAGCGTGACGCCAAGCTGGACCGCATCGAGGAGGTGCTGGAACGCTTCGCGGACCGCGTGTTCGCGTTCGACGAGTTCGGGCCGCTCGGCATCCGCCCCACCGCCGGGGCCGGCTGGGCTCCCGCCGGTCACCCCGAGCGCCATCCCGCGACCTGCCACCGCACCCACAGGGTGTGCGGTACTTCCACGGCTGCTATTCCGTCGGCGACGACCGGCTGTGGGGCGTCAACCGCCGCAAGAAGGGTGCGGTGAACACCCTGGCCGCACTGAGGTCGATCCGGGCCGCGCGCCCGGACGGCGCCCCGATCTACGTCATCCTGGACAACCTGTCCGCCCACAAGGGCGACAAGATCCGTCGCTGGGCGAAGAAGAACCGTGTCGAGCTGTGCTTCACCCCGATCTACGCCTCGTGGGCCAGCCCGATCGAATCCCATTTCGGGCCACTGCGGCAGTTCACGATCGCCAACTCCAACCACCGCAACCACAGCGTGCAAACCCGGGCCCTGCATGCCTACCTGCGCTGGCGAAACACCAACACCCGCCACTCCGACATCCTCGCGGCGCAGCGTCGCGAACGTGCCCGCGTCCGAAGCGAGAAGGGCATCCGCTGGGGCGGACGTCCCTTGCCGTCGCAACCTGAACGATCTGACGAATCCATGCGGTCGCGGCCCGAACGTGCAGCAGAGCACCGGACAGACGAATCACTCGCGCATACGGCCTGACGCGGGTGAGGCGAGCATCGCTTTGAGGATGCGTTGCAGCTCAACGCGGTCCTGGGGGGTGACCCTCGCCAACCTGCGGTCGTACTCCGCCGCGAGAGCTGCAAGTGCTCGATCCCGTGCTTGCGTGCCCTCAGCGGTCAGTACGAGCCGATGACGCCGCAAGTCCGCCTCGTCGATCTCGCGGCGGACAAAGCCCTTGGCGACGAGGTTGCGAACGTAGACCGTCACGCTCGCCTTGGGCAGCAGCAGCGCAGTCGCGATCTCAGCCGGGTACGGCGATGCCTCCACCTCGGCCAGGACGAAAAACTCCTTCGTCTCCAACCCGAGCTCGGCCAGCTCCCCCGTGCAGGCATCCATCACAACACCCAGCAGCCGCTGGTTCAGCGTCCACAGCTGCGCCCCGTCGACTGACATCGACCCTCCATCCAAGTGATACAGTTTCGTATTAGTTTCAGATCGTACAAGATATTGTTTTGTACTGGACTCCTATGGAACAACAATCTCACGAAGGAAGCCAGGCATGCTTCAGCACCTCACGATCCCGCGCGGTCCCATCAACCTCGCCGCGGACCTCCACCTGCCCGACAACGCCGACAGCAGCGCACCGCTGCGCGCCGTGGTGCTCTCCACCCCAGGCAGCAGCGTGAAGGAGCAGATCGGCGCCAACTACGCCTCCCGTCTCGCCGCCCGCGGCATCGCGGCGCTCGTCCTCGACCCCGCCCATCAGGGCCAGAGCGAGGGTGAGCCCCGCGACCTCGAAGACCCCTACCGCCGAGGTGAGGACATCTCCTACGCCATCGACGTGCTCACCACGACCCCCGGAATCGACCCGCAGCGCATCGGCGTCCTCGGCATCTGCGCCGGTGGAGGCTACGCCGTGCACACCGCCCGCACGGACCACCGCATCAACGCGGTCGGCACGGTCGTCCCCGTCAACATCGGCGCCTCAATCCGCAGCTTCCAGCCCGACGGTCCGGCCGCAGCACTCGACGCCCTCGCGGACGCACGCACCGAAGAGGCCCGCTCCGGCGAGACGACCCGCGTAAACTGGCTGCCCGACACCCTCGAGGACGCCACGGCAGCGGGCCTGACCGACATCGACACCACTCAGGCCATCACCTACTACCGCACCGAGCGCGGCGGTAACGAACACTCCACGAACCGGCGCCTCTTGCGCAGCGACTCCCACCTGCTGGGCTACGACGCGTTCCACCTGGCCGATCAGCTCATGACCCAACCACTCCAGGTCATCCTCGCCGGACGCATCGGCAACACCGGCTCCTACGACACCGGCATGCAGCTGTGGAAGCTGGCCCCCAACCCCGTCGACCTCATGGTGATCGACGGCGCCGGCCACTACGAGATGTACGACGAACCCGAATACGTCGACGTTGCCGTCGAACGACTCGTCAGCTTCTATGCGAACAACCTGTAAGGCATACGAACCGGCGAACCTATGCGGTCACAGCACTAGCTGACCTGAATGCCTTCTTCGCGTGAGGTCACCCACGGCAGCGGGGTGAAGTCGTCGGGAAGCACGTCCAGCAGGTTCACCACACGGCCCTCCGCACGCAGAGTGATCAACAGCTCGCGCCGCAGCTGGCGTGGAACGTCCGGGCAGTGAGACAGGCTGTTCCACAGGGTCGGCCACAGGTAGTGGGTTCCGTCGGGCGCCGCATTCGCTCGCACCGACGCTGGGTCCAACCGCTGGTTCAGGCTGAGGGCACACACCCGCTCCTCCAGCCTGAACAGCGAGGCCGAATCGATGACCTTCACCTCGGGGTCCCCGTAGTACTCGGAAAAACTTCGGGCGGATACAGGCTGACCGGCAGGAACGCGGTCGGGCAGTCGTATCCGGGGTGGCGGAGTCGGTGGGGGCCCGCTCGATCGCCTCTGGGCAGGCCTCTCACTTGGCGTGCTCGGCCAGTGCCCGGTCTGGCGTGCGGTCAGGACTGGTCCAAGGCCCGTTCGATCGCGCGGCGGGCCCGGCCCGCGGCCGCCCGGTCGTGCTGGAGCTGCATGGCCGCGTTCAGTGCCAGCCCGGCGGCAACGATTTCAAACAGCGCCTGGTCGATGTCGAACCCGGTGGGTAGCTCGCCGTTCTCCACCGCCGCGGTCAGGTCCGCCCGCAGCTGTTCCCGCCAGCGCGACCACACCTCGGCCACCGCGTCGCGGACCCGGCCGGGGCGGCCGTCGTACTCGCTGAGCGCCGCGGTCATCAGGCAGCCGCCGGGCAGCAGTGGCGCTTCCAGGTAGCCCACGGAGTTGGCGCACACCGCGCGCAGCCGCCGCAGACCCGGCGGCTCGGCCAGCGCGGGCTCGACCACCCGGAGCCAGAAGTCCACGAACGCCTTGTCCAGCGTGGAGATTTGCAGCGTCTCCTTGGTGCCGAAGTGCTTGTGCACCCCGGACTTGCTCATCTCCAGCTCCTCGGCGAGCCGGCCGATGGTGATGCCGTCCAGCCCTTCCTCGGAGGCGATCTCGGCGGCACGGCCGAGGATCCGGCCCCTGGTGGCCTGCGCTTCGGCCGCTGAGCGTCGTGGTGACATGCGACGAGGATAGCGTACGCGCGTTCGCTATTGATTTAGGGAACGACCGTACGCTAAATTTCGAGCCAGTCACCGAGACGAAGGAGTGCGAGATGCGGGTGCGACGACTGGGCTGGGCCGGACTGGAGCTCGAGGCAGGCGGCAAGCGACTGGTGATCGACCACGTGCGGGATATCTCACCGCTGTTCACGGGGTGGAAGCCCGGCGAGGGGCTGGTGGTGCCGAGCGGGAAGGTCACCGCCGCACTGGTCACCCACCTGCACCGGGACCACACCGACGCGTCCGCGCTCGCGGACGCGCTGACGCCGGGTGCGCCGGTGCTGCGACCGGCGCCCGGTCACGGCGACGACGTGGACAACATGACGACGCTGCTGGCCGAGAGCGAGCTGGCCCGGCACCGGCTGGCTGCCGAGGTCGTGGATGCCTGGTCCACCCGCGACGTCGGGCCGTTCCGCGTCACCGCGGTCCCGGCCGTCGACGGGCTGGGCGACCCGCAGTTGAACTGGGTGGTGGAGGCCGACGGGCAGCGGGTCTTCCACGGCGGCGACACGATGTTCCACGGCTACTGGTGGCTCATCGCGCGCCGGTTCAGCCCGTTCGACGCGGTGTTCCTGCCCGCCAACGGGGCCGTGGTCGACGCGCCGCACCTGCAGCCGCCGAGCCCGCTGCCCGCCGCGCTGGACCCGATGCAGGCCGCAGCGGCCGCGGAGATCCTCGACGCCCGGTACGCAGTGCCGATCCACTACGAGACGGAGCAGCCGGACAAGATCGCGGGCTACGTCGAGGTCTCCGACCCGGAGAATGAATTGCGCACGCACGCCGGACGGCGCGCACACGTGCTGGCCGTCGGGGAATGGCTGGACCTGACCACATGACCGGAAACTCCGCCGTGCCAACGCCCGACGCCCGACCATGGCCAGGACCGCCGCAGCCCCTCCGACTCCTCATCCGTGAACACTGGAGCGACCACCCGGCAACACCCCACCAGAACCTCAACGATCCCCTGGTCAGGAGCCTATAGAGCCATATCCGCCCGTTTTCCCCGAGTACCACGGGGACCCCACCTCGCGAGGCAGCGGCTGACCGAAGTCCATCGCTCCACGATGCCCGACAGCACCCCACGCCGGGCAGTCGACCCCAGAAAGTCACTCCG
>NZ_LZNS01000001.1:2183387-2192975 GCF_001984575.1 Streptomyces sp. MP131-18 | reverse complement strand
GGAGTTCTGAGGCCGTCCGCCGATCAGCCAAGCGGTCGCGGGGCACATCACGGGGCTTTCGAGGTGTTCCGTCCAGGGGCCAGTGCGTGCGGCGGCGGTAGGACTGTAAAACGAGTGGTGTATCCCGATCATGGAAGATGCATCTGTGACCAGCGAGAACACGTCCAAGAGCGGTCCCGTCGAGGCGGCTGAGCCGCAGCCTGCAGCGGCAGTGGAACAGCGGCTGATCGATCAGCTCGTCGATCGTGCCCAGGCCGAGGGTCTGCAGTTGACCGGTGAGGGTGGGCTGCTGCAGCAGCTGACCCGGCGGCTGCTGGAGTCCGCACTTGAAGGCGAGATGACCGATCACCTGGGCTATGACCGGCAGGATTCGAACCTGCGCACACGGCTCCGGAGGCCGGGGGAGCCCTGAACGGGCAGAGAGCGCGCGACCTGCGGGGGAGAGGTGTCCGGATGGGGCACGGAAGCAAGATCATCACGTGGTGATTACGTAGGCCGCCTGTCCGGCAGGGTCGGGTCCGGGTAGCGTCGGAGACATGATCTCGGGTGACGACGCGACTGGACATGCGGCGGCGTTCACGCCGGAGAGCGCGGGCGCCATCCTGGCGGAGGCATGCCGGACGGCCGGCCTCGACCCGGCTGGGGCTGAGTTGCTGCGGCTCGGGTCGAACGCCGTGTACCGGCTGGCGTCCGCGCCGGTGGTCGTCCGGATCGCCCAGGACCCCGGGGCTCTGGGCGAGATGGAGCGGGTCGTCCGTGTGGCGCGCTGGCTGGCGGCGGAGGACTTTCCCGCGACAAGGGTGGTGCCCGGCGTTCGACAACCGATCGTGGCAGGCGGGCGGGTGGTCACCTTCTGGGAGAACGCACAGGACCGCGAGGAGTACGCACGGCTTGACGAGCTTGGTGACCTGCTTCGGCAACTTCACTGGCTGGAAGAACCCGAGTCGCTCGGGCTGCCGTACTACGACCCGCTCTCCAAGCTGCTGGCTTCTGTCCGTGAGCTGGACGGGATAACGCCGGATGACCGGACCTTTCTTGAGGAAAGAGCCGGCCGGTTGCAGAAGGACTACGACCGGCTGGACTTCGTGCTCCCGTTCGGCGCTATTCACGGTGACGCGAACGTGGGCAACGCCATCCGACACCGGGACGGGCATGCCATTCTCATCGATCTGGATGGCTTCTCGCTCGCTCATCGGGAGTGGGACCTCGTGCTGACCTCGCTCTACTACGAGCGGTTCGGGTGGCACAGCAAGGCGGAGTACGAGTCGTTCGTCTACCACTACGGCTTCGAGCTGATGAACTGGCCCGGGTATCCGGTGCTCGCCGATGTGCGTGAGCTGATGATGACACTGTGGCTCGGCAAGCGGGCGTCCGTGGACGCACGAGTTGGAGAGGAGTTCGCCCGGCGGGTCAACACGCTGCGCATCGGGGGGAGCCGGCGGGACTGGCGGCCGTTCTGAGCGGGATCGCCTACGGGGCGGGTGCAGTGCCCGTAGCGACCCAAAGCCGGTGCTCTGCCGCCTGTTCGTAGAAATCACGGGTGGCGGCCGTGGTGCCCACCGTGGCGAGACGCTGGCGGAACTCCGCGAGATAGCTGATGCAGCGCGCGGACTTCAGCTGTTCGCCTAGATCCAAGGCATCGAGGGCGACCCGGCAGGCTTCCTCCGGGTCACCGGCCCGGAGGTGGGCGTCAGCCAGAACCATGGTGGCGAAGAAGTCACTCCGGACGTGGCTGCCGCTCATCGCGTTCTCTGCATGCTCGACGGCCTTCCGCGCCCTGTTCACATCGCGGAAGCAGTGCGCGGCCTCGGCGGCGAGTTCGGCCTCGTCGAAGTAGGTGATCCACTCCGGCTCGTCGCCGCTGTTCCGGCTCTCCAGCGCCTTCGTTGCCTCGGCAAGGGCACGCTCGCACGCGCGTGTGTCTCCGGTGCGGGCCAGGGCTCGGGCCTCCATGGCGTGGAACTGGGCGCGCAGGGTGGGTGTCGCCACGCCGGAAATGCCCATCAGGGCGGCGCGGGCGAGAGTCGCGGCCTCGGCGTAGCGCCCGAGAAAGGTCGCCTGATGGCTCATCGCCGACAGCACGCTTCCGGCAAGCCGACGGTCGTCGCCGTCCTGAGCCAGGCGCAGCGCCTGCACCAAGTAGCGCTGGCTCAGGCCGTGATGACAGGCGTCGTAGGACATCCAGCCTGCGAGAAGAGTCGCCTCGGCCGCGGTGGAGAACAGCGCACGTCCAACGGCCTCCTTGTACTGGCCGTTGAGCAGCGGCGCCACCTCCCGCGTGAGGTACTGGATCACGGAGTGCCGCGCGTGGTCTCCGCCGAAGCGGTCATCGAGCTGGGCGAACAAGTCCGTGGTCGTCTTGACCGCTGCGACGTCCGCCAAGCCGACCCGAACGCCGGTCCCGTTGTCGGCCGCGAGAGGCGATGGGTCCGGAGCCACGAGCCAGGTGACCGAAGCCTGATGCCATGCGTGTTCCGACGGCTGCGAGGTGAGCAGTGGCTCGTAGCCGTTCAGGTCGGCGCGCCACAGCTGTGTCACGGCGGTGATGGCGGTCTCGGGCGACGCCGGATAGCCGGCGTCAAGTAGCGCGCCGTCGTGCCCGCTGAGATGGTTCAGCCCCAGTTCGGCGGCGCTTACCCCGTATGCCTTGCACAGGAGAGGGCCGTAGAACTCGTCCGGGGCGCTGTGGCCGTTCTCCCAACTGGCGATGCGGCGTTTCACGCTGGCGTCCGTGGGGAGCGTGTCGCCCCGCTGGGCCGCGGCTGCCCGCATCTCCCGAATGAGCCGCATCTGACCCCAGCCGCGGGCCTTCCGAGTGTGACGCAAGAGGTCACCGGCAAACCGGGTGTCCTCGGGCATGGCCACCTCCGGCCTCATCCACTGCGTGCTGGATTTCTGACTCTACGGAGTCGAAGCCTCACACGGAACCGGTCTCCGGAACTCGTCGACCGGGATGGCTGGGTGACGGGGGATGACGTGGAGTCGGTTGGCTCGTCATCCCCCGTCACCCGGCGTCATCTCCCGGAATCGCGCCGGTGGCCCGAGCCTGGTTGCAGGGCGGCCACCGGGTCGCCGACCGGCGCGAAGCGAGGTGAGTGGGCATGCAGATGATGACGCGGCGGGGCATGGATTGGCTGTCCGAAGCGGCGGACTTGCCGGAGCGATGCCGGGAGGTGTGGGCCGACGACCCGCGGCGGCCGTACGCGCTGACCACTGGCCGGGTCTTCGACGTGGTCGTGCTTGAACAGCGCGTCGGCGTCGAGACGTTCGACCAACTGGAACGACACAGCATGCCCCTCGGCCCAGTGATGGCCGATTGGGCCACGAGGCAGATCGGTTTCTTCCTGCCGATCGGTTCGAGGGATCGGTTCGCGCGGACGCTGTCCGTGGAGTCGGCAGATCCGCCCGCGTACCGGTACTTGGCAACCGGATCGGTCGTCGTCGTGCCCGGGCCGATGCCGCTGACCGGCGATCGGTACACCTGGCTTCGTGCCCCGATGGTGCGGCTGGACTCCGCCCCCACGCGCGCACTGGCGGTCGCTGCGATGTTGGTTGCGGCTGACGAACTGGTCAAGCGGGCTGAGCGGTACAGCGCGGAGCTGGCGGGCCGGACTGGTTCGGGAACGGGAGTTGGGCAGTGACTGGTGGCAATGACCAGCCGAACGAGCCGATGGACTCGGCCGACTGGTCGCCGATCCACAGCCGCGAGTGGTACGCGGCGCGGGAAGCGGTCGCCGCGCTTCGAGACGTACTGATCGCGGCGCGCCTCGACACTGAGTTCCCGTACCTGCGGGCGGACCTCAACGCGTTCGGCATGGGGTTGATCGAGCTGGGCCGGGTTTCGCCGGAGACGGCTGAACGGCTGGCCGAGCTGCTGCGCCTGGCCCTGACCTGCGAGCGGGAGCACCAAGGCGCGAGCGAGGCGGGCGGTCCCACGGAACACGGAAGCTAGCGGGGAGGAGCGAACGACATGACAGACGTGCGTGGAGTATGCGCGGGGAGCGCGGAAGAGTTGGCCCCGGGAGTGCCGTACGTACGCGGCTGGGCGGACGCCAAGCGTGCTGCGGACGCCCTTGCCGAGCCGCTGCGGGTCCTGGACCTGCAAGCGATCTTCGCGCAGCTCAAGCCTGATGTGAATGTGCACGGCGAAGGGGTCGTGCGGCTCGGCACGGTCCGCCCGGCGGCGGCTCACGCCCTGGCCACGTTGATCATGACCGGGCTGACGGTGGAAGTGCTGGCGGAGTCGGCCGACGGCGCGCCGACAGGGCCTCCACTCGACTCCTGAGCCGCTTCGACGAGACCCCCGGACTGCTGCGGTGGTGAGGTCCCGCACCGGCCCGGGCCCGGCCCCGCGCGCCGCCGTTCGCCAGCGTCTCCTGGCGTCAGCGGCGCGCGGGGCCTTTGTGACGAGGTCGGTCCTTTCTAATTCGTGTCGCGACGGTCGGACGGTTCGTCGGGCCATGTCGAGGTGAAACGTAGGGTGGCAGACGCACGAGCAGGGGACCGGGAAGCTTGACCGGACGTCCTGCCCGGGCTGGGGCCGGACATGTCGATTCCTGCCCCGAGGCGTTGGCCGAGGGCTCGCGGGCCGTCCGTCCCGGCCTTGGATGCCCCCGTTTGCCTACGTGCGCCGCCGGGCCGGACCGGCGCGCCAGCGCCGCAGCCGAGCCCGAGCGGCAGCACGTAGGCGGCAGCAGGTGACGACCTCATTGCGAACTACGGGCGGGCCGATCGCTGAGGTCTCTCAGGCTGGTCAGCCAGCCACCTGGGGCCGATGGTGGCTGGCCCCGGTCGCTGCGGTTTCCTACGCCATCTTCCCGGAGGCAGCTGGCATGAATTGACGCCCGGTTCCGGCGTCTCACTCGGCCCGGTTCTTGACCTCTTCGGCCAGTCGACCACGGCGGTCGAGGCACGCTGACCCTCGACTTCTGTGACGGCACTGCCCTGCCCGTCTCCCCGGACCCACAGTTCGAGTTCCGGCACCTGGCCGGCCGCGGCATCACTCCCATCACGGTCGGTCCGGCGGGGAAAAACGCTGGGCAGCATGACGAGGCACCCCACTCCGAGGTGTCTACATTCTGATCTGTAGCTCTACACGGACCGGTCATCTACGGTCGTTGTGGTCGTGGCTGGGCTGCCACGAGCCACGGTCGGCCGCTGCCGGACGTCGTGGTTGCTGTACTGAAATGCTGTACTGCGGTGAAGCCATGGAGTATGAGCTACTGGACGGATCTCGCCTCACAGTCGTTGGGCGCACTGGTGGGAACCTTGACCGGCGGAGCGATCACGGTACTCGTGGCACGCTGGCAGACGAACCGCTCAATTACCGCGCAGGCCACCCTCGCAGCTGCGGAGCATGCGGCCAGCCTGCGGCTCGATCAACTGAGCCAGGTCCGAGCCAGGTCGAGCGACGCGGCACTGACCCTCCTTGAACGATTGGCCGACCTGTACGCCTGGCTGCCGTCGTTACCCGACGTATCAGCTGAGACTCCCTACTTCAGCAGCCACGCTCGCGATCACTGTCAGGAAGCCATGGAATCAGTACGTCGCGGCATGATCACCGACCTCTACGCGATCAATGATCAGGAGGCACGTGAGCGTTACCGTGAACTGGTTCGTCTGGCCTACGACGTCGGATGGCGAAGTCTGGGCTCGGGGAACCGGGTACGGCAGATACGGGATGTAAAGCACTACCTCCGCTACGTTCAGCACTCATTAGAAGCGCTCATCGACGGAAGCCCTCTCCCCGACCATGTGGATCCACCGATCCTCGACCGCCCCGAAGGGGAACCATGGCAACCACCCGCCGCCCCCTGGTACTGGGATGACCCCGCCGGCGGAAGCTGACCCCCTCGTTGCGAACTACGGGCAGGACGGTCGCTGAGGTCTCTCAGGCTGGTCAGCCGGCCACCTGAGGCCGATGGCGGCTGGCCCCGGTCGCGGCGGTTGCTGTACTCCTCTGCTGCACCGCAACCGAGCTCCGCCGGGCACCGGCCGGCGGCGCCTGCTGTCCGAGAGGGCTGTCCATCGGTTCCCACCAACACGCTTTCCAAGTCTGTTGGTGGCCCCGTGAGCCCCGTCCCGACACGTTCACCAGCGTTCATGGGCGGCTTCCCCCTGTGGAAGAGCTGGCGTCTGGTCTCGGCCGAACGGCCGTGTGCGGGGTTGAATGAGACGGGAACTGAGACGGCGACGCGAGGCCCGTCCTTCACTCCTCTCCGGGTGGGATGAGGCGATCGGCGCTCTCGGCGTCGTCCACGTGGCCGTGGGCATCGACGGTGATGGGGGCCGCTCGTCCCCTGACTGTGATCAGCCATGTGAGCACCTGCTCCGTGAGCGGCCCCTTGTCTGGGCCCTCGTCGGTCCAGTACGCGCGCCAGCCGCCTCCTGGTATGGCGGCGACCACCTGGTCGGCTCGCTCCAGGTGGGAGAAGTCCGGGTAGTCCGTTACCGGGCGACGTGTGCCGTGCTGCGGATCAACCACGAGGGCGACGCCTGTGGTTTCATGCCAAGCGTCCACATCCACGGTCCGACCGATCATCGTGTCCGTACCGGTGAAGATCGCGAGCCAGCCTGTGCCGTTGAAGTAGTGCATGTGGTCATTTTCCCTGATGGGCCACCAGCGTAGCGGTGTGAGTTACCCATTCGGGTGCTTCGGTTGGAGCCTGATCTCGGGTGATACCGACACTGACGGCCGTATGTTCGGAGGGAGCGCCGCCTTGTCATCTCCATGCCTCACCGTCACTGACGCCCGACTGAGCTGAAAAGTAGGAGTTCCTAGAATTGAATTCCCAGGATTCCACCTTCTTCGGTATCCAGGACAATTCTTCTCGTTCCATCCCGGAACCAATTCTCCTCGCGAACCGACTCGGGGACATCGTTGCTATTCATCGTGCAAATATATTGGCAGGTGTTATCGGTTACTGTTTCTTTCACCAGCGTGAGAGCTGCAGCGATTTGCCGAGGATCAACCCCGTCAAAAACGACTGAGTCGTGTACCACAAAACCCGGATGATGCCCTTCGCCGACTCCTTCTGACATCAACGTCAAGTCAAAGCAAAGGAGTTGCATGCGAGTGACACCGCCACTCGCTGACGTTGACACCCTGATGCTAAATTTGTGGCCTAGATCATCGACTTCGGCAGTGAGAACACCTCCCACCCCGTAAAGCTCCTGCATCATCCTGTCGAACTGCGTGGCCACATCGTCCAATTTGCGCCTATTGGAATTGAGATCTCGTGCGGTCTCCTGACGCAATTGGGCTTTTTCGAGCCTAACGTCTTCTAAGGCCTGCGCTACTTCTCGCACGTTACGCAAGGCGGCCTCGATCTCCGCCACGCGCGCTGCCGCCTTAGAACTTTCGTCCTGAAGTGCAACAAGTTCTTCGAGTGCCCCTCCGGCGTTGAGGACGGCCAAGATATCATTACGCGCCCGAGTTAGTGATCTAATCCTTTCGTCACGTTCTGCCTGTTGTGACCGCAATCTTTCCAGCTCGACGGAGAGGAATCTGCGCCTATTGCTCATCACCTGTCGATGGAAGGCTTCTACTGCCTCGAAACTTTGCAATGCGTCTGCGGAGAAAGCGCGCTGCATTTCCTCGTAAAGATCCGCTACAACGGCAGCGCTGGGCTCGCCTGTATCGTGGCCACCTTCGATCGACTGGGCGTACAGTTCGATCATGCGACGATCAACTAGAGCTTCATTTCGTAGTTCCTTAAGCTCTTCGGTCACACTATCGGCGCGACTGATTAACCTGTCTGGGTCATCAACAATCTGGAAGTTTGCGACACGAGAACGAAGTTCCTCCAGTTCCCTTTGAGCTTCAACCAGCTCTAGCATTAGCTCCGGTTCGGGTCTGAGTGCCCGCGGAAGCAAGTTCTTCTTCGTGGCCTTCGCGATTGCCTTGTAAGTAGTCGCGTTTTCCTCTAGTCGAGAAAGGTCACGCACCAGTTCCCAGTTTAGATTCAGCAGGTAGGCAATGTGCTGCCTTGAGCTCCAGGCTGCTTGCTGCGGAATAATTTTTAGGGGATCTTTAACGGCTTCCGTTCGGATTACGTAAGAGAGAAGAGTTCGCGGCGAGATGCCGCGATCTCCACTTACCGAAGGGCGATCCAGTGAGAAAAGCCCGAGCCCTAGAAGGAATTTCCAGTCGTCAACAGATACTGATGTACTTTCGTCAACGTAAGGTTCAAAGGCGCCCGACAAGGCGTTCGGGTACCTTAGGTGAAGTCGACTTCCCCCTTTGACATTGCGGGTGGCAGTGATCGTCTCTCCGAAAAGGTCGAGTTCAAGGCTGAATGACCATCCAGATGCCCCGAGAGGGGCTAAAGGTTTAGCGAGTGTCCCCCCAAGACAGTAATTAATGGCCTGTATGAGGGTGGTTTTTCCCCGCGCATTTCTACTGTGCTTTTCTGACGCGCCAGGCCCCATGTCGGCCAAAATTACGTTGAATCCCGCCTTGAACGTAATAGGTTGGAAGGAGTCGAAGTTAGCGGAGATTTTACGCAGCATCTTCTATCACCTTCACGAGCTGTTGACCCTCAAGCTGCAAGAGCCTCAAGCCGACGAGCACGTCCAACGTCAAGACGTAGCGCTCGAATGGGAGGTCACCAAAAAGGGTGCGGTAGGCAACCCATCCGGCGCCGACCGAAGCAGACGGCGGCATGTGTCGGTAGAGTTCCGCAGCATGTGTTGCAACGCTCTCTGAGGCTTTGAGGTAGCGATTAGGCAACAGGATACTCATGCTCGAACAACTCACAGGCTTGAAATAGATAGGCGACTGTTGCGAGCGTGGCGGCGTGCAACTTCTCTGTTTCAACTGGACCAGCGTTGTCCAGCGCGACGGCGCATATGTACTCAAAAAGATCATCGCCGCCAAGTCCGTCGGCGTAACCTCGGTAATATTCCTGTTTAAATCTGGCGGCTAGTCGATTGCCGAAATTGGGCCGCATTCGCCCGATTACTCTGACGAACTCATCGACCTCATCGGCCTTTGCTAAACCTATTCGAATTCTTTCCTCGGAGATGGAGCCGAGAGAGTTAAGGTCAATCTTATCTTGGATGCCTATTGGGATAATGATTTGGTCATCGGTTCTCTCCTCTCCCATGCCTATGAACTTGCAAACTAGCTCAAGATCGTCGAAGCCTATCTGCCCCATGGCGTGACTCATTGCCCGAGCGACAGTACGCTCATGCTTTTCTTTGGCGTCTCGGAGGAAAGTGACAGTATGGTAGGCGAGCTGGGTGTCGACGATATCGTGATGTGGGCCACAGAGGTAAATTAGATTATCTGCGCTACCTCGCTGGGCTGTGGTCATCTGAGCGTCGAATCGTGGCCCGCCGTTGCTGGCCGCGCAAATGTGTGCGACTTTACCGACGGCTTTGTGCTGGTCCTCAGCGGCTCGTGCATCGATGCTTAGCGGGATGCCGCAATTCGGGTAAGCACACCGATCGCCACTTCGTTGGATCACGATTCGCTCCTGAGCCTTCGGCACGAGATCGCGCGCCATCGCTCCCCTCCCCTGACGAGCTCTCAGTCGTGTTGCAGCTTACGGCCCCGAGGCTGTGAGGTAGAAGGGGTCTCGCGAC
>NZ_LZNS01000001.1:1931274-2182626 GCF_001984575.1 Streptomyces sp. MP131-18 | reverse complement strand
CCCAGGAACTGGCGTACGACCTGGCCAAGCGCCACCTTGGATATGGCAACTGCCCACGGTGGCTGCGATGCACGGCGGTCGGTGGAGCGGCTTTGGGCGGGAGCTGGCTTGGGGCGAGAGATCGGGGCCCGTACGCTGGCCAGCGGATCGGGCAGGTTGTGGACCTGCCCGTTGGTGCCCGATGTGGGCCTCGATCTTAGAGGCTCGCCCCAAGCTGGCTGCCTAAAGCCGTGGAGCCGGCCCCCAGCCACGACGAACCTCCTTCACGGCAACCAGGTTCGCGCCTGAGTTGGTGCGCGGCCGGCGGGCTCGGGCTGGAGCGGGGCGGAGACATGAGCGGCGGCCCGGGGCCGCCGCTGCCGCGCGCCGCGCCAGGGGCGCGGCGCCTTGAAGACGTAAGGAAAGTCTGAGCCAACCGACGCTGTCAGAGGCGGTACATCAGTTCTAGATCGTCGCCCGGGAGGTGGAACTCTTCGAGTGCCACCGGCTTGCCGGCCTGGCCGTGGGCCACGCGGAGCGCGTGCAGCATCGGGACTCCCTCCGGCAGCCGCAGGGCTTGAGCCTGGTCGGGGAGCGGCATTCGCGTGCGGACGTACTCGGTGAAGTCGAGTTCATGGCCGCACTCGGTCAGTGCCGCGTAGAGGTGGGGCGCCGGGGGCGGGGCCTGCTCCTCGTACTTCGTGCCGAGCAGCACAGAGAACGGGACGTAGGTGCTGTGCAGTTGGCGGAGGCGGCCACGGTCGGCCGTCTGGAGGGCTTGGTACGTGTACAGGGGCTCGCCCGGCGGGATGCGGAGCAGATCAGCCAGTGCGAGCGGTGCATCGGTGCGGGTGGCCACCTGTGGTTCGGCGTCTTCCCAACGGATTCCGTCGGCTTCGGCGAAGCGGCCGTCCAGTTCATGACGGACTGTGCGTGCGCGGGTGAGGCTGGGGCGCCCGTGGGGTGAGCGCACGAACATGCCCCGGCCCATCAGCACCTCTACCAGCCCGTTGGCCCGTAGCTCCGCTACTGCCTGACGCACTGTGGGGCGGGTCACGTTGAACTCTCCCGCGAGGGATTCCTCGGAAGGGAGCGGCTGCCCGGCCGGATAGGTGCCGTTCAGGATGCCTTCCCGCAGGTGATCGGCGATCTGCCGGTACTTGGGCGTGGTCCGTTTCGCGGGCATGTGGGCCTCCGTGGCTCCGCTCTCTCGTTCAGCCCGTACAGCGTCCCCCATAGCAAGCCACTTGACAACCCGTACTACGGGCGGGACTCTTTAGGTCGGCGCCCGTACTACGGGTGGAAGGCATCCCGAATGCTGTTGCTTCGGGAACGAACGAGAGGAGATCAACAGTGGTAGCCCTACCGATCGACACGGCGAAGTTCACGGGCGTCATCTGCGCCGTCGCGCCGATGCCGCGCATCGCCAACCGGGAGACGGGTCAACTCCGCGTTGACCGCGAGACGGGCAAGACCGTGTATCAGGTCGGCCTGTGCCTCATGGCCGGCACCTCGGCGGACGTCGTCACAGTGAGCGTGCCCGGCGAGCCGACGGGCGTTCAGGTCGGCGTGCCCGTCCAACTGCGCGACCTGGTGGCCACCCCGTGGGAGAACGACGGACGGCACGGCGTCGCTTTCCGTGCCACGGAGATCAAGCCCCTGACCGCCCCGGCGGGGAAGGGGGCCTGACGGTGACCGTTCCGGCCTCCACTCCCACGGCCGGGGAATTCCGGATGGCCTGGGCGCTCGTGGTGGTCGCCGTGCTGGGCATGGGCCTGCTCCTCGCGGGCCCGGCCCTGCGCCGCCGCTACCCGGTGGCCTGGTGGCTGTGCCTCGGCTTCCCGGCGGCGGCCCTCCGGGTCACGCGCAGTTGGCGGCCGTTGATGGCAGCGTGCGGCCTGGCGCAGAGCCGCAAAGCCGCGCTGGCGGTCGTCTCCGGCCTGGTGGGCCACGGCGCGGCTCCGCCCCAGCCGCGTGTACCGCGACGCGGGCGGATGCATCCGACGGCCGGCGGCTTCTGGCTCCTGGTGCGGTTACTGCCCGGCCAGGTTCCGGAGGACTTCGTCAAGGCGGCCCCGGCCATGGCGCACGACTGGGAGATGCACACGGTGCGTGTGACGACGTGGCGGCCCGGCGTCGTTCGGATCGCCGCGACGTTTGCCGACCCGCTCCGGCAGCCGCGCATGCCACGGCGGCACAGGGCCGACCGTCTGCTCCGGGTGGCGGTCGGGGTGCTGGAGTCGGGCGCTCAGTGGGTCATCGACCTGCGGAAGATCCCGCACTGGCTGATCGTCGGCGCGACCCGCTCCGGCAAGTCCACGCTGATCAACGCACTCGTTGCGGGCCTGGCTCCGCAACCGGTCGCCCTGGTCGGCGTCGACTGCAAGGGCGGCATGGAACTGTCGCTCTACGAACGGCGGCTGTCCGCCCTGGCCACCAACCGGCGTCAGGCTGTCCGGCTGCTCGGCGCCCTCGTCGACCTGACTCAGGGCCGTATGGCGCTGTGCCGCGCCGCACGGGTGCGGAACATCTGGGGCCTGCCGGACGCGGAGTGCCCGGTCCCGGTCGTGGTGATCGTGGACGAGATCGCCGAACTCTTCCTCGTGGCCAGCCGCGCCGAAAAGGACGACGCGCAAGCGGCAGCCACGACGCTGGTCCGGCTGGCCCAACTCGGCGCGGCGCTCGGGGTGTTCCTCGTCGTCGCGGGGCAACGGGTCGGCTCGGACCTCGGCCAGGGGGTCACGGCCCTGCGGTCACAGCTCGGCGGACGGGCCTGCCACCGGGTGGCCGACTCCGGCACGGCGGAAATGACGCTCGGGGACCTCAACCCGGACGCCCTGCAAGCCGCACAGTCCATCGCCCCGGAGGACGCCGGAACGGCGGTCCTGGCGTCGGCGGACGGCTGGGAACGCGCCCGGTCGTACCTCGTCCCGGAAACGGTCGCCGAGGGGGTGGCCGCCGAGTATGCCCACCTGACTCCCTACCTGCCCGAACTGGCCGACAGCGGCTCTGACGACGCCGCGGCCGTGCACATCGAACGACTCGACCGCGACGCGTGAGAAGGGAGATCCGCCGTGCTCGTCACCACCTCGGCCGTGCTGTTGCTCGGGCTGCTGATCCTGTTCCTCGTCCGCATCCGCTACCTGCGGGGATTCGAGGCCGGACTCTGCACGATCTTCGGCTTCCTGCTCGCTCAGACCGCTGCCGCGCCGCTGATCCAGGGCGCCCTGGACGCGACTGGCGCGATCCTCGCGCAACTCCAGTTCTGACCCACCCAACGCCCGAAGAAAGGAGATCGCCATGTCCGACTACGTGATCAACACCGGCGACCGAGAGGCGTTCATCGCCGGACTGCGGGAGCTGGCCGACTTCCTGGCCGACACCCCGGCCGTGCTGGTGCCCCCTCGCGCGAGCCTGACCCTCATCGTCAAGTCCGACAACCCCGAAGCGCGCCGCACCGGTGCCGAAGCCGCTGCCACCTCGCTGGGCGTGCCGCTGGAAGACCTGGGCGAAGGCTGCCTCAGCGCCTACCGGAAGTTCGGCCCGCTGACCTACTACGTCATCGCCCTGCCGCCCGAGGAGTACCGATGACGGCCCAGCAAACGGGCTCCCGACCGGGCGCGAAGTCGCCAAACCCGACCCGGTCGAGGGCCCACTCCATCCGCCACGTGAGCAGAGAAAGGAGCACCCACACCATGTACAGCGCCAACCGCGCGCGCAAGTCGCGTTCCGCCCAGTGCGAGATACGCGACGAGGAACGGCCCACCTGCGTGGGCCGGGAAAAGGTCGTCCTCGTCGGGACGGACGCCACGGAGCGCCGCGTCTGCCCGGCGCACGGCGCGGCCCTGTGGCTGACCGATCCGACCTTGCGCTTCTCGGCCAAGACCCGGCCCGAGGCGATCGCCGCGACGATGCGGCAGGCGTTCGGGGAGTCGTGATGAACGAAGCGGTCACCGCTCTCCTGGAGCGCGCGGCCCGGCCGGACTTCGACGTCTGGCGGCGTGGCATCGTCCGGCTCGGCGGCTGCACCAATCCGGTACACCTCCTCGGCGGCACGACCGTGGTGGACGTGCGCACCGGCGAGGCGATCCGTTCGTTCACCTCCGACGACGCGGGCGGGCTGCTGCTCGTTGCCTGCGGTAACCGGCGGGCGTCGGTCTGCCCGGCCTGTGCTCGGGTGTATCGGGCGGACACGTACCAGCTGATCCGGGCCGGACTGGCCGGTGGCAAGAACGTGGCGGAAGAGGTCGGCGGGCACCCCCGGGTGTTCGCCACCCTCACGGCCCCGGGCTTCGGCCCGGTCCACTCCCGCCGGGAACGGGGTGGTAGACGGCTGGCCTGCCGCCCCCGCCCGGCGGGGGAACGCTGCCCGCACGGGGTGCCGGTCGGTTGCGGACTCCGGCACGCGGAGGATGATGTCCGGCTCGGGGAACCGCTCTGCCCGCGCTGCTACGACTACGCGGGGGCGGTGCTCTGGCAGGCGCACGCCGGTCAGCTGTGGCATCGGTTCACCTTGGAATTGCGCCGGGAACTCGCCCGGCGGGCCGGGCTGACCCGCGCGGAATTCGCGGACGTGGCACGGCTTTCGTACGCCAAGGTGGCGGAGTATCAGCGGCGCGGCCTGGTTCACTTCCACGCGGTCATCCGGCTCGACGGACCCGACGGCCCGGCGGCACCCCCGCCCGGCTGGGCCGGCACCGGCCTCCTGGCGGAAGCGGTCCGCGCGGCCGTCGGCCTCGTGCGGCTCCCTGCCGTCGGCGTTGACGTGGTCGGCTCGCGTCTCATCGGCTTCGGCACTCAGCTGGATGTACGGCCCATCGCCGCGTTCGGTGTGGGGGAGCGGCTGACCTCCTCCGCGGTGGCGGGGTACATCGCGAAGTACGCCACCAAGGGCGCCGATGTCGCGGGTGCGGTCGGCGGGCGGATTCATCACGCTGCCGACATGGTGGCCTTGCCGGTGCGGGCGCACGTGCTCCGGATGATGGGTGCCTGCTGGTGGCTGGGCGGCCTGCCCGGCTTCGAGTCGCTGGGCCTGCGCCGCTGGGCTCACATGCTGGGCTACCGGGGCCACTTCACCACCAAGTCACACCGGTACTCCACCACGCTCACGGCCCTGCGGAACGCCCGTGCGGAACACCGTGCGGCGCAGCAGTACGCGGCGCTCGGGCTCGGCGACCGGGACACGGTCTCGGTCGGCACCTGGCGGTACGCGGGGCGTGGCTACTCCCCGGAGGCGGCCCTCGTCGCCGCGTCCGTGAGGGGCGGTGACGGCCATGGCGCGGGATGAGCTGATGACCGTCCGCGAAGTCCTCACCGAACTCGGCGGCGTCTCCCGGCGCACGTTCTATCGCTGGCGCGAACTGGGCATCGGGCCGGACGCGCTCAAGCTCCCCAACGGGGAGCTGCGGGTCTGGCGGAGCGACTTCATCGCCTGGCTCCGCAAGCGCGGGGAGGCATCGGCATGAAGAGTACTGACGTCCGGGTGTGGAGCATTCGGCATGACACACGCAGTAAGAAGGCGTCGTATCAGGTCCGCTGGAAGGTGGGCGGGAACACGTTCCCTCGCACGTTCCGGACGAAAGCGCTGGCCGACGCCTTTCGGGCCAAGCTCATCCGCGCGATGCGTGAGGGCGAGGAGTTCGACACCGAATCCGGGCTGCCGGACTCCATGATCGAGAAGGCTCCCTCCCTGAGCTGGTACGACTTCGCGTTGAAGTACCTCGCGATGAAGTGGCCCCATGCCGCGCCCAACACCAGGGACGGCATGAACGAAGCGCTGACAGCAGTGACCGTGGCCTTTCTCAATGACCTGCCGGGCCGACCGGCGGGCAGCCTGTTGAGAGTGGCGTTGCGGAACTGGGCTTTTGTGCTTCCCGGCCCCGGCGATCGTGAGGTTCCGCCGGAGATTGGCAACACGCTGCGCTGGGTCAGTAAGGCATCGCGGCCTTTGGCCGACCTGGCCAAGCCTCCCGAGATGCTTGCCGTCCTCGACGCGCTGAAGCTGAAACTCGACGGGACTCCTGCCGCCGCCGAGACTGTTCGACGCAAGAAGAACACCCTGGTGAATGCGCTGAAGTACGCCGTCGACCTGGGAGAGTTCGAGGACAACCCGGTTGCGGCGGCACGCTGGCAGAAACCGAAGGTGGTCAAGACCGTTGATCCGCGGGTCGTGGCCAATCCTGTTCAGGCGGAATCGCTGCTGTGTGCGGCATCGTATGTCGGCAAGACGCGCCGCTCCCGTGGGCGCCACCTGATGGGAATGTTCGCTGCCATGTACTACGGCGCGTTCCGTCCGGCGGAGGCCGTCGGGCTGGCGATCGGGGACTGCACCTTGCCGGAAAGGGAGTGGGGCCGGGTGCTGCTGCACCGCACGCGGCCCCCGGCAGGGAAGCAGTGGACGGGCACAGGGGAGGTGCACGACGACAGAGGGCTGAAGAACCGGCCGGAGAGGGAGACGCGGCCGGTACCGATTCCGCCCCGGCTCGTCACGATCCTGCGGGACCACGTGGACACCTACGGAACGGCGGACGACGGCCGGTTGTTCTTCAACGAACGTGGTGGGCTCGTCGCTTCCTGCACCTACTACCGCGTCTGGCATGAGGCCCGGGAACTGGGGCTTTCGCCGGCCCACGTGGCTACCCCGCTGGCCGGGCGCCCGTACGATCTGCGGCACTCGGCGCTGTCCACCTGGCTGAACGCCGGGGTGGACCCGACAGAGGTGGCGGAGCGGGCCGGGAACAGTGTCGAGGTGCTGTTCCAGCGCTACGCGAAGTGCCTCGACGGGCGGCAGGAGGTCGCGAACCGGCGCATCGAGAAGCTGTTCCGCGAGTACGCGTGAGGAGCGCGTGAGCGGCCAGGTACGGCAGGCCCCCGGATTCCGTCCGGGGGTCTCGGCATTCTTGGGGCTGACCTGCGGAAACGGGCCGCCGCCCCCGCCACGAATACGCCACGGGCGTCGACAAACAGTCGCTCAGCGCTGCATCCGCCTGCGCACACACAAAGACCCCGGACCATGCAAAGCTGCTGGTCACGGGGTCTGTTGGCACCTCATAACGGGTGCCCCCGGCAGGATTCGAACCTGCGCACACGGCTCCGGAGGCCGTTGCTCTATCCCCTGAGCTACGGGGGCTGGTGTCGTCTCTGTGGCGACGGGAAGGACTCTATCAGCTTGGTGGCGGTGGTCCGCACCGGTGTTTTCCGTACGGGGGTGCGGGGGGCGCTACTCCCGGGTACAACTTCAGGGAAAGGCCGGACGCCGGGTGGGGAAGGCGCTTACCCTGGGTGGGTGCCAGGCGCTTCAGGCCGGGTCCTCGTCGTCGACGACAGCCAGGTCATCCGGCAGTTGATCAAGGTGAACCTCGAACTTGACGGGTTCGAGGTCATGACCGCGTCCGACGGTGCCGAGTGTCTGGAGACGGTGCACCGCTTCTGTCCGGATGTGATCACGCTCGACCTGGCCATGCCGCGGATGGACGGGATGCGGACCGTCGGGCGGCTGCGGGTGGACCCGCGGACCGCGGATATTCCGCTGGTGCTGGTGTCCGCCAGTGCGGGGGCCGAGGCGCCGGCGGGGATCGACGCGCTGCTGGCCAAGCCGTTCGAGCCGGCCGAGCTGGTCGGCGTCGTGCGCAGGTTGTGCGACGAGGGGCGGCGGGCGGGGTCCGTCCGGCAGGTAAAACGGCTGGCGGAACGGCGCCCGGCCTCTCGTACGCTTGCTCCGTGACTCCTGACCGGCTCTCCCAGGCCGTGCTCCGCTCCGCGCGCGAGCTCGGCTTCGCCGACGTGCCCGAGCGCGCCGGGCTGCGGCCGCGGGGGGTGCGGGAGTGGGGGACCGGGATCGCCATGCGGCTGGCCGGGCCGGCCGGGATGACGGGGGCCGAGGCCGCCGCGCGGCTGCGCGAGCGGCTGGTGGTGCAGGCGGGGGTGCGGGACGTCGAGGTCGTCGGGGGCGGGTTCCTCAACATCAGGCTGGCCGAGGGGGCCGACGCCGAGCTGCTGCGCGAGCTGCTCGCCCGCCCCCGGCCGGCCGCGCTGCCCGAGGACCCGGCGCGCGATGCCGAACGGTGGGCCGCCGCGGGCGGCGCGGGGGGCGCGCTGCTCGTGCAGCGCGACGAGAATCCGCTGTTCCGGGTCAGGTACGCGCACGCCCGCAGCCGCGCGCTGGAGCGGGGGGCGCGGGCGCTCGGCGTGCCGCCGGAGCCGGGCGCCGCGGCGCTGGAGACGGCGCAGGAGCGGGCGTTGCTCGCCGCGCTGGGGGAGCAGGTGTGGTCCGCGGGGCGTCTGGTGCGCGTCGCCGACGCCTTCCTCGAGACCGAACGGGTCAGGTCGGCGCTGCCCGTCGGGGACGAGAAACCCGGGGCCGCCCACCGCGCCCGGCTGGCTCTCGCCCAGGCCGCCGGAGCGGTGCTGGCCGGCGGCCTGCTCCGGCTGGGCATCAGTGCGCCCGACCACGTGTGAACAGATAGAGGACTTCCGACATGAGCCGTTCCGCCCACCCCGCCGGGCCCCGTCACGCCGACGTGTTGCCCGAGGGGCACTACGCCGCGCCGCCCACCGATCTCAACGCGCTGGACCCGCGCGTCTGGGCCCGTTCCGTCACGCGGGGGGACGACGGCGTCGTCCGGGTCGCGGGCGTGAGCGCCGCGGCGCTCGCCGAGTCGTTCGGCACGCCGGCGTACGTGCTGGACGAGTCCGACTTCCGCGCGCGCTGCCGCGCCTGGCGGGAGGCGTTCGGACCGGATGCCGACGTGTTCTACGCCGGAAAGGCCTTTCTCTCGCGCGCCGTTGTGCGCTGGTTGTGCGAGGAAGGGCTGAACGTCGACGTCTGCTCGGGCGGTGAGCTGGCGACGGCGCTGGCGGGCGGGATGCCCGCGGAACGTATCGCACTGCACGGCAACAACAAGTCGGCGGCCGAGATCCGGCGGGCCGTCGAGGCGGGTGTGGGGCGGATCGTGCTGGATTCGTTCGAGGAGATCGAACGGGTCGCCTGGGCCGCGGAGCGCCACGGCGCGCGGCAGCGGGTGCAGATCCGGGTCACGGTGGGGGTCGAGGCGCACACCCACGAGTTCATCGCCACCGCGCACGAGGACCAGAAGTTCGGGCTCGGGCTCGCGGACGGCACGGCCGCGGAGGCGGTGCGCCGGGTGCTGGCGCGGCCGAGTCTGGAACTGGTCGGCCTGCACAGCCACATCGGCTCGCAGATCTTCGACATGGCCGGCTTCGAGGTCTCGGCGCGGCGCGTCGTCGGGCTGCTGAGCGCGGTGCGGGACGAGCACGGGGTCGAGTTGCCGGAGATCGACCTCGGCGGCGGTCTCGGTATCGCGTACACGCCCCAGGACGATCCGCGCGAGCCGCACGAGATCGGCAAGGCGCTGGGCGAGATGGTGACGAAGGAGTGCGAGGCGGCCGGGCTCGCGGTGCCGCGCCTGTCGGTGGAGCCGGGGCGGGCGATCGTCGGCCCGAGCGCGTTCACGCTGTACGAGGTGGGGACGGTCAAGCCGCTCCAAGGGCTGCGCACGTACGTCAGCGTCGACGGCGGCATGTCGGACAACATTCGCACGGCGCTGTACGACGCGGAATACTCGGTCGTGCTCGCCTCGCGGGTCTCCCACGAGCCGCCGATGCTGGCCCGTGTGGTCGGCAAGCACTGCGAGAGCGGGGACATCGTCGTCCGCGACGCGTATCTGCCGGCCGACGTGCGGCCCGGCGACCTGCTGGCCGTGCCCGCCACGGGGGCCTACTGCCGGTCGATGGCGAGCAATTACAACCACACGCCGCGCCCGCCCGTGGTCGCGGTGACGGAAGGCGCGGCGCGGGAGATCGTGCGGCGGGAGACCGAGGAGGACCTGCTCGCCCTGGACGTCGGCTGGCAGTGAGGATGTAGGTGTAGGTGGGCGGGCAGCGGCTCGTCCGCATACTGAACGCCGGGCGGGGGTTTCCCCGCCGGTGCGTGAGACTGAGGGTTCACGAGAACGGAAAGGCGAGGTCGAATGGTGCGCACTCGTCCGCTGAAGGTGGCGCTGCTCGGCTGCGGAGTGGTCGGCTCGCAGGTGGCCCGCCTGATGACGACGCACGCGGACGACCTCGCCGCCCGCATCGGGGCGCCGGTCGAGCTGGCCGGGGTGGCCGTGCGCCGCCTGGGGAAGGACCGCGAGGGCGTGCCGCCCGAGCTGGTGACGACGGACGCGGCGGGCCTGGTGGCGCGCGGCGACATCGACGTCGTCCTGGAGCTGATCGGCGGCATCGAGCCGGCCCGCACGCTGATCAACTCGGCGTTCGAGCACGGCGCGAGCGTCGTCACGGCGAACAAGGCGCTGCTGGCCCAGGAGGGGCCCGCGCTGCACGCGGCGGCGGAGAAACATGCGGCCGACCTGTACTTCGAGGCGTCCGTGGCCGGGGCGATCCCGCTGCTGCGTCCGCTGCGCGAGTCGCTCGCGGGCGACAAGGTGAACCGCGTGCTCGGCATCGTCAACGGCACGACCAACTTCATCCTCGACCGCATGGAGTCGACCGGCGCCGGGTATGGCGAAGCGCTTCAGGAGGCGTCGGCGCTCGGCTACGCCGAGGCCGATCCGACGGCGGACGTGGAGGGCTTCGACGCGGCGGCCAAGGCGGCGATCCTGGCCGGGATCGCGTTCCACAGCCGGGTGGGCCTGGACGACGTGCACCGCGAGGGCATCACGGAGATCACCGCGGCCGACGTGGCGGGCGCGCGGCAGATGGGCTGCACGGTGAAGCTGCTGGCCATTTGCGAACGGGCCGAGGACGGACGTTCCGTGACCGCCCGCGTGCACCCGGCGATGATCCCGCTCAGTCACCCGCTGGCCGGCGTGCGCGAGGCGTACAACGCGGTGTTCGTGGAGGCGGAGGCGGCCGGCCGGCTGATGTTCTACGGTCCGGGCGCGGGCGGTGTGCCGACCGCGTCGGCGGTGCTCGGCGACCTGGTGGCCGCCTGCCGCAACAAGCGGGGCGGCGGGCTCGGCCCGGGGGAGTCGGCGTACGCGCGGCTGCCGGTGAGCCCGATGGGCGAGGTGGTCACCCGCTACCACATCAGCCTGGACGTCGCGGACAAGCCGGGTGTGCTGGCGCAGTGCGCGATGGTGTTCGCCGATCACGGGGTGTCGATCGACACGGTCCGGCAGACCGGCAAGGACGGCGAGGCGAAGCTCGTCGTGGTCACGCACCGGGCGTCGGACGCGGCGCTCGGCGCAACGGTCGAGGCATTGCGCAGACTGGATACCGTGCACGGTGTCGCGAGCACCATGCGGGTCGAGGGTGAGTAGCAGGGCCGGGCGTGCCGCTCCTCGCCCGGGATGTCCGTCCTTCGGGGGCGGAGAAATGAACAGAAGGGCCTGACTTACGTCATGGACGCACCAGCCATGTCCGCCGCCGCTGCCGGCGGCCGCACCAGCTCCCAGTGGCGCGGGGTGATCGAGGAGTACCGCGACCGCCTCCCGGTCACGTCCCGCACGCCCGTGGTGACGCTGCGCGAGGGTGGGACGCCGCTCGTGCCCGCCGTGGTGCTTTCCGAACGTACCGGGTGTGACGTTTATCTCAAGGTCGAGGGTGCGAATCCGACCGGTTCGTTCAAGGACCGGGGCATGACGATGGCGATGTCGCGGGCGAAGGAGGAGGGGGCGCAGGCCGTCATCTGCGCCTCGACCGGCAACACCTCGGCGTCCGCCGCGGCCTACGCGGTGCGGGCGGGGATGGTGTGCGCCGTTCTCGTTCCGCAGGGCAAGATCGCGCTGGGCAAGATGGGGCAGGCGCTCGTGCACGGCGCGCGCATCCTCCAGGTGGAGGGAAACTTCGACGACTGCCTGACGCTGGCCAGGGACCTGGCGGAGAAGTACCCGGTGGCGCTGGTCAATTCGGTCAATCCGGTGCGTATCGAGGGGCAGAAGACCGCGGCGTTCGAGATCGTCGACATGCTCGGCGACGCCCCCGACATCCACGTGCTGCCGGTGGGCAACGCGGGGAACATCACGGCGTACTGGAAGGGCTACCGCGAGTACGCGGCGGACGGCATCGCCTCCCGCACGCCCCGGATGTGGGGCTACCAGGCGTCGGGCGCGGCGCCCATCGTGCGCGGCGAGCCGGTGAAGGACCCCACGACGATCGCGACCGCCATCCGCATCGGCAACCCGGCCTCCTGGACGCTCGCGGAGCAGGCCAGGGACGAGTCCGGCGGACGCGTCGACGAGGTGACCGACCGCCAGATCCTCGCGGCCTACCGGCTGTTGGCGGCCCGTGAGGGAGTGTTCGTGGAGCCGGCCTCCGCCGCGTCCGTGGCCGGGCTGCTGAAGGCGGCGGAGAACGGCGACGTCGACCCGGGGCAGCGCATCGTGTGCACGGTGACGGGCAACGGGCTGAAGGACCCGGACTGGGCGGTCTCCGGAGCGCCGCAGCCGGTGACGGTGCCGGTGGACGCGGACGCGGCGGCGGCCCGCCTGGACCTGGTCCGGTGACGCGGCGCGGGCGACACCTGCCCGCCCTGTATCGCGTCTGAACCTTCCTTCGATAGGCTGGTATTCGTCCCGGAGTGGTGTACTGCCCGCTGTTACGTCCACGAGCCAGGGCGCGCGTCGCCTTCAGCGGCGCCACCCGCCCGGCGGGGACATGCCGCACATCTCACCAAGGAGAGTCATCGAGCGATGGCCCATCCCGCCTTCCGCGCCGCCGCTGTACGGGTCCGCACGCCCGCGACCAGCGCCAATCTCGGGCCCGGCTTCGATGCGCTCGGGCTGGCGCTCGGCCTGTACGACGACGTCGTGGTCCGGGTGTCGGACTCGGGGCTGCACCTGGACATCGCGGGTGAGGGCGCGGACTCGGTGCCGCGGGACGAGCGCAATCTGCTGGTTCGCACGCTGCGTACGGCGTTCGACGCGCTCGGCGGGCAGCCCAGGGGCCTGGAGATCGTGTGTGCGAACCGGATTCCGCACGGGCGCGGCCTCGGCTCCTCGTCCGCGGCGATCTGCGCCGGTCTCGTGGCGGCCCGCGCGGTGACCACCGGCGGGGAGGGCAAGCTCGACGACACCGCGCTGCTGGAGCTGGCCGCGGAGATCGAGGGCCACCCGGACAACGTCGCGGCCTGCCTGCTGGGCGGGTTCACGCTGGCGTGGGGCGAGAGCGGCGCGGTGCGGGCGATCCGGATGGACCCGGCGCAGACGGTCGTTCCCGTGGTGTTCGTGCCGGCCACGCCGCTGGCGACGGAGACGGCGCGGGGGCTGCTGCCGCAGCACGTTCCGCATGTCGACGCGGCGGCCAACGCGGGCCGGGCCGCGCTGCTGATCGAGGCGCTGACCAGGCGCCCCGAGCTGCTGCTCCCGGCCACGGAGGACCGGCTGCACCAGGACTACCGGGCACCCGCGATGCCCGAGAGCATGGATCTCGTCGGCCGCCTGCGGGCGGACGGCGTCCCCGCGGTCATCTCGGGGGCGGGCCCGACGGTGCTCGCGCTCGCGGAGGACGGGGAGGCCGACAAGGTCGCCCGGCTGGCCGGAGACGGCTGGACGGCGAATCGACTGGCTCTGGACACGGCTGGAACGTGCGTCCTGCCGCTTGCCGGGGCTGGTCAGTGACCCGCGCAGCCCGTCCGTCAGGGCGGGTCGTGGGGTCGCGGATGGAAGCGGGAGAGGGGGAATGAAGGCAGGGTCCGGTAGTGTTAACCTCAAGTCTGCACGTACCGCCACAGTCGGTTTCGTGCGGAATTCCGGGGTCCCATGGTTGGGGACCACCCCACTTTCTTCCGGGAGCCTCCACTCATCTGCCTGAGCAGCCTGCCTGGCAGGGACGAGCACGCTCCGGAACGGTGCGAGACGGTTTCTTGATGATCCTCCCCGCACCACACCGTGAATTTGATCTTCCGCCGCAAGTGAGCAGGCGGGATTACCGCACCGGCCGGCCCACCGCACGGGGCCGCAGCCGGACAGCACGACCGGTCGCCGAGCCAGACAGGCCGACGTCCGCTCCAGGGAAGGACCCTTCGTGAGCGACACCACCGATCTGATGGGCGTGAGTGCCGACACCGCCGACAAGACTGCCGGTGCTGCCACCGCGTCCGCCACGGACGCTCCTGCCGCCCCCGCCGCGACGCGGCGCCGGCGCTCGGGTACCGGCCTCGACGGCATGGTTCTCGCCGAGTTGCAGCAGGTTGCCTCCGGGCTGGGGATCAGGGGCACCGCGCGGATGCGCAAGAGCCAGCTGATCGAGGTCATCAAGGAGAAGCAGGCCACCGGCGCCGGAAGCCCGGGAGCGGCGAACGCGGACGGCGCGTCGGCCGAGTCCGCCTCCGCGGAGAAGCCGAAGCGGCGCGCGACCTCGCGCACCAGGACCGGCGAGTCCGCCGCAGCCGCCGCACAGCAGCAGATCGAGATTCCGGGCCAGGGCGCCGACGGCAAGGCCGCGCCCGCCGCCGCGAGCGACGCGGGCGAAAAGGGCCAGGAGAAGGTTCAGGAAAAGGCCGCGGACAAGGGCAGCGACAAGGACCGCGGGGACAAGGACCGCGATGCCGGGGGCGAGGCCCCGAGGACCGAGGGCCAGGACCGTCAGGGCAAGCGCGACCGCGACCGGCGGGGCGGCAAGAACGCGGGCGGCCAGGGCCAGTCGGGCAAGAACGACGGCCAGGGCCCGTCCGGCAAGGACGGCGGCCGGGGCGGCCGGGAGGGCCGCGACGGCAACCGGGACGGCCGGGACAGCCGTGAGGGCCGCGACAACAACCGCGACAGCCGCGGCGGCAACCGCGACAACCGCGACAACCGCGATAACGCGGACGACGACTTCGAGGGCGGGCGCCGGGGCCGCCGCGGCCGCTACCGCGACCGCCGCGGGCGGCGCGGGCGCGACGAGGTCAGCGAGCCGCAGATCGCCGAGGACGATGTCCTGATCCCGGTCGCGGGCATCCTCGACATCCTCGACAATTACGCGTTCGTCCGCACGTCCGGCTACCTGCCGGGGCCGAACGACGTGTATGTCTCGCTCGCCCAGGTCCGCAAGAACGGCCTGCGCAAGGGCGACCACGTCACCGGGGCGGTCCGCCAGCCGCGCGACGGCGAACGGCGCGAGAAGTTCAACGCGCTGGTCCGTCTCGACTCGGTCAACGGCATGGCCGCCGAATCCGGGCGCGGGCGCGCCGAGTTCAACAAGCTGACGCCGCTGTACCCGCAGGAGCGGCTGCGTCTCGAAAGCGACCCGGGCGCGTTGACTACGCGCATCATCGACCTGGTCTCGCCCATCGGCAAGGGCCAGCGCGGGCTGATCGTGGCGCCGCCCAAGACCGGCAAGACCATGATCATGCAGGCGGTGGCCAACGCCATCACCCGCAACAACCCCGAGTGCCATCTGATGGTCGTCCTCGTCGACGAGCGGCCGGAAGAGGTCACCGACATGCAGCGCTCGGTGAAGGGCGAGGTCATCTCCTCGACCTTCGACCGGCCGGCGGAGGACCACACCACGGTCGCGGAGCTCGCCATCGAGCGCGCCAAGCGGCTGGTGGAGCTGGGCCACGACGTGGTCGTGCTGCTCGACTCCATCACGCGCCTCGGCCGCGCCTACAACCTGGCGGCCCCGGCGTCCGGCCGGATTCTGTCCGGCGGTGTCGACTCGGCGGCGCTGTACCCGCCGAAGAAGTTTTTCGGCGCGGCCCGCAACATCGAGGACGGCGGCTCCCTGACGATCCTCGCCACCGCGCTGGTCGAGACCGGCTCCCGGATGGACGAGGTGATCTTCGAGGAGTTCAAGGGCACCGGCAACATGGAGCTGAAGCTGGACCGGAAGCTCGCGGACAAGCGCATCTTCCCGGCCGTGGACGTGGACGCGTCCGGCACCAGGAAGGAGGAGATCCTGATGGGCAGCGACGAGCTGGCGATCGTCTGGAAGCTCCGCCGGGTGCTGCACGCGCTGGACCAGCAGCAGGCCATCGAGCTGCTGCTGGACAAGATGAAGCAGACCAAGTCGAACGCCGAGTTCCTGCTCCAGATCCAGAAGACGACCCCGGCCCCCGGCAACGGGGACTGACCGATCCTTCGCGCGCACGGCGGCGGCCCCCCACCCGGCAGGGTGCGGGGGCCGCCGCCGTGTCCCCGCCGGGAGGCGTCACCCTCTCCAAGGGGGCACAATGGGTGAATGGGCACCCAACCGGACGATGCAGGGCGAGCCGGGCGGCCCCGTCGTCCGCGGAGCGCGCGCCGCGGCCCCGGGAGGCGGCGGCTGCTGCGCGCCGTCGTGATCGGCCTGGCCGCGGTCGTCCTGTTGACGGGGGCCGGGCTCACCGCCCTGTACGTGAAGCTCGACGGCAATCTGTCGCAGGTCGACATAGACTCCGCACTCGGACCCGACCGGCCGCGGGACACCCCGGGCGGCTCGATGGACATCCTCGTCCTCGGCTCGGACTCCAGGGCCGGGACGAACGGCGACTTCGGCGGCCCGGACGCCCAGGACGGCGCCCGCAGCGACACCGCCATGATCGTCCACGTGAACGAGGCGCACGACGCGGCCACCGTCGTCTCCATCCCGCGCGACACCCTCGTGGACCGCCCGCGGTGCGAGCGGGGCGACGGCTCGACCGAGCCCGCGGCGGACCGTTCGATGTTCAACGAGGCGTACACGGTGGGCGGTCCGGCCTGCACCGTCAAGACGGTCGAGTCCCTGACCGGGCTGCGCATGGACCACTACCTGGAGGTCGACTTCGACGGCTTCGCCCGGCTGGTCGACACCCTCGGCGGCGTCGAGATCACGACCACGGAGGCCATCGACGACGAGGACAGCCACCTGGACCTGCCGGCGGGCACCCACACCCTCGACGGGCGCGAGTCGCTCGCGCTGGTGCGCACCAGGAAGGCCGTCGGCGACGGCAGCGACCTCAGCCGCATCGAGCTCCAGCAGTCCTTCCTGCGGGCCCTGGCGGACCAGGCGGGGGGCGTGGGGCTGGCCAGCCCCAAGCGGCTCTACGACCTTGCCGACGCCGCGACTTCCGCGGTCACCACCGACTCCGGTATCGGCTCGGTGCGGGAGCTGGCGGACCTGGCCCAGACGCTGGAGGGCATCGGCCCGGACGCCATGCAGATGGTCACCCTGCCCGTCGGCACCGACCCGGCCGACCCCAACCGCGTCACGCCGCTCCCCGAGCAGTCCGGGCAGGTGTGGCGGGCGCTGCGCCGCGACGAGCCGGTGCCCGCCTCGGCGGTCGAGGGCTCCGTCTCCGAGGAGAACGGGGACCGGTCCGTCGTCACCGAGGGGTGACGCCCGGTAGTCGCCCGGCGCGGAACGGCGGGCGTACGGACGGGGAACGAGGGGCAGCGGCACCCCGTTTTGTCGGGCACGCTCCCTGCTGGCAAACTGGAGCGTCGGCCCCGGTTCACGGCGCGCAGCCCGCGCGTCGACCCGGCGCCCTCCCGAGCTAGGAGACACCGTGAAGCGCGACATTCACCCGGAGTACTACGAGACCCAGGTCAGCTGCACCTGCGGTGCCTCGTTCACCACCCGTAGCACCGTCAGCGAGGGGCGTATCCGCGCCGACATCTGCTCCGAGTGCCACCCGTTCTACACCGGCAAGCAGAAGATTCTCGACACCGGTGGCCGTGTGGCCCGCTTCGAGGCGCGCTTCGGCAAGAACGCCGGGTCCGCCCGCAAGTAGCGACCCCGTCGGCGCCGGGCCGGCGGCCGTTGACGCGCGACGTCACCGGCCCCCGGGCCCGGCGCCTTTCGCGTCCCGCGTCCCCCAGCGTTCGCGTCCCCTCCACGTCCCCATTCAGGAGCACAGAAGATGTTCGAGGCGGTCGAGGATCTCGTCGGCGAGCACGCCGACCTCGAACGGCGGCTGGCCGACCCCGCGGTGCACGCCGACCAGGGCACCGCCCGGCGGCTCGGCAAGCGGTACGCCGAGCTGACGCCGATCATCGCGGCCTACCGTTCGTGGAAGCGGCACGGGGAGGACATCGAGACCGCCCGCGAACTGGCCGCGGAGGACCCCGACTTCGCCGCTGAGGTGAAGGACCTCCAGGCCAGGCGCGAGGAGTTGACGGAAGAGCTGCGGCTGCTGCTCGTCCCCCGCGATCCCAGCGACGACAAGGACGTGATCCTGGAGATCAAGGCGGGCGAGGGCGGCGACGAGTCGGCCCTGTTCGCCGGCGACCTGCTGCGGATGTATCTGCGGTACGCCGAGCGCGTCGGCTGGCGCACGGAGATCATCGACGGGAACGAGTCGGACCTCGGCGGCTACAAGGACGTCTCCGTCGCCGTGAAGACCAGGGGCACCCCGGAACCGGGACAGGGCGTGTGGGCCCGGCTGAAGTACGAGGGCGGCGTGCACCGTGTGCAGCGCGTGCCCGCCACCGAGTCGCAGGGCCGCATCCACACCTCGGCGGCGGGCGTGCTGGTGCTCCCCGAGGCCGAGGACGTCGACGTGGAGATCAGCACGGCCGACCTGCGCATCGACGTCTACCGCTCCTCCGGCCCCGGCGGCCAGTCGGTCAACACCACCGACTCCGCGGTCCGCATCACCCACCTGCCCACCGGCATTGTCGTCTCCTGCCAGAACGAGAAGAGTCAGCTCCAGAACAAGGAGCAGGCCCTGCGCATCCTGCGCGCCAGGCTGCTGGCCGCCGCGCAGGAGGGGGCGGACCGGGAGGCGTCCGACGCCCGCCGCAGCCAGGTGCGGACCGTGGACCGTTCCGAGCGCGTGCGGACGTACAACTACCCGGAGAACCGGATCTCCGACCACCGTGTCGGCTTCAAGGCGTACAACCTCGACCAAGTGCTCGACGGTGACCTCGACCCCGTCATCCAGGCGTGCGTGGACGCGGATTCGGCCGCCAAGCTGGCGGCGGCAGGGTGACCGTGGGGTGCGTAGGGTGGGCCATGTGACTGCGTCTTCTGTGTCTTCCGGGGCGTCCCGTTCCGTGCTGCTGGCCGAGGTGGCCAGGGCCACCCAGCGGCTGGCCGACGCCGGGGTGCCGTCGCCGCGTTTCGACGCCGAGGAGCTCGCGGCGTTCGTGCACGGCACCGAGCGGTCCAGGCTGCACACCGTTCCCGACGCCGAGTTCGACGCCCGTTACTGGGAAGCGGTGGCGCGCCGCGAGGCGCGCGAGCCGCTCCAGCACATCACCGGGCGCGCGTTCTTCCGGTATCTGGAGCTCCAGGTCGGGCCGGGCGTCTTCGTGCCGCGCCCCGAGACGGAGTCGGTCGTCGGCTGGGCGATAGACGCGGTCCGGGCGATGGACGTCGCCGAGCCGCTGATCGTCGACCTGTGCACGGGCTCGGGCGCCATCGCGCTCGCCCTGGCGCAGGAGGTGCCCCGCTCCCGGGTGCACGCCGTGGAGCTGGACTTCACGGCCTGTGAGTGGGCCAGGAAGAACGTGGAGGGCAGCCGCGTCGTCCTGCACCAGGGGGACGCGCGTGCCGCGCTGCCCGAGCTGGGCGGCCAGGTCGACCTGGTCATCTCCAACCCGCCGTACATCCCGCTGACCGAGTGGGAGTACGTGGCGCCGGAGGCGCGGGACCACGACCCGCAGCTCGCGCTCTTCTCCGGCGAGGACGGCCTGGACGTCATCCGCGGTCTGGAACGGGCCGCGCACCGGCTGCTGCGGCCCGGCGGCATGGTGGTCATCGAGCACGCCGACACCCAAGGCGGGCAGGTGCCCTGGATCTTCACCGAGGACCGCGGCTGGGCCGATGCCGCGGACCACCCGGACCTCAACAACCGGCCCCGATTCGCCACCGCCCGCCGCGTCGCGCGGTAGCCGGGGCAAGGCAAGAGGAGGACATTCAGTCATGGCACGGCGTTACGACTGCTCTGACGTGGTCGATCGCAAGCACGGCCTGCGGGAAGCCGCCGCCGCGGTCCGGCGCGGGGATCTGGTCGTCCTGCCGACCGACACCGTCTACGGCATCGGCGCGGACGCGTTCAACACCACGGCCGTGGCCGATCTGCTGGAGGCCAAGGGCCGCGGGCGCGGGGTGCCCTCGCCGGTGCTCGTCGGCTCGCCGAACACCCTGCACGGGCTGGTCACCGACTTCTCCGAGAAGGCGTGGGAGCTGGTGGACGCCTTCTGGCCGGGCGCGCTGACCCTGGTCGCCAAGCACCAGCCGTCGCTGACGTGGGACCTGGGGGAGACCCGCGGCACGGTCGCGGTGCGGATGCCCCTGCACCCCGTCGCGATCGAACTGCTCAAGGAATTCGGCCCGATGGCCGTCTCCAGCGCCAACCTCACCGGCCACCCGGCGCCGCAGACCTGCGACGGCGCGCAGGAGATGCTGGGTGATTCGGTCGCCGTCTACCTCGACGGCGGGGCGACCCCGGATGCCGTGCCGTCCTCCATCGTCGACGTCACCGGGCGGGTTCCGGTGCTGCTGCGCGCCGGGGCGGTGAGCGAGGAGGAGCTGCGGAAGGTCGTTCCCGATCTGGAGACCGCGCATTGACACCCCCCTCGGGTAGCCCCGCGGACGTTGGCATACCGGCGCCGGACACCTCCGGTGGGCCGCGGCAGGTCTTCCGGATTCTGCACGTCAGCACGGGCAACGTGTGCCGCTCCCCGATCACGGAACGCCTGACGCGGCAGGCCTTGGCCGAGCGCCTGGGCGGCTCCGCGGCCGGTCTGGTGGTGGAGAGCGCCGGCACCTGGGGGCACGAGGGCGCCCCCATGGAGGCGCACGCCGCCCAGCTGCTGGACGAATACGGCGCGGACGCAGGCGACTTCATCGGCCGGGAGCTGCTGGACGAGCACGTCATCGACGCCGATCTGGTGCTGACCGCGACCAGGGACCACCGGGCCCAGGTGATCTCGATGGGGCACTCGGCCGGGCTGCGCACGTTCACCCTCAAGGAGTTCACGCGGCTGGTGCGGGCCATCGACACGGCCACGCTGCCCGTCGCCGCCTCGCCGGAGGAGCTGGTGGAGCGTGCCAGGGCGCTGGCGCGTGCCGCCGCGGCGCTCCGCGGCTGGCTGCTGGCGCCGAACGCGGAGGCGGATGAGGTACAGGACCCGTACGGGGCGCCGCTGCCGTACTTCCGGTCCATCGGCGAGGAGATCCGCGCCGCGCTCGACCCCGTGGTCACGGCGCTGACCGGAGTGCCGCCGCGGGGCGCGTGGTCGGGCCGTGCGCTGCTGTAGGGCGCGGTCGGGCCGCCGCGGCCCGTTCGCGCCCGCGTTCGCGCTCCCGTTCGCGCTCCCGCTCGTGCCGCGCCTGGCCGAGCGGCGGCCGGGCGACCCGTCTTAACCTGTAGTCCAAGGCAGTAGCGACGCGACACCGAGTCCGCACCCAGGGGCGCGGGCATGAGAGGGTGTTGCGCGGTAGTCCTGCGAGACCTCTGGGGCATCTTGTGCGCGAATACCTACTGACGCTCTGCGTCACGGCGGCCGTCACGTATCTGTTGACGGGGCCGGTGCGGAAGTTCGCCATCGCCTGGGGCGCGATGCCGCCCATCAGGGCGCGCGACGTGCACCGTGAGCCGACGCCGCGGCTGGGCGGTATCGCGATGTTCGGCGGGCTCTGCGCGGGGCTGCTCGTCGCCTCCCAGCTCACCAACGTGGGCGAGGTGTTCCGGATCTCGGACGAGCCGCGGGCGCTGCTCTCCGGTGCCGGGTTGATCTGGCTGATCGGCGTGCTGGACGACAAGTACGGTGTGGACGCCCTGATCAAGCTCGGTCTCCAGATGATCGCCGCGGGCGTCATGGTCCTTCAGGGGCTGACCATTCTGTGGCTTCCGGTGCCCACGGTCGGCATGGTTGCGCTCACCCCGCTCCAGGGCACGCTGCTCACCGTCGCGATCGTGGTCATCACCATCAACGCGGTCAACTTCGTGGACGGCCTCGACGGCCTGGCGGCCGGCATGGTCGGGATCGCCGCCGCCGCGTTCTTCCTGTACGCCTACCGCATCTGGTACGGCTACGGCATCGAGGCCGCCGCGCCCGCCACCCTGTTCGCGGCGGTGCTGATGGGCATGTGTCTGGGCTTCCTGCCGCACAATCTGCATCCGGCCCGGATCTTCATGGGCGACTCGGGCTCCATGCTGCTCGGCCTCGTCCTGGCCGCGGGCGCGGTGTCGATCACAGGACAGGTGGACCCGGACGCGATGAAGCTGTTCTCCGGCTCCGTGCGCAGCGCGGTGTTCGAGACGGTGCCCGTCTACATGCCGCTGCTGCTGCCGTTGACGATCATCGCGGTGCCGTTCGTCGACCTGGTGTTGGCGATCGTGCGTCGCACCTGGAACGGTCACTCGCCGTTCTCGGCCGATCGTGGTCACCTGCATCACCGGCTGCTGGAGATCGGGCACTCGCAGAGCCGCGCGGTGCTGATCATGTACTTCTGGTCGGCGCTGATCGCGTTCGGCGCCGTCGCCTACTCCGTGCAGTCGGCGAACGCGGTGCTGGTGCCGGCGGTGATGGTGCTCAGCGCCGTCGGGCTCGTGGTGCTGCTGATGCCCCGCTTCACGCCCCGCGTCCCGCGCTGGGCGCAGCGGCTGGTGCCGCCGCGCTACCGGGACCGCAAGCGGCGGCTCGCCCCGCAGCTGCCCGTGGAGTCCGCGCTCGACGCCCACGCCGCGGACCGGCCCGCGGGCGGGCCGCCCGCGCCCGGCACCCAGCCCACCTCGCTGGCCGGGCTGCACGGCGCGACGGCGGTGGGCGACCGGCAGCGCTTCGCGCTGCGCCGCAAGATCGACACCCGCTCCTAGGGCCTAGCCCGACACGACCTAGCAGATGCGGTGCCGCACGTCAGCGACGCAACGCGGGTGTTACCTCCGGAGTGTGAGGTCCTGCACACGGATCGGGTAAAGACCTCATCAAATAGTTTGTGATAGCGTTCACGAAACCCCGGCGCATCACCCACGTGCCGGAACCCGCTCGTCAACGACGACACGTCCCCGAAGCCCCGCCGGAGAAGCAGTTCGATGCAGTCCAACGACGCCCGGATCGTCCGCGGCGCCGCGATCCCCACTGCCGTGGCAGGCGTGCTCGCCACCGTCATCGGCGCCGTGGTGGCAGGGGGGGACGGCGCGGGCGGGGTCGCGCTCGGCGTGCTCGTCGCCGCCGTCTTCTTCGGTGGCGGCCTGATCTCACTCGGTTACGTCGGCAGGCGCTGGCCCGACCTCTTCTTCGGCGCCGCCTTCCTGATCTACACGACGCAGATGGGCTTCCTGCTCGGGTTGCTCCTCCTGCTGCGTGACGCCTCCTTCCTGAACGGGCGTGCCTTCGCCGCCGGCGTGCTGGCCGGGACGGCCGTCTGGCTGGCCGGTCAGGTGCGGGCGCACACCAAGGTCAAGACCCTCTACGTGGAGCCGGACAAGGCGACCGCGTCCACCGGCGGCCCGTCATGAGCGGTACCGGCGAAGGCGGGGGCTGTATACGGGGTGTCGTCGCGGGCTGCTATCGTCCCTCGCCGGAAGGCCGGACCGCGGCGCCCACGGGGGCCGAGGGCCGCGCGCGGGCTGTGCGGGACAGCCACGCGGGTGCTGACCGGCGCTCCTCCCGCCCCATCCAGTCCAGTGCCGTTCCGCGGCCCATGCCGCCGCGCCGACACATCGAGGTAGCCGTATCCATGCGTCATGCCGAGGGAGTTCACGGTGAGTAACGACCAGGTGCTCGCCTTCGAAACCGACTGCCATCTCTTCGACGGCTGTGGCTTCCCCGCCCCGTCCGAGTGGTCGTTCATCTTCGACCCGCTGTTCACGATCGGCTCGTTCGAAGTGGACAAGCCGATGGCGCTGGTGGTCCTCAGCACGGCGATCATCTGCACGTTCTTCTGGGTGGCTTTCTCCAGGGCGAAGGTGGTCCCCGGCAAGGTCCAGCTGGTCGCCGAGGTCCTGTACGACTTCGTGCGCCGCGGGATCGCGCGCGAGACCATCGGCAAGAAGGCAGAGCCGTATGTGCCCTTGCTGATGTCGCTGTTCTTCTTCGTCTGGATCATGAACATCTGGGCGATCATCCCCTTCGCCCAGTTCCCGGCGACATCGATCATCGCGTACCCGGCAGCGCTCGCGCTGATCGTATGGGCCACGTACATGACGCTGACCTTCAAGACGAACGGTTTCGTCGGCGGCATGCGGAACCTGTGCGTGCCCAGCGGGCTGCCGAAGGGGATCTACGTGATCCTCACGCCCATCGAGTTCCTGTCGAACGTCATCGTCCGCCCGCTGACGCTCACCGTCCGGCTCTTTGCCAACATGTTCGCCGGGCACCTGCTGCTGCTGGTCTTCATCATCGGTACCTGGTACACGCTGGGCTCCGTGGTCGGCACGTTCTACGCGGCGACCTCGATGGTCATGACGGTGGCGCTGACGTTCTTCGAGCTGTTCATCCAGGCGCTCCAGGCGTACGTGTTCACCGCGCTGACCGCCACCTACATCTCCCAGGCGCTGGAAGAGGCGCACTGAGAGCGGCCGATCGGCCACCCCTACCGACCGCACCAATCCGGTGGACACTCCGCCACCGGCTCATCAGAGATAAGGAACAAACGGACATGTCCGCAACTCTCGCCGCAGTTGAAGGCAGCGTCAACACCATCGGCTTCGGCCTCGCGGCCGTCGGCCCGGGTGTCGGCATCGGCATCATCTTCGGCAACGGCGTCCAGGCCATCGCCCGTCAGCCGGAGGCCACCGGTGTCATCCGGCAGAACATGCTGCTCGGCTTCGCCGTCATCGAGGCGCTGGCGCTGATGGGCTTCGTGCTCGCCTTCGCCATCTGACGTCGATCACGACGCCACTACCGACGAAAGGTCCACCATGCTGATCGAACTGGCTGCCGAAGAGCCGATGAGCCCTGTGCTCCCGGTGGTGCCCGAGATCGTCATTGGCCTGATCTGCTTCGGTGTCGTCTACTTCGTCTTCCACAAGAAGCTGCTGCCCGCCATCAACAAGGCGCTCGATGAGCGACGGGAGGCGATCGAGGGCGGCATGGAGAAGGCCGAGGCGGCTCAGGCCGAGGCTCGGCAGACGCTGGAGAGCTACAAGGAACAGCTCGCCGAGGCGCGCCACGAGGCCGCCCGGATGCGTCAGGAGGCGCAGGAGCAGGGTGCCTCGCTCATCGCCGAAATGCGCGAGGAGGGTCAGCGGCAGCGTGAAGAGCTCATCGCCGCGGGCCACGCCCAGATCGCGGCCGACCGCAAGCAGGCCGCGGAGCTGCTGCGCCAGGACGTCGGCAAGCTCGCCATCGAGCTGGCCGGGCGGCTGGTCGGGGAGTCCCTGGAGGACCACGCCCGGCAGAGCCGCACGATCGACCGCTTCCTCGACGACCTGGAGGAGCAGGCCGGCCGGTCCGTTCCCTCCGAGTCCTCCGAGGCGGGACGATGACGGCCGCAACGCCACGAGCGAACAGGGGAGCGTGACGCCATGATGGGAGCGAGTCGCGAGGCGCTGGACGCCGCGCGAGAGCGGCTTGACGCGCTGGTCGACAACACCGCCGTCGACGCCGTGGCGCTCGCCGCCGACCTCGCGGCCGTCACCGCGCTGCTCGACCGTGAGACGTCGCTGCGCAGGGTGCTCACCGACCCGGCGCAGCCCGGCGAGGGCAAGGCCGACCTGGTCGGCCGCCTGCTGGGCGGACAGGTCGGCGGCGAGGCCGTCGACCTGGTCTCCGGAATGGTCAGGTCCCGCTGGTCCGCCTCGCGCGACCTGGTGGACGCCGTGGAAGGGCTGGCCGACACGGCCGACCTGATCGCGGCGGAGCGGGACGGCAGCCTGGACGCGGTGGAGGACGAGCTGTTCCGGTTCGGCCGGATCATCGCCACCGCGCCCCAGCTCCGCGCCGCGCTGAGCGGTAGGGACGATTCGGCCGCGGGCGGCATCGCCAAGGCCGCCCTGATCCGCGACCTGCTCGGCGGACGTGCACGCCCGGTCACCGAGCGTCTCGTCATCCGGCTCGTGGAACGCCCGCGGGGACGTAGCCTGGAAGCAGGGCTCGAGGCGCTGAGCGTCCTGGCGGCTGCCAGGCGGGAGCGTTCGGTGGCTGTCGTCACCTCCGCGGTGCCGCTCGATGACCGGCAGCGGCAGCGCCTCGGCGATGCCCTGGCCCGGCTGTACGGTCGGCAGATCCAGCTGAATCTCGACGTCGACCCGGCGGTCCTCGGCGGGATCTCGGTCAGGATCGGTGACGAGGTCATCCACGGCACCGTTGCCGACCGCCTCGACGAGGTGAATCGCCGGATGGCCGGCTGACGGCGGCGCGACCAACTCAAGAAGCAGGACAAGCGGCCCGGGTTGGGCCGTAATGGACAAACTTACGGGCCCAACAAGGAGAGCAGGGAACCCAGATGGCGGAGCTCACGATCCGGCCGGATGAGATCCGGGACGCGCTGGAGAACTTTGTCCAGTCGTACAAGCCGGACGCGGCCTCGCGGGAAGAGGTCGGGACGGTCAGCGTTGCCGGTGACGGCATCGCGCGTGTCGAGGGGCTGCCCTCGGCCATGGCGAACGAGCTGCTGAAGTTCGAGGACGGCACCCTCGGCCTCGCCCTCAACCTGGAGGAGCGGGAGATCGGCGTCGTCGTTCTCGGTGAGTTCAGCGGCATCGAGGAGGGCCAGCCGGTGCGCCGCACCGGCGAGGTGCTCTCCGTCGGCGTCGGTGACGGCTACCTCGGCCGGGTCGTCGACCCGCTGGGCAACCCGATCGACGGCCTGGGGGACATCGAGACCACGGGCCGCCGCGCCCTGGAGCTCCAGGCCCCGTCGGTGATGCAGCGCAAGTCGGTGCACGAGCCGATGGAGACCGGCTACAAGGCCGTCGACACCATGACGCCCATCGGCCGCGGCCAGCGTCAGCTGATCATCGGCGACCGGCAGACGGGCAAAACGGCCCTCGCGGTGGACACGATCATCAACCAGCGCGACAACTGGCGTTCCGGCGACCCGAACAAGCAGGTCCGCTGCATCTACGTGGCGATCGGCCAGAAGGGCTCCACCATCGCGTCCGTGCGCGGCGCGCTGGAGGAGGCGGGCGCCCTGGAGTACACCACTATCGTGGCGGCTCCGGCCTCCGACCCGGCCGGCTTCAAGTACATCGCCCCGTACACCGGCTCGGCCATCGGCCAGCACTGGATGTACGACAGCAAGCACGTGCTGATCATCTTCGACGACCTGTCGAAGCAGGCCGACGCCTACCGCGCGGTCTCCCTGCTGCTGCGCCGCCCGCCGGGCCGCGAGGCGTACCCGGGCGACGTTTTCTACCTGCACTCCCGGCTGCTTGAGCGCTGCGCGAAGCTGTCGGACGACATGGGCGGCGGCTCGATGACCGGCCTGCCGATCGTGGAGACCAAGGCCAACGACGTCTCCGCGTTCATCCCGACGAACGTCATCTCCATCACCGACGGCCAGTGCTTCCTGGAGTCCGACCTGTTCAACGCGGGCCAGCGCCCGGCGCTGAACGTCGGTATCTCCGTCTCCCGCGTCGGCGGCTCCGCCCAGCACAAGGCGGTGCGGCAGATCACCGGCTCGCTGCGCGTGGACCTGGCGCAGTACCGCGAGCTGGAGGCGTTCGCCGCCTTCGGCTCCGACCTGGACGCCGCGTCCAAGTCCGCCCTGGCCCGCGGCCAGCGCATGGTGGAGCTGCTGAAGCAGGAGCAGTACAGCCCGTTCTCCACGGAGAACCAGGTCGTCTCCATCTGGTCCGGTACCAACGGCCTGATGGACGAGATCCCGGTATCCGACATCCGCCGCTTCGAGCGGGAGCTGCTTGACTACCTGGGCCGTGAGCACAAGGACCTCATGACCAGCATCCGCGAGGGCGGCAAGATGTCGGACGACACCGTCCAGGCCGTGGGCTCCGCGGTGAACAAGTTCAAGCAGCAGTTCCAGACGTCGGACGGCAAGCTGCTGGGCGAGGGCTGATCCATGGGCGCTCAGCTTCGGGTGTACAAGCGCCGGATCAAGTCCGTCACCGCCACCAAGAAGATCACGCGGGCGATGGAGATGATCGCCGCCTCGCGCATCGTCAAGGCGCAGCGCAGGGTGGCGGCCTCCAAGCCGTACGCGGACGAGCTGACCGTCGCGGTCTCGGCCGTGGCGCAGGGCTCGGACGTCAAGCACTCGCTGACCACCGAGGCCGACCGGCCCCGGCGGGCCGCCGTGCTGCTGATCACCTCCGACCGCGGTCTGGCCGGAGCGTACAACAGCAATGCGATCAAGGCGGGTGAGCACCTGACCAGCGAGCTGGTCGCGCGGGGCCTGGAGGTGGACACGTACGTCGTCGGCCGCAAGGGCGTCTCGTACTACACCTTCAGGGAGCGGGCCGTCGCCCAGTCCTGGACCGGGTTCACCGACAATCCGACGTACGCCGACGCCAAGGCCGTGGCGGCGCCCCTGATCGAGGCCATCGAGCGGGACGCGGGCGAGGGCGGCGTGGACGAGATCCACATTGCCTTCACCGAGTTCGAGTCGATGATGACGCAGACGCCGCGCGAGCGCAGGCTGCTGCCGCTCACGCTGGACAAGTCGGCCGAGGAGTCCGCCGAGACCTTCGCCAAGGGCCGCGACGTGCAGCCGCTGTACGACTTCGAGCCGTCGGCGGAGCAGGTGCTGGACGCGCTCCTGCCGCGTTACGTCGAGAGCCGCATCTACAACGCGCTGCTCCAGGCCGCCGCTTCCAAGCACGCGGCCACCCGGCGCGCCATGAAGTCGGCGACGGACAACGCGGAGGACATGATCAAGTCACTCGGGCGCCTTGCCAACGCGGCCCGCCAGTCCGAAATCACCCAGGAAATCTCCGAGATCGTCGGTGGCGCGAGCGCTCTGGCCGACGCGACCGCGGGAAGTGAACGCTAATCATGACCACTGCTGCTGAAGCGGCCACCGCGACGGGCCGCATCTCCGGTGTGAGGGGTCCGGTCGTCGACGTGGAGTTCCCCGTCGACCAGATGCCGGAGATCTACAACGCCCTGCACGTCGAGATCGCCGACCCGGCCAACGCCGGGCAGACCAAGACCCTGACCCTTGAGGTCGCGCAGCACCTGGGCGAGGGCCTGGTGCGTACGATCGCCCTGGGCGCGAACGACGGCCTGGTGCGCCAGGCGCCGGTCGTCGACACGGGCAAGGGCATCACCGTGCCGGTCGGTGACGTGACCAAGGGCCGCGTGTTCGACACCCTGGGCCGCATCCTGAACGAGCCCGAGGCCGAGTCGGAGATCACCGACCGGTGGGAGATCCACCGCCAGGCCCCGCCGTTCGACCAGCTCGAGTCGAAGACCGAGATGTTCGAGACCGGTCTGAAGGTCATCGACCTGCTCACCCCGTACGTCAAGGGCGGCAAGATCGGCCTGTTCGGCGGCGCGGGCGTGGGCAAGACCGTGCTCATCCAGGAAATGATCATGCGTGTGGCGAAGCTGCACGAGGGCGTCTCCGTGTTTGCCGGCGTCGGCGAGCGCACGCGTGAGGGCAACGACCTGATCGACGAGATGGAGGAGTCGGGCGTTCTCCCGCAGACCGCGCTCGTCTTCGGTCAGATGGACGAGCCGCCGGGCACCCGCCTGCGGGTCGCGCTGGCCGGCCTGACCATGGCGGAGTACTTCCGCGATGTGCAGAAGCAGGACGTGCTGTTCTTCATCGACAACATCTTCCGCTTCACCCAGGCCGGTTCCGAGGTGTCCACGCTGCTGGGCCGCATGCCCTCCGCGGTGGGCTACCAGCCGAACCTGGCGGACGAGATGGGTGTGCTCCAGGAGCGCATCACTTCGACTCGTGGTCACTCCATCACCTCGATGCAGGCGATCTACGTGCCGGCGGACGACCTCACCGACCCGGCGCCCGCGACGACGTTCGCCCACCTGGACGCCACCACGGTGCTCTCCCGGCCCATCTCCGAGAAGGGCATCTACCCGGCGGTCGACCCGCTGGACTCGACCTCCCGCATCCTGGACCCGCGCTACGTCTCGCAGGACCACTACGAGTGCGCGTCCCGCGTCAAGGGGATTCTCCAGAAGTACAAGGATCTCCAGGACATCATCGCGATTCTCGGCATGGACGAGCTGGGCGAGGAGGACAAGCTCACGGTCAGCCGGGCCCGCCGGATCGAGCGCTTCCTGTCGCAGAACACGCACGCGGCGAAGCAGTTCACCGGTCTCGACGGGTCCGACGTGCCGCTGGACGAGTCGATCGCCGCGTTCAACGCGATCGCGGACGGGGAGTACGACCACTTCCCCGAGCAGGCGTTCTTCATGTGCGGTGGCCTCGACGACCTGAAGGCCAAGGCCAAGCAGCTGGGCGTTTCCTGACGCACCGCCTGCGGTACTCGTCCGGGGCGGGGTTTCCACGACCCCGCCCCGCGCGTGACAGGGCACGCCAACTATTCTTCGGAAAGCCAGGTACTAAAGGGATGAGGAGCCATCGTGGCTGAGCTGCACGTCGAGTTGGTCGCCGCGGACCGGCAGGTATGGTCCGGCCGGGCCAGCCGCGTCGTCGCGCGCACGGTCTCGGGTGACATCGGCATCATGCCCGGCCACCAGCCGCTGCTCGCCGTCCTCCAGTCGGGCCCGGTCACCGTCCGCACGACGGGTGAGACCGGCGAGGGCACGGTCGTGGCCGCGGTGCACGGCGGTTTCATTTCGTACACGGACGGTAAGCTGTCGCTGCTCGCCGAGATCGCCGAGCTGGCGGACGAGATCGACGTCGACCGCGCGGAGCGGGCGCTGGAGCAGGCCCGTGCGGAGGCGGACGCATCGGCCGAGCGCCGCGCCGACGTCCGGCTCCGGGCCGCGACGGCGGGACGCTGACGGGCACGGACGACTCAGGGGACTTTGCACCAGGCGCGTAGGCACACCACGAGGCGAGGAGGTCGGTAGAGATGGTCCTCGCACTGCTTGTGGTGGGCGGCGCGCTCCTCGCCGTCGTCGTCCTCGGCCTGCTCGGCTTCGGCGTGCGGCGGCGGCTGATCCAGCGGCCCGGCGGCACGTTCGACTGTAGCGCGCGCTTCGCGCCGCCGCGCGTGGACCAGTCGCAGGGCAAAGGCTGGCTCTACGGGGTGGCGCGCTACAACGGGGACCAGGTCGAATGGTTCCGCGTCTTCTCCTACGCACCGCGTCCGCGGCGCTCCCTCCAGCGGGACCGCATCCAGGTCCGCGAGCGCCGTCATCCGCACGGCGAGGAGGAGCTGGCCCTGCTGCCGGGTGCGGTGGTGCTCAGCTGCCGTCACGACGGCTTCGACGTGGAGCTGGCGATGAGCGAGGACGCGCTGACGGGTTTTCTCGCCTGGCTCGAGGCGGCGCCGCCCGGCCAGCGCGTCAACGTCGCGTGACGCCCTCCCGCCGCGGTCCGGCGGGAGGGCGAACGAGAAAGACCGGGCAGGCGGGGGCGGTCCGCCTGCCCGGCCGTACGGAGCCGGGTGATGAGGGAGATCAGCCCAGCCCGGTACTGATGGCGCGGACCAGCTCGCCGTCGGCGGTGTCGCCCGACAGCTCCCAGAAGAACGCGCCGCCGAGGCCCGCGTTCGTGGCCCAGTCCATCTTCCCCGCGATGGTCTCCGGGGTGTCGTAGCTCCACCACTCGTTGCCGCAGTGCGCGTAGGCGGTGCCCGCGACGGTGCCGTTGGCGGGGCAGCGGCCGGCGAGGACCTTGTAGTCCTCGATGCCCGCCTCGTAGGTGCCCGGCGCGGCGCCGGTGGCGGTGCCGCCGGGTTCCGACTGGGTGACGCCGTTCCAGCCGCGGCCGTAGAAGCCGATGCCGAGCAGCAGTTTCTCCGGTGGGACGCCCTGGGCGACGAGCTTCTCTATGGCCGACTGGCTGTCGAAGCCCTGCTGCGGGATGCCGTCGTACGTCGTCAGCGGCGAGTGCGGGGCGGTTGGGCCGGTCGCATTGAACGCGCCGAAGAAGTCGTACGTCATCACCGCGAGGTAGTCGGCGTACTGGGCGCCTCCGGCGTAGTCGGCGGCGTCGATCTTGCCGCCGTCCGAGGCGTCGGCGGTGATCGCCGCGGTGACGAGCTGGTCGCCGAACGCACCGCGGAACGCCTGCATCATCTCCTCGAAGACCTCGGGCCCGCTGCTGTCGCAGGTGAGGCCGCAGGCGTTGGGGTACTCCCAGTCGAGGTCGATGCCGTCGAAGACACCGGCCCAGCGCGGGTCGTTGACCAGGTCGTAACAGGACTGCGCGAAGCGCTGCGGGTCCTGCATGGCCTGGGCGAAGCCGCCCGACCAGGTCCAGCCGCCGAAGGACCACAGCACCTGGATGTCCGGGTACTGCTCCTTCAGCTGGCGGAGCTGGTTGAAGTTGCCGCGCAGCGCGCCCGGCTCCCAGGTGTCGGCGACGCCGCTGACGCTTTCGGCGGCCGTGTAGGCGCGGTCGTAGGCGGCGTAGGAGTCGCCGACGGTGCACTCGCCGTTCTGGACGTTGCCGAACGCGTAGTTGATGTGGGTGATTTCGTCGGCGGTGCCGGAGTCCACGATGTCCTTGACGTGGTAGCCCCGGTCGTAGACGCCCCACTCGGCGAAGTAGCCGAGGTTGACGTGGTTGCTCGGCGCCGCGGTGGTGTCGGCCGCGGCGGGGGCCGCGGCGGTGTGGGCGTCGGGGGTGGCCTGGGCGGGACCGGTGAGGGCCACGATGCCGGTGAGGGGGAGGGCGAGGGCGGCGATCCCCGTGAGGATCTTGGTTTTCAGGCCGCCGCGCCCTGCCGGGGTCGCGGTTCTTGCGGATCTCAAGGGAGCTCCTCAAGTCGGTCGGACGGGACGAAAGGATCTGCGCCGCCCCAGGAGCCCGCTGTCGATTGTCATGGCGTGCTCACCGCAGATGCCGTGAGCGTAGAGAGGTCTGGACCACAGGTCAATAGGTCTGTACCAAAGGTGTCGTGGCGGTCCTGGGACCACGACGGGCGTGCGCCGGGCGGGTGTTCCGCCCCCGTTCCCGGCGCGCGAGGGCCGGGTGTCAGTCGCGCGGCAGCAGGGAACCCAGCGGGCCCAGATCGAGGTTGAGGTCCTCGGGGCCGAGCCCGAAGTGCTCCCTGAGCTGCACCATCCGCTCGTCGAGGAGCATCAGCGTCGTGCCCACCCGCTCCACTTGTTCGTCCGTCAGCTCCCCGGCGTCCACGCGGCGCAGTGCCTGCCGCTCGGTCAGCTGGCGCAGCAGCTCCACCACCGTCAGCACCAGCGCGGCCAGATCCCGGCCCACCGTGTCGGCGTCGAGGTTGACGCGGGCGGGGCCCGTCACAGCGGACCGCCATCGCCCCAGGGGGCGGGCACCCGGTCGCTGACCGAGGACAGCAGCGCGTGCAGCGAGAGCCGGACCAGCGGCACCTCGGCGATGGCGATGACGAGATCACCGCTGATCACGACGCCGGTGGCGAGCACCCGGTCCAACAGATCGACCAACGGCACCCCGAGCGGCCCGGCGGCACTCTCCGCACCGTGCCACGGCACCGGTTCACGCGTCATCGTCATCGACTCCGCCCCGGTCGGCGTCTTCGGCCTCGTCGGTCTCGTCGGTCTCGTCGGCGAACGAGTACGGGGCCCACGGGCCCGTGGTCTCGATGCGCACCAGCGTGCCGAACTCCGGGTCGGCGCGCAGTGCCGCGACGGCTCTGGTCAGCTCGTCGCACCGGTCCGCATCGACGAGGTAGGCCGCGTTCAGTACCTGCGGCTGCGCCTCGCCGGTGAGGTCGGTGCCGTGCGTGCGCAGCCGCCTGGCGGCGGCGGACGTCGCGCGCAGCGTGGCATCGATGCGGTCGACGGCCGCCCGGACCGCATCCCGGTGCGCCTCGCGGCCGCGCTGCCGGTCCCTGAGCCGGTCGAGGTAGGCGCGTCCGGACCGCGGGGGTGTGCCCGGCGTGCCGTCGGGGCCGGGCGCGGGGCCGACCGCGAACACCTTCACGCCCCACTCGGCGCGGCCCCGCACCCGGTCGAGGACCGTGAGGAACCGGGCGCTCTCGCGGGCGATGGCCGCCCGCGCCCGTGCCTCGTCCGCGTACAGCGTGGTCAGCGGAACGGGAACGGCGGGGCCCGCCGCGGCCACGGCGGCCACCACCTCGTGGTGGGCGCGGGCATACCGTTCCAGCGTGGCCCGGTCGGACAGGTGCGTGCGCAGCGCATCGGCCGTGAACTGCGCGGCGGGCACGTCCTGGACGACGGCGGCGAGCGCGCCGACTCGCAGGCAGCGGACGGCCGTTCCCTCGGCGTGCCCGCGCAGACCCGCGAGGGCCGCGAGGGCCGGGGTGGCCGCCCCGCCGCAGACGGCGAACACGCGGACGGCGCCGCCGTTCACCGGTCCTCCTCCCGTTCCCGCGAACGGTCCTCCAGCGCCGTGAGGCGCTCCCGCAGCCGGGCGTTCTCCTCGGCGAGCGCGTCCCGCGCGGCGCGCGAGGACAGGGCGGGTTCGGACTCCCACCAGTCGATGCCCGCCTTCTTGGCGGTGTCGACGGAGGAGATGAACAGCCGCAGGCGGATCGTCAGCAGCTCGATGTCGAGCAGATTGATCTTGATGTCGCCGGCGATGACGATGCCCTTGTCGAGCACCCGCTCCAGGATGTCGGCGAGGTTTGCCGCGCGGGGCGGGCACGGGTCGATCGGCTCGCAGGCCGTCAGGGGTTCGAGCGCGCCGCTCACCGTTCGTCACGCTCCTCGTCGTCGTCTTCGTCGTCTTCGTCGTCCTCGTCGTCTTCGTCTTCGTCGTCCAGATCCTCGTCGTCGTCCCCGTTCCCGTTCTCCTCCTCGTCGGGGCCGCGTACCACCTCGCCGTCCCGCACCTCGCCGCGCCAGCCGGGGGGCGCCTCCTCGGCGACCAGCGTCACGTACCGCTGGAACTGCTTGAGGTCCAGACGCAGTCGACGGCCCTGCGCACGCCAGAGATTGGCGGTCTTCTCGAAGAATCCGGCCGGGTAGTACTCGACGACCACGACGATGCGGGTGAGATTGCGGGCCACCTCGTGGAACGTGACGACGCCGCGGGTGCTGCCCTTGCCGCCCTCGGAACGCCACTCGATGCGCTGGTCCGGGATCTGTTCCTGGACGGTCGCCTTCCAGGAGCGGTTGGACGGGCCGATCTTCAGCTTCCACTCGCTCGTCGTGTCGTCGGAGCGGTCGACGCTCTGCACGCCTTTCATGAAGTCGCTGAAGTTGTCGTAGCTGGTCCAGTGGTTGTAGCAGTCGCGCAGCGGAACGCCGACGTCGATCGTCTCGATGATGCTGGTGACCTTGGCATCGGGGCTCTTGCCGCCTTCGCCGCCCCCGCCCCCGCCGCCGTCGGAATCCCCGCCGCCCTTGCCGACGGCCTTCTTGGCCGTGCCCACGGCGCGGTCCTTGGCCTGCTTGGCGCCCTGCCCGGCCAGCGCCGCCCCGGCCTTCGGCACCGCGGCGGCGGGTGCGGCCGACTCCCCGACGCGCCCGGCGAGGTCGGTGATCTTCTGCCCGGCGGTGTCCGCGAGGCGCTTGGCCTGGGCCTCGACGAGGCCGATGAGGGCCGTCCCGAGCCGTTCCAGGCCCTCGGCCAGGCCGTCGGACCCGGGCTGTGTCTTCTTCTCCATGCCCTTCACTCCCGCTCGGCGCCGACGGCGGAACGTTCCGCCTTCCCGTTCTTCTTCGCCGGCCGCCGCGCCTCGTCCCCGGACTCCGACTCGGGTCCGGCGTTCTCCGGCTCGTCGAGCGCCTGTACGCGCCCCTCCACCGCCTCGGTGAGCGACTCGATGCGGCGGCCGACCGCGCCGGAGGCGACCGTCCGGCCGGCTTCCGCGAGCCGGTTGCCGAGGCGGCCGCCGACCTCGGAGAACTGCGGGTGTTCGCGCAGCTTGCGCACGCCTTCGCCGGCCAGCTTCCGCGGGCCGAGCGGGAAGCGGCGGCCGACGACGTACGTCGCCACGGCGAACGCGATCTTCGCCCGTTTCCTGCGGCCCATCAGGTAGCCGCCGGCGATGCCCGCGGCGAAGGCGGCCTTGCTTGCTTCGTTCATCAGCTACTTCCGTTCGGTGGGCCGTTCGGTGGGTCCGGCTGGAGCAGGCGCAGCAGGCGTTCCTCCTCGGCCTCGAACGCGTCGAGGCCGATCTCGCCGTCGGCGAGCGCCCGGTGCAGCGCCGCGAGGCGGGCGCGCACCGGCGCCGGGTCGGCCGCCTCGCGTTCCGCGGCGTCGGCGACGCGCTCCGCGAGCCAGCCCGCGCCGCGGGCTGGGGCCAGGGGCAGCAGGAGCAGCCCGGACAGCAGTCCCACGTCACGCCCTCCCCGCCGCGGCGGTGGCCGCCCGGCCCTCGGCGGGCACGAAGCTGAAGCACGGCAGCGGTCCGGTCAGCCGCACATCGGCGCGTGCGGCGGGTTCCATACCGGCCGATGCCGCGGCCCTGAACGCGTCAAGTGCGCCGCGGGGCACGAGGAACGAGGTGTTCCGCACGCAGCCCGGCACCTCGGGGCCGGGCACCGCCGCCTCGGCGAACGGCGCCACCCGCCGTGTCACCAGGCCGGCGGCGCGCGTGGCGGCGGCGGTCAGGGCACCGGCCACCGCCTCGCCGAGGCGCAGGCTCGCCTCGTAGCCGGGCCGGCGCCTGGCCGCCTCGCGCAGCCTGCGGAGCGCGGGGTCGGCGCGGAGCAGCTCGGGGAGAGCCTCCTCGGCGGGGAACACCTTGAGGTTCATCTCCAGGCGGCCCGCGAGGCGGGCGAGCGTGTCGAGATAACGGGCCTCAAAACGGGTGAGCTGGTCGGCGACGGCGGACTCCTCCGGCGCCACCACGCCGAACCGCATCGGCAGCACCGGGCCCTCCTCGGCAAGCGCGAGCAGCAGGTTCTGGTGCGCCAGCAGGTCGCGGCGGCGGGCGAGGAGTTCGTCCGGCGCGGCGCTCACCACGGCCGCGAGCGCCCCGGCGCGCAGCGTGCGAGCCGGGGCCGGTGGCGCGCCGATCCCGGTGCATCCGGCGGGGAACGGGTGGTCGGCGCGGATCACGCCGTAGACGTAGACGGGGTGGTCGGTCATCACGGCCTCAGCCCTCGTCCCCGCCGTGGCGCGCGGAACCGCCATGCCGCTTCCCGCCCTTGCCGCCGCCGGCCCCGCCGCCGGACCGGCGCACGCCGCGGTCGTTCCCGCGACCCTCGTCCTCGCTGCGGCCGCGGCCGCGGCCGTCGTCGTCCTCGCCGCCGGTCAGCACGTTCTTCGCCTTGCGGCCGACGCTCTGCGTGGCCTTCTTGAGGCTGCCGCCCACCGCCGCCCTGGCCGGCCCGCCGCCGCCGATGAGGTCGCCCAGGCGGCGGCTGTGCGGGTCCTCCTCGGAACAGAGGCTGTCGCAGACCTCGGCGAAGCGGAGGTAGGTGTCGATGCTGGCGATCACGACGCGGACGTCGATCTTCAGGATCTCGATGCCGACCAGGGAGACCCGGACGAAGATGTCGATCACCATGCCGCGGTCGAGGATGATGTCGACGACGTCATAGAGCGTTCCGGCCCTCGGCACACAGGCCACGTCGTCGCGGTAAGTGGGGGTGACGGTCATGAGGCGCTTCTCCTTCGTCCGGCGGGCGCCGTGGCGTCAGTCGACGGTGGCGCAGCGCCGGTAGCGGCGCACTCTGCGGTACTCCAGCAGGCGGCCTTCCTCGTCGATCTTGACCTCGTAGGTGGCCATCAGGCTGGTGGTGTCGGGGATGCGGGGCACTTCGACGACGTCCACGTTGACGTGCCACCCGTGTTCCGCGCGGGTCACCGCGGACACCCCGTCGACCGGGTGTCCCGTGAGGCGGGCGAGCCGGCGGCTGGCCCGGCGGGCCGCCCCGACCGGGCCGCGGACCCGGGATGACTTCTCGGCTGCGTCTGGCATGGCCCCAGTCTTCGCCGACCGCGCGCCGGGCACCCGCTGGAGACGACCGTTCGGGGACGGCGGCTGTGCCGACGGCGGGTCAGGACTCGCGGCTCAGGCCGAGTTCCTGCGCGAGCACCGCGGCCTGGACGCGGCTGCGCAGGCCGAGCTTGCCGAGGATGCGGCTGACGTGCGTCTTCACCGTGGCCTCCGCCATCGCGAGGCGGTCGGCGATCTCGGCGTTGGACAGTCCCTCGCCGATCCGGGCGAGCACCTCGCGTTCGCGCGGGGTGAGGCCGGACAAACGTGCGGGGTCCGCGGCGGGGGTCCGCGGCGGGGCGGGCCTGCTGCGGGCGAACTCGGTGAGGAGGCGGCGGGTCACCGCAGGGGCGATCAGCCCTTCGCCCGCGGCGACGGTGCGCACGGCGTCGATCAGGGCGGCGGCGTCGCTGTCCTTCAGCAGGAAGCCCCCGGCCCCGGCGCGCAGTGCGCCGAAGACGTACTCGTCGAAGTCGAACGTCGTCAGCACCAGGACCTCCGCGAGCCCCTCGCCGGTGATCCTGCCGGTGGCGGAGACGCCGTCGAGGCGCGGCATCGAGAGGTCCATCAGCACCAGATCGGGGCGGAGTTCGCGGGCGAGCCGGACGGCCTCCTCGCCGTCGGCGGCCTCGCCCGCGACCTCGATGCCGGGGGCGCTGCGCAGGATGAGCACGAGACCCTGGCGGACGGCCGCCTGGTCCTCGGCGACGAGCACCCGGATGGTCATGACTGCGGGGTCCTTTCCCGGAGCGGAAGTGCGGCCTCGACCCGCCAGGACGCGGGGGCGGCGGGTCCGGCCTCGAAGGTGCCGCCGAGCAGGTCCACCCGTTCCCGCATGCCGACCAGGCCGGCCCGGGAGCCGGGCGCGCGGGCGGGGGTCCGTTCGTGGAACGGGCTGGTGACGGTGATCCGCAGGGCCTGTGCGTCCTGCCGGAGGGTCACCGTGACCTCGCCGGGCGCGGCGTGCTTGACCGCGTTGGTCAGCGACTCCTGGACGATGCGGTACGCGGCCAGCTCGACCGGCGCGGGCGGCCTGGCCGCGTCCGGCGGCCGTTCGTCGCGGCGGCTGAAGCGCAGCCCGCCGGCCGCCCCGTTCCTGGCGGCCTCGCGCAGCAGCGCGTCGAGGCCGTCGAGGCTCGGCGACGCCTCGACGGCCTGGCCGCCGCCCGCCTCGCGCAGCAGCCCGATCAGGCGGCGCATCTCGGTCAGGCCCTGGGTGCTGTTCTCCCTGATCACCGACAGCGCCTCGCGGGTGGCGGCGGGCTCGCCCAGCGAGAGTGCGGCGGTGGAGTGGATCGCGATGGCCGACAGGTGGTTGGCGACGCGGTCGTGCAGTTCGCGGGCCATCCGGGAACGTTCCGCGGCCACGGCCTGGACCCGGTCCATCTCGGCGAGCAGCGCGGTCTGTTCGGCGCGCAGCCGCTCCGCGGCCGCGGCGTCGCGGTGATTGCGGATGATCAGACCGGTCCAGGCCGGGGCGACGGTGAGGCCGGCGGACACCGCGCCGAGCAGCAGCGCCTCGGGTTTGCGCAGCCAGGCGAGGGTGCCGACGGTGATGGCCACGGTGAGGACGACGCTGCCCGTGACGACGGACCGGGCGAGGCGGTCCCTGCCGTAGAGCGCCGCCGCGTACACGAGGTCGCTGAACATGACGATGACCGCGAGCAGCCCGCCCGTCAGCAGGTCGATGACCACCCCCGCGCCGCCGAGCGCCAGCGCGCGCCCGGGCGCGATGCGCCGCAGCAGCTCGGCTGCGCACGTCAGCAGCAGACCGGCCATGACCTCGGGGCCGTGGGGGTCGTTGACGCGGAAGGTGTAGAGGCCGAAGGCGACGGCGACCAGCCCGCCGGCCAGGCCCGCCACCGCGATCAGCACGTCGTCGCGGTGCGGGCGGGGCGGGCTGAGCATGGCTCCATCACAGCACGTGGGGGCGCCCGGCGGGCACCGTCGGGCGGCGTACATCGAACGATGCAGTCGCCGTGCGGCGAATCGTCGCGGGGGGCGATGGAACGGGGCGCGGGGCACGCGAGCCTTGAGGGCGAACCTCGGGGAGGAGCCCGCTGTGATCGTCACTCTGATCGTTGCCGCCGAGATCGGCTTCTGGGTCGTGCTCGGCGGCGGCCTCGCCGTTCGCTATCTGCTGCGCAGGCCGCGGCTCGGCGGGGCGCTGCTGCTGTGCGTGCCGCTGATCGACGTGCTGCTGCTGACCGCGACGGCGATCGACCTGCGGCGCGGCGTCGATCCCTCGGCCGCGCACGGCCTGGCCGCCCTGTACCTCGGCTTCACCGTCGCCTACGGGCACTACGTGGTCCGCTGGGCGGACGGGCATGCGGCGCATCGGTTCGGCGGGGCGCCGCGGCCGGCGAAGCCGCCGCGCCACGGGATGGCGCGGGCCAGGCACGAGTGGCGGATCTGGACGATGACGCTGGTCGGCGTGCTGATCGGGCTGGCGGTGCTCCAGGGCATGATCTGGGCGATCGACGACGGGGACCGCACCGGTCCGCTGCGCACCTGGCAGGGCACGGCGCTGCGGGTGCTCGGCATTCATGCGCTGATCGCGCTGAGCTACACGCTGTGGCCGAAAAAAGCCCCGGCGCCGGAGCGCGACCCGGAGCGCGCGGTCGAACACAGCTGAGCCGCGCCGACGCGCGCCCGGGGGCGCAGGGGCCCGCCCAGGTCGTGCCTAGCGGTTCTCGCCGGGGACCCACAGCACGTCCCCGACCTCCTTGTTGGCCGTCCTGGCCAGGATGAACAGCAGGTCGGACAGGCGGTTGAGGTACGTGGCGGTGAGTTGGTTCATCGTGTCGCCGTGCTCTTCGAGTGCCGCCCAGGTGGCGCGTTCCGCCCGGCGGACCACGGTGCACGCCTGGTGCAGGAGGGCCGCTCCCGGGGTGCCGCCGGGCAGGATGAAGCTGCGGAGCTTTTCAAGATCGGCCAGAAAGCGGTCGCAGTCGGCTTCCAGCCGGTCGATGTAGGTCTGAAGAACGCGCAGCGGCGGGTGTTCGGGGTCGGGCACCACGGGGGTGGCGAGGTCGGCTCCGACGTCGAACAGGTCGTTCTGTACCCGGATCAGCACGGTGCTGACCTCGTCGGGGAGCCGGCCGAGGGCCAGCGCCGTGCCGATGACGGCGTTGGCCTCGTTCGTATCGGCGTAGGCGGCGATCCGCAGGTCGGTCTTGGCCGTGCGGCTCATGTCGCCGAGCGCCGTCGTACCGGTGTCTCCGGTACGGGTGTAGATCCGCGTGAGGTTGACCATGCGGTGAGCTTAGAGGCTGTCCGGCACCGGCCGTCGAGAACAGCCGGGTGCCCAGCGCCAGGGACAGCGCCATCAGCCCGGCGGTGACCAGCGGGCCGACGAGCAGCGTGCTCCCGCAGCCGTCGAGGAACGCCGCCCGCACGCCTTCCACGAGGTAGCGGAACGGGACGGCGCGCGAGAGGGCGTCGAGCACCAGCCGGGCGCGAGGCTCATGGGCAGCAGGATGCCGGAGAGCAGCATGGCGGGCAGGCTGACCGCGTTGACGGCGGGCGCGAACTCCTGGGCGCTGTGTACCGCACCGCGGGCCGGTGCGCGCTCGACGCGTGGTCCGTGGCGGAGACCGCCCGGCCGATGCTGGAGAAGCTCACCCCGCCGAGACCCTGCTGAGCCCCGAGGTCCGCGACTACGCCCGCCGCCCCGCCGCCGGCTGAGGACGCGCGTCCCCGCCGCCGAGAAAGCGGTGTTGCGCCGCGCGCAGCGCCGCCGTCTCCGCGTCGAGCGCCGGATAGTCGAAGTGACCGGCCGTCAGCACGAACAGCTTTGCCGGGCCGCCCAGCGCGTTGTGCACCGCAAACTGGCCGGGCGGCGGCACCGCCGGGTCGAACAGCGCCGCCGCCACCAGCACCGGCACCGCGATCCGCGAGGCCGCCACGGCTGCGTCGAAGTACCGCAGCACCCCGGCCACCGCCGGGTCGCGCGCGTGCCGGGCGCGCACCGCCTCGCCGCTGCCGGTGCACGGCAGCGTCAGCCGCAGCGGGTGGTTGCCGAAGCTCGGCACCGTCAACGCGGCCCCGTGGAACCGTTCGTCCCAGGGCAGCGCGAGCGCCCCGATGCCGCCGCCGAAGCTGACGCCGACGAAGTCCAGCCGCCCGGCGGCGGCCGGGACCAGCGTCAGCAGGGCGGAGGCCGCGCACCACACATCGGCGGCGCACGCCCCGTGCACGTAGGTCTCCCGCCCCTCGATCCCGTGCAGCACATGTGCGTCCGGCGCCTCGGGAACGTCGGGGAAGCGGCTGCGCGCGCCGAGGCCGCGCAGGCAGGGCCAGATCGTCGCCGCGCCGGGCGGCGGCAGCGCGGGCTCGGGCGCCGCGAGCCCGCCATAGCCGTGCGCGGCCACGCAACCGCGGGTCACGCGGCCGTCGGAGGGCAGCGTCAGCCAGCCCCCGATGCGCCGGCCGCCGACCGAGGTGTAACGGACGGGGTGCACGTCGAACCCCGCCGCCCGGCGTTCGCGCGGGCCCACGACCGGCGCGGCCTCGACCGCGCGCGCCGCCGCGTGCCGCGCACGCCAGAAGGCGTCGAAACCGTCCGGCGTCGCCGGCGCCCCGACGGCCCGCAGCGCCGGCAGGTCGTATCCGTGCCGGGGGTCGAACGCAAAACCGTGCCGCAGCGCGGCGGCCCGCCGGACCGCATCCGTCTCGTTCACCATCGGTCCGCCGCCCGCCCCTCGTCCGTCGGGTCTCCCAGGGTGCCACCGCGCTCGGGCGCCCGCGCGCGACCCCTCAACGCTCCGGCCCGCGCGAGCCGTTGGCGCTCCGGCGCGCGGCGACCTGTCACCGCGCGCCGTGGGGCGGGGGTCACACCGTGACGCGCGTCTCTTCTGCGCCCACGAACGCCCCGCTCTCGCTAGGGTCTGAGGTTCCCGGCCGGGCACGCATCAAAGGAGATCAACGTGGCCAGGAAGCTCGCCGTCATCGGGGCAGGACTCATGGGGTCAGGCATCGCCCAGGTCGCCGCCGCGGCGGGGTGGGACGTGACCCTGCGGGACGTCACCGACGCCGCGCTCGCCCGTGCCAGGAGCGGCATCGAGACCTCCCTTGCGAGATTCGTGGCCAAGGACAAGCTGTCGGAGGACGAGGCCAGGGCCGCCCTCGCGCGGATCGCCACGACCACGGACCTGGACGCCGCGGCCGACGCGGACATCGTCGTGGAGGCCGTCTTCGAGCGGCTCGACGTCAAGCAGGACCTGCTGCGGACCCTCGACGGCCTGGTGGGGGAGCACACGGTGCTGGCCTCCAACACCTCCGCCATCCCCATCACCAAGCTCGCCGCCGCCACCGCACACCCCGAGCGCGTGATCGGCACGCACTTCTTCTCGCCGGTGCCCCTGATGGCGCTGTGCGAACTGGTCCGCGGCCACCGGACCAGTGACGCAACCCTGGCCACCGCCAGGGAGTTCGCCGAGTCCACCGGCAAGACGTGCATCGTGGTCGAACGGGACGTGGCCGGTTTCGTGACGACCCGTCTGATCTCCGCCCTGCTGATGGAGGCGGTCCGGCTGTACGAGTCGGGCGTGGCCACCGCGGAGGATATCGACGCGGCCTGCCGCCTGGGCTTCGGGCATGCCATGGGGCCGCTGGAGACCGCCGACCTCACCGGCGTCGACGTCCTGCTGCACGCCGCGCAGAACATCCACACCGAAACGCAGGACGGCAAGTTCGTCGCTCCCGAGCTGATGCGCCGCATGGTCGACGCGGGGGATATCGGCCGCAAGAGCGGGCGGGGTTTCTACCGCCACTGAGCCCGCCGGGCACCCCACCGATCACGACTCGATCACCTCCACGGGTGATTTCGGTATCGGTTTGAACACAGACAGCAACTCCTGGCCCAGGAAGCTGTCACATTTATCAGTCATTGACATTGGTTGACATCTGTCACCGACCGGCCGTCCCAGGGGAGCGGGGAGCGTATATGCAGATCAAGGGCGACCACGCGGAGCTGGTCGTCGGCGGCCGTCTGGACGTGCGCAGCGCGGCAGACGCCAGAATGGCGCTCCACCGCGCCGTTGACGCGGGGCAGGGAGACCTGGTGCTCGACCTGAAGCACCTCGACTCCTGCGATGCCACGGGCCTCGGCGTCATCATGGGCGTGCACCGGCGGGCGGGCCGGTGCGGCAGACGCCTGGTGCTGCGCGACGTGCCGCCGCACGTGCAGCGCGTACTGGTGGCCACCCGGCTCCACCGAATCCTCACGATTGCCCCGTAATCCCCGGAATCTGCCGACGGGTTGCACGGCACCGGCCATGAGGCACACGGATCACGACGGTAGCGTTGGCCCCACAGGCGGCCTGGCCGCACCGCTCCCGGAAGACACTGACCATGGACCTCACGCACCCCGCAGGGGGAGCCGACGACGGTTCGGCGCGGACCGTCGAGCTGGTCGCGGGTGACTTTCTGCTCACCATCAACCCCGTGGACGGCAGCGAGATCGAGTCCTGCCCACCGGGCCGCCGCCCCATCGTGCCCCGGCGCGCGCCCGCGGACGGCGGCGGGGCGGACGGCGCGGCGCAGGCCGCGCCCCTGCTCGAACGCGACGAGGAACGGCACCGGCTCTACCGCCTCCTGGCCCGCGGCCGGTCCGTCCATCTCTCGGGCCCGGCCGGCGGCGGCCGCACCGCGCTGCTCGACGCCGTCGCGCGGGACTGCGCGGGGCTGGCCCCCGACGGCGTCATCCGGCTGAGCGGCTGCCGGCGGACCACGGCCGACCTGATGCACGAGCTGTACGCCGCCGTGCACCACACCCCCGCCCACCGCCCCGGCCCGCCCGAACTCGCCGCCGCACTGCGGCAGATCGGCGCCGTCGTCGTCCTCGACGACGTCGAGTCCGGCGGCGCCGCGCTCGAAGACCTGCTCGACGCGACCCCGGAGTGCGCGTTCCTCATCGCCGCCAGGGCGGGCGTGCCCCTGCCCACCGGCGAGGCGCGCCTGGAGGAGGTCGACCTCGCCGGCCTCAGCCGCACGGCCTCGCTCGAGCTGCTCGAACTCGGCATCGGCCGCCCCCTGGACGAGGCCGAGACCGACTGGGCCGCCGACCTGTGGTTCGAGACGGAGGGGTTGCCGCTGCGCTTCGTGCAGGCCGCGGCACTGCTGCGGCGCCGCACGCCGGGGACGCCGGTCCCGCTGCCCAACGCCGCGACCCTCGTGCCCACTCTCACGCGGGCGCTGCCCCAGGGCGCGAAGGAGATCCTGCGCTACGCCGTCGCCCTCGGCGGCGACGTGCCAGGACCCGCCCGGCTGCCCGCCCTCACCGGCTTCCCCGCCGCCGCAGACGAGCACGCGGAGCTGGTGACCGACGGCCTGCTCACCGCCGTCGGCACCCGCCACCGCCTCGCCCACGGCATCCACGCGGAACTGCTCGCGGCCGGCTACGGCGAGGGGTCGGCCGACCGCCTGCTCGCCGTCGCGCAGCACTACGCATGGTGGCTCGGCGAGTCCGCCACCACGCAGGAGGCCGCCGCGGAGACGGAGGCGCTCCTCGCCGCCGTCCACGCGGCGCAGCGCGCCGGGCACGACGCGGCCGTGGCCGCGCTGGCCCGCGCCGCGGCCCCGCGGCTGGGCGCCGCGCTGCGCTGGAGCCAGTGGGAGCGGGTCCTGCGCAGCGGCCAGGAGGCCGCCCGCGCGGCCGGGGAGGTCGCGCAGCAGGCGTACTTCCACCATGAACTCGGCGTGCTCGCGGTCATCCAGGGGCAGCTGGACCACGCCCGCACCGAGCTGGAGGCGTCGACCGCGCTGCGCAGCGTGCTCTCGGACACCGGGGGTACCGTCGTCGGCCGCCGCGCGCTCGCGCTCGTGGACGACCTGGGCTCGGGGCGTACCACGACGCCGCCCGACGGCGTGCCGACTGCCGCGCTGCCGCTGCCCGTTCCGGCCGCCGGGCTGCCGCCGGGCCCGCCCGGCGGGACGGAGCCCGCCACCCAGGTCATCCCGCGGCAGGCGGGCTCCGCCCGCCGCGGCCCGGGGCCGCGCCGCAACGCCGTGGCCGCCGCGGCGGGCACCGCGCTGCTCGCGGTGCTCGGCACGGTCGTGGCGTTCGGCCTCTCGGGCGGCTCCGGCGAATCCGGTTCCGAGGACGGCGAACGCACCAGACCGGCCGGCCTCGACGACGAGGGCCCGTCCGAGGAGGAGACCTCTCCGTCGGAGCGGCCGACGGGCCGTTCCCCGAAGGACGAGGAGAGCCCGACGCCCTCCGCCACCCCGTCGGCGCCCACGGCCGAGGACGTCACGCCGCCGCCCGTCACCGAGGAGCCGGCGCCCGACCCCACGGAAGAGGACACCCCGAGCGACCCGGGCACGCCGGGCGGCACCCCCACCGAGGACCCCACCCCGCCGGGCGACGGGGGAGGACAGGAGGGCGGCGCGGATGAGGGCGCGGCCGAGGGCCCAGGGGGCGGCGCGGACGAGGGGGGTGCTGTGGAGGGCGGCGAGGGCGGTGCCGATGAGGGCACGGACGAGGGCCCCGGGGGCGGCACGGATGAGGGCGCCGTGGAGGGCGGCGACGGCGGTGCCGATGACGGCACGGCCGAGGGCCCCGAAGGCGGCGCCGACCAGGGCGCCGCGGGCGGCGGCGGGACGCCGACCTCCACCGGCGACCCCGCGCCGACAGCCTCGAAGGCGGTGGGCGGCGTCGGCTGACGCCGCCCGTCCGGCCCGCGCCTCAGAACAGGCGCAGCTTGTCGTCCTCGACGCCGCGGAGCGCGTCGTAGTCCAGCGTGACGCAGCGAATGCCGCGGTCGGTGGCCAGGGTGCGGGCCTGCGGCTTGATCTCCTGGGCCGCGAACACGCCCTGCACCGGGGCGAGCAGCGAATCGCGGTTCAGCAGCTCCAGATAGCGGGTCAGCTGCTCGACGCCGTCGATCTCGCCGCGCCGCTTGATCTCGACCGCGACGGTCCCGCCCGCCGCGTCCCGCCCCAGGATGTCCACGGGGCCGATCGCCGTCGGGTACTCGCGCCGGATCAGCGACCAGCCGTCGCCCAGCGTCTCCATGCGGTCCGCCAGCAGCTCCTGGAGGTGCGCCTCGACGCCGTCCTTGATCAGCCCCGGGTCCACGCCCAGCTCGTGCGAGGAGTCGTGCAGGACCTCGGCCATCGTGATGATCAGCTTCTCGCCGCCCTTGTTCTGCACCGTCCAGACCGGGGTGCCGTCCTCTCCCTCGCTCTCCTTCAACGTGCACGGCGGCGACATCCAGTTGAGGGGCTTGTAGGCCCGGTCGTCGGCGTGTACCGAGACGGACTGGTCCGCCTTGACGAGGATCAGCCGTGGTGCCAGGGGCAGATGGGCGGTGAGCCGGCCGGCGTAGTCGACCGAGCAGCGGGCGATGACGAGACGCATGAGGCCAGCCTAGACGGGACCCGCGCAGTGCACGTCCGCCCTCAGGCGTTCCAGGAACGCGAGGGTGGCGGCCGGGGGCATCGCCAGGTCGCGCACCCGGTCGTAGACCGTCCGCAGGCGCTCGATCTCCCGCTGCTCGCGGATGAGTTCGCCCGAGCAGCCCGACTCCGTGTACACCTCCGTACGCCCCGCGGGCAGCCACAGCATGGCCATCTCCGTGTGCGTCAGCCCGTGCAGCCCGGCGGAGAACGGCAGCACGTGCAGCGTGACGTTCGTACGGGCGGCCATCTCCGCCAGATGGCCGAGCTGGCGCCGCCACGCGCCCCGGTCGGTCAGCGGGCGGCGCAGCACCGCCTCGTCGAGCACGGCGCGGAAGTCGGTGGGGTTCTCCGCGGTGAGGACGAGCTGCCGTGCCAGCCGCGCCCTGACCCGCGCCTCCAGGTCCGCCTCGCGCGGGTGCGCCATGCGCAGCAGCTCCCGCGTGTACTCCTCGGTCTGGAGCAGCCGCGGCACCACGCCGACCGCGTACTGGTGGATCGTGCGCGCCCGCGCCTCAAGGCGCAGATAGCCGCGGTACTTCTCCCGCGCGGCGTCGTCCCGTGCCAGCTCCCACAGCATCATCAGGTGCGGCGTGGTCCCGTACGCGGAGTCGAGGGCCGCGATGACGTCGGGCCCGCCGAGGCCCTCGCCCTTCTCCAGCTTGTACAGGTGTGTGGTCCCAGCCCAGCTTGTCGGCGAGCCGGCGCAGCGACCAGCCCGCCTCGTGGCGCAGCCGGCCAAGCTCCTGGGCGAGCATGAGCCGTGCCGACGGCTTGTCCCGCCCCCGGGTCGGTTTCCTTGCCGGCATGCGCACACCTTCCCGATCGGGGTCCCCGCCAGCTACAGGCCGGTCACAGTAGGTGCATATCGGCCGGACTGAAGAGAGTTCGGCGCAAACGCCACCCGGAAGGAAACGCCATGGCACGAAAGTCCCACGGCGGCTCGGCGACTCGGCGGCGGGGCTCGCGGCGTAACGGGCGGAAGGTCACGGGGTCAGCGTTATGCGTGGGATTGGCGGGATTGAGCATTGGCCAGATATGTGCCCGTTCCGCTGACATGCACGGGCCAGGCGGCTTACCGTGTGCCAAGGGGGCGTCACCGTCGTTCGCATTGTGCCGCCGCGCGCGGCGTCCTGCTCGGCAGCGGTGCTCTCCGGCCCGTCCGCCAGACCCCCGGTCAGGGGTCGCGAGAGGAGAATCCCATGTCGCTCGACGTCTCACCGGCACTGCTCGATCAGGCCGAGCGAGGCGATGTCGACGAAGCAGAGTTCGTCGACTGCGTCCGAACATCCCTGCCCTACGCCTGGGACATGATCAGCAACCTGGTGGCCCGGCTCAAGGTGGACGGCGGCGCCTTCGCCGACAACACCACCCCGCCGCCGGACGAACAGGCCCGCGGGCAGCTGCTGCGCGCCCTGGCGAGCAACGCCATCCGGGGCGCCCTGGAAAGGCACTTCGGCGTCCGGCTCGCGTTCCAGAACTGCCACCGGGTGGCAGTCTTCCCGCTCGACGCCTCCACGTCGTCCGACGCACCCCTCACCCGGTTCACCTCGATCCGGGGTCAGATCCTCAACCAGTCGCCCGAACTGCGCGACTGCTGACGGCACGCGGGCGTGCCGCCGCTCCGGCCACTGCCTCGGGCAGGAGCGGCAGCACGTCGTCCGCGATCCGCCGCACATTCGTCTCGGTGGCCACCAGCTCGCCCGAGCCCTCGGCGAGCAGCGCGAAGCGCGTGATCCCGGTCCGCTCCGCCGTCGCGGCCAGCCGGTCCGCGCACAGCTGCGGCGGCCCCACGGGGTGCAGCTCGCACAGCAGCTCCGTGTACGCCAGGGGATCGCGCATCGAACGCGGCCGGTCGTCCACGGTGCGGTGGGCCGTCAGGCCCCGGCGCAGCCAGCCGGGCAGCGCGCGGCGCAGCACCTCGACCGCCTCCGTATGGCTGTCCGCGACCTGGCACACGCCGACCGACACGTGGTCGGCGTCCGGGCACTGCCCCGCGTCCTGGGCGGCCTTGCGCCACAGCGCGACCATCTCCGCCTTCTCCTGGTCCCCGGTGTGCATGCCGAGCAGCATCGGCAGGCCGTGCCGCGCGGCCAGTTCGACGGTGGCGGGGGAGGTGCAGGCCACGATCACCGGCGGGGCGTCCGCGGGTCTGGGTACCACCGGCACCTCGCGGAAGCGGTAACGGTTGCCTTCCGCGCCGACCTGCGGCTCGTTCAGCCAGCGCAGCAGCAGGTCGAGCGACTCGGGGAAGCCGCTTTCCAGCGCCTCGACGCCGCCGCCGAAGACCTCCAGGTCGACCCACGGCCCGCCGCGCCCGACGCCGAGCGTGAAGCGCCCGCCCGAGGCCATGTGCAGCAGCGCGGCCTGCTCGCCCAGGGCGACGGGGTGCGCGGTGGTCAGTACGCTGATGGCCGTGCCGATGCCGATGCGGCCGGTGCGGCCGAGGAGGAGACCGGCCAGGGTGGTCGCGGACGGGATGACGCCGTACGGAACGAAGTGGTGCTCGGCCAGCCAGACGGAGTCGAGACCGACCTCGTCGGCCACCTCCGCGGTCCGCAGCGCCCGTTGCAGTGCTTCGCGGTCGCTCTGCCCCGGGTACTGACCAGCCAGCACAAATGTCCCAATCCGCATCGGCCCCATTGCCGTGGCCCCTCTCACCGTGGTCGTCGGGGTGTGCCTGCCCCGTTCTTTCGTGGGCACTAACGCAGGACACGTGCCGGAGGCACGGGCCAGCGGCAATTTCTTCGGATGATCAGGCAGGTGGCCGGGATGGGCCGACGCGTAGACTCAAAAAACAGCTTGCCGTCGGACCTCCGAGGTGTATCCGTGTCCCCTCGTCGTAACCGCCCGCGCGCCGCGGGGCCGCCGCCCGGCGCCCGCGGGGCCGACTACGGCATCGAGCGGTCCGACCTGTGGCAGGGCGAGGAGTGGGTCGTCCGGCCCATAACGGGCGGCGCGGCGGCCAAGCACTACCGGTGCCCCGGCTGCGACCAGGAGATCCCGCCCGGCGTGCCGCACGTCGTCACCTGGCCGCGGGCGGGCGCCGTCGACGACCGCAGGCACTGGCACGGCCCATGCTGGAACGCCCGTGACCGCAGAGGCGCACGCCCCCTGCGCTCGCGGAACGCCCCACGCTACTGAGCGGCCTCAGGCGTCCGTCGACGTCAGGCGCGCGTAGGCGCCGATGAGGGCCGCCACCGTGATGCCGGCGAGCATGCCGAGCAGCGGCCAGCCGGTGGCCGTGTCATCGCCCTCCATCGGCAGCCGGTAGAGCGACGCGAGCCCGTTCAGCAGGGAATACTCGATCAGCTTTTCGCGGGCCGTCTCCATGCTGTCGCCGACCATGAACATCGCGGCGATCAACGGCAGCAGGACCAGCCCGATCAGCGTGGTGATCGCCCCGGCGGAGTGCCGCAGGAGCGCGCCGAGGGCCAGGCCGAGCACGCCGAGCAGCGAGACGTACAGAGACGCGCCGACGGTCGCCCCCATCCAGTGGCCCGCGGTGGCGACGAGCTCGCCGTTCTCGATCGAGCCCTCCATGTACGGGTCCTGCACCGCGTAGTGCGGGATGTCCTGGTCACCGAGGAGGGAGGAGTGGATCAGGCTGGTCAGCGTGGTCGCCACGAGCGTCATGACGAACGCGAGGGAGAAGAAGACCACCGTCTTGGCCAGCAGCACGCGCCCGCGGTGCGGGCAGGCGGTGAGGGTCGTGCGCATCATGCCGGTGCCGTACTCGGAGGAGATGACGAGCACGCCCAGGGTCATGATGCACAACTGACCGAGCATCACGCCGAAGAAGCCGCCCGCGAGCAGCGGCCAGCCGACGTAGTCGTCACTGGCGAGGGCGACGGCGAAGAGCAGCCCGATGCCGACGGTGACGACGAACATCAGGACGAGGGTCCACACGGTGGAGCGGACCGACTTGATCTTGGTCCACTCCGAGGCGAGCGCGTGCCCGAGGTGTGTGCGCACCACCGGAATCGGCGAGGCGTAGCCGGGGGCGGGCGGCGGGGGCGGCATCTGGGCCGGGGCGGTCATCGGGCATCCTCGGAGCTGGACGGGGCGGACGGCTGCGGCTGCGGCGGCTGCGGCGGCTGCGGCGGCTGCTGCTGTGCAGCGGGCTGCGCGGCCGGCGGTTGGACGGGGGTGCCGAGGGTCATGGTGCCGGGGGGTTGTTGCTGTGGGGGTGTGGCGGGGGGTTGGACGGGGGTGCCGAGGGTCATGGTGCCGGGGGGTTGTTGCTGTGGGGGTGCGGCCGGCTGCTGTGCCGGGACGCCGAGCGCCATGGTCGCGCCGGGCGGTGGCTGCTGTGCCGGGACGCCGAGCGCCATGGTCGCGCCGGGCGGTGGCTGCTGCGCCGGGACGCCGAGCGCCATCGTGGCGCCCGCGGGCACCTGCTGCGGAACGGGGGGCGCCGCCTGCTGCGGTTGCCATGCCGCGGCCGGGGCCTGCTGGGTGAGGCCGCTGCGCTGGTCCGCCGTCGACCGGAAGTCCACGGCGCCCTGCGTCATGCGCATGTACGCCTCCTCCAGGGAGGCGGTGTGCGGCGACAGCTCCCACAGCCGCGCCCCGGCCTCGTGGGCCAGGTCGCTGATGTGCGGCAGCCCGAGGCCGACGACCTTCAGCGCGCCGTCCTGCTCCTGGAGCACCTGGCCGCCGGCCTCGGCCAGCGCGTGCACCAGCTTCTCGCGTGGCTCCGCCGTGTCCTCGGCGGTCCTGACCCGGGCGAAACCGGTCGAGTTCTGCCGGATGAAGTCCGCCACCGGCAGGTCGGCCATCAGCTGGCCGCGGCCGATCACGATCAAGTGGTCCGCAGTCTGCGCCATTTCGCTCATGAGATGGCTGGAGACGAAAATCGTGCGGCCCTCGGCGGCGAGCCGCCGCATCAGGTTGCGGACCCAGAGGATGCCCTCCGGGTCGAGACCGTTCACCGGCTCGTCGAACAGCAGCACGTGCGGGTCGCCCAGCAGCGCGGCGGCGATGCCGAGCCGCTGGCCCATCCCCAGCGAGAAGCCCTTCGAGCGCCGCTTCGCCACGTCCTGGAGGCCCACCACGCCCAGCACCTCGTCGACCCGCCGGGCCGGGATGCCGGACAGCTGCGCCAGGCTCAGCAGGTGCGCCCGCGCACTGCGCCCGCCGTGCTTCGCGTTCGCGTCCAGCAGCGCGCCCACCTGCCGTGGCGCGTTCGGCAGCTGCCGGTACGTGTAGCCGCCGATGGTCACCGCGCCCGCCGTGGGCTGGTCAAGGCCCAGGATCATGCGCATGGTGGTCGACTTCCCCGCGCCGTTCGGCCCGAGGAACCCGGTCACTTTGCCCGGTTGGACCGAAAAGCTCAGGTTGTACACGGCCGTCTTCGAGCCGTAGCTCTTTGTCAGGCCGACTGCCTCGATCATCTCTTTCACCCGTCACAGCCGAAACTCATCCCCCCAATGGAGGTAAGACACTATCGGCTGTTCGTCATTATCGGCGGCGGGGGCGGCCACGCCGCCGTCCGGGACGGCTCAGGCATCCCGCCGCTTGAGGACGACGTATCCGGCCAGCAGCGAGGCGGCCACCCAGGCCAGCATGATCAGCAGGCCGGTCCACGGGCCGTAGGGACGCTCACCGTCGTCGATCACCGCCATGATCCGCGACCCCGCCTGATCCGGCAGGTAATCGCCGATCTTCTCCGTCGCCTCGACGTTGGCCAGAATGCTGGAAATCATGAAGAAGAACGGGATGAGCACCCCGAACGACAGCATCGGACTGCGCAGCATCCACGTGACCCCCATGGCGAACAGGGCGATCAGCCCCATGTAGAGCCCGCCGCCGAACACCGCGCGCAGCACCCCGGGCTCGCCGAGGTCCGTACGGTGGTCGCCCAGCATCGCCTGGCCGAGGAAGAACGTGAGGAAGCTCGTCAGCATCCCCACCAGCAGCGCCAGCGCGGTCGCGATCACCAGCTTGGCGCCCATCAGCACGCCGCGCTGCGGCACGGCCGTCAGCGAGGCGCGGATCATGCCGGTGCTGTACTCGTTGGACACCACGAGAATCCCGAACGCGATCATGGCGAGCTGCCCGAGCGACGTACCCGCGAAGCTGATGAACGTCGGGTCGAACGTCAGGCGTTCCTCGCGCGACAGATCGTCGTAGCTCTGCCGGACCAGGAAGCTGATCAGCATGCCGAGCGCCACCGTCACCACCAGGGCGGCGGCCAGCGTCCACAGCGTGGAACGCACCGAACGGATCTTGGTCCACTCCGAGGTCAGCACCCAGCCGGTGTGCGCCATCGCTCAGCCCTCCCGTGCCTGGTACTCGACGGACCCGTGCGTCAGCCGCATGAACGCCTCCTCCAGCGACGCCTGCCGCCGGGACAGCTCGTGCAGCACCAGGCCGTTCGCCGCGGCGATTTCGCCGACCCGCGCGGCCGGCACGCCCTCCACCTCGAACCCGCCGTCCGGCTGCGGCACGGGCCGCAGCCCGGCGTCGGCCAGCGAAACGCGCAGCCGCTCCGGATCGGACGACCGCACCTGGACGTAGGGACGGGAATTCTCCTCGATGAACCGCGCCATCGAGGTGTCGGCCAGCAGCCTGCCCTGGCCGATCACCACCAAGTGGTCGGCGGTCAGCGCCATTTCGCTCATGAGATGACTGGAGACAAACACCGTGCGGCCGTCCGACGCCAATTGCTTCATCAGATTGCGTATCCAGTGAATGCCCTCGGGGTCGAGGCCGTTCACCGGCTCGTCGAACATCAGGATCCTGGGATCGCCGAGCAGCGCGCTCGCGATGCCGAGCCGCTGCCCCATCCCCAGCGAGAAACCCTTCGGCCGCTTCCTCGCCACGCCGGAAAGGCCCACCAGATCGAGCACTTCGCCGATGCGCCGCTCGGGCACGCCGTTGCTCTGCGCCAGGCACAGCAGATGGTGGTACGCCGTCCGGCCCGGGTGCACCGACCTGGCCTCCAGCAGGGCCCCGATGTACGTCAGCGGCTCCGGCAGCTGGTCGTACCGTTTCCCGTCGATACGGACGTCGCCGCTCGTGGGCCGGTCGAGACCCAGGATCATCCGCATCGTCGTCGACTTGCCCGCGCCGTTCGGGCCCAGGAAGCCGGTGACCACACCGGGGCGCACCGCGAAGGTCAGCCCCTCCACGGCCGTCTTCCCGCCGTACCGCTTGGTCAGCTCAGACAGCTCGATCATGGAACCGACGCTAGAACGCCGCCGGGGCCGCCGCCCGTCCAGGCGGCGGCCCCTGCGCCGTTGGGGTGAGTGCCCCGGCCCGGCAGGCCGGGGACCGCTCGGTGGAACTGCTCAGCGGGACTGCTGAGCGGGCACGCCCTTGGTGACGCCCTCGTCGCCGTCGTCGTCGCCGAGCGTCGCCGCCGCGACCTGGGCGCCGGTCAGCGTGGCCAGCATCTCGCGCACGTTCGTCAGCTGCGCGTTGATGCTGTCGCGGCGGTTGGTCAGCGCCGCCAGCTCCCGCTCGGACTCGCTGCGGATGCGGTCGGCCTTCGCGTTGGCGTCCGCCACGATGTCCTCGGACTGCCGCTGCGCGGTCTCCACCGTCTGGCGGGCCCGGCGCTCGGCGTCGGTGCGCAGCTTCTCGGCCTCAAGACGCAGCTGCTCGGCGCGGTGCTCGATCTCCGCCAGCCGCTTCTCGGCCTTGGCCTGACGCGAGGCCAGGTCGCGCTCGGACTGCTCGCGCCGCTTGGCCAGGTTGGTCTCGAAGTCCGCGGCGGCCTGGGCGGCCTTGGCGCGAGTGTCCTCGAAGAGGGCGTCCGCCTCCTCGCGCTTGGCCAGGGCGTCCTTGTCGGCCTCGGCACGGGTGGCCGCGGCCTCGCCCTGCGCCTTCTCGACGATGCGGGAGCCCTCTTCCTCGGCCTTGGCCTTGCGCTCCGCCGCGTACGCCTCGGCGTCGTTGCGCACCTGCTGGGCCGCCCCCTCGGCCAGCTCGCGGTGCTGCTCGGCGGCCCGCCGGGCCTCCTCGCGCAGATCCTTCGCCTCTTCCTCGGCGAGGCGGAGGATCTTTTCGACCCGGGCGCCAAGACCCGCGTATGACGGCTCGGAATCGGTAACGGCCGCCTGGGCGTTCTGCGTTTCGAGGTGGAGCTCCTCGATCCGCTTCTCCAGAGAGGTGATACGAGCAAGTGCGCTGTCACGGTCGGCGACGAGCTTCGAGATGCGGTCGTCCACCTGCCCGCGGTCGTAGCCGCGCCGCACGAGCTCGAAGCCGAAGGGGGAGGAAGTGTCGCTCATGGGGTTCCTGTCGAATCAGACGGGTGAGTGAGTTGATGGAATGTCGGGCCTGGGCGTTCAGCGCTTCGAGGTCGAGCTCCTAAAGCCTTTGTGCAGACGGGTCCATGCCCTCGGGGCCATCATCCTAGGGGGCGAACCGGCGTGTCTTCGAGCGGATGCGCCTTCTCCGTGGAGAATGTTCGCCCCTTCCGCTCAATCGAGTGTTCAGGTGATTGGCCCGACTCCGTTAGCCGCCGGGCCGTTTGCCGCCGGAACGTGATCCGCCGGCGCCGGCGGAGACCGCACCCTTGCCGCCGCCCTTGCCACCGGGCTTGGGCGCCTCGAAGGACTCCAGGGCCTCCAACACATCCTGCACGCGGGAGATTTCGGCATTGATGTCCGCACGGCGGCGGGAGAGCTTCTCCAACTCCCGCTTGCCCTCGTCCACCAGGCGCTTGGCCTCCCGCTCGGCCTCGGAACGCATCGACTGGGTCTCGCGCAGCACCTTCGTACGCTGCTGCTCGGCGTCCTTGAGCAGAGCCTCCGCCTTCTTCACCGCGGCGATCCGCACCTTGCTCGCTTCCGCGTTGGCCTCGGCGGACAGCTTCTCCGCCGCCGACCTGGCCTCGGCGCGCTGCTCCTCCGCCGCCTTCATCAGCTTGTCGACCCGCTCACCGGCGGCGCGCGCCAGCTCGGCGGACTCCCGCCTGGCCCGGTCGTGCAGCTCCTCGACCTCGGACTCGACGCGCGTCCGCAGCTCCTCGGACCGTTCCCTGACGGCCGTGGCGTCCCGGCGGGCCTCCTCGAGCAGCTGGTTGGCGTCCCTGCGGGAGGTCTCCACCAGCTCGCTGCCGGTCTCCTGCGCCTCCGCGATCAGCCGGCTCGACTCCTTGCGGGCCGCGGCGACCATCCGGTCCGACTGCTCCTCCGAGGCCGACGCCATGCGCAGCGCCTCCTCCTGAGCCTTCGCCAGCAACTCGTCCGCCTGCGCCGCCGCGTCGCTGCGCTTGCGCGACGCCTCCCGGCGCGCCCGGTCCAGGACGGTGTCGGCCTCCGACCGCGTGCGCTCGGCCGCCTCCTCCGCGCCCGACCGCAGCCGATCGGCCTCGGCGATGGCCTCCTTGACCGTCCGTTCGGCCAGCGCGGAGGCCGCCTCCTTCTCTTCGGCGGACTCCCGCAGCACCCGGGCCGCCTCCCGCTCCGCCTCCGCGCGGTGCGTCGCGATCTCCGCCTCGGCCGTCTCGCGCAGCCCGGCCACCGAGTCCCGCACCTGCTGCGCCTTGTGCTCGGCCGCCGCGACCAGCGTCTCCGCCCGCCGCTCCGCGTCGTCGACGCGCGCCTGCGCCGAGGCGAGCAACTCCTCGCTCCGCTCCCGCGCCTGGGCCCGCTCCCGGTGCGCCGCGTCCCGTGCCTCCGTGAGCGTGGTATCGGCCTCGGCGTGCAGCCGCGCCGCCTCCTCGCGCGCCGCCGACAGCGCCTGCGCGGCCTCGGCCGCGGTGCGCTCGGCCGCCGCTTCCGCGTCGGCGCGCACCCGGTCCGCGGCCTGCCGTGCCTCGTCGCGCAGCCGGTCGCCTTCCGCGATGGCCTCGCCCCGCAGCCGGACCGCGACCTCCTCGCCCTCGGCCCTGGCCCTGGCCGCATCCGTGACGGCCTCGTCCCGCAACTGCACCGCGGCCTGCTCGGCCTGCTCGGTGAGCGCCCTGATCCGCTCCGCGGACTCCGCGCGCAGCCGGTCCGTCTCCGCGGCGGCCTCCGTGCGCAGGCGGCCCGCCTCCTCGCGCGCCTCGGCCAGCGCCTCCTCGGCCGCCGTGACCCGCTGCTCGGCCTCCGCGCGCAGCCGCTCCAGATCGGCCGCCGCGGCCTCGCGCTCGGCCCGCGCCGCCTCCCTGGCCTCCGTGCGCAGCCGCCGCCCGGCGTCCTCGGCCTCCTGCGTGACCCGCTCCGCCTGGCCGGCCGCCTCCTCGCGCTGCGCCTCGGCGTCGGTGCGGGCCTTGCGCAGCGCCTGCTCCGCCTGGTTCCGCAGGGTGGTGGCGCGCTCGATCGCCTCGGTGCGGACCCGTTCGCTCTCGGCCGTCGCCGCCGAGCGCAGCTCCTCCGCGTCGCTCCTCGCCTGCGCGAGCAGCTCCTCCGCGCTGGCCGCGGCCTGCTCGATCTGGGCAACGGACTCCCGCCGCGCGTCCGCGCGAACCCGCTCGCCCTCCTCCGCGGCCTCGGCGCGCAGCTGCTCCGCCTCGCTGCGCAGCCGCCGCGCCTCCTCCTGGAGCTCGACGGTCTTGGCGCGGTACTCCTTGGTGTCGTCCTGCGCGGTGCCCTTGAGCTGCTCCGCCACGTCGTGCGCCTCGGCGCGCAGCCGGTCCGCCTCGGCCTCCGCCTCGGCGCGCAGCCGCTCGGCCTCCTCGGTGGCGGCCTTCTTCGTGGCCTGCGCCTCCTCGGCGGCCTTGCTCAGCACTTCCTCTGCGGTCCGCGCCGCCTCGGCCAGCTGGGCCGCGTACTCCTCGGCCGATTTGGAACGGGCCTCCTCTGCGGCCTCCGCGACCACCCGTTCGGCCTCGGCACGGGCTTCTTCGAGCGCGTGCCGCGCCTCGGCCCTGCGGCTGTCCGCGTCGCGGGTGGCCTCGCCGACCATGCGGGCGACCTCGGCCTTGGCGGTCGCGGTGCGCTGCTCGTACTCCGACTCGGCGGCGCCGCGCCGCTTCTCGGCCTCCGCGGTGGCCTCGGTGACCAGCCGCTCGGCCTCCTCGCGCGCCGTGCGCAGCCCGGCCTGGGCCTCCTCGGCGCGCTCCTCGGCCTTGCGGACCAGCGCGGCGGCCTCCTTGCGCCCGGTCTCCGCGTCCTGCGCCGTGGAGCTGCGCAGCCGCTCCGCGTGCTCGGTGGCCTCCTGCGCCTGCGCGGACGCGGCGCCGAGCAGCCGCTCGGCGTCCGCCCTGGCGCGGCGCAGCAGCTCGTCCGCCTCGGCCCTGGCGGCCTCGGCCTCCGCGGCGCTCCGCTGCCGAGCCTCCTCGGTCAGGCGCAGCGCCTCGGCCCTGGCCTGGCCGACGGTCCGCTCGGCCTCGGCCCTGGTCTCCTCGATCAGCCGGCGGGCCTGCGACTCGCTGCGGGCGCGGACCTGCTCGGCCCAGGCGACGTTCTCGTTGACGTGGGACTCGACGGTGGAACGGCGCTGGGCCAGCTCCTCGTCGAGGCGCCGCCGGCGGCCGACGGCCTCGGCGTGCAGCTCCGCCTCCATGCGGGCGCGCTGCTCGGACTGCTCCTGAAGGACCCGCTGGGACCTGGCGCGGGCCTCCCTCAGCTCGCGTTCGGCCTCGACGCGCATCTGGTCCGCCTGGTGCTGGGCGGACCGCAGGATCTGTTCGGCGTGGGCGGTGGCGTCACCGTAGACGGGGCGCAGGGAGAGCGCCCGGCGCACCTCGTGCAGCTTCGCGCGCAACACCTCGACCTGGTAGCCGAGATCGTCGGCATGGTCGACGGCCTTCTCCCGCTCCTTCTTCAGCCGCTCCATCTCGGCTTCGAATTGCGAGAGGTGGTCTGAAGCCTGGTAGGCGTCGTAGCCCCGCACTGCGCGGTCCCATCCGTCCCCTGGTCGTGGCACTGCAAGATCCGGTCATCGGCCGAACGACGGGACGAGTGAATGCGCCCACAGCCCCGGCTCGGCCACTCTACCGGCCGGGGCAGCGTGCGTCAGTGGCCCTCGGGCTCCCCCTGGGCGTGCGGGGCGGCGGAGGTGACGAGTTCGGTGAGGACGCCGTGACAGTCCTTCGGGTGGAGGAATGTGATCCGCGAGTCCATGGAACCGCGGCGCGGCTCGTCGTAGAGCACCCGGATGCCCTTGCCGCGGATCGCTTCGGAGTCGGCGTCCACGTCGGCGGTGCCGAACGCGATGTGGTGCACGCCCTCACCGTTCTTCTTCAGCCATTTGCCGACGGCCGAATCCTCCCTGGTCGGCTCGATCAGCTGGAGGTAGGACGAGCCCCCGTCGTCGGTGCCGTTGATCCTGAGCATGGCCTCACGCACGCCCTGCTCCTCGTTGATCTCGGTGTGGAAGACCTCGAAGCCGTAGGTGGCGCGATAGAACTCGACGGTGGCGTCAAGGTCGGTACAGGCGATCCCGATGTGATCGATGCGCGTCAACATTCCCCCATCCCACCGCCTTTGACGTGACGCACGCAACGTGCGCACCGTCACAGACACGCGCCGGTGACCCGGTGCGTCACGCTCTGTACATTGTGTGTGAACCATCGTTCACTCCCCATATTTCCGAGGAGCGCACCATGACATCCAGCAGCGGCAGCGGCGCCACGTCCGTGATCGTCGCCGGTGCGAGAACGCCGATGGGCCGCCTGCTCGGCGCGCTCAAGCCCTTTTCCGGCGCCGAGCTCGGCGGCTTCGCCATCCGGGCCGCTCTGGAGCGGGCCGGGGTCACCGGTGAGCAGGTGCAGTACGTGATCATGGGGCAGGTGATCCAGGCGGGCACCGGGCAGATCCCCGCGCGGCAGGCCGCCGTGCGGGCGGGCATCCCGATGACCGTGCCCGCGCTGACCGTGAACAAGGTCTGTCTCTCCGGCCTGGACGCCATCGCGCTGGCCGACCAGCTGATCAGGGCCGGGGAGTTCGACGTGGTGGTGGCCGGCGGCCAGGAGTCCATGACGAACGCGCCCCACCTGCTGCCGAAGTCGCGCGCCGGGTTCAAGTACGGCGCGATCGAGATGCTGGACGCCATGGCGCACGACGGGCTGACCGACCCGTTCGAGGGCATCGCGATGGGTGCTTCCACCGAGCGGTACAACACCCGCCTGGCCATCACGCGCGAGGAGCAGGACGCCGTCGCCGCCCTGTCCCACCAGCGGGCCGCCGCCGCTCAGAAGAACGGGATCTTCGACGCCGAGATCGCCCCGGTGGCGATCCCGCAGCGCAAGGGCGACCCGGTGCCGTTCGCCCTGGACGAGGGCATCCGGCCGGAGACCACCGTGGAGTCCCTGGCCGCGCTGCGCCCCGCGTTCGACAAGGACGGGACCATCACCGCCGGTTCGTCCTCGCAGATCTCCGACGGCGCGGCGGCCGTGGTGGTCATGTCGCGGGCCAGGGCGGAGCAGCTCGGGCTTTCCTGGCTGGCCGAAATCGGCCCCCACGGGAATGTGGCCGGCCCGGACAACTCGCTCCAGTCCCAGCCGGCCAACGCGATCGGGCAGGCCCTCGGCAAGGCCGGCCTGACGGTCGCGGACCTGGACCTCATCGAGATCAACGAGGCGTTCGCCGCGGTGGCCGTGCAGTCAATGAAGGACCTCGGGGTAAGCCACGAACGAGTGAATGTGAACGGTGGGGCCATCGCGCTCGGTCACCCGATCGGTATGTCGGGCGCCCGGCTCGCGCTGCATCTGGCCCTGGAGCTGCGGCGCCGCGGCGGCGGGACGGGCGCGGCGGCGCTGTGCGGCGGCGGCGGCCAGGGCGACGCGCTGATTCTGCGGGTGCCGGCGGCCTGACCGGCTCCGCTCGGTGACCGGCCGCCTGCCGGGCCCGAGCGCGCCCCGAGCGGGGCGCGAGCGGAGCGGACGGGCCCGGCGACGAGGAACACGGGAAGGGAGCACGTGTGGCGAGGGCGACGACCGCCGACGTGGGTGAGCTGGTGGCGCGGGCCAGGGCGGGCGGGCCGCGGGCGGTGGCCCGGCTGATCTCCCTGGTGGAGGGCGGCTCGCCGCAGCTGCGGGAGGTCATGGCCGCGCTGGCGCCGCACACCGGCCATGCCTACGTCGTGGGCATCACCGGCTCGCCCGGTGTCGGCAAGTCGACGTCCACCTCGGCCCTGGTCTCCGCCTTCCGGCGGGCGGGGAAGCGGGTCGGGGTGCTCGCGGTCGACCCGTCCTCGCCGTTCTCCGGGGGCGCGCTGCTCGGCGACCGCATCCGGATGGGCGAGCACGCCTGCGATCCCGGCGTCTACATCCGTTCGATGGCGACCCGCGGCCACCTGGGCGGCCTGGCGAGGGCCGCACCGCAGGCGGTGCGCGTGCTGGACGCCGCGGGCTGCGACGTGGTGCTGGTGGAGACGGTCGGCGTGGGCCAGTCGGAGGTGGAGATCGCCGCCCAGGCCGACACGACGGCGGTGCTGGTCGCGCCCGGGATGGGCGACGGGGTGCAGGCCGCGAAGGCGGGCATCCTGGAGGTCGGCGACGTCTTCGTCGTCAACAAGGCGGACCGGGACGGCGCCGCGGCCACCGTCCGCGAGCTCAATCACATGCTCGGTCTCGGCGAGGCCCGCGCCCCCGGCGACTGGCGCCCGCCGGTGGTCCGCACGGTCGCGGCGCGCGGCGAGGGCCTGGACGAGGTCGTCGAGGCGCTGGAGAAACACCGTGCCTGGCTGTCCGCGGGCGGCGCCCTCGCCGAGCGCCGCGTGCGCCGGGCGGCGCGCGAGGTGGAGGCGATCGCGGTCGCCGCCCTGCGGGAGCGGATGGCCGATCTGCGCGGCGACCGGCGCCTGACCGCCCTCGCGGAACGGATCACCGCGGGCGCCCTCGATCCCTACGCGGCGGCGGACGAGCTGGTGGCGGGCCTCACCGGCGAGGCGTGAGGGGCGCCCCCGCACGGACGAACGCCCCCTGAAGGGCCGGGGCCTCCAGGGGGCGTTCGCCGTCCCGCCGCACGGGGCGGCGGGTGGCCTCAGCGGTCGTCCGCGTCGTCGTCACCGCGGTCGTCGTCGCGGTCGTCGCGGTCGTCGTTGTCGTCGTCCCGGTCATCGCGGTCGTCGCGGTCGTCGCGGTCGTCGTTGTCGTCGTCCCGGTCATCGCGGTCGTCGTCACCGCGGTCGTCGTCCCGGTCGTCGCGGTCGTCGTCATCGTCCCGCTCGCGGTCGGTGATGTCGCCCGTCGCGAGGTTGATGCTCAGCTCGTGCTCCGCGCCGTCGTCGCCGCGCAGCTCCAGCTCCCAGTGGCCGTCGTCGACGTTCGCCTCGCGCAGGGCGCCCGAGGTCTGCTCCTCGGCCAGGCGGATCGCGGCCAGCGCGTCGACCTCGGCGTTGCCCGAACGCAGGCTCGTGGCCGCCGCCTGGTCATCGTCGTCATCGTCGTCGTCGTCGCCGTCCGTGGCGCGGCTGCCGAGGACCTCTGCGCCGTCCTCGCTGACCAGGACCTTGTACCACTGGTCGTCCTCGCCGAAGATCTCGACCTCCCAGCCGCGGTCCCGGTCGTCGTCGTCATCGTCGTCCAGCTCGATCTCGGTCACCACGCCGGGCCGCTCGGCGACGGCGGTGCCGACCGCCCGCTCGGCGGCCGAGCCGCCGCCCGCGCTGCCGTCATCGTCGCTGCCCGCGCCGCCCGCGGTGGTGTCGCTGCCGGCGTCCGCGACCGAGATCTCCTCCAGCGTGTTGGACGTCTGCTCGCTGTCGTCCCCGCCCCCGCCCATCGCGGCGCCGGCCAGGGTGCCCCCGCCGACGACTGCACCGGCGGCGACGATGGCGATGAGAATGTTGCGCTTCATGAGGGTTTCCTCCCCGTGGTCCTGGTTCCTGCCAACGGGAACGACGATGCCTGATCCTTGCTGAAGGGGACCTGAAGGCACCTGAAGACTTCTTCAGGAACGGTTTGCCAAGCTTGCTCCATGCGCGTGCTGATTGTGGAGGACGAGAAGCGACTGGCCAGGTCGCTCGCCCAGGGGCTGACGGCCGAGGGCTTCGCCGTGGATGTGGCCCACACGGGCACCGACGGCCTGCACCGGGCCACCGAGGGGTCCTACGACCTGCTCATTCTCGACATCATGCTGCCCGGCATGAACGGCTACCGCATCTGTGCCGCCCTGCGGGCCATGGGAGACGAGACGCCGATCCTGATGCTCACCGCCAAGGACGGCGAGTACGACGAGGCGGAGGGTCTGGACACGGGCGCCGACGACTACCTGACCAAGCCGTTCTCCTACGTGGTCCTGGTGGCCAGGGTCCGCGCGCTGCTGCGGCGGCGCGGCGGCCGGGGCGCCTCGCCCGAGCTGCGCGTGGGCGATCTCGTCGTGGACCGCGCCGCCCGGCGCGTGTCCCGGGCGGGTCTTGAAGTGGCCCTGACGGCGAAGGAGTTCACGGTGCTCGAGTATCTGGCGGGCCGCCAGGGGGAGGTCGTCTCCAAGGCCGAGATCCTGGAGCACGGCTGGGACTTCGCCTACGACGGCGATCCGAACATCGTCGAGGTCTACATCAGCGCCCTGCGCAGGAAGATCGGCCCCGGGCTGATCGTCACCGTGCGCGGCGCCGGGTACCGGCTGGTGGCTCCCCGTGGCTAGCGTCAGGTCGAAGGCGGCGTTCGGCGCCACCGCGGTCGTGGCCGTGGCGCTGGTGGCGGCGGGGCTGATGATGCTCGCGCTGCTCCGGGAGAATCTGGACGAGCAGGTCGCCGACGATGCCGAGCTGACCGGCCGCATGGTCGCCGAGCAGCTGGCCACGGACACCGATTTCAGGGACCTCGACCTGGACAGTCCCGAGCCGGTGCAGGTCGTGGACCGGGGCACCGGCCTGACCCGTGCGAAAAGCGATGGCCTGGAGGAGATCGGCGGTACCGGCAGCGACCGGCTCGACGTGTCGCACCCGCCGTCGCCGGAGCCCACGCCGTCCGCCCCGCAGGGCGAGGAAGGCGACCGCGACGACGACGATGACGACGATGACGATGACGACGACACCGAGGAGCCGGAGGACCAGGACGGCCTCCGGCCCAGCGAGGTCGACAACGACGTCCAGCACGGCAACGGCTGGGCGGTGATGAACGGCGAGCGCCGCGACTACCTGTTCGCCGAGGTCGAGGTGACCACCCCGCGCGGCGAGGAGGCCATCGTCTACGCGGGCTCGCCGCTCGACGTGGAGCAGGCGGCCATCGACAGCATCCGCACCTCCATGCTGGTGGCGGTGCCGCTGCTGCTCGGCGTCGTCGGCGTCGTCACCTGGTTGGTCACGCGCCGCGCGCTCGGCCCGGTCGAGGGCATCCGCCGGGAGATGGCGGCGATCACGCGCTCCACGGACCTGTCCCGCCGCGTTCCGGAGCCGCCGGCGCAGGACGAGATCGGCCGCCTGGCCGTGACGACGAACGAGACGCTCGCCGCGCTGGAGACGGCGGTCGAGCGGCAGCGGCGCTTCGTCGCCGACGCCTCGCACGAGCTGCGCAGCCCCATCGCCAGCCTGCGCACCCAGCTGGAGGTGGGGGAGGCCCACCCCGAACTGCTGGACGTCCCCGGCGCGGTGAAGGACACCGTCCGGCTCCAGGCCCTGGCCGCCGACCTGCTGCTGCTGGCCAGGCTGGACGCGGGCGAACGGCCGCAGCCGGGCGAGGTGGGCCTGGCGGGCCTGGTCACCGAGGAGCTGGAGCAGCGGCCCGCCGCCGACCCGCACCCGGTGCGCCCGGCCGAGCTGGCGGAGGTGGACGTCCAGGGCTCGCGCGGCCAGCTGGCCCGGGTGCTGGGCAACCTGGTGGACAATGCGCAGCGTCACGCGGCCGGTCTGGTGCGGGTGTCGGTGCGGCGCGAGGGCGGGGACGCCGTGGTGGAGGTCGCGGACGACGGGGCGGGGGTGCCCGCCGGCGACCGCGAGCGGATCTTCCAGCGGTTCGTACGTCTGGACGACGCGCGCAGCCGCGACGACGGCGGGGCCGGGCTCGGCCTGGCCATCGCGCGGGACGTGGCCGCGCGGCACGGCGGTTCGCTGACGGTCGGGGACGCGCCGGAGGGCGGGGCGCTGTTCGTGCTGCGCCTGCCCGCCATGGCCTGACGCGTGCCCGGACGCCGGGCGCTACCGCCCGCGCTGGGCGTGCAGGTGCTCGGCGACGGGTGCGAGGAGACGGTGCAGGGTGGCCAGGTCCTCGGCGCCGAGCAGGTCGAGGAGGTGGCGGCGCACGGACGCCACGTGGTGCGGGGCGACCTCGAGCATGGTGGTCCAGCCCTGCTCGGTGAGCACGGCGAACAGGCCGCGCTTGTCGGAGTCGCAGTTCTCCCGGCGCACGAGGCCGGCCTTCTCCATGCGGGTGATCTGGTGGGACAGTCTGCTCTTGGACTGGAGGGTGGCCGCCGCCAGGTCGCTCATCCGCATGCGGCGGTCGTCGGACTCCGAGAGGTTCACCAGAATCTCGTAATCGTTCATGGTCAGTCCGAACGGCTGGAGGTCCCGTTCGAGCTGGTGCATGAGGAGCTTGGTGACCTCAAGATGCGTGCGCCACGCACGCTGTTCCGCGTCCGTGAGCCAGCGGGTCCCGGTGTCGGTGTCCATGCGGTGAACTGTAACCAACCGCGGTGACCCGGCCGGAATGATCGTTTCACGGCTTGCGACAATGGCGGGGGTTGTGCATTCATTCACGTTCACCCCGTTCCCGTTCCCGTTCCCGTTCCCGTTCCCGTTCCCGGAAAGCGGATTCCCATGGACCTCAAGACCGTCTCCGCCCTGCGCCGGCTCCGTCTGGTGTCCGCCCCAGAAGCGGTCTCCTTCCTGGTGCTGCTGCTCTGCTCCGTGCTGAAGCGGACCACGGACTTTAACGCCGTGCCCGTCATGGGTGCGGTGCACGGCCTCCTCTTCGTCGTGTACGTGCTGTTCTGGGCCGACGCCTGGAACCGCACGAAGTGGCCGCTGAAGACCGCCGCCTGGTACTTCCTGATGTCCGTGCTGCCCGCCGGCGGTTTCTTCGCCGAGCGGAGCCTGCGCCGGGCGCAGGACGACGCGGTGATCGCCGACCGGGCGCGGCGCGAGGGCGTCATCAACGCCTGACCTTCCCTCACTCGGCCCCCCTCGGGTCGACAGGGCCTGTGGCCTGACGTGTCGTTGATATGTCGGCTTTGAGGCTTTCGTCCTGAGGAGGGTGCCGTGCGGCTTGCGGCGTACGACTACGAGACGTTCAGCTGCCTTGCCGGGCCCCTCGCCGAGCCGGAGCCCGGCTACCGGGTCCGCTACCGGACGCTGATCTCCCGTGAGCCGCACCGAATACGCGCCACCCTGCTGATGACGCTCGCGCCGCTGCTGTCCGCGGTGCTGCTGATCTGGCTGGTCTGGCCGAGCCACTGGACCGACCGCGACCACGCGCCCTGGTGGCTGCTCGCCGCGGACGCCGTCATGCTCGGCTGCATCGGGCTCATCGAGCTGTTCCGCCTCGTCAACGTCGTCTCCATCGCGCACGCCACCCTGGTCGCCCGCGACCCCGTGCCCGTCGTCGCCGAGACCGGCACCCGCGTCGCGTTCCTCACCACCTTCGTGCCCGGCAAGGAGCCGCTGGCCATGGTGCGGGCGACCCTGGAGGGGGCCGCCCGGCTCAGGCACCCAGGACCGCTGGACGTCTGGCTGCTCGACGAGGGTGACGACCCCGCCGCCCGCGAGCTGTGCGCGGAGCTGGGCGTGCGGCACTTCACCCGGCACGGCGTCCCCGAGTGGAACCGGCCGAGCGGTCCCCACCGGGCCCGCACCAAACACGGCAACTACAACGCCTGGCTGGCCGCCCACGGCGACGAGTACGACTTCTTCGCCTCCGTGGACACCGACCACGTGCCGCTGCCCGGCTACCTGGAACGGATGCTGGGCTACTTCCGCGATCCCGAGGTCGCGTTCGTCGTCGGGCCGCAGGTGTACGGGAACTACCTGACCCCCGTCACCAAGGCCGCCGAGAGCCAGCAGTTCCTCTTCCACGCCCTGATCCAGCGCGCGGGCAACCGCTACGGCTCCGCCATGTTCGTCGGTACCAACAACGCCGTCCGCATCTCGGCCCTCCGCGGCATCGGCGGCCTCGTCGACTCCGTCACCGAGGACATGGCCACCGGCTTCGAACTCCACCGCGCCGTCAACCCCGACACCGGCAACCGCTGGCGCTCGGTCTACACCCCCGACGTGCTCGCCGTCGGCGAGGGCCCCTCCAGCTGGACCGACTTCTTCTCCCAGCAACTGCGCTGGTCCCGCGGCACCTACGACACCATCCTGCGCCAGTACGGCCGCGGCCCGCGCCGCCACCCGGCCGGCGCCACGTTCGCCTACTCGCTGATGCTGGCCTTCTACCCGATGGCCGCGATCACCTGGGTCCTCGGCGCGCTCGGCTGCGCCCTCTACCTCACCCTCGGCGCCTCCGGTACGCAGGTCGCCTCCTCGGTGTGGATGATGCTCTACAGCGACGTCGCCGCCCTCCAGATCGGCCTGTACATGTGGAACCGGCGGCACAACGTCTCCCCGCACGAACCGGCCGGCTCCTCGGGTGCCGCAGGCATGCTCATGTCCGCGCTCTCCGCGCCGGTCTACGCCCGTTCCCTGCTCGACGCCCTGCTGCGCCGCCGCTCCTCCTTCGTCGTCACCCCCAAGGGCGGCGAGGTGAGCCCCGACCGGCCGGCCACGTTCCGGCTGCACTTCTTCTGGGCAGGCGTCATCGCCTGCGCGTTCCTCTTCTCCTTCGCCGAGGGGCACACCCACGCCGCGATGCGCACCTGGGCGCTGCTCGCCCTCGTCATCTGTCTGGCCCCCGTGGCCGTCTGGCGCCTGGAGCTGCGCCGCGCCGCCGGCTCCGCGCGGCCCGCCGCGGCCGGGCCACCGGGCGCAGGCGAGCCCGGCGCCCCCGAACCCACCGACGACACCGCTCCGCAACGACCCGTGGGAGTTGACGCATGAGGTACCGCCCCAGCGACCGGATGAAGAAGACCGCCGTCGGCACCGGCGCCACCCTGCTGCTCGCCGCGTTCAACGTGCCGGCCGCGCTGAGCTTCGCGCAGGACCGCCTGCACGAGTACCGCATATCCAGGCCCGAGTACCAGGCGCAGTACGGCTCCTGGGACGTCGTGGACGTGCCCGAGGAGTTCCGCACGAACGCCATCCACGCCGCGCTGCTGCGCACCGGCAAGGTGCTGCTGATCGCGGGCTCGGGCAACGTCGAGGAGGAGTTCGACGCCGGGACCTTCCAGACGGTCCTGTGGGACCCGGAGACGAACGAGTTCTCCGAGGTGCCCACCCCCGAGGACCTGTTCTGCGCCGGGCACGCCCAACTGCCGGACGGCCGCCTGCTGGTGGCCGGCGGCACCGCGCGCTACGAGGTGCTCGGCGACGCCGTGACGCACGCGGGCGGCCCGATGCTGCTCAAGAACGAGAACCCGGACGTCGAGCGGAAGTTCGAGAAGGGCACGCGGCTGCGTTCCCCCTCTGGGCAGGAGTACGTCACCGAGGCCACGGTGACCGTGCCGCGGGCCGGGAAGGAGGTCGTGGACGGCGAGGTGCGGATCACAGCGGGCGAGATCCGGGTGTTCGTGGTCGCCGCCGAGGAGGGCGAGGAGGGCGTCGCCAACGGTTCCGCGCAGTACGAGATCGTCGGCCTCAAGGGGCGCGACGCGGACAACTTCTACGGCCTGGCCGGCGAACTGACCCTGGATGACCAGGACTTCCAGGGCATCGACGCGGCTTACGAGTTCGACCCGGAGGCCGAGCGCTACGTGCCCGTGCCGTCCATGGCGGAGGCCCGCTGGTACCCGACGCTCACCGCGCTGCCCGACGGCCGGGTGCTCACCGTCTCCGGGCTCGACGAGGTCGGCGAGGTCGTGCCGGGCATCAACGAGATCTACGACCCGGAGTCGAAGACCTGGTCCGAAGGCCCGGAACGCTACTTCCCCACCTACCCCGCCCTCTTCCTCACCCAGGGCGGCAAGATCTTCTACACCGGCTCCAACGCCGGCTACGGCCCGGCGGACGAAGGCCGCGAGCCCGGCCTGTGGGACCTGGAGGACAACACGTTCACGGAGGTCGGCGGGATCGGCGACCCCGACCAGCTGGAGACCTCCGCCTCTCTGCTGCTGCCCCCGGCCCAGGACCAGCGGTTCATGGTGCTCGGCGGCGGGGGCGTGGGCGAGTCGGAGAAGTCGACGGAGCGCACCGCGATCGTCGATCTCACCGAGGACGACCCCCGCTACCGCGAGGGCCCGTCCCTGCCGCAGGGCACCCGCTATCTCAACAGCGTGATCCTGCCGGACGACACCGTCTTCACCTCCGGCGGCTCGGAGGACTACCGCGGGCGCGGCGAGAGCGACATCCTGCGGGCCCAGTTCTTCGACCCGGCGACGAACGAGTTCCGGCAGGCCGCCGACCCGAAGGTGGGCCGCAACTACCACTCCGAGGCGCTGCTCCTGCCCGACGGCCGGGTCGCGACGTTCGGCTCCGACCCGCTGTTCGGCGACGCGGACAACACGCGCATGGGCGAGTTCGAGAAGCGCATCGAGATCTACACCCCGCCTTACCTCTTCGACGGCAAGGAGGAGACGCGCCCCGTACTCGGCGAGGGCCCGCGGCGGGCCGCGCCCGGCGACACCGTCACGTTCCGCACCGAGCGGCCGGGCCGGATCGAGACGGCCCGCCTGATGCGCCCCAGCGCCGTCACCCACACCACCGACGTGGAGCAGCGTTCCATCGAGCTGGAGATCGAACGCGGCGAGGGCGAGGCGTCGTTCACCATCCCGGACGACACGTCCCTCGTCCCGCCCGGCTGGTACATGCTGTTCGTGACGGACGAGGCGGGCACGCCGTCCGAGGCGACGTGGATTCACGTCGTCGAGTGACCGCGTGCCACTGACCGCGTGAAGCGCGGTCAGCCGGTGCCCGACTCCCGGGCCAGCGCGAGCGCGTAGTCGGGCCACCAGCGGCCCGCGGCGGGGCCACCGCGGCACTCGCCGTCGGACTCGCCGGGGCGCTTGATCCACAGGTAGGCGTCGATCAGGGGGTCGCCGGTGTCCGTCGTGGGCGGGGTGCCGAGCGCCCGGCCCGGCGGGTTGCACCACGCCTCCTCGCCGCCCTCGTAAGGACCGTTCCCGTTGCGGCTGGTGTCGATCACGAAGTGGGCCCCGCCGAGCAGCTCCGACAGCTGGTGCCCGTACGCCGCGCTGTCCCGGAGCGTCTGGAAGTTGGCGACGTTCACGGCGAAACCGTCCGCCCGTTCGACGCCGGACTGCCTGAGCGGGTCGGCGAGGCGGGCCGGCTCGGTGATCCAGCTCGGATTGCCCGCGTCGAGGTAGACCCGGGTGTTCGGCTGCTGCTTCAACCGGTCCACCGCGTGCGCCAGCAGCGCGAAACGCTCGGGCACGTACGACGCGTCGGTGCAGCCGTCCGCCGTGTGCGGCACCGCGTCCGGCTCCAGGATCACGGTGGCCGACGTGTCCCCGATGGCCGCGGCGAAGGAGTCGATCCACCCGTGGTAGGCCCCCGCGCCCGCCGCGCCGCCCTGCGAGTACTGGCCGCAGTCGCGGTGCGGAATGTTGTAGGCCACCAGCACCGCCATCCGGTCCTGCGCCGTGGCCGCCCCGGTCACCGCCCGGACCCGCGGCGCGGGGTCCTCCTCGCCCGGCGGCCACGTCGCCACCGGGCGGTCGGCGATGCGCCGCAGGAGCTCCGCGTCCTCGGCCCGGCCCGCCGCCTCCCACTCCCGCACCTGCCGCGCGGCCGGGCTCTCGGGGTCCACCCAGAACTCCGCGCCCGCGTCCGCCGCCTGCGACGGGTCCTCCTCCTCGGGCCCGCCGGGGCCGGAGGAGCCGCCGGAGCCGGAGGTGCAGCCGAGGGCGAGGAGGGCGCAGATCACGGCCGCGGCGAGGCGCCGGATGCGAAGACTGCCGTACATGGCGTCATCGTGTCATGACGGAACGTGCCCGCCCGGCAGCGCCACCGACCGCTCGGCGGCACTCGCCGCGGCTGGGCCGATAGGGTCGCCGCGTGCCGAAACCGCTCAGCCTTCCTTTTGATCCGATCGCCCGTGCCGACGACCTCTGGAAACGCCGCTGGGGACCGGCGCCGTCCATGGCGGCGATCACCTCGATCATGCGGGCCCACCAGATCCTGCTGGCCGAGGTGGACGCGGTGGTCAAGCCCTACGGGCTCACGTTCGCCCGCTACGAGGCGCTGGTCCTGCTCACCTTCAGCAAGGCGGGCGAGCTGCCGATGTCCAAGATCGGCGAGCGGCTGATGGTCCACCCCACCTCCGTCACCAACACGGTGGACCGCCTGGTGCGCTCCGGCCTGGTGACCAAGCGGCCGAACCCCAACGACGGCCGCGGCACCCTGGCGTCGATCACCGAGGAGGGCCGGGCGGTGTGCGACGCCGCGACCCGCGACCTGATGGCGGTCGACTTCGGACTCGGCGCCTACGACGACGAGGAGTGCGAGGAGATCTTCGCGCTGCTGCGCCCGCTGCGGATCGCGGCCCGCGACTTCGAGGGCGGTGCGGGCTTCGAGGGGGCCGGGGAAGATCGCCCCGAATGACCGGATAGGCTCGGCCGCATGAAGCGGAGTGTGCTCACGCGATACCGCGTCATGGCCTACGTCACCGCCGTGATGCTGCTGGTCCTTTGCACCTGCATGGTCTTCAAGTACGGCTTCGACACGGGCGACGACGTCACCTTCATGGTCTCGCAGGCCCACGGCCTGCTGTTCATGATCTACCTGGTCTTCGCCTTCGACCTCGGCCACAAGGCCCGCTGGCCCTTCGGCAAGCTGCTGTGGGTCCTGGTGTCGGGGACGATCCCGTTCGCCGCGTTCGTCGTCGAGCGGCGGATCAGCGCGGAGGTGCAGCCGCTGCTGGAGGACGAGGAGCAGTCCGAGCCCGTCGGCGCATAACGCCGCGGACCGCAGGCCGCGGTCCGCGGCGCAATGCGGAGTCCTACAGCCCTCCGGCTCCGGAGGGCTCTGCACTCGACAGTTACTAGGACGTCCAAGTAAATTGGGCGGTATGGACTCCGACGCCATCACCGCGGGCCGCCTACGCTGGCAGGCTCGCTTCGACGCGTCCCGTACCCGGGACGCCGACTTCTCCACGCTCTCCGGCGATCCCGTTGAGCCCGTGTACGGACCCCGTCCCGGCGACACCTACGAGGGCTTCGAGCGCATCGGCTGGCCCGGCGAGTTCCCCTTCACGCGCGGCCTGTACCCCACCGGCTACCGGGGCAGGACGTGGACGATCCGCCAGTTCGCCGGCTTCGGGAACGCGGAGCAGACCAACGAGCGCTACCGCATGATCCTGGACGCCGGGGGCGGCGGCCTCTCGGTCGCGTTCGACATGCCCACGCTCATGGGCCGCGACTCGGACGACCCGCGCTCGCTCGGCGAGGTCGGCCACTGCGGCGTCGCCATCGACTCCGCGGCCGACATGGAGGTCCTCTTCCGCGGCATTCCGCTCGGCGAGGTCACCACCTCCATGACGATCAGCGGGCCGGCCGTGCCCGTCTTCTGCATGTACGTCGTGGCCGCGGAGCGGCAGGGGGTGGACCTCGGCACGCTCAACGGGACGCTCCAGACCGACATCTTCAAGGAGTACATCGCGCAGAAGGAGTGGCTCTTCGCACCCGAGCCGCACCTGCGGCTCATCGGCGACCTGATGGAGTTCTGCTCCGCGCGCATCCCCGACTACAAGCCGCTGTCCGTCTCCGGCTACCACATCCGCGAGGCCGGGTCCACCGCCGCGCAGGAGCTGGCCTACACGCTCGCCGACGGCTTCGGCTACGTGGAGCTCGGCCTCAGTCGCGGCCTGGACGTGGACACGTTCGCGCCAGGACTGTCGTTCTTCTTCGACGCCCACCTCGACTTCTTCGAGGAGATCGCCAAGTTCCGCGCCGCCCGCCGCATCTGGGCGCGCTGGCTGCGCGACGTCTACGGCGCCACGAGCGAGCGCGCCCAGTGGCTGCGCTTCCACACCCAGACCGCGGGCGTCTCGCTGACCGCCCAGCAGCCGTACAACAATGTGGTGCGCACCGCCGTGGAGGCGCTGGCCGCGGTGCTCGGCGGCACCAATTCGCTGCACACCAACGCGCTGGACGAGACGCTGGCCCTCCCCAGCGAGCGGGCCGCCGAGATCGCGTTGCGCACGCAGCAGGTGCTGATGGAGGAGACCGGCGTCACCAACGTCGCCGATCCGCTCGGCGGCTCCTGGTTCGTCGAGCAGCTGACCGACCGGATCGAGGCCGAGGCCGAAAAGATCTTCGAGCAGATCCTGGAGCGCGGCAGGCGCGCGGTGCCCGACGGGCAGCACCCGATCGGGCCGGTCACCTCCGGGCTGCTGCGCGGCATCGAGGAGGGCTGGTTCACGGGACATATCGCCGAGGCCGCGTTCCGCTACCAGCAGGCGCTGGAAAAGGGCGAGAAGCGCGTCGTCGGCGTCAACTGCCACACCGGCTCGGTCACCGGTGAGCTGGAGATCCTGCGCGTCGGACACGAGGTCGAACGGGAGCAGGTGCGCGCCCTGGCCGCCCGCCGGGCGGCGCGCGACGAGGCGGACGTCCGGGCGGCACTCGGCGGCCTGCTCGACGCCGCTGGCTCCGGGCGGAACATGATCGAGCCCATGCTGCGTGCGGCGCGCGCGGAGGCGACCCTGGGGGAAATCTGCGGAACGTTGCGGGACGAGTGGGGCACTTGGACCGAGCCGCCCGGCTTTTAGCCCCCTCCGGGCCCCGCCACCGCGGGGCCCGTACCCGAACGGTCACGGAAGGGGGGAGACTGGTCTCATGCAGCCACGCAATATGTCCATGAGCGGAGCCGTTGACCTCTCCGCGGTGAAGGCGGCCGCAGAGGCCAAGCAGAAGGCGGAGCAGGCCCGCGCTCAGCGGGCCACGGCCCAGGCGGGCGGGCAGCAGCCGGAAGCCCACGTCCAGCTGGTCATCGATGTCGACGAGTCGACCTTCGAGCAGGAGGTGCTCCAGCGCAGCACCGAGGTCCCGGTCGTCATCGACTTCTGGGCCGAGTGGTGCGGTCCCTGCAAGCAGCTCAGCCCGATCCTGGAGCGGCTGGCCGAGGAGTACGCCGGGCAGTTCGTCCTTGCCAAGATCGATGTCGACTCCAACCAGATGTTGTTCCAGCAATTCGGGGTGCAGGGCATCCCCGCGGTGTTCGCCGTGATCGCGGGCCAGGCGCTGCCGCTGTTCCAGGGGGCCGCGCCCGAGCCGCAGGTGCGGCAGGTACTCGACCAGCTGATCGAGGCGGCGGAGCAGCGCTTCGGCATCGTCGGCACGCAGGTCGACCCGGCGCAGGCCGCCGCGGACCGCCAGGTCCAGGAGCCGGTCGAGCCCGAGCCGCCGTCCAACCCGGCGCTGGCCGCGGCGCACGCCGCGCTGGACGGGGGAGACCTGGGCGGGGCGATCCAGGCCTACGAGAACGTGCTGGCCGAGGAGCCGGCGAACGTGGAGGCCAAGCTCGGCCTCGCCCAGGCCCAGCTCCTGAACCGGATTCAGGGCACGGACCCGGACCGGGCGCGCAAGGCCGCCGCGGACCGCCCCGAGGACGTCGCCGCGCAACTGGCCGTCGCCGACCTCGACCTGGTCGGCGGGCACGTCGAGGACGCGTTCGGCCGGCTGGTCGGCACGGTGCAGCGCACGTTCGGTGAGGACCGGGACGCGGCGCGGGTCCGGCTGCTTGAACTGTTCGAGGTCGTCGGCCCCGACGACCCGCGCGTGATCGCCGCCCGCGGCGCGCTCGCGCGCGTGCTCTTTTGAGCCGCGGCCCTCTCATCCAGCGACAGCGGCCGCGCTTTACCAAAACTTGGTAAACGCGGCCGCTGTCACATTGTGTAGTTCCTGTTGGTGATTTCGGGCGTGTTACGTCCTATTTGGTGCGCGTGTGGGGTGACCTGTTGTGTGCACCGTGCGTGCGGAAGTCCGGGCGTTCTCCACGGATTTCCCACATCGGTATTACTGGCAAGTAATGAACCCCTTGTGTCATCCCGTGAGATGCACCACGATCGGCCAAGCCGATGGAGTCACGTGTCGGCCTCGGGGCAGGGGGGTTCCCGCCCGTCGGGCGGGACCTGTTCCGCAGTGAGCCGCGTACACCGCGGCCAGTGGCTGTCGCCGGGGTGCAGTCCGGGGATAACGCGCTTCTCCTCTCCAGGCGCCGGACGCCTGCTGACCACAGTCGCCGGGTCGTGTGGAGATGTTCGTCCGTGAAGGAGGAAAGTCATGGAGTCACAGGCTCGCGGCGGCACCAGATGGCGGCGATTCGGTCTGGTCATGGTGCCGAGCGTGGCCGCAACCGCAGCCATAGGCGTCGCCCTGGCCCAGGGCGCGCTGGCCGCTTCGTTCAGCGTTTCCGGGCAGGAGTTCAAAGTGAGTGTCGACCGGCTGTACGGCGAAGGATTCGTACAGTACGGCGCGAGCGTCAATCCGCCGGGACCCGGACGGGAGCCGGTCGCGGTCTCGGCGTTCGAGCGCGCCGAGATCAACAACCTCTGCCAGTCGGTCGTTGTCCCGGTGCCCTTCATCGGGGACGTCACCCTGAAGATCGGGGCGGGCAGCGACCCGAGCAACCCGGTCATCGCCGACAACCTGTTCATCGATATCTCGCAACTGGACGCGCAGGCCGTGTTCACGAACATCGACATCGGTGTCAGCGTCGACGATCAGTCGAGAGGACCCGACCCGACAGGGGAGTTCACCCCCGGCTCGTTCGGGCAGCAGGCAGAGTCCGTCGTGCTCACCGATGTCGAGCAGACCGCGTGGGCCACGTCCGCAGGCACGTTCGAGCTCACCGATCTGAGCTTGAGTCTGCATGCGGGCAAGGACGAGTGCTTCTGACGGCATGAGCCGTGCCTGGGGCAGAGCGGACTCCCGTCTCTGCCCCAGGGAAAACGCCGTATCGTGCGTCCCGCCACTGAATCGCGCCACTGGGGAGTACGTGCCGTGAGCATCAACACCGAGGGTCAGCCCATTGTTTCCTTTTTCTCCCGCGGACGCCTTGCGTTCCGGTACTTCCGGTGGCGGCGGCCCTTCTGGGCCGGCCTGTTCGTCCTGATCGCGGGACTGCCGATCGCCTACTTCCCGTACCGGAACGTCACCTTCGGCGATCTCACCGTCCGCATGGCCACCACGGCGGGTGCGGGGTCGCTGGTGATCGGGATTCTGCTGATGCTGCTCGGGCTCACCATATGGTTCCAGCCGCACGTGCGGATATTCGCGGGCGTCGCGGCGATTCTGCTGGCGCTGGTGTCCCTGATCGTCTCGAACTTCGGCGGATTTCTCGTCGGATTCCTCTTCGGGATGATCGGCGGGGCGATGAGCGTCGCGTGGCTGCCGGGCGAGCAGCGTTCCGCGGCTGACGAGCAAGACACAGGGGACCGGGAGCCGCCGGCCACGACTCCCGGCACCGGCAGCGCGCTGGCCGGTTTCGAGGGGGCCGCACCCGAGCGCGGGAAGGACCCGGGGAAGGGGAAACACCGTGCCGACTGACGACATAGCACCGGCCGACGCGGCGGCCGAGGAGGGCCCGCGGCACGCCGCCCCCCGCAAGACGCTGCTGCAACGTCTGCACATGCCGGTGGGGAAAGCGATCGCTCTGGCGGCGATGCCCTCGGCGGCGCTGATGGGGATGGGGTTCACCTCGCCGTTGGCCAAGGCCGACCCGCAGCCCCCGGAGAACCCGTTCCAGAGCGGGCCGTGCGTGGCCGTTCCCGACGGCGAGCAGCCGGGCGAGGAGCCGGAGGAGCCGGAACAGCCCGCGGAGGAACCGGCGGAGGAGCCCGAGCCCGAGTCCGAGGAGGAGCCGGCCGGGGAACCGGAGCCTGATCCGGAGCCGGAGGAGGCGCAGGACACCGCGGAGGCCGAGGGCGCCGTGGGGGACGCGGGAGCCGCCGACGGGGCCGCAGAGCCGGAGGAAGCGGCCGAGGAGCCCGAAGCGGAGCCGGAAGAGGAGCCCGCCGCGGGGGAGTTCGACCCCAGGGACCCGCTCGGGCTCGGGCAGGGCCTTGAGGACCTGGGCAACGGTCTGGAGGACCTGCTCACGCCGGGCCGCCGGGACGAGGAGCGGCCCGAGGACACGGAGCCGCCCGAGGAGCCCGTCGCCCCGGAGGAGCCGGAGGAGCCGGAGGAGCCGGAAGAGCCCGCGGAGCCCGCGGAGGAGCCGTCCGAGGACCCCGGGGCGCGGCAGGAAGAGGCCGCGGAAGAGCCGGCGGCCGAGGAGGAGCCCGCGGAGGAGCCCGCGGAGGAGCCCGCGGAGGACGCGGCGGGCGAGGACGAAGCCGAGAACGACGAAGAGGCGGGTGCGGACCTGTTCGCGCCGGACGCGGCGGGCCGCGAGCCGTTCCCCTGTCCCGTCGAGGAGTCCGTGGCCGGGACGGACGAGCAGACGCCCCGCACGCTGCCGAACGACCCCTGGTACCTGGAGGCGACCTACCTCACCCTGGCGGGCCTCCAGTACCACGGCGTCGTCAACGTCACCACCGCGGACGGCACCACCAAGCAGGTGCTCAAGTTCACCGCGGAGAAGGTGGACATCGGCAACCTGCACCAGATCGTGGACGGCCAGGGGGGCGTGCGCACGCACGTGGGCACCGCCGAGGGCTCCAACTCCACCTTCAGGAACGGCACCGTCACCATGTACACCGAGCGGCTCGAAGGAAACCTGTTCGGCGTCATCCCCATCGTGTTCGACCCGGAGCACCAGCCGCCGCTGGATCTGCCGGTGGTCCACTTCACCGACGTGTTCGTCACGCAGGCGGGGCAGTTCGGCGGCACGCTGACCATGCAGGGCATGAAGATCTATCACACCCACGACGGCCCGACCGTTCCCCCGGCCTGACGGGCACGGACCGGGGAGCCGCGCGTCCCCCGGTCCCCGCCCCCGGCGCCGGCCGCGCGACGGCCTTAAACGCCGCCGTGTCCACCGAGGTGGTGGACGCGCACCATGTTGGTCGTGCCCGGCACGCCGGGAGGGGAACCGGCCGTGATGATCATGGTGTCGCCCTGGGAGAAGCGGTTGAGGCGCGACAGTTGGGCGTCGCACAACTCCACCATTTCGTCCGTGTGGTTGGCGTGCCGCACGACGAACGTCTCGACGCCCCAGCTCAGCGTCAGCTGGTTGCGGGTCCCGATGTCGGAGGTGAACGCCAGGATCGGCTGCACCGCGCGGTACCGCGAAAGGCGCCGCGCGGTGTCCCCGGACTGGGTGAACGCCACCAGCGCCTTCGCGTCGAGGAAGTCCGCCATCTCGGCCGCGGCGCGGGCCACGGACCCGCCCTGGGTGCGCGGCTTCTTGCCCGGCACCAGCGGCAGCAGGCCGCGCGAGAGCAGCTCGCTCTCCGCGGCCACCACGATCTTCGACATGGTCTTGACCGTCTCGATCGGATAGCGGCCCACGGACGACTCGGCGGACAGCATGACCGCGTCGGCGCCGTCGAGGATCGCGTTCGCCACGTCGGACGCCTCGGCGCGCGTCGGGCGGGAGTTGGTGATCATCGACTCCATCATCTGGGTCGCCACGATCACCGGCTTGGCGTTCCTGCGGCACAGGCCGATCAGCCGCTTCTGCACCATCGGCACGCGCTCAAGCGGGTATTCGACCGCGAGGTCGCCGCGCGCCACCATCACCCCGTCGAAGGCCAGGACGACCTCCTCCATGTTGTCGACCGCCTGCGGCTTCTCCACCTTGGCGATCACCGGGACGCGGCGGCCCACCCGGTCCATCACGCGGTGCACGTCCCGCACGTCGCCCGCGTTCCGCACGAACGACAGCGCCACCATGTCGGCGCCGAGCCGCAGCGCGAACTCCAGGTCCTCCACGTCCTTCTCGGACAGCGCGGGCACGTTCACCGCGACGCCCGGCAGGTTGATGCCCTTGTGGTCGGAGATCACGCCGCCCTCGATGACGATGGTCCGCACGCGCGGCCCGTCGACCTCGGTGACCTGGAGCGACACGTTCCCGTCGTTGATCAGGATGGTCTCGCCCTTGGCGACGTCGCCCGGCAGCCCCTTGTAGGTGGTGCCGCAGATCGACCGGTCGCCGGCGACATCCTCGGTGGTGATGGTGAACTCGTCGCCGCGCTGGAGCTCCACCGGCCCGTTGGCAAACGTTTCCAGCCGGATCTTCGGCCCCTGGAGGTCGGCCAGCACGCCCACCGGCCGGCCCGTGTCCTCGCTGGCCTTGCGCAGCCGGTGGTACCGCTCCTCGTGCTCCTCGTGGGACCCGTGGCTGAAGTTGAAACGGGCCACGTTCATGCCCGCGTCGATCAGGGCCTTGAGCTGCTCGAAGGAATCGACGGCGGGGCCCAGGGTGCAGACGATTTTGGAACGGCGCATGGTGGCGATCCTATCGATTTGTTCCGTAGCTGAATTATCGGCGGGGTCAGGCTATCCGAGCGTGCTCGCGCGCATCCACGAACGCTCCCGGACCCTCACGATCCGACCAGGGCGAACACCTGGGTCGCGATCTCCAGTTCCTCGTCCGTGGGCACCACGGCGACCGCGACCCGAGCGTACTCCGGGGAGATCAGCCGGGGGCCGCTCTCCCGCGCGGTGTTCGCCGACTCGTCCACCTCGATGCCCAGCCCGTCCAGGCCCGCCACGGCCGCGGACCTGACCGGTGCCGCGTTCTCCCCGACCCCGGCGGTGAACGCGACCGCGTCGACCCGGCCGAGCACCGCGCAGTAGGCGCCGATGTACTTCTTCAGCCGGTGGATGTAGACGTCGAAGGCGAGCCGCGCGTCCTCGTCCCCCTCCGCCCTGCGCCGCAGCACTTCCCGCATGTCGTTGTCGCCGCACAGCCCCATCAGGCCCGAGCGCTGGTTCAGCAGCACGTCGATGTCCTCCATGGCCAGGCCGGCGACCCGCGACAGGTGGAAGACCACCGCCGGATCGATGTCGCCCGAGCGGGTACCCATCACGAGCCCTTCCAACGGGGTCAGGCCCATCGACGTCTCCACGCACCGGCCGCCCGCCACCGCCGAGGCCGACGCGCCGTTGCCCAGGTGCAGCACGATCACGTTCACCGCCGACGGCTCGCGCCCCAGCAGCGCGGCCGTGCGCCGCGCCACGTACGCGTGCGAGGTGCCGTGGAAGCCGTACTTGCGGATGCGGTGCTCCTCGGCCGTCTTGGCGTCGAGCGCGTAGCGCGCCGCGTGCTCCGGGATCGTCGTGTGGAACGCCGTGTCGAAGACCGCGACCTGCGGCACGTCCCCGTTCAGCGCCATGGCCGTCCTGATCCCGGCGATGTTCGCCGGGTTGTGCAGCGGCGCCAGCGGCACCAGACGTTCGATCTCGGCGAGCACGCCCTCGTCCACCACCGTCGGCTCGGTGAACCACCGCCCGCCGTGCACCACACGGTGGCCCACCGCGGCCAGCTCCGGCGCGTCGAGGCCGAGCCCGTCCGCCGCCAGCTCCTCGGCCGCCGCGGTCAGCGCCGCCCGGTGGTCCGGCAGATCCGCCTCCCGCTCGCGCCGCTCGCCGCGCGCCGGGGTGTGCACCAGGCGCGCGGAACGTTCCCCGATGCGCTCCACCAGACCAGTGGCGAGCCGCGCGGCGCCGTTCACGGTGCCGTTCATGTCGAGCAGCTGGTATTTCACCGACGACGAGCCGGAGTTGAGAACGAGTACCCGGCTGCCCGCACGCCTCGTGCGCGTCACGACGCCACCTCCTCCTGATCGGCCTCCTGATCGGCAAGGCCGCCCTGCTGGGCCTGGATCGCGGTGATGGCGACCGTGTTGACGATGTCCTGCACCAGCGCGCCCCGCGACAGGTCGTTCACCGGCTTGCGCAGCCCCTGGAGCACGGGCCCCACGGCGACCGCGCCCGCCGAGCGCTGGACCGCCTTGTACGTGTTGTTCCCGGTGTTCAGGTCGGGGAAGACCAGGACCGTCGCCTGCCCGGCCACCTTCGACCCCGGCAGTTTCGTCGCCGCCACCGAAGGCTCGACCGCCGCGTCGTACTGGATCGGGCCCTCCACCATCAGCTCCGGGCGCAGCCGCCGCACCAGCTCCGTCGCCTCGCGCACCTTGTCCACGTCCGCGCCGGAGCCGGAGGTGCCGGTCGAGTACGACAGCATCGCGATCCGCGGCTCCACCCCGAACTGGGCCGCGGTCGCCGCCGACTGGATCGCGATGTCCGCCAGCTGCGCCGCGTCCGGGTCCGGATTGACCGCGCAGTCGCCGTAGGCCAGCACCTTGTCCGCCAGGCACATGAAGAACACGGAGGACACGATCGACGCCTCCGGCTTCGTCCTGATCACCTCGAACGCCGGCCGGATCGTCGCCGCCGTCGAATGCGCCGCGCCCGAGACCATGCCGTCGGCCAGCCCTTCCTTCACCATCAGCGTTCCGAAGTACGACACGTCCGCCACCACGTCGTGCGCCAGTTCGTAGGTGACGCCCCGGTGCGCCCGCAGCCCCGCGTACACCTCGGCGAACCGTTCGCGCAGCGGCGAGGTCACCGGATCGGTGATCCGCACCGGCAGGTCGCCGCCCGTCAGGTCGATGCCAAGATCCGCCGCCCGCTTGCGCACGGCCGTCTCGTCGCCGAGCAGCGTCAGCTCGCACACGTTCCGCCGCAGCAGCACCTCGGCCGCGCGCAGCACCCGTTCCTCGGTGCCCTCGGGCAGCACCACGTGCCGCCGGTCCGCGCGGGCCCGCTCGATCAGCCGGTGCTCGAACATCATCGGGGTGACCCGGTCGCCGCGCACCAGCGATATCCGTTCGGTCAGCGCCTGCGTCGCCACATGCCGCTCGAACACCCCGAGCGCGATCTCCGCCTTCCGCGGCGTGGCCGCCGTCAGCTTGCCCTCGAGGCCGGAGAGCGCGGTGGCGGTGGCGAACGAGCCGTCGGGCACGGACAGCACCGGCGTCCCCGGCGCGAGGCGGGCGGCCAGCGCCATCGTCTCCTCGCCCGGGCGCGCGCCCAGCGTCAGCAGGAGCCCCGCGATCGGCGGCGCGCTCGCGGAGTGTGCCGCCAGCGCGCCCACCACCAGATCCGCGCGGTCGCCCGGCGTGAGCACCAGGCAGCCCTCGGTCAGCGCGGGCAGGAAAACCGGCAGCGTCGCCCCGCCGAACACGAAGTCCCGCACGTCGCGCGCCAGCCCCGTCGCGTCGCCCAGCAGCACCTCGGCCCCCAGCGCCTCCCGCACCTGCGCCACGGTCGGCGCGGCCAGCGCGGGCTCCTCCGGCAGCACCCACACCGGAACGGGCAGGTGACCCGCCAGCTCACGGGCCGCCCGCACGGCGTGGCTGTCGCGGACCCGGTTCACCATCATGGCGATCACCTCGCAGCCGAGCGAGGCGTACGCGTGGTGGGCGTTGCGCACCTCGGCCACGATCGAATCCCCGCCCTGCCCCAGGCCGGACACCACGGGCAGCACCGCCGCGCCGAACTCGTTCGCCAGCCGCGCGTTCAGCGACAGCTCCGCGGGCAGTTGCGTGTCGGCGTAGTCGGTGCCCAGGACGAGCACCACCTCGTACTGGCGCGTGACCGCGTGGAACCGGTCGAGCAGCCGCCCCACCAGGGCGTCCGTGCCGCGCTCCGCCAGCAGCTCCGCGGCCTGCGCGTAGTGCAGGCCGCGCGCCGCCCCGGGCGACTGGGCCAGCCGGTAGCGGGCGCGGAGCAGGTCGAAGACCGGATCGGGGCCCTCGTGCGCCAGCGGCCGGAACACCCCCACCCGGTCCACCTGGCGCGTCAACAGCTCCATGAGCCCCAGCTCGATCGCCTGCCGGCCGTCCCCGCGGCCGATACCGGCCACGTACACGCTGCGCGTCACTTTCCCGTCCCGTCCCCGTCGTCCCGTCGCAAGCCTGGTGTGAGGGGTTCCGGGCAGCATCCCTCCTATCGACCGTACCCGTGAGAGGTAATGGGGCGCGCGTCGGGTTGACGAGCGCCGTTCGAACGTGCCGCCTTCTCGTGAAACAATTCGGGCGGCCGCGAGGGAGCGGTCGCCGATCCCAGCCTTGCCTGTCCCCGACCCCCGTCCCAAGCGAGCAGGAGAGCGTTCCCCATGCGCATCGGAGTTCTCACCGCCGGCGGTGACTGCCCTGGCCTCAACGCCGTGATCCGGTCGGTTGTGCACCGTGCCGTCGTGGACCGGGGCGACCAGGTGATCGGTTTCGAGGACGGCTTCAAAGGGCTCCTCGAAGGGCGCTACCGCGAGCTGGACATCAACGAGGTGAGCGGCATCCTGGCCCGCGGCGGCACCATCCTCGGCTCCAGCCGCCTGGAGCGGCACCGGCTTGCCGAGGCGTGCGACAACGCGGAGGCGTTCCGGCACAAGCTCAGCCTGGACGCCCTCATCCCGATCGGCGGCGAGGGCACCCTGACCGCGGCGCGCATGCTCTCCGACGCCGGTATCCCGGTCGTGGGCGTGCCCAAGACCATCGACAACGACATTTCGGCCACCGACCGCACCTTCGGCTTCGACACGGCCGTCGGCGTCGCCACCGAGGCCATCGACCGGCTGAAGACGACCGCGGAGTCGCACCAGCGGGTCATGGTCGTCGAGGTCATGGGGCGGCACGCGGGCTGGATCGCGCTGGAGGCCGGCATGGCCGGCGGCGCGCACGGCATCTGCATCCCCGAGCGGCCCTTCCAGATCGACGACCTGTGCAAGATGGTCGAGGAACGGTTCGCGCGCGGCAAGAAGTTCGCCGTGATCTGCGTCGCCGAGGGCGCCCGCCCGGCCGAGGGCTCCATGCCGTACGAGCGCGGCGAGATCGACCCGTACGGCCATGAGCGGTTCACGGGCATCGGCCAGCGCCTCGCCGACGAGCTGGAGCACCGGCTCGGCAAGGAGGCCCGCGCGATGATCCTCGGCCACATCCAGCGCGGCGGCACCCCGACCGCCTACGACCGGGTGCTGGCCACCCGCTTCGGCTGGCACGCGGTGGAGGCCGCACACCACGGCGAGTTCGGCAGGATGACGGCACTGCGCGGCACGGACATCGTGATGGCCCCCCTGGCCGACGCGACGGCGGAGCTGAACCGCGTTCCGCAGAACCGGATGGACGAGACGGAAGCGGTGTTCTGACCGGCCCCCCTCGCGCCCCGTGCCCCGCGCCCGACGGGCGCGGATTCGCCCGTTCCCACCGCATATCCGGCACGGATGAACGGGAATGCTCGTAAAGACGCATTCCGGTGGAGTCGCACGAGATCTTCACGTCTTCTTGCGGTGATTCTGCGAAAAAGGTCACCGGCGTCGAGTTTGCCCGCGTGAGCAGGGCGGGAGAATGCCATGTTCGGCCTTTTCCGCTCGGTGGGGCTATCCCTTTGACTTCTGGTCCGTTGCCAAAGACTTCCGAAGTCTGGGAGAGTCTGGGCTGACTGACGGAGCCGCGGAAGTGGCGATGAGCCGGGAAAGGGCAAAAGATGATGCGGGGCGATGGCGGGTCCGTCATGCGAGGATTGGCGGGGTCCCTGCTCTTTCTGGCGATTCTCGGCGTCAGCGGATGCGGGAACGAGGAGGCCGGCCAGGCCGAGGAGCCGGGAGCGGCCCAGCCGTCGACGGAAGAGTTCGTCGCGGCCGACCGGGTGTGCGACGGAGCCTTTTCGCGGGTGGCGCGGGACCTGGAGGGTTTAACCGGCGCGGTCGAGTTTGTGGACAGGCCCGCTCTCGGGGAATCCCTCGATATACCCGCCTTTATCCGGGCACTTCGAGAGTCCCAGGGGGCGGAGGAGCAGTTCTGCCGTGTCTTCACACCCACCTCGGGCATTCTCCCGGCCCTGGAAGTATTTTTCGGCTGGGAGCCGCCGGACGACGGCACGGAATCCACGACGGAAGACGGGACAGCCCTCCGTTACGACACCGGGGAGAGCGCCCTCTCCCGGAACCAGTCCGCGGTCATCACCTTCCCCTGCACGGTGGAAGGCCGGGACGGAGACCTCCTCAAGGCCCGGCTCGCCAGTCCGCGCGGCGGTGAGCCGGACGAACGCATCACGGTGCTCAACGCGGCATCGCTGGCCATCGCCCGGGGCTTCGGCTGCCTGGACGAGTCCGGCCTGAGCACGGGCCCGCCGCAGCGGCTGGAGCCCTGAGGGGTCAGGCGCTGCGGGTCAGCCAGGCCCTCAGGTCTTCCGGAAGCGGGGCCACCGCCGCCCGGTAGAGGGCCAGGGCCGCCGCTTCCGGACCGGCGCCACGCCACTGGCCGTTCCTGCCGCGGTGGAAGAACTCGAAGTTCGAGACGATGTCGGCAACCGAGCCCTTGGTGAAGATCCGCTCGGGTTCCGCCTTCATGGCCGAGAACCGGCACGCGGCCACCAGGCCGGGCCAGACCGACTCGTCGACAGGAATGCCGAGGAACGCGCTGATGCGCCGCATTTCGCCGTCCAGGTCGTTCAGCAGATCTTGGTAGTGCAGGAAGAGGACGTTCGGCCGGTCGCGCATCGCCCACCACGATTCCAGGTGCCGGGTGGGGGAGTTGAACGGCCAGCCGTTCGGCTCCCACGGGAAGGCGCTGCGGGTGAAGTAGGCGGGCCAGTAGTCGGCCAGGTCGTCGGCGATGACCGGCTGCTCCGGGGTGTGCACGTCCTCGCCGGTCGGAGACGTCACCCGGTCGTCGGCCGTCGCGTTCATGCCGCGGGCGTGATTGTGGGCGGACACCACCGTGTCACGCGGGTCGCGGCCGACGATCAGATAGGACGTTCCGGAGTGGAACGGCAGCCCGTCCAGCGGGAGATGGCTCTTGATGAACCGCCGGTGCCGTTGCCCGTCCAGGGTGCGCAGCATGTCGTCGCGTGCGGTGAACGTGCCGTCGAGCCACGGGCTGACGTCCATGAGGGGCGCGCCGAGCCGCGTGTGCTGGAACACCAGAACGGACACGATGCGCTGGGTCCAGGTGGTGCCCACCTTGGGCGCGGTGGAAATGACGATGTCGCCTTCGCGCGGCTGAAATCCGTCCCAGTGGGTGCTGTCCATGAAGAAACTTCGGTACCTCTGTGCAGCCGGTGTCCACATGACTACATACTGTGCCGGGCCGCGCGCGTTCATGCGTGTTCATACGCGTCCCCGCGGGCCCGACAGGAACGTTGCGGCAAGGCCGCCCGCGAACAGCGCCGGCGCGAGCACGGCCGCCCGGCCCCCGGGCGCGAACCCCTCGGTGGCCAGCAGGGCGAGCGCCGCAGCGGCCGCGCCGACCCCGCACAGCAGCAGCGCAGGCCCCCACCATGCCCCCGCCGGGCGCGCGCCCCGCGGCAGCCGGCCGAGCGGGCGCTGCGCCCACAGCAGCGCCGCGGTCACCGGGGCGAGGACGACCGCGAGCAGCGCGACCCAGCCCACCCGCAGGGCCAGCCAGGACGCCGAGCCGATGTCCGGCTGCGGCGCGATCCCGGTCGGGTAGAGCGTTACGGCCACGAGGACCACCGGCGCCATGTGCCACAGGTAGACGGTCATGACCGCGCGGTTCAGCCGCCCGAGCCGCCGCAGCCGGGCGGGCCGCGCCAGGCGGGGCGAGACGGCGGGTCCCGCCGTCAGCAGGAGCCCGGCCTGGGTGGCGGCGAGCGCCAGGAGTGCCGTCGACGGCGGCGAGGTGTTGTCCACCCGGGTGTCCGCACCGATCATGGCCACCGGAAAAGGACCCGGCCACAGCAGGACGACCAGCAGCACCGCCCCGGCCGCCGCCAGCGCGGCGGAGCGCCACCGGGGACGGACCAGGCGGCCGTCCTGCCAGGCGAAACCCCACTGGTGCATCGTTCCCCACACCAGCAGGTAGTTGAGGGCACCGAGCCACGGCAGCCCGCGGCCGACCACCGCGATGTCCACCCCGCCGGCCAGCACGGCCATCGCGGCGGACACCGCGAGGCCCCAGCGGCGGTGGGCGGCGAGCATCAGCGGGGTCAGCACGATCATCAGCAGGTAGAGGGGCAGGAACCACAGGTGCAGGGCGACCAGCCAGCCTCCGCGGTCGAGGTCCGGCGCGGGCGCGCCCGCCGACGTGGCGGCGAGTACCCCGAGCAGCGCCACCGCCACGTACACCGCCGTCGGCCACATCAGCCCCAGCGCCCGGCCCTGGACCCAGACGTGCCAGGGGACGCCGCGCCGCCGGTGGGAGGTCCAGGAGGTCGCGTTGACATAGCCGCCGACCAGGAAGAAGACCGGCAGCACCTGTAGGACCAGCGTCACCCAACTGCCCCAGTCGACGTGGTCCAGAGCGTCCCGGCCGGACAGGCGGCCGTCCCGGTAGGTGATGTCGGTCAGCAGCCAGTGCCCGGTCACCACCGCGGCGATCGCGCCCACCCGCAGCAGGTCGGCGTAGTGATTGCGCCCCGGACGCCCATCCCGTGCGTCGTCCACCCCACCAGCGTCGCGCGCCCCCGCCCGTACGGAAGAAGGGACGCGCCGACCTTGGTCAGGACTTCAGCGCGGTGCCCTGCGCCGGGTGAGGCGCGGGGAAACCCGCCGCGCCGCCCACAGCACCGTCGTGCGCCGCATGGTGAAGAACTCGCCGCTGGTGAATTCGAGCCGCTTCCCGCCACCGGCGACCGCGGCCATGTCCCGCACGATCAGCGCCTGCCCGCCCACCATCAGCTGATCGCCGCGCCGCACGGTCCCCGCGTCAATCTCCACGGCCACGAGCACCCCGGCCACCGGACCACCGCCGCGTCCGCCTATGCCTGCGTCCATGGCCGTCATTCCGGCCTCCGTCCGAGGTGTTCCGCAATACGCTGATTCAACTCGGCAAGCTCCCGGGACAGTTCTTCGAGAACGGTGTCCCCCTCCACCGCCGGCGGCTCCTCCTTCGCTTCGTCTTCGGTCATTTTCCCCGCACCCTCCCGCAGGGAATGCCTAGCGCGGTAACGTGGCGCATGTCGTCGACGTCCTCTAGTTGATGGCCAAGCCCCGGGGCGGGTGCGACCGCCCGCGGGGCTCCGAGACCGATTCGCCGTCTTGACCGCGAACCAGCCGTGTGGATACCACTATTGCCGCCCGGCGGCTTCCGGTACACACCCGGCACGAGCCCAAAAAGACTCGGGACTCGGCGAGTTGGAGATACGTTCGATGGAGCTATATGAGGACGACAGGCCCACACCGAGTGCGATGCTGAGTCGCAGAATGCGCCGCGCCCGGGAGGGTGCGGGACTGTCCCTGCGGGGCCTGAGCGAAAAGATCCATTTTCCCTACGGGTTCCTGGGGCGTGTGGAACGCGGTGAACAACCCGCCACCGAGGCCCTCGTGAAGGAGCTGGACAAGTTCTTTCGGGCGGATAGCCTGTTCACCGAACTGCTGGACATGGTGCAGGAGCTTTCTGTGCCCGACTACAATCGGGACTTTGCCCGAAGGGAGCGCGAGTCCGTACGCATTCAGGTCTTCACCAGCAGCCTGGTTCCGGGGTTGCTCCAGACTCCGGAGTACGCAAGAGAGCTCTTCCGTACGACCATGCAAGGCGATCCGGACAGCAAGGTCCAGGCGCACGTCGACTTCCGCATGAAGCGGCAGCGGCTTCTCGACGCCGAAGACGCTCCCTTCTACTGGGCCATCCTGGACGAGGCGGTGTTGAGGCGCCCCACCAAGGACAGAGGGCTCATGCTGCAACAAGTCGAACGTATACTGACCATGGCGCAGAGGCCGCGCGTCACGATCCAGGTGCTCCCCTTTCGGCAGGCCTTGCATCCGATGCTCGGCGGCAGCGTCAGCCTCCTCACGCTGAAGAACGGCGGAGGAATCGCCTATATTGAGAGCTTCGCGACCGGAGACACTGCGGACTCTCCGAAGAGGTTCGCTGCATTCTCTCAACGCTTCGACGTCGCGCGTTCGATGTCGCTTCCCGAAGACGAATCCGCAGAAATTTTGCGCTACTACGCGAAGGAGTACGAGCATGCAGCAGCCGGATGAGGCGTTCAGGGCGGGTGCGTGGCGCAAGTCGAGTCACAGCGACAACTCAGAGGGCGGCTGCGTCGAGGTGGCGGAGGGGGCGGTGCCGTCCGCCGTTCCCGTGCGGGACAGCAAGGCCCCGCAGGGCCCGGCCCTGGTGTTCCCGACCGCTGGCTGGAGCGCGTTCGTCACGGCCGTGAAGGACACGGACTTCCCCGCCCGCTGACGTCGGCGTCGTCAGCCGGCCCGCGTCACGGCGGCGCGCAGCTCGCGTACGCCGCTGATGCGCGGATGCCGCTGAGCCAGTTCGTCGACGATGCTGCGGATTGCGGGCCGGTCCCGGACCTCTCCGGGGCTGGCTCGGTGGGCGTCCAGCAGGGCACGGGCGGTCTGCTCGGGCCGGTCCCATGCCCACCAGGCCCGCGCCATATCCGTGCCCATGCGGGCCTTCCGCTCGGCGGTCGGAAACTGCTCAGGCCGCAGGTCCTCCCCGGCTTCCAGAGCGGCGCCCGCATCCCCGAGCGCCCAGTGCACACCGACCGCATACAGGTCGACGGCGGCCGGGCTGATGGAAAACAAGCGGCCCGCCGGAGCCGTGGGCGGCAGCCCGCAGGCAGCACGGCGGGCCTCACTGATCATGGCCAGCGCATCGGCGCGCTGCCCGCCTCTGGCGGAGGTGTACGCCAGCGTGCAGAGCATCTGCGCGTACGCGGCTGCCGAGGCTTCGGTGCGCAGCCCGCTTGCCTCCACGCCAGCGGCCGCCGACATCATGATGCGCTCGGCGTCGGCGTTGCGGTCCTGGTGGCGCAACACGATTGCCAACTCCCGCGCGGCGGCCGCCGCCGCGAGCGGGGAGCCGGATACCTCTGCCCAGGTGCGGGCGCGGTCCGCGGTCAGCCGTGCCCGCTCGTACGATCCGAGCTTGCTCAGCACGGCGGCGGCCAGGCTGTACACGGAGGAGAGCCGGGCCCGGTCGAGATCACGGCGAGCGGCGGCCGCGGAGTGCCCGTCCGCGATGAGACCGGGCAGCACAGCGAGGAGCCGCCCGTGCATGCCCTTGTCGTACAACTCACGGGCGGCGGCCAGGCGGGCGTCCATCGGCCCGGCGTCGGCCGGCGGCGGGGGGTCAGCCAGGGCCTCGTCCAGTCCCGCCAGCAGGGCGGCCGGTCCGGCGGCCGTCGTGGCGGCGAGCAGCGTACGGCGGCGCATGGGGTCCTCCTCGGCGTCACACAGACTGGCCGTCACTTTAGTGGCCATCGGTGCTGTCGAGAGGGGTGGCGCCAGTGACGTCATCAGGATGTGCCGTGGCACGCCGACTTCGAGGGCGGCGCGGTGTACCAACGACAGGTCGACGATCCGGGCGCGGCGTTCCAGCCGGGAGAGCGTGGCCGACGAGCAGCCGAGCCGGTTCCCGAGGGCGGCCAGCGTCCAGGCGCGGTGTCGGCGGCCGAGCCGGATCAGCGCGCCAGGGCGACGCTGCGCGGCCAGCTCGCGTGCTCTCGTGCTGTTCCAGAGCGGGTCAACGGGCACAAGTCCCTCCCACACCGCACAACCGGGGGCCTTCACACTACGAGGGCAGTGGTGGGCTCGTAGATACCGCTTGCACGACGTGCAAAAGGCTTGCAGGGCAGGCAACTTGCCAACCGCTCACCCTGTCGTAGCGGTGTGCTGGACGCAGCGCCCCCAACCGCGGGGCACCGTTCATCCACCGGAGGTACCATGGCAACCACCGTTGCGACCCTTTCGGTCACCGATCCGACGGCCTGTCCGGCCCGCTCCGTAAAGGATCTCGTGCCGACAGACCTGTGGAACAAGCAGGTCGGACTCCTCCAGCGGGACTACCCGTACGACTCGATCATGGCCGCTCGTGTCCTGGGCCAGGGGTACGCATACCTGCTGACCGCGATGCGGCACCGAGGCGAGTCGCTGGGGCTCGCGCCCAGCAAGCTCGTCGACATCGGCGTCCACACGATCATCCTCGACACCGTTGCATACGCCGAGTTGTGCGGCCGTTTCAACGGCGGGCACTTCTTGCACCACGTGCCCAAGATCGGGCTGAAGAACGACGGCTCGGTGATGAAGACGGCGCACTACATCGCGGCCGACGGCTGGGATGTCGATCTGTCGCTGTGGGCGGACGCCGCCGAGTGCGGTCCGTGCCATCCAGGCAACGACTCGCACTGACCCCGCACGTCTCCCGGGGGCGCCGGCTTTCGGCCGGCGCCCCCGGGGCACAAGCGGGTGCAGTTCCGCAGAACCGGCTCGCCGCCCGGTCGCGCCCGACAGGATGGGCGGGTGACCACCACCGCAGACCTCTGGTACCACTACGGCCGCACCCGCCACGCCACCGACCGGGCCGTGCCCGACGCCTTCCGCTGGAGCTGGAGTCAGCACAGCGGTCCTGGCCCGGAGGTCCTCGGCGACCTGACGGGTCTATGTGTCGGCGACCTCGGTGCCGGGGCTGCCCGGCATGCCGCCTACCTGGCGAGCCGCCACCAGCCTGCCCGGATCGTCGCTGTTGATGCCTCGCCCGCCCAGTGCGCCATGGCCGCCGATCTGTACGGCTACCTTGCGCCCCGCCTGCGCCCCTTGCTGTCCAACGCGGTGAGTCACCTGCGCACGAAACAGGAGACGTACGACGTGCTGTACAGCGTCTTCGGCGCGGTGGACTTCACGGAGCCGCGTGAGCTGCTGCCGGCGGTGGCCACCGGGCTGCGGCCCGGCGGGCGGCTGGTCTTTTCTTCCCTCGCCCATTACCTCGGCGGCGCGCCCGCGCGGCCCGACGTGCAGTACGCCGATATCCCGGCGCGGACGCCGGACGGCCAGGCAACCACGGTGCGTCGCTGGGTACTCCAGGAGCAGGTATGGACCAAACTGCTCGACGAGGCCGGGTTCACCCGGATCAGCGTCGACGTGCTGCCCGGCGGGGACGGGCCGCATGCCGCCGACACGCTGCTGGTGACCGCGTACCGTCCGTCGTGACCGCCCGCGACACCGAGGCTTCCGGGCCGCCAAATGGCCGCGTTCGTCACGGCCGTGAAGGACACGGACTTCCCCGCCCGCTGAACGCTCCCACACACGGTCGGTTGTCGTGATCCGGTGGTCCGGGGCAGCGGTCTGCCCATGCGGTTGACGGCTCTCCAGGGGCGGATCTGCTCACCATGGCTGACCCGCCGCCCGGCCAGGAGTGCTCGGCTCGCCACGATCGGGTCAGCGGCGTGGCAGGCCGAGAGCGCAGAGGGCGAAGGCGACTGCGAGGACGGCCTGGACGACCATGCAGATCGCGAGGGCGGTGGTGTACGACTGGTCGGCCGAGGCTGTCGAACCGGCCATCGCGGTGCCGAGCAGTCCGCCGGCGACGGCGACACCGAGGCCCATCGCGGCCTGCTGTGTGGTCTGGAGTGCTCCGGAGGCTGCTCCCGCGAAAGCCGGCGGGACGTCGGCGATCATCGCGCCGACCAGAGGGCCGAACATCAACGCCTGGCCGACCCCGACCCCGACGAGCAGCGCGGCCAGCGTCCACGAGTTCAACTCGGCGTTCTGGATGAACACCGATGTCGCGGTGACCGCGAGCAGCATGGCCTGGACGATTCCGCCGATCGTCAGCAGCCGGCGGAAGCCGAAGCGGGGCGCCAGCTTCCCCGACCAGATCGACACGGCGAAAAAACACAGGGCGTAGGGCAGCAGCACCAGGGCGGCGTGCATCGGGGACCAGCCCAGTCCGGTCTGTGTGGTGAGCGCGTAGAGGAAGGTGAAAGCGCCGAATGCGGATTGGAGCATCAGCGCCATCACCAGGCCGATCCGGTACGAGCCCAGCCGGAGCAAGGGCGGCGGCACCAAGGGCACACGGTCCCCGCGATGCAGCCGGTGCTGCCAGGCCCAGAACGCCGCGAACAGCATCGGGGCCGTCCCCAGCAGCACCCAGCACCAGACCGGCCAGCCGAGTGCTCCGCCCTGGGACAGCGGAATCAGCAGCGCCAGCAGCGCGGCCCCCAGCAGGGCGGTGCCGATCAGGTCGAGTGAGCGATGACCGGGCGAGCTGGTGTCCGGCAGCCAGCGGAGGCCGGCGAGGAAGGCAACGACGCCCATGAGGACGCTGACCGCGAAGACCATGCGCCACGGGGCGCCCGGCAACGGCACGGACAACAGCACGCCGCCGAGCACCTGACCGATCGCCGTGGCACCGCCCGCGGTCGCGCCGAACAGGGCGACGGCTCTGGCCCGCTCGCGCCCTGTGGTCGATGCCGTGATCGTCGCCAGCACCTGAGGCACCATCGCGGATGCGCAGACACCGGTGAGCGCGCGCGCAGCGATCAACACGGGCATGGCGGGTGCCGCGGTCGCGATCAGCGAGAACACCGTGAACCCGGCCATGCCGACGAGGAACAGGCGGCGGCGCCCGTACAGGTCACCGAGGCGGCCGCCGAGCACCATGGGCACGGCGAAACCCAGCGAGTACACCGACACCACAAGAGACTGCTCGGCAGCCGAGGCGTGCAGTGACGCGCCGATATCGGGCACCGCGATGCCGACGGCGGCGAAACTCACCACCGACAGAAACAGCGCCGACAACGCGGTGAAAAGCCCGGCCGTGCCCAGCGTCCGAGGAGCGGCGGCGGACCGCGAGCGCGGCGCCTGAGGGGGGACGGTCGTGCCGTCGCTTTCTGCTCGCGTCTCGGACGGGGTGCTGCGGGGCGTGGATTCTGTGGTCACACCCTTACCGTGACGGCATTACCATGCTGGTACCAGAAGCCAGTTTATGCGGGTACTGGCAGAACCTGGCTATGGACCGATACCTGCCGGCAGGACGAAGACATGACCGACGTCAGGCCCCCCGCGATCCGGCGGGAGCTCGGTGACTTCCTGCGTACCCGGCGCGAGCGGCTGACCCCGGAACAGGTGGGCCTTCCTGCTACCGGGCGCCGCCGCACACCGGGCTTGCGCCGCGAGGAGGTGGCGGTGATGGCCGGAGTCGGCGTGACTTGGTACACCTGGCTCGAGCAGGGCCGCCCGATCAACGTCAGCATGCAGGTACTGATGGCTGTCGGCAGAGCACTCAGACTGGACGACACCGAGAAATGGCATCTGCAACGGCTTGCGGGCCTGCCGTTGCCGCCCCCGGAACCGAGCGTGCACGACCCGGCCTTGGTGGCGGCGTTCCAGCCGGTGCTGGACAAACTCGAACCGTTTCCCACGTGTCTGCAAACTCCGCAGTTCGACCTGGTGGCCTATAACCGCGCGTATCGCTTCCTGTTCACCGACATGGACATGATCCCGGCAGAGGAACGCAATTGCGCGGTGCAGTTCTTCACCGACCCCGACTGGCGCAGCCGCTATGTCGACGACGACATCGTCGCCACCCGGATGGTCGCGGGGATGCGTGCCGCCGTGGGCACCGACCTGCACACCTCAGCAGCCGCAGCGACGGTCGAAAAGCTGCGGGAACGATCAGACGAATTCGCGCGACTGTGGAGTCGGCACGACATTCTTCTCCAAGACTACGAGACCAAACGCCTGAACAGCCCCTTGGTCGGCCTGCTGCACCTCAAGTTCGTTTCCACACACACCTCGGACACCGGTCATCGGATGACCGTCATGACGCCGGCGGATAACGCCACATCCCAGCGACTGACCAGGCTGACGGAATTCGCCGCGAACGCTGAATGATCTGCTCGGCCGAAGCTCTCACGCCACGCCGCAGTAAGTGACCCGGGTCCCACCACAGCCGGAACGGCGAGGGCTCCAGCACGCACGTCGGGTCCGAGCACCGGGTGTGACCCCGGCGAACAGCCGGCGTTCGGCCGGATCATCCGAGGAGGGCACGCCGCAACGGTTCGCGCCAGGCGGACCGTTGCAGGTCGAAGGCTCCGAAGTCCGTGCCGAACTCCCAGTAGGCCCAGCTCATGCCGAGCCGCTCGGCCTCGGCCCGCACGAAGGTCGTCCACCGCGCCCGGGAGACCATGTCAGCCCTGGAGAAGGCACCGAACTCGCCGATGAACAGCGGGAGCCGCTGTTGCCGCCCCCACGCCGCGACCTCGGCCAGATCATCGCGCACGGCATTCTCGTCGGCGGGCTCCCCCCACATGCGGCCGAGCCATCCTTCCGCCCCCTCGACCCATCCGGCGCCCTGGTGGGTGAACTCGAACGGGGCGTAGTAATGGACCGTGGCGATCAGGTGGTCGTCGTCAGGCACGGCGAGCGCGGGCAGTGCGCCGGGGTCGTTCATGTCGGCGGACCCGATGATCACGGTGCGCTCGGGGTTCGAATCGCGCACGACGGCGAGGGCCTGTGCCAGGACGGCGTTCCAGCGGGCCGCCGTGAGCTGACCGCGTGGCTCGTTGAGCAACTCGAAGCAGAGCCGTCCGCAGTGGTCGGCGTAGTGTGACGCGATCTGCTGCCAGAGCGCGAGGAAGCGCGGCAGGTGCTCGTCCGGCGCAGCGCACAGCTCGTGGTAATGGTGGACGTTCACCACGACGTTCAGATCGCGGTCGAGGGCCGCGCGTACGCCCGCGTCGACGCGCTGGAAGAACGCCGGATCGATCGCGTACGGCGGGGCGGGCTCTGCGTGCGCCGACCAGCGGACCGGCAGGCGGACGGTATCGATGCCCGCCCGGGCCACCTCGTCGAAGTACCGTTCATCGAGCGGCAGCTCCGACCCACCGCCCAACGCGTCGAGCGCGTTGCCGAAATTGATTCCTCGTCCAAGCCACCGGTTCACCCGGGCCTCCTGGTATCAGCGACGAGTAAGGCTACTTGTGGTCGGTGGCCCGGTCACCGTCCGGCGCGGACCGGCCGCAAGGAACGATATCGCTATTGCTAGTGGTGCGATATCATTTCTTCCGTTACGTGAAAGGAAGGTGTGCCATGTCGCGGACGGTCATTGATCTGGACGATGAGATCGTCGAAGAGGCCATGCGGCTGTACGGCGCCAGGACGAAGGCGGCCGCGGTGCGGGCGGCCATGGAGGATGCGGTGCAGCGGCGGCTGCGCCTGGAGTTCGCCGATGCCGTGAAGTCGGGGGAGCTGGACTTCACCGAGATCATTGAGGACACCGGGCCCGCCGGGACCCGGGGGAGGGACCGGGGAAGCGACGCGGCATGAGCGCCTTCCTGGTCGACAAGTCGGCTTTTGCGCGCTGGGGGCAGCCGACCGTGGGGGCTGTTCTCGATGATCTCAACGACAGAGGGCTGCTCGCCACGTGCGCGGTCGTCGAATACGAAATGATCTACAGTGCGCGTACCAAGCAGGACGTGTCCCGCATCCGGGCCGGCCTTCGTGCCTTCGACTACGTGCCCTGCAACGACGAAGAGCATGAGCAGGCTTTATGGCTCCAGCGCGAGGCGCTGCGCCGCGGCTTCCACCGGGCGCTCTCGCTGTCCGACGTCCTGATCGCGGCCACCGCGGAACGGCACGGGTTGACGGTTCTGCACTACGACGGCGACTTCGACATGGTGCAGGGCATCACCGGCCAGTCGATGCGCTGGGTCGTCGAGCCGGGGACCGCTGATCGCTGAGCGGCACGAGAGCGCCCCGCGCCCCCCGAGCAGGGATATTGCATGCGCAAAGCCGCACTAATCCCTCCGCGGCAATGGCGGCGGTGGCCACGCGGCCACTTCGCGGACCGTGCCGGCCTCAAGCAGCAGGATGCGGTCGGCGGCGTTGATGGTGGTGGCTCTGTGTGCCACCACCAGCGTGGCCCGGTGGGCGGCGTCCTGCCGCAGCGCGCCGTCGAGAGCGCGTTCGGATGCGGCGTCGAGGTGGGCCATGGCCTCGTCGAGGAGGAGCACCGGGGCGTCCTGAAGGAAGGCGCGGGCCAGTGCGATCCGGGCCCGCTGCCCTCCGGACAGAGCCCGGCCGCCCTCGCCGACCGGGGTGTCGAGGCCGTCGCGGAAACCACTGTCCGGGCTGAGCACGCCCGCGCGGGCGGCGGCAGCGCGCACGTCGTCGTCCGGGGCGCCGGGGGCGGCCAGGGAAATGTTGTCGGCCACCGTGCCGGTGAACAGGCCGATCCGCTGGGGCACTGCCGCGACGGTGGCCCGCAGGTCGGCGTCGGCCAGGTCGCGCAGGTCCGTACCGCCCACGCGGACCGTGCCCGTGTCCGGGTCCCACAGACGCAGCGCGAGACTCACGCAGGTGGATTTGCCGCAGCCGGAGCCGCCGACGAGGGCAACGGTTTCGCCGGGGCGGACGGTGAAGCTCACGTTCCCGAGCACCCGGGGCGCGGTGGGGGCGTACCCGAAGCCGACGTTCTCGAAGGTGAGGGAGCCGCGCGCGGGCCCGGCCGACCGTGCGGGCTCGGGCACGGACGGCGGCGTGGCCAGCACGGTCGCGACGCGGACCGCGGAGGCGCGCAGCGCGCCGAAGTTCCGCAGCAGCGCCGAGATCTGACCGATCGGTCCGAGCGCGGCGGTGGCCAGGGTGAACGCCACCGGGGCGAGGACCGGATCGATCCCGGCGCCGGGCCCGGCCACCATGGCCAGCGCGGCGGTGCCCGAGGCGGCCACGGCGAGATCGGACAGCGCCGCCTCCGCGCCGTTGAGGCGGGCGGTGCGCCATTGGGCCAGGGTGAGTTTCCGCGTCGAGCCGGCCAGCCGGCGCCTGCGACGCTCCAACGCGCCGGCCGCGGCGAGTTCACGCATGCCCTGCACGGTGTCCACGATCTCGGCCTGTAGCGCGGCGTTGGCGGCGCTCAGCTCCGTACCGCGGCGTGCCGCGGCCGGCCCGAACAGCCAGGGCAGGGCGGCGATCACGACCAGGCAGGGCAGCCAGGCCAGGACGAGCCACGGCGAGATGGCGAGGGACAGGGCGGTGGTGGCGGCCAGCATGACTCCGGAAACGAGCAGCTGCGCGGCGGTGTGGGCGAAAAGCCACTCCAGCGTCTCCACGTCGGACAGGGCCACCGCGCCGAGGTCGCCGCTGTGCCGGGCAGCACGGCGGGTGGGCAGGGAGCGCCGCAGCGACGTGAAGACACGGTCCCGCAGATCGGCCAGGATGCGGTAGGCCAAGTCGTGGGACACGTAGGACTCGCGCCACGTGGCAAGGGCACACAACGCCGCCGTCAGCGCCAGCGCGGCGGCCAGATAGCCCAGGGCCGGTCCCTCCGTGCCGTTCAGCGCCCGCGAGACGAGCAGCGCACCCAGCAGGCCGAGCGTCAGCACGCCGAGCTGTACCGCCAGATTGCTCAGCAGAGTCCACACGAACACGGCCCGGTGCCGGGCGATGTGCGGCAGCAGCGAGCGAAGTCCGTTCATACGGGTACCTCCGTGCCGCTCCCGGTGCCGCCCTGGTGGCGGGCCAGCGCACGGTAGGTCCCGCCCGGGAGGCGCATCAGTTCGTCGTGGGTACCGGTTTCGGTCACCCGCCCGCCCGCGACCACGGCGATCAGGTCGGCGTCGCGGACGGCACTGAGGCGGTGGGCGATGACCAGGCGGGTGCGGTCGGCGAGTTCGGTGGCCAGGGCACGGACGATGGCGCGTTCCGTGGGCACGTCGAGATGGGACGTCGCCTCGTCCAGCACGAGAACGGGAGCGGTGGTGAGGAACGCGCGGGCCAGGGCGAGGCGCTGGGCCTGACCGCCGGAGAGGGAACTCCCGCGTTCCCCGATCACCGTGTCGTAGCCCGCGGGCAGCGCGGAGACGAACGCGTGGGCCTGCGCCAGCCGCGCCGCGCGGACGACTTCCGCCTCGTCCGCGTCGGGCCGGGCGAGCCGGAGATTGTCGGCGACCGTCGCGTGGAAGAGGTAGGGGTCCTGATGGACGACCGCGAGACTCGCGCGCAGCGATGCCAGCCGGTAGTGCGGCAGTGGGCGGCCGGCGAGCAGCACGCGGCCCTCGTCGGGGTCGTCGTGGCGTTGCAGCAGGTGCGCCAGGGTGCTTTTGCCCGCCCCCGACGGGCCGACGATGCCGAGCAGCCCGCCCGGGGGGCAGGCCAGCGAGACGGATTCCAGGGACCGTCCGCCCGCGCCGCATCCCGGGTGGGCCCTGGCCTGCGGATACGTGAAGGCAACGCGGTCGAAGCGGACTTCGGGCGCTCCCGCGGACACGGTGTCCTTTCCGGTGTCCGCCACCCGGGGAGTCGCCGTGAGCAGTTCCTCGATGCCGTCCGCGGCCGTCAGGCCCAGGTAGCCGGCGTGCCACGCGGACGAAAGGTCGTTCAGCGGCCGGAAACATTCACGTGCGCAGAGCAGGAAGAGGAAGGCATCGGCGGGCGGGGTGCTTCCCGAGGCGGCGGCAGCAGCCACGACGATCAGCGTCGCGGCGGTGCCGCCGTGAATGGCCAGGGCGGTGATGCCGTTCTCCACCAGCGACGTGCGCAGTTGGACCATGGTGGATCGGTAGAGGCTCTGCGCCTGGCTCGCCAGGCGGTCACCGATGTGCCGGCCCGCGCCGAGCGCCCGCAGGGTGGGGACGGCCTGTACCGCTTCCAGGTAGTCGGCGCTGAGCCGGGTCAGGCCCGCCCAGCGGGCCCGGCCGCGGCGCAGCAGAGTGGCGTCCCAGAAACGGGGAACGAGCACGGCCGCCGCCACGGCACAGCCCAGCACCGTGGCGGCGGGCGCGGAGACGCCGAACAGCCAGGCGACGACAGCGGCGGGGACGATCAGCGTCACCAGAAGTTGCGGCAGGTAGCGGGAGTAGTAGGCGTCCAGCCCTTCCACTCCCGCGACCAGCGTCGTCTGGACCGCTCCGGCGCGGGCCCCCGCCGCGTAGGCAGGTCCCAGCTCGCCGAGCCGGGCGACCAAGTGGTCGCGCAGCCGGGTGCGGATGGCGATGCCGCATCGCGCGCGCGTGACCTCCGCGAGCCAGATCAGCGCGGCGCGCAGCACGGTGCATGCCGAGGCCCACAGCAGCGCGCGGGCCGCTGCCCGGGGGTCGTCGCCGAAGAGGTCTGCCAGGGCGCGGGCCAGGGCATACGCCTGCCCCAGGGATGCCGCGGACAGGCACAGGGAAACCAGCGCACATAGCAGCACGGGGGCGGCGAGGGCACCGGCGAGCCGGAGCAGACGGCCGTGGATCACGACCCGTCGCGGAACGCGTCGGGGTACAGGCCCTGCGCGATCTGCCGGACGGCGGTGACGTTGCCCAGGCTTCCCGGGAAGACATCGGCTCCCGACACGGCGATCAGCCGGTCCTCCCGCACGGCCGGGATGTCGGGGAAGGTACGGGTCAGGTAGTCGCGGGTCGCCTGCTCGTGTTCCTCGTCGTGCACGGTGAAGACCAGGGCCTGCGGGGCGCGTTCCGCGATCGTTTCCGGGTTGACCTGGGCCGCGAAGAATTCCGCGAACGCGCCGTCGTCCGGGCCGAACACGTTGTTCCCGCCGGCCCGCCGGACGATGTCGTACTCGATCCCGGCACCGATAGCGGAAAGAGTCTCACCCTCCAGGTAGACCTGGGCGACCGTCAGCGGCTCACCGTCGGAGACCCGGGCCGCGACGTCGTCCAGGGTGGTGCGCGCCTCTTCGGCCAGCTCCCCGGCGGCCTCCTCGGCGTCGAGGGCCTGTCCGAGCCCGGTGAGGTCGGTGAAGAGGTCGTCGACGGTGCCGGTCATGCGGCGTTCCGGGCAGCCGCCCGTCGCGATCCAGGCGGCGACGCCGGCATCCTGGAGCTGTTCGAGGCTGGCGAAGCCCTGCTCGGCGGTGAACTCGTAGGCTGTCGGGGCGAATACGAAATCCGGGTCCGCGTTGAGGAGCGCCTCCCGCGAGGGCGGAGTGTCCTCGCTGAGCACGGGTATCCGCGCCGCCTCGTCCCGTAGCTCCTCGGGCAGCGGAGCGGTGTCCGTCTGGGCCTGCCCCACGATCCGGTCACCGAGCCCGAGGCGCAGAAGCAGCTCGGTCTGCGCCGGGTTCAGCCCGACGATCGCCTCGGGAACGGCGGGGATGCTGACGTCCCTGGCGCAGTTGGTCAGCACGGTTTCTCCGGAGCCGGAGCCGGAGCCGGAGCCCGTCCGTTCCCCGTCCTCGGTGACGCCCGAGCCGCAGGCGGTGGCGGTCAGTACGACGAGGCAGCCGAGGCCGGCGACGGCCCCGGCTCCGGACCGCAGGCGGGGGCGGGAACGCCCGGTGTGCGGGGCGGATCTGGGAAAGCGGATCATGGCTGGGTGTCACTCCTCGGCCGCGCGGCCGCGCGGCCGGCGGGGGTTGATACGGGTTCGTGCCCGGGGGAGAAGGCGATCAGCGGCTTCCCCGTGTCCGGATGGCTGAGCAGGTGTGCATGGACGCCGAAGACCTCGCGGAGCAAGTCGGGGGTGAGCACCTCGGCCGGCGTTCCCCCGGCGATGATCCGTCCACGGTGCAGCACGGCGATCGCGTCGCAGTGGGACGCCGCCAGATTGAGGTCGTGCAGCGCCGCCAGCGTGGTCAGGCCGAGGCCGCGGACCATGCGCATGAGTTCCAGCTGAAAGGCGATGTCCAGGTGGTTCGTCGGCTCGTCGAGCACGAGGACCTGGCTCTCCTGCACCAGCGCGCGGGCGAGCAGGACGCGTTGCTTCTCGCCGCCCGAAAGACCGGAGAAGGTCCGGCGCGACAGGTGGTCGGCGCCGACGCGGCCCAGCGCCCCGGCAGCGAGGGTGAGGTCGTGCCGCGTGTGCCCGCCGAAGCTGCCCTGGTGCGGCAGGCGGCCCAGCAGGACGACGTCGAGCACGTTCAGGTCGAAGCCGGTGTCCGTCTCCTGCGTCATCACCGCTATGTGCTGGGCCACGCGTCTGGGCGGAAGCCGCCAGACGTCCTGCCCGTCGATGCGCACGGTGCCGGTGGCGGGCCGGAGGACGCGGTAGAGGCCGCGCAGCAGCGTCGACTTGCCGCTGCCGTTGGGGCCCACCAGGCCGAGGAACTGGCCCGGCGGCACGGTGAGCGTGACATCGTCCACGATCCGGGCGCCCCCGAGGGCGATGCCGACATGCGTGAATTCGACCCTCATCGGTCCATCCCCGCTCGGCCGGCGTGCCCCCGGCGGATCAGCCAGAGGAAGAACGGTGCACCGACGATGGCGGTGATGATCCCCAGCGGAATTTCGGCCGGGGCGGCGACGGTCCGGGCGAGCAGGTCGCAGACCATGAGGAAGACGGCGCCGCCGAGCACGGCGATGGGCAGCATCCGGCGGTGATCGGCGCCCACGAGAATGCGTGCGGTGTGCGGAACGACCAGCCCGACGAAGCCGATGCCGCCGCTGACGGACACGATGGCACCGGTCAGGAGGGCAGCGGCGATCATGAGCTGGGCCCTGAGCCTGCTGACATTGAGCCCCAGCGCGGTGGCACTCTCGTCGCCCACCAGCAGCGCGTTGAGCGCGCGGGCACGTGCCAGGGCGAAGACGGTGACGGCGGCCAGCGCGCCCGCCGGGATGGCCAAGTCGTCCATGCCGGCCGCGGACACGCTGCCCAGCAGGAAGAACAGCACGCTGAACACGTTCTGCGCCTCGGTGGTGAGCGTCAGATAACTCGTCACCGCGCTGAGCAGGGAGCCGAGCGCCACCCCGGCCAGGATCATCCGGGTGGGCGCCAGCACCCCGTCCAGGCGGGCCAGCAGGTAGACGGCCGCGGTCGCGGCGAGGGCTCCCGCGAACGCGGCGGTGCTCAGCGTCACGCCGGCCAGAGCGGCGGACCCGAGCGTGATCACGGAGACCGCGCCGAGCCCGGCACCGGCCGAGACCCCCAGGATGTACGGCTCGGCCAGCGGGTTGCGCACCACCGCCTGCATCAGCGTGCCGGCCAGGGCAAGACCTGCTCCCGCCAGCCCGGCGAGAAGTGTGCGGGGCAGTCGGAACTGCCAGACGGCCTGGTCCTGGAGCGGTGTGAGCGATCCGTCGCTCATCCAGGGGAGACCGGGCACCAGATGCCCGGTGACGATCTGCACCGATTCGGTCAACGACACGTCCGCCGGGCCGGTTGCCCCGGAGAGCACGAGCACGAGCAGGGCGGCGGCTATCAGACCTGCTTGGGCGCCTGCGAGCACTCTTCCGGATCGCCGGTCGGGCAGTGCGGGCACGGAGGACACTCGTCTCTTTCTCCACCCGGCGCGCGAGGGGGCACGAGCCGGTGATCTCTGGCGCTGATCGGCGCCGAACGGCACGATGATGGCAAGCCGAAGAGAAAATGACAACGATTGTCGTTTGTGGGCCTGATCACTTGGCGTTCGGAGCATGTGGGTGCGCGCGAGGCGCCGCGCCGTTCTCCACCACGACGGCGACGGCGACTTCGGCGCGATCCAGGGCATCACCGGCCGACCCATGCGCCGGGGCGGCAGCGGCCAGGGCGAACGCGGGCCCGGCGGGGTCCCGTTCGGCTACGAGCCGGCGGGGGCGGCCTGGACCTCGGTGAGGAGGGTCGCGTAGGCGTCCCACTCGGGGCTGGTGTAGATGGGCCCGGCCTCCTCGGCGGAGACGTACTCGTAGCACTCCACGTCGTCCTCGCCCTCCAGCACGCCCTCGCCGACCTTGTCGCCGGTGCGCGCCTCGTAGACGGTCACGCGGTAACGGCCCTGGGCGAACTCGACGGACTGGGTGGCCGGGCCGAACCCGAGCGGTCCCTCCGTGTACGGGCAGGAGATATCCGAGCCCGGCACCGCCCCGGACACCGCGGCGCACGCCACCAGTTGCACCGTGTCCGCGTCCGGCTCGTCGTCGCCCCACTCCGGCTCCGCCGTTTCCGTGCCCGTGGCCGAGTGCTCATCCCACTCGTCCTCGATGGCCACCCACGGGCTCGGCTCCTGCTCCGCGCCGGGCTCGAACGGGGCGGCGCGCGGGAACGGTTCGCCGCCGCCCTCGCCGTCCTCCCCGCAGATGCGCGCGAAGTCGCGGAGGTCGCGCGGCAGGTCGCCGAGGACGGCGTCGTTGACGGGAGGCAGCAGCATCAGTGCCCACGACAGGACGGCCGCCGAGCCGAGCGCCACCGAGGTGATCACGACCCGCCGGGCGACGGGACGCGGCAGCGCACCCCGCGCCCGCAGGGCCCGGATCAGGCCGGAACGGCCCATCACCGCCCCGACGGTGAGGGAACGTTCGTGCGCGAGGTCCTTCCGGTGCCGTTCGCCCTCCAGCCAGGACAGCCGGAACGAGAAGGCGCCCTGCGCGTCGTTCACCCCCTCCTCCACCCCGCCGATCATTTCCCACGGGATCGCGAGGGCGGCGGGCTGCCCGTTGTGCCGGGACCAGAGGAGCAGGCCCTCGTCGCAGACCGCGAACCAGCGCCGCCCCGTCAGGCTTCGGGGCGGCATCAGGTACACCCAGGCCGCCCAGCAGACGAGCAGCAGCGGGACGCCGACGAGAAGGAACGGCAGGACGGCGGGTATGTAGAGCGGGGTGAAGACGACGACGCCGATGAAAAGTCCGAGCAGGTGCGCGCCGCCGCCGGTCACCCAGCTCCGCCGCTCGTAGTGCACCCGGTGGACGGCGCCGAGGCCGGCGTCCCTCGCCCGTTCCGCGATCGCGCGGCGTCGCACACGTCTCATGCGCCCGAGCGTACGGGGGACGGCCTGGGAGGGGTCCCGGGCGTGTCCGGTTCCCGCCGGTCACGGGCCGGGGCGCGCCGCGCCGTTGCGCTCCGGCTCGCGCTTCTGGTGGAGGCGGGGTGCGACAACGGGCGGAGGCGAGGGCCGGTTGCCGGGCTATTCAGGCGGGGAGAGATCGCTGCCAGAATCCGGGCGGAACCGGGAAACGGGGGGCGGCATGGCGGTCATCACGTTCGCGCACGTCAGGTACGGGAGCCGGGACAGCTGCGTGGCGGCGTTCCAACGGGCGCTCATGGCAAAGGGGTTCGCCATCGCCGCGGGCGCCACCGGGTACTACGGCGAGCAGACGAAGGCCGCGTGCGCCGCGTTCCAGCGGGCGCAGGGCTGGCGCGGTGCCGGGGCGGACGGGGTGCCGGGGGCGAAGACGTTCGCCGGGCTCGGCTTCGCGAACAGCACGCGGTCCGGCGGTGCCGCGGGCCGGGTCGCCTCGCCCGTGCCCGGGCGCGAGATCACCTACCCGTACGGGGTGCGCAACAGCCGCTACGCGGCCGGGTTCCACACCGGCGACGACTACGCGGCCCCGGCCGGGACACCCGTGGTCGCCGTCCGCGGCGGCACCATCGCCTGGTCGAACGGCGAGGGCGGCGCCTACGGGCAGTGGATCGGCCTGCGCGCCGACAACGGCCGGGACTACGTCTACTGCCACCTCGCCGCCCGCTCCGTCGAGGCCGGGGCCCGGGTCAGCGCCGGGCAGCGGATCGGCGAGGTCGGCGACAGCGGCGCCACCACGGGCCCGCACCTGCACCTGGAGGACCGGCCGCACGGCGGCGGCTACGGCGAGGTCCGCAGGCCCAGTTGGTGAGGCGACCCGCCGCCTCAGCCCGGCTCGTCCCGGTACTCCGGCAGGGGAACGTCCGCCGCGTCGAGCGAGGCGAGCCGCCGCGCGACCGCCTCCGCCTCCGGGGTGCCGAGCTCCGCGAACAGCGCGTGCGCCCGGCGCCAAGCGGCGCGTGCGCCGGGCGCGTCGCCGGCCGCGGACCGGCAGTGCCCCAGGCCCTCGTGCGCCCGCGCCCCCTCGTAACGGTCGCCCAGCTCACCGGCCCGCGCCGCCGCCTCCCGGTAGTACCGCGCCGCCCGCGCCCACCGGCCGTCTCCCGGCAACGCCCGCAGCGTGGCGCCCAGTTCGTTCAGCAGCGCCACCTCCGCCACGTGGTGCCCGATGCCGCGTGCGATCGTCAGTGCCTGCCGCAGATGGTTCAGCGCCTGGGCCGGGCGGCCGTCCTGCCGCAGGATCGATCCCAGGCTGCCGAGTACCTGCCCCTCGCTGACCCGGTCCCCGATGCGCCGCGCGATGCCCAGGATCTCCCGGCCCATCTCCAGCGCCTCGCGCGGATGCGTGAACTGCTTCGGGTAGCGCCCCAGTGGCTCGTACATCACGCCGCGGTCCCCGAGCTTGCCGTCCTCCTCGCGCCGCGCCCGCAACTGGCGCGCGATGCCGAGGGCCTGTCCGAAGTGCTCCCGCGCCTCGGACAGCCGCCCCACGTGCTGGAGCACCTCGCCGGTATTGCCCAGCACCCAGCCCTCGCCGACCCGGTCCCCGACGCTGCGGAACGCCGCCAGCGCCTGCTGGAAGTCCTCGATCGCGTCCAGGTCGCGGCCGACCCGCCAGCGCACCGCGCCGAGCCGCGCCAGCGCCTGCGCCCGGTCGTGCGGGTCGGGCGTCAGGTCGGCGCGGGTGTGCAGGGCCTCCGCCTCCTGGTAGTGCCCGCCGACATCCAGGTAACGGAAGAGGATCGCCGACATCTTGCCCGTGTGGTCCGGCCGGCCGTGCTCCGCCGCGTGCAGGGCCGTGGCGACCAGACCCGCCCGTTCCGCATCGAGCCACGCCGTCGCGGACCGCCGGTCGGTCAGCAGGGGCGGCAGCACCGTGCCCGGGGTGCCAGGCGGCGGCCGGTGGTGGCGCTCGTACGGCGCGAAGTGGTCCATCGCGAGCGACGCGGCGTGCCGGTCGTGGTCGAGCAGCCGCGCCAGCGCGGCGCGCCGGGCGTGCGCCGGGTCGTGCTCGTGCGCCTGCGCCGTCGCGTAGATCCGCACCAGATCGTGGAACGCGTACCGGCCGGGAACGGGCTCGCGCAGCAGGTTGGCCGCAAGCAGCGTCTCCAGGCGCGCCCGCACCCCGGCCGGGTCGTCGTCCGCCAGCGCGGCGGCGGCGTACACGTCCAGATCCGGCCGCGGGCCGAGGGCCAGCACCCGGAACAGACGCCGGCAGCCGGGCGCCAGGCTCTCGTACGACAGCCGCAGCGCCAGCTCCACGCTGTCCTCGGAACGCAGCCGGTCCCGGTGCCCGAGCAACTGCTCCAGATGGTCCGCCAGCGTCCAGCCGAACCGGCCGCCGATCCGCCCCGCCACCACGCCGAGCGCCAGCGGCAGATGACCGACCGACTCCGCGATCCGCGCGGCCGTCCCCGGGTCGGTGTCCACGCGGTCCGCGCCCGCCGTGCGGCGCAGCAGCTCCATCGCCTCCCCGGGCGAGAAGACGTCGAGGCGCAGCCGCAGTGCCCCCGGCAGCCCGGGAAGGCTGCGGCGGCTCGTCACGAGCGTCAGGCAGCCGGGGCCCTCCGGCAGCAAGGGGCGCACCTGCTCCTCGTCCCCCGCGTTGTCCAGCACCAGCAGCACGCGGCGGCCGGCCAGCCGCCGGTGGAACTCGCGGGCGCGCGCCTGCGGCGTGAGCAGCCGGACGCGGTCCGCCGACATGCCGAGCCGCCGCAGCGACGCGTCGAGCACGGCCAGCGGATCGGCCGGCGGCAGATCGGGCGCGTAACCGTTCAGGTCGACCCACAGCGTCGCCTCGAAACCGCCCTGCCGCCGCAGCAGATGGGCGGCCCGCGCGGCGAGCGCCGTCTTCCCGACGCCCGCCATGCCCTCGATGACCCGCAGCCCGGCCGGGGAGCCCCCGCCGCCGAGCAGCGCGCGCAACGCGTCGCGCCGCCCGCTGAACGCGGGCAGGTCGGCCGGCGGCGCGTCCGCGACCGTCACCACCCCGGAGCCGGCCACCGCGCCGACGATCCTGGCGTGCGCGCCGCGCCACCGCCCGGCCGCGGCCTCGTTACCCACCAGGGCGCGCGCGATGTCCTCCACGAGGTCGACATTCAGCCGCGCCCTGCCCTGCTGGAAACAGCGGTGCACCGTGTCGTAACTGGGCACCTCGGGAATGCCGCGCGCCGCGCGTGCACGGCTCACGCGCCGGTGCACCTCGCGCTCCGACAGCCCGGCCCAGCCGCGCAACGCGCGCAGGCACGCCACCAGTTCGTCCATGGTCCGCGCGCCGCCCGGGTCCGGTGGATCGCCCGGAGGCCGCCGCGCGCCGGTGTCCCTCATCGCGTCCTCCACACCGTCACCCATTGAACACCACGGGTGTCTACCCGTCGTGACCGGGTTTGCACGGGAAACGCGACGGCCGCCCCTCTTCCCGGTGATGATGGGCGCGGCGGTGACGCCCGCGGGACCGCGCAAGCACCGTGCGCGCGGAGGGGAACCGCGGGACACCGGGGGGAGGGACAGGGGACAGGGCGGTGGCGGACGGCCGCCCCGTCCCCACCGTTCACCGCCGCCCCGCCGCGGGTCCGCCCGGCGGAGGTCACGCAGGCCCGATTCCACGGCGGCGGGCGCGCGTCACTTCTTGCCCGGTGTCCATGGCCGGGTTCGGGTAGGTTCGACCGCCATGAATATCGCGATCACTTCCGGTTATGTCGTACCCGTCGAGGGGCAGCCGATCGACGGCGGCACCGTTCTCGTCGTCGACGGCAAGATCGCCGCCGTGGGGCCCGATGCCTCGGTCGCCGTCCCGGCGGGGACGCCCGTCGTCGACGCCGCGGGCGCCTGGGTGCTGCCCGGCTTCGTCGAGGCCCACGGCCACCTGGGCGTGCACGAGGAGGCGGAGGGCTGGGCCGGTCAGGACACGAACGAGATGACCGACCCCAACGGCGCCAGGATGCGCGCCCTCGATGCCATCAACCCGGCCGACGCGGGCTTCGCCGACGCCCTCGCGGGCGGCGTCACCAGCGCCGTCATCAAGCCCGGTTCGGGAAATCCGGTCGGCGGCCAGACCGTTGCCGTCAAGTGCTGGGGGCGCAGCGTCGACGACATGCTGATCAGGCAGCCGGTGAGCGTCAAGAGCGCGCTCGGCGAGAACCCCAAGCGGGTCTACGGCGACAAGAAGCAACTGCCTTCCACCCGGCAGGGCGTGGCCGCCGTCATCCGCGACGCCTTCACCCGGGCCCAGGACTACCTGACACGGCGCGAGCACGCCGCGGCCGAGGGCAAGCCGTTCGAACGCGACGCCGGTCTCGAGGTCCTGGTGCGGGTGCTGGGCCAGGAACTGCCCTGGTGCCAGCACACGCACCGCGCCGACGACATCGCGACCGCCCTGCGGCTCGCGGACGAGTTCGGCTACCGCGTCGTCATCAACCACGGCACCGAGGCGCATCTGCTGGCCGACGAGATCGCCCGCCGCGACGTGCCGGTGATCGCCGGGCCGCTGTTCACCACCCGCACGAAGGTGGAGGTGCGGCAGCGCACCCTCGCCAACCCCGGCATCCTGACCCGCGCCGGCGTCAAGGTCGCCATCACCACCGACCACCCGGTGGTCCCGATCAACTTCCTCGTCCACCAGGTGACCCTGTGCGTGAAGGAGGGCCTGGACCGCGGCACCGCGCTGCGCACCATCACCACCAACCCGGCGGAGATCCTGGGTCTTGACGACCGGGTCGGCAGCCTGCGCCCCGGCCTCGACGGCGATGTCGTCATCTGGTCCGGCGACCCGCTGGACGTGATGAGCCGGGCGCTGCGCGTGTTCGTGGAGGGCCGGGAGGTCTACCGCTGGCACGAGGGGACGCGTTCGGGCTCGGTCGTCGACCCGTACTACCGGGAGCCGGCCACGGCCTGACGCCCACCGGCGCCCCGCGAGGCCCGCGGGGCGCCGGACAGGCGGACAGGCGGACAGGCGGACAGGCGGACTGCGCCGGTGGGCAGGGGAGTTGAACGCCCGGGAAACTCTTCGAGCGGCTGGTATTGGTGACATGTGCATGCTTGTCAACGCGCGTTGCGTCGGGCAGCCTGACATGCGTCGGCCTCTTCCCCCCACACGGACACTCGGAGGACGCATGCGCAGGACAAGAGCTCTCACCACGCTCGCCACCGCCGTATCCGGACTGCTCCTCGCCCTCGTCGGCGGCGGAACGGCCCAAGCCGCCGGACCCTCCTACGTCGCGCTCGGCGACTCCTACTCCTCCGGCAACGGCGCGGGCAACTACATCGACTCAAGCGGCGACTGCCACCGCAGCAACAGCGCCTACCCGGCCCTGTGGGCCGCCGCCAACGCCCCCTCCTCGTTCTCCTTCGCCGCCTGCTCCGGCGCCGTCACCAGCGATGTGACCGGCTCCCAGCTCTCCGCGCTGAACGCGGACACGCAGCTCGTCAGCATCTCCATCGGCGGCAACGACGCCGGTTTCGCCGACGTGATGACCACCTGCGTGATCAGCTCCGTCGACACCTGCCTCGGCGACATCGCCACCGCCGAATCGTTCATCTCCGGAACGCTGCCCGGCCGCCTCGACGCCACCTACGACGCCATCCGGGCCGGCGCCCCCGACGCGCGCGTCGTCGTTCTCGGCTACCCGCGCATGTACATAGAGCCGTCCCCCGGGTGCGCCGGAATCGGCGAGACCAAGCGCGAAGCCATCAACGACGCCTCCGACCTGCTGAACACGGTGATCGCCGACCGGGCCGCCGCGCACGGCTTCGCGTTCGGCGACGTGCGGAACACGTTCGACGGACACGAGCTGTGCTCCGGCGACGACTGGCTCCACGACCTCGCCCTGCCGGTGTGGGAGTCCTACCACCCCACCGCCGTCGGCCACTCCAGCGGCTACCTCCCCGCCCTCAACGCCAACGACTGAACGGCTGACGCCCCGTCACCGATCCCGCCCCCGGTGCGGGGCGCAGTGGACCGGTCACGATACGTGTGACTAGCCTGGGCCCTCGCACGGCAACACCAGCCAAGGGGGCGGGACATGTACGACGGAGCGGACCTTTCGGTCAACAGCGAAGAACTGGGCCCGGTGGAGTCCGCGGCCCGCGAGTTATACGAACTACTGCCGTCCAAGGGCCTCGCGGCCGAGCCGGAGAGCCAGGACACCGGCGCCGGACTCGCCCGGCACGGCATCGCCAGCGGCACGGCCCTCACCGGGCTGACGGAGACCTGGCGCACGAGGATCACCTCGCTCCAGAACGACTGCGCCAGGATCTCCGGCCACCTGGACGGCACCATCGTCTCCCACAGCGATCTCGAACACCGCATCGGTAACGACCTGCGAGCCGTACAGCCCAACTACGCCCTGCTCGCCGCCGAGGGCATCGGGCCCGCGAGCCTGGAGCGCGAGGCGTGACCGGTTGGCTGCCCCCCGTACCCGACATCTTCGGATTCGGCGACGCGCGGCTGACCTACACCGGCCTGTACCAGTGCGACCTCGCCACGCTGGCCGCCGCGGCGGACCAGTGGGAGACCGTCGAGAGCGGCCTGGAGGAACTGTCCATGACCGCCCGGCACGACATGCTCGGCGGGGCGAGGGACGCGGGGTGGGCGGGCGAGAACGCCGACGCGACGCGGCCGTTCATCGACCGCACCTGCCGGCGGTTCGAAGGCGCCCACGCGCAGGCACGCGCCATCCGCAGCCTGCTGCTCGACCTCCACGGCGACCTGCTGGCCGGACAGCGGGCGCTGCGCAGCCTGGAGACGACGGCCAGGGAGCAGGGCGTGCTCATCGACCCCGAGGGCGTCGTCCGCTCGGTGACGCCCCCGCACCTGACGCTGCCGGAAGCCCTCGCGCGGCAGGCCCTGCCGACGGAGTCCGACGAGACGGACGCCGCCGCCGTGCACGCGATGCAGGAGACGCAGGAGGAGATCCGGCGCATCGTCGACACCGCGGCCGAGTCCGACCGGCTGACCGCCCGCGCGCTCACCGAGATGGCGTCCGCGGGCGGCGAACAGTTCGCCGGCTCGCCCTACAACGACGCGACGCACGCGCACGACTCGCTGATCGCCGAGGACGCGGCGGCGTTCGTGGCGCTCGCGCGGCAGGCGGACCCCACCGCGGCCGATCTCCACCGCATGAACCGGTTACTCGAAGACCACGCGGACGACCCGGAGTTCGCCGCCCACATCGTCGACACGATCGGCATGGAGGAGTACCTGCTGCTGGCCGAGCGGACGGAGACGACCGCGACCCGGCTCAACAGCGACGGCACGCTCGCCGCCGACCTGCGGCAGGGCCTCGGCACCGCCCTGTCCACGTCACTGCGGCCCGCGGGCGACATGAGCAGCGCGCCGCCCGGCTCACCGGCGTACCTCCAGTGGCTTCAGACCTCGGCCGGACAGCAGTACCAGGAGCGTTACGACGCCTTCCACGAGTCGGGCAACCGCCTGCTGCACGAGCCGAGCCCGCTCGACCGCGGCTCCGCGGACCAGCGCGTCGGCTACGACGTCGCCTTCGACCTGCTGGAGGCGTCGGACGTGCCCGTCGACGACCAGTTCTTCTACCAGACGACGAGCCGGCTGATCGAGCTGGAACAGGAGACCCCCGGCATCTGGTCGCATGACCGCTTCCCCGAACGGGAATCCCCGTGGCTGCCGAGCCCATGGGACGCGAAGAACGACCTGGTGGACCGCATGCTGGGCATCGGCGCGCACAGCAACCCCGACGCGGTGACGGCGTTCTTCGACCCCGAGGGCCCCGGCGCGGAGCACCTGGACTACTTCATCGGCGAGGGCGACGAGGCCCGCCACGCGGCCGTGGGCGCCACCCCCTCGCCGCTGCACGCCCAGTGGCAGACCACGCCCCCGGGCCCCGGCCTGCAAGCCGCCCTGGAAGCGGCGGCCACCGGCCTCCCCCCGGGCGAGCCCCCGCCCCCGGGCGAACACCGGACCCACTCGGAGGCGAACGCCCGGGTGGCGGAGACCGTGTGGAACGAGTTCGCGGCGGACTACGCGGGCTCGGACGAGCTGTCCGACATCAAGACCCCCCGCATCGCCGAGGGCGAACCCTTCGCCGACCTCCGCCCGGCCCTGGGCGCCATCGCCGCGGACTACATGCCGGACGTGCAGCAGACGTTGAGCGGCGCGCGTTTCGAACCGCGACCGGAGCCGCAGGCCGAGTTCGACCCCGGGCGCATGTCGCTCATGCTGTTCGACATCGGCACGGCGCCGGAGGCATACGCAAGCATCACGGCCGCGAATGAGGCGTATACGCACGTGGCCGTTGATCAGGCGGTCAACGGTGACTGGCCGGATGAGGGCGAGCGGATGAGGCATCTCGGTTACGCGGCGGCGAGCAGCGGACAGGTTACGGGCATCATGACTGATGCCCGAGCCACGGCGGTCTACGAGCAGCACATCGCCTCGGACAGCCAGTTCAACACAACGCTGGGGCAAGTGGGCACGTGGACCGAGCGGGCCCTTTCATCGACGGTGGATGAAGGGCTGGGGCGTATTCCTGTTGTCGGTCCGCCCGCAGCCGAACTCAGATCGGCGCTGACGGAATCCATCTTCGGCAGCTTCACACGGGACAGCCAGCCCACCGCCGCGGAGCAGACCAACCGCAATTACGCCGAGACCAAGGAGTATTACGAGACGTATATGCGTGATGCCGTTGAGGATGCCGCGCGGCGAGGCGGCATCGATGTCGAGGTGGGCGAGGCGGACGATCTGAAGTCAACGGCGTCTCTGCAGTTCGGGGGAGGTTTCGAAGATGGCGTCAGCGAGGCCGGCCGATTGTGAGTCTGTGGCGGGCGGCGGACTCGGGACGCCCAGATCATTTACGTCTGCTCGGACCTGGTGGGTTGTCCCCGGCCTGCTGGCCGCGCTGGCCTGCGCCGGCTGTACGGCAGGCTCCCCTGTCGCCGAGCAGACGCGAGACTACGAGCTCCCGGCCCGGCTGTGCGACATTCCGATGAATGAGGCGACGGCAGCGGCCTTATTCCCGCCGGGAGAAGAAGTGGATGTGAGTTGGCGGCCCGATTGGGTGGACGTCTGGCTCGACTGCGTCGTGGAGGTCGACGGTACGGGTGTCATCCAGGTCAGGGCGAAGCCGTCCATGACCTACGAGGACGAGGATGGCATTGCCGAGTTCCTCGAAGATTTGCGGCACGATGTCCAGATGGAAGACGGCCGCACAGTCGGCGGAAGTCCGCACGAGTACATCGTCTGGGACGACTATGCCGCCATCCGCATGGAATGTGCCGAGGCGCCGGAAAGGGGCTTTTCGGCCGTCAATCTGTCCATCAGCCTTGCATGGGCGGAGGAATATCAGGACTTCGGCGACGAGTTGGAGCAGTTCTTGCAGCCCTACGCCGAAGACTTCCTCGCGGCGCAGGAACCCGGCACGTGCGACCCCGCCTGACGCGCCGCGGGGGTCAGGCAGGGCGGAGCCATACCGTCGCGAGTGGGGGGAGGGTCAGGGGGAGGCTGGTCGGGTGGCCGTGGCTGGGGGTGGGGGTGGTGCGGATCGGGGTGGGGGTGGTGATGCCGCTGCCGCCGTACTCCGCCGCGTCGGTGTTCAGCGCTTCGCGCCACCTCTTCGCCACCAGGGGCACGCCGAGGCGGTAGGCGTGGCGGACCTCGGGGGAGAAGTTGCTGACGGCCAGCAGGGGGGTGCCGTTGGCCGCGAAGCGGAGGAACGCCAGGACGTTGTCCGTCGCGGCGTCGGCCTCGACCCAGGAGAAGCCGGACGGCTCCGTGTCGCGTTCCCACAGGGCCGGGGTGGCGCGGTAGCGGGTGTTCAGGTGGCGGACGAGGCGCTGGACGCCCGCGTGGTCGCCGGCGGCGGTGTAGGCGGGGTCCAGGACCCACCACTGCGGTCCTTCCGTCTCGGACCACTCGGCGCCCTGCGCGAACTCCTGCCCCATGAACAGGAGTTGCTTGCCCGGGTGGGACCACATGAACGCGAGGTAGGCGCGCAGGTTGGCGCGCTGCTGCCACCAGTCGCCCGGCATCTTGGAGACCAGGGCGCGTTTGCCGTGGACGACTTCGTCGTGCGAAATGGGCAGCAGGTAGTTCTCGGAGTAGGCGTACACCATGGAGAACGTCATGTCGCCGTGGTGCCAGCCGCGGTGCACGGGCTCCTTGGACATGTACGTCAGCGAGTCGTGCATCCAGCCCATGTTCCATTTGAAGCCGAAGCCGAGGCCGCCGTGGTCGGTGGCGCGGGTGACGCCGTCCCATGCGGTGGATTCCTCGGCGACGGTCACCACGCCGGGGCAGCGGCGGTACACCGTCGCGTTCATCTCCTGGAGGAACGCGACGGCGTCCCAGTTCTCCCGGCCGCCGTCCGCGTTGGGGGTCCACTGGCCCTCCGCTCGCGAGTAGTCCAGGTAGAGCATGGAGGCGACGGCGTCCACCCGCAGGCCGTCGATGTGGTACTCCTCGCACCAGAACACGGCGTTGGCGACGAGGAAGTTCCGCACTTCGGGGCGGCCGTAGTCGAATTCCAGCGTGCCCCAGTCGGGGTGTTCCGCGCGGCGCGGATCGGGGTGCTCGTAGCAGGGGGTGCCGTCGAACCGGATCAGTGCCCACTCGTCCTTGGGGAAGTGCGCGGGCACCCAGTCCATCAGCACGCCGATACCCGCCCGGTGCAGCGCGTCCACCAGGTACTTGAAGTCGTCGGGCGGGCCGAGGCGGGCGGTGGGGGCGTAGTAGCCGGTGATCTGGTAGCCCCACGAGCCGCCGAACGGGTGCTCCGCCGGGGGCATCAGTTCGACGTGGGTGAAGCCGAGGTCGCGGATGTAGGGCGGCAGTTCCTCGGCGAGCTGCCGGTAGCCGAGGCCGGGCCGCCAGGAGGGCAGGTGCAGTTCGTACACGGACATCGGCGCGGCGTGCGGTGGCCGTTCCGCGCGGCGGGCCATCCACTCGGCGTCGCCCCACTCGTAGGTGCTCCGGTGCACCACCGAGGCGGTGGCGGGCGGGCATTCGGCCGCGAGGGCCAGCGGGTCGGCGTGCAGCGCGTGCGTGCCGTCGGCGCGGCAGATGTCGTACTTGTAGCGCGTGCCGGCGGCGACGCCGGGAACGAACAGTTCCCACACGCCGGTCGAGCCGAGGGAACGCATCGGGAAGCCGGTGCCGTCCCAGCCGTTGAAGTCGCCGACGACCCGCACGCCGCGCGCGTTCGGCGCCCACACCGTGAAGCGGGTGCCCGCCACGCCCTGGTGGGTCATGGGCCTGGCGCCCAGCGCTTCCCACAGCCGTTCGTGGCGGCCCTCGGCGAGCAGGTGCAGGTCCACGTCGCCGAGGGCGGGCAGGAAGCGGTACGGGTCGTGGCCGCGGCTGCGGCTGCCGTCTGACCAGGTCACCACGGGGCAGCGGTCGCCCGCCTGCTCCGGGGGCAGGATCGCGGAGAACAGGCCGTCGCCCTCGGGCGTCAGCTCGGTGCCGCGGACCGCCACCCGGCGGGCGAGGGGGCGCAGGACGCGCACGAGGGTGCCGCCGGGCGCCGGGTGCGCGCCGAGCAGCGCGTGCGGATCGTGGTGCTCACCGGCCAGCAGGCGGGCGCGTTCCGCTCCGGACAGGGTCGCATGCACAGCGGGGAACGTCCTTTCGGTCAGCCGGCGGGCTCGGCCAGGCGGCGGATGGCCGCCATCGGGACGTGCAGCCACGCCGGGCGGTGCCTGGCCTCGTACAGCACCTCGTACACGGCCTTGTCCGTCTCGTAGGCGAGCAGCAGTTCCCGCTGCTCCATGGGGTCGGTGCCGGCCGCTTCGGCGTAGCCGCGGCAGTAGGCGACGCGGTTGGCGCGCGACCACTCCTCGATCCAGGGGCCGCCGGTGCGGTGCTGGCAGGCGGCGTAGTCGAACGAGCGCAGCATCCCGGCGATGTCCCGCACGGGCGGCCCCGGGCGGCGCCGGTCGGTGAGCGGGCGGGCCGGTTCGCCCTCGAAGTCGATCACCGACCAGTGGGAGCCGCGGCCCCTGGGGTCGGGGGTCAGCAGCACCTGCCCGAGGTGCAGATCGCCGTGCAGCCGCTGCACGGTGCAGGTGCCGCCGCGCCGCGCGTACGAGGCCAGCGCCTCGTACGCGCGGCGCAGCCCGGCGCGGTAGGGGCGCAGTGTCGGCACTGCGGCCGTGGCCTCGGTGAGTCGTTCGATCATGCCGGTCGCGGTCTGTTCGAGCTGGGGGCGGCGCAGCACGTCGGTGGGCAGGGCGGCGGCGAGGGCGGTGTGCACTTCGGCGGTGGCGCGGCCGAGGGAGTGCGAGGCGGAGGTGAAGTCCGTTCGGTGGCCGAGGGACTGGAGGGCGAGCTGCCAGCCGTCGGTGGACCCGGCGAGGAATGGTGCGAGGACGCCGAGGGTCAGGGGCTCCGGCGCGTCGCCGCCGGGCGCTCCCGAGCCGCTGCCGGGGAAGACGGCCTCGAACCACGCGGCGGGCGCGGGCACCCGGTCGGAGCCGGCGGCGGCCAGGGCCAGCGGCAGTTCCAGGTCGGGGTTGACGCCGGGGCTGACGCGGCGGAACAGCTTCAGCACGTGGGCGTCGCCGTATACGACGGAGGAGTTGGACTGCTCTCCGGTGAGCAGCCGGGCCGGCAGCCCGGAGGGGATGGCGGTGTCCGGGGCCCGGCCGAAGCGCAGGGTGCCGAGGGTGCCGGGCGTGCGCATGCGTTCCAGCAGCAGTCCGGCGAGCCGCGGGTCGTGCAGTGCCTCGTAGACGGCGCGCCCGCGCAGCGGCCCCTCGGTGGGGCGGCCGACGAGCGCCGGGCCGAGGGCCGGGGGGAGCGCGGGGCGGACGCCGAGCAGCAGTTGGTAGCAGTCGCCCGAGGGCGGGGCCTGGGTGCCGTCGCCGTCGGCCGGCCGGGTGCGGATCAGCAGGTGCAGCAGCCCGGGGTGCTGGCTGCCCGTGGTGCAGGGCGTCAGCTCGGTCGCGGAGACGAGGGCGAGTCCGCCGAGCGGACGGCCCTTGCCGGCGAACCAGCGCTGGCCGGGGAGCCAGCGGGAGAGCAGACCGTCAAGGGAGCGGAGCAGGGCGCTGCCCTGCGGCGCGTCGGCGAGCGGAAGCCGGGCCGGAGCCGTCCGGGGCGCGGAGCTATCCGACATGGCGTCCTTTCCCCGGGCACGAATTATGTGACGAAGTGTCCCGGATTGAGGCGTGGGTTGCCGGGCGGTGCGGGACGTGTCGTGAAGGAACGACCGTGCGGGTGAGGCCCGTAACGCATATGGAGGGCTCTGGGCAACGCTTGGCGTACGGGGAGGCTTCCCCCAGAGGGCTGGGGGTAAGCCTGTCTCGTGCCGTCCGCGGCTTATGACTCCGAGGCTTGACGCAGTCGGAACCAGTAGAAGCCGTGGCCCGCGAGGGTCAGCAGGTACGGCAGCTCCCCGATGGGCGGGAAACGCACCCCGCCGATCAGCTCCACCGGGACGCGGCCCGCCCAGGCCGCGAGATCCAGCTCGGTGGGCTGGGAGAAACGCGAGAAATTGTTGACGCACATCACCAGGTCGTCCCCGTGCTCCCGGAGGAAGGCGAGCACGGCCGGGTTGGACGAGGGCAGCTCGGTGTACGAGCCGAGCCCGAACGCCCGGTTCTGCTTGCGGATCTCCACCATCCGCCGTGTCCAGTGCAGCAGCGAGGCCGGCGAACTCATGGCCGCTTCGACATTGGTGACCTGGTAGCCGTATACCGGGTCCATGATGTTCGGCAGGAACAGCCGGCCGGGATCGCAGGAGGAAAAGCCCGCGTTCCGGTCGGGGGTCCACTGCATCGGGGTGCGCACCGCGTCGCGGTCCCCGAGCCAGATGTTGTCACCCATGCCGATCTCGTCGCCGTAGTACAGGATCGGCGAGCCGGGCAGCGCCAGCAGCAGCGCGGTGAACAGCTCGATCTGATTGCGGTCGTTGTCCAGCAGCGGGGCCAGCCGCCTGCGGATGCCGATGTTGGCCCGCATCCGCGGGTCCTTGGCGTACTCCGCGTACATGTAGTCGCGCTCTTCGTCGGTGACCATTTCGAGGGTCAGCTCGTCGTGGTTGCGCAGGAAGACGCCCCACTGGCAGCCGGAGGGGATCTGCGGTGTCTTGGCCAGGATTTCCGAGACGGGGTAGCGGGACTCCCGGCGCACCGCCATGAAGATGCGCGGCATCACCGGGAAGTGGAACGCCATGTGGCATTCGTCGCCGCCCTTGTCGAAGTCGCCGAAGTAGTCGACGACGTCCTCGGGCCACTGGTTGGCCTCGGCCAGCAGGACCGTGTCGGGGTAGTGCGCGTCGATCTCGGCGCGGACCCGCTTCAGGAAGGCGTGCGACGCAGGAAGGTTTTCGCAGTTGGTGCCCTCCTCCGCGTACAGGTACGGAACGGCGTCCAGCCGGAAGCCGTCGATGCCCAGGTCCAGCCAGAACCGCAGCGCCGACAGGATTTCCTCCTGCACGGCGGCGCTGCGGTAATTGAGGTCGGGCTGGTGGGAGAAGAAGCGGTGGAAGAAGTACTGCTTGCGGACGGGGTCGAAGGTCCAGTTGGAGGACTCGGTGTCGACGAAGATGATGCGGGCGTCCGCGTACTGCTTGTCGTCGTCGGCCCACATGTAGTAGTCCCCGTAGGGACCGTCCGGGTCCTGGCGTGATTCCTGGAACCAGCGGTGCTGATCGCTGGTGTGATTCATGACGAAGTCGATGATGACCCGAATGCCCCGCTGGTGCGCCGCGTCGACGAACTCGACGAAATCCGCCAGATCGCCGAAGTGGGGGTGCACGTCGGCGTAGTCCGAGACGTCGTACCCGCCGTCGCGCATGGGGGACTTGAAGAACGGCGGCAGCCAGAGGCAGTCGACGCCGAGCCATTGCAGGTAGTCAAGCCGGGCGGTGAGGCCTTTCAGATCGCCGATTCCGTCGCCGTTGCTGTCCTGGAAGGAGCGGACCAGGACCTCGTAGAACACCGCGCGCTTGAACCACTCGGGGTCGCGGTCGCGGTCGGGCGTGTCCTCGAATTTATCGGGGACCGGCTCATTGACGCTCATGGTGTGGGTGACCCTCCGGTCTGTGAGGACGGTCGCAGGGCCAAGATGTGGGCCGAGGAGGCGTACGCATCCGCACGGCCCGGCTCAAGCCGTACATAGTTGTCCCTGCCCCAGTAGTAGGTCTCCCCGGTGAGCTCGTCGCACACCGGGAAGGGCTCGGCACCCGTCTCCTGAGCGGGCGTCAGGCCGTAACCCTTGAGTTGCTCCATGTCCAACGAGACCGTTGCTTCGTGGGTGTGGTGCGGATCGAGGTTGACCACGATCAGCACGCAGTCGGCGTGAGGTGTCCGTGAGCGCTTCGAGTAGGCCAGGATGTGGTCGTTGTTCGTGCGGTGGAAGTGCAGATCGCGCAGCCGGCGCAGCGCGGGGTGGCTGCGGCGCAAGGTGTTCAGCTTGGTGATCAGGGGCACGAGGGAACGTCCCGCCGCCATCGCGCCGGCCCAGTCGCGCGGCCGGATCTGGTACTTCTCCGAGTCCTGGTATTCCTCGCTGCCCGGCGCCGCCGGCGTGTTTTCGCACAGCTCGTAGCCCGCGTACACGCCCCAGGTGGGGGAGAGCGTCGCGGCGAGCACCGCGCGCGTCTCGAACGCGGCCCGGCCGCCGTGCTGGAGGTAGGCGTGCAGGATGTCCGGCGTATTGACGAAGAAGTTGGGACGCATATAAGGCGCGGTGGGCCCCGACAGCTCCGTCAGATACTCGGTCAGCTCGTCCTTGCCGTTGCGCCACGTGAAATACGTGTACGACTGCTGGAAGCCGATCTGCGCCAGGGTCCGCATCATCGCCGGACGCGTGAACGCCTCGGCGAGGAAGATGACGTCCGCGTCGGTGCGGTTGATCTCGGCGATGACCTTTTCCCAGAACACCACCGGTTTGGTGTGCGGATTGTCCACCCGGAAGATCCGCACCCCGTGCGCCATCCAGAAACGCAGAATCCGCAGCGTCTCGGTGACCAGGCCGCGGAAGTCGTTCTCGAACGAGATCGGGTAGATGTCCTGGTACTTCTTCGGCGGATTCTCGGCGAACGCGATGCTGCCGTCCCCGCGCTTGTGGAACCATTCGGGGTGCGACTTCACCCACGGGTGGTCGGGGCTGCACTGGAGCGCGAAGTCCAGGGCGACCTCAAGGCCGAGCGCCCCGGCCGCGGACACGAAGGCGTCGAAGTCCTCCAGCGTGCCGAGGTCGGGGTGGATCGCGTCGTGCCCGCCGTCCGGCGAGCCGATGGCCCACGGCGAGCCGACGTCGTCGGGCCCCGCGGTCAGCGCACCGTTCCGCCCCTTGCGGAAGGCGGTGCCGATGGGGTGGACGGGCGGCAGGTAGACGACGTCGAAGCCCATCTCCGCGATGGCGGGCAGCCGCTCGGCCGCCGTGCGGAACGTGCCGTGCGCGGGCCGGCCGCCCCGGTGCGGCACGGGCACCTCGGAGCGCGGGAAGAACTCGTACCACGAGCCGAACAGGGCGCGTTCCCGCTCCACGAGCAGCGGCAGCGGCCGGGAGGCCGTCAGCAGTTCGCGCAGCGGGTGCCGGCCGAGCACGGCCGTCACTTCGGGGGTCATGGCGGCGGCGAGCCGCACGGTGGGCGGGAGCGAGGCGTCCGCCAGGGTCACGACGGCCGCCAGGACGACGTCCTTGCCCTCGCTCTTGGGCACGGAGGCGGCGGCCTGGCGCAGCAGCTGCGTGCCCTCGGACAGCGTCAGCTCGGTGTCGACGCCCGCCGGGATCTTGACGCGGGCGGCGTTGCGCCAGGAGGCGACGGGATCGCCCCACGCCTCGACCGCGAAGGTCCACCGGCCCTCGCGGTCCGGGGTCACGTTGGCGCCCCAGCGGTCGGTGCCGGGCGCCAGTTCGCGCATGGGCGTCCAGGGCCCGCCGCGGCCGCTCGGATCGCGGAGGACGACGTTCGCCCCGACCGCCTCCGCGCCCTCCCTGAAGACGGTGGCGGAGACCTGGAAGGTCTCGCCCGGCACGGCCTTGACGGGGCGCCGTCCGCAGTCAACGCGCGGCTGGACGTCGAGAACAGGGATACGACCGATCATTTGGGGATCACCTGAGAGCGTTGAGGGCGGACCTGGTTCCTCGAAATGAGGATTTCCCTCGCTGAGAGGGCCTTTGTCCTTTGTATCTTCTTCGCTGCTGAGTGGCTGGTTCCGAGCATGGCCGCTCCGGTGCGCGTTCACTCGTGTGGGGGGCACCAACGGTAGGCGTCCACTGTCACGGCTACATGTCTGAAGGCTTTCCTGCGGTTTCCCGAACACACCGGCAGGCCCGCCACATCTCGCGATGTGGCGGGCCTGCCGTGGTGCGGGTGATACCGGTGTGATTACCGGGAATTGCTGATACGGGCTGTCCGATCGGCCGTTACGGCCGTTACGGCCGCGCGGCCCCGCCGGCCGGGACACCGGCCAGATCGGAGGGCGCCACGTCGGCCATGTCGGGGCCGATGGCGAAGCCGGGGTGCGGCGGCTGGTTGTATGCCGTGTTCTGCCAGGCGATGCCGGTGCGGTACTGCCGGTCCTGCATCAGCGCCGGAATCGCGTGCTCCGTGGGAATGTCCGTCGCGTAGATGCGCAGTGCACTGTTGTCCTCGGTGCGCCAGATGACCTCCTCGCGCCAGTCGCCGAGTATGTCGGCGGACAGCGCGGGCGTTGCCTTCGTGCCGTTGTTCGACGCCACGCCCTCGCCCGTCAGCAGCCGCGTGTCGCCGTCCGGGCCGTACTTGTCGATGTGCGTGCCGTCGAGCAGCTCGCGCGTCAGGTCGCCGTCCCACCAGCTGAGGAAGTTGGCGCTCGACGGTTTGCGGCCGATCTCCTCGCCCGCCGTGTTCCGCAGCGAGCCGTCCGCGTTGGACCAGAACTCGGCGCCCGGGCTGCCGTCCCAGATGTCGCTGCCCACGCCGCGCCCGTTGTCGTTGCCGCTGGCGGTCTCCCACAGGATCTCGCCGCTGGCCGCGTCGAGGAGGAGCGAGCCCGGCTTGCTGGAATCCTCGGAGACCTTGAACAGTTCGAGCCCGTCCCGCGCCGGGTCCAGGTCGCCGAGGTGCTGCGCGTCGCCGTGCCCGGTGCCGGCGTTCCACAGCGGGCTGCCGTCGTCGTCCACGGCCATCGAGCCGTAGGCGATCTCGTCGTTGCCGTCACCGTCGAGGTCGCCCACGGACAAGCTGTGCGAGCCCTGTCCCGCGTACTGGCCGCCCTCCTCGTCGCTGTCGAAGACCCAGCGCTGCGAGAGCGAGGAGCCGTCGAAGTCCCAGGCGGCCACGACCGAGCGCGTGTAGTAGCCGCGCGCCATGATCAGGGAGGGCCGCTGGCCGTCGAGATACGCGGTCCCCGCCAGGAAGCGGTCCACGCGGTTGCCGTAGTCGTCGCCCCAGTCCGCCACGTTCCCGCGGCCGGGCACGTAGTCCACCGTGTCCACGGCCGCGCCGGTCGCGCCGTCGAACATGGTGAGGAATTCGGGGCCCTCCAGGATGTACCCGCCGTCGTTGCGGTGGTCGGCGTCCGCATCGCCGATGACCGTGCCCGCGCCGTCCACCGTGCCGTCCGCGGTCTTCGCCGCGACCTCGGCCGAACCGTCGCCGTCGTAGTCGAAGACCTGGAACTGGGTGTAGTGCGCCCCGGCCCTGATGTTGCGGCCGAGGTCGATGCGCCACAGCTGGTCGCCGCTCAGCGTGTAGGCGTCGAGGTAGACGTTGCCCGTGACGCCCGATTGCGAGTTGTCCTTCGCGTTGTCCGGGTCCCATTTCAGGACGATCTCCAGCTCCCCGTCGCCGTTCAGGTCGCCGACGGAGGCGTCGTTGGCGACGTAGCCGCCGCCGGGCGAGCTGATGGGGATGTCGGTCTGCGCGTTCGGCATGTTCAGCGCCCGCGCCGCGTCGCGCACTTCCGCGCCGTCCGTGACCGTGCCGACGGTGTACTCGGCGTCGGCGGGCGCGCCCTCGTCGAGGAAGTTGGTGACGCCGGTCAGCGGCTCGTCGGTCACCCGGGTGCCGTCCCGGTAGACGTGGAACGCGATGTCGTCCGCGTCGGTGGCCAGCAGCCGCCAGCTCACCAGGTTGCCCTCGCCGGTGCCGACGCTGACCAGGCCGCGGTCCAGGCGGTCCATCTGGTAGGTACCGGCGGGCAGGGCGCCCGGCGCGGCGTCGGACGCCCTGCCCGGCGCGGCCGGCGGCGCTTCTTCGGACGCCTGGGCCAGCGCGGTCAGCCCGCCCGTGGCCACCACTGCGGCGAGCGCCGCCGAGAGCAGCAGCCTGCCCCGTCGCCCGTCCGTCTTTCGGTGCTCGGATCGCACGGCGATCCTCCTGATCGTGTGTGGGGGAATGTCACGGGAGTGTTGCCGCAGGGGGCGCACAAGGTTGCCGCGCGCCCGTTCGGCCGCTGAAACGGCACAAGTGCGCCTGATAGAAGGCATTCTGTCCCCCTTTATGGGGCACGTCTCAGGTCGGTATCGCCGTCCGGTATGCGGTTCACAGCTATGTACCTGCGCAGTAATGTGCCGTCCACCGAACGTCTGGCTCCGAGACAGGGCCTACCACCGCCGACCCATTGAGGTGGATCAATGCGCATAGCAAGACCCAGGGCCGCAAAGATGTTCGCGGCCGTACTCGCGATCGGCCTGATCGCGACCGGCTGCGCCAGCGAGCGCGACGACGACGAGAACGGCTCGGGCGACGACTCCCAGCCGTTCGTCTTCGGCGCCGCGGGCGACCCCGCCTCCCTGGACCCCTCGCTTGCCAGTGACGGCGAGACGTTCCGCGTCACCCGCCAGGCATTCGAGGCGCTCATCGAGCACGAGCCGGGCGGCACCGAGCTGGTGGGCGGCCTCGCGGAGACCTGGGACAGCAACGAGGCCGGCACCGAGTGGACGTTCAACCTCCGGGACGGGGTGACGTTCCACGACGGGGCCGAGCTGACCGCCGAGGTCGTCTGCGCGAACTACGACCGTTGGTACAACTGGTCGGGCACCTACCAGAACACCACGATCTCCTACTACTGGCAGACCGTGTTCGGCGGCTTCGCGCAGAACGAGAGCGAAGAGACGCCCGACCCCAACTACGTCGGCTGCACCGCCCAGGACGACCTGACGGCCGTCATCGAGGTCGCCGAGCCCTCCGCGAACTACCCGGGCGGCTTCTCCCTCCAGGCGTTCGCCATCCACTCGCCCAACGCCCTGGAGGCGTACGCCGAGGAGGAGGCGAGCGGCGAAGGCGAGAACATCACGTTCCCCGGCTACAGCCAGGAGGCCGGCACCGTCGCCGGCACCGGCCCGTTCGAGATCAGCGAGTGGAACAAGGGCAACGGCGAGGTCAACCTCACCCGCTTCGACGACTACTGGGGCGACGCCGCCGGCGTCGAGGAACTGGTGATCCGCACCATCCCCGAGGAAGACGCCCGCCGCCAGGCGCTCCAGGCCGGTGACATCCAGGGCTACGACCTGGTCGCGCCCGCCGACGTGGCGACGCTGGAGGGCGACGGCTTCCAGGTCCCGGTCCGCGACGTGTTCAACATCCTGTACCTGGGGATCACCCAGGACAGCAACGAGGCACTCGCCGAGCCCGAGGTACGCCAGGCCCTGGCCCACGCCATGGACCGCGAGAACATCGTCAACACCCAGCTGCCCGAGGGCGGCGTCGTGGCCAGCCAGTTCATGCCCGACACGGTGGCCGGCTACTCGGACGACGTCACCACCTACGACTACGACCCCGAGCGCGCCCAGCAGCTGCTCGCGGACGCGGGCGCGGAAAACCTGACGCTCGACTTCTGCTACCCGACCGAGGTCACCCGCCCGTACATGCCGGCCCCCGCCGACATCTACGAGCTGTTGAAGGCCGACCTGGAGGCCGTGGGCATCACGGTCAACCCGGTCCCGCTCAAGTGGAACCCGGACTACACCGAGACCACCCGGGACGGCGGCTGCAACATCTACCTCCTGGGCTGGACCGGTGACTTCAACGACGGCTTCAACTTCCTCGGCACCTGGTTCGCCAGTTACATGAAGGAGTGGGGCTTCGAGAACGAGGAGCTGTTCGACCTGATGGCCCAGGCCGAGACGGAGCCCGACGAGGCCACTCGCGTCGCCCTCTACGAGGACATCAACGAGATGGTCATGGACTTCCTGCCCGGCGTGCCGATCTCCAGCTCGCCGCCCTCCATCGCGTTCTCCGACGACGTCAACCCGCCGACGGTGTCCCCGCTCACCCAGGAGAACTTCGCCGAGGTCTCCTTCAAGTAGCTTCAAGCAGCTCAGGCGAGCAGGCCCTGGAACGATCCGCCCGGCCACAACACCCCGTGGCCGGGCGGACGTGTGAATTCCGGGCCCACAGAGAAAGGGGAGCCTCTCGGTGCTCCGTCTCATCGTTCGCAGGCTCCTGCAACTGATACCCACGTTGTTCGGCCTGACGATCCTTCTGTTCCTCTGGATCAACCGGTTGCCCGGTGGGCCGGCCTCCGCGCTGCTCGGCGAGCGCGCCACCGAGGCCGACCGCCGCCAGATCGAGGCCGCCCTCGGCCTCGACGAGCCGGTGTGGATCCAGTACGGCCGCTGGATGGAGCGGCTCTTCCAGCTCGATCTGGGTACGTCCGTGCAGACCGGCCAGCCGGTCTGGGAGGAGTTCACCCAGCGGTTCCCCGCCACCGTGGAACTCGCGCTCACCGCCATCCTGATCGCCGTCGTCATCGGCATACCGCTCGGCTACTTCGCCGCCCGCAGGCGCGGCAGCTGGCTGGACGTGACCGCCGTCTCCGGCTCGCTGATCGGCGTGTGCATCCCGGTGTTCTTCCTCGCCTTCCTGTTGCGGGCCCTCTTCGCCGTCAACCTCGGCTGGCTCCCCAGCGTCGGCAGACAGTCGACAGGCATCGACGCCACGGAAGTCACCGGATTCTTCGTGCTCGACGGGCTCCTCACCGGCGAGTGGGACGCCTCCTGGGACGCCATCGAACACCTCGTGCTGCCCGGCGTCGCCCTCGCCTCCATCCCGCTCGCGCTCATCGTCCGCATCACCCGCGCCAGCGTGCTCGAAGTGCTCGGCGAGGACTACGTGCGCACCGCGGAGTCCAAGGGCCTCAACCAGCGCGTCGTCCGCGGCCGGCACGTCATGCGCAACGCGCTGCTGCCCGTCGTCACGACCGTCGGCCTGGCCACCGGAAGCCTGCTCTCCGGGGCGGTGCTCACCGAGTCGGTCTTCGCGTTCGGCGGCATCGGCTCGTTCATCCAGACCGCCATCGACGGACGCGACTACCCGGTGCTCATGGGCTTCATCCTCTTCATCGCCCTCACCTACGTTTTCATCAACCTGCTGGTGGATCTCGCCTACAGCGTCATCGACCCGAGAGTGCGGGTGAACTGATGACCACCAAGACCGCAAAGATCGACCGCCTGGCCGAACTCACCGCGCGGCGCGAGACCGCCACCGGCGGCAGCCTGTGGGCGGAGGCCCTGCGCCGCCTGCGCAGCAGCAAGATGGCCATGATCGGCGGCGGCATCATGGCCGTGTTCGTCATCATCGCCATCGTCGGCCCGTGGATCGCGCCCTACGACCCGACCGCGCAGACGTGGCGCGGCGAAGTCCGGGTCAACGCCGCCGTCTTCGTCGGCCCCCGCGGCGACAACTGGCTCGGCCTTGACCACCTGGGCCGCGACGAACTGTCCCGCATGCTGGTCGGCGCCCGGCAGACGCTGCTCGTCGGCGTCGTCTCCACCGTGCTCGGACTCACCATCGGCGCCCTCATCGGCGGCGTCGCCGGCGCCGCCCTGTCCTTCGGCGGCGCGGCCGGGCGGCGTCTCGACACCGTGCTGATGCGCTTCATCGACATGATGCTGGCCATGCCCTCGCTGCTGCTGGCGGTGAGTATCGCCGCCGTCATGGGGCAGAGCCTGACCACGGTCATGATCGCCGTCGGGGTCGTGCAGATCCCCATATTCGCCCGGCTGCTGCGCGGCTCCATGCTGGCGCAGGCCGGCGCCGACTACGTGCTGGCCGCCCGCGCCCTGGGCGTGCGCCGACGGCGCATCGTGCTGGGCCACGTGCTGCCCAACTCGCTCGGCCCGGTCATCGTCCAGACCACCCTCGCCCTGGCCACCGCCATCATCGAGGCGGCGGCCCTGTCCTACCTGGGCCTCGGCAACCCCGACGCCTCGCAGCCGGAGTGGGGCGTGATGCTCGCGCAGGCCCAGCGGTTCTTCGACCAGGCGCCGATGATGGCCGTCTATCCCGCGCTCGGCATCATCATCACCGCCCTCGGTTTCACCCTCCTCGGCGAGGCCATGCGGGAAGCACTCGACCCGAAACTGCGGAGCTGATGCGTCATGTCCCTGCTTTCCGTGGACGAACTGGCGGTCACCTTCGGCGGGCGCGGCATGCGTGAGGTGAACGCCGTGTCCGGGGTGTCCTTCTCGGTGGACGAAGGCCAAGTGGTCGGCCTCGTCGGCGAGTCGGGCTGCGGCAAGAGCGTCACCTCGCTCGCGCTGATGGGCCTGCTGCCGAACAAGGGGGTGCGCGTCGGCGGCCGGGCGATGTTCCGCACCGGCCGCGGGGAGACCGTCGACCTGCTGACGCTGGGCCGCTCGGCCCTGCGCGACCTGCGCGGCACGCAGCTGGCGATGATCTTCCAGGACCCGCTGTCCTCCCTGAACCCGGTCGTGCCGATCGGCGTCCAGGTCACCGAGATCCTGACCCGCCACCGCGGCCTGCGCGGCCAGGCGGCGCGCAAGGAGGCCGCCCACCTGCTCGACCGGGTCGGCATCCCCGACCCGACGCGCAGACTGAAGGAGTACCCGCACCAGCTGTCGGGCGGGATGCGGCAGCGGGCCCTCATCGCGATGGCGGTGGCCTGCGCGCCGCGTCTGCTGATCGCCGACGAGCCGACGACCGCGCTGGACGTCACCATCCAGGCGCAGATCCTGGAGCTGCTGAAGGAGCTGGTCGACGACCAGGGCACCGCGCTGCTGATGATCACGCACGATCTGGGCGTGGTCGCCGGCATGTGTGACACGGTGAACGTGCTGTACGCCGGGAAGGTGGTGGAGGCGGCCGGCCGCCGCCCGCTGTTCGCCGCCCCGGCCCACCCGTACGCGCACGGGCTGCTCGGCTCCATTCCGCGGCTCGACGCCCCGCGCGGCGAACGGCTGAACCCGATCCGCGGCTCCATCAACGACACCATCGCGTGGCAGGACGGCTGCGCCTTCGCGCCGCGGTGCGACTTCTACGTCGACGAGTGCCTGCGCGGCACGCCGCAACTGGCCGCGCTGCCCCGCGGCGCGGACGGCCACGACGTGCGCTGCGTCAACCCGGTCATGACCGGCCCCCCGGAAACGACCACCCTGCTGGACAAGCCGACCACCCCGGAGGAGACCGCCTCCGGCGGGGATGACGACCCGGATGGCGGGGACGGCGAGGGCCCTGCGGCCGGCGGGGGCACCGACGAGGACACCGGAACGGGTTCCGGAACGGAGGCATCGGCATGAGCCTGCTCGAACTGGACGACGTCAAGGTGCACTTTCCGATCAAGCGCGGAGTGCTCTTCGACCGGACGATCGGACACGTGTACGCCGTGGACGGGATTTCCCTGTCCGTGTCCGCGGGCCAGACCTACGGCCTCGTCGGCGAGTCCGGCTGCGGAAAGACGACGCTCGGCCGGGCCATCCTGCGGCTGAACGACATCACCTCGGGCCGTGTCCTCTTCGACGGCACCGACCTCGCCGCCCTGCCGGACGAGGAGATGCGGCAGTCCCGCAGGCGCCTCCAGATGATCTTCCAGGACCCGCTGGGCAGCCTCAACCCGCGGCAGAACATCGAGTCCATCCTCGCCGAGGGCATGGCCGCCCACGGCATCGGCGCCTCCCGCGAGGAGCGCCGCGTGAAGATCAACGAGATCCTGGAGCGCGTCGGCCTGCCGGCCGGCGCCCTGTCGCGCTACCCGCACGAGTTCTCCGGCGGCCAGCGCCAGCGCATCGGCATCGCCCGTGCGCTCGTCCTGGAACCCGACCTCATCATCTGCGACGAGCCGGTCTCCGCCCTGGACGTGTCCATCCAGGCCCAGGTGCTCAACCTGCTGGAGGAACTCCAGGACGCCATGGGCCTGACGTACGTCGTCATCGCCCACGACCTGGCCGTCGTGCGGCACATTTCCGACGTCATCGGCGTCATGTACCTCGGCGCCCTGGTGGAGGAGGCCCCGAGCGACTCTCTGTACGCCGAGCCGCGCCACCCCTACACGCGCGCGCTGATGTCGGCGGTGCCGGTGCCCGACCCGGATCTGGAGGACACCCGCGAGCGCATCCTGCTCCGCGGCGACCTGCCCTCCCCGGCCAGCCCGCCCACGGGCTGCCGGTTCCACACCCGCTGCCCGTGGCGGCAGCCGGAGCGCTGCGACACCGAGCGCCCCGAGCTGACGGACATCGGCGGCGGGCACCGCGTGGCCTGCCACTACGCGGCCGAGATCGCCGAGGGAACGATCCGGCCCACCACCGAGCTGGCCCCGCGCATCCTGGGCGATGCCGAGCCCGAGTCCGAGCCGCCCGGGGTGCCCGTCCCCTGACCACCCCGCGTGGTCCCCGGGGGTGGTTTACCGGTGTCATTCCAGCCGAAAGGCCCGGAATCCGCCGCTACCGCCCCCGGGCCCCGGCTACGGTCGGAAACGTGAAGGCCATCCGTCGTTTCTCCGTCCGCCCCGTCCTTCCCGAACCCCTGCGACCCCTCCAGGAGCTGGCGTTCAATCTGCGCTGGTCCTGGCACCCCGAGACCCGCGAGCTGCTGCGCTCGGTCGCCCCCGACAGCTGGCAGGCGGCCCGCGAGGACCCGGTGCGCCTGCTCGGCACCGTCTCCGCCGACCGGCTGGCCGCACTCGCCGCCGACCGGGGCTTCCTGCGCCGCCTCGGCGTGGCCATCGGCGACCTCCGCGACTATCTGACCGAGCCCCGCTGGTACCAGCAGGCCGACGCCCGCGCCGGAGGCGAACTGCCCCGCTGCGTGGCCTACTTCTCCCCGGAATTCGGCATCACCGCCGCCCTGCCGCAGTATTCGGGCGGCCTGGGCATCCTCGCCGGCGACCACCTGAAGGCCGCCAGCGACCTGGGTGCCCCGCTGATCGGCGTCGGCCTCCTCTACCGACACGGGTACTTCCGGCAGAGCCTGTCGCCCGACGGCTGGCAGCAGGAGCACTACCCGGTGATCGACCCGCACGAGCTGCCGCTGACCCCGCTCACCGAGCCCGACGGCACACCCGCCCGGGTGACGCTCGACCTGCCGGTCGGCCGCACCCTCACCGCCCGGATCTGGCAGGTCGCGGTGGGCCGCGTTCCGCTGCTGCTGCTCGACTCCACCGTCGCGGAGAACGGGCCGGCCGAACGCGACGTCACCGACCGGCTCTACGGCGGCGGCGGCGAGCACCGCCTGCTCCAGGAGATGCTGCTCGGCATCGGCGGCATGCGTGCAGTCCGCACCTACTGCCGCGTCACCGGACACGCGGAGCCCGAGGTGTGCCACATGAACGAAGGCCACGCCGGGTTCCTGGGCCCCGAGCGCATCCGCGAGCTGGGCGAGGCGGGCACCGGCTTCGATGCCGCGCTGTGGTCCGTCCGCGCCGGCACCGTGTTCACCACCCACACCCCCGTGCCCGCGGGCATCGACCGCTTCCCTGAAGAGCTGGTGGCCCGGCACTTCGGCGAGGGCGGCGAGCTGGCGGGCCTGGGCACCGAGGCACTGCTGCGCCTCGGCCGCGAGACGACCGCGGACGGCGAGCCGCAGTTCAACATGGCTGTCCTCGGCCTGCGCACCGCGCAGCGGGCCAACGGCGTCTCGGCTCTGCACGGCAACGTGAGCCGCGGCATGTTCGCGGGCCTGTGGCCGGGCTTCGACGCCGATGAAGCCCCCATCGGGGCGGTCACCAACGGGGTGCACGCCCCCACCTGGACCGCGGACGCCGTGCTGCGGGCGCGTACCGAGGCGCTCGGCGACGCCGAACTGTGGGAGCTTCGCCGCACCCTGCGCGAGCAGCTGGTGCACGAGGTCCGCGCCCGGCTGCGCGCCTCCTGGCGGCAGCGCGGAGCCGGGCAGGCCGAGCTGGGCTGGGTGGACGACGTCCTGGACCCCGACGTTCTGACCATCGGTTTCGCACGGCGCGTTCCTTCCTACAAGCGGCTGACGCTGATGCTGCGCGACCGCGAGCGCCTCACGTCCCTGCTGCTGCACCCGGAGCGGCCGGTGCAGATCGTCGTGGCGGGCAAGGCCCACCCGGCGGACGACGGCGGCAAGCGGCTCATCCAGGAGCTGGTCCGGTTCGCCGACGACCCGGCGATCCGCCACCGCATCGTCTTCCTGCCCGACTACGGCATGGCGATGGCCCGTTCCCTGTACGCGGGCTGCGATGTGTGGCTCAACAATCCGCTGCGCCCGCTGGAGGCGTGCGGCACCTCGGGGATGAAGGCCGCGCTCAACGGCTGCCTCAACCTGTCGGTGCGCGACGGCTGGTGGGACGAGTGGTTCGACCCGGACTTCGGCTGGGAGATCCCCACCGCCGACGGCCTGGCCGCCGCCGAGCCCGACCGGCGCGACGCGATCGAGGCCGCCGCGCTCTACACCCTGCTGAACGAGCAGGTCACCCCCTGCTTCTACGACCGCGGCGTGAACCGCGGCGGGCTGCCCATCCGCTGGCTCGAAATGGTCCGCGCGACTCTCGACCGGCTGGGCCCGCGCGTGCTGGCCGACCGGATGCTGCGCGAGTACGTCACCGGCTTCTACGCCCCGGCCGCCGCCGCGCACCGCGCGATGACCCCGGAGGCCGCCGGGGAGCTGGCCGCGTACGCCGACCGCGTCCGGCAGGAGTGGCCGCGGGTCTCCGTCGACCACGTCGAGCCCGGCGCCGAGTCGCCCACCCTCGGCGGAACGGTGTCGCTGCGGGTGCGGGTCTCCCTCGGCGACCTCGATCCGGCCGCCGTCGAGGTGCAGGCGGTCACCGGCCGGGTGGACGGCGACGACACGCTCGCCGACCCGGTGTACGTGCAGCTGAAGCCGGAGGGCGGGGCCGACCTGGCGGGCCGCTGGACGTTCTCGGGCGAGCTGTCCCTGCACCGGCCGGGCCCGTTCGGCTACACCGTCCGCATCCTGCCCTCCCACCGGCTGCTGGCCCACCGCGCCGAGCTGGGCCTCGTGGCGCTGCCGGGGGAGGAGGCCGCCGAGGCCCACGGCACCCTCTTCCGCTGACGGCCGAGCCCGCCGGACGGCCCGCGACGGCGGGCCCCGGCGGGGCCCCGGGAAGATCCGAACGGCACGGCCTACGCCAGGCTCTCCCGCCAGGCGCGGTGCAGGTCGGAGAACCGGCCGGTGCCCGCGATCAGATCCGCGGGCGGCCCGTCCTCGACGAGGCGCCCGCCCTCCATCACCAGCACCCGGTCGGCGATCTCCACCGTGGACAGCCGGTGCGCGATCACCAGGGCGGTGCGCCCGCGCAGCACCGTCACCATGGCATCCTGCACCGCCTTCTCCCCGGGGATGTCCAGCGAGGACGTCGCCTCGTCCAGGATCACCACGGACGGGTCGGCCAGCAGCACCCGGGCGAACGCCACCAACTGCCGCTGCCCCGCCGAGATCCGGCCGCCGCGCTTGCGGACGTCCGTGTCGTACCCCTCGGGCAGCGACGCGATGAAGTCGTGCGCGCCGATGGCCTTCGCCGCCCGCTCGATCTCCTCGCGCGAGGCATCCGGCTTGCCCAGCGCAATGTTCTCCGCGACCGTACCGGAGAAGAGGAACGCCTCCTGCGTCACCATCACCACACCGCGCCGCAGCTCCGCCATGGTGAGATCCCGCAGGTCCGTCCCGTCGAGCAGGACCCGGCCCTCCGTCGCGTCGTAGAAGCGGGCCAGCAGCTTCGCCAGCGTGGACTTGCCCGCGCCGGTCGCGCCCACCAGGGCCGTGGTCTGCCCGGCGGGCAGCGTCAGCCGGAACGTCGGCAGCACCTCGCCGCCCGTCCGGTACGCGAACCGCACGTCGTCGAAGACGACCTCGCGGCCCGGCCGCCCGGCCGAGCGCGGCGGCAGCTCCACGGGCCGCTCCGGCTCCGGCACGTCGGGGCGCTGCGCGAGCAGGCCCGCGATCTTGTCCAGCGAGGCCACCGCCGACTGGTAGTTGTTCAGGATCATCGCGAAGCGGTCCAGCGGGTCGTACAGCCGCCGGACGTACAGCGCGCCCGCGGCGAGCGCGCCCAGCTCCATGTCGCCCGAGGTGACCCGCTGCGCGCCCCACAGCACGATCCCGGCGATGGAGACGGCCGCGACCAGCCGCGACAGCACGACGAAGCGCGCCATCTCCAGGATCGTGTCGCCGTTCACGCGCTCGTGGCGCCGGTTCAGCTCGTCGAAGGCGGCGTCGTTGGCCCGCTCGCGGCGGAACGCCTTCACCGGCCTGATCCCGTTCAGCGTCTCGGAGAACTTGACGATGACCGCCGCGATCGCCGTCGACCGCTTGCTGAAGCGCTGGGCGGAACGCCGCCGGTAGTTGCGCACCAGCAGGCACAGCGGCACGAACGACAGCAGCGCGGCCCCGCCGAGGCCGAGATCCAGGTAGAACAGCAGCCCGCCGATGTACACCAGGGAGACCAGGATGATCAGCATCTCCTGGAGACCCTCGTCCAGCAGCTCGCGCAGTGACTGGACGTCGCTGGTGGAGCGCGATATCAGGCGGCCCGAGGTGTAGCGGTCGTGGAAGTCGAGGCTGAGCGCCTGCGCGTGGCGGTAGATCCGGCCGCGCAGCTCCAGCAGGATGCTCTGGTTGACCCGGGCGGAGACGCGGATGAACGTGTACTGGAGCAGCCCGGCGCCGAGCGCGCAGATCAGGTAGGCCACGGCGACCGCGATCAGCGGCCCGTTGTCGTCGTCGCGGACGGCAGGTACGCCGCTGTCGATCGCGTACGCGACGATCAGCGGCACGGCCTGCACGGCGGCCTGCTGCGTGAGCAGCAGTGCCGCGGCCAGGCCGATCCGGCGGCGGTGGGGGCGCAGCAGCGAGCCGAGGAGGCGGCGGGACGCGCCACGCGGCGCGGGCAGGGTGTCCTGGTCGAACATGTCGGGCCCCGGACGCTTCGGCGCGGCGGGCGGCTGTTTCGGGGCCTGTTTCGGGACGGTGGCGGTCATGGCAGGGACACCTCGGTGTGCTCGCCGGTCATCAGGTGCCGGTACTCGGCGTTGGAGTGCAGCAGCTCGGCGTGGGTGCCGACGGCGGCGATGCGGCCGTGGGACAGCAGCGCGACGCGGTCGGCCAGCTGCACGGTCGAGGGCCGGTGGGCGACGACGAGCGCGGTGGTGTCCGCGAGGACGTCGCGCAGCGCGGCCTCCACGCGGGCCTCGGTGTGCACGTCGAGGGCGGAGAGCGGGTCGTCCAGCACCAGGAACGGCGGCCGGCCGACGACCGCGCGGGCCAGCGCCAGCCGCTGCCGCTGTCCGCCGGACAGGCTCAGGCCCTGCTCGCCGACCTCGGTCTCCGTGCCCCGGGGCAGGGCGTGGACGAAGTCGGCGGCCTGGCCGACGCGCAGGGCCCGCTCCATCTCCTCGTGCCCGACGCCGTCCGCGCCCATCAGCACGTTCTCCCGGACGGTGGCGGAGAACAGCGTCGGCTCCTCGAAGGCGACGGCGACCCGCCGCCGCACCTCGGCCCGGGGCAGGGCGGCGATGTCCTCACCGTCCAGCGTGATGCGGCCCGAGGTGACCTCGTGCAGGCGCGGCACCAGGCCGATCAGGGTGGTCTTGCCGCTTCCGGTGCCGCCGACGAGCGCCAGCGTCTCGCCGGGGCGGATGTGCAGGTCGATGCCGTCCAGCACGGGCGGGCTGCCCGGCGGGCTGTCCGGGAAGCGGAACACCACGTTGTCGAAGCGGAGGCCGTCGGGGGCGCCGGGCACCCGCGCCGTGCCCTCCCGGGCGGACTCGGGCGGTACCTCCGCGTCCATGACGTCGAAGAAGCGGTCGGTCGCGGTGGCCGACTCGTTGCACAGGGCGAGCAGGAAGCCGATGGACTCGATCGGCCAGCGCAGCGCCATCGCGGTGGTCATGAAGGCGACGAGCGTGCCCGCGGTCAGGTCGCCGTCGGCGACCTGCACGGCACCGAGCACGAGGGCCGCGCCGAGGAAGATCTCGGGCAGGGCCAGGATGACCAGCCAGATCCCCGCGAGCAGGCGGGCCTTGTGCAGCTCGGTCCCCATCAGGCGGCCGGAGAGCGCGTGGAAGGCGCGGGCCTGGCTGCGATGCCTGCCGAAGCCCTTGATGATGCGGATACCGAGGATGGACTCCTCGATGACGGTGGTGAGGTCGCCCATCTGGTCCTGCGCCCGGCGCGCGACCAGCGAGAACCGGGTCTCGAACAGGGCGCACAGCCAGATCAGCGGCACCACGGGGGCGGCCAGCACGAGGCCGAGCTGCCAGCCCTGCGACATCAGGATGCCGAAGCCGATGAGGATGGTCGCGCTGTTGACGATGAGGAACGTCAGGCCGAACGCGAGGAACATCCGGAGCAGCTGGAGGTCCCCCGTGCCGCGCGAGAGCAGCTGGCCGGTGGCCCACCGGTCGTGGAAGGACACGGGCAGCCGCTGCACGTGCCGGTACAGCGCGGCGCGCATCGACGCCTCGACACCGGCCAGCGGCCTGGCCACCAGCCACCGCCGCAGACCGAACAGCAGGGCCTCGGCCAGCCCCACGCCGAGCAGCACCGCACCGCCGAGCCACACCCCGGACGTGTCGCCGTCGGCGACGGGACCGTCGACGATCCACTTCAGCACCAGGGGCATGAGCAGCCCCATCGAGGCGGCGACGATGGCCACGCCCGCGGCGCTGAAGACTCTTCCGCGGACCGGGCGGACGTAGGGCCACAGCCGAAGAAGGGAACGGACGACGGAACGTTTTCTGGCAGGGGGCGCGGGGGGATCGGCTGAGGCAGACATCAACATACGAGCCTACGAGCAGCCTCTGACAGTTCCCATGGGTTTTTGGGCCTAGGGCAGTCCTAGGCCCCGCGGCCCGGCCCGCTGTCAGCGGTACCGCCTACGCTGGCGCGCATGAATCAGCAGTCCGAGCTGAGGGATCTCCAGGCGGCCCTGCGGACCGCCTCCGACATCGCCTTCGACCACGACGAGCCGGCGGGGGAGCAGGCCGAGGTGCTGGTGGACGCGCTCCGCCGGGCGCTGGCCGCGGCCCAGTCCTACGTGGACGGGCCGGGCGAGACGGGGTGCCGCGAGCATCCGCGCGGCGCGGTCGACCCGCTCTACGGCGACAAGGACGATCCGCTGCCGCCCGGCTGGGGCAAGTGCCTGCTGTGCAACGACCGCAGGCGCCGGGCCACCCGGGGCCTGCGGTCACCGGTCACGCCGCCACGCCGGCCCGGGGGGCGCTTCGGTCCGCTGTGAACGGGGGGCTTCCGTCCGCGTCGGCTCCGGGCGTCCGAGTCCACATGCGTCGCGTTATCGTCCTCTGTCCTCCGGTTAGGTTACGTAGCGAGCCACCCGCCGCGCGGCATACCGGCACACCCCCCATCCACCAGGCAGAGCTTTGTGCGCAGGACGAGCGCACGGCTCCCCTCGGCCTTGCGGTCCGCTACCGCGGGCAGGGCACGCCTGGCACGCGATCAGGTCGCGTCGGCCGGACGCGGACCTTCAGGAGGACACGGCATGGCATCCACACATGTGCGCCACCGGGGAAGAGGAAAGAGCGAGGCGGCGCGACCGTTCGGCCGCAGGGCCGGGCGCAACGCGCTGATCGGCGGCGCGGCGGGCGCGCTCGTCGTGGGGACGATCCTCACGGTCGCCCCGAGCGCGGGCGCGGACCCGACCGCGGCGGCCGTCGGCGAGCCGGAGGGCTTCGCCTCGATGTCGGTCTTGGGCCAGGACGGCACCACGGGCGGTGCCGGCGGCCCGACCGTGACGGTCGGCTCCGCGGACGAGTTCATCGAGGCCGCCGGCCAGGAAGGGCCGCTGGTCATCCAGGTCGACGGCATGATCGAGCTGCCGGGCCCGATGCAGGAGGTGACCTCCGACAAGACGCTCATCGGCGTCGGCTCGGACTCGGGCTTCACCGGTGCCGGGCTGAACATCGGGCTGCCCCTCGACGACGACATCACCGATCCGCCGGACGACGCCGTGCACAACGTCATCGTCCAGAACCTCACCTTCGAGGACTGGGAGGACGACGCGATCAACGTCCAGATGTTCTCCCACCACATCTGGCTCGACCACAACACGTTCGTCAGCGGCAGCGACGGCGCGCTCGACGTCAAGCGCGGCTCGTCCTTCGTCACCGTGTCGTGGAACCACAGCATGCACGGCAAGAACATGCTGCTCGGCCACGACGACGACAACAGCGAGCAGGACGTCGGGCGGCTGAACGTCACCTACCACAACAACTTCTTCGACGGCACCGACCAGCGGAACCCCCGCGCGCGCTTCGGCGATCCGGTGCACGTCTACAACAACTACTACCTGGACGTCGACGACTACGGCGTGGCCTCCACCGAGGACGCGGGCGTGCTCGTCGAGGCCAACTACTTCGAGAACGTCGACGACCCCTTCCACCTCGGCGAGGGCAGCTCCGGCGACGGGAACCTCGAAGCGCGGGACAACTGCTTCGAGAACTCGGGCGACGGCGAGACCGGCGGCAGCGTCGCCGAGATCCCCTACGACTACACCGTCCTGCCCTGTGCGGACGTGCCGTCGGTGGTGACCGCGGGCGCCGGTGCGGGCAACCTGGACACCACGCCTCCGGACGAGCCGGGGGACCCGGACGAGCCGGACGAGCCCGGGGACCCGGTGCGGGACGAGCTGGTCGGCTGGGCCGCGGAGAACGGCGGCACCACCGGCGGCGCGGACGGCGAGACGGTGACCGTCACCGACGGCGACACCCTGGCCGAGCTGCTGGAGTCGGACGAACCGCTGACCCTCCTCGTCGACGGCGAGCTGAGCATGCCGGACGGGATGAACGACGTCGCCTCGGACAAGACGATCATCGGTGTCGGCACCGACTCCGGCCTCACGGGCGCGGGCCTCAAGGTCAGCGAGGCGGAGAACGTCATCATCCGCAACATGAACTTCGACGACTGGGACGATGACGCGATCGTCGTCCAGGAGGGCTCCACCAACGTCTGGATCGACCACAACTTCTTCGGGTCGGGCGACGACGGCTCCGTCGACGTCAAGAGCGGCTCCGACTTCGTGACCATCTCCTGGAACCACACCACCCACGACAAGAACATGCTGCTCGGCCACACGGACGGCAATGGCGACGAGGACGGCGGCCACCTGCGGGTGACGTACCACCACAACTGGTTCGACGGCAGCGCCGAGCGCAACCCGCGCGTGCGGCACGGCAACCCGGTGCACGTGTTCAACAACTACCTGGACAACAACGAGATCTACGGCGTGGCCTCCACCGAGGACGCGGGCGTGCTCGTCGAGGGCAACTACTTCGAGAACGTCCCGGCGCCCACCCACGTGGGCTACATGGACTCGGGCCCCGGCGACCTCGTCGAGCGCGACAACGTGTACGACGGCTCGGGTGAGCCGGAGAGCACCGGCACCGGAGTCGGAGCGATCCCCTACGACTACAGCCTGGACCCGGCCGCCGACGTGCCGTCGATCGTGACGGCGGGCGCGGGACCGCAGGCCGCCCTCGGGCAGGCTCGCTGAGCGCCGCCTGAGCGACGCGGGCGCCCGGGGACGTATGTCCCCGGGCGCCTCGGCCTACGTGCGCGCCGGCCACGCCCCGGCGCGCGCGGCGTCGCGCGCGAAGGCGGCGAAGTCGCGGGGCTCGCGCCCCAGCGCACGCCGCACGCCGTCCGACAGGTGCTCGTCGAGGCCGCGTTCGAGGGGCGAGAGGCTCTGGAGGAAGCCCTCGGCGTCGGCCGCCGGCCAGCCCTGCGCGATCAGCTCCGCGGTGAACTGCCCGGGCGGCAGCGGAACGTGGCGGACCTCGCGGCCGGTCGCCGCGGAGATCTCGGCCGCCACCTCGGCGAGGGTCAGGGCCCTGGGCCCGGACAGCTCGTAGATCTGCCCGGCGTGGCCGTCCTCGGTGAGCGCCGCGACGCCCACCGCGGCGATGTCCGCCGCGTCGACGAACGAGGCGGCGGCGTTCCCGACCGGCAGCCGCAGTTCGCCGGACAGCACGGCCTCGCGGAAGAAGCCCTCGCTGAAGTTCTGCGCGAACCAGCCCGGCCGCAGGATCGTCCAGTCCGCGGCGCCGCCGCGGACCGCGTCCTCGCCGTCCACGTGCGTCTCGCCCAGCCCGTTCGGGTCCTCCTCGATGTAGCCGGGCACGTCGACGCCGCGGCCCGACAGCAGCACCACGCGGCCTACCCCGTGGTCCGCCGCCCGCGCGAGGAAGGGCCGGGTGAGGGTCGTGCCGTCCAGCGGCACCACGAACATGCGCCGCACTCCGGCCAGCGCGGCGTCCCACGTCGCGCGGTCCTGCCAGTCGAATCGTTCCGCGGCGCCGCGCGAGGCCACGCGCACCGCGTGCCCGCGCTCCCGCAGCAGGGACACCACGCGGCTGCCGACCGTGCCGGTGCCGCCGGTGACGAGTATCGGGTGATCAGTCATGGCTCCAGTGAACGCGCCGCCCGGGAGACGGGCCATGGCCGTTCCGCTCGCTGGGATGTCCGAGCGTCCACGCGGTTAAAGTCGAGGCCATGGACGCGGACGTGGACGGGGCCGGGGACGTGGACGTGCTGGCCGAGGTGCTGGGCGGGGTGCGGGCGCGGGGCGCCCTCTTCCGGCAGCTGCTGATGAGTCCGCCGTGGTCGCTGCGGTTCGCCACCGGCGCGCCGCTGACGCTGTCCACGATGCTGCGCGGCGCCGCGTGGGTCCTGCCCGCCGCGGGCGCGCCGGTGCGCGTGCGGGAGCGGGACGTCGTCATCACCCGGGGTCCCGCGCCGTACACCGTGGCCGACGATCCGGCGACGCGGCCGCGGTACCTCGTGACCGACGCCGACTACTGCGCCCGCGCGGACGGCACGGACGCGGGGGACGAGGTCGAACGGCGGCTGCGCACCTGCGACATGGGCCCGGGCGGCGCCGCGCTGCTGCTGGCCGGTGCCGTCGAGCGCCGCGGGGAGATCGGCGACCGGCTGCTCGCGGCGCTGCCCGGGGTGCTGGTGGTCCCGGCCGCCGACGTGCGCCTGCCCGCGCTGGATCTGCTGGCCGAGGAGGTCACGCGGGACGGGCCGGGCCAGCAGGCCGTGCTGGACCGGCTGCTCGACCTGACGCTGACGTCCGCGCTGCGCGCCTGGTTCGGCGGCGCGGGCGCCGACCGCCCGGACTGGTACACGGCCGGGGACGACCCGGTCGTCGGCCGGGCGCTGCGGCTGCTGCACGCGGACCCGGCGCGGCCGTGGACGCTCGCGGAGCTCGCGGCGGGGGCGGGGGTGTCCCGCGCCGCGCTCGGCCGCCGTTTCACCGCCCGGGTCGGGGAGCCGCCGATGAGCTATCTCACCGGCCACCGCATCGCGCTGGCCGCCGACCTGCTGCGCGATACGGACGCGACCGTGGGCGCCATCGCGCGCCGCGTCGGCTACGCCAACGCCTTCGCGCTGAGCGTCGCGTTCAAGCGCCGCCACGGCGTCGCGCCGAGTGCGCACCGGGCCGGGCACGAGACGCCGGCCGCCGGGCCGGCCGCCGGGCCGGCCGCCGGGGTCAGCCGACGGGGCGGTAGCTGACCCGCATCTCGAACCAGGTGCACTTGCCGTCGGCGAGCAGGTCGACGCCCCAGCGGTCGGCGAGTGTGTCGACCAGGAAAAGACCCCGGCCGCTGACCACGTCCATCTCCCGGACCGGCAGGTGGCAGGGCAGGGCCCGGGACGGGTCGCGGACCTCGACGCGAATCCAGCCGCGGCGGCGGCGAATCCGCAGCCCGAACTCCGCGGCACCGGCGTGCTGCACCGCATTGCCCACGAGCTCGGACACCAGCAGCACCGCATCGTCGGTCAGCTCGGCCGGCAGCAGCCAGCGCTGCTGGAGCTGCCGCTGGGTCAGCCGTCTGGCAACGCGCGCCGAACGCGCGCGGGAAGGAAGGCGGATCTCGCCGGCCGAGGGGTCGAGGCCGAGATCCCACGCCGTGTCGGTCGACTCGTCCTCTTCCCTGACTCCGAGCATGGGAGTGTCCGACGCTGCTGCCATCCTCCCATCATGGACTGCATATGCCCCGCGCGCGGGCAGTTCCGTGGTAACTGGCCCTTCTGGGGTGGGTGATCCTGGCGTGGTCGCCCACATATGCCCTGGGCAGGATCACTCCTGCCCCGCGCCCCACTCCGCCCAGGCCATGTTCCACCCGTTGATGCCGTTGTCGGGTGCGATCACATCGTCGTCAGAATTGATCACTTCGACGACATCGCCGATCATCGAGTTCTCGTAGAACCAGGAGCCGGGCGTGGACGAGTCGTTCGCCCCCTGCGTGTCCTGGAGGCCGACGCACCCGTGGCTGACGTTCTCGCTGCCGAACGTCGAACCCGAAGCCCAGTAGTTGCCGTGGATGAACGTCCCCGAGGTGCTCAGCCGCATCGCGTGCGGCACATCCGGTATGTCGTACTCGCCGCCGAAGCCGACGGTCGAGCCGTCCATCCGCGTTTCCTCGTGCTTCTCCGTGATGACCATCTTGCCGTTCCACGTCGGCGTGCCGGGCGCGCCCGTGGTCACGGGAATGGTCCGCAGGCTCTCCCCGTCGCGCACGACCTCCATGGTCATCGCCGCCGCGTCCACGGTGGTCACCTGGCTGCGGCCGACGGTGAACGTCACATCCTCGTACAGCGTGCCGTACACCCCGGGCGCGCCCTCCACCCCGCGGACGCGGAAGCTGACCGTCACCTCCGTGCCGGCCGCCCAGTACTCCTCGGGCCTGAAGTCGAGACGCTGGTTGCCGAACCAGTGCCCGCGGACGTCGACGTGCGGCTCGGCGCTGATCCGCACCGCGTCGCGCACGGCCGCCATGTCCTCGATGGGGGTGTCGAACGTCATGGACAGCACCATCCCGGCGCCGACCGTCGCCCCGTCCGCGATGTTCCAGTTGCTGGTGAACGTCGCGTCCGCCGCCGTCGTCGTGAACGCGGCGCTGCGCGTCTGCTCCTCGCCCCCCGCGTTCTCGCCGGTCGCGGTCACCGTGTAGTCGGTGCCGTTCGCCAGGTGTTCGCCCGGCCGCCACGACGTCCCGTCCTCGGACAGCTCGCCAGGCACCGCGGCGCCCTCGGCGTCGGTGACCGTGACCTCGGTGAGCGTGCCGTGCTCGGCCGTCACTTCGAGCGCGCCCGAGGTCGCCACGTCCGTGGCGCCGTCCCCGGGCGCGATGGCTATGTCGACCGACTCCGCGCCGGCCGGTGTCTCCCCCTCGCCGCCGCGTTCCCCCGCCTCACTGCTTCCGCTGCACGCCGTCAGCACCAGCAGCAGTAGCCCGAGCAACGCCGCGACCGGCCCCGTCTTCACGATGAATCCCTCTCCCCTCGCACACCCTCTCCTGACGCCAGGTAATCACACTGCGCTTACGGGAAGGAAAGCCGATTGTCACTGTTCCGTCGCAGTTCAAGGGCCTGCGGCAAACACGGCGGGCGATCCGGCGGTAAAACGCGGCAATCACCGCAAAACTGATTGAATGCCACTCACACCCGGCGGAGCCCCGCCCCCGCACGTGAGGGCGCCCCGCGCAGCGGGAAGTATCCGGGCAGCGAGATGTGGAGGCACCCGTGTCCCAGGCACCCGAGCGTGTGACGACCGATGTCTGGCCCGGCCGCCCGGCGCCGCTCGGCGCGCGGTTCCGCACGGGCCCCGACGGTGTCGAGGGCACCAACTTCGCCCTGTGGGCGGGCGGCGCGGACGCCGTCGAGCTGTGTCTCTTCGACGACCACGGGCGGGAGATCCGCTGCCCGCTCGAAGAACTGACCCACGAGATCTTCCACGGCTTCGTGCCCGGCGTCCGGCCTGGGCAGCGCTACGGCTACCGCGTCCACGGCCCGTGGGACCCGGCGGCCGGTGCCCGGTGGAACCCGGCCAAGCTGCTCCTCGACCCCTACGCGCGGGCCGTCGACGGCGACTTCGGGCGGCTGCCCCCGGAGGTGTACGGGCACCACAGGGACCACCAGCGGCAGGACCTCGCCGACACCGTCCGCGACGACCGCGACTCCGCGCCGTTCGTGCCCAAGGGCGTCGTCGTGCACGACACCGAGACCTGGGTCGACGACGTCAGGCCCAAGACCCCCTGGGCCGATTCCGTCATCTACGAACTGCACGTACGCGGCTTCACCATGCGCCACCCCGGCGTCCCCGCGGCACTCCGCGGCACCTACGCGGGGCTCGGCCACCCGGCGGCCGTCGACCACCTCGTCTCCCTCGGCGTCACCGCCGTCGAGCTGCTGCCCGTCCACCAGTTCGCGCACGAGGACCACCTGCTGCGCCGCGGGCTGCGCGACTACTGGGGCTACAACTCCATCGGCTACTTCGCGCCGCACGCCGCCTACAGCGCCACCGGCACGCGCGGGCAGCAGGTCGGCGAGTTCAAGTCCATGGTCCGCGCCCTGCACCAGGCGGGGATCGAGGTCATCCTCGACGTCGTCTACAACCACACCGCCGAGGCCGACGAGCTGGGCCCGACCCTCTCCCTGCGCGGCATCGCCAACCCCGGCTACTACCGGCTCGCCGACGACCCGCGCCACTACGCCGACTACTCGGGCTGCGGCAACACGCTGCACGTCGTGCAGCCCCAAGTGCTGCGGCTGATCACCGACTCGCTGCGCTACTGGGTGCAGGAGATGGGCGTGGACGGCTTCCGCTTCGACCTGGCCGCGGCGCTCGCCCGCTCGTTCCACGACGTCGACATGCTCTCCCCCTTCCTCGCCGTCATCGCCCAGGACCCCGTGCTGCGGCGCGTCAAACTCATCGCCGAGCCCTGGGACGTCGGCAGCGGCGGCTACCAGGTCGGCGCGTTCCCGCCGCTGTGGACCGAGTGGAACGACCGCTACCGCGACACCGTCCGCGACTACTGGCGGGCGGCGCTGCCCGACGTGCGCGACCTCGGCTACCGGCTGTCCGGGTCGAGCGACCTGTACGCGTGGGGCGGGCGCCGCCCGTACGCCTCGGTCAACTTCATCACCGCACACGACGGGTTCACGCTGCGCGACCTCGTCACCTACGAGGCCAAGCACAACGAGGCCAACGGCGAGGACAACCGCGACGGCACCGACGACAACCGCTCCTGGAACTGCGGCGCCGAGGGCGAGACCGGCGACCCGGGCATCACCGCGCTGCGCCGCCGCCAGCTGCGCAACCTGCTCACCACGCTGCTGCTGTCCACCGGCGTGCCCATGCTCGTCGCGGGCGACGAGATGGGCCGCACCCAGCACGGCAACAACAACGGCTACTGCCAGGACAACGAGACCGGCTGGATCGACTGGTCCCTGCGCACCGACCCCGCCTGGCGGCCCCTGCTCGACCTGACCCGCCGCCTGATCAGGACGCGCCGGGACCACCCGGTGCTGCGCCGCCGCGCGTTCTTCTCCGGCAGGCGCCAGGGTCCTGAAGGCATAAGGGATCTCGGCTGGTTCACGGCGGCGGGCAAGGAGATGACGGAACGGGACTGGTACGCGCCGGGCGCCACGCTCGGCATGTTCCTCTCCGGCCGCGACATCCCGCAGCGCGACGCCAAGGGCCGCCCGGTGACCGACGACAGCTTCCTGGCGATCCTGCACGCGGGGGCCACCCCCGTGGAGTTCCCGCTGCCCGCACAGCCCTGGGCCGACGCCTACGCGCTGCTGATCGACACCTCGCGCGAGGACCAGGACACCGCGCCTGGCACCGTCCACCACGGCGGGGAGACGATCACCGTTCCCGAACGGTCGGTCCTGTTGCTGCGTGCCCTGCCGGTCGCCGCCACCGTCCCGCCGTCCGCCACGTCCTCCGCCACGCCCTCGAACCGGTGACATTTCCCGCTCGTACCGGTGACATCTCCTGCCTCCGCGAGGTCCCGCCGCCAGGGTGTACGGCATGCTGATCAAACGAATCGCGCGCAGGGCAGCGGTAGTTGCCCTGCCCCTGACCCTGCTGTTCACCTCCGCGCCCGGCGCCACCGGCACGGCGGCGGCCGCCGTGGCCTGCCCGTCCGTGCAGGACCCGCTGTACGCCGCGGCCACCCGGGACGTGGACGTCGACCGGATCTCCCCGGCGCCCGCCCACCGCACCGACTGCCGCCAGCTCTACCGCGCGGAGAACCGCAGTCCCGCGGTGATCTTCGAGGAGGGCTTCCGGCCCAAGGACGTGAACGGTCAGTACGACCTGGAGGCGTACGTGCTGAAGAACCAGCCCTCGCCGTTCGTCAGCACCACCTACGACCACGACCTGTACAAGGAGTGGGGCCGGGCGAAGTACAACTACTACGTGGACGCCCCCGGCGGCATCGACGTCAACGCGACGATCGGTGACCAGCACCGGTGGGCCGACCAGGTGGAGGTCGCGTTCCCCGGCGGCATCGACCGTTCCTTCATCGTGGGCGCCTGCCCGGTCGACCGCACCACGGACACCGAGATCATGGCCGAGTGCGTGGACAACCCGCACTACGAGCCCTGGCGCGCGGCGGCCGGCTGACCCCGGCGGTGCCCGTCCGCGGTCCGGTGGCACCCCCTTCCGGGGTGGACGGGCGGCGCGCGGGCGGGCACCGTTCCGTCATGACCGCGACTTCGAGCACCGCGACGTTCCGGGCGGCCCGTGATCACCTGCTGGCCCACCGCGACGACTACGACACCGCGTACGCGACGTTCACCTGGCCCCGGCTGGACACGTTCAACTGGGCGCTGGACTGGTTCGACGTCATCGCCGAGGGCAACGACGCGCCCGCCCTGTGGCTGGTGGAGGAGGACGGCTCGGAACGGGTCCTGTCCTTCGCCGACCTGTCCGCCCGATCCGCCCGCCTGGCCAACTGGTTGCGCGGGCACGGCGTCCGCCGCGGCGACCGGATGCTCCTCATGCTCGGCAACCAGGTCGAGCTGTGGGAGACGATCCTCGCCGCCATGAAGCTGGGCGCCGTACTGATCCCGGCGACGCCGCTGTTCGGCCCGGAGGACGTGGCCGACCGAGTGCTGCGCGGCGGGGCCCGGCACGTGGTGACCGGCTCGGCGCATACCGGCAAGTTCGCCGGGGTGCCCGCGGACGTCGCCCGCATCGCCGTCGGCCCGCCGACGCCCGGCTGGCTCGCCCACGCCGACGCGTACGCCGCCCCCGCCGCCTTCGAGCCGGACGGGCCGACCGCGGGCGACGACCCGCTGCTGCTGTACTTCACCTCGGGCACGACCGCCCGGCCGAAGCTCGTCGAGCACACCCATCTCTCCTACCCCGTCGGGCACTTGTCGACGATGTACTGGCTCGGCCTGCGGCCCGGCGACGTGCACCTGAACATCTCCTCGCCCGGCTGGGCCAAGCACGCCTGGAGCAACGTCTTCGCACCGTGGAACGCGCAGGCGTGCGTCTTCGTCCACAACTACACGCGCTTCGACGCCGCCCGGCTGATGGCCCACATGGACCGCTGCCAGGTCACCAGCTTCTGCGCGCCGCCCACGGTGTGGCGCATGCTGATCCAGTCGGACCTGCGGCTGCTGCGCCGGCCGCCGCAGATCGCGGCCGGGGCGGGGGAGCCGCTCAACCCCGAGGTGATCGAACGGGTGCGGGAGGCGTGGGGGGTGACCATCCGCGACGGCTTCGGGCAGAGCGAGAGCACCGTGCAGGTCGCCAACACGCCGGGCCAGCCGGTCAAACCCGGCTCCATGGGCCGCCCGGCGCCCGGCTTCCGCGTGGCGCTCATCGACCCGGTGACCGGGCAGGAAGGCGACGAGGGCGAGCTGTGCCTCGACCTGTCCGCGCGGCCGCTCGGCCTGATGACCGGCTACCGGGACGACCCCGAGCGCACGGCCGAGGCGATGGCCGGCGGCTACTACCACACGGGGGACGTCGCCGCCCGCGACGACGAGGGCTACCTCACCTACGTGGGCCGTTCCGACGACGTGTTCAAGGCGTCGGACTACCGCATCTCACCCTTCGAGCTGGAGAGCGCGCTGATCGAGCACCCCGCGGTGGCCGAGGCGGCCGTCGTGCCCTCGCCGGACCCGGTGCGGCTGGCCGTGCCCAAGGCGTACGTGGTCCTCGCGGCCGGCTGGGAGCCGGACGCGGACACCGCGCGCGCCCTCTTCGACCACAGCCGCGCCCGGCTCGCGCCGTTCCAGCGCATCCGGCGGATCGAGTTCGCCGAACTGCCCAAGACCATCTCGGGCAAGATCCGCCGCGTGGCGCTGCGCGACGCGGAACGGTCCAAGCACGCGGACCCGGCCGCGCGCCCGCCCGGCGAATACCGCGACGGCGACCGGTGAACGACGGACCCGCGGCAGGCCCGTTCACGCGCGGCCGTGCCGCGGGAGTATTGCAGGACTGCCACAAAGCGGGGCGGGTGCCCCGGACCGCCGTCCGCACTGCGTAGGGTCGGATCACCGCCGGAACCGGCGGTGATCCGATCCGGGAAGGGACAGCACGTGAGTCTCAACTTGTCCAAGGGACAGGCGATCAACCTGACGAAGTCCGACGGGGGCACCCTGACCGCGGTGCGGATGGGACTCGGCTGGCAGGCGGCCCCGCGCCGCGGACTGTTCGGGTCGCGTTCCCGGGAGATCGACCTCGATGCCTCGGCCGTCGTGTTCGCCGACAAGCAGCCGGTGGACGTCGTCTTCTTCCAGCACCTGGTGTCCGACGACGGCTCCGTGCGCCACACCGGCGACAATCTTGTCGGCGGCGCCGGGCAGGGCGGCGACGACGAGGCGATCCTCGTCGACCTCCAGCGTGTGCCGGTCCACATCGACCAGATCATCTTCACCGTCAACTCCTTCACCGGCCAGAGCTTCACCGAGGTGCAGAACGCGTTCTGCCGCCTGGTCGACGAGACCAACGGCCAGGAGCTGGCCCGGTACACGCTGACCGGCGGCGGCCAGTACACCGCGCAGGTCATGGCCAAGGTGCACCGCCAGGGCAACGGCTGGCAGATGACCGCCATCGGCGAGCCGGCCAACGGCCGCACCTTCCAGGACCTGATGCCCGCGCTGGTTCCCTACCTGTAGGCGCGGCGCACGGCGCGGATACCATCGGGCCCGGCAGTGGCACGCGGCCACGCCGGGCTCGCCGGCCACGCCGGGCTCGCCGGCCACGCCGGGCGCACGGGGCACACCATCCACACGCAGCGCGCCGGGCACCGCCCGGCGGGGCGACCGAACGAGGGGGCGCAAGCATGACGGCCGAGCTGATCCGCGGGCAGAACCACCCGCTCTCCGAAACCCGCCTGGAAATACGGGTGTCCGCGGGCCGCCCGATCCTGGCCGGAGTGACGCTCAACGACGAGGCGGGGCGCATGAAGGACGCCGAGTGGGTCGCCCACCCGGCCTCGCCCCGCCTCCCCGGCATCGAGGTCTCCAAGCAGGCCGCCGCCGACCACCGGCTCGCCGTCGACCTCGGCGCCCTGCCCGCCGCCGTGCACCGGGTGAACGTGATGCTCGCCCTGCCTGCGGGCACCGGCGGCCCGGCGAGCTTCGGCGCCGTCGCGGCCCCCTTCGTCGCCGTGACCGGCCTGGACGGCACCCCCGTCGCGAGCTACACCATCATCGACCTCGACGCCGAGTCCGCCGTCGTCGCCCTGGAGCTGTACCGCAGGAACGACGCCTGGAAGGTCAGGGCCGTCGGCCAGGGCTACGCGGGCGGCCTCGCCGCGATGCTCCACGACCAGGGCCTGCCGCAGGCCCGGGACCTCGCCGCCGCCATCGACGAGGCGGTCGCCGGCGGCATGGCGCGTTCGGTCGCGCCGCCCCCGCCGCGGCCCGCCGACGCCGACCGCGAACGCCGCGCCGCCCAGGTCGGTGGCGGGACCGCCCCGCAGCCCGAGCCCACCGCCCCCGCCGGCGGCCGGATCGACTACCGGCACCCGGGACGCCACACCGCCGACGCCCCCGCCGCTCCCTCGGCCCCGCCGCCGGCCGCCCCCGAGCCGCAGCAGGGGGCGCACCCGCAGCCCGTCGCGGGCGACGCGACCGGCTGGTCGATGGACGAGCGGCTGTACAACCAGGTCTGGGGCATGTTCGAGGACCTGGCCCGTTCGACCGCGGCCTACCGCAGCGCCGTCGACTTCGCCGACTCGCGCATGGACCGGGAACTGGACTCGGTGCTCTCCGACCCGAGCACCCGCGTCGGCCCCGCCGCCGACGCGGCGCGCAGCGCCGCACGCGCGAAGCACACGCAGCTCGTCGACCAGGCCAGGGCCGCGTTCGACCGCGACGCGGCCCAGCTGATCGCCGAGGCGGCGGTCGTCGAGCCCGCCCTGCCGCCCGCCTACGCGCGCTGGGACAGCGCCGTGTGGCAGCAGTACCGGGTGCCGGAGGAGACGGCGATGGCGCTGCGCCTCGGCGACCTCAGCCTGCCCGAGCGGGTCGACCTGCGCATCCCGATGCTGGTGCGGCTGCCACTGCAACGCGGCCTGTGGATCGACAGCGGGCGCGGCGGCAGTTCCGTGCAGTCCGCGCTCGTCGACGGCGACGAGCTGCGCCGGCTCGCCGCCGGTACGGCGGCGGTCATCGCCGCCCGCCTGCTGGCGGCCCACCCCGCGGGCGGGCTCAGCGTCCACGTCATCGACCCGGCGGGCGGCGCCGCCACGGCGTTCGCGCCGCTGACCGAGTCCGGCGCGCTGGCCGGGCCGCCCGCGGCCGGGGCCGCGGGCGTGGGCGCGGTGCTCGGGCGGCTGACCCAGCGCGTCGACCTGGTGCAGATGGCGGTGCGCAGCGGCGTCGCCGACGCCCTGCCGCAGGACATCGACCTGGCCGAACAGCTGCTGATCGTCCACGACTTCCCGCACGGCTTCGACGACAGGTCCGTCACGCAGCTCCGTTACCTGGCGGACGAGGGGCCCTCGGTCGGCGTCCACCTGATGATGGTTGCCGACCGGGAGGACGCGCGGGCCTACGGCCCGGTGCTCGACCCGCTGTTCCGGGCGCTGCTGCGCATCACGCCGGTGCCCGACGACCACTTGGCCGACCCGTGGGTCGGGCACGCCTGGACCTACACGCCGGCGCTCGCGCCCGCGGGCGGTCAGGTGGTGCCGCAGGTGCTGCGCCAGGTCGCGGCCGCCCGCGCCACGAACGGGCACTGAACGGGCACCGAACGGGCCGCCGTTCCGCTCCTCCCGCGTGCCGGGCCGCCTTGACAAGGCGGCCCGGCACGCGGCATCAATCGGTAAAGTCCACAGGGTCCGCGCCATATTCCACACCTTTTCTGCTTGCCGATCCGGTCTCTTGACAGCCCTTTACACCGGCGATACTTTCCAGAAATCGGAAAGCGCTTGCTATTTCACGGAGACCGTCACGGCAGAACCGCATGCCGTCCCTCCGGAACTGGAGGGACGTGCGGCAACGCACCCCCGGAAGCCGACCTGGCGGCAGGTCGGCGCCCGAAGGGAACGGGCCCGGTAAAGGGGCCCGTCCCGCGCTCGTCATAGCCACCCGCATTCCCGGGAACGCTTCCCCGTCCCGGAAATGCGGCCCCCACAGGTCCGAGCCGCTCCCCCCTCGTTCAACGGCTCGGCAATGACGAAAGGAAGACCGGGATGTCCCGCGACAACGCCGACACACGCAGAAAGTCCCTCCGCGCCCGCCCGGCGCTGCTCCTGGCGGGCGCGCTGGCCGTCGTCACGGCCGGCACGGGCATGACGCCCGCCGGGGCGTCCGCCCCCGCGCCCTCCGCCGAGGGCCTTGTCGGCTGGGCCACGGAGAACGGCGGCACCACCGGCGGCGCCGGCGGCGGCACCGTCACCGTCGGCTCCGCCGGTGAACTGACCGACGCCCTCACCCAGTCGGGGCCGCTGGTCATCGAGGTCAGCGGCACCATCAACCTGTCCGGCATGAACGACGTGGGAAGCGACAAGACCATCGTCGGGGTCGGCGGCGCCACCATCACCGGCGGCGGCTTCGACATCAACGGGCAGAGCAACGTCATCATCCAGAACCTCACCTTCGATGACTGGGACGACGACGCCATCAACGTCCAGGAGAGCTCGACCAACATCTGGATCGACCACAACACGTTCGGGACGGGCAGCGACGGCGCGGTGGACATCAAGCGCGAGTCGGACTTCATCACCGTCTCCTGGAACCACCTCGACGGCAGCGACAAGTCGATGCTGCTCGGCCACTCCGACAGCCACACCGAGGACCAGGGCCACCTGCGGGTGACCTACCACCACAACTGGTTCGACGGCAGCGAGACCCGCCACCCCCGTGTCCGGTTCGGCGACCCGGTGCACGTCTTCAACAACTACTACTACGACAACGAGTACGGCGTCGCCTCCACCGAGGGCGCCGGGGTCCTGGTGGAGGGCAACTACTTCGAGAACTGCGAGGACCCGGCACTCGTCGGCTACGCGGGCTCCGACCCGGGCGACCTCGTGGCCAGGGACAACCACCTGATCGGCTCCGGCGAGATCCAGACCGCCGGTTCGGTGGCGGATATCCCGTACGCGTACAGCCTCGACAGCGCCACGAGCGTCAAGGACATCGTCACCGGAGGCGCCGGGGCGAACTAGCCCGGCGCGTGCCGGGTGCCGGGTGCCGGGTGCCGGGTGCCGGGTGCCCGAACGGTGAGGGCCCACCGGCCCCGGTGCGGATGGTGAAGTCCGCACCGGGGCCGGTGCGCCCGGCTCACGCGGGGGGCCGCGCGCCCTGCGCGCCGCCGCCCGCGCCCCGGCGGCGCCGGGGGCGCCACGTCGTCCCGTCTTCCTCGTTGGGGAGGGCAGCACGTCGCACACCGACGCGCGCCATCCCCCCAACGGGAAGGAAGCACCCGCCGCCCATGACCACCGTGACCAGTGCCGCCTCCGCAGCGGACCTCCGCAGGACGCTCGTCGACCGGCTCGCGGCCGGTGGACACCTCGACCCGCAGTGGCGCGACGCCTTCCTGCACGTTCCGCACGAGGCGTTCTTCCGCGAGGCGGAGCCCGACTGCCGGGACGATGCGCCCGCGGCGGACGGGCCGGGCGCGCGGCCGTCCGTGCTCGCCGCGATGCTGGGCGCGCTGGGCCCGGTCGCGCGCGGCACCCGCGTCCTCCAGGTCGGCACGGGCCGCGGCCACGGCACCGCGCTGCTGTGCCACCGGGCCGGTGAGGCGGCCGTGACCTCGCTCGCGCCCGGGCCGGAAGCGCTCGCGCCGGCTCGCGAGGCACTGGCCCGCGCCGGGTACGCGCCCACCCTGGCCGTCGGCGCGCCCGCGGCCGGACACCCCGGCGGCGCGCCCTACGACGCGCTGATCGCGGGCGTGGACGTGCCGCGCGTTCCCGCGGCCTGGCTGGCGCAGGTGCGTCCGGGCGGCACGGTCGTGGCCGCCCTCGGCTTCGCGCTGGCCGCGCTCACCGTCGCGGCCGACGGCAGCGCCACCGGGCCGCTGCTGCCGGTGACGGCCGCGTTCGCCGACGCACCCGCCGACGCATCCGCCGACGCGCGGCAGGACCCGGCGGGCCCCCTCGGCTACGACGTGGGCATGGTGCTCTCGCTGCGCGGGCAGAGCCGGGTCGCCGTACTGCCCGATCTGGGCGGCACCGTGCCGCGGCTGCTGCGCCACCTCGTCCAGCCCGACGTCACTCAGGTGACGCTCCGCGAGGCGGAGAAGGAACAGAGCGCCCTCCACATCCTCACCCACCGGCCCAGCGGCTCCTGGGCCAGGGTCGTGCCGCGCAGCGGCGGCTTCGTGCACGTGGACCACGCCGGACCGCGGGACGTCTTCGGCGAGTTCGCGCCCGTCGTCTCCCATTGGGCCGCCTCCGGACGCCCGGGTCCCGAGGCGTACGGGCTGACGGTCTCGGCCGACGGCGGCCACACGTTGTGGTCGGCGGCGGACGACGGGTTCCGCCGGCCGCTCGCCCGCTGCTGAGGGGCCGGCACCCGGCCCGCGCCCTCCGGTTGCGCGGGCACCGCGCGCGTGCTGCCGTGGGAGGGGCGGGACCCTCCCGCACGCCGCGGGGCGGCGACGAGGCGAGGAGCAGCGGACATGACCGTGCCGGAGGAGAACCGGCCCAAGACCCGGACGACCGACGAGGTGCTGGACGGGCCGGAGCCCGACGCCGAGTCCCGGGGCCAGGACGAGCCGGGCCGGGGTCAGGGCTCGACCATGCGGGAGGCGCTCGAGGACGCGGAGGTCCACCCGGAGGACTTCCGCGAGTAGCCCCGGTCGGCGAAGAACGGCCGCCGGGCGGGTGAGTACCGGTTTCTCCCCACCGCGGGGGGAAACGCGCACGACCATGAAACCCAGCCGGCGCCCGCTGTCCGACAGTTCCCTGCCCCTGCTCGCCGCCGGGTACGCCTGGCTGCCTTCGCGCCTGCGCCGCGCCGGGGCACCCGTCGTGCGCGCCCGCCTGCTGGGGCGGCACACAGTGGCGCTGCACGGGCCCGAGGCGGTGCGGTTCTTCTACGACGAACGGCACGTGCGCCGCGGCGGGGCGCTGCCGGAGCCGGTGCGGGGCACGCTGTTCGGCAAGGGGGGCGTGCACGGCCTGGACGGCCAGGCGCACCGGGCGCGGAAGGCGATGTTCCTCTCCCTGCTCGCGGACGAGGAGCAGCTCACCGCGCTGGCGGGGCGGGTCGCCGCGGCCTGGGACCGTTCCGTCGCGTCCTGGCCGGAACGCGAACGCGTGGTGCTGTTCGACGAGGCCGGCCGGATCATCACCGAGGGGGTGTGCGGCTGGGCAGGTATCCCGCAGGACGAGGGTGACGTGGCGCCGGTGGCGCGGGACCTGCTGGCGATGGTCGACGGCTTCGCCACCGCGGGGCCGCGCCACTGGCGGGCGCGCCGGGCCCGCGGCCGGCAGGAGCGGCGGCTGGCCCGCCTGGTGAACGACGTGCGCGCGGGGACGGCCGGTCCCGGCGCCGCGCCGGCGGGCACGGCTGCGGACGTGGTGGCGCGGCACCGGGACGTCGACGGCCGTCCGCTGACACCGGGGGTCGCGGCGGTCGAACTGCTCAACTTCATCAGGCCGGCGGCGGCGGTGAGCTGGTTCGTCGCCTACGCCGCGCACGCCCTGCACCGTCGGCCCGAGTACCGTGCCCGTCTGTGCGAGGGGGACCCCGACCACGTCGGGGCGTTCGTCCACGAGGTCCGCCGCTTCTATCCGTTCGCGCCGTTCGTCGGCGGGCGGGCCGTCACCGACGTGTCCTGGCGCGGCCACCCCGTTCCGGCCGGGGCGCTCGTGCTGCTCGACGTGTACGGGCAGCACCACGACGAGGGTCTGTGGGCCGACCCCTACCGCTTCCGGCCCGAACGATTCCTCGACCGGCCGCCGCGGGGCGACGAACTCGTCCCCCAGGGCGGCGGGCCGCTGGAGACCGGGCACCGCTGCCCCGGGGAAGCGGCCACCGTGCGGTTGCTGAAGGCGCTCGTGCCCCGCCTGGCGCGGCTGGACTACCGCGTTCCGCCCCAGGACCTCACCATCTCGCTGCGCCGGATTCCCGCGCGCCCCCGCAGCGGCTTCGTCATCGTCGGCGTGCGTCCGCCCGCCGACGGATGAGGGCCCGGTCCCCCGCGCAGGCGGGGGACCGGGCCCTGGTCAGCGGCCGGTCCAACGGTGCCCGCCGCCGCTTTCGTGTCCGCCCTTGCGGCCGGCTTCGGAGGCGCGGTCGGGGTCGTTGGCGAAGTTGCCGCCGCTTTCGTGTCCGCCCTTGCGGCCGGCTTCGGAGGCGCGGTCGGGGTCGTTGGCGAAGTTGCCGTGGCTTTCCTGTCCGCCCTTGCGGCCGGCTTCCGACGCCCGGTCGGGGTCGTTGGCGAAGTTTCCGGGGTTACCCGAGTTGGTCGCAGCCATGGGATGCATCCTCCTCGTCTGGTTGGCGTTTCCCTGGCGAACGGCGGGTGCCCTGCGGGCCTGCGCGATATGCACGCTGAAAAGCGGCGATGTGTCCTCTTTTTCAACGGGCCTCCGGCCGGGCGCCGTTCGGGCTATCCGTCTTTGCCCATGGCTTTGCGGACCGCGTCCTTCGTGCGGTCCATCAATGCGGCGAACGGGCCGGCGGCCATGTTGGCCGCGGCGCCCTGGACGGCTGGGTGCGGGTGGGTGGGGGCGGTGGCTTCCGCGGCTTTGACCGCTTTGGCCAGGGCGGCGAGTCGTTCGGGGTCGGCGCGGCGGCGCAGCTGGGCGAATTCGTAGCGTTCCTCGGCCCGTGCGTGTTCCATGACGTCCGTGCGCAGGTGGCGCAGGCCGGGCAGGAAGCCGGGGGAGTCGGGGTCCATCGCGTCCAGCTGGGCGAGGGCCTGTTTGGCGTGTTTCTCTTCGGCCAGGCGGTCGGCGACCACGCCCTGTCCGCCGTCGAACAGCTGCCGGGCGAAGGGGTGCACGACTTCCTGTTCGGCCGTTTCGTGTACGGCCAGCAGCCGGACCAGGCGGCGGAAGGCGTCCCGCCGGTCGTCTCCTGTGGTGCGTTCCACTTCGTCGAAGAGATTGCGGATGTCTCCGTGCTGGCGCATCAGCAGTGCCACGACGTCGTCCTGGTCTGCCGCGTCGGGTGTCTGGGCGGTCGATGTCATTGCGTGGCCCTCCCTCGGGGTCAGTTCCAGTGGCCGGTGGCGAAGGCCGGGTGCTCGCCCTCGGTCTGGACGCGGTAGTCGCGGCCGAACATCTCCTGGTGGCGTTGCATGACCTCGTCGCTGGGGGCGGGGCCATCGCCGTTGAGCTGCTGCTGCATGCGTTCGAAGCGTTCGTGCGCCTCGCGCACGTAGCCGGTGCCCAGGGTGGTCAGGTCCAGCTGGTCGGCGATCAGCTCGCGCAGGTACTGCTTGTTCGGCTCGAAGGTCAGCACGTTCGGCAGCTGCGGCGCCACCACCTCGGCCGGGTCCCTGCCGTCGTGGCGGCGCATGAGGTCGCAGGCGGTGTGCAGATGCTCCAGCTCCATGTTCAGGTGCAGTTCCCAGATGGCTTTCACCCGCCGGTCGCTCTCCTGCTCCATGAACGAGTGGTAGAGGTAGCACTCGTTGTACTCGTGGTGGACCAGTTGCTCCCACCAGGTTTCGCCCGGGTCGACCAGGGATTCGTAGTGGGTGACGTGCTCTTCCTCGATCAGCCCGATTTCCTGGTAGAGCTTGCGGGCGATCGGCTCCATGTACGTGGGTCCGACGTTCATGTAGAAGTTCATGGTCTGCTGCTCGGCTGACATGACGGTCAGCGCGTGGAGCTTCGACAGCGGGTCGGTCTGCCGGCGGTCGTAGGGCTCGCGCACGTTGTCGACGGGGTGGCGGTGGTGCAGCGGGGTGGGCCGGCCGGGCATGACCTCGGTGAGCTGGTCGACGATCTCCTCCGCCTTGCGGTGCTCGATCATCTCGTAGAGATTGGCGTACCGGTACAGGTGGTCGAAGTCCTCCAGCACTCCGAACTGGTACGCCTGCTTCAGGTACGGGTCCGGCTCGGCCCGCGCGACCCAGGCGGTCAGGTCGACGGCCACCTGCTCGTAGGAGATTGTGGTCTCCAGCACCGAGGACACCCCCGGCAGCAGCCAGTTGACCGCTTTCTGCTGCTGCGCCTCGATGTAGCGGACCTCGGCCAGCTTCCGTTTGACCTCCGGGTCCTGGCAGTGCCGGGCGAACTGGTGGCTGAAGAGAATCGCCTCCACCTCGATGCCGTTCATCGTGATGATCCGGCACCGGGTGTACGGGTCGCTGCGGTCGGGGTCCACCGGCTCCACGGCCAGCTCTCGCCAGTTCCGCAGCTGCCGGTCCAGCGGGATACCACGCTGCTCCAGCGGGTTGAACGTCATGGGTTCTCCTCTGTGGCAAGGGGTGCCAAACGTACCCATTTCATGATCAACCGCTTCGCCGACTCGCGGCCGCCGGTCCGCGACGGCACCTCCCCGGGCGAGCCGCGCGTCCGCTCTCCGGGGCGGCGGGCTGAGAGCGCTCTCCGATCGCGGCGGGGAACGACCCCGCAGGTCCGCGCGGCATGCTCCGGCGGCGACCGGGTACCCCGGAAGTCCGGTCCGCGTCCCGGCGGGCCGCGGACGAGGAGGACAGCGGTGGGCAAGGCGGACATCTTCGTGATCGGGATGGACGAGGCGAACGAGCAGCTGCTGGGGGAGGTGCCGCACGCCTCCGAGTACCGGTTCCACCCGCTGCTCACCATCGAGGAACTCCAGCACGGAGAGATCGACTTCCCCGCCCTGGTCCGCAAGGCGGAGCAGCAGCTGGACGCGTTCGACGGCTCGGTCGACGCCATCGTCGGCTACTGGGACTTCCCCGTCTCCACGCTGGTGCCGATCCTGTCCGAGCGGTACGGGCTGCGCAGCACGAGCCTCGCGTCCGTGGTCAAGTGCGAGCACAAGTACTGGAGCCGCCTCGAACAGGCCGAGGTGACGGACGCGCTGCCCCGCTTCGGTCTGGTGGACCTGGACGCGGACGCCCCGGAGCCGCCGGAGGGTGTGCGGTTCCCGATGTGGCTGAAGCCGGTGACGGCGTACTCGTCCGAGCTGGCGTTCGGTGTGGCGGACCTGGCGGAGTTCCGGTCGGCCGTGGCGCGGATACGGGAGGGTGCGGGCCGGGTCGGCAGACCGTTCGACTTCGTGCTCGACCGGCTGCCGCTGCCACCCGCCGCCGCGGCCGCGGGCGGGCGGGGCTGCCTGGCGGAGGAGGCCATCCGCGGCGATCAGGTGGCGGTCGAGGGCTACGTGCACGAGGCCAGGGTGACCGTCTACGGAACGCTCGACTCGCTCACCTACCCCGACAGCCCGTGCTTCCTGCGGCACCAGTACCCCTCGCAGCTGCCGGACGGCGTGACGGAGCGGCTGCGCGACATCGCGGAGCGGGTGATCACGCGGATCGGGCTGAACAACGCGACCTTCAGCATTGAGTTCTTCTACGATCCGGCGACCGACAGGATCAATCTCCTGGAGGTCAACCCCCGTCACTCCCAGTCACACGCGGAATTGTTCGCGTACGTCGACGGGGTGCCCAACCACCACGCCATGCTGAGCCTCGCCCTGGGCCGGGATCCGGCGCTGCCGCACCGCGAGGGCGACTACGCGCTGGCCGCCAAGTGGTACTACCGCCGTTTCGGGGACGCCGTGGTCCGCCGTTCCCCCACCGAGGAGGAGCTGGCCGCCCTCGCCGACCGCATCCCCGGCACGCACGTCAACCACGTCGTCCCGGCCGGTGCGCGCCTGTCCGAGCTGCCGGAACAGGACAGCTACAGCTTCGAGCTGGCGCACGTCTTCACCGCCGCCGACAGCGAGGAGGAGCTGGTCGCCCGTTACGACGAGGTGGTGAAGGGACTGCCGTTCGCGTTCGAGGAGGTGAGCGGCTGATGCGGTTCGTCGACCCCGAGGACCTGCCGCACCGGGTGCGGACGGAGGAGGACGTCCGTATCCCCGTGGCGGACGGCACGCGGCTGGCCGCGCGCGTCTGGCGCCCGGTCACCTCCGACGACCGGCCCGTCCCCGCGGTGCTGGAGTACATCCCCTACCGCAGGCGCGACCTCACCGCAGCCCGGGACTCCGTGCACCATCCGTACCTGGCCGGGCACGGCTACGCCTGCGTGCGCGTGGACCTGCGCGGCACCGGGGAGTCCGGCGGCGTGCTGCTGGACGAGTACCTGGAGCGGGAGCAGACGGACGCCGAGGACGTGCTGGCCTGGCTGGCCGCGCAGCCCTGGTGCGACGGCCGCACCGGCATGATGGGCCTGTCCTGGGGCGCGTTCGCCGCGCTCCAGGTCGCCGCGCGCCGCCCGCCGAGCCTGCGCGCCATCGCCATCTCGTCGTTCACCGACGACCGCCACGCCGACGACATGCACTACATGGGCGGCTGCATGCTCTCGGACAACCTGGCCGAGGCGGGCACCATGTTCGCCTACGCCACCTGCCCGCCCGACCCCGCGCTGGCCGGCGAGGACTGGCGCGCCATGTGGTTCGAACGCCTTGACGCCGCCCGCCCCTGGGTCGAGCACTGGCTGCGCCACCAGCGCCGCGACGCCTACTGGCGGCACGCGTCCGTCTGCGAGGACTACGCCGCGGTGCGCTGCCCGGTGCTCGCCTCCAGCGGCTGGGCCGACGGCTACTCCAACGCCGTGACCCGCCTGCTCGCGCACCTGGACGTGCCGCGCAAGGGCCTCATCGGGCCGTGGTCCCACAAGTTTCCGCACCAGGGCGAGCCGGGGCCCGCCATCGGCTACCTCCAGGAGCTGGTGCGCTGGTGGGACCACTGGCTCAAGGACGTCGACAACGGCGTGATGGACGGACCGATGCTGCGCGCCTGGATGCAGGAGAGCGTGCCGCCCTCCACGTCCTACGAGGAACGTCCGGGCCGCTGGGTCGGCGAGCCGGACTGGCCCTCGCCCCACGTCCGCGAGCTCCGCCACCCGCTGCTCGACCGGCGCATCGGGACGGCGGACGAGCGGCACCCCGCGGGGGAACGGGCGGCCGCCGCCGTCTGCTCGCCGCTGTCCGTGGGGCAGTTCGCCGGGAAGTGGGCGTCCTACAACGCGCCGCCCGATCTGCCCTACGACCAGCGCGAGGAGGACGGCGGATCGATGGTCTTCGACAGCGACCCGCTGACGGAGCGTCTCGAAGTCCTCGGCTCGCCGTCCGTCGACCTGGAGGTCTCGGTCGACCGTCCGGTCGCCATGGTCGCGGCCCGCCTCTCCGACGTCGCCGAGGACGGCAGCGCCACCCGCGTCACCTACGGGCTGCTCAACCTGACCCGCCGCGACAGCCTGGACGATCCGCAGCCCCTCGAACCCGGCCGCCGCTACCGCGTCACCGTGCCGCTCAACGGCGTGGCGCAGGCGTTCCCGCCGGGCCACCGGGTGCGCGTGTCGCTGTCCACGTCGTACTGGCCGCTGGCCTGGCCGCCGCCGGAGCCGGTGCTGATGACGGTGCACGGCGCCGGCTGCCTGACCCTGCCGGTACGCCCGCTCGGCGAGCCGGACGACGTGGCCGAGCGCCCGTTCGGCGACCCGGAGGGCACCCGGCCCGTTCCGACGACCCGGCTCACCCCGGCCGAGCAGCGCTGGCAGGTGTCCCGTGACCTGGTGGACTACCGCTCGACTCTGGAGATCGTGAAGGACCAGGGCGTCCAGCGCCACGAGGACCACGGCATGGAGGTGCACCGGCGGGCCTGCGAGCGCTACGACTCGGTGGCCGACCAATTCTGCTCGGCGCGCGGCGAGTCGGCGTGGACGATGGCCTTCCGCCGCGGCGCGTGGGAGACGCGCACGGAGACCCGCACCGTTCTGGAGTGCACCGATACGGACTTCCGGCTGCACGCGACCCTCGACGCGTTCGAGGGTCCGCACCGGGTCTTCTCCCGTACGTGGAGCGAGACCATTCCGCGCGATCTGATCTGAGAGCTGAACCGATACCGCGGCGGCCCCTTGACGGGGCGTGAGGTGAGTCACTAAGTTCCCCCCGTATTTCGAACTTCGTTCGATATGTCGGGCGCACGTGGACTGCCCGTGCGGCCACCGACTCCTCCTGTGGCACAGCGCGACCCCCAGGCCCCACCGCGGCATCCCGCAGCGGCGGGACCCTCGACCCAAGGAGCAGCGACCACATGAGCCCCAGCAGAAGAACAGTCCTCGCCTCGGCCACCGCCGGGCTCGCCGCCACCGCAGCCACCGCCGCGGCCGGCCAGGCCCGGGCCGCCGCCCCCGCGGAGGGAAACGGCGAAGGACCCGAGGTCTTCGGCCACCTGCCCGACGGCACCGAGGTGCACCGCTGGACCCTGAGCCGCGGCGGCACCCGGCTGAAGGTGCTGAGCTACGGCGGGATCGTCCAGTCCCTCGAACTGCCCGACCGCGCCGGGGAGTACGTCAACGTCTCCCTCGGCTTCGGCACCCTGGCGCCCTACCTCACGGCCACCACCTACTTCGGCGCCCTGATCGGCCGTTACGGCAACCGCATCGCCGAAGGCCGCTTCACGCTCGACGGCATCGCCTATCAACTCCCCGTCAACGACGGCCCCAACAGCCTCCACGGCGGTGACCGCGGCTTCGACAAGCGCCTGTGGGACGTCACGCCGAACGGCCGGTCCGGACTCACCCTGCGCCGCACCAGCCCCGACGGCGAGATGGGCTATCCCGGCACGCTCGACGTGCGCGTCGACTACACCCTCACCCGCGACGGCGACTTCCGCATCGACTACGAGGCCACCACCGACGCGCCCACCGTCGTCAATCTCACCAACCACACCTACTTCAACCTCGGCGGCGAGGGCACCGGCAGCATCGAGGACCACCGCCTGGAGATCGCCGCCGCCCGTTACACGCCCGTCGGCGAAACCCTCATCCCCACCGGCGAACTCGCCCGCGTCGGGGGCACCCCCTTCGACTTCCGCCGCGGCAAGAGCATCGGCCGCGACATCCGCGAAAGCCACCAGCAGCTCCTGTACGGGCAGGGCTACGACCACAACTTCGTGCTCGACAAGGGCATCACCGGCGCGCCGCGGCACGCCGCCACCCTCCACGACCCCGGCTCGGGCCGCCTCATGCGGGTCGACACCACGGAGCCCGGCGTGCAGTTCTACAGCGGCAACTTCCTCGACGCCACGCTGACAGGACCCGGCGGCCGGGTCTACCGGCAGGGCGACGGCCTGTGCCTGGAGACCCAGCACTTCCCCGACTCACCCAACCAGCCGCACTTCCCCACCACGGTCCTCCGCCCGGGCACGACCTACCGCTCCACCACCGTGCACAGCTTCGGCACCCGCTGATCCAGGCTGCGCCCCGGCCCGAAGTCGAGCGATGGTCTGCACGACGGCCGGCGGGCGGGGACGTTCGTCATGCCCAGGATCTGTCGGCGGCGTCCAGGGCCAGGTGCCAGGGGTACGCCTCGGGGCGCCCCTGGCCCGGCTCGTTCGGCACGAATCCGTCCGGCGCTCCGTACAGCACGCGAACACCGGCCTCACGCAGCACGTTCAGCGACCGGCCGAACTGCGGGTGCGTTGCATAGGCGCTGTTCACGCACGGCATGACAATCAGCGGCCACCGTTTCCCGATCGCTTCGCAGGCGTGTGCCGCGACCCACGTGGGGGTGAGTCCGAGAGCGATCGCGTTGACGGTGTTGAGGGTCGCCGGTGTGATCAGCGTTACGTCACCGGGCGGCCACGTGGATGTCTCGCCCGGGGCGCGGTGCGCGACCCGTACTGGATGCCCGGTCAGCTCTGCCAGTTCGGACAGACGGTCGGCCGCCCACTCGGCGGCGGTCGGGGACAGGCCGAGGCACACGTCCCAACCTCGCGCCTGGGCGTCGCGGATCGCACGGTCGGCGTACTGCACGGGCGGTGCGGCACTGGCGAGGAGGTAAAGAACACGAGTGGACATGCGGGCAGTTCACCACACGCGACCGCCCTCGCTCACGGTGTGGGCGGGGGCGGAAAGCGGTACGTTCCGAGTGGCTGCGAGGAACGATCGGAGACCAATATGCCCGAGCAGTACGACGACCGCACCGGTGCGCGTATCGCAGCGCACCGGAAACGGTCTGGCCTCACCCAGCGGGGCTTGGCCCAGCGCATCCCCTACAGCTACAGCCTGCTGCGGCATGTGGAGGCAGGGCACAAGGCGCCCTCGCCGCAGCTCGTCGCCGCGGTCGCGCGGGCGCTCGGCGTCCCCATCACAGCCCTGACAGGACACTCCGTACACTCTCTGCACCCCGACCACGTGGCCGCACTCATCCGGCCCATTCGCGAGGCTCTCGACCTGTACGACCTGCCGACCGACTTGTACCAGCCGTCGGCGACTACCGCCGACCTGGTTGTGGCGGCGGATGCCCTATGCCGAGACGTGCGCGCGGCGCGACTCCAGCAGGCCGCCGCCGCGCTCCCCAGCCTGTTGGCGGACCTGACCATGGTGTGCAGGGACCGCCCGGCTACGGACGCGTGGAGGGCACTGTCGTCGGCGTACCGGAGCGCCCACGATGTGGCTACGAAGTTCAGCTACGGCGATCTTGCGGTGCGAGCGCTGGACCGGATGGGGTGGGCGACCGAGCGCGCGTCGGACCCGGTGTTGGGCGCGGTGCGCCAGTACAAGCGGGCGTTGTCCTACAGGTCTCGGGAGTCCCAGTACCACGTCGGGCTGAGCATGGTGGCCGAGGGGCATCGGTTCCTCGCGCAGGCACAGGTCGGCACGGAGGCCAGTGCGGTCGCGGGGCAGTTGCACCTTGGGGCGGCTGTCATCGCGGCTCGGGCGGACGATGGGACCGCGGCGGAGGCGCATCTGGGGCAGGCGCGGGAGCTGGCTGCCCGGACGGGCGAGGTCGGAACCGTGTACTGGTTGTCGTTCGGCCCGGCGAACGTCGGGGTCCACGAGACGTTCGCTCGGCTGGAGCTCCGGCAGTTTGACGAGGCGTATGCCGCGGCCCGCGCAGTGCGGCCGCCTCGTGGCTGGGCGACGTCGAGACGTGCGGCGCACCTGGTGGACCAGGCGCGGGCGGAGATGGAGACCGGTCGCACCGACGCCGCCCTCGCGTCGCTGTCCCTGGCGCGGAAGTTGGCGCCGCAGCAGACCCGCTTCCAGCCGCGGGTCCGGGAGACGGTGCAGGGACTGCTGCACATGCGTCGCCGGTCGCCGGACGCGCTGTCGCGTATGGCGACGTGGGTGGGCTGCTGAGGAAGGAAGTGTCACCGAAGGGTGACACTTAGGCACTTCTGAGGCTGTCACGGTGATGGAACCCAATCACCGATGATGCCAGGGGGTGTCGCGTGCGAACCGAGACCGCGAGTGCTGAGTGGATTCCCCGCGGGGGTGTGGAGTCGTTGCCGTGTGGGCGGTGGTTCGATGGGGTGCAGTTGCCGACGTTTGTCGGGTTGCGGGTTGTCTCGCGGTTGCGGGAGCGGTCGGGGCCGGTCGTTCAGGATCAGGTTGCCGATGTGCTGACCTGGCTGGTGCTGCCCGGTGCGGCGGAAGAGTGGGAGGAACGGGCGCCGGGGGTGGACATCGTGCGCGGGCCGCGGGTGCTGGCCGTGCCGCCCGCGGCGTGGTGTGAGGGGCCGTGGACCGGTGGCACGGCCATCCGCTGGCTGATCCGCCCGACTCCCACGTGCCTGACCGATCCGCCGGTGCTGCTCGAAGCACTGCGGCACGTCGTCCTCCCACCGCGGGGAGGCCGCCGTGCCTGACGCGCCGCTGCCGGTTCTGCTGATGGGACTTGACCTGGAACGGGACTTGTCACCACGGCAGTGGTCCGGGGCCGCCTGCGTGTTGTGCCGGACCTGGCTCGGCCACCGCCCCGGCGAACGTTCCCGCGTCCTGGCCACCGTGAACGGCCGCCCGCTGCGCGCCTGCGCCCCGGCCTGCGGGGTCCGGCCGTGAACGCCGGGGTACTGGTGGCCGTGGAGGTGGATGCCACCACCATCGCCCGCGGCGACCAAGTCATGGTCGGCGGCCAAACGTTCACCGTCACCGACATGACCGCCATGCGCGGCGGAGCGAAACGCCTGGTCTTCAGTTCAGGCGAGTCATTCGTCATGACGCGCACCACCACCCTGTGGGCCGCCCGCCGCCATATCCCCCTCCGCCTCGGCCGACGGCGCCCCCCGGCAGCCACATCCTGAGACCGGCTGGTCGCCGGGCCCCACGCCCCCGGGCGCCGTGTCCGTCATGGCTCCTCCACGCCAACGCGCCAGCGCCCGGGGAACGCCTGCCCCGAAATCCACATCGGTGTGGGAAAGATCGTCGATATCGGCGTGCACACGCTGATCCTCGACACTCCCGTTTACTTCGCTTTCTGCGAGGTCTACAACGGCGGGAAGTACAAGCACCACGCACCGCTGATCGAACGGCGGAACGACGGGCTGGTCATCCGGACGGCCGATGCCCTGCGAGAGCAGGACTTCGTGCCGGACGAGGAGCTGTGGGCCATGGATGGCGCCGACTGCTCCCCGTGCGACAACAAGGTTCCCGACAGTCACTAGTACCCGCTAGCACGGCGGCCACTGGGGCGAGGACAGCAACGACCCGGCCCGTCCCCGGCACCCGTGTCTGTGCCGGGGACAGTGACCGGCCGCCCCGCCGCCGCTACGCCGGGGCGGTTTCGAAGCCGTCCGTGGTCAGGGGGGCGATGGTCACCGAGTCGATGTCCGGTGCCCAGGCGCCCGGTACGTCGTTGCCGAGGAACAGGGAGCCGTCCGCGGTGGACAGGGTCACGCCGACCGACCGCTCCCAGAAGCTGTGCCAGTGGTGGTTGTTGCGGAACATCCCCCGGCCGGCATAGCCCTCGGCGCCGTCCTCCGTGATCTGGAGGCCACGGTCGACGACCTGCGGGTTGTAATCGTGGTCGCCCGAGGTCTCGGCGTTCGCGTAACGCACCACGGCGGTGTAGTCGCCCGGCGCGTCGAATCCCGGCTGCCGTGGGATCTCCAGCCGGTTGCGGGCCCCGGCCGTGTCGTTGCCCAGGTACCTGACGACGCTGCCGCCCGAGGCGTTGCTGCCCGAACTCTCCGGCAGCGTCTCGACGGCCGCCGCCCCGTGCAGGACGGCATCCTCCGCCTGAATGGTGACGGCCGCCGCGTCCGCCGCCGCGTTCCGCGCGGTCGTCACCGCGGAGACGGCGATGCCCTCCGCCGACGTGACCTCCAACTCGTTGATGCCCTCGGCGAGATGAACGCGCGCCGTGGAACGCCACGTGCCCGCGCCCGGCGCCTCGAACGGGCCGGCCTCGGCCCCGTTCACGCGCAGCGACGCCGAAGCGGCCCCCGTGCTCGCGTAGTCGACGACGACGTCGTGGTAGCCGGACTCCCATGCGGTCACGTACAGGTCGGCGCGCTGCCCGGCGCCCGCGATCCGCGCGGAGCCCCGCGTTCCCGGCTCCTCGAACGCGAGGCGGGCGCCGCCGTCGAGGCGCATGCCGCTTGCCGGGTACACCGTCGGCTGGCCGTCCGTCACGTCGGTCAGGACGTACCGGTCCAGCGTGATGTCGCTGTTCGGCAGCGCGGTGGCGCCGTCGGCGCCGGCCCGCAGCGACAGGGTGTGTTCCCCCGCGGGCAGCTCGATCTCGACCTCGGCGCTGCCCCGGTACATCCACTTGCCCCGCGTCCACAGGTCGGAGGAGTACTGGACGGTCGCGCCGAACCGGTCGTCGACGAACAGGGCGTGGCGGCCGGGGCCCGGCGCCGAGCCGACGACCTGGAAGCGGTAGGTGCCCGTCCGCGGCACGGTGACCGTGAAGTCCGAACGCGAGCCCGGCTGGTTGAACTCGGCCACGTCCGCGTCGCCGGAAGCCTGGAACTCGTGGTCGGCGGCGTCGCGGACGGACGCCGCGGTCAGCTGCGTGTCCTCCGCCTCGAAGGACCGGCTCCACGCCTGGTCCGCGAGCGCGGCCTCGACGTCGCGGTCCTGGCGGGGCGTGATGACGACCTGGTAGGCGGCGTCCTCGTCGTGCGTCGGGACCGTGACGTCCGCCAGCGTGCCGTCGCCGCCGAGCGGCACGCCCTCAAGGGCCGCCACGAGCCGCGGATTCCCGTGGACGCCCTCCGCGCCGGTGAGCGTGATCTCCCGCACCTCGACGTCGACCCGGCTGCCGAACAGGGACCGGTCCAGGCCGCGCAGGTCAAGCGCCACGTCGGCGTTCGTGCCGCCGTAGAGAACGGTGGCCCGCCGGTTGTCCTCGTCGACGGCGCCGATGCCCCGCAGCGAGGTCACGTCCCCGGGGTGCGGCGGGGTCACCCGGACCGTCCGCGAGCCCGCCAGATCCCCGTACCACTTGAACATCCACCAACCGCCGTTCGCGCCGTTGGCACGGGCCATGTTGTCCGAGAAGTTGCCCGCGTAGTTCCAGTAGGCGGTCTGGGCGTCGACCTTCTCCGCCTCGAAGGCCGCGAACCACCGGGCGATCCGGCCCGGCGTGCTCATGTCCTGAAGCCCGCCCCACTCGCTGATGGTGACCGGCAGGTCCACGTCCGCGCCCAGGAACTCGTCCTCCAGCGCCCGGTATTCGCGCATGTGGCCGCGGAACAGGTCGGGGTCCGTGCCGCCCAGCTCGTGCCAGATGTAGGTGTCCGGCACGACGTCGTGCGCCGCGGCGTACTCCAGGAAGTCCCGCTCGCGCCGGTTGTCGTCCGGCTCGGCGGAGCCGTACCAGCGCGAGTGCCCGGGGCCGCCGATGCGCGGCTGCACCGCGCCGTCGAAGACCTCGTCGTAGATCTCGTGCACCAGGTGGTACACCTCGGTCCAGTCGGCCAGGAACTGGTCCTTCATCCCGGGCCAGTCCTGGTACCAGATGCCGTCCGGCTCGTTGAAGATGACGAACAGGTACTGGTCCGGGTGCGCGGATTCGGTGGCGATCCGGGTGACGACGTGCCGCACGACCTCCAGGTAGTCCCAGGTGCCGTTCCCGCCTTCCGTCCACGAGCCGTCCGCCTGGTCGTACGTGCGCGTGTCCTGCGGGCGTTCGCCCTCGTGGTACGGCCAGTCCGGGTACAGGTCCTGGACGTACACGGCCAGCTCCCTGCCGTGCTTGTCGAAGAAGCCGTCCTCGACGTTCAGGACGTCACCGCTCGGATGCTGGAGGCCCGCCGGCGGCTTCTGCGAGGAGTTGGTGATGTGCGCGCCGTTGACCAGCGCGCGGGTCGGGGAGCCGTCGTCGCCGAAGCCGTAGAGCGTGCCGCTGGCGCCCCCGTGGAACGCGCCGGTCGTCTCGCCGAAGTCGACGGCCAGAACGTCGGGTTCCGCGGCCGCGGCCCCCGGGGGCACCAGCAGCCCCGCGGCGGTGACCGCGGCGGCGGCCCCGGCCAGGTGTCTCAGGGATTTCCTCATCGGTGCTGCCTCCTCGTATCCGGGATGTTCGTGATGTCCGTAGTCGTGCTCGGACGCGGCCCCACCGCCCCGCGGGCGCAGCCCCGCCGCCCCCGCCCGGCCGCCCCCTCACGTGGTCAGTCGCAGCAGCAGAGCCGTGCCGGGCCTGGGCAGGGTGACGGCCAGCTCGCCCAACGCGGCGGACCACGCCGCGCCGCCCGCCGAGCCGGCGGGGAACAGCACCTCCACGCCCGCCGCCCGGCCGCGCAGGTGCGGCAGGGGGAGCACCGCGTCAGGACCGCCGCCCTCGCGGCGCCACACGGTGAGATAGGACGCCCGGCCGGCCCGCAGCCCCAGGGCGGTCCACGGGTCGGTCCAGGCGGGCAGGCCCAGCGGCCAGAACGGCACGGCGTCCGGCAGGTCCTGCCGGATCGACCGGTACACCCCGACCGCTTCCCGCACCCGCCCGAGCTGCGCCGGCGACATGCGGTCGAGACGGCCGGAGAGGTGAACGCGGCCGAGCAGGGCGCCCGCCAGGATGAACGCGTTCTCCTCGTCGCCGAACTCCGGCTGCACGTACGCCCACACGGCCCCCTGTTCGGGCGGCACCGCCGTCGGTGCCGCGGCGGCGATCGGCGGGTAGCGCAGGTGGTCCTGCTGGTCGCTGGTCGACTGGAGCTGCGCCACGCCGAGCAGCGCCCCGTCCATGCGCATGCCGCCCGAGGCGCAGTTCTCGATGACGAGCCCCGGGTACCGGTCGAGGACCGCGTTCAGCCAGTCCAGGTAGGCGCGCGCGTGCCCGAGCAGGCCCGCGCCCGGGCTCTCCGCGCCGCCGCCGTCGGTGCCGGGCGGCACGCTGATGTTGTAGTCGAGCTTGAGGTAGCCCACGCCCCAGGCGCCGACGAGCCGGTCGACCGTCTCGTCCAGGTGCGAGGCGGCCGCCGGATGCCGCAGGTCGAGCTGGTGGCGGCCGTGCTCCCTGATGCGCACCCCGTCGCGCCGGAAGAACGCCTCGTCGGGCAGCCGTTCGGCCAGCGGGCTGCGCACGCCGACGACCTCGGGCTCCAGCCACAGGCCCGGCACCATGCCGTGGTGCCGTATCCGGTCGAGCACTTCGTGGATGCCGCGCGGACCGGGGAACCGGCTCGCCGCGGGCTGCCACGCGCCGACGCTGTCCCACCAGCCGGCCGCGTCGTCGTCGTACCAGCCGGAGTCGATGACGAAGTACTCCGCACCGGCCAGGGCCGCGGCGTCGACGAGCGGCAGCAGTTTCCCGGTGGTCGGGTCGCCGGAGAGGGTGTTCATGTAGTCGTTGAAGATCACCGGCAGCGCCCGGTGGTCGGGGTGCGGCCGGCGCACCCGCCGCCGGTAGCCGGTCAGTGCGCCGAGCGCGCCGTCGAAGCCCTCCTCGGACATCGCGACGGCGGCCGGCTGGGTGCGGAAGGACTGTCCTGGGGACAGGCGCTCGCGCCACTGGTGCTCGGTGTCGGTGGGCCCGTGCAGCGCCAGATAGGTGCCGCCCTCCCGCTCCCCGGTCTCCCAGGCCCACCCGCAGGGCGACTCGACCTGCCACAACCAGCACCGTCCGCCGGTGCGTTCGGTCAGGGCGCCCATGGGGAGGTGGCCGTCGGTGGACCAGCTGCCTCGGCTGCCGAGGGCGAAGTGCCCCCGGCTGTCGTGCTCGTGCACGCCGCGGTTGAGGTCGGGCAGGTGGTCGCGCAGCGGCGCGCTGCGCCAACGGCACTCGGCCAGCCAGTCGTTGTCCGCCCAGTGCAGCTCCAGCTCGCCGGGCGCGGGCAGGCCGCCGAGGGCGAACGAGGAGACGGCCAGCAGCGTGACCGGCTCCTGGCCCTCGTTGCGGATTTCGGTGCCGGCGCGGACGACGGGCAGCCCTTCGGGGGAGGAGAGCCGGAGTACGGCGGTGATGCCGCTGACCGCGTCGTGCAGGTCGAGGCGCAGCACGTGCCAGTCGCCGTCGCGTTCCCTGGTGTGGCCGCGCAGCCGCAGGCGCGCGCCGACGGCGGTCTCGATCGACCGCCGCCCCGACCATCCGCTGCCGTGCCCGAGCGCCAGCACTTCGACCACCGGAGTCGCCCGCCGCAGTTCCGCCGCCGCGGTGCCCCGGGGGCCGAGGCCGACGATCCGCAGGGAGCCGTCGGGTGCCGTGGCGAACTCGGCGGACAGCGCGGAGTGCCCCCAGTGGATGCGCTGGGTGCCACCAGCCGCGGGTGTACCGGACAACGCGTGCCTCCCGGCGAATCCGTTGGTGCGAGTTGGTGCAGTTCTTGACGTCCAAAGTGTTACCGGTCACAATCCTGGCATGCGTGTGACCGGTAACACAAGGCTGCGGGGCGGCAGCCGGCCGCGGGAGCCGAAGCGGTCACGCGTACCGGCCCCGTGAGCGGCCGGCCCGAGAACTGAACCCGCACCGACCACCCTTCCCGGAGTCCGCCATGCGAAGAGTCGCCGGCCTGACGGCCCTCATATGCACCGCTGCCCTGACCCTGACCGCGTGCAGCGACAGCACGGCGGGCGGGCCGCCCGACAGCGGCGGCGGCCCGCCGGTCGACCCCACCGCGAGCCTGGAAGGCGTGGAACTCACCTTCTGGACCGCGCAGAACAGCGTCACCGCCCCCGAGCCGGTGATCGAGGCGTTCGAGGCGGCGACCGGCGCCGAGGTGTCCACCGAGGCCATCCCCGACCTCTACGAACAGAACGTGCCCACCCGGCTGGCCGGCGGCGACAAGCCGGACCTGATGTTCTGGCAGCCCAGCATCAGCACGCTCCCGTTCATCCAGCCCCGGCAGAACCTGCTCCCGCTGGACGAGGAACCGTGGGTGGAGGCCCTCGGCCCGACCGAGCGGTCCCTCGGGGTCGTCGACGGCACCCGTTACGCCGCGATCGTCACCAGCCCGGCGATGCTCGGCGTCTACTACAACAAGGATGTCTTCGCCGAAGCCGGCCTTGACGAGGCGGACTTCCCCGGCAGCTACGCGGAGCTGCTCGCCCTCGGGCACACCGTCGCGGACCGGACGGACGCGGCCCCGTTCTACGAGGTGGGCGGCGACAAGTGGCCCCTCCAGTGGCAGGTCCAGGTCCAGCTCACCGACCTGCCCGACGCCTGGTGGGAGGGGCTGAACCGCAACGAGGAGTCGTGGACCGACCCGGCCGTCGTCGACGCCATCACCCGCTACCAGGACGACCTGCTCGGCGCCGGACTGGCCCAGGAGAACTACCGCACCGGCACGTTCACCGGCCAGGGCGAGGCCCTCTGGGACGGCACCGCCGCCATGGCGCTCAACGTCACCTCCTTCCAGTCCCAGCTCCAGGCGCAGTACGGCAGCGCCGGGATCGACGACCGGATCGGCTGGTTCCCCATCGCCAACTCCGAGGCGCGCGGGCTGTATTCGCCGGACCAGACCAACGGCGTCGTCGCCTTCCGCACCGGCGACGAGCAACGGCAGAACGCCGCCCGCCAGTTCCTCGCCTTCTGGCTGGGGCCCCACTACCCGGACTACGTCGACGCCAGGGACATCCCGTCCATCCAGCCGGACGTGCCCACCCCCGACGGGCTGCCGCAGACCGCCCTCGACCAGGTGGCCGCGCTGCCCGACGCCCACGGCGTCTTCCAGGCCCGCGCCATCGTCGCCCCGGAGCTGCACGTCGGCCTCGCGGACATGATCCACGGGGAACGGTCGCCGCGGGACGTCGCCGAGTTCGTGCAGGACCAGTTCACCGAAATCGCCCGCGCCCAGGGCGCGGCGGGCTTCTGACCCGAGCGAAGGGACACGCATCGTGGCGCACACCGCCACCGACAGGGCGTCCGCGAAGGCGGCCGGGCGCGGGCGCCGCCGGGCGCCGGGACCGCCCGGGGGCGGCGCGGCCCGCCCGGGGCGGCTCTCCGCCGCCGCCGTTCACCACCCCTGGTGGTTCGCCCTGCCGGCCGTCGTCGTGTTCGGCGGGTTCTTCCTGCTGCCCAACCTCCTCAACTTCTGGTACCCGTTCACCGACTGGTCCGCGTACCACAGCGAGATCGGCTTCGCCGGCCTGGACAACTTCCGCGCCGTCCTCGACGACGGAACGCTGTGGCGGGCCATCCGCGTGACGCTGACGTACGCGCTGCTCGCCGCCTTCTTCCAGAACCTCTTCGGCCTGCTGCTGGCGCTGCTGCTGGAGAAGGACACGCGCTTCAACCGCTTCTTCCGCGCCGTGTTCTTCCTGCCGGTGCTGATCTCGGCGCTCGCGGTCGGCTACGTCTTCCAGGCGCTGCTCAACACCGAAGGCGCCGTGAACGACCTGCTCGGCACGTCCATCCCCTGGCTGGGCGACACCACGTGGACCGTCGTCCTGGTCGCCGTCATCCACGGCTGGAAGTGGATGGGGCTCGCCATGCTCATCTACCTCGCGGGCCTCAAGGGCATCCCGGACGAGGTCACGGAGGCGGCGCGCGCGGACGGCGCGGGGCCGTGGCGGATGTTCAGGTCCGTCCGCTTCCCCCTGCTCGCGCCGGCCGTCACGTTCAACGTCACGACCTCGCTGCTGGGCTCGATGAACACCTTCGACATCGTCCAGGCCACGACGGCGGGCGGCCCGGCGGCCTCCACCGAGGTCATGAACATCTACATGTTCCGCGTCTTCGGACAGGGCCTTTACGCCCAGGCGTCCGCGATGAGCCTCGTGCTGTTCCTCGTGGTCATCGCCAAGGCGATCCCACTCATCACCGGCCTGCGCCGCAGGGAGGAACTGCTGTCAAATTCTCGGCCTTGAGGGAGTGAGATTGTCACCCGATCCGCTAAGGCGTTGATTACAAGTGGAGCGCGACTGGCTGCCGCGTTGGTCCCCTGCGTCCGGTATAGCGCTGGGCCGTACTGGGGCGTTTGACTGCGCCCCGCTGCCACACAGCCTCGCCTCGGTGGGCGATGTTGCGGGAGCCGTTGTGGTCCGCGTGCAGCACAATCCCGCAGGACCGGCATACGAACCGTGCTTGATCCACCCTGTTCGTGCGGTGGGTGTGCCGGCACTCGGAGCACTGGCGGGAGGTGTTGCGCGGGCCCACGTGGACCACCGCGACACCGGCCCGCCGGGCTTTGTACTCGACAAACGTGCCGAGTTGGGCGAAGGCCCAGGAGTGCAGTCGTGCCCGCTGGTCTTTCCTGGCCGTGACCCTCTGCCGGATACCGCCCAGGTCTTCCAGGGCGATTCCGCGAGAGGTGCGTTCAGCGGTGGCGACGATGCGCTTGGCGATGATGTGGTTGGTGTGCGCCGCGTGCCGGGCTTCCCGGCGCCGCATGCGTTTCAAGGCCCGCTTGGCGGCCTTGGTGCGCTTCTTCTGAAGCTTGCGGCGCAGGTCGCGGTGCCGCTTGCGGTAGCGGTTGAGGCGGCGTCCGGCCATGATCTGACCATCGCTGGTGGTGGCGATGTTGACGATCCCGAGGTCCACGCCCAGGGACCCGTCCGGCTCGGACACCAGCGGCTCGGGCACGTCGATGGTGGCGATGAGGAAGAACGTGCCGTCTCGCATCACCAAGTCGGACTCTCCCTTGCGGGAGGCCAGCAGCGTCATCGCTTCGGGCGAGCAGACGAACGGAATGCCTTTCAGCCGCCCGGCAACCGTCCAGACGGACACGGTCCGCTGATCCAGGTTCCACGTCAGGATGCGGTCATCGAACGGCTGCGCGGCATCGTCACGGAAGCCGACCGGCCTGGACTCGGCCCGCGTCCGGCGCTTCGATCCTTTGGGTCCGAGATTTCCGGCCTTGATGTTGCCCTTGAGCGCGGCGTAGGCATCGCACACCTTCTTGATGGTGCGTACCGCCGCCTGCGCGCCCAGGTCGAAGTCGGCCTTGATCCGGTGGTACACCGCGTCCTGCAGCGTGTTCCGCCGTTTGAGGTCCTTGGTGAACGCCACCTCGGAGGCGGTGTTCGCGGCCCGATTGCAAGCGCGCAGGGTCGCTGCCAGCGCATCCGCGTCATGAGCGGACGCGGGCAGCAATTTCACCTGCGCGACGATCTTCACGCAGAACACACTAGTGCGGCCAATGATTGGAGTTCAGCTTGTCGTCCAGATACAACCAAATGAGCTTTGCCACTACACGGCTCCGCAACAAGGACCCGATTCCTCCCAGGGCTGCGGCTCTCAGCTTTCATGGCAGAACACGGGTGAACCGCCCCGGCCGGTACTGGCGCCTGGGGCGCCCGGTGCTCGTGGTCGTCCTCGCGCTCGTCACCGTCGGCATCCCGCTCTGGCTCGTCCTGGCGACCTCCGCCAAACCCCAGGGCGAGGCCGTCCGCCCGAACCTGGACCCGCCGGGCGACTGGCAGCCCGGCGCCAACTACGCGGACGCCTTCAGCGAGGGCGAGATGCTGCGCGGCTTCGTCAACAGCCTGCTCGTCATCGTTCCCTCCGTGGTGCTCGTGCTGTGCCTCGGCGCCGCCGCGGCCTGGGTGTTCGCCCGCCGCCGCGGGCGGCTCGTCGCCGCGGCGTACGCCGTCTGCATCAGCGGCCTGCTGCTCCCCCCGGCCATCATCACCATCGTGCTGCAACTGCGCCAGCTCGGCCTCGCCGGCACGCGGCCCGGCATGATCGCGGTCTACACGGCGATGTACCTCTCCACGGCGATCTTCTTCATGACCGGCTTCATCCGCAGCATTCCCTTCGAACTGGAGGAGGCGGCACGGGTGGACGGCGCCCGCCCGCTCCGGGTGTTCCTGCGCATCATCCTGCCGCTGCTGCGCCCGGTCATCGCGACCGCGACGATCATGGTGATGCTGTACGCCTGGAGCGACATCTTCTACGCGTTCTTCGTCCTCGGCGGCGGCGACGCCGCCACCCTGCCGATCAACCTCTACCAAGTGGCGAGCGCGCAGCTGTACCTGAACAACTGGCACCTCGTCTTCGCCTACGTCGTACTGATGAGCCTGCCGATGATCGCGGTCTTCGTCATCGCCCAGCGGCGCATCGTCTCGGGCATCACCAGCGGCGCCGTGAAGTGAGCCGGACGGCGCCGCTCGTTCAGGGGGCCTGTCAGCTGCCGTCCCCGCACAGGGCGTTGTCGATCAGCTCGGTGGCGGTGGCCTCCTGGCGCAGGGCGCTGTCGGCCGAGTCCTGGAGCTGGGTGGACATCGACACCACGACGCTGCGCTCCCCGTCGGCGGTGACGCCGATCCTGGTCTTGTAGCCGATCTGGTCGCCGCTGGGAATCCACACGGTGCCGCCGCACGGCAGCGGACGCGAGAACACGCCGAGACCGTAACGGGCGCCGGGCCAGGGGGTGTCGTCCTCGCCGAGCGCCACGGTGCGCGTCAGCTCCGCCCGTCCGGCCTCGTCGAGCAGCGTGCCGTCGAACAGCGCCCGCGCGAACCGGTCCAGGTCGGCGGTGGTCGAGAGGTAGCCGCCCGAGGCGTCGGCGTCGATCAGCTCGGTGGTGTCCACCAGGTCCTCGCCTGGCGCGAAACGGGTGTAGCCGTGTGCGTGCGGGCGGGGCAGCGTGGGGGAGAGGCCCGGCCAGATGGTGTGCCGCATGCCGAGGGGCGTCAGGATGCGGTCGTTCACCTCCTCGTGCCATGCCCGCCCGGTGGCCCGTTCGATGACCATGCCGAGCACCGCGTAGCCGGTGTTGGAGTAGCTCCAGCCTTCGCCGGGCGGGAAGTCCGGCGCATGGCGCATGGCTGCGGCCACGATCTCCTGCGGCGTGTGCACGTCGTACCGGCTCGCGTAGTAGTCCGCCGCGGAGCCGCCGCGGCTGGGGTAGTTGCCGTCGTACACGCCGCCGGTGTGCTGGAGCAGTGCGCGGAGCGTGATGCGGCTGCCGTCGTGGCCGTTGCCCTCGACGACGCCGGGCAGCCACTCCGCCACGGTGTCGTCCAGCGACAGCGCGCCCTCGCGCGCGAGTTGCAGCAGGACGGTGGCCACGAGCGTCTTGTTGGTGCTGCCGATCCTGAAATATCCGTTCGGCGATACCGGCCGCCCGGTGCTGAGGTCCGCGACGCCCGCGGTCGCGGTGCGCACGCGTCCGTCGGCCCCCGTCACCCGCGCCTGAACGCCGGTCACGCCGGCCGCCGTGATCGCCGCCACGTCCTGCCGCAGCCGGTCCCCGCCGCCCCCGCGCGGGTCCGCCACCGCTCCGCCGGCCGCCGCCGGCCCGGCGAGCGCCGCGAGCACCGCCACCGCGATGCCGCACGCCACCGCCCGCGCGGCGCGGCCCTTCGTCCTCGTCATGTCTGTCATGCCGCTCACCCTGCCGCCCGGCGCCACCGGCCCACCATGCGGCAACCCACCGGCTGCGCGGTGGGGTTACCCCCAGGACCCGGCCGGTCAGCGCGGTTCCGGGGCGCGGCCCGGCGCCGCCCCGTGCCGCACCGCCCAGTCCGCCAGCGCCGACAGCGGTTCGAGCAGCGACCTGCCCAGCGGCGTCAGGCTGTACTCGACGCCGGGCGGCACGGTCGGGAACACCTCGCGTCGCACCAGGCCGTCGTTCTCCAGACCGCGCAGCGTGCGGGTCAGCATGCGCTGGCTGATGCCCTCGACGGCGCGGTGCAACTCGTTGAACCGGTACGGACGGTGTCCGAGCAGGATCATCAGCAGCATGCTCCACTTGTCGCCCACCCGCCGGAACACCTCCCCGACCGGGCAGGCGGCCAACTCGTCCAGCGGCACGGGACGCGGCAGTTCGTGCGCGAGCACCGAGGGAACATCGCTGTGCGTACCTGACATCAAAGTGCCTTCTTTCCCGCTTCCGAGGCCGCGGCCGACGATGGACCGGCCGATCGACGAGCCTATGCGGAGGACACCATGCCGGTCCCAACACGAAAGAACGTGATCATCAGCGGCGGTACCGCCGGCATGGGCCGGGCGACCGCGCTTGAACGGCTGGCGCGCGGTGACCGCGTCACCGTGATCGGCAGCAGCGAGGCCAGAGGGCGCGCGCTGCTCGACCTGGCCGCGCACCCGGACCTGCGGTTCATCCGGGCGGACCTGTCCTCCATCGCCGAGGTCGAGCGGGTCGCGGCCGAGATCGCCGGGCACCACGAGGCGGTGGACGCGCTGGCGCTGTTCGCCAACCGCGTCAGCGTCAAACGGCGGGAGACCCCGGACGGGCTGGAGTTCACCTTCGCCCTCTACTACCTGAGCCGCCACCTGCTCGCCCACCGCCTGCGCCCCCTGCTCGACGCCGCCGAGACCCCCGTCGTCGTGAACGTGGCCGGGGTCGGCAACACCGCGGGCCGGATGCACTGGGACGACCTGCAACTGACCCGCCGCTACGGCCAGGTGCGCGCCCAGCTCCAGGCCGGGCGGGCCAACGACCTGCTCGGCGTGGCCTTTGCCGCGGCCGGCAGCCGGGCCCGTTACGTCCTGTATCACCCGGGCTTCACCCGCAGCGGCGCCGATGCCCACCCGAGTCCGCTGGTCCGCGGCTCGATCCGGCTGCTCGCCCGGTTCTTCGCCCGCCCGGTGGCCGACTCGGCCCGCCCCGTCGTCGACTGGATCGACCGGCCGCCCGCGGAACCGCTGACCGCCGTCGACCGCGGCCGGAACGTTCCGCTGTCGCTGAAGACCCTCGACCCGGCCGACGCGGCCCGCCTCGCGGAGCGCACCGAGGAGCTGCTGAGCCGCGCCCGCCCCGGCCCGGCACCGCGTGACTGAACGGCCTCACCCCTGCGTGCTGTCGTGCCGTCCGAGGGGGTCGGGCGCGGCGGATCGCGCGTTCCAGAGGTCAAGGGCGAGGACGCGGAGAACCGCCGGGCCGGTCGGGCGGCGGAGCTCGCCGATCTGCCGCCAGCCGAGGGCCGAGAAAGCCCGCGCGGCGTACTCGTCGGCGCGGTCCACCAGGGTGACGCCCAACGAGACCTGGTGATCGGCGAACAGACGCTTCTGGAGCCGTTCGGTGAGCCCGCGGTCGCGCTCCCGCGGATGGACCACGATCGCGGTGATGGAGAACACCCGTCCCGACGCGGTGAGGTGCTCGACATCCGGCGGCAGCGGGCCGTCGAACCCGTGCCACCAGGAGCTGCCACGCCCCACCGGGAAACCGAAAGCGCACCCCGCCAGGGTGGTCGTCTCCGCGATGAGCATGCCGAATCCCGGCTGCCTGACATCGTCGGCGAGGCGCCGGAGGAAGTCTTCCCGGCTCCGGTAGTCCACGTCGGTGCCTGCCGTCGTGGACTCCGCGTACAGATCCGCGAGATCCTCCCGCATCCCTTCGGCCTGCCAGCGGCTGAGTCGGCGCAGGCGGGCAGGGGACGTCGCGGACACAGGCCGCTTGCCGGGCCGGGGAGGCGGCCTCACCACACACTCCCGCACGCCGCGCGGCCCGGCCGCCATGGTCGGCCCGTACCGCCGTACAGGCGCAGCACGGCGCTCGCCGTCGCCGCGCGCCGGGACACGAGGTCGTTTGTCATGCCAGGTCCCGCTGCTCGTGGTGCCGTCCGGCGCGCGGATGTTCCGAAGGGACGGCGCCGCCCTCGTCCTCCCACACGGTCAGCAGCTCCGGGTGGGCCGGGTGGGCCGTCTCGTTGGCCATGAGCGCGCTCGCGGTGCGGGGTGGCCCTGACGCGTCGCGTGCCGCGGCCATCAACCGTTCCGCCGAGTGCGCGCCGGTCTCCGGAGGAATCACCAGCAGATCCCAGCGGCCGACGCGGAAGGAGAGAAGCAGGAGCATGTGCGGGTCCAGTTCGGCCGCGAACCAGCCCACCTTGATCACGCGCCGCCCGACCGGCACCTTGCGCGGAACGACCGGCCAGTAGCGGGGGTTCACGGCGACACGGGTGATCCTGCCCCACAGCAGGTCCAGGGCGGCGGCCAGCGCGGGAAGCTCCCGCGACAGCTCCCGGGAACGAGGCCACCATGCCCCGTCCAGCAGCCCGCGCGGAGCATCCGGGCTCTTCAGAGCGAGTCGAGCAGGGAGGGCATCAGCACCCCCCGAGGGGAATGCGGGGCGATCGGTTGTCGCTGACATGGGACGAACCCGTCTCCGGCCACCGCCCGGGGCGAAGGCCGGCATTTTCCTTCGTCGAGAACGGCGCCCGCATGTAAGCCGACGTACGACAAACTCTCGATATCACCACTGTACGGCGACACCGTCACTCCTGCCGTCGCCGCACGAGCTTTTCGAACCACAGCGGCCGGGGGCCGTCGGCTGATGGTTCGGCGTCGTCGCCCTCCGTTCCCGGTTGCGGGGGATTGCGGTGGGTGGTGTCAGCGGGCGACGTAGCCGCCGTCGACGGGGAGGGCGACGCCGATGACGAAGGCGGCTGCGGGGCTGCACAGCCACAGGACGGCGTGGGCGACTTCTTCCGGGGTGCCGAGTCGGTTGATGGGCCGGCCGGCCGGCCGGCTTCGGCCTCGGCGAGGTCGAGTTCTCCCTTGGCGATCATGTCGGTGACCATGGGGGTGCTGACGGTGCCGGGGCAGACGGCGTTGATGCGGATGCCGCGGGGGGCGTATTCGAGGGCGGCGCTGGTGGTCAGGCCGATGACTCCGTGCTTGGAGGCGTGCTAGGAAGCGCGGCCGGGGAGGCCGACGAGGCCGCCGAGGGATGAGCGGTTGACGATGGCCCCGCTGCCTTGTGCGCGCATGTGCCGCAGTTCGTGTTTCATGCTCGCCCAGATGCCGCGGAGGTCGATGGCGTGGACGCGGTCGAAGCGTTCGGCCGGTTCCTCGGCGGCGGCGCCGGCTTCGGCGAAGGCGCGGGCGGTGGCCAGACCCATGCCGGAGGAGGCGCCGGTGACGAAGGCGGCCTGGCCGGTGAAGTCGTAGGTGGGGTTCATGGCGCGTTCCCCGGTCGGCGGCAGGCGGGTCGGGGGCGGTTTTGGTAGTGGCGTCTCCCGCCGCTCGGGGGGCGAGGGAAGCGGTGTCGAGGACGTCGGCCGTGAAGCCGGGCGAGCCAGGTCACCGGTGAACCACTGCCCTGGGCAGCTGCCCCGTCGGGGCCGGTCACGATCTCCATCCGCGGCGGGCGGCTGCGGACGTCACACGCGCAGCAGGGCTTTGATGGCGCGGCGTTCGTCCATGGCCCGGTACGCCTCGGCGGCCCGGTCGAGGGGAAGGGTGAGGTCGAAGACCTTGCCGGGGTGGATCTTCCGCTGCCAGATCAGGTCGATCAGCTCGGGCAGGAAGCGGCGGACCGGGGCGGGGCCGCCGTGGAGGTGGATCTGGGAGAAGAAGAGTTCCTCGCCGCTGAGGGTGACGTCGTGGTTGACGCCCACGAAGCCGAGGTGGCCGCCCGGGCGGGTGGAGCGGATGGCCTGCTGCATCGACTGCTGGGTGCCGACGGCCTCGACGACCGAGTGGGCGCCAAGACCGCCGGTCAGTTCTTTGATCGCGGCGACGCCCTCGTCGCCGCGTTCGGTGACGACGTCGGTGGCGCCGAACTCCCGGGCGAGCTCCTGCCGGGACTCGTGGCGGCTCACCGCGATGATCCGCTCGGCGCCGAGCTGCCGGGCGGCCAGCACGGCGAGCAGGCCGACCGCGCCGTCGCCGACGACCGCGACGGTCTTCCCCGGCCCGGCCTCGGCGGCCACCGCGCCGAACCATCCGGTGCCCAGCACGTCGGAGGCGGCCAGGAGGTGGGGGATCAGGTCCTCCTCGGGCGTGCCCGGGGTGGCCACGAGGGTGCCGTCGGCGTGCGGGATGCGGGCGCGTTCGGACTGGGTGCCGACCTGGGCCATGAACACGCGGTTCACGCAGGAGGAGGGGTAGCCCGAGCGGCAGATCTCGCAGGTGCCGTCGGCGGCGACGAACGTGCCGACGACGAACTGCCCGGGCCGCACGGTGCGGACGTCGCTGCCGACCTCCTCGACGACTCCGACGTACTCGTGCCCCATCGGCATCGGCGCCTGAACCGGCTCGGTGCCGCGGTAGGGCCACAGGTCCGAACCGCAGACGCAGGCCGCCGACACCCGGATGACCGCATCCGTCGGCGCGGTGATCCTCGGGTCGCCGATCTCTTCCACCCGGACGTCGCCGGGAGCGTGCAGCACAGCAGCGCGCATGATGATCCCTCTTCCTCGTTCGCTCGCGTGCCGGCCCTGGCACGGCGGCCGGGTCCGGCTCCTGGGACAGCTAAGGGCGGCCAGGGACAGGTACGGCTCGCGCACGCCGCGTGTCGTCGCGATGCCACTCGTCGGGCGGCACGCTGTCCAGGAAAGCGCGGCCGTCGGCGCTGAGGGAGGTTCTGCCGAGGGGTGCACCAGCAGTGCATCCCTCACGCAGCCGGGCGGGCGTACCGTCGATGACGTGGACAATCGCCAGGAAGTCCGCGAGTTCCTGGCCGACCCCCACAACCGGGGAACCTCGCCCGCTTCACCTTCCTCAGCCCCGACGCCCGCCGCTTCCACCCCGACTGGGACCTCTTTGCCGGCACCTGTGCCGGCATCCTGCACACCGAGGCCGGCCGCAACGAACTGTCCACCCGCAGCGACGCGTTCCGCACCCGCTGGGGCGCCCACAACGTCCGCCATCACGGCAGCGGCACCAAGACGTTCCACCACCATGCCGTCGGCGACCTCGCCGTCGCCTACGAAGGACTCGACATGGCCGCAGACCCCGGCCTCACCCTCACCATCTACACCGCCGAGCCCGAATCTCCCGCCGAAGAGGACCTGCGCCTCCTCGCCGTCTGGGCAGTTGCCCGAGACGCCGCTGCCGCCGACGCGAGACCCAGCTGATCGCCCCGCGGCGCCCCAGCCGCATCCGGCTCACCGGACCCGGCAACCCGGTTCGGCGTTCATCGAGCCGTCAGGTCCACCGCCATCAGGGGAAGCTCTCTCCCCGGAATCGACCCGGAAGGCTCCGAGCCGACACGTACCGCCCCCATCAAGCGGTAGAACGGCTCCGCGTTGGGGTCGGCGCTGAGCGTCAGGCGGGTGAAGCCGAGGCCGCGCGCCGCATCGAGGGTGTGGTTGAACAGGAGACGGCCGACACCTTGCCCGATGGCGAGCGGGTCCACGAACAGCATCCCCAACTCACCCTCCGGCGGCTCACCGTCGAGGGTCGCGAACCCGATCGCGCGGCCCTCCCGTTCCGCCACGGTGGTCCGCCGGCGTTCGATGTCGCCGGGGTGGAGGCGCAACTCCTCGCGGCAAGCGGCGATAAAGGCATCGCTGTAGCCCCAGTACGCCTTCGAACGAAGGGCCAGCTCGCTCAATGCCCCGGCCTCCTCGGCCCGCGCCGCTCTGATCAACATCGAGTTGCCTGCCTGCCTGACGCCCGTCACTCACTCTTCGGTCAGACGAACCTAGTGGCTGCGAAAGGAGCGTGTCCTGCTCAGGGACTTTCACCCGCCCGGGGACGTCGGCCATGTGTCCATCACGGCCCGTGATCGCGCCGATCACCGCCTACGCTGGAACCGTGCACGACGACGCTGACGAGTGGGCGGCGGTCCTGTCGGACCCGTGGTTGCCCTGGGCGCTGCGGGTCCCGCCCCGGCCGGACGCGAGCACGTTCCGCGCGGAGGTCCGGCGGCGCAGGCTCAACGACGTCGTGGTGGTCGACCGGACGTCCGGCCCCTTCGGTGGCGCGCGGGGCGCGCGGCAGATCGCCGCGACCGACGGCGACTTCCTCGTAGTCCGCATCGTGCGCTCCGGCCACGAGGTGTTCCGTCAGGACGGTGCGGAATGGTCGCTCGGGGCTGGCGACGCCGTCGTCTGGGAGAGCGACCGCCCGACCCGGTTCACCGCTGTCGATCCCGTCACCACGCGCAGCCTCGTCGTGCCGCGCCGGGTCCTGCACGAGGTGGGCTGCCCGCTGACGGCCGGTGACCCGGTGGCCGGCCGCGTGCCCGCCGTGCACCTGTTGACCGGCTACCTGGACGCACTCGACGCGACGCCGGTCCCGTCGTCCGGTCCGGTCGCCGTGGCGGCCCGCAACGCGATGCTGGAACTGGTGTGGGGCGCGCTGAGGCCGGCGACGCCGCTGGACCCGCAGAGCTTGCAGCCCGCCCGGTGGGCCGCCGTGGAGCACTACCTCGACACCCGGCTCGGCCGCCGTGACCTGTCGGCGGACCAGGTGGCGGCAGCGCACGGCATCTCCGTGCGCACCCTCGGCCGGTTGTTCGCCGAGCGCGGCGGAACCTTCACCGGCGTGCTGCGCGCCAAGCGGCTCGCCCGCGTGCGCGAGGACCTCCTGACCGGCGACGCCACCGTGGAAGTGCTGGCCCGGCGCTGGGGCTTCTTCGACACCAGCCACCTTCACCGGCGGTTCCGCGCGGCGCACGGGGTGTCCCCGCACGAGTACCGCCTCCGCCACCGCGACGCGGCTCCCGGACGTCCGATCGGTACCCCCTGACGACGCGCCCGTACCCGGCGCCACCGCCCTCGGTACGCCGAGACTCGGCCCCGGAGCCCCGATCGGCGGGGTGGTGACGAGGGAGAACACTGATGACCGTGCTGTCCAACCGGGCGTTCCGGCTGCGCGAGCGGCCCGCGGGCCTGGCGGAGGAGGCCCCACTGGACTTTGTGGAGGAGGAGGTCGCGCCGCTCGCGAACGGGCAGGCGCTCGTGCGGACCCTGGTGCTGTCGGTGGACCCGTCGAGCCGGGTCTTCATGAGCGACATCCGCAGCGATCTGCCGCCCGTGGAGATCGGCGAGGTGATGCGCGGCGCGGGCATCGGAAGGGTCGTGGACTCGCGCCGCGACGACCTGCCGATCGGCGCGCACGTGATGGGCTGGACCGGTTGGCAGGACTACCGGATCGCCGACGACGCCGTGCTGGAATCGCCGTTCACCGTGCTGCCCGACCCGCTGCCCGCCCCGCCGGAGGACCTGCTCGGCGTGCTCGGGATGACCGGCGTCACCGCGTGGCTCGCCGTGGAGATCGCCGCCCCGGGGCCAGGCGAGACGCTGGTGGTCTCCGCGGCCGGTGGCGCGGTGGGCTCGATCGCCGGCCAGCTCGCGAAGGAGCGCGGCGCGCGTGTGGTCGGTGTGGCGGGAGGTGCGGAGAAGTGCCGCTACGTCGTCGAGGAGCTGGGGTTCGACGCCTGCGTGGACCGTCGTGCCCCGGACTGGCGCGAGCGGGTCGACGAGGCCACGCCGGACGGGATCGACGCGGACGTGGAGAACGCGGGCGGCGAGATCCTCGACCACGTGCTGACCCGGATCAACACCGGTGCACGCCTGGCGCTGTGCGGGATGATCGCCGACTACAGCGCGGATCCCAGCCAGCGGCACGGCCTGCGCAACCTGGTGGAACTGGTCGAGCAGCGCGCCATCGCGCGCGGATTCCTGGTCACCGACCACGCCGACCGCTTCGACGAGATCACCGCGGAACTGGCGGAACGGCTCGCCGACGGCCGCCTGAGGCACGCGCGGGTCGTCGTGGACGGGCTCGAGCACGCGCCCGCGGCGCTGGAGCGGATCTTCCGCGGCGACAGCCGGGGCAAGGTCGTGGTCCGGGTCGCACCGGACGATTCCTGAACCGCCGTAAATTTGGGCGATGTCTTCCGGCCGCACACTCTTCGGTAATCCGCTTGTCCCGGACTGCGGGGCCGGATCGGAGATGGGGCCAGCGGCGAAGGGGGCGATGCCGCCGGCGGTGAGGAAGGCGCGGCGCTCCACGGCGGACAGCTCCAGGGAAGAATTCGCTGTAGCCATCCTGCCCTCAGGCTGTGAATCGATGCGGTCGTTCGCCGCTACCCCTACTGGGCTGTCCGCATCGTTCTCCACCCGCTGCCAGAGGCGACGGAGAGCACCGCCGGCCTGCAACGCGTCGTCGAATCGGGCCGTCGGCTCTGCGGTGCACGAACGCTCCGCCTTCTCGATTCGCTCGACGGACGTCTTGCTGAGCTGGACTTTTTCCCCAGTGCGTCGGTGCTCAGGCTTCGTGTCTTCCGCCAGTTCCGTAGCTCAATGCCCAACCAGGCGGGCATCGACTTGGTGTCGTCCGGGGGCCGTTCTCGTTGGGGCATGGCATCCTCGCGGACATTGCGATGCGGACAACGTTGTCGGGATCGGAGTGTCCCCATCGCCGACGGGTTTCCGCAGGACGTTCCTCGAATTGATGGGCACCTACCCATCCCGCGACGAGAGCAACGCCAGCTGCGAGCCGACCCGCTTACGGCTGCGCAGCGGGAAGGCGACTCGGCGGCGACGGATGGCAGGGAGAGCAGGAGACACGCGAACCGGCCCGGAGCCTCGCGGAGGGCCGGGCCGGCATCGGAAGGTATCTCGGTACTCAGTGCAGGCGGATTGTGTCGGCGAGCACCGCATCCGTGAACTCCGACCATGCCTCAGCGGAGAAGGCGAAACACGGCCCGTCAGGGGCAGACCAGGCGCCGCACCCGCACCGACACCTCTGCCCGCCGACCGTCCACCGGTACGTCCGCCGCCGTGCGCCCATGGAAACCGTGCACCCTCGCGGTCGGCATCCCGCACACCGGACACGGAACCGGCTCCTCCCGGGTCCGTGCCGACACACGGACCACCCCGCCCTCGTCCGTCACAGCCTCGACGACCAAAAGCGACGACAGCCCAGAAAGTGCTGGCCTCACAAGGGAGTTGACCTCCCGCATGCGCAGTCAACGATCAGGAACACGCTTCCTCACCACCGATTACGTGACAGAGTCATTCATTGGACAGACCCGTCTTACGTGTCCCATGTGGCACTCCGAGTGCCACATGCCTCCCGTAGAGTGGAGGTGTGATGATGGGATCGAAGCAGCTGAAGGTCGGGCTACGCGTACGAGATCTCGAACGATCGCGGGTGCTGTATTTGAGGTGCGGGTTCAAGGAGATTCCGAACGACGAGCAGTCGGACTTGTGCTACCTGACGTTCGGACATACGTGGCTGATTCTGTCCGACCTCTGTGCGCATCCGTACCACACCGCCGAACGGGAACAGGCGACGAAACAGGGGCCGCTCGGACTTGGGTTCGTCCTCACGATCCCGTCGAAGGACATCCACCAGTCGTACCTGCTCTGGCAGAACGAAGGTCTCCCGATTACGGCGGAGCCGATGAACGTCGGCTGGGCGAGTGTCTTCTTCGGACTCGATCCGGACGGCTACGACGTCATGTTCGAGCATTTCCACGAATAGTGGCGCAGATCGGCGCTGAGAGGTCGCCTCACGTGGCGACCTGGCGGTGAGGGACGATGTTGCCTCGTGGTTTCTGATCTTTCACGTCGGCTGGTGCCGGACGGCCTGTGGGAGCTGACTGCCCCGTTGTTGCCGGTCTTCAAGTCCCTTCCGCAGGGCGGAGGTGCGGCTCCGGTGGACGAGCGGGCGGTGTTCGCCGCGGTGGTGTAGGTACTGATCAGCGGGTGTGCCTGGCAGCTACTACACAGGGGACTTCGGGGTTTCGCCGGCCACCGCCCATCGCCGGTTCGCCGCATGGACCGAAGCGGGAGTCCGGCGCCGGTTGCACCGGGCGGTCCTGGACGGAGCTCGGCCCACGGGGCGAGCTCGACTGGACCTCGGCGATCGTGGACGCGGCGAGCGTGCGCGCGACGAAAGGGGACCGCTGACCGGGCCGAATCCAGTTGACCGGGGCAAGAAGGGCAGCAAGCTGCACGTTCTGTCCGACGCCCAGGGGACCCCGCTGACCGTCGGCGTCTCGGGTGCCAACGTCCACGACCCCCACACCTTGCGGCCGTTGGTCGGAGGGGTACCCGCGGTCCGTCCCCGGCGCGGACCACGCCGCCGACGGCCGGACAAGCTCTGGGCCGACAAGGCCTATCGCTCCGCCGAGCACCTGCCTTCGGGAGGCCAGGCCCCCGTAGGCCCCCTGCAAACGGGCTGGTCAGTGCCCCGTCCCTCTGGGATGCTCCAGGGACTTTTCAGGGACTTTCTGTCCTGTCCGAGGGAGTTTCCAGGGACTTTCCACCGTGCAAGCCAGGAAGGGCCGGATAGACGTGAAAGAGCTGTTCTTGCACGTCAGGGGTAGTGCGGTCAGCACTCGACGATGTTCACCGCGAGGCCGCCGCGGGCCGTTTCCTTGTACTTCACGCTCATATCGGCCCCGGTGTCCTTCATCGTCTTGATCGCCTTGTCCAGCGACACGTGGTGTCTGCCATCGCCGCGCAGGGCCATGCGGGCGGCGGTGATCGCCTTGACGGCGCCCATCCCGTTCCGTTCGATGCACGGAATCTGCACGAGGCCGCCCACCGGATCGCAGGTGAGGCCGAGATTGTGCTCGATACCGATCTCCGCGGCGTTCTCGACCTGCTCGGGGCTGCCGCCCAGGACCTCGGCGAGGCCGCCGGCCGCCATCGAGCAGGCGGAGCCGACCTCTCCCTGGCAGCCGACCTCGGCGCCGGAGATCGACGCGTTCTCCTTGAACAGCATCCCGATCGCCGAGGCGGCCAGCAGGAAGCGGACGATCCCCTCCTCGTCGGCCCCCGGCACGTAGTCGACGTAGTAACGCAGCACGGCGGGCACGATGCCGGCCGCGCCGTTCGTCGGGGCGGTCACCACGCGCCCGCCCGCCGCGTTCTCCTCGTTGACCGCCATCGCGAACAGCGTGACCCACTCCATCGCGAGCGCCGCCCCGTCCCCCTCGCCGCGCAGGCGGCGCGCGGAGGCCGCGGCGCGGCGGCGGACCTTCAGGCCGCCGGGCAGGATGCCCTCGGTGCGCAGGCCGCGGTCGACGCAGGCGGCCATCACCTCCCAGATGCGCAGCAGCCCGGCGCGGATCTCGGTGTCGGTGCGCCAGGCCCGTTCGTTCTCCAGCATGAGGCCGGACACCGACAGGCCCGTCTCCCGCGTCATCCGCAGCAGTTCGTCGCCGGTGCGGAACGGGTGGCGCAACGCGGTGTCGTCCAGCCGGATGCGGTCGGCGCCGACCGCGTCATGGTCGACGACGAAGCCGCCCCCCACCGAGTAGTACGTCTTGTCCAGCAGGGGGCGGCCCGCGCCGTCGTCCGCGCGCAGCGTCATGCCGTTCGCGTGGTACGGCAGGGCGCGGCGGCGGTGCAGCACCAGGTCGGTGTCCTGGTCGAACGGGACCGGGTGGACGCCGAGCAGCGGCAGGGAACGCTCGCGGCGGACCCGTTCCGCCTCCTCGTCCGCGCGGTCGGTGTCCACGGTGTCGGGGGTGTGGCCGAGGAGGCCGAGGAGCACCGCCTTCGGGGTGCCGTGGCCGTGCCCGGTGGCGCCGAGCGAGCCGAAGAGCTCGGCGTGCACGGTGGCGGTGTGGGCCAGCAGCCCTTCGTTCTTCAGCCTGCGGACGAACATCCCGGCGGCGCGCATCGGGCCGACGGTGTGCGAGCTGGAGGGGCCGATGCCGATGCTGAACAGGTCGAAGGCGGAGAGGGCCACGGCGTGCTCACTCGCTGGTGAAGGAGGTGTACTCGTCGGCGGACAGCAGGCCCTCCGGCTCGCCCGCCGAGGTGTCCAGGCGCACACGGAACAGCCAGCCGCCTTCGAACGGCGCGGAGTTGACCAGGGCCGGGTCGTCCACCACGTCCTGGTTGACCTCGGTGACCTCGCCGGACACCGGGGCGTACAGGTCGCTGACGGACTTGGTCGACTCCAGCTCGCCGCAGGGCTCGCCCGCGGTGACGGCGGACCCGGTCTCCGGCAGCTGGACGAACACGACGTCGCCGAGCGCGGTGGCCGCGTACTCGGTGATGCCGACCGTGGCGACGCCGTTGTCGGCGGCGGTCAGCCACTCGTGTTCCTTGCTGTAGCGCAGGTGCTGGGGGTTGCTCATGGGGTGGCTCTCCTGGGAGATCGCGGTTGTCTTCAGCTTGTGGGATTACTTCTGGCGACGGTAGAACGGCAGCGCCACGACGTCGTGCGGTTCGCGGCTGCCGCGAATGTCCACGCACACGCCCTCGGTGCCCGGCGCGGCGAACTCCGGGTCCACGTACGCCATGGCGATCGGCCGCTCCAGGGTCGGCGACGGCGCGCCGGAGGTGACCTCGCCGACGGGGGCGCCCGCGGCGTTCACCACCGCGTACCCGGCGCGCGGCACGCGCCGGCCGCGGGCCACAAGCCCGACGAGCGCGCGCGGCGGCCCGGCGGCGGCCCGTTCCGCCGCGGCGGCCAGGGCCTCGCGGCCCACGAAGCCGCCCGGTTTGTCGAGCTTCACCACCCGCCCGAGTCCGGCGTCGAACGGGGTGGTGGCGGTGGTCAGTTCGTGCCCGTACAGCGGCATGCCGGCCTCAAGCCGCAGCGTGTCGCGGCACGCAAGACCGCAGGGCACCAGCCCGTCGGGCCGCCCGGCCTCGGTGAGCGCCTGCCACAGCGGCTCGGCGTCGGCCGGTGCGCAGAACAGCTCGAAGCCGTCCTCGCCGGTGTACCCGGTGCGGGCGATCAGTGCGCGGCGGCCCGCGACCGTTCCGGGCAGGCCCGCGTAGTACTTCAGGCCCGCCAGGTCGGCGTCGGTCAGGCGCCCGAGGATGCCGGAGGCGGCCGGGCCCTGGACGGCGATCAGCGCGTACGCCGCGCGGTCGTCGCGCACCTCGGCGTCGAACGCCCCCCGGCGTGCGCCCAGCGCGTCCAGCACGGTCTGCGCGTTGGCCGCGTTCGCGACCACCAGGTACTCCGCGTCGGCGAGCCGGTAGACGATCAGATCGTCCAGGATGCCGCCCGCGGCATCGCAGATCATGGTGTAACGGGCCCGGCCCACCGCCAGGCCGCTCAGGCGGCCGACGAGCGCGTGGTCGAGCAGCGCGCCCGCCTGCGGCCCGGTCACCGTCAGCTCGCCCATATGGGAGAGGTCGAACAGGCCCGCGGCGGAGCGCACCGCCTGGTGCTCGGCCCGCTCACTGCCGTAGCGCAGCGGCATCGACCAGCCCGCGAAGTCGGTGAGGGTGGCGCCGAGGGCGCGGTGCACGGCGTCGAGCGCCGTCGTCCGGGGGGTGACGTCCGTCATGGGCGGTCTCCAGGAGGCGATGGGCAGCGGCAGGAGGGCAGGGGGCGTGAGGCTTCCGGGCCCTCCCCATCTGTCATCGGCACCTGAGAGGTTCGTCGCGGCCCTGGCGGGCGGCGGCTTGCACCGTGGGTGGGGCCGTGCCGAAGTGGACGGCCCGCTTTTCAGATTCGCCTCCCGCGCGCGGTGCGGGGCCTGAGAGATTCAAGGGAGGACTTGCTCCTTCGGCGCCCCGGTGACCGGGGACTCTCCCGCGCGTGGTCGAACGGCCGGTATGCGATTGTGTCGTGCTGCGGACACATCATCGCACGGACCGGGGCGGCAGGCCGCCCGCCCCGTTCCCGATCGCCGCCCGTACTAAGGTCTGGGGCGGCGTTCCCGGACCTGATGAGATGGTGGTCGAACGAGATGAGTGTTCCGCGGCAGGGCCCCGGCTACGGGGGCGGCTGGCCGAGCAACGAGCTGGAGGAGACGCTCGCCGGTGCCCTCGGCGCCAACGACGCCGCCCCGCGCCTGCTTGAGACCCTGGCCCGCAGCGCCGTGTGGGTCCCGCTGCCCGAGGGCGGCGGGCCGGAGAGCCGCACCCTCGACCTGCCCACCATCGAGCTGAACGGCGGCGTGTACGTCCCGGTGTTCAGCTCCGCGGAGCAGCTGCACCTCGGCGGCGCCTCGCACCTCCCGTTCAGCGTCGCGCCCGCCTGGCAGTTCGCCCGCGGACTGCCGCCGCAGGTCGGCATCGCCGTCAACCCGGGCGGCACGGTCGGCGTTCCGGTGCCGCCCGCCGCGGTGGCGGAACTGTGCCGCGCCACCCCGGGCCGGCGCACGCCCGGCGTGCCCTCCGGCGCGCGGATGCGTCTGTTCCAGCCGGACTGGCAGAGCGAGCCGGTCGACTTCCTGAACGCGGCGGCGGCCGAGCTGGCGCAGGTGTGGCCGGTCAGGACCGCCCGCCGCGGCCTCGCCAGCGCCGAGGGAGCGCCGCCGAGCCTGTTCATCGGCGTGGAGCTGGACGAGCCGGATGAGGAAGGGCGTGCGGCCGCCGGCGATGCGCTGGGGCGTGCGCTCGCCGCGCGACCGGTCGCCTGGCCGGTGCAACTCGTCATGCTGGATGCGGCCGAGGACCCCGTGGTGGACTGGCTGCGGGAATGTGTGCAGCCGTTCTACACGCGTGACGTCTAAGCGCCCTCGGTGAGGGGCATGTGACGGGCGGCTGCCGGGCACAGTGCATCCGAGGGGCGCGAGGAGGTCCGGACCAGGTGAGTGCGGAAGAGGGCGTCGAGGAGTTGCTGCCCCGGATCACCCCCGACCGCCTCGACACCTACGAGAAGCTGCTCGGCGCGCTCGCCACCAGCGAGGTCCTGATGCTGCTGTGGCACGGCCGCCCCGGTGAGCCGGACGCGCAGTACGGCAGCGTGGACGTGGCGGGGCACGGCTACGCGCCGTGCGTCACCTCGGAACGGGAGCTGACCGCGAGCGGCTGGACGCGCGCGCACGAGGTGGTCGCCGGCCGCGACATCGCCGCGGCCCTCTACCCCGAGCACTGGGGCCTGTGGCTCAACCCGCACGCGGAGAGCGGCGGCCTCGGCATCCCGTGGCTCGACCTGCGCCGCATCGCCGGCGGCCTCGACCGGCTGCCCGCCGGCCCGCTGCGTATCAGCGAACCCAGCATCCGCGCGGACGCGTTCTACGCGCAACTCACGCTGCACGCCCGGCGCACGCGGGCGCTGCGCAGCCTGCGACGCGCCTGGGTGCGCCCCGCGGTCGGCCCCGCCTACCTCGTGATCGGCCTGGACGTGGACGACACCGCGGAACAGACGGCGGAGGCGGTGCGGCAGATGATGAGCCGGGCGATCACCGCGGTGCCCGAGGGCCTGCCGGTGGGCACGGTCGCGATGGCCGACGCTTTCGACCCGGTTGCGATGTGGCTGCGGGCCAACGCCCGCCCGTTCTACGACCGGGACGCACCCGGCGACGGCTCGGGCCCCGCCCCGCCCCGCCGGCACGGCTACGGCTACCCGCGCCCGTACTGAGTCCGGGCTGAGTCCCGGGGTGGTTTCGGGCGGCCTTTCCGGGTTACCCGTCACGTTCACAGACACAGGAGAGGGGACGCCCGCATGTACGCCATCAAAAGCACGCTGCCGGAGGCCACGCTGAAGACGGTGGGCGAGGCGCTCCAGGGCGCGCTGGTGGATCTGATCGATCTCTCCCTGATCGCCAAGCAGACGCACTGGAACGTGCTCGGCCCCCGGTTCCGCTCGGTGCACCTCCAGCTCGACGACGTCGTGGACACCGCGCGCTCCCACTCCGACACGGTGGCCGAGCGCGCCGCGGCCCTGGGCCTCTCCCCGGACGGCCGCGCCTCGACGGTCGCGGCGGCCACCGGGATCGGCAAGGTCGCCGACGGCTGGCAGCAGGACACCGAGGCCGTCCGCACGATGGTGGACGCGCTGGGCGCGGTCATCGTCCGCATGCGCGAGCGCCTGGACGAGGTCGGCCCGGTCGACTCCGTCACCGAGGACGTGCTGATCCAGCTCACGAAGGAGCTGGAGAAGCACCACTGGATGTTCCAGGCCGAGAACGAGTCCTGAGGCCGGGCCCGTCTCGGCGCGCTGACCTGGGGACACGGCCGTCACGACACGTGACAGGGCGACGCAGCGAGCCCCGACCGCACCGCTCCGGGCGCTGGCCGGGGCCTTTGTGCGGGCGCACATGCTGGGGTAGTTGCCCAGGACGGTCGCTGTGACGACCGCGAACTCCTCGTCCGGGGACCTGCGGTGGTGGTGCTCATTCCGGTGTCCCTTTCTGCGCTGGGACGGGCCCAGTCCCGCGCGGTGGCTGTCGTGGGCGGTATCGGCGGGGGGTGTGGCGGCGGGCGGCCCACAGCACGGTGGTACGGGTCATGACGAATGACTCGCCTGAACTGAAGACCAGGCGTTTCGCTCCGCCGCGCATGGCGGTCATGTCGGTGACGGTGAACGTGTGGCCGCCGATCATGATCTGGTCGCCGCGGGCGATGGTGGCGGCGTCCACCTCGACCGATACCAGTACCCCGGCGTTCACGGCCGCACCCCGCAGCCGGGGGCGCAGGCGCGCAGCGGGCGGCCGTTCACAGTGGCCAGGACGCGGGAGCGCTCGCCGGGGTGGTGGCCGAGCCAGGTCCGGCACAGTACGCAGGCGGTCCCGGACCACTGTCGCGGCGACAGGTCCCGTTCCAGGTCAAGACCCATCAGCAGGACGGGCAGGGGCGTGTCAGGCACGGTGGTCTCCCCGTGGCGGGAGGACGTGCCGCAGTGCGTCGAGCAGCACCGGCGGATCGGTCAGGCACGTCGGAGTCGGGCGGATCAACCACCGGATCGCCGAGCCACCGGTCCACGGCCCCTCACACCACGCCGCGGGCGGCACCGCAACCACCCGCGGCCCGCGCACGATGTCCACCCCCGGCGCCCGTTCCTCCCACTCTTCCGCCGCACCGGGCAGCACCAGCCACGTCAGCACATCGGCAACCTGATCCTGAACGACCGGCCCCGACCGCTCCCGCAGACGGCTGACCACACGCAGCCCGACGAACGTCGGCAGTCCCACGCCGTCGAACCATCTGCCGCATGGCAACGATTCCACGCCCTTATGCGGCATCCAGTCCGGCACCGCCTCGATTTCGGCCATGCTGGGACGCTACTGACGCCCGACCAGCTGCCCCAGGCACGTTCCATGCCCATCCATACCGGGAGCACGCGGACAGACACGGACCGTGTACTTACTGGGCTCCCAAAAATTCCCCGAGGGCCCGCTGCTCCCTCGACAGAGCGCGCCGCCGCGCGCGCCGCGCATCACGGAACACATCAGCGGCCAACCGCTGATGGCGCAGCCACTCCGGAGTCTCGGAGCGCAGCGACGCAAGAATCCCCAACGCGTCGTCGCTCTGCCGCAGCATCGCGTGGGCCTGCGCCACATCCAGAAGGTGCCGCCGTCCGAACGTCTGCCCCTTGGGCAGCGGCGGCATCCGTGCCGCCAGCGCCAGCGCCCGCGTGGGGCGCTGAGCGACCATTTGGTTCTCGATCGCCTGGTAGGCCACCGTGCGCCAGTCGAAGCGCCCCCAACTGCCGTTGTCCACCGCCGTGGCGCCCCCAAGGGCGACCCCAGCGGTCCGGGCCAGCCGCAGCATCTCACGCGCCTCGTTCGGGCGGTTGTTCCGAGCCGCCGCCGAAGAAGCATGAACGAGCAGCTTGCCCCACGCACCGAGTGCTGCCCGCGACGCTCGTGAGATACGGGGCTCGGCGTCATCCGCAGTCACCACGGACACCTGCTCGGCCTCATCGAGGCGTCCCTGACGGATCAGTAGCCAGCCCTGCTGGTAGACCGCTGCGGCCACCCCTGCCTGATCCCCGGAAGTGGCCGCGTCCTCCACAGCGTGCCGGAGCGCCGTCTGCGCGAGGTCATAGGCGCGGACCTGAACCAGGTACCGCCCGGCCATCTGAAGGACTCGGCCACGCAGCCGCAGTGCCTCGGTGCGGTCCGCCCCGCCATCGAAATGACGCACGGCAAGGTGCGCCGAGTGAATGAGAGGCGGCAGCACCTCGGCAACGGTGGCGTACTCGTCGCGGTGGTACGAGTCGGCCAATGCGTCCGAGGTGCGCCGCATCTGCGCGAGGTCCGGGTCCGGCTCCACGGTCCCGCACGTGGCCAGTGGCCCGGCGGCACCGACAGCCGGGGCGATCGCCTGCCGCAGGGGCATGAGCACGAGGTTGTCCTCATCGCCGCGCCGGTCGCGGTGGGGCGGGCCCGATTCGAACAGCCTGCTGGTCCGCACGTCGAGGGCACGTGCGAGCGCGTGGTAGGTCTCGATCCTGGCGTTCCCGCCGCCCTCGATCTTCTTCACCACCCCGGGGCGCAGGCCGGCGCGCTCGGCCAGGGACTCTTGGGTGAGGCCGCGGCTCCTGCGGAGGTATCGAAGCTGATCTCCCGCTGAGCTTTCGTCGTGCATGACAGTCCCCGTCCTGCGAGGCTTGCTCGTCACTTGCCAGCATAGAGCGGGGATTTCCTTTGCGCTGACCTCAGTCGAGCACAGACGGAACGCCCGCGCGCGGCTTCGCGCCGGTCGGCCCTGCGGGTCCCGCGGCGGCGTCCGGGAACGAAACCTGAGGCCGTTTTCCCGGGCCGAACGTTCCGGACCTGCGTGCGCCGCTGGGGGTGCGCGGGCGCGCGCCGGGGTGCACGCTTGGCGCATGGCCACACGCATCGTCGTCTATCCGCTGACCGAGGGCGGCGGGCGGCGGGTGCGCGCGAACGGCGAAATCCTCGGCCGCGCGAGGTCGCTCGGCGAGCTGCTCGAATTCCTGCGGCGCGCCGGGCTCGACCCGGACGACGTGGACCTGCGCGACCCCGGCCTCTTCGAATGGCGCGGCGGCGGGCCCGACATCTGGGAGTAAAGGGCCGGGAGCGGGGTGGGCGCGGCGTCAGCCGTCGGCCCCTGCGGCTCCGGCGGGCGTCCTGATGCCTTCGACGACGAGGCGCAGGAGGCGATCGGGGTCGGCGGTGCCGTACTGGCTCGCGGTGGCGGCCCCGCAGGCCAGGGCCAGCACCTCGGCGCGCGAGACGTCGGGCCGGACCGCGCCGCTGCGCTGCGCTTGCGTCAGAAGTGCGCCGGCGGCCGCGTGCATGCTCATCACGCCGGCGTGCAGGTCCGACTCCTCGTCCCCGGCGGTGGCGACCACCGACTCCGGCAGGCCCTGATAGGCAGACGAGCACTGGCCGAACTCCCGTAGCCACTCGATGAGCGCCTCCAACGGTTCCGGGGAACCGGCGAGCCGTTCCGCATGGTTGCGCAGGGACTCGATCCTGTCGCGCAGAAGCGCTTCCAGGAGCGCCTCGCGGGTCGGGAAGTGCCGGTACAGGGTGCCGATGGCGATATTGCAAGAGCGCGCGATCTCCGCGAGCGACGCCCGCACGCCGTGCCGGCGGAAGGCGGCGTCGGCCTTGTCGAGCAGCTGCTCACGGTTGCGGCGTGCATCGGCGCGCTGCGTTCTGGGGGCCTGGCTCACGTCACCTCCGGAACATGAGGACTGCTCACTATAGTAACGTGTGAAACATGAGAGGTTCTCACTATCGTCTGGGGAGGACGGATGAACTCGGCAATCGGCCGCGTCGGCCTGTGGACCGCGGCTCTGGACACCGAGCCCGCGACGCGTGTACGCGAATTGGCGGCGGAGATCGAAGAGCTCGGCTTCGGCGCGCTGTGGTTCGGTGAGGGCTTTGGCCGGGACGCGCCGACGCAGGCCGCGCTGCTGCTGGACGCCACCCGGCGGCTGGTGGTCGGCACCGGCATCGCGAACGTCTTCCTGCGCGACCCGATCGCGATGGCCGCCGCGGAGCGCTCGCTGGCCGAGGCGCATCCCGGCCGGTTCGTCCTCGGGCTCGGCGGACACCGGGTCGACGACCGGCCGCTGATGTACCTCGGCTACCGCGTCCCCTCCGCGGGCCGCGCCGTTGCCACCATGAGCGCCTACCTCGACGCGATGGACGCGGTGCCCCTCCAGGGCCCGCCGCCGGCCGTCCCCGCCCGCCGCGTTCTCGGCGCGCTGGGACCGCGCATGCTGGATCTGGCCGCCACCAGGACCGACGGCGTGCTGCCCTACCTGGTACCGGTCGCCCACACCGAGGCCGCCCGCGCCAGGACCGGCCCTGGGGGGCTGGTCGCCGTCGAACAGGCGGTCGTGCTGGAGCCGGACCCCGGTGCCGCCCGCGAGCTGGCCCGCGCCCATGTCGGCGCCTACCTCGCCGGAGGGGGCGCGTACACCAGGAACATGCTCCGCCTGGGCTACCGGCCCGACGAACTCGCCGAGCAGCCGAGCGACCGGGTCGTCGAGGCGCTGGTGGCGGGCGGCGGTCCCCGGGCCCTGGACGCCATCGGCTCGCGGGTGCGTGCCCACCTCGACGCCGGCGCCGACCACGTCTGCCTCCAGGTGCTCACCGCCGACCCCACCGCGGCACCGATCGCGCACTGGCGCGAGCTGGCCGCACTCGGCCGTGAGCTGTCCTGAGCCCCACCGGAACGTTGCGGGCCGGCGCGCGCCGGCCCGCGCTCCGGCGCCGCGCCGAGCGTGCGCTCAGGGCCGCACCGCGGGGCGGGCCATCCGGCTGCCGAGCAGTACCATACGCAGCGCCCGTTCCGCCGCGTCGGCCAGGAACTCCCCGCCGCGCGCCAGCGCCTCCGGCAGGCCGACCGGCGCGGGCAGGATGCCGCTCCAGGCGTCGACGCCGATCAGCCTGACCTCGTGCGCGCCCTCGCCCAGGGTGCCCGCGAGGGCGAGCACCGGAATGCCGAGCGCCTTCGCGCGCCGGGCCACCTCGCCCGGGATCTTCCCGCGGGAGGACTGCCGGTCCAGCGCGCCCTCCGCGGTGACCACCAGGTCCGCGCGCGCCAGCCGCGCGTCCAGGTCGACGTGGTCCAGCAGAACGTCGAAGCGCGGCAGCAGCCGCGCGCCCACGGCGGCCAGACCGGCACCCAGGCCCCCGGACGCGCCGGTGCCCGCGCCCGTGCGCAGGTCGATGCCCGTGGGCGCCAGGTCGCGGGCCAGTACGCCGGCCCAGTGGTCGAGCGCCGTGGACAGCTCCTCCACCAGCGCGGGCCCCGCGCCCTTCTGCGGCCCGAAGACGCGGGCGACGCCGCGCGGGCCGCACAGCACGTTGAACGGGTTGCACGCGACCAGCACCTCGGCCTCGGCGAGCCGCGGGTCGAGCCCCCGCGCGTCGATGCGGTGCAGCCGCCGCAACGCGGCTCCGCCGCGCGGCAGGTCCCGTCCGTCCGCGTCCAGCAGCCGGACGCCCAGCGCCTGGAGGGCGCCCGCGCCGCCGTCGGACGTGCCCGAGTCGCCGCAGCCCACCAGGATGCGCCGCACCCCGGTGTCGAGCGCCGCGGTGATCAGCTCGCCGACGCCGTACGTCGTCGTCGCACCCGGATCGCGCTGCCCCGGCGGGACCAGCGAAAGACCGGCGACCGCGGCCATCTCCACCACGGCGGTGCCCTTCAGCAGCGCGAAGTGCGTCGGTACCGGCGAGCCCACGGGTCCGGTCGCGGTGCGGTGGACCAGCCGGCCGCCGGCCGTGGCGGCGAGCGCCTCGGCCGTGCCCTCGCCGCCGTCCACCAGGGGCAGCAGGTCGATGTGCGAGCCGGGTGCGGCCCGCAGCAGGCCCTCGGCGATGGCGTCGGCGGCGGCGGAGGCGGACAGTGACTCCTTGAGGCCGCTGGGCGCCACGGCAAATCGGTACGGGGGGATCACGGGCACTCCTCAGGGGGTGACGCCGAACAGCGGCCACACGGCCAGGGCGAACAGCAGAACGAGGGCGGCGGTGAGCGGGGCGAGCACCGCGGACAGCCGCAGCAGGTCACCGGGGGTGTACGTCGGTGTGCCGGGCACATCGGAGAACAGGGCGACCGGTTTGGCGGAGGCCGGCAGGGTGTGGCAGAAGCCCGCCGCCGCCGTCGAGGCCAGCGCGGCGGCGACCGGGTCGACCCCCGCGGCCATCGCGGCGGCCACCACCAGCGGCACCAGCACGCTGGAGCGGGCGGAGCGGGACTGGAGCACCAGATGCGCCGCGGTGCTCACCGCGACGACGACGGCGAGGAACGCCCACGCGGGGACGGCGTCCCCTGGCAGGCCCGATATCAGCCACGTCGCGGCCCCCGACTCGGCCAGCGCCACCCCCATCGCCATGGTGGCCGCCATGAACAGCAGCAGCGACCACGGCACCGTGGCCAGCGCGTCCTTGAGCCGTATCGTGCCGAGCGCGGGCGCCGTCGCGACGACGGCGCCGATCAGCGCGACCACGGCGGGCGACGCCCCGTGCAGCGGCTCGCTGCACCACAGTGCGACGACGGTGGTCAGCAGCGCGGCGCAGCGGGTCTCGGCCGGCGAGAGCCGCCCGGTCACCGGCCGTTCGCTGTGCTCCTCGATCGCCTCGGCGGAGACCCGCACGCCCCCGCGCCGGTCCGCCCGCCGCGTCGTCGTGAGCAGCACCACCTCGGCGGCGAGGTGGGAGGACACCACGGCCAGCGGCAGCCCGAGCAGCAGCCACTCGTGGAAGCCGACCCGTTCCCCCGTGGTCTCCCACAGCACCGAGACGGTGATGAGGTGGGCGCCCGCGCCGATCAGCGTGGCCACCGCGGACAGCAGGATCACGGTCGGGAAGAGCAGGGCCAGCGCGACGACAAGACGCTTGCGGTCGGCCAGCGCGCGGGCCAGGGCGAGGAAGACGGGCAGGGCCAGCGCGGCGCGGCCCGAGGTCGCGGGCACCGCGAAGGCCGAGACGACCAGGGCCGCCGTCGTCAGGTGCACCAGCTGCCGCACCGTGCGCGCGCCGCCCACGAGGAAGGCGGCGGCGCGCCCGGCGAGGCCGGTGGCCGCCACGGCGGCGGCCAGGACGAACGCGCAGATCAGCAGCCATATCGTCGCGTCGCCCAGGGTGCCGAAGAGGGCGTCCGCGCTGGTGACCCCGGTCACCGTCAGGGCCAGACCGGCGCCGAGCGCGACGTAGGTGTCGTCGATCGACGAGGCGATCCAGGCGCAGGTCGCGAGCGCGAAGACGGCGAGCGTGATGCGCGCGTCGCCGGCCAGCTCCGGGAAGTTCCGCGGAACGAGCAGCAGCCCGCAGAAGCTCAGCGTCGCGCACAGCGCCGCGGCCTGACGGAAGGTGAGTGTCACCCGACCAGTCTCCGAACGCCGGGTGAGCGACCGATGAACCCTTCATGAGGGGAACTTCATCGGCCGGGCGACGCCCTCCCGCGCCTCACTGCGGCAGCCGGTACCCCATGCCGCGCACCGTCTCGACGCGCGCGGCGCCGAGCTTCTTGCGCAGCGCGCGCACGTACACGTCCACGATGTTCGAGCCCGGGTCGAAGTCGTAACCCCATACGTGGGACAGGATCTGCTCGCGCGAGAGCACCTGTCCCGGGTGCCGCAGAAAAAGTTCGAGCAGCACGAACTCGCGCGCCGTCAGGTCCACCATCGCGCCCCCGGCGCGCGCCCGGCGCGTTCGCAGGTCGAGGCTCAGGTCGCCGCTGCGCAGCACCGTCACCTCGGGCGCCCTGGCCGCGGTGCGCAGCCGCAGCCGCACCCGGGCCAGCAGCTCCTCGAAGCGGAACGGCTTGGTCATCCAGTCGTCCGCACCGCCTTCGAGGCCGGCCACGGTGTCGCGCACCGAGTCGCGCGCCGTCAGCACGATCACCGGCACGGTGACGCGGGACTCCCGCATCTCGCGCAGCACCGTGAACCCGTCCCGGCCCGGCAGCCCGATATCGAGCAGGACCAGGTCGTAGCCGCCGGTGCTCACGTAGTCGAGCGCGGCGTCGCCGTCCACGGCGACGGTGGTGGTGAAGCCGTTGGCCCGCAGGCCCTTCTCGACGAAGGAGGCGATGCGCTCCTCGTCCTCGGCGATGAGGATGCGGTTCATGGGGTCTCCAGTACGAGTACGAAGGTGGCGCCCCCGCCGGGAGTGGGGCGCAGGTCCACACGGCCGTGGTGGCCCTCGGCTATCGCCTTGACGATGGACAGGCCCAGCCCGGCCCCGCTGCCGCCGCCGGTCCTGCCGCCGCGCCTGGCGTCGCCGCGCCGGAAGCGTTCGAAGATCATGTCGGCGTCCTCGGCCGGGACGCCGGGCCCCGAGTCGGCCACGTACAGCTCCACGTGCCGCTCGGTCAGCCGGGAGCCGATGTGCACGGCCTGCCCGGGGCCGGTGTGCTCGACGGCGTTCTGCGCGAGCTGCACCATGGCCTGTGTGATGCGCTGCGCGTCCAGTTGTGCCTCGCACTCGGCCACTTCCGGCAGCTCCCAGCGCCGGTCGCCCAGGGCCCTGGCCTTCACGAACACGTCGGCGGTCAGCTCGGCCAGCTGAACGGGCGCGGGCTGCACGAAGTCCGGCCGTTCCGCCTTGGCGAGCAGCAGCAGGTCCTCGACGATGCGGCTCATCCGGTCCAGCTCGTCGGTGACCAGCCGCACCGTCTCGCGCCGCTCCGCGACGCTCTCCGGGCCCTCGCCCTCGCTCATCAGCTCCAGGTGGCCGCGCACGATGGTGATGGGCGTGCGCAGCTCGTGCCCGGCGTCGTCCACGAAGCGCCGCTGGGCGGCGAAGGCGCGTTCCAGCCGGTCGAGCATCGCGTTGAACGTTTCTGCGAGTGCCGAGATGTCGTCGCGGCCGCGGATCGGGATGCGCCGCGTGAGGTCCTGCTCGGTGAGCTGCGCCGCGGTGGCCCGCACCAGGCGGACCGGCGCGAGGATGCTGCCCGCCACCGCCCAGCCCACGGCGCAGGTCATCAGCAGCGCGACGCCCGAGATCACCAGCAGGATGTTGACCACATTCTGCGCGGAGGACTGTGCGCGGTCGGAGTGGAAGGCGACGATGAACATGGCGGGCGGCTCGTCACCCGTGGGCGTGATGGGGACCTTCGCCCAGCTGACCTCGCCGCTGTCCCGCTTCAGCGTGCCGGTCCGGGCGGTGTCCTCGGCGATCAGTGCCAGCGAGGCGGGGTCCTGGAAGAGCGGCAGGCGGGAGGGTATGTCCCGCGGCTGCCTGATCACCGTGGGCCGCGGCGACTCCACGATGTAGCCGAGCAGCTCCTCGGCCGGGTCCGGGTACTGACGTTCCAGGTAGAGGTTGAGCAGGCGGCGCGCGTCGGTGAACGGCTGCCCGGTGCCCGGGTCGCGCCCGCGCGACACGAAGTTGCGGAACTCGGAGGACTCCTGGGTCAGTATCTGGCTGGTGCGCTCCTCCACGTCGCGCAGCAGGATCGACCGCGTGGTGGTGACGACGGCGGCGAGCGCGACGGCCATCACGACCACGAGCCACAGCAGGATGCGGAACCGGGCGGAGACGCGTGAGGGCGCCCGGGTGCCGCGTTCAGTCGTCGAAGTCGTCCCCGTCCCCGTCCTCGTCTCCGTCGTCGTCCCGGTCGTCGTCCGTGTCGTCCCCGTCGTCGAGGTGCTGCTGGTCGTGTCCATCGATGGGGACCTCGGTCGGGTCGGGCCCTGGCACCACTTCTTCGTTGGGCGGCACCGTGGGCGACGGCTCCTCCAGCTCTACGTCGGAGGGGACCGCGGGCGGTTCGGGATCGTCACTGAGCAGGTAGCTCGTCCCGGCGATGCCCACGGGTATGAGGACAACGGCGGCGAGCGCTGCCATGCGGTGCGAGAAAGCCATACGAACAAGGCTGCGGTCGGACTGTGCTGCGCTTCATGAAAGCAGGATGAAGGAATCTTAATTGTTGAAAGCACCCGGTCGAACCGGAAGATTCACGAGTTTCACTGACAAACGCCAACTACGCGCATTGCAGGGGGCGTTGACCTTCAAAGGCGAGAACGTGGGCGGTTCCGGCCCAGAAGGAGCATGGGGTGCCCTTGTGTCGCACTCCGGACTCATCCTACAAGTCGTACATGGCTACTCCACTGTCTGCGGACAAACTCCTGAAAGCGCTCGGCGACGAAGGCGTCGACCTCGTCGAGCACCGTTCCTGGCGCACCAACAACCGCAACAAGTCCGGGGCCTGGGGCCCCGTGCACGGCGTGATGATCCACCACACCGCCACCTCGGGCACCGACAGCTCGGTCGAGCTGTGCTACGACGGTCGCTCCGACCTGCCCGGACCGCTGTGCCACGGCGTCATCGCCAAGGACGGCACCGTCCACCTGGTCGGCCACGGACGCGCCAACCACGCGGGCAAGGGCGACGGCGACGTGCTGAACGCCGTCATCGCCGAGCGCTCCCTGCCGAAGGACAACGCCTCCGACACCGACGGCAACCCCCACTTCTACGGCTTCGAGTGCGTCAACCTCGGCGACGGCGACGACTCCTGGCCGAAGGAGCAGGTCGAGGCGATCGTGCGGGCCTCGGCCGCGATCTGCCGCGCGCACGGCTGGGGCAAGGACGGCGACACCTCGGTGATCGGCCACTTCGAATGGCAGCCGGGCAAGGTCGACCCGCGCGGCCCCGGCATCTCCATCAAAGACGTGCGCAAGCGCGTCGTGGACCGGCTCGGCCACGCCGCCGACTGGACTCCGCGCCCCTGAACCGGGAACTCCACTGCAACCGACGGCAGCCCGACGGGCTCAACAGGGCAGCAGATCGGGCATGGGCGCGGAGACCGTGACGCCCGGCGCCGAACGGACAACCAGGGGAGGGCACCGCGCCGCCCGCCGCGGGGCCGGACAACCAGGACGGAGACCTCACGTGCACACCGAGCCGGAAGACCTGGCCAGGGCCGCAGGACCCCGCGTCCGCGCGGCGCTGGCCGCCCTCCCCGAGACGCAGCGCGCCCTGGTCGGCCTCACCGCCGGCGGCCGCCGCACCGTTGCCGAGGCCGCCGCGGCACTCGGCGTCCGCCGCACCACCGCGCGCCTCCGGCTGCGCCGCGCGCGCCGGACGCTGCGCGCCGCCGCGCGCACCGAGGCGGCGGAGCGGGCCGCGGCGGCGCTCCCGCTGATGCTGACCTACTCGGGCCGCAGGGCCTGAGGCACCGCGGCACCTGGCGCCGTCACGCCGCGCCCGCGGCCCGCCGCACCAGCTCGATGTAGCGGTCCCAGTCCCAGTGCGGGCCCGGGCACACCCGCACCACGTCCGGCACCTCGTTGTGCCCGACGATGTGCTCGCGGTCGACCGGGATGCCGTACCGGTCGCAGATGCCGGCCACCAGCCGCGCGGACGACTCGTACATCGCGTCGGTCAGGTACTCGGGCCGGTCCGCCCACCCCTCGTGCTCGATGCCGACACTGCGCTCATTGAACCCCTGGTGCCCCGCGTGGTAGGCGACGTCCAGCTCCCTGGCCAGCTGGGCTATGTGCCCGTCGGCGGAACGGACCACGTAGTGCGTCGCGGCCCCGTGCCCCGGGTCCTGGAAGACGCGCAGCGTGATCGGGTAGGTGGCCTCCGGCATGTGGATCACCACCCGGTCGATGCCGTAGTCCCGCGGGCGGCTGGCCTGCCGGTAGTTGGCGGAGGACGCGGGGACCCACTCGGCGCCCGCGTGGTCCACCTCGCCCTCGACGCGCGGGGTCTCGCTCCCCGAGTACCGCCACCACCAGCGCGAGAGCGTGTCCCGCGCCGCGTACCCGCCCACGCCGAGAGCCCCGGCCGCGCCGCCCACGAGCAGCGCCCGGCGTCCGGGCCCGCCGCGCGGCTCCCGCGGGCCGCGCCCGGCGGAATGCCCACCCGCGGAATGCTCACCCATCGCGCATCTCCTCCGGTCGGAAAGAACGTCCGAGGCCCCGCCGCCGGTTCCGCACCGGCTCGTAGAATCGGCTCACCATGCCCTACCTCGACCACGCCGCCACCACCCCGATGCTCCCCGAGGCCATCGCGGCGATGACCACCCGCCTCGCCACGACGGGCAACGCCTCGGCCCTGCACGGTTCCGGGCGGCGGGCCAGGCGGGCGGTGGAGGAGGGGCGCGAGACGCTGGCCGCCGCGCTCGGCGCCCGGCCCAGCGAGATCGTCTTCACCTCCGGCGGCACCGAGGCCGACAACCTCGCGGTCAAGGGCCTGTTCTGGGCCCGCCGCGCCGCCGACCCCCGCCGCACCCGCGTGCTGGCCAGCCCGGTCGAGCACCACGCCGTGCTCGACGTCGTGCAGTGGCTCGCCGACCACGAGGGCGCGCGCGTCGAATGGCTGCCGGTCGACGCGTACGGCCGCGTCGCGCCCCGCGTGCTGCGCGCGGCGGTCGAACGGGACCCGGCCGACGTCGCGCTGGTGACCGTCATGTGGGCGAACAACGAGATCGGTACCCTTCAGCCGGTCGCCGAGCTGGCCGCCATCTGTGCCGAGCACGGCATTCCGATGCACTCCGACGCCGTCCAGGCCGTCGGCCAGCTGGAAGTGGACTTCGCCGCCTCGGGGCTCGCAGCGCTCACGGTGTCGGGGCACAAGATCGGCGGTCCTTACGGCATCGGCGCCCTGCTGCTCGGCCGCGACTGGACCCCGACGCCCGTTCTGCACGGCGGCGGCCAGGAACGCGAGGTGCGGTCCGGCACCCTCGACGTGCCCGCCATCGCCGGCTTCGCCGCCGCCGCCGAACACTCCGCGGCCCACCGCGCGGCGACGGCCCGCCGCGTCGCGGCGCTGCGCGACGCGCTCGTCGAGGCGGTCCGCGCGGCCGTGCCCGACGCCGTGCTCGGCGGCGACCCGGACCCGGCGGGCCGCCTGCCGGGGAACGCGCACTTCGCGTTCCCCGGCTGCGAGGGCGACTCCCTGCTGCTGCTGCTCGACGCCCAGGGCATCGAGTGCTCCACCGGCTCCGCCTGCACCGCGGGCGTCGCCCAGCCCAGCCACGTGCTCCTCGCCACCGGCGCCGACCCGGACCTGGCGCGCGGCACGCTCAGGTTCTCCCTCGGGCACACCTCGACCGAGGCCGACGTGGCCGCCGTTGCCGGCGCGATCGGGCCCGCCGTCGAGCGGGCCCGCACGGCCGGGCTCACCTGACCGGGGGGCACCGGTACGGGGCACTACCCTGGTGGAGTGATGACTGACTCCGTCCCCGCTCCTGGACCCGCAGGCGGCCCGGGACGCCTGCGCGTGCTGGCCGCGATGTCCGGTGGGGTGGACTCCGCCGTCGCCGCCGCCCGCGCCGCCGAGGCCGGGCACGAGGTGACCGGCGTCCATCTCGCCCTGTCGGCCAACCCGAAATCCTTCCGCACCGGCGCCCGCGGCTGCTGCACCGTCGAGGACTCGCGCGACGCGCGCCGCGCGGCCGACGTCATCGGCATCCCGTTCTACGTCTGGGACCTGGCGGAGCGGTTCCGGCAGGACGTCGTGGAGGATTTCATCGCGGAGTACCGGGAGGGCCGCACCCCCAATCCGTGCCTGCGCTGCAACGAGAAGATCAAGTTCGCCGCGCTGCTGGACAAGGCGCTGGCCCTCGGCTTCGACGCGGTCTGCACCGGGCACTACGCGACGGTCGTCCGCGGCGCGGACGGGCGCGGGGAGCTGCACCGTTCGGCCGACCTCTCCAAGGACCAGAGCTACGTGCTCGGCGTCCTGGACGAACGGCAGCTGGCCCACGCCATGTTCCCGCTCGGCGACACCCGCGCCACCAAGCGGGAGATCCGGGCCGAGGCCGAGCGCAGGGGCCTGGCCGTGGCCCGCAAGCCCGACAGCCACGACATCTGCTTCATCGCCGACGGCGACACCCAGGGCTTCCTGGCGGGCCATCTCGGCTCGGCCGAGGGTGACATCGTGGACGAGGAGGGCCAGAAGGTCGGCACCCACCGCGGTGCGCACGGCTTCACGATCGGCCAGCGCCGCGGCCTGCGCATCGGCCACCCGGCCCCGGACGGCAAGCCGCGTTACGTGCTGGACATCTCGCCGGTCACCAACACCGTGACGGTCGGCCCGGCCGAGGCGCTCGACGTGGTCGCCCTCACCGCCATCAGGCCCCGCTGGTGCGGGGCCGCGCCCACGGGTCCCGCCGCGTACACCGCGCAGCTGCGCGCGCACGGCGGCGAGACGCCGGTCACGGCGGAGCCGGACGGCGGCTCGCTGCGGGTGCGGTTCGCCGAGCCGGTGCGCGGCGTCGCGCCCGGCCAGGCGATCGTGCTGTACGACGGGACGCGGGTGGTCGGGTCCGCGACCATTTCCGCAACGGAGCGCGCGGGCGCGGCCGTCGGCTGACGGCCGCGCGCCGTTCGCGCCGGCTCACACCACGTCGCGCCTGCGGTTGGCGAGCACGGGAAGGGTCCGCCTGGCCCGTTCCGTCTCGGCCGGATCGACATCGGCGACCAGCAGCCCCGGCTCCGCGCCGAGCCGGGCGCGGACCTCGCCGTAGGGCGAGACCACCATGCTGTGCCCGATGCCGGTCGGCGCGGACGTCGCGGGCGGTTCGCCGACGCTGGCCGGGTCCGCCTGCCCGGCCGCGACCAGCCAGCAGGTGCTGTCGAGCGCCCTGGCCCGCACCAGCAGCTCCCACTGCTCCGCCTTGCCGGGCCCCGCGCCCCACGAGGCGGGCAGCAGCACGATCCGGGCGCCGTCGTCCGCGAGCCGCGTGAACAGGCCGGGGAAACGGACGTCGTAGCAGGTGGCGAAGCCCAGCACCACGCCGTCGAGCTCCGCCGTCACCGGCCGCGAACCGGGCGCGACGGTCGCCGACTCGGCGAAGCCGAACGCGTCGAACAGGTGCAGCTTGTCGTAGTGCGTGTCGATGCCGCGGCCGGTGATCAGCAGGGTGTTGCGGACCCGGCCCGCCCCGGCCGGGGTGAACATCCCGGCGACCACCAGCACCCCCGCGGCATCCGCCACGGCCCGCACCCGCGTCGCCCACGGCCCGTCGAGCGGCTCGGCGAGCGGGCCGAGCGGGATGCCGAACCTGGCCATCGCGGCCTCGGGGAAGACCACGGCGTCGGCACCCTCGGCCGCCGCCCGCGCCGTCTGTTCCGCGATGGCCGCCAGATTGTCCGCCGGCGAGACGCCGGACGCCAGTTGACTCACTGCGATCCGCACGGGGAGCCCTCCTTCGCTGTCGGGGCATAGGAGACCATGGTCGTATGGCAACGCATGTGATCACGGGGGCAGGGTCCGGAATCGGCGCGGCAGTGGCGCGGCGGCTCGCGGAGCGCGGTGACGAGCTGTGGCTGTGGGCCCGGGACGCGGGGCGCGCACGGGAGCTTGCGCAGCATTTCCCCGGCGCGCGCACGCTGGTGGGCGACCTGGCCGAGCCGGAGCGGCTCTCGTGGGCCCTCGGGCACCAGTCGCCGCCCGACCGCATCGACTCGCTCGTGCACAGCGCCGGCGTCGTCGACCTCGCCGGCGTCGGGGAGCTGACGCCGCGGATCTGGCAGGCCACGCTCGCTGCCAACCTCGTCGCGCCCGCCGAGCTGACCCGGCTGCTGCTGCCGCAGCTGCGCGCCGCCCGCGGCCACGTGGTCTTCGTCAACTCCGGCGCCGGGCTGCGCGCCAGCCCGCAGTGGTCCGCGTACGCGGCGAGCAAGCACGGGCTGAAGGCTCTCGCCGACGCCCTGCGTGGCGAGGAGGCGCCGGGCGGGGTGCGCGTGACCACCGTCTACCCCGGGCGCACCGCGACGCCCATGCAGGAGAAGGTGCACCGGCAGGAGGGCAAGGACTACGACCCGGAACGGTGGCTGACCGCCGACGCGGTGGCCACCACCGTGCTCACCGCACTCGACATGCCGCGCGGCGCCGAGGTCACCGACCTGACCGTCCGCCCGGCGGGATGACCCGCCTGCCGGGAGCGGCACCCGCCCGGTGACCTACGTTGTCCCCGTGACAGACACGTGGAAGTTCCCCTGGGGCCCGGCCGCCGCGACCGGGGTCGGCTCGATGCCGGGCGAGGACGTCCGGGAGGCGGCCCGGATCGTGACCGGCACGCTGGAGACACTGCCCTTCCTGCCGGAGCTGCCCGCCCGCGGCCCCGGCGCCGACATGACCGGCCGCACCGCGGGGCTGCTGGCCGAGCTGTACGCGCACCTCCAGCCGAGCGGCTGGCGGATCGCCGACCGCCCGGGGCGCGATACGCGGCGCGCACGGGCGTGGCTGCGCGAGGACCTGGACGCGATCGAGGAGTTCACGCAGGGCTACGAGGGCGCGCTGAAGGTGTCGGCCGTCGGCCCCTGGTCGCTGGCCGCGGCCCTGGAGCGCCGCAACGGCGAGGCGATGCTCGGCGACCCCGGCGCCCGCAGGGACCTGGCCGCGTCACTGGCCGAGGGGCTCGCGGCCCACCTGGCGGAGGTGCGGCGCCGGCTGCCGGGCGTCCGCCCCGTGCTCCAGCTCGACGAGCCCTCGCTGCCCGCGGTGCTCTCCGGCCGGGTGCGGACCGCCAGCGGCTACCGGGCCCACCGCGCCGTCGACCCCGCGGTCGCCGAGGAGGCGCTGCGCGGCCTGATCGCCGCCGCCGGGGACATCCCCGTCGTCGTGCACTGCTGCGCCGCGGAGGTGCCGTTCGGACTGCTGCGCGGGGCCGGGGCGACCGGGATCTCCTTCGACGCCGGGCTGCTCACCGAGCGTGACGACGAGGCGGTGGGGGAGGCGGCCGAGGGCGGTACCGCCCTCTTCGCGGGCGTCGTGCCAGGGCGGGGCGCCGAGGCGGAAGAATTGTCGGACCCGGCCGGTACTGTCGGTGGAGTCAGGTCGCTTTGGCGCAGGCTGGGCCTGTCTCCCGGGCTCCTCGCGGAGCTGGTGACACCCACCCCGGCCTGCGGTCTCGCGGGTGCCTCCCCCGGGTACGCGCGGGCCGCGCTCGTCCACTGCGCCCGGGCGGCGAGATCCCTCGCGGACAACCCTGAGTGACGGGAGACGAGACAGTGGCTGGGGAACGTGGCGTCGAGCAGCAGTCGTCAGTGCCCGCTTCGGCCCGGGAGCGGCATGCCCGCCTCGCCGAGCAGGTCGAGGAGCACCGTTTCCGGTACTACGTGAAGACGCCCGTCATCAGCGACGCCGCCTTCGACAAGCTGCTGCGCGAGCTGACCGGTCTTGAGGAGGAGCACCCGGAGCTGCGCACGGCCGACTCGCCGACGCAAAAGGTCGCCGGCGTCTACGAGACGGAGTTCACCTCCGTTCCGCACCGCGAGCGGATGCTCTCACTGGACAATGCGTTCGCCGACGAGGACCTCGACACGTGGGCCGACCGGATCGCGGAGGAGCTGCGCGGCATTCCGTACCACTTCCTGTGCGAGCTGAAGGTGGACGGGCTCGCGGTCAACCTGACGTACGAGCACGGCCGGCTGACGCGGGCGGCCACCCGCGGCGACGGGCGGACGGGCGAGGACATCACGCCCAATGTGCGCACGATCGACGAGGTGCCGCTCCGGCTCGCGGGCGATGAAGTGCCGGAGCTGGTGGAGATCCGCGGCGAGGTCTTCTTCCCCATGGAGCGCTTCGAGGAGCTGAACGCGCGGCTGGTCGAGGCGGGCGACAAGCCCTTCGCCAATCCGCGGAACGCGGCGGCCGGTTCGCTGCGGCAGAAGGACCCGAAGGTCACCGCGAGCCGCCCGCTCAAGATGGTGGTGCACGGCATCGGCGCCCGCGAGGGCTTCGACATCGACCGGTTGTCGCAGGCGTACGAGCTGCTGAAGGGGTGGGGCCTGCCCACCGCGCGGGCGGGCAGGGTCGTCTCCTCCATCGACGGGGTGCGGGAGTTCATCGCGCACTACGGGGAGCACCGGCACGCGGTGGAGCACGAGATCGACGGCGTCGTGGTGAAGGTGGACGAGATTCCGCTCCAGGGCCGCCTGGGCAGCACCTCGCGGGCGCCGCGCTGGGCGCTGGCGTGGAAGTACCCGCCGGAGGAGGTCAACACCAAGCTGGTGGACATCCGGGTCGGCGTGGGGCGCACCGGCCGCGTCACCCCGTACGCGGTGGTCGAGCCGGTCACGGTGGCCGGTTCCGAGGTGGAGTTCGCCACCCTGCACAACCAGCAGGTGGTCAAGGCCAAGGGCGTGCTCATCGGGGACACGGTGGCCCTGCGCAAGGCCGGGGACGTGATCCCGGAGATCCTCGGCCCGGTGGCCGATCTGCGGGACGGCCATGAGCGGGAGTTCGTGATGCCGGCCGAGTGCCCGGAGTGCGGCACGGCCCTCATGCCGATGAAGGAGGGCGACATCGACCTCCGCTGCCCCAACGCCAGATCCTGTCCCGCCCAGTTGCGGGAGCGGATCTTCTACCTGGCCGGGCGCAGATGCCTGGATGTCGACCACTTCGGCTATGTGGCGGCCACCGCGCTGACCCAGCCGCTGGAGCCCACCGAGCCGCCGCTGCGCGACGAGGGGCGGATCTTCGAGTTGACGGTGGAGGAGCTGCTGCCGATCAAGTCGTACGTGCTCGACCAGGACACCGGCCTGCCCAAGCGGGATGCGGAGACCGGCGAGCCGAAGATCGTCACCTTCTTCGCGAACAAGCAGGGCGAGCCCAAGAAAAACACGCTGGAGATGCTGGAGGGGCTCCGGAAGGCGAGGCAGCGGCCCCTGGCCCGCATCATCACCGGCCTGTCGATCCGGCACGTGGGGCCCGTCGCGGCGCAGGCGCTGGCGCGCGAGTTCCGTTCGCTCGACCGCATTGCCGAGGCGAGCGAGGAGGAGCTGGCCGCGACCGAGGGCGTGGGCCCGACGATCGCCGCCTCGCTCAAGGACTGGTTCGCCGTGGACTGGCACCGCGACATCGTCGAACGGTGGCGGGCGGCCGGCGTCAGGCTGGCCGAGTCGGGGGACGAGGAGGCCGGGCCGCGCCCGCTGGCCGGGATCACCGCGGTCGTCACCGGCACGCTCGCGAGCCACACCAGGGACGAGGCGAAAGAGGCCCTCCAGAGCAGGGGCGCCAAGGTGACCGGCTCGGTTTCGAAGAAGACCCACTTCGTGATCGTGGGGGACAGCCCTGGTTCGAAGTACGACAAGGCGGTGCAGGCGAAGGTGCCGATCCTCGACGAGGCCGGGTTCGCCATCCTGCTGGAGCAGGGGCCGGACGCGGCGCGCGAGGCGGCCCTGCCCACGGACACGGACACGGAGCCGGAAGCGGGCACGGAAGCGGGCACGGCAGCGGAAGCGGGCACGGCGGCGGGCGCGGACGCCGGCGAGGGGGAGTCCGCGGGCGGGCAGGCGGCCGAGGGCGGGTCGGCCTCGTGAGGAGCGGGACCCTTTCCACCCGGCCATGCGTTCGGCATATACCAGAGGAATAAGCGCATGTGAGGGCCTTTCAGGAAGCGCGCCGGTTCCCTGCCCCACTCGCCGCCAGGCGGCCTAGGGTGGGGAGGTGCGCCCGCTCGGGCGCCGGCGACACCGGCCGTGAGAGGGAATCCCGCATGCAGTCAGCCCCCCGCGGAAGGCCCGTTCCGCTGCGTGGTCCGGCCTGGCTCTCCCGGTATCTGAGGCCCGCCGTCCTGGCGTGCGCCGGAGTCGCACTCCTGATAGGCGTCAGCCGGGTGCTCGCCGACGGCCGCGCCCTCTTCCCCGGCGACCGCCCCGGCTGGGGCTTCGCCGTTCTCACCGGCATCATCGTCGCCTACCTGGTCGCCGTCGACCGCGACCGCTGGTGGGGCGGTTCGGGCGCGGGTGCGGCCCTCGCCCTTGCCATGCTGCTGCTCTACGGCTGGGTCCCGGCGGTGCTGGTCAGCCTGGCCGTCGTCACCCTGGTCGGCGCCGCGCGCAAGGACCGCTGGCCCGACGCCCTGCTGCACGGCGCGATCGACATGCTGGGCGTCGGCGCCGCCGCCCTGGCGCTGGCGGCCTGGGGCACCAGGCCCAGCGTCGAGCACCCCTGGGAGCCCGGCGACTGGCAGCCCTCCACCCTGCCGCAGCTACTGCTCGGGGCCTGCGCCTACCTGGTCATATCCCGCACCCTGCTGTGGCTGAGCACCGATCCGCCGGGCGGCCTCGACTCCCTGGCGTTCACCGCGCTGCTCCGGCAGGGCCTGGTCGCCGTGGCACTGCTGTGCACGGCGCCGCTGATCGTGGTCGTCGCCGTCGAACGCCCCCTGGTGCTACCGCTGTTCGCGGTGCCGCTGATAGCCCTGGACTCCTCCTTCTGGATGGCGCGCGCCCGCGACGAGGACCAGCTCCTCGACCCGCTGACCGGCCTGCCCAACCGCCAGTGGCTGCTGGCCCGCACGCAGACCGCCCTGGACGAGGCGGCCCTGAGGGGCGACCGCGCCGCACTCCTGCTGATCGACCTGGACAGCTTTCGTTCTGTCAACGACACTCTCGGTCACCTCACCGGCGACCGGCTCCTGCTCCAGATAGCCGACCGGATACGGCGCGAGCTGCCCGGGGACGCGGAGGCCGCCCGGCTGGGCGGCGACGAGTTCGCCGTGCTCCTGCCGCGCGTGCCGTCCGCGACCAGCGCGCAGCGCGCCGCCCGCGCCCTCATCGGCTCCCTCAGCGCCCCGCTCGATCTGGACGGACTCACGCTCGTGGTCGAGGCCAGCGTGGGCGTGGCCGTCTTCCCCGACCACGCCCCCGAGGGCGAGGGGCTGCTGCGCCGCGCCGACGTGGCGATGTACGCGGCCAAGCGCGACCGCAGCGGCGTCGAGGTCTACGACGCCAGCCGAGACGTCAACACCCCCGACCGGCTCGCCCTGCTGGGCGACCTGCGCCGGGCCCTCGACACCGGCGAGGTCGAGCTGCACTACCAGCCGAAGGTCCGTTTCGACGGCGTCGTCGCCGGGCTCGAAGCCCTGCTGCGCTGGCAGCACCCGGACCGGGGCCGCGTCCCGCCCGACGAGTTCATCGCCATCGCCGAGACCTCAGGACTGATGCCCCGGCTCACCGAGTACGTGCTGGAAACCGCCCTCGGCCAGGTCGCCCGCTGGCGCGCGGACGGCCTCACCGTTCCCGTCGCGGTGAACGTCTCGCCCCGCGACGTGCACACTCCCGGGTTCGCCGGGGCCGTGGCCGCCCGCCTGGCCCGGCACGGCGTACCGGCCGGCTCCCTCCAGCTGGAGATCACCGAACACGTGATGCTCGAGGACCCGCAGCAGGCCGCCGACACCCTCGCCGGTCTCACCGGGCACGGCGTCCGCATGTCGCTGGACGACTTCGGCACCGGCTACTCCTCCCTGGTCCACCTGCGCCGGCTGCCGGTGAGCGAGCTGAAGATCGACCGTTCGTTCGTCGCCCGGCTCGTCGTGGACAGCGAGGACGCCGAAATCGTGCGCTGCACGGTCGAGCTGGCGCACTCCCTCGGCCTCGTCGTCGTGGCCGAGGGGGTCGAGGACGACGAGACCTGGGAACGGCTGCGCGCCCTGGGCTGCGACGCCGTCCAGGGCTGGCTGGTCGCCGCCGCGATGCCGCCCGCCGAGACCACCGCCTGGCTGCGCGCCCGTGAGACCGCGCCGCCCGAGGCGGAGTCCTCCCACGCCACCGCGCTCCCCGCCGCCGACCCCGCGGACGCCGAGCCGGTCCGCTGAGCGCGCGGTCCGCCGGGCCCGTTTCCCGGGACCGCCGCCCGGCGGAGAACGTGTGCGCGGGCCCGGGAGCGGGCGCCATAGGATTGGCCGTGAACTTGAAGCCCGCGACGAGCAAGAGGATCGCCACATGCCCGGCATCACGCGCGAGGAGGTCGCCCACCTCGCCCGGCTGGCGCGTCTGGAGCTGACGGACGAGGAGCTCGACCACTTCGCCGGACAGCTCGACGACATCATCGGCGCGGTCGCCCGCGTCGCCGACGTCGCCACCGAGGACGTACCGCCGACCTCCCACCCGCTGCCGCTCACCAACGTGATGCGCCCCGACGAGGTCAGGCCCGGCCTGACCGCGCGGCAGGCGCTGTCCGGGGCACCCGCCCAGGAGCAGCAGCGTTTCAAGGTGCCGCAGATCCTGGGGGAGGAGTGACCGACATGACCGATCTGACCCGTTCCACCGCGGCGCAGCTCGCCGCGCGCATCGCGGACGGCACCGTCAGCGCCGTCGAGGTCACGCAGGCGCACCTCGCGCGCATCGACGCCGTCGACGAGAAGGTGCACGCCTTCCTCCACGTGGACCGCGAGGGCGCGCTCGCCCAGGCCGGGGCCGTGGACGAGAAGCGGGCCAGGGGCGAGAAGCTCGGCCCGCTGGCCGGGGTGCCGCTCGCCCTCAAGGACATCTTCACCACCGAGGGCGTGCCGACGACCGTCGGCTCCCGCATCCTGGACGGCTGGGTCCCGCCGTACGACGCGACGGTGACCCGCCGCCTGAAGGAGGCCGGGATCGTCATTCTCGGCAAGACCAACATGGACGAGTTCGCCATGGGGTCCTCCACCGAGAACAGCGCCTTCGGCCCCACGGGCAACCCGTGGGACCTCACCCGCATCCCCGGCGGCTCCGGCGGCGGCTCCGCTGCCTCCCTCGCCTCCTACCAGGCGCCGCTCGCCATCGGCACCGACACCGGCGGCTCCATCCGGCAGCCCGCCGCCGTCACCGGCACCGTCGGCGTCAAGCCCACCTACGGCGGCGTCTCCCGGTACGGCATGGTCGCGTTCTCCTCCTCGCTCGACCAGGGCGGCCCCTGCGCGCGCACCATCCTGGACGCCGCGCTGCTGCACGAGGTCATCGCGGGCCACGACCCGCTGGACTCCACCTCCATCGACGCCCCGGTGCCGCCGGTCGTCGAGGCCGCGCGCAACGGCTCGGTGGCCGGGCTGCGGGTGGGCGTGCTGCGGGAGTTCCGCGGCGAGGGCTACCAGGCCGGCGTGCTCCAGCGGTTCGAGGAGTCCGTCGACCTGCTGCGCGAGCTGGGTGCCGAGGTGGTCGAGCTGTCCTGCCCGTCCTTCGACTCCGCGCTCGCCGCCTACTACCTGATCGCCCCGTCCGAGTGTTCGTCCAACCTGGCCCGTTTCGACGCCATGCGCTACGGCCTGCGGATGGGCGACGACGGCACCAGGTCGGCCGAGGAGGTCACCTCCCTCACCCGCGAGGCGGGCTTCGGGCCCGAGGTCAAGCGGCGCATCATGCTGGGCACCTACGCGCTGTCCTCCGGCTACTACGACGCCTACTACGGCAGTGCGCAGAAGGCCCGCACGCTCGTCACGCGGGACTTCGAGCGGGCGTTCGCGCAGGTCGACGTCGTCGTCGCGCCGACCACCCCGACCACCGCGTTCCCCATCGGGGAGCGCGCCGACGACCCGATGGCGATGTACCGCGCCGACCTGTGCACCATCCCGGTCAACCTCGCGGGCAACACCGCCCTGTCCCTGCCCTGCGGCCTGGCCCCCGAGGACGGGCTTCCCGTGGGGCTTCAGATCATCGCCCCCGCCCTGGCCGACGACCGGCTGTACCGCGTCGGAGCCGCGGTCGAGGCCGCGTTCGAGGCACGCTGGGGCCACCCGATCCTGGAGGAGGCACCCGCGCTATGAGCAAGAAGCAGAAGTCCAAGACGAGCATGTACATCTCGCTGGGTACGACGCTGTTCGGCACGGTGAGCGTCGTCAGGCGGCTGAAGGACGCCCGGCGGGAGGGCGACACGCTCCAACTCGCGGACGCCGTCGTCTCGGCCGCCGCCATCGTCACCGGTGTCGCCCTGCTGACGCGGGAGCTGCGCCGCATCAACGAGGACAGCTCCGGCATCCTCCCCGACTGAGCGGCACGAGCATCCGAGAGGTAGTACCCCTGTGACCGTCACCGAACTGGTGTCGTACGAGGACGCGCTCACGTCCTACGACCCCGTCATGGGCCTGGAGGTCCATGTCGAACTGGGCACCAAGACCAAGATGTTCTGCGGCTGCGCCACCACCCTGGGTGCCGAGCCCAACACGCAGACCTGCCCGACCTGCCTGGGCCTGCCCGGCGCGCTGCCCGTGGTCAACGCGGTCGGCGTGGAGTCCGCCGTCCGCATCGGGCTCGCACTCAACTGCGAGATCGCCGAATGGTGCCGCTTCGCCCGGAAGAACTACTTCTATCCGGACATGCCGAAGAACTTCCAGACCTCGCAGTACGACGAGCCCATCGCGTTCCACGGGTACCTCGACGTCGAGCTGGCCGACGGCGAGGTGTTCCGTGTGGGCATCGAGCGCGCCCACATGGAGGAGGACACCGGTAAGTCCACCCACATCGGGGGCGCGGCCGGCCGCATCCACGGCGCCTCGCACTCCCTGCTCGACTACAACCGGGCCGGCATTCCTCTCATCGAGATCGTCACCAAACCGATCACCGGTGCGGGGGCGCGCGCGCCCGAGGTGGCCCGCGCCTACGTGGCCGAGCTGCGCGAGCTGATCAGGTCCCTCGGCGTCTCCGAGGCCAGGATGGAGATGGGCCAGCTGCGCTGCGACGTGAACGTCTCCCTCCGCCCGCACGGCCGGGAGGCGTTCGGGACCCGGAGCGAGACGAAGAACGTGAACTCGCTGCGCAGCGTCGAGCGTTCCGTCCGCTTCGAGATCCAGCGGCACGCGGCCGTGCTCGGCGACGGCGGCACCATCGTGCAGGAGACGCGCCACTTCCACGAGGACAACGGCACCACCACCTCGGGCCGCGTCAAGGAGGAGGCCGAGGACTACCGGTACTTCCCCGAGCCCGACCTCGTGCCGGTTGCCCCGGAGCGCGCGTGGGTGGAGGAGCTGCGGTCCGAGCTGCCCGAGCTGCCGCTCGCCCGCCGCACCCGGCTGCGCGAGGAGTGGGGGATCTCGGCGCACGAGATGCAGTCCGCGCTGAATGCGGGTGCCATCGACCTCGTCGTCGCCACGATCGCCGAGGGCGCGGACCCGGCCGCCGCCCGCAAGTGGTGGCTGGGCGAGCTGGCCCGCCGGGCCAACGAGCAGGCCACCGAGCTGGCCGCCCTGCCCATCACCCCGGCCCAGGTGGCGCGCGTCGCCGCCCTGGTCGCGGAGGGCTCGCTGAACGACAAGCTGGCGCGGCAGACCATCGAAGGCGTGCTGGCGGGCGAGGGCGGCCCGGACGAGGTGGTCGAGAAGCGCGGCCTGCGCATCGTCTCCGACGAGGGGGCCCTCGGACAGGCCGTGGACGACGCCATCGCGGGCAACCCGGCCATCGCGGACAAGATCCGCGGCGGCAAGGTGGCCGCCGCGGGCGCCCTGGTCGGCGCCGTGATGAAGGCGACCCGGGGTCAGGCGGACGCCGCCCGCGCGCGGCAGCTGATCCTGGAACGGCTGGGCGCCGCCGAGTAGCGGGGAGTTCCCGTCCCGCGGCCCCGGCCGGCCCCGAGCGGGCCGGCCGGGGCCTTTTCCGGCCGCGCCGTTCGTTCCGCGCCGCCGTTCGTTCTGTGCGGTCGTTCGTTCCGCGCTGCCGTTCGTTCCGGTCGGCCGTGTTCCCGGGGTGACCGCAGGTACCGTGCGGCCGGCCGGGCGTGCCATCCTCGACGGCGTGGAGACCCGCAGCCCGAGCCCCGTGTTCGTCGGCCGCGCCGCCGAGCTGGCGGAGCTGTCGGCCGGTCTCGGCCGGGCCCGCGCGGGCGTGCCCCAGGCGTTCGTGATCGGCGGCGAGGCGGGCATCGGCAAGACGCGGCTGGTCGAGGAGTTCCTGGCCCGCGCCCGGGCCGAGGGCGCCGTCACCGCCACCGGCGCGTGCGTCGAGCTGAGCGCGGACGGGCTGCCGTTCGCGCCGGTGGCCGCCGTGCTGCGCGCCCTGCACCGGCGCCTCGGCCGGGCCGTGGCCCGGGCCGCCGCCGGGCACGAGGCGGAGCTGGCCGGGCTGCTGCCCGAGCTGGGCGCCGCGGGCCGCACCGCGGGCGAGTCCCCGGACCGCGCCCGGTGGCACGAACTGATCACCCGGCTCCTCGAACGGCTGGCCGCCGCCCGGCCGCTCGTCGTCACCATCGAGGACCTGCACTGGTCCGACGGCTCCACCCGCGACCTGCTCGGCTACCTCTTCCGCTCCGTGCACCACGGCACCCGGCTCCTCGTCCTGGCCACCTACCGCACCGACGACCTGCACAGCCGCCACCCGCTCCGCCCGTACCTGGCCGGGCTCGACCGGCTGCGCACCGTCCGGCGCACCGAACTCCGCCCGTTCACCAGAGCCGAGGTCGCGGCCCAGCTGACCGGCCTCACCGGCGCCGCGCCCGGTCCCGAGCTGCTCTCCGCCGTCCACGTACGCTCCGAGGGGAACCCGTTCTTCGTCGAGGAGCTGACCGCGGGCGGCCAGGGCACCGGCCTCAGCCGCACCCTGCGCGACCTGCTGCTCGTGCGCGTCGAGGCGCAGCCCGACGCGGTGCAGGACGTGCTGCGGGCCGTCGCGGCGGGCGGCCACCGGGTGGAGCACCGGGTGCTGGCCGCGGCCGTCCGGCGGCCCGAGGCCGAGCTGCTGACGGCGCTGCGCACCGCGGTCGGCGCCCACCTGCTCGCGCCGACCGGCGAGGGCGACGGCTACCGCTTCCGGCACCCCCTGCTGCGCGAAGCCGTCCTCGACGACCTGCTGCCCGGTGAACGGGCCCGGCTGAACAGGCACTTCGCCGAAGCCCTCGAACGGCACGGCGACCTGGTGCCCGAGGACGAACGGGCCGCCCGCCTCGCCGGCCACTGGTACCACGCGGGCGACCGGGCCAAGGCGCTCCCGGCCGTGCTCGCCGCCGCCGACCGGGCCCGCCGCCGCCACGCCTACGCCGAACAACTGCGGCTGCTGGAACGCGCCCTCGGCCTGTGGGACGGCGTCCCACCGGCCGTGCTCGCCGGGCTGCGGCCGGGCGGGCGGATCGGGGGCCACCCCGGCGCCGGCCCTGGCCCGCGGCCCGTGACCCTGGTGGACCTGCTCGCCGAGGCGACCGGGGCCGCCGCCCTCGCAGGCCGCCCCGACCGGGCGCTGACCCTGAGCGGGCGGGCCCTGCGGCTCATCGACGAACGCCACGAACCGCTGCGCGCCGCCTGGTTCTGGGCCCAGCGCGCCCGCCTCCGCGAAGGGTTCGGCCGCAGCGAGGGCCATGCCGAGCTGGACCGCGCCCGGGACCTGGTGCGCGGCCTGCCGCCGTCCCTCGTCCACGCCCAGGTGATGGCGCTGGCCGCCGCCAGGCTCCTGGCGGAGCGGCCGGGGCCCGAGCTGTTCGAGACCGCGGAGCGCGCCGCTGCGCTGGCCCGTCTGGTGGGCGGGGAGAGCGTCGAGCTGGACGCCCGGATCACCCTCGCCCGCCTGCGGGCCGACGCGGGGGAGACCGCCGAGGGGCTGGCCGAGCTGTCCGCCGTGCGCGACCGCATCCTGGCGCGCGGCGAGGTGGGCCTGCTCGGGCGCTGCCTGGTCGGCCAGGTGTCGACGCTGGGCCTGGCCGGGCAGTTCGGGCCCGCCGCGGAGCTGTCCGCAGAAGCGCTGGGTCTCGCCGACCGCTACGGTCTGGCCGACACCCGGGGCCGGCTCGCGGCCGCCCACGCGAACGCCCTGGTCCAGCTCGGCCGCTGGCAGGAGGCGGACGCCGCCCTGGCCGTCGCCGGGGAACGGGCGCACGCCGTCCACCCGCGGGTCTCCGGCCTGCTGGTCGCCGGCCACCTGGCCGTGCTGCGGGGCGACCTCGCGGCGGCCCGCGCCGCGTCGGCGGACATCCGCGGCAAAATCCGTACCCCCGACCCGCGGCCCGCGTTCGTCATCGAGCTGGCCCGGCTCGACGTGGCGACCGCGGCGGCCGAGGGGCGCGCCGAGGCGGCCAGGGAGGCGTTCGCGCGCGCGGCGAGCGGCACGTTCCCGCCGTTCAGCTCACCCCAGGTGTGGGGCCTGCTGCTGGCCGCCGCGGATGCCGAGGCGGTCGCCCGCGACCGGCTCGCCGCCGCGCCGGGCCGGGCCGCGGCCGTCGCGCGGATCAGGCAGACGATGAAGGTCCGGCCGAGGAAGCCCCCGACGTGGTCCGCGCACGCGCTGTTCGTCGAGGCGCTGCTGCTGCGGGCCGAGGGCAGGGACGCCCCGGCCCACTGGGCCGAGGCGGTCACCGCGTTCGAAGGGCTCGGCCTGCCCCACCACTTGGCCGCCGCCCGCCTGTCCTGGGCGGAGGCGCTGCTCGGCGGCCCCGCGGGCCGGACCGCCGCGCGCGCCGAGGACCGCGACCAGGCCGCCGAGCTGCTGCGGTCGGCCCGCGCCACGGCCGCCGCCCTGGGCGCGGAGCCGCTGGGCGCGCGTGCAGGGAAGGCCGCGGCCCGCGCCCGTATCGACCTCGCGGACCCCGGCGTCCTGACGCCCGCCGCGGCGCGGGACCCGTTCGGCCTGACCCGCCGGGAGCGCGAGGTGCTCGCGCTGGTGGCCGCGGGGCGGAGCAACCGGCAGATCGGCGAGGAGCTGTCCATGTCGCCGAAGACGGCGAGCGTCCACGTCTCCCACATCCTCAGCAAGCTGGCGGTCCCCGGCCGCGGCGAGGCCGCCGCCCTCGCCCGCCGGCTGAAGCTGGTCCCGGCCGGCTGACCACCACCGCGCCCGCCGCCTTGCGTCTCCCGCCGCCCCCGCCCGGCACCTCAGGCCGCAGGCGCCCGTCGGCCAGGGACCGGACGTCGGGACCCGCCGCGGCCGCGGCCTAAGGCCCCGCACCCCGTCGTCTAAGGCACCGGGGCGGCGCACAGTTCCGGATGCTGCCCGATGCGGCGGCCCCTCCTTGCCGCGGAGCCTTGAGGTACCGGGAAAGGCCCGGGACCGAGGAGCGGACGATGCTGCACGAGATGTACGAACTGGAAGCCAGGATGCGGGCCAGGCGCGAGGAAGCGGCACAGAAGCGGCTCGCCGCCGAGGTGCGCAGGGCGCGCAGGGAACGCCGCGCCGCGGAGGCCGCCGCCCGGGCCCGGGACGGGCGCGAGCGAGCCGGATTGCCTGCGGTCGGCGCCGGGTGGCGTCGCCTGCTGCGGTGGGGCACGGGGGCCTGATAATGGCCGATCCGCTGTCAGTGGCATATGCGATGCTGCGAGACATGCAGACCAAAACCGTCAGTCCCGTCTTCGTCGGACGTGCGCCCGAGCGCACCGCCCTGGCCGAAGGGCTCGCCGAGGCCACCGACGGCCGACCGCAGGCCGTGCTGATCGGTGGCGAGGCCGGGGTCGGCAAGACGCGTCTTGTGGAGGAGTTCCTGCGGCAGGCCGGCGACGCCGGGGCGGTCACCGCCGTCGGCGCCTGCGTCGAAGTCGGAGCCGACGGTCTGCCGTTCGCACCCGTCTCCACCGTGCTGCGCGCGCTCCACCGCCAGCTCGGCGAGGAGCTGACGCAGGCCGCCGCCGGGTTCGGCGGCGAGCTGGCGCGGCTGCTCCCCGAGCTGGGGGAGCCGAGTGCCGCGGTGCGCGCGGCCCGCGACGTGGAGGTGCGCGGCCGCCTCTTCGAGCTGACGGGCCGGCTGCTGGAGACGCTGGCGCAGGAGCGGGTGCTCGCCCTCGTGATCGAGGACCTGCACTGGTCGGACACCTCCACGCGGGAGCTGCTGAGCTACCTGTTCCGCTCCCTCCAGGGCGGCCGGGTGATGATCGTCACGACCTACCGCTCCGACGACATCCACCGGCGCCACCCGCTGCGCCCGTTCCTCGCCGAGTTGGACAGGCTGCGGACGGTGCAGCGCCTGGAGCTGCCCCGTTTCACGCGCGAAGAGGTGCGCAGCCAGCTCGCCGGCATACGCGGCAGCCGGCCGCCCGAGGATCTGCTCGACCAGGTCTACCGGCGTTCGGACGGCAATGCCTTCTTCGTGGAGGAGCTGGCCAGCATCTCCGACGGCTGCGGCTCGGGCGGCATCAGCGACTCCATCCGCGATCTGCTGCTCGTGCGGGTCGAGGCCCTGCCGGAGACCGCGCAGAGCGTGGTGCGGGTCGCGGCCAAGGGCGGTTCCAAGGTGGAGTACGGGCTGCTGCGCGCTGTGGCCGGGCTCGGTGAGGACGAGCTGATCGCCTCCCTCCGTGCCGCGGTCGGAGCCAGCATCCTCCGGGCGGCGGAGGACGGCACCTACCGTTTCCGGCACGCGCTGGTCCGTGAGGCCGTCGACGACGATCTGCTGCCGGGCGAGCGCTCCCGGCTCAGCCGCCAGTACGCGCAGGCCCTGGAGGCCGAGCCCGCCCTGGTGCCGGCCGGCGAGCGCGCCGCCCGCCTCGCGACGTTCTGGTACCACGCGCACGACCCGGCCAAGGCGCTGCCCGCCGTGGTGCGGGCGGCCACCGGCGCCCGCTGTCAGCACGCCTACGCCGAGCAGCTCCAGCTGCTCGAGCGCGCACTCGAGCTGTGGGACGACGCGCCCGCCGAGGTGAAGCGGTCGTTGGAGGTCGCCGAGGACGCCGAGTCCTACCCGCTGTGCGACTGCGGGGACGAGGCGCTGAGCTTCCTCGACATGCTCGCCGAGATGACGCTCGCCGCCCGGTACGCGGGCGAGCCCGAGCGGGGCCTGTCCGTGATCAACCGGGCGCTCCGCTCCCTGGAGCGGCTCGACCACCCGCTGCGCGCCGCCTGGTTCTGGGCGGAGAAGTCGCGTCTCATGCGCAACCTCGGGCGCGGCACCGGCTGGGAGGAGCTGGGCACCGCGCAGGAGCTGCTGCGCGGCTTCGACCCCTCCCCGGTGCACGCCCGGGTGCTGACCGAGGCCGCGCTGTGGGGTGCCGTCTTCGACCCGGGGCCCGGCAGTCTGGCGATAGCCAGGCGCGCGGTGGAGCTGGCCCGGGAGGTCGGCGACGAGAATGCCGAGTTGAACGCGCTGCTCAGCCGCGGTGGGCTGCTGATCGAGACGGGCCGCGGCGAGTCGGGCGTCGCCGACATGCGGGGGGTGCTGGAGCGGGTCGTCCACTCCGATCTGGTGGGGGTGTTCACCCGCAGCCACATCAATCTCCAGTCGCTGCTTCAGTCCATGGGCCGCTCCGAGGAGTCCCTTGAAGTGGCCGAGGAGGGCATCGAGCTGGCCTACCGTTACGGACTGGCCGACACCCAGTCGTGGCTCCATGGGAACCGGTCGGATGCCCTCTTCTCCCTCGGCCGGTGGGCGGAGGCCGAGGAGGCCGCGCTGAGCGCGCGGCGCAGCGGTCAGATGCCGGTGACGCGGACCCTGGCCGCGCAGCGGCTCGCCCGGCTCGCGCTCGCCCACGGCGACCTGGCCGCGGCCGAGACGGAGATCGCGGCCATGCGGGAGCACCACCGCCCGTACCACGGGGCGGCCGCGCAGTACGCGCATGCGGCGGCGGAGCACCAGATCGCGCTCGCCGCGCACCAGGGCCGCATCCTCGACGCCCGCCGCCTCTTCGCCGACGTCGCCGCGGTCGGCCTCGGCACCGGCTCGGGTTCCTATACGTGGCCGATGCTGGCCGCCGCGGCGGAGGCCGAGTCCGCCGCGCGCGGCGTGCCCGCGGCGGCGCCGGGGCAGCCCGAGGCGGTTGCCGCCATCCGGGCCTACGCGAGCGGGATACGCCGCGACTACCCGGTGTGGGTCGGCTACGCGGCGCTCGTCGAGGCGGAGCTGCGCCGCGCGGAGGGCACCTCTCGGGCCGCGGACTGGGCGGCGGCGGTGGCCGCGTTCGAGGAGGTGTGCCGCCCCTTCGAGCTGGCGCGGATGCGCACCCGCTGGGCCGAGGCGCTGCTCGCCGAGGGCGAGCGGGAGCGTGCGGGGGACCTGCTCGTGCAGGCCCACGCGGTGGCGGTGCGGCTGGGCGCCGGGCCGCTGAGGGCGGAGACCGAGCGGCTGGCCCGGCGCGCCCGGCTGCCCCTGACGGCGGGTGGGGCCGGGGCGGCGGGCCCCGGCGAGCCGGAGACCTTCGGTCTGACCCGGCGCGAGCGGGACGTGCTGACGCTGGTGGCCGCCGGCCGGAGCAACCGGCAGATAGCGGAGGAGCTGTTCATCTCGCCGAAGACGGCGAGCGTCCACGTCTCCAACATCCTCGCCAAGCTCGAAGTCGCCGGCCGCGGCGAGGCCGCGGCCCTGGCCCACCGGCTGGGCATCGTCAGCACGGAGGTCGCCACGCCGACCTGAGAGCGGACCGGCGGCCGAGCGCCGCGTCCGTCCCACGGCTTCCCGCGGACCCGCCGGGACCGCGGGTGCGATCCCGCGCGCGCTGCCGGGGCCGGCCCGGCCGCCGCGCGGTTCGCGCCCGTCAGCGGACGCGCAGCCGCAGAATGCGGTCGTCGTCCCCGTCCGGTGAGCCGCGGCTGTCCGTCTCGTTCGTCACCAGCAGCAGCTCGTCGCCGCCGGTCGCGAGCAGTGCGCGCAGCCGCCCGTACTCGCCCTCGAAGAAGGACTGCGGCTCGGCGGCCGGCTCGCTCCCGTCCAGCGGTACGCGCCACAGCCGCTCGCCGCGCAGCGCCGCCAGCCACAGCGAGCCCTGGCTGTACGCGAGGTCGCTCGGGGAGGCTTCCGCGGGCGGCCACTGCTCCACGGGGTCGACGAATCCGGCGTCCTCGCCGCCCCTGCCCTCGTACTCGGGCCAGCCGTAATTGGCGCCGGGCTCGATCCGGTTCAGCTCGTCCCACGCGTCATTGCCGAACTCGGCGGCCCACAGCTGCTCCGTGCCGTCCCACGCCAGCCCCTGCACGTTGCGGTGGCCCATCGAGTAGACCGGCGAGCCGGGGTCGGGATTGTCCTGTGGCGGCTCGCCCGTCTCCGGGTCGATGCGCAGGATCTTGCCCGCCAGGGACTCCGCGTCCTGCGCCAGGTCCCCGTTGCCGATGTCCCCGGTCGAGGCGTACAGCATCCCGTCCGGGCCGAACGCCAGACCGCCCCCGTTGTGGATCACCTCGCCCCGCGGAATGCCCGTGAGCAGCTCGCCGTCCGGCGTCAGCCGCTCGCCCGCGGGCGCGGACCCGTCGTAGCGGAAGACGGAGATGCGGTTGTCGGACTCCGCGGTGTAGTAGGCGAAGAGGCGCCCGCCGGGCTCGAAGTCCGGCTCCAGCGCGAGGCCGAGCAGCCCGCCCTCGCCCTGGCCGCCCGCCACCCCGGGCACCGCGCCCGCCTCCTCGGTCTCGCCGGAGTCCGCGTCCACCACGTCCACCCGGCCGCCGTCCCGCGACCCCACCAGCAGGTCGCCGTCCGGCAGCGAGACGATGCCCCACGGGGAGTCGAGCCCTTCGGCGACGGTCTCCACCACCTCCGCCTCGCCCTGGGCGGGCGCGGCCGAAGGGCTCGACTCCGCAGTCTCCCCGGTCTCCCCTGGCTCCTCTGCGCTGTCCGACGGGGCCGGCTCCGAGGCGGACGCGGACTCCTCCCGGCCGCCGTCGCCCTCCTCGTCCTCGCCGTCCGAGGAACAGCCGGCCGCGAGCAGGGCCAGCGCGAGAAGCGCGGCCGCCCCACCGCGCCGGACGCCACGTACGGTCATCAGCACCTCCCGGCTCATCCGCGGAACAGCACCGCGTGGCCCGGCTGCCCGGGCACCGACTCCAAGAGTGCCCGGTGCGCGTCGCCTCACTCCCACGACTCGCGCGCGGGCGGCAGCGCTTCGATCTCCGCGAGGTCCTCTTCGGTCAGGTCGAGCCCGGCGGCCCCCGCGTTCTCCCTGGCCCAGTGCTCCCGCCGGGTGCCGGGCAGGGCGATCACGCCGGGGCCCTGTGCCAGCAGCCACGCCAGCGCCACCTGCGCGGGCGTGGCCCCGGCGTGCCGGGCGGCCACCCGCCGCAGTCCGGCCACCACCGGCTGGTTGGCCGCCATCATCTCGGCCGTGAACCGCGGGTGTCTGGCCCGCAGGTCGGCCGGCTCGAAGCCGCCGCCGGGCACCAGCGTGCCGGTCAGGAAGCCGCTGCCCAGCGGCATCGCCGCCAGGAACCCGATGCCCCTCGTCTCGCACCAGGGCAGCAGCTCCGCCCGCGCCGCGGTGGACCACACCGACAGCTCGGCCTGCACCGCGCTCACCGGGAACACCTGCTGTACCCGCGACAGCGCCCCGAGCGCCGGACCGTAACCCTGCGCCGCGGAGGCGCCGGGGCCGCCGCGCGCCGTCACGGCGCACAGGCCCAGCGCCCGGACCTTCCCCGCCCGCACCAGCTCCGCCATCGCCCCCCAGGTTTCCTCGACCGGCACCTCCGGGTCGACGCGGTGCAGCTGGTAGAGGTCGATGACGTCCGTCCGCAGCCGGCGCAGCGACGCGTCGCAGGCCCGACGCACGTACTCGGGGCGCCCGTTGGCCACGATGTGCTGCTCGCCCACCACGAGCCCGCACTTGGCCGCGACGAACGCGTCGGCCCGCCGCTCCTTGAGCACCCGGCCGAGCAGCAGCTCGTTGGTGAACGGCCCGTACATGTCGGCGGTGTCGAGCAGCGAGCATCCCTCGTCCAGCGCGGCGTGCACGGCGCGCAGCGCCGCGTCGCCGTGCCGCCCCGGCGTCGTGTAGCCCCAGCTCATCGGCATGCAGCCGAGCCCGACGGCCCCGACCCGCAGCGCCCCCGCCCCCATCGTCCGGTACCGCACCTGCCGCCTATCCCTCCACGCACTCGCCCCGCAGCGCCGTCTCCAACGTAACGGCTGCCGCTGACAGCCCCCGCCCCGGGCCATGGCCAGGGCTTAGCCTGGCGCTATGACCACACCGGATGTCTGGCTGCCCTTCCCGCCCGCGGAGCTCGCGTCCCTGCCGAGCTCGCTGAACTACGTCCACTGGAACGGGGAGCCCGACTTCCCTGCCGATCCGGCCCGTTGTGCCTTCTACGCCGTCCCCTACATGAAGGGCGCGGAGGTCGCGGTGCGTCCGCTCGCGCACATGCCGCGGGTGCGCGTCGTGCAGACCCTGACCGCGGGCGTCGAACACATGCTGCCCCGCGTGCCCGACCTGCCCGCGGACGCCGTGCTGTGCAACGCGGGTGACCTGCACAACACCAGCACCGGCGAGCTGGCCCTCGCCCTCGCCCTGGCCGCCCAGCGCGACATCCCCGGCGCGGTGCGCAACGCGCAGCAGGGGCGCTGGGAGTCGGCCGTGCGCCCCTCGCTCGCCGATCGCCATGTGCTGATCCTCGGTTACGGCGGCATCGGCGGTGCCGTCGAGGACCGGCTGCTTCCGTTCGAGGTCGCCGAGGTCATACGGGTCGCCAGCCGCGCGCGGGAGAGCGAACGCGGGCCCGTGCACGGCATCGACGAGCTGCCAGGACTGCTGCCCCGGGCCGAGATCGTCTTCGTCACCACGCCGCTGACGGAGGCCACCCGCGGTCTGGTCGGCGCCGAGTTCCTCGCCCGCATGCCCGACGACGCCCTGCTGGTGAACGTGGCCCGCGGTGCCGTCGTGGACACCAAGGCGCTGCTCGCCGAGCTGGAAGCGGGGCGGCTGCGCGCGGCGCTCGACGTCACCGACCCGGAGCCGCTTCCCGCGGAGCACCCGCTGTGGCGGGCGCCCGGCGTGCTGATCACCCCGCACGTCGGCGGCCCGACCAGCGCCTTCAGGCCCCGGGCCGAACGGCTGCTGCACGCCCAGCTCGCGCGTTTCGCGGCGGGTGAGCCGCTGCGCCACGTCGTCGCGACGGGGGGCGCGTCAACCGTGTGACGAGCTTCCCCCATGCCGTTACTTTAGGTAAGTTTCCTATGTCGCAGCGTGACGGTTCTGGTGTATCGTCCGTCCGGGGTGAGCCCGGAACGAGAGGGGGGCGACAAGGCGATGCACTGCCCACGGGAGAACGGGGAGCTGTCGCGGGGCCATCGGGCTCCGGTGGGGTCCCTGCCGCAGCTCGCACTCGCCGCGGTCTGCGCGGGCTACGCGGCGGGGGCCGTCCTCGGCTGGGGGTCGCCCCGCGTGGCCGCGGCCATGGGGGACTTCGGACTGAGCGCCGCCGCCCTCCTCGCCGCGGGCTCCTGCCTGTGGTACGCCCGCGACCACGCCGGTGAATGCCGCACCGCCTGGGCCCTGTTCGGCATCTCCTCGGTCATGATGGCCCTGGGGAACGGGATCTGGGGCTGGTACGAGGTGGTGCTCCAGCGGCAGGTGCCGCTCCTTTCGGTGGCCGACCTGTGCTTCCTGCTGTTCGCGCCGCTGGCGATCATCGGCCTGCTCCTGCTGGCCAAGCGGCCGGTCACCCGGGCCGGCTGGGTCTGCCTCGGCCTGGACTCCTGGCTCATCGGCGGCTCGATGATGACGCTCTCCTGGAGCGTCGCCCTCGCGCAGGCCGCCGAGCGGCAGGGCGAGACGCTGACCCGGGCGGCCCTCGCGCTGGCCTACCCGCTGCTCGACATCGCGCTCGTCAGCATGGTGCTCGTCCTGCACTTCCGGCGCAGCGCCGTGCACCGCCCCTCGATCAACGCGGCGATCGGCGCGCTCGGCCTGACCGTGCTGTGCGACGCGCTGTTCACCTCGCCGATGCTCCGCGAGCAGTACAGCTCGGGGCAATTGCTCGACGCCGGCTGGTTCGCCGGCTCGCTGCTGCTCGCCTGCGCGCCGTGGATGGCTCCACGCCCGCAAGAGGGCGGGACGGCCGAGGACCGGGCGGACCCCGCGTCCGCCGGATGGCCCTGCCGGGCGCTCGGCGGCTCGCTGGCCGGGCTCGCGCCCTACCTCGCCGCCGCCGTCTGCGTGCTCAGCATCCTGTTCACCGTGGTCAGCGGCCGGCACGTCGACCGGGTGGTCGTCTTCGCCGCCTGCGGGGTCGTGCTCGCGCTGCTGGTCCGCCAGGGCATCACGCTCATGGACAACGTGTCCCTGACCAGGGAGCTGGCGCAGAAGGAAAACTACTTCAGGTCGCTGGTGCAGGGGTCGAGCGACGTCATCATGATCGCCGACCGGCACGGGAGCCTGCGCTACGTCAGCCCCGCCGCGAGCGGCGTCTACGGGCGGGAGGCCGAGCGCCTGACCGGCAGCGCGCTGTCCGAGCTGATCCACCCCGACGACTTCGGCCGCGTCCAGCACGAACTGCTCCGCTTCCTCTCCGCCCCGGCCGCCCGCGAGCACGCCACCAGGATCGAGTGCCGCGTGCGGCACGCCGCGGGCCACTGGCTGAACGTGGAGTCCAGCGTGAAGCGGCACCAGGGCGGCTTGATCTTCAACACCAGAGACGTCACCGAGCGCGTGCGGCTCCAGGCGCAGCTCCAGCACAACGCCTCCCACGACACGCTCACCGACCTGCCCAACCGCGCCCTGTTCATCGAGCGGGTCCGACTGGCCCTCGGCGGGGGCGGCGGGCCCGACGCCGCGGTGCTGTTCATCGACCTCGACGGCTTCAAGGCGGTCAACGACTCGGTCGGCCACCAGGCGGGTGACGAGCTGCTGATCCAGGCCGCCCAGCGGCTCCGGGAGTCCGTGCGGGCCGGGGACACCACCGCGCGGCTCGGCGGCGACGAGTTCGCCGCGCTCATCGCGGGCGACGCCGGCGGCGAGCAGCAGCCGAGGGAGTACCGGATACTGGAGATCGCCGAGCGGGTGCGGGCCGCCCTCAGCCGTCCCTATGCGATCGACGGCCGGCAGATCCGCGTGACCGCCAGCATCGGCGTCGCCTTCGCCGAGCCGGGCGCGAGCCCCGCCGCGCTGATGCGCAGGGCCGACCTGGCCATGTACCGCGCCAAGCAGTCGGGCAAGGGCCGCGTCGAGCTGTACGACCCGCGGCTCCAGGCCGAGGCCGTACGCCGCACGGAGCTGGCCGACCGGCTCGGCCGCGCGCTGGACGCGGGGGAGTTCACCCTGCTCCACCAGCCCATCGTGGAGCTGGCCGACGGACGTGTCGCCGCCGTCTGCGCCCAGGCCCGCTGGCGCTCCGCGCACGGCCACCTCGCCACCCCGATCGAGTTCCTCAGGGGCGGCCCCCGCGAGCTGCCCGCCGCCCCGACGCCCGAGGACGGCCGCGCCGCCGAGGTCACCGGCTGGCTACTGGAGCAGACCGTCACCGAGGCCGCCCGCCGCCACCGCACGGGCCTGACCGTTCCCGTCAGCGTGCGCGTCCCCAGCGGGCGCCTCGCCGACCGCGCCCTCGGAGTCGGCGGGGTCGAGACGCTGCTCGGGCGGCACGGGCTGCCGCCCGAGGCCCTGATGATCGAGCTGCCCGAGGCCGACACCGTCCTCGCCTCGGGCGAGCTGCGCGGCCGCCTGACGGACCTCAGCCGCCTCGGTGTGGGCATCGCCCTCGGCGGGTTCGGCAGCGGCGGCACCGCGGCCGCCGCCCTGCACCGCCTGCCCGTCGACCTGGTCCGCCTCGACGGCGAGCTGGTCGACGGGCTGCTGGAGTCGGCCCCGCTGAGCACCATCGCCGCGGGGCTGCTGCGCATGGCCGCCGACCTCGGGATCGACTCGCTCGCCGACGGGGTCGACCTGCCGGAGCAGGCCGTCGCCCTGCGCGCCCTCGGCTGCCGCCGCGGCCAGGGCCTGGCGTTCAGCGAGCCGCTCGAGCCCGTCCGGCTGCGCCGGGTGCTGGACGTGGGCCACCTGCCGGTTCCGCCCGACACCGCCCGGGTGACGGCGCAACATCCGGTGCAGGTGCCGCCCCGCACGGGCAGGACCGCGGCCGATTCCACCCCTTCCTCCACCGCGCCCACATAGTGAGACGTCATTCGCGCTCGCTTGACACACGGCAGGAGGAAAGAGCAGTGTCTGACCCATGCGCACCCGAATTCTCGTACTTGGACGGCGCGTCGGCTGACCCCGGGCTCACCCCGAGGACCCACAGCGGCGCGCTCCCCCTCGCATGCCTTACGGCACGAGGGGTTTTTTGTTGCACCAGTGCGCGGAAGACCTCTCCCCACCCCCCTCCCGACCAGCACCCGCATCAGCTCCACCACCCTCATACGCCGAGAAGAGATCGACCATGACCGAGCAGGCCACCGGGGCGCCGAAGCCGCAGCCACGAGCACCCCGAGGCGGGGCGCCGCAACCCACCACTGTCGCCAACCTGACGGGCGCCCAGTCCCTCATCCGCTCCCTCGAAGCGGTCGGTGCCGACACCGTCTTCGGTATTCCCGGTGGCGCGATCCTGCCCGCCTACGACCCGATGATGGACTCCACCGCCGTCCGGCACATCCTCGTCCGCCACGAGCAGGGCGCGGGCCACGCGGCGACCGGATACGCGCAGGCCACCGGCAAGGTGGGGGTGTGCATGGCCACCTCGGGCCCCGGCGCGACCAACCTGGTGACGCCCATCGCGGACGCCCACATGGACTCGGTGCCGCTGGTCGCCATCACCGGCCAGGTCGCCAGCAAGACGATCGGCACCGACGCCTTCCAGGAAGCCGACATCTGCGGCATCACCCTGCCGATCACCAAGCACAACTTCCTGGTCACCGATCCGGACGAGATCCCGCGGACCATCGCCGAAGCGTTCCACATCGCCGCCACCGGCCGCCCCGGGCCCGTTCTCGTCGACATTGCCAAGGACGCGCTCCAGCGCCGGACCAGCTTCACCTGGCCGCCCAGCCACGACCTGCCCGGCTACCGCCCGGTGAGCCGCCCGCACGCCAAGCAGATCCGCGAGGCGGCCCGGCTGATCGCCGAGGCCAGGCGCCCCGTGCTGTACGCCGGCGGCGGGGTCATCAAGGCGGGCGCCGCCGCCGAGCTGCTGGAGCTGGCCGAGCTGACCGGCGCGCCCGTGACCACGACGCTGATGGCGTTGGGCGCGTTCCCCGACAGCCACCCCCAGCACGTCGGCATGCCCGGCATGCACGGCTCCGTCACCGCCGTCACCGCCCTCCAGAAGGCCGACCTGATCGTTGCGCTCGGCGCCCGCTTCGACGACCGGGTCACCGGCCGCATCGACTCCTTCGCGCCGCTGGCCAAGATCGTGCACGCCGACATCGACCCGGCCGAGATCGGCAAGAACCGGGTGGCCGACGTCCCGATCGTCGGCGACGTCAAGGAGGTCATGGCGGATCTGACGGCCGCCCTGCGCGGCGACGAGACCGGCGCCTCCCGCGGCCCCGCCGCGCGCGAGCGCTACGCCGCCTGGTGGGACCAGCTGAACCGGTGGCGCGACACCTACCCGCTGGGCTACGACCTGCCGGAAAACGGCACGCTCTCCCCGCAGCAGGTCATCGAGCGCATCGGCCGCCTCGCCCCCGAGGGCACCATCTACACCGCGGGCGTCGGCCAGCACCAGATGTGGGCCGCCCACTACCTCCCCTTCGAACGCCCCGGCACCTGGCTGAACTCGGGCGGTCTCGGCACCATGGGCTACGCCGTCCCGGCCGCGCTCGGTGCCAAGGCCGGCCGCCCCGACGCCACGGTCTGGGCGATCGACGGCGACGGCTGCTTCCAGATGACCAACCAGGAGCTGGCCACCGCCGCACTGAACGGTGTGCCCATCAAGGTCGCCGTCATCAACAACGGCGCGCTGGGCATGGTCAGGCAGTGGCAGACCCTCTTCTACAACCAGCGCTACTCCAACACCGTGCTGCGCGACGGCCCGGGCGCGGACGGCGCGGCCACGAGCACCGGCACCCGCATCCCCGACTTCGTCAAGTTGTCGGAGGCCATGGGCTGCGTGGGGCTGCGCTGCGAGGACCCGGCGCAGCTCGACGCCGTCATCGAGAAGGCCAACGCCATCAACGACCGTCCCGTCGTCATCGACTTCATCGTCCACGAGGACGCCATGGTCTGGCCCATGGTCGCGGCCGGCACCTCCAACGACGAGGTCATGGCGGCCCGCGGGGTCCGCCCGGACTTCAGCGACGCCGACGACTGACCGAGACCACCGCCGAGGTAACGAACCGACATGTCGAAACACACGCTCTCCGTCCTGGTGGAGAACAAGCCGGGCGTCCTCGCCCGCATCACCTCGCTGTTCTCCCGCCGCGGGTTCAACATCGACTCGCTCGCGGTCGGCACGACCGAGCACCCCGAGGTCTCGCGCATCACGATCGTGGTCAGCGTCGAGAGCCTGCCGCTCGAGCAGGTCACCAAGCAGCTCAACAAGCTCGTCAACGTGCTGAAGATCGTTGAGCTCGACCCGTCGGCCGCCGTTCACCGGGAGCTCGTTCTGGTGAAAGTCCGCGCCGACAACGAGAGCAGGTCCCAGATCGTCGAGATCGTGCAGCTGTTCCGCGCCAAGACGGTCGATGTGGCGCCCGAGGCCGTCACCATCGAGGCCACCGGCAGCAGCGACAAGCTGGAGGCCATGCTCCGCATGCTGGAGCCGTTCGGCATCAAGGAGCTGGTCCAGTCCGGCGCCATCGCCATCGGCCGCGGCTCCCGCTCCATCACCGACCGGTCGCTGCGCGCCCTGGAGCGGACCGCATAGCGAGACGGCCCCGCACCCCACCGATTCCCGCGGCTTACGGTGGTCCGCAGGCGCGGACCACCCGGCCCGCAGCAACCGTGCGCAGGGCTCCCGCAAGGGGGCGAAGGACGTGGCCACCGGGGCCGCGGCGCACAGAACTACAGAGGAGAAAACTCAAAGTGGCCGAGCTGTTCTACGACGACGACGCCGACCTGTCCATCATCCAGGGCCGCAAGGTCGCGGTCCTCGGTTACGGCAGCCAGGGCCACGCCCACGCGCTGTCCCTGCGTGACTCGGGCGTCGACGTCCGGGTCGGCCTGCACGACGGCTCCAAGTCCCGGGTGACGGCGGAGGAGCAGGGCCTGCGGGTGACCACCCCGGCCCAGGCCGCCGCCGAGGCCGACGTGATCATGATGCTCGTTCCCGACCCGATCCAGGGCAAGGTGTACGAGGAGTCCGTGCGCGACAACCTCAAGAACGGCGACGCGCTGTTCTTCGGCCACGGTTTCAACATCCGGTTCGGCTTCATCAAGCCCCCGGCCGGCGTGGACGTGTGCATGGTCGCCCCCAAGGGTCCGGGCCACCTCGTGCGCCGCCAGTACGAGGAAGGCCGCGGCGTGCCCTGCATCGCGGCCGTCGAGCAGGACGCCACCGGCAGCGCGTTCGCCCTGGCCCTGTCGTATGCCAAGGCGATCGGCGGCACCCGCGCCGGCGTGATCAAGACGACGTTCACCGAGGAGACCGAGACCGACCTCTTCGGCGAGCAGGCCGTGCTGTGCGGCGGCACCTCCGCCCTGGTCAAGGCCGGGTTCGAGACGCTGGTCGAGGCCGGCTACCAGCCGGAGATCGCGTACTTCGAGTGCCTGCACGAGCTGAAGCTGATCGTGGACCTCATGTACGAGGGCGGCCTGGAGAAGATGCGCTGGTCCATCTCCGAGACCGCCGAGTGGGGTGACTACGTCTCGGGCCCGCGCATCATCACGGCCGACACCAAGGCGGAGATGAAGCGGATTCTCGGCGAGATCCAGGACGGCAGCTTCGCCAAGAGCTGGATGGCCGAGTACGGCGCGGGGCTGCCCAAGTACAACGAGTACAAGAAGGCGGACGGCGACCACCTCCTCGAAACCACGGGCAAGGAGCTGCGCAAGCTCATGAGCTGGGTCGACGAAGGGGCCTGAGCCCCCTCCCGCCCCTGCGTTCCGCGGGAGTTCGCTCGATCGAGCGGTGGGCTCGGCGGCCGTCTGCCGGGCCCACCACCGCGCCGATACACTGCATGGCGAAGCGCGTCACAGGCTCACAGCGTCGTGCGTCTCCACGCGGCTGCCCTCCTCTCCCCCCGCCGTCGGCCGTCGGGACGCGGCCTTCCGCAAAGGACCAGTGAGACATAGTGAGCAAGCCCGTCGTACTCATCGCTGAAGAGCTTTCGCCCGCCACGGTCGACGCCCTGGGCCCGGACTTCGAGATCCGCCGCTGTGACGGCGCGGACCGCGCCGACCTGCTCGGCGCCATCGCCGACGTGGACGCCATCCTGATCCGCAGCGCCACGCAGGTCGACGCGGAGGCCATCGCCGCCGCCGGCCGCCTCAAGGTCGTCGCCCGCGCCGGCGTCGGCCTCGACAACGTGGACGTGCCCGCCGCCACCAAGGCCGGCGTGATGGTGGTCAACGCGCCCACCTCCAACATCGTGACCGCGGCCGAGCTGGCCTGCGGCCTCATCATCTCCACCGCGCGCAATATTCCGCAGGCCAACGCCGCTCTGAAGAACGGCGAGTGGAAGCGCAGCAAGTACACCGGCGTCGAGCTGGCCGAGAAGACCCTGGGCGTCGTCGGCCTCGGGCGCATCGGCGTGCTGGTGGCCCAGCGCATGGCGGCGTTCGGCATGGACGTCGTCGCCTACGACCCCTACGTGCAGCCGGCGCGCGCCGCACAGATGGGCGTCAGGCTGACCTCCCTCGACGAGCTGCTGGCCGCCGCCGACTTCATCACCGTCCACCTGCCGAAGACGCCGGAGACCCTGGGGCTGATCGGCGACGAGGCCCTGCACAAGGTCAAGCCGTCCGTCCGCGTCATCAACGCGGCCCGCGGCGGCATCGTCGACGAGACGGCGTTGCTCAGCGCGCTCAAGGAAGGCCGCGTCGCGGGCGCGGGGCTCGACGTCTACGCCACCGAGCCCTGCACGGACTCCCCGCTGTTCGAGTTCGACACCGTGATCGGCACCCCGCACCTGGGCGCCTCCACCGGCGAGGCGCAGGAGAAGGCCGGTATCTCCGTGGCCAAGTCGGTGCGCCTGGCCCTGGCGGGCGAGTTGGTCCCCGACGCGGTGAACGTGCAGGGCGGCGTCATCGCCGAGGACGTGCGCCCCGGGCTGCCCCTCGCCGAAAAGCTGGGCCGTATCTTCACCGCCCTCGCCGGGGAGGTCGCCCTGCGTCTCGACGTCGAGGTCTGCGGCGAGATCACCCAGCACGATGTGAAGGTGCTGGAGCTGTCCGCGCTGAAGGGCGTCTTCGAGGACGTCGTCGCGGAGACGGTCTCCTATGTGAACGCCCCGCTGTTCGCGCAGGAGCGCGGCGTGGAGGTCCGGCTGACCACCAGCTCGGAGTCCGCCGACCACCGGAACATGATCACCGTGCGCGGCACCCTCACCAGCGGCGAGGTGGTGTCCGTCGCCGGGACGCTGGCCGGGCCCAAGCACCAGCAGAAGATCGTCGGCATCGGCGACCACACGCTGGACCTGACCGTGGCGGACCACATGGCGTTCCTGCGCTACACCGACCGCCCCGGCGTCGTCGGCACGCTGGGCCGCATCCTCGGCGAGGCCCACATCAACATTGCCGGCATGCAGGTCGCACGTGCCGAGGAGGGCGGCGACGCGCTGATCGCCCTCACCGTCGACGGCACCATCCCGGCTTCCGTTCTCACCGAGATCGCCGCGGAGATCGGCGCCACTTCGGCCCGCGGCGTCGACCTGACGGACTGAGCACGGCGCGCGCCCGGCCGCGCGCACCTCGTCCCGGCCCCGGCGGCTCCACCACTCCGGGAGCCGGGACGCGTCAGCCGTTCGGCAGGATCACCGCGCGGCCGTTGACCTTCCTCGCGTGCAGCCGCTCGTAGGCGAGCGGCGCCTCGTCGATGCCGTACGTCTCGATGTGCACGTCGAGCGCGCCCGACCGCGCGAGGTCGAGCACTTCGCGCAGTTCGCCCCTGCTGCCCCAGTAGGGCGCGGCGACGGCCACGTCGAACGCGGTGGTGTTGATGCCGACCGGCAGTGCACCGCCGCCGAGGCCGACGACGGAGACGTCGCCCTCCACCGCCGCCACCGCGCCCGCCGTCGTCACGGTGGGCTGGGCACCGACGAAGTCGAACACGGCCTCCGCGCCGAGGCCGCCCGTCAGCTCCCGCACCCGGCCGGCGGCGCGTTCGTCGGACAGCACCGTGTCATGCGCCCCGACGGACCTGGCCAGCGCCAGCTTCTCCTCGGCCACGTCGAGCGCGATCACCCGGCTCGGGGTCAGCGCCCGCAGCAGCTGGATGGCGACGTGACCGAGCCCACCGGCCCCGATGACCACGGCCGTGCTGCCGGGCACCAGCTTGGGCAGCGACCGCTTGATCGCGTGGTACGGCGTGAGCCCGGCGTCCGTCAGCGGCACCGACCTGACCGGGTCGAGGCCGTCCAGCGGCAGCAGGAACCGCGCGTCGTCGACGAGCAGGTACTCGGCCATGGCGCCCGGCGCGCCGAGGCCGGGCGGGAAGATGCCGAGCCGGGCCGCGTCCAGGCAGTAGTTCTCCTTGCCCTCGGCGCACTTGGCGCAGCGCCCGCAGCCCTGCGGCCCGTACACCGCGACGAGATCGCCCTCGGCGAGGCCGGTGACGCCGGGGCCGAACCCGGCCACTCTTCCCGCGCCCTCGTGGCCGAGGGTGAGCGGCAGCCGGTAGGGGAACTGGTCCGCGGGCCAGCTCATCAGCGCGATGTCGGAGTGGCACACCCCGGCCGCGGCCACCTCGAGCAGCACCTGCCCCGGGCCTGGCTCCGGCTCGGGGAGCGTGACGACTGCGGGGGCGGCGCCGATCTCCAGGTACTGAACGGCCTTCATGGCGGCTCCTTCGGGTCTACCGGTCTGGCCTTCGGCTTCCGTCAGCGGGCCGCGTAGGCGCCGTCGACGAGGTGGTAGCTGCCGTGGACGAACGCGGCCCGTTCCGACAGCAGGAAGACGGTCAGCTCCGCGACATCCGCCGCGGTGCCGAGGCGTCCGGCCGGGTGCAGGTCCACCAGCGCACCGACGTCGATGTCCTCCGAGGCGTGCAGCAGCGGCGTGTCGATGAAGCCGGGGCCGACCGCGTTGATCCGGACGTTGCGGGCGGCGTACTCCAGGGCGGCGGTCTTCGTCAGGCCGACCACACCGTGCTTGGCCGCCACGTAGGCGGCGGAGCCGGCGAAGCCGTTGGTGCCGAGGATGGAGGCCATGTTGACGATCGCGCCGCCGCCCGCTTCGAGGATGGCGGGCAGCTCGTAGCGCATGGAGTAGAAGACGCCGCTGAGGTTGGTGTCGACGACCCGCCGCCACTCGTCGAGCGGGTAGGCGCCGCTCGGGGCGCTCGCCCCGCCGATGCCCGCGTTGTTGACGGCCAGGTGCAGGGCCCCGAACGTTCCGGTGGCGAACGCGACGGCGGCCTCCGCGGACGCCGGATCGGTGACGTCCATGCGGATCGCGGCGGCCTGGGCGCCGGTGCCGGCGATCTCGTCGGCGGCCTTCGCGGCGGCCGTCTCCTGGTAGTCGGCGAGGACGACGCTCGCGCCGCCCGCGGCGAGGCGGTCGGCGACGGCCCGGCCGATCCCGGAGGCCGCGCCGGTGACGAGGGCGGTCCGGCCGGAGAACTCCGTGCGGTAGTCGGTGACGGTCATGTGCCTGCTGCTCCTTCGCTGCCGGTGCTGCCGGTGCTGCCGGTGCTACTGGTCCTGCCGGTCCTCCGGTCCGCCCCGTCCTCCGCGCGCTGCCTCGGCAGCGCCCCGGGGCGGAGGGCCAGAACGGAGAAGGCACGTTCCACCAGTGCGGTGAGGTCGCTCCCCGCGTCCGCCCCGCCCTCCTCGCTCCCGGCGATCCACAGCTCCTGGGCCGCGCTCAGGGCGCCGGCCGCCGCGCCCGCGAGCACGGCGGGGCGGGGATCGCGGTGCGGGTCGAGGCCGAGCCGCGCGGCCACGATGCGCGTGGACTCGCGCTGCGCCTCGGCCCGGATGTGGTGGAAGGCGGCGTGGAGCGCCGGCTCCCGCAGCGTGAGGCGCAGCAACTCGGGCATCCGGGGCCGGTAGGGCCAGGGCGGCTCGGTCGCGTCGGCCAGCCAGGACAGGACCGCGGCGCGGTAGGCGGCGAGCGGCGGCTCGTCGGCCGGGCGCGCGCGCAGCAGCGCGTTGATACGCGCGCCGTCGGCCCGGATGACGTCGAGCGCCGCGCTCTCCTTGCTGCCGAAGTGCCGGCTGAACGTGCGCCGCGCCACGTCGGCGCGCTCCGCGATCCGCTCGACGGTCACGGCGGCGAGCCCGTGGTCGAGCACCAGCTCGAACGCGGCATTCGCCAGCGCCTTCCTGGTCCGCAGGGCCTTGCGTCGGCGGCGGTCGGCCGCCGGAGCTTCGGTGGTCACGCTCTCCAGCGTACGCCGAGATGTCCCAGTGGGACTTTTGTCTCAGTGGGACGCGTGATCACGGCAGTCGAAACCGGTGCCGCCCTGGGAAGGCAGGGGCGGCACCGGTTCGGGCAGACGGACTGACGTCGTCGCGCGCGGTTCAAGGACCGCGTCAGCCGCCTGCCAGCTGGTACGCCATATCGGGCGAGAACTGCCCGGCCGGGCCGGCGCAGCCGTCCAGCTCACCGGGCGGCTTCACCCACAGATAGGCGTCGATCAGGTCGTTCCCCGTGTCGGCGGTGGGGTTTTCACCGACGAGGCGGCCGGGCGGGTCGCACCATTCGGCGCCGTCCGGGCCGTTGCCGTTGCGGCTGGTGTCGATGACCGCCCGCAGGCTGTCGTCCCCCAGCGCGGCGAGCACGCCCTCCGCGAAGGCCACCTCCTCCTCGGTGACGCGGTAGTTGGAGACGTTGCTGTAGATGCCGTCCCCGCTCTCCAGGATTCCGGCCTCGGTGAGCGTGCCGGCCATCGTGGCCGGCTCGTGCCAGGCCGAGTGCCCGGCGTCGAAGTACACGCGAGCCTCGGGATTGGCGGCGTGGATGGTGTCGGCCGCCTGCGCCAGCGCGGAGAAACGTTCGGCGCGTTCCGCGTCGTCCAGGCAGGTGGTCAGGGCCAGCGAGTCCGGCTCCAGGATGATCGCGACCGGGTCGCTGCCGAGCCCGGCCGCAAAGCCCTCGGCCCACTCCAGGTAACTCGGGAAGTCCGGGGCGCCGCCTGCCGACGCCCCGCCGCAGTCGCGGTTGGGGATCATGTACGAGACCAGCACGGGGACCTCGCCCGCCGCCGCGGCGGCGGAGGTGACCTCCGCCGCGTCCTGGGTGACGGTGCCGGGTTCGTAATTGGAGAACCACACCGCCTGCGGCTGGCTCGCGATCCGTTCGGCGATGAGCGGCTGCCGGGCGTCCCCGGCGTTCTCCTCGACCCACTCGTGCACCTGGAGCGGATAGTTGTGGAACACCGCGTCGCCGGGCAGGTCGGCCGAGGCGCCCTGGGCGGTGGGGAGGGCGGTCCACGCGAACACGCCGCCGAGCGCCGCGCCGGCGGCGAGCAGCAGGGGGGCGCGCCGGGCGCGCCGGGGGCGTGTGCGGTCGTCGGGTGGTTGTGCGGCTCGTGGGGTGCGCATGCAGGCTCGTTCCCTTCGGGACGAAAATGTGGGGGGGGTGGGAGCGCTCCCATAGCCGCAGAACATAGCGGTTCGATTGAGCCGAGTAAACGGTGAGGACGCACTCGAAGGGAACGGGTCGGCATTCGCTCACCGGTCGAGCCTGCTTGCTAATGGTTTGTCGGCATTCATCCGCGAAGGTGATGCGGCGTGGCGGTGAGGCCCGTCGCGCATCGTCGCGGAACGGTGCTCCGGCGCGCTCGGGGGCGCGCCGGATCTCGGCGCGCCGGTTTCGGCAGTGTGTCGTGGGGTAAAGCCACGGTAATTTGGGAGCGCTCCCAGTTTCGGAACCCACAACCGGAAGTCGGAGACCGCGTCATGCACGTACTGAGACAGACTCACACCCCCCGCTGGGCGCTCCGCGCCCTGGCGCTGCTGTCCGCGGCGATGATGTTCCTGATCCCCTGGGCGGACAACGCCGCCGCCCACGGATCGATCGTCGACCCCGCCTCCCGCAACTACGGCTGCTGGGACCGCTGGGGCGACGACCACTTGAACCCGGCCATGGCGCAGGAAGACCCCATGTGCTGGCAGGCGTGGCAGGACAACCCGAACGCCATGTGGAACTGGAACGGGCTGTACCGCAACAACGTCGGCGGCAACCACCAGGGCCAGGTGCCGAGCGGTCAGCTCTGCAGCGGCGGCCAGACCGAGGGCGGCCGGTACAACTCGCTTGACGCCGTCGGTCCCTGGAAGACCACCGACGTCGGCGCCAACTTCTCGGTGCACCTCTACGACCAGGCCAGCCACGGGGCCGACTACTTCCAGATCTACGTCACCCGCCAGGGCTTCGACCCGGCCAGCGAGCCGCTCGGCTGGGACGACCTCCAACTGGTCGAGGAGACCGGCAGCTACGCCCCCAGCCAGAACATCTCCGTGGACGTGAGCGCGCCCGGCCGCAGCGGCCACCACGTCGTCTTCACGATCTGGCAGGCCTCGCACATGGACCAGGTGTACTACCTGTGCAGCGACGTCAACTTCAACTGACGCGCTGACGCCCGCGCCACCGCTTCGCGAGCCCCGTCCGCCGCCCCGGCAGCGGACGGGGCTCCGCGTCGTTCCCCGGTGAGGCCCCGGCCGGCGAGGGCGGTCGCCCGTTCCAGGAACGCCGCGGCGGCCGACGCGGCACCGGATGAGGCCCGGCGTCAGGTGCGGAGCCCGCGGACTCGTGAGCACCAGGCGCGCGTGCTGCCGCAGTGCCGGACGGTGATGCTTACCGGTGCTCGGTCGGCTGGACAGGGCGACCCTGGGCGTCGCGGCGTCGGTCCCGGGTCTCGGGGAGTTTCCGGAAGCCGGCCGACTCGTAGGTGGCGACGGCGCCGGCGTTGGCGCTCGGGGTGCCGACGATCGCGCTCGACGAGCCCAGCTCCTGGAGTGCCGCCGCCGCGGCGACGGTGATCGCCTTGCCGTGGCCGTGACCGCGATGTTCCGTGGGCACGCCCATCGGCTCCAAAAGCCCCGGCTTCCCCGGGCCGGCCGACCACACCGTCACCGCCGCCACCGCGTTGCCCCGGTCGTCGTACGCGACCAGACACCGGGCGTCGGCGTACGGCAATCCAGCCGCCATCGCGTGCCAGCGCTCGTCCGTGAACGTCGATCTGCCGAACGACGACCGATGTGCGGCGGTCCGCACGTGCGCCCGTTCCGGCCCGATCACCTCGATCCGCACACCCGGCTCCGCCACCGGCTCCGTGAGGTCCCGGCGCAGCGGCGTCCACGGCTCGTCGGTGCTCCAGCCGTCCTCGGACAGCAGGTCCTGGACCAGTGCGCCCATGGGTGCCTCGATGTACGCCCGCCCCTCTCCCAGCACGCCGCGCTCCGGCTCGGCCATGTCCTCGACCAACTGCCGCGCCAGCTCCTCGTCCCGCTGGGCGTCCGGCGCGATCGTCAGCCGCAGCAGCTCGGGACCGTCCAGCAGCCCGACGGCGAGGATCTGTCCGTTCCGGCTCCAGGTCCGGACCGCCGCGGCCGTCGCCTCGGCACCGAACCGCCAGAACCAGCCCAGGTCCCCCGGATGCAGCCGCATCGGCGCCCCGTCGTACTGCCACTCCCGCAGCGTGCCCACAGCCTCGCTCAACCCGTCGACTCCCGGCCTGCCCAACGCAATCGTCATACTCCCGATCACACACGAACGCGCTGGCGGTCCGCACCCGGTTTCCGGCCACTACCGGTACCGGCAGTGGTGCACAGCCGACCGGCCGACCGCCGCTGACCGAAGTCGTTGCCGGGCCAGTCGCGGACCCGCTGGTCCACCGCGGCCGGTCCGCCTCCTGCGACGGCGGATTCCCGTTCCCCGCCCGTCAGGGCCGCAGCCGGTCCGCCTTCAGTGCCATGTGCAGCAGCAGCCGGTCCGCACCCGAGCCCAGGTCGAGGCCGGTGAGCCGTTCGACGCGGGACAGCCGGTAGTACAGCGTCTGCCGGTGGATGCCCAGGGCCGCGGCCGTGCGGGCGGCCTGCCCGGCATGGTCGAGGAACGTCTCCGCGGTGCGCGCCAGCTCCCGGTGCCCGGGGGCGAGCAGGGGCGCGACCGCCGGATCGGGCGCCCCCTCGGGCAGCGCGGTCAGCAGCCGGTAGGGGCCGAGGGCCGTCCACGCGGCGACGGCGCCGAGCCGGTCCTCCGCTCCCGCGGCGCGCGCCGCGGCCAGCGCCTGGCGCCAGGCGCCGGGCAGATCCTCGGGGCCGGGACCGGCGCCGCCGATGCCGGCGGTGGCGCCGCCGCGCAGCCGCTCCGCGACCGCGCGCGCCGCGCCGGGGCGCGTCAGCGCGGCGAGCGCGGCCGGCGCGACCCGGCCGTGCGCCTGGCCCCCGGGCATCAGGCACAGCGCGAGGGCGCCCGGCGGTGCCGTCGGCACGTCGGCCGGCTCCCTGCCCTGTGTGACCGGCCAGGGGGTCACCGCGACCAAGGTCAGCGGCCCTTCGGCCGCGGGCCCGAGCGCCTCGGCCAGCGCGTCGGCCGCACCCTGCCCGGCCTCGGCCAGCAGGGCGTGCAGCAGTTCGCCGAGCCGCGCGCCGGCCCGCGCCTCCTCGGCGAGGAGCGTCCCGATCCGCCCGGCCGTGGCCATGGCGTCGTCGAGCCGCGGGTCGTCCAGCGTCAGCACGTCGTCGTCGAGCAGCCAGATGTAGCCGTACACCACCGCCCCGTGCCGCACGGGCAGGCAGATCCGCCCGGTCAGCACGCCTGCGGCCGGCTCCGGCGGGATGCGCACGGGGGCGCGCGCGGTGGCGATGCCGAAGCGTTCGAACCATGCGCGCACCGCGGGCGGGGAACGGCGGCGCAGGATGGACCGGGTGCGCACCGGGTCCATGACCCGGTCGTCCTCGCTCTCGTGCGCGCCGAAGGCGATCAGCGCGAAGTCGCGGCCCTCCAGCGTCGCCGGGGTGCCGAGCAGCGCGCTGACCTCGTCGATCAGCTCCTGGTAGTCCGCTCTCATGCCTCGTCCTTCACCTCCTCACCTCCCATTCTCGCCCGGCCTCATACAACTGTCTGAGATCGGGGACACCGATGCAGGACACCTGTCGATGGCCGCGAACCCGGGCGATCCTTACCTTCTCGGGTAACTCGCCTTGATACCCGGAGGTGGCCCGTGCTGGGACCCGTTCTTCTTGCCGCGGCGCGCAGCGACGGCATCCGCCGTGCCGTGTCAGCCGTCCCGGTCACCCGTTCCGTCGTGGCCCGCTTCGTCGCGGGGGAGCAGCTGCCGGACGCCGTGGCCGTCTCGGCCGGGCTGGCCGCGCGCGGCCTCGGCGTGACGCTCGACCACCTCGGTGAGGACGTCACGGACAAGGCGCAGGCCGAGCGCAGCCGCGATGCCTGCCTGGCCCTCGTCGAGGCGCTGGGGCGCGCGGGTCTCGCCGGGGACGCCGAGCTGTCCGTGAAGCTGTCCGCCTTCGGCCAGGCCCTGCCCGGCGGTCACGACCTCGCGCACCGGAACGTCCTGCCGGTGGTGGAGGCCGCGACGGCGGCGGGCACGACGGTGACGCTGGACATGGAGGACCACACGACGACGGACTCGACCCTCGCCATCCACGGCGATCTGCGGACGCGGTTCCCGGCGACCGGCGCGGTGGTGCAGTCGTACCTGTTCCGCACCGAGGAGGACTGCCACGCGCTGGCCGCCGCGGGGGCGCGGGTCAGGCTGGTCAAGGGCGCCTACCGCGAGCCGGCCGCCGTCGCGTACCAGGACCGGCGGGACGTGGACCGGTCGTACGTCCGCTGCCTGCGGATTCTGCTGGCGGGGGAGGGCTACCCGATGGTGGGAACGCACGATCCGCGCCTGATCGCCGTGACGCAGGCGCTGGCCGCCCGCCTCGGCCGGGCGCGGGACGCCTATGAGTTCCAGATGCTGTACGGCATACGCGAGGAGGAGCAGCGCAGGCTGGCGGCCGACGGGCACCGCATGCGGGTCTACGTTCCGTACGGCACCGACTGGTACGGCTACTTCATGCGCCGCCTCGCCGAGCGGCCCGCCAACCTGGCCTTCTTCGCGCGTTCCCTCGCCACCAGGACCTGACCCCGCCCGCCGCCCGGCCCGTTCCGGGCGGTGCCCCGCCGACCGCCGCAATCAGCCGCAGACACCGAAGGAGTTGACGGCCATGGACGCCGTGACCCAGGTTCCCGCACCGGTCAACGAGCCCGTGTACACCTACGCCCCCGGCTCCCCCGAACGCACCCGCCTGGAGCGGAAGCTGAAGGAGCTGGCCGAGAACCCGATCGAGCTGCCCATGACCATCGGCGGCACGGAGCGGCTCGGCGGCGGCGAGCGCTTCGACGTCGTGCAGCCGCACAAGCACGAGGCGCGGCTGGGCACGGCCGCGCATGCCACGGAGCAGGACGCCCGGGACGCGATCGACGCGGCCCTCGCCGCGGCGCCGGCCTGGCGCGCGCTGCCGTTCGACGACCGGGCGGCGGTCTTCCTGCGGGCCGCGGAGCTGCTGTCGGGGCCGTGGCGGGAGACGATCGCCGCGTCCACCATGCTCGGGCAGTCCAAGACGGTGCAGCAGGCGGAGATCGACGCGCCCTGCGAGCTGATCGACTTCTGGCGGTTCAACGTCCACTTCGCCCGCGAGATCCTGGCCGAGCAGCCGCCGGTCCAGCCGAAGGGCGTGTGGAACCGCATGGACTTCCGCCCGCTGGAGGGCTTCGTCTACGCGGTGACGCCGTTCAACTTCACGGCCATCGCGGGCAACCTGCCGACCGCCCCCGCCATCATGGGCAACGTCGTGGTGTGGAAGCCGTCGCCCACCCAGACGCACTCCGCGGTGCTGCTGATGCGGCTGCTGCGCGAGGCGGGCCTGCCCGACGGCGTCATCAACCTGGTGACGGGCGACGGCCGCGCGGTGTCCGAGGTGGCGCTGCCGCACCCCGACCTGGCCGGCATCCACTTCACCGGTTCCACCGCGACGTTCCGCCACCTGTGGCAGCAGGTCGGCACGCATCTGGAGAACTACCGCGGCTACCCGCGGATCGTGGGGGAGACCGGCGGCAAGGACTTCATCGTCGTACATCCCACCGCCGACCCGGCGGCGGTCAAGACGGCCATCATCCGCGGGGCGTTCGAGTACCAGGGCCAGAAGTGCTCGGCGGCGTCGCGCGCCTACGTGCCGCGTTCGCTGTGGGAGGGCGGCCTGCGGGACGCCGTCGCGCAGGAGGCGGACGGCCTGTCGATGGGCGACCCCACGGATCTGTCGCACTTCATGGGCGCGCTCATCGACGAACGGTCCTTCGCGAAGGTGACGGCGGCGCTGGAACGGGCCAAGGCCGACCCGTCCTGCGAGATCGTCGCGGGCGGCACCTGGGACGACTCGGTCGGCTGGTTCGTCAGGCCGACGGTGCTCACCTGCTCCGACCCGGAGAACGAGGTGTTCAGCACCGAGTACTTCGGACCGGTTATCGCCGTGCACGTGTACGAGGACGACACGTTCGACACGATGCTCGACCAGATGGAGTCGGTCGCGGCGTACGCCCTCACCGGCGCGTTCTTCGCGCGGGACCGGGCGGTGGCCGCGGCGGCCGGTGAGCGGCTGCGGTTCGCCGCGGGCAACTTCTACCTCAACGACAAGCCCACGGGCTCCGTCGTCGGCCAGCAGCCCTTCGGCGGGGCGCGCGCCTCGGGGACCAACGACAAGGCGGGCTCGAAGTTCAACCTGCTGCGCTGGGCCTCCCCGCGTGTCATCAAGGAGACGCAGGTGCCGCCGACCGACCACCGTTACCCGCACATGGGCTGACGTGCGGGGGTGCCCCCCGGCCCCGCACGTCCCGGGCTCCCCGTCCGCCACAGGCGAAACGGACGGGGAGCCCGGTCGTCTCAGATAGTAGGACGCCCAGGTATTTGGCGAGACATCACGGCGGATCACCGCTACTTTTGTGGAGGTCGCACTTCGGGCACCGTCGCCCCCTGCCGTCACGTCTCCCTCACTGGAGCTGATCCGTCATGGATGCCACAGCCACCCTTCCGCAGCGCGGCACCACCTCCCGTTCCGGCGCGGGGTCGGCCCTCGGCCGCGCCCGGGCCGCCGCCCGCGAGGCCCGGGAGGCCAGCCGCAGGCAGGCCGCCGCGGCCCTCCAGCGCGCGCTCGACCGCAGGGACAACGGCGGGGCGGGGGAGCACTGACCCGTCCGCATCGTGGACGCGTCGTGTCAGTTCCTGGGACGCGGCGTAGGGTCCCCCCATGGCTCGGAGCATCGATCTCGCAGTGATTCCCGGCGACGGCATCGGCCCGGAGGTGGTGGCCGAGGGACTGAAGGTCCTGACGACCGTTCTGCCCAGGGACGTCAAGCTGGAGACCACCGCCTACGACCTGGGTGCCGCCCGCTGGCACGCCACCGGCGAGACGCTGCCCGACGCCGATCTCGGCCGGCTCAAGGGCCACGACGCGATCCTGCTGGGCGCGATCGGCGACCCGTCGGTGCCCTCCGGTGTCCTGGAGCGCGGCCTGCTGCTGAAGCTCCGCTTCGCGTTCGACCACTACGTGAACCTCAGGCCCAGCCGCCTCTTCCCGAACACGGCGACCCCGCTGGCCGGCCGCCCCGACATCGACTTCGTCGTCGTCCGCGAGGGCACCGAGGGCCCCTACGTCGGCAACGGCGGCTCCATGCGCACCGGCACGCCCGCCGAGGTCGCCACCGAGGTCAGCATCAACACCGCCTACGGCGTCGAGCGCGTCGTGCGCGACGCCTTCGAGCGCGCCGCGGCCCGCCCCGCCCGGAAGCTGACGCTGGTCCACAAGAACAACGTCCTGGTGCACGCCGGCCACCTGTGGAAGAACACGGTCGACCGCGTCGGCGCGGAGTATCCCCAGGTCACCACCGACTATCTGCACGTCGACGCGGCCACCATCTTCTTCGTCACGCAGCCGGAGCGCTTCGACGTCATCGTCACCGACAACCTCTTCGGCGACATCCTCACCGACCTGGCCGCCGCCGTCACCGGCGGCATCGGCCTCGCCGCGTCCGGGAACATCAACCCGACCGGCACCTACCCGTCGATGTTCGAGCCGGTTCACGGCTCCGCGCCCGACATCGCCGGCACCGGCAAGGCCGATCCCACGGCCACCGTGCTGTCCGTCGCCCTGCTGTTGCGCCACCTCGGGCACGAGGCCGAGGCCGCCCGCGTCGAGGACGCGGTCACCGCCGACCTCGCCGAACGTGACGCCGCGACCCCCCGCACCACCGCGGAGACCGGCGACGCCCTCGCCCGACGAGTAGCCGGCTAGTCCCGCCGGCCGCACGTGCCGCCGGGCTCGGGTGCCCGGCGGCCTACGCAAGTCCGCCGCGGGGTGCCACCATCGTTCCCAGGGCCGCCTGAACCTCCGTACCGTGCGGCGGGACCACCGAGCAATAATCGACGCGGGGCCGTCGTCCCCCGATGCTCGGACGTCCTACTACCGCGCGGGCGGCGGGCAGACAGCCCGCCCGACCCTGACGTGAAGGACGCGTAATCCATGACCACCCGCATCCCGTTCGACCTCAAGCCCGCCGCCCAGCCGCTGTCCGATGAGGAGCGCGCCGCCGCCCTCGCCAATCCGGGGTTCGGCCGCTACTTCACCGATCACATGGTCACCATCCGGTGGACCGAGGGCCGCGGGTGGCACGATGCCCAGCTCCAGCCGTACGCCCCGGTCCCGATGGACCCGGCCACCATGGTCCTGCACTACGGGCAGGAGATCTTCGAGGGGCTGAAGGCGTACCGGCAGCCCGACGGCTCGGTCGCCGTCTTCCGCCCGGACGCCAACGGCCGGCGCTTCCAGCTCTCCGCGCGCCGGCTCGCCATGCCCGAACTACCCGTCGAGACCTTTGTCGAGGCCATCGACCTGCTGGTCGCCCAGGACAAGGCGTGGGTCCCGACCGAGGGGGAGCAGTCGCTCTACCTGCGGCCGTTCATGTTCGCCACGGAGGTCGGCCTCGGCATCAACCGGCCCGCCAACGAATACCTCTTCATGATCATCGCCTCGCCCGCCGGGGCGTACTTCCCGCGCGGCATCAAGCCCGTCTCCGTCTGGCTGTCCCGGGAGTACGTGCGCGCCGCCCCTGGCGGCACCGGCGAGGCCAAGTGCGGCGGCAACTACGCCGCGGCCTTCGTCGCCCAGGCCGAGGCCACGCGCCAGGGCTGCGACCAGGTCGTCTGGCTCGACTCCGACGAGCGCCGCTGGGTCGAGGAGATGGGCGGCATGAACCTGTACTTCGTCAGGGGAACGGGCGCCGGCGCCGCCATCGTCACGCCCGCGCTGACCGGCACGCTGCTGCCCGGCATCACCCGCGACTCGCTGCTGACCATCGCCGGTGACCTCGGCTACGCCACCGACGAGGTCCGCATCTCCACCGACGACTGGGAACGCGGGAACGCGGACGGCACCATCAACGAGGTCTTCGCCTGCGGCACCGCGGCCGTGATCACGCCCGTGGGCTCGGTCAAGTCCGCCGACGCGGCCTGGACGGTCGGCGACGGTCAGCCGGGCGCGATCACCATGCGGCTGCGGGAGCAGCTCCTCGGCATCCAGACCGGAACGGTCGAGGACCGCCACGGCTGGATGCACCACATCGCCTGACGTCCGGCCCGCGGTCCGGATGGTGAGACGGCGGGTGGCACAGGCCCGCGCCTGTGCCACACTGCCCTCATGCTTCGCTTCGCCATGATTATTGGTGACCGGCGCGCCGGTCCTCGGTAAACCTCCGGGACCCGCGTGCAGACCTCTCGCATCCGCGAGGGGTCTTTTCGTTTTCCGGGCACGCTCCCGGGCCCCCGACTCCCCGACTTCCCCCATCACAGGAGCACGCACCGCCATGACGACGGACGATCCGGACACCCAGGCCGTGGGCGACGCCTTCCACGTCTTCGACACCACGCTGCGCGACGGCGCGCAGCGCGAGGGCATCAGCCTCACCGTGGGCGACAAGCTGACCATCGCCCGCCACCTCGACGAGTTCGGCGTCGGGTTCATCGAGGGCGGCTGGCCGGGCGCCAACCCCAGGGACACCGAGTTCTTCCGGCGCGCCCGCGAGGAGATCGCGTTCCGGCACGCCCAGCTCGTCGCGTTCGGCTCCACCCGCAGGGCGGGTGCCGACGCGGCCGAGGACCCGCAGGTGCAGGCGCTGCTCGACTCGGGCGCCCCGGTCGTCACGCTGGTCGCCAAGTCCCACGACCGGCACGTGGAGCTGGCGCTGCGCACCACGCTGGAGGAGAACCTCGCGATGGTCGGCGACACGGTCGCCCACCTGCGGGCCCACGGGCGGCGCGTCTTCGTCGACTGCGAGCACTTCTTCGACGGCCACGCCGCGAATCCGGGCTACGCCCTCGACGTCGTGCGCACCGCCCACCGGGCCGGCGCGGACGTCGTCGTGCTGTGCGACACCAACGGCGGGATGCTGCCCGCGCAGGTGCAGGCCGTCGTGCGGACCGTCGCGGCCGACACCGGCGCGCGTATCGGCATCCACGCGCAGGACGACAGCGGCTGTGCCGTCGCCAACACCCTGGCCGCCGTGGACGCGGGCGCGACGCACGTGCAGTGCACCGCCAACGGGTACGGCGAACGCGTCGGCAACGCCAACCTCTTCCCGGTGGTCGCCGCCCTGGAACTGAAGTACGGCCGGCGCGTGCTGCCGCCCGGCGCCCTGACCGAGATGACGCGCATCTCGCACGCCATCGCCGAGGTCGTCAACCTCGCCCCCGAGACCCACCAGCCGTACGTCGGGATCTCGGCCTTCGCGCACAAGGCGGGGCTGCACGCCTCCGCCATCAAGGTCGACCCGGACCTGTACCAGCACATCGACCCGGAGCTGGTGGGCAACTCGATGCGCATGCTGGTGTCCGACATGGCCGGCCGGGCCTCGGTGGAGCTGAAGGGCAAGGAGCTGGGCTACGACCTGGGTGACCGTGAGTTGGTCGGCCGGATCGTCGAACGGGTCAAGGAGCGGGAACAGCAGGGGTTCACCTATGAGGCGGCCGACGCCTCGTTCGAGCTGCTGCTGCGCGAGGCGGTGCACGGCGGCCCGCAGCGCTTCTTCTCCCTGGAATCCTGGCGCGCCATCGCCGACCAGCGCGCGGACGGCTCGGTGGACAACGAGGCCACCGTGCGGATCTGGGCCAAGGGCGAACGGATCCTCGCGACCGGTGAGGGCAACGGCCCGGTCAACGCGCTGGACCGCGCCCTGCGTACGGGGCTGGAGCGGAGCTTCCCGCAGCTGGCCAGGATTCAGCTGGTGGACTACAAGGTGCGCATCCTGGAGGGCAGGCACGGCACCCAGTCGACCACGCGCGTCCTGATCACGACGGGCGACGGCTCCACCGAGTGGTCCACGGTCGGCGTCGCGGACAACGTCATCGCGGCCTCCTGGCAGGCGCTGGACGATGCCTACACCTACGGCCTCCTGCGCGCCGGCCTGCGGCCGAGTGACTGAGCCCTCACGCTGAGCCGAGCGGCACTGTAGAAAGCCAACAGTGCCGCTCCGGCTCCGCTGTACGGTGCATGCACCCGGCCTTCGCCCGTACTCGCGTTCTGTCCAGCGCGGCCATGAAACACCTGCGGAGACTGTACGGATCTGACGAGAGCCAAGTGCGGCCGCATTTCGTAGGGTCTATACATGACCGATCATGCATCGACGGACGCATCAGAAACGGCCGCTCCCGCCGACACGCGCGGCCGGGTCGCGGAGTTGCGTGCGATTCGGGAGGAGGCGTGGGCGGGGCCTTCGGAGCGGGCGACCGCGGCGCAGCATGGGAAGGGGAAGCTGACGGCGCGGGAGCGGATCGCGCTGTTGCTGGACGAGGGGTCGTTCCGTGAGGTGGGGGTGTTGCGGCGGCATCGGGCTTCGGGG
>NZ_LZNS01000001.1:1924490-1930074 GCF_001984575.1 Streptomyces sp. MP131-18 | reverse complement strand
CGTGGCCCACTTCGCCTACGACGACGAGGAGACGTGTCTGGAGGAGGTCCGTTACCTCCTCACGCTCCTGCCGTCCAACAACCGGGAGAATCCGCCGGTGGTGGCGTCGAAGGACCCGGCGGACCGGCGGTGCGAGGCGCTGGTGGACCTGGTGCCCGTCGACGGGAACCGGCCGTACGACATGCGGGCGGTGATCGAGGAGCTGGTGGACGACGGGGAGTTCCTGGAGGTCCACGAGCGGTGGGCGGGGAACATCATCTGTGCGCTGGCGCGGCTGGACGGCCAGGTGGTGGGGGTGGTGGCGAATCAGCCGCAGTCGCTTGCGGGGGTGCTGGATATTTCGGCGTCCGAGAAGGCGGCGCGGTTCGTCCAGATGTGTGATGCGTTCAATATCCCGATCGTGACGCTGCTGGATGTGCCGGGCTTTCTGCCGGGCGTGGACCAGGAGCACGGGGGGATCATCCGGCACGGGGCGAAGCTGCTGTATGCGTACTGCAATGCGACGGTGCCGCGGATTTCGCTGGTGCTGCGGAAGGCGTACGGCGGGGCGTACATCGTGATGGATTCACAGTCGATCGGGGCGGATGTGACGCTGGCCTGGCCGACGAACGAGATTGCGGTGATGGGTGCGGAGGGCGCGGCCAACGTGATCTTCCGCAGGCAGATCGCCGCGGCCGAGGACCCCGAGGCCATGCGGGCGCGGATGGTGAAGGAGTACCGCACCGAGCTGATGCACCCCTATTACGCGGCGGAGCGCGGCCTGGTGGACGACGTGATCGAGCCGGCGGAGACCCGCGAGGTCCTGATCGGCGCGCTGGCGATGCTGCGCAACAAGCACGCCGACCTGCCCGCCCGCAAGCACGGCAACCCGCCCCAGTGACCAACAGGACAGCAGCGGCAGCGAGTTCCAGCGTGCGTTGCAGCGCGAGTCCCAGCGAAGGAGAGTTCACGATGAGCCCCGAGACGATCACCGCCCCGCACCTGGTCCGGGTGGAGAAGGGCAGGGCCAGCGACGAGGAGCTGGCCGCGGTGACCGCGCTGCTGCTCGCCCGGGTCGCGCGGCAGCCCGCCCCCGACGACGCCGGTCCCGGCCGCAGCCCCGCGGCCTGGCGCCGCCTGGAGCGGGCCCGCGCCTACCGCGCGCCGCACAGCTGGCAGGGCTGAGGCCCGCGCGCCCCTGGGAGCCGGGAGCGACGAAGCGAGAACGGGGAAGCCCCCGGCCGGTACCGGCCGGGGGCTTCCGCTGCGTGCTGTGCGCGTTCTTGCGCCGTCCCGGCGCCGCCTACTGCGCGGCGGCGAGCTCCTCGTCGAGAACGGTGCGGCGCGGGTTGGCCGTCTGCGCCGGCAGCTCCTGCGCGGGGTCCGCCGGGCGGACGGCCGGGGCGAGATCACCGGCGTCCGCCAGGTGTGCCAGAGTGGTGCGGCGGGGGTTGGCGATGGAACGCATGTGCAGGGTGGTCTTCACGAGTGGTCTGCCTTGGGTCGCTCGTCGCTGGGTGGTTTGCCGCTTGTCGTTCTCCGCGGCTCTGTAAAGCTGAGGCTAGGTCCCGCTTACCCATCCGACGCCCGCAATCCGTCACAGTCTCGATGTGAGTTTCCTCACGAGGACCCTGTCAAAACGGTCATTCTGGGTGAGTTCGTTTTTCCGGCGAAGCGCCCATGGGTGATAAAGGCGGATGTTTCCCCTCGTGTGTTGCGTGGTGAGTGTGCTGATTCGGTGACGGTCGTGCGGGTAAAGGTCCGTTTCCTCCGCACCTGCCGCGTACCCGTCGTGATCATGCATCTCCGCAGCGTCATACATGTCACGGGACCCCTCCTGGCCCTTGTTGGAGTACGGCCACTGTGCTGGAATTCCACGGACCGCCGCGGGTCAGCCTCCTGAGTGGAGGGCGCACACCAGCGTCACACACCGGTTGATCACATACGCGTCGGTTGCCCAAACGACCGAAACGGGGCTCGCGTGCCCCCGCTCGAGACCGTCACGCCGCAGTGTGCGGCGGGCGCTGAGGTCCAGAGGTTGCGACGCTAGTGCAGGGACGTTTCAAGAGGGAAGGCAGCGCTGCGGGGGATGCGGAGCTGAGCGGCAGAGGTAACCGCAGCTCCTCCGCGGGGCCTGCCCTGGGCGGCGACCCGGCGCGGGCGGCGGCGGGCGGCGACCAGCCCTCCGGCGAGCGTGCCGCGCAGGACGCGGCCGACTCGCCCGCACCACCCGCCCGCCCGAGCCAGGCGGGCTCCAGGCTCGCGCTGCGCAACTGGCGCATCAGCAGCCGTCTGGTCTCCCTGATCGCCCTGCCGGTGGTCGCGGCCACCATCCTGGGCGGACTGCGTATCCAGGGTTCGATGGACGACATCGAACAGCTGGATGACATGCAGCTGCTCACGGACATGTCGCAGCAGGCCACGCTGCTCGCCGCCGCCCTCCAGGAGGAACGTGACGGCTCGGCCGGCCCCCTCGTCAGCGGGCGAAGCGACAAGAGCGACGAGGTCGCCGGGCCGCGCGAGCGCACGGACGAGGCGATCCGCGCGTTCAGTGACGCCCGCCTCCAGATCGACGGCAGCGACGAGGCCATGCGCAGCGTCGAGGCCACGGTGGTCGACATCGGCACCCGGCTGAACGAGATCAGCCAGATCCGCAACGGCGCCTACGAGGACCCCGAGTACGTCTCGCAGACCGTCAGCCGGTACAACGAGCTGATCGCCGCGCTGCACGGCCTCTCGCAGGACATGGCGCAGGCCACCAGCAACAGCGAGATGATCCGCAGCACGCGCGCGCTGGCCACGTTCTCCTCGGCCAAGGAGCACGCCTCCATCCAGCGCGCCGTCATCACCGCGGGCCTCGCCCGCGACGAGATCGACGGCCAGATCGCCGAGCTGTCCGACAGCGACTGGCGGTTCGGCCGCACCCACCAGCAGGCCGAGGAGGCCGCGCTGGACAGCTTCTCCCTCATCTACGGCGACGAGGAAGCGGTCGAAGAGCTGCTCAACCCGCTGGAAGGCGGCATCGCCAACGTCGTCGAGGCCGACCAGTTCGCCCTCCAGGTGTTCGCCGCCGAGGAGGGCATCCGCAGCCAGGACCGTTCGTACCGCGACTGGTACGAGCAGGACCGCACGAAGATCGACGCAATGGAGCGCATCGAGCGCACCCTGCTCGACGAGATGGAGAAGCAGGCCAGCGACCTGCGCGACGAGGCGCAGCGCGACTCCTTCATCAACGGCGCCATCGTCCTGCTCGTCCTCGGCATCTCGCTCGTCGGTGCGTTCGTCGTGGCCCGCTCCATGGTCCGTTCGCTGCGCAGGCTCCAGGACACCGCGCAGGAGGTCGCCCGCACGCGGCTGCCCGAGGTCGTCAAGCGCATGTCGGAGGCCGAGCCGGAGGAGGTCGAGACCGACGTCGAGTCCGTCGGCGCCTACACCCGCGACGAGATCGGCCGGGTGGCGCAGGCGTTCGACGACGTGCACCGCGAGGCCGTGCGCCTCGCCGGTGAGCAGGCCCTGCTGCGGGGGAACGTCAACGCGATGTTCACCAACCTCTCGCGCCGCAGCCAGGGCCTCATCCAGCGGCAGCTGTCCCTCATCTCCGAGCTCGAATCGCGCGAGGCGGACCCGGACCAGCTGTCCTCGCTGTTCAAGCTGGACCACCTGGCCACCCGCATGCGCCGCAACGGTGAAAACCTGCTGGTGCTCGCCGGTGAGGAGCCGGGCCGCCGGTGGACGCGGCCGGTGCCGCTGGTCGACGTGCTGCGCGCCGCCGCCTCCGAGGTGGAGCAGTACGAGCGCATCGAGCTGAGCGCCGTGCCCAAGACGGACGTCGCCGGACGCGTCGTCAACGACCTGGTGCACCTCCTCGCGGAGCTGCTGGAGAACGCCACGTCCTTCTCCTCGCCGCAGACGAAGGTCAAGGTCACCGGCCACGCCCTGCCCGACGGCCGCGTCCTGGTGGAAATCCACGACACCGGCATCGGACTGTCGCCCGAGGACCTGGCCGAGATCAACGACCGGCTCGCGAACCCGCCGACGGTGGACGTCTCCGTCTCCCGGCGCATGGGCCTGTTCGTGGTCGGCCGCCTGTCCCTGCGCCACAACATCCGCATACAGCTGCGGCCCTCCGACTCCGGCGGCACCACCGCCCTGGTCATGCTGCCCGCCGACGTCGCCCAGGGCCCGGGCCGGCCCCGGCCGGCCGGCGGCCCCGCGGGCGGCCCGGCGACCGCCACGCTGGCGCGCGAGACGCCCGCCGCCCGCGCCAGGCCGGGCGACTCCGGCCGTGGCCCCGGGCCCGACACCGCGCAGCTGCCCGGCTGGAACCGCAGCCTGGAGCGCGCCGCGGAACAGCAGACCCGCGGGCAGGTCGGCGGCGGGCAGGACCGCCCCGCACTGCCCTCCCGCCCCGGCGGACCCGCCGGGCCCGGGCCCGGGGAGCGCGAACAGGACGCGGCACGCGAGCCGTTCGTCTCCCCCGAGGGACCGCCCCCGGCGCGGGACAGGACCCGCGGTCCTGCCCCCGTGCGGCCGCCGCACGACCCCGCACCCGCACCCGCCGCGCCGAACGAGCCGCGGCAGCCGCAGGCGCCCTCGGCGGGCGCCGGCGGGCGGCCGAGCTGGGCGTCCGGCGCGGAGGACAGCGGGCGAATACCCGTCGCCAGGGACGCCGCGGACGGGCCGCGCGGTCACGACGAGGCCGAGTCGACCGGCGAGTACGCCAGGCCCGGCTACGTCGGGGCGACCGGCGGGCCTGGGCACTCGCCGATGTCGTCGGCGTTCGGGCACCGGCAGCAGCGCCGGCAGGAGCCCGACGAGACCACCGAGTTCGGCTTTCCCATGCCGGGCGCCGAGGCGACCGCCCAGTCGCCACAGGACACCGGCGAGTACCCGGTCGGCCCCGACTACCGTCAGCCGCAGCCGCAGCCGCAGCCGCAGCCGCAGCCGCAGCCGCATCAGACGCAGGAGACCCGCAGCCCTTACGCGCCGCAGGCCCCGCAGCAGCAGTCGCCGCAGCAGCCGCGCCGGCCCGACGAGCTGCGCGACCCGCTGCCGGCGGCCGCGCAGGAGCGCGTCTCCGAACGCACCCCGATCTTCGAGGAGATGGAGTCGACGTGGTTCGGCCTGCGCCGAGCCCCCGCGCCGCCCTCCGCTCCTCCCGGCGAGCAGGCGGGGCCTCCCCCCACACCCCCCGCCCCGCCATCCGCCCCGCGGCAGGACCCGGTGCCGGCCGTCGTCCCGCAGCAGCCGCAGCACCCGCAACAGCCGCCGCCGGCCCGCGCCGCGGCGGGTCCCGGGGAGCCGGGAGCGCCGTGGCGCGCGTCGCCCAACGACGAACGCTGGCGCCAGGCCGAGCAGCTGCGCCAGCCGACCGCGGGCGGCGTGACCACGTCGGGCCTGCCACGGCGGGTCCCGCGCGCCAACCTGGTCGCGGGCGCCGCCCAGTCGCAGTCGCAGGCCGCACCCACGGGCCCGCAGGTCTCCCGTCGGCCCGACGACGTAAGGGGCCGGCTGACCAACCTCCGCAGGGGCATTCAGCAGGGGCGCCAGGCCGGTACTTCGGCCGACCGCACGGACCGGGGCTTCGGCCCCACGTACCAGTAGT
>NZ_LZNS01000001.1:1920183-1924391 GCF_001984575.1 Streptomyces sp. MP131-18 | reverse complement strand
CCGGGCCGAGCTCCAAGGAAGTCTGCTTAACTGACCCCCAGCTCCCCCCACATGAGCACCACCATCCGCCTCGCCGACCTCATGTAATGCTCGGAGGAGCTATGATCACCCCGCCACCCTCGCAGGGCTCGTACGGCGCTCAGCATCATTACGGCTCGTACGACGACGACGGCGACCAGCCGCTGGTACGTCCGTATGCGATGACTGGTGGCAGGACCCGGCCGCGCTACCAGCTGGCGATCGAGGCGCTGGTGAGCACGACTGCCGAGCCGGTGCAGCTCCAGGGGCTCCTGCCCGAGCACCAGCGGATCTGCCAGCTGTGCCTGGAAGTGAAGTCGGTGGCGGAGGTGTCCGCACTGCTCGGCATGCCGCTGGGGGTGGCGCGGATTCTGGTGGCCGATCTCGCCGAGGCCGGGCTCGTCGCCATCCACCAGCCAGGTAACGATGCCGAGCCGGGCGGCCAGCCAGATGTGACGTTGCTCGAAAGGGTGCTCAGTGGACTTCGGAAGCTCTAGCGCCGCGGGCCGTCCGGCTCCCTCCCAGTCGACCACGTCCGCGAAGATCGTGATTGCGGGGGGGTTCGGCGTGGGGAAGACCACGTTCGTGGGGTCGGTGTCGGAGATCAACCCGCTGCGGACGGAGGCGGTGATGACGTCGGCGTCGGCGGGGATCGACGATCTGACGCACACGGCGGGCAAGACCACCACGACGGTGGCGATGGACTTCGGCCGTATCACGCTGGATCAGGATCTGATTCTGTACTTGTTCGGCACCCCGGGGCAGGACCGTTTCTGGTTCATGTGGGACGACCTCGTCCGTGGCGCGATCGGGGCGATCGTACTGGTGGACACGCGGCGGCTGGCGGACTGTTTCCCGGCGGTCGACTACTTCGAGAACAGCGGACTGCCGTTCGTGATCGCGCTGAACGGCTTCGAGGGGCACCAGCCGTACGCGCCGGAAGAGGTACGCGAGGCACTCCAGATCGGCCCCGACGTCCCGATCATCACCACGGACGCCCGCCACCGCACGGAGGCCAAGAGTGCACTGATCACCCTCGTCGAACACGCGTTGCTGGCCAGGTTGCACTGACTCGTCCCCGCGCCGCTCCGTCTGTGTTCTTCAACACGTCCTCTGCTGGCTGTGCCAACATTCTTTTGCGTATTGCGCACCGAATGGGCACGCCTCGCGAGTGATCCGTGCCTCTCCGCATACGAAACTCCGGCTATTTGCGTCCCTCGACCACAATGCCCGATTTCGTGCGGCCGCGACCGGCTGAAATCAGCGGCCCGCGGGGGATTGGAAAGTCATCTCCCGACGTGCTGGAATCCTGGCAACTCCGCAGTCGTGACCGTCGGCAGCGGCGGCCCGCCGACGCCGAGAGCCGATGCCGAGAGGTGAGAGCCCAGTGAGGCGCAAGCGCGCGACCCCCGAGACAACGGCAGAACCGGGCCCGTCCCGGGCGTCAGGACGGGGCAACTTCACACCGCCGCCGGGTGCCCGAGAGGCCCCCGGCGACTCCGCCGCGCCTGCGGCCACCGGCTCCAGACTCGCCCCCCGCAACTGGCGGGTGGCCACGAAGCTGTACGCGATCCTGCTCATACCCGTGCTGGTCGGCCTCGTCCTGGGCGGCTTCCGCGTCTACGGCGCGTACGACACCTGGCAGGAAGCCGACGACGCCGAACGCACGGCCGAGCTCGTCCGCGCCTCCACGGCCTACGCGCACGCCCTCATCGACGAACGCGACGTTTCCGCCGCCGCGCTGCTGCGCGGTAACAGGGACGACCCGGCCGTGGCGGAGGTGCGCGCCAGAACGGACGAGGCGCGCGCGGAGTTCCGGGCCCGCGTCGAGGAGGCCCCGCGGACGGACAACCTCGAGCGCCGCCTCGACGGCATCGCCGAGGCCGAGCCGCATCTCGAAGCGCTCAGGGAGCAGGCGTACACCGAGGAACTGCCGGGCGTGGAGACCGAGGAGGGGTACGTCGACGTCCAGCACCCCCTGATGTCGCTCGCGAACGAACTCGGCCTCGGCACCGGCAACGTCACCTCCTACGGCCGCACCGTCTACGCCATTTCCCTGGCCAAGGCCGCCAGTTCCCTCCAGCGCGCCATCGGCACCCACCTCATCGTCGCGCCAGGACCCGGCGCCGAGGCCACCGAGCTCCAGCTCACCGCCTTCGGCTCCTACGCCTACCTGGAGCGCATCGCCCAGGCCGAGTACGCCTCGGCGGGCACCGAGGAGGACACCCAGCGGCTCTCCGAGGTGATGGCCGAGGCCGCGGAGAGCGTCGCGAGCAACGCGCCCGACGCCCCCGCACTCGCCGAGATGGTCTCGCACATCGGCGCGGGCGGCGACGCCGAGGCGCTCGCGGCGAACGGCGTCACGGAGCAGAGCTGGTTCACGGCGGCGACCTCGGAGTTCGACGCGTACCGCACCATCGAACGCGAACTGGTCGACGCCGCGCTGGACGAGGCGCACGACATCGCCGCGACCGCCCGCCGCGACATGATCGTGAACGCCGCGGTCGTCCTCGGCTCCCTGATCATCGCCGTCGTGCTCGCCTCGCTGATGGCCAGGTCGATGAGCCGCAATATGAGCCGGCTGCGCGGGGCCGCGTTCGACGTGGCCGAGCAGCGGCTGCCGGCCATCGTCGACCAGCTCTCGCGGACCAGGCCGGGCGACGTGGACACCCGCGTGGTCCCCATCCGCATCAACAGCCAGGACGAGATCGGCGAAGTCGCCCGCGCGTTCGACCAGGTCCACCGCGAGGCCGTCCGCCTCGCGGCGGAACAGGCCCTGCTGCGCGGCAACGTCAACGCCATCTTCACCAACCTCTCCAGCCGCAACCAGGGCCTCATCGAGCGGCAGCTCAGCCTGATCAGCGAGCTGGAGAACAACGAGGCCGACCCCGAGCAGCTGGAGCACCTGTTCAAGCTGGACCATCTGGCGACCCGCATGCGCCGCAACGGCGAAAATCTGCTGGTGCTCGCGGGCGAGGAGCCCGAGCACCGGTGGAACCAGCCGGTGGCGCTCGTCGACGTCATGCGCGCCGCCGCCTCGGAAGTGGCGGCGTACGCCCGCATCGAGCTGTCCGGCGTGCCCGAGTGCGACATCCACGGCTCGGTCGTCAACGACCTGGTGCACCTCCTCGCGGAACTGCTGGAGAACGCCACCACGTTCTCCTCGCCGCAGACCAAGGTCAGGGTCACCGCGACCCGCCTGCCCGACGGCCGCATCATGATCGAGATCCACGACAAGGGCATCGGCCTCACCCAGGAGGACTTCGCCGAGATCAACAAGCGGCTCGCCGACCCGCCCGCCGTCGACGCCGCCGTCTCGCGGCGCATGGGGCTCTACGTGGTGGGCCGCCTCTCCGAGCGCCACGGCATCAGGGTCCAGCTGCGCCCCTCGGGCGAGCAGTCGGGTACCACCTCGCTGGTGATGCTGCCCGAACGGATCACCCACGGCGGCAGCGCCCCCGTTCCCGCGCAGGTGCCCGAGGAGTTCACCGTCTCGCGGATCGCGCCCCACGGGCAGCACATCACGCAGGCGGATCTGGAGGCCGGCGCCCGCACGGCCGCGGAGCTGGGTTTCGACGACTCCAGGTACGAGGTGCCGCAGGTCACCGGCGACACCGTGCGCCTGGGCCGCGCCGACCTCGACCGGATACGCGAGGACCGCCGGGCCGATTCCGGCCCGCGGACACCGCTGGGCCCGCCGCCCACCCGGCATGAACCGGCCACGGCACAGCCCGGGTTCGGCACCTTCCCGCCGCCCGCGGATAACCCCCTGGGTGGTCCCGGGAACGGCCCGCACCGCGTAGGCTTCAGTCCACCAGACCGGGTCGCGACGGGATACGAGTCGACGACCAGCGCGGGGCTTCCCCGGCGCGAACGACAGTGGCAGCAGCCCGAGGAGGAACCGGCACAGCGACTGCGGGAAGAGCCCCCGGCACCGCAGGCACCGGCAGAGACCCAGTGGGACCGGGGGCCGCGCCGGGAGGAGCGCACGGGCGGCACGACCTCTTCGGGCCTCCCCAAGCGGGTGCCCCGGGCCAACCTCACGGAGCACTCGGCCTCGGAGCCCGCCGCGGGCGGGCCGCAGGTGTCACGGGACCCGACGGAAGTCCGCGGGCGGCTGAGCAGCCTGCACCGCGGTGTACAGCAGGGCCGCGGCGCACGTACGGGCCGTGGCACGCGAAACGACGATC
>NZ_LZNS01000001.1:1844243-1919568 GCF_001984575.1 Streptomyces sp. MP131-18 | reverse complement strand
GCGAGCGGAGCTCCAAGGGACCCTGCTCAACTAGCAGACGACTTGTGCGGATTGGGGCCGCGCACCATAAGGTGCCGACATGGTGAGGCACTGAACGCGGTCGCCGCGGATAGCAAAGGCAGTCGGAGGAGGAACTGTGGCAACGCCCCCAGGCGGACCTTACGGCAATGAGTACCCGCCGCAGCCACGCAGCGGGCGCTTCAACTTCCCTTCGGCGCCAAGCGGCGGACACCAGCGGCCCGTACCGGAGCCGCAGGCGGCGCCCCCGCCGCGGCCGGGCCCGGAGCCCGAGGCTCGGCGCACACCTCCCCCCGGCGCCGGCCGCCCGCCCTCAGGAGGCAACGGACCCGGCCTGCCCGAGCGCGACGAGTGGAGCCCGCAGCCGCCGCCGCAGGCGCGGCAGCCGGGTCGCCCCCGGCGCCCGGGAGAAGGCGAAGCCCCGCAGCCGCTGGTGCGCCCGTATGCGATGACCGGCGGCAGGACCCGGCCGCGCTACCAGCTGGCGATCGAGGCGCTGGTGAGCACGACCGCGGAGCCGGCGCAGCTGCACGGCCAGCTGCCCGAGCACCAGCGGATCTGCCAGCTGTGCTACGAGGTCAAGTCCGTCGCCGAAGTGTCCGCACTGCTTGCCATCCCGCTGGGGGTGGCGCGGATTCTGGTGGCCGATCTCGCCGAGGCCGGGCTCGTCGCCATTCATCAGCCGGGCCACGACACGGAGCCCGGCGGCCAGCCAGATGTGACGTTGCTCGAAAGGGTGCTCAGTGGACTTCGCAAGCTCTAACGACGCCGGTCTCACCGCGCCGTCCCGCTCCACGACCTCCGCGAAGATCGTGATTGCGGGGGGGTTCGGCGTGGGGAAGACCACGTTCGTGGGGTCGGTGTCGGAGATCAACCCGCTGCGGACGGAGGCGGTGATGACGTCGGCGTCGGCGGGGATCGACGATCTGACGCACACGGCGGGCAAGACCACCACGACGGTGGCGATGGACTTCGGCCGTATCACGCTGGATCAGGATCTGATTCTGTACTTGTTCGGCACCCCGGGGCAGGACCGTTTCTGGTTCATGTGGGACGACCTCGTCCGTGGCGCGATCGGGGCGATCGTGCTGGTGGACACGCGGCGGCTGGCGGACTGTTTCCCGGCGGTCGACTACTTCGAGAACAGCGGACTGCCGTTCGTGATCGCGCTGAACGGCTTCGACGGCCATCAGCCGTACTCGCCCGAAGAGGTGCGCGAGGCACTCCAGATCGGCCCCGACGCGCCGATCATCACCACGGACGCCCGCCACCGCACGGAAGCCAAGAGCGGACTGATCACCCTCGTCGAACACGCGCTGATGGCACGCCTGCGCTGACCCCGCGCCGCCGCGGCCTCCCGGACCCGCCGTCCGGGGGGCCGGCCGCCGGACGCGGTGGTTAGTCTTGGCGCCGTGCGCATCGCCAGATTCTCCATTGACGGAACGGTCGGGTTCGGCGTGGTGGAGGCCGACCGGGACCAAGGCGGGGAGCCGGTCCTCGACATCATCAAGGGCCATCCGTTCGCCGCGTTCGAGCGGTCGGGCCGACGGGTGCCCCTGAGCAAGGTCAGGCTGCTGCCGCCCGTGCTGCCCAGCAAGGTCGTGGCCGTCGCCCGCAACTACCGGGAGCATGCGGCCGAGCTGGGCAACGCCGTTCCGGACGTGCCGGTGACCTTCTTCAAACCCTCCACGTCGGTCGTCGGCCACGGCGACCCGGTCGCCTACCCCAGGATCTCCTCCGACGTCCACCACGAGGCGGAGCTGGCCGTCGTCATCGGCAGGCTGTGCCGTGACGTGCCGCGCGAGCGCGCCAGGGACGTGATCCTCGGCTACACCTGTGCCAACGACCTCACCGCCCGCGACGTGCAGCGGCGGGAGGGCCAGTGGGCGCGTGCCAAGGGCTTCGACCACTCCTGCCCGCTCGGTCCGTGGATCGAGACGGACCTCGACCCGGCCGACCTCGCGATCATGTGCACCGTGAACGGCGAGCAGCGGCAGCTCGGCCGCACCAGCGAGATGGTGCGCACCGTCGAGGATCTGATCGTGCACGTCACCGAGTCGATGACCCTGCTGCCGCAGGACGTCATCCTCACCGGCACCCCGGCGGGCGTCGGCCCGCTCCACGTCGGCGACGAGGTCGCCGTCACCATCGAAGGCATCGGCACTCTCACCAACAAGGTTGTCAAGCGTGACTGAAGTTCGCGTCCGTTTCTGCCCCTCCCCGACCGGCAATCCGCACGTCGGCCTGGTCCGCACCGCCCTGTTCAACTGGGCGTTCGCGCGGCACCACGGCGGCACGCTGGTGCTGCGCATCGAGGACACCGACGCGTCGCGGGACTCCGAGGAGTCCTACGAGGCGCTGCTCGACTCCCTGCGCTGGCTCGGCCTCGACTGGGACGAGGGCCCGGAGGTCGGCGGCCCGCACGGGCCGTACCGGCAGTCCCTCCGGATGGACGTGTACGCGGACGTCGCCGAACGGCTGCTCGCCGCCGGCCACGCCTACCGCTGCTACTGCTCCGCGGAGGAGCTCGAGGCCCGCCGGGAGGCCGCGCGGAAGGCCGGCCGCCCCTCGGGCTACGACGGGGCCTGCCGGTCCCTCACGGCCGAACAGGTCGCCGCCCACGTGGCGGAGGGCCGCAGCCCGATCGTCCGCTTCCGGATGCCCGACGAGCCGATCACGTTCACCGATCTGGTCCGCGGCACGCTGACGTTCACCCCGGAGAACGTGCCGGACTACGGCATTGTCCGCGCCAACGGGGCGCCGCTGTACACCCTCGTGAACCCGGTGGACGACGCGCTGATGGGCGTGACGCACGTGCTGCGCGGCGAGGACCTGCTGTCCTCCACTCCGCGGCAGATCGCGCTGTACCGGGCGCTGGCGGACATCGGCGTCGGGCCGGGCGGCGTGCCCGCGTTCGGGCATCTGCCGTACGTCATGGGCGAGGGCAACAAGAAGCTCTCCAAACGCGACCCGCAGTCCTCGCTCAACCTCTACCGGGACCGCGGCTTCCTGCCCGGCGGTCTGCTCAACTACCTGGCGCTGCTCGGCTGGTCGCTCGCCGAGGACCGGGACGTCTTCACCCTCCAGGAGATGGTCGCCGCGTTCGACATCGATGCGGTGAACGCCAACCCGGCGCGCTTCGACCTGAAGAAGGCCGAGGCGATCAACGCCACGCATATCCGCGAGCACCTGACCGTCGAGGAGTTCACGGCGGCCTGCGAGCCGTGGCTGCGCGCCCCGCACGCCCCCTGGAAGCCTGAGAACTTCGACCCGGCGGCGTTCGCGGCGCTCGCGCCGCTTGCCCAGACCCGCGTCACGGTGCTGTCGGACATCACCGACAATGTCGACTTCCTGTTCCTCGGTGAGCCGGTCCGCGACGAGCAGTCGTGGAACAAGGCGATGAAGCCGGGCGCCGAGGCCGTGCTCGCGACGGCGCGGGCGCGTCTGGCGGCGGCCGGAGAGTGGGCAGCGGAGGCGCTCAAGGCCGCCGTGACCGCGGCGGGGGAGGAGCACGGGCTGAAACTCGGCAAGGCCCAGGCCCCGGTCCGGGTCGCGGTGACGGGCCGCACGGTGGGGCTGCCGCTCTTCGAATCGCTGGAAACGCTGGGCCGCGAGCGCACCCTGGCGCGCATCGACGATGCCCTGGCCCGCCTCTCCGGCTGAGGCGCCGCGCGGCCGGGGGCGGATCTCGTTTTGGGGCACCGTTCTCGATCGGGTATTGTTTGGCGCGTCGCGAGGGCAGGACGCAAGTCCGGGTCACCGAGCGGCCACCCGAGCAATACCCCCGCGTGGGGTTGCGTTTTGGTGGGGTATGGTGTAATTGGCAGCACGACTGATTCTGGTTCAGTTAGTCTAGGTTCGAGTCCTGGTACCCCAGCGGTCTTTCAGAAGATCTAGCCCCCGTTGTGTAGCGGCCTAGCACGCTGCCCTCTCAAGGCAGTAGCGCCGGTTCGAATCCGGTCGGGGGTACTGGTCCGGGACTCCGGGCCTGAGCAAGCCCCCGTTGTGTAGCGGCCTAGCACGCTGCCCTCTCAAGGCAGTAGCGCCGGTTCGAATCCGGTCGGGGGTACTCGGTCACTCGTGATCCTCAGCGGCCCTCCGCCTCGTGCGGGGGGTCGTCGTTCGTTTCCGGTCCGCTGCCGAAGCGGCGGCCCGCTTCCCGAGCCTGGGCCAGCCGTCGCAGGGCGAGCAGCACCGGCTCGTACAGCACCGTGAGGGCAACGGCCGCCTCCAGCTGGGTGGTCGGGGCGTCGAGCTCCTCGATCACCGCGAGCTCGTGCTCGGCGATGGCCGCGGCCGCCCGGCCGTAGGGCAGCACATGCGCGGTGCCGCAGGGGTAGTCGAGGCGGCCGAGCGCGGCGAGGGCGGAGACGAGCATGCCATGCGCGGGATTCTCCGGGTGGTGGCCCCAGCCCAGCAGGCGCAGCACCTCCGCGGCCGTGTGCTCCGCGGTGGCGGTCGCCGGGTCCGCGGGGGCCGGGGCGGGGCCGTGGGGGAGGGAGCCGACGGCCGCGCCCAGCCGGTCGACCTGGCCGGCCGTTTCGTCCTCCACCGCGGTGAGCACCTCCCGCGCGGTGGCCACCGGCACCCGGCCGACCTGGACGAGCGCCCTGACCAGGCGCAGCCTGCGCAGGTGCTCCTCGTCGTACTCGGCCTGGGTCGCGGTGACCCGCCGGCCGGGCGGCAGCAGCCCTTCCCGCAGGTAGTACTTGATCGTCGCGGTCGAGACACCGCTGCGTTCGCTCAGCTCGGCCAGTCGCACGTTCCGAATGCCCCTTGCGCTTTGGGTGGGAGAGTGGCACTATCCAATCATGGATAGTGAAGCTATCCAACGACGGTCGGCGGCGGTCGGCGACCGCCGGCGAGGGTCCGGGCAAGGGTCGAGCGAGAGCGGAGTGAGGTGCGGGATGACGGGCAAGATCGCCGAAGGGCGCATGACGGCGGCTGCCGAAGGGGACGTCACGGTCTTCCTGATCGGCATGCGGATCAACAATTTCCGGGCGCTGCGGAGCTGGTGGCCGGTCTTCATGGCGATGCCGCCCATGCTCAGGGAGCTGTCCCGGGACGAGGAGAGCGGACTGCTCGGCTTCCGTATGCTGCGCGGGGGCCTGCGGGACGTCACCATCGTGCAGTACTGGTCGTCCCACGAGAAGCTGCTGGCGTACGCGTCCGCGCCGGACAAGGCGCATCAGCCGGCCTGGAGCGCTTTCAACCGCAGGCTGCGGGCCGGGCGCGGCAAGGTCGGTTTCTGGCACGAGACCTATCTGGTCCCGGCGGGGTCCTACGAGTCGGTCTATGTGAACATGCCGTCGTTCGGCCTGGGGGCGGCCACCGGCGTCATACCGGTGGGGCGCCGGGGCAACCGGGCGGCCGAGCGGCTGGCCCGCTGAGGCGCCTTCGGCGTCCGAGGCGGGTGCCGGAAGGCGGGCCGGGTCAGCCGTTGCGCTTCAGTGCGTCGGTGAGGCGGCCCGCCGCGTCCAGCAGCGCCTGGGCGTGCATGCGGCCCGGGTGGCGGGTCAGCCGCTCGATCGGCCCGGACACGGAGACGGCGGCGACCACGCGGTTGGACGGGCCGCGCACCGGGGCGGAGACGGAGGCGACGCCCGGCTCCCGTTCGCCGATCGACTGCGCCCAGCCGCGGCGCCGCACACCGGAGAGCGCGGTGGCGGTGAAGCGGGCTCCCTGGAGGCCGTGGTGCAGCCGCTCCGGCTCCTCCCAGGCCAGCAGGATCTGGGCGGCGGAGCCGGCCTTCATCGGCAGGGTGGAGCCCACGGGCACGGTGTCCCGCAGCCCGGAGAGCCGCTCGGCCGCGGCCACGCAGATCCGCATGTCGCCCTGCCGCCGGTACAGCTGGGCGCTCTCCCCGGTCACGTCGCGCAGTTGCGTCAGCACGGGCCCGGCCGCGGCGAGCAGCCGGTCCTCGCCGGCCGCGGCGGCCAGCTCGGCCAGGCGCGGGCCGAGCACGAAGCGGCCCTGCATGTCCCGGGCCAGCAGCCGGTGATACTCGAGAGCCACGGCCATGCGGTGCGCGGTGGGTCTGGCCAGCCCGGTGGCCCCGACCAGCCCGGCCAGCGTGGCTGGTCCGGACTCCAGGGCTCCCAGTACCAGGGCCGCCTTGTCGAGTACGCCCACGCCGCTGGAGTCGCCGCTAGAGTTGTCCATGCAACGATATTCGCGTCTCACAGTGTGAAACGCAAGCTCAATTTTCGTGGGGACGCGTCAGGCTGGTGCCCGCGGCCCGTGTCACGGCCGGGCCGCACACCGTCCGGTGCGAGGGGAACGGACGGCGGCCATCAGACCAGCTGCAAGCCCGGAAGGAAAAGCGATGGGACGGACACTGGCGGAGAAAGTCTGGGACGACCATGTCGTCCGCCGCGTGGCGGGAGAGCCCGATCTCCTCTACATCGATCTCCACCTGCTGCACGAGGTGACCAGCCCGCAGGCGTTCGACGGGCTGCGCAAGAGCGGGCGGCGGGTGCGGCGCACGGACCTCACCATCGCCACCGAGGACCACAACACCCCGACCCTCGACATCGACAAGCCCATCGCCGACCCGGTGTCCCGCACGCAGTTGGAGACCCTGCGGAAAAACTGCGCGGAGTTCGACGTACGCCTGCATCCGCTGGGCGACGTCGAGCAGGGCGTCGTGCACGTGGTCGGCCCGCAGCTCGGGCTGACCCAGCCGGGCACCACGGTGGTGTGCGGGGACAGCCACACCTCCACGCACGGCGCTTTCGGCGCGCTGGCGTTCGGGATCGGCACGAGCCAGGTGGAGCACGTGCTGGCCACCCAGACGCTGCCCATGGCCCCGTTCCGCACCATGGCGGTCACGGTGCTCGGCGAGCTGCCCGAGGGCGTCACCGCCAAGGACCTGATCCTGGCCGTGATCGCCAGGATCGGTACCGGCGGCGGCCAGGGCTACGTCATCGAATACCGCGGCGAGGCCATCGAGAAGCTGTCGATGGAAGCCCGGATGACCATGTGCAACATGTCGATCGAGGCGGGGGCCAGGGCCGGGATGATCGCCCCGGACGAGACGACCTTCGCCTACCTGAAGGGGCGGGACCACGCGCCCAGGGGCGCCGACTGGGATGCCGCGCTGGACTACTGGCGGACGCTGCGCACCGACGACGACGCCGTCTTCGACCACGAGGTGGTCATCGACGCCCGCGAGCTGGCCCCGTTCGTCACCTGGGGCACCAACCCCGGCCAGGGCCTGCCGCTGTCCGGGGCCGTGCCCGACCCGGCCGCCTTCGGGGACCCGAGTGAGCGGCTGGCCGCGGAGAAGGCGCTGGAGTACATGGGCCTTGAGCCCGGGCAGAGGCTGCGGGACATCGCCGTGGACACCGTCTTCGTCGGGTCCTGCACCAATGGCCGCATCGAGGATCTGCGCTCGGCCGCCGCCGTCCTGGACGGCCGCCGGGTGGCCGACGGGCTGCGGATGCTGGTGGTCCCCGGCTCCGTCCGGGTCGCTCTCCAAGCCGTCGAGGAAGGGCTCGACAAGGTGTTCACCGCGGCCGGCGCCGAATGGCGGCACGCGGGCTGCTCGATGTGTCTGGGGATGAACCCAGACCAGCTCTCGCCCGGGGAGCGCTGCGCCTCCACCTCCAACCGCAACTTCGAGGGCCGGCAGGGCAAGGGCGGGCGCACACACCTCGTCTCGCCGCAGGTCGCCGCCGCCACCGCGGTCGCCGGCCACCTCGCGTCCCCGGCCGACCTGGCCGACGTCCCGACCCCCGTGGAGGTCTGAGTCATGGAAGCGTTCACCACCCACACCGGGCGGGCCGTTCCCCTGCGCCGCTCCAATGTCGACACCGACCAGATCATTCCCGCCCACTGGCTGAAGAAGGTCACCAGGGACGGCTTCGAGGACGGCCTCTTCGAGGCGTGGCGCAAGGACCCGGAGTTCGTGCTCAACCGGCCGGAGCACCGGGGCGCCTCGGTGCTGATCGCCGGACCCGACTTCGGCACCGGCTCCTCCCGTGAGCACGCCGTGTGGGCCCTGCAGAACTACGGCTTCAAGGCGGTCGTCTCCGCCCGCTTCGCCGACATCTTCCGCGGCAACTCGCTGAAGAACGGCCTGCTGACTGTCATGCTGCCGCAGGAGACCGTCGAGGAGCTGTGGCGGCTGGCCGAGACCGACCCGACCGCCGAGGTCACCGTGGACCTGGTCGACCGCAAGGTGCGCGCCGAGGGCGTCGACGCCGGATTCGACCTTGACGAGAATGCGCGCTGGCGCCTGCTCGAAGGGCTCGACGACATCAGCATCACGCTGCAGAACGAGGACGCGATCGCGGCCTACGAATCCCGCCGCCCCGGCTACAAACCCCTTACGACACAAGCAGTCTGAGTGACCGTCACCAGATGCCCCCGCCGGCCCCGCCGGCGGGGGCATCTTCGCTGACAGCCCGTCACGACACGGGCGTTGAGGGCTTAGGGGGCGATAACAGGCCCAAGGTGGCACAATCGGCCGCATGGAACGCGACGGTCAACTCGAACTCTACGACCGCGTCGCCGCTCGACTGAGGGACGCGCACCGCACGGTGCGGGCCCTGCAAGTGCCTGAGGATGTACGGCAGGCCCTCACCCGGAAGCTGCTGATCATCACCGCGGCCACCAAGCATGACCTGCCTGGAGCCGCGCGCCGTCTGGACCGGCTGATGGAGGACGTTGACGCGGGGCGGCTTCCGGCGGGCCGGCCGGCCGGCGAGCGTGACGGAAGTCCGTGATGGTCGAGTTCGTTGCGACACAAGGGTGATTCGCCCGTTTCGCGTTTGATTTGCGGAATATATCTGCCTAACGTGCGAAAAAGCTTGAACACATTCGTTCCAGCAAGGCCTGCGAAGGGGAAGACGTGAACAAGGCGCAACTCGTAGAAGCGATTGCCGACAAGCTCGGTGGCCGCCAGCAGGCGGCCGACGCGGTCGATATCGTGCTCGACGCGATCATCCGCGCGGTGGTCGCCGGTGAGCGGGTCTCCGTGACGGGCTTCGGCTCGTTCGAGAAGGTCGACCGGCCCGCCCGGTACGCGCGGAACCCTCAGACCGGCGAGCGGGTCCGGGTCAAGAAGACCTCGGTGCCCCGCTTCCGCGCCGGTCAGGGGTTCAAGGACCTGGTCGCCGGGACCAAGAAGCTGCCGAAGAACGACGTCGCGGTGAAGAAGGCCCCCAAGGGAAGCCTTTCCGGTGGCACGACCACCAAGAAGGCGACGACGAAGAAGGCCACCGCCAAGAAGGCGTCGGCGGCGAAGAAGACCACCGCGAAGAAGACCTCCGCGGCAAAGAAGGCGACGGCGAAGAAGGCGTCGCCGGCGAAGAAGAGCACCGCCAAGAAGTCGACCGCCAAGAAGGCGCCGGCGAAGAAGACCACGGCCAAGAAGGCGCCGGCCAAGCGGGCATCGTCCCGTACGACCACCGCCAAGAAGGCCACCTCGCGTCGGAAGTGACCAGGGGGCCCAGCGGGCCGGACTCCTCACCGGGAGCCCGGCCCGCGGCCGTTCCCGGCCCGCGGTACGCCCGCTAGGCTCGCCGCATGCAGGCCACCGCGTACACCTTCGACCCCGCGACCCGCTCCGGCAGCGTCCTGCTGGACGACGGCACGCCCGTCGACTTCGCCGCCGATGCCTTCGACGCCGGCGGCCTGCTCCTGCTGCGGCCGGGACAGCGCGTGCGGATCGAGGTGGCGGGCGAGGGTGAGTCCCGCCACATCACCTTGGTGACACTGCAAACGCTGTGAGGCGGCGCGCACCCGCCGCGGTGTGCCGCCCGACCCCGAGCACGAGCGCGGCCCGCAGATCCGCCCCCGTGTCCACGTCCTGCCGCACGCTGTCCACGCCCTTGAGCATCAGCTCCACCGCGCCCGACGCCCGGTGTGCGGCCCGCGAGGCCCCGCCGAACTCCGGCTGAAGCGCCGCCCCCGGCGCCACGGCGAGCAGCGTCGTCCCCACGCCCGCCGCGTCCGCGAGGAAGCTTCGCCGATGTCCGCCCGCGGCGGCCAGCACCCGCGCCAGCTCCGCCGCACGCAGCGCGGGCAGATCGGCATTCAGCGCGGCCACCGCCGCGGAGGGCGCCGCCGCCCTGACGGCCTCCGCGCCGTGCGCCAGCGCCGCGTTCAGGCCGCGCCCCGGCACGTCGGGCACGATCCGCGCCCCCGCGGGAGCAAGCCGCCGCGCGGCGAGCGGGTCGTCCGTCACGACGGTCACGTCCCGCACCGCCGCGCACGCCAGCGCGGCACCGACCGTGTCCTCGGCGAAGGCCAGCGCGAGCGAAGGGCGCAGGGTGTCCCCCGCAACTGCCGCAAGCCTGCTCTTGGCCAGCCGCAGCGGCTTGAGGGGAACGATCAGCGACCACCTGGTGTCACGCATCCCGCCATTCTCCTCCCGTGAGCCCCGGACGCGGCGGCCGCCCCGGGCCCGCGGCCCATGCCTTCCGGTGCCCTGCGGGTCGTGCCGGAAGGCTGCGCATTAGGGTGCAAAGGGATCGTCCGGGCGGGCAGGCCGTCCGCTGGACAGCCCCACACCCCGGGGCGACACTTGTGCGGCTGTCCGCAGCGGACCGCGCCGCAGCAGTGCAAGAGGAGATGGTGTCCGAGTGTCTCGCCGCAGAATCGGCTTCTGGTACCGATTGGCCGCTTTTCTCGTTAAACCGCCGCTGCTGGCGCTGTTCAACCGGGACTGGCGGGGAATGGAGCATATTCCCGCCGAGGGCGGATTCATCACCGCGGTGAATCACAACTCGTATCTCGACCCGCTCTCCTACGCACACTTCCAGTACAACACCGGCCGCGTCCCCAGATTCCTCGCCAAGGTGGCCCTGTTCCACACGGGCGTGGTCGGCAGGTTCATGCGCGGCACCGGCCAGATCCCCGTCTACCGCAACTCCTCCGACGCCGCCGACGCCTTCCGGGCCGCCGTGGAGGCGGTGCACCGCGGCGAGTGCGTCGCGTTCTACCCCGAAGGCACGCTCACCCGCGACCCCGGGCTGTGGCCCATGGAGGGCAAAACGGGCGCCGCCCGCGTCGCCCTGCTGACCCGCGCGCCCGTGATCCCGGTCGCCCAGTGGGGCGCCCACGAGGTGATGCCCCCCTACGCCGGGAGCAGGCGCCTGCGCCTCTTCCCGCGCAAGACACTCGTCGTGGTCGCGGGGCCGCCGGTTGACCTCGGCAAGTTCTACGGCATGGAGCCGACCACCGAGGTGCTGCGCGACGTCACGGACGCGATCATGGATGCCATCACCGCGCTGCTCGCCGACGTGCGGAACGAGCCCGTACCCGGCGAGCGCTTCGTGCACCGCAGCACCACGCCCGAGCTGCGCGGCGATCCCAGCGCATCCGAGGAGGAGAAAGCGGAGTGACACGTGCCGCCGTCTACGGAACCGGCTCCTGGGGGACCGCATTCGCCATGGTCCTCGCGGACGCCGGCTGCGACGTGACGCTCTGGGGCCGCCGCCCCGGGCCCGTCGAGGCCATCAACGCCACCCGGGAGAACCCGGACTATCTGCCGCGGGTCCGTCTCCCCTCGGGCGTGCGGGCCACCACCGATCCGGCACAGGCCGCCAGGGGCGCGGACTTCGCCGTGCTCGCCGTGCCGTCCCAGACTCTGCGCGGCAACCTTGCCCGCTGGGCAGGACTGCTGCCCGCCGACACCGTGCTCGTCTCCTTGATGAAGGGGATCGAGCTGGGCACCGCCAAGCGCATGAGCGAAGTCATCGAAGAGGTCGCCGGTGTCGCCCCCGGCCGCGTCGCGGTCCTGTCGGGTCCCAACCTCGCCCGCGAGATCGCCGAACGCCAGCCCGCGGCCTCCGTGGTCGCGTGCCGCGACGAGTCCGTCGCCCGGCGGCTCCAGGCGGCCTGCCATACCGCGTACTTCCGCCCCTACACCAACACCGATGTCGTCGGCTGCGAACTCGGCGGCGCCGTCAAGAATGTCATCGCCCTCGCGGTCGGCATCGCCGACGGCATGGGCCTCGGGGACAACACCAAGGCGTCCCTGATGACCCGCGGGCTGGCCGAGACCACCCGCCTCGGCCTCGCGATGGGCGCCGACGCGCTGACGTTCGCCGGCCTCGCCGGCATGGGCGACCTCGTCGCCACCTGCTCCTCGCCGCTCTCCCGCAACCACACCTTCGGCACCAACCTCGGCCGCGGCATGACTCTCCAGGAGACCATCGCCGTCACCAGGCAGACCGCGGAAGGCGTCAAGTCCTGCCGTTCCGTACTGGACCTGGCGCGCCGCCACCGGGTCGACATGCCGCTGACGGAAACGGTGGTGGGCATCGTCCACGAGGGCACTTCGCCGCAGACCGCCGTGAAGGAGCTGATGGCGCGAACCGCCAAGGCCGAGCATCGCTGACTCCGGCCGCCGCCTCGGAGTAGCCTCAGGGGGTTATGAGCAGCGAGTCCACTCCTCAGTACCCCAAGCCCCGCGTCGCCGTCGTGTTCGGCGGGCGCAGCTCCGAGCACGCCATCTCCGTCGTCACCGCAGGTGCCGTGCTGCGGGCCATCGACCGCACCCGTTACGACGTGCTGCCCATCGGCATCACCACGGACGGCCGTTGGGCCCTCACCGCCGACGATCCCGACCGCATGGCGATCGCGGACCGCAGGCTGCCCAGCGTCGAGCACATCGCCGAGCCGGGCACCGGCGGAGTGCTGCTGCCGGTGAACGCGGGCAGCAGCGAGGTCGTGTACGCCGAGGCCGGTTCGGTGCCCAAGGACCTCGGTGAGGTCGACGTCGTCCTGCCGCTGCTGCACGGCCCCTACGGCGAGGACGGCACCCTGCAGGGCCTGCTGGAGCTGTCCGGTGTGCCGTACGTCGGCGCCGGCGTGCTCGCCTCCGCCGTCGGCATGGACAAGGAGTACATGAAGCGGGTCTTCGACTCCTACGGCCTGCCCGTCGGCCCGTACACGGTCATCAGGCCCCGCGCTTGGGAACGTGATCCGGCCGCCGCCCGCGCGAAGATCGTGGACTTCGCAGCCGAGCACGGCTGGCCGCTGTTCGTGAAGCCGGCCCGCGCCGGCTCCTCCATGGGCATCTCCCGCGTCACGGGGCTCGACGGGCTGGACGCGGCCGTCGAGGAGGCCAGGCGCCACGACCCGAAGGTCATCGTGGAATCCCTGCTGACGGGCAGGGAGATCGAGTGCGGTGTGCTTGAGTTCGAGGACGGTCCGCGCGCCAGCGTGCCCGCCGAGATCCCGGCGGTCTCCAGCCACGACTTCTACGACTTCGAGGCCAAGTACATCGACTCGGCCGAGGGCATCGTTCCCGCGCCGCTCACCGAGGAGCAGACCGCGCGGGTCAGGGAGCTGGCGGTGGCCGCGTTCGACGCCGTGTCCTGCGAGGGCCTGGTCCGTGCGGACTTCTTCCTCCAGGAAAACGGCGAGTTTGTCATCAACGAGATCAACACCATGCCGGGCTTCACCCCGATCTCGATGTTCCCGCGGATGTGGCAGGCCACCGGCGTCGACTACCCCGAGCTGGTCGACCGGCTCATCCAGGCGGCGCTGCGCCGCCCCACGGGCCTGCGCTGAGGCCGCCTCGGCCCGCGGCCGGCCCGGGGCGGCGCACCGCGCGCTACTCCGGGTCGGCGTACAGCGCTTCGAGCGGTATGTGCCCGTCGATCGCCGTGGCCACGTCCAGCAGCGGGTTGACCTCGGGCGCGTAGGAGTCGGGAACGGTCATCTCGACGAACACCTCGCGTTCGACCGTGGTGAACCGCGCGCCGCCCGACTCCTCCTCAAGCAGCCAGGACACCTCGTTCACGCCCACGAACTCGGCGCCCACCGGGTCGTACGTCTCGCTGCCGGGCGTCAGCACCTGCGGCTCGTCGACGCCGCAGCGCAGCACGATCGCCGGATCGCCCCACACGGCCGTGAACGGGCTCTCCCGGTCCGGCTCGCCGCGCTCCGCACCGTCCACCCGCTCCGGCAGATCCGCGGTGAGCGCGCGGCACGCGTCCGCGGCCTCGCCGACCGGGGTGGGCGGCTCGATCCGCGGCCCCTGGTCGGCGGAGGTGCACGCGGTGGCGATCAGCACGGCGCAGACGACCGGCGGAACACGGCGTACGGTTGAACTCACCCGGCGAGCATACGGGGTGTCACAGATGAACGACCGGGCAGGTCAGAGTGCGTGTGATTCCGGCCACGCGCTGCACCTCCGCGACCACGAGACGGCCCAGTTCGTCAACGGTGCTCGCCTCCGCGCGCACGATGACGTCGTAGGGGCCCGTGACGTCCTCGGCCTGAAGTACCCCGGGAAGCTTGGAGATGACATCGGCCACGGTGGACGCCTTGCCCACCTCGGTCTGGATCAGGATGTACGCCTGTACCACGGGTCCTCCACAGCGGCTTCGAGGAGTGGGGGCGCTACCGTAGCGCGTCATGACCAGCACCGGGAGACGCCAGGGTCGCCTTGAGGCCACGGCGGACCGGCGGACGGGCGGCGAGACGAGCATGAGGAGAGCTGAGTGAAGGGCAGTGTGGGGGAGCTGGGGGAGTTCGGGCTGATCCGGGAGCTGACGTCCCGGATCAGCGGTGCCCCCGCGGTGCGGCTCGGCCCGGGCGACGACGCGGCGGTGGTCGCCGCCCCGGACCGGCGGGTCGTCGCGAGCACCGACCTCCTGGTGGAGGGGCGGCACTTCCGCCGCGACTGGTCCACGGCCTACGACGTCGGCCGCAAGGCGGCCGCGCAGAATCTGGCCGACGTCGCAGCCATGGGCGCCGTGCCCACCGCCGTCCTGGTCGGGCTCGTCGTCCCGGCCGAACTCCCCGCCACCTGGCCCCTGGAGCTGATGGACGGCATCAGCGACGAGTGCCGCGTCGCCGGCTCGGGCGTCGCGGGCGGTGACGTGGTCCGCGGCGACGCCGTCACCATCGCGATCACGGCCCTGGGCGACCTCGCCGGCCGCGAACCCGTCACCAGGACGGGGGCCAGGCCGGGCGACGTCGTGGCCGTCACCGGCTGGCTCGGCTGGTCCGCCGCAGGGCACGCGGTGCTCTCCCGCGGGTTCCGCTCGCCCCGCGCGTTCGTCGAGGCGCACCGCAGGCCGGAACCGCCGTACGAGGCGGGCCCGGCCGCGGCGGGGCTCGGCGCGACCGCGATGACCGACGTGAGCGACGGCCTCGTCGCCGACCTCGGGCACATCGCCCAGGGCAGCAAGGTCCGCATCGACCTCTCCTCCGCCTCCCTCGACGTCCCCGCCCAGATGTCCGACATCGGGCAGGCCGTCGGCGTCGATCCCCTGCACTGGGTACTCACCGGCGGCGAGGACCACGCGCTGGTCGCCGTGTTCCCGCCCGAGACCAAACTCCCCGCCCGCTGGCGGACGATCGGCGAGGTGCTGCCCGCCCGCGGCAGAACGGCCCCGCCGGTCACCGTCGACGGCGCCGCCTGGGACAAGGCCGGCGGCTGGGACCACTTCGGCTCCTGAGCGCACCGCCGCTCCCCGCCCGGCAGCGCGGCCGACCGGGGTGGGTACTGTCGTACCCATGCAGGCTCCTCCACGCGTGCTCACGGTCGCGGGCTCCGACTCCGGCGGTGGCGCGGGCATCCAGGCCGACCTGAAGACGATGCTCGCGCTCGGCACGCACGGGATGAGCGTCATCACGGCCGTCACCGCCCAGAATTCGCTGGGCGTTCAGGGCGCCTGGCAGCTGCCCGCGGCGGCCGTGACCGCGCAGTACCGAAGCGTCGTCGACGACATCGGCGTCCAGGCCGTGAAGACCGGCATGCTCGCCTCGGCGGAGCTGGTGGAGACCGTCGCGGGTCTGCTGGCCGCCACGGGCGCACCGGTGGTCGTCGACCCGGTCGGCGTCTCCAAGCACGGCGACACCCTGCTCGCCACCGACGCACTGGACGCCGTGCGCACCAAGCTCCTTCCGGCTGCCACCGTCGCCACGCCCAATCTGGCGGAGGTCGCGCAGCTGACCGGCGTGCGCGTGACGGAGGAGGCGGACCTGCGCCGCGCGGCCGCCGCGGTGCTCGCCCTGGGCCCGCGGTGGGCTCTGATCAAGGGCGGCCACCTGGCGGGCGACGCCGTGGACCTGCTCACCGACGGCACGGCTGAGCACTGGCTGCGCGCTTCACGGCAGGACAACCGCCACACGCACGGCACCGGCTGCACGCTCGCCTCGGCGATCGCGGCCAGGCTCGCGCACGGCGACTCCGTGCCGGAGGCGGTCGGGGCGGCCAAGGACTATGTCACCGGCGCCATCGCCGCGGGCTTCCCGCTCGGCGCGGGCATCGGGCCCGTCGATCACGGTCACCGCATGGCCCGGGGCACGCAAGAAGCCGGCCCACCGTGACCGGTGGACCGGCTGGAAGCGGCCGAGGGCCTAGCGCGAGACCTTGCCCGCCTTGATGCACGAGGTGCAGGCGTTCAGGCGCTTCGGCGTCCCGTTGACCACGGCACGCACCCGCTGGATGTTGGGGTTCCAACGGCGGGGGGTACGGCGGTGCGAGTGGGAGATACTGTTGCCGAAGCCCGGCCCCTTGCCGCAGACATCGCAGTTGGCAGCCACGGGTCACTCCAAAGACAGGTCACCCCGCAGGAACGGGGCGACGGAAACGTACGTGGGACCCACGAGGTCGCTGGGCCTCGTGGGAGGCACCCGGTACGTCACGACAACACCGGGCAACCGGGGCAGCATACCCCGGGCCTTCCCGGTGGGCGAAATCGCGTCCCCCACCGGTCGAAGCCTTAAGCTGCACCCGCCGCCCACCGCCCGCATATCGGAGGTCCTCCCGTGCCGCAGCCGCTCGACGCCGCAGCGGTACGGCGCTGGTGCCGCAACGCGCTGGACGCCGTGGGCCGGGCCCGCGAGGACATCGACGCGATCAACGTCTACCCCGTGCCCGACGGCGACACCGGTACCAACCTCTACCTCACCGTGGAGTCCGCGGCCCAGGCCGTCGCCGCCGCCGACACCGCGGCGCCGACCCTGGCCCAGGCCGTCCGTGCCATGGCGCACGGCGCCCTCATCGGTGCCAGGGGCAATTCGGGCACCATCCTCGCCCAACTGCTCCGCGGCATGGCGGAGGTGATCGCGGCCGAGGCGGAACCGGCCGGCCCCGGCACCCTGCGCCGCGCGCTGCGCCGGGCCGCGGGGTCGGCGTACGAGGCGGTGGCCCACCCCGTCGAGGGCACGATGCTCACCGTCGCCGTGGCGGCCGCCGACGCCGCGGAACGGGCCGACGGCACCACGGCCGAGGTGATGGCCCAGGCGTGCGCCGGCGCACGCCGCGCGCTCGACGAAACCCCCGCGCAGCTCGCCGTTCTGGCGGAGGCGGGTGTCGTCGACGCCGGGGGCAGCGGCCTCGTCGCCGTCCTCGACGCCCTGGACGCGGCGCTGTCCGGCCGCGCCCCCGACGCATCCATACGCGACCGCCTCGGCCGACCGCCCGGAGCGCACGGCGCGCGGACCGGCGTGCCGGAGCCCGATTGCGCGGCGGCGGACGGGGCGCCCGGCGACCAGCTCTACGAGGTGATCTACCTGCTCGACGCGGAGGATGCCGCGGTGCCCGCGCTGCGGACCCGCCTCGACGCGCTCGGCGACTCCCTCGTGGTGGTCGGCGGCGACGGCCTGTGGCACGTCCACGTACACACCGCGGAGCCGGGCGCGGCCGTCGAGGCCGGCATCGAGGCCGGGCGCCCGCACCGCCTGCGGATCACCGGCCTGCCCGCGGGCCCGCCGCGCAGGCCGCCGAACGCGGCCCGCGCCGTCGTGTCCGTGCTGCCGGGCGAAGGGCTCGCCGGCCTGTGCGAGGAGGCGGGCGCGACCGCCGTGACCGCGCACGCCGACGAGGCGCCGGGCGGCGGCGAACTGGCCGCGGCCATCCTCGGCACCCGCGCCCGCGAGGTCGTCCTGCTGCCCAACGACGACGGCCTGTGGCACGCCGCGGCCGCCGCCGCGGAACAGGCGCGCGCCGAAGGCGTGCGGGTGGCCGTCGTGCCGACCCGTTCCCCGGTCCAGGGCATTGCGGCGCTGGCCGTGCACGCCGCCGAGCGCAGGTTCGACGAGGACGTCGTCGCCATGACCGCCGCCGCCGGCGCGACCCGCTTCGGTGAACTCGCCGTCGCAGAACGGCAGTCCTGGACCACGGCCGGCATCTGCCAGGCCGGCGACGCCCTCGGCCTGATCGACGGCGACGTGGCCGTGATCGGCGGCGACCTCGCGGACGTCGCGGGGGACGTGCTGGAACGGATGCTGTCCGCGGGCGGCGAACTGGTCACCCTGGTCCTCGGCGCCGCGGCGCCGCCCGGCCTCGCCGCCCGTCTTCAGGCGCAGGTCCGCGGCGGGCACTACGGGGTCGACACCCTCGTGTACGAGGGACGGCAGGACGCGCCGCTGCTGATCGGCGTCGAGTGATCCGGCCGCACCGCCGCGCCCGTCCGCGCGGCTGTCGGTGCCATGGTGTGCAATGGGCAGCGTGACCGCGCTGAAGGAGCCCCTCGCCAAGGCCGTCGGCGGCACCACCGCCAAGGTGATGGCCGCCCACCTCGGCCTGCACACGGTCGGCGACCTCCTGCACCACTACCCGCGCAGGTACGCCGAGCGCGGCGAGCTGACCCGCCTGTCCGAGCTGCCGCTCGACGAGCACGTCACCGTCGTCGCGGAGGTCGCCGACACCCGTTCCCACACGTTCAACCGCGGCCGGGGCGTGCGCCTTGAGGTGACGCTCACCGACGGCAGCGGCCGGCTTCAGCTCGTCTTTTTCGGCAGGCGCGCCGTCCACCACCACGAGAAGGTGCTGCTGCCCGGCCGGCGCGGGATGTTCGCGGGCAAGGTCTCCCTGTTCAACCGCAAGCTCCAGCTGTCGCACCCCGCCTACGAGCTGCTCGACGAGGACAGCGGCTCCGCCGCCGTGGCGGACTTCGCAGGCCGCCCGCTGCCCCTGTACCCGGCCTGCAAGCAGCTGGAGTCCTGGCGGATCGCCAAGTCGGTCGGCGTCGTGCTCGACTCGCTGGCCGCGGTCGGCTGGGAGGGCCTGGTCGACCCGCTGCCCGAGCCGCTGCGCGCCCGGCGCGGTCTGCTGCCGCTGCCCGAGGCGTTCGAGAAGGTGCACAGGCCGCGCACCAGACGGGACATCGAGGACGCCAGGGCGCGGCTGAAGTGGGACGAGGGCTTCGTGCTGCAGGTCGCGCTCGCCCGGCGGCGCGGCGCCGCCGCCCAGCTGCCCGCGGTGCCGAGGCGGCCGGCCGCGGACGGGCTGCTGCACGCGTTCGACGCGCGGCTGCCGTTCACGCTCACCGCCGGCCAGCGGCGGGTCACCGACGAGATCTTCGCGGACCTGGCGGCCGACCACCCGATGCACCGGCTGCTCCAGGGCGAGGTCGGCAGCGGCAAGACGCTGGTGGCGCTGCGCGCCATGCTCGCCGTGGCCGACACCGGCGGGCAGTCCGCTCTGCTCGCGCCCACCGAGGTCCTGGCACAGCAGCACCACCGTTCGATCACCGAGATGATGGGCGACCTCGCCGAGGGCGGCATGCTGGGCGGCGCCGAGCGCGGTACCAAGGTCACGCTGCTCACCGGCTCGATGGGCGCGCGGGCCAGGCGCGCGGCGCTGCTGGAGGCCGCGACCGGCGAGGCCGGAGTCGTGATCGGCACGCACGCGCTGATCGAGGACGTCGTGCAGTTCCACGACCTCGGCCTGGTGGTGGTCGACGAGCAGCACCGGTTCGGCGTGGAGCAGCGCGACGCGCTGCGCGCCAAGGGCGAACGGCCGCCGCACCTGCTGGTGATGACCGCGACGCCGATTCCGCGCACGGTCGCCATGACGGTCTTCGGCGACCTGGAGACCTCGGTGCTCGACGAGCTGCCGCAGGGCCGCTCGCCCATCGCCAGCCACGTCGTCCCGGTGCGGGACAAGCCGCACTTCCTCACCCGCGCCTGGCAGCGGGTGCGCGAGGAGGTCGCGGACGGCCACCAGGCGTACGTCGTCTGCCCGCGGATCGGCGACGAGGGCGGGCCGCCGGCCCCCGGGGCGGCGCCTCCGGAAGCGGCGGACGATGTGGACGCGGACGTGGACGTGGACGGGGGCGCGGGCGACGACGGGGACGGGGACGGGCCCGACGGCGGGGCGGCCGACGAGGGCGGGGCGCAGCGCCCGCCGCTCGCCGTGCTCGACGTGGCGGCCCGGCTGGCCGAGGGCCCGCTGCGGGAGGTCCGCACCGAGGTGCTGCACGGCCGTATGGCGCCGGACGCCAAGGACGACGTGATGCGCCGCTTCGCCGCGGGCGAGGTGGACGTGCTGGTCGCGACGACCGTGATCGAGGTCGGGGTCAACGTGCCGAACGCCACCGCCATGGTGATCATGGACGCGGACCGGTTCGGCGTCTCCCAGCTCCACCAGCTGCGCGGCCGGGTCGGCCGCGGCTCCGCGCCTGGCCTGTGCCTGCTGGTGACCGACGCGGCCGAGGGCGGGACGGCCCGCGCCCGTCTCGACGCCGTGGCCGGGACGACGGACGGCTTCGAGCTGTCCCGGATCGACCTGGAGCAGCGCCGCGAGGGCGACGTTCTGGGGCAGGCGCAGTCCGGGGGCCGCAGCAGCCTGCGGATGCTGGCCGTCATCGACGACGAGGAGCTGATCGCCGAGGCCAGGGCAGAGGCCACCGCGCTGGTCGCCGGGGACCCGGATCTGGCGGGCTCGCCCGATCTGCGCACCGCCCTCGACGCCCTCCTCGACGCGGAGCGCGAGGAGTTCCTCGACAAGGGCTGACGAGTCCCGGACGACCCGTCAATTGTCAGTGTCACCTGGGAGAATGGACCTAGTCCGCGGCAATCCATACGGGATTGATCGCAGTTGGACCATTGGGGGTTGCTCGATGGCATTCCGGCACACCAACGAACTGCCGCTCGGCGACAAGATCTTCCGCGTCGAGCTGGCGAGCGACGACGACCTCACCCTCACCCTGACCCTCACCGGCTGGCGCGAGGCCCAGCCGGACGTCCCGCTGGCGTCCGGCGTGCTGACCATGCCGCTGGCCGACGTGCCCACGCTGCGCATCGCGCTCAACCGCGGGCTGCGCGCGCTGGCCCTCGCGGCGGACGTCGCCGAGCCCATCCCGGACCGGGACATCCTGCGCGAGCTGTTCCCCGGCCACGGAGCGCCCTGGATACCGCAGCACGAGGAGGACCTGACCCGCCGGTTCCACTCCGGCGAGACCATCGCCCGCATAGCCGCCCGCTTCGGCCGCACCCCCGACTCGGTGCGCACCAAGCTGCGTGAGCTGGGCCACGATCCGCGGCGCCCGGAGCACTGCCCGCCGGACGGCTGCCTCTCCTGGTCGAGGTACGCCTCACCGGCGCTCGTCGGCGCGGTCGGGGAGCCCGCGGAGAGCTGACGCGCCCGCCGGGGGAGCGGGATTCCCGTCCGATACGTCCTAGAAGCGGCTGCGTGTCCGCGAGGAGGAGCTGGCATGACCAACCGCCGGGAAGCCGGACGGGACCCGCTTGTCGTCCCCGGGACCCGGGTCCGCAGTGCGCGGACCTACCCCGGGGACGACCCCGCCGCGCACGCCGGGCGGCTGCTGGGCCGGGCCGTCAATGCCGACCGGCCGGGGGAGGGGACGCTCCAGCGCCTCGCCGCCGCCGGCGGTTACGCGATCGAGCGCCTGCCCGACCCCAGGGGGCAGGGCGGCGGCCGGGGCTGGATCGCGCTGTACGAGCACGCGTTCCTGCTGGCCGACGACACGGAGCTGTGCCTGTACGAGCTGGAGCACGATCACGCCCCCGACGGCGGTCTGGTCAGCGAGGTGCACGCCGACGAGGCCGCCGCGGCCCTGGCCGCGCGGCGGCTCGGCCGGCCTGGCCCGGCCGGGCGGCCGGTGCCGCCCGACCTCGGCACGTGGCGGCGCGGCGGCCCGTATAGCGTGGAGCGCGACGGCTGACCGAGTAGCGCTGTGAGGATCCCATGACCCGCGTGATCGCCGGGACCGCAGGCGGCAGGCGGCTGGCCGTGCCGCCCGGCGGCGGCACCCGTCCGACCTCGGACCGGGCGCGCGAGGGCCTGTTCTCGTCCTGGACCGCCCTGTGGGGTCCGCTCGACGGGGCCAGGGTGCTCGACCTGTACGGCGGTTCCGGCGCGGTCGGCCTGGAGGCGCTGTCCCGCGGGGCCGCGCACGCCCTGCTCGCCGAGTCCGACGCCAGGGCGGCCAGGACCATCCGGACCAACATCACGGCCCTGGGGCTGCCCGGCGCCGAGTTGCGCACCGTGCGCGCCGAGCAGCTGGCCGCGTCGCCGCCCGCGGGCGCGCCCTACGATCTGGTTTTCCTCGATCCGCCCTACGCGGTCGGCCATAGCGATCTTCAAGAGATCCTGCTCACACTCGGATCGAATGGCTGGCTCACCGATGACAGCGTCGTCACCGTGGAGCGGAGCACCCGCGGGGGTGCCTTTCCCTGGCCGGCCGGTTTCCAGGAGCTGCGTTCGCGTCGCTACGGCGAGGGAACGCTCTGGTACGGCCGGTTCGCCGTCCACCACGTAAGCGACCGGTCATGAGCGACCGGGAGAGCGAGGAAAGACCGTTGCGTCGCGCCGTCTGTCCGGGGTCCTTCGACCCCGTCACCAATGGGCATCTCGACATCGTGGCCAGAGCCTCGAAGCTCTATGACACCGTCCACGTCGCCGTCATGATCAACAAATCGAAGCAGGGGCTGTTCACCGTCGAGGAGCGCATCGCGCTGATCCGGGAGTGCACCGAGAGTTACGGGAACGTGGTGGTGGAGGCGTTCCACGGCCTGCTGGTGGACTACTGCAAACAGCGCGACATCCCCGCGATCGTCAAGGGGCTCCGGGCGGTCAGCGATTTCGACTACGAGCTCCAGATGGCGCAGATGAACAACGGGCTCTCCGGCGTGGAGACCATGTTCATCCCGACCAACCCGGTCTACAGCTTCCTGTCCTCCAGCCTGGTCAAGGAGGTTGCCGCCTGGGGCGGTGACGTCTCTCACCTCGTGCCCGGGCCCGTGCTGTCCGCGCTGGTCGCGAAGCTGGACCGCGGCTAGGTCAGGACCCGGGCCGCCACGCCCGTCACCGGGCCGGGCGAACCGGTGCCCGCGAAGCGCCCGTTGGCCGTACAGTCGCCTCGTGGACGTACAGCAGAAACTTGACGAGATCGTCGCGGCGGTCCGGAGCGCCAAGGGCATGCCCATGTCGGCGTCCTGCGTCATCAACAGGTCAGATCTGCTCGGGGGCCTTGAGGAGGTGCGGCAGGCGCTTCCCGGTTCGCTGGCCGAGGCCCGGGAGGTGCTGGGCGGGCGCGAGCAGGTCGTGGCCGACGCCCAGCAGGAGGCGCGCCGGATCGTGGAGGCCGCGCACGCCGAGCGCGGCTCCCTCGTCGAGGGCACCGAGATCGTTCAGCGTGCGCAGGACGAGGCGTCCCGCCTCCTGGCGGAGGCCCGCAGGGAGGCGGAGGCGGTCAGGGCCGAGGCCGACGACTACGTGGACAGCAAGCTGGCCAATTTCGAGGTGGTCCTCGGCAAGACGATCGGCTCGGTCGACCGCGGCAGGACCAAGCTCCTCGGTCCGGACCGCGGCGACCCGCAGGAGCTGCTGGCCCAGGCGGACTCCTACGTCGAGGCGCAGTTCGGGGCCATCGAGGCGGTCCTGAAGAAGACGCTGGAGGCGGTCGGTCGCGGCCGGCAGAAGCTGACGGGCCACCGGCCGATCGACGAGCTGGCCGAGCACGTGGCCGCCCAGGAGGCGGACGGCGGGGTGCCGGGCGACTCCTACTTCGACTCGCACGCCGAGCAGGACACCTACGACTACCTGGGCGTGCCCCAGCCCCAGGCACCGGTCCAGCAGATGCAGCCGGTCCAGCAGCCGGACCTGCCCCAGGTCCCGCCGCAGCCCCCGGCCCCGCCGGAGCCCGCCGTCGAGCGCTACGACGCCCAGGACCCGTACGGGCTCGGGCAGCCCGTCCCCGCGGCGGCCGGCTACGGCGCGCAGGACGGCTACGGACAGCAGATGTACGGGCAGGACGCGTACGGCGGCGAGCAGCGCCAGGGCTACGGCGACGACGCCTACGCCGCGGGCGGTTACCCCCAGGACCCGTACGGTGGGCAGCAGCAGGCACCGCAGGGATACGGGTACCAGCCGTCCGGGGCGCTGGACGAGACGAGCCTGTTCGACACCGGCATGATCGACGCCGAGCAACTGCGCCGTTACCAGCAGGGCCAGCCCTGACCGCTCCGATTGGGTGCGTGGCGGCCCGTGAAGTATGCTGGCCCTTCGGTCGCCCACCCTCCGTGGTCGCGGCTGCCTCCCCGGCCCCTCGTCGAGGGGCCGATGTGCGCGGCTTGACCGCTGCCGGCCCCGCCCTCGTGAGAAAGCAGAAAGCCCTGAACGCCCCGCTGAATCGCCGAGCCCCTCTCGTGTTCGACACACGTGAGCTGGGGCGGCGTCCCGGTGCGCTGAAGCGGTTTTCCCGCACGGTTCCGGCCCCTGACGATCTCGGCACCGAGGTCATCGGGGTGCGGAAGGGCGCGGAGCTTGAGGTGGAGCTTCGCATGGAGTCGGTCATGGAGGGTGTGCTGGTGACCGGCACCGTCCGTGCACCGCTCTCGGGCGAGTGCGTAAGGTGTCTGGAGCCGCTGACCCTTGAGGGCTTCGCGGACTTCCAGGAGATGTTCTCCTACCCCGATACCGATGGCCCGGCCCGCCGTCCGGCGGAGACGGGCGACGAGGAGGGGGACGAGGAGAGGCTGTTCCTTCAAGGCGACCTGTTCGACCTTGAGCCCGTGCTGCGGGATGCGGTGGTGCTGTCACTGCCGCTGCAACCGGTGTGCGAGGAGGACTGCCCGGGTCTGTGCCCCGACTGCGGGGTGCCGCTCGCGCAGAATCCGGACCACCAGCACGGCGAGGCCGTCGACATCCGTTGGGCGGCCCTTCAGGAGTTCGCCGGGAGTATGCGTCCCGACGGGCCCGCCGGGCAAGACAAGCAAGACAAGCCACCTCGCGACAGCGGGGACGATCCACAGGAGAAGTAGCCGTGGCTGTTCCGAAGCGGAAGATGTCGCGCAGCAACACGCGCCACCGCCGGTCGCAGTGGAAGGCTGCGGTCCCCACTCTGGTGCGCTGCGAGCGTTGCCAGGAGCCGAGGTTGCAGCACACCGCGTGCGGCAACTGCGGCACGTACAACCGCCGTCAGGTCCTCGAGGTCTGATCGGCGGGTGACAGGCTTCATGTCACACGCCAGGAGGTCGCAACCCCAGGCGTCGGTGGACACGGCCTCGTCCCTTGCGATTCTGGAAGGGCGGCTCGGCTACCGGCTCGAGCCCGCCCTTCTGGTGCGTGCGCTGACCCACCGCAGCTATGCGTACGAGAACGGTGGGCTGCCCACCAACGAGCGGCTCGAGTTCCTGGGGGACTCCGTCCTCGGCCTCGTGGTCACCGACACGCTGTACCGCAAGCACCCGGACCTGGCCGAGGGCCAGCTCGCCAAGCTGCGGGCCGCGGTCGTCCAGGCCAGGGCCCTGGCGGAGGTGGCCCGCGGTCTCGACCTCGGCGCCTTCGTCCGGCTCGGACGGGGCGAGGAGGGCACCGGCGGGCGGAACAAGGCGTCGATCCTCGCCGACACATTGGAGGCCGTGATCGGCGCGGTCTACCTGGACCAGGGACTCGCGGCCGCGGACGCCTTGGTGCACCGGCTGTTCGACCCGGTCATCGAGCGTTCGTCCAATCTGGGCGCGGGGCTCGACTGGAAGACCAGCCTTCAGGAGCTGAGCGCGGCGGAGGGCCTCGGGGTGCCCGAGTACGTGATCACCGAGACCGGTCCCGATCACGAGAAGACCTTCACCGCTGCGGCCCGTGTCGGTGGCGAGACCTACGGCACCGGCACTGGCCGCAGCAAGAAGGAGGCCGAGCAGCAGGCGGCGGAGACCGCCTGGCGTTCGATCCGGGCGGCGATCGACGGCGAGAACGGCAAGGCGGCCGCGGACGGAGCGCCGGTTGCCTGAGTTGCCCGAGGTCGAGGTCGTCCGGCGCGGCCTCGCCCGCTGGATCGGCGGCCGGACCGTGGCGGGCGCCGAGGTGCTGCACCCGCGGGCGATCCGGCGGCACGTGGCGGGCGCGGTCGATTTCGCGGACCGGCTGCGCGGCACCGCCGTGACGGACGTGCGCCGCCGGGGCAAGTACCTGTGGCTGCCGCTCGGTGACGAGTTCGCGCTGCTCGCGCACCTGGGCATGAGCGGTCAACTGCTCGTGCAGCCGGAGCGGACCCCGGACGAGAAGCACCTGCGCATCCGCATCACGTTCACCGATCTGGCGCGGGGCGAGCTGCGCTTCGTCGACCAGCGCACCTTCGGCGGGCTTTCGCTGCACCCGCTCGACCCGGCCGGCCTGCCCGACGTCATCAGCCACATCGCGCGCGATCCGCTGGACGAGGACTTCGACGAGGACGCGTTCCATGTCGCGCTGCGCCGCCGCAGGACCACCGTCAAGCGGGCCCTGCTCGACCAGTCGCTCATCAGCGGGGTCGGCAACATCTATGCGGACGAGGCGCTGTGGCGCGCCGGTCTGCATTACGAGCGCCCGACCGCCGGCCTGACCCGCCGCGGAACCGCCGAGCTGGTGACGCACGTGCGCGAGGTGATGACCGCGGCCCTGGCGGTCGGTGGCACCAGCTTCGACAGCCTGTACGTCAACGTCAATGGCCAGTCCGGGTACTTCTCCCGCGCGCTCGACGTGTACGGCCGGGAGGGCGAGCCGTGCCGGCGTTGCGGAACGGCCGTCCGCAGGCGTCCCTGGATGAACCGGTCGAGCTACTTCTGCCCGCGCTGTCAGCGCGCGCCCCGCCTGCCGGTCTAGAAGGGGCTAGAAGCCGAAGTTCTGCGTCCACCAGGGCCCGCCCTCGGCGAAGTGCACGCCGAGGCCCAGGGTGGTGAAGTCGCAGTTGAGGATGTTGGCCCGGTGCCCTTCGCTGGACATCCACGAGTCCATGACGGCCTGGGCGTCCTGCTGCCCGCGGGCTATGTTCTCGCCGCCGAGGTTGTCCACGCCCGCTTCGGCCGCGCGGTCCCAGGGCGTCCCGCCGTCCGGGTCCGTGTGGTCGAAGTAGCCGCGTTCCGCCATGTCTTTGCTGTGGCCGGCGGCCAGGGCGTTGAGGGCGGGGTCGAGGGTGAGGGGCGCGCAGCCCGCGCGGGAGCGCTCGTCGTTGACGAGCGACAGGACCGCCTCGGCCTCGGCCGAGCCCGGCTCGGGGCTCGGGTCCGGCTCCTCGGACGGCAGGGGCGAGGGCGCGGTGGGCTCCGGCTCCGGCGGCGCGGTCTCCTGCGCGGGCGGGTCGGCGGCCTCCGGCTCCGGCTCCCTGGCGGGCTCCTCCGTGGGCTCGGCCGCCTCCGTGGGGGACGGTTCCTCGGCGGGCTCCGGCGTCTCCTCCGCGGGCTTTTCCCGCGGGGACCGCTCCGGGTCCGGCGTGGGGGAGGCGGGGCGCTCGGTCCTGGAGCGCTGGTCCTGGGCCTGCACGTCGTCGCTGTCGGTCAGCGAGAGGCTGTCCCCGACGCCGGGCAGCAGGCCCGTGCCGACGGCCACCGCGCCCACGGCCAGTGCCGCGGAGGCACCGATCAGACCGGTACGCGCGTGCCCCCGGCGGCGGCGATGGCGTCCCATCGGCAGCACCGTCCTCGTTCACTCGAAGATCATAAGTTCACCCAAACAGGTGAGTTTCATCGCGTGACTGTACGGCATGAGGACGTGAGCGCCAGTGTCCGGAACGGGAATGAGGGGATAGCGTGCGTCACATGTGCCCGCCGTCACCCCCCGTTCCGCCGGCCGCCGACAGCCGGGAGCCCGTCCGGATGACCGCCTGGGTGCGGGGCATGGTCCAGGGAGTCGGCTTCCGCTGGCACACCAGGGCCCGCGCCCTCGCCATCGGAGATCTGTCCGGTTTTGCTCTCAATACCGCGGACGGCCGGGTCCAAGTGGTTGCCGAGGGCCCCGCGGAGCGGTGCCTGCAGCTGCTCGGGTGGCTACGGGAGGGCGACACGCCCGGCCACGTGGACGGCGTCACCGAGATTTGGGACACACCGCGGGGCGGCTACGAGGGATTCGGGATTCGCTGAGGGCGCGTCGTCCGGCGGCGGGAAAGTCGCCATGACCGCTTGCCATCCCCGCTCCGACGTGCAAGGCTGCGGCAACTACCCGCGCCAGGCGATGCCGCCGGATCTTCCCGAGTCGCCGCCGCCACCTCTGCCCACCGGATGCCGAGTGCCGTGGCGCCCGGGGGATACGCGGTGTGATCGTGTTGACCGTCCAACTTTTTGGTGAGACGCTGAAAGTCCCGCGCTTCTCCGCATTGACGCCCTGGAAAACAGGTCAGAGCGGACGCCGCGGGTTCAATCCCTCACGACCTACCAACGGCTTCGGTCGGTCACTCAGTGTGGAGGACCATCCATCATGGCAAAGGCGCTTCTCGGTCACGTCGGCGGCTCCGACCCCCGAGTCCTCGCCGAGATGCGACGGCTACAGCAGCGCGTACAGGACCTGGAGACCCAGCTCATCCGGGTCCAGGCGGAGAACGACGCGCTCGCCGCCGCCGCTCGTCACGGCGACTCGTTGCTCGACGGCATCGACGTGTCCAAGGGGGAGCCCGCCCTTACCTGACCTCAATGAAGAGGGCAGACCCCGAGAGGGCTCCCGCCTGCGGAGTTAATGCGAGGGACGCTTCGGCGTCCCTTCGTCATGTGCGGGGGTCCCTACCACCCCTGCGTGGCTTACTGACTGATGTGCCCTGCATCCCCCGCGTCGAAACGGCGAATTGCCGAGGAGCGCCGGGTAAAGTCGCACGGCGTGCACCTCAAGAGCCTGACCCTGCGCGGGTTCAAGTCCTTCGCCTCCGCCACGACGCTGCGCTTCGAGCCCGGTATCACCTGCGTGGTCGGCCCGAACGGGTCGGGTAAATCCAATGTGGTGGACGCTCTTTCGTGGGTCATGGGGGAGCAGGGCGCCAAGTCGCTGCGCGGCGGCAAGATGGAGGACGTCATTTTCGCCGGGACGACCGGCCGCCCGCCGCTCGGCAGGGCCGAGGTGTCCCTGACCATTGACAACGCCGATGGTGCACTTCCCATCGACTACAGCGAGGTCACCATTACGCGGACGATGTTCCGCAACGGCGGCAGCGAATACCAGATCAACGGCGACACCTGCCGTCTGCTTGATGTGCAGGATCTGCTCTCCGACTCCGGTATCGGACGCGAGATGCACGTCATCGTGGGACAGGGTCAGCTCGATTCGGTGCTGCACGCCGACCCCACCGGCCGCCGCGCGTTCATCGAAGAGGCCGCCGGCGTTCTGAAACACCGCAAGCGCAAGGAGAAGGCGCTGCGCAAACTGGACGCCATGCAGGCCAATCTGGCCCGCGTCCAGGATCTCACCGACGAGTTGAGACGGCAGCTCAAGCCACTCGGACGGCAGGCCGCGGTCGCCAGGAGGGCGGCCGTCATCCAGGCCGACCTGCGGGACGCGCGGCTGCGGCTGCTCGCCGACGACCTGGTCACCCAGCGTGCCGCGCTCCGCGCCGAGGTCGCCGACGAGGCGGCCCTGAAGGAGCGCAAAGAGGCGGCCGAAGGGCGCCTGAAGGAGGCCATGCGCCGGGAGTCGGAGCTTGAGCAGGAGGTACGGACACTCGCCCCGCGCCTCCAGCGCTCCCAGGCGACCTGGTACGAGCTGTCACAACTGGCCGAGCGCGTCCGCGGCACCGTCAGCCTTGCCGACGCGCGGGTCGCCTCCTCCCGCGCCCAGGTCCCGGAGGAACGCCGCGGCCGCGACCCGGAGGACATGGAACGCGAGGCCGCGCGCATCCGCGAACAGGAGGCCGAGCTGACCGCGGCGCTCGAAGCGGCGGGGCGCGCCCTGGAGGACACCGTCGACCACCGTGCCGAGCTCGAACGCCGGCTGGCCGGGGAGGAACGGCGCCTGAAGGACGTGGCCCGCGCCCTCGCCGACCGCCGCGAGGGCCTGGCCCGCCTGCACGGCCAGGCGAACGCCGCCCGCAGCAGGGCCGCTTCCGCCCAGACGCAGATCGACCGCCTCGCCGCGGCCAGGGACGAGGCGCTGGCCCGTGCCACCAAGGCCCAGGAGGAGTACGAGGCGCTGCGGGCCGAGGTGGATGGGCTGGATGCCGACGACTCCGAGCTGGCCGGGGAGCACGAAGCGGCCAAGGGCGAGCTGGCCGCCGCGGAGGCCGCGCTCGCCGAGGCGCGCGAGGCCGTCACCGCGACCGAGCGGGAACGGGCAGCGGTCTCCGCGCGACACGACGCGCTCGCGCCGGGGCTGCGCCGCAAGGACGGGTCGGGGGCGCTGCTCGCCGCCGCGGACCGGCTCACCGGGCTGCTCGGGCCTGCCGCGGAACTGCTGACCGTCGTCCCCGGCCACGAGGTTCCCGTCGCCGCCGCGCTCGGCGCGGCCGCCGACGCGGTCGCCGTCGAGGGGCCAGCCGCCGCGGTCGACGCCCTGCGCATGCTGCGCAAGGACGACGCGGGCCGCGCCGCCCTCCTCCTCGGGGGCGCCCCCGAGGAGCCGGGGGAGCCCCCGCAGTTCGCCGCGGGTGAGGGCCGGGCCCCGGCCGCCGAGCTGGTGCACGGGCCGGAGACCCTGCTGCCCGCCGTGCGCCGCCTGCTGCGGAACGTCGTCGTGGTCGGCACCCTGGACGACGCGAGGGAACTGGTGGCCGCGTACCCGCGGCTGACCGCCGTCACCGCGGACGGAGACCTGCTGTCCGCGCACCTCGCCCAGGGCGGTTCGGCCGGCGCGCCGAGCCTGCTCGAAGTCCAGGCGTCCGTCGACGAGGCGGCGGCGGAGCTGCGCCGCCTGGCGGAGCGGGCCGAGGCGCTCGGCGCGGCCCAGCAGGAGGCGGCGCGGCGGCGCACGGCGTGCGCCGCCGCGGTGGAGGAGCTGGCGCAGCGGCGCAGCGCGGCCGAGCGGGCCAAGTCGAAGGTCGCGCAGGACCTGGGCCGCCTGGCCGGTCAGGCCAGGGGAGCGGCGGGCGAGGCGGAACGCGCCGAGGCCGCGGTGGAGCGGGCCAGGGAGGAGCTGGCGCGCGCCACGGAACAGGCGGAGGAGCTGGCCGAGCGGCTCGCGGTCGCCGAGGAGGCGGCCGAGGGGGAGGAGGAGCCGGACACCACGGTCAGGGACCGGCTGGCCGCGGACGGCGCGAATGCCCGGCAGACGGAGATGGAGGCCAGACTTCAGGTCCGCACGCACGAGGAGCGGGTCAAGGGGCTCTCCGGCCGGGCCGACTCCCTGGACCGCGCCGCACGCGCCGAGCGCGAGACGCGGGCGCGCGCCGAGCGGCGGCGCGCCCGGATGCGGCACGAGGGCGAGGTGGCCGCCGCGGTGGCCTCGGGCGCCAGGCAGCTGCTCGCCCACGTCGAGGTCTCACTGGAACGTGCGGTCGCGGAACGGGAGTCGGCCGAACGGGCCAAGGCGGAACGGGAACAGGCGCTGGCCGCCGAGCGGAACGCGGGGCGGGAGCTGAAGGAGGAGCTGGACAAGCTGACCGACTTCGTGCACCGCGGCGAGGTGCTGGGCGCGGAGAAGCGCCTGCGCATCGAGCAGTTGGAGGGGCGGGCCCTGGAGGAGCTCGGCGTCGAACCCGAGGTGCTGGTCCGTGAGTACGGGCCAGACCAGCCGGTGCCGCCGTCGCCGCCCGCCGAGGGCGAGGAGCCCGCGGAGGGGGCGGGCGCGGACGGGGCGGGGGCGGAGGGCGAGGCGTCCCGCCCGTTCGTCAGGGCCGAGCAGGAGAAGCGGCTGCGCGCGGCCGAACGGGCCTACAAGCAGCTGGGCAAGGTCAACCCGCTGGCCCTGGAGGAGTTCGCGGCCCTGGAGGAGCGCCACCAGTTCCTCAGTGAGCAGCTCGAAGACCTGAAGAAGACGCGCGCCGACCTGCTCCAGGTGGTGAAGGAGGTGGACGAGCGGGTGGAACAGGTGTTCACCGCCGCCTACCACGACACGGCGCGCGAATTCGAGGGCGTCTTCTCCCGCCTCTTCCCGGGGGGTGAGGGGCGGCTGCTGCTCACCGACCCGTCGGACATGCTGACCACCGGCGTGGATGTGGAGGCGAGGCCGCCGGGCAAGAAGGTGAAGCGGCTCTCGCTGCTCTCCGGCGGCGAGCGCTCGCTGACGGCGGTGGCCCTGCTGGTCTCGATCTTCAAGGCCAGGCCGAGCCCGTTCTACGTCATGGACGAGGTGGAGGCCGCGCTGGACGACACGAACCTCCAGCGGCTCATCCGGATCATGGAGGAGCTGAAGGACAGCTCCCAGCTCATCGTGATCACGCACCAGAAGCGGACGATGGAGGTCGCCGACGCGCTGTACGGCGTCTCCATGCAGGGCGACGGCGTCTCGAAGGTCATCAGCCAGCGTCTCTCCGCCTGACACCACCGCCCGGGCGCCTTCACTCCTCGAACGGTCCCATGCGCGTTTCTCGGTGCTGCGCCCCTTCTCTCCTGATTTGACTTGAAGAAGTGGCGCCCTACCCTCGACAGGGCCACTTCTGGGTTCACCGGTGGCACGGGCGCGGCAGGTGTACCGACCGGCCGTGCGAGCACTCGTAGTCCGGCACTGCCGCCGGACACCCGGGAGAACAACGTGACCAGTTCCGCGCATGCGGGTACGGGCGAGCGGGACAAGCGCCCGCCCCACCTCAGCTACGTGATCTACATTGCCGCCACCGCGGCGCTCGGTGGCTTCCTCTTCGGCTACGACAGCGCCGTCATCAACGGAGCGGTCGAGGGCATCCGCGGAAAGTTCGACGTCTCCTCGGGGCGTCTCGGCACCGTGGTTGCCATCGCCCTGCTCGGCGCGGCGCTCGGCGCGGTCGTCGCCGGGCGGCTCGCCGACCGCCTCGGACGCATCCGCGTCATGCAGATCGCCGCCGTGCTGTTCCTGGTCAGCGGCATCGGATCGATGCTGCCGTTCTCCGTGTGGGACCTGGCCTTCTGGCGCACCCTCGGCGGAGTCGCGATCGGCATGGCCTCCGTCATCGCCCCCGCCTACATCGCCGAGGTCTCGCCGCCCGAGTACCGCGGCCGGCTCGCCTCGTTCCAGCAGGCCGCGATCGTGCTGGGGATCGCCGTGTCCCAGCTGGTCAACTGGGGTCTGGTCACCCTCGCCGACGGGGACCAGCGTGGTGCGCTGCTCGGCCTGGAGGCGTGGCAGATCATGCTCGGCGTGGAGGCGCTGCCGGCGTTGCTCTACGGGCTGATGACCTTCGGCATCCCGGAGTCGCCGCGCCACCTGGTCGCCAGCGGGCAGGCCGAGGAGGCCAAGCGTGTGCTCGCCGATGTCGAGGCCAAGGGCACCGACCTGGATGCCCGGGTGGCCGAGATCGACGAGAAGATCCACAGCGAGCGCAAGACGAACTGGCGCGACCTGATCGGCGGCCGGGCCGGGCTGCTGCCCATCGTCTGGATCGGGATCGGCCTCTCGGTCTTCCAGCAACTCGTCGGCATCAACGTGATCTTCTACTACTCGAACTCGCTCTGGCAGTCCGTCGGCATCGACCCGGGCGACTCGTTCTTCTACTCCTTCACCACGTCCATCATCAACATCGTCGGCACCGTGATCGCGATGCTCTTCGTGGACCGGATCGGCCGCAAGGCCCTCGCCCTCATCGGTTCCATCGGCATGGCCGTATCGCTCGGCCTGACGGCGTGGGCGTTCTCCTTCAAGGAAGGCACGGGCGAGGACATCCGGCTGCCCGACGCGCAGGGCGTGGTCGCGCTGATCGGCGCGCACGGCTTCGTGCTCTTCTTCGCGCTCTCATGGGGCGTGGTGGTGTGGGTGTTGCTCGGTGAGATGTTCCCCGGCCGCATCAGGGCCGCCGCGCTCGGCGTCGCCGCGTCCGCGCAGTGGATCGCCAACTGGGCCATCACCCAGAGCTTCCCGACCCTCTCGGAGTGGAACCTCTCGGGCGCCTACGTGATCTACACCTGCTTCGCCCTTCTCTCGATCCCGTTCCTGCTGGCCTTCGTGCCGGAGACGAAGGGCAAGAGGCTGGAGGAGATGGGATAGCAGGGGCCGGAACGGGACGGCGGTACGTTAGGAGCCGTTGCCCCTCCGCCAGGTCCACCAAGGGAACCGATGGACATTCTGATCCTTGTCGTCATCATCGCCGTGGTCGCGGTTGCCGTGATCAGCGGGCTCGTCGTCACCAGCCGCAGGAAGCAGGCGCCCCCGCCGGACGACCGGCCGGCGGCCAGGCCGGCGCCCCCCGGCGAACCGCAGGTCGGCGACGACGCCGCGCCCCCCGTGACCGAGGAGGAGCGCCGCACCGTCGAGGAGATCACCCTCCCAGGACCCGAGGCACCGCCCGCGCCCCCGGCCCCGGAGATCGAGGTGCCGGAGCCGGCCGCGGGCCGGATGGTCCGGCTGCGCGCCCGGCTCGCCAGGTCGCAGACCTCGCTGGGACGCGGCCTGCTCACCCTGCTGTCGCGGGAGCGGCTGGACGAGGACACCTGGGAGGAGATCGAGGCCACGCTGATCTCGGCGGATGTGGGCCCGGCCCCCACCGTCGAGCTGGTCGAGCGGCTGCGCGAACGGGTCCTGGTGCTCGGCACCCGCAGCCCCGACGAGCTGCGGGACCTGCTGCGCGAGGAGCTGCTGGCCCAGATCGGCACCGACCTGGACCGCACCGTGCACACCGAGGGCGGGGTGTCCCCGGAGGGCGAGGAGCGCCCGGCAGTCGTCCTGGTCGTCGGCGTCAACGGCACCGGCAAGACCACCACCACGGGCAAGCTGGCCCGCGTCCTGGTCGCCGAGGGCCATTCGGTGGTGCTCGGCGCGGCCGACACCTTCAGGGCGGCGGCCGCCGACCAGCTCCAGACCTGGGGGACACGGGTCGGCGCCCGCACCGTGCGCGGGCCCGAGGGCGGCGACCCGGCCTCGGTCGCGTTCGACGCCGTCAAGGAGGGCATCACCCAGGGGGCCGACGTGGTGCTCGTGGACACCGCGGGCCGGCTGCACACGAAGGCCGGGCTGATGGACGAGCTGGGCAAGGTCAAGCGCGTCGTGGAGAAGCACGGCCCGGTGAACGAGGTACTGCTCGTCCTCGATGCCACCACGGGGCAGAACGGCCTGACGCAGGCGAAGGTCTTCGCGCAGGTCGTCGACGTCACCGGCATTGCGCTGACAAAGCTCGACGGCACCGCCAAGGGCGGCATCGTGGTCGCCGTTCAGCGTGAGCTGGGCGTGCCCGTCAAGCTGGTCGGGCTCGGCGAGGGGGCGGACGACCTGGCGCCGTTCGAGCCCGAGGCGTTCGTGGACGCGCTCCTCGCCTGAGCCGAGGTCCGAGCGTGAGCCTGGGCCTGGGTCGGCCGAGGCCCGGGCGCCCGGCCGCGCGTCAGCCCGAGCCGCGGCCGGCCCCGGCTGCCGGAGGGCCGGTCCGGTGGCAGGCGTAGGCCAGGGTGCCGAGCAGCAGCCTGGCCGGGGGCGGTGACACGGCCGTCTCCAGGCCGGGCGCGCGCAGCCAGCGCACGGGGCCGAGACCCGCGTGGTCCGAGGGGGGCGCGGTGATGTGGCGGCCCGCGCCCAGGGCGCGCAGATTCAGCTGGGCGCCGTCCCAGCCGAGGCGGTACAGCAGCTGCGGCAGGCCGGCCGCGGCGTCCGGCGCCACGAGGAACCATGCCCGCCCGTGCGGCGCCAGGGCGACGGGGCCGAGAGGGATGTTCATGCGCTCCAGCCGGGGGAGCGCGCACCGGGCGGCGGTCTCGGGGATCTCCAGCACGTCGAAGCTGCCGCCCGCCGGCAGCAGCACGGCCGCGCCGGGCGTGCGCGCCCAGGCCTGTGCGGCCTGGTCCAGGGTGGCGCCCGCGGGGACGGTGCGCTCCGGCGCGAGGGGGTGTGCGCCGGGGGCGGCGCAGTCGCGGTCGCCGCAGGAACAGGTGACGCGTCCGTGCGGTCCCGGGCCGCGCCTGGCGCGCGCGCCGGGGACCACGTCCCAGCCCCACAGACCGGTGTACTCCGCCACGGCCGTGGCGGCGGGCGCCCGGTCCGGTCGCCCGGGCCGCCTGGCGGCCAGCCGCAGCTCCCGGATCTCCCGCATGCCGACGATCGTGAAACCCATACACTCTCCAACTGGTCGGCTCCGCCGATGGTTACGGACCTGGCACCGAGCGTGAAGGGGGGTGCGCGCGTCTGCGTGCGCCCCCGGCGTGCTTCAGCTCATCCGGTTTCGAACATCGCGCGCACTAGTGAAGCGTGCGCGGCGGGCAGAAGTGTTCACGCGAAGGGGTGGCGAATGGTGGCGATTGCGGGTGCCCCCCTCGCCATGCCGGTGATCGTAGGATTACTTTCGGTGCATTCGTAGACGCGGTGTCAACAGACCTCCGTCACTTCGTATGCCAGGCCAACTCCCGGGATTGGGGGCGTAACTGTGGACGGCAACGGCAGCGGTACCTCTGTCAGGCGGCCGAACGAACGGCTGGAGTCGTGGTTCCGGCGAAGCGGCTGGTCGAAGGGCGAGCTGGCCCGCCAGGTCAATCGGCGCGCCCGCCAGCTCGGCGCGCATCACATCAGCACGGACACCTCCCGGGTGCGCCGCTGGCTGGATGGCGAGCAGCCGCGCGAGCCGATCCCGCGCATCCTCTCGGAGCTGTTCTCCGAACGGTTCGGCTGTGTCGTCGGCATCGAGGACCTCGGGCTGCGCTCGGCGCCGACATCGGCCGCCGTCTCGGGGATCGACCTGCCCTGGGCCGGGCCCCAGACGGTCGCGCTGATCAACGAGTTCTCCCGCAGCGACCTGATGCTCGGCCGCCGCGGCTTCCTCGGCACCTCGCTGACGATGTCGGCGGGGCCCGCCCTGATAGAGCCCATGCAGCGCTGGCTGGTGCCGACCCCGGGCGCTCCGGACACCGCGGAGGCGCGGTTGACGTCACTGCGGCCCCAGGAGCGCGCCGCCGGACGGCGGATGGCGGGGCTCTCCGAGCCCGAGCTGTCCCAACTGGAGGCGTCGACCTCCCAGTTCCGGCGCTGGGACGCACAGTGCGGCGGCGGGCTGCGGCGCAAGGCGGTCGTCGGCCAGCTGCACGAGGTCACCGACCTGCTCCAGGAAGCCCAAGGCGAAACGGTCCGCCGCAGGCTGTTCCGCATCACGGCCGAGCTGTCCGAGCTGGCGGGCTGGATGAGTTACGACATCGGGCTCCAGCCCACCGCGCAGAAGTACTTCGTGCTCGCGCTGCACGCCGCCAAGGAGGCGGAGGACCGGCCGCTCGGGGCATACGTCCTGTCGAAGATGAGCCGGCAGATGATCCACCTCGGGCGCGGCGAGGACGCGCTCGAGCTGATCCACCTGGCCCAGTACGGCAGCAGGGAGCGGGCCACGCCCCGCACCCAGGCGATGCTGTACGCGCTCGAGGCCAGGGCGTACGCCACCCTGGGCCAGCCGCCCAAGTGCCACCGCGCGGTCCGGATGGCGGAGGACGCGTTCGCCGAGACCGGCCGCGGCGACCAGGACCCGGACTGGATCGGCTTCTTCTCCGAGGCCGAGCTGTTCGCGGAGAACGCCCACTCCTACCGCGACCTCGCGTACGTCGCGGGCCGCAGCCCCGCCTACCTCTCGCGCGCCAGGCCGCTGATGGAGCAGGCGGTGGAACTGTTCGCCCAGGAGTGCGCCGCGGACCCCTCCGGCGGGCACCAGCGTTCGTATGCACTCAACCTCATCGGAATGGCCACCGTGCACCTGCTGGGCCGCGAGGCCGAGGCCTGTGCCGACCGTGCGAACCACGCCATGGGGCTGGCGCGGCGGCTGCGCTCGGAGCGGGTGAACAACCGGCTGCGGAAGACCTGGGCCACCGCCGGGCGGGTCTTCGGGCAGGTCCCCGAGGTGACCGAGATGACGGAGCGGCTCACCGCCGAACTCCCGGAGAGCGAGGCCAGCAGGGCGGTCTGACCGGATCGCCCGCCCCTGAGCGCCGGCCGCGCCGGCCGCCCCGGACAGCCCGACTCGGCTCCCCCATGCCAAGTCACCCCGGGTGGCCGCCGCGGCCGGCTTCCGGGCCACGGCCCCCGGCCGCGGCCTCGTGGCGCGGTGCCGCACACATTAACCCGGCGGCGCTGAGTGACTGACCGATTTCATTGCGGCGTAACACGTCATGCGTCATCGTCACATCGGCGAAACAAGGGGGTCCATCGACCGAAACGGCTCTCGGAGAGCCTGTGGCGCATCCTGACCCGATCCCGCCCGCACGGGTCGTAACTCCGAGGAGACGTTCACGTTGGAAGCAGCGGATATCGCTTTTGTGGTGATCTGTGCCGCCTTGGTCATGCTGATGACCCCCGGGCTGGCCTTCTTCTACGGCGGCATGGTCCGGGTCAAGAGCGCCCTCAACATGTTGATGATGTCGTTCATCGCGCTCGGCATCTCCAGCGTGCTGTGGGTGCTCTACGGATTCACCCTCGCCTTCGGCAGCAACTATTCGGACGCCGATGACGGCGGCCTCATCGGCAACCTCGACTTCCTCGGCTTCCAGGACATCACCGCGGAGAACAGCGACATGCTGGCCTTCGCCGTCTTCCAGCTGATGTTCGCCGTGATCACCCCCGCCCTGATGAGCGGTGCACTGGCCGACCGGGTGAAGTTCAGCAGCTGGGCCCTGTTCATCGCGCTGTGGATCACCGTGGTCTACTTCCCGGTCGCCCACTGGGTCTGGGCCGCCGACGGCTGGCTCTTCGAGCAGGAGGTCATCGACTTCGCCGGCGGAACGGCCGTCCACATCAACGCGGGAGCCGGTGCACTCGCGGCCGTCCTGGTGATCGGCAAACGGGTCGGCTTCAAGAAGGAGCCGATGCGCCCGCACAACCTGCCGATGGTCCTGCTCGGCGCCGCCCTGCTGTGGTTCGGCTGGTTCGGCTTCAACGCCGGCTCCGCGCTCTCGCCCAACGGCACCGCCGCCCTGATGGCGCTGAACACCCAGGTCGCCACCGCCGCCGCGATCCTCGGCTGGCTGATCTACGAACGCATCCGCCACGGCGCGTTCACCACGCTGGGCGCCGCCTCCGGCGCCATCGCCGGCCTCGTCGCCATCACGCCCTCGGGCGCGCACGTCAACCCGATGGGCGCCATCCTCATCGGCGTCCTCTCCGGCGCGGTCTGCGCCTGGGCCGTCAGCTTCAAGTTCAAGCTCGGCTACGACGACTCCCTCGACGTCGTCGGCGTCCACCTCGTCGGCGGCCTCGTCGGCACCCTGCTGGTCGGCTTCCTCGCCACCGACGGCCTGGGCGGCGTCGAGCAGTTCGGCAAGCAGGCCCTGGGCGCCTTCTCCGTGCTGGCCTACTCGTTCGTCGTCACCTACATCCTGGCGCAGCTGATCCAGCGCACCGTCGGATTCCGTTCCTCCGAGGAGGAAGAGGTCGCCGGTCTCGACCTGGCGTACCACGCGGAGACCGGGTACGACTTCAGTCAGTCCGGGACCGGTTCGGTGCCCGTCAGCAGCGTTCCCGAGACCGCCGACGTGGCGGCCGGTGAGAAGAAGGTGGACGCATGAAGCTCATCACCGCGGTGATCAAGCCGCACCGGCTCGACGAGGTCAAGGACGCCCTCCAGGCGTTCGGGGTGCAGGGCCTGACGGTCACCGAGGCCAGCGGCTACGGCCGCCAGCGCGGCCACACCGAGGTCTACCGCGGCGCCGAGTACACCGTCGACCTCGTGCCCAAGATCCGCATCGAGATCCTGGTCGAGGACTCCGACGCGGAACAGCTCGTCGACGTCGTGGTCAAGGCCGCGCGCACGGGCAAGATCGGTGACGGCAAGGTGTGGAGCCTGCCCGTCGACACGGCCGTGCGGGTCCGTACCGGCGAACGCGGCCCCGATGCCCTTTAGACCACACGAGGAGTTGGGGACCGCATGACGTCGGACACGACATCCGCCACCGGCGACCAGGCGGGCCCCAGCGGTGGCTACGCGGCGGCCCGGCTGCACCTCCTGACCCAGGAGGCGCAGCCCGGGCCGCCGCGCCGCGCCGGACTCGCCCGGCTCACCGACCAGTGGCTCGCCGGCCTGCTGGGCGCGGGCCCCCGCCCCGGCCGCGTCGCCCTGCTCGCCGTCGGCGGCTACGGCCGCGGCGAGCTGTCCCCCCGCAGCGACCTCGACCTGCTGCTGCTGCACGACGGGACCGCGCCCCGCGCCGCGATCGCCGCCCTCGCCGACCGGCTGTGGTACCCGGTCTGGGACCAGGGCATCGCCCTCGACCACTCCGTGCGCACCCTCGCCGAGGCCCACGAGACCGCCGCCACCGACCTGAAGGTCCACCTCGGCCTGCTCGACGCCCGCCACGTCGCGGGCGACGCCGCCCTCACCGCCGAGCTGCGCACCGCCCTGCTCGCCCAGTGGCGCAGCCAGGCCCCTGCCCGCCTCCCCGAACTGCACGAGCTCGGCCGCGAACGGGCCCGCCGCCACGGCGAACTGCCCTTCCTCCTCGAACCCGACCTCAAGGAGGCGAGAGGCGGCCTCCGCGACGCCACCGCGCTGCGCGCCGTCGCCGCCTCATGGGTCGCCGACGCCCCGCGCCAGGGTCTCGAAGCCGCCCGCAACACCCTGCTCGACGTGCGCGACGCACTCCACCTCACCACCGGCCGGGCCACCGACCGGCTCGCCCTCGAGGACCAGGACCAGGTCGCCCGCGCCCTCGGCGTCCTGGACGCCGACACCCTCCTGCGGCAGGTCTACGAGGCGGCCCGCACCATCTCCTACGCCTCCGACGTCACCTGGCGCGAGGTCGGCCGCGTGCTGCGCTCCCGTTCCGCGCGCCGCCGTCTGCGCGGCCTGCTCGCCTCCCGCACCGCCAGACGCGGGCCCGCGGCGGAGGAACGCACCCCGCTGGCCGACGGTGTCGTGGAGCAGGACGGCGAGGTCGTGCTCGCCCGCACCGCGCGGGCCGGCCGCGACCCGGTGCTGCCGCTGCGCGCCGCCGCCGCGGCGGCACAGGCGGGTCTGCCGCTCGCCATGCCCGCGGCCCACGCGCTCGCCGCCGCCGAGGCCGCGCTGCCGGTGCCCTGGCCCGCCGAGGCGCGCGAGCAGTTCATCACCCTGCTCGGCGCCGGGCCCGACACCGTTCCCGTCTGGGAGGCGCTGGAGGCGGCCGGGCTGATCACGCGGCTGCTGCCCGACTGGGAACGGGTCCGCTGCCGCCCCCAGCGCAACCCGGTGCACCGCTGGACCGTGGACCGCCACCTGGTCGAGACCGCCGTTCGCGCCTCCGCCCTCACCCGCCGGGTCGGCCGTCCCGACCTGCTCCTGGTCGCCGCCCTGCTGCACGACATCGGCAAGGGCTGGCCAGGGGACCACAGCGTCGCGGGCGAGACCATCGCCCGGGACATGGCGGCCAGGATCGGCTTCGGCCCCGCCGACGCCGACGTGCTCGCCGCGCTCGTCAGGAATCATCTGCTGCTCATCGAGACGGCCACCCGGCGCGACCTGGACGACCCCGCCACCGTCGAACTCGTCGCCGAGGCCGTCGGCAGCCAGTCGACCCTGGAGCTGCTGCACGCCCTCACCGAGGCGGATGCCTTGGCCACCGGCCCGGCCGCCTGGTCGAGCTGGCGCGCCTCGCTGCTCGCCGACCTGGTCAAACGTGTCGCCGCCCGCCTCCAGGACGGCGGCGCGCCCGCCCCGGCCGCGCCGTCGGGAGCGACGGTGGCAGGCGAACGGCTGGCCGTCGAGGCGTTCCGCACCGGCGGCCCTGTCCTCGCCCTGCACCCGCGCGCCGGGGCACGGCCCGCGCAGGACGGGCGGGGCGGCGCGGACAAGGTCACCGGGGAGCCCGGGGAAGCCGCGGAGCCGGAGCCCGTCGGCGTCGAACTGGTCGTCGCCGTTCCGGAACGGCCGGGCGTGCTGCCCGCGGTCGCCGGGGTGCTCGCGCTGCACCGGCTGACCGTGCGTTCCGCCGAGCTGAGCGTCGTCGACCCCGCGGGACAGGGACCGGTGCTGCTGCTCGACTGGCGCGTGGCCGCGGAGTACGGCTCGCTGCCGCAGGCGGAACGGCTGCGCGCCGACCTGATCCGCGCCCTGGACGGGTCCCTCGACATCGCCGCCAGGCTCGCGGAACGGGAGGCCGCCTACCGCAGGCCGCGGCGCAGGATGCCCCTGGCCCCGCCGGCGCGGGTCACCGTCGCGCCCCTCGGCTCCCGGGTGGCCACGGTCATCGAGGTGCGGGCCCAGGATGCCCCCGGGCTGCTGTACCGCATCGGCCACGCCCTGGACGCCGCCGGGGTCGTCGTGCGCAGCGCGCACGTCAGCACGCTGGGGGCGAACGCGGTCGACGCGTTCTACGTGACGCGGCCCGCCGGTCAGCCGCTGGCCCCGGAGGAGGCCGTCGGCCTCGCGCGCACCCTTCAGGACGCGCTGGCCGACCAGACCCGTGCGCCCGCGGGCTGACCGCATCGTCGGCGGGCGGATACGCTGGAGGGCACCGCCGACCCGTCCGCCGATGTGTAAGGAACCGCCAGCGCCGTGTTCGACACTCTCTCCGACCGCCTTGCGGCAACGTTCAAGAACCTCAGGGGCAAAGGCCGTCTGAGCGAGGCGGACATCGATGCCACGACGCGGGAGATCCGCATCGCCCTGCTGGAGGCGGACGTCGCGCTGCCCGTGGTGCGCGCGTTCATCAAGCAGATCAAGGAGCGGGCCCAGGGCGCCGAGGTGTCCCGGGCGCTCAACCCGTCGCAGCAGATCGTCAAGATCGTCAACGAGGAGCTCGTCGCCATCCTCGGCGGCGAGACGAGGCGGCTGCGGTTCGCCAAGACCCCGCCGACCGTGGTGATGCTCGCGGGCCTCCAGGGCGCGGGCAAGACGACGCTGGCCGGCAAACTCGGCCGCTGGCTGAAGGCGGAGGGCCACACCCCGCTGCTGGTCGCCTGTGACCTGCAGCGGCCGAACGCGGTGAATCAGCTCGCCGTCGTCGCGGAGCAGGCCGGGGTGGCGGTCTTCGCCCCCGAGCCGGGCAACGGGGTGGGCGATCCGGTCAAGGTGGCGGAGGACTCCCTGTCCTACGCCAGGGACAAGCAGTACGACGTCGTCGTCGTCGACACCGCCGGACGGCTCGGCATCGACGAGGAGATGATGCGGCAGGCCGCCGACATCAGGGACGCGGTCAGCCCCGACGAGGTGCTGTTCGTCGTGGACGCGATGATCGGCCAGGACGCGGTCAGCACGGCGGAGGCGTTCCGCGACGGCGTCGGCTTCGACGGCGTGGTGCTCTCCAAGCTCGACGGCGACGCCCGCGGCGGTGCGGCCCTGTCCATCGCGCAGGTCACCGGCCGCCAGATCATGTTCGCCTCCAACGGCGAGAAGCTGGACGACTTCGACGCGTTCCACCCGGACCGCATGGCGTCCCGCATCCTCGGCATGGGCGACGTGCTCACCCTGATCGAGCAGGCCGAGCGCACGTTCAGCCAGCAGGAGGCCGAGAAGCTGGCCAGCAAGCTGGCCAAGGGCCCCAAGGAGTTCACACTCGAGGACTTCCTGGCGCAGATGGAGCAGGTCCGCAAGATGGGCTCCATCTCCAAGCTGCTCGGGATGATGCCGGGCATGGGGCAGATGCGCGAGCAGATCAATAATCTCGACGAGCGCGAGGTCGACCGCACTGCCGCCATCATCAAGTCGATGACGCCTGGCGAGCGCGCCGACCCCAAGATCATCAACGGTTCGCGGCGGGTCCGCATCGCCCGCGGTTCCGGAGTCGACGTCAGCGCGGTCAAGGGGCTCGTCGAGCGCTTCTTCGAGGCCAGGAAGATGATGTCGAAGATGGCGCAGGGCGGCGGCATGCCGGGGATGCCGGGCATGCCCGGCATCGGTGGCGGCGGCGGCAAGCGCAAGTCCAAGCCGCAGAAGAAGGGCAAGGGCGCGCGGCGTTCGGGCAACCCGATGAAGCGCCAGGCCGATGAGCAGGCCGCCGCGCAGCGCGGCGAGGGTGCGGGCGCGGACCCGGCCGACTTCGAACTGCCCCAGGAGTTCAGGGACATGCTGCCGCCGAAGTAACCCAATTCACGTTTGAGGAGCCGGGAGCCGTACCATTCCCGCCATGACCAAGGCTCCCGTGCTCACTCCCCAGGCGGACGACTTCCCGCGCTGGTACCAGGACGTCATCGCCAAGGCGGAGCTCGCCGACAACGGCCCGGTCCGCGGCACGATGGTCATCCGGCCCTACGGGTACGGGATCTGGGAGCGGATGCAGCTGGAGATGGACGCGCGGATCAAGGCGGCCGGCGCCCGCAACGCCTACTTCCCGCTGTTCATCCCGCAGTCCTACCTGGCCAGGGAGGCCGAGCACGTCGAGGGTTTCGCGCCCGAGCTGGCCGTCGTCACGCACGGCGGCGGCAAGCAGATCGAGGAGCCCGTGGTCGTCCGCCCCACGTCGGAAACGATCATCAACGAGTACTTCGCCAAGTGGGTGCAGAGCTACCGCGACCTCCCGCTGCTGATCAACCAGTGGGCCAACGTGGTCCGGTGGGAGATGCGGCCCCGCGTGTTCCTGCGCACCACGGAGTTCCTGTGGCAGGAGGGGCACACCGCGCACGCGACCGCCGAGGACGCCCGCGACTACGCCGCCCGCATTCACCGGGACGTCTACGGCGACTTCATGGTCAACACCCTGGCCATCGACGTGGTCCTCGGCCGCAAGTCGCCCGCCGAGCGCTTCGCCGGAGCCATCAACACCCTCACGCTCGAAGCGATGATGAGTGACGGCAAGGCGCTCCAGATGGGCACCAGCCACGAGCTCGGCCAGAATTTCGCGCGCGCCTTCGACACCCGCTACCTCGCCGCGGACGGCGGCCGCGAGCTGGTCTGGCAGACCTCCTGGGGCTCCTCGACACGCATGGTCGGCGGCCTGATCATGTCCCACGGCGACGACAACGGGCTGCGCGTCCCGCCCCGGCTCGCCCCGGTGCAGGCCGTCGTGCTGGCGATCAAGGACGACGAGGCCGTGCTTGCGAAGGTCCGCGAAATCGGCGCCGCGCTCACCGCGGCCGGCGTCAGGACCGAGGTCGACGACCGCACCGACACCCCGTTCGGCCGCCGCGCCGTGGACTGGGAGCTGAAGGGCGTGCCGGTCCGGGTCGAGGTCGGACCGCGGGACCTGGCCGCGGGCACCGCGATGCTGGCGCGCCGCGTCCCGGGCGGGAAGGCGCCCGTCGCGATCGACGCGCTGCCCGGGCTGCTGCCCGGCCTGCTGGAGGAGGACCAGGCGCTGCTGCTGCGGCAGTCGCGGGAGCGCCGCGAGGCGCGCACCACGGAGGTGCGCACGGTGCCGGAGGCGGTGGAGGTGGCCGCGGCCGGGGGCTGGGCGCGCATTCCGTGGGCCGATCTGGGTGCCGAAGGGGAGGCCAGGCTCGCGCAGGACGCGGTGTCCGTGCGCTGCCTCGTGGCCGAGGACGGCTCCGTTCCCGAGTCGGACGACGCCCCGGGCACGATCGCCGTCGTAGGCCGCGCCTACTGAGCTTTCGCGGGTTCTTCGCCCCGTTTCGCGGGGCCGCAATGACGGCGAACTGACCAGTAGGTGCAAATTCGTGGACTTGCCCCGGAATCGGAACACCTCGGGGTGCTCGCTCGTTAGCTACGACGTGAGCACGACACAACCAGTTCCAGTTCTCGCCGCCGAGCTGGCGCACGCGTGGGCCGATATTCAACGGCACCATCCGGAGCTGCCTGACCTGGCGACGCCCGAATCACTGATCGGAGAGTCCTCGTCCGCCTGCGGCTCCGAGCTCTCCTTCGAACGGCTGCTGCACGAGGCCGTGCACGGTATCGCCGCTGCCCGGGGGGTCAGGGACACCTCCCGCGCCGGCCGCTACCACAACCGCCGCTTTCTCGCGATCGCGGAGGAGCTCGGCCTCGATCACACCGACGACCCGCATCCGAGCAGCGGCTTCTCGCTGGTCACGATGAACGCCGAGACCAGACGGCGCTACCGGCCCACGGCCGAGCGGCTGCAACGGGCGCTGAAGGCGCACGTGGCGGCCAACGCCACGGACACGAAGCGGAGCTTCCGCGGGCCCGCGGCCCGGCACGGTTCCTCCGGTGGCGGGGTGCGCGTCAAGGCGGTGTGCGAGTGCGGGCGGAACGTCCGCGTCGTACCGTCCGTCCTGGCGCAGGCCCCGATCGTGTGCGGTGCGTGCAAGAAGCCCTTCCAGATCGCCGAGGCCCTGACCGTGGCGGCTTCCGCCTGACGGGCTATGGCAGAATGGGCCGTTGAACTCGGCAGTCGTACAGGACCCCTCTCTCCTCCGGCTGACGCGTCCATCGGACCCCCGGCGCCGCAACCCCACGCGGCCGCCCCGGCGGTCCACCACGTCAACACGCAGGAGACACCACACCCGTGGCAGTCAAGATCAAGCTGAAGCGACTGGGCAAGATCCGTTCGCCGCACTACCGCATCGTCGTCGCCGACTCGCGTACCCGCAGGGACGGCCGTGCCATCGAGGAGCTGGGCCTGTACCACCCGGTGCAGAACCCCTCCCGCATCGAGGTCGACTCCGACCGCGTCCAGTACTGGCTGGGCGTCGGCGCGCAGCCGACCGAGCCGGTCATGGCCATCCTGAAGGTCACCGGCGACTGGCAGAAGTTCAAGGGTCTGCCCGCCCCGCCGCCGATGAAGGTCGCCGAGCCCAAGCCGGACAAGCGCGCCCTGTTCGAGGCCGCGGCCAAGGAGTCCGGCGGTGAGCCCCGGGGTGAGGCCATCACTCCGAAGGCGAAGAAGGGCGAGAAGAAGGCCGACGCCGAGGCCGCCGCGGCCCCGGCAGAGTCGACCGAGGGCTGAAATGCTCGAAGAGGCCCTGGAGCACCTGGTGAAGGGCATCGTCGACAATCCCGATGAGGTCCAGGTCGCCTCGCGTACCCTGCGCCGCGGGCGAGTCCTCGAGGTCCGGGTTCACCCCGACGACCTCGGCAAGGTGATCGGCCGCAATGGCCGTACCGCGCGCTCGTTGCGCACGGTCGTGGGCGCGCTCGGCGGCAAGGGCGTCCGCGTCGACCTCGTCGACGCGGACGAGGTCCGCTGACGGCGCCATCGGCATCGCACCCAGGGCCGGAGCGGCAGTTGCCGCTCCGGCCCTCGGTGCCTCCTGAGAACGGACATACAGTGCAAGTCGTCGTCGCGCGCATCGGCCGTGCCCACGGCATCAAGGGCGAAGTCACCGTCGAGGTCCGCACCGACGAGCCGGAGCTGCGGCTCGCCCCCGGTGCCGAGCTGGCGACCGACCCCGCCGGGACCGGCCCCCTGACCATCGAGTCCGGCCGCGTGCACAGCGGTCGGCTGCTGCTGCGCTTCGCGGGCGTGCAGGACCGCACGGCCGCCGAGGCCCTGCGGAACACGCTGCTGATCGCCGAGGTGGACCCGGCGGAGCTGCCCGACGACCCGGAGGAGTTCTACGACCACCAGCTGGTCGGCCTCGACGTGGTCACCGCGGACGGCACGGCGCTCGGCAGCATCGCGGAAGTCGCCCACCTGCCGGGGCAGGACCTGCTGATCGTGGCGCGTACCGGGGGCGGGGAGGCGCTGATCCCGTTCGTCTCGGAGATCGTTCCCGACATCGACCTCGACGCCGGGCGCGCGGTGGTGAATCCGCCGCCGGGGCTGCTCGACGGGGGCGACGAGACGTGAGGCTGGACGTCGTCACCATCTTCCCCGAGTACCTGGAGCCGCTGGGTGTCTCGCTCGTCGGCAAGGCGCGCGCCGCCGGGCTCCTGGACGTGCGCGTGCACGACCTGCGGGGGTGGACCCGCGACCGGCACCACACCGTCGACGACACCCCCTACGGCGGCGGTCCCGGCATGGTGATGAAGCCGGAGCCGTGGGGCGAGGCGCTGGACTCCGTGCTCGCCTCGGGGCCGTCCGGCGGGCAGGAGCCGCCGGTGCTCGTCGTGCCCACGCCCAGTGGCCGGGCGTTCACGCAGGAGGTGGCCCACGAGCTGGCGGCCAAGCCCTGGTTGATCTTCACCCCGGCCCGCTACGAGGGCATCGACCGGCGGGTCGTGGACCACTACGGCGAGCGTTTCGACGTGCGTGAGCTGTCCATCGGGGACTACGTGCTCGCCGGCGGCGAGGCGCCGGTGCTCGTGATGGTCGAGGCGATCGCACGGCTGCTGCCGGGCGTGCTCGGCAACGCCGAGTCGCACCGCGACGACTCCTTCGCCCCCGGCCCGATGGCCGGGCTGCTGGAGGGGCCGGTCTACACCAAGCCCCCCGAGTGGCGCGGCCGGAGCGTGCCGGAGGTGCTGGTCAGCGGGCACCACGGGAGGATCGCGCGCTGGCGCCGCGACGAGGCGCTGCGCCGCACCAGCGGTACCCGCCCCGACCTGATCGAGGGCGGCGACCCGGCCGCGTTCGACAAGCACGACCGCGCCACGCTGGCCGAGCTCGGCTGGCGACCGGGTGCGGACGGCCGATTTGGGCGCGCGTCGGCGGACGTGGAACAATAGGCCGCTGGCCCTTTCCGTATCCGGCGCGCGACCCTGCCACAGGGGGACCGACGCCGCCGACGCGGCCGGGCCGTCCCCTTTCCACCATCACGATCATTTCCGCTGATGACCTGTGGCATCGGCGAGGAGAGCAGCAAGCCATGAACCTCCTGGACAGTGTCGACTCCGCTTCCCTGCGGGACGACGTCCCGGCCTTCCGCCCCGGTGACACCGTGAACGTCCACGTGCGCGTCATCGAGGGCAACCGGTCCCGTGTGCAGCAGTTCAAGGGCGTGGTCATCCGCCGCCAGGGCTCCGGGGTCCGGGAGACCTTCACGGTGCGCAAGGTCAGCTTCGGCGTCGGCGTGGAGCGCACGTTCCCCGTGCACACTCCGGTCGTGGAGAAGATCGAGCTCGTGACCCGCGGTGCCGTGCGCCGCGCCAAGCTCTACTACCTGCGCAACCTGCGTGGCAAGGCCGCGAAGATCAAGGAGAAGCGGGAGAACTGACCGGCCCGCGCCGCCGGTTACCATCGCGGCGTGACCGATTCCGACGCACGCCCCCCGGAGCGCGACCGCCCTGCCAGACCCGTCCGGGTATGGCGGCGGTGGTCGCGTTCGGTGCGTCTGTGGGTGGTGGTGGCGCTGAGCACGGTGGTGCTGACGGCGCTCACCAGCTCCTTCGTGATGCAGCCGTTCCTGATCCCCAGCGGCTCGATGGAGGGCACGCTCCAGGTCGGGGACCGCGTCATGGTCAACAAGCTGGCCTACCGCTTCGGCGGGGAGGTGCAGCGCGGGGACGTCATCGTGTTCGACGGCACGGGCTCCTTCGTCGCGGAGGAGTCGGACCCGGGGCTGCTCGGCGGTTTGCTGCGCGGCGCCGGCGCGGCGATCGGTCTGTCCCGGGGCTCGGAGACCGACTACGTGAAGCGCGTCATCGGGATCGGCGGGGACCGCGTGCGGTGCTGCGACAGCCAGGGGCGGATCGAGGTCAACGGCGAGCCGCTGAACGAGCCCTATCTGTATCCGGGGGACAAGCCTTCGCATGTCAGGTTTGATATCCAAGTGCCCGAGGGACGGTTGTGGGTAATGGGCGACCACCGTTCTGATTCGGCGGACTCCAGGGAGTACCTCGGCTCCCCGGGGGGCGGCACCGTCCCCGTCGACAAGGTGATCGGCCGGGTGGTGCTGATCGGCTGGCCGGTGGACCGCTGGGGCTGGTTGCGGTCGGATCATGGGTGAGCGCGGCAAGCCTCGGTCCGGTCGTCGGCGGAACGGCGGGCCCGAGGGCGCCGGGGACGGCGCGTACCCCGCGGGTGCGGAGCAGCCAGCGGGCGAGGAGCCGAGACCCACGCTGCGCGGCCCCGGTGAGGGGCGCGCGGACCGGCGGCGGGCCGCCAGGCGTATCAGGCGCCGCAGACGGCTGCGGGCCACTCGGGAGATTCCCATACTCATCGGCACCGCGCTGCTGATCGCGCTGGTGCTCAAGACCTTCCTGGTCCAGGCGTTCGTGATTCCCTCCGGGTCGATGGAGGAAACGATTCGCGTGGACGACCGGGTCCTGGTGGACAAGCTCACGCCGTGGTTCGGCTGGGAGCCGTCCCGGGGCGATGTGGTCGTCTTCACCGACCCGGGCGGCTGGCTGGAGACCGAGCAGGCCGGCGACACCGACGAGGACGAGGGCCCGTTCGGCATCCGGCACGTCCAGGCGGCGCTGACCTGGATCGGCCTGCTGCCGAGCGACGACGACCAGGATCTGATCAAACGGGTCATCGGCGTCGGCGGCGACACGGTGGTGTGCTGTGACGCGGACGGCCGGATCACGGTGAACGGGACCCCGCTGGACGAGCCGTACCTGTATCCCGGGAACCCGCCCTCGCAGATCGAGTTCGAGGTGACCGTTCCCGACGGGCGGGTGTTCGTGATGGGAGATCACCGGTCGAATTCGGCCGACTCCCGCTATCACCTGGACGAGGAGGGACAAGGTACCGTACCGGTGGACTTGGTCGTCGGCCGGGCGGTCGTGATCGCGTGGCCCTTCGGGCACTGGCAGCGTCTCGGCGGCACGGAGGCGTTCGCGGACGTGCCCGACCCCGCCGCGGGCGCGGTCGACGCGCGTGCCACGGGCGGCGACAATGCTGTCCGTACCGACAATCAAATAGCGCGGCTCCCGATCCCTGCGGAACTCCCGCTCGTTATGGGAGTAGTGGGCCTGCTGCGGAAGCCGGGCGGGCCGGAGCGGAGCGTGAGGAGCGAATGTGGGGGATGTAGCGGTGGATGCGCGATCCGGTTCGGACGACGACCCGGAGAACCGCCCGCAGCATCCGGATGGCGCGGCGTCCGGCGACGATCCCCCCGGTGTGCCGGACGGCTCCGCGGACGCCTCCGCAGGCGCCGGAGCGGCCGCGGACGAGACCGCGGAGAGCCCTAGGCAGCGCCGCAGGCGCGCGGCGAAGCAGCGTTCCTTCTGGAAGGAGCTGCCGATCCTCATCGGCATCGCCATCGTTCTGGCGCTGCTGATCAAGACGTTCCTCGTGCAGGCGTTCTCCATCCCGTCCAACTCCATGCAGAACACGCTCCAGCAGGGCGACCGCGTGCTGGTGGACAAGCTCACCCCCTGGTTCGGCGCCGAGCCGGAGCGCGGCGAGGTCGTGGTGTTCCACGATCCGGGCGGCTGGCTGGGCGAGAGCCCGTCCTCGGGCGGCGGTATCGGCTCCGCCGTGCAGGAAGCGCTGAGCTTCATCGGGCTGATGCCCTCCGCGGAGGATCAGGACCTGATCAAGCGTGTGATCGCGGTGGGCGGCGACGAGGTGGCCTGCGAGGAGAACGGCCAGGTCACCGTCAACGGCGAGGCGCTGGACGAGAGCGACTACCTCTACCCGGGGAACACTCCGTGCGGGGACCGGCCCTTCGGGCCGATCACGATTCCCGACGGTGAGCTGTGGGTGATGGGCGACCACCGACAGGATTCGCTCGATTCGCGCTTCCACCAGAATCTGTCGGGTGGCACCGTGCCCGTGGACGACGTGGTCGGCCGGGCCATCGTCATCGCCTGGCCCGTGACCCGCTGGAGCACGCTGTCCGTGCCCGACGGCTACGACTCGGTGGCCGGTGCCGCGGCGGCCGTGTCGCCGGCGGCGCTCGGCGTGGCCGGGGCGCTGCCGCTGGTGCTGTGGCGTCGGCGCAGGCTGCTCGACAGGGCGGTGGCCGCGGCCGATGCCGCGGTCGCCACGGCGGCTCCCGCGACGGACCGGGACGAGGGCACCGGGGCAAAGGGCTGACCTGCCACCCTGCCGCTGGATAGGGTCGCCTCCTGAAGCCGATCGGGAGGGGACCCACATGGGCGGAGTGGTGCGTCGCCGGGGGCGGCTGGGGCGAGCGCTTTCCGGGGCCGCCGTGGCCGTCGGGTGTGTGCTGTTGCTCGGCGGGTTCGTCCTGGCCGCCGTGCTGTACCAGCCCTACACGGTGCCGACCAGCTCCATGGCGCCGTCGGTGACCTCGGGGGACCGGGTGCTGGCGCAGCGGATCGACGGCGGGGACGTGCGGCGGGGCGACGTCGTGGTATTCCGCGACACCTCGTTCGGCGAATCCTTGATGATCAAGCGCGTGGTCGGGGTCGGTGGCGACACGGTCGCCTGCTGTGACGAGCGCGGACGCCTCACGGTGGACGGCGAGGCGGTCGACGAGCGGTACCTGGACGAGGAGTACGGCGCCGCGCCGAGCGGCTTCGAGGCCGAGGTGCCGGAGGGGGAGCTGTTCCTGCTCGGCGACGACAGGGCGGATTCGCTCGACTCCCGCAGCCTGCTGTCCGAGACCAGTGCCGGAACGGTTCCTCTCGACGCGGTCTCGGCCCGCGTCGAGGCGACGGTGTGGCCGCTGGATCGTTTCGGCCTGCTGCCGAGGCCGGGCGGCTTCGAGGGGCTTGACGGCGGGATCTCCGGTTCCGGGCCGCTGCGGCCGCTGTTCTACGCCACCAGCGCCGGTGCGGTGCTGATCCTCGCGGGTGCCGCGTACGCGCCACTGGCCCGCCGGGCGGGAAGGAACCGACCGCCACGGCGTGCGGATGTCCCGGGTGACGCACAATGAGGGAACGCACGGCTGAAGGGGATCACGCCATGAGTGCCGAAGACCTCGAAAAGTACGAGACCGAGATGGAGCTCAAGCTCTACCGGGAGTACCGGGACGTGGTCGGGCTATTCACGTATGTGATCGAGACGGAGCGCCGCTTCTACCTCACGAACGACTACGAGATGCAGGTCCACTCCGTGCAGGGCGAGGTGTTCTTCGAGGTCTCCATGGCTGACGCCTGGGTCTGGGACATGTACAGACCGGCCCGTTTCGTCAAGCAGGTCCGGGTGCTGACGTTCAAGGACGTGAATATCGAGGAGCTGAACCGCAGCGAACTCGACCTGCCGGAGGACTCTGGCTTCGGCGGCGGCGAGCGGAACGCCTGAGCGAGCGCCCTCACCCGATTGGGGGGCGAAGTTATCCCCAGAGCCTGACTTGTCCACAGATTTCGTCTCCGGTCCCCGCGGGGGCCCGTGGCGCGGCAGGCTGGCGGTATGACGGTAGTGACCGCTTTGCTCTCCGTGATCCTGCTCACTGTTCCGGCGGCCCAGCCCTCGGGGGTCTGGCCGGTGCCCGGCACCGGCGGGGCCGCGCGCCCGCTCGTCGGCCGGTTCTGGGAGCCCCCGCCGAAGCCGTGGGCGGCCGGGCACCGCGGAGTCGATCTGATCACCGAGCCCGGGGCGGTGGTGCGGGCGGCGGCCGCGGGGACGGTGGTGTTCGCCGGGCAGGTCGCCGGGCGCGGGGTACTCACCATCGAGCTGATGGACGGGGCGGGCGCGCCCTCCGGGCTGCGGACCACGTATGAGCCGGTGCGGGCCTCGGTCGCGGTGGGGGCTTCGGTCGCGCCCGGCTCGCCCGTCGGCACGCTGGCCGCTGGCCCGTTCCACTGCGCGGCGCCCTGCCTGCACTGGGGGCTGCTGCGGGACGAGACCTACCTTGATCCGCTCTCCCTGCTGCCGCGGGAGCTGCTACGGGGCCCCTCCCGGCTGCTGCCCGTCGACGGCGTCCCGCTCCCGGAGGAGGCCGCCGGCGACTCCGTCGAGGGCGATGCGCAGCGCGCTCGCGGCGACGTGGTCCGCCGGCGGGGCGGCGGGGGACGCCGCGCAGCGGACGGCCGCGTCCACGACGCCCTGGAGGAGCGCCGCCGCCACCCGCGGCTCGGGATGTCCGAGGTCCGCCATGACCCCGACGACCATGTCGAGCAGGCCGCCGTGCGCGGCCCTGATCCTTGCCCAGGCGGCGTCCGGCGGGATGCCGGCCCGCGCCGTGGCGTCCCGGTCGCCCGCGGCGATGGCCATGACGGCCCGGTGGCGCCCGTCCGAGGCCAGGGCCAGCTGGTGGGTGACATACGCCGCCACCTTGGCGCGCGGGCCGTCGGCCGCTTCCATCGCGGCCTCGATCTCCGCGGCCCAGAGCGGCAGATCGGCCGTGCACAGCTCCTCGACCAGGGCCGCCCTGGAGGGAAAGTACTCATAAACCGAGGACCGGGCCAGGCCGGTGCGCCGGGCCAGGGCGGGAAAGGTCAGTGCCTCGACGCCGCCCTCCGACAGCAGTGACCTGGCCGCGTCCAGCAGAGCGGCGCGCTGCATCTTGCGGTGCTCGGCCACCGTGGCCGCTCGGATTCTGGGCACCTTTTCACTCTAGAGCGTGGCCGCCCCGGGATCGGCCCCTTCGTCGTCAGCCGTTGACGTCCGCGAGCTTGGCGCGCAGCTGGAGCACGGACTTGGTGTGGATCTGGCTCACCCGGCTCTCCGTGACGCCGAGCACCTCGCCGATCTCCGCGAGCGTGAGTCCCTCGTAGTAGTAGAGGGTCACCACGGTCTTCTCACGCTCGGGCAGCGTGTTGACGGCGCGGGCCAGCAGCCGCCGCAGCTCGCGGTCCTCCGCCACCTCCACCGGATTGTCCGCGGCGGTGTCCTCCAGCGTGTCCATCAGGCTCAGCCGGTCGCCGCCCTCGGAGCCGGCGTGCAGCAGCTCCTCCAGGGCCACCACGTTTGCCAGGGACAACTGTCCGAAGACCGTGTGCAGTTCATCGAGGGTGACGCCCATCTCCGCGGCCACCTCGGGCTCGGAGGGGGTGCGCCGCAAGGACGCCTCCAGGGTGGCGTAGGCGCGCTCGATCGCGCGGGCCTTCTGCCGCACCGACCGCGGAATCCAGTCGAGCGCCCGCAGCTCGTCGATCATGGCGCCGCGAATGCGGGTGATGGCGTACGTCTCGAACTTGATGGAGCGCTCCGGGTCGAACTTCTCGATGGCGTCGATGAGTCCGAACACTCCCGAGGAGACGAAGTCGGCCTGCTCCACATTGGGCGGCAGCCCCACGCTGACCCGGCCGGCCACGTACTTGACCAGCGGGCTGTAGTGCAGGATCAGCTGCTCCCGCAGCCGTTCGTCGCCGGTGGCCTTGTAGGAGCGCCACAGCTCGGCGAGCGCGGTGGGGGCGGCGGCAGTTGTGGCGCGGTCCGCCGCGGCCGGCGCTGCCGGAGCCGCGTGCTTGGGCCCCAGGGAGTGCTGTGGCATGCGTCGTCTTGAGCCGTTCTTCGGGTGTGCGTGCGGGGGGTGCTGGTCGAGGGCGGCGAAAACCCTGTGAGCGTAGCGTGACTGAAGGGTTGCTTTGTGCACGTGGCGGCGCCGTCGGCATGCGCAGATACGTTCCGCTGGGCGCACCGTGGTGTTATGCGCCGACGCCGGTGCGGGCGTCGCCCTCGTCCGCGTGTCGGGGATCGCCCCGGCACAACTGCCAGCGATCGGCCACGCGTTCGACGAAGCCTAGGCAGCTCAACTCCCGCAGTCTCGCCTCCGCCGCCTGCGGGCTGGTGCAGGCGCCCCGGGCCACCTCCTCCGCCGTGGCGGGCCCGGAGGCGGGCAGCGCGTCGAGCACCTGCCCGGTCCGCGGCGCCAGAAGATCCCGCGGCACGGCAGGACCGGCCTCCTCGGCGGCCAGCTCGCCCATGTCCCCCGCCAGCTCGACGATGTCGGCCGCATCGCGGACGAGCGTCGCCTCCGACCGGATCAGCCGATGGGCTCCGGCGGAGAGACCGGAGGTCACCGGGCCCGGTACGGCCATCAGATGCCTGCCGAGCCGCCGCGCGTGTCGCGCGGTGATCAGCGAGCCGCTGCGCCGGGCCGCCTCCACCACCACCGTGCCCCTGGTCAGGGCGGCGATCACCCGGTTCCGCTGGATGAAGCGACCGCGGGTCGGATGGTCGCCGGGGGCCAGCTCGGCCACCAGCAGCCCGCGCTCCGCGATACGGCCGAGCAGCTCGCGGTGCGCGGCCGGGTAGCTGACGTCGACCCCGCACGCCAGCACCGCCACCGTCGAGCCGCCGACCGCGAGCGCGCCCCGGTGCGCCGCCGCGTCCACGCCGTACGCCGCGCCGGAGACCACCGTCCAGCCCCGCTCCGCCAGCGCGGTGGCCAGCTCGGCCGCCACGTGCGCCCCGTAGTCCGTGCAGGCCCGCGCGCCCACCAGCGCAACGGAGCGCAGCGCGACGAACCGCAACGAGCACGGACCCCGCACCCACAGGCCCACGGGCCGCGCGGGGCCCAGATCGTCCAGCTGACTGGGCCACTCCCGGTCATCAGGACACAGGAAGCGCCCGCCGAGGTCCGTGATCCGGGCCAGATCCGCCTCGGGGCGGGCGTGCCGGGCGCGCAGCCGCAGCCCATCCCACCGGTCGGCCGGCGCCCGCACCGGCCGGGGCCCGCCGTCCCGCAGGGCCCGCCACGTCCCCACCGGCCCCAGCTCGGCCAGTAACCGCCCCACCAGCTCGTCGCCCGGCTCGGCGACCCGCGCGAGTGCCGCCCTGGCCAGCCTGGTCTCCGCGTCTGGCCCGCTCACGGCAGGCTGCCGACGACACCCGCGCCGCGGCGCACACCGGTCCGCAGCTCCAGCGCGGCGTCGACGTCCTGAGCGGTCGGCCGCCCGTGGCCCGCGAGATCGGCCACCGTCCACGCCACGCGCAGCACCCGGTCAAGACCCCTGGCGGTGAGCAAACCGCGGTCCAGATCCTGCTCCGCCCTGGCCAGCGCGCCCGGCTGCGGGACCCAGCGGGTGCGCAACTCGTGTCCTGGCACCTCGCCGTTGGTGCGCCAGCCCGCGTCGGCGTACCGGACCCGGGCCCGCTCGCGGGCCGCGTGCACGCGCTCGGCCACCACCGCGGTCGACTCGCCGCCCCCGGCCGCGACCAACTCGGCCCGGCTCACCGGGTCCACCGGGACCCGCAGGTCGATGCGGTCGAGCAACGGCCCCGAGAGCCGTGCCCGGTAGCGTCTGACGACGCTCGGCAGGCATTCGCAGTCCCCGCCGGGCGAACCGTGTCTGCCGCAGGGGCACGGATTGGTGGCGAGGACGAGGAGGACCCGGGCGGGCATCCGGACCGTACCGGCCGCCCTGGCCACCACCACCTGCCCCGACTCGAGAGGCTGCCGCAGCGCGTCGAGGACCTGGCCGCTCATCTCGGCCGCCTCGTCGAGGAAGAGGACCCCGTGGTGGGCGAGGGACATCGCGCCCGGGCGGGGCAGGCCGCTGCCGCCGCCGACGAGGGCCGCCATCGACGCCGAGTGGTGCGGCGCGCAGTACGGCGGGCGGTCCACCAGCGGGCGGCCCGGCGGCAGCGAGCCGCCCACCGAGTGCACGGCGGTGACTTCCAGGGACTCCTGCCGGGTCAGGGGCGGCAGGAGCCCGGGCAGCCGCTCCGCGAGCATCGTCTTCCCCGCGCCAGGCGCCCCCTTGAGCAGGAGGTGGTGCCGGCCGGCGGCGGCCACCTCCAGGGCGCGGCGGGCCACGCGCTGGCCGGAGACCTCCGTCATGTCCGGCGGTGCCTCGCCGGCCGGCGGCCCCGAGAGGTGGCCGGACGGCGGGTGCCCCCAGCCGGCGCCCGGCGTCGTGGTGTGCGGGCCCAGCTCCTCGGGCGCGGGCTCCTCCGGCACCGGCTCGTCGGCGAGCACCGCGATCAACTGGCGGAGACTGCGCACCCCGAGGACCGCGACGTCCGGCACGAGGGCGGCCTCGCCCGCCGCCTGCTCGGGCACCACCACCTGCCGGTACCCGGCGTCCGCCGCGGTGAGCACGGCGGGCAGCACCCCGCGCACCGGTCGGACCCGGCCGTCGAGTGCCAGCTCGCCGATCATCATGACGTCCGCGATCACCCGCGGATCGATCCGCTCGGCCGCGGCCAGCACGCTGCACGCGACCGCGAGGTCGAACCCGCTGCCGCACTTGGGCACCGCCGCCGGGCTGAGGCCCACCGTCAACTTCTTCTGCGGCCAGGGCGCACCCGAATTGATCACCGCGGCCCTGACCCGGTCCCTGCTCTCGCTCAGCGACTTGTCGGCGAGGCCGACCAGGGAGAACGCGGCGACCCCGGGCTCCAGATCGGCCTGGACCTCGACCACCACGCCCTCGACGCCGACCAGGGCGACCGCGCAGGTGCGGGCGAACGCCATCACGCCACCCCCCGCGCGTGCTCGACCAGCGGCGCCCCGCGGGTGGGCAGCAGCACCCCGATCAGGTCGATGCGCAGTCCGCCGGGCGGCGGCTGGTCGAACACCGTGAGCCAGCGCTCGCACAGCCACCACTGCGCGAGGCGGCGCAGCCGCTCCGCCTTGTCGGGCGTCAGCGCCGCCATCGGGTGCTGGAACCGGCCGCCGCGCCTGGTCTTCACCTCGCAGACGACCACGGCCCTGCCGCCGGCCGTGCGGTCCTGCGCCACGATGTCGATCTCTCCGGCGCGGCACCGCCAGTTCCGCTCAAGGACGGTCATGCCCGCGTCGCGCAGCCGCCGTACGGCCACGTCCTCTCCGAAGCGGCCGAGTGCTCCTCGCTGATTCATCCGCCTCACCTCCGTCACCGACTGTGACGAAGTCGCGCCCAACAAGTGGATCTTGGTGGATAACTCTGTCGTTGTGGATAACTTCCTCACCCCTTCGAGGGAGGTGGTCACCGGTCGCCCGGGCCTGTTCCGGTCCCGTACACTGCTCGTGGCGATCCGGAGTCCCGGATCGACCTCGCATGCCCCGCCACTTCGGCACCAGGGTCCTCCCGCGGTGCCGCGGTGGCCGCGTTTCTCGGTCCGTGGAGCAGCCTCGCGTCAGGGGCGGGACCCCACGGCACAGCGCGTCGGGGCGTCAGGAGTGCCGCCCAGCCGGGCGGCGCTGACAACCGAGCGTCACAAGGAGAACGGCCATGGCCGTCGTCACGATGCGGGAGCTGCTGGAGAGCGGCGTCCACTTCGGGCACCAGACCCGCCGCTGGAACCCGAAGATGAAGCGGTTCATCTTCACCGAGCGCAACGGCATCTACATCATCGACCTGCTCCAGTCGCTGTCGTACATCGACCGCGCCTACGAGTTCGTCAGGGAGACCGTCGCCCACGGCGGCACCGTCATGTTCGTCGGCACCAAGAAGCAGGCGCAGCAGGCCATTGCGGAGCAGGCCGCGCGGGTCGGCATGCCCTACGTCAACCAGCGTTGGCTCGGCGGCATGCTCACCAACTTCTCGACCGTGCACAAGCGGCTCCAGCGCCTGAAGGAGCTGGAGCAGATCGACTTCGACGACGTGGCGGCCTCCGGCCTCACCAAGAAGGAGTTGCTGGTCCTCTCCCGCGAGAAGGCGAAGCTGGAGAAGACCCTGGGCGGCATCCGCGACATGCAGAAGGTGCCCAGCGCCGTCTGGATCGTCGACACCAAGAAGGAGCACATTGCCGTCGGTGAGGCGCGCAAGCTCAACATCCCGGTCGTCGCGATCCTCGACACCAACTGCGACCCGGACGAGGTCGACTACAAGATCCCGGGCAACGACGACGCGATCCGTTCGGTCACGCTCCTCACCCGCGTGATCGCCGACGCCGTCGCCGAGGGCCTCATCGCCCGCTCCGGTGCCGCCGAGGCCAAGGGCGGCGAGAAGCCGGCCGGCGAGCCGCTGCCCGAGTGGGAGCGCGAGCTGCTCCAGGGCGCCGAGGAGAAGGCGGCCGAGGAGAAGGCGGCGGAGGACAAGCCCGCCGAAGAGCAGCCCGCCGAGGACAAGCCCGCCGAGGACAAGCCTGCCGAGGAGCAGCCCGCACCGGCCGCCGAGGCGACGGAGACGCCTGCCGAGCAGACCAGCTGACGCCAAGCGATCCGAACGACACCCCGGAAGAGAATTACGTAACCATGGCGAACTTCACCGCCGCCGACGTCAAGAAGCTCAGGGAGCTGTCCGGCGCCGGCATGATGGACTGCAAGAAGGCCCTGGACGAGGCCGAGGGCGATGTCGCCAAGGCCGTCGAGATCCTGCGCGTCAAGGGGCAGAAGGGTGTGGCCAAGCGCGAGAGCCGCACCGCGGAGAATGGCGCGGTCGTCGCCGTTCTCGCCGAGGACAGCACCTCGGGCGTGCTGGTCGAGCTGAAGTGCGAGACGGACTTCGTCGCCAAGGGCGACAAGTTCCAGGCGGTGGCCCAGGCCATCGCCGAGCACGTCTTCGCCACCGCGCCCGAGGACCTCGCGACGCTGCTGGCCTCGGAGATCGAGTCCGGCAAGTCCGTCAAGGACTACGTCGACGAGGCCAACGCGACCCTGGGCGAGAAGATCGTTCTCGACCGCTACGCCCGCCTCGCCGGCGGCTATGTCGCCTCCTACCTCCACCGCACCAGCCCCGACCTGCCACCGCAGGTCGGCGTGCTGATTCAGCTGGAGCAGGAGAACGCCGAGGTCGCCAAGGATGTCGCGCAGCACATCGCGGCGTTCGCGCCCCGGTACCTCACCCAGGATGAGGTGCCCGCCGACGTCGTCGAGAGCGAGCGCCGCATCGCCGAGGCGACCGCGCGCGAGGAGGGCAAGCCCGAGGCCGCGCTCTCCAAGATCGTGGACGGCCGGGTGAACGGCTTCTTCAAGGAGCACGTCCTGTTGAACCAGCCGTTCGCCAAGGACAACAAGAAGACCGTGCAGAAGGTGCTGACCGAGGCGGGCGTGGCGGCAAACGGCTTCGCGCGCTTCCGCGTCGGCGCCTGACCTCGGCGGACGCACCGGGCCGCCGCGCCGTCCGCGGCGGAACGGACGTTACCCGGCTATTGTCGGGCGGAAGGCCGTCCGGCCGTGGCATCACACGGTCGGCGCGACCGCAGTTGTGACGAGGAGGCCATTGCCCAGCAGGGGAGCCGCAAGGGTCCACTGGCAGTGGCCTCCTCGGTGTGTGTGCACGAGGAGAGTTCCATGAACCAGGACGACAAACCCCGCCGTTTCCTGCTGAAGCTGTCCGGAGAAGCCTTCGCCGGCGGCGGCGGACTCGGTGTCGACCCCGACGTCGTGCACAAGATGGCCCGGGAGATCGCGGCAGTGGTCCGCGACGGCGCACAGATCGCGGTGGTGATCGGCGGTGGCAACTTCTTCCGCGGCGCCGAACTGCAACTGCGCGGTATGGACCGGGCCCGCTCCGACTACATGGGCATGCTCGGTACCGTCATGAACTGCCTCGCCCTCCAGGACTTCCTGGAGAAGGAAGGCATCGACTCCCGGGTGCAGACGGCCATCACCATGGGCCAGGTCGCCGAGCCCTACATCCCGCTGCGCGCCGTGCGGCACCTGGAGAAGGGCCGCGTCGTCATCTTCGGCGCGGGCATGGGCATGCCTTACTTCTCGACGGACACCACGGCCGCCCAGCGGGCGCTGGAGATCCACGCCGAGGCGCTGCTCATGGGCAAGAACGGCGTGGACGGCGTGTACGACTCGGACCCGGCGAAGAACGCGGCGGCGGTGAAGTTCGACGCGCTCGACTACGGCGAAGTCATCACCAGGGATCTGAAGGTCGCCGACTCCACGGCCGTCACGCTGTGCCGGGACAACAAGCTGCCGATCCTCGTTTTCGAACTGCTCGCGGAAGGCAATATCGCCCGTGCGGTAAAGGGTGAGAAGATCGGCACACTTGTGAACAGCCAGGGCCGGCGGGCCTGAAGCGCCCAGCGGGCCGCCGCACGCGACGTCATTCACGTCACACACATCGAACCAGGAGCACGTGGTGATCGAAGAAGCCCTCCTCGAGGCTGAAGAGAAGATGGAAAAAGCGGTCGGAGTCGCCAAGGACGACCTCGCCGCCATCCGCACCGGCCGTGCCCACCCGGCGATGTTCAACAAGATCGTGGCCGAGTACTACGGCACCATGACGCCGATCAACCAGCTGGCGTCCTTTTCGGTGCCCGAGGCGCGTATGGCCGTCATCACCCCCTTCGACAAGAGCGCGCTGCGCAACATCGAGCAGGCGGTCCGGGACTCCGACCTCGGCGTCAACCCGACGAACGACGGTCACATCATCCGCGTGGTCTTCCCCGAGCTGACCGAGGAGCGGCGGCGGGAGTTCATCAAGGTCGCCAAGACCAAGGGCGAGGACGCCAAGATCTCCATTCGCGGGGTGCGCCGCAAGGCCAAGGAGATCATGGACAAGGCCATCAAGGACGGCGAGGTCGGCGAGGACGAGGGCCGTCGTGGCGAGAAGGAGCTCGACGACACGACCGCCAAGTACGTCGCGCAGGTGGACGAGCTGCTCAAGCACAAGGAAGCCGAGCTGCTCGAGGTCTGATCCGAGAAGGACGCTGTCATCCGTGAACGAATCATCCTGGGGGCCGCCCCCGGCCGCCGGGTACGTCGGAAGGACCGAGCAGGCCGGCCCCGCCCCGGCGGGTCCCGTGCGCGAAAACCGGCATGCGGCGCAAACTCCCCCTATGTCGATCGTGCCCGACCCCGGCGGCGGTGAGCCGGAGCAGCGTCCAGACCGTGCGGCCCGGCGCCCCAGGAAGCGCGCTGGCCGCAATCTGCGTGCCGCCGTGGCGGTCGGACTCGGCCTCGGCGCCGTCGTCCTCGTCTCGCTGTTCGTCTACAAGCCGGCGTTCCTCGGCGTGATAGCGGTGGCCGTCGTCGTGGGGCTGTGGGAGCTGTCCTCGCGGCTTGCGGACCGCAAGGGAATCCGGGTGCCGCTCCCGCCGCTGGCGGTGGGCGGCGCCGCCATGGTCATGGCCGGCTACCTGCGCGGTGCGGAGGGCGCGTGGGTGGCCGTCGCGCTGACGGCGCTCGCGGTGCTGGTGTGGCGGATGGCCGCGCCGCCGGAGAACTACCTGCGGGACGTGACGGCCGGCGTGTTCGTCGCGTTCTACGTGCCGTTCCTCGCGACGTTCGTGGCGCTTATGCTCGCCGCGGACGACGGCTCCTGGCGGGTGCTCACCTTCCTGCTGCTGACCGTCGTCAGCGACACCGGCGCGTACGCCGTGGGCTGGCGCCTCGGGCGCCGCAAGCTTGCGCCGCGCATCAGCCCGGGCAAGACCAGGGAAGGGCTGGCCGGTGCCGTGGTGTTCGCCATGGCTGCCGGGGCGCTGTGCATGCACTTCCTGATCGACGGCGGCACCTGGTGGCAGGGTCTGCTCCTGGGCCTGGGGGCGGCGGTCAGCGCGACCCTCGGCGATCTGGGCGAGTCCATGATCAAGCGGGATCTGGGCATCAAGGACATGGGCACGCTGCTGCCAGGACACGGCGGGATCATGGACCGGCTCGACTCGCTGCTGCCGACCGCGCCCGTCGTGTGGCTGCTGTTCCTGGCGTTCGTCGGCGCGGAGTAGCCGCGGTATCTGCGACACTGGCTGGACCATGCCTGCACCTGGAGAGCTGACCTTCGTCGCGCCCCGCGGGGCCGCCAAGCCCCCGCGGCACCTCGCCGACCTCGATCCACAGGAGCGCCGGGAGGCCGTTGCCGCGCTCGGCGAGAAGCCGTTCCGCGCGCAGCAGCTTTCGCGCCACTACTTCACGCGCCTGACCGACGATCCGGCCGAGTGGACGGACGTCCCGGCCGCGGCCAGGGAGCGCCTGGCGGGCGCGCTGCTGCCGCGGCTGATGACCGTGGTGCGGCACCTCGCCTGCGACGACGGCGCCACCCGCAAGACACTGTGGCGGCTGCACGACGGGACGCTGGTGGAGTCGGTGCTGATGCGCTACCCGGACCGGGTCACCATGTGCGTGTCCTCCCAGGCCGGCTGCGGGATGAACTGCCCGTTCTGCGCGACGGGGCAGGCCGGGCTCGACCGGAACCTGTCGACGGCCGAGATCGTGCACCAGATCGTCGACGGCATGCGCGCGCTGCGCGACGGCGAGGTGCCGGGCGGCCAGGCGCGCGTCTCCAACATCGTCTTCATGGGGATGGGCGAGCCGCTGGCCAACTACCGGCGCGTGACCGGCGCGATCCGCAGGCTGACCGACCCGGGCCCGGACGGCATCGGCCTCTCCCAGCGCGGCATCACGGTTTCGACGGTGGGTCTGGTCCCGGCGATGCGGCGGTTCGCCGAGGAGGGGTTCGCCTGCCGGCTCGCGGTGTCCCTGCACGCGCCGGACGACGAGCTGCGGGACACCCTGGTGCCGGTCAACACCCGCTGGAAGGTCGCGGAGGTGCTGGACGCGGCCTGGGCGTACGCCGAGCGGTCGGGCCGCCGCATCTCCATCGAGTACGCGCTGATCAGGGACGTGAACGACCAGGCGTGGCGGGCCGACCTGCTGGGCCGTCTGCTGAAGGGCCACGGCGCCCACGTCAACCTCATCCCGCTCAACCCGACGCCCGGCTCCAAGTGGACCGCGTCCCGCCCCGAGGACGAGCGGGCGTTCGTCGCCGCCCTGGAGCGGCAGGGCGTGCCGGTGACCGTGCGGGACACCAGGGGCCAGGAGATCGAGGGGGCCTGCGGCCAGCTCGCCGCGGCCGAGCGGTAGCCCGCGCTGCTATCGTTGGTTCGAACATCCGATCACATGCCATCACATAGTCCGACAGGGGAGCGCTCGCAGCGCTGAGAGTGCGGCACCGGCCGCAGACCCTCGAACCTCGCCCAGGTCATGCTGGGTAGGAAGTTCGGATCGCTCTCGTGCTGCCCGCGTGCGCCCTGCCCCACGCGTCATGAAAGCGGCACGATGAAGCGCAGCCTGATAGTCGTTCCGGTGCTCGGCCTGCTCGCGGTCGCCTGCGGCGGCGGGGAGGCGGGCTCCGGGGGTGACGAGGTCACCCTGGTCACCCATGACTCCTTCGCCGTCTCCGACGAGGTCCTCGACCGGTTCACCGAGGAGACCGGCTACACGGTGCGGGTGCTGCGCGGCGGGGACGCCGGGATCGTGGTCAACCAGGCCGTGCTGTCCCAGGGCAACCCGCAGGGCGACGTGTTGTTCGGCGTGGACAACACGCTCCTCTCCCGCACGCTCGACGAAGACGTCTTCGCCCCGCACGAGGCCGAGGGGCTGGCCGCCGTGCCGGAGGAGTACCGGCTCGACGGGTCGGAGCACCGCGTCACCCCCGTGGACACCGGCGACATCTGCGTCAACTACGACAGGGCCTGGTTCGAGGACCGCGGCCTCGCCCCGCCCGGGACCTTCGAGGACCTCGCCGACCCGGCCTACCGTGACCTGCTGGTCGTGCAGAACGCGGCCACCTCCTCGCCGGGGCTCGGCTTCCTCCTCGCCACCGTCGCCGCGTACGGCCAGGACGGCTGGCAGGACTACTGGCAGCGGCTCGCGGACAACGGGGTGGAGGTCGTCGACGGCTGGGAGCAGGCGTACAACGAACGGTTCTCCGGGGCGGGCGACGGCGACCGGCCGCTGGTCGTCTCCTACGCCTCCTCGCCGCCCGCCGGCGTGGTCTACGGCGGCGAGGAACGGCCGGAGCAGGCGCCGACGGGCGTGGCGCCCGACACCTGCTTCCGGCAGATCGAGTTCGCCGGGCTGCTGGCGGGCGCCGCCAACGAGGAGGGGGGCCGGGCCCTGCTGGACTTCCTGCTGAGCCAGGAGTTCCAGGAGGACATGCCGCTCCAGATGTTCGTGAACCCGGTGCGCGAGGATGCCGCGCTGCCCGAGGAGTTCACCCGGTACGGGGAGGTCGTCGACGAGCCGTTGACCGTGGACGCGGAGCTGATCGCGGCCCACCGCGAAGAGTGGATCGACGAGTGGACCTCCCTGGTCGTCAGGTGACGCGTACGGCCGCCCTGCGCCGGGCCGCGCTGCTCGCGGTGCCGGTGGCGTTCTTCGCGCTGTTCTTCGCCTATCCGGTCGCGGCCATCACCGGCCGCGGGCTGAAGGAGGACGGCGAGTGGCGGCCCGGCACGGCCTTCGAGGTGCTGACCGATCCGGGCGTGGGACAGGTGCTGTGGTTCACGCTGTGGCAGGCCGCCGCCTCCACGGCGCTCACGCTGGCTCTCGCGCTGCCCGGCGCCTACGTCTTCGCGCGGCTCGACTTCCCCGGCAAGCGGGTGCTGCACGCGGTCGTCACCGTCCCGTTCGTGCTGCCGACGGTCGTGACGGGCGCCGCGTTCCTCGGCCTCACCGGCCGCGGCGGGCTGCTGGACGACCTGTGGGGGGTACGCCTCGACACCGGCGTGTGGGCGATCCTGCTGGCGCACGTCTTCTTCAACTACGCCGTCGTCGTGCGCACCGTCGGTGGTCTGTGGGCCCAGCTGGACCCGCGGCAGGAGGAGGCGGCGCGGGTGCTGGGGGCCGGCCGGTTCGCGGCGTTCCGGCGGGTGACGCTGCCCGCGCTCGGCCCCTCCGTGGCCGCCGCCGGGCTGATGGTCTACCTGTTCACGTTCACCTCCTTCGGCGTCATCCAGATCCTCGGCGGCCCCCGCTACGCGACGCTGGAGGTCGAGATCTACCGGCAGACCGCGCAGCTCCTCGACCTGCCGACCGCCGCGGTGCTGACCCTGCTCCAGCTCGCCACCGTCGGCGTGCTGCTCGGCGTGCACGCCTGGATCGTGCGCCGCCGGGAGTCCTCGCTGGCGCTCGTCGACGCCGCGCACACCGCCCGTCCGCCGCGCGGCGCTGGGGAACGGGCCCTGCTCGGCGGCACCCTGGCCGTGATCGCGCTGCTGATCCTGCTGCCGCTCGGCGTCCTGGTCGAACGTTCCCTCTCCGGCCCGGACGGCTACGGCTTCGCGCACTACCGGGCTCTCGGCTCCCGGTCCGGCGGCACGTTCGCGGTCGCGCCGTGGGAGGCCGTCGGCAATTCGCTGTCCTACGCCGCCGTCGCCACCCTGATCGCGCTGGCCGTCGGCGGTCTTGCGGCGGCGGCGCTGACCCGGCGCGCGGGCCGGTTCACGCGCGGCTTCGACGCGCTGCTGATGCTGCCGCTCGGCACCTCGGCCGTGACCGTCGGCTTCGGTTTCCTCATCGCCCTCGACGAACCGCCGCTCGATCTGCGCTCCTCGTGGATACTCGTGCCGCTCGCGCAGGCGCTGGTCGGCGTGCCGTTCGTGGTGCGCGTCATGCTGCCGGTGCTGCGCGCGGTCGACGACCGGCTGCGGCAGGCCGCCGCGGTGCTCGGTGCCTCGCCGTGGCGCGCCTGGCGCGAGGTGGACCTGCCGCTGGTGCGGCGCGCGCTGCTGGTCTCGGCGGGTTTCGCGTTCGCCGTGTCGCTGGGGGAGTTCGGCGCGACGGTGTTCATCGCCAGGGCCGACCGGCCGACGCTGCCGGTCGCCGTGGCCCGGCTGCTCGGCCGGGCCGGGGAGCTGAACTACGGGCAGGCCATGGCGCTGAGCACGATCCTCATGGTGACGTGCGCGCTGACCCTCGTCCTGCTGGAGAGCCTCCGCCCCGCCCGGCATACGGAACTGGTGGCCTGATGTCCCTGCTCGAACTGTCCGGAGTCCGCGTCGCCTACGGCGCGCGCACCGCGCTCGACGCGGTGGACCTGCGCGTCGACGCACACGAGACGGTGTGCGTGCTCGGCCCGAGCGGCAGTGGCAAGTCCACGCTGCTGCGCGTGGTGGCGGGCCTGACCGCGGCCGATGCCGGAACGGTCCACCTGGCCGGCCGGGACCAGGCGGGCGTGCCGCCGCACCGGCGCGGCGTCGGCCTGATGTTCCAGGACCACCAGCTCTTCCCGCAGCGGGACGTCGGCGGCAACATCGCGTTCGGGCTGCGCATGCACCGGGTCCCCGCGGGTGAGGCGCGCCGCCGCGTCGCCGAACTCCTCGACCTGGTCGGGCTGCCTGGCGCCGAACGGCGGCCCGTCGCCGGCCTCTCCGGCGGGGAGCAGCAACGGGTCGCGCTGGCCCGCGCGCTGGCGCCGCGCCCCCGGCTGCTGATGCTGGACGAGCCGCTCGGCCAGCTCGACCGCGACCTGCGCGAGCGGCTCGCGGTGGAGCTGCGGCAGTTGCTCCGCGGCCTCGGCACCACCGTGCTCGCCGTCACCCACGACCAGGGCGAGGCGTTCGCGCTCGCCGACCGGGTGGTCGTGATGCGCGAGGGGCGGATCGCGCAGGCGGGCAGCCCGGTCGAGGTGTGGCGGCGGCCCGCCGACGCGTTCGTGGCCCGTTTCCTCGGCTTCCGCAACGTGGCCGCGGCCACCGTGCGGCCGGACGGCCGGGCCGACACCCCGTGGGGGCCCGTGCCGGTGCCCGAGGGCACCCCGCCGGGCCCGTGCCGGGTGCTGATCCGGCCCTCGGGGGTCCGCCTCGGCGGGCCGCTGCCCGCCGCGGTGCGGGCGCGGACCTTCCGCGGCGACCACGTGTTGCTGCACCTGGCGCCCGAACGCGGTCCCGAGCTGGAGGCCGCCTGCCCGCTGCGGGCGGCGCCCGAGGAGGGGGAGACCGTGCGGGTGGGCTTCGACGCGGCCGAGGTGGTGACCCTGCCGGCCGGCCCGGACACTGCCGGACCCTCACTTGCGGGCGGAAGCCGGGAGAAAAGCGGAAGCCGGGAGAAAAGATGAAAGTTTTCGTCTAGGCGGGGCGGCGGCGGCGAAGTAAATTATCGGCCGCAGCCACCAACTCCCCCCGGAGGGACCCGTATGAGACGGTTCCTGCCCATCCTGCTCGCCTGCCTGGGTCTGCTCTGCGGCGGTCTCGCCACCGCAGGGCCGGCCCAGGCCGAGGACAATCCGCCAGAACAGTGGCGCAGTTACTGGGTCGACGCCTTCAACGAGGGCATCTACACGCCGGATCAGGTCAGCACGCTCATCGACGACGCGCTCGCCGTCAACGCCAACGCGCTCATCGTGCAGACCGCCCGCCGTTACGACTGCTTCTGCAACCGTGCCCAGTACCCGCGCACCGACGCCGCCGTCGACCCCGCCCCCTACGACCCGCTGGACGAGGTCATCGCGCAGGCCCACGCGGCCGGTCTCGAAGTGCACGCCTGGGTCAACGTCAACACCATGTGGAACAGCACGACGCCGCCGCGCTCCGCGGACCACGTCTTCAACCGGCACGGCCCGTCCGCGACCGGCGCCGACCGCTGGCTGAACCGGAAGGCGGACGGGACCGAGCTGGTCGGCGCGAACGCCTACGTCGACCCCGGGCACCCGGACGCCGTCGAGTACATCGTGTCCGCGATCCGGAGCATCGTGCGCGAGTACGACGTGGACGGCATCAACCTCGACTACATCCGCTACCCCGACGGCAGCGCGCAGACCACCCACAGCGACTGGGGGTACAACGAGGTCTCGGTGGAGCGCTTCCAGCGGGCGACCGGCCGCACCGACGTTCCCGAGCCGGCGGACCAGCAGTGGAGCGACTGGCGGCGCGACCAGGTGACCGGCCTCGTGCGCCGCATCTACCTGGGCATATGGGAGACCGACCCGCAGGTCAGGCTGTCGATGGACGCCATCACCTACGGTTTCGGCCCGCAGACCACCGGTGGCTGGGAGACCACCCGCACCTACCGCGAAGTACTCCAGGACTGGGCCGGCTGGCTGGACGAGGGAATCATGGACACGGTGGTGGCCATGAACTACAAGCGCGACTGGGACCAGGACCAGGCGCGGATGTACGCCGAGTGGTCGGAGTTCCTGGCCGACAGCCAGGGCGACCGCCAGGCCGTCAACGGGCCCGCGCTCTACCTCAACTCGGTCTCCGACAGCGTCCGGCAGGCCAACCTCGCCCTCGCCCCCACCGCCGCGGGCAACACCGCGGCCGGGTGGAGCGGTTACTCCTACGCCAACCCCAGCATGGACGTGCCCGAGCAGGGCCGCGAGGCCGAACAGGACCGGCTGGCCGAGGCGTTGACGAACGGGCCGGACGCGCCGTTCGCCGAACGGGCCGCCGTGCCCGGGATGCCGTGGAAGGAGGCGCCCGAGGAGGGGCACATCACGGGCGCCCTGACGCTGCGTGACGGCACCCCGCTGGACGGCGCGGAGGTCACCCTCACCCCGATCTTCGCCGCGGGCGGGGAGCGGACCCTGCGCGCCGACGGCTCCGGGTGGTTCGGCTTCGCCCACGTCGACCCGGGGCTCTACCTGGCGCGCGTCGACCTGCCGCGCGGCGTCGTCGGCGTGCCGGTCGTTCCCCTCAAGGTCGGCCGGGGCGGCATCGCGGAGGCGGACTTCCCCGCCTTCCATGCCTTGCCCTGACCCGGCCGGACCGCGGCCCGGCCCCCGGAGCCTCCCCGGCGGGGGCCGGGCCGCGGTCCGCTCACTGCCCCGCGGGCAGCGCGATCAGGTAGGCGGCCAGCCAGGTCAGCGGCACCAGTACCCCGAGCAGCGTCGCCGCCCGCAGCATCGCGGCCCCGCGCAGCAGCGTGCGCGGCGCGCCGAGGCGCGCCAGCGCCGCGGTGGCGGACCTGCGGTCCGCCCGCGCCGTGTCGGCGACGGTGGCCACCGTGCCGAGCGCGCAGGCCAGCACCACGCCGGTGCCCAGCGCCCCGAGGGGCCCGAACTCCCGCAGCCCGTCCAGTTCGAGCGCGGCGAGCAGCGTGGCGGACGCGGCGCACAGCGCGCCGAGCGGACAGCCGAGCCTGCGCGCCTCGCCCTGCAACGTGCGCCCCGCCAGCAGCCGCAGTACGCCGGGCCGCCCGCCGCACAGCAGCCGCCCGCACAGGTACACCAGGCCGGGCGCGGCCAGCACGATTCCGGCCGCGATCAGCAGCCAGCCGCCGACCACGCCCGGCGCGGTGCCGCCGAGCACCCCGGGCAGCGGCAGCCAGCCCTCCGCGGCGCCGTCCCGCGCGTCGTTCCCTCCGTATCCGCACAGCGCGATCCCCGCCCCGGTCAGCGCGGTGCCCCAGGGCAGCCCCGCGGGCGGCAGCGCGGGTGCGGCCCGAGCGGGCTCCTCCGCGGCCCGCCGCCGCGGCGCGGCCGTGCCGCGGCGCAGCGCGAGGCCGCTGGCCGCGGCCGCGGCCGCGGGCGCCACGGCCAGCAGCGTGAGGGCCGCACCGACCGGCAGCGGCCGTTCGGCGGCCAGGGCGTCGCCCGCCGCGCCGTCCAGCGGCAGGCCGGAACCGGAGCCGCGCAGATGCAGGAAGACCAGCAGCGTGAGCGCGCTGCCCAGCAGCCCGGCGATCGCGGTGGAGGCCGCCGCGAGCAGGGGGACCCGGGCGGGGCCCATGCCCGCCATGTCGAGTCCGGAACGGGGCCGCGCCGCCGGATCGGCCCTGGCCACCGCGACGGCCAGCTGGACCGTCGCGGCCAGCGGCACCGCGCACCAGGCGAGGCGCAGCCACGCGGACCGGCCGCCGCCCGGGTGGGCGGTGGCGTACGCCAGCGCGGCCAGCAGCAGGAAACCGACGCCCGCCGCGGCCCCGGCCAGCAGCAGCCTGCGGCACAGGGCCAGCGGCTGGGCGCCGCGGGCTAGGCGGAGAGTGAGCATGCGGCTTCGTTCGCCGCGCCGGCCTCGCGGCCGTCGACGAGGGTGAGCGTGCGGTCCGCCAGGGTGGACACCTCGGTGTCGTGGGTGGCGAGTACGACGGTGATGCTGTGCGAGCGGCCCGCGGTGGTGAGGGTGCGCAGCGCCTGCGCCCGGTCGGCGCGGTGCAGCGGCGCGGTCGGCTCGTCCGCGAACAGCACGTCCGGCTGGTGCACCAGGGCCCGCGCGATGGCGACGCGCTGCCGCTGCGCCTGGAGCAGCGCGGCGGGGCGTTTGCGGGCGCAGTCGCCGACGTCGAGCCGGTCGAGCCACTCCAGGGCGGTGCGGCGGGCCTTGCGGTGCCCGGTGCCCGCGAGCAGCAGCGGCAGCGCCGCGTTCTCCCAGGCCGTCAGCTCGGCGACCAGCTGCGGGGTGTCCCCGACCCAGCCGAACCGGTCGCGGCGCAGCCGCTCGCGCGAGGTGGCGGTGAGGGTGTGGACGGGCATGCTGTTGAACCAGACTTCCCCGCGCCCCGGCACCAGCTGGCCGGAGAGGCAGCCGAGCAGGGTGGACTTCCCCGAGCCGCGGGGGCCGGTGACGGCGATGATCTCGCCCTGCCGGATGCCGAGGGAGACTCCGAGCAGGGCGGGTGAGCCGTTGTGGGCGTAGTGCACGTCGCGCGCCCAGAGCACGTCGTTGTCGGGTGGGGCCATGTCTGCGGCACCTCCGCTCGTATCGTGGTGACTCCTCCGGCCGGGTGAACGAACGGCCGGGGAAACGGTCACAGCCACTCGGCACCGTGACACGGCGCCGCGGGCCGGTGCCCGCCGACTCGGCGAGTAGTCCGAAGAATCCTCCGAACGGTGCACCCCCCCGGCCCGGCGGCGTAAGAAATGCGCTGATCCTGAGGTAGAGGCGCTGTTTTTCCGGGCTGGGGCAGCCGCGAGCGGCGGATCTGTCGTTCGAGGCGGTGTTGTGCGGCAGCCCCCTGGGCATAGGCTGCATAGCCGGAAGGCCCGCAGAAGACCGGACCGGGAAGGCAGGAGGGTGCCGTGACCACCGAGCCGCGCCGTTTGCGCAACTACATCGACGGGGAGTACCGCGACGCCGTGGACGGGCGGACGATGGAGGTGGTGGACCCGGCGAGCGGCCGGCCGTACGGCACGGCGCCCCTGTCGGGTGCGGCCGACGTGGACGCCGCCATGGCCGCCGCCGAGGCCGCGTTCCCCGCCTGGCGGGACGCGACGCCGGCGACCAGGCAGCTGGCGCTGCTGAAGATCGCGGACGCCTTCGAGGCGCACGCGGACGAGCTGCTGGACGTCGAGTGCCGCGACACCGGCAAGCCCCTGGAGCTGACGCGCCAGGAGGAACTGCCGCCGATGCTGGAGCAGATCCGCTTCTTCGCGGGCGCCGCCCGGATGCTGGAGGGCAAGTCGGCCGGCGAGTACATGGCGGGCCTGACCTCCTTCGTGCGGCGCGAGCCGATCGGGGTCTGCGCCCAGGTCACCCCGTGGAACTACCCGGTGATGATGGCCGTGTGGAAGTTCGCCCCGGCGCTGGCCGCGGGCAACACGGTGGTGCTCAAGCCCTCGGACACCACGCCGGCGTCCACCGCCTACGTGGCCGGGCTGATGGGCGAGATCCTGCCGCCCGGCGTGTTCAACGTGGTCTGCGGGGACCGGGACACCGGCCGGCTGATGGTGGAGCACCCCACCCCGGCGATGGTGTCGATCACCGGCTCCGTGCGGGCCGGCACGGAGGTGGCAGCCGCGGCCGCCAGGGATCTGAAGCGCGTCCATCTGGAGCTGGGCGGCAAGGCGCCGTGCGTGGTGTTCGAGGACGCCGACCTCGCGGCGGCGGCCGAGGGGATCAGGGACGCGGGCTTCTTCAACGCCGGGCAGGACTGTACGGCCGCGGCCAGGGTGCTGGTGCACGAATCCGTGCACGACGCGTTCGTCGACGCGCTCACCAAGGCCGTGGCGGAGGTGCGGACGGGCGACGTCGCGGACCCCGACTGCTTCTACGGTCCGCTGAACAGCGAGGCGCACCTGGCGAAGGTCGCCGGCTTCGTCGACCGGCTGCCGGCCCACGCCACCGTCCTCACCGGCGGCCACCGGGTGGGCGAGGAGGGCTACTTCTTCGCCCCGACCCTCGTCACCGGCTGCCGGCAGGACGACGAGATCGTCCAGCAGGAGGTCTTCGGCCCGGTCATCACCGTGCAGAAGTTCGCGGACGAGGCGGAGGCCGTCGCCCACGCGAACGGCGTGGAGTACGGCCTCGCCTCCTCGGTGTGGACCCGGGACCACGCCCGGGCGATGCGCATGTCCAAGGCCCTGGACTTCGGCTGCGTCTGGCTGAACACGCATATCCCGCTGGTGGGCGAGATGCCGCACGGCGGGTTCAAGAAGTCCGGTTACGGCAAGGACCTGTCCGCGTACGGCCTGGAGGACTACACGCGCGTCAAGCACGTGATGACCGCCCTGTAGCGGCGGGGTCGGCCGGGCCGGCCGTTTCCGCTCCGTCAGCCGCGCCGTGCGCCGTCCGCCAGGACGGCGCGCAGCGTCGCGATGCGGTTGGTGGTGATGGCGGTGACGCCGAGGGCGGCGAGCCGGCGCATGGTGCGTCTGCTGTCGGCCGTCCAGGCGGCCACCTCGTAGCCCTCGGCCGCGGCCCGTTCCACCGTGTCCCTGGTCACCAGGCCGAAGCGGTAATTGAGCCAGCGGGGCCGCAGCTCCGCGAGCAGCGAGGGGCGCGGGCGCCCGGTGCGTTTCCAGGTGAGCGCGATCTCGGAGGAGCCGTCGGCGGCGCGCACCGCGCGGAGCGCGCCCGGGTCCCCGCAGTAGTACACGCGGTCCGCCGCGCCCGCCGCGCGGGCGGCGGCGACGGCGGCCCCGGCGAGGGCGGGGGAACGTTCCGGCAGGTCGATCAGGGTGCGCACGGGCGCGGTGACGGCCAGCGCGGCGGCGAGGGTGGGCACGCCGCCGCCGGTCAGCGCGGCGACCTCCGCCGCGGTGCGGTCCGCCACCGCGGCCCGGTGGCCCCACAGCCGCTCCAGCGTCGGATCGTGCAGCACCACCGGCACGCCGTCGGCGGTCAGCCGCACGTCCAGCTCGATCGCGTCGGCGCCCGCGGCGATGGCCGAGGCGAAGGAGGCCAGGGTGTTCTCGCGCGCGAGGTACGGGTCGCCGCGGTGGGCGACGGCGGTCACCCCGGCCATGCGGCGAGGTGGGCGTCGATTTCCTCGTTCAGCCGGGCCTTGCCCGTGCCGTCGAGGAACGAGGCGGCCACCGCGTTCTTCGCGAGCGCGGCGACGCCCGCCGCGTCCAGGCCGAGCAGGCGGGCGGCGACGGCGTACTCGTTGTTGAGGTCGGTGCCGAACATCGGCGGGTCGTCGCTGTTGATCGTCACCGTGACGCCGGCGGCGACCAGGGCGGGGAGCGGGTGTTCCGCCAGGGAGGGCACGGCCCTGGTCGCGACGTTCGAGGTGGGGCAGACCTCCAGCGGGATGCCCCGCTCGGCCAGGAGGGCCATCAGCTCCGGGTCCCGCGCGGCGCTGATGCCGTGGCCGATGCGCTCGGCGCGCAGCGCGGTCAGCGCGTCCCGGATCGTCTCCGGGCCCGTGGTCTCCCCAGCGTGCGGCACGCTGTGCAGGCCCTCGGCGATGGCGCGGTCGAAGTAGGGCTTGAACTGCGGGCGCGGCCAGCCGATCTCCGGCCCGGCGAGGCCGAAGGCGACGAGTCCTTCGGGCCGCAGCTCGCAGGCCATCCGAGCGGTCTCCTCGGCCGCGGGCAGGCCCAGTTCGCCGGGGATGTCGAAGCACCAGCGCAGCACGACGCCGAAGTCGCGCTCGGCGGCGGTGCGGGCGTCCTCGATGGCCTCCATGAACGCGACGTCCGGGATGCCGCGCTTCACCGACGTGTGCGGGGTGACGGTCAGTTCGGCGTAGCGGACCTGCTGGCGGGCCAGGTCGCGGGCCACCTCGTAGGTGAGCAGCCGGATGTCCTCGGCCTCCCTGATCAGGTCGACGACCGAGATGTACAGCTCGATGAAGTGCGCGAAGTCGCGGAAGGTGAAGTACTCGGCCAGCGCCTCGGGGTCCTTGGGCACGGACGTGTCCGGGTGCCGGGCCGCCAGCTCGGCGACGATCCGCGGCGAGGCGGAACCGACGTGGTGGACGTGCAGCTCCGCCTTGGGGAGTGCGGCGATGAAGGCGGTGAGATCGGTCAACGGGGCCTCCGGCGGCTGTCGGTGTCCGTTCATCGTAGGCAGGGGGGCCGGGGCGGTGGACGGCGCCGTAAGGTGGGCGTCTTCCCCTGGA
>NZ_LZNS01000001.1:1832846-1843238 GCF_001984575.1 Streptomyces sp. MP131-18 | reverse complement strand
AGGCCCCGTGACCGCTGACCCGCAGCCCGCTCCGTTCCGGCCACCGGCCGGCGCCGTTCCGCTGCCGGCCCAGGCCCCGCCGTTCCTGCGGCCGTACCCTCCGCCGCCGCCGCGGAACGGCGCGGGGACCGCGGCGCTCGTGTGCGGGGCGGTGTCCGCCGCGCTGTGCTGGACGTTCACGCTGAGCGCGCTCGCGCTGCTGCCGGGGCTGCTCGCGATCGTCTTCGGTGTGGTGGGCCTCGTCCGGGCCCGGCGCGGCACGGCGACCAACCGCGGGGTCGCCCTGGGCGGGCTGTGGTCGGGGGCCGGTGGTCTCGTGGTCGGGGCCGTGCTCACCTGGCTGTTCGTGGCCTGGCTGGACGAGGTGGTGCCGGTGGAGTCGGCGGCCGGCGCGGAGTACCTGGCGGCGGCGGGGGAGGAGGTCGTCTTCGGGGACGGCGTGACCGTCACGGTGGCCGAGCCCCGCCTCGACCCGTTCTCCGGCGCGGTGTCCGTGGCCGTCCGCGTCACCAACGAGGGCCGTGGGACGGCGGATCTGCGCGGCTTCGACCTCGCCGCCGCGGCGGACGGGGTGCCGATCGGCGGCGGCGACGTGCGCTACGGCGCGGACCACCTGCGCGACCGGCTGGCGCCGGGTGAGCACACGGAGGTGAGCTACCGCGTGGCGCTGCCGGGCCAGGCCACGTACCTCGGCGTCGACTTCTCGCCCGGCGGTGACTACGAGTTCGGCTACTGGGGCCTGTCCCTGCCCGGCGGCGCGGGCGCGGGCGCGGACGGCCCCGGCGGCGGCATCGACGTCTGAACGGCGGTCCCGCCGCCCGTCCCGTGCCGCGCCGTGTGACGCGCACCACGAGAAAACCCGGCGAAGTGGCGTAATGATCCGTGCTCCGCGCGGTCCCTCCCATGAGCAGCCGGCCCGGCACGCGGGCGGGGAGCGAGGAGGAAGCCACGATGAACGAAGTCGACCGGACCGACACGGCGATGGCCTGGCTGTCGTCGGCGGCGCCGGAACCGGACGCCTGCCGGTGGGAGTGGGAGCGGCACCCGATGGGGGTGGCCCTGCTGCCCGCCGGACGCATATGGGATGTGCTCATCCTGCCGGGGGCGCTGGGCTACCCCACCTTCGACGTGCTGACCCGCGTCCTGGACCGGCCAGGGCCCGTGCTCGCGGACCATCTCAACCACCGGATCGGCTACTTCGTGCCGCCGGGCACGGCGGGCCGGTGGCTGGGCACCGGGGTGCGCGCGGCGGGCCGTGGCAGCTGGATCGTGGTGCCGCACCCGGCCCGCACGGCGAACGGCGTGCGCTGGCTGGTCCCGCCCGACGGGTCGGGGGTGCTCACCGACCCGGCCGTCCTCGAACTGGCCATGCACGAGGCCGCGGCGGTCGTGGGGCGGGCCCGGGAGGACTGAGCACGACTGCCCCGGAGCCGGGGGGGAGAGGGGCTCCGGGGCAGTGCTGTCGTGTTGCCGGACGGGCCGCACGCCCCGGGGGGTGTGGGGCGGGCGGAACCGGTCCGGAGGAGTGCGGGAGTCTGGCTGCTCTCGCTACCGGTTAGACCGTACGGCAGGTCGGCCGGGCGCGGCCCTGCCCGGTGCCGTATCCGCATCACATCCCCGCACGTTCTCCAATATTGTAGGGCGGCATGGAGGACCTCAGTCATCAACGCCGTGGCCTGGCCCAGCGAACGTGTCGCAGGGTGTTTCTTCCACTCGCGTGACACGCGTGGCGGGCGAAGGAGCATGCTGGGAAATCTGGCCGGGTGCCTGGTTGGTCGGCCCTGCATGCGGAGTTCATCCTGTGCGGTCCGTGGGAGCCAGGGTGTGTGTTTGCCGCGTTCAGTGTCACCGGCTCCGCCGGGATTGACACCCACAAGACGCGTCCTGATGATGACTAGGCATAGCCTTGTAGTCAAGCCTTGCGCCTGACCCACAATTCGATCATCGGCCGACGCAACCACGTCGAAGCCGCTCCGTCTTGCGAGGATGTCCAGATGACTGCACAAACACGCGATATGGGTGGCCCGATGGCCATCGTGAATCGTTTTACGGTCAAAGAGGACACGCGGCTCTTCGAGCGTGAATTCCTACAGCATGCCGGGTGGTTCGGAAGTCAGGCCAGCATTGACTTCATGGCGACTTTTCAGGCGACCAAGAGGCCCGAAGTGTACTTGCACTTCGGTTTCTGGCAGACGCTCGCGGCGTTCCTCGAGGCGGTGCACGACGAGACCTACCTCCGCCGGGCCGAGCGACTTGGGCGCATGATGGACACGCACGCGGACCAGGCCGTCAGCGTACGCCGCGTGCTCGGCGAAAAGTCCTGCGACCTCACCACGTCCACCGCGGTCTTCATCACCCATTTCCAAGTCTCGGGCAACTGCCGGGAGTTCGAACGGAACTTGTATGAGCGGTGCGACGTCTTCGCCGAACACGCGGGATGGTGCGGCACCCAGGTGCTGCGTTCCATCATCTCGCCGCGCAGCTACATCAACCTGGAATGGGCGCATGCCTCAGGGCGCCTGAAGCGCGCTCACCACGACGCGCGCTACAGCCAGCTGAGTTCGATGCTCGCCGAGGCGGCGGACGTGGTCATCGAGGAGGCGCGCTGTGTCGCCAGCCAGAGCGGTGACCGCACGCTCATCGCGCCTCCCAAGCCCTCCCGGGAGGCCGTTTCACCCTCCGGGCGGCATCCGGTTCAGTGAGTCTCAGGGTATCCAGCCGGCCTCGGTGGCGATCCGCACCGCATCCACCCGGTTTCGGGCGTTCAGTTTGGCCACGATCGTGGTCAGGTAGTTGCGCACCGTGCCCACGGCGAGGTAGAGGCAGCCGGCGATTTCAACGGCGTCGGCTCCCTGCGCCACGAACCTGAGCACCTCTGCCTCTCTGGGCGACAGTGGATTCTCCGCCGCATCCCAGGCGGTCAGAGCGAGCTGGGGATCGATGTACCGGCCGCCGGCCGCCACCGTGCGAACGGCCCGGCTGAGTTCGGCCGGAGGGGCGTCCTTGAACAGCAGCCCGTGCACTCGTGCGTCCAGGGCTCGCCTGAGGGCGGCCGGCCGCGCCATGGTGGTCAGGGCGACGGTACGGCAGTCGGGCAGCTTCTCGTGAAGGGCGGCGGCCGCGGTGAGTCCGTTCGGCCCTGGCATGACGATGTCGATCACCGCGACGTCCGGCCGCGTCCTGCATGCCTCCCGCAGAACCTCCTCCCCCCTGCCCACCGAGGTCACGACGCGGATATCCGGTTCCAGCTCCAGAAGTGCCACCAGTGCCCCTCTGATCAGGTCGACATCCTCGGCCAACAGGACCTTTAAGCATCGCACAAATTCCCCCAGGTCACGTTCAGGAATGGTCACTTCCCGGAGTGAGACCCCTGACAGCGGGATCTCGACGGCCAAGTACATTAGCCGTCTAAGACGTGCGTGTTCACCTCGCCGTCAGCCGTTGTCGGCTGGACGGCAAGGTTTGCAACTCCGTTCCTACTGTGCGGTGACGGCGCACTGCCTGTGGCCCTGGCGCCATCGCAGCCCAGCATAAGTGGAACGGAGTCCGCACGGCAGATCCCCGAGAGCAAACACTTTTGGGCGTTATCGTGATGAGGGAATGTTGGTGGGACCCTCTGTTGGGCCGTCGCGAGCGGCGTGATCGACGGCGGAGGCGGGCTGTCGCGAGATGGAATGTTCGCTACTGTGGCGATTATGGGGATTCGTGGCGACCGCGCGATTGGCCCGGTCCGTCCGGGAGGGCCTGGCCGGGGCGAGACGCCGCGGGGCATGTGCGATGGCTCGCTTCGACGACCTGATCGGCTGATCGCGGCGCTGCCCCGGCAGCGCCGGAAGTGGATCGACTCCCAATGAAGATGCCAAGCCGCCTCGGTCACGTACGGTGCGCGTTGGCAGCACCGTCCATCACGCAGCAGGGCCCACCGGGCATTGACCCGTCGACGAGCCAGCGCGAGGACGGCTTGAAAGGGCCGTTGCCCTCGGCGCGCTCGCGATCACAAAAGCGGCGGAACTCTTCGCAGCCTTTGATGCTGATCAGCGCGGGCGTAGAGAATGCATGCCGCAACCCCCGGTGGTAGCGGGCCGGGCGGTGCATGTCGCCGCTGATACGCCCGGAATCCCGGGGCGCCGGGGCAAGGCCCGCGAATCCCACGAGCCGGTCCGCAGTGCCGAATCCGGCCATGTCGCTGCTCGTGGCGGCCGGGAACTCAGCGCCCAGCACGGCGCCGGTCCCGGCAGGCCGGCGGTCACCTCCTTCGCCAGGCTGTGCACCGTCTGCGCAGCCATCGTTGCGCCGGGCAGGGCTGTGTGCTGGCGTTCTGTGGCCTCCGCGACGGCAGCTGTGAGGTTCCCCGCCGCGCCGCGTACCTTGCGGTCGCGCAGACCGGTCTCCAGCCCCTTGGCGCCGATGCGGCGCGGTGCCGCGGGGAGTTCTTGCACCCGGTCAGCAGGACCAGCGGTCCGCGGTTTGGTCATGCCGAGTGCGAATTCCACAGCTGGGAAGATGCCCGGGAGGTGCTCGCGAAGCCGGTTGACCGTGCGGGTGCGGTCGGCGACCAGATCGGCTCGGCGGGCGGTGAGGATCTTCAGCTCGGCGATGGCATCGGCATCGGGTCGCATCGGCCCCGGGCTGCGGGCCTCCTCATCAACACGAAGGGAATAACTGGAGTGCGGTGTGCTGGGAAACTGTGCGCCGTTTCACCCGGCGCTGGATCGCTCCCTCAGGGGGCGAGGTCCGGAGGGAGATGGCCTTGGGGTCACCCGCCTGACCCGCACGCGAAAGCGCGAGGGGGCAACAGCATGGCGGGAAAGCGTGGAGCTGTGGAAGACGTCGAAGGCGCTGCCGCGCAGGCCCGCGTGATACGGCGAAAGCCGTACTGCCTGAAGCCTGATGTCCTGAGTCGTTGATTCGTGTTCAGTATGCAGCGAGGGTTTCGAGGATCTGGGCGGCGATCTTCGTTCAGATGAACGGTTCGGGATTCTTATTCCACTTGTTGACCCAGCCGCGTATGTCGCGTTCGCGTTAAACGACGCTGCGGTGGGCGGAGCGGCGGAGTTTGCGGCAGGTCAGCTCGGTGAACCAGCGCTCGACAAGGTTAAAGGGCTGCCGGGAATCGACACGTGGGGTTGATCCTCACCCGCCGAGTTGAGCTCCGCGAGCAGGCTCCGGTGCAACTGGCCGAGGACACCGGCTCGCTGCCGCCGTTCCAGCCTGCGCCAGCGGGTCTGCCAGGACCCGAATCCCGGCCCAAGCGGCAGCAGCGGCTCGGTCCGCGCCCACAAGTCGTCGTCCACGATCCACGGCCGAGTACTCATACCCTTCCGAACGGCCGAATCGCCCCATCGGTCACGCCCGACCGGGCCACTTCAACAAGATCGTATTACGAAGCTCAAAGGAGGCCGGGGCGGCAGGACACCAGCACGAGACGCCGTGGCAGAGCCTTCTCGGCCGCCTGGTGGAGGTGGTGCGGGCAGTGAGGGCCTGGGCCGCTCGCGGGGCGGGTTGACCAGCAAGCTCCACCTGAGCGCCGGCCGCTGCTGCCCGCTGTCCCTGATCGTCACAGTGGGACAGCGGGCTGACCGCACCCGGTTCGAGGCGGTGCTGGAGAAGATCCGCGTCCCCAGGACCGGCCAGGGCAGACCTCGCAAGAAGCCGGACGGTCTCGCGGCCGACAGGGCCTGCACCCACAGTTTGTGTCGCGAGTACCCGCGACGCCGGGACGTCCGGCACACCATCCCGGAGAAGGCCGATACCCAGGCCGTCCGCCTGCGGAAAGGCTCACGCGGCGGACGGCCACCCGGCTTCGATCAGGAGCGGTACAGGAAACGCGACACCGTCAGACGTGCGATCAGCAAGCCGGGACAGTCCCGAGCCGTGGTCACGCGATACGACAAGCGCCGCTACGTCCACCTCGGCACCGCGACCGCGGCAACCCCGGCCATCTGGCCCCGCACATGATCGCCCGGACAACTTCTAGAAGACCTTCCGGCCCCTGAGGCGGGACTTGGCGACGACGGCGTTGTGCCGCATCGTGACCTTGCGCAGGGAGATGTCGGACCCGTTGAGCAGCCAGCGCATCATCTTCGCCACCGCCGGAGGGCCGGGGTGGATGAACCGCTGCTGCCGTTCGGCGAATCCCAGGTGCTTGGGAATGAAGTCGGCTCGCCCGATGCGCAGGTACAGCGCGTCCGCTGCCTCACGACCGGTCGCCTTCCCCAGTCTGAACGCCTCGCACTGGCCGATCGCCTCTTCGAGCAGACGGTGGTACCCGTCGTGGTCGGGCCAGGGCAGCCCCGGGTGGGGCACCTCCTCGGCTTCCTTCAGGTGCCGGTCGTTGCCGTCCTTGAGGAACGCGTCGAGGGCGTTGTAGCGCCGCGCGGCGCCGATGTTGGCGCCGAACGCCCAGATCCGGAAGACCGCGCTCCACAGGTCGTGGTCGGCCCAGGAGACATAGGCGGCGTTGACCAGGTCGTTCGTGACGTCGAGGTACTTCTGCTGGAGGAGCTCGGGGAACGCGAAGCGCTGCCGGGAGAACCGGTCGTCCGCGAGGGTGTCGAGCAGTCGCCAGGCGAGGGCGTCCACCGTGTCGGCCGCACCGCACAGGGACTGGGAGAACAGCGGGTCGACGAAGCCGGCGGCCTCACCGAGCAGGAACCACCGGTCGCCCGCGCACTCCCGCGAGGAGTACTGGAGCCGGTCCGTTGCCTCCCACTCCCGTACCGGCCGGCCTCCGGTGAACTGCCGGACGACGTCGGGGAAGCGGGAGGCATGGTGGAAGAACTCCTCCTCCGGCGTCATGTCCGCGGGGCGCGGGTGGCGCTGCGCGTCCAGGGTGAGCCCGACGCTGCACAGCGGGTTCCTGGACCCGGGATGGTTGTCGAAGGGGATCACCCAGAACCAGCCGTGCTCGAATACGTGGTGGACCGTGCCCTCGTACCACGGCACGGGCGGGGAGTCCGAAGGCGGATGGCGGAACAGCTCGTCCGTGCGCGGCACGCCCACCATGTGGTTCCAGATGGTCCGGGAGTGGTGGGTCAGGCGGGTCGGCTCCTCGCGGAGCTGGAGCGTCCGTGCCAGGGGGGAGTCCGGTCCGGTGGCGTCTACCAGGAAGCGAGCACGCAGGGTCTCGCCGCTGGTGCCGGTGAGGGTGACCCCGTCGTCCTCCACGGCGATGTCCGCCACGGGGAAGTTCTGCCGTGGCGTCGCGCCGTGACCGATCGCCGCGTAGAACATGTGCGCGTCGGCGTCCTGCCGGTAGAGGTGGGTGGCGTCGTACTGCACCCCCGGGGTGACGCTGAACTGGAGAGCCTCCGTTGGATTCTGCGGGCGGTTTTCCCGGTGGTGGAGGAAGCCGAGGTGCTTGCGCACACCGTGCTTGGGACCGAGTGTGCGGGTGCTGTTGGCGAAGGAGACCAGGCTCTTGATCTCCGGTACGCGGTAGCGCTCGGCCAGCACGCGCAGCGCGACCGGGGTGTAGGGCACGGTCGATTCGCCGAGGGCCGAGCGTGGGTGCGTGCCCTCGTCCACGAGCACCACCTTCGCGCCGTTGCGGGCCAGGATGGCGGCGAGCATCGAGCCGACCAGGCCGGAGCCGAGCACGGCGACGTCGTGGGCGGCACTGCTCGTCATCGGTTCTTGTTCCACGAAACCTCTCCTCTGAGCCGAAGAACGGATGGGCGGCGGTCGGCTCAGCGGGGCGTCGGCACCCGGAACGGCTTGCCGATCACCGGCCGGCCGGACAGGGACTGCTTGACCTCCTCCATGACGGCGAACTCGCCGCCGGAGACCCGCTGGCGCAGGAAGGTGCGCACGCCTTCGATGAGCAGCTGGCCGATCTCCGGGGGCGCTTCCGTCCGCGCCCACCGCAGGGCGCGCGCGATCCGGCGCGGGGTCCCGTCGCTCCATCGGTTCTCCGGGTCCTCCCAGCCGAACATCGGGGGGATGAAGTCGGACGTCTGGATGAGCTGCATCAGCTTGTCCCCAGCGGCCTTGGGGTCGGCACCGTCCTCCTGGACCGCGCGGGTCGTGTCGATGACCTCGCGCATCAGAGCACGCAGTGGCCCGTAGTTCGGCAGGGCACCGTCGGGCGCCTGACGCTCGAGCCGCTCCAGCGTGGCGGGGTCCCGGGTGGCGCGGAAACTGGCGTAGGCACGGCTGGCCTCGAAGGTGCTGAGGATCTGCTGCAGGCCCCACATCCGGAACCAGGCGTCCCACAGGTGCCAGTTCCCGAAGGCGGTGTAGGAGCTGGCGACCAGGTCGTCGTTGTAGTCCAGCAGGTTCTGCTCCAGCCGCTGCACGTAGGCGAAGCGCTCGACGTCGAAGTCGTCGTCGCGGATGGCGTCGAGCAGTCGCCAGCCGAGGGCATTGATGATCTCCATCGAGTTGGACAGCCCCCGGGAGTACAGGGGGTCGACGAAGCCGGCGGCGTGCGAGGTGAGGCACCAGCGGTAGCCGACGGTCTGCTTCGAGGAGTATTGCAGCCGTCCGGTGCGCACCCAGTCGCGCACCGCGCGGGCCTTGGCGAACTGGGGGGCGATGCTCGGGAACGACGCGAGGAAGCGGCGGAACTCCTCCTCCGGGGAGCAGTCGGGCACCGGGTGGACGCGGGGGTCCAGGTTCAGACCGACGCTGCACAGCGGGTTGGTGGCCCGCGGGTTGTTGTCGAAGGGGATGACCCACAGCCAGCCGCCGGTGAAGATATGGTGCAGCGTGCCCTGGCTCCAGGGGCTCGGGTTGCCGTGGATGCCCTTCGGCATGGTGTCCTCGTAGGGCAGGACGTTCAGCATGTGGGTGAACACCGACCTGGAGTGGTGCCGTAGCCGGGTCGGCTGCTGCCGAAGGTCGAACTTCTGGGCCAGCGGGGAGCGGAACCCGCTGGCGTCCACCACGAACTTGGCGCGGTAGGGATCGCCGGAGTCGGGGATGACGGTGACACCCTCGTCGTCGATGTCCACATCGACGACCTTGGTCCGCTGCTTGATCGAGGCACCGTACTTCACTGCCACCGACAGCATGAACGCGTCGACGTCCTGCCGGAAGAAGTGGTTATCCGTGTAGTTCACGCGCGGCGTGATGAACTGGTTGACCTCCGCAGGATTCTGGCGCATTCCCGGCCTGTGGTAGACGTAGCCGAAGTTGCGCTTGATTCCCACGTTCGTTGAGATGTTCGCGTAGGTCATTTCATAATTGGCAAGCCATTTGATTTCCGGCACCTTGTACCGTTCGCTGACCAGCCGCATCATGAGCGAGGTGTAGGGGATGGTGGACTCGCCTATCGCGAAACGTGGGTGCGTTCCCGCGTCCAGGATGAGCACGTCGGCGCCGTTGCGGGCGAGACAGGCGCCCAGGACGGTGCCGGCCAGCCCCGATCCTAGAATCGCCACATCGTACACATGAGCACTTTTGGGCATGCTTTGTCCTCCGGATCGGTACATGGACGTCGGGGCCCTGCCAGCCCTGGCAACGCTAGGACCGCCCCGTGCAGCGCCACTCGTGCGCTGCTCGCGTCGCGATCGACCGGCCGTCGCATGCCACGGTCACGTCCGAATCGACCCGGACTCGAGTGGGAGACGCCATCCTTGCCGACATGGATCCCAGGTCACAGACACCTCACACGCCATACTCGGTGATCGTCGCCGGTTCCGGACCCGCTCTGCTGCTCGTGCCGGGCATGGGCGGCAGAGCCAACTTCGCTCCCGTGATGGAGGCGCTCGCCGCCGAACACACGGTCATCGCCCCCGAGTACCCGGGCATCGGCGGCACTCCGACCGCCGAGGAACCACTCAGCATCGACGGCATGGCCGAGTCGCTGGCCGCCACCGCGACCGGGGCCGGGGTCGAGCGGTTCACCCTGGTCGGCTTCTCCATGGGCACGCTCGTGGCGACCCGCCTCGCGGCACGCTTTCCCGAGCGGGTGGACGGCGTCGTGCTCACCTCGGCGCTGGCCCGGCCCGACAACCGAGTGCAGCTCTTCATCGACATCGTCCAGAGCCTGGTGCGCCGGGGCGACGTCGAGGGCATGGCGCGATTCACGGCGCTCTGCGGCTTCGGCCCTGACATCATCAACGGCCTGGGCGTCGCTGAACTCGGCGGCTTCCTCAAGCAGCTCGAGGCCGGGGTCGATCCCTGCGCCTTGGAGATCACCGAGGTCGTCAGGACCGCCGACGTGACCGCGGACCTGGCGCGGATAGCGAAGCCCACGCTGGTCGTCGACGCGCTGCGGGACGTGCTGGTCACGACCGCACACACCCGGGAGCTCGCGGCCGGCATCGCCGGCGCGGAGTACGCCGAGATCGACGCCGGCCACGTCGTGCTGGCCGAGCGGCCCGCGGAGTGGCTCGAGACGGTGAGCCGGTTCCTGACCGAACGGAAACTGTGAGACGGCCGGCTCCT
>NZ_LZNS01000001.1:1738502-1832336 GCF_001984575.1 Streptomyces sp. MP131-18 | reverse complement strand
GGCCGGTGTGTCATCCCTTGGCCAGGAGCGACCGCAGGGGTCTGCCGATGACCGGCCAGCCAGCCGCCGTGTGCTTCAGCTCGGCCATGAGGTCGTACTCGCGCCGGGAGAGCCGTTTCCGCAGGAAAAAGGTGAGCCCCTCGTAGGTCAGGTCGCCGACCTCCTTCGGCGCCTCGTGCTTCGCCCACCACAGGGTGCGCATGATTTTCAGCGGTGAGGTGGTGGTCCAGCGCAGCTCGGGGTCGTTCAGGCCGAAGACCGGCGGTACGAAGTCGGCCTCGCGCAGGTCGGCCATCAGTTCCGCTGCGGTCGTGGCCGGGTCCGCCCCTCCGGCTCGCACCTCGCGCATCGACTCGTGCACCCTGCGCAGCATGTCGTGGACGGGCCGGTACTCGGAGACGGTGCCCTCGGGGGCCTGGCGCTCCAGGCGCGTGAGGACGGCCGGATCGTGGGTGTCGCGGTACTCGGCGTACGAGCGGATGGACTCGAACACGCTCATCCCCTGGGCGATGCCCCACATCCGGTAGCAGACGTCCCACAGGTCGAAGTGCTCCCACGAGGTGTAGGAGCTGGCGACCAGGTCGTCGTTGAAGTCGAGTAGGCCCTGCTCCAGCTGCTGCACGTAGGCGAAGCGTTCGACGTCGAAGTCGTCGTCGCGGATGGCGTCGAGCAGTCGCCAGCCGAGGGCGTTGATGATCTCGAGGCTGTTGAGCAGGCCGCGGGAGTAGAGCGGGTCGACGAAGCCGGCGGCGTGCGAGGTGAGACACCAGCGGTAGCCGACGGTCTGCTTCGAGGAGTACTGCAGCCGTCCGGTGCGCACCCAGTCGCGCACCGGCCTGGCATTCCTGAACTGATTGCCCATGTCCGGATACTTGGCGATGAACTGCCGGAACTCCTCCTCCGGTGAGCAGTCCGGCACCGGGTACAGGCGGGGGTCGAGGTTCAGGCCGACGCTGCACAGCGTGCTGGCGGCCCCTGGGTGGTTGTCGAACGGGATCGCCCACAGCCAGCCGCCGTGGAAGACGTGGTGCAGGGTGCCCTGGCTCCAGGGCGTGGGCGGGGTGTCGTGACGCCGCTTGGGCACCGTGGCCTCGTACGGCAGCACTCCCTCCATGTGGGTGAACAGCGACCGGGAGTGGTGCCTGAGGCGGGTCGGCCGCTGGCGCAGGTCGAACTTCTGCGCCAGCGGCGAGCGGAACCCGCTGGCGTCCACCACATACCTGGCGCGGTAGGGATCACCCGCCTCCGGGATCACGTCGACGCCCTGCTCGTCCACGTGCACGTCCACGATCTTCGTCTGCTCCCTGACCGTGACGCCGTACTTCTTCGCCACCGACAGCATGAAGGAGTCGGTGTCCTCCCGGAAGAAGTGGTTCTCCGCGGCGAGTATCTTCGGGATGGGAAACTGGTGGGTCTCTCGGGAATTCTGCCGAAGGCCCTCGCGATGGTAGAGATATCCGAAGTTCCGCTTGATGCCGCCCCTGCGCGTGACGTTCTCCTGGGCGAGCTCGAAATTGGACAGGTACTTGACCTCGGGCACCTGGTAGCGTTCGCCGACCAGCTTCAGCATCATCGACATGTGCGGAATGGTGGACTCGCCGATCGCGAACCTGGGGTGTTTTCCGGCGTCCAGAAGCAGCACCCGGACGCCGTTGCGGGCCAGACAGGCTCCCAGGATGGTGCCGGCCAGTCCCGATCCCAGAATTGCCACGTCATACGCGTGTTCCTTGTGCATCGGATTCCCTCCACGGGGATTCACCGGCTCGGTGTCGGCAGGTAGCCGTCGGCCACCAGCCAGTCGAAATAGGTGCCGAGCAGTCGCTCGTCGAGCGGATCGCAGGCTATGCCCGTGCCCGCCAAGGCAGCGTGCGTGTTGCTCGGGTCGTAATCGATCGCCTCTTCCCCGCCACCGGCCACGAACGCGTCCAGCAGGTCCATCAGGGGGTGCAGGACATTCTCCTCCTCCGCGTAGCTGTCCTTGAGCGCCTGCCACCAGTCGTCGATGGGCACCACGTCGAAGTCGTAGCCGTAGGATTTCATGGCGCCGCACAGGTCGAGGAAGGGCAGCTTGTTGCTGTTCACCAGGTGGTAGTTCACGCCGAACTCGTGCGGCCGCAATGAGCAGGCCACCAGGGCGCTGCTCACGTAGTCGGCCGGCGTCATCTCCACCTTCATGTCCAGATCGGGTGCCTTCCCGAGTTGAATGCAGCCCTTGATGATGCGGATGGTGAAGTGGGTGGTCAGGGCGGCGCCGGTGCGCGAGTCACCGAGGACCCTGCCGGGCCGGTAGACGTCGATCGGGATGCCCCTCGCCCTGCCGTACGCCACGAGCCGCTCCGCGGCCCACTTGCTCTGCACGTAGCCGTTCAGCAGCTCACCGGCCTCGAAGAGGTCGTCGTCCTCGCGGACCACGAGTCGCCCTTCGGGCGGAATTCCCCACACGCCGTAGCTGGAGACGTGGTTGACCGGGGTGAGCGGCCCCTGGCAGGCCAGTCGCAGGATCTCCTGGGTCCCCACCACGTTGGACGCGCGCAACTGGTGGTAGGGCTGGTTGAAGTTGACCCAGGCGCCGTTGTGGTAGATGGCGTCCATCAGGTGGGCCAGCTCGTCGAACAGCTCAGTGGACAGGCCGAGAAGGGGCTGTGCCAGGTCGCCGGGAACCACCCGGATCCGCGCCTCGGCCCCGTCCCGCCACGGCAGGTATTGCTCGACGTTCTCCCGCAGCCGGGCGAGCCCCGCCGCCTCGTCGCGGCAGCGCACCAGGCAGTGCACGGTGGCCTCGGTGCGGGCCAGCAGGTCGTCGAGGAGGTACGCGCCCACAAACCCGGTCGCGCCGGTGAGGAGCACGTGCCGGGGGTTGAGGTAGCCCTGGCCGTGCGGGCCGGCCGGGCGGATGGACTCGTCGAGCGCCACGTCCGGGTCGATCACCGACGGCAGCGACATGTCCGCGGCCCCGCTCTCCGCGCCCGCCGGGGCCCCGGCCTCCTCGCCGGCCAGCAGCCGGTCGAGCAGCGCTGCCCACTCGGCGAGGGTCACGTGGTCGAAGAACTGGTTGGCGTAGACCATCACGTCCAGATCCCGCTTGCAGGACTTGACGATCCCCATCACCAGGAGCGAGTCGACGTGGAAGTCCATCAGGTTTCGATCCGGCGCGATCTCGTCCGCGGGAACGCCGAGTGCCGCGGCCAGCAGGTCCCGCAGATATTCGATCAGGACGGCGGTTCGCTCACCCTGGCCGGCCGCCGCCAGGTCCGCCAGCACCGAACGCTCCGCCGCTTCCCGCCCGTTCTCACCGGTGCCCTCCGCGACCGCTCCGCGGCCCGCGAACGCGGTGGTGTTCTCGTCGGCCACCGGGAACAGGAAACGCCGCCGCTGGAACGCGTACGTCGGCAGCACCACCGGCGGGTCGGCCGGCTTCCCGTGCAGGGCGGCCCAGTCCACCGGCTTGCCCACCGCGTGGAGCCGGCCGAGGCTCTCCAGCGCCTGCGCCGGCTCCGGAACGCCGCGCCGCAGCGAGGCCAGCCACGTCACCTCGCTGTCGGGCAGCGCCTCGGCGCCAAGTCCGAGCAGCGTCCGGCCGGGACCCACCTCGAGACAGGCGGCGACCCCCAGCTCCCCGAGCGCGAGCAGCCCCTCGTGGAAGCGGACCGTGCCTCCGGCGTGCCGGGACCAGTAGCCGCGCTCGGACAGCGTGCCGGCGTCCGCCCGGGCGCCGGTGACATTGGAGATCAGCGGGATACGCGGCGGCCGGGTCCCGACCCGCGCGGCGGCCCGCTCGAACTCCTCGAGCACCGGCTCGAGCAGCGGGGAGTGGAAGGCGTGCGAGACCCGCAGCCGCTTGGCTTTCACCCCCTGGCCGGCCAGCTCGGCCACGATGGCATCCACGGCCTCCGCCGCCCCGGACAGCACCGTGGCGCGCGGCCCGTTGACGGCGGCGACCGACACCTGCGCGGCCCGGTCGCCGATGGCCTTGCCGGCTGCCGCCTCGTCCAGCGGCACGGCCACCATCGCGCCCGCGTCCGGCACGCTCTGCATCAGGCGCGCGCGCAGCGCGACCAGCCGCAGCGCGTCGGGCAGTTCGAGCACCCCCGCCACCACCGCGGCCACGTATTCGCCGACGCTGTGGCCGAGCACCGCGGCCGGCGTGACGCCCCAGGACCGCCACAGCTCGGCGAGCGCGTACTCCACGGCGAACAGCGACGGCTGGGTGTACGCGGTCTGGTCGAGCGGCGAGGGCCCTTGTCCCTCGGCGTTCGCGAACAGCACGTCGAGCAACGGTCGGTCCAGCTCCGGCCCCAGCAGCTCGGCGCACCGGTCGAGGGCGCCCCGGTACACCGGCTCGGCCGCGTACAGCTCCCGGCCCATGCCGGCGAACTGTGTGCCCTGCCCGCTGAAGAGGAAGGCCACCTTCGCCCGGTGCGCGGGCAACGCCCGGCTCACCGCGGGGCCCCGTCCCTCGGCGATCGCGCCGAGGTGCTCGGCCAGCTCCTCCGTGCTGCCCGCCACCACCGCGGTTCTGGCGGGCTGGCGGCTGCGCCCGGTATTCGCCGTGCGCGCCACGGCGTCGAGGGCGAGGTCCGGATGCGCCGCCAGATGCGCTGCCCAGCGGTCGGCCAGCGCCCGCAGCGCCGGCTCGTCCCTGGCCGTCAGCGTCAGCAGCTCCACCGGCCGCGTCCGCTCCTTCCGCTCCTTGCTCGCCGACGGCGCCTCGCGGCCGGGGGCCTGGGTGAGGATGACGTGCGCGTTGGTGCCGCTGGCTCCGAAGGAGCTGAGCCCTGCGGCCCTGGGGCCATCCTCGGCCGGCCAGGCCACGGGCTCGGTCACGACCCGCAGGCCGAGCCGGGGCCAGTCGACGTTGGGGTTGGGCTCGTGGAAGTGAAGGCTCGGGGGGATCTCGCCGTGGTCCAGTGCGAGCAGCGTCTTGATCAGCCCGGCGATGCCGGCTGCCGCCTCCAGGTGCCCGATGTTGGTCTTCACCGAGCCGACGTACACCGGTCGCCCCTCGGGCCGGTCCCTGGCGAGCGCGGCGTCCAGGGCCCGGAGCTCGATGGGATCGCCGAGGGCGGTCCCCGTGCCGTGCGCCTCCACGTAGTCGATCTGCGAGGAGTTCATGCCCGCGTCCCGCAGTGCGGCCTTGATGACATCCTGCTGCGCCTGGCCGCTCGGTACCGAGATGCCGCTGGCCCGGCCGTCGTGGTTGATGGCCGAGCCGCTGATCACCCCGATCACCCGGTCGCCGTCGGCGAGGGCGTCCGACAGCCGCTTCAGCACCACGATCCCGCATCCCTCGCCCCTGGCGTAGCCGTTGGCCGAGGCATCGAAGGTCTTGCAGCGCCCGTCGGGGGAGACCGCGGTGGCCTTGCTGACCAGGACGTACCCGTAGGGCGACAGGATCACGTTCACGCCCCCGGCCAGCGCCAGGTCGTTCTCCCCGCTGCGCAGGGACCGGCAGGCCTGGTGCACGGCCACCAGCGAGGAGGAGCAGGCGGTGTCGAGCACCTGCGCCGGCCCGCGCAGCCCCAGGGTGTGCGCGATCCGCCCGGCGATGAACGCGGTTTCGCCCATGATCTGGTAGCCGTCGATGGCCGCCGGGTCGCCGAAGTGCTGGCGCAGCCGCACGTAGTCGTTGGTGCTGGCGCCCAGGTAAACGCCGGTGCGGCTCTTCTCCAGCGAATCCGGCGCGATGCCGGCCCGCTCCAGCGCCTCCCAGGCCACCTCCAGGGCGATGCGCTGCTGGGGGTCCATGCCCAGCGCCTCGGCGAGCGGGATTCCGAACAGCTGCGCGTCGAAGGAATCGACGTCGTCCACGTAACCGCCGTGCAGCACGTACGCCTTGCCGGGGGTGTCCGGCTCAGGGTCGTAGTACGGGTCCGCCTCCCACCGGTCGGCGGGGAACGGGCCGATGGCGTCGACCCCGTCGCGCATCATGCGCCACATCCGTTCCGGCGTGTCTGCGCCACCGGGGAAGCGGCAGCCGATGCCGACGACGGCGATGGGCTGGTGCGCGGCGCCGTCGCGCTCGACCAGTTCGGTGCGGAGCCTGGAGATGGTCTCCAGGGCCTGCGCCAGCTTGGCCCGATAATCCGGGGCGCTGGTCGCAGCTGTCTGGGCGGTCATCGGGCCTCCTGTCGATCAGCGCGTCAGCGCTGACCTCGTCATCGAGAAGGGCGAGCAGTTCGTCGTCCGCCGGGGAAAAGGAATTCTGCGCCGCGATCACTCACTGTTCCTCCGCTTACCGGCCAAGGATGAGGATGGGAATCGACGGAAGGTCATTCGTGCGAATGACGCGGACTACACGATCCGCCCGGTCTCTGGAGCCGGCCTCGAACGCCGGTCAAACCGCTATGGGCGGCGGTCAACAATCGGCGGCAAGCATAAGGACGTCGGGAATCGCGGTCCTCAGCCGCCGCTCTTCCCGTTCTTCCAGGCCGCCGGGTGCAGCAGCCGGCCGTATGCCCCGCGCCAGTAGGTCAGCGGCAGGCGTCCGGATTCCCGCCCGCCGCCCACGATCCGGCCGATCATCAGCGAGTGATCTCCGACGTCGACCACCTTGTCCAGCACGCATTCGACGTGTGCCACCGTCAGACGCAGCAGCGGCATCCCAGTGACCTCCCCGGGCTCCCAGGACACCCGGGTGAACTTCTTCCTGGTGTCCGAGGCGAACAGGTCGGAGACATCGCGGCTCTGCGAGTCGAGGACGTTGACCGCGAACCTGCCGCCCTCCAGTACGGCCGTCAGCGTGCCGCTCCGGTTGCTCACCCCCGCCAGCAGCAGCGGGGGGTCGGCCGAGACGCTGCACAGCGCGGAACAGGTGAACCCCCAGGGCTCGCCCTGCCCATCGAGCGTGGTCACCACGCTGACCCCGCTGGCGACCGAGCCCATCAGGGCACGGAAGGTGTCGCGGTCGACCGACTGCGGCGAGAACGCCTCCTCGTTCTGCTGGTGGCCCGGCGTCTGCTCGCCCGGTGCCGTCTGCCGCTTGGCCGCCTTGGGCCTGGGGGTCGACTTCGTCGCACCGCCGGCGCGTACCGCCATCACAGTTCACCCGCTTCTGCGTGGGCGGCCAGCAGCCGCCGATCCAGCTTTCCGTTGTCCGTTCTGGGCAGCACGGTCCTCACCGAGAGCCGATCGACGATCATGTAGGTCGGCAGCCGCTCCGCGCAGTGCCGCTTGACGCCGAGCAGAGACACCGACCGCCCCTCGGCGGGCATCACCACGGCGTGCAGGTACGCCGACAGACCCGAGCCCACCACCACGACGGCCACCTCGGCGACCGAGTCGAGCGAGGCGATGGCCGCCTCGATCTCACCCAGCTCGATGCGGTGCCCGCGGACCTTCACCATGTGGTCGCGGCGGCCGATGTAGTGCAGGTTCCCCGACGCGTCGCGGCGGGCGAGGTCCCCGGTCCGGTACGGCCCGCGCTGCGGCTCACGGCCCCAGTAGCCGAGCATCACCGTCGGCCCCTCCACCACGATCTCGCCCTCGTCCCCGGCGTCGGGGTCCAGCCGCACCGTGTCGCCGGAGCAGGCCCGCCCGATGGGCAGCGGCCCCTCCTCCTTGAGTACGTCGTCGGTGACCTCGTAGGAGGTGCAGACGTTCGTCTCGGTGGGGCCGTACCAGTTCATCAGCCGCACCGAGGGCCACTCGCGGCGCAGCGCCCGCACGTGGTGCGGCGCGAAAGGCTCGCCGGCGAAGAGGCAGGCTCGCAGAGCCTCGGGCGGCGGGCCGTCGAGCAGCCCGCCCTCGCGGATCATGAGACTCAGCGCGGAGGGCACCGAGTACCAGACGCTGATCTTCCGGGCGGTGAGGAAGTCCACCAGCTGCGTCGGCGCGTAGGCCAGTTCGTGGGGGACCAGGTGCACCGACGCACCGGCCAGGAAGGCGGCGTAGAGGTCGAAGACGGAGAGGTCGAAGTTGAAGGGGGCGTGGTTGGACAGCCGATCGCCCGGGCCGATGGCGAGCTCGCCCGACGCCCACTCGACGAAGGCCAGGGCGTTGCGGTGGCTGATGCAGACACCTTTGGGGGTGCCGGTGGAGCCCGAGGTGTACAGAATGTAAGCCGGATCGTCCGGCGCGTTCCGGTACGGCGCCGGCCGTGCGCCCTCCGGCGCCCGCGCGCGCAGGTCGCCGAAGCCGAGCAGCGGCGTCGGCCAGTCCTCGGCGCCCGCCTCGGCGCCGCGGCGCAGCGTATTCTCCTCGCCCACCACCAGGGCCGGGGTGGCGCTGGCGACGATCAGCCGCAGCCGGGCCGGCGGGTTGGACCCGGTGACCGGCACGTAGACGGCCCCCACTCGCAGCGACGCCTGCATCAGCGCGATGGCGTCGAGTCCTTTGTGGCTCCATATCACCACCCGGTCGCCGGGCCGCACCCCCTCGTGGGCCAGCGCGGCGGCGTAGCGGTCGGCCAGCCGGTCGAGTTCGTCGTAGGTGGCGGACCGGTCGGGTCCATGGACCGCGAGCGCCGATGGCGACCGCCGTGCCGAGTTGATGAGCAGGTCGTGAAGTCTCACAGTCCAAGCTCCCTCGCGATGAGTTCCCGCTCGATGTCGGAGGTACCGGGGAGTGGCGCCGGGGGCCGAACTCCCGGCCCGATGGTGAGAGCGAGCGGCGGCAGAGCCGCTTCTTCCGGGGAACCCGATGATGGACGACAGCCTGCTGAAGGGAACTTGAGTGACGGTCGCGGTACGGCTGAACGCCCCGGAACGACCGGGCCTCCAGGCATCTTCCAGGGCGCGCTGCCACGCTCCGGCTGATCATCGATGATCAGCTGGACTTCCGGGCACAGCGAGGAGACGCCCATGAGTACCCCATCGAGCCGCGGTCCCGTCGACGGACCCGCCCATGACGTGATCGTGCTCGGCAGCGGCCTGGCCGCCGCGACGCTGGCGGCCATTCTGGCGCGGCAGGGCATCGGCGTCGTCATGGCCGACGACCACAGCCGGACCCGTCTGCCCAAGGGCGAGATGTTGGGGCGCCAGGCCTCGCTGTTGCTGCGGATGATGGCCACCCGCTACGGCGTCCCCGAACTGGCGTCGCTCACCTCGCTCCGTGAACTCAGCGAGGCCACGGGCCCCACCGGAGGACAGGAGCGGTGCCACAGCTTCCTTTACCACCGGCCCGGCAGCGCCCTGAACCCGGCCGAGACGCTGCAGGTGAGCCCTCCCAGGAGCGTCCCGCCCGAGCCCATGCTCTACCGGCCCCACGTGGACGCCTACCTGAGGGACACGGCCATCGCCCACGGCGCCACGGAAGCCGGCGACTCGGCCGTCACCGGAGTCGAGGTCACGGCCGACGGCGTGCGGGTGACCATGGCCTCCGGCGACACCCTCACCGGGCGGTACCTGGTGGACGCCGGCGACGGGGACTCGGCGTTCGTCGCCGCGTACGGGCTGCGCGAGGAGCCAACCAGGCTCCGGCTCCGCACCCGGTCCCTCTACATGCATCTGTCAGGCGTGCGGACCATCAACGAGGTCTACCCGGGCCCGGAGTTCCAGGCGCCGAACCCCTGGCACGAGGGCAGCACGCACCACCTGTTCGACGGCGGGTACCTCGGCGTCTACGCCTTCGGCAACCGCCCCGAGTCCACCAACGACATCACCGCGGTGTGGCTGAACCTGGACGCCGACCGCTTCCCGCCGGGCGCGTCGCCCACGGCGGAGTTCCGCGCGCTCCTTGACCGCTACCCCAGCATGTCGCCGATGTTCGAGTCGGCCGAGCGGGTCGCGGAGTCGGTGACCGCCGCTCGCCAGCAGTACTCGTGCACCACCACCGTCGGAGACCGCTGGTGCGTCATCGGCGAGGCCGCGGGCTTCGTCGACCCCTTCCTCAACAGGTCCCTGGTCACCAGCCTGGAACTCGTCAACGCGGTCGCCTGGCGGCTGGTGGCCGCCGCGCGGGACGGCGAATACTCCCGCGACAGGTTCGAGCCCGTGGAGCGAATGGGGCGCCAATTGCTGGACCAGGACGATCGGTTGGCGTCCCTGATCATGGCGTCTACCCGGGAGCACGTGATGTGGAGGGGCGCGCTCGCGGTGATGGAGACCGGCCTGCGCTTCGGTCAGTTCGTCGTACAGAACGCCACCAACGTCCTTGTCGAGACCGGCAGCGACGACGCGCTCAGGCAGCTGGAGAACATCGAGTACTTCGGCTCGGTCTTCCCGGGCCACAAAGGCTACAACGAGCTGCTCACCTCGGCCCTGACGGAGTATCAGGCCGTCGCCTCCGGCGACAGGGACCCGCACGCCGCCGCCGAAACCGTGTTCCGGTGGCTGAAGGAGGCGGAATTCATCCCGGGCTTCTTCGTACTGGAACCGACCGAGCGCTTCCCGCAGCTCTCGCCCGCCGACATCCAGCGGCTGGAGGACTGGGCGCGCGGCGAGGCGCCCGCCGACGTCGGAGCGCTCGCCCTCACCGCCATCGAGACCATCCGCGGGGAGATTGCCCGGGCGCGGCGGGCGTAAGGGCCGGGGGCCGGCGGGTACGCTCCCCGTTCTGGTGCGTACCCACCGGAGGCATGAGGGCCCTGACGCCCCTACAGCGCCTTCACGATCCCGCCGTCGATCAGGTAGTCGGTGCCGGTGATGTTGTTCGGTGAGGCCAGGAATACGATGAGCCGCGCCACCTCGTCCGGCGTGGTGATCCGCCCCGTGCTGGGGGCGAACATCTCCGTCAGTCGCCCCTGCAACGTCTTGTGGGGCACACCCCGCGCCGCCGCCAGCCGCCCGATGAGCCCGTCCGGATCGTTCCACACGCCGGTGCTGACCGGTCCGGGCGAGACGGTGAGCGCTCGCACCCCGTCTCCGCCGAACTGCTCGGCGATGACCTTGGTGAGCGAGGTGAGCGCCGCCTTGGCGATTTGGTAGTCGATGGGCCCCCCGGTCGACTGCCGGGCGGCGGTGGAGGAGACGTTGACGATGGTGCCTCGCCGCTCGATGAGACTGGGCAGGACGGCCCGGCTGACCCGCAGAGCGCTGTAGAAGTGCAGATCGAACGTGTGCCGCCAGGCGTCGTCCGGCAGCTGGAGCAGGTTCTGAAGGGCCCCCTGTACCAAGTCCCCGCCGTCGCCGACGCCGACGTTGTTGACCAGGATGTCGATGCCTCCGAGTACCTCCGTGGCGCGTTCGACGAGCTCCCTGGCGCCCTTGTCCGTGGTCAGGTCCACGGGGATGTGCACGGCCTTGGTCTCCGCCAGCTCGGGGGTGCTGCGCCGCGAGGCGGCCACCACGCTGACCCCCTCGTCGAGCAGCTGCCGAACGGTCGCCAGGCCGATGCCCTTGCTGCCGCCGGTGACGATGGCGGCCTTTCCGGGAAGGTGCAGGTCCATGAGTGAGCCTCTTCCGCTTCTGCCGTTCCGTCAGAATGCCTTCACCATAGCGGACTGATCGGTCCCGGACCAGTCGGTCCGCCACTAGATTTCCGCTACTGTGGACCTTGAGGAAGGGGATGATGACATGGCCAGAAAACCCGACCCGGGCGCGCGGGAGCGGATCCTGGCAGCCGCCTCGCGCCTCTTCTTCGCGCACGGCGTGCGCGCCGTCGGACTGCAGCAGATCATCGATGCCTGCGGCTGCGGAAAGAACGTGCTCTACCGCGAGTTCGGGAGCAAGGACGCGCTGGTCGCCGCCTACCTCGAACGCTTCGCCCGCGACTGGCAGATCGTCCTTGAGGAGGCCACCGAGGCCGCGCCGCAGGACCCCGCCCGGCAGCTGGCCGTCATCGTCGAGCGCGTCGCCGCGCGGGCCGGCGGCAACGGCTTTCGGGGCTGCGCGCTGAGCAACGTCCACGCCGAGTTCCCCGATCTCGACCACCCGCTCCACCGCTACGTCGTCGACCATTACGCCGCCCGGCTGGCGACCCTGCGAGACATCGCCCGTCGCACGGCGGCGCGCGACCCGGACGCACTGGCGCGCCGCATCTCCCTGATCATCGACGGCATCAACACCAATGCCGGCATCCTCGGCGGGGATGGTTCTCTGACCGCCGCCGTCGCCTTCGCGCGCGAGGCCATCACCGTCGCGACCGCGCCCCCCCAGGGCGCCGAAGGCTCACCCGCCAGCAGGTGAAACCCCCGTCGGTGAGCAGGTTGGCGCGGTGACGGACGACGCGGCCTCGCTGAGCGGGAAGACCGCGGGGCCAGCCATCCCATCCACGGTCACCATGCGCCCCAACGGCGTGTCCGCCTCGGGCCGCAGGTTCATCGGCGTGGCGGTGCAGCCGGTCCCGGCGGTCGCACCACTCCGCGGCCAGGCTCCTCGTCAGGTGCATCACGGCGGCCTCGGACGCCTTGTGGTGCGCCTGGGGCAGTCTCCGCTTGGCGATGACGCCGGACATCGAGGAGATGTTGACGATGGCGCCGCCGCCGTTGCGCAGCAGGTCGCGGGCCCGGCCTGGCAGGAGAGGAAGACGCCGGTGAAGTCGACGTCGACGCCCCCGCTCCACTGCTCGGGGGACACCTCCCCGGCCGGGGCGGCGTCGACCCTGGCCGGAGCGGCCCGAGCGTTCGCTCGGCCCCGGCCACGGCGTCCGCCAGATCCGGCGGGCGGGGCGACGGCGCGCCGTCCCTTCTTCTCCACGGCCGCGACCGTGCCGGGAAGGTCGCAGCGCGGCAGTTCGAGGCATCCGGCGTCGGCCCCGTCCCGGCCAGGCCGATCGCCAGCCGCCGGCCGATCCCGCTTCCGGCCCCGGTACGCGGGCGACGCGGTCGTCGAGCCGGAAGGGGCAGTGCGGTCATGACGGTCTCCTGGCATAGACATGTCGATTCGTCTGTCTCCGCGGTCGCGGCGGTCGGCGAGGCGGCCCGCGACGCCCAGGTCGGTGAGGATGTCGCCCCATCCGCCGAGCAGCGCCCCCTGACGGCGGCGGACTCGCGTCCCCGCCGGCCACAGCGATGCGGCGCGGTATGGCGCGGAAGACGTCGGGGGAGAGCCCGATGACACGGTCGTTGAAATCGGTGCCGAGCGGCGCGTCCCGCTCGTCGAGGGGGTGTCAGATGTCGCCCGGGGACCGAGGCTGCGGGGCTTCTCCTGGTCCTACACCGGGAGGATGTTGCCGCTCCGCCGCAGCAGCGGTGACGGCTCGAGGCTGCCCGCGCCCACGATCAGGCGGGGCGGCCCCGCCATCTCACGCGGTCTCGTCGAAGACGTCCGGGAGATCGCCCGTGAGAAACCGCTGGATGCTGGGGGCAATGACCTGGACCACCGCGTCCAGGCGCATCGTGGGCAGCGGCTGCGTCTTCACCACGTACCTGGCCAGCGCGACGCCGACGAGCTGGGTGCCCACCAGCGCGGCGCGTGCCTGCGGGTGCGGCCGGCCGATCGCCCGCGTGATGGGGGCCAGCACCTCGCCGACGATGAACGACCGGACCATGTTCGCGGCGGCGTCCCGGGTCACGGCCGACCGCAGCACGCTCAGCAGCTTGTCCCGGCTGGGCTGGGTCTCCCACATCTCGAGGAAGCCGGCCACCAACCGTTCCCCCATACGCTCCTCGCCGCCCTCCACCACCACGGCGAAGTCCTCCGGGTGGAAGGCGTCCCGCATCACGGCCTCGAAGAGGCCCTCCTTGCTGGCGAAGAAGTGACGCACCAGCGCGGGATCGACCTGAGCCTCCCGGGCGATGGAGCGGAGCGAGACGCCCTCGTACCCGACTTCCGCGAACCGTTTCATGGCCACGCTGAGTATCACCTGGCGGCTCACGGTCTTGCCGGGCCTGCGGCCGGGGCGCTTGCCGCTGCCGCTCACCGGAGCCCTCTCGACGGTCACGAGAAACTCTCCCACACCGGGGTAGCCATCACTCCCAGGCCGGATGCCGCCCACCCGGGCGGACGGGGAGAGGGGCAGGCCGACGACATCGGTTCACGCATGGCAGTCACGGAGCCTACCACCGGGGGCAGCCGACGGCTCGTCGCCGAACTGGTCCGGTCGCCGAGTTGATGCGCCCGACCGGCGTACGTGCCGACCAGTCGCACCGGGGCGTCGTGGCGCGCTTGTCCAGCACCGGGATGTGGCTGTGCTGGTCGTGCAGGACCCCGGAGCCGACGGTGCCAACGGAGGCGGGCATGAGCAGTGACGGAACCCTGTTCAGTCAGGAACGGCCGACACGGCTCGCCCCTGGGCAGCTCAGACGACTCGCCGGTCTGTTGGAGTACGACGCCGCGTGCAACTCCTGCCGGTCACCGGGTGGTACGCCGTTGTGTGGGCGGTCGGCAACGCCGCTCAGGCGGCGTTGTCCGACCCTGATCGCCTGCTCCGGCCCGGAGACCGGCAGCCGGGGCCGCACCGGCCCGGCGGCCGCTTACCTCAGAGGTGGTGCGGCCGATGGGAGGGGGCGGTGCCCTGCGGGCGCGGGTTCAGGCGACCCGCCCGATGGGGCCCTGGCGACCTGACCGGCGCGGAGCCGGCCTGCATGCCGCCCCCAAGGCCGTGAGCCTCGCCGAGCCCTGGCGGCGCCTCACCATCGCGCTCGTGAGCCCGACGCCGGGCGACCTCACGTCGTCGGCGAAGTCCCTTCAAGACTCGTGGCGTTGACAGAGCGTTCACTTGCAAAGCGGGCCCGACTGCGTCATGCTCAGAAAAATTCCACACCTAGGGAAATATTCAGGGCCGGATGGCCCGACTCCTTGAGAAGGAGGAGACGTGTCCGCACAGGAGCGCCAGAGCCGAGCCGCAGCCAGAACGGCCACTGTTCTCGTGGCCGGGCTGTTGATGGCGCAGGCCGTGATGCTCGTGCTGTTCGCCTGGCCGAACGCGCGGACGGAGCCGCGCGACGTGCCTATTGCCTTGGCCGGACCCCCGCCCGCGGTGGAGCAGATGGCCGCGACGATGGAGGAGCGGCTGCCCGGAGCGTTCACCATCCATCGCGTCGCGGACGAAGAGGCGGCGCGGGAGCGCATCGAGGAACGCGACGACTACGGGGCGCTGGTGCTCGGTGCGGAACAGCCCCGGCTGCTGGTGGCGACCGCCGCGAACAGGCCGATCGCCACCCTGCTGGAGGCGGTCGCCACCCAGGCCGCCGGCGGTCAGGTGGCGGTCGAGGACGTGGTTCCGGCTCCGAGCGACGACCAGCAGGGGGCGGCGCTGACGATGTCGATGCTGCCGATGGTCCTGCTGCCCATGATTGTGGGCATTCTTCTCAGCCAGCTGGTGCCCTACCTGCGCTGGCGGCTCGCGGGTGCGCTGACCTTCTCCGTGGTGGGCGGATTCGCCTGCGCCGCCGTGCTTCAGGGGTGGATCGGGGTCATCGAAGGATCGTACGCGTCCAACGCGGGCGGTCTCATCCTCATGATGAGCGCCGTCAGTCTGACCCTCGTCGGCGCCGGGGCGGTCGGCCGCACCGTGGGCGTCGGACTGGGAGCGCTGGTGGTCTTCTTGTACGGCAACCCGTTCAACGGCGTGGGCTCGGGACCGGAGATGCTGCCGCAGCCATGGGGTGAGATCGCGCAACTGCTCCCCGCGGGCGCCGGCGGCCAGTTGCTGCGGTCCTCGGCGTTCTTCGACGGGAACGGTGGCGGGGAGCAGGTGCTGATACTGGCGTGCTGGGTCGCCTTCGGCATCCTGCTGACGCTCTGTGCGGGGTGGTTCCGGAGGTCGTCGGCACGCCAGGGCGGCCAGACGGACCAGGATTCCGAGGCGCGTCAGGCGCGTCAGGAGACGCGGACCGCCTGACCGGACGCGGTCATCCAGACGGCACGCGAGGGAGCCGGGTACCCCCCGGTCCGGGTCCCTCGCGTGCTCTCGTGCGTGCGGCCGCTCCCCGGACCTGTCCGGAAGCCGTACGGCGTACTGGTCGTGCCGCCCCGGGGCGCACCGGCCCCTGCCACGCACGAGGACTCCCCGGCAGCCCCTGAAAACGCTCACCGGCAGCCGACCCCGGCGGTAGGTCACCTACCGCCGGGGTGCCACGTACGCTCACAGGCGGGTCCAGGCCCCCTCCAGGATGTCGAGGCCCTCGTTCAGCAGGTCCTCGCCGATCACCAGCGGCGGCAGGAATCGCAGCACGTTGCCGTACGTGCCGGTGGTGAGCACGATCAGGCCCTCGCGGTGGCAGGCGGCGGCCACGGCCGCGGTCGCCGCCGGGTCGGGGTCCTTGGTGCCCGGCACCACCAGTTCGAGTGCGAGCATCGCGCCCCGGCCGCGGATGTCGCCGATGACGGGGTGCTTGTCCGCCATCGCCAGGAGCCGCGGCTTCATGACCTCCTCGATGCGGCGGGCCCTGGCCGGGAGATCGAGCGCGCGCATCGTCTCGATGGCGCCGAGCGCCGCCGCGCAGGCCACCGGGTTGCCGCCGTAGGTGCCGCCGAGCCCGCCCGTGTGGGCGGCGTCCATGATCTCGCTGCGCCCGGTCACGGCGGCGAGCGGCAGGCCGCCGGCGATGCCCTTGGCGGTGGTGATCAGGTCGGGCACGATCCCCTCGTCCTCGCACGCGAACCACTGACCGGTGCGGCAGAAACCGGACTGGATCTCGTCGGCGATCAGCACGATGCCGTGCTCGGCGGCGAACTCCGCGATCCGCGGCAGGAAGCCGCGGGCCGGGACGATGAAGCCGCCTTCGCCGAGGATCGGCTCGATCAGGATGGCGGCGGTGTTCTCCGCCCCGACCTGCTTGCTGATCTGCTCGATGACCTGCGCGGCGGCCTCCTCCGCGCAGTTCTCCTGGCCGGTGGGCCAGCGGTAGGGGTAGGCCAGCGGCACGCGGTAGATCTCGGGTGCGAACGGTCCGAAGCCGTGCTTGTACGGCATGCTCTTGGCGGTCAGCGCCATGGTGAGGTTGGTGCGGCCGTGGTAGCCGTGGTCGAACGCGACGACCGCCTGCCGCTTGGTGTGGTAGCGCGCGATCTTGACGGCGTTCTCGACCGCCTCGGCCCCCGAGTTGAGCAACAGCGACTTCTTCGCGTGGTCGCCGGGCGTGAGGCGCGCCAGCTCCTCGCAGACCTCGATGTACCCCTCGTACGGGGTGACCATCGCGCAGGTGTGCGTGAAGCTGGCCAGCTGCGCGGAGGCCCGCCGGACGACGGCCTCGGCGCTGTTGCCGACGCCGGTCACGGCGATGCCGGAGCCGAAGTCGATGAAGCTGTTGCCGTCGACGTCCTCGACGATCCCGCCCCCGGCCCTGGCCGCGAAGACGGGCATCACGGTGCCGACGCCCGCGGCCACCGCCGCCTGCTTGCGCGCCATCAGCTCCTGGGACTTGGGCCCGGGAACGTCGGTGACGAGCCGGCGCCGCTGGGGGAGGGAGGGGCCGCCGGACAGTTCGGTCAAGGCGCTCATGAGTGCACTCCTCGTCGCGAAGGGGCTGGATTGCGTCACTCCCCCGCAGGCTAGGGCCGGTGGCGGCAGGCGGGCATGCGCCGCGGCGGAGTGGTCGGCCGTCAGTGTTGGCCACACTGTCGTGCCCGTGCTCACTCCGCGGCGGGCTCCGTCCGGTGGCGGCGGTGGTGCCGGGCGACGCGCGCCCGGTTGCCGCAGGACGGCTTGCACCACTCCTGGCGTGGGTGGTCCTTGATGAAGTACCGCACGCAGCGCGGCCCCTGGCAGGCGCGCAGCAGGGCGCGTTCAGGTCCGGTGAGGAAGGCGATGGCCTCCCGGGCCAGGGCCGCCACGAGGCGGTCCGCCGGATCGAGGTCCGCGGGAACCGCGCTGCGCAGCACCGGGGCCCCGGCCTCCGGCGGCCAGTGCAGCGCCGGTGCGGCCGGGGCGAGGGCCGCCGCCGCGTTGAGGCGGGCCACGGCCACCGGCTCGGGCAGCAGCCGGTGGGCGTCCGCCCGGCTCGGCGGGCCGGGCCGCACGGTCCGCGCGAACAGCGTGCGGACGGCGGCCCGCAGGTCGCGGACCGCGTCGAGGGCGCGGGCGTCGGCGGTGAACGCATCGGCGGTGAACGCGGCGGCGTCCGGGGCGTCGTGCGGCGGCGCGGCCTGTGCGCGGACCCAGGCGGTCAGGCCCTCGGGAGTGAGCAGGTCGTCGGCGACACCGCCGTGCCCGTCGTGCCTGATGGTGACGGCGAGTGCGAGGGAGAGCCGGCTGCCCGGCCCGTCGGGTCCCGGCGTGGTTACGGACATGAGGCTAATGTTAGCCTCCGACGCAACCATTAGTCACGGGAGGCTGAGGATGACCGGACTGCGGACGATGCTGCGCGAACTCGACGTGTTCGCCGGCGAACTGCCGGACTTCGACCCGGCGGTGGCCCCGGACGACCCGGCCGAGCTGTTCACGCGGTGGCTGCTCGGCGCCGTCGAGGCGGGCGTCCCCGAGCCGCACGCGATGACCGTCTCCACCGCCGACGCGGCGGGCCGCCCCTCGGCCCGCGTGCTGATCCTGAAGAACGTCGAGCCAGGTCCGGACGGCGGCTGGCAGTTCGCCGCCCACGGCGCCAGCGGCAAGGGCCACGACCTCGCCGAGCGCCCGTACGCGGCGCTCACGTTCTACTGGCAGCCGCTGGCCCGCCAGATCCGCGTGCGCGGACCAGTGGAGCCGGCGGGCGCGGCGCACAGCGCGGCCGACTTCCTCGCCCGCGGCGAAGGCGCCAGGGCCGAGGCGCTGCTCGGCCGCCAGAGCACCCCGCTCTCCGACCTCGCCACCCGGGACGCCGCCCTCGCCGGCGCCCGCGCGCGCCTCGCGCGCGAGCCGGACCTCGTGCCGCCGGAGTGGACGCTCTACACGGTGCGCGCGCAGGAGGCCGAGTTCTGGCAGGGCGACCGCGACCGCAACCACACGCGGCTGCGCTACCGGCGCGCGGTGGACGGCGGCTGGGCCAGGGAGCTGCTGTGGCCGTGACCGCGCCCGCGGTGCCGGAGGAACGGCTGCGGGCCGCGGTCCTGGCGGCGCAGCGGCGGCTGCGCGCCCTGCTGCCCGGGCTGACCGACGCGGCCGTCCGCGCCCCGAGCGCGCTGCCCGGCTGGAGCCGCGCCCACGTCCTGTCCCACCTCGAAGGCGTCGGCACCGCCCTCGCCCGCCAGGCGGAACACGCCCTGCGCGGCACCACCGTGGAGGTGTACGACGGCGGCCGCCCGGCCAGGGACGCCGCCATCGAGGCCGGCGCGCGGCGCGGCGCCGACGCGCTGCGCCAGGACGTCGCCGCCGCCCTGGACCGGGCGGCGGCGGCCTGGCGCGCGCCAGGCCCCGCCGACTGGTCACGGCCGGTCCGCTACCGCGACGCCGAGCTGCGGGCCGCGCTCGCCGCCTGGTGGCGCGAGGCCGAGATCCACACCGCCGACGCGCTGCTCGGCTTCGAACCGGCCGGCTTCTCCCGGGAGTTCTGCCTGCACGTGCTGGACTTCCTCGCCCCGCGCACCCCGCCGGGCACCCGGCTGACGCTGGCGGCGGACGACGGGACGGAACGGGTCACCCACGGCGCCGGCCGCCCGCTGACCGTCCGCGGGCGGCTGACCGATCTCACCGCGTGGTTCGCGGGCCGCGAGGGCAGGTCCGTGCCGGCCGCCGACCGGGGCCCGCTGCCGGCGCTCGGCCCCTGGCCCTGAGCGGCCCGCCGCCCCGGCCCACTCCCGTCAGGCGGCCGACCGGGGCCGCCGGGCCGGGGCGGGGCAGATCCTGCGGCCCTCGCTGTCGAACACGTACAGCTGATCCAGGTCGAGCAGCAGCGGCACCCGCTCGCCGACCCGCACCTGCACGTCGGTGCCTGCGCGCACCACCAGGCCGTCGCTGGCCCGCCCCGCCGGGGTGGGCGGCGGGGGGCGTTCGAGCGTCGTCACCGGTGCCCGCCCCCCGTTCAGCGTGCCCTGGCCCACCCGGCCGAGCAGCCGGCCCAGCCGGCCCCGGCCCTGGCGCCTGCCGCGCGACCTGCGCGGCCCGGTCGGCCGCGGCGCCTCGAGCCCGTCCACGTCCGCGGGCCGTGCCCCCGTGCTGACGTGCACAAGCGACTCGTGGCCCTGGTACTCCACGTGCTGCACCACCCCGTTCAGCAGCGCCTCGGTGGGCCGCATCTCCTCGGGGGAGGCGATCCGCGCGGCCTCGGAGCGCAGCCCCACGGTGATCTCCCGGCCCATCTGCACGCGCAGCATCTGGTGGTCGGGGCTGAGCGGGTGCGGCAGCAGCATCCGCTGGGTGCCGAAGTCGATGCTCATGCGCGAGTCCAGCGGCGCGTGCACGGTGGCGCGCAGCAGGTTGATCCGCGGGGTGCCGACGAACGCCGCCACGAACACGTTCTCCGGCAGCCGGTAGACGTCCCGCGCGGTGCCGACCTGCTGGATCACCCCGTCCCGCATCACCGCGACCCGGTCGCCGAGCGACATCGCCTCGGACTGGTCGTGCGTCACGTAGACCGTCGTCACGCCCAGGTGCCTGGTGAGCGTGGCGATCTCGGCGCGCAGCCGGTTGCGGAGCTTCGCGTCCAGATTGGACAGCGGCTCGTCCAGCAGGAACGCCGAGGGTCTGCGCACGATCGCGCGCCCCATCGCGACCCGCTGCTGTTCCCCGCCGGAGAGCTGGCGCGGATAGCGGTCGAGCAGGTCCTCGATGCCGAGCAGCCGCGCCGCCTCGGTCACCCGGGTCCGTTCGTCCGCGTGCGGAGCCTCGATCCGCAGCGGGAAGGAGATGTTCTGGCGGCCCGTCATGTTGGGGTAGAGCGCGTAGTGCTGGAAGACCATGGCGAGCTGACGCTGGCCGGGGGGCAGGTGGTTGGCGTAGTTTCCGTCGAGCAGAAGTTCCCCGGAGGTGATGTCTTCCAGGCCCGCGATCATGCGCAGCACCGTCGACTTGCCGCACCCGGAGGGACCGAGCAGGACGACGAACTCCCCGGGCTCGACGTCGAGGGACAGCCGGTCGACGGCGACGACGTCGCGCGGATAGACCTTGGTGACGTCCCGCAGGGAAATGGTGCGTGTCATGACGGTTTCCGCCCGGATTCCTCTTCGAGCCAGCGGTGGAGCCGCAACGTAGCGCACCAGATGTCCCAGGGGAACGGGTATGCACAGGTTGGCCCGGCGCATATTCGACGGGCCGTGCTGCACTAGATTTGAACGGCGACGCATAGTCAGCCGATCGCCTGATCAGGGGGCTTGGCAGCGAATGAGTACCAACGGCGCGCGGGACGCGCGGGAGAGCGGTGACGGCGCCCAGGCCGTGCCGCTGGCCAAGGGCGCGCCGCCGGTACCCCGGCACCCGCCCGAGGCCGAGGGGCCGCCGCTGGTCCGCTGGCTGCACGCGCCGCGGCCGTCGGCCCGGCCGGGCGTCTGGCGCCACGGGCACGTGCCGAAGCCGCCGGAGGACCCGGACCGGCTGGGCGACCGGGAGCTGCACGGCACCGCGCTCCTCGCGGCGCTCACCGGCTGGCTCGTGTGGTCCTTCTACGGCAACGGGTACCTCCGCTTCGTCGACTGGCCGCTGGACTGGACGGGCGTGAACTCCTGGCACAAGGGCACCGCGTGGATCACCGTCATCTACCTGTACCAACTGCTGTTCGCCTGCTTCCTGGTGTACGCCTTCGGCCGGGCGGGGAACGGCCCGGCGCTGTGGCGCCGCTGGCGGCCCACCGTGCTGCGGCTGCTGTGCGGCCGCCCCGACATCGCGCCTCTCGGCCGCCGCACCGTCCTGCGGGCGACCGCCGCGCTCGTCGCCGCCTGGGCGGTGTGGCGGCTGTGCTTCCGCGGCGTCTGGGACTTCTGGCTGGAGCCGCTGTACGCGCTCGTGCCCGACGTGTGGTGGGAGGACGGCGACACCACGCAGTACACCGTCAGCTACAACGTCTACTACGTGCTGTGGACGGTGCTCGTGCTGGCGGTCTTCGCCGCCCTCGGGGACTGGCGCGCCGTCCGGCGCCGCTACCCGCTCGCGCTGCGCCGCGGCTCCGCCGCCGCGACGCCCGCGGAGCGCGCCGAGCTGGCCCGGCTCAGCGACTTCACCGAGCTGCGCGCCGCGGGCGCGGAGGCCGCGGCCGAGCGGCTCGCCGACGAGGTCCGCATCGGCGCCATGAGCGACCTGGACTACGCCCGGATCGCCCACGCCTGGAGTGCGGTGCGCGCCAGGCCGACCGAGCTGCCCGCGTTCTCCGACGCCGCCCGCGTCCACGGCGCCGCCGCGTTCGTCCACCCCTCGGGGGAGCGCGACCTGCCGGTCAGGGCCGCCCGGCACGATCTGCTGACCCGCCAGGTCCGCATCGGTCTCGCCCTCGACGAGGACCGCAACCCGTACCACTACCGCGGCGAGGACGTCGCCCTCGACCCCGCCGTGCTCGGCACCTCGCTGCTCGCCGTCGGCCCGCCCGGTTCCGGCAAGACCGGCCGCGTCGTGCGGCCGGTCACCGAGGCGCTGTGCCTGCACGCCCTCACCGGGCAGGCGGCCGTCGTCGCCGTCGGCACGGCCAGCGCCGCCCTCGGGCCCGACCACGCCTTCGACATCGTCGTCCGCGTCGGCGACCCCGCCGGTACCCACCGGCTCGACCTGTACGGCGGGGCCACCGACACCGACGAGGCCGCGAGCCTGGTCGCCGAGGCGCTGGTGGGCGGCTCCCGCGTCGACCCCAGGGAGGCGGCGGCCGTTCTGGTCCAGCTCATCGGCCCCTACCAGGCCGCCTACGGCCAGCTGCCCGGCGTGCCCGAGCTGCGCGCCATGCTCGACGGCGCGCCCGCGCTGCTGGCAACGCTCCGCGACGACCTCGCGCTGGCCGGGGCCCAGGACCAGCAGCGGGAGCTGGACGCCCGGGCCCGGCAGGCGCAGCGGCCCGACGACCTCGGCCCGCACCTGGCCGACCGGCTCGCCCTGCTGGACCGGGCCGGGTTCTCCCTCGGCGACCGGGACCGCACCACCCGCCCGTTCTCCCTCGGCTCCCTCGTGCACCCGCTGCGGGTGCGGATCGACCTGCCCGCGACCGGGCACGCCGAGGCCGGGCGGATCATCACGCGGCTGCTGCTCGCCCAGTTCACGGCGGCGGTCACCACGCGGCCCGACCGGACCCTGTTCGCCTGCCTGGTGCTGGACGACGCGACGGCCGCCATCACCCCGGGGACCGTGCGGGGTCTGACGCAGCTGCGGCCGGCCAACGCCGGGGCCGTGCTGACCCTGCGCACCCTGGACGACGTGGCCCCCGAGCTGCGGACCGGGCTGCTGGGCGCGGTCGGCTGCCGGATGGCGTTCTCCGGGATCACCACGTGGGACGCGGAGCACTTCGCCCGTGCCTGGGGCACGGAGTGGCGGGAGGACCAGGACGTCACCCGCACCCCCGACCGCGCCGGCGGCATCGTCAGGCGCACGGTGCGCGGGGTGCGGAAGCTGTTCACGGGGCGCGACACCACGACCGAGTCCGTCACCGTGCGCCGCGTGGAGCGGGAACGGTGGTCCGCGTCCGAGCTGGCCCACCGGGTGCCGCCGCGGCACGCGGTGCTCTCGCTGACCAGCGTCGCCGGGGAGCCGAGCCCGCCGGTGCTGGTGCGGCTCGGCTGACGTGCGGGGCATGGCCGATACCCGCCGCATATGCCGCGGTCGCCGTCGGAGCGCCCCGCCCCGCCGCTGTACCGTGAGTACCCGTGTCGTATCGGTACCTCCAAGGTGATCCATGCTTCCGACGCTTGCCGCACTGACCCAGCACACGGGGCTCAAGCTCGCCGTACGCGCGGGAGCGGACCGGCTGGACGCCGAGGTGCGGTGGGCCCACGCCAGCGAGCTGACCGATCCGACCCCGTGGCTGGACGGCGGTGAGCTGCTGCTGACCACGGGGCTGAAGCTGCCGGTGGCGGACGAGGCACTGATGCGCGGCTACGTCGAGCGGCTGGCGGGAGCCGGGGTGGTCGGGCTCGGCTTCGGCGTCGGGGTCAACCATCCCGAGGTGCCGCCCGCGCTGCTCGCCGCCGTCGGGGAGGCGGGGCTGCCGCTGCTCGAAGTGCCGCGGCGCACCCCGTTCATCGCCATCGCCAAGGCCGTGTCCGCCGCCATCGCCACCGAGCAGTACCGCACCGTCACCGCCGGGTTCGCGGCGCAGCGCGAGCTGACCAGGGCCGCCCTGTCCGACGGCGGCCACCACGCGCTCCTGGACCGGCTGGCCGCCCAGGTCGGCGGCTGGGCAGCGCTGTACGACCTGTCCGGCACCGCCACCGCCGTCGCCCCCTCCTGGGCGGCGCGCAGGGCCGCCAGGCTCGGCACCGAGGTCCGCCGCCTCGGTGCCCGTTCCGCGCCCGCGAGCGCCGTGTGCGCCCACGAGCCGGACGACGACCGCGTCGAGCTCCAGACCGTCGGCACGGGGCACCTGCCGCGCGCCGTGCTCGCCATCGGCACGGGCGCGCCGCTCGGCACCGCGGAGCGCTACGCGCTCCAGTCCGCGGTGGCCGTGCTGACGCTGCTGACCGAGCGCTCGCGCGCCTACCAGGCCGCCGAGGCGCGCCTTGGCTCGGCGGTGCTGCGCATGCTGCTCAGCGGTGAGCCCGACCATGCGCGGGCGGTGGCCGGACAGTTGTACGGAACGCTGCTCGACGCGCCGCTGCGGGTGCTCGTCGCCGGGGCGGGCGAGGAGCCGAAGGCGCTGACGGAGCTGGGGAGTGCGGTGGAGTCGGCCGCGGCCCGCGCGGGGGAGTCGGTGCTCGCGGCGGCGGACGGCGACGGTCTCGTGCTGCTCGCCGCGGACGGCGGCGCGGCGCTGGCCGCCGCTGCGGAGTACGCGGCCGGCCAGGAGCCGCGCACCGGACTGGCCGTGGGCATGTCGGCGCCGACGGGGACGGCCACGGCCGACACGGCCTACCAGCACGCGCGCGAGGCGCTGCTGGTGGCCAGGCGCCGCGGGCGCACGCTGGTGGAGCACGACGACGTCGCCGCCGGGTCGGTGCTGCCGCTGCTCGCCGACGACGCGGTGCGCGCGTTCGCCGACGGCATGCTGCGGGCCCTGCGCGAGCACGACGAACGGGGCCGCGGCGATCTCGTCGCCTCGCTGCGGGCCTGGCTGGCGCGGCACGGCCAGTGGGACGCGGCGGCGGCCGACCTCGGGGTGCACCGGCACACGCTGCGGTACCGGATGCGGCGGGTGGAGGAGATCCTGGACCGTTCGCTGGACGATCCCGACGTGCGGATGGAGCTGTGGCTGGCGTTGAAGGCGACCGCCCGTTCGCCGCTCGGCTCCTGATGCCGCGGGCCCGCACCGGCGTGCGGGCCCACGGGCGCGGCCTCAGGCGGTGCCGCAGTGCTCGGCCTCGTTGCCGGTGATGCGGTAGGGGCAGTCGGCGTAGTCGAGGAGCGTCAGGACGGCCTCCCGGTTCCTGCTGGTCTCCCGGTCGATCACGTCGCCCGGCGGGTAGAACCCGCCGCCGGAGCTCGATGACGGGTACATCTCGAAGGTGAACGAGAAGATGCCCTGGTCGGCCCACATCCAGTCGTTGACGGAGCCGTCGGTGATGTAGAGGTCGCTGGACTGCTGTGGCGTGTACCCGTTGGTGTCGGCGAGCGCGGTGCCCAGGGCCTCGAACGCGGCCGCGTCGTCGGCGGTGAGGCCGGGGGCGGTGTCGGCGTAGGTGAACCCGTAGGGCCACAGCACCAGTTCGCCGTAGGTGTGGAAGTCGATGTGCGCGGTGATCTGCTGCTCGCCACCGACGACCCGGCCGCGCACGAAGTCGGCGACCACGCCGACCTCCGTCCCCGATTCGGGTGCGGAGCCACGGTAGGTGTCGCTGCCGGGCGATCCGGAGGAGCCGCCGCAGCAGCCCCACTCGTGCGCCCAGTTGCGGTTGAGGTCGGTGCCGAGGGCGGCGGAGCCGGAGTTGGGCTGCCGGTTCTTGCGCCAGCTGCGGAACGTTCCGGACTCCTGGTCGTAGATCTTCCCGTCGGGGTTCACGGTGGGCACGAGCCACACCTCTCGGGTGTCGAGCAGGGTGGTGATCTCGGTGTCCGTGCCATACCGGGAGGTCAGTTCGCCGAGGGTGTAGAGCGCCATCTCGACGGTGAGGTGCTCGCGCGCGTGCTGGTTGTGGGTGAACAGCACCTCCGGCTCGTCCTCGTCGGTGGCCGCGTTGTCGCTGATCTTGACGGCGACGATGTCCCTGCCCTCGTACGACTGGCCGATGACCTGGCTGGTGACGAGTCCGGGGTACTGCGCCTCGGCGTCGGCCACGGCGGCGATCACGTCGTCGTAGGTGTGGTAGTCGGAGGGCGCGGCGGCGCGGAGTCCGCCGCGTTCCTCCCATGCGGTGAGCGCGGTCAGGTCGTAGCCGAGCCCTGTCAGCCGGGCCGCGTGCGCCTCGTCCGCCGTGATCAGCACGGTGCCGGCGCGAATCTCGTCGATGGCGGTGCCGGTTCGGGCGAGTGCCGTCCGCTCGGCGGCGGTGGCGACGCCGGCGACCTCGTACTGCCGCACCGCGGTCGCGGACGGCGAATCGGCCGCCGGGGGAGCGGCGGTGGCCTGGGCCGAAGTCCAGGCGAGTGCCAGCGTGAGAACGGCGGCCGCGGTGGCGGCCCGCCTGCCGTGTCGGGTCATGCGCATCGCATCTCCTGGGTGAGGGTGTGCCAGTGCGACGGGTGGAGTAGCCGCTCATGCTCGCGAACATGGCATGCTCGGGTCAATATGGCCTGCGGGGACCTGCCGGAACGGCGCATGCAACCGGGGCATTCCGCCGCGCCGGACAAGACGCCGCGCGCGAGGCAGCACCTACGGTGGAGGCGGGAAGCGACAGCGTCGACAAGATCGTCTGAAGGGTGGCACCCGCGATGACCACAGCGACATCCCCGCGCCCGTTCTGGCTCGCCGGCCGTGCGGCGGCCGGCGAGAGCACCCTGGAGGTCACCTCGCCGTGGGACGGCGGCACCCTCGGGAGCGTGGGCGTGCCCTCCCCGGCGCAGACCGAGGAGGCGGTGGCCGCGGCGGCGGCCGTGGCGGGCGAGTTCGCCGCCACGCCCGCGTACGTGCGGGCCGCGGCGCTCGACCACGTATGGCAGCGACTCACCGAGCGGGCCGAGGAGTTCGCCCGGCTGATCTCCGCGGAGAACGGCAAACCCGTCAAATGGGCGCGGATCGAGGTCAGCCGCTGCATCTCCGTCTTCCGGTGGGCCGCCGACGAGGCGCGGCGCTTCAACGGCGGCACCGCGCAGCGCCTGGACGCCGACGCGGGCGGCGCCGGCCGGCTCGCGCTGACCCGGCGCTTTCCCTACGGTCCCGTGCTCGGCATCGCGCCGTTCAACTTCCCGCTGAACCTGTGCGCGCACAAGGTGGCCCCGGCGCTCGCGGCCGGCGTCCCCATCCTCCTCAAGCCCGCCCCGGCCACGCCGCTGTCCGCGCTGCTGCTCGGCGAGCTGCTGGCCGGGACCGACCTGCCGGCCGGGTCCTTCAGCGTGCTGCCCGTGCCCAACGACGCGATGCCGGCGCTGGTCCAGGACCCCAGGCTGCCGGTGATCTCCTTCACCGGCTCCGTGCCCGTGGGCTGGTCCATCCGCGATGCGGTGCCGCGCAAGCGCGTCACACTCGAACTGGGCGGCAACGGCGCGGCCGTCGTGCTGGCGGACTATTCCGCGGACGCGGACCTGGACTGGGCGGCGCAGCGCATCGCCACGTTCTCCAACTACCAGGCGGGGCAGTCCTGTATCTCGGTGCAGCGGGTCATCGCGGACGCCGCGGTGTACGACCGGCTCGTGCCGCGTCTCGTCGCGGCGGTGGAGGCGCTGGTCACCGGCGATCCGTCGGACGACGCCACCGACGTGGGCCCGCTCATCAGCGAGGACGCCGCCCGGCGCGTCGAGAGCTGGGTGAACGAGGCGGTCGGCGCCGGGGCCGAGGTGCTCACCGGCGGCACCCGTGAGGGGGCGAGCTACCGGCCGACGGTCCTCACGGGCGTGCCCATGGACGCGAAGGTCTCGTGCGAGGAGGTCTTCGGCCCGGTGCTGTCGGTGACCAGGGCCGAGGGCGAGGCGGCGGCCTTCGCGGCGGCGAACGACTCCAAGTTCGGCCTCCAGGCGGGCCTGTTCACCCGCGACCTCCAGGCGGCGTTCCGCGCGCACCGGACGCTCGAGGTCGGCGGCGTCGTCGTCGGGGACGTCCCGTCCTACCGCGCCGACCAGATGCCGTACGGCGGGGTGAAGGACTCCGGCGTGGGGCGTGAGGGCGTGCGCTTCGCGATGGAGGACTACACCTACGAGCGCGTGATGGTGCTGACCGGCCTGGATCTCTGACAGCGGCCGAAGGGCCCGGCCGGCCCGGCCGGGCCGCGATGGCGCCGCAGGGTTCGGGAGTCAGCCGAAAGCGAGCCGTTCCACCCGGACGGGTCCGTGCAGTGTCAGCCGCAGGTCGCGCACGCCGGCCGGGGCGCCGGGCAGCGGCGCCGTCACGGTCGTCCACGCGTAACGGTCGCCGGTGGACGGCACCCGCAGCACGGCGCGGCTGCCGGTGCCCACCGCTTCCACGGTCACCGTGGCCTCGCCCGGCTCCTCGCGGGCGACCCGCAGCCGCACGGTGGCCGTGCCCGCGCCGAAGTCGCAGGCGCGGTAGAGCAGTTCACCCGGCTCCTCGCCGCCCGCCGCGACCGCGTCGCCCGACCGCTTGTCGGTGTCGGTGAGCCAGGTGCCGCGGCTGTCGTCGAATGCGGCGGCGGCGAGCCCGGTCACGCGCACCTGGCGCGGCTCGGACGGCTCACCGGCGAGCGTGAGCGTCACCCGGCCGCGCAGATCGCGGGATGAGGCCCCGGCGGCGACCGTGTAGGTGCCGGGCTCGATGGTCCAGCGGCCGTGCGCGGTGTCCCAGAAGCCGAACGCGTCGCCGAGCGGCACCGTGAAGGTGAGCCGCCGTTCCTCGCCCGGCGCCAGGTGGACGCGGCGGTGGGCGATCAGCGCGCGGTGCGGGCGCGGCACGCTTCCGTGCTCGGCGCGCGTGTACACCTGCACCACCTCGTCGCCCGCGGTGCCGCCGGTGTTGGTGACGGTCACCTCGGCGGTGAGGGTGCCGGACTCCTCGTCGGCGCGCGCGGCGAGCGCGGTATAGCCGAAGGAGGTGTAGGACAGCCCGTGGCCGAACGGGTAGAGCGGGGTGTCGTCGCAGTAGAGGTAGGTGGCGCGGGAGGCGATGAGGTCGTAGTCGAGCAGGCCGGGCAGCTGGTGGTCACCGGCGTACCAGGTCTGCGGCAGGCGGCCCGCGGGCGCGACCTCGCCGCACAGCACGCGGGCCAGCGCGCTGCCCGCGGCCTGGCCGCCGTGCGCGGTCCACAGCAGCGCGGGCAGCGCGGCGTCGGCCTCGGCGACGGCGTACGGGTAGGCGGAGGTCATGACCAGCACGGTGCGCGGGTTGGCGGCGTGCGCCGCCCGCCACAGCCGGTCCTGCCGCGGCGGCAGCGCCAGGGTGGTGCGGTCTTCCGTCTCGCGGCCGTTGATGTGCGGGTCGTTGCCCACGACGACGATGACGACGTCGGCGCCGGCCGCCGCCGCGGCGACGGCGTCCTCGCCGCGGCGGACGGTCTCCACGTGGAAGACGTCGCCGGCCTCGGCAACCTTCAGCCCGTCGGCGGCGACAGACACGTGATGCCCGGTCCCCCGATGGCGCAGGAGGTGGCCTCCGCCGTGCGGCTGAAGGCTGAACGTCTCCTGGACCACCCAGCCCCCCGGCTGGTCCGCGGCGGCCCGCACATAACCGTCGTCCCCGACCGACAGGTAGCGGCCGTCCGGCGCGCGGAGGGTGAGCACCCCGTCGCCCCAGTCGGCGAGCGACAGCGCCGTGGCCTCCCCGGCCCCGGGCACGGTGGTCAGCGGCGGCAGGTCGGTGCGCCCGCGCAGGAGCGCGGGGTCCAGGGCGGCGACGGCCCCGTCCCCGCCCGGCGCCGCGCCGTCGTCTCCGTCCGGCACCCGCACCCAGCCGCGTTCGGTGCGCAGCCGCACCAGGTCGGTGCCGTCGGCGTGGACGGCGGAGGCGATGGCGGGGTGGTCGCGCAGCCCGGCGAACGGGGTGGTGCGGTGCAGCAGCGCGCCGCTGTACCAGTCGAGCTTGACCTCGTCCGCGAGCGGCCCGACGACGGCGACGCGGACACCGGGCCGCAGCGGGAGCAGCCCGTCGTTCTTCAGCAGTACCACGGCCTGTTCGGCGGCGGTGCGCGCCAGCGTCCGGTGCTCGGGGGTGTCGAAGGCGGCGTCCGCGTCGAACGGGTCGAGGTCCGGGTCGAACTGGCCGAGGCGGAAACGCATCCCGAGCAGCCGGGCGACGGCCGTGTCGACGTCGGCCTCGGTGATGAGGCCCGCGTCGAGCGCGGCGGTGAGCCGTTCCACGGTGGGCGCGGCGTCCTCGCCGTGGTCGGTGAAGCTGTCGACTCCGGCGCGCAGCGCGGCGGCCAGGCCCTCGGCGTGACCGGGCATGTAGCCCTGCGAGCCGGCGATGTTGCTCGGCGCCCCGGCGTCGGAGCAGACCACCAGCGGCAGCGCGGTCCAGGTCCGCAGGTGCTCGGCGAGCAGCGGGGACAGATGGTTGGGCCGGCCGTTGACCAGGTTGTAGGCGGGCATGACGCCGGCCACCGCCCCCGACCGCACCGGGCCGCGGAACGCGGGCAGTTCGTACTCGTGCAGCACCCGGGCGCGCAGCGAGGTGCTCGCGGTGTCGCGCTCGTGCTCGTGGTTGTGCGCCAGCCAGTGCTTGAGCACGGGAGCGGTGCGCCAGTACACGGGGTGGTCGCCGCGCAGGCCGCGGGTGTAGGCGCTCGCGAGGGCGGCGGTCAGGTGCGGGTCCTCGGCGTAGCCCTCCTCGTTGCGGCCCCACAGCGGGTGCCGCAGCAGATTGACCGTGGGGGACCAGACGTTGAGGCCGACCTTCGGGTCCTCGGCGCGCATCGCGCGGACCTCCCGGCCGGTGGCCTCGCCGACGCGGCGCACCAGTTCGTCGTTCCACGTCGCGCCGAGGCCGACGGCCTGCGGGAAGACGGTGGCCTGGCCCATCCACGCGACGCCGTGCAGCGCCTCCTGCCCGGTACGGAACGCGGGGATGCCGAGCCGGTCGACTGCGGGCGCGAACTGATGGAGCATCGCGATCCGCTCAGGGAGCGTCAGGCGGCCGAGGAGGTCGGCCACCCGCTCCTCGACGGCGGCCCGCGGATCGCGGAAGGGCAGGGGTTCGGCGGTCACGTGCGGTCCCCTCGGGGTGGTGGCGGCTCTCCCCGCGGAGCGATCCGCGAAGTCGATGTTCGAAGCGCTTCGATGCTGGGTTTCCGGTGCCCTCCCTGTCAAGACACCGCTCGGCATTGACTCGTCATCGCCTTGCTTCTACAGGCCAGATCCGCCTCGAAACCCTGCCGAACTTTCTGCGAAGCAGGGCTTGTGCCGCCCGCTGCCGGGTCTTAACCTCAGCGCAACATCGAAGCGCTTCGACCATGTTCGAACGCCGGCCATGCAAAGACGCAGAGCTTTGAAGGGTTGTCGCCATGCCGAACTCACGCCCCGCTCCCAGCCGCAGAAGATTCCTCGCCTCCTCGGCTTTCGCGGCGGCGGCGACCGCGGGCGGCGTGCCACTGCTCTCGGCCTGCGGCGGTGGCGGCGGTGGCGGCGGTGGTCAGGAAGGCGCGGCGTCCGAGGAGCAGGTGCGCGACATCCTCCCGACCTTCCAGGAGTCCGAGGTCGCCGTCGCGCCGGACATCCCCGCCGAGAACGGGTCGAGCCCCGGCTACACCCGCTGGATACCCGAAGGCGAGCTCGGCGTTTCCGTTCCCGAACCTCGCGGGAACGGCGGGGAGTTCACCGGCATGACCCCGCTCTGGGGTACGCCGCCGAGCAGCGGGAACGCGTTCTGGACCGCGATGGACGAGGCCATCGGCGTGCGCATGAACTGGCAGACACAGGACGGCAACACCTACGGCGACAAGCTGGGTGCGGTGCTGGCCGGCAGCGACATCCCCGACCTGGTGTGCATTCCCGGCTGGGAGCTGGCCGGGCAGATCCCGCAGGCCATCAGCAGCAGGTTCGCCGACCTGGGCCCGTACCTCTCGGGCGACGCCGTCCTCGACTTCCCGAACCTGGCCGCCATCCCCACCGCCGCCTGGGAGGCGTCGATCTTCGGCGGCGCCCTGCGCGGCCTGCCGATGCCGGCCGCCCCGATCGGCGGCGTGATGCCCTACTACCGGCAGGACATCTTCGAGGCCAACGGCTGGGAGGTGCCCACCGACCCGGACGACTTCATCGCCTTCTGCCGCGAGATCACCTCCGCGTCCTCCCGGGTGTGGGCCTGCGAGGACATGAAGTGGTCGGCGTTCATCATCTACGGCGTGCTGCCCGACAAGCCGCGCTACTGGATGGAGGGCGACGACGGCACGCTGATCAACCGCTACGAGACCGACGCCTACCTCGAAGCCCTGGAGTGGACCCGCAAACTGTACGAGGCCGAGGTGGTCCACCCGGACGCGGTCGCGGCGTCCGGCGACTCCACCCAGCGCTTCACCGCGGGTGAGTCCCTGATGTTCAACCAGGGCGACGGTGCCTGGCACAACACGGCCGTCGAGCAGCGGACCGCCAACCCCGACTTCCGCATGAACGCGTTCGACTACTTCGGCGCCGGCGGCAACGACCCCGTCCTGTACACCGCGAACGGCGCCGGGATCTGGACGTTCCTCAACAAGAACCTTTCCGAGGAGCGGATCCGCGAGGCCCTGGAGATCGCCAACTTCACCGCCGCCCCCTACGGCACCCGCGAGCAGCGGCTGCGCGCCTACGGCGTCGAGGGCACCCACTACACCGTCGAGGACGGCCTGCCCGCCCGCACCCCGCAGGGCGAGGAGGAGGTCGTGCCCGAGACCTACCCGTTCATCGCCACCGCGGGCCACGTCGTCGCCCTCCCGGACATCCCGCAGGTCGTCGAGGACTGGACGGGCTGGATGAAGCGGCACATGCAGTACGCCAGGGAGCCGCTGTTCTTCGGCCGGCAGGTCCAGGAGCCGGCCCGGCTGACCAACATCAACGACGGCTTCGAGGCCCTGGAGGACGACGTGGTCCGCGGGCGCCAGTCCATCCGCGACATGCAGAACGCCGTGTCCGAGTGGCGGCGCAACGGCGGCGACGAGCTGCGCGACTTCTACCAGGGCCTGCTCGACGACGAAGGCGCCGCGGGCTCGTAGGCGCGCCGCCCGCGCCGCCAGCCGCCACGGCAGCCGCCAGCAAGGAGAACCGCGTGTCACAGAGCACGGTCCCCCGCCCTCCCGTGCCACGGGAGAGCGGCGGACAAGCCAACAAGCCCGCCCCCGCGGCACGGAAGGTACCGCGACGGCGTGGCAGGAAGGACCCCCGCCTCGCGGGCGGCATCGGCCTGCGGCACCGGCTGCGCCGCGACTGGGTCCTGGTCGCGATGACGCTGCCCGCGGTCGTCCTGCTGCTGGTGTTCGCCTACATCCCCATCGCCGGCAACGTCATCGCGTTCCAGTTCTACAGCCCGTACGCCGGCGACGGGTTCTTCGACTCCATGGCGAACAGCGCATGGATCGGGATGGAGAACTTCCAGCGGATGCTGGACGACAGCGACTTCTGGAACGCGGTGCAGAACACCCTGATGTTCTCCTCGCTCCAGCTGATCCTCTTCTTCCCCATACCGATCGCGCTCGCCCTGCTGATCAACAGCATCCTGCACAGCAAGATCCGCGCCTGGACCCAGGCCGTGCTCTACCTGCCGCACTTCTTCTCCTGGGTGCTGGTCATCACCGTCTTCCAGCAGATGTTCGGCGGCGCCGGGCTCGTCGCCCAGCTCGCCCGCGACTGGGGACTGACCGACAGCTTCGATCTGATGACCGACCCCGGTTTCTTCAAGTGGCTGGTCACCGCCCAGGTCATCTGGAAGGACGCCGGGTGGGGCATCATCGTCTTCCTCGCCGCCCTGTCGATGGTCAACTCCGAGCTGTACGAGTCGGCCGCCGTGGACGGCGCGGGCCGCTGGCGCCGCATGTGGCACGTGACCCTGCCCGCGCTGCGCCCGGTCATCGCGCTGCTGCTGGTGCTCCAGGTCGGGAACATGCTGACGGTCGGCAGCGAACAGTTCCTCATCCAGCGCACGGCCGTCGGCCCCGGCGCCTCGGAAGTGCTCGACAGCTACGTGTGGAACCGCGGCATCGCCAACGGGGACTTCAGCTACGCGGCGGCCATCGGCATCGTCAAGGGCGTCTTCAGCCTCGCCCTGGTCCTGGCCGCCAACCGAGTCGCCCACGCGATGGGCGAGCAGGGGGTGTACTCGCGGCGATGAGCGCCATCACCGACACCAGCGTCCTGGTCGAGGACAAGGAGGAGAAGGGCAAGCGCGCCCGGCCCGCCTGGGAGGAGCCGCCCACCCGCGTCGGGCTGACCGCCAAGGGAGTCATCCTCGGCATCGCCCTGCTCGCGATCCTCTTCCCCATCTGGATCGTGCTGATCACCAGCCTCTCCGACGCCGAGACGATCAGCAGCGCCGGCGGCCTGGTCGTCTGGCCCGACGGCATCAGCTTCGACGCCTACCGCGAACTCCTCAGCGGCGGCGAGGTCTCCCGCGCCATGCTGGTCTCCATCGGCGTCACGGTCATCGGCACCCTGTTCAGCATGACGGTGTCCGTGCTGGCCGCCTACGGGCTGTCCAGGATCGGCTCGCTGTGGCACCGCACCCTGCTGTTCACCCTGCTGGCCACCATGTTCTTCGGCGGCGCCGGCATCATCCCCACCTACCTGCTCGTCCAGAGCCTGGGGATGATGGACTCCTACGCCGCGCTGGTCCTCCCCATGGCCGTCAACGTCTTCAACATCCTCGTGCTGCGGGCGTTCTTCATGAACGTCGGCCAGGAGATCATCGACAGCGCCCGCATCGACGGCGCCGGCGAGCTGCGCATCCTGTGGCAGATCGTGCTGCCGCTCTCCCGGGCCGTGCTGGCCGTCATCTCGCTGTTCTACGCCGTGGCCTACTGGGGCAACTGGTTCGCCGGGTTCATCTACATCACGGACCAGGAGAAGCTGCCGTTGCAGAACATCCTCCAGCAGATCGTTCTGGCGAACGAGCGGCCCGCCGGGATGGCGCAGGTCATCGGCACCGGCCAGATCCCCAGTATCGCCGTCCAGACCGCTGTGATGATTCTCGCACTGCTTCCGGTCGCCGTGCTCTCGCCGTTCGTGCAACGCCACTTCAAAAAGGGCATGCTGATCGGCGCCGTGAAGGGCTGACGGCGAGTACAGGAGGAGATGACCATGGCCGCGCTGCACGACGCCACCCGGGGGAAGCTGCTGTTCGGGGGCGACTACAACCCCGAACAGTGGCCACCCGAGGTGTGGCAGGACGACGTCCGCCTGATGAAGGAGGCGGGCGTCAACCTCGCCACCGTCGGCGTCTTCTCCTGGGCCAGCCTCGAACCGCGCCCCGGCGCACGCGACTTCGGCTGGCTCGACCGGGTCCTCGACCTGCTCCACGACCACGGCATCGGCGTCTGCCTGGCCACCCCCACCGCCTCGCCACCCCCCTGGCTCGGCGCCCGCCACCCCGAGACCCTGCCGCGCGACGAGAACGGCACGGTCGTCTGGTACGGCTCGCGCAACCAGTTCTGCGCCTCGTCGCCGGTCTACCGCGAGCACGCCGCCGCCATCGCCGACGACCTCGCCCGCCGCTACGGCGGCCACCCGGCGCTGCGGATGTGGCACATCAACAACGAGTACGGCACCGCCTGCTGGTGCGACACCAGCGCCCGCCACTTCCGGGTCTGGCTGCGCGACCGCTACGGCAGCCTGGACGGCCTGAACACCGCCTGGGGCACGGCATTCTGGAGCCAGCGCTACGACTCGTGGGAGGAGGTCGTCCCGCCGCGCCGCGCCCAGTACTTCATCAACCCGACGCAGGCCCTGGACTTCCGCCGGTTCACCAGCGACGCGCTGCTGGAGTGCTTCACCGCGGAACGCGACATCGTCGCCGCGCACAGCCCCGGCGTGCCCGTCACCACCAACTTCATGCCGCTGTTCGCCGGGCAGGACGGCTGGCGCTGGGCCGCGGAGGAGGACGTCGTCTCCGTCGACGTCTACCCCGACCCGGCCGCCGGGCACGACGACCCCGGGGGAGCCGCGTACGGCGCGCTGGTCCAGGACCTCACCCGTTCCCAGGCCGGCGGCCCCTGGATGCTGATGGAGCAGGCGGCGTCCGCGGTCAGCTGGCGGCCGGTCAACCGGCCGAAGTCCCCGGGCCAGATGCGCCTGTGGTCCCTCCAGGCCGTCGCCCGCGGAGCGGACGCGCTGTGCTTCTTCCAGTGGCGCGCCTCCCGGCAGGGCAGCGAGAAGTTCCACTCCGCGATGCTCCCGCACGCCGGGGAGGGCTCCCGCGTCTTCGGGCACGTCCGGGAGCTGGGCGCGGAGCTGCACGACCTCACGCCCGTGCACGGCACGCACGTCACGGCGGGCGTCGCCGTCCTGCACGACTGGTCCGCGTGGTGGGCCTCCCAGCAGCCGGGCCGGCCCTCCGCCGAGCTGAACTACCCGGACATCCTCGCCGCCTGGCACCACGCCCTGTGGGAGCAGAACCTCACCTGCGACTTCGCGCACCCCGAGGCCGACCTCACCCGTTACCCGGTGGTCGTCATCCCGCAGCTGTACCTCCTCACCGACGCCGCCCTGGACAACATCGCGGCCTACGTGCGCGGCGGCGGTACCCTCGTCTGCGGCTTCTTCACCGGCATCGCCGACGCCGACGACCGCGTCCGCGAGGGCGGGATCGACGCCAGGCTGCGCGAGGTCCTCGGCCTCGCCACGCTGCACGAGTGGTGGCCGCTGGAAGCCGGCGTCGCCGTCCGGCTCACCGACGGCACCGCGGGCCGCATCTGGAGCGAGGACCTGGAGCCCGCGGGCGCCGACGTCGTCGCCGCCTACGCGGAGGGCGAGCTGTCCGGCCGCCCCGCGCTCACCCGGCACTCCCACGGCCGCGGCACGGCCTGGTACGTCTCCACCCTCCTGGAGCGGCCCGCACTCGGCGCGCTGCTGGCCGGCGCCGCCCGCGAGGCGGGCGTCGGGCCCGTGCTGCCGGACGCGCCCCCCGGCGTGGAGGCCGTCCGGCGCGGCGCGCACCTCTTCCTCCTCAACCACGGACCCGGGCAGGTCACGATCCCCCTGCACCACCCCCACACCGACCTGCTCACCGGCCGCGGCCACGGCGACGGGATCACCCTGGAACGCCACGGCGCGGCCGTGCTCACCCCCCACACCGAACGGAGCCGCACATGCAACGACTCGTTCTCACCACCGCCGCCCTGACGACCGCGGTGATCACCGGTGCCGGCCTCACCGCCGGCACCGCGAACGCCGCAGCCGCCTGGGAGTCCTGCGACCAGTGGGGCAACTGGGAGCCCGGCGACGGCTACATCGTCTACAACAACATCTGGGGCTCGGGCGCGGGCAGCCAGTGCATCGCCGCCGACTCGGGCTCGCAGTGGTCCGTGACCGCCGACCACCCCAACACCGGCGGCATCAAGTCCTACCCCAATGCCAAGTGGATCGTCGGCGAGCCGATCGGCGACATCGGCTCGCTGAGCGCGAACTACGACGTCACCGTCCCGGACAGCGGCGCCTACAACACGACGTTCGACGTCTGGGACGAGAACTACGACCACGAGATCATGCTCTGGATGAACTGGACGGGACCCGTCGGCCCGCTCGGCAACCCCGTCGGCGAGGCCACCCTCGGCGGCCACACGTGGGACGTCTACAACGGCAGCAACGGCGCCAACAACGTCTACTCGTTCCTGCGCCAGGGCAACTCCTCGCAGGGCGACGTCGACATTCTGCCGATCCTCGACTGGATCACCGAGCAGGGCTGGATGAGCCAGGACACCGTCATCGGGGACGTGCAGTTCGGCTACGAGATCACCTCGTCCGCCGGCGGCCTCGAGTTCGTCACCAACGACTTCAGCGTCAGCGAGGGCTGAGGCAGGCGACGACGCGGCCCCACCGCACCGCGCGCACCGCAGGTGCGGTGGGGCCGGCCGAAGACCCGCGGCCCGAAGGGAGCGCCGGGCCGCGTTGCCCCCGCCCACCCGCTCCCCTGCACGGGGCGGGTGGGCGGGGAGCCCATGGCGGGACGGCGCCCGGCTCAGCCCGTGACGGGCAGGCGCGCGCCGTCCCGCAGGAACAGCGGAATCCGGTCGAGCGGCGCGGGCACCACCGCCTCGGCGCCTCCCGGGTACGCGGCGCCGGTCCAGGCGTCCGTCCACCGCGCCCCGGCCGGCAGATACACCGCGCGCTCCCGCGCCCCGGCCGCCAGCACCGGCGCCACCAGCAGGTCGGGACCGAACAGGTAGGCGTCCGCCACGTCCCACGCCCGCGGGTCGTCGGGGAACTCCAGGAACAGCGGCCGCATCGGCGGCAGCCCCGCCTCGTGCGCCGCCCTCATCTGCTCCAGCACGTAGGGCCGCAGCCGCTCCCGCAGCCCGAGGTACCACTCCAGCACCTCGCCCGCCTCGGGGCCGTAGGACCACACCTCGTTCGGCCCGCCGGTCATCTCCGGGCCCAGCGGCATCCCCGGGTCGCGGAAGCCGTGCAGCCGCATCAGCGGCGAAAGCGCGCCGAACTGGAACCAGCGCACCAGCACCTCGCGGTACTCCGGGTCCTCCGGATCGCCGCCGTGGAAGCCGCCGATGTCCGTGTTCCACCACGGAATGCCGGACAGCGAGGTGTTCAGACCCGCCGCGATCTGCCGCCGCAGCGTCGCGAAATCCGTGCCGATGTCGCCCGACCACAGCGCCGCGCCGTGCCGCTGGCTGCCTGCCCAGGCCGAACGGTTCAGCGTGATCACCTCGTCCGCGCCCGCCCCCGAGGCCCGCAGCCCCTCGTCGAACGTCCTGGCGTTCTCCCGCGGGTACAGGTTCCCCACCTCAAGTCCAGGACCGGCGTGGTAGCGCAGGTTGGCCTGGAAACCGGGCTTCAGCTCCGGCTCGCAGGCGTCCAGCCAGAAGGCCGTGATGCCGTACGGCTCCAGGTAGTTCTCCCGCACCTTCGACCAGACGAAGTCCCGCGCCCCGGGGTTGGTCGCGTCGTAGAACGCCACCTGCACCGTCTCGGCGACCTCCTTGTCCGGCCAGTCCGCGTGCGCCATCGGACCGTACTCCGTGCCGATGAAGAAGCCCCGCTGCTCCATGACCTGGTGGTTCTCGCTCAGCGGCGAGACCGAGGGCCACACCGAGACGACCAGCCGGATGCCAAGCTCTGACAGCTCCCGCACCATGGCCGCCGGGTCGGGCCACTCGGCCGGGTCGAACTTCCACTCGCCCAGATGCGTCCAGTGGAAGAAGTCGCAGACGATCGCCGAGATCGGCAGCCCGCGGCGCTTGTACTCCCGCGCGACGCCGAGCAGTTCCTCCTGCGTGCGGTAGCGCAGCTTGCACTGCCAGAACCCGGCGGCCCACTCCGGCAGCATCGGCGAACGGCCCGTCACGGCCGTGTACCTGCCTTGCGTCTGGGCGGGCGTGCCCGCCGTGATCCAGTAGTCGATCTGCCGGGCGCTGTCCGCGACCCACCGTGTCCCGTTCCGCGCCAGCTCCACGCGCCCGATCGCCGGGTTGTTCCACAGCAGCAGGTAGCCGCGGTTCGAGGTCAGCACCGGGATCGACACCTCGGCGTTGCGCTGCACGAGGTCGATCACGGCGCCCTTCTGGTCCAGCATCCCGTGCTGGTGCTGCCCGAGGCCGTAGAGCCGTTCCCCCGGATAGGCCGCGAACCGCTGCTCCAGCCGGTGATAGCCGTTCCCCGTCGCGGTGTAGAGCCGCGGCCCCGGCCACCAGAAGTGCGCCCGCTCCTCGGCCAGCAACTCCGTGCCGTCCGCGGTGCGCAGGAACCTGACCTCGCCCTCGACGCTCACCTCCGCCGTGATGGACCCGCAGGTCAGCGTCGCCAGCCGGTCGCCGATCTTCACCACGGCGGGGCCCGTCTCCTCCGGCGCGTCCGCCAGCGCCCCCGGCAGCCCGTCCAGCAGGGGGCCGCCGACCCCGGCCCGCACCCGGATGCCGTCCGGACCCCAGGGTTCCAGGCGCAACGTCTCCTGCCGGCCGCTCCACTCCAGCGCGCCCGCGCTGCTCCGGAAGGTCCCGACGGTGGGGGAGGACTGGGCGAGGGATACGGCGGACGAGTCGTTCACGGCGCTCCTGTCGGGGTGGGGGCCGGGCCGGTGCTGGCCCGGACGGTCAACTGCGGGGGAAGCAGCTCGATCAGGGTCTCCGCCCCCGCCCCCGTCGGCGCGCGGCCGTCCGCCGCCCCGGCCTTGGCCATCACCAGCTCGACCGCCCGCCGGCCCATCTCCTGCGCCGGGATGGCCACCGAGGTCAGCGCGACCGACTGCTGCGTGGCGACCTGCTCGGGGCACACGGCGATCACGGAGATGTCCTCGGGGACCGCCCGCCCCTGCTGGCGCAGCAGGCTGAGCATCGGGCCGATGGCGGCCTCGTTCTGGACGATGACCGCGCTGGTGGCGGGGCGTTCGTCGAAGATGCGGGCCAGCGTGCCGGCCGTCGACTCGTAGCTCCCGTCGCACGGCCGGTGCAGCACGCGCACGCCCAGCTCGGCCGCCCGCTCGCGCACCCCCTGGAGGGTGCGTTCGGCGAAGCCGGTGCGCCGCTCGTACACGGCCGCGGCCTCGCCGACCACGGCGACGTCGCGGTGCCCGAGCTCGGCCAGGTGCTCCGCGCACAGCCGGCCGGTGGCGGCGAAGTCCAGGTCCACGCAGGTGAGTTCGCTGGGGTCGGCGGGCAGGCCGATGAGGACCGCGGGGCGGGGGGACTCGCGCACCAGCGACAGCCTGGTGTCCTCGAGCTCCACGTCCATGAGGATCATCGCGTCGGCGAGCCCGCTGCCGACCACCCGCCGCACCGCCTCGGGGCCCTCCTGGCCGGTCAGCAGCAGGACGTCGTGGCCGCGTTCGCGGGCGGTGGTGGCCACCGCGATGGCGATTTCCATCATCACCGGCACGTACATGTCCGTGCGCAGCGGCATCATGAGGGCGATGATGTTCGACTTGTTGCTCGCCAGCGCGCGGGCGCCCGCGTTGGGGTGGTAGCCCAGTTCCCTGATGGACTTCTCGACGCGCTCCCTGGTCCTGGTGGAGATGGTCCGTTTGCCGCTGAGGACGTAGCTCACCGTGCTGGCGGAGACGCCGGCATGCCGGGCGACCTCGGCGAGAGTGACCATCTGCTCTCCCGTGGGAATGAGGTGTTGTGAAGCGCTTCGACAGCGGCTGTCTATGTAATCGCGTTGACCTTAGACCGGCAAGTGGGCTGTGTCCAGAGATGTATCGAAGCGCTTCAACGATGTTTTCACAGGCGCTTTCACCCGGTCGGAAACGGGTACATACTCACCAGTAGTGCTCATCGGGACGAGGTGTGTGGACATGACCGTCTCCGAACGGGAAGCCCGCCGGGTCGCCGAGGCCGCCCGGCAACAGGACTGGCACCAGCCCAGCTTCGCCAAGGAACTGTTCCTCGGCCGGCTCCGGCTCGACCTCATCCACCCCCGGCCGGACCCGGAAGGGCCCGGGGCGCGGCGGGGCGAGCGCTTCCTCGACCGGCTGCGCGCGTTCTGCGCCGAACGCATCGACGGCGGCCTGATCGAACGCGAGGCGCGCATACCCGACGAAGTCGTCGCGGGGCTGCGCGACCTCGGCGCGTTCGGCATGAAAATCGGCGAGGAGTACGGCGGCCTCGGCCTCGGCCACGTCCACTACAACCGCGCCCTCGCCCTCGTCGGTACCGCGAGCCCCGCCGTCGGTGCCCTCCTCTCCGCGCACCAGTCCATCGGAGTGCCGCAGCCACTCAAACTGTTCGGCACCGAGGAACAGCGGAAGGCGTTCCTGCCACGCTGCGCCCGCGGCGCGATCTCCGCCTTCCTGCTGACCGAGCCCGACGTCGGCTCCGACCCGGCACGCCTGGCCACCACCGCGGTCCCCGACGGCGACAGCTACGTGCTGGACGGCGTGAAACTCTGGACCACGAACGGGGTCGTCGCCGACCTGCTCGTCGTCATGGCGCGCGTGCCCGACCGCGGCATCACCGCCTTCGTCGTCGAAGCCGACTCGCCCGGCATCACCGTCGAGCAGCGCAACGCGTTCATGGGACTGCGCGGCATCGAGAACGGGGTCACCCGGCTCCGCGGCGTGCGCGTGCCCGCCGCCAACCGCATAGGCGCCGAGGGGGCCGGCCTCAAGATCGCCCTGACCACCCTGAACACCGGCCGCCTCTCGCTCCCCGCCCTGTGCACCGGAGCGGGCAAGTGGTGCCTGAAAATCGCCCGCGAATGGTCGGGTGCGCGCGAACAGTGGGGACGCCCGGTCGGAAAGCACGAGGCGGTCGGCGCCAAACTCTCCTTCATCGCCGCCACCACCTTCGCCCTGGAGGCCGTGCTCGAACTCTCCGGCGAACTGGCCGACGAGGAACGCCACGACATCCGCATCGAGGCCGCGCTCGCGAAGCTCTACAGCAGCGAGATGGCCTGGCGGATCGCCGACGAACTCGTCCAGATCCGCGGCGGACGCGGCTACGAGACCGCGGCCTCCCTGGCCGCCCGCGGCGAACGCGGCATCCCCGCCGAACAGATGCTGCGGGACCTGCGCATCAACCGCATCTTCGAGGGTTCCACCGAGATCATGCACCTGCTGATCGCCCGCGAGGCGGTCGACGCCCACCTGAAGGTCGCGGGCGGGCTCATCGACCCCGACTCCTCCTTCACCCAAAAGCGGAAGTCCGCCACCGCCGCCGGCCTCTTCTACGCCCGCTGGCTTCCCACCCTGGCCACCGGCCGCGGCCATCTCCCCCTGGCCTACGGGGACTTCCACGTCTCCCGCCACCCCAACCTGGCGGCACACCTGCGCTTCGTCGAACGCGCCTCCCGACGCCTGGCCCGCGCCACGTTCATGGCGATGTCCCGCTGGCAGGGCCGCCTGGAGACCAAACAGGTCTTCCTCGGCCGCATCGTGGACATCGGCGCCGAACTCTTCGCCATGTCCGCGGCCTGCGTCCACGCCGAACGCCTCCGCTCCCACGAGGACCACGGCCGCGAGGCGTACCAACTGGCCCACGCCTTCTGCCGCCAGTCACGCCTGCGCGTCGACGACCTGTTCCACAACCTGTGGCACAACACCGACACCACCGACACTGCCCTGGCCTCTCACGTGCTGTCCGGCGACTACACCTGGCTGGAAGAAGGCATCCACGACCCCTCGACCCCCGGCCCCTGGATCGCCGACCCCACCGAGGACACCGCCCTGCACAAGAACGTCCACCGCACGATCGAATGAGCCCCGCCCCGGCACGGGCATTCCCGTTTCTCCGACTCCAGGCACTCGCCACGGCACCTGGGGCTTCGCCCCGTACGCGCAGGGCCGTACCGCGCCCCCTCCGGAACCGACTCGGGCCCCGACTCGGGCCCGGGAACTGTTCGAGCCCGCACTGCTGGTGATACGTGACGTCAGCGCCTACGCCTGCCAGTTCACTGCTCCGGACGAAAAGATCCACTGGAGGGAAGCGCGGGTCGAGCAGGTCGGGGTCGACACCAGTACCAGTGCGGGGGAAGCAGCCCTGCGTGCGGCGTGCTTACGGACTGCGCTGCTGCTCACGCGCGGCGCCGGTGTCATAGGCCCTTCCTGCGAAGTGGGCTCGACATCGACATGGACCTGTGTCCTGTGAGGCCGCGCGGTGCACCAGAAGGCCCACGCTTCTGCTGCCGGTCACGCCTGCGCATGGACGACCTGTTCCACAACCTGTGGCATACCGCCGGCACCACCCTGACCTCCCGCACGCTGTCCGGCGATGACACCTGGCTGTAAGAAGGCAACCACGTCCCTCGCCCCTCGACCCCTGGAACGCCGACCCACCGAGGACACCCGTTTCACAAGGGACCTCCCTTGCGCGATCAACTGAGCCGCGCCCCGGCGCAGGAGCGGAGCGTTCAGACGTCGCAGAACTCCGGGTGTACCTGCGGCGCGACCTCCTCGGCCAGCGGGCCGACGACTTGTTCCAGGGTCCCGCTCAGGTCTTCGCCGCCGTCGCCCTCCACACCGACCGAGGTCCCGAAACCGTCGTAGTCGTACTCCGGCGGCCGCTGTGGAGTGGCGTCCCCGCACTCGACGTACCGGATGGCGGCGAGCGGTCCGATGCGCAGGGTGTCCGGCGTATCGTCTGTGATCTCGTACCGCCGCTTGTCGACCACTTCCTGCACACCACCCTCGTATGCGGGGGTCAGCGCAAGGTGGAATGCCGGGTCGCCGTCCACGGTCACCGTGCACATACCGTCGGGAAGCAGGTGGCCACCGGTTCGCTGGAACTGATCGCGTACCTGCATCTCCTCCCCGGGAGGAAACAACGCGTCGAAGCTTCCGACATCGATGGGCAGTCCGCACAGTTCCTCGGGCACGGAGTACTCCCGCTCCTCCGCACCGGCCCCACCCGAGCAGGCAACCACCACCCCGGCGAGTACCGGTACGAGGACTCTCACACCCCACCGGCGCCGCCGCGGCCATGCCATGGTCGATGTCGTGCTCGTTGAATATCCGTTCTCACGAGTCGTGCTGATGTACCGTGCCACTGTTGTACCCGTTCATCGCCGCGTCTTCGATATGTCCTTCGAGCGAGGTGAGTTCCCTATCGCTCAGATCTATTCCGTTGTGCTCGCGTGCCGAGGTGAAAGCACCTACGGCGGTTTCCTGGTAATTTTCCCGCGAGGCATTGAAGCGTGACTGGGCCTCATCCGAGGCGTCGGCCGAATTATCCACCCTGAAGGTGCTCGCAACTGCTTCTACCGCGTCGGCCTTGATCGCGTCCGTGAGGGAGGCCATGCCCGGGGTCATCGTCCCGTAAATGGCGACGTTGATTCCCCTGTCGACCCACTTCGCCATGTCGTCGACCTGTGCATTGTGCGCCGCGTCGGCCGCGATCTGGTCTTCGATCATGGCTGTGGCGTGTGCGTCCGTCATGATTCCGGCCACATATCCGCCGCGGTGCACCGCGGCGTCGAGCGCCATTTGCGAATAAATGTCGCCATTCCAGTCGGTTACTGCGTCATCGACCGCGACATGCATGAGTGATTGGTTTGCGATGGTGATGCGTTCGTATGCTTCCTGGTGCTTGCCGATTTCCCAGAGCAGGCTTCCGGAATTGGCCGAATCGAAGACGGCCTCTGCGTCGTCGGGCAGGGTTCCTCCGGTGCCCGCAACGGCGTGCTGCACGTCTGCGATGTACTCTGCGCCGATGTGGCCCAGGAGAGGGGCGAAGGCGCCGCTCCGGTGCTGGACGGTGCCGGGGTCTTCGGCGAAAGAGTTCCAGATGTGTTCGGCCATCGCAATGTTGGCGTCCGAGTGCTGGTCGTCCGGCCACACGACGTCGTCCGGGTGGATGCCGGTGGCGGCCACCTGGAGGGCTGCCACCGCGCCCGGGGACTCGGCGTTGGCCGGCAGGGCCATGTTCGTCCAGTCGGCGCCGTCGAGGTGGACGCCGCGGCCGCCCTCCTCCGCGGGATTCTTGAGGAAGTAGTCGATGCGTGAGGTGTCGCCGTCCGGGACTGGGGCAAAATAGGCCGTCACCGCCTCGGCGTTGTTTCCGGCCCCGTAGCCGAGGAGGCGGTCGACCGGGTCGTTCCTCTGGTCCCAGCCGTCCTCGCCGGTGTACCTGTTCGCGGACCAGACCTCCGGATCGTCCTTCTCCTGGTCGATCATTCCCCCGAGCAGTTGGTTGAAGAACTGGTCGTCGACCTGGCCCTCGCCCCGCTCCAGAAGATCGAGCACCACGTCATAGCCGAGGCGGGCGTCGTTGCGCTCGGGTGTCGGCAGGCCAGAGGCCGACTCCTCTTGGTATGTCCATTCCGTGCCTGCCTCCTGCAAGGCGTCCAGGCGTGTTTGGTAACGCTGTCCGTCCGGAGTCCGCAGCCACTCGTTCCACGCCGCGGAGCCGGGCGGGTGCGAGGCCATGTCGCCGGGGGGCTGCATCGCGGTGATCAGCGTGGTGCCGAGGCCCTGCTGGAGGGAGTTCAGTGACACACCCGCACGGTCCAGCTCCTCGGCGCCGGCGTCGTAGCGTTGGGAAAGCTGGAGATACGCATCCATGCCCATCCCGTCGATGACCCGTTCCGCGAACAGAGGATCGTCCGCGTACTCGTTCAGTAACTCCAGTTGCCGTACGGCCGCGTCGGAGGTCACCGGCCCGTCGCCTTGCGACAGTTCGAGGAACTCGTCGACGTCTGCGAGCGTTTGAACGGCCTCGGGGTCGGCGCCGTCTGCGTAGGGTGTGGGGCTGAACTCGCCCGGCCGCTCGGAAAGAATGTCGCTGATGGCCCGGATTGCGGTCTGCTCCGCCTCCTCGGCGGAGCCGAGCGCTCTGCTGATGCGCTGCTCCACGCCCGTGAGCGCATTCACCTGCGCGGGCGAAAGCTCGGTCCCGTAATCCCCGATCCCCACGCCCGGGCCGACGCCGGCCTGCGCCTCGCCGAGGCTCAGGTGCGGCGGGTCGGCGGTGCGGGCCACGCCACGGGCGTCGACGGTCACGCCTTCGTCGGCCGCGGCGGCGGCCGCACTCTCAAGCTCGCTCTTGCTCTGCCCCAGGGCGTCGCTCAGCTGCTGGAGAAGGGCGTGCAGCGCATCGGCCTGCTGACGGGCGTACTCGAACTTGCCGGCCGTCGCCTCGATGAAGGGCAGGCTCACGTCCGCGTTCACCCCGCGCCAGCCGGAGTGGTGAGCCTGGTCCAGCATCCGGTGTCTCGCCCGGCCGGCCATATCCGCAAGCCGGTCGCGGACGCCGGCCCACTCCTCCACGGCCTGCCGCAGCGAACCCAGCCGGAGCTGCTTCAGCTGCTCGTAGGTCACCTCACCGCCCGACGGCAGGAACAGACTCTGCTGCTGCCACTGGGCCCTGTCCCATAGATCCCCGAACATCAGGGCATCCCCTGCCCGCCGTCCTCGGAGTCCTCGATCCCGGCGCTGCGCAGCAGCGCCAGGTTGGGCTGGACGCCCGGCAGTACCTCTGCCAGGCCGCCGGCGATGCCGTGCAGCGACGCCTGAACGTCGCTCTCCAGCCCGTCGTGTGAACGGACGGTCTCATCAAGGTGCCCCGAGATCCTGGAGCAGTCGGCGAGCAGGTCGTCGCACTGCCTGCGCCACCACTGGGCGAGCACGGACAGGGTCGGCCCGGCGGCCATGCCCACCTGACGGAAGTCCCCGGAGGCCGCCGAGACGTCGTCCTCCGCCGTGCAACCGTGCCGGTCGAGATCGTCGTAGAGTTCCCGGGCCGTATTGGCCACCGGATCGAGCCTCTCGCTGTTCACCGCCAGGTCCGGGCGGCCCGCCCCGCCGGATGCCCAAGCGTCCACATCATCCACCCCCCGGAAAGACTGCGTCTCGGCATCTTCGCGCGGAAGGCCAAGAGTTGATGTGCTGCCTGCCATTCTACGAACCGGTGCGCGCCCCGGGCCGCCGGGGCCCCGTGCACCGCGGGCTGCGGCAACCGCGGATGTGTGGGGGCCGTCGGGAAGCGTTCGCGGGGCGGGCGACAATGGGGGGATGACCGAGAGTCCCGTCTGTCTTGCCGATCCGCATGCGCGTTTCCCGGCCGAGCCGCCGCCCGAGGGGCCGCGGGAGGTTGTCGTTCTGGGGTCCACCGGGTCGATCGGCACCCAGGCCATCGATGTCGTGCTGCGTAACCCGCACCTCTTCCGTGTCACCGGGCTCTCGGCCGCGGGCGAGCGGCTCGACCGGCTGGCCGGGCAGGCGCACCGGCTCCAGGTGCGGACCGTCGCCATCGCGCGGGAGGACCGGGCGATCGCACTGCGGGAGGCGCTGCGTGCCCAGTACGGCGTCGGTCAGCCGCTGCCCGAGATCCTGGCCGGGCCCGACGCGGCCACCCAGCTGGCCGCGAGCGAGTGCCACACGGTGCTCAACGGCATCACCGGCTCCATCGGTCTCGCCCCGACCCTCGCCGCGCTGTCGGCGGGCCGGGTGCTCGCGCTGGCCAACAAGGAGTCGCTGATCGTCGGCGGGCCGCTGGTGACCGGGCTGGCCGAGCCGGGACAGATCGTCCCGGTCGACTCGGAGCACTCGGCGCTCTTCCAGGCGCTGCTCGGCGGCACGCGCGGTGAGGTCGAACGCCTGGTCGTCACCGCGAGCGGCGGGCCGTTCCGCGGGCGCAGCCGCGCCGAGCTGGCCTCTGTCACCCCGAAGGACGCGCTGGCGCATCCGACCTGGGCCATGGGCCCGGTCATCACGATCAACTCCGCGACGCTCGTCAACAAGGGGCTCGAGGTCATCGAGGCCCACTTGCTGTACGGAATTCCGTTCGACCGCATCGAGGTCGTCGTCCACCCGCAGTCCTATATTCACTCGATGGTGGAGTTCACCGACGGTTCGACGCTCGCCCAGGCCGGGCCGCCCGACATGCGCATGCCGATCGCGCTCGGGCTCGGCTGGCCGCACCGGGTGCCGGGGGCCGCTCCGCCCTGCGACTGGACCAGGGCGCACACCTGGGAGTTCTTCCCGCTGGACACAGATGCCTTTCCCTCGGTGCCGCTCGCCATGAAGGTCGGTAGCCTCGGCGGTACGGCGCCCGCGGTGTTCAACGCGGCCAACGAGGAGTGTGTCGACGCGTTCCTCGCGGGCCTGCTGCCGTTCACCGGGATCGTGGACACCGTGGCGCAGGTGGTCGACGAGCAGGGCAGCGACGGCTCCGGAACCTCACTGGCCCTGCCGGACGTCCTCGAAGCGGAGACCAGGGCGCGCAGGCGTGCCCGGGAGCTGGCCGGGACGACCGGCCGGACGACGACGGAGGCGACCCGATGACAGCCCTGATGTTCATTCTCGGCATACTCGTCTTCGTCTTCGGCCTGCTCGTGTCCATTGCGTGGCACGAGCTGGGTCACTTCTCGACCGCGCGGATGTTCGGCGTCCGGGTGCCGCAGTTCATGGTCGGCTTCGGCCCCACCATCTGGTCCCGGAAGAAGAAAGAGACCGAGTTCGGCATCAAGGCCATCCCGCTCGGCGGCTACATCCGCATGATCGGCATGTTCCCGCCGGGCGACGACGGCAAGGTCCGTCAGCGCTCCACCTCGCCGTTCCGCGGCATGATCGAGGACGCCCGCGCCGCCGCCTTCGAGGAGCTACAGCCCGGGGACGAGAAGCGGCTGTTCTACACGCGCAAGCCGTGGCAGCGCGTGATCGTCATGTTCGCAGGGCCCGCGCAGAACCTGCTTCTCGCCGTCGTGATCTTCCTCGGCGTGCTCATGGGCTTCGGCATCAACACCCAGACGACCACCGTCGCCACCGTCTCCGAGTGCGTCATCTCGCAGAGCGAGGAGCCGCGGGACTGCCGCGCCTCCGACCAGCCGGCCCCGGCCGCCGAGGCGGGACTGCTGCCGGGGGACACCATCGTGGCGTTCGACGGGGTGCCCATCGACGAGTGGGGCACCCTCCAGGACCGCATCCGCGACACCACGGGCGAGGCCACCATCACCGTCGAGCGCGACGGCACCACGATGGAGCTGCACGCCGACCTCATCGAGAACCAGGTCGCCAGGACCGACGGCGACGGCGGCTACGTCGAGGGCGAGTTCGTCACCGCGGGATTCCTCGGTTTCTCCCCGGCAAGCGGCATCGTCAAGCAGGACTTCCCGCAGGCCGTCGAGCGGATGGGCGACATCATGACCACCGGCGTCGAGGCGCTGGTCGACATCCCCTCCGAAGTGCCGGGACTGTGGAACGCGGCCCTCGGCAACGCGGAGCGCGAGCAGGACTCCCCGATGGGCGTCGTCGGCGCCGCACGCGTCGGCGGCGACATCTTCACCCTGGACATCCCCGCCAGCCAGCAGGTCGCGATGGCCCTCTTCCTGGTGGCGGGATTCAACCTTTCACTGTTCCTGTTCAACATGCTGCCGCTGCTGCCGCTCGACGGCGGGCACATCGCCGGTGCCCTGTGGGAGTCCCTGCGGCGCAGGCTCGCCCGCCTGCGCAAGCGCCCCGATCCCGGCCCGTTCGACGTGGCCAAGCTGATGCCCGTCGCCTACGTGGTCGCCGGCGTGTTCATCTGCTTCACCTTGCTGGTGCTGGCCGCGGACATTGTCAGTCCGGTGCGGCTCACCGGGTGAAGTGCCGTAGGCTCAAGCCCTGGAGCCCGCCCGTCCACACCGTGGGGTTGCACTGATCCATGACAGCCATCTCGCTGGGAATCCCGTCCGTACCGGCCAAGCTGGCCGACCGCCGCGTCAGCCGCAAGATCCAGGTCGGCTCGGTCGCCGTAGGTGGTGACGCCCCGGTCTCCGTGCAGTCCATGACGACGACACGGACTTCGGACATCGGTGCGACACTTCAGCAGATCGCCGAGCTGACCGCCTCCGGCTGTCAGATCGTGCGCGTCGCCGTCCCGACACAGGACGACGCCGATGCCCTGCCGGTGATCGCCCGCAAGTCCGGCATCCCCGTGATCGCGGACATCCACTTCCAGCCGAAGTACGTGTTCGCCGCGATCGACGCGGGCTGCGCCGCGGTCCGCGTGAACCCGGGGAACATCAAGCAGTTCGACGACAAGGTCGCCGAGATCGCCAGGGCCGCCTCCGACGCGGGCACGCCCATCCGCATCGGCGTCAACGCCGGCTCGCTCGACAAGCGGCTGCTGGCCAAGTACGGCAAGGCCACCCCGGAGGCCCTGGTCGAGTCCGCGCTGTGGGAGTGCTCCCTGTTCGAGGAGCACGGCTTCCGCGACATCAAGATCTCGGTGAAGCACAACGACCCCGTGGTCATGGTGAACGCCTACCGGCAGCTCGCCGCCGCCTGCGACTACCCGCTCCACCTCGGCGTCACCGAGGCGGGGCCCGCCTTCCAGGGCACCATCAAGTCCGCCGTCGCCTTCGGCGCCCTGCTCAGCGAGGGCATCGGCGACACGATCCGTGTGTCCCTCTCCGCGCCGCCCGTGGAGGAGATCAAGGTCGGCACGCAGATCCTGGAGTCCCTCGGCCTGCGGCAGCGCGGGCTCGAAATCGTCTCCTGCCCCTCCTGCGGCCGGGCCCAGGTGGACGTGTACAAGCTCGCGGAAGAGGTCACCGAGGGCCTGACCGGCATGGACGTGCCGCTGCGCGTCGCCGTCATGGGCTGCGTCGTCAACGGTCCCGGCGAGGCCCGGGAGGCCGACCTCGGCGTCGCCTCGGGCAATGGCAAGGGGCAGATCTTCGTCAAGGGCGAGGTCATCCGCACCGTGCCCGAGTCCAAGATCGTGGAAACGCTCATCGACGAGGCCATGAAGATCGCCGACCAGATGGCGAAGGACGGCACCGAGTCCGGCGCCCCCGAAGTCACCGTGGCCTGACACCCGCCGCCCCCGCGGTGCGGCCCGCGCGGACGACCCTCCGCACGGATCGCACCCGGGGTAGGGTGCGGGGCACCCGCTCTCCCGACCAACACAAGGCCCGCCGCCCGTGCTCACCACGCCCACCACCCGGGTCCTGCGCCCGTCCGAACTCAAGCCCGCCCTGGCCGTGCTCAACGAGGACCCGGTGGCCAACGCCTTCGTGACCGCCCGCGTCCTGGAGTCCGGACTCCAGCAGCCTTACCTCGGCGGCGACATGTGGGGCTACTACCGCGACGGCAGGCTCACCTCGCTCTGCTACGCCGGGGCGAACCTCGTGCCGGTCCGTGCCGATGCCGCCGCGGTCGAGGCGTTCGCCGAACGGGCCCTGCGCCAGGGCCGCCGCTGCTCCTCCCTCGTCGGCCCCGCCGGGCCCACCGCGCAGCTCTGGGCCCGCCTCGAACCGCACTGGGGGCCCGCCCGCCAGCTCCGGCCGCGTCAGCCGCTGCTGGCCACCCGCCGCACGGCCCCCGGCGTCACCGCGGACCCGCGGGTGCGGCGCATGCGCAAGGACGAGATGGAGCTGGTGTTCCCCGCCGCCGTGGCCATGTTCACCGAAGAGGTCGGCATCTCCCCGCTCGGCGCCGAGGACGGCGGGCTCGCCTACCAGTCGCGGGTGGCCGAGACCGTGGGCTCCGGCCGCTGCTTCGCCCGCGTGGAGGACGGCCGCGTCGTCTTCAAGGCCGAGATCGGGGCGGTCACCCCCGAGGTATGCCAGCTCCAGGGCGTCTGGACCGCCCCCGATCGCAGGGGCCGGGGGCTGGCCACCGCCGGGCTCGCCACCGTCCTGGCACACGCCCTGGCCGAGACCGCGCCGGTCGTCAGCCTCTACGTGAACGACTTCAACGCACCCGCGCTCGCCGTCTACCGCCGCCTCGGCTTCACCCGGTGCGGCACCCTGATGAGCGTGCTGTTCTGATCATTCGCGGCACCGGGCGCGACTTACCCGGCCGTGCACGTTAGCCTCCCCGCATGACACCATCCGCCGGCCGGGCCCCGGACGCCCGGGACGTCGTGATCACGCCGATCGACCTCGCGACCAAGGTGGACGAGGCGCTGGACGTGCAGGCCCAGGCGTTCGGCCTCACCGCCGACGAGGTCGGCGTGCGCAGGCACATCGTCCTGCGCCACCTCGCCGGCCCCGGCGCCCGCGCCCTCGGTGCCACCAACGGCGACGGCAGGCTCGTCGGCTTCGTCTACGGCATGCCCAACGACCGCGCGCAGTGGTGGTCCGGAGTCGTCGAGCCCTACCTGCGCCGCGCCGGCCACGAATCCTGGCTGGACGACTCGTTCACCATCACCGAGCTGCACGTGCTGCCGGACTACCAGCACCGCGGCATAGGCCGTGCCCTCATCACCTCGCTCACGGACAGCGCCGCGGAGCCGCGCTCGATCCTCTCGGCCATCGACACCGAGAGCCCGGCCCGCGCCCTCTACCGCAAGCTCGGCTACGCCGACCTGGCCCGCCGCGTCATGTTCCCCTCCGCGCCGAGCCCCTACGCCGTCATGGGCGCGCCCTTGCCGCTGCGGCGCTGACGCCGCCCGGCCCCCGGCACCCGTTTGGCGCCCGGCGGCCCCGCACCGTTAGGCTCCGGCCATGCCAGCCCGAGTCCAGTACCTGTCCGCCTCCCTGCTCAAGACGCTGCGCGAGGCCCCCGCCGACGCCGAGACCCTCAGCCACCGGCTGCTGGTCCGCGCCGGATACGTGCGCCGTTCCGCCGCCGGCATCTGGAGCTGGCTGCCGCTCGGTAAACGGGTCCTGGACAATGTGGCGCGCATCGTTCGCGAGGAGATGGACGCCATCGGCGGCCAGGAGGTCCTGCTGCCTGCGCTGCTGCCCAGGGAGCCGTACGAGGTGTCCGGCCGCTACGAGGAGTACGGCGACCTGCTGTTCCGCCTGCGCGACCGCAAGGGCGGCGACTACCTGCTCGGGCCCACGCACGAGGAAATCTTCACGCAGCTGGTCAGGGACCAGGCCACGTCCTACAAGGACCTGCCCGTCATCCTGTACCAGATCCAGACCAAGTACCGCGACGAGGCCAGGCCGAGGTCGGGCATCCTGCGGGGCCGCGAGTTCCAGATGAAGGACTCGTACTCCTTCGACACCGACGACGAAGGGCTCGCAGGCGCCTACCGGCTGCACCGCGAGGCGTACATCAAGATCTTCGAACGGCTCGGCCTCGACTACCGGGTCGTCTCCGCCGTCTCCGGTGCCATGGGCGGCTCCGCCTCCGAGGAGTTCCTCGCCCCGGCCGCCGCGGGCGAGGACACCTTCGCCTCGTGCCCCGCCTGCGGCTACGCGGCCAACTCCGAGGCCGTCACCGTGACCGTGCCCGCCGGCGACCCGGCCGCGCACCCGCCGGCCGAGGAGCTGGACACCCCCGGCACCCCGACCATCGAGACGCTCGCCGCCCACCTCGGCGTCCCGGCCTCCGCCACCCTGAAGAACCTGCTGGTCAAGGTGGACGGCGAGATCACCGCCGTGGGCGTGCCCGGAGACCGCGAGGTCGACCTCGGCAAGCTCGCCGAGCACCTCGCGCCCGCCGTCGTCGAGGTCGTCACCGCCGACGACTTCACCGGCCGCCCCGACCTCGTCCGCGGCTACATCGGCCCGCAGGACCTGGCGGGGAAGGCGTTCCCCTACCTGGCCGACCCCAGAGTCGCGCCCGGCACCGCCTGGGTCACCGGCGCCAACAAGGCCGACACCCACGCGCGGAACGTGGTCTGCGGCCGGGACTTCGAGGTGGACCGCTACCTGGACGTCGTCGAGGTCGAGCCCGGCGACCCCTGCCCGTCCTGCGGCGCGGGTCTGCGCCTCGAACGGGGCATCGAGATCGGCCACATCTTCCAGCTCGGCCGCAAGTACGCCGACGCCTTCTCCCTCGACGTCCTCGGCCGCGAGGGCAAGCCGGTCCGCGTCACCATGGGCTCCTACGGCATCGGGGTCTCCCGCGCGGTGGCCGCCCTCGCCGAGCAGACCGCCGACGGCCAGGGCCTGTGCTGGCCGAAGGAGGTCGCCCCCGCCGACGTCCACGTCGTCGCCGCGGGCAAGGCCGTTCAGACCGAGCTGGCCCGCGACCTGGCCGAACGGCTCGGCGCCGCGGGCGTCCGCGTCCTCGTGGACGACAGGGCCGGGGTGTCGCCCGGGGTCAAGTTCGCCGACGCGGAGCTGATCGGCGTGCCCACCATCCTGATCGTCGGCCGCGCGGCCGGGGACGGACGCGTGGAGCTGAAGGACCGGCGCACCGGGGAGCGCGAGGAGCTGCCGGCGGACGAGGCCGTCGCCCGCCTCACGGGCGCCTGACCCGCCCGTCGCGGGGCCTGCCCGCAGGGGGCTACAGCCAGCCGGCGCATTCGAGCAGCAGCTCGCCCTCGGTGCGCCGGCCCGCCGCCAGATTCCGCACCCCCGACTCGACGGCGCGGAACAGCGTCCAGCCGCGCAGCCGCTCCGGGTCCACCTCGACCGAATCGGCCAGCCGCTTCACCCGGCGCCGCGTCACGGCGGCCGCGCCGGGCGAGGCCACCAGATCGTGCAGCCGGTCGCGGACCAGCCGGGCCAGGTCGTAGGCCCGTTCGCCGGTCACGGGCTCGGGGCCGACCGCCAGCCACGGCGAACGCCCGGCGTCCGACGCCAGCACGGCGCCCTGCCGGAAGTCGCCGTGCAGCAGCAGGCGTTCGCGCGCATCGGCCACCAGCTCCGCCCGCAGCCGCAGCGCCTCTTCCGCCAGCGGCCCGGCCTCCCCGGCGACGGCCGCCCGTAGCGCGGGCACCGCGTGCCCGGTCCGCTCGGCCACCGAGGGGAACACGTCCCCAGGGCCCGGGTCCACCCACAGGCGCCGCACCGCGGACACGGCCTCCAGCATCGCCTTCGCCTCGGGCAGCGACCGCAGCGACGTCTCGCCGTGCAACCGTTCCAGAAGCAGCGCCCCCGCCTCCGGCAGCGACCGCAGCACCCGAACCGCGCCGAGCCCGTCCCAGCGGCGCAGCGCCGCCTCCTCCAGGACCGCGGACGTTCCGGGCGCGCACAGCTTCAGCGCCGCCCGCTCGCCGTCGGCGCACCGCACCAGCACCGTCATACTCGTCCTGCCGCCCGGCTCGGCGACCCGCTCCGCCGTCAACTCCCAGCGGGCGAGCATCGTGTCGACGAGCGCGGGCAAACCGGCCAGCCAGTCGGCCGCGTCGGCCTCCCGCGCCAGCGCGAGGCGCTGCGGGGGAGTCGGGGAGACAATCGCCGCCACCGCGCTCACCGCCCCCCGTCCGCGTACTCGGCGAGCCCGGGGAACGGCTCCCCGTGGCCCCGCCAGCGGGCGGCCCGGACGGCCGCCTCGCGCAGCGCCGCCGCGGCGGCCTTCCTCGCCTCGCCCGTGGTCGCGAGCACGAGGTCCGCATAGGCGCCGGCCAGCCGCGTCTCCAGCTCCACGGCCAGTTCGACGGCGCCGGTGCTGTCGGTCACCTCGAACGGGAGCGCGTAGCCCGCGGCGGCGGCCACCGGGGCGCCCCCCAGGTCGCGGACGGCGCGGTACAGCTGGTCGCGGCGCGAACGGTGGGCCGCGTGCGCCTCGCGCGCCTCCGTACCACGGTCCTCGCCGATCCGGCCGCCGACCACGCCGTAGCCGTAAACGGCGGCGTGCTCCGCGGCCAGCGCCGCCTGTGTGGCGTCCAGCTCCCCGGTGTTCTCGCTCATGCGCGGACCTCGTTCAGCAGATGGGCCGAAACGGCCCCCGCGGCGGCCAGGGCGGCCAGCAGCCGGGCCAGTTCCGGTGGTGCTTCGGCCAGCGCGCCCATGCGCTCGTCGGCCGCCTGCCGCTCCGCGGTGGCCAGCTCCGAGACCGCGCGGGACGCCTCGCCCGGCACCTCGGGGGCCGCGCCCTCGGGACCCGCGCCGCCGGCGTCCGCCTCGGTGAGCGCCGACAGGTGCGCGGCGACGATGTCGCGGAAGGGCGTGAGGGGCCCGGCGAGCGCGGGATGGGCGGCGGCGGTGGCGTCGTACCGGGCCAGCAGGCCCGTACTGGCGCGCGCGGCCCGGCGGCGCAGGCCGGCCGCGCCGGCGGCGGCGGCCCGGCCGCCGGCCCCGGCGCCGCCCGAGGAGGTGCACCCGGTGAGGGCACCGGCCAGGAGGCAGCTCACCAGCAGGGCGCGCCGGGGCACGCCGGTGGAGACGCCAGAGGACATGCCAGCGGACATGGCTTCCCCGACTCTTGGAATGGACCGTTGGGCAGGCGGCGGCTCACCGCGTCGGCCGCGCCGGGATGCGGCGGGGCGGGGCCGGAGAGATCACCGCCCCGTGAGCGTACCGGTGCGCTGCGCCTATTCCGGCGCCGCCCCTCCTCCGCGGCGTGCCAGGGCGGCCCGTCCCGCCGGTCGGCGTACCGTTCCTCAGGCGATAGGCTGTTGGGCGAGAGCGCCCGAGACGCGCCATCCCACAACAGCACACGCGGCCGAGGAGTCACCCGGATGAGCACGACCCAGATCGACAGGCTGCGGGAGCTCCTGGAGCCGCTGGCGGATGCCCGCGGGATGGACCTGGAAGACGTGCGCGTGACCCCCGCGGGGCGGCGGCGGGTGCTCCAGGTCGTGGTGGACAGGGATGGCGGCGTCGGCCTCGACGCCTGCGCCGAGCTGAGCCGCGAGGTCTCCGCCGAGCTGGATGGCAGCGACGTCATGGGCGGCGCCCCCTACGTTCTCGAAGTGACTTCGCCGGGCGCCGAGCGGCCCCTCACCGAGCCGCGGCACTACCGCCGCGCCGTCGGCCGCCTGGTGCGGCTGCGGCTGCACCAGGGCGGCGACGTGACCGCGAGGATCACGGCGGTGGACGAGGCGGGGCTTGATCTCGAAGTGCCGGGGGAGAAGGGCCGCAAGGCCCAGGCACGCCGGGTGGAGTTCACCGACATCGCCGGGGCCCGGGTGGAGCTCGAGTTCAGCCGTAGGCCGGCTGGTGACCAGAGCCAGAAGGAGGCGTAGCCGTGGACATCGACATGAAGGCCCTGCAGGGGCTCGTGCGGGAGAAGGAGATCTCCTTCGACGTGCTCGTGGAGGCCATCGAGTCGGCACTCCTGATCGCGTACCACCGCACCGAGGGCAGCAGGCGGCAGGCCCGGGTGGTGCTCGACCGCAAGTCGGGGCACGTGACCGTGTGGGCCAGGGAGGATGCCGCCGACCTGTCCGACGCGGAAGAGGACGCGGAGCCGCGGGAGTTCGACGACACCCCGCAGGGCTTCGGGCGGATCGCCGCCACCACCGCGAAGCAGGTCATCCTCCAGCGGCTGCGGGACGCCGAGGAGGACGTGACGTTCGGCGAGTACGCCGGGCGCGAGGGCGACGTGGTGGCCGGCATCGTGCAGCAGGGCCGGGACCCCAAGAGCGTGCTGGTCGACATCGGCAAGCTGGAAGCCATCCTGCCGCCGCAGGAGCAGGTGCCGGGGGAGGACTATCCGCACGGCGCCCGGCTGCGCTCCTACGTGGTGCGCGTGGTGAAGGGGGCTCGCGGTCCTTCGGTGACGCTGTCGCGCACCCATCCCAATCTTGTGAAGAAGCTGTTCGAGCTTGAGGTCCCGGAAATCGCGGACGGCTCGGTGGAAATCGCGGCCATCGCGAGGGAGGCCGGGCACCGCACCAAGATCGCCGTGCGCTCGCTGCGTTCCGGGCTGAACGCGAAGGGTGCCTGCATCGGCCCGATGGGCGGCCGGGTGCGCAGCGTGATGGCGGAGCTGCACGGCGAGAAGATCGACATCGTGGACTGGTCGGACGATCCGGCCGAGCTGGTGGCCAATGCGCTGTCCCCCGCCCGGGTCACCCGGGTCGACGTGGTGGACCAGGTGGCGCGGTCGGCACGGGTGACGGTGCCCGACTACCAGCTGTCGCTCGCGATCGGCAAGGAAGGCCAGAACGCGCGGCTCGCCGCCCGGCTGACCGGCTGGCGCATCGACATCCGCCCGGACACCGAGCAAAGCGAGCAGGTGGCGGAGTGAGCCGGGCGGCGCCGCCGGGAATGCCGGTGGCCGCCGTGACGTTCACCTGATTGTCTGCGTGGCCCCGCCCGGCGGGGCCGGGCGCACGGGGAGGTAGAATCTTCAGTGTCTGGCCGGACGCGCGCTTCCTGCTGCCCGGAGCGCACATGCGTGGGTTGCCGGCAGCGCTCGGCCAGAGACGGTCTGCTGCGTGTGGTGGTGATCGAGGGTCGCTGTGTCCCCGATCTTCGCGGTACGCTGCCCGGTCGGGGTGCCTATGTGCATCCCACGACGGTCTGTCTCGAGCTGGCGGTCCGCCGTCGCGCGTTTCCCAGGGCCCTGCGGGTCCAGGGGCCGCTCGATGTCGGAGAGCTGCGGCGGGTGGTCGGCCAGACGGCACCGTAGGAAAGAGTCAGGAAAGCAGTGTGCGGAGCGTCCGCACGATGAGGTACCTCGCGAGTCGGAAGTAGGTCGAGATTGCGATGAGCACTCGATGAGTACGCGATGAGTACGCCCGTGAAGTAGCAAAGGTCCGGCGGACGACCGACCCCGGACCGTTAAAGGAGCGAAGTGGCTAAGGTCCGGGTATACGAGCTCGCCAAGGAGCTTGGAGTCGAGAGCAAGGTCGTCATGGCCAAGCTCCAAGAGCTTGGTGAATTCGTCCGTTCGGCGTCCTCGACGATCGAGGCGCCAGTAGTCCGAAAACTGACAGATGCCTTCAGCGCGGGCAACGGCAACGGCGGGCGCAGGTCCCCCAGGCCGGGTGGCCCCGCGCCGAAGCCGGGTGCCCCGAAGCCTGGCGGCATGACCCCGCGCCCCGGCCCCAAGCCGGGCGCACCGACGGCACCGGCCGCGCCGGCAGCGCCGGCCGCACCAACGGCGCCGACGGCGCCGACGGCGCCGAAGCCGGGCAACGCCCCGCGCCCAGGACCCAAGCCGGCGGCGGCCAAGCCCGGCCCGGCGGCGCCCGAGTTCACCGCGCCGCCGGCGACAGGCGGCGAGGCGGCCCCGCCCCGCCCCGGCAATGCGCCGCGGCCGGGCGGCGGCGGCGACCGGCAGGGTCCCAAGCCGGGTGCCCGCCCCGCCTCGCCTCGTCCGGGCGGCGGCGGCAATGCGCCGCGGCCGGGCGGCGGCGACCGGCAGGGCTCCAAGCCGGGCGGCCCGAAGCCGGGCGGCAGGCCCGCGGGTCCGCGTCCCGGCAACAACCCGTTCACGACCAGCGGTTCCACCGGCATGGCCAGGCCCCAGCAGGCGCCGCGGCCGGGCCCGGGTCCGCGTTCCGGCGGCCAGGACCGTCCTGGCCCGCGTCCCGGCGGCGGTGACCGTCCGGGGCCGCGGCCCCAGGCTCCCGGTGGCGGTCGCGCCACCCCGGGCAACATGCCGCGTCCGCAGGGTGGCCCCGCCGGCCCCCGTCCCGGCCCCGGTGGCAACCGGCCGAACCCGGGCATGATGCCGCAGCGGCCCTCGGCCGGCGGTCGACCCGGTGGCGGCCCCGGCGGCGGTGGCCCCGGCGGCCGGCCCGGTGGCGGCCCCGGCAGCCGTCCCGGCGGCGGCGGTGGTGGCGGCGGCTTCAGCGGCCGTGGCGGCCCGCGTCCCGGTGGTGGCGGTGGTGGCGGCGGCTTCGGCGGCGGGCGCCCCGGCACGGGCACGCGGCCCGGTGGCGGCGGTTTCGGCGGGCGCCCCGGCTTCGGCGGCGGCCCCGGCGGCGGTGGCCGTCCCGGTGGTCCCGGCGGCCGTGGCGGCACGCAGGGCGCCTTCGGCCGTCCCGGCGGTCCGGCGCGGCGTGGCCGTAAGTCGAAGCGGCAGCGTCGCCAGGAGTACGAGGCCATGCAGGCCCCGTCCATCGGCGGTGTGATGCTGCCGCGCGGCAAGGGCGAGACCATCCGGCTCTCCCGCGGCGCCTCGCTCACCGACTTCGCGGAGAAGATCAACGCCAACCCGGCGTCCCTGGTCCAGGTGATGTTCAACCTGGGCGAGATGGTCACCGCGACCCAGTCGGTCTCCGACGAGACGCTCAACCTGCTCGGCGACGAGATGAACTACACCGTCCAGATCGTCAGCCCGGAGGAGGAGGACCGCGAGCTTCTCGAGTCCTTCGACATCGAGTTCGGCGAGGACGAGGGCGGCGAGGAGGCCCTGGTCTCCCGGCCGCCGGTGGTCACCGTCATGGGTCACGTCGACCACGGCAAGACCCGCCTGCTGGACGCGATCCGCAAGACAAACGTCATCGAGGGCGAGGCCGGCGGTATCACCCAGCACATCGGCGCCTACCAGGTGTCGATCGATGTCAACGGTGAGGACCGCGCGATCACGTTCATCGACACCCCGGGCCACGAGGCGTTCACCGCCATGCGGGCCCGCGGTGCCAAGTCGACGGACATCGCGATCCTGGTGGTCGCGGCCAACGACGGCGTGATGCCGCAGACGATCGAGGCGCTGAACCACGCCAAGGCGGCCGAGGTGCCGATCGTCGTCGCGGTCAACAAGATCGACGTCGAGGGTGCCGACCCGGCGAAGGTGCGCGGTCAGCTCACCGAGTTCGGCCTGGTGGCGGAGGAGTACGGCGGCGACACGATGTTCGTCGACATCTCCGCCCGGCAGGGCACCAACATCGAGGGCCTGCTCGAGGCGGTCGTCCTGACCGCCGACGCGGCGCTCGACCTGCGGGCCAACCCGAGCCAGGACGCGCAGGGCATCGCGATCGAGGCCCACCTCGACCGCGGGCGCGGCGCCGTGGCCACCGTGCTGGTCCAGCGCGGCACGCTGCGGGTCGGCGACACGATGGTGGTGGGCGACGCCCACGGCCGCGTGCGGGCGATGCTCGACGACACCGGGCGGAACCTCGGCGAGGCGGGCCCATCGACGCCGGTTCTGGTGCAGGGTCTGACCAACGTGCCGGGCGCCGGGGACAACTTCCTGGTGGTCGGCGAGGACCGCACCGCGCGGCAGATCGCCGAGAAGCGCGCCGCCCGCGAGCGGAACGCGGCGTTCGCCAAGCGCACCCGCAGGGTCTCCCTGGAGGACCTGGACAAGGTGCTCAAGGCGGGCGAGATCCAGCAGCTCAACCTCATCCTCAAGGGCGACGCATCCGGTTCGGTCGAGGCCCTGGAGTCCTCGCTGCTCCAGCTCGACGTCGGCGAGGGTGTCGATCTGCGGGTGCTGCACCGCGGCGTCGGTGCGGTCACCGAGACCGACATCGACCTGGCGGCCGGCTCCGACGCCATCGTCATCGGCTTCAACGTGCGCGCCGAGGGGCGTGCCACGCAGGCGGCCGAGCGCGAGGGTGTGGACGTCCGGTACTACTCGGTCATCTACCAGGCGATCGAGGAGATCGAGGCGGCTCTGAAGGGCCTGCTGAAGCCGGAGTTCGAGGAGGTCGAGCTGGGCACCGCGGAGATCCGCGAGGTCTTCCGCTCGTCCAAGCTCGGCAACATCGCGGGTGTCCTCATCCGTTCGGGCGAGGTCAGGCGGAACACCAAGGCCCGCCTGGTGCGCGACGGCAAGGTCATCGCGGAGAACCTCAACATCGAGGGTCTGCGCCGCTTCAAGGACGACGTCACCGAGATCAGGGAAGGCTTCGAGGGCGGTATCAACCTCGGAAACTTCAACGACATCAAGATCGACGACGTCATCGCGACGTACGAGATGCGGGAGAAGCCGCGCGCGTGACGCAGCCGGCCGGGGCCGGTCGGCCGGAGGAAACTCCGTCGATCGGCCCCGGCCGTTCCCGTTACGATCATCAGCATGTATACCGGGACGATGTCCTTTGACCTGCTGCTCGGCGACGTTCACTCGCTCAAGCAGAAGCGCTCCGTGGTACGGCCGATCGTGGCGGAACTGCGTCGTTCCTATGCGGTCAGCGCGGCCGAGGTGGGCGATCAGGACCTGTACCGCCGGGCCGAAATCGGGCTGGCCGTGGTCTCCGGGGACGTGGCGCACCTTACCGACGTTCTCGACCGATGCGAGCGGTGGATGGCCGCCCGCCCCGAGGTGGAACTGCTGTCCGTCCGGCGGCAGCTCCACGGTGATCACGACGAATAGCACCGCTGCGCGCCAGTGAGCGAGCACGTGAGCAAGGAGATGGACCAGTGGCCGACAAGGCGCGGGCCAAGAGGCTGGCCGACCTCATCCGCGAGGTGGTCGCCGAGAAGCTGCACCGGGACATCAAGGACCCCAGACTGGGCACGAGGGTCACCATCACCGACACCAGGGTCACCGGCGACCTGCGGGAGGCCACCGTCTTCTACACGGTGTACGGCGACGAGGCCGACCGCGAGGAGGTCGCCGCCGGGCTGCGCAGCGCCAAGGGCGTGCTGCGGTCCGCGGTCGGCGCCGCCGCGGGCGTGAAGCACACCCCGAGCCTTGAGTTCGTTCCGGACGCGCTGCCGGAGACCACCCGCAATCTGGACGACCTGTTCAGCCGCGTCCGCGAGCGCGACGAGCAGGTCAGGCAGGCATCGGCGGGCGCCGAATACGCCGCGGGCGCCGACCCGTACGTCAAGGAGAGCGACCGGGACGACGACCCGGCCGGGGACGAGGACTGACCGGCCGATGAGCCGTACCGCAGCGGACGGGCTCGTCGTGGTCGACAAGCCCGCCGGTTTCACCTCGCACGACGTCGTCGCCGTCCTGCGCGGCATCGCCCGCACCCGTCGCGTCGGGCACGCCGGGACCCTCGACCCGATGGCCACCGGCGTGCTCGTCGTCGGCATCGGGCGGGCGACCCGGCTGCTCGGACACCTCGCCCTCACCGAAAAGGAGTACGAGGGCACGATCCGCCTCGGCCGGACGACGGTCACCGACGACGCCGAGGGCGAGATCACCGGCGGGTCGGGTGCCCGCGATGTGCCCCGCACCGCCCTGGACGCCGAAGTGGCGCGGCTGACCGGCGACATCATGCAGGTCCCGGCCAAGGTCAGCGCCGTCAAGATCGACGGCAAACGTTCCTACCACCGGGTGCGCGCGGGGGAGGACGTGGAGATCCCGGCCCGCCCGGTCACCGTCCGGTCCTTCACCGTGCGCGAGACGCGTGAGCGGCACGCCGACGACGGCACGCCCGTGCTCGACGTGGACGTCACCGTGGTCTGCTCCTCCGGCACCTACATCCGCGCGCTCGCCCGCGACCTGGGCGCGGCCCTCGGCACCGGCGGCCATCTGACCGCGCTGCGCCGCACCCGCGTCGGACCGTACGAGCTGGCCGTGGCGCACCCCCTGGAGGAACTGCGGGAAACCCTCACGGTCCTGCCGCTCGGCGAGGCGGCCGCCGCGGCGTTCCCGCGCTGGGACGTCGACGAAAGGCAGGCGGCCCTGCTGGGCAACGGCGCGCGCATCACCACGCCGGCGCTCCCCGCGGGGCCGGTCGCCGTCTTCGGCCCCGAGGACCGCTTCATCGCGCTCATCGAGGCGGCCGGCGAACGGTCGAGGAGCCTCGCGGTCTTCGGCTGACCCGGCCACCCGGCCGGGGGGCCGCGGCGCCCGGTACCTTGGACCGGCAGACCCACAGCGGACGGTTCCACAGAAAAACACGGCGAGGAGCGAACGGTGCAGCGCTGGCGTGACATGGCGGACATCCCCGAGGACTGGGGACGCAGCGTCGTCACCATCGGTTCGTACGACGGGGTGCACCGCGGGCACCAGCTGATCATCGGCCGCGCGGTGGCACACGCCAGGGAGCTGGGCCTGCCCGCCGTCGTGGTCACCTTCGACCCGCACCCCAAGGAGGTCACCCGCCCGGGCAGCCACCCGCCGCTCCTGGCGCCGCACCCGCGGCGCGCGGACCTGATGGCGGCGCTGGGCGTGGACGCGGTGCTGGTGCTGCCGTTCACCAAAGAGTTCTCCCAGCTGCCGGCAGCCGAGTTCGTGGTCAAGGTGCTGGTGGAGAAGCTGCATGCGCAGGCCGTGGTGGAGGGACCGAACTTCCGCTTCGGGCACCGCGCCGCGGGCACCGTCGCCACGCTCGCCGAGCTGGGCGGCAGCTACGGCTTCGAGGTGCTGGTGATCGACCTGATCGAGCGCGGCGAGGCCGGTCGCGGTGAGCCGTTCTCCTCCTCGCTCGTGCGGCGGCTGATCGCCGAGGGCGATGTGGCCGGTGCCGCCGAGGCGCTCGGCCGCCCGCACCGCGTCGAGGGCGTCGTGGTGCACGGCGCCCGCCGCGGGCGCGAGCTCGGCATCCCCACGGCCAACCTCGACACCGTGCCGCACTCCGCCGTTCCGGCCGACGGCGTGTACGCGGGCTGGCTGATCGCGGAGGGGGAACGGATGCCGGCTGCCGTCTCCGTGGGCACCAACCCGCACTTCCACGGCACGCGGCGGACCGTCGAGGCGTACGCGCTCGACCGCACCGACCTGGATCTGTACGACCAGTGGGTCGCCGTCGAATTCCACTCGTTCGTGCGGGGACAGCAGGCGTTCGACTCGCTGGACGGGCTGCTCGACCAGATGAAGGACGACATCCGCAGGGTGCGCGAACGGACGCGCGCAGACTGACGCGTGTGCGCCGGGGCCCGGGCCCCGGCGCACACGCGTCAGTGCGAACGGCTCAGCCGCGCTGCGGCGGCTGTGGCGGCTGCCACGGGCCCGGCTGCTGCGGGTACCCGTACGGTGGCTGCTGTGGTTGCTGCTGCTGCTGTGGCGGCGGTGCCGGCTGTTGCTGTTGCTGTTGCTGTTGTTGCGGGTAGCCGTAGCCCTGCTGCGGGGGAGTCTGCTGCGGGTAGCCGTAGCCCTGGGGCTGGCCCTGGCCGGGCAGGGGCGGTGCCATGTGCGGCGGCATGCCGCCGTCCTGCGTCCACAGGCCCTGCTCCTGCTGTACCCGGACGAAGTCCTCCGCGATGAGCGCGGCGAGGTCGAAGTACGCCTGCCGCGTGCGCGGCCGCATCATGTCGAGGTCCAACTCGGCACCGGCAGCGAGATGTTCGTCGAACGGCGCGACCACGACACCGCGGCAGCGGGTCTTGAAGTGGGCCACGATGTCCTCGACCTTGACCAGCTTCCCGGTCTCCCTCACTCCGGAGATCACGGTGATGCTGCGCTGCACGAGGCTGCCGTACCCGTGCGCCGCCAGCCAGTCCAGGGTGGTGCTCGCGCTGCTCGCGCCGTCCACCGAGGGCGTGGAGACGATGATCAGCTGGTGTGCCAGGTCGAGCACGCCGCGCATCGCGCTGTACAGCAGTCCGGTGCCCGAGTCGGTGAGGATGATCGGGTACTGCTGCCCGAGGATATCGATGACGCGGCGGTAGTCCTCGTCGTTGAACGTGGTGGAGATCGCCGGGTCGACGTCGTTCGCCAGGATCTCCAGACCCGACGGCGCCTGCGAGGTGAACCGGCGGAGGTCCATGTAGCTGCTCAGGTAGGGAATCGCCCCCACCAGGTCGCGGATGGTGGCCCCCGTCTCGCGGCGCACCCGGCGGCCGAGGGTGCCCGCGTCCGGGTTGGCGTCGATCGCGATGACCTTGTCCTGCCGCTCGCTCGCGAGCGTCGCGCCCAGGGCGGTGGTCGTGGTCGTCTTGCCCACGCCGCCCTTCAGGCTGATGACCGCGATGCGGTAGCAGGAGAGCACCGGCGTGCGGATGATGTCGAGCTTGCGCTGCCGCTCCTGCTCGGCGGCCTTGCTGCCGATCCGGAACCGGCCCGCGGGCTTGCTGACCGGCTGCGAACGCGCCTTGTTGCGCCGCTTGTCCTGGAGCAGCCGGTCCGAGGACAGCTCGACGGAGGCCGTGTATCCCAGGGCCCCCGGCTGCATCTGCGCCGCGTACTGCTGCTGGTCCGGCCAGCCGGCTCCGGGCGGGCCCTGCGGCTGTTGCTGCGGCTGCTGCGGTTGCTGGGGTTGCGGCTGCTGGGGCTGGGGTTGCTGAGGCCGGACGAAGGGGGCCGGAAGGGCGGGGTTGTGCTGTTGCTGCTGCTGGTGCGGCGGTGCGGGCGGTTGCCCGAACTGCTGCGGCTGCTGTTGCTGGTGCGGTGCCGGGGGTTGTTGCGGCTGGGCCTGTGGCGGGGTGAACGGCTGGGGCTGGTGCGGTACCGCCGGCGGTCCCGCAGCGGGCGCGGGCGGTTGCCCGAACGGCTGTTGCTGCTGCTGCGGCTGCTGCGGGACGAACGGCTGCGGCGGTGCGGGCGGTTGCCCGAACTGCTGCGGATGCGGCTGCTGTTGCCGCTGTGGTGCCGGGGGCTGTTGCGGCTGGGCCTGCGGCGGGGTGAACGGCGACTGCCCCGCCGCGCGCGGGTCGGGGTGGGCAGCCATCGGCTCCTGCACCGCGGGTGCGGGTGCGGGGGGCGGCGCGGGAGCCGGCGCCGCCGGCTGAGCCTGCGGCGCCGGCGCGGGCGGCGATGTCTGCGCGGCGCCCGGCACCGGCGGCAGGCCGAGTCCGAGCGGCGGGGGAGGCGGACCCGATGGCGTCCGGGCGTCGTCCTCCCGGGGCGCTACGGAGTCCCTGGGGCCATCCGCCCCGTTGTCCTCGTCGAGCTCCGGCTCGGGCTCCGGGGAGGTGCGGGCGAACTCCACCTGCACACTTCCGCGTTCCTCGTCCTGCGGCTCTTCCTCCGGCTCGCTCCGCGGCGGCGCGAACGTGTAGTCGGGCCCCAGCGGCTCGGCGCCCTCCCCGTCGGCCGGCGATTCGCCGGCGGGCGCGGCCGCGGGCGTGGCAGGCGGCGCGGCGTCGGCCGGCTCCTGCCCGGTGGGCGGCGGCGGGAACCCGGGCGGTGCTGGCGGCGTGGGCGGGTCGACCCGGAAGTCCGGCGGCAGCGGCGGCAGTCCACCCGGCGGCGGCGCGGCCGACGCGGCCGGTGCCGCGGGAGTACGCGGGTCCGGGGGCGGTGTCGCCGTGCCCTCCGCGGGCGCCGGCTCGGCCGAAGCCCTGCGCATGGCCGAGGTCGAGATCTGCATGGTGTCCCCGCTCACCACGTCGCCGGGGGCGGCGTCCCCCGGCTCGGCCCGCGGTGTGTCGCGCGGCGGCACGGCAGGCGGCTGCTGATCCGCGGCGGAGCCGCCGCCACCGGAATACCAGGCGGGCGGCGTGTAGTCGATGGTGAACTGCCCGGTGCTCTCCGACTCCTCCTCCTGGAGTTCGGCATCGGGGTGCTCGTCGGCGGAGATTTCCTCCGCGGTGCGAACTTTGTCCCGATCGCTGCTCACGACGCCTCCCGCTGCTGGTCCTGCTACCTGATCCGCACCTTTTGAGGCCGCTGTGCGGATGACGGGCCCGATCCCCCGGGCGGTTCCCTCGACACGGATACAGGTCGTTGCCACGGCACTATTCACGCGCCAACCCTCACCCTAAACGCCCCCCGCGAACTCGCCCTAGCCCTCCCCGTCCGGCCCGCGCAAGGCCATCCCGCAAAGCGGGGCAAAACGCCGCCACGGCCCGCGGGAAAATGCCGGGCGCTCGTGCGGGCCGCGTGGCAGGGTGCGGGGCATGTCTGAACCGTGGATGCCCGACGAACTGCTCCATGCCGGCCCGGAACACCTCGACCCCGCCTTCGTTGCCGGGTTCGACCGCAAGCAGGGCTATCCGGACCCTGCGGATGACATCGACGCCCTCCGCGAGCGAGGCGTGGGTGCGGACGCGACCGTCGTTGATCTCGGGGCGGGCACGGGCCGCTTCGCGCTCGCCGCCGCCGACGCGTTCCGGCGGGTCATTGCGGTGGACGTCTCCCCGGCGATGCTGCGGGTGATCGAGGAGCGCGTCGCCGAGGCGGGCCTGGCCCAGGTCGAGACCGCGCGGGCGGGCTTCCTCAGCTACGACCACGACGGGCCGCCCGTGGACGCCGTCCACACCCGGCACGCGCTGCACCAACTGCCGGACCTCTGGAAGACCATGGCGCTGGAACGGATCGCGGCGGTGCTCCGGCCCGGCGGCGTCCTGCGCCTGCGCGACCTGATCTACGACTTCGCGCCCTCCGAGGCGCCGGCCGTCTTCTCGGCCTGGATGGCGGGCGCCGCCACGGACCCGTCCGCAGGCTACACCGCCGAAGACTACGCGGAGCACATCAGAACCGAACACAGCACCTACCGCTGGCTGCTGGAACCCATGCTCGACGCGGCCGGCTTCGACATCGTGCACGTCGCCTACGAGGCACGGCTGTTCGGCACCTACACCTGCGTCAAGCGCTGACCCGGGTCGCCCCCGCAAAGCTCCGCTCCGTAAAGTGCCGCCCGGCACCCGGCATCCGGCGCCGGGCGGCTACGACGGCTGGGACGGCAGGCGGCCCTGCTCGTCGATGTCGAACTCGCCGTCCCGCGCCCCCAGGACGAACGCCTCCCACTCGGCGGCGGTGAACCGCAGCACCGTGCCGGGGTCCTTGGAATTGCGCATGCCCACGCCGCCGCCGGGGAGGTAGGCGATCTCCACCTTCTCGTCCTCGGGCCCGCCGGGCGCGCTCAGCCACTCCACGCCCGAAATGTCGAGCGCATACAGCTCATTCTTCTCGCGCTCCTTCCGCGCGGCGATCTCGTCCGGAGTCTCGGTGGCGGCCATCAGCCGTGATCCCTTCGGTCGGCGGAACAGCAAAAGCACAACGCATGCCAGACCGCGATCGTAACGCAGCGCACTGACACGGGTACTGGAGGGAGGCGGTGGCTCAGTGGTTGCGCAGCCACCAGTCGGCGCCGAGGAGGAGTACGAAGCCGGCGCCGAGCACCGCCATGCCCAGCCGCGTCCTGCCGCGCCGGCTCATCTCGATCACCGCGCCGGACAGGATGAACGCCGCCCCGTACAGACCTATGGACCGCAGGGACGAGCCGTCGCCCAGCTGTATCACGAGCACGACCGCCATCGCCGTCATCGCGCACCCGGCGATGGCCATGCGCAGCCGCCTGGCCTGGCGGGGAGTGAGCCCCTGCTGTGGTGAAGTCACCAGAGCAGCATAAGCGTTCACACCATCGCCGACCCCGCGCCCGCCGTCTGCCCCTCCCGCACCCGATGTGCTCCCCTTCTCCCCACTTCTTCCCCTCGCCCGCCGCCTCGGGCCGTCCTCACTCGGCGCCCTGATCGAGCCGGCTGGGACTGCCGAGCAGCCCCGTCTCGCTGTCCGTCGGCAGCAGCCGCACCAGCCGCCGCGACGAACGGGTGCACCACAGCGTCGCGTTCTCCGCGAGCGTCGGCAACGCCTCCGCCTGCACCTCCGGCAGCGCCAGTATCCGGCCGACCACCCGCGCCTCCTCAGGCGAGACGCGCTGCACCCCCACCAGCGAGGCACGCTCCACCAGCCGGTGCGTTGCCGGGCTCAGATAGGGCAGCAGCGTCAGCACCGGCTGCCAGGGCGCCGACGCGACCCGGCTGCGTGGCGGCCGCGTCCCGCAGTCCCGTACGACGAGCACCGGGCTGCCGAGCGTCGCACCCACCGGCGGGACCCGGCCCACCTCGTGCAGCGTCATGCACTCCAGGCCGCCGTTCGCCGCCTGTGCCAGGCGCGTCCACAGCTGCGGGCGCCCCGTCTCCACCACCACGCGCGCGCCGGTCGCGACGGCGCGGAGCGCCAGCACGTGCGCCGTCCACAGCCCGCCGATCAGTACGACGTCGTACGGCACCGGATGGTGGATGCCGAGTACCGCGGGCTGCGATCTGCTGTCCACGCCGACGATGATCCCGTCGTCCCCGACCGGCAGCGACAGGGCCGACAGGTCCGCCGCCGCGAGTACGTGCCCCGACCGGCCCATCAGCGCATCCCGCCCAGCGGCAGCGTGGCCTGGAGACCCGGCAGCTGCTGCCGGTCCATCCGCGACAGCACCACGCGCGCACCGCGCGCCGCCCGCAGCAGCTGACGGCCCGCCGCGTGCACCTCGCCCTCCGCGCGCCCGGTGATGCGCACATGCCCGTTGAGCAGCGCGGACTCCCGCCCCTGGCCGCGCAGCGTCAGCGCGAACGTGGTGGCGAACGCGGGCAGCGACGTCAGCAGCGCCACCAGCCCGGGCAGCGGCATCGCCCCCGGGCCGAGCACCGGCCAGCGCGCCACCTGGAACGTCGTGTGCCAGCGGTCGTCGCACCGCCACACCCGCTGTCCCTCCGCCGTCCGCCGCGGCCGGGGCCCGTCGCCCTGGCCCATCAGCGCCGTCGCCGCAGGATTGGAGCTCGTGCACGCGGCGACCGCGGACAACAACTCCGCCTCCGTCAGCACCGACGCACGGAAACCCGCCCCGGTCAGCCTGCTCGCCAGCTGGTCCGCGGCGCGCGTCAAACAGCGCTGCACGCCCACGAGTCCGCCACCGCGCTCGGCGACCGCATCCGGGCACAGCTCCGGGTCCAGCCGCAGCGCCACCCACGTGAGGCGCAGTGCGGGCGCATCCCCCTGGCCCTGCAGCAGCGCGTAACTCGTCCCCGCCACCGACCGGTCCGGCAGCACCGGCGCGGGCGCGGGCTGCGTGTACTGCACCGCCTGGACCGCGTCCAGCCGTATGCCGTCGGTGTCCAGCGCGTCGTACAGCAGCGACAGCGGCAACGGGCGGGCCGCACGGCCCGGCTGGAGCGGCGCGAGCGCCGCCTCCACCCGCAGCACCGCGGTCAGTGTGCCGCCGTCCCCGGCCATGCCCACCTCCCGTCGCTCCCTGCCGTCCCGCCCGCCGCGCGCCATGAACGGGTAACTGCGCAGCCCGGGACGGCACTCCGCGGCCAGCGCGAGCAGCGGGTCGGTGCCGGGCTCGGGCGCCCGCGCCACCTCCTGCCGCTGCCGCCGCAGAGCCAGCGCGGACCCGATCCACCGGGGCAACGGCTCGCCACGCCGCCAGGCCACCACGGTCAGCCCGAGCAGCACGGCCGGCACCACGGACAGCGCGGCGACGAGCGGGCTCTCCGCGGCCCAGCCGCCCCACAGCAGCGCGCCGACGGCCTGCACGCACAGCAGCGGCCCCATCGGGAACGTCCCACCCGGCCCCGACAAAGCGCGCGGCACCACACCCCGGCCGGGGCCCTCTGACCCCCGCGTCGCAGAGTCCCCCCTCATCACGCCCCCTCCCGACGGTAATCAAAGCGTCACCCGGCATAGTAGGACGTCGGTCTGACGTCCGGTTACCGGCAGGGGGAGGGAGCGGTCGCCCATGGCATCGCGCAAGGACGAACTCAACGCCTACACGTTCGCCAAACGGCGAACCGTCTCGGCGTTCCTCCAGCCTGCGCCCAGCGTGACCGAGGAGGGCGCGCCACGCCCGCTGCGCGCCGTCCTGCCGGGGGCGGTCGTCGGCGCGCTGATCCTCGCGGGGTTCGGCGCCTGGGGCATGTTCCGGCCGTCCGTCCCCGAGAACTGGGACGAGCCGGGCCGCAACGTGATCATCGGCAGCGACTCCACCACACGTTACGTCGTGCTGGAGACGGACGGTCGCGCCCAGCTGCACCCGGTGCTGAACCTGTCCTCCGCGCGTCTGCTGCTCGAGGACACCGACGACCTCAGCATCGTGAACGTCGACGAGGACGAGCTGGACAGCGGAACGATCCCGCGCGGCCCCACCCTCGGCATCCCCTACGCCCCCGACCGCCTCCCGGCCGCCGACGAGGTGTCCGACGCCAAGCGCTGGGCGGTCTGCCAGCAGCCGGGCGGCGGCTCCGCCGTGCAGCAGGCGTCGTTCGTCCTGGCCGAACGGGACACCGCCCGCGTCGGGGGCGACGAACGACTGGCCGGCCGCGACGCCCTGTACGTCCGGGGCGAGGACGGCACCGAGTACCTGATCGACGGCACCGGCACCAAGTACCCCGTCGGCGAGCCCGACCCCGAAGCCCGCGACACGCTCCTGCGGCTCCTCACCCGCGGCGACGCGCAGCCCGTCACCGACGAGTGGCTCGCAACGTTCGGCGAGGGCGATCCCCTCGCCTTCCCCGAACTCCCGGCCCCCGCCGGCGCCCCCGCCCAGGTCCCGGGGCTGGCCCCGGAGGCCGATGCCGTCGGGACGGTGCTCGTGGCCCCGGCCGGCGGGAGCATGCAGCACTACGTCGTCCTGCCGGGCGCGGTCGTCCCCGTCTCCGACTTCACCGCCCACCTCACGCTCAACCACCCGGACACCGAGATCCTCCACCAGAACAACCGCGCCATGGAACTTGGCGCGCAGCACTTCACCCCGGCCCCCGCCGACGAACGCCTCGAACGCGCCTGGCCCGACGGCGTTCCGCAGCAGGTCAACGGAGGCGACCGCACCGCGCTCTGCTCCGTCCTCCTCGGCGTCGACGGCGAGGACGGCAGCACCGAGGTGGCCACCTGGGCCGGCACCTCCTATCCGGCCACCATCGCCTCCGGCTCCGCCAACGCGTACGTCACACCGGGCTCCGGGCTGCTCTACCGCCAGGTACAGGGCGAACAGGCCGAGGCCGGAGGCGTGTTCCTGGTCACCGACACCGGTCTGCGCTACCCCGTGCAGGCGACCGCCCCCGGCGAAGGGGAGCCCGACCAGGCCCATCTCCGCCTCGGCTACGGGGACATCACGCCGGTGCCGGTGCCCGCGGTCTGGTCGGAGTTCCTGCCGACCGGCCCGCGGCTGGACACCCGCAACGCCCAGCAGCCGCAGGGGTCCTGACATGCGCCGCGGCCACCGCCCGCTCCGCGCGGGCACCGCGCTGGCCCTCGTGGGCCTGGCCACGTTCACCGGCGCCCACGCCGCCTCCGCCGACGGCGCGCGCTGCACGTTCCCGGCCGAGCCCATCGAGGAACGCCCCTGGTCGCTCCAGCGCGTCCTGCTCGACCAGCTGTGGCAGGAGACACGCGGCGCGGGCGTCAGCGTCGCCGTCATCGACAGCGGCGTCGACACCGCCAACCCCCAGCTCGCCGGCGCCGTCGCGGCGGACCGCGGCGCCGACTTCACCGAGGGCGAGGGCGACAGCACCACCGACACGGTCGGCCACGGCACCAAGGTCGCGGGCATCATCGCCGCGCGCTCCCACGAGGACACAGGGTTCGTGGGCCTCGCCCCCGAGTCGACGATCGTCCCCATCCGGCAGACCGACTCCCAGGCCGGCGGCACCATAGGGACGCTCGCCCGAGCCATCGAGCACGCCGTCGAACAGGACGTGGACGTCATCAACATCTCCCAGGACACGGACGCGCCGCCGGCCGGGGGCTCCGCCCTCCGGACCGCAGTGGCGGAGGCGGTGGACGCGGACATCGTCGTCATCGCCTCGGTCGGCAACGACGGCGCGGACGGCCGCCGGCGCGAGACCTATCCGGCCTCCTACGACGGCGTCCTGGCCGTCGGCGCCTCAGACCGCAACAACGAGCGCGCGCCCTTCTCGCAGTCGGGCGACTTCGTCGGCATCGCGGCCCCCGGCGTCGACATGGTCTCCACCGTTCCCGGCGGCGGTCAGTGCGTCGACAGCGGCACCAGCTTCGCCGCGCCCTACGTGGCGGGCGTCGCCGCCCTGCTGCGCGCCGCGCACCCCGAGTGGAGCGCGCAGCAGGTCGTCACCCATCTCCAGCAGACGGCGGAACGCGCAGCACCGGGCCCCGATCCGCACACCGGCTGGGGCGTCGTCGACCCGGTGCGCGCGCTGACGGAGGACGACACGGAGCCGGCCGACGCCCCGGTCCCGGACGAGCCGGCACCGGCACCGCCCGCCCCGGAGGTGGCAGCTCTCGACCTGGGCGAGACGCATGCCGAACGTTCGGAACGCCTCGGCACGTTCGTCGTCCTGACCGGGGCGGTGCTGACCGCGGCGGTGGCCGGCGCGGCCCTGATCCTGCGCGACCGGCGGCGGCAATAGCGCTTTCCTGTCTCGAAGCTGCGATCGATTCCGCTCCGTAACCACCTTGCATCAATGCGGAGTGATCGGCATAAGATGGTGGCCCACGGTGACTGAGGGGGCACCGGTGGAGGGGAGGGTGGGATGACGGACGATTCATACCGGCCGGCAGGTCGGCCCGATTTGTATTTGCCGGACGGCGAGCTTCCCGACTTCGTCGGCTGGCTGGAGTCCGCAGTGGAAACACTGCGTTCATCACGGCTGTCGCCCGAGCAGCTGAGCGATCTCCGCTCGGAGGCGGGCCAGTTCGGCGAATCATCGGCAGCGGCCGAGTTGTTCTCGCGCTACGAGGAGATCCGGGCACGACTCGAAGGTTTTGTGCGCATCCAGCAGGACGCCATCGAGATGCTGGGAATTACGACAACACTGGTCGAGAACGACTACACCGCGACTGAAATGGAGCAGATCGAGCGGTTGCAGCAGATCACCGCCCACATGGACGAGCTGTATTCGACACCGGGGCCTCGTCCGGGTGACGACAGCACCGGCGGTGGCGGGGCTCAGGACATGGCGCAGTGACATGGGGAGGGCACGGCTGTGAGTGAGCACGAATCTGAAAAGCACGAGTTCCTCGCGGGGCTGGTCGCGCGAGCCGATCCCGGCGCGGTGGAGACCCGGGCACGGGCGCTGCTGGAAATGGTGCCGATGATCCGCGAAGTGGGAGACCTGATCGCGGCCCGCGTGGCAGCCATGGAATGGCGCGGCGAGGCGGCTGAAGTGGTCCGCGCCTGGGGCGACCACTTCCGGCAGGAGTCGGCAACGCTCAGCGACTACGCCGAGCGGGTCGGTGGCGCAATGACGGTGGCGGGCCAGGTCCTGGCCAAGGTGAAGTCGGCCATGCCCCCGACCCGCCCGACCCCGCTGGGCCCGCTGTCGGACGCCAGCGGCTTCGAGCAAACGATGGCCGAAGTGGACCGCCAGGAAGCAATCAGACTGATCGACAGCCTGGACTCGGCCTACCGACTCGCAAGCGACGCAATGTCCCGCGCCCCGGAACCCCGCTTCGAGCCGTTCACGACGACCGAAGGCTGGCGGCCGCCGCAAGAGCAGGCGTCGGGGCCGTCCACGCCCGGCGGTGCTCCAGGACTCGGATATTCAGGCAGTGCCGGAAGCGCCTATGCGATGTTTGGGAGCGGCGAAGCGTCTCAAGGGTTTTCGTCGATGCCGCCGTCGGTGGCTCCGAGCCCGCCGCGGGAGTTTGTCGGCGGTGCCGCGGCGCCGACGCCTATCGTGGCGGCGCCGGGCGACGACTGGATCGGGACGTCACTCGACTCTGCCGTGCCCGCGCCGGACGCACGGGCTCCGGTCGGCCCGACGGTCCCCCCAACACCGAGCCCGGTGCCTCCGCCTGCCGGTGGTGCGGAGAACATCCACACCCCCGTGATCACCCCGCAGCCGAGGATCGGTCCGGGGCCCGGGGGCGGGCCAGGCAACGGCGGTGCACTTCGGACGCCGCATCCGAACACCCAGCACCCTGTACCTCGCCCCACCATGAACCCGATGTCCAACGTCAGCTCTCCGCCTGCCCACGCCGACGGTCACCACGCGGGTGGTGGCGGCGCTGCTCAGAGTCCCATGACAGGGCGTCCTCCCATGTTGGGATTTCCCGGCGGCCGCATGTCACGTGAGACGGGCCAGGGCGGCATCATCGGCGGTGTGCCGCGTCAGGCGGAGTCGCATCATCGTGCGATTCCGCAGAACGGGATCGTCGGTGCCGGTGCGCCCTCGGCGTTTCGCGATTTAACGACCGGCGCGGTGCGTGGCCCTGGAGGCGCGCTGGTGGGCGGATCGGCCAGCCATCTCAGTGATGGGAGCCGGCCTTACGGAAGGGCGGGTGCCGAGCCGGCCATATCTCGGAAGGCAGCGGGCAGTACTGGCTCGCCAACAGCCGGGATCACCGGTCGGCCCTCGCCGTCGGCGAATGGCCGACGGCGCAAACGGAAGCGGAACGATCGAGCGCAACAGGAAAAGGACCGCTGACTCTATGTCTTTCTTGACTCCCGCACCCGCACGCTTTCGGACCGCCGCGCTGTTATTGACGGGTATGGTCCTGGGCAGTTTCGCGCTGGCTCCCCATGCCGCTGCCGAGGGGCCTCAGGACCCCTGGTACATGGACACCATGCGCATGGAGGAAGTGTGGGAGCAGGCAAGAGGCGAAGGTGTGACGGTCGCCGTGGTCGACTCAGGCACGGACGCTTCGTTGCCCACTTTGGAGGGACGAGTCCTCGAAGGTACCGATCTCACCTACGACCCCAAGGGCGCGCACGTTGACCGAGACGGGCATGGAACGAGTATGGCTAGCCTCATAGCCGGTTCTGGTGCGGAAAGTGGTATCCCCGGGCTTGCCCCAGGCGTCGAGGTCCTTCCTGTTCGAGTGAAAAACGTTGAGCGGGACTTCGGCCAAGCACAGCGTTTCGCTCAGGCGATTGAATACGCTGTGGACTCCGATGCTAAGATCGTCAGTATTTCCATGGGCGTGGAAGAATTGGGGATCGTCCCGGAATTGGATGCTGCTCTCGACCTTGCGGCCCGAAATGACACATTAATCTTTGCGGCTATGGGGAATACCGGCGACACCGATAACTCCCTGAGTGTTCCCGCTCTGCACGAGGGGGTTGTCGCTGTAGGCGCCGTAGACCGGAGTGGCGAGCATGTGGACTATTCGACTTATGGCCCGCAAGTAGCGCTGTCCGCACCGGGAAATGAGGTGCCAGGGCAGTGCCCGGACGGGAGCTTCCAACCCGCGTGCATCGTGGAAGAGGGCGGGACGAGTTCGGCGACGGCGCTTGCGTCTGCTTCTGCCGCTCTCATCTGGTCGGCGCACCCTGACTGGACGAAGAATCAGGTGCTGCGGGCGATGTTGGAGACCGCGGATGGGCCTGAGGGGGGTCGGGACGACTATGTCGGGTACGGCATGGTGCGGCCGGATCGTGTGATTCTCGATGGCGAGGGGGAGCCGGGGGAGCCGGACGTCAACCCGCTGTTCGAGGAGTATGAGGCCTCGCTCGATCCTCCGGTGTCGCCCGCGCCCGTGCCGGAGCCGGAAACGGGTCCGGAGGGGGAGGATTCCGGGGAGTCCGGTGAGGCCGGTTCGGCGGGGCCCGAGCCTTCGGGTGGGCCTGATGAGTCGGCGGAGAATATGGCCGATGGTGATGGCGGGGGTTCGGGGCCGCTGGTCATGGCCGGCGTCGTCGGTGTGGTGATCCTGGGCGGTGTCGCGGCAGCGGTAGTGGTCAACCGTCGGCGCGGTACGGCCTAGTCAGTACGGGATAAGCAATCACAAGGGGAGGGTCTGAATGTCTGAAGCGATGCCGAACAGCGATTTGCGGCAGAGTGAAGAAACCATCCGGGAGCTGCTCAATTCGCTCGACCAGGAGGTCGGGCTGCTCAACCAGAGCCGGACGAAGCTCTCGTCGGCGACCGACCAGGTGGCCGCGGGGTGGACCGGTGAGGCGGCCCGGCAGTTCGCCTCCGGGCAGACCGAGGCCAACTTCAACCTGGACCGGCTGGTCCGGGCGCTGGAGAACCTGCGCGAGCTGGTCCGGATGAGCCGCGACGACTTCTCGCAGCAGGAGCAGGAGCAGATCGCGGAAATGCAGCGCGCCCACTCGGGCCTGGGGGACATGTCCTCCCGCGGCTTCGACCATCTTGCGTAACGCCCATCGGACACATGTCGCATACGGAAAGGGGATAGACCATGGCTGACTTCAGTCTCAGTTACGCGGCGCTCAGCGGCGGGTCCGAAGGGCTTACCGCCGAGGAGCGGCAGCTTCTCGATCGCCTGGAGGCCCTGCGGGCGGCTCTCAGCTGGGCCGCAGCCGGATGGTCTGGTGAGGCAGCCACTGCCTTCGACGCCAACATGCGGGTTTTCTCCGAGGAGCTGGACAAGCTGCGCGTCGTCCTGGGCATGACCGGCAACGCGCTGGACACGGCGGGCATGAACTACCGGGCCGTGGACCTCCGCAACGCCAACCGCATGGGTACCTGACCCGGCGACGGCACCGCATCCGTGCCACGGGGGGTGTGACCGGCCGCAGGCCGGGGGCCGGTCACACCCCCCGTTCGCATGTGCGGTTACTCCTCGGGCAGCCAACCCAGCTGGACCAGGGGCCTGCCCCGGCGGCGGGAGGCGAACTGTGCTCGGCCGGGTGGGAGGGTGCGGGCGCGAATCGAGGGAAAGATCTCGCCTTCCTTCGGGTCGCCCGACAGAATCAGGCCCTGCCCGCCCAGCTCCCGCAGGCGCTGCACGAACGGCTCGAACATGGCGCGCGAAATGCCGGCCGTGCCGCGCGCGATGATGAAATTGACGCCGACGTCCCTGGCGTACGGCAGGTGGTCCGTCAGGTGGCTCAGCGGGTTCCTGTTGCCCATGGCGACCAGGTCGTAGTCATCGACGATGACGAAGAGCCGCGGGCCCTTCCACCACTTCCGCGAGCGCAGCTCCTCCATGCTGATGTCTTCCTTCGGCGCCCGCTTCTCGAAGATCTTGTTCAGCGAGACGATGTCCTGCGTCAGCCGGGCTTCCGTCGTCGAGTAGCTCGCGATGAACTCCTCGGGCGCGGCCGCCATCAGCGCCCGACGGTAGTCGGTGACGATGAACCGCACGTCGTCCGGCGAATAGCGCTCCGAAAGCTTGCGCATGATCAGCCGCAGCGCCGCGGACTTGCCGGACTCGCTCTCGCCGATGATCAGCAGGAACGGGTCCCGTTCGAAATTGATGAACACGGGCTCCAGGTCGGTCTCGCCGAGTCCCACGGCGATCCCGGACTCGGGGCGCTCGAAGCCCTTGGGCAGCTCGTCGGCAGGCAGCCGCTCCGGGAGCATGCGGATGACCGGTGCCTGGGCGCCGTGCCACGCGGCGCGGACGGACTCGACCAGAGCAGCCGTGCCCTCCGCGAGGTCCTCGGTACGGGTCACTCCGTCCGCCCGGGGGAGTGCCGCCATCCAGTGCATCTTGTCGGGCGTCTGCCCGCGCCCCGGTGCCCCCGCGGGGATGGCCGCTGCCACCTTGCGGTCGAAGTCCGAGTCCAGCGTGTCGCCGAGCCGCATCTCCACCCGGTTCGTCAGCTGGTCCTTCAGCGCCGGGCGCATCTCCATGTACCGGGACGCCGTCACGATCAGGTGGACTCCGTAGCCGAGGCCGCGCGACGCAATGTCGGTGATGACCGGCTCCAGCGTCATGTCGTAGTCCTGCTTGAACGTGGCCCACCCGTCGATCAGCAGGAACACGTCGCCCCAGGCTTCTTCCGGCAGTTGCCCCGCGTTCCGCATGCGGCGGTAGGTCGCGATCGAGTCGATGCCTTCCCGGCGGAACAGCTCCTCGCGCCGGGCCAGCACGCCCGCCACCTCGGAGACGGCCCGCCGCACCCGGTCCGGGTCCAGGCGCGAGGCCACACCGCCGACGTGCGGGAGACCGGCGACCGCCGTGAGGCCGCCACCGCCGAAGTCGAGCCCGTAGAACTGCACTTCCCGCGGCGTGTGCGTCAGCGCGAACGAGGTGATCAGCGTGCGCAGCAGCGTGGACTTGCCGGACTGCGGGCCGCCGACGATCAGCATGTGGCCCCCCGCCCCGGAGAAGTCGCGGACGAAGGTCTCCCTGCGCTGCTCGAAGGGCTTGTCCACCACGCCGAGCGGGACGCCCAACCCGCCCGTCCCGCCCGTCCCGCCCGCCGCCTGGAGGCCGCGCCCCTCCACGACCCGCAGCTCGGGGAACAGCGTGTCGAGCGGCACGGCGGAGTCCAGCGGCGGCAGCCACACCTGGTGGGCGGCCGGGCCCTGCCCCTCGAGCCGGCGGACGATCACGTCGAGCACCGAGTCGGCCAGCGGGTCGTCGCCCGCAGGCTGCGCCGGGTCCGCCGGGCCCGCGGCCGCCTCGGGCTCGTCGTACTGCACGGCGACCGGTGCCGCCGTGAACACGACCGGCCTGCGGCGCAGCGGGCGCGGGCCCGAGGACGCCGTCCTCGTCGACGGCTTCCGGTAGGCGCCGGAGACGTACGCCGCCTTGAAGCGCGTCATCTGCTCCGTCCCCGTCTTCAGCAGGCCGGAGCCGGGCACCTGCGGCAGGTGGTATGCGTCCGGAACGCCGATGGCGGTCCTCGACTCGGCGGCGGAGAAGGTGCGCAGACCGATCCGGTACGACAGGTAGGTGTCCAGGCCCTTCAGCCGGCCCTCCTCCAGCCGCTGCGAGGCCAGCAGCAGATGCACGCCCAGCGACCGGCCGATGCGGCCGATCTGGATGAACATGTCGATGAAGTCGGGCTTCGCCGTCAGCAGCTCGCTGAACTCGTCGATGACCAGGACGAGCGAGGCCAGCGGCTCCAGCAGGGCGCCGGCCGCCCTGGCGCGCTCGTAGTCGTGCAGGTTGGCATAGTTGCCCGCCGCCCGCAGCAACTCCTGCCGCCGCTGGAGCTCGCCGCGGATCGAGTCGCCCATGCGGTCGACCTGCGTCAGGTCGTCCGCCAGATTTGTGATGACCGCGGAGACGTGCGGCAGCCCGGCCATGCCCGTGAACGTCGCGCCGCCCTTGAAGTCGGCCAGCACGAAGTTCAGCGTCTGGGAGGTGTGGGTGACCGCGAGGCCGAGCACCAGCGTCCGCAGCAGCTCCGACTTGCCCGAGCCCGTCGCCCCCACGCACAGACCGTGCGGGCCCATGCCCTCCTGCGCGGCCTCCTTGAGGTCCAGCATGACCGGCTGGCCCTCCTCGTCCACGCCGATCGGCACCCGCAGCCGCTCGCCCGCCGACCGCGGGCGCCACGTCCTGGAGACGTCGACCGACGCGGGATCGCCGAGGCCGAGCAGCTCGGCGAAGTCCAGCTCGGCCAGCAGCGGCTCCTCCTCGTCCGCGGCCGTGCTCAGCCGCAGCGGGGCCAGCTGCCGCGCCAGCGCCTCCGCCGCCTCGGGGGACAGTACGTCCGGCTCGCCGTCGAACACCGAGCCGCCCTGCGCTTCGAGCCGCAGGCTCCCGGGCAGGCACCGCACGGACAGCCCGCCGCGGCCCGCGTCCCGCTCACCCGGCGCGATCTCGACGATCGTCACCCCCTGGAGCCCCTCCGCGGCGGCGAAGGCCGAATGCGGCGGAATCCGGTCCCCGTCGACGAGGAGCACCACATGCGGCTGGTCGAGCACCGGCTTGCCGCCCGGCGAGAAGCGCCCCCGCCCCGCGAGCCGCCCCGACAGCTCCTGCTCCACAACGGGAACGCTGCCCCCGAACAGGCGCCGCGTGCCGGCCCCGTCCAGGGACGGAAGCTGCGCATGGGGCAGCCACTTCGTCCACTCCCAGTGCCCCGCCGCCTCCGCCGAGGTGACCACGGCGAGCGTCATGTCCTCCGGCGAGTGCAGCGACGTCAGCGACCCCACCAGCGCGCGGGCCACGCCGCGCGCCGTCTCCGCGTCGCCGTGCAGCACCAGCCGGTAGAAGCTCCGCAGCGAGACGGCCATCGGCAGCCCGTGAACCGTGCTGTGGGTGTCGAGGAACCTTCGCATCGCCCCGGCGGTCAGCGGCTCCAACTCCTCGACGGGCGCGGTCTGCGGCGCCACCAGCGGCGTGGCCAGCTGGTGCTCGCCGAGCCCGATGCGCACCTGCCCGAAGTCCGCCTCGCCCGGCCGCCGCTCCCACACCCGGCTGCCCTCCGCGACGAGGGACCACAACTGCTCGGGCGCCGGATGCAGATAGTGCTGGGCGTCCCGCTGCCGCCGCGCCGTCTCCCGCACAGCCCGCCGGGTCCGCGACAGGTACTTCAGGTAGTCCCGCCGCAGTTGGGCCATCTGTCCCTGCGTGCCCCGCCGGAATCTGACGATCATGGCGATGACCATGCCGGCCGTCGACACCAGCATCAGCATCCCCATGATGCGCATGAAGGGGTGCGCGTTCGGCATGAAGAAGAAGACCACCGAGGAGCCCATGCCGAGCATCGGCACGACCTGCATCAGCACGCCCTCCTGCTGCCCCTTGGGCAGCTCGGGCGGCGAGAGCAGCTCCACGGCCTCCCCGGCCGCGGGCTCCGGCAGAGCCCTCGGCGGGCGTTTGACGACGATCTGGCTCATTTCAACGACCCCCCGGCCACGGTGCGGTGACGCATTGTCGATCCTAGTGGGCACCACTGACAGCACTCCGGGTAGGGTGTCCGCCGCAGTCCGTGCACAAGGGGAGGGGAGCAACACCGTGAGCACGACCGCGACCGTCGGCTTCTGCCGTGTCACCATCGCCGCGCCCAACAGCCGTACCGACATGGCGCTGCCCGAGGACTTCCCGCTCGCCGAGCTGTACCCGGAGATCCTGCACCTCACCGGTCTCACCCCCGACCCGGGCGCCCCCGTCGGCTACCACCTCGTCCGCCGCGACGGCACGGTGCTCGACGGCGCGCGCACCCTGGCGGGGCAGCGCGTGCTGGACGGCGAGGTGCTGGCCCTGCGCCCGTTCGCCGACTCCCTGCCGCCGCCGGTCCACGACGACGTGACCGACGCGGTCGCCGATGCCGTCGCCGGTGACCGGCGGCTCTGGCAGGACCGCATGCTGCGGCTCGCGGGCCTCACCGCCGCCGGCTGCCTCGGCGCGCTCGTCGCCGTGGTCCTGTGGTTCGGTGAGCCGGAACGGCACGAGATGCACGGCCTGCCCGGCGTCATCGCGGGCATCCTCGCCGTGCTCCTCGCCGCCTTCGCCGCAGTCCGCGCCCGCGTCTACGACGATCACGCGGCCGCCGTGACGTTCGGCCTCGCCGCCCTGCCGCACGCCCTCGTCGCGGGCACCGGCGTGCTTCCGCTCGACGCCGGCCACGGGGTCGGCCGCCTGGAACTGCTGCTCGGCTGCGTCGCCGCCCTGCTCGTGTCCGTCGTGCTGATCGCGGCCATGCCCCAGGCCGCGGGCTGGTTCGCCGCGAGCGCCTGCGCGGCGACGTTCGGCACGCTCGCGACGTTCGGCGCCATCCTCACCGAGGCGGACCCGGTGCACACGGCGGCCGTCTGCGCGCCTGTCGCCCTCGGCGCGCTGGGCTTCCTGCCCGCGCTGTCGGCGAGTCTGGTGCGGCTTCCCATCGGCTACACCGCCCCGCGCCCCGGCTACGACACCACCGACCCGGAGCAGCCCCAGACCCCGGCCCCGCCCGTCGACACCGAACGCATCGCCGCGCAGGCCCGCCGCGGCCACCAGCTGCTCCTCGGCCTCACCGGCGGCTGCGCCGTACTGGCCACCGTGTCCGTCGGCACGCTCGGCTTCTCGGGAAGCGGCTGGGGCCGGCTGCTCGCGCTGGCCACCGGTGTGGCCCTGCTCACGCGCGCCCGCCTCTTCCGGTACGCGGTCCAGGTCGCGGTGCTGCTCTCGGCCGGGCTCGTCTCCCTCGGGCTGCTCGTCGTCGGGGTCGCGGCGGACACCACGTCCGCGGCCGACGGCGGCTCGCCCGATCTGCGCACCGTCTGGCTGGCCGCGGCGCTCACCGCCGCGGCGGCGGTGCTGGCGACGATCGCCCTGGTCGTGCCGCGGGCCGGGCTGACCCCGTTCTGGGGCCGGGTGCTCGATCTCACCGAAGGGGCCGTATTGTTGTCCCTGATACCGCTGTGCCTTGCGGTGCTGGAGTTGTACGGCGAGGCCAGAGGACTGACGAGCGGCTGATGCCCTCCGAGTGTGCTCGGCTCGCCATCCTGTTGTAGCCTGCTTACCGGCCGTTTGCGTACGCGCCCCCGGAGTCTTCTGGAGGAAGCGCTCAGCGGGCCCCGCCTCCCGAGTTCCGGAAGCTCCCCTGCGGATCGGCCCAGGGGCACTCGGTGGCTACATCGGACATCACCAAGGAGCACGTGTGTCGTCACTCGACGCCGCCACGAAGCAGAAGATCATTGCCGAGTTCGCCACGAAGGACGGCGACACCGGCTCCCCCGAGGTCCAGGTGGCGCTGCTCTCGCGCCGCATCTCGGACCTCACCGAGCACCTGAAGATCCACAAGCACGACCACCACTCCCGCCGGGGCCTGCTGCTCCTGGTCGGCCAGCGCCGCCGCCTGTTGCAGTACCTGGCGCGCAAGGACATCCAGCGCTTCCGGACCCTGGTGGAACGGCTCGGTATCCGCCGCGGCGCCGCGGGCGCCAGGTAAGACGCCGACAAGGGAGCGGTCACCCTCAACCGGGGCCGCTCCCTTCGCCGTATCCGGTCCGTCACGGACGGAAACCGCGCCGGGGACCGCCCGCCTTTGTAGGCTGGTCCTCAACGACATAACAGAGAAACCACGACGTATGCACGAGGCGGAGTGCCTTCTCACCGTCGCCGGTCCTCGGTAGTGGCCCCCGGGCTGCTGTCCCGGGAGCTTCGATCGATGGCCGGCCCGTCTGGAGGTGCTCCACCCCGCCCCGTCCCCAGGACGGGGTGCAGAAGAGGAGACTTTCCAAGGTGGAGAACGAGACCCACTACGCCGAGGCCGTCATCGACAACGGCAGCTTCGGCACCCGCACGATCCGCTTCGAGACCGGTCGGCTGGCCAGGCAGGCCGCCGGGTCCGCCGTGGCCTACCTGGACGACGACACCATGGTGCTGTCGGCCACCACCGCCTCGAAGAACCCGAAGGACCAACTCGACTTCTTCCCGCTCACCGTCGACGTCGAGGAGCGGATGTACGCGGCCGGGAAGATCCCCGGCTCCTTCTTCCGGCGCGAGGGACGCCCCTCCGAGGACGCCATCCTCACCTGCCGCCTGATCGACCGCCCGCTGCGCCCCTCGTTCAAGAAGGGCCTGCGGAACGAGATCCAGATCGTCGAGACGATCATGGCGCTCAACCCCGACCACCTGTACGACGTGGTCGCCATCAACGCCGCCTCCTGCTCGACGCAGCTGGCGGGCCTGCCGTTCTCCGGCCCCATCGGCGGCACCCGCGTCGCCCTCATCCGCGGCCAGTGGGTGGCGTTCCCCACGCACACCGAGCTGGAGGAGGCCGTCTTCGACATGGTCGTCGCCGGCCGTGTCCTGGCCGACGGCGATGTCGCGATCATGATGGTCGAGGCCGAGGCGACCGAGAAGACGATCGAGCTGGTCAAGGGCGGCGCCCAGGCGCCGACCGAAGAGGTCGTCGCCGCCGGCCTCGATGCCGCGAAGCCGTTCATCAAGGTCCTGTGCCGGGCGCAGTCCGACCTCGCCGCCAAGGCGGCCAAGCCGACCGGCGAGTTCCCCGTCTTCCTCGACTTCCAGGACGACGTGCTGGAGTCCCTGTCCGCCGCCGTGCGCGATGAGCTGGCCCAGGCGCTGACCATCGCGGGCAAGCAGGAGCGCGAGACGGAGCTGGACCGCATCAAGACGGTGGCCGCCGAGAAGCTGCTGCCGCAGTTCGAGGGCCGCGAGAAGGAGATCTCCGCCGCCTACCGGGCGCTGACCAAGGCGCTGGTGCGCGAGCGCGTCATCCGCGACAAGGTCCGCATCGACGGCCGCGGGGTCACCGACATCCGCACGCTGGCCGCCGAGGTCGAGGCGATCCCGCGGGTGCACGGCTCCGCGCTGTTCGAGCGCGGCGAGACGCAGATCCTCGGCGTCACCACGCTCAACATGTTGCGTATGGAGCAGCAGCTGGACACCCTTTCGCCGGTGACGCGCAAGCGCTACATGCACAACTACAACTTCCCGCCCTACTCCACCGGTGAGACCGGCCGCGTCGGCTCCCCGAAGCGCCGCGAGATCGGCCACGGCGCGCTCGCCGAGCGGGCCCTGGTCCCGGTGCTGCCGACGCGCGAGGAGTTCCCGTACGCCATCCGGCAGGTCTCCGAGGCCCTCGGGTCCAACGGCTCGACCTCCATGGGCTCGGTCTGCGCCTCCACCATGTCGCTGCTGAACGCGGGCGTGCCGCTGAAGGCCCCGGTCGCGGGCATCGCGATGGGCCTGATCTCCCAGGAGATCGAGGGTGAGACCCACTACGTCACCCTCACCGACATCCTCGGTGCGGAGGACGCCTACGGTGACATGGACTTCAAGGTCGCCGGCACCCGCCAGTTCGTCACCGCGCTCCAGCTCGACACCAAGCTGGACGGCATCCCGGCCTCGGTGCTCGCCGCCGCGCTGAAGCAGGCCAGGGACGCCCGGCTGCACATTCTCGACGTGATGAGCGAGGCCATCGACGTTCCGGACGAGATGTCGCCGAACGCGCCGCGCATCATCACCGTCAAGATCCCGGTGGACAAGATCGGCGAGGTCATCGGCCCCAAGGGCAAGATGATCAACCAGATCCAGGAGGACACCGGCGCCGACATCACCATCGAGGACGACGGCACGATCTACATCGGCGCGGCCGACGGCCCGGCCGCCGAGGCCGCCCGCACCACGATCAACGGCATCGCCAACCCGACGATGCCCGAGGTCGGCGAGCGCTACCTGGGCACGGTGGTCAAGACGACGACGTTCGGTGCGTTCGTCTCGCTGCTCCCGGGCAAGGACGGCCTGCTGCACATCTCGCAGATCCGCAAGCTGGCCGGCGGCAAGCGCGTGGAGAACGTGGACGACGTGCTGGGCGTCGGCCAGAAGGTGCAGGTCGAGATCGCGGAGATCGACCAGCGCGGGAAGCTCTCGCTGATCCCCGTCCTGGATGAAGAGTCCGCCGACGCCACGGCCGAGGGCGCCGACGAGGCCGGGAAGGACACCGCCGACCAGTGAGGCGCACCCCCCGTTCGACGGCCCGCCCCACCGCTTCGGTGGGGCGGGCCGTGCCCCGTCCGCGGCGCGCGGAGCCGGGCACGGGCACCGTTCGCAAGACCGTACTCCCCGGGGGCCTGCGGGTCGTGACCGAGACTGTTCCTTCGGTCAGGTCCGTCACGTTCGGTATCTGGGCTGGCGTCGGCTCGCGCGACGAGACGCCGGCGCTCAACGGAGCCACCCACTATCTCGAACATCTGTTGTTCAAGGGCACCGAACGGCGTACCGCCCTGGACATCTCCTCGGCCATCGACGCGGTCGGCGGCGAGATGAACGCGTTCACCACGAAGGAGTTCACCTGCTACTACGCACGGGTGCTCGACGCCGACCTGCCGCTGGCCATCGACGTCGTGTGCGACATGCTCACCGGCTCGGTCATCGCGCCGGAGGAGGTCGAGGCCGAGCGCGACGTCATCCTTGAAGAGATCGCGATGACGGAGGACGACCCGAGTGACGGTGTGCACGACCTGTTCGCCCAGACGCTGCTCGGCGACAGCCCGCTGGGCCGCCCGGTGCTGGGCACGGTCGACACGGTCAACGCGCTGACGCGGGACCGCATCGCCCGTTTCTACCGTCGCCACTACGAGCCGACCCGGCTGGTCGTCACCGCCGCGGGCAATCTGGACCATGCCGCCGTCGTCGACCAGGTGCGCAGCGCCTTCGAGACGGCGGGCGCGCTGAACGGCACGACGGCCGGGCCCGCGCCGCACCGCACCGGTCGGCGCGGCATCAGGGCTGCGGGTCGCGTCGAGGTGCAGGAGCGGCCGACGGAGCAGGCCCACCTCGTGCTCGGCATGCCCGGCGTCTCCCGGCACGACGAGCGGCGCTGGGCGCTCGGCGTGCTGTCCGCGGCGCTGGGCGGCGGGATGAGTTCCCGCCTCTTCCAGGAGGTCCGGGAGAAGCGCGGTTTGGCCTACAACGTCTACACGCACACCTCCGGCTACGCCGACTGCGGCATTTTCGGCGTCTATGCCGGCTGCCGCCCCGACCGGCTGGGCGACGTGCTGAAGATCTGCCGCGAGCAGCTCGCCGACGTGGCACGGCACGGCCTCAGCGACGACGAGACGCGCCGGGCCATCGGCCAGCTGGCCGGGTCGACCGTGCTGGGGCTTGAGGACACCGGCTCGCTGATGCACCGCCTGGGCAAGAGCGAGGTGTGCTGGGGCGGGCAGCTCTCCGTGGACGAGCTGCTCGACCGGATCTCCGCGGTCACCCCCGACGACGTCCACCAGGTCGCCCGCGAGGTGCTCGGCCACCGGCCCTCGCTGTCCGTCATCGGCCCGCTGGACGACAGGCAGGCCGCGGGCCTGCCGGACGCCGTGGCCTGAACCAGATCCAGGAGCAAGCAGGATGAAGAAGCTGCGCGTGGCCGTGATCGGCGCCCGCGGACGCATGGGAGCCGAGGCCGTCCGCGCGGTCTCCGAGGCCGGGGACATGGAGCTGGTCGCGGCCATCGGCCGCGGTGACGCGCTGACGGAGCTGGTCGACGCGGGCGCCGAGGTGGCGGTCGAGCTGACGCACCCCGACGCGGTGATGGTCAATCTGGAGTTCTGCGTGCGCCACGGCATCCACGGTGTCGTCGGCACCACCGGGTGGACGTCCGAGCGCCTCGACGAGCTGAACGGCTGGCTCGCCGATTCGCCGGGCACCGGCGTCCTGATCGCGCCGAACTTCGGCATCGGCGCGGTGCTCACGATGCGGTTCGCCCAGCAGGCGGCCCGTTTCTTCGAGTCCGTGGAGATCGTCGAGCTGCATCACCCGGGCAAGGCCGACGCGCCGAGCGGCACGGCGGTGCGCACCGCCCAGCTGATCGCCGGCGCCCGGCGGGAGGCCGGCCTGGCCGCGCAGCCCGACGCGACCAGCGCGTCCCTGGCCGGGGCCCGCGGCGCGGACGTCGAGGGGGTGCCGGTGCACGCGGTGCGGCTGCGGGGCCTGGTCGCGCACCAGGAGGTGCTGTTCGGCGACGAGGGCGAGATCTTCACCCTGCGGCACGACTCGATGAACCGCGGCTCGTTCATGCCGGGCGTGCTGCTCGGCGTGCGGCGGGTCGGCGGCGTGCCGGGCCTCACGTTCGGCCTGGAGCACTTCATGGAGCTGGACGGCTAGCCGTGCGTGACAGGCTGGTGCTGTTCGGGCTGTGCACCGTTCTGGTCGTCTACTTCGGCCTGGTCGGGCACCGCGGGGTGCTGCTGATGCGCGAGGGCACGTGGGTGACGGTGCCGCTGGGCGCGGCGGTGCTGGTGCTGCCGCTGCTCGGAGTGTGGTTCCTGTGGCGGAGCCTGCGGTTCGTGCTCGGCGCGAACCGGCTGGCCCGCGTCCTGGAGGCCGAGGGCGGTCTGCCGGCGGACGATCTGGCGCGGACGCCGAGCGGGCGTATCGACCCCGCCGCGGCGGACGCGGCCTTCGCGGCGCGGCGGGCGGAGACCGAGGCACGGCCGGAGGACTGGCGGTGCTGGTTCCGGCTGGCGGTGGCCTACCACGACGCGCGGGACACCCCGCGCGCCCGCAAGGCGATGCAGCACGCCATCGGGCTGCACGCCGGTCGGCGGTCCGCCGCGGTCCGCGACTGACAGGTCGGCCGCGACGGCCCGCCGCGTAGTGCTAGCAGTGCTCGGCGGCCCACGCCTCCAGCACGTCGGCGGCCCGGTCGAACGCCTCGGGCCTGGCCAGGAAGTCGGCGTTGTGGTCGGTCAGCAGCGTGCGCAGGGGCTCGCCGCGGCGCCGTTCGATGCGCAGGGCCTGGCCCTGGACGCTGCGCGGGGTCCCGAGCCACTTCACGGGCTGCTGGACGGTGCTCACGCGGGTGATCTCGCGCCACCGCAGCGTTCGCGTGCGCAGCAGCCCGACGCGGCGCAGCCCGCGCGCGCTGACCCAGATGCCCATGCGCAGCAGGCGCAGGGCGAACACGATGGCCGCCACCGCGGCCCCGAGCGTGGCCCCGGCGCCGGCCGGGGAACCGGCCATGATGATGATCATGGCCGAGATGAGCATGTAGGCGGCGATGAGCAGCATCACCGCCGCGGCGGCGACGCGCCAGGGGCCCGGGCGGTACGGGCGGCGCCATTGGTCCTGCTCGGCGTGCGGCAGCGCTTCCTCGGGCGCGTGGCCCGCGGAGTCGTGGTCGGCCGCAAGAAAGGTCAGGGGCACGGCTGGGTCCTCGTTCGTATCACAGGCGGCATCACGGGGGGACGGTGCTGTGAACGGTGAGGCTACCGCGGTCAGTGACCTTCGGCCGCCTCCGGTGCCTCAGGAACGGGCCGGTGTTCCACGTCGAGGGCGGGGCGGGCGAGCAGCAGCGCACCTATGAGCCCGGATATCACGACAAGGCCGACGAGGGCGCCGCCGAGGAGCCGGGCGACGGAGGGCCGGCCGCGCGGTACGGCGACATTGCTCCGGAAGTCGTCGTGATACGTCATGCGGGCTATCTCTCCCCCGATTGGCTCAAAGTCAAGTTTATCAGCTGAACAATCCGACTCATGGGCCAGAGCCCGTTTTGCCCGGCCCGCCGGACGAGGGTGTCAGTGCCTGGCCGTAGGGTGGAGCCGCTTCGTCCACCGCCCTGTGCCTGGAAGGATTCCCGGTGACCGAGACGCCGACATTCCGTAGCGACATCACCGTTGAGCTGGTCAAACACAGCGCTTCGGACGCGGACGTGCTGTTCGCCGCCCGCGTCTCGACGGCGGGGGAGCAGTCCCTGGAGGAGATCGGCAAGGATCCGGCGCGTTCCAGGGGCCTGATCAACTTCCTGATGCGCGACCGGCACGGGAGCCCGTTCGAGCACAATTCGATGACCTTCCTCGTCCGTGCGCCGATCTTCGTCTTCCGCGAGTTCCACCGGCACCGGGTCGGCTGGTCGTACAACGAGGAGTCGGGGCGCTACCGGCAGCTCGACCCCGAGTTCTACCTCCCGGGCGAGGACCGCAAGCTCGTGCAGCAGGGCCGCCCGGGCAAGTACGAGTTCGTGCCGGGGACGGCGGAGCAGCACGCGCTGGTCGGCAAGGTCATGGAGGAGTCGTACCGGCAGGGCTACGCCGCCTACCGGGAGCTGCTGGCCGCCGGTGTCGCCCGGGAGGTTGCGCGCGCCGTCCTGCCGGTCGGTCTCTTCTCCTCGATGTACGCGACGTGCAACGCCCGCTCGCTGATGCACTTTCTCGGCTTGCGCACCAATGACGAGCGCGCGGCGGTGCCCTCCTTCCCGCAGCGGGAGATCGAGATGGTGGGCGAGCGGATGGAGGAGGAGTGGGCGCGCCTGATGCCGCTGACGCACGCCGCGTTCAATGCGAACGGCCGGGTGGCGCCGTAGCGGACGAGCCGCCGGGCCCAGCCCGAGCGAGGTGTCCGTATTGCGACATTTCGCGAAGTTCATTTAGGGTGAATGAACGGACCCGGCACTGTCTGAACCCCCGAGCAGGCAGTGCCGGGCTCCACCGGTTGAGCGCCCCGATGGGCGCGCGCACGCTGAGCTGCGAGTAGCGTGGAACCTATGGCTCCGACCTCCACACCGCAGACCCCCTTCGGACGGGTCCTGACCGCCATGGTGTCGCCGTTCGCGGCGGATGGCTCGCTCGACGTCGAAGGCGCGCAGCGCCTCGCCGCCCACCTGGTGGATGCCGGCAATGACGGCCTCATCGTCAACGGCACCACCGGTGAGTCCCCGACCACCAGCGATGTGGAGAAAACCCGGCTGGTGCGCGCCGTCGTGGAAGCCGTGGGCGACCGCGCCCACGTCGTCGCGGGCGTCGGCACGAACGACACGCGGCACAGCATCGAGCTGGCCCGCGCCGCCGAGGAGGCCGGCGCCCACGGGCTCCTCACGGTCACGCCGTACTACAACAAGCCCCCGCAGGAAGGTCTCCTGCGGCACTTCACCGCCATCGCCGACGCCACCGCACTGCCCGTGATGCTCTACGACATCCCGGGCCGCACCGGCGTCCCGATCAACACCGAGACCATGGTCAGGCTCGCCGAGCACCCGCGCATCGTTGCCAACAAGGACGCCAAGGGCGACCTGGGCCGTGCCAGCTGGGCCATCGCGACCACCGGCCTCGCCTGGTACTCGGGCGACGACATGCTCAACCTGCCGCTGCTGTCCGTCGGCGCGGTGGGCTTCGTCTCCGTCGTCGGCCACGTCGTCACGCCCGAGTTGCGGGCCCTCGTGGACGCGCACTCCGGCGGCGACGTCGCCAAGGCCACGGAGATCCACCAGAAGCTGCTACCGGTGTTCACCGGCATGTTCCGCACCCAGGGCGTGATCACCTCCAAGGCCGCGCTCGGTTTGCTCGGCCTGCCCGGCGGCCCGCTCCGTCTCCCGCTGGTCGGTCTCACCCCGGAGGAAACCGATCAGCTCAAGCGGGATCTGACGGCCGGTGGGGTACAAATCTAAGAACAAAAACGTTGCCTGTTCGACGCGGCCCACCGCGTCGAGGGTGATAACTGAATACCGACCAATGCACAGAGACACGCGCGCCATGCTGCCCGGATCGAGGCATGTGGCGCGCGTGGTCAGGAGAGTCTCTTGAGTCATCCGCACCCAGAACTCGGCGCGCCGCCGAAGCTTCCTGAGGGTGGCCTGCGCGTTACCCCGCTCGGCGGCCTCGGCGAGATCGGCCGCAACATGACCATCTTCGAATACGGCGGACGGCTGCTCGTCGTCGACTGCGGCGTGCTCTTTCCCGAACAGGAGCAGCCCGGCATCGACCTGATCCTGCCGGATTTCAGCTCCATCAGGGACCGTCTCGACGACATCGACGGCATCGTGCTGACGCACGGCCACGAGGACCACATCGGTGGCGTGCCCTACCTGCTCCGCGAGAAGCCGGACATTCCGCTGATCGGCTCCAAGCTGACGCTCGCCCTGCTCGAAGCGAAGCTCCAGGAGCACCGCATCCGCCCCTACACGCTGGAGGTGCGCGAGGGCCACCGCGAGCGGATCGGCCCCTTCGACTGCGAGTTCGTCTCGGTCAACCACTCCATCCCCGACGCGCTCGCCGTGGCGATCCGCACCCCGGCCGGTATGGCCGTGCACACCGGGGACTTCAAGATGGACCAGCTGCCGCTCGACGGCCGCCTCACCGACCTGCGCGCCTTCGCGCGCCTCGGCGAGGAGGGCATCGACCTGCTGCTCTCCGACTCGACGAACGCCGAAGTACCGGGCTTCGTCCCGCCGGAGCGGGAGATCTCCGGCGTGCTGCGCCAGGTCTTCGCGCGGGCCGAGAAGCGGATCATCGTGGCCAGCTTCGCCAGCCACGTGCACCGCATCCAGCAGATCGTGGACGCCGCGTACGAGCACGGCCGCCGGATCGCGTTCGTCGGCCGTTCCATGGTCCGCAACATGGGCATCGCCCGGGACCTCGGCTACCTGCGTGTGCCCGCCGGCCTCGTGGTCGACGTCAAGGTGCTGGACGACCTTGCGGACCGCGAAGTCGTCCTCGTCTGCACCGGCTCCCAGGGCGAGCCGATGGCGGCCCTGTCCCGGATGGCCAACCGCGACCACCAGATCCGGATCGTCGAGGGCGATACGGTCATCCTGGCGTCCTCGCTGATCCCCGGCAACGAGAACGCGGTCTACCGCGTGATCAACGGCCTGACCCGGTGGGGCGCCAACGTCATCCACAAGGGCAACGCCAAGGTGCACGTCTCCGGCCATGCCTCGGCGGGCGAGCTGCTGTACTTCTACAACATCTGCCGCCCGAAGAACCTGATGCCCGTTCACGGGGAGTGGCGTCACCTGCGTGCCAACGCGGAGCTGGGCGCGGCAACGGGCGTGCCCGCGGAGCGCATCGTCATCGCCGAGGACGGCGTGGCCGTCGACCTGCTGGACGGCAAGGCGAAGATCGCGGGCAAGGTCCAGGCCGGGTACGTGTACGTGGACGGCCTGTCGGTGGGCGACGTCACCGAGTCGAGCCTGAAGGACCGCCGCATCCTGGGGGACGAGGGCTTCATCACCGTCTTCGTGGTCGTGGACAGCAGCACGGGCAAGATCGTCAGCGGCCCGAGCATCCACACCAGGGGCTCCGGCATCGAGGAATCCGACTTCGCCGCCGTCCTCCCGAAGATCGACGAGGTCCTGGCCCGCTCGGCGCAGGACGGCGTGGTCGAGCCCCACCAACTCCAGCAACTGGTACGCCGGACGGTCGGCAAGTGGGTCTCGGACACATACCGGCGGCGTCCGATGATCATGCCGGTCGTCGTCGACGTCTGACCGTCATCTGGCAGCGGAGCGACTGGATTTGCGTCCGGGCGCTCCGCTCCAGTACGTTTACGACACCGCCGCAACGGGAAGCCGGGAGCAGCTGACTGCTCCGGCCCACCGGGCGGTACGAGCAGACGTCCTTCGG
>NZ_LZNS01000001.1:1568753-1734142 GCF_001984575.1 Streptomyces sp. MP131-18 | reverse complement strand
CACCGCCGGACAATAACGCCCCAATAGCTCAGTCGGCAGAGCGTCTCCATGGTAAGGAGAAGGTCAACGGTTCGATTCCGTTTTGGGGCTCAACAACTGCATGATTTTCAGGCTCCCGCCTTTCAAGCGGGGGCCTTTTTGCTTTTCCTGACTGCCGCTCCCGCCCGCCTATTCCGGGATGCGGAGCGTCAGAATCGCCATGTCGTCGGACGGGGCGTCGGATGCGAAGCGTTCCACCGCACGCAGGACTCGGGACGCGACGGCGCCGGCGGTCATGCCGGTGCAGGAACCGAGCACGTCCGCGAGACCGTCGTCGCCCAACATCCGGGTGCCTTCCCGGCGTTCGGTGACGCCATCCGTGACGCACAGCAGGACATCGCCCGGATTCAGCACCGTGGTCTGCTCGTACAACTCCAGATCGTCCATCACCCCGAGCAGCGGCTGCGGGCTCGCCGCAGGCGCGACCGTTCCGTCGGGCGTGAGGCGCAGCGGCAGCGGATGCCCGGCGCACACCATCTTCAGCAGCGCGCCGCCCTCGGGCTGCGGCCACAACTCCCCGTACAGCAGGGTGATGAAGCGGGAACGGGGACCTTCCTCCAGGATCGCCGCGTTCAGCCGCTCCAGCACGGCGGGGCCGCCCAGGCCCTCCCGCGCCAGAAGGCGCAGCGCGTGCCGGGCCAGGCCCGTGACCGCGGCGGCGAGCGGCCCCGTGCCGCACACGTCGCCGATGGCGAAGCCGTAGGCGCCCTCGCGGATCGGGAACACGTCGTAGAAGTCGCCGCCGACCTCATTGCCCTCGCCGGCGGCCCGGTAGATGACCTCGACGTCGACGCCGTCGATCTCCGGCAGCTCGGGAGGCAGCAGGCTGCGCTGCAACGACTGGCTGATGGCGGTGCGTTCGCTGTAGAGGCGCGCATTGTCCAGGGCCAGTGCGGCCCGGCGGGACAGGTCCTCGGCCAGCTCCAGGATGTCCTGGCGGAAGCGTTCGTCCGTGGGCTTGCCCAGGGCGAGGAGCCCGATGACGCGGTTGCGCGCGATGAGCGGCAGCACCACCGTCTCGCCGCCCACGGCCGCGGCCGTGCCGAGGCCCGTACCAGGCGCGCCCCCGCCGGCCGACGGCAGCTCGCCGAGGGCGAGGCTGCGCAGCGAACTGCGCAGCGCCGTGTTGTGCGCGGCGTCCGCCGGGGCCGTCCAGGGCCGCACCCCCAGGTCGATATCGGGGTCGGGCGGGTCGACGCGGTCCAGCAGGGCCTTGATGCCGTCGATCCGCTCCTCGTCCTCGTGCAGGACGTAGGACAGCACCGGCTCGGAACCCGGCTCGGGAATGGTGTAGACGGCGCACCAGGTGGCCAGCGTCGGGACGGTCATCTGCGCCATGAGGGCCAGAGTCTGATTCCGGTCGAGCGTGCCGGCCAGCAGCTCGGACGCCTCGACGAGGAAGGCGAGCGAGCCACGGCGCAGCCGCTCCAGCTCGGTCAGCCGGGCGGACTCCACGGCGAGCGCGATGCGGTCGGCGGCGAACTGGAGGCGCAGCGCCTCCTCGTTGCTGTACCGGCCGGGCGTCTCGGAGGCGACGCCGAGCGAGCCGGTGAGGCGGCCCTCGACCTTCAGCGGCACGATCACCACGGCGTGCATGCCGGTGCCGGAGAGCAGGGGCACCGCACCGGGCGCCGTCGCGAGGTCCTCGTGGACGGAGGGCATGCGCGCCGAGCCGTAGCGTCCGCTGCCGGTCTCCACGGGAACGCGGGCGAAGCGCTGGCGGGCGGAGGGCAGTCCTGTGGTGGCGCGGACCTCCAGCTCCGTTTCGTCGTCGGTGGCCAGCAGCAGGAACGCGGCATCGCCGTCGAGCATGTCGCGCGCGCGTTCCACCGTGCGCTGGAGGAGGCCGTCGAGGTCGTCCGGGGGAGGGGAGCCGATCAGGGCGTCCAGCGGGTCGCCGCCGGCCCGGTCCAGGGGGTCCGTGCCGTGGACGGGCAGCCGGGACGGGCTCTGGAGGATGGCCCGCTCCTGGTCGCGCACGATGAGGCACACGGTCGACGGCTCGCCTTGGGCGTCGCGGACCCGCAGGTGGCAGGCGTACACGGGAACGGTCCTGCCCTCGGAGTCGCACAGGCCGTAGCTGCCCTCCCAGCGGGACAGGGCCAGAGCCTCGGCAATGCCGGTGCCGGTGCCGGGGGTCTGGGGCCAGGCGGCGAGGTCGGCCAGCGGCTTGCCGACGACCTGCTCCGCGGTGTAGCCGAACAGCTCCCTGGCATCGTCGTTCCAGGCCGTGATGCTGTCGGCCCGGTCCACCTGGACGACGGCCACGCGCACGCGCGTATCGCTGACCGGGAGCGCCTCGGTGGGCAGTACGGGGCCCGCGGAGCGGGTGCCGACCGGCAGTGCCTGCTGGTCGAGGCGGAACCACACGCACTTGTCGGTCGCCGTGTAGTCCACGCCCCAGCGAGAGGCGAGGGCCGCGCACAGCAGCAGCCCGCGGCCTCCCTCGCTGTTCAGGTCGAGCCGGCCGCGGGAGACCTCGGCGAGCGGCAGCTCGCGCTCCGGGTGGCGGTCGACGACCTCGACGCGGACGCCCTCGGGGTCCCGCAGGCAGCGGACGTCCGCCGACGTTCCGGCGTGCACCACGGCATTGGTCACCAGCTCACTGGTGAGGACGACCGCGTCCTCGATCAGGTCGGTGAGGCCCCAGCCCTGGAGCGTGTCCCGGACAAAACCCCGCGCGGTCGCGACCGAGCGTCCAACCGGCTCGAAGGTGGCCGCAGCTCGCGCGGTGATCACGTCACTCCCCCAAAGGTCTGTCGTCGCTACCCGGTGCCGCATGGACAGCCGGAAGCCAGGTTACTGAGGTCGGCCGCCCCCGCGGACAGCGCATCCGCCGATTTCCCCCCGACCGGGAAAACAGTGGTATGCGATGCTGCCGAACTGTTATCGCCCGGTCCGTCGGGAGTGAAACACTGGGAACGCGTGATGTGAAAGCCCTGACCGGATGGTCGACCCGCGGGAGGGACACAGTGGTGTCTGACGGAGCAGTTGCGCGTGCTGGTACGGCTGCACGAGCGAAGAGGTCCAGGAGCGGTGGCACCGTTGAAGTGGATGCTGCTGCCCTGAACCGGCTGCTCTCGGCGCTCGAGGCGATGCGGGACGGCAATCTGCGCAAGCGGCTCACCGTCGCGAGTGAAGGGCCGATGGCGGAGATCGCCGCGGTCTACAACGAGGTTGCCGAGCGCAACCTGCACGTCACCGGCCAGCTGGCGCAGGTGCGGCGGGTCGTCGGCCGCGAGGGGAAGCTGAGCGAGCGCCTGGAGACCGGCCTGTGCGAGGGCGCCTGGGCCAAGGCCATCGACGACGCGAACGACCTGGTGGACGATCTGGCGCGGCCCGTGGCCGAGGTCGGCCGCGTGCTGTCCGCCGTCGCCGAGGGCGACCTGCGGCAGCGGATGGAGTTGCGGGCGCAGGCGGGCAAGGGGCCGGGGCGGCCGCTGCGGGGCGAGTTCCTGCGGATGGGCCGGACGGTGAACGGGCTGGTCGACCAGCTGTCCGAGTTCGCCGACGAGGTGACCCGGGTGGCGAGCGAGGTCGGCACGGAGGGCAAGCTCGGCGGCCAGGCGCGGGTACGCGGCATGACCGGCTCGTGGAAGGACCTCACGGACTCCGTCAACACGATGGCCGCCCGGCTGACGGCGCAGGTCCGTGACATCGCCGGGGTGACCAAGGCGGTGGCGGACGGCGACTTGTCCCGCAAGGTCACCGTGCATGTGGCCGGGGAGATGCAGGAGCTGAAGAACACCGTGAACACCATGGTGGACCAGCTCTCCTCGTTCCAGTCCGAGGTGACGCGGGTGGCCCGCGAGGTCGGCACCGACGGGGTGCTCGGCGGCCAGGCGCGGGTCCAGGGCGTCGCGGGGGTGTGGAAGGACCTGACCGATTCGGTCAACTTGATGGCGGGGAACCTGACGAAGCAGGTGCGGGAGATCGCGCAGGTCACGACGGCCGTGGCGAACGGTGACCTGTCCCAGAAGATCACCGTCAGCGCGAGCGGCGAGGTGGCACGGCTCGCGGACACGATCAATGCGATGACCGGGACGCTTTCGTCGTTCGCCGACGAGGTGACGCGCACCGCCACCGAGATCGGCACCGAGGGGACGCTGGGCGGGCAGGCTCGCGTCCAGGGCGTCGCCGGCGTGTGGAAGGAGCTGACGGACTCGGTCAACACCGCCTTCAGGAACCTGTCGGATCAGGTGCGCGACATTGCGCAGGTCACGACGGCGGTGGCGAACGGCGATCTGTCGCAGAAGGTGACGGTGGACGTCTCCGGCGAGATGCTGGAGCTGAAGAACACCGTCAACAGGACCGTGGATCAGCTGTCCTCGTTCCAGTCCGAGGTCACGCGCGTCGCCCGGGAGATCGGCGACGAGGGCGCGCTCGGCGGTCAGGCGTCAGTGCTCGGGGTGGCGGGGGCCTGGAAGGACCTCACCGATTCGGTGAACACCGCCTTCAGGAACCTGACGGACCAGGTGCGGAACATCGCTTCCGTGACGACGGCGGTGGCGAACGGCGATCTGTCGCAGAAGGTGACGGTGGACGTCTCCGGCGAGATGCTGGAGCTGAAGAACACCGTCAACAGAATGGTCGACCAGCTCTCGTCCTTCGCCGAGCAGGTGACCCGCGTGGCCACCGAGGTCGGCATCGACGGGCGGCTCGGCGGCCAGGCCCGCGTGGACGGCGTCAGCGGCACGTGGAAGGCGCTGACGGACTCCGTGAACCAGATGGCGTTCAACCTCACCGACCAAGTGCGCAATATCGCGCAGGTGACGACCGCCGTGGCGCGCGGCGATCTGTCGCAGAAGATCGAGGTCGACGCCAGGGGCGAGATCCTCGCACTCAAGAACACCGTGAACACGATGGTGGACCAGCTGTCTTCGTTCGCGGAGCAGGTCACGCGGGTTGCGCGGCAGGTGGGTACCGAGGGCAGGCTCGGCGGGCAGGCGCAGGTGTCCGATGTGGCGGGTGTCTGGCGGGACCTGACCGACTCCGTCAACGGTATGGCGTCCAACCTCACCGATCAGGTGCGGAACATCGCGGGGGTGGCGACGGCCGTCGCGCGCGGTGACCTGTCGCAGAAGATCACGGTGGATGCACGCGGCGAGTTCCTGGAGCTGAAGGACACGCTGAACACGATGGTGGACCAGCTGTCTTCGTTCGCGGAGCAGGTGACGCGGGTGGCCCGCGAGGTGGGTACCGAGGGCAGGCTCGGCGGCCAGGCGGAGGTCGAGGGGGTCGCCGGGACCTGGAAGGACCTCACGCAGTCCGTCAACGGCATGGCGAACAACCTGACCTCGCAGGTGCGGAACATCTCGGACGTCACCACCGCGGTCGCGAAGGGCGATCTGTCGAAGAAGATCACGGTGGACTCCAGGGGCGAGTTCCTGGTGCTGGTGACCACCGTCAACACCATGGTGGATCAGCTGTCGTCCTTCGCGGACGAGGTGACGCGGGTCGCGCGCGAGGTCGGCACGCAGGGCCAGCTGGGCGGCCAGGCCGAGGTGCGGGGTGTCTCCGGCACGTGGAAGGACCTGACGGACAACGTCAACCTCATGGCCCGCAATCTGACGGGCCAGGTGCGGAACATCTCGGAGGTCGCCACGGCCGTGGCCAACGGTGACCTGTCGCGCAAGGTCACCGTGGAGGCGCAGGGCGAGGTGGCCGCGCTCGCGGACACCGTCAACCGCATGGTGACGACGCTGTCGTCGTTCGCGGCGGAAGTCACGCGTGTGGCGCGCGAGGTGGGCACGGAGGGGCGCCTGGGCGGCCAGGCGAAGGTGCCGGGCGTCTCGGGGACCTGGCGGGACCTGACCGAGTCGGTGAACTCGATGGCGTCCAACCTGACCGGGCAGGTGCGGAGCATCACCATGGTCACGACGGCCATCGCCAAGGGCGACCTGACGCGCAAGATGGACATCGACGCGCGGGGCGAGATCCAGGAGCTGAAGGAGACCCTCAACACGATGGTCGACCAGCTCTCCCTGTTCGCCGACCAGGTGACCAAGGTGGCCAGGGAGGTGGGCACGCAGGGGCAGCTCGGCGGGCAGGCGCGGGTGCCGGGCGTCGCCGGCACCTGGAAGGACCTGACCGATTCGGTGAACGAGATGGCGGGCAATCTGACCGGCCAAGTGCGCGGCATCGCCCGCGTCGCGACGTTCGTGACGCGTGGTGATCACAATGTGCGCATCGACACCGACGCGGCGGGCGAGATCCTGACCGTTCAGGAGCGGGTCAACGCCATGATCCGGAATCTGCGGGAGGCCACGCAGGCCAACAAGGAGCAGGACTGGCTGAAGGGCAACCTGGCGCGGATCTCGGCGCAGATGCAGGGCAGGCGGGACCTGACGGCCGTCGCCAAGCTGATCATGAGCGAGCTGTGCCCGGCGGTCGCGGCGCAGCACGGCGGGTTCTACCTGTCGGTGCCGGTCGACGGCGACGAGGACCTGGTGACCGGTGCGGGCGACGACGACGCGTACGAGCTGCGCATGATCGCCGCCTACGGCTACGCGCCGGACGCGCAGTCACTGTCGTTCCGGCCGGGGGAGGGGCTGATCGGCACCGCGGCGGCGGAGAGCAGGATTCTGCTGTTCGGTCCGACGCCGGAGGGCTACCTGCGGATCTCCTCGGGCCTCGGCGAGGCGCCGCCGGTGACGGTGATCATTCTGCCGGTGGTGTTCGAGGAGCGGGTGCTCGGCGTGCTGGAGCTGGCGTCGTTCAAGCCGTTCACGCACATCGAGCGGGACTTCCTGACGCAGATGGCGGAGATGATCGCCACGAGCGTCAACACGATCAGCGTCAACACCCGTACGGAAATGCTGCTGAAGCAGTCGCAGGAGCTGGCGACGAAGCTCCAGGACCAGACGGCGGAGCTGGAGCGGCAGCGCCGGGCGCTGGAGGAGTCCAACGCCGAGCTGAAGGACAAGGCGGACCTGCTGGCCGAGACCAACCGCAACATCGAGGTGAAGAACTCGGAGATCGAGGAGGCCAGGCGCGGTCTCCAGGAGCGGGCCGAGCAGCTCGCGGTCTCGATGCGCTACAAGTCCGAGTTCCTGGCGAACATGTCGCACGAGCTGCGCACCCCGCTGAACTCGCTGCTGATCCTCGCCAAGCTGCTCGCCGACAACGCCGAGGGCAATCTGTCGCCGAAGCAGGTCGAGTTCGCCGAGACGATCCACGGCGCGGGCTCCGACCTGCTCCAGCTGATCAACGACATCCTCGACCTGTCCAAGGTGGAGGCCGGGAAGATGGACGTCAGCCCGGCGCGCATCGCCCTGGTGCAGCTGGTGGACTACATCGAGGCGTCGTTCCGGCCGCTGACGGCGGAGAAGAACCTGGAGTTCTCCGTGCGGGTCTCGCCCGAGCTGCCGGCCACGCTGCACACCGACGAGCAGCGGCTCCTCCAGGTGCTGCGCAACCTGCTGTCGAACGCGGTGAAGTTCACGGACACGGGCTCGGTCGAGCTGGTGATCCGCCCGGCCGCCGCTGAGGTGCCGAACGAGATCCGCGAGCAGATGCTGGAGAGCGGTTCCGTGCGGACGGCGGACGCGCCGCTGGTCGCGTTCGCCGTGTCCGACACCGGCATCGGGATCGCCGCGAGCAAGATGCGGGTGATCTTCGAGGCGTTCAAGCAGGCCGACGGCACGACGAGCCGCAAGTACGGCGGCACGGGCCTGGGGCTTTCGATCAGCCGGGAGATCGCGCGGCTGCTCGGCGGCGAGATCCACGCCGCGAGCGAGCCGGGCCGTGGTTCGACGTTCACGCTGTATCTGCCGCTCCAGCCGGCCGAGCTGCCGCCGCCCGGCTACGGGCAGATGGTCAGCGGCACGCTGGCCGTCGAGGCCGGTGGCGCCGCGCCGGCCGCACTCGAAGCTGGCCCGGAGGCGTCGGCCGCCGCCGAGGGCGGGGCGACGGAGGACGCCGCGGAGGCGCGGTCGGCCGCCGAGCGGCAGGAGCGCAAGAACCGCGAGGCGTCGGCCGCGGCCGAGCGCGCCGCCCAGTCGCTGACGCGGCGTCACCGGGAGCGGTTCGCGGAGAACGGGGCTTCGCACGAGCAGCAGGAGCCGGAGGAGGAGCAGGAGCAGGGCCCCGGGCCGGCCGCGGACCGGGAGGCGCTGCGTGCCGTGCTGCGGGACTTCCGCGGGCGGAAGGTGCTGATCGTGGACGACGACGTGCGGAACGTGTTCGCGCTGACCAGCGTGCTGGAGCAGCACGGTCTTCGGGTCCTCTACGCCGAGAACGGGCGGGAGGGCATCGAGGTGCTGGAGTCCAACGAGGACGTGGCGCTGGTGCTGATGGACATCATGATGCCGGAGATGGACGGCTATTCGACGACGTCGGCGATCCGCCGTATGCCGCAGTTCGCGGGGCTGCCGATCATCGCGCTGACCGCGAAGGCGATGAAGGGCGACCGGGAGAAGAGCATCGAGTCCGGGGCCTCGGACTACGTGACGAAGCCGGTCGACACTGATTATCTGATGACGGTGATGAGCCAGTGGATGGAGGCAGGCAGGAAGTGATCCGCCGCATGACCGGCCGTGTGGGGGAACTTTGAGGACGGTGTGCTCGTTCTCGCGGTGCATGCAACGCAGTTCGCCCAGGTGTGGAGTGCGTGGTATCGTGACGCAGCGCAATGTACTGATCACCGGGTGCCTTGCGCTGCTGGTCGCCGAATGAGCGAGCAGGGCGTTTTTTCCGGTATAGCGGGGATCAGGCCGGGGTGTTTTCGGTACCTCGTGACGGGTGAGGGTCCCGTCGGGGGTCACCGCGCGTGCTTGTGGTGAGCACCGCACTCGCTGGCAATGGCGCCGGGGAGGATGTCAACATGTCCGGCACAGGACCGGACGGCGTGAGGGTGCCGTCCACAACGGCGGCGCACGGCCGCGCCGCAGGGGCAAGGAGGACGGGCCATGGTGCAGAAGGCCAAGATCCTCCTGGTCGATGACCGGCCCGAGAATCTGCTGGCGCTCGAGGCGATTCTCTCGGCGCTCGATCAGACATTGGTCCGGGCATCGTCAGGGGAGGAAGCGCTCAAGGCGCTGCTCACGGAAGACTTCGCAGTAATCCTGCTCGACGTTCAGATGCCGGGGATGGACGGCTTCGAGACCGCCGCACACATCAAGCGGCGCGAGCGGACGCGTGACATCCCCATCATTTTCCTCACCGCGATCAACCACGGCCCGCACCACACGTTCCGCGGCTACGCGGCGGGGGCCGTCGACTACATCTCCAAGCCCTTCGACCCGTGGGTGCTGCGGGCCAAGGTGTCGGTCTTCGTCGAGTTGCACATGAAGAACATGCAACTGCGCGAGCAGGCCATGCTGTTGCGCCGCGAGCTGGAGGGCGGCCAGGCGAGCGCGGACACGGAGCGTTCCGCGGGCGGCCTGCTTCCCGAGCTGTCCGCGCGGCTGGCCGCCGTCGAGGAGCAGGCCGAGGTCTTGACCAAGGAGCTGTCCGAGTCGGGCGGCGGGCCGGCCGTGTCCACGGCGGCCCACCTGGAGCGCAAGCTGTCAGGTCTGCGTCGCGCGCTGGACGCGTTGCAGCCCGGCGCCGCGGAGGAGAAGTCCGTGGAGCCGCAGACCGGCTGAGCCGCCGAGCGGCACGTGCTCCGTGCTCAGGACGTGCCGCCCCGGTAACCTCACCTCCATGGCCTCAGGTACGTCCGGCAAGGGTTCCCAGAGCGCGCGCGCCGGGCGCGGTGGGGGCGGAGCCAAGAAGGCGGCGCCCGCGAAGAAGGCGCCCGCGAAGAAAGCCGCGCCCAAGAAGAAGGCTGCTGCCCCGGCGAAGAAGCCCGCCCCGCGGCGGCATATTGCTTTCCGGATCATCCGCGGTATGTGGCTCGGCATTGCGCACCCGGTGGGGGCGCTGCTGCGCGGCATAGGGCGTGGCGCCAAGGGACTGGACCCCGCGCACCGCAAGGACGGCGAGGCGCTGCTGCTGCTCGGCCTCGCCCTCGTGGTGGCCGCGGGCACGTGGTCGAATCTCCAGGGCCCGGTGGGCGAGTTGGTCACCATGCTGGTCACGGGTGCCTTCGGTCGCCTCGACCTGGTCTTTCCGCTTGTTCTCGGCTTCATCGCGGTGCGGCTGATCCGGCATCCGGAGAAGCAGGAGGCCAACGGCCGCATCGTCATCGGGCTCAGCGCGCTGCTGGTGGGCGTGCTGGGGCTGGTGCACATCGCGACGGGCGCCCCGGGGCGCAGTGAGGGCGCGCAGGCCCTGCGGGACACCGGCGGTCACCTCGGCTGGGCCGCGTCCCGCCCGTTGATCGTGGCCGTCGGGGAGCCGCTCGCCGTGGCGCTGCTGACGCTGCTGACGGTCTTCGGGCTGCTCGTGGTCACCGCCACCCCCGTCAACGCCATTCCCCGGCGGCTCAGGCAGGGCGCCATCCGCCTCGGCCTGCTCGCGGGCAACGAGCCGGGCACGGAGACCGAGTTCCTGGTGGAGCGTTACCGCGACGACCCCGAGCCCGTCGGCCCGCCGCCGGACCTGGCCGAACGGGCCGCTCTGGAGAGCCGCCGCAGGGCGCGCCGCGGCGGCGGCCGGGCCGCGTCCCGCGGCGGCGAGGACCCGGTGGACGTGGCGTCGGCCGCGGCCGCCGCGCTGGACGGCGCGGTGCGGCACGGGGTCGACCCCTCGCCGGTGGTGGCCGATCTCAGCAGCCGCGTCGCGGCCGGCCGGCCGGGCGGCGGCGCGGAGAACGGCGGCGCCGGGCCGCGGACGGCCAGGGACGGCGAGGACTCCGGCGGCGTTCCCGACCTGACCAAGAAGGCCCCCGAGCCGTCCGACCCGCTGCCGCCGCGCGCCGAGCAGTTGCAATTGTCGGGCGACATCACCTACGCCCTGCCCGCGCTGGACCTCCTGGTCCGCGGCGGCCCCGGCCGTGTCAGGAGCGCGGCGAACGACGCCGTGGTGGATTCGCTGACGAACGTTTTCACCGAGTTCAAGGTGGATGCCCGCGTCACCGGCTTCACGCGTGGCCCGACGGTGACGCGTTACGAGATCGAGCTGGGCCCGGCCGTGAAGGTCGAGAAGATCACGGCGCTGACGAAGAACATCGCCTATGCCGTGGCGAGTCCCGACGTGCGGATCATCAGTCCGATCCCGGGGAAGTCGGCGGTCGGCATCGAAATTCCCAACAGTGACCGCGAGATGGTCAATCTGGGCGACGTGCTGCGCACCGCCGACGCCGCCGGCGAGGATCACCCGCTGCTGGTCGGACTCGGCAAGGACGTCGAGGGCGGCTACGTCATGGCGAACCTGGCGCGGATGCCGCACATGCTGGTCGCCGGGGCCACCGGCTCCGGCAAGTCCTCCTGCATCAACTGCCTGATCACTTCGGTGATGATGCGTTCCACGCCGGAGGATGTCCGGCTGGTGCTGGTCGACCCCAAGCGGGTGGAGCTGACGGCTTACGAGGGCATCCCGCACCTCGTCACGCCCATCATCACCAATCCGAAGCGCGCCGCCGAGGCCCTCCAGTGGGTGGTGCGCGAGATGGACCTGCGCTACGACGACCTGGCGGCCTACGGGTACCGGCACATCGACGACTTCAACGCGGCGGTGCGGTCCGGCAAGGCCACCCCGCCGCCGGGCAGCGAACGGGAGTTGGCGCCCTACCCGTATCTGCTGGTGATCGTGGACGAGCTGGCGGACCTGATGATGGTGGCGCCGCGCGATGTCGAGGACGCGATCGTGCGGATCACGCAGCTGGCGCGGGCCGCGGGCATCCACCTGGTGCTGGCCACCCAGCGGCCGAGCGTGGACGTGGTCACCGGTCTGATCAAGGCGAACGTGCCCTCCCGGCTCGCGTTCGCCACCTCGTCGCTCGCGGACAGCCGCGTCATCCTCGACCAGCAGGGCGCGGAGAAGCTGATCGGCAAGGGCGACGGGCTGTTCCTGCCGATGGGCGCCAACAAGCCCGTGCGGATGCAGGGCGCGTTCATCACCGAGGACGAGGTGGCGGCCGTCGTCGAGCACTGCAAGGAACAGATGGCGCCGGTGTTCCGCGACGACGTCACGGTGTCCTCGGGGAAGAAGAAGGAGATCGACGAGGAGATCGGGGACGATCTCGACCTGCTGTGCCAGGCGGCCGAGCTGGTGGTCTCCACGCAATTCGGATCGACGTCCATGCTCCAGCGCAAGCTGCGGGTGGGCTTCGCCAAGGCGGGGCGGCTGATGGACCTGATGGAGTCGCGCGGAGTGGTGGGGCCGAGCGAGGGGTCGAAGGCCAGGGACGTGCTGGTCAAGCCCGACGAACTCGATGGCGTGCTGGCGCTGATCCGGGGGGAGACTCCCTCCTAGACAGTCCAGGGGGCACCGGTGGCGGCCATCCGGTTGGCGGACAAATGCCGACGGCCCGGTTGCCCGTTCCTTTCGGACCCCCCCTAGACTTATAAACACAGCACGTGGCTTCACGCTCGAAAGGCGCCCCCGTGTCCAACGGCAACTCTTCCGCCAAGGACCGGCCTTCCGTCGGTCGAATCCTCCAACAGGCGCGCATCGATGCAAAGCTGACCGTGGACGAGGTCAGTTCGTCCACCCGGGTGCGCATTCCGATCGTCCACGCCATCGAGCAGGACGACTTCTCCCGTTGCGGCGGAGACGTGTATGCCCGAGGCCACATTCGCACGCTTGCCCGGGCGGTCGGGGCCGATCCGGCCGAGCTGATGGAGCTGTACAACGGTCAACAGCATCCGGAGCCGCAGCCACTCTCGTCCGGACCACTGTTCGAAGCCGAGCGCATCCGGCCCGAGCCGCGCCGGCCGAACTGGACGGCCGCCATGGTGGCGGCCATCGTCGTGGTCGTCGCCTTCGTCGGCTTCACCTTCTTCACCGGAAGCGAGGAGAACGAGGACCCGGGCACGGTCGCGGAGGGATCGCGCACGGACACGCCGGACCCGCGTGAGACCGGCGCGCCGGAGGCGACGGAGGAGGCCCCCGAGCCGGACGCGCCCGCTCCCTCGGAGAGCGCGGTGGCCGCGGTTCCCCCGGACAAGGTCACCGTCAGGGCGACGGCCGAGGGCGGGTCGAGCTGGGTGTCCGCCAAGGACAGCAACGGACGGCTCCTCTTCGAAGGTGTTATCGAAGAGGGCGATTCGCAGACCTTCAAGGACGACGAGCAGATCGATCTGGTGCTGGGCAATGCCGGAGTCGTTCAGCTCCACGTCAACGGCAGGGAGATCGACGACGACTTCGAGCGCGGTCAGGTCGAGCGCCTGACCTATACGCCGGGCGATCCCAGCGAGGGCTGAGCCGCCGCGGGCGGGGCAGGCGCTGGGCCGGGGACGAAGTAGGCTGAGGGCATGTCCGAACGCCGCACAGTCGCCCTCGTCACGCTTGGTTGCGCCCGTAACGAGGTGGATTCCGAGGAGCTCGCGGGACGGCTGGCCGCGGACGGCTGGGACTTGGTGGCGGACGCGGCGGACGCCGAGATCGCCGTGGTGAACACCTGCGGTTTCGTGGACGCCGCCAAGAAGGACTCCGTGGACGCCCTTCTGGAGGCCGGGGAGCTGAAGACTGCGGCGACCGAAGGCTCGGGCGGCCGTACCCGGGCCGTCGTCGCCGTGGGCTGCATGGCGGAACGCTACGGCAAGGAGCTGGCCGACGCCCTGCCCGAGGCGGATGCGGTCCTCGGCTTCGACGACTACGCCGACATTTCCCAGCGGCTGACGACCATCCTGTCCGGCGGCGCCCACGCGCCGCACGTTCCCCGGGACCGTCGCAAGCTGCTGCCGCTGAGTCCGGCCGAGCGCCAGGGCACGGACGTGGCACTGCCGGGCCACGGTGCCATCGCGGACCTGCCCGCGGGCGTCGCCCCCGCTTCCGGACCGCGCGCGCCGCTGCGGCGCCGCCTCGGCGCGGGCCCGGTGGCCTCGGTCAAGCTGGCCTCGGGCTGCGACCGCAGGTGCACCTTCTGCGCCATCCCCTCCTTCCGCGGCTCGTTCATCTCCAGGCGCCCGTCCGACGTGCTGGGCGAGGCGCGGTGGCTGGCCGGCGAAGGCGTCACCGAGATCATGCTCGTCTCGGAGAACAACACGTCCTACGGCAAGGACCTCGGCGACATCCGGCTGCTGGAGACCCTGCTGCCCGAACTGGCCGCGATCGACGGCCTGGAGCGCATCCGGGTCAGCTACCTGCAGCCCGCGGAGATGCGCCCGGGCCTGATCGACGTGCTCACCGGCACCGAGAAGGTCGCGCCGTACTTCGACCTGTCCTTTCAGCACTCGGCGCCCCGAGTGCTGCGCGCGATGCGGCGGTTCGGCGACACCGATCGCTTCCTCGACCTGCTCGCCACCATCCGGTCCAAGGCGCCGGAGGCCGGGGTCCGTTCCAACTTCATCGTCGGCTTCCCCGGCGAGACCGAGGCCGACCTGGCCGAGCTGGAACGCTTCCTCACCGGCGCGAGACTGGACGCGATCGGCGTGTTCGGCTACTCGGACGAGGAGGGCACCGAGGCTGCCGGGCTCCCGGGCAAGCACGGGCCCGAGGAGATCGCCGACCGGCTGGACCACGTGTCCCGGCTGGCCGAGGAGCTGATCGGGCAGCGGGCCGAGGAGCGGGTCGGCGAGTGGGCCCGCGTGCTGGTCGAGTCGGCGGGCGGCGGCGAGGAGGAGGACGTCCCCGCCGGGCACGAGGTGATCGCTCTCGGCCGCGCCGCGCACCAGGCCCCCGAGACCGACGGGCAGGTCGTGATCACCGTGCCTGCCGGCGGTGTGCCGGAGGCCGCCGGGCCGAGGACCGGGCAGCTCGTCGATGCCGAGATCGTCGCCGCACGGGGCGTCGACCTGGTTGCGGTCCTGCGGCAGGCTGCCGGGGGCAGTCCCGCAGGGGCCGGAAGATGACGGATACGCCGGCCCGGGCCACCGGGAGCGGGCCGGCGGCGGACCGGCCCGCGACTGCCCCGCGGCCGTCCACCGCACCAGCCCTGTGGAACATTGCGAACGTACTTACGATGGTGCGGCTGCTGCTCGTTCCCGGCTTCGTCCTGCTCATGTTCGCTGAGGGCGGACACGATCCGGCCTGGCGGTCACTCGCGTGGGCGGCGTTCACGATTGCCATGATCACCGACCTTTTCGACGGGGAGCTGGCCAGGCGGCACAATCTCGTCACCGACTTCGGCAAGATCGCGGACCCCATCGCCGACAAGGCGATCATGGGAGCGGCCCTGATCTGCCTGTCGGCCCTCTCCGACCTGTCCTGGTGGGTGACAGTCGTCATCCTCGCGCGCGAGCTGGGCATCACGCTGCTGCGCTTCTGGGTGATCAGGCACGGAGTGATTCCGGCCAGCCGGGGCGGCAAGGCCAAGACCCTCACCCAGGGCATCGCCGTCGGCATGTACATCCTCGCCCTCACCGGCCCGCTGGCCTCCCTGCGCTGGTGGGTGATGGCGGTGGCCGTCGTGCTGACCGTGGCGACCGGCCTCGACTACGTGCGGCAGGCGGTCGTGCTCCGGCGGGCCGGGCTGGCCAGGCAGCGGCGCACGGCGGACGGTGCGGCCGGTGGGCAGTAACCAGCGGCCGGCCGAGCCTTCACTGGCCGCTCAGGTCCTGGGCCTGCTGGTCGGGCGCGGCGAGACGGTCGCCGTGGCGGAATCGCTGACGGGCGGCCTGGTGGCGGCGGCCCTCACCGACATCCCCGGCGCGTCCCGTGCCTTCCGCGGCTCGGTCACCGCCTACGCCACGGACGTCAAGCGCGGCGTGCTCGGGGTCGACGGCGCCGTGCTGGACGAGCGCGGCGCGGTGGACGCGGAAGTCGCGCGACAGCTGGCCAGGGGGGTGCGGGAGCTGCTCGGCGCGGACTGGGGCGTGGCCACCACGGGCGTCGCCGGACCCGAGCCGCAGGACGGAAAGCCGGTCGGTACCGTCCACGTAGCGGTTTCGGCGCCCGGAACGGGGGGAGTCGTGGCTCAGCGGCTCAATCTCCGAGGCGACCGGGCCGCGATCCGGGCCGGCAGCGTCCGAGCGGTGCTGGCCCTGCTGCGGAACGAGCTGATTCTCCCCCTGACGGGTGACGCACACCGGGGCGCCGGACGGGGGCAGGATACGGAACAGAACGGAGGGGACGGATGTTTGCAGCCCTGAGTGAACAAGACATCGCTCCCCGCCCGGTTGGAGTCCGAGGCGGTACGGTGGGGCATGAAGCAAGCGAGGCCAACGGTCCGAGGAGGGAGCCACCGATGATCCTGCTCCGTCGCCTGCTGGGTGACGTGCTGCGTCGGCAGCGCCAACGTCAGGGCCGCACTCTGCGCGAAGTGTCTTCCTCCGCACGGGTCTCTCTCGGATACCTCTCCGAGGTCGAGCGGGGACAGAAGGAAGCTTCCTCCGAGCTGCTGTCCGCCATCTGCGACGCGCTCGATCTGCGGATGTCGGAGCTGCTGAGGGAGGTCAGCGACGAGCTGGCCCTGGCAGAGCTGGCCCAGTCCGCCGCGAGCGACACCGTCCCGTCTCTCGGGGTGCCCGCCGGCCGCGGCCTGGAGCGCCCCATGCTCAATCCGGTACGGGTGACGACCGTCTCCCACCGTCCGGAGGAGCACGTCACGATCAAGGCCCCGAGCGAGGCCGTCGACGTCGTCGCGGCCTGATCCGGGGCTCAATCCGAGGCTCCCGGTGCAGTCCGCAGGCGGCGGGGCCCGCCCCGCCCGTCGTCCGTCAGGGCCGCAGGCGCAGACCGCGCGGTGTCGCGTGGAAGCCGGCGGCCTCCAGCATCCCCGTCCAGTACGGGTCGGTGAGCACGGGCTCGCCGTTCACCCGCTCGATCGTCAGCGAGCCCAGAGCCCCGTCCGCAGCCGCCCGGGCCAGCGCCTCGGCACCGGCCCGCAAGGGCTGCGCCGCCTCGTCCCCGGGGCCGTCGGCAGGCCACGCGAGCAGCGTCCGGCCGCCGCGCTCCAGATAGAGCACCAGCTCCCCCTCCACCAGCACCACCAGCGCCCCGGCCTTGCGCCCCGGCTTGTGCGCCGCACCCTGCGGTGGCTCGGGCCAGGGCAGGGCAGCCCCGTAGGCATTGGCCGGGTCGGCCGCGGCGAGTACCAGAGTGCCGTCGGCGCCGCCGCCCGGTGGCCGGCCGCCGCGCTCGGCGGCCGTACTGAGGGCCCGCAGCCGGTCGACCGCCCCGTCCATGGCGAACTGTGCGGCACCGAGCCCCTCCACCACGTAGCCGCGTCTGGCCTGCCCGCTCTCCTCGAAGACCGACAGCACGCGGTAGGCCGCCGAGAAGCCGCCCTCGACGCCCTCCGCCGCGACGGCGCCGCGGGTGACGACCCCGTGCCGGTCGAGGAGTGAACGTGCCAGCGCGTGCGCCCGGAGCGTCGGATCGGTCTCGCGGGCCGGGAGCAGCGACCAGCGGCCCGCGACGGTCGGCGGACCGTTCCGCGGGGCGGCTGCCCGGCTCTGGCCGACGGTGAGCGCGCCGAACCGCCCGCGGGGGGTGGCCCTGCGTCCGCGGTGGGCGACCGAGCCCGCGGTGCGGCCGGAGCCGAGGACGGCGCGGAGCGGGGCCAGGGTGTCGTTCGTCAGCAGGCCGGACCAGGCCAGCTCCCACAGGGCCGTGGCGAGCGCGGCGTCCGTCGCCTCGTCGCCCGCGGCCCGCACCTGCTCGGCGATCTGCCGGAAGAACAGGCCGTAGCCGCCGTCGAGCGCGGCCAGTACCGCCCGGTGCAGCGGTGAGGTCTCCAGCGGGTGGGGCGGCGGCAGCAGCAGCGGCGCGGAGTCCGCCGGGTACAGCGCCACCCAGCCGTCCTTGCCCGGCAGGGCGCCCGCCCCCGCCCAGACCACCTCTCCGGAGGCCGTCAGCTCGTCGAGCATCGGCGGCGCGTACCCGGCGACCCGGGAGGGCAGCACCAGCCGCTCCAGGGCGGAGGCCGGCACCGGTGTGCCCTGGAGCTGCTCCACCGTCCGCATCAGGCCGTCGACGCCGCGCAGGCCGCCCCGTCCCGGGCGGCCGACGTGCTGCCACTGCGGGAGGAAGGCGGCGAGCGCCGCCGGTGAAACCGGCTCGAGCTCCTGGCGCAGGGCGGCGAGCGAACGGCGCCGCAGCCGCCGCAGCACCGCCGGGTCGCACCACTCCTGCCCGGCGCCGCCGGGCCTGAACTCGCCCTGCACCAGCCGCCCGTCGGCGGCCATCCGGTGCAGCACGCCGTCGGCCACGGCCGTGCCGAGGCCGAACCTGGCGGCGGCCTGCGCCGAGGTGAACGGGCCGTGCGTGCGGGCGTAGCGGGCCAGCAGATCGCCCAGCGGGTCGGGGACGGGCTCGGTGAACGCCTCGGGCACGCCGACCGGCAGGGCGGCGCCCAGCGCGTCGCGCAGGCGTCCCGCGTCCTCGACGGCCGCCCAGTGGTCCTCGCCCGCCAGCCGGACCCGCAGCGCGCGCCTGGCGTCCACGAGCTCTTGCGCCCACTCGGCGCGGCCCCCGCGCCCGGCCAGCTCGGCCCCGGTGACCGGGCCGAGGACCCGCAGCAGGTCCGCGACGCCCTCGGCGTCCCTGACCCGGCGCTCCTCGGTGCGCCACTGCAGCTCGGCCTCCAGGTCGGCGAGCACGCCGGGGTCGAGCAGCTCGCGCAGCTCGGCCTTGCCGAGCAGCTCCGCGAGCAGCCGGGAGTCCAGGGACAGGGCGGCGGCGCGCCGCTCGGCGAGCGGGGAGTCGCCCTCGTACAGGTACTGGGCGACGTAGCCGAAGAGGAGCGAGCGGGCGAACGGCGAGGGCTCGCGGGTGGTGACCTCGACCAGCCTGACGCGTCTGGACTCGATGTCGGCCATCAGCTCGGTGAGGCCGGGCACGTCGAACACGTCCTGGAGGCACTCGCGGACCGCCTCAAGGACGATCGGGAACGAGCCGAACTCCGAGGCGACGGACAGCAGCTGGTGCGCGCGCTGGCGCTGCTGCCACAGCGGGGTGCGCCGGCCGGGATCGCGCCGCGGCAGGAGGAGGGCGCGGGCGGCGCACTCCCGGAAGCGTGCGGCGAACAGTGCGGACCCGCCGACCTGGTCGGTGACGAGCTGGTCGACCTCGCTTTTGTCGAACAGCACGTCGGTCGCGCCGACCGGGGCCCGGCCCTCGTCGAACGCGGCGTCCGCGTGGCCGGTCCCGTCGCTCCCGTCCCCGGCCTCCGCCGCGAGCAGGTCGGCGTCCGGCAGCCGCAGCACGATGCCGTCGTCCGCGTGCAGCACCTGGGCGTCGAGGCCGAAGCGCTCGGTCAGCCGGGCCCCCAGGGCCAGCGCCCACGGGGCGTGCACCTGCGCGCCGAAGGGGGAGTGCACCACCACGCGCCAGTCGCCCAGCTCGTCACGGAAGCGCTCGACCACGATGGTGCGGTCGTCCGGCACGTGGCCGGCGGCCTCGCGCTGCTCGGACACGTAGGCCAGCACATTGTCCACGGCCCAGGTGTCGAGCCCCGCGGTGGCCAGCCGTTCCCTGGCGGCCGCGTCGGTAAGGCCGCCGATCTCGCGCAGGAACGCCCCCAGCGCGCGCCCCAGCTCCAGGGGACGGCCCAGCTGGTCGCCCTTCCAGAACGGCAGCCGGCCGGGAACGCCGGGGGCGGGGGTGACCAGGACGCGGTCCCGGGTGATGTCCTCGATGCGCCAGGAGGTGGTGCCCAGGGTGAACACATCGCCCACGCGGGACTCGTAGACCATCTCCTCGTCCAGCTCGCCGACCCGCCCGCCGCCCTTCCGCGGGTCCGAGCCGGCCAGGAACACCCCGAACAGGCCGCGGTCGGGGATCGTGCCGCCTGAGGTGACCGCGAGGCGCTGGGCGCCGGGGCGGCCGGTGACGGTGTGGGCCACCCGGTCCCACACCAGCCGGGGGCGCAGCTCGGCGAACGCGTCGGAGGGGTAGCGGCCGGCCAGCATGTCGAGCACGGAGTGGTAGGCCGACTCGGGCAGCGAGGCGAAGGGGGCGGCTCGTCGCACCAGGGCGAGCAGCTCGTCGACGTCCCAGCTGTCCAGCGCCGTCATGGCGACGATCTGCTGGGCGAGGACGTCGAGCGGATTGGCCGGAACGCGCAGCGACTCGATGGCCCCCGCCCGCATCCGCTCGGTGACGACGGCCGACTGCACCAGGTCACCGCGGTACTTGGGGAAGACCACACCTGCCGAGACGGCGCCGACCTGGTGTCCGGCGCGGCCCACCCGTTGCAGTCCGGAGGCCACCGAGGGCGGGGACTCGACCTGGACGACCAGGTCGACCGCGCCCATGTCGATGCCGAGCTCCAGGCTGGAGGTGGCGACGACGGCGGGCAGGCGGCCCGCCTTCAGGTCCTCCTCGATGGCCGCCCGCTGCTCCTTCGAGACGGAGCCGTGGTGGGCCCTGGCCAGTACGGCTCCGGCGCCGCGGGCCGCGCCGGAGCCGCCCATGAGGGAGGCGGGCCCGTGCTCCTCGGGCAGCGGCTCGCCGGTGGCCCGCTCGTGGGCGATCTCGTTCAGCCGGTTGCACAGGCGCTCGGCGAGACGGCGCGAGTTGGCGAAGACGATGGTGGAGCGGTGGGCCTGAACCAGATCGGCGATGCGCTCCTCCACCGAGGGCCAGATCGACGGCACCTCGCCGGGGCCCGACGCGTCCGGCACGGGGGAGCCGCCCAGCTCGCCCATGTCCTCCACGGGCACCACCACGGAGAGCCGGAACTCCTTGCCCGCGGGCGGCTGCACGACCTTGGCCCTGCGCTGCGGGGACAGGAACCGGGCGACCTCGTCGACCGGGCGAACGGTCGCGGACAGGCCGATGCGCCGGGCCGGACGGGGCAGCAGCGCGTCCAGCCGCTCCAGGGTCAGCGCCAGGTGCGCGCCGCGCTTGGTGCCGGCCACGGCGTGCACCTCGTCGACGATCACGGTCTCGACGCCGGCGAGTGCCTCCCTGGCCGCCGAGGTCAGCATGAGGAACAGCGACTCGGGGGTGGTGATCAGAATGTCCGGCGGGCGCCGCACCATGGAGCGGCGGTCGGCAGGCGGGGTGTCGCCCGTGCGGATACCGACGCGGATCTCGGGCTGGGGCAGGCCGAGGCGCACGGACTCCTGTCCGATGCCGGTGAGCGGGCTGCGCAGATTGCGCTCGACATCGACGGCGAGCGCTTTCAGTGGTGAGACATACAGCACGCGGCACCGCTTCCGCGGCTCGGCCGGCGGCGGGACGGCGGCCAGCCGGTCGAGCGAGGCGAGGAAGGCCGCGAGGGTCTTGCCCGATCCGGTCGGCGCCACGACCAGCGCGTCCGACTCCTCCGCGATGGCCTGCCAGGCGCCCTCCTGCGCGGCCGTGGGCGCGTGGAAGGCACGCGTGAACCACGCCCTGGTGGCGGGGGAGAACCGGTCGAGCGCGGAGGGGACTGCCATGACTCCATCGTGCACCCCGGCACTGACAGCGACCGCCCGGCCGGGTGTCCTGGCGGTGGCGCACAATGGCGGCATGGCACCGCAGGAGCAGGCGCGGCACTGGCGCTGTCCCGAGCTGCCGGGCGTGGACCTGCTGCGCGCCCGGTACGTCCGGCGGACGTTCATCCGCCATACGCACGAGACGTTCGTCATCGCCGGGATCACCGGGGGCGTGGAGGCGTTCCACCACCGGGGCACGATCGAGCGCGCGGGCCGGGGCGGTGTGGCCCTGATCAATCCGGACGTGCCGCACACCGGTCATGCCGCGGTGCCCGAGGGCTGGACGTACGGGGCGCTGTACCCGTCCGCGGCGCTGGTGGACGGGATCGCCGCGGAGACGCTCGGCATGCGCGGGGCGGCCGGGTTCGGGGTGCCGGTGGTGCACGACCCGGGGGCGGTGCGGATGGTCGGGGAGGTGCTGCGGGCCGTGGACGAGGGGGACGCGCTGGCCGCGGACAGCCTGATGCGGCTGGCCGTTGCCCGGCTGCTGCGCCGGGCGGGCGGGCCGCTGCCGGGGCGCGAGATACGCGGGGCGGGCGCGCACATTGCGGAACGGGCGCGCGAGGAGCTGATGGAGCGCATGGCCGCGCCGCCCACGCTGGAACGGCTCGCCGCCGGGCTCGGGACCAACTCCTTCGCGCTGCTGCGGGCGTTCCGCGACCGGTACGGGATGCCGCCCCACGCCTGGCTCACCGACGCGCGCGTGCGGCGGGCCCGCGGGCTGCTCGACGCGGGGGTCGGGCCGGCCGAGGCGGCGGTGGCGGTGGGGTTCTCCGACCAGCCGCACCTGCACCGGCACTTCGCACGGATCGTCGGCGTGGGCCCCGGGGCCTACCAGCGCGAGCACGTCGCCGAGCGTGCAAAAACGTACAAGACCGCTCGGGAGCGTCGCCCCTAGCGTGCACGTGTGACCGAACCAGCAACAGAAGGCGCTCCTCTGGGTGCCTCCCCACCACCCGCGGCCCTCCCGACACCTCCGCCTCCGGCGCCCGGCCGGGACGGGGCCGCCGACGATGTCCGCGGCACCGTCCGCGACGCCCTCGGCGTCGGGATCGCCGTCGGGCTCTCCGGCTTCGCCTTCGGCGTCACCGCGGTGTCGGGCGGCCTGAGCGTGCCGCAGGCGTGCGTGCTCAGCCTGCTCGTGTTCACGGGAGCCTCGCAGTTCGCCCTGGTCAGTGCGCTCGCCGCGGGCGGGAATCCCTTCACCGCGGCGGCCGGCGCGTTCTTCCTCGGCGTGCGCAACTGCTTCTACGGGCTGCGGTTGTCCACGCTGCTCGCCCTGCCCCGCCGGGTGCGCCCGCTGGCGGCCCATTGGGTCATCGACGAGACGTCCGTGGTCGCGCTCGCGCAGCCGGGGCGGCGACTCGCCCGCGTGGGGTTCGCGGTCACCGGCCTCAGCCTCTACCTGTGCTGGAACCTCACCACCCTGTTCGGCGCGCTCGGCGCCGGTTCGATCGGCGACCCGGAGGCCTGGGGACTCGACGTGGCGGGGCCCGCCGTCTTCCTCGCGCTGCTCGCGCCGATGCTCCGCGGCACCGTGGAACGGGCCACCGCCGCCCTGGCCGTGCTGATCGCCGTCGGCTGCCTGCCGCTGCTGCCCGCGGGCGTGCCGGTCCTCGCCGCCGCGCTCGCCGCACCCCTCGTGCTGTGCGGCGCAGCGCTGCGGCGCGGGGGCCGCGCGGCCCCCGCGGCCCGGGAGGCGGACCGGTGACCGTCTGGCTCGCCATCGCGTGGACGGCGCTCGGCTGTTACCTGGTGAAGCTGCTCGGCCTCGCCATCCCGGCCGGTGCCCTGGAACGGCCGGTCGTGCGCCGTCTCGCGGCGCTGCTGCCGGTCGCCCTCCTCGCGGCCCTCACCGTCCTCCAGACCCTGGACGACGGTGGTGCGCCGGTCCTGGACGCGCGGGCCCTCGGGCTGGCGGCCGCGGGCGTGGCCCTGCTGCTGCGCGCGCCGTTCCTGCTGGTCGTGGCGGTGGCGGTGGTGGTGACGGCCGGGACGCGGGCGCTCGGCGGCTGACCCGCGCCGCCGCGCCGGAGCGGCTGCCGGATACTGGGGGCATGCGGCTGACGGACTTCTGGGAGCGGATGGCGGAGCACTTCGGGGACTCGTACGCGGACTCTTTCGCGCGGGACCACGTGATGTCCGAGCTGGGCGGGCGGACCGTGTACGAGGCGCTGGAGGCGGGGTGGGACGCCAAGGAGGTCTGGCGGGCGGTGTGTTCCGCCCAGGACGTGCCGCCGCACCTGCACTGAAGCCGCTGACCTGCGGTTTTCTGATTCAGCCGGGATACGGGGAATCGCTTGACACGGAAATCGAACAGCCATTCTCATGGGAAGGGCAATCGGTGATTGTCAGTGGCGGGCGTTAGCGTCCGTGGTGTGAAGCGATCGAATCAGACGGACCGGGTGGCACCCATGGCAGGTACGGACCGGGAGAAGGCGCTCGACGCCGCTCTCGCGCAAATCGAGCGGCAGTTCGGCAAGGGTGCGGTGATGCGCCTGGGGGAGCGGCCGGACGAGCCGATCGAGATCATCCCCACGGGCTCGACCGCGCTCGATGTGGCCCTCGGCGTGGGCGGGTTGCCACGCGGACGCGTGGTGGAGGTCTTCGGGCCCGAGTCCTCGGGCAAGACGACGCTGACGCTGCATGCGGTGGCGAACGCCCAACGGGCGGGCGGCACCGTCGCGTTCGTGGACGCCGAGCACGCGCTCGACCCCGAGTACGCCAAGAAGCTCGGCGTGGACGTGGACCAGCTGATCCTCTCCCAGCCCGACAATGGTGAACAGGCGCTCGAAATCACGGACATGCTCATCCGCTCCGGGGCCCTCGACCTCATCGTCATCGACTCCGTCGCGGCCCTGGTGCCGCGCGCGGAGATCGAGGGCGAGATGGGCGACTCCCACGTCGGCCTCCAGGCGCGGCTGATGAGCCAGGCCCTGCGGAAGATCACCGGCGCGCTCCACCACTCGAAGACCACCGCCATCTTCATCAACCAGCTCCGCGAGAAGGTCGGCGTGATGTTCGGCTCGCCGGAGACGACCACGGGCGGCCGGGCGCTGAAGTTCTACGCCTCGGTCCGGCTCGACATCCGCCGCATCGAAACACTGAAGGACGGCACCGATGCCGTGGGCAACCGCACGCGCGTCAAGGTGGTCAAGAACAAGGTGGCGCCGCCCTTCAAGCAGGCCGAGTTCGACATCCTTTACGGGGCGGGCATCAGCCGCGAGGGCGGGCTGATCGACATGGGCGTGGAGAACGGGTTCATCAGGAAGTCCGGCGCCTGGTACACCTACGAGGGCGACCAGCTCGGCCAGGGCAAGGAGAACGCGCGGAACTTCCTGCGGGACAACCCCGACCTCGCCAACGAGATCGAGAAGAAGATCAAGGAGAAGCTGGGCATCGGTCCGAAGACCGAGGCGCCGGAGAGCGAGCCGGGCAAGGACGCGGCAGGGGCGGCGGCTGCCGCGGCGGCCGCTGCCGCGCCCCCGGCCGCCGCCCCGGCTCCCGCCAAGGTGTCCAGGGCTGCCAAGCCCGTGGCGGCCAAGAGCTGACGGTGACCCGGCGCAGCGACTGGCCGGAGCCGGCAGCACACGAAGACAGCGGTGGCCTCGCTTCGTCGAGGGCCGGTGAGGGGCCACCGCGTACCCCGCGGGACCCGGTGGAGCAGGCGCGGGCGATCTGTCTGCGCCTGCTCACCGGGACCCCGCGCACCCGTGGCCAACTGGCCGCGGCACTGCGGGCGCGGGACATTCCCGAGCCCGCCGTCGCCACGGTGCTGAGCAGGTTCGAGGAAGTCGGGCTCATCGACGACGCGGCGTTCGCCGAAGCCTGGGTCGAGTCCCGGCATCACGGCCGCGGCCTCGCCGGCCGCGCGCTGGCCCGCGAGCTGCGGGCCAGGGGAGTGGCCGCCGACGTCATCGAGGAGGCCGTCGGGCAGCTGGACCCGGAGCGGGAGGAGGCCACGGCGCGGGATCTGGTGGAGCGAAGACTGCGTGCCACCCGGGGGGTGCCGCGCGACCGGCGGATGCGGCGGCTGGCCGGGATGCTGGCGCGCCGCGGCTATCCGGAGGAGATGGCCCTGCGGGTGATCCGGCAGGCACTCGCCGAAGAGGAGCAGGAGGATCAGGAGGAGCCGTAGGAGTAGGAGAGGGGGACGACGCGGGCCGGGGCGGCCGCCCCGGATGGCGGGCGACGCGTGAGCACGCCGCCGTTCCGCCCGCCGGACAGGCCGCGGCGCGTCAGTGCTCCGCCGCGGGCTCGGCGGCGGGGTCGGTGAAGCCGCGCAGGGCAGCGGCGCAGGAGCGCAGGGAGTCCTGGTCGGCTCCCGGGAAGGCGGCGGCGAGGTGCCCGTCCGGGCGGACGAGCAGCAGGGTGTGCGCGTCGGCGCCCGGGTACTCCTCGGTGACCAGCAGCTCCGCGGACAGCGGCAATGCCTGTGCCGCGGCGGCGAGTTCGGGCATGAGGCCCGCGGACAGCCAGTGCTTGGCGTCCCAGACCCGCGCGCCGGGCGCGGTGAGCACCAGCAGCAGCGGCCCGCCGAGCCGGTGCCGCAGCCGGTCCCTGTCACCTGCCAGGGTGATCACGGGCACATCCGCGACCGGGGCGCCGACGGGCGTCTGCGTCGTCGCGACGAGCCGGGGCGCGCACGCGATCGGCGAGCCGCCGTAGCGGGCGGGCCCGCCCATCGTGCCCCGCCCCAGATGGCTGTCGGCGAGCAGCGCGAGCCGGCCCCGCTTGAGCGCACCGAGCCGCGCCGCGATCCCGCCCCGGCCGCGCACCAGCGGCAGGGCCTGGTCCACCGCGCGCAGCCGGGCGCCGACGGCGGTGCGCCGTTCCGCCTGGTAGCTGTCCAGCAGGGTCTCGGCGTCGCCCTGACGGCAGGCCACGGCCAGCTTCCAGGCCAGATTGTCCACGTCCCGCAGCCCCTCGGCCACCTGCTGGGTGCCGAGGGCGCCCAGCAGGTGGGCCGCGTCCCCGGCGAGGAAGACCCGCCCGGAGCGCCAGCCGCGGGCCAGCCGCTGGTGGCAGACGTGCACACCGGTGTCCAGCAGGTCGTAGGCCGGTACTTCGCCGTCGTGCCACGCGCCCAGCGTGGCGTGCACGCGCGCCAGCAGTGATTCGGGGGTGACGAGGCCGCCGTCGGGTGGCAGCGGCCAGTCCAGCCGCCACAGGTCACCGGCCAGCGGCCGGACGGTCACCTCCCCGGTCGGCAGCCCGCGGTGCAGCCCTGCTTCCCGCGGCCACGGCAGATCCGCCCGCAGTGCCGCCACCGCGAACCGTTCGACGTCGGTGCGGCCGGGAAACGGCACGCCGATCAGCTTCCGCACGGTGGACCGCGGCCCGTCGCAGCCGACGAGGTGGCTGCCGCGCCACTGCCGCGCCCGGTCGCCGCCGCTCTGCGGGGCCCGGGCCGATGAGTGCGCGATCACCTCGGCCGGACCCTGCTCCAGGTCGGTCAGCCGGTGCCCGCGGGCGATCCGGATCAGCTCCTGCCGCGCGGCCGCGTCGCGCAGCGCCCGTTCCAGCACATGCTGGGGCAGTTGTCGCGGCGCGGTCTCCGGGGGGAAGGCGTGGTGCAGCACCGCCCGGCCCCGGTAGGTGGTGCGCCAGGCGCTCCACAGCGGCGCCTCGTCGCCGACGCCGGGCAGCAGCGCCCAGCGCGCGACGTCGTGCGGCAGCACGCAGGTGCGGGCGAGGCGCGTCGCAGGCGGCCCCTCGGCGCCGTCGAGCACGACGGTCGGGACACCGTGCCCGGCCAGGGCGAGTGCCAGCGCGAGCCCCACGGGGCCCGCGCCGGCAATGATCACGGGCAGCACAGCACGTATGCAACGGCAGCGGATGTTCGGGCGTCAAGTCGGCCTTGCCGCACCGTCCTTGGCTCAACCGGGCTATGTGCGCCCCGGCCCGCCTCCGCCCGCGGCGCCGTCGGTGGCCCCGGGGACGTCCCCGGCCATGGCCATCTCCTCGTTCATATCCGTCGTCAGGACCGCGCCGGTGCTCCGCTTGCCCCGCCGGATACGGCCCTCCAGCCAGCTCGCGAAGCTGGTGAGCAGGAAGTTCAGCACGATGTACAGCACGGCGACCACGGCGAACGCGGCCAGCAGGTTGGCGTAGTTGCCGTCGATCAGGCCGACGCTGCCGAGCAGCTCGCTGTAGCCGAGCAGTGCGCCGCCGAGCGCCGTGTCCTTCACGATCACCACGAGCTGGCTGACGATCGCCGGCAGCATCGCGGTCACCGCCTGCGGCAGCAGCACGTAGAGCATGAGCTGCCCCTTGCGCATGCCGACCGCGCGTGCCGCGTCCGCCTGCCCCTTGGGGAGCGACAGCACCCCGGCGCGCACCACCTCGGCGAGCACGGAGGCGTTGTACAGCACCAGGCCGGTGACCACCGCGTAGAGCGGGCGCACGCTGCGGTCGACGTCCGTCCACAGCGCGTAGGCCTCGTTGGCGAACAGCATCAGCAGCAGCACCGGAATGGCGCGGAAGAACTCGACGATGGCGCCCGCGGGGACGCGGACCCACCAGTGGTCCGACAGCCGGCCGATGCCGAGCAGGGCGCCCAGCGGCAGCGCGATCGCCATGGACAGGCCGGCCGCGATCAAAGTGTTCTCGAGCCCGGGCAGCAGGAAGGTCGTCCAGACCCTCGAGTCGGTGAAGAAGGGTTCCCACTGGGACCACTCCAGCTGGCCCTTGTCCTGAAGCGTGGACACCAGCCACCAGGCGCCGCCGACCAGCACGGCGAGGAAGCCGATGGCGTAGTAGACGTTCCGGCGCCTGGCCCGCGGTCCCGGGGCATCGTAGAGAACGGACAGGTTGCTCATCGCTTCACCGCCACGCGCTTGCTGAGCCGGCCGAGCAGCAGCCCGGTCGGCAGGGTCAGGACGATGAAGCCGAAGGCGAACAGAGTGGCGATCGGCACCAGCTGCGCCTCCTGCTCGATCATGTCCCGCATCAGCAGCGCCGCCTCGGACACGCCGATGGCCGCGGCCACCGTCGTGTTCTTGGTGAGCGCGATCAGGACGTTCGCCAGCGGGGCCACCACGGACCGGAAGGCCTGAGGCAGCACGATCATCGTCAGCACCTGCGCGAAGCTCAGCCCGAGCGCGCGGGCCGCCTCCGCCTGGCCGACCGGCACCGTGTTGATCCCCGACCGCACCGCCTCGCACACGAAGGTGGAGGTGTAGACGACGAAACCGAGAACGGCCAGCCGGAAACCCATGGTGTCGGTGCCGACGTCCGCCCACATCGTCATCCCCAGCGTGAGGGCCAGGAGCTGCGAGCAGGCGACGATGATCAGGGTCAGCGGCGTGTTACGGAAGATGTGCACGTACGCGGTGCCGAAGGCGCGCATGACCGGAACGGGACTGACGCGCATGGCGGCCAGCAGCGTTCCCAGGATCAGCGAGCCGATCGCGGAGAAGACGGTCAGCTGCACCGTCGTCCAGAACGCTCCGAACAGGTCGTACCTGTCGAGGTCAAGGAAGTCGAACACGGAATCTCGCAGTCTCGCCTAGAGGATGCGGAAAGAGAGCGTGGCGCACCGCCGGAGGACGGCGCGCCACGGGACCCGGCAGGATCAGGGCCTGGCCCCGATCTCCGGGGCCGGCTCCGGCTCGTAACCGGCCGGGCCGAAGTGCTCCTCGACGAACTGGTCCCAGGAGCCGTCCTCCACCATGGCGGTGATCGCCTCGTTGACGGCGTCCAGGTCCTCGGAGTCCTTCGGCAGGCCGACGCCGTAGTACTCGTCGCTCAGCTGGAGACCCGCGAGAGCGAACTTGCCCTGGTGCGTCTCCTGCGCGGCGTACCCGGCGAGGATCGAGTCGTCGGTGGTCAGGGCGTCGATGGCGCCGTTCTCCAGGCCGGTCAGGCACTCGGAGTAGGTGTTGTACTCCTCGAGCGCGGCATCCGGCGCGAAGTCGCGCTGCACGTTGGCGGCCGAGGTCGAGCCGGACACCGAGCACAGCGTCATGTCGTTGATCGCTTCCTCGTCGGGCACCTCGTAGTCGGCCCGGACGAGCAGGTCCTGGTGGGCCAGGAAGTACGGGCCCGCGAAGTCGACCCGCTCCTCGCGCTCTTCGCTGATCGAGTAGCTGGCGACGATCATGTCGACGTCCCCGCGGGAGAGCAGGTTCTCGCGCTCGGGGCTGGGAGCCTCCTCGAACACGATCTGGTCGGGCTCGTAGCCCAGCTCGCCCGCGATGTAGGTGGCCACGTCGACGTCGAAGCCGACGTAGTCGCCGTCGGGGTTCATCAGGCCGAGGCCCGGCTGGTCGAACTTGATGCCGATGACGAACTCGCCGCCACCGCCGCCGTCCCCACCGTCGTCGTCCCCGCCACAGGCCGTCGCGGCCAGGGTGAGCGCGACGGCGGAGGCGGTCAGCGCGGTTGCCTTGCGGAGTCTCATGGTCGTTTTCCCCTTGTTTTCTTGTTTCCGGAAAGTCGTGAGCAGGATGCGCGGGCCGCGCTCAGTGCTGGAGGATCTTCGAGAGGAAGTCCTTGGCCCGGTCGCTGCGCGGGTTGTCGAAGAACTGGTGGGGGTCGGCCTCTTCGACGATCCGCCCGTCCGCCATGAAGACCACGCGGTTTGCCGCGGAGCGGGCGAAGCCCATCTCATGCGTGACGACGATCATGGTCATGCCCTCGCGGGCCAGCTGCTGCATGACTTCGAGGACCTCGTTGATCATTTCCGGGTCCAGCGCCGAGGTCGGCTCGTCGAACAGCATCACCTTGGGCTCCATGGCGAGCGCCCGTGCGATGGCCACCCGCTGCTGCTGGCCGCCGGACAGCTGCGCGGGGTACTTGTCGGCCTGGTTGCCCACGCCGACCCGGTCGAGCAGCGCGCGGGCCCGTTCCTCCGCGTCCGCCCGTGACTTCCGCCGCACCTTGATCGGACCAAGTGTGACGTTCTGCAACACGGTCTTGTGCGCAAAAAGATTGAACGACTGAAAGACCATGCCGACGTCCGCACGCAGCCTGGCCAGCTCCCTGCCCTCTTCCGGCAGCGGCTCCCCGTCGATCGAGATGGCGCCGTCGTCGATCGTCTCCAGCCGGTTGATCGCCCGGCACAGTGTTGACTTGCCGGAGCCGGAGGGGCCGATCACGACGACGACCTCGCCGCGCCTGATGGTGAGGTTGATGTCCTGAAGCACGTGCAGCGCGCCGAAGTGCTTGTTCACGCTGTCCAGCACGACGAGGTCGCCCGCAGGGGGCGCGGCGTCCGCGAAGTCCTTGGTCAGCGACACATCGCTCATCGTGATGTTGCTCCGTCCTCATCGGTTGCACGGACCCTAGCCACCATGCAACACATGGTCAGCAGATCTGAGGGGAAATTGAGCATAACGATCCGGTCGCCCCGCCCCTGCGGAGCGTCACGGGCCGTTGCCGTACGTGCTGGTCGCATAACGGAACAGTGCAGCTCGCCCAGGGAGCCTTGACGCGGGCCCGCTTCATCGGGGTGGATGCGTGAATATTCGGAAAGGAGGGCGCATGAGACTGCTTCTCGTCGAGGACGACGAGCACGTCGCCGCCGCCCTCGTCGCCGTCCTCGGCAAACACGGCTTCGACGTCGTGCGGGCCCGCGGCGGCGAGGAGGCCATCGGCCTGCTGCACGACCGCTCCTTCGGCGTGGTGCTGCTCGACCTCGGCCTGCCCGACGTCGACGGCTTCGAGGTCTGCGGGCGCATCCGCCGCCTCTCCTCCGTGCCCGTCATCATGGTGACCGCCCGCGCCGACGTGCGCTCCCGCATCCACGGACTCAACCTCGGCGCGGACGACTATGTCGTCAAGCCCTACGACACCGGCGAACTGCTGGCCCGCATCCACGCCGTGAGCCGCCGCACCGGACCCGAGGACAGCGCCGGCGCCGAAAGCCCCGGGGACGGCGTGCTCGCCCTCGGCCCGGTCACCGTCGAACTCGCCACCCGCCAGGTCTCCGTGGACGGCGAGCCGGTCGCGCTGACGCGCAAGGAGTTCGACCTGCTGGCGCTGCTCGCCCAGCGCCCCGGCGTGGTCTTCCGCCGCGAGCAGATCATCAGCGACGTGTGGCGTACCAGCTGGGAGGGCACGGGACGCACCCTTGAGGTGCACGTGGCCTCGCTGCGCGCGAAGCTCCGCAGGCCCGAACTGGTGGAGACGGTGCGCGGCGTCGGCTACCGCCTCTCGCTCCCCGCCGCCTGACCGGCACCGATGCGCTCCCGTCTCCTCCCGCTGCTCATCGTGCTGCTCGCCGGCGTCCTGCTCGCCCTCGGCATCCCGCTGGCCACCAGCCAGGCCCGCAGCGAGCAGCAGCGCGTCGTCGTCGACCGCATCGACGACACCACGCGCTTCGCCTCGCTGACGCAGTTCGTCACCGACGGGGAGGTCGGTGGCGTCGGCGACGCCCGCCTGTCCACGCTCCGCGACGAACTGGCCGCCTACCACGACGTGTACGGCATCAGGGCGGGGGTCTTCCGCCGCGACGGCAGCGCGATGGCCGTCGCCCCCGCCGGCTGGGAGGCACCGGGTGGCGTGCGGGGCCAGGAGTTCAACGAGGCCCTGGCCGGCCGCCGCAGCCAGGGCCCGCCGCAGGTGTGGCCGTGGCAGAAGGGCAGGCGGCTGGTCGTCGCCTCCCCGGTGATAAGGGACGGCGACGTGATCGCGGTCGTCGTCATCGATTCGCCCACCGAAGCCCTCTGCTCCCGCATCGTGCGGGGCTGGGCGGGCATCGCCGCGGGGGAGGCGGGCGCCATGCTGCTCGCGGTCGCGGTCGCGTTCCGCCTCACCGGCTGGGTGCTGCGCCCGGTGCGGGTCCTGGACAAGGCCACCCACGACATCGCCACCGGCCGCCTCACCGCCCGCGTCGCCCCCGCCGGCGGGCCGCCCGAGCTGCGGCGCCTGGCCCGTTCGTTCAACGAGATGGCCGACAACGTCGAGGACGTCCTGGAACGGCAGCGCGCCTTCGTCGCCGACGCCTCGCACCAGCTGCGCAACCCGCTGGCGGCGCTCCTGCTGCGCATCGACCTGCTCGCCCTCGAACTCCCCGACGGCAACGCGGAGGTCGCCTCGGTCCGCAACGAGGGCAAACGGCTGGCCCGCGTGCTCGACGGCCTGCTCGACCTGGCGCTCGCCGAGGGCACCGCGGCCGACCTGCGGACCACGGACGTGGCGGCCCTGGTCGCCGAACGCGTCGCCGCCTGGCGGCCGGTCGCCGACCGCAAGGACGTGCGCCTGCTGCTGGCCGGGCCCGCGGCCGTCACGGGCTGGGCCGACCCGGTGGGGCTGTCCAGCGCGCTGGACGCCATCGTCGACAACGCGCTGAAGTTCACCCCGTCCGGCGGCGAGGTCCGCGTCCGCGTCATCGCGGCCCGCGACGAGGTCACCGTCGTGACCGCGGATGACGGCCCCGGACTCGACGAGGCCGAACTGGAGCGCATCGGCGACCGTTTCTGGCGCAGCGGCCGGCACCAGAACGTGTCCGGCTCGGGACTCGGCCTGTCCATCGTGGCCGCGCTGCTCGCCGCGGCCGGCGCGGGCGTCTCCTACGCCCGCAACCGGCCGCACGGCCTCAAGGTCACCGTCTCGGTCCCGCGCCACGCCCCCGAGGAGAACGGGCCGCCGGGCGTCAGTCCGCAGGCGCTGCCGGCCGCAGGCGATACGTGACGATCTCGAAAGGCCGCAGAGCGAGCTCCACCGCACGCCCGTCCGCCACCTGCGGGTCCTGCGGGTCCTGCGGGTCCTGCGGGTCCTGCGGGTCCTGCGCGTCCGCCAGCGGGCGTTCCAGCAGGTCGGTCACCACCGCGGCGGCCAGCGGGAAGCCCGCGACCAGCCGGGCGCGGGCCCGGCCGCCGGACGACTCGTAGAGGCGCACCACCACGTCCCCGCTGCGGTCGTCGGCCAGCTTCACCGTTTCGAGCACCACCTGCCCGCCGTCCTCGACGGTGACGAGCGGCTCGACGGCCGTGCCGCCCGGCACGACACGCTCCGGCAGGTTGAACCAGTGGCCCTCGCGGACCGCGTCGCCGATCGTCGCCCCGGGCGCCAGCGCGTAGCGCAGCCGGTGGCCGCCCTGGTCGGTGTCCGGGTCGGGGAAGCGCGGGGCGCGCAGCAGCGACAGCCGCACGGTCGTGGTCTGCCCGCCGTCCGCCCGCACCTCGCGCGTGACATCGTGCCCGTACGTCGAGTCGTTGACGACGGCCGCGCCCCAGCCCGGCTCCTCGACGTGAATCCAGCGGTGCGCGCAGATCTCGAACTTGGCGGCCTCCCACGAGGTGTTGGTGTGGGTCGCCCGGAAGACGTGGCCGAACTGCGTCTCCGCCGCCGACCTGTCCGCCTTCACGTCCAGCGGGAAGGCCGCCTTGAGGATCTTGTCCCGCTCGTACCAGTCGGCCTCGGTGTCCACTTCCAGCACGCGGGCACCGGCCCGCAGCGTCAGTCGCTGCACCACGCGCGAGGCGCCGAAGGAACGGGCCACCTCGACCGTCGCCGCCTCGCCGCCGGACTCGGTCAGCGCCAGCGCGTCGACGCCGGTCAGGTCCGTGACGGTGTTCCGGTAGAACGCGTCGACGTCCCACGCGTCCCACTTGTTCGGCAGGTCCTGGTGCAGCTGGAGCAGGTTCCCCGCGCCGCCGGGCGCGATGGACTCCCGCCCCGCGGCCAGGTCCACCGCCGAGACGACGAGGCCCCGCTCGTCGACCTCGACCCGCAGCAGCCCGTTGTCCAGCACGTAACCGCCGCCCGCGCGGCCCGCCGACGACACCGCAGCCGCCCCGGTGCCCTGCACGCGCGGCGCCGCGCCGCCCGCCGGGATGCCGCCGCGGGCGTGCGGCGCGGCGTTGAACACGACCGTGCCCGGCCCGTCCCCGGCCAGCGCGCGCTGCGCCCGTTCGGTCAGCGCCGTCAGCTCCGCCCGCAGCCGCGCATAGGTGTCCCTGGCCTCGCGGTGCACCCAGGCGATCGACGAACCCGGCAGGATGTCGTGGAACTGGTGCAGCAGTACCGTCTTCCAGATCTCCGCCAGTTCCTCGTGCGGGTAGGTGTACCCCGGCACCCGCACCGCCGCGGTCGCCGCCCACAGCTCGGCCTCGTGCAGCAGCGACTCGCTGTGCCGGTTGCCCTGCTTGGTCTTGGCCTGCGAGGTGTAGGTGCCGCGGTGCAGCTCCAGATACAGCTCGCCCACCCACACCGGCGCGTCCGGGTACTCCGCGTGCGCCTTCTCGAAGAACCGCGCGGGGCGCTCGATCTCCACCCGCGGGGAGCCCTCCAGATCGCGCACGCGCCGGGCGCGCGCCAGCATCTCGCGGGTGGGGCCGCCCCCGCCGTCGCCGAAGCCGAACGGCACCAGCGAACGGGTCGCCCGGCCCTTCTCCCGGAAGTTGCGCGCCGCGTGGGCCAGCTCACGGCCGCCGAGGTCCGAGTTGTAGGTGTCGACCGGCGGGAAATGCGTGAACACGCGCGTCCCGTCGAGACCCTCCCACCAGAAGGTGTGGTGCGGGAACGCGTTCGTGCTGCTCCACGAGATCTTCTGCGTCAGGAACCACTTCGACCCCGACAGCTTCACCAGCTGCGGCAGCGCCGCCGTGTAGCCGAACGAGTCCGGCAGCCACACCTCCTCCGTCTCGATGCCGAACTCGTCGAGGAAGAAGCGCTTGCCGAAGACGAACTGCCTGGCCATCGCCTCGCCGCCGACCATGTTGGTGTCCGACTCCACCCACATGCCGCCGACCGGCACGAACGTCCCGTCCGACACCTTCTTCCGCACCCGCGCGTAGACCTCGGGGCGGTGCTCCTTCAGCCAGGCCAGCTGCTGCGCCTGCGACATGGCGAACACGAAGTCCGGGTGGTCCGCCATCAGCGCCGTGACGTTCGCCGCGGTCCGCGCGACCTTCCGCACCGTCTCGCGCAGCGGCCACAGCCACGCCGAGTCGATGTGTGCGTGCCCCACGGCGCTCAGCCGGTGCGCCGAGGCGTGCGCCGGGGATGCGAGCACGCCGGCCAGGCGCTCCCTGGCCGCGGGCGCCGAGCCCGCGACGTCCGCCAGGTCCAGCGCGTCCAGCGCGCCCTCCACCGCCCGCAGCAGCGTCCAGCGCAGCGCGTCGTCCACGGCGAGCTGCTGCATCAGCCCGCCCACCACGTCGAGGTCCTGCACCAGCTCCCACACCTGCGGCTCGAAGACGTTGAGGTCCACGCGCCGCAGGTGGTACAGCGGCTCGTCGCCCGCCGTCAGCCGGTCGCTGAACCCGTCGTCGCTGTCCCCGTCGATCACCGGATTGGCCGCCGCCTCGACGTACAGCTCCACCTCCTCGCCGCCGGCCGCGGCCTCGGCGACGCGGACCCAGTCGTTGAACGGGTTCAGGCCCTTCACCACCTCCCCGTCCCGCCGGTAGACCAGCCCCTCGCACTGGAAGCCCGGCATCTTCCGGTCGAAGCCCAGGTCGATCAGGGCCTCGACGGTCAGGCCCGCCCACTCCTGCGGCACGCGGCCCGCCACCCGGAACCAGGTGGTGCCCCAGGGCGGCCCCCACCGTTCGCCCGCAGCGGCCGGCCGGTACGCGGCGGCCAGCCCCTCGGCAACGGGAACGGGCTCGCCCGGGGCGTCCCAGCGCTCGACGGTCAGGGGTACGGGGTCGCGGTGGACTGCGGGCCGGACGCGCTCGTTCAGCACCCGGTGCAGTCGGTCTTCGACGAGGCTGCGGTCGTCATGCATGGCGAACTCCGATGTGATTGCGGTACACGTGGTGCGAGGCGGGTCAGGACTTGACGGACCGGTAATAGTCGCGGGCGCCCGGGTGCAGCTGGAGCGGGCGGGTGTAGATGGCCGTCCGCAGATCGACCCGTTGCGCCGCATGGACTTCCTGCCCGATCTGATCGCGCCCATTGATCACGGAGCGGGTGATCTGTTCGGTGATCGCGTCGTCGGAGCTCTCGGTCGTCACCAGCAGGTTCGCCACGGCGATGGTGTCGACCACGTCGGAGCCCGCGATGGCCGGGTAGGCGTCGGGCGGCATGACGGCCGCGCGGTAGAACTCGCTGTGCGGCCCCCGGTCGGTCAGCGCGGGCAGCAGGTCCCCCAGCGGCACGAGGCGGATGTCGAGGCGCGAGGCCAGGCGGGTCACCGCGCTGGTGGGCAGCCCGCCGGACCAGAAGAACGCGTCGAGCCGGCCCGCCTCCAGCATCCGCGGCATGTCGTTGATGCCCTGCCTGAACGCCGTCACGTCGCGGTCCATGTCGAGGCCGGCGGCGCCGAGCAGCTCCCGCGTCACCAGCTGCACCCCCGAACCGTCCTGTCCCACTCCGACCCGGAGACCGGCCAGCTCCGCCGTCGTCCGCACCGGGGAATCGGCCGGCACGACCAGCTGGAGGTAGTCGTCGTACAGCCGGGCGCACGCCCGCAGCCGGTCCGCGCCCTCGCCGCCCCCGGCCCGGTAGGCGGCGATCGAATCGGCCGTGGCGATGGCGAAGTCGGCCTCGCCGTCGACCAGGCGGCGGATATTCTGCACGGAGCCGACGCTGGGCGTCAGCGTCATGTCCAGACCAGGGGCGTCGTGCGCGAGCTGCCCGCGCAGCAGCTGCCCGTACCGGGCGTACACCCCCGTGGTCACGCCCGTGCTCAGCGTCACCGAGCCGGACGGCCGCTCGTCGCGCGGGAACAGCGGCTGCCACAGCAGCGCCGCGGCCACCGAGAGCGTCACCAGGACACCCAGCAGAACCGGCACCGGGCGCCGCCGTGGGGAACGCACGGAGAGCATCCGAGCAAGCTATCAGCGGAACGTAGACTTGGGGACTGGCCCTGTCTGGTCTCGGATCGAATGGGATTGAGTTCACGCATGCCCGACGCCGCGCGCACCTACGAAGTCCGGACCTTCGGCTGCCAGATGAATGTGCACGATTCCGAACGGATGGCCGGGCTGCTGGAGCGGGCCGGATACGTGCCCGCCCCTGCGGGCGGCGAGAGCCCCGACGTCGTGGTGTTCAACACCTGCGCCGTCCGGGAGAACGCGGACAACCGCCTCTACGGAAACCTGGGCCAGCTCGCGCCGAAGAAGGCCGCACGCCCCGGCATGCAGATCGCCGTCGGCGGCTGCCTCGCGCAGAAGGACCGCGACGCGATCGTGAGCCGGGCGCCCTGGGTCGACGTCGTCTTCGGCACGCACAATGTGGGCAGCCTTCCGGTGCTGCTCGAGCGGGCGAGGGTCCAGCGCGAGGCCCAGGTCGAGATCGCCGAGTCACTTGAGGCATTCCCCTCCACCCTGCCGACCCGCCGGGAGAGCGCGTACGCGGCCTGGGTGGCCATCTCGGTCGGGTGCAACAACACCTGCACCTTCTGCATCGTTCCCGCGCTGCGCGGCAAGGAGAAGGACCGCCGCCCCGGCGACGTGCTCGCCGAGATCGAGGCCCTGGTCGTCGAGGGCGTCACCGAGATCACCCTGCTCGGTCAGAATGTCAACGCCTACGGTTCCGATATCGGCGACCGGCAGGCGTTCTCCAAGCTGCTGCGGGCCTGCGGCCGCGTCGAAGGGCTGGAGCGCGTCCGCTTCACCTCCCCGCACCCGCGGGACTTCACCGACGACGTCATCGAGGCCATGGCCGAGACGCCCAACGTGATGCCGCAGCTGCACATGCCGCTCCAGTCGGGCTCCTCCCGGGTGCTGCGGGCGATGCGCCGGTCCTACCGGCAGGAGCGCTACCTCGGCATCATCGGGCAGGTGCGCGCCGCCATCCCCGACGCCGCGATCACCACGGACATCATCGTGGGCTTCCCCGGCGAGACCGAGGAAGACTTCGAGGAGACGCTGCACGTGGTCAGGGAGGCGCGCTTCGCGCAGGCGTTCACCTTCCAGTACTCCAAGCGTCCCGGCACTCCCGCGGCCGAGATGCCGGACCAGCTCCCCAAGGCGACGGTGCAGGCGCGGTACGAGCGCCTGGTGGCGCTCCAGGACGACATCTCCTGGTCGGAGAACAAGAAGCAGGTCGGCCGCACCGTCGAGGTGCTCGTCGCGGAGGGCGAGGGCCGCAAGGACGATGCGACCCGGCGGCTGTCGGGCCGCGCCCCGGACAACCGGCTGGTCCATTTCACCCGCCCGGCCGAGCCGGTGCGCCCCGGTGACGTGGTCACCGTCGAGATCACCTACGCCGCTCCCCACCACCTGCTCGCGGAGGGCCCGGTGCGGGCGGTGCGTCGCTCGCGCGCGGGCGACGCATGGGAACGGCGCACCGCCGCGCCCGCCGACCGGCCGCAGGGCGTCATGCTGGGCCTGCCGACCGTCGGTGCCCCCGCACCGGCCGCGGCCGGTGCGGGGGCACCGGGTGCGCCGGGCTGCGAAGTCTGCTGAGGACGGCGGCGCGCTCCTGCCGGGGTTAGGCTGCGGCCATGCTTGTCGCCGCCGCGGTCTGCCCCTGCCCTCCGTTGCTGGTTCCCGAGGTGGCGGGCGGCGCGGCGCCCGAGCTGGACGACGCGCGAGCCGCCGCAACCGACGCCATCGGCGTCCTCGCCGCCTCCCGCCCCGACCGGCTGGTGCTGGTGGGCCCCGCGGGGCCCACAGGGCTCGGTGCCTTCCCCGCCGGGTCGCGCGGCTCGTTGCGCGGTTTCGGCGTGGACGTGGCGGCGCGAATCGGCGAGGGCGAGCCGGGCGAACGTGAGCTGCCGCCGTCGCTGACGATCGGCGCCTGGCTGCTGGAACGCACCGGCTGGCGGGCCGCGCCGGTGGAGGGGCTCGGTATCGCCGGGCCGCTGGACGGGCAGCGGGCCGCCGACCTCGGCCGGGACCTCGCGGCCGGTACGGACCGCCTGGCCCTGCTGGTCATGGGCGACGGGAGCGCATGCCGCTCGCCCCGCGCGCCCGGCGCATTCGACGAGCGCGCCGCAGCCTTCGACGCCGCCGTGGCCCGGGCCCTCGGCGATGCCAACACCGCGGCGCTGGCCATGCTCGACGCCCGGCTGGCCGAGGAGCTGCACGCCGCGGGGCGGTCGGGCTGGCAGCTGCTCGCCGGTGCCGCCGAGGAGGCCGGGCTCGGCGGCCGGCTGCTGTACGATTCCGCGCCCTACGGGGTCGGCTACTTCGTCGCGTCCTGGTCCTGACCGGGCGGCGGGCGGGGGCGTCAGCGGCGGCCGCCGCCCTCTCCCTCGTCGCGGCGCCCGTCGCCCTGTGTGAAGCGGCCGATGGCTCCCTTGGCCTTCTTCGCCCCGGTCTCGATCCGGCCGCGGTACTTCCCCTTGGTCGCCGAGTCCGCCGCCCGCGCGGCCTTGTCCATACCCGTCTCGACCTTGTCGCGGTTCTGACTGAGCTTGTCCTTGAGCCGGTTGATGAAGCTCATCGTGGTCACCTTCCTGTCGGCCGCCGCGGGCGGCTACGGGCGGGCCGCTCCCTCGCCCGCCTCGCTGTCCGCGGCCTCCGTCGCCGCGGTCTGCTTCGGAATGCCGACGCCGTCCGCGTCGGCCTCGGCTTCCGCGGCCCCCGCGCCGGACTCCGCCGCGGCCCCGGCCCCGGCCGGGCACCCGGACTCTGCGGCGGCCCCGGACCCGGCCGGTGCCCGCTCCGCCTCGGGCGCGGCGGCCCGGGCCTGGCCGTCCGGCGGCTGCTCCTCCGTGTCCGGCCGACGGCGGCGGAACCAGGCAAGCACTCCCATGACTACTCCTGACCTTACTCGTGTGGGTGATATTCCGCCCAGAAACGGCGAACGGAACCTCGGAACGCCAAACGACCCGGGCCGCGGTCCGTCACGTCGCTCGTTCGAGGGCTCCGGCCGGATCTGGGAGACTGCCCCCGTGTACGACGGAGCCGAAGTTCCCCAGGTCGTCGCCGTGGTGGGGCCCACCGCCGCGGGTAAGTCCGACCTCGGCGTCGCCCTCGCCGCCCGCCTCGGCGGCGAGGTGATCAACGCCGACTCCATGCAGCTCTACCGCGGCATGGATATCGGCACCGCCAAACTCACGCCCGCCGAACGGCGGGGCGTCCCGCATCACCTGCTGGACATCTGGGACGTGACCAGACCCGCGAGCGTCGCCGAGTACCAGACCCTCGCCAGGGAACGGATCGACCGGCTGCTCGCCGCGGGCCGCACCCCCGTCCTGGTGGGCGGCTCGGGGCTCTACGTCCGCGGCGCCGTCGAGGCGCTCGACTTCCCGGGCACCGACCCCGCGGTCAGGGCCAGGATCGACGCGGAGCTCGCCGAACACGGCAGCGGCGCGCTGCACGCCCGGCTGGCCGCGGCCGACCCGCGCGCCGCCGAGGCCATTCTGCCGAGCAACGGGCGGCGGATCGTCCGCGCCCTCGAAGTCATCGAGATCACCGGCCGCCCGTTCACCGCCAGACTCCCGGGACCCGCGGGGGAGCGCGACGTCTACCGCACACTCCAGATCGGGGTCGGCGTCGAACGTGCCGAGCTGGACGACCGCATCGCCACCCGCGTGGACCGCATGTGGCGGGCCGGGCTGGTCGAGGAGGTCCGCGCCCTTGAGCGCGCGGGACTACGCGAGGGGCGGACCGCGTCCAGGGCCCTGGGCTACCAGCAGGTGCTCGCCGCGCTGGCCGGGGACCGCACCGAGGAGGAGGCGCGCGAGGAGACGATCCGCGCCACCCGGCGCTTCGCCCGCCGGCAGGAGAGCTGGTTCCGCCGCGACCCCCGCGTGCGCTGGCTGAGCGGGGCGCGAGGGGCGGCGGGGGAGCTTGAGGCGCGCGCCTGGGGCTTGCTCGAACGGACGGTCACATCCTGATCACGTGATGGCATCGGGACGCTCCAAGCGGCCGGGAGCGGTCCCGTGCCGTGCCATCATCGAGCCGATGCCGTGAAGCCGTTGAGTAAGGAGGGCGTGTGGCGATGGAGGCCGGCCCTCGTGAGAGCAACGGCACGACGGAAGACGTTCCGCCGCCGGGTGGTGCGGACGGCGATCCGCTGACCGTTCCGCTGGCGGAGAGCCCGGTGCTCACCCCCGCCGACGACGGTGAGCCGGGCGAGGCCGTAGAGATCATCGACGATTTCAACCGGGACGAGTCGTATGCCGACCTCCGCCCCCCCAGGCGGCTGCGGCTGACCCTCGTCGCCCCGATCGTCCTGCTGAGCCTGCTCGGCTCGCTGATGTTCGCCTTCCCGCTGGCCTTCGCGTTCGACGACACCGGCGCCGTGGTGGCCATGCTGGGGCTGCTCATCGGGTGCAGCGCCGCGGGCTGGGGCATGATGGCCGCCCGCCGCGTCGGCTACACCTGGCCGGGGCTGCCACCGCGCGGCTCGGGCCGCCGCCCCGACTGGCGGCTGCTCACCCTCTACGCCCTGGGCCTGCTCCTGCTCGCCGTGCTCGCCGTCCTGAGAGTCGCCGCACTGCGCTGAGCCCCGTCACGATCCGTTACGCTCGCCGGGTGGGCACCTCAGAGCAGCCCGTGCCGTTCCTCAAGGGCCACGGCACGGAGAACGACTTCGTGATCATCCCCGACCTCGACGGCCGGCTGAGCCTGTCGCCCGCCGCCGTCGCGCGGCTGTGCGACCGGCGGTCCGGCATCGGCGCGGACGGGGTGCTGCGGGTCGTGCGGCAGTCGGGCGGCGGGGCCGAGTGGTTCATGGACTACCGCAACGCCGACGGCAGCATCGCCGAGATGTGCGGGAACGGGGTGCGGGTCTTCGCCCGCTACCTCCAGCGGGCCGGGCTCGCCAAGGGGGACGACCTGCCCGTCGCCACCAGGGCGGGCGTGCGGCGGGTGCGGTTCGAGGACGACGGCGACATCACCGTCGGCATGGGCCCCGCCCGCCTGCCCGCCGGGCCGGGCCCTTCCGTCACCGTCACCGTGGGGGAGCGCAGCTGGCCCGCCCGCCACGTCGACATGGGGAATCCGCATGCGGTCGCCTTCGTCGACCGGCTGTCCGACGCCGGTCCGCTCCTGGCCGCGCCCGGTGTGCACCCGTCCGAGACGTACCCGCGTGGGACGAACGTGGAGTTCGTCGTCGACCGCGGGCCCCGGCACCTCGCCCTCCGCGTGCACGAGCGCGGTTCGGGAGAGACCCGGTCCTGCGGCACCGGCGCGTGCGCCGTGATGGTCGCCGCCGCCCGCCGGGACGGCCTCGACCCCCCCGCGGACGGCCGGGCCGCCGCGTACACCGTCGACGTTCCCGGCGGCCGGCTGCACGTCGCCGAGATCCCGGACGGCACGGTCACCCTGACCGGACCTGCGGTCATCGTCGCCGAGGGCACGATCGACCCCCACTGGCTGAACCCGGCCGGGCACCCCACGGATTTCAGCCATGTTTCACAGAACATAAGTCACTCGAATGGGTGATCCCCCACGATAGGGGCGGTCCCCGGTGAACCACACGTGGTGGGCTCGGTAGCATCAAGCACCGGCGCCGCTGCGGGATCACCACGGGGATCACGGGGATCGATCGATATTCGGCCGCGGTCCGGTCAGGAGACCGCGGGAGGTGCCACCCCATGAGCGCAGAGGCGACCACACCGAGCGGTACCGCCGGCGGACGACGGGGGCACCGCAGGGACGTGCTGAGGCAGCTCGGCCGCGCCGCCGTCCTGCGCTCCGCGCTCCGCGGCAGGCTGCCCGACGCCATCGAGCACCTTGCCCAGGCACACCGCCGCCACCACCCGCGCGCCGACCTCGACACGCTGCGCCGCGCATACCTGCTCGCCGAGGCCGCGCACCGCGGCCAGTTCCGCAAGAGCGGCGAGCCCTACATCACGCACCCACTGGCCGTCACCCTGATCCTGGCGGAGCTGGGCGCGGAAACCACCACGCTGACGGCCTCCCTCCTCCACGACACCGTGGAGGACACCGAGGTGACCCTCGATCAGGTGCGTGCCGACTTCGGCGACGAGGTCGGCCATCTGGTGGACGGCGTCACCAAGCTGGAGAAGGTCGACTACGGCGCCGCGGCCGAGCCCGAGACGTTCCGCAAGATGCTCGTGGCCACCGGCAGCGACGTCCGCGTCATGTCGATCAAGCTCGCCGACCGGCTCCACAACATGCGGACCCTCGGCGTGATGCGCCCCGAGAAACAGGCGCGTATCGCCCGCGTGACCCGGGACGTCCTCATCCCGCTCGCCGAGCGGCTCGGCGTGCAGACCCTCAAGACCGAGCTGGAGGACCTGGTCTTCGCCATCCTCCACCCCGAGGAGCACGCCCGCGCCGAGGAGCTGATGCGCGCGCACGCCGCGGGTCCCGACCCGCTGGCCGAGGTCGCCGAGTCGGTGCGCGGAGTGCTGCGCGAGGCGCAGATCACCGCCGAGGTCGTCATCCGGCCGCGGCACGTGCTGTCCGTGCACCGCACCCGCCTGAAACGCGGGGACCTCGGCCCCTACGACTACGGCCGCCTGCTGATCCTCGTCGCGGAGGACGCCGACTGCTACGCCGTGCTCGGGGAGCTGCACACCTGTTTCACGCCGGTCATCTCGGAGTTCAAGGACTTCATCGCGGTACCGAAGTTCAACCTCTACCAGTCGCTCCACACCGCGTTCGCCGCCGGCGCCGGGCAGATCGCCGAGGTCCTCGTCCGCACCCAGGCCATGCACAGCGTCGCCGAGGCCGGCGTGGTGGCACTCGGCGACCCGCACCGCCCCTGCGAGGGCGAGCCCGGCTCCGACGAGGGAGAACGCGCCGACCCGACCCGGCCCGGCTGGCTCTCGCGGCTGCTCGAATGGCAGCGGCAGGCCCCCGACCCCGACACCTTCTGGACCGCGCTGCGCGACGAGCTGGCGCAGGACGGCGAGATCACCGTCTACGGCGAGACCCCGGGCGCCGCGCCGCTCCAGCTCCCGGCCGGTGCCACCTGTGTCGACGCGGCCTACGCCCGGCACGGGCAGGACGCCCACGCCAGCATCGGCGTCCGCGTCAACGGCCGGCTGGCCACGCTGCGCACCGTGCTGCGCGACGGGGACACCGTTCACCTGCTGCTCGCGCCGGACGGCAGTTCGGGCCCCTCGCCCGAGTGGCTGGAGTACGCCGCCACCGCCGCCGCCCGCATCCCCATCCGCAGCTGGCTCGACAGCATGCGGGGCACGGAGGGCGAGCCGCGCCAGGAGCGCGTCGGCCCGCAGGAGCAGTCCGCGGGCGCCGGCGCCCCGGCCGTGCGCCGGGCGCCCGCCGAGCCCTCGGAGGAGCAGGCCGCCATCGTCGCGGGCGCGCCGGGCGCCGCGGTGCGGCTGGCCCGCTGCTGCACCCCCGTACCGCCGGACGGTGTGCAGGGCTTCGTGGTCAGGGGCGGCGTCACCGTGCACCGCGAGGACTGCCCTTCCGCCGTCAGGATGCGGGCCGCCGGCCGCCGCACGCTGCCGGTCAGCTGGCGCTCCGGCTCCGTCGGCTGCCGCGTCACACTGCACGCCGAGGCCCTCGGCCGCCCCGAGCTGCTCGCGGACCTCACCGAGGCACTGGCCGCGCACGGGGCCGCGGTGCTCGCCGCCGAGGTGGAGCCGCCCCGCGAGCAGCGCGTGCGCCACACCTACACGCTGCGGCTGCCGGATTCCGCGGGCCTGCCGAGGTTGATGCGGGCCATGCGCCGGGTACCCGGCGTGTATGACGTGACGCGCGCCGCGCGGCTCCAGCCCTGACACCGTCGTTGCGGCGGGGCCGCAAATCCGGGTGACGGCCGTGGGCGCCCGTGCCACTATGGGCAGGCGCCGCCGGGAATGTTCCGGCCCGCCGGGACGTTGAACAGGGCGGCCGCACCATTCGGTTCCGCAGCCACCGCCGCGTGGCTGGCCCCTCGACTCTAAGGAACGCATTGACCTTCTCTTCCCTTCCTCAGGACCACCAGCGCCGCACCGCGAGCCGCCGGGCAGACGCCCTGATGGATGAGGACGTTGCCCGGAGCGAGTTCCGGCCCGGTGACCAGGACGGCGAGCAGATCGACCGCGACGAGCGCGCCGCGCTGCGCAGGGTCATCGGCCTGTCCACCGAGCTCGAGGACATCACCGAGGTCGAGTACCGCCAGCTGCGCCTGGAGCGCGTCGTGCTGGTCGGCGTATGGACCTCGGGCACGGCGCAGGACGCGGAGAACTCACTCGCGGAGCTGGCCGCGCTCGCGGAGACCGCGGGCGCTCTCGTGCTGGACGGCGTGATCCAGCGCCGCGACAAGCCGGATCCCGCCACCTACATCGGCTCCGGCAAGGCGCAGGAGCTGCGTGACCTGGTGCTGGAGAGCGGCGCGGACACCGTCGTGTGCGACGGTGAGCTGAGCCCGGGCCAGCTGATCCACCTGGAGGACGTCGTCAAGGTCAAGGTGGTCGACCGCACCGCTCTGATCCTCGACATCTTCGCCCAGCACGCCAAGTCCCGCGAGGGCAAGGCGCAGGTCTCGCTGGCCCAGATGCAGTACATGCTGCCGCGTCTGCGCGGCTGGGGCCAGTCGCTCTCCCGGCAGATGGGCGGCGGCGGATCGAGCAGCGGTGGCGGCGGGATGGCGACCCGCGGTCCCGGTGAGACCAAGATCGAGACCGACCGGCGGCGCATCCGCGAGAAGATGGCGAAGATGCGCCGGGAGATCGCGGACATGAAGCACGGCCGCGAGCTGAAGCGCCAGGAGCGCCACCGCAACAAGGTGCCGTCCGTCGCCATCGCCGGATACACCAACGCGGGCAAGTCCTCGCTGCTCAACCAGCTGACCGGCGCCGGCGTCCTCGTGGAGAACGCGCTGTTCGCCACGCTGGACCCGACGGTCCGGCGGGCGACGACGCCCTCCGGCCGCGTGTACACGCTGGCCGACACGGTCGGCTTCGTGCGGCACCTGCCGCACCATCTGGTGGAGGCATTCCGTTCCACGATGGAGGAGGTCGGCGAGGCCGACCTGATCCTGCACGTGGTGGACGGCGCCCATCCGGCGCCGGAGGAGCAGCTGGCCTCGGTCCGCGAGGTGATCCGCGACGTCGGCGCGCACCGCGTGCCGGAGATCGTGGTGGTCAACAAGGCGGACGCCGCCGACGAGCTGACGCTCCAGCGGCTGCTGCGTGCGGAGAAGCGGGCGATCGCAGTGTCGGCGCGGACCGGGCTCGGCATCCCCGAGCTGCTGGCCTGGATCGACACGGAGCTGCCGCGCCCGGCCGTGGAGCTGGAGGTGCTCCTGCCCTACACCCAGGGGGCGCTGGTCTCCCGGATGCACGCCGAGGGCGAGGTGCTCTCGGAGGAGCACACCGGCGAGGGCACCCTGCTGAAGGCCCAGGTCCACCAGGAGCTGGCCGCCCTGCTCGAGCCGTACATGCCCGCGGCCCGCCGCTGAGCGGGGACGCGTTCGGCAGACGTGTAAGGCCCCGCCCCTCGCGAGGGGCGGGGCCTTACCCTGTCCCGGCCCCGGACGGAAGCCACGGACCGGATGCCGGGCCGAACACCCGTCCGGCGCGCGGCTAGCATGGAGGCATCGGCGCGTATCCCGGTCAGCGGGAACGCGACCTCACGGACCAGGGGAGAGCTGCGACGTGCTGCGCACCATGTTCAAGTCGAAGATCCACCGGGCCACGGTGACCCAGGCCGACCTGCACTACGTCGGCTCCGTGACCGTGGACGCGGCGCTGATGGAGGCCGCGGACCTGTTGCCGGGCGAGCAGGTCCAGATTGTCGACATCGACAACGGAGCCCGGCTGGAGACCTACGTCATCGAGGGCGAACGCGACTCGGGCGTCATCGGCATCAACGGTGCCGCCGCCCGCCTCGTCCAGCCCGGCCACCTCGTCATTCTCATCAGCTACGCACAGGTGGACGACGCGGAGGCCCGTCGGATGCGCCCTGCGGTGGTGCACGTCGACGGCGCCAACCGCATCGTCGCGCTCGGCTCCGACCCCTCGGAGCCGGTACCGGGCGGCGATACCCTGCGCAGCCCGCTGGCCACGGCCGGCGGCTGAATCCGGCGGGGACGCACGCGAGGGGCCCGGCATCCGCCAGTGCGGACGCCGGGCCCCTCGCATGCGCGGGTCCGAGGGAGTGTCAGCCCCCCGCCTCCACGGTGCTCACGTGGTCGAAGACCTCCTGCGCCTCCACGTCCAGCCGCGGGCCTGCCAGCCAGGTGCTCTCCAGCGGGCCGATCGAGTTGACCGAGACCAGCTCGGCCTCCCCGGCCTCGTTCGTCCGCAGCCACGGGCCGCCGGAGGAGCCGCCGGTCATCGTGCAGCCGGCCCAGTACATCACCGGCATCGACGCGTCCATGGACAGCCGCCCCGGGGTGTCGACGCAGCTGTACATCATGGCGCCGTCGTAGGGCTCCCCGGCGGGGAAGCCGTACAGCGTGACGTCGCCGAGCCCGGCGACGGCAGGCGCGTCGAAGTTGACATCGAGGGCCGCGCCGACCTGCTCCTCCAGGGACAGGCCGCTGTCGTCCTCGGGCACCACCGACATGACCGCGAAGTCGCCGTGGGCGCCGTCACCGCCGGTCATGGTGCCGTTGTCGATCCAGTACTGGGTGGTGGACACGTACTCGGCCCAGTAGGCCCCGTACGGCGCGACCTCTTCGTAGGGCGCGCTCGCCAGCTCGTCGGCGCTCAGCCCGTTGTTGTTGTACGCGGGAACGAAGCTGAGGTTGCGGTACCAGCCGCCGCCGGAGCCGGCGTGCACGCAGTGGCCCGCGGTGGCCACGAGGTTGGACTGGCCGGGGGCGTTCGGGTCGGCGACGACGGTGCCGGAGCAGACCATCGGGCCCTCGGGGCTGTCGAAGAAGACCTTGCCTATCGGCGCGCCGTGCTCCGTGTACGGGGTGTCGACCGCGACCGCCTCGACCGGGGCGGGCTCGGGGTCGGTGATCCCGCGGTCGGCCTCGGGGCTGTCGGCCTCGGGCGCGTTCGGGTCCTCCTCGATCTGGTCGTCGTCGATCGACTGATCGGGGTCCTCGGCCTCGCCCATGCGGTCCTGGTCCCACAGGTCCTGGATGATCGGGTTGAAGAAGTCCCCGACCTCGCGCAGCCAGGTGTCGCGGTCCCAGTCGGCCCAGCCGCCGTCCATCCAGGCATCCACATCGACCTCGAACGGCAGGGTGTCGAGCAGCTCCTGAAGGCGGTCGTCCCCCGTCGACCCGTCCTCGCCCGGCTGCTCGGACGCGTCGTCGCCCGACTCCTCGTCGCCGTTGCAGGCGGTGGCGGTGAGCGCCAGCGCCGCGGCCAGGGCCGTCACGGCCAGGCCGGCGCGGCGACGTGATCGTCGCCTGCGTATCGATGACATGGGTGCACTCCCCCTGATGTGATCCTGAAGGTGTTGCCTGCCTGCGCCCGCAGTGGCCGGAGGCGGTCCCCCAACTATGCCGGTGACCTTGAGGACGGCCGCAGCCGGGTCCCCGGTTCCGTACTGGTTGGCCGGCGAGCCGAAAGGATCTTGCCGGAGGCCGTGATCCGGCGTGCGCCGTGTCGTTAATACGGGTGGAGGAACGCCAAGGCGTTGACGGCCAGGTGACCACAGAGGAGGAGGCGCCGCCGGGTTCTGTCCCGTGCCCGGCACGTGCGCCGCACACGGATGAACGCACGCCCCCGTCCCGAACGGAGCCCGTCCGGTGAGCGTCGGCCGGTCCGCCGGCGGCTCGCCCGGCTCATGGAGCTGCCCGGCCCGCGCCGCCCCGTCGCCGACGCGCGGCCCGCCGGGCCCGCGCCAGGTGCCGATCCGGAGCCGGCCGATCCGCTGGAGCATGCCGACCCCGTCCTGGCCGCCGACGCGGCCGCGATCGAATGCCTGCTGAGGTGCTGGGTCCGCGAGGCCGGTGCCGAGCGCCCCGGGGACGGCACGCTTCTGCTGCCGCTGCCCGCCTCGGGTGCGGTGCTGCGCGTTCCCGTGCGGCACTGGTCGGCGACCGGTTGGCACCGGTTCGGCACCGTCGCGTTCGAGGACGCGCCCGCCGGCGCACGCCCCCTGGACGCCGTCACCCTCGCCGCGCTGCTCGCCCGCGAGCCGGCCGCGGGGGAGGGCACCGCCGGGGGCGAGGCACGGCGGGCCGCTGAGGCGATGGACCTGGTGGGGCGGGTCGCCGACTCCGCCCGCCGCACCGCGGAGTTCCTGGGTGCCAGGCGCGCGGACCCGGACCCCGCCGCACACGGCCACGCGTTCCTCGATGCGGAGCAGTCCATCCTTTTCGGGCATCCCCTGCACCCGACGCCGAAGAGCCGCGACGGCCTCACCGGAGCGGAGGCCCGCCGCTGCTCACCGGAGCTGCGCGGCGCGTTCCGGCTGCACTGGTTCGCGGTGGACCGTGCCGTGCTGGCGGGCGACTCGGCCTGGCACGAGAACGGCCGGACGGTCGCCGCGGACGCGCTCACCGCACGGCTCGCCGGGCCGGGCCTCACCGTTCCGCCGGACACCGCCGTCCTGCCGCTGCACCCCTGGCAGGCCAGGGACCTGGCGCAACGCCCGGCCGTGGCCGCGCTGTTCGAAGCGGGCCTGCTGCACGATCTGGGGCCGCACGGCACCCCGTGGTACCCCACCTCGTCGGTGCGCACCGTTCACCGGCCCGGCGCCCCCGCCATGCTCAAGCTGTCGCTCGCGCTGCGCATCACCAACTCCCGCCGCGAAAACCTGCGGAAGGAGCTGCACCGCGGTGTGGAGGTCCACCGGCTGCTCGACGCCGGGCTCGCCGAGGAGTGGCGGGCCGCCTGCCCCGGCTTCGACATCGTGCGCGACCCGGCGTGGCTCGCGGTCGACGACGCCGAGGGCCGGCCCGTTCCCGGGCTCGACGTGCTGCTGCGGCAGAGCCCGTTCTGCCCCGGCGACGACGTCCTGTGCCTCGCCGCCCTCACCGGCCCCCGCCCCCGGCCCGGCGACGCGGCTCCCCGTCTCGGCTCCCGGCTGGCGGACGTGGTGCGCGCGCTGGCCGGACGCACCGGCCGGCCGGTGCACGTCGTGGCCGCGGAGTGGCTGCTGCGCTACCTGCGGGCGGTTCTGCGTCCGCTGCTGTGGCTCGACGCGCACGCCGGGATCGCCCTGGAGGCCCACCAGCAGAACACGTTGGTGCTGCTCGACGCCGATGGCTGGCCGGCGGGCGGGCGCTTCCGCGACAACCAGGGCTACTACTTCCGCGCCTCGCGGCGCGACGCGCTCCGGCGCCGGCTGCCCGGGCTCGGCGAGGAGTCCGACACGTTCGTGACCGATGAGGTCGCCGATGAGCGGTTCGCCTACTACGCCGGCATCAACAACGTGCTGGGCCTGGTCGGCGCGTTCGGCGCCCAGGGGCTCGGCGACGAGCAGGCGCTGCTCGCCGTGTGCCGTCGCTTCCTGGCCGACGAGGCCCTGGCCACCGGGCCCGTGTCGCCGCTGGTGGGCCGCCTGCTCGACGCCAAGTCCCTGCGGTGCAAGGCCAACCTGCTGACCCGGCTGCACGGTCTGGACGAGCTGGTCGGCCCCGTCGACGGCCAGTCGGTCTACGTCACCGTCCCCAACCCGCTCGCCACGGTCTGAAGGAGCCCGCGTGCCCGCCCCCGACACCGGCACCGACGGCGGAGAGGACACCGCCGACCTCGACCTGCCGCCCGACCTGACCGGCGCCCCAGCCGCCTACGGCACCGAGCCGGGCCCGTACGGCCCCGACCCGCTGGACCGCGTCGCCGACTGGGGCCCCATCGCCACCGCGGCGGGTGTGCTCCAGCTCGTTCCCGTGCAGCTCGACCGCGATCTGTCGCTCGTCGCCACCTGGATGAACGATCCGGTGGTCGACGCCTTCTGGCTGCTGGCGGGTCCGGCCGGGCGCACCGGGGCACACCTCGCACAGCAGCTGAACGGCGACGGCCGCAGCGTGCCCTGCCTCGGGGTCCTGGACGGCCTGCCGATGAGCTACTGGGAGATCTACCGCGCCGATCTCGACCCCCTCGCCCGCTACTACCCCTCCCGGCTGCACGACACGGGGGTGCACGTACTGATCGGCAGCGCCGAGGACCGCGGGCGCGGCATCGGCGCCGCGCTGCTGCGCGGAGTCGCCGACCTCGTGCTGCGCCACCGGCCGCGCTGCCCGCGCGTCGTCGCCGAGCCGGACGTGCGCAACACCGCCTCGATCGCGGCGTTCCGGGCGGCCGGCTTCCGCAAGGCCGCCGAGGCCGACCTGCCGGACAAACGTGCCGCACTGATGCTCAGAGACCGCTGACCGGCCCGTCCCCATCACCCTGGAGGTCCGATGCACCGCGCACCCGAGTCGGCCTGGCACCATGCCGCCCGCAGGCTACTTGCCAAGATGCTCGCCGAGTTCGCCTACGAGGACGTCATCAGGCCCAGGGCCGACGGCTCGCCCGCCGACGCCTACCACCTGCCCGTCGGCAGCGACCTGACGTACCGCTTCCGTGCGCGGCGCGGGGCCTACGGCCACTGGCGGGTGGACCCCGGGTCCATCACCCCCGCCGCCGACCCGCTGGAGTTCGTCGCCCGCGCGCACGACGGGCTGCTCGGGCTGTCGGGGGACACCACGGGGCACCTGATCCGGGAGCTGACGGCCACTCTCAGCGCGGACGTCACCCTCGCCGACGGCGCGCTCACCGCCGCACAGCTCGCCGACCTCGACCACGCCGACCTGGAGGGCCGGCAGACCGGGCACCCCTGGCTCGTCGCCAACAAGGGCCGGGTCGGCTTCTCCGCCTCCGACGCCGCCCGCTGGGCGCCGGAGGCGCGCAGCCCGCAGCCGCTGCCGTGGCTCGCCGTCCACCGCGACCTCGCCCGCTACCGCGGCGTGCCCGCCCTCGCCACCCCCGACCGCCTCTACGCCGACGAGCTGACGCCGGCCACCCGCCACACGTTCGCCCGCGCCGTCGCCGACGAGGGGCGGGACCCGGCCGACTACCTGTGGCTTCCGGTGCACCCCTGGCAGTGGGACGAGACGATAGCCCCGCTCTACGCGCCCCAGATCGCGGCCCGCGGGGTCATACCCCTGCCCTCCGACGGGGATCTACGGCTGCCGCAGCAGTCGATCCGCACCTTCCTGAACGTTTCCCGGCCCGACGCCCGCAGCGTCAAGCTGCCGCTGTCCATCCTCAACACGCTGGTCTGGCGCGGGCTGCCCACCGAACGCACCCTCGCCGCCCCGGCCGTCACCGCGTGGATGCACCAGGTGCGCGCCCGGGACCCGTTCCTCGCCGAGGAAACCCGCGTCATCCTGCTCGGCGAAACCGCCTCCGTCACCGTGGAACACCCCCTGTACGACCGGCTGCCCGGCGTTCCCTACCAGTACCGCGAGCTGCTCGGCTGCATATGGCGCGAGCCGATCGGCCCCTACCTCGGCCCGGGGGAGCGGGCCAGGACCCTCGCGGCCCTCCTCTGGACCGATCCGGACGGCAGGTCCCTCGCCGCCGAGCTCGTGCGCCGGTCGGGGCTCGCGCCGCGCGCCTGGCTGCGGCGCCTCTTCGCCGCGCTGCTGCCGCCGCTGCTGCACTTCCTGTACCGGTACGGCACCGTCTTCTCGCCGCACGGCGAGAACGCGCTTGTCGTCTTCGACGAGTCCGACGTGCCGGTCCGCCTCGCCGTGAAGGATTTCGTCGACGACGTCAACCTGAGTGCCGAGCCGATACCCGAGTTCGACGGCATCCCGGCCCTGGTACGCGGCACACTCCTGACGGAACCGCCCGCGTTCCTCACCCAGTTCATCCACTCCGGTCTCTTCATCGGGGTCTTCCGGTATCTCGCTCCGCTGTTCGAGGAGCAACTGCGGGTGCCCGAGGCCGACTTCTGGTCACTCGTCCGGGCGGAGATCCTTCAGCACCAGCAGCGGTTCCCCGACCTCAAGAGCAGGTACGAGACGTTCGACCTGCTCACCCCGCGCATCGACCGCCTGTGCCTCAACCGCAACAGGCTTCATCTCGACGGCTACCGGGACCGCGCGCGGCGTCCGCACGCGGCGGTGCACGGCACGGTCGCGAACCCTCTCCACACTCCATGAACGGCCGGTCCGTACCGGTCCGTGCCCGGTCGGCTCGCCGCTGTCAGTGGCGCCGCGTAAGGTGACTGCCCTATGACTGCCACATCCGGGGGGCCGGCCCTCCACGATCTGCTGCACGCCGCGGTCTCCGCCGTCGGAGGGACCGAGCGGCCGGGACAGGTCGCCATGGCGGAGGCCGTGGCCGCGGCCATCGAGGGCGGCACCCACCTGCTGGTCCAGGCGGGCACCGGCACCGGAAAGTCCCTCGGATATCTGGTTCCGGCCATCGCGCAGGGCGATCGCGTCATCGTCGCCACCGCGACGCTCGCCCTGCAGCGGCAGCTCATCGAGCGGGACCTGCCGCGCACCGTGGAGGCGCTGCACCCGGTGCTGCGGCGCCGCCCCGAGTACGCGACGCTCAAGGGCCGGTCCAACTACGTGTGCCTGCACCGCCTGCACGAGGGCGTTCCGCAGGACGACGAGGACGGTCTCTTCGACCAGTTCGAGGCGGCGCAGTCCCTGCCCGGCACGCCCACCAGCAAGCTGGGCAAGGATCTGCTGCGGCTGCGGGAGTGGTCCGACGAGACGGAGACCGGCGACCGCGACGATCTGACTCCAGGGGTGTCCGACCGGGCGTGGTCGCAGGTGTCGGTCTCCTCCCGCGAGTGCCTGGGCGCGAGCAAATGTGTGTACGGCGCCGAGTGCTTCGCCGAGGCCGCGCGGGAGCGGGCCAAGCTCGCCGAGGTCATCGTCACCAACCATGCGCTGCTCGCCATCGACGCGATCGAGGGCGCCCCCGTGCTGCCGGGCCACGACGTCCTCATCGTCGACGAGGCACACGAGCTGGTCTCACGCGTGACCGGCGTCGCCACCGGAGAGCTGACCCCCGGCGGGGTCAACCGGGCGGTGCGGCGGGCCGCCAAGCTCATCGACGAAAAGATCGCCGATCAGCTCCAGACCGCCGCCGAGACGTTCGAGCGGCTGATGGAGCTGGCGCTGCCCGGTCGGCTGGAGAAGATCCCCGAGGACCTCGGGTACGCCCTTGCCGCGCTGCGGGACGCCGCACGCGCCGTGATCACCGCCATCGGGGGCACGCGCGACGCGTCGCTGTCCGACGAGGACGCCGTGCGCAAGCAGGCCCTGGCCTCGATCGAGTCGGTGCAGGAGGTCTCCGAGCGCATTGTGCAGGGCTCGGAGTACGACGTGGTGTGGTACGAGCGGCACGACCGATACGGTGCCTCGCTGCGCGTCGCCCCGCTGTCGGTGTCGGGCCTGCTGCGGGAGAAGCTGTTCGCGGACAGGTCGGTGGTGCTGACCTCGGCGACCCTCAAGCTCGGCGGCGATTTCAACGGGGTGGGCGCGTCGCTCGGGCTCGCCCCGGAGGGGGACCACGGCGAGGAACTGCCCGAGTGGCGGGGACTCGACGTCGGGTCCCCGTTCGAGTACCGCAAGCAGGGCATCCTCTACGTCGCGCAGCATCTTTCCCCGCCCGGCCGGGAGGGCAGCCGTGCCGACATGCTGGACGAGCTGTCCGAGCTGGTGGAAGCGGCCGGCGGGCGCACACTCGGGCTCTTCTCCTCGATGCGTGGCGCGCAGGCCGCGGCCGAGGAGCTGCGGGGCCGGCTGGACATGCCGATCCTGCTCCAGGGCGAGGAGACTCTCGGCGAGCTGATCCGGTCCTTCGCGGCCGATGCGCGGACCTGCCTCTTCGGCACGCTCTCGCTGTGGCAGGGCGTCGATGTCCCCGGAGTGAACTGCCAGTTGGTCGTGATGGACCGCATTCCGTTCCCGCGACCGGACGATCCGCTGGTGAGCGCCCGGCAGAAGGCCGTGGAGGAGGCCGGGGGCAATGGCTTCATGGCGGTCGCGGCGAGTCACGCGGCGCTGCTGATGGCGCAGGGGGCGGGGCGGCTGGTCCGGGCCACGGACGACCGCGGCGTGGTCGCCGTCCTGGACCCGCGGCTGGCCAAAGCGAGGTACGGCAGCTTCCTGCGCGCCTCGATGCCGGACTTCTGGTACACCACCGACCGGAATCAGGTGCGGCGCTCCCTCGCGGCGATCGACGCGGCAGCGCGGGCCGCCGCCGCGTCGTGAGAGTCGGCGGATCGGTCTCAGATGCGCCGCATGACGGCGACGACCTTGCCCAGGATGGTGGCCTCGTCGCCCGGGATGGGCTGGTAGGCCGCATTGTGGGGGACCAGCCAGATCTGGCCCTCCTCGCGCTTGAAACGCTTCACCGTGGCCTCGCCGTCCAGCATGGCGGCGACGATGTCACCATTCTCCGCGACGGGCTGGCGGCGGACGGTGACCCAGTCCCCGTCGCAGATGGCCGTCTCGATCATCGAGTCGCCCACGACCTTGAGCACGAAGAGCTCACCGTCACCGACGAGCTGCCGGGGGAGAGGGAAGACGTCCTCGACCGACTCCTCGGCCAGGATCGGACCGCCGGCGGCGATGCGCCCCACCAGCGGGACATAGGACGCGGCCGGCTTGCCCGCCGTGTCCGTGGCCTGGGGCGCGGGCGTCTCGGCGCCGCGGACCTCGTACGCGCGGGGGCGGTGCGGGTCGCGGCGCAGGAAGCCCTTGCGCTCGAGGGCCATCAGCTGGTGGGCCACGGAGGAGGTGCTGGAGAGGCCGACGGCCTGGCCGATCTCCCGCATCGACGGGGGGTAGCCGCGGCGCTGCACCGAGTCCCTGATGACCTCGATGACACGGCGCTGGCGGTCGGTGAGGCCGGAGCTGTCCGCCCGGATGCCGGGAGGTCGCCCGGGCAGCGAGCGGCTCGGTGGCGTTCCCGGGGCCCCGAGCCGGTCCTGGCGGCGCTCAGCGGCGGTGATGGCGTCGTCTGCTGCGGTGGTCATGTCGGCCCCTTCTCAGGTGGTACTCCCTAGTCAGACAACGGTAGTTGCTATCGAAAGGTTGCGCCAAACACACGTTCGAGTGAAATTTCGCAGATGAGCTGACTTGATCACGTTCTCGGGTGTATGACGGCGTGGCTCCGCGGGGAAGTCGGCCGCGAACGGTAACCGCCCGTGCGATAGCCTCCCATGCGGCCCGCGGCGGCTTTCCCTCGCCCCCTCTTGTCGCCCCGCGACACGCGGGGCGATGATGTTGACAGCCAAACCCTAGATCTAGTGGTCTGATCTCTGGTGGCTCACCACAAATTGTGGTTGCCGGTCCGCATCGGCGGGTGACATCGCTTATGCTGGACACCGTCCCGACGGGCCGCATGAGCGGCGCGCAGGGGCCTGGGTGGCCTGCCTTCGCGCAGGGCGCCGTCACGCTGTGTCGTCAAGGCCGGAAGGGAGAGAAGCGTTGCACTGCCCCTTCTGCCGCCACTCCGACAGCCGTGTCGTCGACAGCCGCACCGCGGACGACGGCACGATGATCCGCCGCCGCCGCCAGTGTCCGAGCTGTTCCCGCCGGTTCACCACCGTCGAGACCGCGTCGCTCATGGTCATCAAGCGCAGTGGCGTGACCGAGCCGTTCAGCCGGGACAAGGTGATCGCCGGCGTCCGCAAGGCGTGTCAGGGCCGCCCGGTTACGGAGGACGCTCTCGCCCAGCTCGGACAGCGGGTCGAGGAAGCCGTCCGCGCCACCGGCAGCGCCGAGCTGTCCACGCACGACGTGGGGCTGGCGATACTCGGGCCGCTCCGCGAGCTCGACCTGGTGGCCTATCTGCGGTTCGCGTCCGTCTACCGGGCCTTCGACACGCTGGAAGACTTCGAGGCCGCCGTCGCCGAGTTGCGCGAGGGATCTCCCGACGGGCCCGGGCAGGCGCGACCACCCGCCGGACCGGCGGCCGCCGCCTCCGGGGCCGAGGGCAGGTCCGCCCCCGCCGCAGGCTGAGCCGCGGCCGGAATCCACAAGAGCTGACCGGGCGCATCGGCGCGTTCCGGCCATGAGAACAGAATCCGTGATCCGGGATGAACCGGGTTGCATCAGGGCGTTATGCCCGTACAGGGAGGCGGAATGACTGAGACGGCGAGCGGCCCGGCACGAGGCTCCCGAGCCAAGGGCGGCAAGGGCGGCAAGGGTCTGCGGATCGAGCGCATCCACACCACCCCCGGCGTGCACCCCTACGACGAGGTGGTCTGGGAGCGCCGTGACGTCGTCATGACCAACTGGCGCGACGGCTCGGTCAACTTCGAGCAGCGAGGCGTTGAGTTTCCTGCCTTCTGGTCGGTGAATGCGGTCAATATCGTCACGAGCAAGTACTTTCGCGGCGCCGTGGGCACGCCGCAGCGGGAGACGGGGCTGAAGCAGCTGATCGACCGCGTGGTGAAGACGTACCGCGCCGCGGGTGAGGAGTTCGGGTACTTCGCGTCTCCCGCGGACGCCGACATCTTCGAGCATGAACTGGCGTACGCGCTGCTCCACCAGATCTTCAGCTTCAACTCGCCGGTCTGGTTCAACGTGGGCACCAACCAGCCCCAGCAGGTCAGCGCCTGTTTCATCCTGTCCGTCGACGACTCGATGGAGTCGATTCTCGACTGGTACAAGGAAGAGGGGATGATCTTCAAGGGAGGTTCCGGCGCCGGGCTGAATCTTTCCCGTATCCGTTCCTCCAAGGAGCTGCTGTCCTCGGGTGGCAACGCCTCGGGGCCGGTCTCGTTCATGCGCGGAGCCGATGCCTCGGCCGGCACCATCAAGTCGGGCGGTGCCACGCGCCGCGCGGCCAAGATGGTCGTGCTCGACGTGGACCACCCGGACATCGAGGCCTTCATCGAGACCAAGGTGAAGGAGGAAGAGAAGATCCGCGCGCTGCGGGACGCGGGCTTCGACATGGACCTGGGCGGCGACGACATCACGTCGGTGCAGTACCAGAACGCCAACAACTCGGTGCGGGTGACGGACGAGTTCATGCGGGCCGTCGAGTCCGGATCGAAGTTCGGCCTGCGCGGGCGGATCAGCGGCGAGATCATCGAAGAGGTCGACGCCGCCGACCTGTTCCGGAAAATGGCCGAGGCCGCGCACGCCTGTGCCGACCCGGGCATTCAGTACGACGACGTCATCAATCACTGGCACACCTCGCCCGAGTCGGGCCGCATTTCGGCGTCCAACCCGTGCAGCGAGTACATGCACCTGGACAACTCCTCGTGCAACCTCGCCTCGCTGAACCTGATGAAGTTCCTCAGCGACGACGACGAGGGGAACCAGTCGTTCGACGCCGTGCGCTTCGCCAAGGTCGTCGAGCTGATCATCACGGCGATGGACATCTCCATCTGCTTCGCCGACTTCCCGACCCGGAAGATCGGCGAGACCACGCGGGCCTTCCGGCAACTGGGCATCGGCTATGCCAACCTGGGCGCCCTGCTGATGGCTACCGGCCACGCGTACGACTCGGACGGCGGCCGGGCCCTGGCCGGGGCGATCACGTCCCTGATGACGGGCACCTCGTACCGGCGTTCCGCGGAGCTGGCCGCGGTGGTCGGTCCCTACGAGGGCTACGCACGCAACTCGGACGCGCACAACCGGGTGATGCGGCAGCACTCGGACGCCAACGCCGCGGCCAAGCGCATGGACGATCTGGACACGCCGGTGTGGGCGGCGGCCACGGAGGCATGGCAGGACGTCCTGCGCCTCGGCAAGAAGAACGGTTTCCGTAACGCGCAGGCGTCAGTGCTCGCGCCCACCGGGACCATCGGCCTGATGATGGACTGCGACACGACGGGTGTGGAGCCGGACCTGGCGCTGGTGAAGTTCAAGAAGCTGGTCGGCGGCGGCTCCATGCAAATCGTGAACAACACGGTGCCCAAGGCCCTCAAGCGGCTCGGCTACCAGCCCGAGCAGGTCGAGGCGATCGTCGCCCACATCGCGGAACACGGCAATGTCATCGATGCTCCCGGGCTCAGGCACGAGCACTACGACGTCTTCGACTGCGCCATGGGCGAGCGGTCGATCGCGCCGATGGGCCACGTGCGGATGATGGCCGCGGCACAGCCGTTCATCAGCGGGGCGATCTCCAAGACCGTCAACATGCCGAGCACCAGCACCGTCGACGATGTCGCGGAGATCTACCTCCAGGGCTGGAAGCTCGGGACCAAGGCGCTCGCCGTCTACGTCGAGAACAGCAAGGTCGGTCAGCCGCTGTCCGCCAAGAAGAAGGAGGAGGAGGCGCAGCGGTCCGAGGAGACCCCGGAGCCGGAGAAGATCGTCGAGTACCGGCCGGTCCGCAAGCGGCTGCCGAAGGGGCGCCCGGGAATCACCACGTCGTTCACGGTGGGCGGCGCGGAAGGCTATATGACGGCCAACTCCTACCCGGACGACGGCCTCGGCGAGGTCTTCCTCAAGATGTCCAAGCAGGGGTCCACCCTGGCGGGCATGATGGACGCCTTCTCCATCGCGGTGTCGGTCGGCCTTCAGTACGGGGTGCCGCTGGAGACCTACGTCTCGAAGTTCACCAATATGCGCTTCGAGCCGGCCGGGATGACGGACGACCAGGACGTCCGGATGGCGCAGTCCATCGTGGACTACATCTTCCGCCGTCTCGCGCTGGACTTCCTGCCGTTCGAGACCCGGTCCGCGCTGGGCATCCACACGGCCGCCGAGCGCAAGCGGCACCTGGAGACCGGCTCCTACGAGCCGACGGACGATGAGCTGGACGTGGAGGGCCTGTCGCAGTCGGCCCCGGTCCCGACCGCGGAGCCCCGGCGTGAGTCGGCCGGCGGCACGGAGCCGCAGGCTGCGGCGGCGGCCGACGAGCGGCCCGCTCCGCGGGAGGCGCACAGCTCGACGGAGCTGCTGGAGATGCAGCTCGGTCTGAACGCGGACGCCCCGCTGTGTCTGTCCTGCGGCACGAAGATGCGCCGCGCGGGGAGCTGCTATCTCTGTGAGGGCTGCGGCTCCACCAGCGGTTGCAGCTGAACCCGGGCCTGAAACCGCGGGGTCAGGAGGGGGGAGCCGGCCGGCTCCCCCCTCCGGCGTGCGCGGGCGTGCCTCAGCGGCGGGTGGAGCGCTGGATCAGCTCGTAGCTGTTGGCCCCGCCCTGGCCGTCGAGCAGCGAGTAGGAGCCGACGGCCCACAGGCGCCCGGTGCGGCCGATGGGCGCCAGGTCGGCGATGCTGTACGCCTGGGTGGCACCACCGGTCACCATGTCGCCTCGGACCTCCGTCCACCTGCGGCCGTCGTGGTGCCAGTAGACCGGCGGTCCCTCCCAGCCCTCCGGGTCTCCGGTGATCCACAGCCCGCCGCGCCCGTCACCGTTGATGGCCTGCGGGAGCAGCCCCTCCAGCGGCGCCGGTACCTCCTGCCAGCGCTGTCCGTCCCAGTGCAGCAGCCGGTGCTCCGAGCCATTTTCGCCGACGGGCACCACGTCCCCGATGGCCCACAGGCTGTTCCGCGACTCCGCGTAGAGGTGGACGAGGCGCAGTCGAGCCTCGGACGGCGGCTCGTCCTCCCAGCCGAACCCGTTCCAGTGTTTGGCCACCGGCCGGACATCCTCCCCAGGGGCCCACGACGCTCCCACAACCCAGACGTTCCGCGTGGACACCGCCTGTATGTCCCGGATGCTGTGGCCGGGACCCAGGTCGGTCGTGTGCCAGGCTCCGCCGACGTGAACGCTGATGTAGCGGTCTCCGGCGAGCCAGGCGCCTCCGGGAACGGTGGCCAGCTCGGCGAGGCTGCCGTGGCTCGCCCCTTCCGGCACCTCGGGCAGCGGCACCCGCTGCCACCGGTGTCCGTCGAAGTGGGCCGTGAGGTCCTCCTGCCCCTTCCAGCCGTAGGCCCACACGTCGTCGGGCGCCGCAGCGCTGACCGATATCCAGTGATCGGCTTCCGGCAGGCCGGGGGCGCGGTCCTCATGCCATCCCCTCCCGTCCCAGCGGAGCAGGACGCCCTGCTGGCCGCTGTCCGCGGCGCTCTGGCTGCCCACGGCCCAGGCCGCGTTCCGCCCGGCCGCGGTGACGGACCTGAGGTGGGAACCCCACGTCAGCCGGCCCGCGGAGGACACCTCCCACTCCGGCGTCCTTCCGGCCTCCCGAGGGGCCGGCGCGGCGACGGCGGCGGGCACGAGTAATGCGGTCATGGCCGTGACGACGCTGATCACGGCGAGTCTGACGAGCGGGCCTGTCCTCATGTCTGTCCTTCCCTGCACGGCATCGGGCGGGGATCGGCACCACCTGTGGGCCCGGCGCCTCCGCACACAGAAGACCCGCGCCGGGGCCTGGCGGTTGTAACGATCCGGCGCCACTCCGGCCTGCGGGCTCCTGCCGCTTTTGTCACGATGGAGGGAGCCGGAGGTGAGAGACATGCAGAGCGTGATTCTGGTGACCGGCGGTACGGGCACGCTGGGGCGCGAAGTCGTGCGCCGTCTGCTCGAGGACGAGCACGAGGTACGGGTGCTCAGCCGGCGCGGGCGGCCGGAGGGCGACCGTCTCCCGGTCGAGTGGAGCGAAGGCGACCTCAAAACCGGAGCGGGGCTCGACGCGGCCCTGACCGGGGTGGATGCCGTGGTGCACTGTGCCACGGCGGGCGGGCGCGAGGACGTGGCCATGACGCGGCGGCTGACCCGGGCGGCGCTGCGCATCGGACGGCCGCATGTGGTGTACGTGTCGGTCGTCGGCGTCGACCGGGCGAGATCCGTCTCTTTCTGCCGTGCCAAGGCCGAGTGCGAGCGGATCGTCGAGGAATCCGGTCTGCCGTGGACCGTGCTGCGCGCCACGCAGTTCCACAGTCTGATCACGCGCGCGGTGCGAGCGCAGCGGTGGCTGCCGGTGGTGCTCACGTTGGGCGGTGGTGTGCGCCTGCAGCCGATGGCCGAGCAGGAGGCCGCGAGCCGGCTGGCCGGCCTGGCGGTCGGCCGGCCGCAGGGGCGGGTGCCGGACGTGGCGGGGCCGGAGATCCGCACGGCCAGGGAACTGGCCAGGACGGCGGCCAGGGCCCAAGGTCTGCACCGGCCGGTCGTGGCGGTGCGGCTCCCGGGCAAGGGCTTCCGAGAGGTGCGTGACGGCGCGCTGCTGGCACCGGACCGGGCGGTGGGCCTGGTGGGCTTCGAGGAGTACGTGGCGGCGTGACCGCCCGGCGGCGTCGTGGTGGGCGCCCCGTGCCGAACGGTGCCCGCGTGCATCCCAGTTGCACACGGGCGGGGAGGCCGTGCGCGTGATCGAGGATCTCGTACGTCCCGCGGGGGAGATGGCCGTACGATGGCGCGGTGCTGGTCAAGTGGATGCGGTGCACGGTGGTCGACCGAGTCGGCTTCGAGCGCGGGCAGCGGAAGTGGGCGGGGCTGCTGGGCGAGCCCGGATTCCGGGCTCAGGGCGGCGGGTGGAGCCGGAAGCAGCCGGGCGTGGTGCACCTCTTCGGCTTCTGGGAGAGCCGCGCGTTCTACGACTCCTTCATGGCGCGCTCCCACGACCGGCTGGCCGCGGCCCAGAGCGGCACGTACCAGGACATGCAGGTCCGCCTCTTCCAGTACCGGTTCGACGTGAAGATGGGCTTCGAGCCGAGGTTCACGGACGCGAACCTGCTGCGGGTCGCGCACTGCACGGTCCACGACGACCGCGCCGAGCACTTCGCGCTGATGCAGGAGAAGGTCTGGAATCCGGCGATGGCCGGATCGCCGGGCATGCTCCGCGGCGTGTTCGCCGAGGCGGAGCCGGAGAGCGAATTCCTCGTGCTGTCCATGTGGGACGCCGCCGCCGAGCGGGCCAAGTACCGTACGGAGCGGGTGGAGAGGCTGGCGCTGCGGGCCCAGACCGGCGCGGATGTGGCGGCCATCGCGGGTGACGTCATCGACATGGAGCCGGGCTGGACGGTCTGAGCCGGGCGACGGGGGGTGCGGCGGCGGCCCCGCCGTCGAACTACTCTGAGGACATGGCACAACCTCGGCGTATCGTTCTCCTTCGGCACGGAGAGTCACAGGGGAACTGGGACGACTCGGTCTACGAACGTGTCCCGGACCACGCCTTGGAGCTGACCGACAAGGGCAAACGCCAGGCGGAGGTGGCGGGGGAGCACCTCCGGCAGGTGTTCGGCACGGAGCGGGTCTCCGCGTACGTGTCGCCGTACCGGCGCACCCACCAGACGTTCCGGGCGCTCGCTCTCGACCCCTCCCGCGTCCGGGTCCGGGAGGAGCCGCGGCTGCGCGAGCAGGACTGGGGCAACTGGCAGGACAAGGCGGACGTACTGCGCCAGAAGCGCTCCCGCGATACCTATGGGCACTTCTTCTACCGCTTCGCACAGGGGGAGTCGGGCGCGGACGTGTACGACCGGGTGGGCGCCTTCCTGGAAAGTCTGTGGCGCAGCTTCGAGAAGGCGGACCATCCGCCGAACGTGCTGCTGGTGACGCACGGACTGACCATGCGGCTGTTCTGCATGCGATGGCTGCACTGGACCGTCGCGGAATTCGAGTCGCTGTCCAATCCGGGCAACGGCGAAACGCGCGAGCTGCTGCTCGGCCCCGACCGGCGCTACCACCTGGACCGGCCCTTCGAACGCTGGCACACACCCGAGCGGCCCTTCGAAGGATGGTGCGCGTAGGGTGGATCAGGTCATGCCGTATGAGCCTCCTACTCATCGCGTCGAGCGGTCCGTTCGGGCCACGACGGGTGCGCGTCTGGTCGCCGGGGTCGACGAAGTCGGGCGCGGTGCGTGGGCCGGGCCGGTCACCGTGTGCGCCGCCGTCACCGGACTGCGCCGACCGCCCGAGGGCCTCACGGATTCGAAGCTGCTGACTCCCTTGCGGAGAACGGCGCTGGCCGAGGTGCTGACCGGCTGGGTGACCTCCCATGCGCTCGGGCACGCCTCTCCCGAGGAGATCGACACCTTGGGGATGACGGCGGCGCTGCGCCTCGCGGCCTGCCGGGCCCTGGAAGCCCTTCCGGAGCGGCCGGATGCCGTGATTCTGGACGGCAAGCACGACTACCTCGGCAAGCCGTGGAACGTGCGGACTGTTATCAAGGGTGACCAGTCGTGCGTGGCGGTGGCGGCCGCTTCCGTCATCGCGAAGGTGCGACGTGACGCGATGCTTGCGGAACTGGCCCCGGAGTGCCCGGAGTACGCGTTCGACAGCAATGCGGGCTACCCCTCGCCGATCCACAAGTCGGCGCTGGCGGAACACGGCCCGACGCGTTACCACCGCCGGTCGTGGGCCTACTTGGACGCACTGCCGCGCTGGCGCCATCTCAAGCTCCCCTCCCATCGTGATGCCCTGGCGGCCGAATCACTTGAGGACGCGGGCCAACTCGGCATGTTCTGACCCGCGTCCGGCAGCGGTGCGACCGCTCATCCCTGTAGGGCCAGCACCAGCGGCAGCACCGCGGTGGCTCCTTCCGTGCGGAGCAGCCGCGCCGCCAGAGCCAGCGTCCAGCCGGAGTCGGTGTAGTCGTCCACCAGAAGCAGGGGCCCGGAGGCGGTCCGCACGGCGTCGGCCAGCTCGGGCGGCAGCCCGAGGGCACCAGTCAGGGACTGGACGCGCCGCGCGCTGTTGCTGCGGCCGGGCGGGCCCGCACCGGTCTCGACCGTGCCGAGCAGCGGCATGCGGCCGACGTCGGCGATGCCTTCGGCGAGGGAGCCGATCAGGCGTGGCCGGGTGTGTGAGCCGATGGCGACGACCCCGACGGGCCGCGCCCGGGCGTCTGGTGCACCCGAGGCCCAGCCCTCCGGGCTCTTCGCCCAGTCGGCGAGGACGGTGACCACGGCATTCAGCACGTCGTCGGGAACGGCACCGTCGCCGGAGCCGGGGGAGAGCAGGGGCCGCAGCCGATTGCCCCAGCCGATGTCCGACAGCCGGCCGAGCGCCCGCCCGGGCGCGGCCTGTTCTCCGGCGGGGATACGGCCCTTCAGCTCGACGCCGATGCCGGGCAGGCCGGTCGGCCACATGCGGCGGGGCTCGACCTGGACTCCCGGCCTGGCCAGCTCCCCCCGGGCCGAGTCAAGCGCCGCCGATGCAACGTCCGGCGTGTAGAAGTCACCTGTGCAGTTGTCGCAACGGCCACAGGGGGCGGCCCCCTCATCGTCGAGCTGGCGGCGCAGGAACTCCATGCGGCAGCCGCTGCCCGCGGCGTACGCGCGCATGGACTGCTGCTCGGCCTCACGCTGGCGGGCCACCTTGGCGTAGCGCTCCGCGTCGTACTCCCACCGGGCGCCGGTCGCCGTCCAGCCACCGCGCTCCCGGCGGACGGCGCCGTCCACATCCAGCACCTTCAGCATCATCTCCAGCCGCGAACGCCGCAGTTCGACCTGGGGCTCGAGGGCGGGCAGGGACAGCGGCCGGCCCGCTGCCGCGAGCACGTCCAGGGTGCGGCGCACCTGCTCCTCGGGAGGGAACGCGAGGGAGGCGAAGTACCGCCAGATCGCCTCGTCCTCCGGGCCGGGCAGCAGCAGCACCTCGGCATGGTCGACCCCGCGCCCGGCGCGCCCCACCTGCTGGTAGTAGGAGATGGGGGAGGAGGGCGAGCCGACGTGGACGACGAAGCCCAGGTCCGGCTTGTCGAAGCCCATGCCGAGTGCGGAGGTCGCGACCAGGGCCTTCACCTTGTTCGCCAGGAGGTCCTCCTCCGCGGCCTGCCGGTCCGCGTTCTCCATGCGGCCGGTGTAGGCGATGACCCGGTGGCCGCGCGCCGTAAGGTAGGCCGACACCTCCTCGGCCGCCGCGACGGTGAGTGTGTAGATGATGCCCGAGCCGGGCAGCCGGGCCAGGTGCCCGTCGAGCCAGGCCAGCCGGTGGGCGGCATCGGGCAGCCGCAGCACAGAAAGGCGCAGGCTTTCGCGGTCCAGCGAACCGCGCAGTACCAGTGCCTCCGCCGCGTCTTCTCCGGTGCCCAGCTGCTCGGCGACGTCGGCCGTCACCCGCGCGTTCGCCGTGGCCGTCGTGGCGAGCACCGGCACGCCGGAGGGCAGCTCCGCGAGCAGCGTGCGAAGTCGGCGGTAGTCGGGCCGGAAGTCGTGGCCCCAGTCGGAGATGCAGTGCGCCTCGTCCACCACCAGGAGGCCGGTGGTCGCCGCGAGCCGGGGCAGCACCTGGTCGCGGAAATCCGGATTGTTCAGCCGCTCGGGGCTGACCAGCAGCACGTCGACCTCGCCCGCGGCCACCTCGGCCTGCACGGTTTCCCACTCCTCGGTGTTGGCCGAGTTGATCGAGCGTGCGCGGACCCCGGCCCTGGCGGCGGCCTCGATCTGATTGCGCATGAGTGCGAGCAGGGGGGAGACGATCACCGTCGGCCCGCTGCCACGCTGCCGAAGGAGGGCGGTGGCGACGAAGTACACCGCGGACTTGCCCCAGCCGGTGCGCTGGACGACGAGCGCGCGGCGCTGGTGTGCGACCAGGGCCTCGATGGCGCGCCACTGGTCCTCGCGGAGCCGCGTCGTCCCGTCGGCGTCGCCGACGAGACGAGACAGCACCGCATCGGCCGAGGCGCGCAGGTCCGATGGCTCCGGGACGGAGTGCGGGGCGGTGCCCGCCGTTGGCTGTTGCATGCCCCCATGCAAGCGGATCGGCGGCGGTGCCCGCCAATCAACCTGTGGATAACCCGGTCATTCTTAGTATCGATGCGCGCTCCTGTGGATAACGGACGACACGGACAGGCCCGGATGGTGCATCCTGCCCGACATGACATCACTCAGCGAGTCCGCTCGTTCACTGACAGATCCCTTCAAGCTCGTCAGGCTCCGCGGCGCGGGGGACGTGGCCGATGCGCTTCCGTACCTGCTGGGGCACGACCCGGACAACTCCGTTGTGATCATCGGCGTGCACCGGCCGCACGGCCGGCTGCTCGGCAGGGTGTACTCGGGCATCCCCTCGCATCCGGCCGGCTGGCGGGAGACGGCCGAGGCGATGGCGTCGTGCCTCGTCGAGGAAAGCACCAAGCGGAACGGGGCGGCACCGGACGCGGCACTCGTCTGCCTGTGCCAGGCCCCCGCCGCCGACGGCCGCGGCCACGACGTCAAGGAGCGGCTGCGCCCGCTGGCGCAGCTGCTGCGCACCTCGTGCGGCGCTCTGGATGTCCCGGTCGTCGAGGCGCTCTGCCTGTCGGGGGGCCGGTACTGGTCGTACTGCTGCGCCACCGACGACTGCTGCCCGCCCGCAGGGAACGAGCTGCCGAGGGCGGGCAGTTCACCGATGGCGGCCGCGGCGGCGTATGCGGGCATCCAGGTCCGCACGTCACCGGACCGCCAGCGGGAGCGGCTCGCGCCCCTGGCGGGCGACGCGGCCGCCCGGCAGGTCCGTGCGTTCGACGCGGCTTCCGCCGCCCTGATCCGTCCCATGCTCGGAGCGTCCGGGGACGTCGCCGCCGTCCGGGCGGCGACCCTGGAGCTGGCGGAGCGGGTGATCGCCCGGTTCCGCAGGGCGCCGGCCGCGATCGACGAGGTTTCGCCCGACGCAAGGGACGATGCACTGATCACCTCCGAAGAGGCCGCCCGGCTGATCCTCGGCCTCCAGGACCGCGTCGCCCGGGACTTCGCCGGGGAGTGGATGGAGGGCGCGGAGGCGCCTGCCGCGCTGCGGCTGTGGCGCGCCCTCGCGCGGCGCTGCGTGGGGGAGTTCGCGGAGCATGCCGCGCCGCCGCTCACCCTGGCGGGCTGGGTGGCCTGGTCCACGGGCGACCTGTCGGGTGCGCAGGCGGCGCTGGCCCGGGCGCTGGAGACCGATCCGGAGTACACGTTCGCCAGGCTGCTGTTCCAGGCGTACCGGGAGGGAGCGGACCCGGAGGGACTGCGCCGCTGCATGCGGGAGCAGCGGGCGGACCGCAGGCGCTGATTACCGTGTTGCGGACCCCTATGATCACGGCATGCCCTACGACCCGTCGGAGTTCCCGCCGTTCGCCGTCACCGTCGATCTGGTCGTGCTCACCGTCAGGCGGCATGCGCTGTGCGCCCTCACCGTGCGGCGCGGCGAGGAGCCGTACCGAGGGCAGTGGGCACTCCCCGGCGGCTTCGTGCGGGCGGACGAGGACTTGGCGTCCGCCGCCGCCAGGGAGCTGGCGGAGGAGACGGGACTGCGGACCCAGGACTCCGACAGCCGTCACGCCGGAGCCCATCTCGAGCAGCTCGCCACCTATGGCGATCCTTCCCGGGACCCGAGGATGCGCGTGGTCAGCGTTGCCCACTTGGTGCTCGCGCCCGACCTGCCCGCCCCCACGGCCGGCGGGGACGCGGGCAGCGCTCAGTGGATGCCGGTCCGCCGGCTGCTCGGTGCGACGGACGCGGCTCCGGCGGAGCGGCTGGCCTTCGACCACGCCACCATCCTCGACGACGGAGTCGAGCGGGCCCGCTCGAAGATCGAGTACTCCTCGCTGGCCGCGGCCTTCTGCCCGGCCGAGTTCACCGTCGGCGAGCTCCGCAGGGTCTACGAGGCGGTATGGGGGGTGGCGCTCGATCCACGCAACTTCCACCGGAAGGTGACGGGCACCCCGGGCTTCCTCGTTCCCGTCGGAGGTACGACGACCCGTCAGGGTGGCCGCCCGGCCCAGCTGTTCAGGGCGGGGGGCGCCAGCGCGCTCAATCCTCCGATGCTGCGTCCCGACGTCTGAGCCGGTGCGCACCGGCCTTTCGCGGGCCCGCGCGTCTCCCGGAAAATCTGATATGTCCCGTTATCGTGCCAGAGTGCATGCTCAACGGGAGAATCGATGATCCAGGCCATCGGACTCACCAGTGCGCCGCGGCGCGGTCGGCCGCCGGCCGTTGACGATCTCACCTTCGAGGCACGGGCGGGCAGCGTCACCGCGCTGCTGGGGCCGCCGGGGGCGGGCAAGTCCACCGCGTTGCGGCTGATGCTCCAGCTGTCCCCCGGCCGCGGGGTCGCGCTGTTCCGCGGGCGGCCGCTGTCCCGGGTGCCGCACGCCACCCGGGAGATCGGCGTCCTGCTCGGTGACGTCCCCGGTCATCCGCGACGCAGCGCCGTCGGTCACCTGCGGATGCTGGCCGCGGCCTCCGGGGTGCCGGCCGGACGGGCCGAGGACGTGCTCGACGTGGTGGGGCTGAGCGGCCTGGCCGACCAGCGGCTCGGGCTGTTCTCACGGGGGATGGACCGCAGGCTCGGGCTGGCGTCCGCGCTGCTGGGCGATCCGCACACCTTGGTCCTCGACGATCCTGCCGACGGCCTCTCGCCCCGCGAGACGGCCTGGCTGCACACGCTGCTGCGCGGCTACGCGGAGCAGGGCGGGGCCGTGCTCGTCACCGGGGAGGACGCGGGCGGCGTCGCGCGGGTCGCCGACAGGGTGGTGAGTCTGGACGGTGGTCGGCTCGTCGCGGACCAGACGGCCGCTGACTTCGCCCGCGCCCGGCTGCGTCCCCGCGTCGCCGTGCGCACTCCGCACGCCGACCGGCTCGCGGCGGCGCTCACCGAGCGCTTCCGCACCGCCGAGGAGACGGGCGGGGCGGCGGGTCTGCCGGAGATCGTCCGGGAGTCGGGCAGCCGGCTGTCCGTTTTCGGCACCACCTGCGCGGCCGTTGGTGAGGTCGCCTACCAGCACCGGGTCCTCGTTCACCAACTCGCCGACGAGGTGGGGGCCTTCGGGGACCGGTCGCCCAGCGGGCCGCTGCACCGGGCCGACGGCAGGCGGTCGGCGGAGGCTGTGGTCGTCGCGCCCGCGCAGCGTTCGGCCGGCGGGCTCCGCGACACATCCGTCCTGCCGCCCCGGCTGCCCGCGCTGCCACCACCGGGGCCGAGCTGGCCCGTGCGCTATGAACTGCGGCGCTGGGCCGGGGTCCCCACCGGGTGGTGGCTGAAGGTGCTGACGCTGCTCGCCGGGCTGGTGACCGCGCTCGCCCTGGCGTCGTCCGGCGCCCCGCGCTCCGCGGAGCGTGTACTCACCGGCTGGGCCGACCCGTTGCCCCTCCCGCCCGTCGCCATCGCCGCCGGGGTGTTGGGGGCGATGGCGTTCGGTCACGAGTTCCGGTATCCGGCGCTGACGCCCGCGCGCGTCGCCGTGCCGCGGCGGCTGTCCCTGCTGCTGGGCAAGCTCACGGTGTCCGGAGCCCTCGCCGTGCTGCTCGCCTGCGCCACCGTCGCGATCAACTCGACGTCGTTCACCCTCGTGTTCGGTGAGGACGTAGCCTTCGACGGCTCCTGGCAGGTGGCGCTCATCGGCGCCGTGGCGCTCTCGGTGGGCTGTGCGTGGGCCGGTCTGCTCGCCGCCGGCATTTTCCGTTCGACGCTCGTCGGGTTCGCCGCCGTCGCCGCCGTGCCACTCGTGCTGACACCGGTGCTGCGCACCGTACTCGACGGTCCTGCGGGTCAATCGCTCGACGGACTGCCGGGCCGCATGCATGCGTTGACCACGCTTCCGTTCCCTTCCGGAGTCGACCACTGGCTGTCCGCAACCGCGCATCTCGCGTCTCAGCCGATCGGCTGGGCGCTGGCCCTTTCGCTTCCGGTGCTGCTCGGCGGATATGCCCTTGTCAGCCTGCGCAGCGGCCTGCGTTGAGGACGCCGTGGCAGCCCCGGCGGCGACCGTCGGGACCACGCTTCGGTCCTCAACGACCCACCTGCGTATCGGCCTTGGGCAGCCCGGGTCCATTTCCTTCCGATTAGGCGTCAATTATGCAGGGGGCGCCGATCACCCTTTCGTGTGCTTTTCACCAAAGACCTCAAGGTGTCAACGGACCCCGCCGACAAAGGAGGCGTGACTACCCTTGCGCATTCCATGATGACCCCCACCCGTCCCGCCGACTCCGGCCCCGCCGGCGCGGGCGACCTCGACCGCTACTCCTACGCGGAGTCCACCGGCGCCGCCCGCACCACCAACGCACCCGCCTGGGACGGCGGCGACCCGGACATGGGCCGGGTCGGCCGCCGTGCCGCCGGGAGCCGCGGGCGCGGGCTCCACGGCCAACTCGTTCAGCAGCTCGGACAGATGATCGTCTCCGGTGACCTCGGCGCGGATCGCCCGCTCGTTCCCGAGGAGATCGGCCAGCGCTTCGAGGTCTCGCGGACCGTCGTCCGCGAGTCCCTGCGCGTGCTGGAGGCCAAGGGCCTGGTGAGTGCCCGGCCCAATGTGGGCACGCGCGTCCGGCCCGTCAGCGATTGGAACCTGCTCGATCCCGACATCATCGAATGGCGCGCCTTCGGCCCCCAGCGTGAGGACCAGCGGCGCGAGCTGAGCGAGCTGCGGCTGACCATCGAGCCGCTCGCCGCCCGGCTGGCCGCGGGGGACGTCTCCGAGGAGGTCCGGCAGCGCCTCGGCGACATGGTCGACATCATGACCCACGCCCTCGGCCAAGGCGACGCCCTCACCTTCTCCCGCGCGGACGCCGAGTTCCACGGCCTCCTGCTCCAGGCCGCGGGCAACCGCATGCTGGAGCACCTTTCCGGGATCGTGGCCGCCGCCCTCCAGGTCTCCGGCGGTGCCGCCTCGGGCTGCGAGCAGCCCACCGAGGCGTCGGTCGCCGTTCACCAGCGCATCGTGGACGCGGTCGCGTCCGGCGAGCCCGGCGCCGCCGAGACCGCGATGCGGCAGTTGCTGATGGCCTCCCCCGAGGCCGCCGCCCCCGCCGCGGCTCCGGCACCGGCACCGGCACCGGGAGGCGCCGACCATGTGGTTCCCGCCCCGCGCGAACACTGAAGCGAGTACTGAATCGGCACGCAGCGAGGTGTCGCCGGGCCCGATCCGGGCAGGGGTCCGGCGACGCTTCCGATCGGGCCCGCTACAGTCGAGCGTGCGGTGTGACTCGGGACACGCGAAAGCTGCGTAACGCTTCGGGGAGCAGCGCGATGAACCAAGAGGTGGCAGCAGCGGTGGGACCAGCAGTCCGCCGCCGCTCCGCCGCCGCCGTCGGCGCACCCCTGCCGTCGGTCACCGGTTCCGTCCGCATCGGGCGGGCCTGAAGCCGTTCCCAGAGTTTCCGAGAGGTTGTTCGTGTCGGCCAGCACTTCCCGTACGCTCCCCGCAGAGATCGCCGAGTCCAATTCTGTGATGGCGCTCATCGAACGGGGAAAGGCTGAGGGGCAGATCGCCGGCGACGACGTGCGCCGGGCCTTCGAGGCTGACCAGATCCCGTCAACCCAGTGGAAGAACGTTCTGCGCAGCCTCAACCAGATCCTCGACGAGGAGGGCGTGACGCTGATGGTGAGTGCCGCCGAGGCGCCCAAGCGCACCCGGAAGAGTGTCGCCGCGAAGACTACGGCCAAGCGCACCGCGACCAAGACTGTCGCGGCAAAGACCACGCCGGCCAAGAAGGCCACAGCCACGGCCCACCCCGACGAGCCACCCCTCGACGCCGAGAGCCTGGAGTCAGCCGGCGGCGGCTCCGCCCACAAGGCGATCGCCAAGAAGGCCCCGGCCAAGAAGGCGGTCGCGAAGAAGGCTCCCGCCAAGAAGGCGGTCGCGAAGAAGGCCCCGGCCAAGAAGGCCGTCGTCAAGAAGACGGCCGCCGACAAGGGCACGGAGCCGAAGAAGGAGATCGTCGACGAGTTTCTCGAGGGCGAGGAGGAGGTCGCTCTGGAGGAGCCCGCGGAGCGCGCCGCTCGCGGCGCCGCACCCACCGAGGGCCCCGACGGCAAGCCGGAGAACGAGGGCTTCATCCTGTCCGACGAGGACGAGGACGACGCCCCCGCCCAGCAGGTCGCCGCGGCCGGTGCCACCGCCGACCCGGTCAAGGACTACCTGAAGCAGATCGGCAAGGTTCCCCTGCTCAACGCGGAGCAGGAGGTGGAGCTGGCCAAGCGCATCGAGGCCGGTCTCTTCGCCGAGGACAAGCTGGCCAGCTCGGACAAGACCGCCCCCAAGCTGAGGCGCGAGCTGGAGATCATCTCCGAGGACGGCCGCCGCGCGAAGAACCACCTGCTGGAGGCCAACCTCCGGCTCGTGGTCTCCCTCGCCAAGCGCTACACGGGGCGCGGCATGCTGTTCCTCGACCTGATCCAGGAGGGCAACCTGGGTCTGATCCGCGCCGTCGAGAAGTTCGACTACACCAAGGGCTACAAGTTCTCCACGTATGCCACCTGGTGGATTCGACAGGCGATCACCCGCGCCATGGCCGACCAGGCCCGCACCATCCGTATCCCGGTGCACATGGTCGAAGTGATCAACAAGCTCGCGCGCGTGCAGCGTCAGATGCTCCAGGACCTGGGCCGCGAGCCCACCCCGGAGGAGCTGGCCAAGGAGCTGGACATGACCCCCGAGAAGGTGGTCGAAGTCCAGAAGTACGGGCGGGAGCCGATCTCCCTGCACACCCCGCTGGGTGAGGACGGTGACAGCGAGTTCGGTGACCTCATCGAGGACTCCGAGGCCGTGGTCCCGGCCGACGCGGTCAGCTTCACCCTTCTCCAGGAGCAGCTGCACTCGGTGCTCGACACGCTCAGTGAGCGTGAGGCGGGCGTGGTGTCGATGCGCTTCGGCCTCACCGACGGCCAGCCCAAGACCCTGGACGAGATCGGCAAGGTCTACGGGGTGACGCGCGAGCGCATCCGGCAGATCGAGTCCAAGACCATGTCGAAGCTCCGCCACCCCTCCCGTTCCCAGGTGCTTCGCGACTACCTGGACTAGCGCGACCGCCCCGGGGCGGGGTTCCACGTCACACCGTCGGCCGCGGTGCGCATCCGATTCCGGATGCGCACCGCGGCCGCGGCGTTGACGCTGGGTGGTTACAGGACCTCGAACGGTCAGGAGCCGCCATGCGCCATCCGTCCCGGGCACTGCCTATCGCCCTGTTGCTCCTCCTGACGGCTGCCCTGCCACCGGGCACTTCCGCGGCCGCCGGCGGGACGGTGGTCGGCGGCCATCCCGCACCGGTCTCCGCGCACCCCTGGGCGGTGGCCCTGGCGAGCCGGGAGCTGTTCGGCGACGAACGCTCCGGGCAGTTCTGCGGCGGGGCGGTCGTCGGCAGCGACACGGTGGTGACGGCGGCCCACTGCCTGAGCCGGCCCGTGCTCGGCGTGGACCCGGCGGAGCTGCGCGATCTCGCGGTGGTCGTCGGGCGGGACGACCTGCGGGGGCGCACGGGGCGTGAGGTGCCGGTGCGCGCGGTGTGGAAGGACCCGGATCACGACGAGCGGACCCACGTGGAGGATCTTGCCGTGCTCACGCTCGCCGAGCCGCTGCCGGACCACTGGGCCATCCCGGTGGCCGGTCCCGGCGACGCGGTCTATACGCCGGGCGTCGCGGCGCGCGTCTTCGGCTGGGGGGATATGAGCGGGGACGGCAGCTACGCCACGGAGCTGCGATCGGCGCGCGTGCGGATGCTGCCCGACGCGGCCTGCGCGCGTGCGTACGAGGGCGCGGGGAACGGCCGGTACCACTCGCCGTCGATGGTCTGCGCGGGGCTGCCGGACGGCGGCCGTGACGCCTGCCAGGGCGACAGCGGGGGTCCGCTGGTCGCGGGCGGGCGCCTGGTCGGCCTGGTGTCGTGGGGGACGGGTTGCGGGCAGCCCGGCCGACCGGGGGTCTACACCCGGGCGGCGGTGCTCGCTCAGCTGCCGGTGCGGCAGCAGGCGCCGGAATGGTGAACGGGCGGGCACCCCGGGTGACGCCGGAGTGCCCGCCCGCCGTCCGGCGCGGTGGCCGGACCAGAGCCCGTCGGTCGGTGGTCGGACGCGATACGTCAGGTCATCGTTCGTCGTCGGTCGCGGACACGGGAGTCGCCGTCAGCTTCTCCGTCTCGTCCTGTATTTCCGCGGCGATCTTCTTGAGCTCCGGCTCGAACTTACGGCCGTGGTGGGCGCAGAACAGCAGCTCTCCGCCGCTGATGAGGACCACGCGGAGATACGCCTGGGCACCACAGCGATCGCAGCGGTCCCCAGCCGTCAGCGGGCTCGCGGGGGTCAGAACAGTAGTCACGTCGCCTCTTCTCTAGCTCGACGAGCTGTCGTACCAGGAACAACATCCAACCAGGCCGAGAACGTTCCCGCTCGCGGCTTCTCAGCGAAAAAAATCTTCCGAGATGGCCGAACGCTGCCGGGTGGCGGCGAATGAGCCGTATTGCGGTAGTTGCTTGGTGTATCCGTTGTCTGGTGGTCTTATTCCGGCTACCTCGGCGTATCCGGGGTCGGCCCTTCGTTCAGGAGGACGTGCCCGAACCCTAAATGGTTCATGCCTCGAAGGGAACGTGATGTACACGTCACCCAGACGAGTTATCGAACGCGTGAGCGACTCTGGGCTACCCTGATACTTCCTGGGTAGCTGCACAACCGCTCTACAGGGCCTCGGTACCCTCTGAGCGGCACTCCGCCACCGATCAGGATTCAGCGAGGAGCGAACTGCGTGACCGCCGACACGTCCGTGCCATCAACCGCACTGCTGACCGGAGCCGACCCCGGCGGCAACTACACCGCGCGGCACCTGCTGGTTCTCGAGGGGCTTGAGGCGGTGCGCAAGCGGCCCGGCATGTACATCGGGTCGACCGACAGCCGCGGTCTGATGCACTGCCTGTGGGAGATCATCGACAATTCCGTCGACGAGGCGCTGGGCGGCCACTGCGACCGCATCGAGGTGTTCCTCCGCGAGGACGGCTCCGTCGAGGTGCGGGACAACGGGCGCGGCATCCCGGTCGACATCGAGCCGAAGACGGGGCTCTCGGGCGTCGAGGTCGTCATGACCAAGCTGCACGCCGGCGGCAAGTTCGGCGGCGGCTCCTACGCGGCCTCCGGAGGGCTGCACGGCGTCGGCGCCTCGGTGGTGAACGCGCTGTCCGCCCGCCTCGACGTGGAAGTGGACCGCGGCGGCCACACGAATGCGATCAGTTTCAGGCGGGGCACCCCCGGCATCTTCACGGAGTCGGGGCCCGACGCGCCGTTCGATCCGACCAGCGGGCTGCTGAAGAGCAAGAAGATTCCCAAGAGCCGCACGGGCACGCGCGTGCGGTACTGGGCGGACCGGCAGATTTTCCTGAAGGACGCCAAGCTGTCCCTGGACACGCTGCACGCCCGCGCCCGCCAGACCGCCTTCCTCGTTCCCGGCCTCACGCTCACCGTGCGTGACGAGCGGGGTGTCGACGGCGCGGATCACTCGGAAGAGGTCTTCCGTTACGACGGGGGCATCAGCGAGTTCTGTGAGTACCTGGCCTCGGACAAGCCGGTCTGTGACGTCCTGCGTCTGACGGGGGGCGGCACGTTCAAGGAGACCGTGCCGGTCCTGGACGACCGCGGGCACATGATCCCGACCGAGGTGCGGCGCGATCTGGAGGTCGATGTCGCGCTGCGCTGGGGCACCGGCTACGACACCGCGGTGAAGTCCTTCGTCAACATCATCGCGACGCCGAAGGGCGGCACGCACGTGGCCGGCTTCGAGCGGGCCGTGAGATCGACGGTGAACGATGTCCTGCGCGCGACGAAGCTGCTGCGCGTCGCGGAGGAGGACGTCACGAAGGACGACGCCCTCGAAGGCATGACGGCGGTGGTGACCGTCCGGCTCGCCGAGCCGCAGTTCGAGGGGCAGACGAAGGAGGTGCTCGGCACCTCGGCGGCGACCAGGATCGTGGCCAACGTGGTCGCCAAGGAGCTGAAGGAGTTCCTCACCTCCACCAAACGTGACGCGAAGCAGCAGGCCCGTGCCGTTCTGGAGAAGGTCGTGGCGGCGGCCAGGACCCGCATCGCGGCCCGGCAGCACAAGGAGGCCCAGCGCCGGAAGACCGCGCTGGAGTCTTCGGCGCTGCCGGCCAAGCTGGCCGACTGCCGCAGCGACGACGTGGACCGCAGCGAGCTGTTCATCGTCGAGGGGGACAGCGCGCTCGGCACCGCGAAGCTCGCGCGGAACTCGGAGTTCCAGGCGCTGCTGCCGATCCGGGGCAAGATTCTGAACGTTCAGAAGTCCTCGGTCTCCGACATGCTGAAGAACGCCGAGTGCGGCGCCATCATCCAGGTGATAGGGGCCGGGTCGGGGCGGACGTTCGACATCGACCAGGCGCGCTACGGCCGCGTGATCTTCCTGGCCGACGCCGACGTGGACGGCGCGCACATCCGCTGTCTGCTGCTGACCCTCTTCCAGCGCTACATGCGTCCCATGGTGGAGCAGGGCCGCGTCTTCTCGGCCGTGCCGCCGCTGCACCGGATCGAGCTGAGCAATCCGAAGCGCGGCCAGGAGAAGTACCTGTACACGTACTCGGACAACGAGCTGCGGGAGACGCTGCTCGACCTGGAGCGCAGGGGAGTGCGGTACAAGGACTCCATCCAGCGCTACAAGGGGCTCGGCGAGATGGACGCCGACCAGCTCGCGGAGACCACGATGGACCCGCGCAGGCGCACGCTCCGGCGCATCAACATCAGTGATCTGGAGGCGGCGGAGGAGGCGTTCAGCCTGCTGATGGGCAACGAGGTCGCTCCGCGGCGCGAGTTCATCACGAGTTCCGCCGCAACGCTGGACCGTTCGCGCATCGACACCTGAGCCACCGGCGAGCCACCGGGCGCTTTCAGGGTGGGACGTGCACGCAATTTACTTGCGTGGTTTGCGTTATTCTTGCGGGCATGACGCGACGACTTGCCCAGGTGGCGCAGAAGGTGGGCGTGAGCGAGGCCACGGTCAGCCGGGTCCTCAACGGGAAGCCCGGGGTGTCCGAGGCCACCCGGCAGGCCGTGCTCACGGCGCTGGATGTGCTGGGATACGAACGGCCCACCCAGCTACGGGGCGAACGCGGCCGGCTGGTCGGCCTGGTCCTGCCCGAGCTGGGCAACCCCATCTTCCCGGCCTTCGCCGAAGTGCTGGGCGGGGTCCTGGCGCAGCGCGGTCTGGTCCCCGTGCTCTGCACGCAGACGCCGGGCGGTATCCAGGAGACCGACTACGTCGACCTGCTGCTCCAGCAGCAGGTGTCGGGCGTGGTCTTCGCGGGCGGTCTCTACGCCCAGGAGAACGCCTCCCACCAGCACTACCGGCTCCTCGCGGAACGCCGGCTGCCGGTGGTGCTCATCAACGCCGCGGTACCGGGGCTCGGTTTCCCCACGGTCAGCTGCGACGACGCGGTGGCCGTCGAGCAGGCGTGGCGGCACCTGGTCTCGCTGGGGCATGAGCGCATCGGTCTCGTGCTGGGCCCGAGCGATCACGTGCCGTCGCAGCGCAAGCTGGCCGCGGCGCACGCGGCGGCGCGGGCCGGCGGGGGCGAGCTGCCGCCCGAGCGGGTCGCGCGGGCCATGTACACGCTGGAGGGCGGGCAGGCGGCGACCGCGACCCTGCTCGAACGCGGCGTCACGGGCGTGATCTGCGCGAGCGACGTGATCGCCCTCGGCGCGGTGCGGGCGGCCAGGCGGCGCGGGCTGGCGGTGCCGGGCGACCTCTCGGTCGTCGGATTCGACGACTCCACGCTGATGACCAGCACGTCTCCGCCGCTGAGCACGGTGCGGCAGCCCATCGAGGCCATGGGCCGGGCCGCCGTGGAGGTGCTGGTGGCCCAGTTCGGCGGCCGTGACGTGTCCCGCGACGAGCTGTTGTTCGAGCCCGAACTCGTTGTGCGTGAATCTACCGGTCCTGTGGCACGGGAAGCCAGCAGCTGACAGTCGCATTTTTTCATTTCACGCGCAGGATATTGCGCCAGGGTGTCATCGGTGGTTGAGTGTGCCCACTTCCCGGACATGCCCATGAAGGGGTCACCGATGACACCCATCGCCTACCGGCGCACGCGCCGCTGCCTCGCGACCGCCGCCGTCCTCGCCGTCACCGTCACCGCCTGTTCCTCGGACGACGACGGTGGCGGCGACGACGGCAGGGTGCAGCTGCACATCAACGGCCAGCCGCCGAGCACGGACACGCGTGAGCTGCGGGTGTTCAACGCGGAGATAGAAGCGTTCGAGGCCACGCACCCGGACATCGACATCGTTCCGCACGAGGGCTTCATGGAGCCCGAAACGTTCAACACCCGGGTCGCGGGCGGCGATCTGGAGGACGTCTTCTACGTCTACTTCACCGACCCGGCGCAAATCATCGAACAGGGCTACGCCGCGGACATCACCGACTACCTCGCCGACGTGCCGCACCTCGACCAGGTCCGGCCCGAACTCCAGGAAGTCTTCCAGGACGCCGAGGGCCGGCAGTACGGCGTCCCCACCGCGAACTACTCGATGGGTCTGCTCTACAACCGGGACCTGTTCGAGCAGGCCGGTCTCGACCCGAACGCGCCGCCCACCAGCTGGGAGGAGGTGCGCGAGGCGTCCGCGGCCATCGCCGAACTGGGCGGCGGCGTCACCGGATACGGCGAGTGCGCGATCGAGAACACCGGCGGCTGGCACCTGACCTCCGAGATCTACTCCACGGGCGGCGCCGTCGCCGAGCCGGACGGCGACAGCTGGCGGGCCGCGTTCAACACCGACGCGACCCGCACCCTGCTGGCGAACCTCCAGGCCATGCGCTGGGAGGACGACTCCATGGGCAGCGACCAGATGCGGTCCTGCGAGGACCTGATGGTCGCCATGGGTGCCGGACAGCTCGGCATGTACGTGGCCGCCCCGGACAACCTGCCGACCCTGGTGCGGCAGTACGACGGCACCTACGAGAACCTCGGCCTCGCGCCCATCCCCGAGGGGCAGGGCACGCTGATCGGCGGCGAGGGCTACATGATCAACGCCGGCGCCTCGCCCGAGCAGATCGAGGCCGCCCTGACCTGGCTCCAGTGGCGCTTCGTCAACCCCGACGAGATCGAACGCCGCATCGAGGAGAGCCTCGCCGACGACCTGCCGGTCGGCCTGCCGATGCCTCCCACCCCCGACATCTGGGTCGAGGGCGAGATCCGCGACAACGTCGAGGCGCTGAAGCAGGAGCACGCCAACGTACCGGTCGAAAACGTCCAGCCCTTCATGGACTCCGCCGCCACGATCCCCGGCCGGATCGAGCCGCCGCGGGCCCAGGAGGTGTACGCCATCCTCGACAACGTCATGCAGGGCGTGCTGACCGACGGCGACGCCGACATCGACGCGCTCCTCGACGACGCCGAGGACCAGGTCAACCGGATCTACGGCTCCTGAGATGGCGGCCCCCGTCACCGCGCCGGGGAAGCGCGCCGCCGGCAGGCGGCGGCGCCTCACCGAGCACCTCACCGCCTACGGGTTCCTGTGCGGAGCGCTCGTCATCTTCGGGCTCTTCGCCTGGTACCCCGTCGTCCGGAACGTCATCCTCAGCTTCCAGGAAGTGAACTTCGTCCGCGGGTCGAGCTGGGTGGGTCTTGATAATTTCACCTACATCTTCGACGACCCCCTGTTCGCCACCGCCTGGAAGAACAGCGCGGTATTCACGCTCTACGCGCTGCTGCTCGGCTTCGGCGTGCCGTTCGTCGCCGCGGTGCTCATCAACGAATTCCGGCACGCCAGAGCATACTTCCGGATTCTGGTCTACCTGCCGGTGATGCTGCCGCCCGTGGTCGTCGCCCTGATGTGGCGGTGGTTCTACCAGCCCGAAGGCGGGCTGATCAACGAAATACTCGGGGCAGCGCACCTGCCGACGTCGGACTGGACCAACTCGTCGAGTACCGCCCTGATCTCCCTGGTGATCGCCTCGACCTGGGCCAATATGGGCACCGCCACCCTCATCTACCTCGCGGCACTCCAGACGATCCCGGGTGAGCTGTACGAATCCGCGGAGCTCGACGGGGCGAGCATCTGGCGGCGGCTGTGGCACGTGACGATTCCGCAGACGCGTTTCGTCATTCTGATGCTGCTGCTCCTCCAGATCGTCGGGACGATGCAGGTGTTCACGGAGCCCTTCGTGATGACCGGCGGCGGCCCGGAGGATTCCACGGTCACGGTGATGCTGCTCGTGTACCGGTACGCGTTCGTCTACAACAACTTCGGCGCGGCCAGTGCCATGAGCCTGCTCCTGCTGATCTTCCTCGCCGTCTTCTCCGCCGCCTACCTGCGGGTCACCCGCAGCCGGCAGATATAAGAGGAGGTCCCCGTTGCGAACCCTGGTGCGCCCCGCGGTCCTCAGGACCACCCGCGGCCGGCTTGTCTACTGGTCCCTGCTCGTCGTCGTGCTGCTGCTGTTCACCATCGCCTTCATCATCCCCCTGTACTGGATGGTGACGGGCGGCATGAAGAGCTCCCCCGAGGTGGCCCGCAATCCACCGACCTACATTCCCGAGGAATGGCACCCCGGCAACTACTCGGACGCCTGGGACCAATTGGAACTGGCCCGCTACTTCGGCAACACAGTCCTGCTGATCGGCGGAGCCTGGCTGCTCGGACTTGCCGTCCAGCTCCCCGCCGCCTACGCGCTGTCCAAGCTCAGGCCCCGATTCGGGAACGTCATCCTCGGCCTCATGCTGATTACCCTCATGGTGCCCGCGACCGCGCTGCTGATACCGACGTACCTGACCGTCACCGATGTCCCGATATTCGGCACGAATCTCATCAACAGCCCGGCCGCCGTCTGGCTGCCGGCCGCGGCCAACGCATTCAACATCTACGTTCTGAAAAACTTCTTCGACCAGATACCGGACGAGCTGCTCGACGCCGCACGCATCGACGGAGCGGGCGCGTTCACGACGATGTGGCGGATCACGCTTCCGCTGTCCCGGCCCATCATCGCCGTGGTGTCCATTCTCTCCGTCACCGCGCTCTGGCGTGACTTCCTTTGGCCCCTCGTCGTGCTGCCCGACCCGGCCAAGCAGCCGATCACCGTCTACCTCCAGCGCATAGCCGACTCCACATCGCTGAACATGCTGATCGCCGGAATGGTCCTGGCCAGCATTCCTCTCGTGGTGATCTTCCTGATCTTCCAGCGCCACATTCTTGCCGGCCTGACCGCGGGCAGCCTCAAAGGCTGATCACCGAAAGGAAACCCCGTGCCGCACAACTCCTCCGGATGGTGGCGCACCGCCGCCATCTACCAGGTGTACGTCCGCAGTTTCGCCGACGGCGACGGCGACGGCACCGGCGACCTCGCCGGTGTCCGCGCCCGGCTGCCCTACCTCGCCTCACTGGGCGTGGAGGCGCTGTGGTTCACCCCCTGGTACGTCTCCCCGCTCGCCGACGGCGGGTACGACGTCACGGACTACCGCGCCATCGACCCGGCGTTCGGCACTCTGGACGAGGCGGAGAAGCTGATCTCGGAGGCCCGTCAGCTCGGCCTGCGCACGATCGTGGACGTGGTGCCCAACCACGTGTCCGACGAGCACCCCTGGTTCCGCGCCGCCCTCGCCGCGCCGCCGGGCAGCCCGGAGCGCGACCTGTTCCACTTCCGCGAGGGCAGGGGACCGGACGGCGAACTGCCGCCCAACGAGTGGCGCTCGGAGTTCGGCGGGCCCGCCTGGAGCCGCACCACCACACCCGAGGGGAAGCCGGGCCAGTGGTACCTGCACCTCTTCGCCTCCGGGCAGCCCGACCTCAACTGGGCGCACCCGCGGGTGCGCGAGGAGCATGAGGACATCCTCCGCTTCTGGTTCGAACGCGGCGCCGCGGGCATCCGCATCGACTCGGCGGCCCTCCTGGCCAAGGACCCGGACCTGCCCGACTTCGAGCCGGGCCGCGGCCCCCACCCGTACGTGGACCGCGACGAACTGCACGACGTCTACCGCTCCTGGCGCGCCGTCGCCGACGCGTACGGAGGCGTGCTCATCGGCGAGCTGTGGCTGCCCGACGTCGAAAGGTTCGCCCGCTACCTGCGCGCCGACGAACTGCACACCGCCTTCAACTTCGACACCCTCTCCCGCCCCTGGGACCCGGACCAGCTGCGGGAGTCCATCGACGCCACACTCGCCGCCCACTCCGGGGTCGGCGCGCCCGCCACCTGGGTGCTGGCCAACCACGACGTCACCCGCACCGTCACCCGCTACGGGCGCGAGGAGACCGGCTTCGCGTTCGCGGCCAAACGCTTCGGCACCCCCACCGACCTGGAGCTCGGCACCCGCAGGGCCCGCGCCGCCGCCCTGCTGACCCTCGCGCTGCCCGGCGCCGTCTACCTCTACCAGGGCGAGGAACTCGGCCTGCCCGAGGCCGACATCCCGCGCGACCGGATCACCGACCCCATGCACGCCAGATCGGGGGGCGTCGACCCCGGCCGCGACGGCTGCCGCGTTCCGCTGCCCTGGGAAGGCATCCGGCCGCCCTACGGCTTCGGCGGCGCGGACACCTGGCTGCCGCAGCCGGCGGACTGGGCGCGGTACACGGCCGAACGGCAGGAGGGCGAGCCGGAGTCCATGCTCAGCCTCTACCGCTCCGCCCTGCACCTGCGCCGCGGCCGGGCCGAACGTGCCGCCGACGAGCTGACCTGGTTCGACGCCGGGCCCGGCGTGCTGGCCTTCAGCCGGCCCGACGGTCTTGTGTGCGTCGTCAACCTCTCGGCGGGGCCTGTTCCCCTCCCCGCCCACACAGCTGTTCTGCTGAGCAGCGGTCCGCTGGACGACGCGGGACTGCTGCCGCAGGACACGGCGGCCTGGCTCCAGGGCTGAGCCCACGGCCGGCCGCCGCCCCACCCCCCACACAGAAGGGAAAGTCATGACTGCTGCACGTGCCGCGCGGTCGCGGAAGCGATCACGCACGGTGCTTGTCGTGGCCTGTGCGACCGCCCTCGGAGCAATCGGGACCGTCGCCACCGCCCGCGGCGGCGAGGCGCCCCCGTCGGTCCCGTCGGCCCCGCCGCCCGTGACGGCCGCCGACGCCGCGCCACTCGCGGGCGCGGACCTCCCGTTCGTCACACAGGAGGCCGAGGACGCCGAGCACGACGGCACCCTCATCGGCCCCGACTACACGCAGGGCACCGTCGCCTCCGAGGCGTCGGGGCGGCAGGCCGTCGAGCTGTCGGCCGGCCAGCGCGTGGAGTTCACGCTGACCGAGCCCGCGAACGCGCTCACCGCCGTGTACAGCATCCCCGACGGCAGCTCCGGCACGCTGTCGGTCTACGTCAACGGTGAGAAGACGCCGGAGCCGCTCGACGTCACCTCGGAGTTCGCCTACTTCGACGCGCCCTGGATCGCCGGTTCGAAGACACACCACTTCTTCAACCACGGGCGGCTCCTCCTCGGCCAGGACCTGGCCGCCGGGGACACCGTCGCCCTCCAGGCCGACTCCGGCGACACCGCCGGCCCCTACGTCATCGACTCCGCGGACTTCGAGCAGGTGGCGGCGCCCGCCGAGCCGCCGAGCGGCGCGCTCGACGTCACCGAGCTCGGCGCCGATCCCACCGGGGCGGCCGACTCCACGCGGGCGTTCACCGAGGCCGTGGCGCAGGGCCGCGGCGGCACGGTGTGGATTCCGCCGGGCGACTACCAGGTGAACCAGCCGCTCTACGTGGAGAACGTCACCATCCAGGGCGCCGGCCACTGGTACTCCACCGTGCACAGCTCCCGGTTCATCAACCAGGGCGAGTCGCCGGGGAACGTCCACATCAGCGACTTCGCCGTCATCGGCAGCGTCGCCGAGCGCGTGGACAGCAACCCGGACAACTTCGTCAACGGCAGTCTCGGCCCCGACTCGTCGGTGTCCGGCATGTGGCTCCAGCGCCTCAAGGTCGGCCTGTGGATGACCGGGACGAACGACAATCTCGTCGTCGAGGACAACCGCATCGTCGACATGGCCGCCGACGGGCTGAACGTCAACGGCAACGCCAACAACATCACCGTTCGTAACAACTATTTGCGCAACACCGGTGACGACTCGCTGGCCATGTGGTCGCTGCCGAGCATCAACCGCAACGCGACCTTCGACAGCAACACGGTGATCCAGCCCAACCTGGCGAACGGCATCGCCATCTACGGCGGCGAGGACATCAGCGTCACCAACAACCTCGTCCAGGACACCAACGCCCTCGGCAGCGGCATCGCCATCTCCAACCAGGCGTTCATGCAGCCCTTCTTCCCGCTCTCCGGCACCACCACGGTGGACGGCAACACGCTGGTGCGGGCGGGCGCCATGAACCCGAACTGGAACCATCCGATGTCGGCGCTGCGGGTCGACCCCTACAACCACCCGATCGAGGCGGACGTCCGGATCACCGACACCACGATCCTGGACAGCCCCTGGAGCGCCATCCAGTTCGTCTCCGGCAGCGGTCAGGGCCTCGCGGCCGACCATGTGACCGTCGAGGGCGCGACCATCGAGGACGTCGGCACGGTCGTCGTGCAGGCCGAGACGCCGGGCGACGTCACGTTCACGAACGTGACGGCGAGGGGCGTCGGTGTCGCGGGCGTCTACAACTGCCCCTTCCCGGCCGACCGGCCCTCGCTGACCATCCAGGACGGCGGCGGCAACTCCGGCTGGGACACCGAGTGGTCGGACTGCACCACCTGGCCCGAGCCCGGCGGCACTCCGTGAGCCCGGCCGGGGCCTGACCCCGGCCCGGCCCGCGAGGCCGCACCCCGGCGGCGCGCTTCCCCCGCGCCGCCGGGGTGCCACTATCGTGAACGGCATGTCAGCCAGCCGGATTCCGGTCCTCGTCCTCGCCGGCTTTCTCGGCGCGGGGAAGACCACGCTCCTCAACCACCTCCTGCGCAACCGTGAGGGCGTGCGGATCGGTGTGGTCGTCAACGATTTCGGCAGCATCCCCGTCGACGCGATGACGGTCGCCGGACAGGTCGACGCCATGGCCTCCTTCGGCAACGGCTGCCTGTGCTGCGCCGTCGACACCGAGGACCTGGACGCGGCGCTCGACGCCCTCGCCCGGCCGTCCGCGGCCATCGACCTCATCGTCGTCGAGGCCAGCGGCCTGGCCGAGCCGCCCGCGCTGATCCGGATGATCCTCGCCAGCGAGAACCGGCACATCGTCTACGGCGGCCTCGTCCAGGTCGTCGACGCGGCCGAGCCGCGGTACGCCCGCCACGCGGCCGTCGCCGATCTCGTCGTCCTCAACAAGACCGACCGGGTCGGGGAAGCTGAGCGCCTGGCGCTCGGGGAGGAGCTGCGCGGCCTGTCCGGCGGCGCACCCGTGATCGCCGCGGTCCACGGCCGCATCGACCCGCGGCTGCTGTTCGACCGCGACGGCCGCCGGGCCCGGGACTCGGGCCCCCGCCAGCTGTCGTTCGCCGACCTGCTCGCGGCCGAGGAGGAGACCGGCCAGGAGCACGCCCACACCGCGTACGACAGCGTCTCGTTCCGCACCGGGGACCCGATGGACCCGCGGCGGCTGATGCGGTTCCTCGACGCGCGGCCCGACGGGCTGTACCGGATCAAGGGCTTCGTGTCCTTCGGCCGGGAGCGCTTCGGCCTGCACGCCGTCGGCCGCTTCCTCCGCTTCTATCCGGCCGCGGCCGGGACGGACACCGCACTTGTGCTCATCGGCGCGGGCCTGGACACCGCGTCCCTGCACCGGGAGCTGGCCGCCTGCGCGGGAACGGAGCCGGCGTCCCCCGACACCCTGTGGCAGATCCTGCGTTACGTGGACGACCCGGATGACGTCGGCGAGGACGCGGCAGACGGCTCCCCGAGCGGCGAGGCCGGCCCCGCCCGCGTCCCCGAGGACGCCGCCGGGGCCGGCCTCGCCGGCTGATCACGCGCCGCGGCTCACACCCCGCTGCCGACCACCGCGACCGGCTTGGCCAGCGGCGTGCCCGAGCCGTCGCGCCGCGGGTCCGGCTCCGGCAGCTCGACCGGCGCCCCGGACGCCGTCGCGGCCCGCGCCGGGACGGCCCCGACCCAGGCGAACGTCAGCCGCTCCTCGCCCTTCAGGAAGCGCTGGCAGCGCACGCCGCCCGTGGCCCGCCCCTTGCGCGGGTACTGGTCGAACGGCGTCAGCTTCGCCGTGCCCAGCGTGTCGTCCAGCGTGCCGGTGCCGCCGGCCACGGTGAACACCACCGCGTCGCGCGCCGGATCGACGACCGCGAAGGACAGGACCCGGGCGCCCTCGGCGAGCTTGACGCCCGCCATGCCGCCGGCCGGCCGCCCCTGCGGCCGCACCTGCGACGCCTGGTACCGCAGCAGCTGCGCCTCGGTGGTGACGAAGACCAGGTCCTCCTCGCCGGTGTGCAGCTCGGCGGCGCCGACGACCCGGTCGCCCTCCTTCAGCGAGATGACTTCCAGCTCCTCCTTATTGGCCGGATAGTCCGGCACCACCCGCTTCACCACGCCCTGCTCGGTGCCGATGGCCAGCCCGGGGGAGGACTCGTCCAGCGTCGTCAGGCACACCACGCGCTCATCGGGCAGGAGCGAGAGGAACTCCGAGAGCTGCGCGCCGCCGGCCAGGCTGGGGGCCGACGTGCCCTGCGGCAGCTGCGGCAGGTCGACCACGGCCAGCCGCAGCAGCCGGCCCGAGGACGTCACCGCGCCGATCTCGCCCCTGATGGTGGTCGGCACGGCCGAGACGATCACGTCGTGCTTTCCGCGCCGCGCCCCGCGGCCGCCGCCGAACGCCCCGTCGCCGTCCTCCGTGCGCGCCAGCAGGCCGGTGGAGGAGAGCAGCACCCGGCAGGGGTCGTCGGAGACTTCGAGCGGCACCACGTCCGTGGCGGCCGCCTCCGACTCGCTCAGCCGGGTGCGGCGCGGCGTGGCGTACTTCTTGGCGACCTCGCCCAGCTCGGCGGAGACCAGCTTGCGCAGCTCCGCGTCGGAGTCCAGGATGCGCGTCAGCTCCTCGATCTCCCGCATCAGCCGGTCACGTTCGGTCTCCAGCTCGATGCGGTCGAACTTGGTCAGGCGGCGCAGCGGCGTGTCGAGGATGTACTGGGTCTGGATCTCCGTCAGGCCGAAGCGCCCGATCAGCGCCTCCTTGGCCCGCGCCGCGTTCTCGCTGGAGCGGATGAGGCGGATGACCTCGTCGATGTCGACCAGCGCGACGAGCAGACCCTCCACCAGGTGCAGCCGGTCCTGCCGCTTGCCGCGCCGGAACTCGCTGCGCCGCCGCACCACCTCGAAGCGGTGGTCGACGTAGACCTGGAGCAGCTCGCGCAGGCCCATCGTCAGCGGCTGGCCGTCGACGAGCGCCACATTGTTGATGCCGAAGGTCTCCTCCATCGGCGTCAGCTTGTAGAGCTGGGCGAGCACGGCCTCGGGATTGAACCCGTTCTTCACCTCGATGACCAGCCGCAGCCCGTGCTCGCGGTCCGTCAGGTCCTTGACGTCCGCGATGCCCTGGAGCCGCTTGGCGTTGACCAGGTCCTTGATCTTGCCGATGACCTTTTCCGGGCCGACGGTGAACGGCAGCTCGGTGACGACGAGGCCGCGGCGGCGGGCCGAGACCTTCTCCTCAGCCACCGTCGCCCGGATCCGGAACGTGCCGCGGCCCGTCTCGTACGCGTCGCGGATGCCGTCGAGGCCGACGATCTGACCGCCCGTCGGCAGGTCGGGGCCCGGCACCATGCGCATCAGCGTGGCCAGGTCGGCGGCCGGGTGCCTGATCAGGTGCCGCGCCGCCGCGATCACCTCGCCGAGGTTGTGCGGCGGCATGTTGGTCGCCATGCCGACGGCGATGCCGCTCGACCCGTTGACCAGGAGATTGGGGTAGGCGGCCGGCAGCGCCACCGGCTCGCGCTCGCTGCCGTCGTAGTTGGGCGCGAAGTCGACCGTGTCCTCGTCGATGGACTCCACCATCAGCCCGGCCGCGGGGGCGGAGCGGCACTCCGTGTACCGCATGGCGGCGGGCGGGTCGTCATTGCCGAGCGACCCGAAGTTCCCGTGGCCGTCGACCAGGGGCAGGCGCATCGTGAACGCCTGCGCCATCCGTACGAGTGCGTCGTAGATGGCGGTGTCCCCGTGCGGGTGGAGCTTGCCCATCACCTCGCCGACGACCCGTGCGCATTTCACGTATCCGCGGTCGGGCCGCAGGCCCATGTCGTGCATCTGGTACAGAATCCGGCGGTGCACCGGCTTCATCCCGTCCCGGGCGTCGGGCAGCGCCCGGGAGTAGATCACCGAGTAGGCGTACTCAAGGAAGGAGCCCTGCATCTCATCGACGACGTCGATGTCCAGGATGCGCTCCTCGAACTCCTCGGGAGGCGGGGACTTCGTACTGCGGCGGGCCATCGCGGCAGGGCTCCTTCGTACGGGTGGTCGGGTTGCTGCCGACCATTGTGGCCCGCTTCACCGACAACGGGGAACTTCGCACACCCTGGCTCACCTTGCATAAGGTGACCTAGATCTCGACCGTCCGAGCGAAGGGACCCCAACCTCATGGGCCACAGGGCCACCCCCCAGGAGTCCGTCGGCGGACTCTCCGCGACCGAGCACCGGCTGGCCAACGGCCTGCGCGTGGTGCTTTCCGAGGACCACCTCACCCCGGTCGCCGCCGTCTGCCTCTGGTACGACGTCGGCTCCCGCCACGAGGTCCGGGGCCGCACCGGACTGGCGCACCTCTTCGAACACCTGATGTTCCAGGGCTCGCAACAGGTGAAGGGCAACGGCCACTTCGAGCTCGTCCAAGGGGCGGGCGGCTCGCTCAACGGAACGACCAGCTTCGAACGCACCAACTACTTCGAGACGATGCCCGCCCACCAGCTGGAGCTCGCGCTGTGGCTGGAGGCGGACCGGATGGGCACGCTGCTGTCCGCCCTGGACGAGGAGTCCCTGGAGAACCAGCGGGACGTGGTGAAGAACGAGCGCCGTCAGCGCTACGACAACGTGCCCTACGGCACCGCGTTCGAGCGGCTGACCGCCATGGTCTTCCCCGACGGCCACCCTTACCACCACACGCCGATCGGCTCGATGGCCGATCTGGACGCCGCCTCGCTGGCGGACGCGCAGGAGTTCTTCCGCACCTACTACGCGCCCAACAACGCGGTGCTGTCCATCGTCGGGGACATCGACCCCGAACAGACGCTCGCCTGGGTCGAGCAGTACTTCGGTTCGATTCCCGCGCATGAGGGCAAGCGCCCGCCGCGCGACGGCACGCTGCCGGACACGCTGGACGGCGAGGTGCGCGAGCTGCTGCACGAGGACGTGCCCTCCCGCGCCCTGATGGCGGTCTACCGGCTGCCGCACGACGGCACCCGGGAGGCCGACGCCGCCGACCTGGCGCTGACCGTGCTCGGCGGCGGCGAGTCCTCGCGGCTGCACAACCGGCTGGTGCGTCGCGACCGCACGGCAGTGGCCGCCGGGTTCGGGCTGCTGCGGCTGTCCGGCGCGCCGTCGATGGGCTGGCTGGACGTCAAGACCTCGGGCGATGCCGAGATTCCCGAGATCGAGACGGCCGTGGACGAGGAGCTGGCGCGGTTCGCGGCCGAAGGCCCGACGCCCGAGGAGATGGAACGGGCCCAGGCCCAGCTGGAGCGCGAGTGGCTCGACCGGCTCGCGACGGTCGGCGGGCGCGCGGACGAGCTGTGCAAGTTCGCGGTTCTCTTCGGCGACCCGCAGCTCGCACTGACGGCCGTCCGGCGCATCCTGGAGGTCACCCGCGAGGAGGTGCAGGCCGTCGCCGCGGAGCGACTGCGCCCGGACAACCGCGCGGTGCTGGTCTACGAGCCCACCGAGGCCGGGGCCGACGCCTCGGACGACACCGATGAGGAAGCCGACACCGAAGGGGCGGACCAGTGACCGACGTCACTCCCACCATGCGACTGCACCCGCAGCCGACCGCGGGCACGGCCCGGCCGTGGGCGTTCCCCGCACCCGAGCGCGGCGGCCTGCCGAACGGGCTGACCGTGCTGCGCAGCCACCGCCCCGGCCAGCGGGTCATCGCCGTCGAGGTCAACGTGACGGCGCCGCTGGCGGCGGAGCCCGCCGACCAGGAGGGCGTGGCCACCATCATGGCGCGGGCCCTTTCCGAGGGCACCGACCGGCACAGCGCCGAGGAGTTCGCCGCCGAGCTGGAACGCTACGGCGCCACGCTGGACGCGCACGCCGACCACCCGGGCCTGCGGGTCTCGCTCGAAGTGCCCGCCTCGCGCCTGGACAAGGCACTCGGGCTGCTCGCCGACGCGCTGCGGGCCCCGGCCTTCGCGGAGAGCGAGATCGAGCGGCTGGTGCGCAACCGGCTGGACGAGATCCCGCACGAGCTGGCCAACCCGGGCCGCCGGGCGGCGATGGCCCTGTACGACGCGCTGTTCCCGGCCGAGTCCCGCATGGCGCGGCCCCGGCAGGGCACCGCCGAGTCGGTGGCGCGGATCGACGCCAAGGCGGTGCGCGCCTTCTACGAGGCCCACGTCAGGCCGGCCGCCGCCACCGCCGTCATTGTGGGCGACCTGACCGGCATCGACCTGGACGCGGCGCTCGCGGACACGCTGGGTGCCTGGACCGGGCCGGCCGCGGGCCGGCCGGTGTGGTCACAGGTCACCGCGGACGACACCGGCCGGGTGGTCATCGTCGACCGGCCGGGCGCCGTGCAGACGCAGCTGATCATCGGCCGCGTCGGGCCCGACCGGCACGACCCGGTGCACCCGGCGCGCCGCCTCGGGATCTACTGCCTGGGCGGCACGCTCACCTCCCGGCTGGACCGCGTGCTGCGGGAGGAGAAGGGCTACACCTACGGCGTCCGGGCGTTCAGCCAGGTGCTGCGCTCCCGGGCGGACGGCGCGGGCGCCGCGCTGCTCGGCATCCGCGGCTCGGTGGCCACCGAGGTGACCGGGCCCGCGCTGGAGGACCTGTGGCGCGTGCTGCGGGAGCTGGCGGAGGGCGGGCTGACCGACGAGGAACGCGACTCGGCCGTCCAGTACCTGGTCGGAGTGGCGCCGCTGAGCTTCGAGACCGCCGCCGCGGTCGCCGGGACGCTGGCGGACCAGGTCGAGGAGGAGCTGCCGGACGACTACCAGGCGACGCTGTACGCGCGGCTGGCCGAGACCGGCACCGTGGAGGCGACGGCGGCCGTGGTGCAGGCGTTCCCCGTCGACCGGCTGGTGACCGTTCTGGTCGGCGACGCGGAGCAGATCGCGGAGCCGGTGCGGGCGCTCGGCATCGGCGAGGTGACGGTCGTCGGCGGCTGAGGGGCGATGTGCGCACGGGCGCCCCGGGCTGTCCGGCCGGGGGCGCCCGCTGCCGTCCGGCGCGCGCCTCCGGCGCACGATCTCGCGGCGTTTACGGCCGAAAACCACTCCGATTTTCGGGGGGCTATCGGCATGCTCTGTTTTTTGCCATACAGTTCGGGGCAGTGACCCGGTGGTAATGCGACAGGGCTGACGCCGGATTGTCTGTGGGGGTTTGTTCATGCGTATCTCCGCGCACACGGTATGCACGGCAATCCGTGACGACATTGTCAGCGGGGTCCTGCCGCCCGGTGCCCGGCTGGCCGAGGAGCAGCTCGCACAGCGCTACGGGGTGTCCCGGGTCCCGGTCCGCGAGGCGCTGCGGACGCTCGAATCGGAGGGGTTCGTCGTCTCCCGGCGCCACGCGGGGGCGTGCGTGGCGCAGCCGGGGGACCGCGAGGCCGCGGATCTGCTGGACATCCACGCCCTGCTGGAGCCGCTGGGCGCCGCGCGCGCGGCGCAGCGCCGCACGGAGGCACACCTGAAGGTGCTGCGCGGTCTGGTGCGCCTCGGGCGACAGCGCGCAGGCCAGGGGCAGGAGACCGATCTCAGGTCGCTGGGCGACTGGTTCCACGAGACGGTCGCGCAGGCCACGTGCAGTCCCGGGCTCACCTCCCTGCTGGTGCAGCTCCGCCGCAAGATCACCTGGCTCTACGCCGCGGAGCCCCTCTCGCGCGCGGTCGGCCTGTGGCAGGAGCGCGGAGCGCTCGTCGACGCCATTGCCCGGGGGGACGCGGAGCGCGCCAGGATGCTGTCGGCCGCGCAGCTGGAACGGGCGACTCCGGCCCGCAGACAGTTCCGTTCCGTGACCGTGAGGGGTCCGAAACCTGCCGTAAACACAGTGCGCGGCCAGATTTAACAGCGGCCGTATACACCTGAGTTATCGCACCGATAATTCCGCTGCCGGATCAGAGGGCGGGAATTGTGCTGCCCGAATTCAGTGCATGCGCGGCGGCGGCCGTTTTCACACCGTTTCGGGAAGCTCTTCGAGTCCCTCGGAAACGAGCTTCGCGAGCCGGTCGAGTGCCGCCTCGGCCGCCTGCGCGTCATCGGCGGACGAGGCGAGCACGATCTCCTCGCCGCCCTCCGCGCCGAGGCTCAGCACGGCGAGCATCGAGGCGGCGTTGACGGGGGAGCTGTCCTTCTTTGCGATGGTCACCGGCACGCCGGCGGCCGTCGCGGCGCGGACGAAGATCGAGGCGGGACGGGCGTGCAGCCCTTCGGCCCAGCCAATGGAGACGCGGCGTTCGGCCATGGTGGTGTCCTTAAAGCGTTGAACGGGCATGCGGACCTGGAGTCTCCGAAGGGAGACGCCGAGCCTCCCGTCCGGACACGGTCAACCGTACGCTGAAGCCATGCGGACGCCCGCCCAGCCTCCCTACCCGGCGCACTGGGAAGCCGACGTGGTGCTGCGCGACGGCGGCACCGCGCACATCAGGCCCATCGCGCCCGACGACGCGGACCGCCTGGTCGGCTTCTACGAACGGGTCTCCGACCAGTCGAAGTACTACCGCTTCTTCGCGCCCTACCCCAGGCTCTCCGACCGCGACGTCCACCGGTTCACCCATCACGACTACGTGGACCGCGTCGGGCTCGCCGCCACCGTCGGCGGCGAGTTCCTGGCCACGGTCCGCTACGACCGCGTGGACGAGCAGGGCAATGCCGCCTCCGCGCCCGCCGACCGCGCCGAGGTGGCGTTCCTCGTGCAGGACGCCCACCAGGGCCGCGGCCTGGCCTCCGCCCTGCTCGAACACGCCGCCGCCGTCGCCCGCGAACGCGGCATCCGCCGCTTCGAGGCCGAAGTGCTCCCCGCCAATGGAAAGATGATCAAGGTCTTCACGGACGCCGGCTACTCGCAGCGCCGCAGCTTCGCCGACGGTTCCGTGCACCTCTCCCTCGACCTCGAACCCACCGCGGAATCCGTCGCCGTCATGCGCGCCAGGGAGCAGCGCGCCGAGGCCAGATCGGTGCAGCGGCTGCTCGCCCCGCGCAGCGTCGCCGTCATCGGCGCCGGCCGCCGCCCCGGCGGCGCGGGCCGCACCGTGCTCGCCGGGCTGCGCGCCGGCGGCTACGCCGGCGAGCTGTACGCGGTCAACGCCGCGCTGGCCGACGACGCCGCGGAGCTCGGCGGCGTGCCCGCATACCGCAGCGTCCGCGACATCGCCGCCCCCGTCGATCTGGCCGTGGTCGCCGTCCCGGCCGACCGGGTGGCCGCCGTTACCGCCGACTGCGGCGAACACGGCGTGCAGGGCCTCCTCGTTCTGGCCGCCGGCCAGACCAGGGAGCAGCAGCGCGCCCTGGTCGCGCAGGCCCGTTCCCACGGCATGCGGATCATCGGGCCCGGTGCCTTCGGCGTCCTCAACACGGCCCCCGGCGTCCGGCTGAACGCCAGCCCCGCGCCGCGCCTGCCGCGGCCCGGCCGGATCGGCCTGTTCACCCAGTCCGCCGCCATCGGCATCTCGGTACTCGACGAACTCGACGGGCGCGGCGCCGGCCTTTCCACCTTCCTCTCCGCGGGCAGCCGCGCGGACGTCTCCGGCAACGACGCGCTTCAGTACTGGGACGACGACCCGGCCACCGACGTCGTGCTGATGTACCTCGAATCGGTCGGCAACCCGCGCAAGTTCACCCGGCTCGCCCGCCGCACCGCGGCCGCGGGCACGCCCGTCGTCGTGGTGCGCGGCGGCCGGCACAGCGGGGGCGCGCCCCCGCACGACCACGCCGCGCCCGCCGGGCGCACCCCGGAGGGCACCGTGTCCGCGCTGCTCGGCCAGGCCGGGGTCATCGAGGCGGACACCGCGGTCGAACTCGTGGACACCGGCCTGCTGCTGGCCCATCAGCCGCTCCCGCGGGGCCCGCGCGTCGCCGTCGTCGGCAACGCGGAAGCGCTGACGCTCGTCGCGCACGACGCCTGCCGCGCCCAGCGGCTGAGCCCCCTGCCCCCGGCCGGTCTGCCGCCGGGCGCGGACCCGGGCGACTTCCGCCACGCCCTGGCCGCCGCCCTCGCCGATCCGGGTGCCGACGCCGTCGTCGTCACCGCCGTCCCCGGCGTGCACCTCGGCGGCCCGCCCTCGGGGGCCAGGCTGGCCGCCGCCCTGCACGAGGCGGTGGCCGGGGCGGACGCGGGCAAGCCGGTCGTCGTCGCCCACCTGGCCCTCGACGGGCTCGCCGACGGGCTCGCCGACCGCGGCATCCCCGCCTACCCCTCGGCGGAACGGGCGGTCCGCGCCCTGGCCCAGGCGGCCCGGCACGCCGAGTGGCGCGCACGGGCGGCCGCCCCCGGGCGCGTTCCCGAGTACGACGACATCGACGAGGCGCGCGCCTCGCGGCTGCTCGCCGGCGCCGTGCCGCCGGGCGGTGCGCCCGCGCGCCTCGCGGCGGACGCCGTCACCGGCCTGCTCGCCGCCTACGGCATCACCGTGCAACCCGCGCTGCCCGCCCGGGACGTGGACGAGGCGGCCGAGGCCGCCGGGCGCCTCGGCTATCCGGTGGCGCTGAAGACGACGGCCCCCCACCTGCGGCACCGGGCCGACCTCGGCGGCGTCCGGCTCGGCCTCGCCACCCAGGGCGAGTTGCGCCGGGCCTGGGCCGGTCTCACCGGGCAGCTCGGCGACCCGGCCGAACTCCTGCCCGTCGTACAGGCGATGGCCCCCCGCGGCGTGGACACGGTCCTGCGGGCCACCGTGGACCCGGCCATCGGCGCCGTCCTGTCCTTCGGCCTGGCCGGACCGCCCTCCGAGCTGCTCGGCGATGTCGGACACCGGCTGCTCCCGGTCACCGACCGGGACGCCGCCGCGCTCGTGCGTTCGATCCGCGCCGCTCCCATGCTGTTCGGCTGGCGCGGTGCGCGGCCGGCGGACACCGACGCCCTGGAGGAGCTGCTGCTCCGGCTCGGGCGGCTCGTCGACGACCACCCGGGCATCGCCGCGGTGGACCTCGAACCCGTCGTCGTGGCACCGCGCGGAGTGACCGTCCTGTCCGCCGCAGTAACGGTCGCGGCGCCGCCGCCGCGCACGGATCTCGGACCGCGCCGTCTTGCGGCCTACTGATCCCGAACGGCCCTTCTCGCCGCGGAGTGGCCCCGTAGGATGGGCCCATGGCGAAGACCGGTACGACGTCTCAGGGGCTGCGGGAGGCAATCGAACGCAGCGGCTACTACCCGGCGCTGGTCGCCGAGGCCGTGGAGGCAGCGGTGGGCCGTGAGCCCGTCGTTTCCTTCCTGGTGCACCAGGAGACGACGTTCGACAGCAACGAGGTCCGCCGGCATGCCACCGTGCTGGTGCTCACGGGCACGCGGTTCATCGTCAGCCACACCGACGAGCAGTCCGCCGACAGCACGGCGCCCGCCCCGTACGCCACCACCTCCACCGAGTCGGTCAAGCTCTCCCGGATCTCCTCGGTGGTGATCAGCCGCGTCGTCGCAGATCCGCAGTCGTACAACCCTGGCACGCTGCCCCGCGAGGTGGTCCTCACCATCGGCTGGGGCGCCGTCTCCCGCATCGACATGGAGCCGGCCAGCTGCGGCGACCCCAACTGCGAGGCCGACCACGGCTACACGGGTTCCACCACCGCCGACGACCTCTCCCTGCGCATCAGCGAGGCGGGCGACGGTCCCGAGACGGTACGTCAGACGCTGGAGTTCGCCCAGGCACTCTCCGAGGCGACGGCGGCGGCCGGCAGGTGACGCACGCGCCCGCACACGACCCCCTGCCGCTCGATCCGCGCGGGGCGCCCGCGCCACGGTACGGGTCGGGGTCGCTGGCCGACGTACTCCCCGCGGCGCTGGCCGGGCTCGGCGTCCGGGCCCCGCGGACCCGGCTCGTCCTGCCGCCCGCCGACCGGGTCTGCCTCTTCCTCGTCGACGGCCTCGGCTGGGAGGCGCTGCGCGCCCACCCCGCGCAGGCGCCGTTCCTCACCTCGCTGCTGCCCGGCTCGCGGGCGGGTGCGGGTGGGCCGATCACGACCGGGTTCCCCGCCACCACCGCCACCTCCCTCGCCTCCGTGGGCACCGGGCTCGCACCCGCGGCACACGGCCTCGCGGGGTACAACGTGCTCGATCCCGGTACCGGCGAGGTGATGAACCAGCTCCGCTGGGACCCGTGGACGGAGCCGCGGGCATGGCAGCCGCATCCGACCCTCTTCCAGCTGGCGCACGCCTCGGGCATCGCGGCCTGCCAGGTTTCCGCCCCGCACTTCGAGCACACCCCGCTGACGCGGGTGGCCCTCTCCGGCGGCACGTTCCTGGGGCGGCTGGACGCGGGGGAGCGGATGGACGTGGCCGCGCAGCGCCTCGCGGCGGCGGACCGCACGCTCGTCTACACCTACTACGCCGAGCTGGACGGCGCGGGCCACCGGTTCGGCATCGACTCCGACGCGTGGCGCGGCCAGCTCGCCCACGTCGACGGGCTCGCCGCGCGGCTGGCCGAGCAGCTGCCGCCGCGTTCCGTGCTGTACATCACCGGTGACCACGGCATGATCGACGTGCCGCAGACGGAGAGCGCCCGCTTCGACTTCGACGAGGACTGGGAGCTGCGCGCCGGCGTCGCCAGGCTCGGCGGGGAGGGCCGCGCACGCCACCTGTACGCGGTGCCGGGCGCGGCGGCCGACGTCTACGCGGTGTGGCGGGAGGTCCTGGCCGGGCACGCGTGGGTGGTGACGCGGGAGGAGGCCGTCGAGCTGGGGTGGTTCGGGCCGCCCGGGGTGGCACCCGAGCCGCGCGTGTGGCACCGCATCGGCGACGTCGTGGTGGCCATGACCGGCGTGGCCAGTGTGATCGCGAGCGTCACCGAGCCCAAGGAGTCCGCCCTCATCGGCATGCACGGCTCGGTGACCCCCGACGAGCAGCTCGTTCCGCTGCTCGAAGTACGCACCTGACCTGGAGTCGATTAACGTTGGCCGAACTCGCCTTCTTCTCGGGCACGATGGACTGCGGCAAGAGCACGCTCGCGCTCCAGATCCAGCACAACCGCTCGGCCCGCGGGCTGACGGGCATGATCTTCACCAGGGACGACCGGGCCGGCACCGGTCGGCTCTCCTCCCGCCTCGGGCTCGTCACCGACGCGGTCGAGGCGGACGAGTCGTTCGACTTCCACCTGCACCTGGTCAAGTACCTGACCGCGGGCGGGCGCGTGGACTACGTGATCACCGACGAGTCGCAGTTCCTCTCGCCCGAGCAGGTCGACCAGCTCGCCCGGGTCGTGGACGACCTGGGCATCGACGTGTTCGCGTTCGGTATCACCACCGACTTCAGGACCCGGCTGTTCCCCGGCTCGCAGCGCCTGATCGAGCTGGCGGACCGGGTCGAGGTGCTCCAGGTGGAGGCGCTGTGCTGGTGCGGCGCGCGTGCCACGCACAATGCGCGGACCGTGGGCGGGCGGATGGTCGTCGAGGGCGCGCAGGTCGTGGTCGGTGACGTGGGCGCGGGCACGGAGGTCGGCTACGAGGTGCTGTGCCGAAGGCACCACCGCCGCCGCCTGACCGCGGCCGCGGCGGGCGCGGGCCCCCTGTCGCCCGACGTGCTGCCCGCGGACGGCGTTCCGCAGCCGGCGGCCGCCCCCGGGCGGCAGATCTGACGGAGCCCTCGGGCCGCCCGCGCGGGGCGGACGGCCCGCGCGGGCGTCAGCGCTTGGCCGCCCGGATGACCGCGAAGGGCGCGCCCTCCCGGTCGGCGACCTGGGCCCACCGGCCGAACGGGGACACCTGCGGCTCGCTGAGCTGCCGGCCGCCGAGACGGTCGATGCGCTCCAGCGCCTCCGCCACGTCCGGCACGGCGAAGTACGTCAGCCAGTGCGGCCCGCGGTCGTGCGGCAGCGCTCCGGCGACGCCGCGGATGCTGGCGACCGGGCGGTTGCCGAGCCGCAGCGTCAGGTAGTCGCTGCCCTCGGGCAGCGCGGGCTCCGGCGCCGCCTCGTAGCCGAAGACCAGCGAGTAGAACTTGCCGAGCCCCGTGGTCTCCGCGGTGATCAGCTCGTTCCACTCGGGGGCGCCGGCCGGGATGTGGACCGAACCCCGCCTGCGCGGCCCGCCCTCCCACAGGCCGAAGGCCGCGCCGCTCAGGTCGGAGGCGATGGCCAGGCGGCCCACTCCTTCCACGTCGAGCGGCCCGACGGCGACCGTGCCGCCGCTCTCCCGGATCATCGCGGCCGTGCTGTCGGCGTTGCGCGTGGCGATGTACGGCAGCCAGGCGACCACACGGCGCACGCCCGGCGCGATCTCACCGAGCCCCGCCACCGGGTGCCCGTCGCGAATCGCCCGGACGTAGGGACCGAGTTGCGAAGGCCCCTCCTCGAACTCCCAACCGAAAAGCTCATGATAAAACTCCTGGCTGGACGCCAGGTCGTGGACCATCAGACTTACCCAGCGGTGCGTTCCGGAAACGGGCGGACTCGCTGCCTCAGTCATCCTTCTCTTCTCCTGTCAGGACCATCGCGCCACTGCCGTTGTTCGCCCTCACGAGTCTCTCCCGGGGTGCTGGAGAGAATGGGCCCATGACAGCAATGATCGCGGTACCCGACCTGGCGCGTGCACTCGGCCCCGGAACGCCGCCGCGCGAGCGCCCCGTGCTGCTCGACGTGCGCTGGCAGCTCGGCGGGCCCCCTGGCCGCCCGCAGTACGCGGCCGGGCACCTCCCGGAAGCCGTCTACGTCGACCTCGACACCGAACTGGCCGCGCCGCCGGGCCCCGGCGGCCGGCACCCGCTGCCCGACCTGGAGATCTTCGGCGCGGCGATGCGCGGCGCCGGCGTCTCGCACGGACGTCCGGTGGTGGCGTACGACGGCGGGCAGGGCTGGGCCGCCGCCCGTGCGTGGTGGCTGCTGCGCTGGACGGGGCACCCGCGGGTGCGGGTCCTCGACGGCGGCCTGGCCGCCTGGGACGGCGAGTTGAGCACCGGCGTCGACCGGCCCGCGGCGGAGGGCGACTTTGTGCCCGCGCCCGGCGGGCTGCCGGTACTCGACGCCGCCGCCGCGGCCCGGCTCGCCAGGGACGGCCTGCTGCTCGACGCGCGGGCTGGGGAGCGGTACCGGGGCGAGGTGGAGCCGATCGACCCGGTGGGCGGCCACATCCCCGGCGCGGTGTCCGCGCCGACGACCGAGAATGTCGCGCCGGACGGCAGGCTACGCACGCGTGAGGAACTGGCCGCGCGATTCGCCGCGCTGGGCGCGGAGCCGGGCCGGGAGGTCGGCGTCTACTGCGGCTCGGGCGTGTCCGCCGCCCACGAGGTCCTGGCCCTGGCCGAGGCGGGCCTCGTCGCGGCGCTGTACCCGGGCTCGTGGAGCGACTGGACCGCCGACCCCTCCCGGCCCGTGGCGACGGGCCGGGAGCCGGGCTGAGGGCCCGCCTCCGGCCGGTCAGTCCTTCTTCTTGCGGCGGGTGCCGAAGACGATCTCGTCCCAGCTCGGCACCGCGGCCCGCCGACCGGGGCGCACCCCGTCCGCCTCCGCCTGCCGGTCCGTGTTGCCGGTCAGCCGGTCCCGGTGCCCGCCCACGGAACGCGGCATCAGCACGTCCGCGTAGGTGGACCCGGCGCTGGCGGCCGGGGCCTCGCGCCCGCGCACCGGCTCCTCGTCCTCCGGCTCGCTCTCGGCCGCGGCGGCCGGGGGCGGCGGCCCGGGCTGCTCCGGCACCACCAGGTCCCCGCGGAAGCTCGGCACGGCCTCCAGCAGGCTGGTCAGCGAGTCCGTGTCGTTGTCCTGCGAGACCCGCGGCGCGGGCGGGCGGTCGCCCTCGCGCGGCAGCCTGGCGATGCGCGGCACGAACGGCGTGCTCGGCTCCGGGGTGTCGTCCGTCTCACCGAGCAGCGCCCGCGCCTCGTCGTCGACGGCCTGGACGAGCCGCCGCGGCGGGTCGTACGTCCAGCTCGCCGAATGCGTCTCGCCCGCGACCCGGTAGACGAGCAGCACCTCCCAGGTGCCGTCGTCGCGGCGCCAGGAGTCCCAGCGCACCGCGTCCTTGTCCGCGCCGCGCAGCAGCAGCCGCTCGGTGACCGCGTCGCCGAGCTGCGGCCCCGCCGTCTCCCCGGGGCGCCGCACGGGCGTCTTGCGGGCCCGCTCGGCCATGAAAGCGCGCTCGGCCAGCACGGGCCCCTCGAAGCGGCGCACCCGCTCGACGGGAATCCCGGCGAACTGGGCCACCTCCTCGGCGGTCGCGCCGGCTCGTATGCGCGCCTGGATGTCGCGCGGCCGCAGGTGGTTCTCCACCTCGATCTCGATCTGGCCGAGCCTGGCCCTGTCGTTTCGGACGGCGGCGCGCAGCCGCTCGTCGATGGGCAGCGTGTATTCCGTGTTGTCGGCAGCCTTGAGCACCAGGCGTGTGCCGTCATTGCTCACGGCCACGACACGCAGTTCGGGCACGAGGACCTCCCGGTGGTGCCTGCCGACGTCACATACGTCGCTGCTCCCGCTAGACGAGTGTGACTTGCCCGGGCGCAGCGTGCCACAACCTTGCCGACTTGCCCGGCGTGTCGGGCCGTGGTCTTTAGCCGCCGTTATGGCACAGTCACCACTTTGCCACGAGTGGTGACCGGCGCGAGCGAATTCCACGCACACGGGCCTCCTGGGGCCAAGACCAGGAATTTCACACTACTCCATTGGGGCCACGCGAACAGGGCGCCGCGCCGCGGAAGTTTTCGCCGCACAAGGGAGTTGGCCCGCCGCACGGCCTTCCGATCTCCGCCCGCACGGGTGACAAGCCTCACAGGGAACGCGTCGCGGGACCTTCGCGAGTGTCCCGGACCGCCGGTGCGCCGATCGCGTGCGCGGGTTGTGTGGGCAGTGGCGAATGGCGGAACTTTCGGTAAAGAAGGCATGCGTGCGGTGTGACCCGCACCCACGGGGCGGTGCCGTCGGGCCCGCGCACCGCGGGTGGCAGGATCGGGGACATGGATCGCGCCACCGACCCGCACCCGTACGACGCCCTGCTGCTCCTGTCCTTCGGCGGTCCCGAAGGCCCCGACGACGTCCTGCCGTTCCTGGAGAACGTCACCAGGGGCCGCGGCATCCCGCGCGAACGGCTGGCGGAAGTGGGCGCGCACTACCACCTCTTCGGGGGCGTCAGCCCCATCAACGAGCAGAACCGTACGCTGCTGGCCGCGCTGCGCGCCGACTTCGCGGCGCACGGCCTGGACCTGCCCGTCTACTGGGGCAACCGCAACTGGGGCCCGTACCTCACCGACACGCTGCGCGACATGGTCCGCGACGGCCGCCGCCGCGTCCTGACCCTGGCCACCAGTGCCTACGCCTCCTACTCCGGCTGCCGCCAGTACCGCGAGGACCTGGCCGGCGCACTGGCCACCCTGGCGGCCGAAGGGCTCGAACTGCCGCGCGTGGACAAGCTGCGGCACTACTTCAACCACCCCGGGTTCCTGGAGACGGTGGCCGACGGTGTCCTGGCCGCGCTGGCCCGGCTGCCCGAGGAGGTCCGCGGCGGCGCGCACCTGGCGTTCAGCACCCACTCCATCCCGGACGCCGCGGCCGACACCTCGGGACCGCCCGCCGCGCACGGCCCGGGCGGCGCCTACGTGGCCCAGCACCTGGACGCCGCCCGCCAGGTCGCGGCCGCCGTGCGCGAGGCCACCGGCAGCGAACACCCCTGGCGGCTGGTCTACCAGTCGCGCAGCGGCGCCCCCCACATCCCCTGGCTCGAACCTGACATCTGCGAGCACCTGGCCGCCCTGCACGACGAGGGCGCGCCCGGCGTCGTCATGGTGCCCATCGGCTTCGTCTCCGACCACATGGAAGTCCTCTACGACCTCGACACCGAGGCCATGGCCGTCGCGAAGGAACTGGGGCTGCCCGCCGTCAGGTCCGCCACCGTCGGCGCGGAGCCGCGGTTCGTCGCCGCCGTACGCGACCTGGTGCTGGAACGGGCCGCGACCGAGCGCGGCGAAAGCCCCGGGCGCTGCGCGCCCGGCGCGCTGGGACCCAGCCACGACATCTGCCCCGTCGGCTGCTGCCCGGGCCGCCAGGCCAAGCCGGCAGCCGCCGGCGTCGACAGCCCTTACGCCTGAGGAGCGCCCACCTTGTCCGACCGACCCGCACCGGAACTTCTGCTCGCCCTCGCCCGGGAGGCGGCCGGCCGGGCCGGCCGGCTGCTGCGCGACGGCCGTCCTGCCGATCTCGGCGTCGCGGCCACCAAGTCGAGCCCCATCGACGTCGTCACCGAGATGGACCTGGCCGCCGAGCGGCTGATCACCGGCTTCCTCGCGGAACGGCGCCCCGACGACGCCTTCCTCGGCGAGGAGGGGGGCGTCAGCGGCGGCACCAGCGGCGTCCGGTGGGTCGTCGACCCCCTGGACGGCACCGTCAACTACCTCTACGGGCTGCCGCAGTGGGCCGTGTCCATCGCCGCCGAGGTGGACGGCGAGGCGGTCGCCGCCGCGGTGGCGGCCCCGATGCGCGGCGAGAGCTACCACGCGCTGCTGGGCGGCGGCGCGTTCCGCACGGCCGCGGACGGGAGCAGCGAGCCGCTGCGCCCGCGGCCCTCGCCGCCGCTGGACCAGGCGCTGATCGGGACGGGCTTCAACTACGTGGCGACCGTGCGCACCGCGCAGGCCGCCGTCGCCCGCCGGCTGATCCCGCGGGTGCGCGACATCCGGCGTTCCGGCTCCGCGGCTATCGACCTGTGCGACGTGGCGGGTGGGCGGCTCGACGGCTTCTACGAACGCGGCCTGGCGCCCTGGGACCTGGCCGCGGGCGACCTCATCGCCCGGGAGGCGGGCGCCGTGACCGGCGGCCGGCCCGGCCTGCGCCCGGACGGCGACCTGGCCGTGGCCGCGACGCCCGGCGTGTTCGCGGAACTCCAGCCGCTGCTCGACGAGCTGGGCGCCTGGCACGACAGCCACGAGTGACGGGGCGGGACACGACGACGCCCCCGGGCCCGTCCCCGGGGGCGCCGCTGCCGAAGTGTCAGACGGTCCTAGCCGACGTGCACGCCGTGTTCCGCCGCCAGTCGGCGCAGGTCGTCCAGCTCGGCCTGCTCCACATCCATCGTGAACACGTCTCCGGCCTCACGAGCGCGGTGCAGATCGGACTCGGTGCTTTCGATGCGCTGAAGAATCCCAGCGGTGAACGCGTCCAAGGTGCGCCCCCTCGTCTTCGATCGGCGGCACTGGGGGGTGCCGGGGGTGGGTGCGGCCACAGCGGACCCTCGAAACGGTCGGCAGCGCGGAGGACTGGCTTGCCGCCTTCTCGGGCGTGGTCGCGGGGTGTGTGCCTCTCCTCCCCGGCGGGCCGCGAGGGGAAACCTGCCCACCACAGAATTTCGCCCGCCCCGTCCCCGCCCGGCGCACTTACCGCTCGTTTACCCGGGGGCAGGGCAGGATGGTCGCGGGGCCGGCCGGCCGCTGTCCCGCCAAGCGGATTCTGTGAGAGAAGGGCCATGACGTGCGCGTACTCGTCGTCGAGGACGAGCAACTGCTCGCTGACGCGGTGGCCACCGGGCTGCGCCGCCAGGCCATGGCGGTGGACGTCGTGTACGACGGGGCCGCCGCCACCGAGCGCGTCGATCTGAACGACTACGACGTCGTGGTCCTCGACCGCGACCTGCCACTGGTGCACGGCGACGACGTCTGCCGGCGCATCGTGGAGCTGGGCCGCGCCACCCGGGTCCTGATGCTGACGGCCTCGGGGGACGTCAGCGACCGGGTGGAGGGCCTGGAGATCGGCGCGGACGACTATCTGCCAAAGCCTTTCGCCTTCAGCGAACTGATCGCCCGCGTGCGGGCCCTGGGCCGCCGCGCCACCGCTCCGCTGCCGCCCGTGCTCGAACGGTCGGGCATCACCCTGGACCCCAACCGCCGCGAGGTGCACAGGGACGGGCGGCAGGTGCAGCTGGCGCCCAAGGAGTTCGCGGTGCTCGAAGTGCTGATGCGCAGCGCGGGCGTCGTCGTCTCGGCAGAGCAGCTGCTGGAGAAGGCGTGGGACGAGAACACCGATCCGTTCACCAACGTGGTGCGGGTCACCGTCATGACGCTGCGCCGCAAGCTGGGCGATCCGCCGGTGATCACCACCGTGCCCGGCGCCGGGTACCGGATCTGAGCCATGGCCTCGTCCCCTTCGCCGCCCTCCACACCACCGATGCCGGCCGCCCCGCCGAAGCCGCAGTGGGACCCGCACGAGGACGACCGGCCGCACGGCTGGCTGCGGCCGACCATCAGGATTCGGCTGACCCTGCTGTACGGCGGGATGTTCCTGATCGCGGGCGTGGTGCTGCTGACGATCATCTACCTGCTCGCCGCCCGCGCCCTCGAACGGGGGACCGAGCTGCCCTTCACGTTCCCCGCGGGCACGACCGAGGTGATCACCTCGCCGGTGTGCCCGGCGACGCCGGGGCCCATGCAGGAGAACGAGTTCGAGGAGTGGCTTGCCGAGTGCACGGACAGGCAGCGCGCCATCGCCCTGGACCAGCTGCTGCGCAGCTCGCTGCTCGCGCTGCTCGGACTCGCGGTCGCGGCCTTCGCGTTCGGCTATGTGATGGCGGGTCGGGTGCTGTCCCCGCTGGGCCGGATCACCCGCACCGCCCGCCGGGTGGCCGGTTCCGACCTGCACCGGCGCATCGAGCTGGACGGGCCGGACGACGAGCTGAAGGAGCTGGCCGACACGTTCGACGAGATGCTGGACCGGCTCGACCGGGCGTTCACCGCGCAGCAGCGCTTCGTGGCCAACGCCTCGCACGAGCTGCGCACGCCGCTGGCCATCAACCGCACGCTGCTCGAGGTGCAGCTGTCCGATCCGAACGCGTCGCCCGAGGTGACGCAGCTGGGCAACACCCTCCTCGCGACGAACGAGCGCAGCGAGCAGCTGGTGGAAGGCCTGCTGCTGCTGGCCCGCAGTGAGAACGAGCTGGTGGACCGCAAGCCGGTGGACCTGGCCGAGGTTGCCGGGCAGGCGGTCGAGCAGACGCGCGGGGAGGCCAGGACCCGCGGCGTGGAGCTGACCGGCGCCAGACCGCCGCTGTACGTCCACGGGAACGGGGTACTGCTGGAGCGGGTGGCGCTCAACCTCGTACAGAACGCGGTGCGGTACAACGTGTCCGAGGGCGGCTGGGTCCGGGTGGAGACGGAGGCCAGGCACGGACAGGCGGTCCTCGTGGTGGAGAATACGGGTCCGGTGGTGCCCGCCTATGAGGTCGATAATATGTTCGAGCCTTTTCGGCGGCTGCGCACCCAGCGCACAGGCAGCGACAAGGGTGTCGGTCTCGGCCTGTCCATCGTTCGTTCGGTCGCGCGTGCCCACGGGGGCTACGTGCGCGCCGAGCCGCGGGAGACCGGTGGACTCGTCATGTGCGTGGTCATCCCGGTCTGAGAAGACGCCGAGGCGGGAAAGAAGGAGATGTGATCAATCACATACGGGTGCCCGGAGGGCCGGGCATCCACGGGGCCGCAGCAGGCGTTTTGGCCCGTTAGCGGCCCGATCGGCAGCCGGAATGATCACCTCTTCAGGCGTTCGGTTGGGTGTCGATTGAGTAACACCACTTGATGTGAGGCAAAATCTCCGCCTCGGGTCGGGCACAAAGTCCGACCCCCCGCGCGTTACGTGCGCTGGAGATACCACAGACACCCGGAGGGGGAGAACGAATGGCAACCGACTACGACACTCCACGCAAGACCGACGATGATGTCAACGAGGACAGCATTGAGGAGCTGAAGGCCCGGCGGAACGACAAGTCGGCGTCCACGGTCGACGTGGACGAGTTCGAGCAGGCGGAAGGGCTTGAGCTGCCCGGTGCCGACCTGTCGAACGAGGAGCTGTCGGTGCGGGTGCTGCCGCGGCAGGCGGACGAGTTCACCTGCATGAGCTGCTTCCTCGTCCACCACCGCTCGCAGCTCGCCACGGAGAAGGATGGTCAGCTGATCTGCCGCGACTGCGCGGCCTGAACGCCCGCCCGGGTCGCGGCTATGCCACGTCCGGGCGGGCGGCAGCCAGCGCCGCCGTCAGCCGGTCCGGCCTGCGGGTCGACAGGTAGAGATACGGCGTCGGATCGCCGGGGTCCGTGACCTCGACCCGCACAGCCGTCGGGATGTAGGCGCGGAGCAGCATATGAGCCCGGGCATCCGCACGATGAGTCCGCCAGGCGCGGGCCTCGTCGGCGTCGAGAGCCCGGGCCTCGCCCAGGGCCGTGACCGGAATCCTGGCCTGACCCGCGACCAGCGAGCCGGCCACCACGCGGATGCGTGCCGAGCCGTACGTGCTCAGGGCCACCCCGGCCAGCGCGCCACCGGCGGCGAGGCCGCACAGCAGCGCCACGGGGCCGAGGGGGACCAGCGCGACGCCCAGCAGAATCACGCCGAACAGTGCCATCAGCCACCAGGTCCTCGGCACGGTAAGTCGCTCGTCATACGGCTTCATGGCCCAAGCATGGCAGGCTCGCCTCCCGCGGCCCCCGGCGGCGGTAGGGTCTGCACCGTGAGTGCCCCTGTGAGCCAAGCCCCGGTAGACATCCTGATCCGGCGGATCGATCCGGCAGTTCCCATCCCCGCCCGGGCGCACCCCGGCGACGCCGGGGTCGATCTGGTCACCACGGCCGCAGCCGAGCTGGCCCCCGGCGAGCGGACCGTGCTGCCGACGGGTGTTTCGATCGCCCTCCCCGACGGGTACGCCGCGTTCGTGCACCCACGTTCCGGGCTCGCCGCCCGGTGCGGGGTGGCCATGGTGAACGCCCCGGGCACGATCGACGCCGGGTACCGTGGAGAGATCAAGGTCATCGTGATCAATCTGGACCCGCGGGAGACCGTCAGGTTCCAGCCGTTCGACCGGATCGCCCAGCTCGTCGTCCAGCGGGTGGAGACGGTGCGATTTCACGAGGTCGCGGAGCTGCCGGGGTCCGCGCGGGCCACGGGGGGTTTCGGCTCCACGGGCGGCCATGCCGGCGCGCACAACACCTATGCTGCTGCGGTCGGTCCCGGCGGGACTGCCGACCGGAAAGGACAATGACGTGTTCGGACGTCGTCGCAAGCGGAACGAGGACCCCGAGGAAGCGGTCGAGACCGCCTCGGAGGAGGAGACCCCGGACGCGGATGAAGCGGAGCGGGTCAAGCTGGAGCCCGCGCCGCGGCCCGACGGGCCCTGGGACCTCGACGAGGTGCCGGGCAGTCCGGCGGAGGGCCGGGTCGATCTCGGCGGTCTCTTCGTCCCCGGCGTGCAGGGCATGGAGCTGCGCGTAGAGGTCGCGGGCGACGCCATCGTGGCCGCGACCGTCGTGGTCAAGGACAGCGCGATCCAGCTCCAGGCATTCGCCGCTCCCCGGCGCGAGGGCATCTGGGGCGAGGTGCGCGAGGAGATCGCGGCCGGGATCACGCAGCAGGGCGGCGTGATCGACGAGATCGAGGGGCCGCTCGGCTGGGAGCTGCGGGCCCGGGTGCCGGTCCAGCTGCCGGACGGCAAGCGCGGCATGCAGGTCGTGCGCTTCGTGGGCGTCGACGGGCCCCGCTGGTTCCTGCGTGGCGTGATCTCCGGCCAGGGCGCGGTCCAGCCGCAGGCCGCGGGGCTCCTGGAGCAGATCTTCCGCGACACCGTCGTGGTGCGCGGGGAGTCCCCGATGGCGCCGCGCGACCCGATCGTGCTGAAGCTGCCCCAGGACGCGCAGATGGTGCCCGACGGCGTCAAGCAGGAGCAGGCGGAGGAGGGCGGCCCGCAGGTTTCCCGCTTCGCCGGCGGCCTGGACAAGCTGCGCCGCGGCCCGGAGATCTCCGAGGTCCGCTAGGTTCCCCGGCCCGCCCCGCCGGAGAAGGCCGTGTGTCGCCGGCCGGGGGGCGGGTACCCGGCGGCCTCCAGGGAGGAGGCCGCCATGGACCACCTGCGTCACCGGCGGACCGGCACCGAGCCGGTGACCGCCTTCAGCGCCCTGCGGCTGCGTCGGCTGCTTTCGGGTATCTTCCTGCCGGTTTTCCTCGCCCTGACGGTGCTGTTCTGCATCTGGTGGGCAAACACGGACAGTGATGACAGCCCCGGCCCCGGTGCCCTCGGCACCCTGACGCTGGCCTGCGCGCTGCTCTCCGTGGTCGCGGTGGTCGATCTGGTCGTCGTTCAGCGGCGCCTGCGCCGCTCCCGCGCGCCCCGCGAATGAGGCGTCCGCGCCGTGCCGCCCCCGGCGCCGTATGCATGACGTCAACGGGGGACGGGCCCACGTCAGAGGCCCGTCAACGGTGCTCCCATCGCTTTGGAACAGAGGTTCCCTGAAGGGGTCAGTCCTTTTCCGACCCTTTTTGCTCAGGAGCAACCGATGGCCGATGTGGTCTTCGTCCTGGCCACCGGCGCGGGTTTCGCGCTGGTGGCCCTCGTCGCCCGAGGGGTGGCGAAGCTGTGACCGCGGAGAACGTCGCCGGCCTGTGCGTGGCCGCCGTCCTGCTCGGCTACCTCGTGCTGGCCCTGCTGTTCCCGGAGAGGTTCTGAGCACCGCCGATGAACCACACCCTCGCGGACGTGCTCCAGATCTCCGCCCTGATCGTGGCGCTCGCCCTCGTGCACCGCCCCCTCGGCGACTACATGGCCGCCGTCTACTCCTCCCGCACCCACCTGCGTGCCGAACGCTGGGTCTACCGCGCGATCGGCGCCGACCCCGATGCCGAGATGCGCTGGCCGTCCTACCTGCGCGCGGTGCTCGCGTTCTCGGCCGTGGGCGTGCTGTTCCTCTATGCCTTCCAGCGGCTCCAGGACCGTCTGCCGCTGTCGCTCGGCTTCGACCCGATCCCGCCCGACCAGGCGTTCAACACCGCCGTCTCGTTCGTGTCCAATACCAACTGGCAGTCCTACGCGGGTGAGTCGGCCATGGGCCACCTGGTCCAGGCCGGTGGCCTCGCGGTGCAGAACTTCGTCTCGGCCGCCGTCGGCCTGGCCGTCGCCATCGCCCTGGTCCGCGGTTTCGCCCGCTTCCGCACCGGCGAACTGGGCAACTTCTGGTCCGACCTGGTCCGCGGCACCATCCGCATCCTGCTGCCGATCGCCGCGCTCGCCGCGGTGGTGCTGGTGGCCCTCGGCGCCGTGCAGAGCTTCGCCGGGCCGCAGGAGGTCCAGACCCTCACCGGCGCCGCCCAGCAGATCCCCGGCGGGCCCGTCGCCTCGCAGGAGGCCATCAAGAACCTGGGGACGAACGGCGGCGGCTTCTACAACGCCAACTCCGCGCACCCCTTCGAGAACCCCGGCGGGCTGAGCAACCTGCTGGAGATCTTCCTGCTGCTGGCCATCCCGTTCTCGATGCCGCGCACGTTCGGGCGGCTCGTCGGCAATGTGAAGCAGGGCTACGCCGTCGTCGCCGCGATGGGCGTCATCTGGCTGGCCGGCGTCATCGCCGTCACCGTCGTGGAGCGGCAGGCCCCCGGCACGGCCTCGCAGCTGGCCGGCGGCTCGATGGAGGGCAAGGAACAGCGCTTCGGGGAGGGCGCCTCCTCGCTGTTCGCGGTCTCGACGACCATGACCTCCACCGGCTCGGTCAACTCCTTCCACGACTCCTACCAGGGCCTCTCCGGCGGCGTGCTGATCTTCGGCATGGTCCTCGGCGAGGTCGCGCCCGGCGGCGTGGGCTCGGGGCTCTACGGCATGCTGATCATGGCCGTGATCGTGGTCTTCATCTCCGGCCTCATGGTGGGCCGCACCCCCGAGTACCTGGGCAAGAAGCTCCGTCCCCGGGAGATCAAGCTCGCCGCCTGCGCCATCCTCATCACGCCCGCCCTGGTGCTGACCGGCACCGCCGTGGCCATGGCGCTGCCCGACGGCGAGGAGGCCATGACGAACGCCGGGCCGCACGGCTTCTCCGAGGTCCTGTACGCCTACGCCTCCGCGGCCAACAACAACGGCAGCGCGTTCGCCGGCCTCGGTGCGGACACCGGCTTCTTCAACACCACGCTCGGCTTCGCGATGCTGCTCGGGCGGTTCCTGCCGATGGTCTTCGTCCTCGCGCTGGCCGGCTCGCTCGCCCAGCAGCAACCGGTGCCCGTCACGGCGGGCACGCTCCGCACCCACCGGCCGCTGTTCGCCGGAATGCTCGTCGCCGGCACCGTCGTCGTCGCCGGGCTGACCTTTTTCCCCGCGCTCTCTCTCGGCCCGCTCGCGGAAGGACTCGCGGTATGAGCACCTCGACCCCCGTACGACCGGAAACCGCGGCGGGCCCGCCGCGGTCGGGGCGTTCCGCGCCCGGCGCCCGCACCGCCCACGGCGTATTCGACCCGCGCCTGCTGTGGGCCTCGCTGCCCGAGGCGTTCCGCAAGCTCGACCCGCGGCTGATGATCTCCGCCCCGGTGATGTTCGTGGTCGAGATCGGCTCCGTCCTGACCACCGTGCTGGCCGCCACCGACCCCGGGGACTGGTTCGGCTGGACGATCGCGGCCTGGCTGTGGCTGACCGTCCTGTTCGCCAATCTCTCGGAGGCCGTCGCCGAGGGCCGCGGCCGCGCCCAGGCCGACTCGCTGCGCAGGGCCCGCACCGACACCGTCGCCCGCCGCCTCACCCACGGCGGCGAGGAACGGGTGCCGGGGACCGCGCTGGCCGTCGGCGACCGGGTCGTCTGCGAGGCGGGGGACGTCATACCGGGCGACGGCGACGTCGTCGAGGGCGTCGCCTCCGTGGACGAGTCGGCGATCACCGGCGAGTCGGCGCCCGTCATCCGCGAGTCGGGGGGCGACCGCTCCGCCGTCACCGGTGGCACGCGGGTGCTCTCGGACCGGATCGTCGTCCGCGTCACCGCCAGGCCGGGCGACACCTTCCTGGACCGGATGATCTCCCTCGTCGAGGGCGCCGCCCGGCAGAAGACGCCGAACGAGATCGCCCTGAACATCCTGCTGGCGAGCCTCACCATCGTCTTCCTGCTCGCCGTGGTCACGCTCCAGCCGTTCGCCGTGTACGCGGGCGCCGAGCAGTCCCTCGTGGTGCTCACCGCGCTGCTGGTCTGCCTCATCCCCACCACCATCGGCGCGCTGCTGTCCGCCATCGGTATCGCCGGCATGGACCGGCTGGTCCAGCGCAACGTGCTGGCCACCTCCGGGCGGGCCGTCGAGGCCGCGGGCGACGTGTCGACCCTGCTGCTCGACAAGACCGGCACCATCACGCACGGCAATCGGCAGGCGGCCGGGTTCCGGCCCGCCGCCGGTGTGCGCGAGGCCGACCTCGCCGAGGCGGCCCTGCTGTCCTCGCTCGCCGACGAGACGCCGGAGGGCAGGTCCGTCGTGGCCCTGGCCACCGACCGCCACGGTCTCCCGGCCCGCCGCCGGGACCAGGTGCCGGACGCGGCCTGGGTCCCGTTCACCGCGCAGACCCGCATGTCCGGCGTGGACACCGGCACGCTGCGCGTGCGCAAGGGCGCCGCGGGCGCGGTCACCGCGTGGGTCACCGGGCTCGGCGGCACCGTGCCGGGCGCCGTCCTCGGCGCCGTGGAGGCCATCAGCGGGCAGGGCGGCACCCCGCTGCTCGTCGCCGAGGACCGCGCCGGGGCCGCCCGGGTGCTGGGCGTCATCCACCTCAAGGACGTCGTCAAGGACGGCATGCGCGAACGGTTCGCCGAACTGCGGCGCATGGGCATCAGAACCGTCATGATCACCGGCGACAACGCCAGGACCGCCGAGGCCATCGCCGCGGAGGCGGGCGTCGACGACTTCCTGGCCGAGGCCACGCCGGAGGACAAGATGGCCCTCATCAAGCGCGAGCAGGCCGGCGGCCGGCTGGTGGCCATGACGGGCGACGGAACGAACGACGCGCCCGCGCTCGCGCAGGCCGACGTCGGCGTCGCCATGAACACCGGTACCTCCGCGGCCAAGGAGGCCGCGAACATGGTCGACCTGGACTCCGATCCGACCAAACTGATCGACATCGTCCAGATCGGTAAGCAGCTGCTGATCACGCGCGGTGCCCTGACGACCTTCTCGCTCGCCAACGACGTCGCGAAGTACTTCGCGATCATCCCGGCCATGTTCGCCGCCGCATACCCGGGCCTCGACCACCTCAACATCATGGGGCTCTCCTCGCCGGAGTCCGCCATCCTGGCGGCGGTCGTCTTCAACGCGCTGATCATCGTGGCGCTGGTGCCGCTCGCGCTGCGCGGCGTCGCCTACCGCCCCCTCGGCGCCGACCGCATGCTGCGCCGCAACCTCGGCAGGTACGGGATCGGCGGCCTGATCGCCCCGTTCATCGGCATCAAACTCATCGACCTGCTCCTCTCCCTCATCCCAGGCATCGGGTGATCCACATGTCCCTCGACCTCCGCACCACGGTCCGCCCCCTGCTCGCCGCCGTCCGGGCCGTGCTCGTCCTCACCCTGCTGACCGGCGTGGCCTACCCGCTGCTGATCACCGGGGTGGCGCAGGCGGCCTTCCCCGGCCATGCGAACGGCTCGATGGCCGAGGCGGACGGCCGCGAGGTCGGCTCCGCGCTCATCGGCCAGACCTGGAACGACGCGGACGGCGACCCCGACCCGCACTGGTTCCAGCCGCGGCCCTCGCACGGCGGCTACGACCCGCTCGCCACCGGTTCGAGCCAGCTCGGCGCGAGCGACCCGACGCTGCTCGGAGAGGTCCGCGAGGCCCGCGAGCAGGTCGCGGCGTTCAACGGCGTGTCCGTGGACGAGGTCCCGCGGGACGCCGTCACCGGCTCCGCGTCCGCGATCGACCCGCACATCTCGCCCGCCTACGCGCGGCTCCAGACCGACCGCGTCGCCGAGGCGAACGGCCTGCCGCGCGAGGACGTGGCGCGGCTGGTCGAGGAGCACACGCGGGGCCGCGACCTCGGCTTCCTCGGCAACGAGCGGGTCAACGTCCTGGAGCTGAACCTCGCGCTGCGCGAGCTCACCGCCCGGTGAGCGGGCCCGGGGCGGCGGGGGCCGCCCCGGGGCCGGGGCAGGCGCATTTCATACGGGACCCTGACGGCCGCCCGGCACCCGATCGCCGGGTGATCCGCGGCGGGGGGACGAGAATGGAGTCATGGCACGACGCGGCAAGCTGCGGATCTACCTCGGGGCCGCTCCGGGAGTGGGCAAGACGTACGCCATGCTCTCGGAGGCGCACCGGCGCGCGGAGCGTGGCACGGACATCGTGGTCGCGCTCGTGGAGCACCACGAGCGCCCCCGCACCCAGGTGCTGCTGCACGGCCTGGAGCAGGTGCCGCGGCGGGAGGTCGTGTACCGCGACAGCGTATTCACCGAAATGGACGTCGATGCCGTGCTCCAGCGGGAGCCCAAGGTCGCCCTGGTGGACGAGCTGGCCCACACCAACGTGCCGGGCGGGCGCAACGGCAAACGCTGGCAGGACATCGACGAGCTGCTCGACGCCGGGATCGACGTGGTGTCGACCGTCAACATCCAGCACCTGGAGTCGCTGGGCGACGTGGTGGAGTCCATCACCGGTGTGCGCCAGCGCGAAACGGTCCCGGACGAGGTCGTCCGGCGGGCCGACCAGATCGAGCTGGTGGACATGGCCCCCGAGGCCCTGCGCAGGCGCATGGCCCACGGCAACATCTACGCCCCCGACAAGGTGGACGCCGCCCTCGCCCACTACTTCCGCCCCGGCAACCTCACGGCGCTGCGCGAACTGGCCCTGCTGTGGACCGCCGACCGGGTCGACGCCTACCTACAGCAGTACCGCAACGAGCACGGCATACGCTCCACCTGGCACGCCAGGGAGCGCATCGTCGTCGGCCTCACCGGCGGGCCCGAGGGCAGCACCCTGATCCGGCGGGCCGCCCGCATGGCGGCCAAGGGCTCGGGCGGCGAGATCCTCGCCGTGTACATCTCCCGGGCCGACGGCCTCACCTCGGCCTCGCCGCGCGAGCTGGCCGCCCAGCGGACCCTGGTCGAGCAGCTCGGCGGCACGTTCCACCACGTCATCGGCGACGACGTGCCCGGCTCGCTGCTCGACTTCGCCCGCGGCGTCAACGCCAACCAGATCGTGCTCGGCTCCAGCCGCCGCAAGTCCTGGCAGTACATCTTCGGGCCCGGGGTGGGGGCCATCGTGGCCCGCGAGTCCGGCTCCATCGACGTGCATATCGTCACCCACGACGAGGTGGCCAAGGGCCGCGGCCTGCCCGTCGCGCGCGGCGCGCGCCTGGGCCGCTCCCGCACGCTCAGCGGCTGGCTGATCGGCATTGCCGGGCCGCTGCTGATGACCTGGGCACTGTCCGAGCCGTCGCCGGGCGCCGAGTTCGCCAGCGACGTGCTGCTGTTCCTGTCCTTCACGGTCCTCGCCGCCCTGGTCGGCGGTCTCTGGCCGGGGCTGGTCTCCGCGACCTTCGGCACCGTGCTGCTCAACTACTACTTCGCCAGACCCACCCACCAGTGGGATATCGCCGAGGGCCACAACATCGTCGCCATCGTCGTCTTCTTCGCCATCGCCGTCGCCGTCGCGACCGTCGTGGACCGCTCGGCCCGCCGCACGCACCAGGCCGCGCGGCTGCGCGCGGAGTCCGAGACGCTGACGCTGCTGGCCGGCAGCGTCCTGCGCGGCGACGACACCCTCGGCGCGCTGCTGGAACGCGCCAGGGAGACCTTCGGCATGGAGACGGCGGCGCTGCTCGAACGCGACCTCGACCGGCGCAAGTGGGCCTGCGTCGGCAGCGTCTCCGTCAACGGTGGCGCCAAGCCCGTCAACACGCCGGACGACGCCGACGTGGACGTGCCGATCGGCCAGCACACCATGCTGGCGCTCTCGGGCCGGGTCCTGCCGGCCGAGGACCGGCGGGTGCTGACCGCGTTCGCCGCCCACGCGGCGGCCATCCTGGACCGCCAGCGGCTGAAGGACGAGGCCGGACGCGCCCACAAGCTGGCCGAGGGCAACCGCATCCGCACCGCCCTGCTCGCCGCCGTCTCCCACGATCTGCGCACGCCGCTCGCCGCCATCAAGGCGAGCGTGTCGAGTCTGCGTTCCGACGACGTCGCCTGGTCGGAGGAGGACGAGGCGGACCTGCTGGAGAGCATCGAACAGGGGGCCGACCGCCTCGACCAGCTCGTCGGCAACCTGCTGGACATGTCCAGGCTCCAGACCGGCACCGTGGAGCCGCTGCTGCGCGAGATCGACCTCGACGAGGTCGTGCCGCGCGCGCTCGGCGGCCTGTCCGATGTCAGCGTCGTCGAGCTGGACATCCCCGAATCGCTGCCGTTCGCCGCCGCCGACCCCGGCCTGCTGGAGCGCAGCGTCGCGAACGTTGTGGAGAACGCCGTGAAGTACAGCCCGCCGGGCAAGCCCGTGCTGGTGCGGGCCGACGCGCTGGGCGAGCAGGTCCAGGTGCGCGTGGTCGACCGCGGACCCGGCGTTCCCGACAGCGACAAGGACCGGATCTTCGAGCCGTTCCAGCGGCACGGCGACACGCCCCGCGGCAACGGCGTCGGGCTCGGCCTCGCGGTCGCCCGCGGCTTCGTCGAGGCGATGCACGGCACGCTGGACGCCGAGGACACCCCCGGCGGCGGGCTGACCATGGTGATCACCCTGCCCACGGCACGACAGACGGAACGGAAGGCGGCCCATGCACCGGGTGCTCGTAGTCGATGACGAGCCACAGATCCTCCGCGCGCTCGTCATCAACCTCAAGGCGCGCAAGTACGAGGTGGACACCGCCGCGGACGGCGCGTCCGCGCTCCGGCTCGCCGCGGACCGGCACCCGGATGTCGTCATCCTCGACCTCGGCCTGCCGGACATGGACGGCGTGCAGGTCATCACCGGCATCCGCGGCTGGACGCGGGTACCGATCATCGTGCTGTCCGCGCGGCACACCTCGGACGAGAAGGTGGAGGCGCTGGACGCGGGCGCGGACGACTACGTCACCAAGCCGTTCGGCATGGACGAACTGCTGGCCAGGCTGCGAGCCGCGGTCCGCCGGGCCGAGCCCGGCTCTGCCGAGGACGAGGCGGTCGTGGAGACCGGCGGGTTCACCGTCGACCTCGCGGCCAAGAAGGTCCACCGGGGGGGCAGGGACGTGCGGCTGACCCCCACCGAGTGGCACCTGCTCGAAGTCCTGATCCGCAACACCGGGCGGCTGGTCAGCCAGCGCCAGCTGCTCCAGGAGGTCTGGGGCCCCGCGTACGGTACCGAGACCAACTACCTGCGGGTCTACATGGCGCAGCTGCGCCGCAAGCTGGAGGCCGACCCCTCGGCGCCCCGGCACCTGATCACCGAGCCCGGCATGGGCTACCGCTTCGAACGCTGACGGAGCAGACGGATGGCGCGGCCACGTTACGCTGATGGCATGGGTGCGGAGGGCCGCGGCTGGCTGCGGCGGCTGCTCGGACGTTCCGAGCCCGGTGGCGGGGACGACCTGACGCCGGACCCGGAGCCGCCCGACGCCGGTTGCACCCGTATCCGCGAGTGCGCCGGGGAGGCCGTGGACCGCCGCGTCGTCAGGGTGAGCGGTACGCTGCGTACGGTGACCGAGCGGACGGTTGCCGGGATGCCCGCACTCCAGGCCGAGCTGGACGACGGCACCGCCTTCCTGGACGTCGTCTGGCTGGGGCGGCGTGCCATCGCCGGCGTGGAGCCCGGCAGATCGCTGGTCGCCGTCGGGCGGATCGCGGTGACACAGGGCCGCCCGGTGCTGTTCAATCCCCGATACCAGCTGCAACCGCGGGAAGAGGAGTAGCCGAGTGAACGCAGGGGCACCGGAAGAGGTGGACGAGGCCGCGACCCGGGCCGCGTTCTTCGAGGCGTTCGGCGGGGTCCGCGGCATGGTGGAGACCACCGTTCCCGGCCTGATCTTCGTCCTCAGCTATACGATCAACCGGAGCATCAACGTCTCGGCCGTCCTCGCGCTGAGCCTGTCCGCGGTGCTGGCCCTGGCCAGGCTGATCCGCCGGGACACCGCGAAGCACGCCTTCGGGGGTGTCTTCGGTGTGGCGTTCGGCGCGGTCTTCGCGATGATGTCGGGCGACGCGAAGAACTTCTATCTGCCCGGCATGCTGTACACGCTCGGTCTGGGCGTCGCGTACGTCGTGACCTCGCTCGCGGGCGTCCCGCTGCTCGGGCTGGTCCTCGGCCCCGTCTTCCGCGAAAACCTCTCGTGGCGCACCCGCAACCCCGGGCGCAAGGTCGCCTACACGAAGGCCAGCTACGTGTGGGGCGCCATCCTGCTCGCCAAGTCGGCCATCACCTTCCCCATCTACTTCTGGGGGGACGCCACCCAGCTGGGCTGGCTGCGGGTGGCACTCGGCATCCCGCCGTTCCTGCTGGCGGTCTACCTGACCTGGATCATCCTCGTGAAGGCCCCCGCCCCGATCGACGTGATCGCGGAGTGGGAGGAGCGCGAGGCGCGGGAGAAGCGGGAAAAGGCCGCCGCACAGGCCGGGACGGCCCCGGAGGACCCGGAGCCCGCCACCGGCCCACCGCCCCAGGTCCAGGCCGGAGACTAGGCCCTGTCGTTCAGATCTTCGCGGGGCCTCTTCTGACCGCGGGGCGACAGCAGGTCCTCCAGTCGGCTTTCGCTGGCCGGGGCCGCCACGAACAGCAGCTCGTCGCCCGCGGCCAGGGCGTCGTCCGGGTCGGGGATCAGGACGCGGGCGCCGCGGATGATCGTGACCAGGGCGGTGTCCTGCGGCCAGGCAACCTCGCCGACCCGGGTGCCGACGAGCGCGGCACCCTCGGGGAGCGTCAGCTCGACCAGATTGGCCTCGCCCTGGCTGAAGCGCATCAGCCGCACCAGGTCGCCAATGCTCACCGCCTCCTCCACCAGCGCGGACATCAGACGCGGCGTCGAGACCGCGACGTCCACGCCCCAGGCGTCGTTGAACAGCCATTCGTTCTTCGGGTGGTTGACCCGGGCCACCACGCGCGGCACGCCGTACTCCGTCTTGGCGAGCAGCGACACCACCAGGTTGACCTTGTCGTCGCCGCTGGCCGCGATCACCACCTGGCAGCGTTCCAGCGCGGCCTCGTCCAGCGCGGAGATCTCGCAGGCGTCCGCGAGCAGCCATTCCGCCTCGGGCACCCGCTCCACCGAGACCGCCTGGGGCGACTTGTCGATGAGCAGCACCTCGTGCCCGTTCTCCAGCAGCTCCGCCGCCACCGAACGGCCCACCGCCCCGGCCCCCGCGATCACCACTCTCATGCGGCGCTTCCCTTCACGAATCCGCCGGGCCGAGCAGGCACGCCGCTTCCACCTCGGCGACCTGATCGCTGTACATCATCACGTGCACCAGATCGCCCTCCTGGAGCACCGTCTGCGCGGTCGGCAGCATCGCCTCGCCCATTCTGGTCAGGAACGCGACCCGCACGCCCGTCCGCTCCTGGAACGCGCTCACCCGGTGCCCGAGCCAGGACGCCGCCACGTGCACCTCGGAGAGCTGCACCCCGCCGCTCGGATCGCGCCACAGCGGCTCGGCGCCCGCGGGCAGCAGTCGGCGCAGCATCTGGTCGGCCGTCCAGCGAACGGTGGCCACCGTCGGGATGCCGAACCGCTCGTACACCTCGGCCCGCCGCGGGTCGTAGATCCGGGCGGTGACGTTCTCCACGTCGAACACCTCGCGCGCCACCCGCGCGGCGATGATGTTGGAGTTGTCGCCGCTGCTCACGGCGGCGAAGGCGCCCGCGTCGGCGAGGCCCGCCTCGCGCAGCGTGTCCTGGTCGAAGCCGAGGCCGGTCACCCGCCGCCCGCCGAACCGGGAGCCGAGCCGGCGGAACGCAGTCGGGTCGCGGTCGATGACGGCGACCGAGTGTCCCCGTTCCTCGAGGATCCGGGCCAGGGTCGCGCCGACCCGGCCGCAGCCCATGATGACGATGTGCATAGGCCTCCTTCGCTGCGGACCACGCTACCGGTCGGGGTGCCGAACTGTCCGGTTGCGGTCCGTTGCTCACGTACCGTGAGCGCATGGATCGCACGAAGCGGCTGTTCCTCGGCCGTGCCCTGCGCAGCGACTCCCTGGGCAAGACGCTGTTGCCCAAACGCATCGCCCTCCCCGTGTTCGCGTCCGACCCGCTGTCCTCCGTCGCGTATGCCCCCGGCGAGATCCTGCTCGTCCTGTCCATCGCCGGGGTGGCGGCCTACCCGCACAGCGCCTGGATCACCGCGGCCGTCGTCCTGCTGATGATCACCGTCGTGGCGTCCTACCGGCAGACGGTGCACGCCTACCCGGGCGGCGGCGGCGCCTACGCCGTCGTCTCGGGCAACTTCGGCCGCCGCGCGGGGCTGACGGTGGGCGGCGCCCTCCTCGTCGACTACGTGCTCACCGTCGCGGTGTCCGTCTCGGCCGGGGTGGACAACCTGGGCTCGGCCGTCGGCTTCGTGCAGCACAACCAGGTGCTGAGCGCGCTGACCGTCATCGCCCTGCTGATGCTGATGAACCTGCGGGGGGCGAAGGAGTCGGGACGGCTGTTCGCCATCCCCACCTACGCGTTCGTCATCGGCGTCCTCGGCACCGTGGCCTGGGGCGCGTTCCGTGCACTCGTGCTCGGCGACACGATGAGCGCGCCGACTGCCGGGTACGAGATCGTTCCCCAGCAGACCGGCCTCTCCGGACTGGCCATGGGGTTCCTGCTGCTTCGTGCGTTCTCCTCCGGCTGCGCGGCGCTCACCGGGGTGGAAGCCATCAGCAACGGGGTGCCCGCCTTCCGCGAGCCCAGAAGTCACAACGCCGCCACCACGCTGGCCGTGATGGGCGCCCTGGCCACCACCATGTTCGCCGGCATCGTCGCCCTCGCCCTCCACACGGATGTCCGCCTCGCCGAGGACCCCGCCCGCGACCTGCTGATCGACGGCGAGCCCGCGGGCGCCGCCCACCACCAGGACCCGGTCATCGCGCAGGTCGGCATCGCCGTCCTCGGCGACGGTTCCGTGCCGTTCCTCTGCCTGGCCGCGGCCACCGCGCTGGTCCTCTTCCTCGCCGCCAACACCGCCTACAACGGCTTCCCCGTCCTCGGCTCCATCCTCGCCCAGGACCGCTACCTGCCGCGCCAGCTCCACACCCGCGGGGATCGCCTCGCCTACAGCAACGGCATCGTGTTCCTCACGCTGCCGGCCGCCCTGCTGGTCGTCGCGTTCCGGGCCGACGCCAACCAGCTGATCCAGCTGTACATCGTCGGGGTCTTCGTCTCGTTCACCTTCAGCCAGAGCGGCATGGTGCGGCACTGGAACCGCCTGCTCGCCGACGAGCGCGATCCGGCCGCGCGCCGGCGCATGCACCGCGTGCGGGCGCTCAACGGCTTCGGCGCGGCGCTGTGCGCGCTGGTCCTGGTGATCGTCCTGCTCACCAAGTTCAGCCACGGCGCCTGGGTGTCCCTCCTCGGCATGGCCCTGTTCTACGCGGTGATGACGGCGATCAGACGCCACTACGAACGGGTCGCCGACGAACTGGCCGTGGACGTTCCGGAGGACCGGCTGGACATGCGGCCCTCCCAGGTGCACGCCGTCGTCCTGGTCTCCCGGGTCCACAAGCCGACGCTGCGCGCCCTCGCCTACGCCAAGCTGCTGCGCGCCGGCAGTCTCACCGCCGTCACCATCGCCATCGACCCGGACGACACCCGGCGGCTGACGGAGGACTGGCGGCGCCGGCACATCGACGTGCCGCTCGAAATCCTCGATGCCCCCTACCGCGAGATCACCCACCCCTTCGTCCTCTACGTCAAGAAGCTGCGGCACACCCACCCCGACGACGTCGTCAGCGTGATCATTCCCGAGTACGTGGTGGGCCACTGGTACGAGACGCTGCTGCACAACCAGAGCGCGCTGCGCCTCAAGGCGCGGCTCCTGCTGACCCCGGGCGTCACCGTGACCTCCGTGCCCTGGCAGCTGCACTCGGCCGAGGCCGCCCGCGCCCGCATCGGGCGGCGCCACCCGCTGCACGTGCCGGGCGCCGTCCGGCGCGGCCACGGGCACCGGATCAGGCGCCCGTAGACTGGAACGCCGCTGTCGCCGACGTTCGGAGCACCCCCCCATGCCCACCGCAGATCCCTCGCCCAAGGCCGCCTCCCTGGTGGGCCAGGAGTACGAGGTCGAGATCGGCCCGGTGGCGCACGGCGGGCACTGCGTGGCCCGCACCCCGGAGGGCCGGGTCCTGTTCGTCCGCCACACCCTGCCGGGAGAGCGCGTGGTCGTGCGCGTCACCGAGGGGCGGGAGGACTCCCGCTACCTGCGCGCCGACGCCGTGCGCGTGCTGGACGCCGCGAAGGACCGCGTCCCCGCGCCCTGCCCGTTCTCGGGGCCAGGACGCTGCGGCGGCTGCGACTGGCAGCACGTCAAGCCGGGCGCGCAGCGCAGGCTGAAGGCCGACGTCCTCGCCGAGCAGCTGCGGGCGCTCGCCGGGCTGACCCCCGAGGAGGCCGGCTGGGACGGCACCGTCGAGCCCGCCCCGGGCGACAAGGCCGGCGCGGGCGAGGTCCCGGGCTGGCGCACGCGCGTGCAGTACGCGGTCGACGAGGACGGCCGCGCGGGGCTGCGCCGCCACCGCTCGCACGAGGTGGAGCCCGTCGACCGCTGCCTGATCGCCGCAGAAGGCGTCACGGAGCTGGGCATCGAACGGCGCACCTGGCCCGGTATCGCCTCCGTCGAGGCCGCGGCGGCCACCGGCTCGAACGACCGGCTCGTGGTCCTCACGCCGCGTCCCGGCCACCGGCTGCCGCTGGTGGAGCTGGACCGGCCGGTGTCGGTGATGCGCGCCGAGGAGGGGCGCGAACGCGGCGGCGAGCCGCCGGTACACCGGGTGCACGGCCGGGCGTTCGTGCGCGAACGCGCCGACGGCCGCACCTGGCGGGTGTCGGGCGGCGGCTTCTGGCAGGGCCACCGGGAGGCCGCCGGGCTGCTGGTGGACGCGGTGATGCGGGGCCTCACTCCGCGCAAGGGCGAAACCGCCCTCGACCTGTACTGCGGGGCCGGTCTGTTCGCCGGGGCGCTCGCCGACCGGCTGGGGGAGCGCGGCGCGGTGCTGGGCATCGAGGTCTCCGGGCGGGCCGTCCAGGACGCCCGGCACAATCTCGCGGACTTCCCGCGGGTCCGCGTCGAGCAGGGCACGGTGTCCAAGGTGCTGCCCCGTACCGGAATCACCAGCGCCGACCTCATCGTCCTCGACCCGCCGCGCGCCGGCGCGGGCCGCGACGTGGTGGAGCGCGTCACCAAACTCGGCGCCCGGCGCATCGCCTACGTCGCGTGCGACCCGGCGGCGCTGGCGCGCGACCTGGCGCACTTCCGCGCGGCCGGCTATGTGCCCAGGTTCCTGCGGGCGTTCGACCTCTTCCCGATGACCCACCACCTGGAGTGCGTCGCCGTGCTCCAGCCCCTCAAATCCCCGCCCGCCGCCCAGTAGAGTGGTGGTCCACGGCGTCGGCGGTGGGGGTTTCCCTTGGACATCAGGCTCCTCGGCCCGCTGGAGGTGGCGGCGGACGACGGTACCCCGCTGCCCGTGACCGCCCCCAGGCTGCGCGCGCTCCTGGCCGCGCTCGCGCTGCGCCCCGGGCAGGAGGTGCCGGGGCCCGAGCTGGCCGCTCGCCTGTGGGGCGTGCGGCAGCCCGCACGCGCCGGGGCGACACTGTGCGACTACGTGCGGCGGCTGCGCCGGGCACTGCCCGCGGGGCGGCTGCGCACCCTGCCTGGCGCGTTCCTGCTGGCCGTCGAGCCGTCCGAGACGGACGTCGGCCGGGTGCACGAGGCGCTGCGGCTGGCGCGCACCGTCGGCACGGCCGATCCGCGGCGGGCCGAGCGGGCGCTGTCGGAGGCGCTGGCGCTGTGGCGCGGCACGCCCCTCGACGGCCTGCCGGAGGGGCCGTTGCGCGCGAACGAGCTGCCCGCGCTCGACGAGTTGCGGCTGTGCGCCGCCGAGGACAGGTACGAGCTGCTGATCGCGCTCGGCCGCCACGCCGAGATCGCCGACGAGCTGGTGGCGCAGGCGCGCGCCCACCCGTCGCGCCTGCGCCTGCGCCGTCTGGCGCTCGACGCGTCGGCCGGCGGCGGCCTGCCCGCCGATCCCGGCGGGCAGGCCGCGCACCGGGCGGTCTTCCCGCCCGGCAGCGCCACGTTCGTCGCCCGCGCTCTTGAGCTGGGCTGCATCAGGGGGTGGCTCGGCGGCGCGCTCGGCGCGCCCGCGGTCTGCCTGATCGACGGCCCCGGCGGAGTCGGCAAGTCGACACTTGCGGTCCGCGCGGCCCGGGAGGTCGAGGACCGGTACCCCGACGGCCTGCTGTATGTCGACCTGCGCGGTGCCGATCCGCGGAACGTGCCGCTCGACGTGGCGGAGGCGCGGCGCGTCCTGCTCGCCTCGCTCGGCACGCCGGTCAAGGAGGTGCCGCAGGACGCCGACGCCGCCGACGCGTTCTACCGGGAGCAGTTACACGCGCGCCGGGTGCTGATCCTGCTCGACAACGCGCTCGACGCGGCGCAGGTGGCGCCGCTGCTGCCGACGGAGCCGGGCTGTGCGGCCGTGGTGACCAGCCGCACGGCGCTGACCGGGCTGCACCGCGGCCACCACCTGCACCTGACGCCGCTGACCACCGAGGAGGCGGTGACGTTCCTGCGCTCGGTGGCGGGCGGGACCGGGGAGCGCGGTACCCGGTCGGAGTGGGAGGAGCTGGTCGAGCTGTGCGGCCGGCTGCCGCTCGCGCTGCGGATCGTGGCGGCCAGGATGGCCGCGCGGCCGTGCTGGCGGGTGGCGGACTTCACGGCCGTGCTCGCCGACGAGCGGCGGCGCATGGACGAACTGACCGCGCCCGACCTGGATTTGCGGGCGAGTCTGATGGTGAGCATCGACCAGCTCGCCGCCTCGCGCGAGCCGGAGGACCAGCGGGCCGCCGCGATGTTCCCGCTGCTCGGCGCCGCTGCGGTCCGGTCGTTCAGCGCCGGTTCTGTCGCCGCGCTGGTCGGCTGTTCCGCCGCCGAGGCCAGGCAGGCACTCGACCGGCTGGCCGATGCGCAGATCGCGGGGAGCCCGCGGCCCGGTGTGTACGCGCTGCACGACCTGGTGCGCGCCGCGGCGGCGTGGCAGGCGGCGCGGGTGCCGCATGACCGGATCACCGCGCGGCTCGCGGAGCTCGCGCGCTGGTACCTGGGCTCGCTGCACCGGGTGAACGGGCCACTGGCGCTGGCCGAGCACTACCGCAGGCGCTACCAGGCGGGCGCGGACCGCTACCCGCAGGGGCGGCTGTTCACGTCGGTGGACGAGTCGCTGCCGTGGGCGGACGAGGCGCTGGACGACGTGCTGTCGCTGGCCCGCCAGCTGGCCGCGCCCGAGTACGACGGCGGCGGCGAGCTGGGCGGGCGCCCGCTGTCGACGTTCGCGCTGGAGAGTGTGCGCGCGCTGGAGAGCTACTTCGGGATGCGGCTGTGCTGGCGCGCCCAGCGGCAGCTGTGCGAGCTGGCGTTGGAGGTCGGGCGGCGCAGGGGCGACCGGTTCGCCCAGGCGGTGGCGTTCGGGCAGCTGGGCAAGGCCGCGGGGCAGCAGGGCCGCGGCAACGAGGGCGGGGCATTGCTGCGGCGCAGCATCGGTCTCTTCCGTTCCGTCGGCGAGCGGGCGGAGGCGCTGGCCACGACGCTGAACCTGGTGCCCTGCCTCGGCTCGGCCGGGCGGATCGCCGAGGCGGTGGAGGTGGCGGAGCGGACGCTCGCGGAGGTGCGGGCGGCGGGCATCGGCGAGTTCCAGCCGCAGATCATCAACAATCTGGGCCGCTGCCAGCTGTTCCTCGGCAATCACGCGGCGGCGCACCGCCTGCTGACGCGCAACTACGAGACGGCGCCGCTGCCCTACGAACGGACCATCGCCGCCGGTGTGCTCGCCGAATACCACCTGGAGGTCGGCGAGTTCGAGGAGGCCGCCCGCTGGGTGGACCGGGCGCTCGGGCATGCGGCCGAGCAGCCGTTCGACCCGTTCGTGGTGGCGCAGCAGCGCACCTGGCTCGCGGCGGCGCTGCGGGGTCTGGGCCGGGAGTCCGCGGCCCACCTGGAGGAGATGCAGGCGCGCGCGGTGCTCGAAGACCTCAACCACCGCGAGAACAGCCATTTGCGGGTGCGGATGGACGAGAAGCACTCGGTGATCTGAGCGCGGAGGGCGGCCGGGCGGCGGCGGTCCGGCGCGCCGGGTGATCCCGCCCTCGGCCCCTCCTTCCCGAGCGCGGAGAATGGGGTCCATGGATCTGCGTATCTTCACCGAACCGCAGCAGGGCGCAAGCTACGACACCCTGCTGTCCGTCGCCAAGGCCACGGAAGACCTGGGCTTCGACGCGTTCTTCCGCTCCGACCACTATCTGCAGATGGGCGGTGCCGACGGGCTGCCCGGGCCCACCGACGCCTGGCTGACGCTGGCCGGGCTCGCCAGGGAGACCTCCCGCATCCGGCTCGGCACGCTGATGACGGCCGCCACCTTCCGGCTGCCGGGCGTGCTGGCCATTCAGGTCGCCCAGGTGGACGCCATGTCCGGCGGGCGCGTCGAGCTCGGCCTCGGCGCGGGCTGGTTCGCGGCCGAGCACGCGGCGTACGGGATTCCGTTCCCGCGCGAGAAGTTCCCCAGGCTCCAGGAGCAGCTGGAGATCATCACCGGACTGTGGGGCACCCCGGAGGGCGAGACGTTCTCCTTCGACGGCGAGCACTACCGGATCGAGGACTCGCCGGCACTGCCGAAGCCCGTGCAGTCGCGGGTGCCGGTGCTGGTCGGCGGCATGGGCAAGGAGCGCACGCCGCGCCTGGCCGCCAGGTACGCGGACGAGTTCAACATTCCCTTCGCCTCGGCCGAGGACAGCGCGGCGCAGTTCGACCGCGTGCGCCGGGCGGCGGAGGAGGCCGGACGCAAGCCGGACGACCTGGTGTACTCCAACGCGCTGGTGGCGTGCGTCGGCCGGGACGATGCCGAAGTGGCCCGGCGGGCGGCGGTCATCGGCCGGGACGTGGACGAGCTGCGGCGCAACGGGCTGGCGGGCTCGCCCGCCGAGGTCGTGGACAAGATCGGCCGCTTCGCGGAGATCGGCGCCTCGCGGATCTACCTCCAGATCCTCGACCTGGACGACCTGGCGCATCTGGAACTGATCGCGGGACAGGTCAAGCCGCAGCTGTCGTGACGTTCCCCCGGCTCGGTGCGCACCCCCTGGTCCTGGACGGCGGCCTGTCCAACCAGCTTCAGGACCAGGGCTGCGACCTGCGCGACGCACTCTGGACGGCGCGGGTGCTCGCCGAGGAGCCGGAGCAGATCGTGCGGGCGCACGCGGCGTATGTGCGCGCCGGCGCGCAGGTGGTGACGACGGCCGGTTACCAGGCGTCGTTCGAGGGCTTCGCCCGCCGCGGGATCGGCAGGGCCGCCGCGGTCCGGCTGTTCGGCGACAGCGTGCGGCTGGCCAGGGCCGCGGGGGCGCGCTGGGTCGCGGCCTCGGTCGGGCCGTACGGCGCGGTGCTCGCGGACGGCAGCGAGTACCGCGGCCGTTACGGGCTGAGCCGGGCGGAGCTGGTGCGTTTCCACCGGCCGCGGATCGAGGCGATGGCCGCGGCCGGCCCCGACGTGCTGGCGCTCGAGACGGTGCCGGATGTGCGGGAGGCGGAGGCGCTGCTCGCGGCGGCCCGCGGCTGCGGGGTGCCGGTGTGGCTGTCGTACACGGTGGCGAACGGCCGTACCAGGGCGGGGCAGCCGCTGGCGGAGGCGTTCGCGGTGGCGGCGGGGGAGGAACAGGTGGTGGCGGTGGGTGTCAACTGCTGTCAGCCGCGGGAGGTGGCCGAGGCGGTCGGACTGGCGGTCGCGGTCACGGGGAAGCCGGCCGTGGCGTATCCGAACAGCGGCGAGGGGTGGGACGCCGCGCGCCGCACGTGGCGCGGCCCCGCCGCGGGGCCCGCCGCGCTGGCGGGGGAGTGGTGTGCGGCGGGCGCGCGGCTGGTCGGCGGCTGCTGCCGGGTGGGGCCGCGCGGCATCGCGGAGCTGGCGGCCGTGGTCGGCGCGGCGGATGACTCATGACGAAGTTCTCCGGGGCCTGGCGCTTCGGCACGTGCACCCGGCCGTGATTTCCGGTCGTGTTGCAAGCCTTCCGTTTTGTCCGGTACGTGGCGGAGGGGGGTCCGTGCGGCCAGGTGGCAGTAGCGTCACGTGAGTCGAGAAATTCATCGTTTGGTAGCTGAGTCAACACACATCGCGACTGAAATTGTCTGTGCGCTGCTGGAGTACGAGTGACTTTCCGGCAGACTCCCCGGTGGGAGCAGGAGCCGGTACCCCCGCTGTGCAGGGCAGAGGTCCCGATCCCCTCCGACGGACCGCGCGCGGCGACCCCGCCTCCCCGCGTATGGGCCGGGCGCGGTCCGTGCCTCCGCCGTCAGCCGGCGACCCGGAACGTCTGCGCGTGCGGATCGTGCGCCGGGCCTTCGGGTGAGGCGGCCGACGAGTAATCATGCCCATGCCCTCCGGCTGGGCGCATTACAGTGAACGCATGCGTTGACGCCGTCCCCGCGCCAGGGGACCCCCGCCGCTCCTTCGTGACCGCCACTGCCAGCCACGAAGGAGTCTGCATCATGCCTGCACTGACCATCGCCCTGCTCCAGCTCGACCCGCCGGGGCACGACCTCGACGCCAACCGCCGGGCGGGCGAGGCCGCCTGCCGCCGGGCCAAGGCGCTCGGCGCGGACATCGCGCTGTTCCCCGAGATGTGGAGCAACGGCTACGAGACCGCCGTCCCCTTCGGCGGGGCCGCGGAGAATGTGTACCGGCACCCTGACCTGTGGCGGGGCGCGGCACCCGTCGAGGTGCCGGACCACCGTGTGGTCTGGCGCGGCGAGCCCGTCGCCGCGGACTCGCCGTTCGTCGCCCACTTCCGTTCGCTCGCCGCCGAGTTGGGCATGGCCATCGCGCTGACCTATCTCGAAGCCTGGGACGGGCCGCCGCGCAACTCCGTCTCGCTCATCGACCGGTACGGCCGACCGGTCCTCACCCATGCGAAGGTGCACACCTGCGCGTTCTCCGTCCCGGAAGCCGCTCTCACACCCGGCGACTCCTTCGGGGTATGCACGCTGGACACCGCGGTCGGCGAGGTCCGGATCGGCGCGATGATCTGCTACGACCGCGAGTTCCCCGAGAGCGCCCGGGCGCTGATGCTCGCCGGGGCGGAAATCATTCTCACGCCCAACGCCTGTGATCTGGAACGGAATCGGATCGCTCAATTCCAGTCGCGTGCGTACGAGAACATGGTCGGCGTCGCCATGGCGAACTATGCGGGGCCCGGCTGGGGGCACTCCGTGGCCTTCGACGGCATGGCGTTCGGTCCCGAAGGGGCGCGCGACATGCTCGTGGTGGAGGCGGGGGAGGCCGCCGGTGTCTACCCGGCGGTGTTCGACCTCGGGGCCCTGCGCTCCTACCGCAGGCGCGAGACCTGGGGCAACTCCTTCCGCCGCCCCGCTGTTTACGGTTCGCTGACCGATCCGGCCGCCGCCGATCCGTTCGTCCGCGTCACCAGTGAGGGGAGGCAACCGGCCCGCTGAACACCGCGGGCCGGCCGCTCCGGCCGACCCGCACCGCGGTCCCCGCGCGCCGGTCCACCACGGGGATGGCCCGGCGTGAACGCGGCTCTCGGGCCCGTTGCCCTGCGGCCGGCCAGGGTGAGCAACCGACACCGGGTTCTAGGCTTGGCCCGTGACCATGGTGATAGCAGACCACGACCCCGCCTGGGCCGCGCTGGCCGGGCGCGCGGGCGAGGAACTGACCGCGGCGCTGCCCGGACTCTTCCGCGCGATCGAGCATGTGGGCAGCACGTCCGTCCCCGGGCTGGCGGCCAAGCCGATCATCGACCTGATGGCGTCCGTCGACACGCTGGAGCAGGTGACACCGGAACGGGCAGCCGTGCTGGCGCGGCTCGGCTACGTGCCCGAGGAGACGGGCATGACCGGCCGCTTCTTCTACTACCGCGCGGACGGCGCCGGGCGGCGCGCGTTCCACCTCCACGTCGTCACCGCCGCCTCCTGGCCCACGCGCAACGAACGGCTCCTGCGCGACCACCTGCGGGCGCATCCGGAGGCCGCGGCGGAGTACGCAGCGGTGAAGCGCAGGCTGGCCGCCGAGCGGCGGAGCAGCCTTGAGTACACGAAGGGGAAGACGGAGGTGATCCAGCGCCTCATCGACCGCGAACGCGAGGCCAGGGGCCTGCCGCGGGTGGACGTCTGGGAGGACTGACCGTCAGCGCCCCCGCGCCCCGGCCGTGTGCCGCTCGACGAAGTCCAGGACGAGCAGGGCGGTTTCCGCCGGGCGTTCCAGATTCGGCAGGTGCCCGGCCCACGGCAGCTCCACGTGCTCGGCGGCGGGCAGGAGGTTTGGCAGCCCGGCGGCGACCTGCCGGAAGTCGTGCAGGTCGTGCGCGCCCGATACGGCGAGCGTGGGCGCCTTGACGTCCTCGGGGCGGAAGGCCGCTGCCCCGGCCCGCCCGGCGTCCTCCGCGGCGGGCCGCATGTCCAGGGCGCGGCGCCGCATCAGCCGCACCACGGCCCGGGTGTTCGCGTCCGCTTCGGGGCCGAGCCAGGTGTGCACGCCGAGTTCGACGGCGCCGGCCACGTCCCCGGCCTCGATCAGTGCCCTTTCGCGGGAGGCGATGCCGCGCAGCGCTGCCGAGGGCGGGTGGGCGGGTGAGCCGGTGTTCAGCAGCACCAGCGCGGTGACCCGTTCCGGCCGGCGGGCGGCCAGTTCGAGTGCCACCGCGCCGCCGGAGGACGAGGCGACGACCGCCGTTTCCGCCACCCCCAGGGCGTCGAGCAGGTCGCACACGTCGGTGGCGTCCCGGTAGGGGCCGTCCGGCGCGGGGGTGTCGCCGTGGCCTCTGAAGTCGCAGCGGAGTACCCGGAATCCGGCGTCGAGGAACATCCGCCACTGCGGGTCCCACATCCGCCGGTCGCAGACGGCGGAGTGCAGCAGCAGCAATGCGGGGCCTTCTCCGGCCGTGTCGTGGGAGAGGAGGGGAAGGGACACGCGCAGACCCTACAACTAAAGTTGACGAAAGTCGGGTGGGAACAAGACCTTGGACTACTGTGCCGTGGCCCTGCGGTCACTTACGGTGACGGCATGGAGTACGGCAAGACGACAGGACCTACGGTGCTGGGGCTCTCCCTCCGCGACCGGCTGCTGATCATCGTGGGCGCCCCGGTGCTCGGCGTTTTGTTCGGCGCTGTGCTGCCGCCGGTGGCCGGCTGGTTGGCCGACCGGCCGTGGGCGCCGATGCAGGGTCCCTTCGAGCTGATCGCCTCGTTCGACGGGCCGTGGGTGGCGGTGGCGCTCGCCGCCGCGGGGCTGCTGCTCGGGCTCGGGTTCGCCGCCCTCGCCCTGGCCTCCTGTCTGAAGGTGACGCTTGTGGACGGGGAGATACGGCTCGACAAGGACGGCATGTCACGCCGCATAGCCCGCTCCGACGTGGACGCGGTGTTCGTCGACGGCAAGCAGCTGGTGATCCTCGACCCGGCGTCGCGCGAGCTGCTGCGTGAGCGGCACGAAAGCAGCCCGGCCGCACTCGCGCGGGGTTTCCAGGAGCACGGCTACCGGTGGGCCGGGCAGAGCGATCCTTACGCCGAGCTGTACCGCCGGTGGGTGCCGGGCACCCCGGATCTGCCGCCCGCGGCCAATGCCGTGCTGAGGGCGAGGGAGACGGCGCTGAGGAAGAAGCACGGCGATGACGTGGCGGAGTTGAGGGAGGAGGTGCAGAAGCTCGGGTTCGTGGTGCGGGACCGGGAGGACAAGCAGTACTGGCGGCCTCTGGTCAGGACGTCCTGACGGCGCCCGCGGCGTCGGCCGGGGCGCGGGGGGTTCACCGCTCGGCGGTGGCGGCGCGGACTTCTCGCCCCTGGCCAACGGGCGGGAGATCGCGGCTCTCGCGCGGCGCTCCGGCGTGCGGCGGATCACCGTGCTCAAGGGCGAGACCGAGGCGACCCCGCTGGACGAGGCCCTGGCCGCCGGGGCGGCGGCGGACGGCGGCTTCGTCTGGACGCGGCTCGCACCCGTGGAGTTCATGTCCAACGCGCTGGAGTGGGCGGATTCCGTGCGGAAGGACGGTGTCGTGCGCGAGGCGTTCCCCGAGGCTCGCAGCGCGATGATCCACGAGGCGGACATCGCCGCCGTCGCCGCTGCGGCGCTGACCGCCGAAGGGCACGGCGGCCAGGAGTACTGGCTGACCGGCCCCGAGGCGCTGACCGTTCGGGACAAGGTCCGCACCCTCGCCGAGGTCCTCGGCCGCGAGGTGCGGTACGCCGAGCTGTCCCGGGAGGAGGCCGTCGCGCAGTGGCGCGGTGCCGGTTTCTCGGACGAGGACGTCGCCTTCTTCCTCGCCATGCGCACCGATCCGCCCGCAGCGGGGTACACCGTGCTGCCCACGGTGGAGCGGGTCACCGGACGTCCGGCCCGGACGTTCGCCCAGTGGGTCGGGGAAAACGCGACCGCCTTCGCACCGTGACGGTCCTGTCCCGTCGCGCGCTGACCGGGCGGCCCTGGCGCGCCACGACGTCCGCCTCGTCGGGTGGGGCAAACCCGGCGCGGGGCCCGTCGGGATGCCGCCGTGCAGAGCAACGCTTAGGCCCTCCGCGGAAGTTGGCGTCGGAGGGCGGTTGCTACCCTGCGTCGATGGCCCCTGTGCTGCTTCTTCTCGACTTATCCATGACCCCGTCGGACCCCGCCCCCACGCCCGCGCCCGGTGGTCCGGCCCTCTCCTCCGTCTCCGCCGTGATCGGGGACCTGCTGCGGCGGGCGCGCACCGCGGGCGCGGTCGTCATCCATGTGCGCGAGGCCGGTGCCGGGGAGGACACCGGCGCCGCCGGACCTCCGGGCGGGCACGAGCCGCTCCTCCGCCCGCTCGACGGCGAGCCCGTCGTGCACAGGACCCGGCCGGATGCCTTCGCCGGCAGCGGCCTGGCCGGCCTGGTCCCGGTCGGGGCCGAGGTGGTGGTGGCCGGGATGCACAGCGAGTCGGTGGTGCGGGCCACCGCGCTCGCCGCGCTCGACCGCGGCCACCGGGTGGTACTGGTGCGTGGCGCGCACGCCAGCCTGCGGGCCGGTGTGCCGCGCGAGATCGAGGCGACGCTGCGGGCGGCGGGCGTGGTGGTCGCGGCCCCGGAAACGGTGACGTTCGACGGGAACGGCGCCGCGGGCAGTGCCCGCGGCGCCCGGTGACCGGGCCGTCCGGCCCGTTCGGCCCGTTGGGCCGTGTGCGCGGCGGCGCCCCCTCGGCGCCGCCGCGGGCGGCCGTCCGCCGTCCGCCTCAGAAAAGGTAGAACTGCTCCCAGGAGCCGTTGATCCAGTCGGAGCGGGCCCGCAGCACGTTCTGGAGCGAGCCGGTGTTGTTCTGCTCCGTGGCGACGAAGAGGTCGTTGACCACGGAGCGGAAGGCGAAGGTCTGGAGGTCGTCGTGGTAGTAGAGGACGAACCGCTCCCAGCTGCCGACGCCCTCGGAGCGGGCGCGCAGCACTCCGTTCGACGCGCCCGTGAAGTTGCGCTCGGTGGCCACGTTCAGGCCGTTCGCCCGCGAGGTCAGCGTGACGGTCTCCGAGGCATCGTCGAAGTAGATGTCGAACTGCTCCCAGCCGCCGCCGACCGAGTCGGAACGGGCGCGCAGCACGCCCGTGTACGGCTCGGCGTAGCGCTGCTCCGAGGCGACGAACAGGCCGGTGTTCACGGACTGGACGGCCCAGGGCAGCTCCTCCGGCTCGTCGGCCGAGGCGTTGAGCGGGGCGGCGCCGTCGTCGGCGAGCAGTTCGTTGAGGAGCTGCGTGTCGACGCGTTCCCAGCCGGCCGGCGCGGGCGCGTCGTCGTCGGTCTGCGGCGCCCCGGAGGCGGCCGTGGCGCCGAGCGTCGACACGGCCAGCAGGCCGCAGAGGGACAGGAGTACAGCGGCTTTTCTTCGCACGGAATGACGTCCTTCGTTCGGTCGGTTCGTGGGCGGGCGGCGGCTTCGGGAGCCGCATGGCGCACCCGCGAGGTGTGCACGAGGAGCGGCCGGTGCCAAGCCCTCTGTCCGCCGCGGCCCCCCAAGTCCGTGGCCGCCCCGCGCAGGTAATGTAGATCCCGTGTGCGACCGGAACGCGTCCTTCACGTGAACTGACGTATGCGCCGGACGATGTGCGCGCACCCGGAACGTTCGGACGACGGCCCCCTGGCACGCGCCCGGCACGCACCCGGCACGCACCCGGCGCCCGCGGGGGCGGCGTTTGCCTGGTCAGCCGAGGGTCGCGACCATCAGGGCCTTGATGGTGTGCAGCCGGTTCTCCGCCTGATCGAAGACGATCGACCGCTCGGACTCGAAGACCTCGTCGGTGACTTCGAGCGAGTCCAGGCCGTGCCGCGCGTGGATCTCCCGGCCGACCTCGGTGCCCAGGTCGTGGAACGCGGGGAGGCAGTGCAGAAACTTCACGTCCGGGTTGCCGGTGGCGCGCAGCACGTCCCCGGTCACCGCGTAGGGGCGCAGCAGCGCGATCCGTTCGTCCCATACCTCCTGGGGCTCGCCGAGGGAGACCCACACATCGGTGGCGACGAAGTCGGCGCCGTGCACGCCCTCGGCCACGTCCTCGGTGAGCGTGATCCGCGCACCCGTTTCCCCGGCCAGGCGCCTGGCCTCCGCCTGCACCGCGGCGTCCGGCCACAGTTGCGCGGGGGCTGCGATGCGCACGTCCATGCCGAGCAGAGCGCCGGTGACCAGGTAGGAGTTCCCCATGTTGTTGCGGGCGTCGCCGAGGTAGGCGAAGGCCGTCCGCTCCAGCGGCCCCGGCCCGTGCTCGGCCATGGTCAGCACGTCGGCCAGCATCTGGGTCGGGTGCCACTCGTCCGTCAGTCCGTTGTAGACGGGAACGCCCGCGTGCGCGGCCAGCTCCTCCACGGTGCGCTGGGCGCTGCCCCGGTACTGGATCGCGTCGAACATGCGGCCGAGCACGCGGGCCGTGTCGCGTGCCGACTCCTTGCGGCCGATGTGCGAGCCGGAGGGGTCGAGGCAGGTGGTTGCCGCGCCCTGGTCCGCGGCGGCCACCTCGAACGCGCAGCGCGTGCGCGTCGAACTCTTCTCGAAGACCAGCGCGATGTGTTTGCCCGTCAGGGCCCTGGTTTCGCTGCCCGACTGCTTGGCCGCCTTCAGCTCCGTGGCCAGGGCGATGAGCGAGCGGAACTCCTCGGGGGTGAGGTCGAGCTCCTTGAGCAGGTGGCGGCCCGAAAGCTCTGTCGCCATATCGACTCCGTACGTCGCGCGGATCTTGTTGAAATAGTATGCGGAATTCTACATGAGTATGCAGATCGCGCCAGGGGCGGACGGCGGTACAGGCTCATACGGCGTCCCGTTCCACGGGACAGCTCATGCACCGCGGGCCGCCCCGGCCGCGTCCCAGCTCGCTGCCCGGGATCTCCAGCACCTCGAAGCCGTGCTCGCGCAGATGCGTGTTCGCGGTGACGGTCCGCTCGTAGGCCACCACCACGCCCGGTTCGACCGCCAGCACGTTGCAACCGTCGTCCCACTGCTCCCGTTCGGCCGAGTGCACGTCCTGGACCGGGGCCAGCACCCGGATGCCACCGAGGCCGAGCGCGGCGGCGATGGCCCGGTGCATGTGCTCCGGCGGGTGGTCGGTGACCTTCAGCTCCTCGTCCCCGGAGCCCGGCTGGATCGTGTACGAGCGCAGCATCCCGAGCCCCGCGTACTGGGTGAACGTCTCCCCGTCGACCATCGTCAGCACCGTGTCCAGGTGCATGAACGCCCGCCGCTTCGGCATGTCCAGCGCAACGATCACGCGCGCCGAGCCGGCCGCGAACAGCCGGCGGGCCAGCAGCTCCACCGCCTGCGGCGTGGTCCGCTCGCTCAGCCCCACCAGCACCGCGCCGTTGCCGATGACCAGCACGTCCCCGCCCTCGATGGTGGACGGGTGCGCACCGAGTCCCTCCGACCAGATGTGGAAGTCACCGGCGCCGGGGCCGGCGAACAGCGGGTGGTGGCCGTACACGGCCTCGAAGTGCACACTTTCCCGGTGCCTGGCGGGCCAGCGCATCGCGTTGATCGCCACCCCGTCGTACACCCAGGCCGAGGTGTCCCGCGCGAAGAGGTGGTTGGGCAGCGGATTGAGCAGGAAATCGTCCAGGTCCATCACGTGGAACCGCACCGAGGCCGGCTCCTCGTACCGCTCCAGGTACTCCCGCTTCGTCATGCCGCCGATCAGCACCTCGGCCAGCTCCGCCGTCGGCAGCCCGTCGAACACCCCCCGCAGCCGGTCCGTGGCCAGCGGACCGTACTCGCGCTCGTCGAAGACGCGGTCGAGGACCAGGGCCCGCGCGGCGGGCACGTCCAGGCTCTCGGTCAGCAGGTCCCCGAACAGCCGCACGTCGACGCCGCGGGACCGCAGCAGCTCGGCGAAGATGTCGTGCTCCTGCTGGGCCCGCCGCACCCACAGCACGTCGTCGAAGAGCAGCTCGTCCTTGTTCGTCGGCGTGAGCCGTTTCAGTTCGAGGCCGGGGCGGTGGAGGATCACTCGGCGCAGCCGCCCGGTCTCGGAGTCGACATGGAAGGTCATGGGTCCATTCTGCGGCCCGGCCCCCCGCCGTCCGCGGGGTCCTCGGTCTCCTGCGTCTCCTGCTGCGTCTGCCAGAACACCTCACGCCGCGCCTCGGGCAGTTCGCCGCCCGCCACCCCGGGGTCGGGCGTCGTCCGGCGCGCCGCGGTGTCGATCATCCGCTGCGTGCCCTGCCGCACGAAGTCGACCACGGCCTGCGCCTGGTCCCCGAGCTGCCAGGACTCCAGCATGCCGCCCTCGATCAGCCGGGACAGCAGCTCCATGCCGTCCCGTCTGGCCGTCAGCTGCTCGTTCTTCAGCATGCTCCTGATGCCGGGGATGTCGTCGCGGTGGCGCGCCATCAGCTCGGCCATCACCGCCGTGTCGCCCTGCGACATCGCCTGCTGGAAGTGCGTCGCCCACTCGCGGACGACGGTCCGCTCGTGTTCGTTCTTCATGAGCTGAAGCTGCTGTTCCAGCCGCTCCATGGCCTGGCCGTGCTGGGCCCTCAGCACCTCGCCGGCGTGCTTGATCGTCAGCTCGTCCGGCGTGATGTCGACGAACACCTCCAGCTCGATGCCGTACCGGGTGCCCAGGTCACTGCCGCTCAGCTCCTGCCGCACCGCCGTGTCCACCTGCTCGGCCTGGGTGATCGGGAACCGCCGCGAGATGTCCTTCAGCCGCTCCTCCCACAGCGGCGCCAGCAGCTTGGCCACGTCCGACACCTGCTCCCTGGCCACTCGCAGCGGGTCCGCCACGCGCCACGCCACCCCCACCCGCACGGGGAAGAACGAGACGCTGTCCGCGGCCGGCAGCCGCATGTGGAACGACAGCGTGTGCGTGCCCAGTTGTATCTCGAACACCGCGTAGGGGCGGCGCAGCAGCCGCAGCGGCCAGACGCCCTCCTGTCCCTCGGGCAGGACCACGCGCGGCTGTCTGCCGCGGAAGAACAGCACCGAGGCCACCTGCGCGCTCGGGTGCCGGAACGGCCAGGACGGCGCGTACTCCCGCAGGAACGGGCCCGCGAGCTCCTGCACGGGCGGGGCCGGTGCGGCGGGTGTGGTGGGTGGGGCGGGCATGGCGGGCCGCTGGGCCGCGAAACCGGGCCGGGCCTGCGGTGGGTGGATCGGTCTCGGCTGCGGCAGGTGCTGAGGCGGTTGCGGCTGATTCCAGGTGTGCGCGTTCATACGGTCGATTCCCTTCTGCGCGTGCTCGGTGTGGGGGCGGCGGGAGTGTCCCGGCCGCCGGGGCGCGGCCCTGGCCCGGCGCCCAGGGCCGCGCCGAGCCGTTCGACCGTCGCGGGCGGGATCGGCTCGTCCGGGTCGCGGGCGAGCCGCGTCACCAGGGCCCGCAGCCGTGCGGCGTCGGCCGGGCCGCTCACCAGCAGCGGCAGGAACGCGCAGAGGGCGTCGAGCAGCTCCGCGTTCCGCGCCGACCGGCGCATCCACGACCTGAAGCCCACGAGCAGCGCGTCCCGCGACCTGGCGGTGTCGAGCCCGGCCCACACCAGATCGGCGAGCAGCGGTGCCCGCTCGGGTCCGGCCGCGATCAGCGCGGCCGTCAGCGGCCAGTTCTGGTGGGCTTCGAGCTCCGGCTGCTCGTCCAGACCCCACAGCTGCCAGGTGCGGCTTCCCGTCAGCTGGATGATGCTCAGCAGCGCGAGGTCCCTGCGGCCGATCCGCCGGTCCCCGAGCCACTGGCCGAGCCGCCGCAGCACGGTGTCCGGTTCGGCACCCGCGGCCAGCCGCACCACGCTGTAGGACACGTCCTGCAACTGCGCCCAGGCGGCCTCGGGCGCCGCGTCGTCCCCCGGCTCGGAGAGCGGGCCGAGCGCGTCCAGCGAACGGGCCACGGAACCGGCCACCGTTCCGTAGCCGTGGACCAGGGCGGCCGTGCTGCGCAGCAGCTCGTTGCCGTCCTCGGCCCACCCCCGCACCAGGGACGCGACGACGGGCCGCAGTCGCGGGGTGCGGGCGGTCTGGGCCAGGGCGGTGGCGGCGGCGAGCCGCTGGGTGCCGGACTCGGAGCCGGCCAGCGGCATCAGCAGTTCGGCCTCCGCGAACGGAAAGTCCAGGGTGGCCAGCGCGCCCGCCGCGAGCGCGGCCGGCACCCAGGCCAGTGGGCGTGGGTCGTCGCACTGGGCGTTCAGCCACCGGCACATCGGGCCGCGGGCGTTGTGGTGCTCCTCCCAGACGTGGGAGAGCACCGCCCAGGGCAGGCCCCGCCCCTCGAACCGCACGGTGCGCACCGGCACCTGGTCGTCGCCGAGGGAGACCTCGCCCGTGCCGAGCCCGGCGCGGGCCGCGGTCAGCCGGGCCCGCAGATCCTCGGTGAACAGCGGCCGGCCCGGCGTCCGCCCCGGGGCGAGGGTCGTGGCCAGCTCCCAGGTCAGCGCCTCGGCGGCCTCGGCGGCCACGCTGAAGGGGGCACCGTCGTACACCGCAAGGCCCAGGCGCAGCGCCGCGGGCCGCAGCGTCGGCAGCGCCGCGCGCAGGGTCGCGCCCCGGCCCGCACCGGCGAACCACAGCGCGGCCTGCCGGGGCGCGAAGCGCGTGCACTCGGCGAGCAGGCCCGCGTCGTCCAGGTCGCCGCCGGCGTGCCGGGCCAGGAGCCCGGCCAGCGCGACCGCCTCGCGCGGGCGCAGGCGCGTGAGACCGAGTGCGCCGCGCACGTCGTCGCGCTCCGCGACGCCCAGGGCGTGCGTGCGCCGTTCCTCGCCCTTCACCAGCGAGGCCACATGCCGCTTCAGCACCTCCTGCGGCGGGGGCGGCAGGAACAGCCTTCCGTACCGGCCGCGCAGCAACGCGTCGCCCAGGTCCCCGGCGTCCACGACCAGGACCAGATGGGCGTTGCGCTCGGCCAGCAGGGCACCCAGCCGGTCCAGGTGCAGCTCGGCGGGGCGGCCGGTGCCGCCGGCCAGTTCGAGGGCGTAGCCGTGGCCCTCCCGGATGGCGTCGCCGGACAGCGCGGACAGTTCGGTGCGCGGGTCCATGCGCTCCACCGCGCCGTGTGCCACCTCGTCCAGGAGGGACACCGCCGTGCAGCCGCGCCCGCTGCCCGGGTCGCCGCACAGCGCGAGCACGCGGCGCCCGCGGAGGTGGTCGAGCAGCGCCGGGTACTCGGGCGGCGGCGCGAACACCAGGCGCAGGCGCCGCAGTTCCTCGGTGGTCACCGCGCCGGTCACCAGGGGGGCGGTGCGCGGCCCGTAGTGATAGTGGTGGGTGTCGCCGACCTGTACCCGGTCGATGCGGGAGCTGTCGACCAGCGTGCTGCTCCCGTGCACGGTGGTGTAGTTGGCGCGTGCCTGGCGCACGGCGTGCACGGCGCCCGCGCCGTGTGCGCCGTCCCGCGGGCCGGCGTGCGCACCGGAGAACCGGTTCTCCTTGCCCTCCCGGCCGCCGTCGTCCTTCCCCTCGTCCTTGGCGCCGCCCTTCGGACCGCCGCCCTCGGGGGGTCTGCCCTTCGCGTCGTCCGCGTCCTGTCCGTCCTCGCTCACTGCTGCTGCCCGTCGCGGCGCGAGCGGTTGCCGTGCTTGATGGTCAGCCCGCCCTCGATGGTGCGGGCCGACACCACGGTGCTGTCCCCGTCGTGCACGTCGATGCGGTACCGCGACAGGTCGCGTTCCGTATCGCCGCCCGCCGCGCCGGGCTCGCGCCCTTCCGGCGCGGGCGGCGCCCCGCCGGGGGCGGTGCCGGTGCCGCCTCCCCCCGTCAGGTCAGGCGGCACCGGCAGCCCGGGAACGCGGAACCAGGCGATCTCGTCCGTCTCCTTCACCGAGACGCGGAACGGCCGGTACGCCTCCGGCTCGACGAACCGCTCGCCGACGCTGTCCGCGATCACCGCGCCGTGGAAGGGGTCGGAGACGACCAGCACCAGATCGCTGTCGGAGGCGTCGAGGACGCGCCGCGCCGGATCGCAGTCGCACAGCCGGCAGGCGAGGTCGACGGCCCGGCCGACGGGGCCCCTGCCGTCGTGCGAGACCGGGCCCTGGTGCATGGCGAGCCGCATCCGCAGCCGGTCGTGCAGCACGGGCCTGCGCTCGATCAGGCCCTGCCGCACCTCCTCGAGCCACACGCCCGCGATCAGCGCGGGCGGCACCCCCGGCTCGAACGACAGCAGCAGCCCGTCGCCCCGATCGATGACGTCCACCTGCTCCGGTCCCACGTCGACGGCGTCGAGCGCGTCCTGGAACACCTGGTAGAGACTTTCGCGCATCCGCAGTTTCGCGCCGAGATTCAACCGTCCGGAATCCTTGACGTCCCCGCAGACCACGAGCCGGTACACGGCCCGTTCTTCCGTACTGGCCACGCTGTCCCCCTGCCGCCTTCGCCGCCCGGTGAGTGGGTCGTTCGGGAAACAGCGTGGCGCGGATGCGGAGGGCGCGATGTAGCCGTTTACACAACCGGCGCCGATTGAGGTGATATTCGGGGCGCACGCCACCATCGCGCGCCCCCGTCGCGCGCGCCCCCGCTTGGTTCGTGCGCCCCCCCGCGCGCGGTCAGTCGCGGCCCGCGGCCAGCAGGCGCAGCACGCCGATGTCCTTCACCACCAGCCGCCGGGTGCCCGTCTCCACGAGCCCCTGACCGCGCAGCAGCCGCAGCGCCTTGGCGACCGCCTCCCTGGTCGCGCCGACCGCGGCGGCCAAGTCGTGCTGGGGGAGCGGCAGGTCGACGACGACCCCCTCGGGCGCCTGCCGCCCCGCCCGTTCGACCAACTCGACCAGGCGTGCCGCCAGCCGTTGCAGCACCGGCTCCGAGGCCAGCGAACGCCGTTCCACGTCCGCGCTGCGCAGCCGCGCCGACAGCTGGCGCATGATCAGCTGCGTCGCGGCCGGGCGGGCGGAGAGGAACCGACGGAACCGCTCGCCCGGCAACACCACGCACTCCACCGGGCCGAGCGCGGTGACCGTGGCGCTGCGCGGATGCTGGTCCACGGCCGCCAGGTCGCCGACCACCTCGCCCGCGCCGCGCAGCGCGAGGATCAGCCGGGTCCCGCGTTCGGTGCCGACCGAGACGACGGACCAGCCGCTGAGGATCGCCAGCACGAAGGTGGTGGTGTCACGCTCGCGCACCATGACATCGCCCGGCGCGTAGCTCCGGGGTGCGCCCGCGGCGAGGAGCGCGCGGCGGTCCTCGCGCGCCAGCGCGTCCAGGAAGGGGTCTTGCCCGAAAAGACTCATGCTCGCCCCCCGCGGCACGCTGTCAGAACCGCCGCACACCCGTCAATACACGCCGGGACCCCGGCCGTTCGCGGCTACAGGCGCGGGTCCACCGGCTCGGACTCCAGCGCCAGTACGGCGAACACTGCCTCGTGCACGCGCCACACCGGCTCGCCGGCCGCGACCCGGTCCAGCGCCTCAAGACCCAGCGCGTACTCGCGCAGGGCCAGCGACCGCTTGTGGCCCAGGCTCCGCTGCCGCAGGCGCCCAAGGTTCTCCGGGCGCGTGTACTCGGGGCCGTAGACGATCCGCAGGTACTCCCGGCCGCGGCACTTGATGCCCGGCTGGACCAGCCGCCCGTCCGCGCCCCGCACGTACGCCGCGCGCGGCTTGACGACCATGCCCTCGCCGCCGTCCGCGGTCAGGCCGAGCCACCAGCGCACGCCCTCGGCCACCGACGCCTCGTCCCCGGTGTCCACCGCCAGCCGCCGGGTCGTGGACAACAGCGGGTCACGCTCCACCACGCGGTCGATCAGCGCCAGCTGCTCGTCGTGCGGCAGCGCGGCGAGCGAACGCCCCTCCGAGGCCAGGAGCTGGAACGGCGCGATGCGCACGCCGTCGAGCCCCTCGCCCGTGGGCCGGCAGTACGTGCGGTACGCCGCCGTGAAGGCCTCGGCGTCCGCGGCGCGTTCCCGCTGCCGCGCGGCGAGGGACGCCACGTCGACACCGCGCTCCGCCGCCGCGCCGAGCGCGCCTCGGTGGCCCAGGCGGCGAACTGGGCCCGGGTCCACTCGAACGGTGGTCGGTGTGCCGGAACTGCCCGGCGGGCAGCGTCTCCCAGCGGCTGTTGTACTCGGCGTTCGGCGTGGTGACGATCACCGTCCCGGGCCGGGCCGCGCCGAACACGGCGTGGGCGAGCGCGGGCAGCCGCGGCGGGTCCACGTGCTCGATCACCTCGCACAGCACGGCCGCGTCGTAGCCCTCCAGGCGTGCGTCGGTGTACACCAGCGAGCCCTGGATCAGCCGGAGCCGCGCGCGCTGCCGCTCCGGCATGCGGTCCACGCCGAGCCGCCGGTGGGCCGCGGCCAGGGCGCGCGCCGAGACGTCCATGCCGACGACCTCCGTCAGCCGTTTCTCCGCCAGCAGCGCGCCCAGCAACTGCCCGCCGCCGCAGCCGAGATCGAGCACGCGGCTCGCGCCGCTCGCCCGCAGCGCGTCGAGGACCGCGGTGCGCCGCTGGACGGCGAGCGGCACCGGGGCCCCGGCGCCCTCCCCGGCCGCCGGGTCCTCGTCCGCGGTGCCGTCCTGGCCGTCGGCGACGGCGTTGTCCAGCTCCTCGACGGCGCCGTCGTCCAGCTCGGCGAGCCGCGCCAGTTCGAGCCGCGTCAGCGCCTGCCTGGTCAGGGCGGTGCGGTGGGCCAGGTAGCGGTCGACGATCAGCCTGTGCTCCGGGTGCCCGGCCAGCCAGCCAGCCGTCCCCGGCCCGCAGCAGCTTGTCCACCTCTTCCGCCGTGATCCAGTAGTGCTTGGCCGCGTCGAGCACCGGCAGCAGCACGTACAGCTGGCGCAGCGCGGCCGACAGCGTGGCCGTGCCGGTCAGCGTCAGCCGCAGATACCGGGAGTCGCCCCATTCGGGGAACGTCTCGTCCAGCGCGACCGGCACCGCCGTCACCGCCCAGCCCAGCGGCTCGAACAGCCGCCGCACCACGTCCGCACCGCCGCGCGCGGGGAGCGCGGGCACCTCGACGCGCAGCGGCAGCGCCCGCCCCGGCAGCTCGGGGCGGGCCGCGCAGTCGCCGCGCAGCGCGGTGCGGAACACCTGGCCGAGCGCGACCGCGAGCAGTGAGGAGGCCGCGTAGGGGCGGTCGTTCACGTACTGGGCGAGCGTGGCGTCGGGCGCGGCCCCGCGCCCGCGCCCGCGCACGAGTGCGACCGGGTCGACATCGAGCAGCAGGGCCACGGTGCAGCGCCGTTCGTCCGCCGCCGGGTAGAAGACGTGGGCCGTGCCTGCTGACGTGCTGAACTCCTGGGCCTTTTCCGGGTGTTTGTGCAGCAGGAAGCCCAGGTCTGTGGCGGGGCGGCCGGCGTCGCCGGCCGCGGATATCGTCAGGAACACCCGGGGAAGTATGCCGCGAACGGGTCGGCGGCCGGCGGAATCATCGCGTGGCGCCCGGCTCGGGGCCGACCTGCCGCTCCAGCCGCTCCAGGCGTTCGACCAGCGGTGCCAGCTCCCGTTTGACCACCTCCGCGAGGGCACCGGCCCCCGCCGCGGCCGCTCCGGGGGCGGCCGCGGCGGTCTGGGCGCGCAGGTGCACGTAGCCGGCGAGGGCGGCGTTGACCGCGCGGCGGGCCAGCCGGTACTCGGCGCCGAGGGCGCGCAGCGTGCGGCCCGCGGTGCCCTCCGGCTCGCTGATCATGCCGAGCAACAGGTGCTCGCAGCCGATGTAATTGTGGCCGAGGCCGGTCGCCTCGGTGGTGGTCATCTCCAGGGCGTTGGCCGCGGCGGTGCTGAACGCGGGCCCGCCAGGCTCGCGGCCGCTCTCGCCGCCGCGGCGGGCCAGCTCCTGACGCACCGTCGCCGGGGCGACCTCCAGCACGTCCAGGACGCGCAGCGCGAGGTTTCCCTCCTCGGCCAGGACGCCGTCGAGCAGGTGGCGCGTGGTGATCACCGCGCCGTTCTCTGCCGCGGCCAGCCGTTGGGCGTGCTTGATCGCGCTCCTGGCGCGCGGGGTGAAGCTGACCAGCGCCGTGGGGTCTTCGGGGTCGAACGTGTCCGCGGTGCTCTCGCGGATCGCGGTGATGCGGCGCACGGCCTGCTCCAGGGCGCGCTGGCAGACGGCTGAGACGGGGATGCCGGTGTCCTTGACGGCCTCCGCCAGCTCGTCCGGCAGATAGACGTTGATCTTGGGCATGGAAGTACCGCCTCTCTGGTGGGGTTATGGGATAACCCCAAGATAACCCCTTCAGGTTCGCGGCGGAAGGGCACCGGCGTGCACCGGCGTGCACCGGCGTGCACCGGCTCATCCGTTATTGGCGTGTGCTAATCAAACGGTGCGCGCCGGGGCAGGATGTCCGGCGTGGCGAAGACGACGCATGAGCAGACCGAACCGCCCAGGAGCCGCTGGCGGTTGATAGGCCCGGGCCTCGTGGTCGCGGCGACCGGAGTGGGCGCGGGCGATCTGGTCGCGACGGCCGTGGCCGGCGAACGGTACGGCTACACGCTCGTGTGGGCCGCGGTGCTCGGCTGCCTGATCAAGATCTCCCTCGCGGAGGCCACCGGCCGGTGGCACCTGGCCACCGGCCAAACGATCTTCGAGGGCTGGCGCGGCCTCGGCCGCTGGACCGCGGTGTACTTCGGCATCTACATCGTGGTCTGGGGCTTCGTCTACGGCGCCACCGCGATGTCGGCCAGCGCGCTGCCGCTGGTGGCCCTCTTCCCCGACGGCCCCTCGCTGCGCACCTGGGGCATCATCGCCGGGCTGCTCGGGCTCGTGTGCGTCTGGTTCAACCGGTACACCGTCGTCGAGAAGCTGATGATGGCCTTCGTCGGCGTGATGTTCGTGGTCGTCGTCGGCATCGCCATCCGGATCGGCCCCGACTCCGGCGCCCTCGCCGCGGGCCTGGTGCCGACCCTGCCGGACGGGTCGGTGCTGTACACGCTCGGCCTCATGGGCGGCGTCGGCGGCACGATCACGCTGGCCGCCTACGGCTACTGGGTGACGGCCAAGGGCTGGCGGGGCCCGTCGTGGATGCCGATGATGCGCCTGGACAACCGCGTCGCGTACGCCACCACCGGCCTGTTCGTCGTCGCCATGCTGGTGATCGGCGCGGAGCTGCTGAACGCCGCCGACCTCGCCCTGAGCCAGGGGGACCGCGGCCTGCTCGACATCGGCGACGTGCTGGAGGAACGCTTCGGCACGGTCACCGCAAAGCTGTTCCTGATCGGTTTCTTCTCCGCCTCTTTCAGCTCGGTGATCGGCGTCTGGCACGGCGTCAGCCTGCTGTTCACCGACTTCCTCGGCCACGTCAAGCCCACCCTCGCCGTGCCCGAGGAGGACAGGGAGCGCTCCCGGCCGTTCCGTGCCTACCTGCTGTGGCTGACGTTCCCCCCGATGGGCTTGCTGTGGCTCGACCAGCCGATCGGACTGATCCTCACCTACGGCGTGCTCGGCGCGTTCTTCATGCCGTTCCTCGCGCTGACCCTGCTGTGGCTGCTGAACACCGACCGCGTGCCGCGCCAGTGGCGCAACGGGCCACTCAGCAACGTGATGCTGCTTGCCTCTGGCGTGCTCTTCCTGGTGCTGTGCGTGCAGCAGGTCAGGGACCTGCCCTGGTAGCGCTCAGTGCTCAGCGCCCGTCCGGTCGGCGCGCGGCCCGGACGCCCGCGCGCAAAAGATGTGGTGCGCCGGGCGTGCGGGCGTCCACGATGGGGCGATGAGCTGGCGCACCACGCATGACGCCGGGGCCTTCGTAGCGGCGGCCGGCGACTTCCTCGTCTCCCGGCCCGTCGAGCACACGGTCCTCCTCACGCTCACCGACGCGCTGCGGCGCCCGGCCGGCCGGGCCGCCGGCGCGCCGCCGCCCTGGCTCGGCTGGTGGCAGGAGGCGGACGGCCGGGTTCTGGCCGCGCTGGTGCACGCGCCGCCCGGCGGCCTGCAGGTCAGCGGACTCCCCGCGTCCGCCGTGGCGCCGCTGGCCGGACTGCTGGCCGGAGCGGTGGGGGAGCACGCCCCCACCGCGATCGAACTGCCGGCGGAGTCCGCCGCGGCGTTCACCCGGGCGTGGGGCCCGGGGACCGCCGTCGCCTACGGGTCCCGGCTGTACCGGCTGGGCACGCCCGCGGCGCCCGAGCCCGCCCCGCACGGCCGGGCCAGGAGCGCCACGGCGGCGGACCGCGCCCTGCTGACGGCCTGGGCCACGGCCTTCTGCGCGGAGGTCGGCATGCCGACGGCCACGGCGGCCGGGGTCGTCGAGGACCGCCTGCGCCACGACGGCATCGTGCTCTGGGAGCACCAGGACGGCGCTCCGGCCGCGATGGCGACCCTGACCCGGCGCATCGAGGGCACCGTGCGCGTCGCCTTCGTCTACACCCCGCCGGAACACCGCCGGTGCGGCTATGCCGCGGCTGTCACCGCGGCGGCGGGCAGCCGTGCCCTGGCGGCAGGGGCGGAGGAGATCGTGCTGTTCACCGATGTGGCGAATGCGACGACCAACGCGCTCTACCAGCGCCTCGGCTACCGGCCCGTCAGCGACCGGGTGGCGCTGCGCCTGCCGTCATGAGACGAAGGGCGCGGCGGCCAGGTACGGCAGGCTCCCGGCCAGCAGCCCGGCGAAGACGACGGTGGCCGCCCGCGCCTTGGTGCCCTCCCTGCCGCGGGTGAGCAGGCCCGTGGCGACCAGGCCGAAGGCGCCGAGCAGCAGTTCGTAGAGCACGAACACCGGGGAAGCGAGCACCGCGAGCACGAACGTGGCGCCGAAGAGGACGAGCGTCCGCCCGGTCGCCTTGTTGTCGAGCCTCTTGTCCAGCCTGTTGTCCAGTGCCTGGTCCATGACGGAACTCCTCACCGCAGCCGGGTGTTCACCGGTCCTGTGAGCACGATCCCCCGGAACGCCCCGGGTCATGCGGCCCGGCGGAATTGGCCGGTCCGGTGAGGAAAACGCGACCGAATCGTGACTCCCCCCAGTATGCCCCCGCGGACCCTCCGCCCCGCGGGGGGCCCGTGGGACGGGCGGCGCATCAGATGTCCCGGAACGTCTCGATCTGCGCACCCACCGAGTTCAGCCGCTCGGCCAGATCCTCGTAGCCGCGGTTGATGACGTAGACGTTCCGCAGGACGGAGGTCCCCTCGGCGGCCATCATCGCCAGCAGGACGACCACCGCGGGCCGCAGCGCGGGCGGGCACATCATCTCGGCCGCCCGCCACCGCGTCGGGCCCTCCACCAGCACCCGGTGCGGGTCGAGCAGCTGGAGCCGGCCGCCCAGACGGTTGAGGTCGGTGAGGTAGATGGCGCGGTTGTCGTAGACCCAGTCGTGGATCAGCGTCGAGCCGTGCGCCGAGGCCGCGATGGCCGCGAAGAACGGCGCATTGTCGATGTTGAGGCCGGGGAACGGCATCGGGTGGATCTTGTCGATCGGCGCTTCGAGCTTGGAGGGCCGCACCGTCAGGTCGGCCAGCCGGGTGCGTCCGTTGTCCGCCGCGTACTCGGGGCCGAGATCGTGGTCCAGGCCCATACCCTCCAGAACGGCCAGCTCGATCTCCAGGAACTCCAGCGGCACCCGGCGGATCGTCAGCTGCGACTCGGTGACCACCGCGGCGGCGATCAGGCTCATCGCCTCGACCGGGTCCTCCGAGGGCGAGTAGTCCACGTCCCGGTCGATCTCCGGCACGCCGTGCACGGCGAGCGTGGTCGTGCCGACCCCGTCGATCCGCACCCCGAGCTGCTCAAGGAAGAAGCACAGGTCCTGGACCATGTAGTTGGACGACGCGTTCCTGATGACGGTGACCCCGTCGTGGCGGGCGGCGGCGAGCAGCGCGTTCTCCGTGACGGTGTCCCCGCGCTCGGTCAGCACGATGGCCCGCTCCGGCCCGATCTGCCGGTTGACCGTGGCGTGGTACATGCCCTCGGTCGCGGTGACGTCGAGTCCGAAGCGCCGCAGCGCCATCATGTGCGGCTCGACCGTGCGCGTGCCCAGGTCGCAGCCGCCCGCGTAGGGGATCTTGAAGTGGTCCATGCGGTGCAGCAGCGGACCGAGGAACATGATGATGCTCCGGGTGCGGCGCGCCGCCTCGTGGTCGATCGCGTCGAGATCCAGCTCGGCCGGGGGGATGATCTCCAGGTCGGCGCCCTCGTTGATCCAGCGGCTGCGGACGCCGATCGAGCCGAGGACTTCGAGGATGCGGAAGACCTCCTCGATCCTGGCGACCCGGCGCAGCACGGTGCGGCCCGAGTTGAGCAGGGTGGCGCAGAGCAGCGCGACGCAGGCGTTCTTACTCGTCTTGACGTCGATGCTGCCGTGCAGCCGCCGTCCGCCGACCACCCGCAGATGCATCGGGCCGGCGTAGCCGAGCGAGACGATCTCGCTGTCCAGGGCTTCGCCGATGCGCGCGATCATCTCAAGGCTGATGTTCTGATTGCCTCGCTCGATGCGATTGACCGCGCTCTGGCTGGTCCCGAGTGCTTCCGCGAGCTGTACCTGCGTCCAGCCGCGATGTTGGCGTGCGTCCCGAATGAGCTGACCGATCCGGGCGAGGTAGTCATCGATCATGCTATCGAGCTTATCTCACATATGAGATGAGGCGTGTCGGTGGGGGCCGTTCGGGTGATGACGCGCCGGAGCGTCGGCGTGTCGCCGTCCCGCGGACGGCCGTGCGGCCCACTCGGACGAGCGACGGCCGGGAGCGTCCCCCTTCCGGGCCGCGGCGGCGTGTCGGGCCTGAACACCGGGGCCGAGCGGAACGGTCCCGGCCGCCGGCGGCGGCGCGGACCCCCGTACGGCGGTCCGCCCGGTTGCGCGATCCGGCCGCACCCCGGCCGGCGCAGGCTTTACCCGCCCTCCCCGCTTTGCGGCGCCGGATCGTCCTGACTCGCCGTGTGCGGCGACGCGCCCGAGGTCGGCGCCGCCGGCGCGAGGCCCGCCCCGAGCACGGCCGCCGGGGCGGCGACGCGGGCGGTCTTGCGCATGAGCCGCGGGCGCGCATGCGTTAGGGTTATCTCGACATCGAGATATCTGGTGACAGGACGACGCTGCCACCGCATCGCCCCCGGCGGCCAGCTTAGGGTCACCTCAGCGAGACCCGGCGCGGAGCGGGCGGCAGGATGCGTAGTACGCGCGAATTTCATGTGTTGAAGGAGACAGTCGTGTCGGCGAACAGCTTCGACGCCCGCAGCACACTGCGGGTGGGCGACGAGTCGTACGAGATCTTCCGGCTGGACAAGGTGGAGGGGTCGGCCCGCCTGCCGTACAGCCTGAAGGTCCTGCTGGAGAATCTGCTCCGTACCGAGGACGGGGCGAACATCACCTCCGCTCACATCCGGGCGCTCGCAGGCTGGGACGCGAACGCCCAGCCGAGCCAGGAGATCCAGTTCACGCCGGCCCGCGTGATCATGCAGGACTTCACCGGCGTGCCCTGCGTGGTGGACCTCGCCACCATGCGCGAGGCCGTCCGCGAGCTGGGCGGCGACGCCTCGCGGATCAATCCGCTCGCCCCCGCCGAGCTGGTCATCGACCACTCGGTCATCGCCGACAAGTTCGGAACGGCCAACGCGTTCCAGCAGAACGTGGAGCTGGAGTACGGCCGCAACCGCGAGCGTTACCAGTTCCTGCGCTGGGGACAGACCGCATTCGACGAGTTCAAGGTCGTCCCGCCGGGCACCGGCATCGTCCACCAGGTCAACATCGAGCACCTGGCCCGCACCGTCATGGTGCGCGGCGGCCAGGCGTACCCGGACACGCTGGTCGGCACCGACTCGCACACCACCATGGTCAACGGGCTCGGCGTGCTCGGCTGGGGCGTCGGTGGCATCGAGGCCGAGGCGGCCATGCTCGGCCAGCCGGTCTCCATGCTCATCCCGCGGGTCGTCGGCTTCAAGCTGACCGGCGAGCTGCCCACCGGGACCACGGCCACCGACCTGGTGCTGACCATCACCGAGATGCTGCGCAAGCACGGCGTCGTCGGCAAGTTCGTCGAGTTCTACGGCGAGGGCGTGTCCGCGGTTCCGCTGGCCAACCGCGCGACGATCGGCAACATGTCGCCCGAGTTCGGCTCGACGGCCGCGATCTTCCCCATCGACGCCGAGACCGTCAACTACCTCAGGCTCACCGGCCGCGACGAGCAGCAGCTCGCCCTCGTCGAGGCGTACACCAAGGAGCAGGGCCTGTGGCACGACCCGGCGGCCGAGCCGGACTTCTCCGAGTACCTGGAGCTCGACCTCGCCTCCGTCGTGCCGTCCATCGCGGGCCCCAAGCGTCCGCAGGACCGCATCGCCCTCACCGAGGCCAAGCGCAAGTTCGCCGATGACGTGCGCGCCTACGTGCCGGACGTCGACGGCGACGAGGCGGGCAAGGAGTCCTTCCCAGCCTCCGACTCCCCGGCGGTCAGCAACGGCATGCCCAGCCACCCCGTCACCGTGACCGGGGCCGACGGCACCACCTTCGAGCTGGATCACGGCGCCGTGACGGTGGCCGCGATCACCTCCTGCACCAACACGTCCAACCCCTCCGTCATGGTGGGCGCCGCCCTGCTGGCCAAGAAGGCGGTGGAGCGCGGCCTGAGCCGCAAACCGTGGGTCAAGACCACGCTGGCGCCCGGCTCCAAGGTCGTCATGGACTACTACGACCGGGCGGGCCTCACCCCCTACCTGGACAAGCTCGGGTTCAACCTGGTCGGCTACGGCTGCACCACCTGCATCGGCAACTCGGGCCCGCTGCCCGAGGAGGTCTCGCAGGCGGTCAACGACAACGACCTGGCGGTCGTCTCCGTGCTCTCGGGCAATCGCAATTTCGAGGGCCGCATCAACCCGGACGTCAAGATGAACTACCTGGCGTCCCCGCCGCTGGTGGTGGCCTACGCCATCGCCGGCTCGATGAAGGTGGACATCACCTCCGAGCCGCTGGGCGCCGACCAGGACGGCAGGCCGGTCTACCTGCGCGACATCTGGCCCACCGAGCAGGAGATCGAGGAGGTCGTCGCCTCGGCCATCGGCCAGGAGATGTTCGGGCAGAGCTACTCGGACGTCTTCGCGGGCGATGCCCAGTGGAACGCGCTGTCGATTCCCACCGGGGACACCTTCGAGTGGGACCCGGAGTCCACCTACGTCCGCAAGCCCCCCTACTTCGAGGGCATGACGACGAAGCCGGCCCCCGTCACCGACATCACCGGCGCACGGGCGCTGGCCAAGCTCGGCGACTCGGTGACCACCGACCACATCTCGCCCGCCGGCGCGATCAAGGCGGACACCCCCGCCGGGAAGTACCTGACCGAGCACGGCGTTGAGCGCCGCGACTTCAACTCCTACGGTTCCCGCCGCGGCAACCACGAGGTGATGATCCGGGGCACGTTCGCCAACATCCGGCTGCGCAACCAGATCGCGCCCGGCACCGAGGGCGGCTACACCCGCGACTTCACCCAGGAGGACGCGCCGGTTTCGTTCATCTACGACGCCGCGCAGAACTACGAGGCCGCCGGCACCCCGCTGATTGTCCTGGCGGGCAAGGAGTACGGTTCCGGCTCCTCGCGCGACTGGGCCGCCAAGGGCACCGCGCTGCTCGGCGTGCGGGCCGTGATCGCCGAGTCCTACGAGCGCATCCACCGCTCCAACCTGATCGGCATGGGCGTCCTGCCGCTCCAGTTCCCCGAGGGACGGACGGCCGCCGCGCTCGGGCTCACCGGTGAGGAGACCTACTCCATCACGGGCGTCACCGCGCTGAACGAGGGCGGAATTCCCGCGACCGTCAAGGTGACCACCGACACCGGCGTCGAGTTCGACGCGCCGGTCAGGATCGACACCCCGGGCGAGGCCGACTACTACCGCAACGGCGGCATCATGCAGTACGTGCTGCGTTCGCTGATCGGCGCCTGACCGACACCTTTCCCGGCGTCCGTCCGACGCCGGGACACCGGCGACGCGGAGTCATCGCCGCACGCCACCGGGGCCGCCCTCCCGTTCCTTGAGGAGGGCGGCCTCGCTGTGTGTCGCGGAGATCTCAACTCGGAAAAGCCTGTGGGCGATCCAGTCCGCGATCTTTCGCGGCCGCGCCAAGTGGACTATACCTGTCGGGGATTCCGGCGGCGACCTACCGCCCGCGTCCCTTGTGAAGGCGAGGACTTGAACATGACTTCCAGTCCGTACCTCAACCGCCGCACGCTGATCAGGAGGTCCGCAGCGGCGGGGCTGTTCACCATCCCGGCCGTCGGTGCCCTGTCCTCCTGTGCCAGTGGCGGCGACGACGGCGACAGCGTCGAGCGTCAGGAGGCCACCGACTCCAATCCGTTCGGCGTCAGCCCGGACGCCGAGCTCGAAGTCGTCATCTTCGACGGCGGTTTCGGCGACCAGTACGCCCTCGACGCCGAGGAGATCTACCAGGGCAGCTACGGCTCCGTCGACCACACCAAGACCACCGAGATCCGGACCAGGCTCCAGCCCCGCATGGTGCAGGGCGACCCGCCGGACGTCATCAACAACAGCGGTGCGGACGCCATGGACATCGCCGCGCTGCTCCGCAACGATCAGGTGCACGACCTCACCGAGCTGCTGGACGCGCCGTCCCTCGACGACCCCTCGGTCACGGTCCGGGACACGCTGATGCCGGGCGTCGTCGAGATGGGCCAGTTCGGCAGCGACCCCGTCTACCAGTTCAACTACGCCTACACCGTCTACGGCCAGTGGTACTCGCGTACCGCGCTGGAACGGCTGGAGGTGGAGTATCCGCGCACGTGGGACGAGATGATCGCCGTATGCGAGAAGGCCAAGCAGGAGGGCATCGCCGGCTGGACCTATCCCGGCGTTTATCCCTACTACTTCAACTTCACGCTCTACCCGTTCATCGGGAAGATCGGCGGCGCCGATGTCCTGCGTGCCATTGACAACCTGGAGCCCAACGCCTGGCGCCACGATGCGGTCCGCGCCGCGTTCGAGGCGTACTACGAGCTGGCGGCGCGCGGTTACATCCTCCAGGGCAGCCCGGGGCTGACCCACGAGGAGTCGCAGGACGAGTGGAACCAGGGCCGGGCCCTGTTCATCCCCAACGGCTCCTGGGTGGAGAACGAGTCCGCGCAGAACACCCCGGAGGACTTCGAGATGGCGGTGGGGCCGCCCACCAGCCTGGACTCCTCCGACGCCATGCCCTTCGAGACGATCTGGGCGTCGGGCAGCGAGCCGTTCTTCGTCCCCGCCGATGCGGCCAATGTCCCGGGCGGTCTTGAATTCCTGCGCATCATGCTCGGCGCCGAGTCCACGCGGAACTTCACCGAGCTGGTCTCCTCCCTGACGTGCGTGCGCGGCGCCGCCGACGGGCTCACCCTGCCGCCCGGCCTCACCAGTGCCAGCGAGACCCTGGCCGCCGCGGGCGACAATCTGCTGATCCCCCGGATGCCCGACTGGTACCGCCAGCTCAACAACGAGGAGATCGGCGGCGCCATCGCGGCCATGATGGCCGGCGAGATCGAGCCCGACGAGGCGATCACCCGCTGCCAGCGGGCCGCCGACGCCACGGCTCAGGACGACTCGATCACGAAGTTCCAGCACATCTGACCGGGGGAGGGGCGGTATGGAAGTCCGCAAAGAACGGGAGGCCGCGAGCCTGCCTCCCACCACCAGATTGCACCTAGCGGCGGCGTTCTTCCTGCCGCCCCGGCTCACTCCCCAGCGCGTGCGGTACGACCGGCGTTACCGGACGCTGGACAAGTACCGGTTCATCACCTGGTTCCTTTCGCTGCCGCTGCTGGTCTATCTGCTCTTCGTGGTGTCGCCATTTCTCCAGGCGTTCTACTACTCGATGACGGACTGGTCGGGTTTCAGCAGCAATTACACGTTCACCGGTTTCGAGAACTACGAACGCCTCTGGAACGACGACAAGTTCTGGGACGCCATGGGCAACAGCCTGGTGCTGCTCGTCCTGGCGCCCGTCATCACGCTTTCCCTCGGCCTGTTCTTCGCCTACATGGTGAACGCGGGCGGCAGGCAGCGGAGCAACGAGACGGTCTCCGGGGTCTTCGGCTCCCGCTTCTACAAGATCGTCTACTTCTTCCCGCAGGTGCTGTCCCTGGCGATCATCGCGGTGATCTTCGCCCGCATCTACAGCCCGCGCAGCGGCATCCTCAACGAGGGGCTCGGCGCGGTCGGCCTCGACTCCTGGCGCCAGGAGGACTGGCTCGGCGGCGACCTGGCGCTGTGGTGCGTGCTGGCCGTGCTGTGCTGGTCCTTCGTCGGCTTCTACGTGGTGCTGTTCTCGGCCGCGATGAGCTCGATCCCCCGGGAGATCTACGAGGCGTCGCTGCTCGACGGTGCCGGGCGGACCGTGACGTTCTTCCGCATCACGTTCCCGCTGACCTGGGAGACGATCCGCACCGGCTGGATCTACATGGGCATCCAGGCCCTGGACGCCTTTGCGCTGGTGAACGTCATGGTGCCGGAGCACGGAATGGACGTCGTGCCGACCTATCTCTTCGAGAAGGCGTTCCGCGACGGCCAGGCCGGCTACGCCACCGCCATCGGCGTGGCCCTATTCCTCGTCACCCTCGTCTTCTCGGTGCTGATGATGCTCGTGGGCCGCCGGGATCGGATCGAGTACTGAACGCCTCACCTGGGGAGATCTTCGCATGAGCGAGCAGCAGCACAGAGAAGCCGGCGAGCGTACCGGCGGTGTGCTCAACGTCTTCGCCCACTCCTTCCTCGTGGTGTGGGTCATCCTGGCCGCCGGGCCGCTGATCTGGGTCGTGATCTCCAGTCTCCGCCCGCACGCGGACCTGGTCTCGGACCCGTTCGGCCTGCCCACGGGCCTGGAGTGGGACAACTTCACCAACGCGTGGACCAACGCGGACATCGGCCGCTACACCATGAACTCGCTGATCATCCTGGCGGGATCGCTGACCGGCACGATGCTCCTGGGCTCCATGGCGGCCTACGTCCTGGCGCGGTTCACCTTCCGCGGCAACCGCCTCATCCACCTGCTGTTCGTGGGCGGAATGATGTTTCCGGTGTTCCTCGCGCTGGTGCCGCTCTTCTTCATTCTGAACAACTTCGGTCTGCTGAACACCCGGCAGGGCCTCATCATCGTCTACATCGCCTACTCGCTGCCGTTCACCATCTTCTTCCTGGTCTCCTTCTTCCGCACCCTGCCCACCGGCGTGCAGGAGGCGGCCACCCTGGACGGCGCGTCGCACACCAGGACGTTCTTCCAGATCATGATGCCGATGGCCCAGCCCGGACTCATCAGCATCGGGATCTTCAACTTCCTCGGCCAGTGGAACCAGTTCGTCCTGCCCAGGGTGCTGAACATCGGCGACCCGGACGATGCGGTGCTGCCGCAGGGACTGGCCGCGCTGATGGTGCAGCAGGGCTACGAGGGCGACTGGGGTGCGCTGTACGCGGGCGTGACGATGGCGATGCTGCCGGTCCTGGTCGTCTACATCACCTTCCAGCGGCAGGTGCAGACGGGGCTGACGGCGGGCGCGGTGCGGTAGCAAGGCCATTCCCGGACACCTCGACACCTCGGAAGGGCAAGCGGTTTCCCTGCTGTTCTCCCACGCCAGCCCTTGAGTTCATATAGTGGGCCCGGCGCCGTCTCCTACCGCTGTCGGAGCGGCCGGCGGGCCCACCGTGGCGCCCGCCCGAGACGGGAAGTGGAGTGAGCCGTGGAGACTCCGGGGTCGCAGTCCTCGCTGCACCGGGCCAACCTGGAGAGGGTGGTCCGCGCCGTGCGGGCGGCCGGTTCACTGACCCAGGCGGACATCGCCAGGACCACGGGACTGTCCGCGGCGACGGTGTCCAATATTGTTCGGGAATTGAAGGAGCTTGGCACCGTCGAGGTGCGCACCACCTCGGCCGGCGGCCGGCGGGCGCGGAGCGTGTCGCTCTCCAGCGACGCGGGCATCGTCGTCGGCGTCGACTTCGGGCACTCCCATCTGCGCGTGGCCGTGGGCAATCTGGCCCACCAGGTGCTGGCCGAGGAGGCCGAGCCGTTCGACGTGGACTCCTCCGCCGACCAGGGCTTCGGCCGGGCCGAGAAGCTGGTCGCCCGGCTGCTCGGGGTGGCCGGCGTCGACCGCGCGAAGATCATCGGCATCGGCCTGGGCGTTCCGGGACCGATCGACGTGGAGACCGGGGCGCTCGGCTCCACCGCGATCCTGCCGGGCTGGCGCGGCACCAATCCGCGCGAGGAGCTGGCCGCGCGCACGGGCGTCAGGGTCCATGTGGACAATGACGCCAATCTCGGCGCGCTGGGCGAGTTCGTCTGGGGCAGCGGGCGCGGCTCGGGCGACCTGGCGTACATCAAGGTGGCCAGCGGTGTCGGCGCCGGCCTGGTCATCAACGGGCAGATCTACCGCGGCCCCGGAGGAACGGCGGGGGAGATCGGCCACATCACGCTGGACGAGTCGGGCCCGGTCTGCCGGTGCGGCAACCGCGGCTGCCTGGAGACGTTCACCGCGGCCCGGCACGTGCTCCCGCTGCTGCACGCGAGCCACGGCCAGGACCTGACGATGCACCGGGTCGTGCAGCTGGCCCGCGAGGGCGATCCCGGCTGCCGCCGGGTGGTCGCCGACATCGGCCGCCACATCGGGACCGGCGTCGCGCAGCTGTGCAATCTGCTCAACCCCAGCCGCATCGTCCTCGGCGGGGATCTCGCCGAGGCGGGCGAGATCGCTCTCGGGCCGATCCGCGACTCGGTCGGCCGTTACGCCATACCGAGCGCGGCCCGCCAGCTGTCCCTGGTGCCGGGGGCGCTCGGCGGCCGGGCGGAGGTGCTCGGCGCGCTGGCGCTGGTGCTGCGCGAGATGGGCGACGGCATGTTGCTCGGGCCGGTCGGTGCCACGGCCTGACCGGCCTCGTTGAAGAGTTAAGAAGTAAATCCAACGAAAAACAAAGAAAAGCGTCGCTTCCGAACATGTGGGGCGATGCTTTCTACCCTTGTAATTGTTTGCCGAAACCTTCGTTTCAGTCGTGAAGGAAGGTATCGGTTTGGTTGAACCCGGGTTTATGTATTGACGGCAAGAAGCAGGCGGAGTTAGCTCTCAGCCGACCCATGGCCGCGGTATGCGGCCCAACCGGGAGGCGGAGCCAACTATGCGTCAACATCTGAGAGTTCTCGCCGCGGGAGCCGCGTCCATCGCCCTGACGGTTGCCCTGGCCGCCTGTGGCGAGGCAGGCGGCGGCGACGACGACGAGGGGAACGAGGGCAACGGCGGTGAGTCCGGCGGCACCATCGGCCTGCTGCTGCCCGAGGACGCCACCACGCGTTATGAGTCCTTCGACCGTCCCTATATCGAGGGCAAAATCGCCGAGCTGTGTGCGGAGTGCGAAGTCCAATACAGCAACGCCAGTGAGGACACCAACCTCCAGAAGCAGCAGTTCGACGCGTTGCTCACCCAGGGTGTCGACGTGATCATCCTCGACCCCGTGGACGCCTCGGCCACCGCGAGCTGGGTGGAGGACGCGGCCGCCGAGGGCGTCCCCGTCGTGGCCTACGACCGGCTCGCCGAGGGCCCGATCAGCGCCTACGTCTCCTACGACAACGAGCGCGTCGGCCGGCTCCAGGGCGAGTCCCTGCTCGCCGCCCTGGGCGACGAGGCCGAGGGCGCCAACGTCGTCATGATCAACGGCTCGCCCACGGACCCGAACGCCCCGATGTTCAAGCGCGGCGCCCACTCCGTTCTGGACGGCACCGTCGAGGTCGTCTTCGAGCAGGACATCCCGGGCTGGGAGGCCGCCACGGCCAACGAGGAGATGACCGCGGCCATCGAGTCCCTGGGCGAGGAGAACATCGACGGGGTCTACGTCGCCAACGACGGCATGGCCGCCGGCGTCATCACCGCGCTGAACTCGGCCGGCATCACGGACGTCCCCGTGGGCGGCCAGGACGCGGAGCTCGCCGGCCTTCAGCGCATCGTCGCCGGTGAGCAGACGTTCACCATCTACAAGGCCCTGCGGATCGAGGCCGAGACCACCGCGGAGATCGCCGTCCGGCTCCTCAACGACGAGGACTTCTCCGAACTGACCCCGGACAGCGTCGACAGCCCGACCGAGCAGGGCGTCCCCAGTGCGCTGCTCGAACCGGTCGCCGTCACCGTCGACGACATCACGGACACCGTCATCGCCGACGACTTCTACACGGTCGAGGACATCTGCACCGACGACTTCGCCCAGGCATGCGAGGAGGCCGGACTCGGTTGAGCCGGCCGGCCCGGCCACCGGGCCGCCGCACCGCACCACCACTCCCGAAGGCCGTCCCCCGTCACCCGGACGGCCCGGGCCCTGCGCCCGCCGTGCCGCCGCCGGCCGCCATCACCGGCCGGCGGCAGGCCGGGCGCAAGGACACCCTCATGCAAGGAGGTTCAGTTGACCGCCGCACCCGTCCTGGCCCTGCGCGGCGTCTCCAAGCGGTTCGGCGCCGTCCAGGCGCTCACCGACGTCGACCTGGAGATCCGCCCCGGCGAAGTCACCGCCCTGGTGGGTGACAACGGAGCCGGGAAATCCACCCTCGTGAAGACGATCGCCGGGGTCCACCCCATCGATTCGGGCACCATCACGTGGAAGGGCGACCCCGTCCGCATCACCCGCCCCCACGACGCCCAGGAACTGGGCATCGCGACCGTCTACCAGGACCTCGCGCTGTGCGACAACCTCGACGTCGTCGCCAACCTCTTCCTCGGCCGGGAAATACGCAGCCGCCACATCCTCGACCAGGTCGCGATGGAACAGCGCGCGAAGGAACTGCTGGACACCCTGTCCATCCGCATCCCCAGCGTGCGCATTCCCGTCGCGTCCCTCTCCGGCGGCCAGCGGCAGGTCGTCGCCATCGCCCGCGCCCTGGTCGGCTCCCCCGAGGTGGTCATCCTCGACGAGCCCACCGCGGCCCTCGGCGTCGAGCAGACGGCGCAGGTCCTCGATCTCGTCGAACGGCTGCGCGACCGCGGCCTCGCCGTCATCCTCATCAGCCACAACATGGCCGAGGTCCAGGCCGTCGCCGACGACATCATCGTGCTGCGGCTCGGCCGGAACAACGGCGTCTTCTCCGCCGCCACCACCACGGGCGAGCAGATCATCTCCGCGATCACCGGCGCGGCCGACAACGCCGTGGTGCGCAGGCAGCGCAGGACCACCCCGGAGCAAGAGCGGGAGCAGGAACGGGCGTCGGAAGACAGCACTGACGGCGCCGACGGCGCCGACGGCGCCACCGGCACGGAAGAAACGCAGGAGGCACCGTGAGCGACGTCCCTCGCGAGAAGCAGGCGTCCCCCGGGCCGGCCACGGCACAGGACTCACCCGCCACCGCGCCGGGCGCGGACCCCGCCCCCGACCCGCGGCTGCTGGTACGCGAACGGGGTCTGGCCGGCTACCTGGAGGACTTCCGCCGCCGGATACGGGGCGGCGAACTCGGCTCCATCCCCGTCGTGGTCGGCGTCATCCTCATCGCCATCATCTTCGAGGCCGAGACCGGCAGCTTCCTCACCCCGCGCAACCTGACCAACATCGCCATCTACATCGCGGGCCCCGGCATCATGGCCGTGGGCATCGTCCTGGTCCTCCTGCTGGGCGAGATCGACCTGTCCATCGGCTCCATGGCCGGACTCTCCGCGGCGATCTGGGCGGTGCTCTCGGTCACGCACGGCGTGAACGACCTGCTCGCCATCCTGCTCGCGCTCGGTGCCGGTGCCGTCGTCGGCACCATCCACGGCTTCTTCTTCGCCAGAATCGGCGTCCCCGCCTTCGTCGTCACCCTGGCCGGCTTCCTCGGCTGGAGCGGCCTGCAGATCTGGGTGATGGGCGACGAGGGCACCATCAACACGCCGCGCGACAGCCTGGTCCGCGACTTCCGCGACTTCTACTTCAGCGATATCGCCGCCGCGTACTCGCTGGCCACCGTCATCACCGCCGGCTACCTCCTCGCACTGTGGCGCCACGAGCGCCGCCGCCAGGCCGCGGGGCTGCCCACCCGGCCGACGAGCGAGATCCTGCTGCGCGGCGGCCTGGTGGCGGCCGCGGCGTTCATCACCGCCTACACCCTCAACCAGCACCGCGGCCTCCCGCTCGCGCTGGTCATCTTCCTCGCGGTGCTGCTGCTCGCCGACTTCATGGTCCGCCGCACCACCTACGGGCGGCAGATCTTTGCCGTCGGCGGCAACGCGGAGGCGGCGCGCCGCGCCGGCATCAACGTGGAACGCGTCCGGATGACCGTCTTCACCATCGCGGGTACCCTCGCGGCGTTCGGCGGTCTGTTCTTCGCCGCCCAGTCCGGCGGCGCCGCCAAGAACCTGGGCTCCGGCAATCTGCTGATGAACGTCATCGCCGCCGCGGTCATCGGCGGCACGAGCCTCTTCGGCGGACGCGGCTGGGTCTGGTCGGCCCTGCTCGGCACGCTGGTCATCCAGTCCATCACCACCGGGCTGAACCTCATGGGCATGTCGAGCGAGATCCAGTACATGATCACGGGTGCCGTCCTGCTGATCGCGGTCGTTCTCGACTCGGTCTCCCGGCGCACACAACGAACAGCCGGGCGAACATGACCGGTCACTGATCAGCCCGGGCTGCGCCATGCGGCCCGGGCTGTGGCGCGTTGGTGACGTATCTCGCATCCTGAGACCATGGGGGTCCAGGAGGGAACACTAAACTCGTCGGACGGCCATCCGTCGAAGCCCCCGACCGCAAGGAGGAACGGTGCCGCTGCTGACCCGTATCTCGGGACCGCGCGATCTCGACCGGCTCACCTTCGAGCAACTGACCCGGCTCGCCGGGGAGATCCGCTCCTTCCTCATCGACGCGGTCGCCAGAACCGGTGGCCACCTCGGCCCCAACCTGGGCGTCGTCGAGCTGACCATCGCGCTCCACCGCGTGTTCGACTCACCCGCGGACCGGATTCTGTGGGACACCGGACACCAGAGCTACGTGCACAAGCTGATCACCGGCAGGCGTGACTTCTCCGCGCTTCGGGCGAAAGGCGGCTTGTCCGGGTACCCCTCGCGGGCCGAATCCGAGCACGACGTGATCGAAAACAGTCACGCCTCGACCGTTCTGGGCTGGGCCGACGGGCTCGCCAAGGCCAACCAGCTCAAGGACAACGGCAGGCACGTGGTCGCCGTCACGGGCGACGGCGCGCTCACCGGCGGCATGGCCTGGGAGGCGCTGAACAACATCGCCGCCGCCAAGGACCGGCCGCTCGTCATCGTCGTCAACGACAACGAACGCTCCTACTCGCCCACCATCGGCGGTCTGGCCAACCACCTCGCCACCCTGCGCACCACCGACGGCTACGAGCGCTTCCTCGCCCGCGGCAAGCAGATGCTCAACCGCACCCCCGTCGTCGGGCGCCCCCTCTACGGGACCCTGCACGGCGCCAAGAAGGGGTTGAAGGATGTCATCGCCCCCCAGGGGATGTTCGAGGACCTGGGCCTGAAGTACGTCGGCCCGATCGACGGGCACGACCTCCAAGCCCTGGAGTCCGCCCTCCAGCGCGCCAAGCGCTTCGGCGGCCCCGTCATCGTGCACTGCCTCACCGAGAAGGGCCGCGGCTACCAGCCCGCCCGCGAGGACGAGGCCGACCAGTTCCACTCGGTCGGCGTCATCCACCCGGACACCGGCCTGCCCGTGGCCGCCTCGGGCGCCGACTGGACCTCCGTCTTCGGCGAGGAGATCCTCAAGCTCGGCCACGAGCGCGAGGACATCGTGGCCATCACCGCCGCCATGCTCCGCCCCGTCGGCCTGCACGCCTTCGCCGAGGCGTTCCCCGACCGGGTCTTCGACGTCGGCATCGCCGAGCAGCACGGCGCGGTCTCCGCCGCGGGGCTCGCCACCGGCGGGCTGCACCCCGTCTTCGCCGTCTACGCGACGTTCCTCAACCGCGCCTTCGACCAGCTGCTGATGGACGTAGCGCTGCACCGCTGCGGCGTCACGTTCGTCCTGGACCGGGCCGGGATCACCGGGCCCGACGGGGCCTCGCACCACGGCATGTGGGACATGTCCATCCTCCAGTGCGTGCCCGGGCTGCGCCTCGCCGCTCCCCGTGACGCCGACCAGCTGCGCGCCCAGCTCCGCGAGGCCGTCGAGGTGAAGGACGCGCCCACCGTCGTGCGCTACTCCCGCGGCAAGGTCGCCGCCCCCGTGCCCGCCGTGGGCACCGTCGGCGGCATGGACGTCCTGCGCCACCCCGGCAGCGACCGGCCCGACGTGCTCCTGGTGTCCATCGGCGCGCTGGCCCCCGTCTGCCTGGAGGCGGCCGAGCTGCTCGGCCGCCAGGGGATCACCTCCACCGTCGTCGACCCGCGCTGGGTCAAGCCGGTCGACCCGGAGCTGCCCGCCCTGGCCGAACGCCACCGGGTCGTCGTCACGGTGGAGGACAACAGCCGCGCGGGCGGCGTCGGCTCGGCCGTGGCGCAGGCCCTGCGCGACGCCGGCGTCGACATCCCCCTGCGCGACTTCGGCATCCCGGCCCGCTTCCTCGAACACGGCAGCCGCGAACAGGTGCTCGCCGAAATCGGCCTCACAGGACCTGACATCGCCCGCCAGATCACCGGCCTGGTGTCCCGCCTCGACAGCCGGTACGAGGACACCGAAGAGGCCTCGCGCCTCACCACCGACTGACCAGGACCGCCCGGCACGGCCGGACGGCCCCGCGCCACCCCCGCGGGCCCCCGGCCGTGCTCAGCTCTGCTCCTGCACCGCGGACATGTCCATCCAGGTGACCTCCCAGTGGTGGCCGTCCGGGTCCTCGAAGGCGCGCCCGTACATGAACCCGTGGTCCTGCGTCTCGCCGGTCGGCTGCCCGCCCGAGGCCAGCGCCCGGTCCACCAGCTCGTCCACCTGCTCGCGGCTGTCGGCACTCAGCGCGAGCATCACCTCCGACGTCTCGTGGGCGTCGGCGATCTTCTTCTTCGTGAACGTCCCGTAGAACGACTCGACCAGCAGCATCACGATGATGTTGTCGCTGATCACCAGGGAGGCGGCGTTCTCGTCCGAGAACTGCGGGTCGAAGGAGTAGCCCAGCTTGGTGAAGAAGTCCCGGGAGCGGGGCAGGTCCTGCACGGGCAGGTTGATGAAGATCTTGGTCGACACGGTGGCCTCTTCTCTCTCGTGGCCGGCCCTCGTGGGCCGTCACACAATAAGACCCGCGCCCTTTCCCTGACTCATCGCTCCACGCCGGGAAATCCGCAGAAGTTTGTCCACGACGAACGGCGGCACCCGGCCAGGGCCGGATGCCGCCGTTCCCGCGAAGTCCCGCGTCACTCGGGAACGCTCGCCACGCCCGCGGGCAGCAGCCGCCGCCCCAGGACGCGCCGCGAGACTCCGGAGCTGTCCAGGTAGGGGGTGATGCCGCCCAGGTGGAACGGCCAGCCGGCACCGGTCAGCAGGCACAGGTCGATGTCCTGCGCCTCCGCGACCACGCCCTCCTCCAGCATCAGGCCGATCTCCTCGGCGATCGCGTCCAGCGCCCGCGCGCGGACCTGCTCCTCGCTCTGCACCGCGTCGCCGACCTCGAACAGCGCCGCCACCTCGGGGTCAAGCTCGGGCTTGCCCGCGTCGTGCACGTACAGCGTGCGCTTGCCCGCCTCGACGACGCGGCCGAGATTGGCCGAGACGCGGAAACGCTCGGGGAACGCGGCGCTGAGCGTGCCCGCCACGTGGTGCGCCACCGCGGGCCCCACCAGGTCGAGCAGCACGATCGGCGACATCGGCAGGCCGAGCGGCGCCAGCGCCCGGTCGGCCACCTCCACGGGCGTGCCCTCGTCAATGGCGCCGAGGACCTCCCCCATGAAGCGGGTCAGGATGCGGTTGACGACGAACGCCGGCGCGTCCTTCACCAGCACCGCCGACTTCTTCAGCTTCTTGGCCACCGCGAACGCCGTTGCCAGCGACGCGTCGTCGGTGCGCTCGGCCCGCACGACCTCCAGCAGCGGCAGTACGGCCACCGGGTTGAAGAAGTGGAATCCGACCACCCGCTCCGGGTGGGCCAGTTCCGCGGCCATTCCGGTGACCGACAGCGACGAGGTGTTGGTCGCCAGGATCGCGTGCTCAGGCACCACGGCCTCCAGCTCCGCGAACACCTGCCGCTTGAGGGCCGGCTCCTCGAAGACCGCCTCGATGACGAAGTCCGCGTCCGCGAACGCCTCCGCCTTGTCCAGCGAGCCGGTGACCGCGGCCTTCAGCCGGTTGGCCTTGTCCTGGTTGACGCGGCCCTTCAGCAGCAGGAAGTCGACCTGCTCGTGGACCCAGGCCACGCCCTTGTCGATCCGCTCCTGGTCGATGTCGGTGAGTACCACCGGCACCTCAAGGCGGCGCGCGAACAGCAGCGCGAGCTGCGAGGCCATCAGGCCCGCGCCGACGATCCCGACCTTCGTCACCGGCCGGGCCAGCGACTTGTCCGGCGCGCCCACCGGGCGCTTGGCACGGCGCTGCACCAGATCGAACGCGTACAGACCGGCCCGCAGTTCGTCGCCCATGATGAGGTCGGCGAGCGCCACGTCCTCCGCCGCGAACCCGGCCCGCAGGTCCCCGTTGCGCACCTGCTCGATGATGTCGAGCGCACGGTAGGCGGCCGGCGCGGCCCCGTGTACCTTGCCGTCGGCGATCTCCCGGCCGCGCGCCACGGCCCGGTCCCATGCCTCGCCGCGGTCCGGGTCCTGGCGGGCCACCTCGATCTCGCCGCGCAGCACGGCCGAGGTCCACAGCAGGGACTGCTCCAGGAAGTCCGCCGCCTCGAACAGGGCATCGGCGATGCCCAGCTCGTACACCTTCTGACCGTTCAGCATGCGGTTCTGGTTCAGGGCGTTCTCGATGATGACCGTGACCGCCCGGTCGGCGCCGATCAGGTTCGGCAGGAGAGTGCAGCCGCCCCACCCGGGCACCAGGCCGAGGAACACCTCGGGCAGCGCGAACGCCGTCACCGCCGCCGACACCGTCCGGTACGTGCAGTGCAGCCCCGCCTCGACACCGCCGCCGAGCGCGGCACCGTTGTAGTAGGCGAACGTCGGCACCGGCAGCGCCGCGAGGCGGCGGAACACGTCGTGCCCGCCGACCCCGATCGTCAGGGCCTCCTCGTGCCGCCGCAGTACCTTCACGCCCTTGAGGTCGGCGCCCACGGCGAAGACGAACGGCTTCCCCGTCAGCCCGACCCCGACGATCTCACCCGCCGCGGCCTCCGCCTCGACCTGGTCGATCGCCGCGTCGACATTGGCCAGCGAACGCGGCCCGAACGTGGTCGGTTTGGTGTGGTCGAACCCGTTGTCCAGGGTGATGAGGGCGAACCGCCCCCCGCCGAGCGGCAGGTCCAGATGGCGCACCCTGGCCTCGGTGACCACCTCGTCGGGGAACGCCTCGGCGGCGCCCCTCAACACCTCTGCGGTCGCCTGCGCGTCGCTCACTGCATCTCCTTGACGTCCATGG
>NZ_LZNS01000001.1:1542380-1568594 GCF_001984575.1 Streptomyces sp. MP131-18 | reverse complement strand
TCGCTCACCTGGACTCCCAGTGCGGGTTCTCCCAGACGACCGTCGCCCCCATGCCGAAGCCGACGCACATCGTCGTCAGCCCGTACCTGACCTGCGGGTGGTCTTCGAACTGGCGGGCGAGCTGCGCCATCAGCCGCACACCGGAGGACGCCAGCGGGTGGCCGAACGCGATGGCGCCGCCGTACTGATTCACCCGCGGGTCGTCGTCGGCGATGCCGTAGTGGTCGAGGAACGCGAGCACCTGCACCGCGAACGCCTCGTTGATCTCGAACAGGCCGATGTCCCCGATCGAAAGGCCCGCCTTGGCCAGTGCCTTCTCCGTCGCCGGCACGGGCCCGAACCCCATCACCTCGGGCTCGACCCCCGCGAACGCGTAGGAGACCAGCCGCATCTTGACCGGCAGATCCAGCTCCCGCGCGACGTCCTCCGCCGCGATGACCGACGCCGTCGCGCCGTCGTTGAGCCCCGCCGAGTTGCCCGCAGTGATCCGCCCGTGCGGCCGGAACGGGGTCTTCAGCGTGGCGAGCCCCTCCAGGGTCGTGCCCGGCCGCATCGGCTCGTCCGCGGTCGCCAGGCCCCAGCCGGTCTCCCCGGCGTCCGGGTTCCCGCGCCGCACCGCGACCGGCACCAGGTCGGACTGGATCTTCCCGTCGGCGTACGCCTTGGCCGCCTTCTCCTGGCTGCGCACCGCGTACTCGTCGGCGCGCGCCTTGGACAGGTGCGGAAAGCGGTCGTGCAGATTTTCCGCCGTCATGCCCATGAACAGGGCGGACTCGTCCACCAGCCGTTCGGAGACGAAACGCGGATTGGGGTCCACGGCCTCGCCCATCGGGTGACGGCCCATGTGCTCCACGCCGCCCGCGATGGCGATGTCGGCGGCGCCGAACGCGACCGCGCCCGCCGTCGTCGTCACGGCCGTCAGCGCGCCGGCACACATGCGGTCGATCGAGTAGCCGGGCACGCTCTTGGGCAGCCCGGCCAGGATCGCGGCGGTACGGCCCAGGGTCAGGCCCTGGTCGCCGATCTGGGTCGTGGCGGCGACCGCCACGTCGTCCACGCGGTCGGGCGGCAGCTGGGGATTGCGGCGCAGCAGCTCACGGATGCACTTGATGACCAGGTCGTCGGCGCGGGTCTCGTGGTAGATCCCCTTCGGACCTGCCTTGCCGAACGGGGTGCGAACGCCGTCAACGAAGACGACGTCCCTGACGGTACGCGGCACGATGGCTTCTCCTCCACGCCGAGAACAATGGGCCCCACCCATGCTACCCACCGGTAACCAGGTGGCAAGGCACGGACCTCGCCTCGTCACACCTCACACGGGCCCGTCCCCTCCGGTCACCTCGGCCGTGCGGGCCTCACGCCTCGGCGGCGAGCGCCTGCGCCAGCGAATCGCTGGTCCTCGCGATCTGCCACTCCCGCGCCCCGAGCGCCCGCAGCGCCCCGGCGATCGCCGCCGGCTCCCGGTCGGCAGGCGGCTCCCAGCACAGCCGGCGCACCACATCGGGGGCCAGCAGATTTTCCTGAGGGAGATTGAGCTCTTCCGCGTGGGCGGTCACCGCCGCCCGCGCCGCGGTGAGGCGGGCCGCGGCGGCCGGGTCCTTCTCCGGCCACGACCGCGGCGGTGGCGGCCCCGACACCTGCTGCCCCGGCTGCGGCAGCTCGGTCTCGGGCAGGGCTCTGGCCCGGTCGACGGCCGTCTGCCAATGCTGGAGCTGCCGGCGGCCCATCCGGTGCCCGAAGCCGTGCAGCCCGGCGAGCGCCCGCACGTCCACGGGAGCGGCCTGGGCCGCGGCGATGATCGCCGCGTCGCTGAGCACCTTGCCGGGTGAGAGGTCCCGCCGCTGGGCGACCTGATCCCGCGCCGTCCACAGCTCCCGCACGATCGCGAGCTGCCGGCGGCGGCGGACCTTGTGCACCCCCGAGGTGCGCCGCCAGGGGTCCTTGCGGGGCGGCGGCGGGGGAGCGGCGGCGATGGCGGCGAACTCCTCGAGCGCCCAGTCGAACTTGCCCTGCCGCGTCAGCTCCTCCTCCAGCGCGTCGCGCAGGTCCACCAGCAGCTCCACGTCCAGGGCCGCGTAGCGCAGCCACGGCTCGGGCAGCGGGCGGCTCGACCAGTCGACGGCGGAGTGCCCTTTCTCCAGGGAGTAGCCGAGCACCGTCTCCACCATCACGCCGAGGCCGACCCGGGCGAACCCGGCCAGCCGCCCGGCCAGCTCGGTGTCGAACAACCGGGTCGGCACCATGCCTATGTCCCGCAGACACGGCAGATCCTGGGTGGCGGCGTGCAGCACCCACTCCGTGACGGCCAGCTCCCCGCCGAGCGCTCCGAGATCGGGGCACGCCACCGGGTCGATCAGCGCGGTGCCCGCACCGGCCCTGCGCAACTGCACCAGATAGGCCCGCTGCCCGTACCGGTAGCCCGAGGCGCGCTCGGCGTCCACGGCGACGGGGCCGCTGCCCGCGGCGAACGCGGCGACGACACCGGCGAGGCTCTCCTCGTCCGCGACCACCGGCGGCACGCCCTCCCGCGGAGCCAGCAGAGGAACCGGCGCCGGGCCTGACGGCTCGGAGGGGGCGAGTCCTGGGTCTGCTGCGGCGGTCTGCTGGGCGTCGGTCACCTGTCAAGGGTAACTGTTCGGCTCATTCATGTGACCTGGGGTGACCCTGGGCTCACCGAGAGCGCGAAAGCCCCCGGCGCCTCGCGAATCGCGAGGCGCCGGGGGCGGGGGAGTCGGTGTATCAGTGGATGATGCCGGTGCGCAGGGCCACGGCGACCATGCCGGCCCGGTCACCGGTGCCCAGCTTGCGGGCGATGCGTGCGAGGTGGCTTTTGACGGTCAGGGCGGAAAGCCCCATGGAGACCCCGATGGCCTTGTTCGACTGGCCCTCCGCCACCAGTCGCAGGACCTCGACCTCGCGGCCCGACAGTTCGCGGAAGCCGCCCGGGTGCGCGGGGCCGCCCGGCTGGCGGCGGTGCATCCGGGCCGCGGCGCCGATGTGCGCGGCACCGTGCCGGGTGGGCGGGCCCAGATTGTTGCGGGTGCCGGTGACGACATAGCCCTTGACACCGCCGGCGAGCGCATTGCGCACCGCGCCGATGTCGTCGGCCGCCGACAGGGCGAGTCCGTTGGGCCAGCCCGCGGCCCTGGTCTCGGACAGCAGGGTCAGCCCCGAACCGTCGGGGAGATGAACGTCGGCTACGCAGATGTCGCGCGGGTTGGCGACTCGGGGGCGAGCCTCCGCGATGGACGACGCCTCGATCACATCCCGCACGCCGAGGGCCCACAGGTGGCGGGTCACGGTGGAACGGACCCGGGGGTCGGCCACGACGACCATGGCGGTGGGCTTGTTGGGGCGGTAGGCGACGAGGCTTGTGGGGTGCTCAAGAAGAACAGACACCGGGCCTCCCGGGGTGGGATGGGGGAAGGACGGATCAGACTCCTCGGGAGAAGTCGGGGCGATCCGGATGGAAGGGTCACTGGATCCTTCGGCAAGAAGTTGCGCCGCCTTTAGGAAATGATCACGAACCGGTGATTCGTCATCCCGGCCCCGCCCGGGACCGCCGGGTTCCCGCCTCAGACCGGGCGCGGTCCGCGGCGCCGCGGCAGCGCCGTCACGGCCGGGCCCGCAGTCTCCGGCGGAAGCCCGGCGCACTGCGCGAGCAGATCGCACCACGCCAGCAGGTGCCCGCCGGTGTCCTCCGGCCCGGCGGGCGTCCACGAGGCGCGCAGTTCGAGCTCGGCGCGCGCCGGACGGTCCGCCAGGCCCCCGAAGAAACTCGAACCGGCCCTGGTGACCGTCCCGTTCGGCTCCCAGTGGTCGAGTCCGCGGCCGTGCAGCGACTCCGTCAGCCAGGACCAGGCCACCTCGGGCAGCAGCGGATCGCTCGCCAGCTCGGGTTCGAGGTCGGCGCGGGCGAGGGTCACCACCCGGAAGTCGCCCCGCCAGCTCTCGTCACCCGCCGGGTCGTGCAGCAGGACGAACCGGCCGTCGGCCAGCTCCTCCCCGTCCACGGCGACCGTCGCCCCCAGCGCGTGCACGAACGGCGCCAGACGCCGCGGCGGCGGCAGCGGTGAAACCGCCACCTCGGTCCGCGGCCGCGCCGCGCCGAGCGCCGCGACCGCCTGCCGGAAGGCCGACGGCACCCCCGCACCGGGGTCAGTCATGTCTCCGGACTCCTCCGCCTGATCGGTACGAGACGCTGCCATGGCCGGTAACACTAGGGGGCCGTGTGCCGGGGGGCCGGTAGCCACACCCGTTCGTGACGGTCAATCCGCAGGGCGTGCGAGACTTCTCCGTGTGACAGTGACCGACTCCCCCTTCCTGCGGGCCTGCCGCCGCGAGCCGGTGCCGCACACGCCCGTGTGGTTCATGCGCCAGGCCGGGCGTTCGCTTCCCGAGTACCGCAAGGTGCGCGAGGGCATTCCCATGCTCGACTCGTGCATGCGGCCGGAGCTGGTCGCGGAGATCACCCTGCAACCGGTGCGCAGGCACCAGGTGGACGCCGCCGTCTACTTCAGCGACATCGTGGTGCCGCTCAAGGCCATCGGCGTCGACCTCGACATCAAGCCCGGCGTCGGCCCGGTCGTCGCCCGGCCCTTCCGCAGCCGAGCCGACCTCGACCGGCTGCGCCCGCTGGAGCCGGACGACGTGGCATACGTGACCGAGGCCATCGGCCTGGTCACGGCCGAGCTGGGCGCCACCCCGCTCATCGGGTTCGCCGGGGCGCCCTTCACCCTCGCCAGTTACCTGGTCGAGGGCGGCCCCTCGCGCAACCACGAGCACACCAAGGCCCTCATGTACGGCGACCCGCAGCTGTGGGCCGACCTGCTGGACCGGCTCGCCGGGATCACCGCGGCCTTCCTGAGCGTGCAGATCGAGGCCGGTGTCGCCGCGGTGCAGCTCTTCGATTCCTGGGTGGGGGCGCTGGCCCCGGCCGACTACCGGCGCGCCGTACTGCCCGCCTCGGCCAAGGTGTTCGAGGCGGTCGCCGGGCGCGGGGTGCCGCGCATCCACTTCGGCGTCGGCACCGGCGAGCTGCTCGGCCTCCTCGGCGAGGCGGGCGCGGACGTCGTCGGCGTCGACTGGCGGGTGCCGCTGGACGAGGCGGCCCGCCGGGTCGGCCCCGGCAAGGCACTCCAGGGCAACCTCGACCCCGCCGTCCTCTTCGCCCCGCGCGAGGCGGTCGAGGCACAGGCCGGACGGGTGCTGGACGCCGCGGCCGGGCTGCCGGGACACATCTTCAACCTGGGTCACGGGGTGCTCCCCGACACCGATCCCGACGCCCTGACCCGGCTGACCGCCTTCGTGCACGAGCGGAGCGCCCGTTCCTAGGGGCCCTGCGGCCCGGCACCGGGTGCCGGGCCCGGGGCGGCCGCGGGGGTGGTGGTGTGCCGCCGGGCGAGCCGGCCGGCGGCCAGGCGCCAGCCCAGCAGGATGAGCGCGATCAGCGCGAGGAACGGCAGCGCCGCGCTCAGCACGGCCGCGAGCCAGGTGAGCGAGGTGACGAACGCGTCCCAGCCGCCGCTCAGCCCGCCGAGCACGGAGGGCCCGGCCTCGTCCTCGTCCTCCTCCTCCCGCGCCGGCGCATCCGGCTCGCGCAGTTCGAGGGCGATCGTGGCCAGGCCGGTCCTGTCCCGCAGGGCCTCGAACTGGGACTGGAGCGACTCCAGATCGGCCTGCCGGGTGCTCAGCTCCGACTCGATGTCGACGATGTCGTCGATCGACCCGGCCTGTTCGAGCAGCCTTCTGATCCGCTCGACGCTCTCCTCCTGGGTCGCGATGCGGCTCTCCACGTCCACGACCTGATCGGTGACGTCCTCGGTGGTCACCTCGCGGTGCTCCAGCTCGCCGAGCCCGGACACGTCCGCGAGCAGTTCCTCGTAACGGTCGGCCGGCACCTTCAGGGTGACGTGCGAGGTCTCGCTGCCCGCCGCGTCCCGTTCCGTGTTCTCGCCGGCGACGTAGCCGCCGGCCGCGGCGGCGAGGTCCACGGCGCGGTCGTACTGCCCTGCCACGTCCTCGGTGGCGACGACGACCCGCGCGGTGCGTATCAGGTGCGCCTGCACCACGGCGGGGTCCGAGGCCGCCCTGGCCGGTGCCTCGTCCCCCTCCGCCCCCTCCGCCGCCTCCCCGGCGCCCGGCGCTTCCGCCGCGGAACCGTCGTCCTGCCCGGGCTCGGCGCCGGCCTCCTGCTCCGGCGCCATGTCCGCCGCCGCTTCGCCGCCGCCCCCGTCGTCCGTGCCGGACGAGGTGCACGCGCTGAGCGCGAACAGCGCCGCCACGGGCAGGGCGGCGAGTGCCGCGGCGCGTCTCGCGCGCCGCCCCGGTCGTTCGTGCATGGCCACGACCCCCTCAACTCAAGTTCTCAAGGCGCCGGTTGGACGGGGCCGGGGGCAGCCGGGTTGCGGTGGCCGGTTCCGATGAGGTCACGCGCAGGACTCGGTTGGGAGTCTGGAAGAGTGGACCCATGCATGTGATCGTCGTCGGCGGCGGGATTTCCGGCCTGGCTGCCGCTCACCGGCTGCTGGCCGCCGGGCTCCGCGTCACCGTGATCGAGGGTTCGGAGCGCTTCGGCGGCAAGCTGCGGGCGGGACGGGTCGCCGGCCTCCGCGTCGACCTGGGGGCCGAGTCGATCCTCGCCCGGCGCCCCGAGGGCATCGAGCTGGCGCGGGCCGTCGGGCTCGGCGAGGCACTTCACCCGCCGGCGCTCGCCGGCGCCGCGATCTGGACCAGAGGCGCCCTGCGGCCCATGCCGCAGAGCCAGGTGATGGGCGTGCCCTCGACGGCCGCCGCGCTGGCCGGGGTGCTCTCCGACGCCGGGCTCGCTCAGATCGCCCGCGACACCGAGCTGCCGCCGCTGCACATCGGCGAGGACGCCGCCGTCGGCACCCTCGTCGCCGAACGCATGGGCCACGAGGTCGTGGACCGGCTGGTCGAGCCGCTGCTCGGCGGCGTCTACGCGGGGGACGCCTACCGGATCTCGCTGCGCTCCGCCGTGCCCAAGCTGTACGAGGCGGCGCGCGAGCACGACTCGCTGCTCGCCGCCGTCCGCGCCCTCCAGCGGCAGCCCACGGATCGCGCGCCGGGCGGGCCGGTGTTCACCGGCATCGAGGGCGGCGTCGCCACGCTGGCCGAGGCCGTGGCCGAGGACTGCCGCAGCAAGGGCGCGGGCATGGAGACCGGCGTGGCCGTCACCGGGCTGCGCCGCACCGCACGCGGCTGGGCCGCGGCGCTGGACGACGGCCGTTCGCTGGTCGCGGACGGTGTGGTGCTGGCCGTGCCCGCGGGGGCCGCGGGCCGGCTGCTCGCGGCCGAGGCCCCGGCCGCCGCCGGGGAGCTGGCGGCCGTCGAGTACGCCTCCATGGCCATCGTCACGCTTGCCTTCCGCCGCGCGGACCTGGCCAGGCTGCCGCGCGGCAGCGGCTTCCTGGTGCCGGCCGTGGACGGCCGCACCATCAAGGCCGCCACGTTCACCAGCGGCAAGTGGGACTGGGCGGCGGCGGCCGATCCCGACCTCTTCCTGCTGCGCGCGTCCATCGGCCGCCACGGCGAGGAGGGCCCGCTCGGCTGGGAGGACGCGGACCTGGTGCACGCCGCGCTGGGCGACCTCGGCGAGGCGGCGGGCCTGTCCGGGGAGCCTGTCGGCTCCGAGGTCACGCGCTGGTTCGGGGCCCTGCCGCAGTACACCGTCGGGCACCACGCCCGCGTGGCGCGGGTCCGCAGCTACCTGTCCGGCGTTCCCGGGCTCGCCCTGTGCGGCGCGGCGTACGACGGCGTCGGCATCCCCGCCTGCATCGCCGGCGCGACGCAGGCCGTCGGCGAGCTGCTGATGACCCTGCCGACCGGGCCGCGGGACGAGGCAGGAGAATAGCCGCATGACCGCTGAAGCAGAAAAGTCCGTGGGCAAGCGCGCCAAGGAGCTGAACGACACCATCCGTTACACGCTGTGGTCGGTCTTCCGGCTGCGCGACGTGCTGCCGGACGACCGTGCCGGGTATGCCGACGAGGTGACGGAGCTTTTCGCGCAGCTGGCCGCCAAGGACGTCACGGTGCGCGGCACCTACGACGTGTCGGGGCTGCGGGCCGACGCCGACGTGATGATCTGGTGGCACGCGGCGACCGCGGACGCGCTCCAGGAGGCGTACAACCGCTTCCGCCGTACCCGCCTGGGCCGGGCCCTGGCACCGGTGTGGTCCAATATGGCGCTGCACCGCCCAGCCGAGTTCAACAAAGCGCACATCCCGGCGTTCCTGGCCGACGAGACGCCGCGGAACTACGTGAGCGTCTACCCGTTCGTTCGCTCTTACGAGTGGTACCTGCTGCCCGACGAGGACCGGCGGACGATGCTCGCCGACCACGGCCGGATGGCCCGCGGCTACCCGGACGTCCGGGCGAACACCGTGGCTTCGTTCTCCCTCGGTGACTACGAGTGGATTCTCGCCTTCGAGGCCGACGAACTGCACCGCATCGTCGACCTCATGCGGCACCTGCGCGGCTCGGAGGCCAGGCGCCACGTCCGCGAGGAGGTCCCCTTCTTCACCGGCCGCCGCAAACCGGTCGCCGAGCTGGTCGCCCAGCTGGCCTGACGTGCGACCGGGCCGCGCGCCGCACCCCCGGCGGAGGGGGAGCGGTGCGCGGCCCGGCGTCTGCCGGCTCAGCGCGCGGCGATCTCGTAGCTGCGGATCACCGTCTGGTCCAGGGCCGTGCCGTCCTCGGTGGTCACCGAGGCCCGCAGCGAGACGAATCCGTCGCCGGGCGGGTGGACGACCTCGGCGACGTGTCCTGCGCCGTCGGCGGTCACCGCCAGCGGCTGCCAGGTCTCGCCGTCGTCGAACGACGCCTGGAGGGCGAGGTCCGCCACCGGGGCCGGCGCGTTGCCCTGCCAGCCGTCGAGGCCGAGCCGCAGACTGAACGGCTCACCGGCGGGGGCCCGGTTCTCCAGGTCGAACGCGCCGTCGATGCGCAGCGTCGGCAGCGGCAGAACCCCTTGGTCCCCGTTCTGGCCGGGGGCCTGCGAGACGAAGGACCAGCGGGCGTTGACCTCGGTGGGGCCCGAGGACCGGCCGGTGTCCCGGGCGGCGGCCAACTCCAGCTGGTAGTCCGCCGTTTCCTGTGGCACGTCGAAGAAGCCCAGCGTGCCCTCGGCCGACCCGATCTCCTGCCCCTCGCTGCTGAGAGTGATGCGTTCCGTCGTCCAGTCCGAGGTGCCGGTGCCCATCGTGTTTGTGCCGGGGGCCGAACCGACGGCGGCGTCCACGTTGAGGAGCAGCAGCTGCTCGCTCCGGTTGGCGGCGAACACCGCGGGGCCCACGGCCGCCTTTCCCCACTCCCGCACGTGGTGCCCGCCCGCTTCGTAGCTCTCGGGCAGCAAGGCGGTTTCCGCCGACGTCGCCGCTTCGCCCGGGGGGTGGCGGAGCAGGTGCGACTGCCAGGCGATGGGATCGCCGTCCGGCAGCGTCGCCGACAGCATGCGGGTCGTGGTCCCGGGCACCGGGCCGGTGGGGGCCGGCGGGAACGTCAGAGTGCCGCCCTCGCCCCACTCCGGCAACGCCACCGCGCGTTCCCAGCTGCCTTCGAGGCCGGTGTCCCGGGCGCCGTGGACCCGGGTCTCGACCGCGGCGAGGTCGCCGTCGGCGACCTCGTAGGTGAGGTCGTCCGGGATGCCCTCGTTCTCGACGAACGCCAGGTCGTAGCCGTTCGGGCCGCCGGGGGCCGGGGAAGGCTCCGTGAGGGACTTGAGGTAGTAGAAGGACATCCGTCCTTCCGCCGGCGGCCCCACGGGCACGGCGTACAGCTCGGCACCGTCGGCATCCGCGGGCAATTCGAGGCCGTAGGCGCCGGAGGCGAACAGGGCGCCGATCCGGGCGCCGTCCGGGACGGCCGTCCGGCTGTCGACCGTGGCGTCGACCCTGGTGCCCTCCCTGGCGTCCGCGGTCAGCCGCCGGTCGCTGCCGACGGCCGTCTCGGGTCCGAGGACGAGGGTGATGCTGCGCGGCGCGTCGTCCGAGGCGGGGGTGAGGACGCCGGTCATCATCCGGTACCGCCCCGCGGGCACGCGGGCGGTGAACGCGCCGTCCGCCGGTTCGGTGGGAATGATGACCTCGCGCCGGTCGAGGTCGATGAGCGCGGGGGCGTTGGTCAGGCCGGCCGGGTCGGTGACCGGCTGTCCGGCCCGGTCCACGATGTCGACGGTGACGTCGTAGGACTCCTCCTCGGCGGTCACGCCGACCGTCGTGCCCACGACCACCTCGCCGTTCTCGGAGACCGCCGTGAGCCACCCGGTGTAGGTGCCGGCGGCGGCGAGCGTGCCGTCGATCAGCAGCGCCACGTCCGCGGTGCCCCGCGCGGGCACGGTCACCTCGGGCACCGCCGGGCGCAGCAGCCCTTCCGGCGCGGGCCGACCGCGGCCGTCGGCCGCGGTGACCGAAAGCCGCAGGGTGACGGGCCGGTCGGCCTCGTTGCGGTAGGTGACCGCCTCCTCGGCGGCGCCCCAGGGCCAGGTGAGCAGGGCCGCGACGCCGGGCGAGGCGGTGACGCCCTGCGTGACGGCGCGTCCCACGTCGAGGCGCCCGGCGCCCTGCGCGTAGGCGTCGGCATCCTGGGTGCGCAGCGCCGCGTTCATCAGGGCGCCCTTCAGCTGGCCGGCCTGCCGGTCCGGGTCGTGTTCCAGGAGCAGCGCGGCGGCCCCCGCCGCGTGCGGGGTCGCCATCGACGTTCCCGTCAGGGACGTGTACCGGCCGCCGGGGCCTTCGCCCGTTCCGGTGCCTTCGGCCCGGGCCGCCACGATGGCCTCGCCGGGTGCGGTGATGTCGGGCTTCAGCCGTCCGGAACGGGTCGGCCCGCGGCCGGAGAACTCGCTGACCTCGTCCCCGCGGCCGACGCTGCCCACGGTGAGCGCCTGGGCGGCGGCCGCGGGCGAGGCGATGATCCCCTCGTTGCCGGCCGCGACGACGAACAGGGCGCCGGTCTCCTCCGTGAGGCGGTCGACGGCTTGCGAGAGCGGATCGGTGCCGTCGGAGACCGAGCCGCCGCCGAGGCTCAGGTTGACGATGTCCGCGCCCTCGGCGGTCGCCCACTCCATGCCGGCGATGACCTGGGAGGTGCTGCCCGACCCGTCGTCGCCGAGCACCTTGCCGTTCAGCAGGTCCGCGCCCGGGGCCACGCCGGTGTGGGTCCCGCCGGACGCGGCGCCGGAACCGGCCAGAATGGACGCGACGTGGGTGCCGTGGCCGACGAGGTCCTTCGTTCCGCCTGGGCTGCCGGTGAAGTCCTGTTCGGCGGTGACCGCTTCGGCGAGGTCCGGATGTGTGCTGTCGATGCCGGTGTCCAGGACGGCGACCGTCACGCCCTCGCCCGTCAGCCCGGCCTCGTGCGCCGTGTCGGCGCCGATCTGCGGCACGCTGTGGTCGAGGGCGGCGCGGACGGGGGCATCGAGCCAGATGCCGTCGATGCCGGTGGCGAGCGTGGCGGCGGAGGCCCCGTCCGGCTCGGCGGCCTCCGTGACGGCCGACCAGAAGCGCCCCGGCTGCTCCTTGTCCACGGCGATCGCCGATCCGCCCGCCGACGGCAGGGCGCGGATCATCTCGGCGCCCTCGGTGGCCGCCGCGTTCGCCGTGCGGTCCCCGCGGTGGGTGACGATCAGCGGCGTAGTGGTGCCCTGGACGTCGTCGAGGCCGTCCGCGATCAGCCGGTCGACGTCGAACAGGGCCTCGTCCAGGCGTTTTTCGGCGATCAGGGGCCAGGCGTCCGAGGGCACGACGGCGATGTCCTCCCCGGTGACGCGGACGTCGAAGGTGACGTCGGGGGCGCGGCCCTCGGCGGCCTCGACGTGCACCGTGGGCGAGCCGCCGTTCCGGTGGGGCGTCACCGCGACCCGGTCCCCGGTGACGAGGGTCACCGTCACCGGGACGGTGGCCGCGGCGGCGGAGCCCGTCGCGGCGCCGCCGCCCGGCCCGGGGGCCGCGCCGGCGGGCCCGCCGGCGGCGAGGGCCGCCGCGGCGGCGGCCACCGCCGCGGTCAGGCGTCTGTGTGTACGCATGCTTCTCCTTTACTGGGGGTGGAGCAGGGCGTGGGGCCGGCCCGCGCAGGCGTGCTACCAGGGCAGCGGGGACGGCACGCAGGTCGGCAGTGCGTCGCGGTCGGCCAGGCGCAGCCCGGTGACGGCGATCGTGGCGCCGTAGCCCGAGGTGTCCGCCGGATCGCGGGGCGTGGCCCGGTCCAGGGCGACGAGCAGCGTGTGCCCCGGCGGCAGCCGGTCCGGGTGCAGCCGGAACAGGAAAGGGTCGCTCCAGTCCCCGTTCTCGACCGCGTCGCGGACCAGGGCCGGATCGGTCAGGCCGTCCACGGTCGGGCAGCCCTCGGTGATGAACGCGGCGGCGATACCGGCGGACCGCAGCCGGGCGACCAGCTCGCCCTGCGGTTCCGGGTCCATGGCCGCTTCCCGCACGATGTCGACGGGGGCGGCCCGGCCGCTGGGCGCGGCGGGCGCGAGCGGCCGTTCCGAGCCGCCGGCGCCGTCCCCGCCGGGCACGGTCGGGAGCAGCGCAAGGGCCAGCGCGGCGACGGTGCCGGCCGCGGCCGGCACCCGCAGGCGACGGCGGTGGCGCAGCGTTCTGGCACGCCGCACGATGCCGTCGAGCGGCGGCGGTGGCGGCACGGGCACGGTGGTGATCGCCCTGGCCAGGCCGGGGTCGTCGGGGTGCGGTGAGTTCATCGTTCCTCCCGGCCGGCCGGCGAAGCCGCGCTGTACGTGGTGTCGAGGGTGTGGGCGAGCGTCTTGCGGGCCTTGCTGAGCGTGGCCGCCACCGTGCCGCGCGACACGTGCAGCTCCGCCGCGATCTCCGCCTCCGGCAGGTCGAGCACGTATCTCAGCGCGACCATGTGGCGCATGCGCGGCGGCAGCGCGGCGACCGCGGTCCATAGCGCGTCGTCGGGCGCGTCGGGCGCGTCGACCTGTGCCTGCCGCGCGGCGAGGCGTTGCACCGTGCGGCGCTCGAGGCGCCCTCTGCGCCAGCGGGAACGCACTTCGTTCACCGCGACCCGGTGGAGCCACGCCGCGGGGTTGTCGGCCTCGGCGGCGGCGGGCCATCCGGCGAGCGCACGGGCGAACGACTCGGCCACCGCCTCCTCGGCGAGATCCCGGTCGCCGATGGTCAGCGCCACCGTCCTGTACACCCGCGGCCACAGCGCCGCGTACCAGTCCGCGAACTCGGTTTCGCGCATCGTCCTCCTCGGCCCGTCCCGACGGTGACGTGACGTTCGAGGACCGCGAAATGTTGAGTCCCGCGCGAAAAAAATCCGGACGGGCCCGGCCGGAGCGAGCCGCGGCCACGTCCGGCGCGTGCCTGGTGCGCCGCACCGGCAGCACATGCCCTGCCGCGATGCGCGGCCTGCCGGTCGACGCCCGGCAGATTCCCGATACCGGCCGCCGGCCGATAGCCGTCCCCAAATGCCGTAGGCTCGCCCGCCCTTGGACCGGTACGCGCGCGGAACGCCGCTCCGGCTCCCGGCCCGGCCCCCTTCGCCGCGCCGTCGGATACGGTCGTCGGAATGAGGCTCCAAGGGGTCGGCCGCCGTTACGGGCCGCGAGGGCGGTGGGTGCTGCGCGATGTCGGACTTCACGTTCCGCCGGGGGCGTTGCTGCGCATCGAGGGCGCGAACGGCTGCGGCAAGTCGACCTTGCTGCGCCTGGTCGCCGGGGCCGACGCGCCGAGTCGCGGCCGGATCACCGGGCGCCCGCGGCGCGTGGCCTACGTGCCCGACCGCTTCCCGCCCGCGCTGCCGCTGACGGCCCTCGGCTACCTCACCCGCCTCGGCCGCATCCACGGCCTCGGCCGGCGGGGCGCCGCGGCGGCCGCCGACGCCTGGCTGGCCCGCTTCGCGGCCGAGGAGCACGCCGGAACGCCGCTGCGCGAGCTGTCCAAGGGCAGCTGCCAGAAGGTGGCCGTCGCCCAGGCGTTCCTGGCCGGTCCGGAGCTGCTGGTACTGGACGAGGCGTGGACGGGCCTCGACCGGCAGGCGCGGCGCGTGCTCGACGAGGCCGTCGCGGAACGCGTGGCCGCGGGCGCGCGCGTCGTCGTCGTGGATCACTCCCCGGCGCGCCCGGCCGGGGTGGGCGCCCGGGTGTACCGCGTCGAGGACGGGCGGCTGTGCGACGCCCCCGCGGCCGGGCGCGAGACGCTGGTCCGGGCCGTGGGCCCGCCGGGGGCCGTGCCGCCGGACGGCCTGCCCGGCGCGCCGCGCTGGCGGCGGGACGCGGGCGGCTACGCACTGACGGTGCCCGCCGAGCACTCCGACGAGCTGCTTCGCGCGCTGCTCGGTGCTCAACCTCCCTGGCACATCGAGAGGTTGGAGACCCGGCCGTGACCGTGCTGCTGGCGCTGACGCGCTATCAGTCCGCCCTGCTGCTGCGTTCGCACCGCTGGCTCCCGCCGCTGCTGCTGTACGCGGTGCTGCTCGGCGTCGGCGTGCGCGCGGGGGAGCCGGTGCTCGACGGGCTCGGCTTCGCCGCCGCGGCCCTGCTGCCGTCCGCCGCGTGGCTGGTGCGGGTCTGCGTCACGGTGGAGCCCCCGGCCGCCCGCGACTGCGTCACCGCCGCGGCCGGCGGCGCCCGCGCCCACCTGGCGAGCGTGCTGGCCGCGCTGCTCGCCTCGCTGGTGCTCGGCTGCGCCGCCGCCGGCGCGGTGCTGCTGGCCGGGGACGCGCACGCGACGGACCGGGCCACCGAGATCCCGCTCCCGCAGGCCGCGGGGGCCGGGCTGCTCGCCGTGCTCGCCTGCGCCCTGGTCGGCACGGCGATCGGCGTGGCGGCCAACCGCCCGCTGCTGCGCAGCCCCGCCTGGTCGGTGCCGGTGACGGCGCTGGCCGCCGTGGCGCTGCTCGCGGCGAGCGCTTCCCCTGCCAACGCGGCGGTGAGCAGCCTGGTCGCCGGCTCCCGGGACGGCAGCGCCCCGTGGCCGCTGTGGCCCTGCGCCGCGGCCCTGCTGGTCGCGGCGGCCGTCGTCGCGCCGGTCTGCCTGGCCGCCAGGCGTCGCGGGTAGCGCGCGGTCGGCGCCGCCGTGGCCGCGCGCCTCATTCGGCGAGCAGGCGGGCGCGGGTCCTTTCGGCGTCGAAGGTGCCGGACGGGTACTGGGGATCGAGCTGTTCGAACGTTTCCAGCAGGAGCCGGCTCACCGCCCAGTTGCGGTACCACTTGCGGTCGGCCGGCACCACGTACCAGGGCGCGGCGGCGGACGAACAGTGGCCGAGTGCTGCGGCGTACGCCTCCTGGTAGTCGGGCCACCGCGCCCGTTCCGTGAGGTCGTCGGGGCTGAACTTCCAGTGCTTGCGCGGCCGGTCGAGGCGCGCGAGCAGCCGTTCGCGCTGCTCCTCGAAGCCGATGTGCAGGAACACCTTGACGAAGGTGACCCCGTCGTCGGCCAGCATCTGCTCCCAGGCGTTGATCTCCCGGTAGCGGCGCTGCCACACCGGCTCGGGCACCAGCCCGTGCACGCGGGGTACGAGCACGTCCTCGTAGTGCGAACGGTCGAAGATACCGACCTCGCCCGCCTGCGGCAGGCTCCGGTCCACCCGCCACAGGAAGTGGTGTGCGCGCTCGGCCTCGGTCGGCGCCTTGAACGCGCGGATGCGGCAGCCGGCCGGGTTGAAGTGCCCGACGACGTGCTTGACCGTGCCGCCCTTGCCCGAGGTGTCCATGCCCTGGAGAACGAGCAGCAGGCGGCGCCGGTCCCCGGCCGTGCCCGCCGCGTACAGCCGCTCCTGGAGCCGGGCCAGGCGGCGCCCGAGGGCGGCGGTATTGGCGGCGGCTCGCTGCTTCCTGTCCTTCTTCTCCTTCTCCCGTTCCTTCTCCTCGGCTTTTCCGCCGTCGAAGCCCGGGGTGGTGTCCGTCGGCAGGGCGGCCAGATCGGCGGGCCCGCCGACCGGCAGGCGGAGCAGGTCGCGGACGGACGGCTGGTCGGTGTGCGGCTGGGTCCCCATCCCCCGATGATGGTCCCGGCCCCCGAACGGCGCCACCCGGGCGGGACTTACGCTCCCGGAACCCGGCCGGACGGCTCCGCCGCGTCGCGCGCCAGGGCCGTCAGCCGCGAGACGGCGCGGAAGTACTTCTTGCGGTACCCGCCGTTCAGCATCTCCTCGCCGAACAGCTGGTCGAACGGCACGCCCGCGGCGAGCACCGGTATCTCGCGGTCGTAGAGCCGGTCCGCGAGCACGACGAGGCGCAGCGCCGTGGCCTGGTCCCGCACCGGCCGCACGCCGGTGAGGCAGACCGCGCTCAGGCCGTCGCACAGCGCGCCGTAGCGGCTGGGGTGGACGCGGGCGAGGTGGTCGAGCAGCGCGGGGAAGTCGTCGAGGGAGGCGCCGGGCAGCGCGTGCGCGACGCGGACCACCTCGCCGGCCGGCGGCGGGGCGGGCGCCTCGGGCAGGCCGCGGTGCCGGTAGTCCTCGCCGTCGATGCGCAGCGGGCGGAAGTGCGCGGCCAGGCCCTGGATTTCGCGCAGGAAGTCGGCCGCGGCGAAACGGCCCTCGCCCAGCCGGCCAGGCAGCGTGTTGGACGTGGCGGCCAGTGCGACGCCCTCGGTGACCAGCCGGCCGAGCAGGGAGGAGACCAGCACCGTGTCGCCCGGGTCGTCCAGCTCGAACTCGTCGATGCACAGGAGCCGGTGGCCACCGAGCGTGCGCACCGCCTGCTGGAAGCCGAGCGCCCCGGCCAGGTTGGTCAGCTCGACGAAGGTGCAGAACGCCTTGGCCCGTGGCGGCGCGGGCGCCGCGTGCCACAGGGAGGCCAGCAGGTGCGTCTTGCCGACGCCGAAGCCGCCGTCGAGATACACCCCGCGCGGCTCGGGCGCGGGGCGGGCCCGTGTGCGCCGCGGCCACAGACCGCGGCGCACACGGTCACCGGCGGGGGCGCCGCCGAGCCCGGCCGCGAACTCGTCCAGCGCCTTGACGGCCGCGCGCTGGCTCGGCTGCGCCGGGTCGGGAACGTAGGTGTCGAAGCGCACCCCGTCGAAGCGCGGCGGCGGCACCAGGTCGGTCACCAGGCGCTCGGCCGGCACGCGCGGATCGCGGGCGGTGAGGGCGGCGGGGGCCGGCCCGCCGGGCCGCGGGGTGCTGCTCGTGGACACAATCTCCCAGTCTACGCGGCGGCCGGTGCCCCGGCCGACGGGCCGGGAGCGCGCCCGTATGCCACACTGCGCCCCATGCGACGCCTGTTCCCCCCGACCGCAGACGGCACCGATGGCGAGTGGGACCTGCTCGAACTGGCCGACGCCTACGCCTATCCGGCGGACGGTTCGTGGCTGCGGGCCAACATGGTCTCCTCGGCGGACGGTGCCGCGCACCACGGCGGGCGTTCCAAGCCGCTCTCGGGACCGGCCGACATGCGGGTGTTCGGGGTGCTGCGCGCCCTGGCCGACGTGGTGATCGTCGGCGCCGAGACCGTGCGCGAGGAGCGCTACCGGCCCGCGCGCCGGCGCGAGGAGTTCGCCGAGCGCCGGCGCGCGGGCGGGCAGACGACCGTTCCCGCCATCGCGGTCGTCAGCGCGAGTCTGCACCTCGACTTCTCGCTGCCGCTGTTCACCGAGCCCGTGGTGCCCACGCTCGTGCTCACCGGTGCCGCGGCTCCCCGCGCCGGTCTCGCCGCCGCGGCGGAGGCGGGGGTGCAGGTGGTCACGGCGGGGGAGGGGTCGGGCGTCGACCCGCGGCGACTCAAACCGGAGCTGGCGGCCCGGGGTTTCACGCGGCTGCTCACCGAGGGCGGCCCGCGCCTGCTGGGGCAGCTGGCGTCGGCGGGCGTGGTCGACGAGCTGTGTCTGACCACCTCGCCGCGGATCACGGTGGGCACCGCGCCCCGGGTGATGAGCGGCCCGGAGTCCGGTGTTCCGCAGGAGTTCGAGCTGACCGGCGTGTTGGAGGACTCCGGCTTTCTCCTCAGCCGGTACCGCAGGGTCCGACAATCTGCGGAATGACATGTTCCGCTTATCCTGGTGTGGGCAGCCTTAAAGGCGCAACGTCCCGTGCGCCTACGGGGAAGGATGGTTTCTGCCGGGGTACGCGGGACCCGGCCCGACGAAGGGCGTTCCGATGATCACGACCGTTCTCATGATCGAGAAGCCCCTGGTGCCCACGGACGTCGAGCTCGTCACCACCCTGCACGAGGGAGAGCGGCAGACCTTCGTGGTCCTGATGCAGCCGCGGGGCGATCAGGACCGGCTGCTGCGCGCGCTGGACGACGTCGCGCTGGGCGAGCTGGGGGACGCGGTGCGGGAGGGCGAGGAGCCGGAGGGCGAGGATGCGTTCCGGCCGGCGAAACTGGCGCTCGACCACTCCGTGCAGGCACTGCGCGAGGCGGGGGCCGAGGCCGTCGGCCGGCTCATCGAGGACCACCCACTCGAACTGCTGTCCTCCGTGGTGCGGGAGACCGGCGCGGACGAGGTCGTCGTGCTGACCGCCCCGCACTTCGTGGAGGAGCTGTTCCACCGCGACTGGGCCTCCCGGGCAAGGCACAAGGTCGGGGTCCCGGTCCTCAAGCTGTTCGCCCACGCGGAATGACCGCGTCGCCGCCCGGCCGGGACCGGAACGGGCGGCGCCGGGTGCAACAATCGGGAGGCCACGCCTCGACCAGGGAGACTTCACCATGACACCGGCGATCCCGCCCGCGATGGACCGGCCGCACTTCATCGGCATCGGGGGAGCGGGCATGTCGGGGATCGCCAAGATTCTGGCCGGCCGTGGAGCACGCGTCGCGGGCAGCGACGCCCGGGAGTCCGGCACGGCCGCCGCGCTGCGCGCCCTCGGCGCGGAGGTGCACATCGGACACGCCGCCGGTCACCTGGCGGCTGACGCGAGCTGCGTGGTGGTCTCGAGCGCCATCCGCGCGGACAATCCGGAGCTGGCCGAGGCCGCCAGGCGCGGCATCCCGGCCGTGCACCGCTCCGAGGCGCTGGCCGCGCTCATGACCGGCCTGCGGACGGTCGCGGTGGCCGGGACGCACGGCAAGACCACGACCACCTCGATGCTCGCCGTGGCCCTGACCCACCTCGGCCTGTCCCCGACCTACGCCATCGGCGGCGACCTGGACGTGCCCGGGTCGAACGCGGAGTCCGGCACGGGGGACTTGTTCATCGCCGAGGCCGACGAGAGCGACCGCAGCTTTCACCGCTACCGGCCCGAGGTCGCGGTGATCCTCAACGTCGAGCTGGACCACCACGCCAACTACGCCTCGATGGACGAGATCTACGAGTCCTTCGAGATCTTCGCCGACCGCGTCGAGCCGGGCGGCACGCTGGTCATCAACGCGGACCAGGAGGGCGCGCGCAAGCTCACCGCCACCCTCGCCGGGCGCCGCGGGCTGCGGATCGTCACCTACGGCGATGCCCAGGACGCGGACTTCCGCGTGGTCCGCATCGTCCCCGACCGCCTGACCAGCGACGTCACCGTCGCGTTCGACGGCGGGGAGCTGACGTTCCGGGTCGCCGTGCCGGGCCGGCACTACGCGCACAATGCGGTCGCCGCGCTGGCCGCCGGCGTGGCCGCGGGCGTGCCCGCGCCCGCACTGGCGCGCGCGCTCGGCGCGTACACCGGCGTGCGTCGCCGGCTCCAGCCCAAGGGCGAGGCGAACGGGGTGCTGGTGATCGACTCCTATGCGCACCACCCCACGGAGATGGCCGCCGACCTGGAGGCGATCCGCGGTGGTGCGGCCGGGGGGCGAGTGCTCGTCGTCTTCCAGCCGCACCTGTTCAGCCGCACGAAGGAGCTGGCGGACGAGATGGGCGCGGCACTCGCGCGGGCCGACGCCTGCCTGGTCCTCGACATCTACCCGGCGCGCGAGGACCCCATCCCCGGGGTGACGAGTGCTCTCATCGTGGCTGCGGCCCGCACGCGGGGGGCCGAGGTTCTCGCGGTGGCCGAGCAGGACGCCGTGCCCGGTGCCGTCGCGGGAATCGCGCGGCCGGGTGATCTCGTTCTCACCATGGGCGCGGGCGACGTCACCGAGCTCGGCCCGAAGATCCTCGCCCGGCTCGCCGGGTGAAGGAGGAGACAAGGAGCAAAGCCATGGCATACAAGGTCGAGAAGACGGACGAGCAGTGGCGCGACCAGCTCAGCGACGAGGAGTACCGCGTCCTGCGGCAGGCGGGCACCGAGCCGGCGTTCACGGGTGAGTACACCGACACCAAGACCGTCGGCGTGTACAACTGCCGGGCCTGCGGTACCGAGCTGTTCCGCTCCGACGAGAAGTTCGAGTCGCACTGCGGCTGGCCCTCGTTCTTCGACCCGGCCGGCACCGACGCCGTCGAGACCAGGACCGACAACTCCCTGCCGGGCCGCCCGCGGACCGAGGTGCTGTGCGCGACCTGCGGCTCGCACCTCGGCCACGTCTTCGCGGGCGAGGGCTATGACACCCCCACCGACCTGCGGTACTGCATCAACTCCATCGCCATCAGCCTGGCCCCCGCGGACCAGGACTCCTGACCTGGCCGTGGCCGGTTCACCGGGCCGGCCACGCCCTCGGACCGCCCGGCGCACAAAAGCAGTGGAGGACTGCGCCGGGCGCGCATCAGGATGGCGCGCATGTGGAGCACACTCCCGGCGTTCCTCGGCGCCTGCCTGCTGATCGCCATGTCTCCCGGCCCCAGCACGGTGCTGATCATCCGCAATTCGCTGCGCAGCCGCAGGGCGGGCATGCTCACCGTGCTGGGGAACGAGAGCGGCGTCCTCCTGTGGGGAATCTTCGCCGCGTTCGGCCTGACCGCCGTGCTCGACGCCTCGGAGATCGCCTACGACGTGCTGCGTGCCGTCGGCGCCGTCGTACTCGTCGGCTTCGGCGTCCAGACCCTGCGCGCGGCCCGCCGATCAAGCCGCGCCGGGCTCGCGGACGCGATCCCCGACGGGGCCGCGGCGGGCGGCGCGCGCGACTACCGGGCCGGGCTGCTGCTGAACCTCGCCAACCCCAAGGCCGGCATCTTCGCCCTGGCCTTCCTGCCGCAGTTCGTGCCGCAGTCGGTGCCCGAGGGCGCCCCGCACCTCACGGCGATGGTGGCCCTCGCCGCGCTGTGGGCCGTGTTCGAGGTCGGCTACTACGCCCTCTACGTCTGGGGCGTGGACCGGATGCGCACCCTGCTCTCTCGGCCGGGCGTGCGCCGGCGCCTGGAGCAGGTCTCCGGCGGCGTACTGATCCTGCTCGGCATCAGGCTCGCCGTCGAGTCCTGACCGCCCCGCGCCCGCCGGCTCAGCCCTCGCCGAACAGACCGGTGTACTCGGCGTGCAGCGGCTCCCAGCCGTGCGCGCGGGCCTCCTCGCCGACCGCGCGCGGCAGGTCGAGCCCGGCCAGCACGCCGGTGAGCGCGGCCAGGCAGAGGTGCCAGCCGGCCGCGTAGCCGGGGGCCTGGGGCCGGTCGGCGAAGGTGTGGACGAAGCGCAGCAGCGTGCCGCCGCCGGTCGGCGTCAGCTCGAAGCGCAGCTCGTCCTCGTCCCAGGTGAACACGAGCAGCCGCGGCGGCTGGACCGTGCGGACCTCGCCGCGCGGTGCCTGCTCCTGCCCGGGGCTCTCGGGCAGCTCGACCGGCCCCGGCGCGTCGAGGTCGCGGTCCGGCACGAAGGGCGCCCACCGGGGGATCTGGCCGGCCTCGGTGATCGCGGCCCACACCTCCTCGACGGGATGGTCGAGTTCGCGGTCGAGGCTGAGGGACCAGCGGCCGTCGGCGGCCCGGCCGAGCGCGCCCTGAACCGGTTGCTGGGGGAGTGAGTCCGTCATGGTGCCTTCCTGGTGCCCTGGGCGCCGGGACGCGCCGCGCCCCGTGCTGTTCCGTGCTGTTCCGTCCTGTCAGCGGTCGGCCTCCGCGCCGTCCGCGTCCGTCTCGGCCTCTGTCTCGGTCTCTGTCTCGGACTCGCGGTGCGCCCTTCGGCGGTCGAGGTGCTCCTCCAGCGCGTCGAAGTGCCGGACCCACCGCTCCCGGTAGGGCCGCAGCCACTCCTCGACGTCGCGCAGCGGCACGTCGGTCAGCCGGTAGACGCGCCGCCGGCCCTCCACACCGGCCTCGACCAGGCCCGCCTCGCGCAGCACCCGCAGGTGCTTCGAGACGTTCGGCTGGGAGAGGCCGAGGGCCCGGACGATCTCGCCCACGTCCCTGGGGGCCTGCCGCAGCAGGTCCAGGATGCGCCGGCGCGTGTCGTCCGCGAGTACCGCGAATCCGTCCACCACCCGAGTATTACTCTTCGGGCATATAACCGCAAGCGCATATGACCTGGCTACTCCGCGCGCGCCAGGACGGCCGCGGACTCCGGCGGCAGGTCGAGACGGCCACCGGGGCCCGGCGGCGCGCAGCGGTGCGTCGCGGCAAGCAGTTCGAAGCCGCCGGGACCGAGGTCCGCGGTGGCGGGGGCGTCGCGCGAGAAGTTCAGCGCCACCGTCAGCGGGCCGCTGTGCACCACCAGCCAGCCCGCGGCCTCGTCGAACGCCGCTGCCACGTCCGCGAGCCGCAGCCCGGCCGGCAGATGCTCGCGCCGGATGGCGATCAGGCTCCGGTGCCACTCCAGCCGTGCCGCCTCGCCGGGCCGCTCCGGGCGCACCGCCTGCCACGCGCGCTCCGGGTCCTCGGGCCACGGCAGGCAGGAACGTTCCCGCGTCGCCGGGTCCTGCGGATCGGGAATGTCCCCGGCCGCCCAGCCGTGCGCCTCGAACTCCCGGCGGCGGCCGGTCCGCACCGCCTCGGCGAGCGCCGGGTCCCGGTGGTCGGTGAAGTACTGCCAGGGGCTGGTCGCCCCCCACTCCTCGCCCATGAACAGCATCGGCGTGAACGGCCCGCACAGCACGAGCGCCGCGGCCAGCGCGGAACGGTCCTCGCCCGCGAGCGACGTCAACCGGTCGCCCAGCGCCCGGTTCCCGATCTGATCGTGCGTCTGCGCATAGCCCACCAGCCGGTGCGCCGGCGTCGCGGCGCGGTCCAGCGGTCGCCCGTGACTGCGGCCCCTGAACGCCGAATACCCGCCGGCGTGGAAGAAGCCGCCGGTCACGGTGGCCGCGAGCGCGGCCAGCGGGGCGCGCGCGAAGTCCGCGTAGTAGCCCTGTGACTCCCCCGTCAGCGCGGTGTGCAGCGCGTGGTGGAAGTCGTCGTTCCACTGCCCGTGCAGTCCGAGGCCGCCCGCCTCGCGCGGCGCCGTGGTGCGCGGATCGTTCCGGTCGGACTCGGCGATCAGGAACAGCGGCCTGCCGCTCTCCGCGGCCAGCGCGTCGACCGCCGCGGACAGCTCGGCCAGCATGTGCTCGGCCCGGTCGTCGGCCAGCTCGTGCACCGCATCGAGCCGCAGCCCGTCCAGCCGGTAGTCGCGCAGGAACGCCAGCGCGCTGCCGATGAAGTACGCGCGCACCTCGTCGGAGCCCGGCGCGTCCAGATTGACGGCGGAACCCCACGGCGTGTGGTGCCGGTCGGTGAAGTACGGGCCGAACTCGGTCAGCCGGTTGCCCGAGGGGCCCAGGTGGTTGTGCACCACGTCGAGGACGACCCCCAGGCCGTGCCCGTGCGCCGTCTCGACGAAGCGCTGGAGCCCCTCCGGGCCGCCGTACGGCTCGTGCACCCCCCAGGGCGCCACCCCGTCGTAGCCCCAGCCGTGCAGCCCGGGAAACGGGTTCACCGGCATCAGTTCGACGTGGGTGACGCCGAGCGCGGCGAGGTGGCCGAGCCGCGCCGCAGCCGCGTCGAACGTTCCCTCGCACGTGAACGTCCCGACGTGCAGCTCGTACAGCACGGCGCCGTCGAGGCCGCGCCCAGGCCACGGCTGCCGCCACTCGAACGTGTCCAGGTCGGTCACCGCGCCCGGCCGCTCCGGCCCGTCCGGCAGCCGCCGGGCGCGGGGGTCGGGCAGTACCTCCCCGTCGTCGAGCGCGAAGCCGTAACGGTCGCCGGGCCGCGCCTCCGCCTCGGCCCGCCACCAGCCCTCCCGTGCCTCGTGCGGATCGGGAGCCATGGCGATGGGCCGGCCTGACAGCTGGAGCGTGACGCGCCGGGCCCGCGGGGCCCAAACCTCGAAGAGCATGGACACCATGCTCCGTGCCGGGGCGGCGGAATGGCCAGACCGCCGCCCCGGCGTGTGGTTACGGCGCGGACATGCAGAACCTGATCTGCGTCACCGGATAGCCCGCCCGGGTGAACGCCGCCGCCATCGGGGCGTTCCCCAGGTCCGTGGCCGCTTCGATTCTTCCGGCGCCCTCGGCCGCCAGCGCGTGCGTGCACTCCACCAGCAGGTCGTAGCCGTAGCCGTGACCGCGCTGCTCAGGCACGACGCCGATGAAGCCGACCACCGGCGTCGTCTGGTTGCGCGCCGGGACCTCGATGCCGACGAGGTCACCGCCCGGCGTCCAGGCCAGCCGCCACCAGTCGCGCGGCGAGGGACACCAGTGGAAGAAGTCCAGCTCGTCCTGCGCCGCCAGCGCGATGCCGCCCTGTTCCACCGCGCGCAGTGCGTGCGCGTCCAGGGTGCTGCTGTGCACGCGCCGCAGCACCTCCAGGATCACCGCGTCGTCCGGCTCGGGCCGGAACTCGAGCCGCCCCGGGCGCTCCGGCAGCCCGCAGGCGGGCGTCCACGTATAGCGGTAACGCTCGACCAGCGGCCGGTAACCGGCCTCCCGCGCGGCGTCGATCCGTGCCTCCGCCGCCGCGCGCACGGCCGAGTCGGCCCGCCACTCCGGCGGCAGGATCAGCTCGAAATCCGCACGCAGCGGCGTCCGTCGGAGCAGTTGCACGGCGGCGGCCCGGTCGGTGAAGTCGAACCAGTCCAGTGCGATCGGCGCCGCGTCCTCGGGCCCGCCCCAGAACGCGGCCCGTGCGACGACCTCGCCGCCGCGCAGCGCGACCCACGTCCACTCGGGCCGGTAGGCACCGCCGGAGGCGAGCGTCCCGTACCTGTCGTGCGGGGGACCGAGCAGCGGACGGCCGACGAGCCCGGGGGCGGGCAGGGACGTGAAAACCTCGCGCGCCTCGTCCTCGGCGAGCGCGCGAATGACCAGATCAGTGGTCATGAAAGTCCTTCCGGAAGCGTGACACGCCTCCGGTCAGCCCGGAAGACGCCCGGCGGAGGGGCGGCGGAAGCGCGCACGGGTGAAAACACCTGTCGTGATGTCGGACATGACGCGCCTCCTTCCTCAACTCATGGGCGTGCGCTCACAGTAGATCGCCGGAGCCGACCGTGTCCACCGCTGCGTGCCTGGACAGGCGCGCTGCGCGTCGCGAGAATTCCGGTATGACGTTCGTCGAGCACAGCGCCTTTCCGCCGCGTATATCGGACGCGGACCGGGAGCGCGCGCTCGACGTGCTCCGCGAAAGCATGGTCGAAGGTCGGGTGTCCCAGGACACCTTCCTGCGCCGCGTCGAGCTGATCATGGCGGCCCGGCTGCCGACCGACCTGTCCGCGGTGCTCCGCGATCTGCCGGACCGCGCGCCCGCCGCCGCGCCGCGGACCGGCTGGGTGGCCGACTCGTTCACCAGGCTCGTGACGTTCCCCGGGCGGATGCGGCTGGCCTGGGAGTCGCGCCGGCTGCCGGAGCTGGTGCTGCCCGCCCGCGGTCGCGGCCCGCTGCTGATCGGCCGCGTGCCCGGTTCCGGGCTCAGGCTCAACGACGCGAGCGTCTCGCGGCAGCACGCCGTGCTGACCGGCGCCGGTCAGGGCTGGCTGCTGCGCGATCTGGGCTCGGCCAACGGCACGTGGGTCAACGGGCGCCGGGTCGCGGACAGCGCGCCGGTCGGCCCGGGGGACCATGTCAGGTTCGGTGCCGTGGCGTTCCGCCTGGCGGCCCTCACCGAGGGCCCCTACGGCGCCTGAACGTTTCGCCGGGCGTTGCGGGCGTTGCGGGCGTTGCGGGCGCTGCGGCCGCGCGCGGGCGTTGGTTGGGGGCGCGTGGCCGTGCGGCGCTGCGCGCGGGAAGCCGGTCTGCCGCCCTAGCGGGGGCTGGGAGGTGGGGCGGCAGACCGGAGTTCCGGTGGGGCCGGGTGGGCTCAGCCCAGCAGCAGTCCGTTCACGGACCGCACGACCGAGGCGACGACGGGCGAGACCTCGCCCGGGGCGCCGTGCCCGGCGTGGGCGTCGTGCCCGGCGTGGGCGTCGTGCCCGGCGTGGGCGTCGTGCCCGGTGTGCGTGCTCAACTCCTCGCTCACGTGCGGGGCGTTCTCGGACTCGAACGCCTCGGCCGCCGCCTCCGACTCCGCGATCCCGGCGTCAGTGACA
>NZ_LZNS01000001.1:1541156-1542053 GCF_001984575.1 Streptomyces sp. MP131-18 | reverse complement strand
TTCACCGTCGCGGCGCCGCTGCACAGCTGTCCGTCGGGGATGAAGCCTTCGGTCCGGCCGCCGCCGTTGGACTGGAGCACGGAGAACCAGTTGTAGAAGGCGTTGGCGCCGCCGGCCTCAAGTGCCGCCTGGCAGGCGGGGTTCGTGGGGTTCACCGCGCCGGTGCTGTCGAGGCTGTACTTCCAGCACAGGTAGGTGCGGCTCCCGGGGTCCATCGGTGCGCCGTGCGCGGATGCGGTGCCACCGGTGAACACCACCGTGGCCATGGCCGGCAGGGCGGCCAGCGCGGTCAGCAGTCCCGTCCTGCGCAGCCACGCGCGGCTCTCTGCTCGGTCTCTCATCGCGTTGCGTCCCTTCGCCGTGATGAGGTGGGGGAAACCAGGAGCATGGGAGCGCTCCCAATTTGGACCGTAGCGCCGGGAAACTCTTCCTGTAAAGGGTCATGACGTGACGGGCTGCCGGTCCCGTCCGGCGTCACACGCCCGGTCCCGGCCGGCGCGCGGGCGGCCGGCCGGGACCGTTCCGGCGGGGTCGTGTCAGGACACGCCGCAGCTGATCGCCGCACTCGCCGGTGGCGGGGTGCCGAGCGAGGTGTAGCCGAACGAGGTGGACGCGCCCGGCGCCAGGGCGCCGTTCCACGCGACGTTGTCGACCATGATGTGGTCACCGTGGGCCGTCCAGGCGCCGTTCCAGACGCTCTGGATCTCGTTCCCGCCCGGCTGGCTCCACGAAGCGGTCCAGTTGCTGATCGGTGCGTCGCTGTTGTTGGTGACCGTGACCTCCGCCTGGAAGCCGCCGTTCCAACTGCTCACCGTGCCGAGGCTCGCCGCGCAGAAGCCGTCCCCGGGGCCGGGGTCCGGATCGGGGTCGGGGTCCGGGTCGGGGTTGCCGCTGTCG
>NZ_LZNS01000001.1:1376237-1541131 GCF_001984575.1 Streptomyces sp. MP131-18 | reverse complement strand
TAGACCGTGGCGCCGCCGCTGCACAGCTGTCCGTCGGGGATGAATCCTTCGGTCCGGCCGCCGCCGTTGGACTGGAGCACGGCGAACCAGTTGTAGAAGGCGTTCGCCCCGCTCTCCTGGAGCGCGGCCCGGCAGGCGGGGTTGCTCGGATCGATCGCGCCGCTCTGGTTGACGCTGTACTTCCAGCACAGGTACGTGCGGCTCCCGGGGTCCATCGGTGCGCCGTGCGCGGATGCGGTGCCACCGGTGAACATCACCAGGCAGAGCGCGGGCAGCGCGGCGAGGAGGGTCAGCAGAGCCGGTCTTCTCAGGCGCGGGCGGGGGGTTGGCCGTTCTCTCATTGCGTTGCGTCCCTTTCGCCGTGATCTGGGTGGGAGCGCTCCCAGGTGCCGTGACCGTAGCGGTGGGGAACGCCGCTGTAAAGGGAAAGCGCGGAAGATGTGCGCACATGAGGTGAACGCGTGAAGCTCGCGGCCATGGCCCGCCCATGACGGGGCGTCGGTCACGGCCACGCTCCTCCGCGTCCGGCAGCGGACGTGTCCGCCTCGTGGCAGACCGGTCTCTCCGGGGCGAGCCGGGGGGAGGGTCCGCCCGCCTGCCCGTGCCGTGACCGGAAAGCAGCGCGGCCACCTCGGCCGGCGTCAGGATGCCGCGCGAACGCGGGGAGCGGGCCGCCGCGGCCCCGGTGCGTGCCCGAGTGTCACGCGGAGCTGCCGCTCTCCTGGGGAGAGCGACGGGAACCCGGGGCCGCATCGGTGGGCGGGGCTAGGTCGACACGGCCTAGTCCGGCCTCCCGCAGCACCCGGTCCACGGTGTCCGCCAGGGCACTCGACTCGGCGACCACCGTTTCCACGCCACCGGGCAACAGGTCGAGCGGCCGGTACCAGTCCCGCATCTCCGCCTCGCCGTACTCCGCTGCCTGCGGTTTCGTGGTGTGGCGGCGGAGTGTCTCGTCGAACGACACATCGAGGTAGAAGTGGTGCGTCCGCCCCCGGTGGTCCCGTCGCAGTGCTTCGAGCATCGACCCGTAGTGCGCCGCGTACAGGATGCCTTCGACCACGACGTGGTAGTGGTGATCAAGCGCGTAGCGGGCGACGGTGTCGATGAGACCGATGTTCGCGCCCTCGGGTGTGTCCCTCTCGCGGAGCACGACACGGCGGAGATTGTCCTGGCCGACCAGGGCGATGCCTCGTCCGTACCGTGCGCGCACCTCGGCGGCGACCGCGGACTTCCCCGCGGCGGAGTTGCCGCGGAGGACGATCAGCCGAGTCGTTGCCGAACCCACCATCATTCGCGGGACCCTACCCGCATCGTCATCCGCGGGCGCGTGCTCCGGCGTGCCGGGCTCAGTCCTCCCGCACCAGCAGCGCCACCGGTTCCGGTGCCAGGAGTTGGGAGAGCCGTGCCCGCCCGTGCACCGTCCGGCCGCTCAGCAGCTCCCGCCACGTTCCCGGCGGCAGCGGCAGCCGGGTGTCCTCCCAGCCGCCCGTGTGGTCGAGGCGCCGGGAGAGCCGGGTGACCGCCGTGATCGCCCGGCCGCTGCGCATGAACGCCAGGCAGTGCCCGGCCGCCGCGCCTTCGGCGGACAGCGGCTGGTAGTCGGCCAGTTCGCCGAACCACTCCGGGTTGTCACGCCGCAGCCGCAGGGCCGTGGCGGTCAGCCGCAGCTTCTCCGTGGCCAGGTCGTAGCCGGTCGTCGACGCGTCGCCGAGCGCCGCCAGCTGCGCGATCGGCAGCTGCGGGAGCCGGCGGTTGTCCGGGTCGACCAGCGCCAGGTAGTGCCGTTCGCTGCCGCGGTAGACGTCGGGCACCCCCGGCATCGTCAGATGCAGCAGCGCGGAGCCCAGGATGTTGGCCCGGATCTGCGGTGCCAGCTCGCGCGCGAACTCGGTGAGCGGATACAGCGGGGGCCCGCACGGACCCGCGAGCACGAACCGTTCGACCGCCGCCTCGTACGCCGTCTCCTGTTCGGTCCAGCTCGTGTGCAGCCCGGTCTCCCTGACCGTCTTCAGCATCGCGGCGAGCAGCCGTTCCCGATCGGGGAAGCCCAGGGCGAACGCGGTCTGCCAGGTGGCCCACGCCACGTGCGGGTCCGGGGCCCGCACTCCGGCCCTCGCGGTCGACTCGGTCAGCCTGGTGACGAGTTCCGACCATCCGCGCGGATGTTCGCTCAACGCGCTGACGGTGGCTCTGACATCGCCGCTGCGCTTGGTGTCGTGCGTCGACAGGACGGTTCCGGTCAGCGGCCAGTCCCGTTGCAGCCGCGCGCAGAACGAGTGGAACGCGTCCGGCGGCAGCGCGGGCTGCCCCGGGTCGCCGCCGACCTCGGCGGCGGAGAGCAGCGGGGCGTACCGGTAACAGGCGGTGTCCTCCACCGCCTTGGCCCGCAGCGCGGAGGAGACCTGCGCGAAGCGCACCCGGAAGTCCGTCAGGCCCTCGCCCTCCCCGAACCGCCCCAGCGCCAGCTCCCTGACCGTGTCCACCGCCGCCGCCTCGGCCGAGACGGGGAACATCGCCCGTGCCCCGTCCGCCGCCGTCACCAGCATCGCCTCGTCGACCGGCGAGGGCGGCGCGTCCGCCGTCACGTACGGCCGGTACACCGGCAGCCGCACCAGCAACTCCGTCAGCGCGGAGCGCAGCGCCCACGGCGCGTGGTCCCGCAGCCGCAGCTCGGGGACCCGCGCGCACAGCGCCACCGCGGTGCGCGTCAGCCGTTCGCTCTCGGCCGCCAGCTCGTGACTGATCATCTTGTACGCGGCCCGCCGCGTCGTCGGCGTCCACTCGCCGCCCAGATCCGGCGGGGCACCGGTGAACGCGCGGTAGTGCTCGGTGAGTTCGGCGCAGCCTTCCGGGTCGGTGAACATCGCGTCGATGTGCCGCAGCGCGTCGTACCCGGTGGTGCCCGCGATGGGCCAGCTCGCCGGCAACTGCTCGCCGGGCCCGAGGATCTTCTCCGCCACGATCCAGGCGCCGCCGCTGCGCCGGTGCAGCCGCCCCAGGTAGCCGCCGGGATCGGCCAGGCCGTCCGGGTGGTCGACGCGCAGCCCGTCCAGGACTCCCTCGTCCAGCAGCCGCAGCACGACCGCGTGCGTCGCCTCGAAGACCTCCGGGTCCTCCACGCGTACCCCGATCAGCTCGGAAATGGCGAAGAAGCGGCGGTAGTTCACTTCGGTTCTGCCCAGCCGCCACCACGCGAGGCGGTAATGCTGGGAGTCGAGCAGCTCGGGCAGCGGCAGTTCCTCGGTGCCGGGCCGCAGCGGGAACGTGCGGTCGGCGTACCGCAGCACGCCGTCCGCCACGGAGAGCCGGTCCAGCTCCTCGCCGAGCGGCCCGCCGAGCACGGGCAGCAGCACCCGGCCGCCACCGGCCGCCCAGTCGATGTCGAACCAGTCCGCGCGCGCCGCCCCGGGACCGTCCCGCAGCACCTCCCACAGCGGCCCGTTCTGCTCCGCGCGCACCGGCACCGCCATGTGGTTGGGCACGATGTCGACAATCAGCCCCAGGCCCTCCGCGCGCGCCGCCGCCGACAGCCGCCGCAGGCCCTCCTCGCCGCCCAGCTCCCCCCGCACCCGCGTGTGGTCGGTCACGTCGTAGCCGTGCCCCGAGCCGGGCACGGCCTCCAGCACGGGCGACAAATGGAGGTGGGAAATGCCCAGATCGGCCACGTAGGGCACGATCTCGGTCGCCGCCGCGAACGGGAAATCCGGCTCCAGCTGGAGCCGGTAGGTAGACGTGGGCGTGTGGCGCGCTGGCGTCATGGAAACCCTCTGCCCCGACGGCCGTGCGGACAAGCGCAGTTGATTCCCGACTGTGCTGCACGTGCGGCGGGTGCCGCAGTAGGCTTCCTTGATCCATCAGTGGGGCGGAAGGCGGTGCAGGCGGTGAGCTCTTCGGGGCTGGAGCTGCCCTCGGGAAACGGGGGTGAGACCGCCGAGGCCCAGCCGGGGGCGGTGCCGGTGCCGCGCCCCGTGGAAATCGGGGCCGACCTGGAGTGGAGCGCCCAGGACTGGTCGGAGGTCCGCACCCGCGTGGAACGGGCGGGCCGTGCGTATGTCTGGCTGAACCTGGTGGAACAGCGGCTGCGGTCCGTGGTGGCCGCGGTGCTGCGTCCGGTGTACGAGCCGGTGCACGGCGAGGAGTGGGAAGTCGCCGCCGCCGGGCCGACCGGGCAGGAGTGGGTGCAGCGGGCCGCGGCCCTCCGCGAGGTCAGCCGCCGCAAGGGGCATCTGATCGATCCTGCCGATGACACGGTGCTCGCCTTCCTCACCCTTCCGCAACTGCGTGAACTCATGGTGCAGCACTGGCCGTGCTTTGCGCCGTATTTGGACAACAGGCGCGAGGTCGAGCTGACTCTCGACGAGCTGGAGGTGGCGCGCAGCGCCGTCAACCGCAACCGCGGCATGAGCCGGGCCGTGCTGGAGCAGGCGGAACGGGGCTGCGCCCGGCTGCTGCGGCTGCTCGACTCCGGGGCGCCGCCGTCCGCGGGGCGGCTGCCCGCGGACGCCGTGGAGCACCTGGTGGGGGACCGGTTCACGGATGTGGCCGGCGTCCACCCCGACCGCGTCAGGCTCCAGCGGCAGCTGCCGGCCGAGGAACTGTTCGGCGGCGCACGGCGCCTGGACGCGGTCGGCATAGGGCTCGGGCTGCTGGTGCAGAACTATCCGGGGCGGCGCCTGGTGCGCCTGGCGGAGTCCGGCTGCCGGATGCGGCTGCTGTTCCTCAACCCGGCGAGCGGCGCCATGCGCCGCCGCGAACGCGAACTCGGCCTCAAACGCGGCGAGCTCGGCCGCTCGGTGGAGACGAATATTCTCCACATGCGCCGCGTCCGCGGGCGCGTGCGCGATCCGCAGGCGTTCGACATCCACGTCTTCGACGACACCCCCAGGTTCAGCGCCTACTTCGTGGACGCCGACGAGCCCGACGGGGTTGCGGTCGTGCAGTCATATCTTCGGCGCAGCCGCGGTATGGAGACCCCCGCCCTGGTGCTGCGCCGCGCCGGGCGGGAGATAATGCAACGCGACGACGCCGCCGCCGACGGCGAGCTGAGCCTGTACGAGACCTACCGCGAGGAATTCGAGTACGCCTGGGAGAACTCCCGCCCGGTGTCCTGAAGCCCGCCCGCTCACCGCACGGGCGGGGCGGCCGCCGTGTGGCGCAGCAGGTCGGGGCAGCACGCGGCCAGAGTCGCCATGGCCGCGACGGTCAGCAGCCCGCCGCCGCTGATCGCCCAGGCCGTGCCGAACGCCGCGCCCGCCGGGCCGTGCACGAGGTGGGCCACCCACGGCCCGCCCGCCGACACGACCGTCACCGGCCCCTGTAGACGGCCCCGCACCTCGTCCGTGACCGCGGCCTGGAGCACGGTCGTGCGGAAGACGCTCAGCAGCATGAGTGCCGCGCCGCCCACCACCAGGAAGCACAGCGCGAGCCACAGCCGGTGCGTGAGCCCGAACGCCGCGACCGCACCGCCCCAGACGCACACGGCCACGGTGATCACCAGACCGTGCCTGCGCAGGCCGGTGAACGCGCCGGAGCACGCCCCCGCGAGGACCGCGCCGAGCGGCAGGGCGGCGCTGAGCAGCCCCAGCGCCATCCCGCCGCCCGCCGGATCGCCGAACGTCTCCTGCGATAGCTGCGGCAGCAGCGCGGCGGGATTGCCCAGCACCATGGCCACGAGGTCGGCGAGCAGGACCACGAGCAGCAGCCGCTGCCCCGCCAGGTACCGCAGGCCCCCGGCGATCCCCCCGTCCGCCCGCGCACCGGGCAGCGCCGCGGGCGGCAGCGGCGGCAGCAGCGCCACGGCCCTGAGCATCACGCACAGCGCCGCCGCGTCCAGCAGGTACAGCGGCGCCACGCCCGTCACCGGCAGCAGGGCGCCCGCGAGCAGCGGCCCCACCACAGGACCCGCCCACCGGACCATCGCGTCCAGCGCGTTGGCCGCGGGCAGCAGTTCGGCGGGCACCAGCCGCGGCACGACCGCGCCGCGCGCCGCCATGTTCGCGCCGAGGCAGCCCTGCAACAGCCCGAGCAGCACGAACAGCACCGCCACCGAGCCGAGCCCGGCCGCGGCCTGGGCCCACAGCAGCACGCACACCAGCGCGATGCCGCCGTTCGTCACCAGCAGCAGGCGGCGCCGGTCCACCGCGTCGGCCAGCACACCGCCCCACAGCGCGGCGGCGGTCAGCGGGCCGAGGGCCGCCACCGCGGACAGGCCGACCCACGCGGAGGAGCCGGTGAGGTCGTAGATCTGGAGGGGCACGGCGACGGCCGTGCAGCTCGCCCCGACCGCCGTCACGGCCCCCGAGGCCCACAGCCGGCGGAACGCGGCGATCCGCAGCGGCCTCAGATCCATCCCGCGCACGCCCATGGCAGCCTGGACGCACGGCCGGGCGCCGCCGGTTGCGGCGCGCACCGGCGTTCCCGGTGCGGCTGCCCCGGAGATTCTGCTCTCGGCGAATCTGCTGACGGCAGGCCCGCCTTCCCCGCGCCGCGTTCCCCCGGGCAGCATTCGCCGTATGAGCACTCGGACACTGCTGATCCTCGGGGGAACCGGATTCGTCGGCCGCGCCGCCGCCGAGGAGGCGCTGGCACGCGGCTGGCACGTCACCGTGCTCAACCGGGGGCGCGCCGCCCCGCCGCCCGGCGTCCGCGCGCTGCGCGGGGACCGCACGGCGGACGGCGGGCTCGCGGCACTGGCCGAGGGGGAGTGGGACTACGTCCTGGACACCTGGAGCGACGCGCCCGTGGCCGTGCGGGACGCCGCCCGGCTGCTCGCCGGGCGGGCCCGCCACTACACCTACATCTCCAGCCGTTCCGTGTACGTCTTCCCCATGGCCGCGGGCGCGGCCGAGGACGCGCCGGTCGTCGACGCCTCGCCCGACGCGGGGGCGACCGAGTACGCGGCGGACAAGCGCGGCGGCGAGCTGGCCGCCACGGCGGAGTTCGGCGCCGACCGCACCCTGCTCGTCCGCTGCGGCCTCATCCTCGGCCCGTACGAGGACGTCGGCCGCCTGCCGTGGTGGCTGACGCGCATCGCCCGCGGCGGCCGGGTGCTCGCCCCCGGCCCGCGCGATCTGCCGCTCCAGTACGTCGACGGGCGCGACCTCGCCGCCTGGGCCCTCGACGCGGCGGACGCCGGGCTGAGCGGCCCCTACGACCTGGTCAGCCCACCGGGCCACACCACCATGGGCCGGCTCCTCGACACCTGCGTCCGCGTGACCGGCTCCGCGGCGCGGCTCTGCTGGACCGATCCGGAAACCGTGCTCGCCGCCGGTATCGCCCCGTGGACGCAGCTGCCGGTGTGGCTGCCGCCGGGGGAGACCCACGACGCGCTGCACGGCTCCGATGTCGGCAAGGCCCTGGCCGCGGGCCTGCGGTGCCGGCCGGTCACCGAGACCGTCGAGGCCACCTGGGCCTGGCTCACCGGTCTCCCGGACGGCGTTCCCGGCCGCCCGGAACGCTCCCCGGTCGGCCTTGACCCGGAAACCGAGGCCAGGGTTCTAGCGTCCGTCTTCAAAGGGGCGTCCGATCAGTGAGCGGCGGATGGCGCCCTCTGGCAAGGCGCCGGATCGCCCTCGTACGCGGGCCCCCCTCCCTGTGGACCCCTTCCCTGTGGGCACCTCCCTGGGGGCACCTCCCGGACGAAGTCTGGGGGAGAAGTCCGGGGGAGAAGTCCGGGGGAGGGATGCCAGTCGTTGCGAGCCGGACTGCCCTTTTGAAGACGGGCCCTTGGGCCCGGCCTGACCGCGCGGGCCGCGGTCACGGCGTACCGGGTGGTGTGACCGGCAGGCCGGCGTGGCGCCAGCTCTGGAAGCCGCCGTCGAGGTCCGTCGCGCGGTGCAGCCCGATGGCCCGCAGCGAAGCCGCCGCGAGCGAGGACGCGTAGCCCTCGTCGCAGAAGACGATCCACCGCACGTCCCGGTCGGCCGCCTCGGGTACCGACGCGCCGCTGGCCGGGTCGCAACGCCACTCCAGGTGGTTCCGTTCGATGATCAGCGCGCCCGGGATCGTGCCGGACGCGGCGCGCTGGAACTCCGGGCGGGTGTCGACCAGTACGGCGCCGTGCCGCACGGCGTCGTGCGCCTGCCGCGGGCCGAGCCGGTCCAGCGCGCCGCGCACCGCGGCCAGGTGGCCGCCGATCGTCAAGGTCCCTGCTTCGTTTGCTGCTTCGCCCACTGCCTCGCTCCGTTCCTGTTGCCGGCCGGTCAATCCGTGATGGCGTCGGTGCGGACCGCGGCCAGCCGCCCGTCCGCCTCCCGCCGGTAGTAGGTCTGGGTGGACAGCACGGGCGCGTAGGCGTGGATGCTCACGGCGGGCCGCTCGTCCGCGTTCGTCACCTGGTGGACGTACCTGGGCCCGAAGGCGCGCACGTCCCCGGTGCCGAGCCGCCGCCCGCCGTCGGCGGGCGCGGGGAAGGCGTGCTCCGTGAGAGTGCCGGCCACGACGCCGAACGAGCCGGCGGAGCCGCCGTGGTCGTGGATCTCGGTGCCCTGGCCGGGCAGCCAGGTGAGCAGCCACACCTCGTAGGCGTCCGTCCGCTCAAGCCGCCGGTAGCTGCGGTCCGGGGCGCTGAAGCGCACCAGCGGGCGCCACAGACCGGTCCTGGCGGCGAAACGGCGGACAGTGCGGGCGAGTTGTGCGGAGGGGACGGCGGCAGGGGCCGGCGCGGACATGAGGAACCTCGCGGAAGGGTGTCGGGGCGAACGGGAACGGCGGAGAACGCCGCGCCCGCGGCAGACACCGGGCGAGCGCGGCCGTCAGGGACGACCGCGGCGACACAGCGCGCTGGCCACGCGGACGAGGTCCACGTGCTCTCGGGAGAAGAAGCGCTTGCCGGCCGACACGGGGTCAGAGTGACAGCGTGTTCGTCCAACGGTCAAGCCGGCAGCGGAAATACCTTGACGGTTGCGTGCACTACTGGCATGCTCACCTACCGTGAGCCAGGCTGACTTTCTTGTCGTGCGTCTGCACGTCGACCTCCGACGGCAGGCCAGCGCCATCTGTGCCGCCGGTCGCTGACCGCGCCAGCCGACTTCGCCGCTCCCGCGATTCCTTCTTGTCTTTCCCTTGTGCAGGGTCCGCACGCAGTGCTGCGTGGTGCCGTGCCGCGGGGTGAATTCGGCTGCCCATCCATGCACCTCCAGGCTCAGCGCTCAGAGACTCAGGGGCTCAGCGCTCAGGGCTCAGGGCTCAGAAAGGCAGCAGCATGACCACCACCGATTTCGACCTGCGCAGGATCGGCGGACGGATCGGCCCCGAAATCGTCGGCGTCGACCACAAGGCGGTCTTCTTCCGCGGCCAGGACCTCGACGACGCAGAGCATTACACCCCTGCCGCCGCGGCCTGAACCGCAACCACAGATAGGAGCCGATCCATGCGGCACCTCACCGCTCTCCCCGACCTCCCCGACCTGTCCGACGTGACGGTGACACTCGTCCCTCAGGGCGCCGACGGCACGGACGGCACCGTTCCGCTCGTCGGCTACCTGGTCCTGGCCCCGGCCGGCACCCAGCTGACGCAGCTCACCGAACTGCTGGCCGCCGCACCGGCACCCGCGTCCGCGTCCGCACCCGCACCCCGTCCCGCGCCCGCGGAAGCGGGCATCACGGTGGACCCCGAGGAGCGCACCGCGGCGGTCGACGGCCGGCCGCTGCGCCTGACCTACCTCGAATTCGAGCTGCTCGCCCACCTGGTGGGCCACCCGCACCGGGTGTACACCCGCGAGCAACTGGTGGCCACCATCTGGGGCTACGGCCCGGTGGGGGACCAGCGCACGGTCGACGTGCACGTGGCACGGCTGCGCCGCAAGCTGGGCGCGGCCCACCGCGAGCGGATCGTGACGGTGCGCCGGGTGGGCTACAAGTACGTGCCCGCCGCCTGATCAGCCGGTGAGCAGGCGGTCGGCGCGCGGCGCGCCGGCCGCCGCCGCCCAGCGGCGCAGCACGAGCGCGGCCAGTTCGGGCGCGTCCCCGAGCACCGGGGCGACGAGGTCGGCACCGGCCGCGCGGGCTCCGGCCAGGATGCGGTCGGGCAGTCGCCCCGGCGCGATCACGAACGGCGCCACGGCCACCCGGCGGACGCCGTCCGCGCGCAGCGCGCGGACGGCGTCCGCCGTCGTTGGCGTGGCCGCGGAGGCGAACGCGGTCCGCACCGCGCGCCGGCCGGACGCCAGCCGCCAGTGCCGGGCGAGGCGGCCGACCGCGGCCAGGGCGCCCGGGTCGGAGGAGCCGGCCGAGGCGAGCACGACGCCGGTCTCGCGCCACTGGGCCGGCGAAAGACCGGCCCGGACCCCGGCCAGCCGCCGTTCCAGCGCGCCGAGCAACAGCGGGTCAGGACCGGGGACATCGGCCTGCCGGACGGCAAGTCCCGGCAGCAGCGCCTCCTGCGCGGCGAGGACGGCCGGGATGTCGGTCCTGGCGTGGAACGCGCGGGAGAGCAGCAGCGGAACGGCGACCACGTCCCGTTCGCCGTCCGCGTGGAGCCGCGCGAGCACCTGGTCCACGCCCGGCACGGTGAAGTCGAGGAAGCCCGTCTCCACCCGCAGCCCCGGCGCGCGGCGGCGGACCCGCGCGGTCAGCGCGGCGACGGTCGCCGCGTGCCGCGGGTCGCGGCTGCCGTGGGCGACCAGGAGCAGCACCGGGCGCCCGCGGTCCGCGGGCGTCCGGCCCACGGCCTCAGGCGACACGGGCCAGGAGCCCGCGGCTGCGCAGCACCCGGCGCTCGAGCGGGGAGAAGAACAGCAGGTCGATCGCGACGCCGACGACCAGGATCAGAATGATCGTGGCGAGTACGCCCGACATGTTCTGCATGGTCCTGAAGCCCTCCATCAGCTGGCCGAGACCGGTGCCCAGACTCGGCGACTGCACGATCAGCTCGGCCGCCATCAGCGAACGCCAGGAGAATGCCCAGCCCTGCTTCAGCCCCGCCAGGTAGCCGGGCAGCGCGGCGGGGAGCAGCACGTGCCGGACGCTGGTCAGCCCGCGGGCGCCGAGCATCCGCCCGGCCCGCAGGTACAGCGGCGGGATCTGGTCGACGCCCGAGACGATGCCGTTGGCGATGGACGGCACGGCGCCGAGCAGGACCACCGCGTAGATGGTGCCGTTGGTGAGGCCGAACCAGATGATGGCCGCCGGCACCCACGCGATCGAGGGCAGCGACTGGAGGCCGGTCAGCACCGGGCCGATGGCCGCCCTGACCAGCTTCACGCGGGCCACGACCAGGCCGAGCGGCGTGCCGACGGTCACGGCGATGAGGAAGCCGAGGATGCCGCGCGAGACGCTGGTCCAGATGTACTCGAACAGCGTGCCCTGCCGCCACATCTCGGCGAACTCGTCGCCCACGTCGAGCGGGCTCGGCAGCAGGTAGTCCGGCTGGACTTCGGCGACGTACACCAGCTGCCAGATCGCGAGCACCAGGCCGATCGCGACGATCGGCGGCAGGACCTTCGTCACCAGGATCCGGCCGACCGGCAGGCGTTCGGCCGCCTCCTTGGTCTCCAGCGCGTCGAGTCCCGCTTCGAGACCGGCCAGGTCGGCGGTGCCGGTCCGCCCCGGCTGTGTCTCACTGCTGGCCATGGCGGCGGATCTCCTCCCGGAGTCGTTCGGTGATCTCCACGGACAGCGCGGAGACCTCGGCGTCCTCGATGCGGCGCGGCTGGTCGATGCCGACCCGCCACTCGTGGACGATGCGTCCTGGCCGGGAGGACAGCAGGATGACGCGCTGGGCCAGCCGCACCGCCTCCCGCACGTTGTGCGTGACGAACAGCACGGAAACCCCGGTCTCGTTCCAGATGCGGGTCAGCTCCTCGTGCAGCACGTCCCGCGTGATCGCGTCCAGCGCGGCGAACGGCTCGTCCATCAGCAGCAGCCTGCTGTCCTGGGCGAGCGCCCTGGCCAGCGCGACGCGCTGCCGCATGCCGCCGGACAGCTCGTGCACGCGCTTGCCGTACGCGCCCGTCAGCCGCACCAGCGTGAGCAGCCGTTCGGCCTCGGGCCCGCGCTCGTTCTTCGGAACGCCGCGCAGCCGCAGCGCCAGCTCGATGTTGCGGCCCGCGGTCAGCCACGGGAAGAGCGCGTGCTCCTGGAACATCAGCGCCGGGCGCCCGCCGGGGACCGCGATGGTCCCGGCGGACGCCGCGTCGAGCCCGGCGGTCAGGTTGAGCAGGGTCGACTTGCCGCAGCCGGAGGCGCCGATGAGGGTGACGAACTCGCCGGGGGCGACGTCGAGACTGATGTCGTCCAGGACGAGCTGCTGCTTGCCCGGCCGGCCGAAGGACTTGGATACGTGGTCCAGGCGCACGGCGAACTCGGTCTCGGTGCCGCCGTCGCTGCCGGGCTTGTCGAGGGCGAGGGCCATCGGGTCACCTCCTGGGGTGGGTGGGGCGGGGGCCGTCACTCGACGCCGAGACCGGCATCGTCGGTGACCTCCGGCAGCCCTTCCTCGGCCAGTACGCGGTTGAGGAGGGACAGGTCGTAGATGCCCGTGAGGTCCGTGTCCTCCAGCAGCCCGGCGTCGGTCGCGTTCTCCGCGCCCGCCCGGAGCGTGGCGGCCAGCGGGTCGTTCAGGAACTCGACGTGCTCGAACGCCGGGTCGAGCACCTCGGCGGGCAGCTCGCTGCCGCCGGGAAGCGCCGCCAGCTCCGCGTTGAACTGCGCCTTCGCGTCCTCGGGGTGCTCGTTGATCCAGGCGTTGGTGCGCACCACGCCCCGCACGATGGCCTCGACCACGTCCTCGTGCTCGGCCAGGAAGTCCTGCGAGGCGATGACGTGGGTGACGACGTACTGGCCGTTCTCCCACAGCTCGCCCTCGTCGATCAGCGTCTCGGCGCCGCGGCTGACGAGATTGGCCGCGGTGGGCTCGGGGACCCAGGCACCGTCGATGTCGCCGCCGTCGAACGCCGCGGGGATCTCGGAGTTGGGGATGCGGTAGACCTCCACATCGCCCGTGCCGTCCTGCGGGTTGACCTCGAAGCCCTCGTCGGCCAGGTAGTTGAGCAGGGCCACGTCCTGGGTGTTGCCGAGCTGCGGGGTCGCGATGCGCGCGCCCGCGAGGTCGTCGACGCTCCGGACGACGTCGGGGTCGACGACGAGGGCGGCGCCGCCCGAGGCCGCGCCGGACACGACGCGCAGGCTCTGGCCGCCGGACTGCGCCCAGCCGTTGATCGCCGGGTTCGGACCGATGAACGTGACGTCCAGGTCGCCGGAGTTGAGCGCCTCGATCGCGGAGGGGCCGGCGTTGAACACCTGGGTGCTCGCCTCGGTGCCGCCCAGCTCCTGCCGGATCAGGCCGTCGTCCTGAAGGCCGACCACGGCGGTGGCGTGCGTGATATTGGCGAAATAGCCGATGCTGACCTCGTCGGCCGACAGGGCTTCGCCCGCGCCCGCGCCGCCGGAGGGGGCGGGCTCGTCGTCCTCGGCCTCGGAGCCGTAGCCGCAGGCGGCGAGGCCACCGACGAGCAGAGGCAGGGCCGCGGCGGCGGACAGCAGTCTGCGCGGCCGTCTTGCGGGCAGGAAACGGACGCTGGTCATGGCGGGTGTTCCTTCCGGGAACCCGGGGGTCCGGGGATGAGGCGGGCGGGAGCGGAACCGGGGGAGCGCGTCAGTCCGCACATCGGCCCATACCGCCCTGCCCGCTGCCCAGCGCACCGCTGCCGACGCGCCCGCCCTCCTTGGCGAACGTGGCGAACACGTTTCCCATCATGGTCAGAAGTCCCACTCCGCGGCGGGGTCCTCGGCCGCCGTGGCCGCCGCGGCCGCCGCGGTCTCGGCGAAGGCTTCGCCCGCCATGCCGGCGGTGAGCGTCGTGCCGTCCGCCGGGTCGATCAGCAGGAACGAGCCGGTGGCGCGGGATGCCGCGTACGGGTCCACCGCCAGCGGCTCCGCGGTGCGGATGCGCACGCGGCCGATGTCGTTGGCCACCAGCTCGCCAGGATCGCGGTGCTGGGACAGGTCGGCCAGCGTCAGCCGGGACGGGATCTCCTTGACGATCGCCTTCACCGTGCGGGTGGCGTGCTTCAGCAGCACGCGGGCGCCCGGCCGGAGCGGCCGGTCGTGCAGGTGGCACACGGTCGCGGTGATGTCCTGCACGGGAGCGGCGGCACCGTCGGCCGGGGCGATCAGGTCGCCGCGGGAGATGTCCAGGTCGTCGGTCAGCGTCACGGTCACCGACTGCGGTGCCCAGGCCGTCTCCACGGACTGCCCCAGCGCGTCGATCCGTTCGATGCGGCTGGTGCGGCCCGAGGGCTGCACGGTCACGCGCTCGCCGACGCGCAGCACGCCCGAGGCGATCTGCCCCGCGTAGCCGCGGAAGTCGGGGTGCTCGGGGGTCTGCGGCCGGATCACGTACTGCACGGGGAAGCGCGCCGGGTCCTCGGCCGGGTCGTGGCCGACCTGCACGGTCTCCAGGTGTTCGAGCACGGTCGGGCCGCCGTACCAGTCCATGCGGGCCGAGGGGGTCACCACATTGTCCCCGGCCAGCGCCGAGATGGGGATGGCGGTGATCCCGGGGATGCCGAGCGAAGCGGCGTACGCGGTGAACTCCCCGGCGATCCGGGCGAACACCTGCTCGTCGTACCGGGCCAGGTCCATCTTGTTGACGGCGAGGACGACGTGCGGGACCCGCAGCAGCGCGGCGACCGCGGCGTGCCTGCGGGTCTGCTCGACCACGCCGTTGCGCGCGTCGACCAGTATGATCGCCAGCTCCGCGGTGGAGGCGCCGGTCACCATGTTCCGCGTGTACTGCACGTGCCCCGGGGTGTCGGCGAGGATGAACCGGCGGCGCGCGGTGGCGAAGTAGCGGTAGGCGACGTCGATCGTGATGCCCTGCTCGCGCTCGGCCCGCAGCCCGTCGGTGAGCAGCGCCAGGTCCACGGCCTCCTGGCCGCGGTTGCGCGAGGCCAGCTCGACGGCCTCCAACTGGTCGGTCAGCACGGACTTGGAGTCGTGCAGCAGCCGGCCGACCAGGGTGGACTTCCCGTCGTCCACGGAGCCGGCGGTGGCGAAGCGCAGCAGCGCGGTCGTGTACAGCGCCTCGACGGCGTGCGTGTCGGCGCTCATCAGAAGTACCCCTCGCGCTTGCGGTCCTCCATGGCGGCCTCGGACAGCTTGTCGTCGGCTCTGGTCGCGCCCCGCTCGGTGAGCCGGGAGGCCGCGATCTCCGCGATGATCTGCTCGGTGGTCTCGGCGTCGGAGTCCACCGCGCCGGTGCACGACATGTCGCCGACCGTGCGGTACCGCACCAGGCGGCGCGCCACCCGTTCGCCCTCGCGCGGTCCGCCCCACTCGCCGGCGGCCAGCCACATGCCGTCGCGGTGGAAGACCTCGCGCTCGTGGGCGTAGTAGATCTCCGGAATCTCGATCTTCTCCCGCGCGATGTACTGCCAGACGTCCAGCTCCGTCCAGTTGGACAGGGGAAAGACGCGGACGTGCTCGCCGGGCGCGTGCCGCCCGTTGTACAGCTGCCACAACTCAGGGCGCTGCCGCCGCGGGTCCCAGCCGCCGAACTCGTCGCGCAGCGAGAACACCCGCTCTTTGGCCCGCGCCTTCTCCTCGTCGCGCCGCCCGCCGCCGAAGACGGCGTCGAAGCGCCGGCTGTCGATGGCGTGGAGCAGCGGCACGGTCTGGAGCGGGTTGCGGGTACCGTCCGGCCGTTCGCGGAGTCTGCCGTCGTCGATGAACTCCTGGACGGAGGCGACGTGCAGGCGCAGTGCGTGCTGCCGGACGACGCGGTCCCGGTAGGCGATGACCTCGGGGAAGTTGTGCCCGGTGTCCACGTGCAGCAGCGCGAAGGGCAGCGACGCGGGCGCGAACGCCTTCAGCGCCAGGTGCAGCATCACGATGGAGTCCTTGCCGCCGGAGAACAGGATCACCGGCCGCTCGAACTCCCCTGCGACCTCGCGGAAGATGTGCACCGCCTCTGACTCCAGCACGTCCAGGTGGGGAAGGGCGTACGGGCTTGTGGTGGCGGCGCCGGGCCGCCGTGCCGTCACGGTCATCCTCTCTTCCTTTCGCTCGCTGCTGCCCCCCGCTGCCGGTGTGCCGGTCACGGTGTGCTCCCTTGAGCTCACAGCAGCCGCCGGTCGCGCAGCAGCGCGTACAGGGCGGCGGCAGAGTCCTCGACGGTCTGTTCGTGGGCATCGATGCGCAGGTCGGGGTCGGCCGGGATCTCGTACGGGTCGTCCACGCCGGTCAGCCCGGACAGTTCGCCCGCGGCCTGCTTGGCGTACAGGCCCTTGACGTCGCGTACGGAGCAGACCTCGACGGGCGTTGCGACGTGCACCTCCACGTAGCCGGTGCCGGCCGCCTGATGGCGCTTGCGCACCGCCTCGCGGCTGTCCGCGTACGGGGCGATCACCGGCACGAGCGTCTTCACTCCGTGCGAGGCGAGCAACTGGGCGACGAATCCGATGCGCTGCACGTTGGTGTGCCGGTCCTCGCGCGAGAAGCCGAGGCCCGCGGAGAGGAAGGTGCGGATCTCGTCGCCGTCGAGCACCTCGACGCGGTGGCCCTCGTCCGCCAGCCGGGCGGCCAGCGCCAGGGCGATGGTGGTCTTGCCCGCGCTGGGCAGGCCGGTGAGCCAGATGGTGGCGCCCTGCCCTGTCGCGTTCATCTCGTGGTTCCTCGTCGTCGGCGTCATCCCGGCCTCAGCCGTGCAGCCCGCACTCGGTCTTGCCCATCCCGGCCCACCGGCCGGCCCGTGCGTCCTCGCCCTCCGCCGTGCGGCGCGTGCAGGGGGCGCACCCTATGGATGCGTAGCCGTCCTGGAGAAGCGGATTGGTGAGCACCCCGTGCTCTCTCACATAGGCTTCCACATCAGCCTGCGTCCAATGAGCTATCGGGGCAATCTTCACCTTTTCGCGTGTGGCGTCCCACCCGACGACCGGGGTGCCGGCCCGCGTGGGCGACTCGTCGCGGCGCAGCCCCGTGGCCCACGCGTCGTAGGAGCCGAGGCCCGCCTCAAGAACCTCGACCTTGCGCATCGCGCAGCACAGGTCCGGGTTCCGCTCGTGCAGCCGCGGCCCGAACTCGGCGTCCTGCTCCGCGACGGTGCGGCGGGGGGTGAGCGTGATGACGTTGACGTCGAGAACGGCTTCGACGGCGTCGCGGGTGCCAATGGTCTCGGGGAAGTGGTAGCCGGTGTCGAGGAACAGCACGTCCACGCCCGGCAGGGCGCGCGCGGCCAGGTGCGCGACGACGGCGTCCGCCATCGACGAGGTGACGCACAGCCGCGGGCCGAACGTTTCGGCAGCCCAGCCCAGGATGTCGAGCGCGGGCGCTCCCTCGAGTTCGCGGCCGGCGCGTTCGGCGAGCGCGCGCAGTTCCTCGGCCCGGGGACGCCCGGTGGTGATCGCGGTCATCTTGTCCCTTCCTCAGCTCGTCCGGCGGGTGGCTTCCCCGCCGGGGCCGTCGCCGCCGTTCCCGTCCCGGCCCCCGGCCCCGTCCTGCCGCCCGGTCAGCCCGCGGGTCAGCAGGCCGAGGAAGGACAGCCGGAAGGCGCGGTTGCAGGCCGCGCACTCCCAGGTGCCGTGCCCCTGCTCGCTCGGACGCAGGTCCTCGTCGCCGCAGTAGGGGCAGTAGAACGGGGCGGCCCTCTCGCTCACGACAGGGACTCCTCGTCGGCGCGCGCGGCCCACTGGGCGAAGCGCTCGCCGGGCTCCCGTTGTTCCTGGAATGCGCGGAGCACGCGTTCGACGTAGTCGGCGAGCCCGGCAGCGGTGACCTTCAGTCCGCGGACCTTGCGGCCGAAGCCGGGTTCGAGGCCGAGGGCGCCGCCGAGGTGGACCTGGTAGCCCTCCACCTGGTTGCCGTCGGCGTCGGTGACCAGCTGCCCCTTGAGACCGATGTCCGCAGTCTGGATGCGGGCGCAGGAGTTGGGGCAGCCGTTGATGTTGATGGTGAGGGGTTCGTCGAAGCCGGGGAGGCGCCGCTCCAGTTCGTCGATCAGCCAGGCGCCGCGGCCCTTGGTCTCCACGATGGCGAGCTTGCAGAACTCGATGCCGGTGCACGCCATGGTGCCGCGCCGGAACGCGGAGGGGCTGGCGGTCAGGTCGAGCGCGGCAAGTCCCTCGGTGAGCGGGGCGACCTGCTCCTCGGCCACGTCGAGGATGAGCAACTTCTGCTGGACGGTGGTGTGGACGCGCCGCGAGCCGTGCGCCTCGGCCAGGTCCGCGATCTTGGCGAGCGTGGCGCCGTCGACGCGTCCCACCCGCGGGGCGAAGCCGACGTAGTAACGGCCGTCGCGCTGGCGGTGCACGCCCACGTGATCGCGCCAGTGGTGCACCGGCGCCGCGGGCGCGGGGCCGTCGGCCATGCGGCGCAGCAGGTACTCGTCCTCCAGGACCCGGCGGAACTTCTCCGGTCCCCAGTCCGCGACGAGGTACTTGATGCGGGCGCGGTTGCGCAGCCGCCGGTAGCCGTGGTCCCGGAAGAGGCCGACGATGCCCTCGTGGACGTCGGCGACGTCCTCGATCGGCACCCACGCCCCCAGCCGCACGCCGATCTTGGGGTTGGTGGACAGGCCGCCGCCCACCCAGACGTCGAAGCCCGGCCCGTACTCGGGGTGGCGCACCCCGACGAACGCGACGTCGTTGATCTCGTGCGCCACGTCGAGCAGCGGCGAACCGGAGACGGCGGTCTTGAACTTGCGCGGCAGGTTGGAGTACGCCTTGTTGCCGATCACCCGGCGGTGGATCGCCTCGATGGCGGGCGTGCCGTCGATGATCTCGTCCTCCGCGATGCCGGCGACGGGGGAGCCCACGATGACGCGCGGGGTGTCGCCGCAGGCTTCGGTGGTCGACAGGCCGACGCCTTCGAGCCGCCGCCAGATCTCCGGCACGTCCTCGATGCGAATCCAGTGGTACTGGACGTTCTGCCGGTCGGTCACGTCGGCCGTGCCGCGCGCGAACTCCTGGGAGATCTCACCGATGACGCGCAGCTGCTGTGTCGTCAGCCGCCCGCCGTCGATGCGGACGCGCAGCATGAAGTACTCGTCGTCCAGCTCCTCCGGTTCGAGGATGGCGGTCTTGCCGCCGTCGATGCCGGGCTTGCGCTGGGTGTACAGGCCCCACCAGCGCATCCGGCCGCGCAGGTCCTGGCCGTCGATGGAGTCGAAGCCTCGTTTGGAGTAGATCGTCTCGATGCGTGTCCGCACGTTGAGACCGTCGTCGTCCTTCTTGACCTGCTCGTTGGGGTTGAGCGGAGTGAAGTGGCCGGCCGCCCACTGGCCTTCACCGCGGTGGCGGCCGGCCTTGCGGCGGGTCGGGGCAGCGGGCTTCCTGGCGGGCTCGGACATCGTCACGCAATCCTTCTGCGGGCAGCAGGGCGACTCCGCCCGGCGGCCACCCGCGGCGCTGCGGGCGTCAGGGCAGAGTGGAACGGTGGGTGGCGGGGGGAACTCCCGCGCTCCGGGAGGGGATTACCGGCTCGGTGCTGCGGCTCTCAGCAGGCCGGACAGATGGCGCTGGACATCCGACCGAGGTCGACATGGCGCCGACTCACCAAGGTGACTCCAGCTCGTGACATGACCGCAGAGTGGCACGCGGTGACGCCCGAGTCCACTGATATCCATTATGTGGACAATGGTGTCCCGTTATCCGAGACGCGTGAAGATTCCGTCACCCTCGGTCGCCCGCGCGCGACAGCGGCCGGACAACGGCAGGGAACACGGGCGGCGGCCCCGGGGCAGATGCCCCGGGGCCGCCTCGTGGGGGGACGGTGTGGTCAGACGCCGAGCAGGCGTTCCACCAGCTCGCGGTAGTCCAGGAGCAGCACCCGCTGCCGCTCCGTGTCCATCCCCTCCTCCTGCCACCCGCCGCGCAGGTCCCTGCGCCGCGTGCTCAACGCCTCCGTGAGCTGGGCCACGGTCTCCTCCAGCAGGAAGTCCGCCTCCGTGAGGGAACGTTCCGGGCTGTCGACGAAGCCGACCACCGCGTGGTGCAGCCCCGCCGTGAGCCGGTCGGCCTCCGGCTGCGGGATCAGCGGCGCCGGGCTGTTCGCCGGCACCTCGGCCTGGAGCTCCGCGTCCGCGTCGGCCCCGGTGCGGTACGTGTCCCCGGCGCCGTACGCGTCCGTTCCCGCCTTGTGCACATCCATCACGCACCACCCTTCGTCGCCGCGTCCTGCCGCTCCGGGTGACCGGGGCGCCGTATCCTCATCCGCCGCGGGCCGGCCCGGTGCTCGGCGCTGTCCTGGGGCCCGGCCGCGACCAGTTCGCGGAACAGGTCCCGGCCGCGCAGGAGCGCCTCCCGCATCTCCTCGGTGCCCGTGCCCCCCGCATCGGCGCGCGCGGCCAGCGCGTGCAGCCGCCGGTACGACTCGACCTGCCGCGGATGGTGCACGGACAGCGCGGCCACCTGGTCGTCGTAGGCGTCCGAGGGGAACCCGCGGTCGTGGACGAGCCGGGTCAGCAGGTGATCGGCCTCGGCCGCCGCCGAGACCGGCGAATCCACGAAACGCTCCTGGACGTGCGCCCACTTGAGCTCGTACTGCTCACGCTCCCCGGCGGACAGCGCCCGCACCCTGAGGCGGCCGTGCCGGCGCACCCGCTCGGACAGATCCTTCTTCGCCGCCTTCACGTCGCCGTCGTGCCGGGTGACCGCCCGCTCGTATTCGGGCCCGAAGCGGCGCTGAAGGCTGCCGTTGCCCGGACCGACGGTCGGCAGAGCCAGGAGCAGCACGACCACGGCGACCGCGGCAGCGGCCAGAATGATAATTATTGCAACCATGACTTCCCCTTCGTAGAGAACCTCTCCCGCGGGTTGTCATGACTGCGCCTTACCGGCCCCTGTCCCGGCAAACCTCTTTGGTTACGTGCCGTTAACCGGCCGGGCCCGCTCGACGACCGCGGCAAGGCCCGCCGCCCGCGGCAGCGTTCCGAACGCCGCGCCCCCCTCGCCGCCGAGACGCGCGGCGCAGAACGCGTCCGCGACCGCGGGCGGGGCGTGCTGGACCAGCAGCGCCCCCTGGAGCACCAGGGCCAGCCGCTCCACCAGGCGCCGCGCCCGCCCCTCGATGCCGTCCAGGTCCGACAACTCCGTCAGCAGCGCCTTGATCGCCGCGTCCAGACGGTGGTCCGCACCGGCCGCCCGGCCCACCTCGGCGAGGAACGCGTTCAGCGCCCCGGGCTCCCGCTGGAGCGCCCGCAGCACGTCCAGCGCCTGCACGTTGCCCGAGCCCTCCCAGATCGAGTTCAGCGGCGACTCGCGCAGCAGCCGCGGCATGCCGGACTCCTCCACGTAACCGTTGCCGCCCAGGCATTCGAGCGCCTCCGCGACCAGGGGCGTGCAGCGCTTGGTCACCCAGTACTTGGCGGCCGGGACCGCGAGCCGCAGCAGGTGCCGGTCCTGCGCGCTGCCCGCGGCGGCGGCGTCGCACGCCGCGGCGAGCCGCAGCGTGAGCGCGGTCGCCGCCTCCGACTCGATCGCCAGATCGGCGAGCACGTTTTCCATCAGGGGCTTGTCGATCAGCTTCCCGCCGAACGCCTCGCGGTGGGCGGCGTGGTGGACGGCCTGGGCCACCGCCTGCCGCATGATCGCCGCCGAGCCCGCGACGCAGTCCAGGCGAGTGGCGCCGACCATCTCGATGATCGTGGGCACCCCGCGCCCCTCCTCGCCCACCCGCCACGCCACGGTGCCGCCGTCGAACTCGACCTCGGCCGAGGCGTTGGAACGGTTCCCCAGCTTGTCCTTCAGCCGCTGGATACGGAAGGCGTTGCGCGTGCCGTCGGGCAGCACCCGCGGCAGCAGGAAGCACGTCAGCCCGCCCGGCGCCCGGGCCAGTACGAGGAACGCGTCCGACATCGGCGCGGAGCAGAACCACTTGTGGCCGGTGAGGGCGTAGGCACCGGGCTCGGCGAGCGGCTCGGCGCGCGTGGTGTTGGCCCGCACGTCGGAGCCGCCCTGCTTCTCCGTCATCCCCATGCCCGCGAGCACGCCCGCCTTCCGGCCCGCGGGACGCAGCCCGGGCTCGTACGTCCGCGAGGTGAGCAGCGGCTCCCAGACCGCCGCGAGCTCGGGCTGGGCGCGCAGCGCGGGCACCGCCGAGTGCGTCATCGACACCGGGCAGCCGTGCCCGGCCTCCACCTGCGTCCACACCAGGAACCCGGCGGCGCGGCGCAGCTGGCCGTCCGGCCGCGACCACGCGTCCGTCAGCCCCGCCGCGACGGCCCGCTCAAGCAGCCGGTGCCACGCCGGGTGGAAGTCCACCTCGTCGATCCGGTGCCCGTAGCGGTCGTGCGTGCGCAGCGCCGGCGGATGTGCGTTCGCCTGCGCCCCCCACTCCTGCGCCTCGGCCGAGCCCGCCGCCTCGCCGAGCGCGCTCAGCTCCGCGGTCGCCTCCTCGGCGTGCGCGGGCCCCACGTGCCGGGCGAACGCCTCGGCCAGGGCCGCGTCCGCGCGGAAGACGTCGTACCCCACCAGGGGCGGAACCTGATTCGTCACCGAGTGAGTGCTGCGCGTCATGCCGTAACCGTAGGCCCGCGCTCGCCAGGAGTCATCACCCGTTCCTTCAGCCGGTCCACAGCCCGGATCAATGTGGTGCACAGGCACCAGGACGCGTGCGTGTCTGGTCCTGCCGCACCAGGCGAAGACGGCGACGGGGAACGATGCCTGGCGGGGCGCCGGAGGGGAGTGTGGGAGGCGTGCGAATCCCGCACATTCCCCTTGCCTTGCGGCGTCTGGAGTGATCAGCAGATGGCGACATTTCTTTACCGGATCGGACGGTGGTCCTTCCGGCGGCGGCGGCTCGTGCTTCGTCTGTGGCTGGGCGGTCTGCTGCTGGCCATCGTCGCCGCCGCCGTGGCGCCGGCCGGGGAGGAAGAGGACCTCTCCATGCCCGGCACCGAGTCGCAGCAGGCGTTCGACCTGCTGGACCAGCGCTTCCCCGAGAGCAACTCCCAAGGTGCCGAGGCCCGTTTGGTGTTCCAGGCGCCGGACGGGCAGCAGGTGACGGCCAGGGAGAACAGGGCGGCCGTCGAGGACGCGCTCGGCTCGCTGGACGGGGGCGATCAGGTCGCGTCGACCACCGACCCCTATGAGACCGGCGCTGTCAGCGAGGACGGCACCATCGCGTACTCCACGATCACCTACACCGCGGACACCGTCGACCTGACCGAGTCGACGAAGAGCGCGCTGGAGGACGCCGCCGGCCAGGCCCGGGACACGGGGCTGACCGTGGAGATCGGCGGCTCGGCCCTGGACGCGGAAGAGGAGCCGGGCGGTACGACGGAGATCATCGGTGTGGCGGTGGCCGCGGTCGTGCTGATCGTCGCCCTCGGGTCGCTGGTCGCGGCCGGATTGTCCCTGCTGACCGCGTTCGTGGGCGTGGCCATCGCCTTCGGCCTGGTCTCCGCGCTGGCCGTTCCGCTGGGCCTGACATCCACCGTCGCCATCCTGGCGCTGATGCTGGGGCTCGCGGTCGGCATCGACTACGCGCTCTTCATCACCTCCCGCTTCCGCGACGAGCGCGCCCGGGGCAGTGAGCCGGAGGAGGCCGCCGGCCGGGCGGTGGGCACGGCCGGCTCCGCCGTCGTCTTCGCCGGCGCGACCGTCTTCATCGCCCTGGTCGGTCTCGGGGTCGTCGGAATCCCCGAACTCACCAAGATCGGCATGGGCGGCGCGGGCGCCGTGGCCCTTGCCGTACTCGTCGCACTGACCCTGGTCCCCGCGCTGTTCGGCTACTTCGGCCGGCGGGTCCTGTCCCGCCGTGTCCGCAAGGCCACCCGGCCGGGAGCCGAACGTCCGCACGCGCTGCCCACCGCGGCCGGCCGGCCCGGGCTCGGCACCCGCTGGGCGCAGTTCGTGCTGCGCCGGCCGGTGGCCGTGCTGATGGTCGCCGGACTCGGTCTCGGCGCCGTCGCCCTGCCGGCGCTCAGCCTCGAACTCGGGCTGCCAGGAGACGAGGCCAAGTCGGTGGAGACCACCCAGCGCCGCGCCTACGACCTGCTGTCCGAAGGCTTCGGCCCCGGCTTCAACGGCCCTCTGACCGTGGTCGTGGACACGTCGGAGTCCGCGGACGCCCGGGCCACCACGGACCTGGTCATCGAGACCGTACGGGGCGTGGACGGGGTCGCGTCGGTCGGCGATCCGGTTCTCAGCCGGGCCGAGGACACGGCCGTCCTCACCGCCGTCCCCCAGACCGCGCCGAACAGCGCCGAGACCAAGGACCTGGTGCACACGATCCGGGACGCGGTCTCCGGCGTCGAGACCGGCACGGGCGCCGACGTCCTGGTGACCGGCACCACCGCGATGAATATCGACATCTCCGAAGCCATGTCCGACGCCCTCATCCCCTATCTGACCGTGGTCATCGGCCTGGCGGTACTCCTGCTGACGGTGGTCTTCCGCTCGGTCCTCGTCCCGGTCAAGGCAGCGCTCGGCTTCCTGCTGTCGGTGGGTGCCGCCTTCGGCGTCCTCGTCGCCGTCTTCCAGTGGGGCTGGGCGGCGGACCTGCTCGGCATCGAGCAGACCGGTCCTGTCATGTCGCTGATGCCGATCCTCATCATCGGGATCGTGTTCGGCCTCGCCATGGACTACGAGGTCTTCCTCCTCACCCGGATGCGGGAGACCTACGTCCATGGCGCGTCCCCCGGCGAGGCCATCGTCAACGGGTTCCGGCACAGCGGACGTGTGGTGGCCGCGGCGGCGATCATCATGGTCAGCGTGTTCGCCGGATTCATCGGGATGAGCAGCCCGACCATCCAGACGATGGGCGTCGGCCTGGCCGCCGCCGTCGCCTTCGACGCCTTCGTGGTCCGGATGGCGGTCGTGCCCGCGGTCCTGGCACTGCTCGGCGACCGGGCCTGGTGGCTCCCCCGTATCCTGAACCGCGTGCTGCCGAATGTGGATATCGAGGGTGAGGACTTGAGCAGGCATGTCCCGGCCTCCGCGGCCGAGCAGGACGCGGCGGCGCCGCAGCTCCCCGTCGGCCGGCACTGAGCCCGCCATGACGAACACGGATGGCCGTGGTCCGCGATCACGCCGCACATGGTGGCGGGAGGGGGCGATCACGGCCACGGCGTTCGTGCTCTGTCTGCTCGGCGGCGTGGTGCAGGACGACGGCAGCACGCTGTCACCGCCGTCGGCCGCCGCCTACTTCATCGCCGTGGTGTCCTGTGCCGTGCTGCCGGTGCGGCACCGGGCGCCCCTGGCGGCCATGGCGGCCACGACCGCGAGCGGCATGCTGGTGCCGCTCCTCGGTCTCCTGCTGAGCCCGCTCATCGTGGCCCCCGCCGTGATCACCGCCTACTCGCTCACCGTGCGCACCGAACGGCACGCGGTGAGCGCGGTGGCGCTCACCTCCGCGGCGCTGCTGGTCGCCTTCACCCCCGTGTTCGGGGCCCTTTCGTGGAAGGACGCGAGCAGGATGGGAGCGGTGGCGGCGTTCCCGCTGGTGGCCGGCGTACTCGGGCACTCGGTGCAGAACCGGCGGGCCTACCTGGCGGCCGTGGAGGAGCGGGCCCGGCGGGCCGAGAAGAGCCGGGAGAGCGAGGCGCGCCGGAGAGTGGCCGAGGAACGGGTGCGCATCGCCCGGGAGCTGCACGATCTCGTGGCCCATCAGATCACCCTGGCCAACGCGCAGGCCACGGTCGCCGCCCACCTCTTCGACGCCCGCCCCGAGCAGACCCGCAAGAGCCTGAAGCAGCTCGTCGAGACCACCGGCGACGCGCTCGACGACCTGCGGGCCACGGTCGGTCTGCTGCGCCAGTCCGGGGACGCGGCCACGCCCGCGGAACCGGCGCCCGGACTGTCCCGGCTCCCCACGCTCCTCGAATCCTTCCGCCGCGCGGGACTTGAGGTGTCGGTGCACCAGGAGGGCACGGCCAGGCCGCTGCCGCCGGGAGTGGACCTCACCGCCTACCGCATCGTCCAGGAGGCCCTGACCAACGTGACCAAACACGCCGGTGCCGGCAGCGCCCGGGTGGGCCTCTCCTGGAACCGCGATCGCGTGACCATCACCGTCGCCGACGACGGAGGGGGCACCCGTACGGCGCCGACCGCGGCCACGGGACCGAGTGCGTCCACGGTGCAGGACCGTCCGCCCGGTTACGGTCTGATCGGGATGCGTGAACGTGCCACCGCGGTCGGGGGGCACCTCTCCGCGGGCAGGCGCCCGGAGGGCGGCTTCCTCGTCTCCACCGAGCTGCCCCTGCCGCCCGCCAAGGACACGGCGCGGCGGAACGGCGGAGCAACGGCCGCCGAGGGGCGAGTGGCCGGCCCAGAGGCCGGGGATGCGACGTGACGCTCCGGGTGCTGCTCGCCGACGATCAGGCTCTGCTGCGCGATGCCTTCCGGATGCTTCTCGACACCGCCGACGACATCACCGTGGTCGGCGAGGCCGCCGACGGCAGGGAGGCGGTGAGACTCACCCGGGAGCTGCGCCCGGACGTGGTGATCATGGACATCAGGATGCCGGAGGTGGACGGTCTCACCGCCACGTCGGAGATCTGCGCGGACCCGGAACTGCGGGCCAGCCGCATCCTGATCCTCACCACGTACGAGACCGACGAGTACGTCGCCCAGGCGCTGCGCGCGGGGGCCGGCGGGTTCATCGGCAAGGGCATCGGGGCCGAGGACCTGCTGAACGCCGTGCGCACGATCGCAGGCGGCGACACGCTGCTGTCCCCCGCCGCGACCCGCTCCCTGGTCGCCCGTTTCCTGGCCACACCGGACGACGCCCCGTCGCACCAGCCCGAGCGGCTCGCCGTGCTCACCCCGCGCGAACGCGAGATGGTGGCTCTGGTCGCGACCGGCCTGTCCAACCAGGAGATCGCCGAGCGGATGTTCCTCAGCCCCTTCACCGTCCGCGCCCACGTCCAGCGCGCCATGACGAAGCTGGAGGCCCGCGACCGGGCGCAACTCGTCGTCATCGCCTACCGGACGGGCCTGGCCCCCGCCGCCCCCGACGGCGGCACCGACCGCCCCTGAGCCGGGGGCGCCGGAGGCGAGCACGAGGACGTTCTACCTGCCCGAACGGCCCGGACAGCGGCTGGTGGTAGCTTCCTTGAGGACAGGCCGTGTCCGCCGCAGTGGACAAAAGCCCGCGACCGCCCTATCTGATCGAGCGGGGAACCTTAGTACAGTTGGGCGTTCGCGGCCTCTGCGATGGGAGCGGGCATGGGCGTGTTGAAGCACGAGGGGTCCGTCGGCGAGCGCAGTACCGCTCGTACCGTTGACTACCAGCAGACGGGACCGACCGTGCCCCGCATGGTTCTCGGGGCGCGCCTGCGGCAGCTGCGGGAGGCGCGCGGGATCACCGGCGCGGACGCCGGCACGCGGATCAGGGCCTCGCACTCCAAGATCAGCCGCCTGGAGATGGGCAGGACCGGCTTCAAGGCGCGCGACGTGGCGGACCTGCTCGCCCTGTACGGCGTCACGGACGAGGCCGAGACCGACACCCTGCTCGCGCTGGCCCGGCAGTCGAACGCGCCGGGCTGGTGGCACATCTACTACGACGTGGTGCCCTCCTGGCTGAACGTCTACCTCGGCCTTGAGCAGACGGCCGTGGTCATCCGCGCCTACGAACTCCAATTCGTCCCGGGGCTGTTGCAGACCGAGGAGTACGCCCGCGCCGTGGTGCTGCTCGGGCCCGAGGACACCGAGGAGCGGATCGAGCGCCGTGTCGAGCTGCGCATGGCGCGCCAGCAGATCCTGCACCGGGCCAGCCCGCCGCACCTGTGGGTCGTCATCGACGAGGCCGCGCTGCGGCGTTCGATGGGCGACTCCGCGCTGATGCGGCGCCAGCTCGACCACCTGATCGAGGTCTCGGTGCTGCCGCACGTCACCATCCAGGTGGTGCCGTTCACCGCTGGCGGGCACGCCGCCATAGCGGGCCCGGTGACCGTGTTGCGCCCGCCGGGCGGCGAGCTGCCCGACGTGGTCTACCTGGAGCAGCTCACCGGCGGCGTCTACCCGGACAAGCCGTGCGAGATCGAGCAGTACCGGCACATGATGAACCGCCTGGTCGTCGAGGCCCACCCGCCGGCCGAGACCCGCGACTTCCTGAACCGCATCAGGCGCGAGACCTGACGCCGCCCCGGGCGGCGGGCATATCGCCCACAGCGAACACCGTGGGCCGTGGGGAACATCCGGCCCGCCCTCGGCATTGAGCCGACATAGCTCAATTTGCTTGCCGAGGGAGAGGTCATGACTTCGACGTTCGATGTACTCACCCTGCCGGTGCTGCCGCTCGATGACGAGGTGGTACTGCCAGGGATGGTGGTGCCCCTGGAGCTGTCCGACGCCGAGGTGCGCGCCGCGGTCGAGGCCGCGCAGGTCGCCGCGCCCGGCGGGGAGAAGCCGCGGCTGCTGCTCGTGCCGCGCGTGGACGGCCGTTACGCCGACATCGGTGTGCTCGGCCGGGTCGAGCAGGTCGGCCGGCTGGCCGACGGCGACCCGGGCGCGCTGGTCCGCGGCGTGCGCCGCGTCCGCATCGGTTCGGGGACCACGGGTCCCGGCGCCGCGCTGTGGGTCGAGGGCACGGCGGTCGAGGAGACCGTGCCGAGCCCCCTGCCCGGTGCCGTCGCCGAGCTGGCCAAGGAATACAAGGCACTCACCACCAACTGGCTCCGCAAGCGCGGCGCCTGGCAGGTCGTGGACCGGGTGCAGCAGATCGAGGACATCGGGCTGCTCGCGGACAATGCGGGCTACCTGCCGTTCCTCGGCACCGAGCAGCGCGTCACGCTGCTGCGCACCACCGACCCGGTGGAACGCCTGAAGCTGGCCGTCAGCCTGCTGAGCGAGCACCTGGCCGAGCAGGACGTGGCCGAGTCGATCGCCAAGGACGTGCAGGACGGCGTCGACAAGCAGCAGCGCGAGTTTCTGCTGCGCCGCCAGCTGGAGGCCGTGCGCAAGGAGCTGGCCGAGCTGAACGGCGACGCGGCCGACGAGGGCGAGGACTACCGGGCCCGCGTCGAGGCCGCCGACCTGCCGCAGAAGGTGCGCGAGGCCGCCCTCAAGGAGGTCGACAAGCTGGAGCGGTCCTCGGACGCGAGCCCCGAGGGCAGCTGGATCCGCACCTGGCTCGACACCGTGCTCGACCTGCCCTGGCAGACCCGTACCGAGGACGCCTACGACATCCCGGGTGCCAAGGCGGTCCTCGACGCCGACCACGCGGGCCTGGACGACGTCAAGGAGCGGATCACCGAGTACCTGGCCGTGCGCAAGCGCCGCGGCGACCGCGGCCTCGGCGTCATCGGCGGGCGCCGCGGCGGGGCCGTGCTGGCCCTCGTCGGCCCGCCGGGCGTCGGCAAGACGAGCCTTGGCGAGAGCGTGGCCCGCGCGATGGGCCGCAAGTTCGTGCGGGTGGCGCTCGGCGGCGTCCGCGACGAGGCGGAGATCCGCGGCCACCGGCGCACCTACGTCGGCGCGCTGCCAGGACGTATCGTCCGGGCGATCAAGGAGGCCGGTTCGATGAACCCGGTCGTCCTGCTCGACGAGATCGACAAGGTCGGCAGCGACTACCGGGGCGACCCGTCCGCCGCCCTCCTCGAAGTGCTCGACCCCGCGCAGAACCACACGTTCCGCGACCACTACCTGGAGGTCGAGCTGGACCTGTCGGACGTGGTGTTCCTGGCCACGGCCAACGTCCTGGAGGCCATCCCGCAGCCGCTGCTCGACCGGATGGACCTGGTGCGCCTCGACGGCTACACCGAGGACGAGAAGGTCACCATCGCGCGCGACCACCTGCTGCCGCGGCAGATCGAGCGCACCGGCCTGCGCCCCGACGAGGTGACGGTTCAGGACGCCGTCCTGCGCAAGCTGGCCGGCGAGTACACCAGGGAAGCCGGCGTCCGCAGCCTGGAACGCACCGTCGCCCGGCTGCTGCGCAAGGTCGCGGCCCGCGCCGAGCTGGGCGAGCTGGCCCTGCCGTGCACCGTCACCGAGGCGGACCTGCGCGGGCTGATCGGCCGACCGCACCACACCCCGGAGGCGGCACAGGAGCCGGCCGAACGGCGCACCGCGGTGCCCGGCGTGGCCACCGGCCTCGCCGTCACCGGCACCGGCGGCGACGTGCTGTACATCGAGGCGTCCCTGGCCGACCCGGAGACCGGCGGCGCGGGGCTGACCCTGACCGGGCAGCTCGGCGACGTGATGAAGGAGTCCGGCCAGATCGCGCTGTCCTACCTGCGCTCGCGCGGCGCGGAGCTGGAGCTGCCGGTCGGCGACCTCAAGGAGCGCGGCATCCACCTGCACGTTCCGGCGGGCGCGGTGCCCAAGGACGGGCCGAGCGCCGGCATCACCATGACGACCGCACTGGCCTCGCTGCTCAGCGGGCGGCAGGTGCGGCCCGACGTGGCGATGACGGGCGAGGTCTCCCTGACCGGGCGGGTGCTGCCCATCGGTGGCGTGAAGCAGAAGCTGCTCGCCGCCCACCGGGCGGGGCTGACAGTCGTGATCATCCCCAAGCGGAACGAGCCGGACCTGGACGATGTGCCGGAGGAAGTGCTGGCCACGCTGGACGTGCACCCCGTCGCCGACGTGCGGCAGGTGCTCGATCTGGCCCTCACGCCCGCCGGGGCCCCGGTGGCCGTGGCGGCCTGACCTTCGCGGGCACGCCCCGTGGCCTTCGGCGGAAGGCGCCTATCATGAAGCGCTCCCGCCGACGGCCGCGGGGCGAGTCGTCGTGAGGGAGGCGGGGTGAAGGACCGGCACGCGCGCCCCCGGCGCCGCGGCCAGGGCGAGCTGGAGGCGCAGGTGCTCGCCGCACTCGGCGCCGCGCCTGGACCGGTGAGCGCGGCCTGGGTGCGCGAACGGATCGGCGGCGACCTGGCGTACACCACCGTCGTCACGACGCTGACCAGGCTGCTGGCGAAGGGCGCGGTACGGCGCGAGAAGTCGGGCAGGTCGTTCGCCTGGACCCCGGCCGCGGGCGAGGCGGGGCTCGCGGCGCTGCGGATGCGGCGGGTCCTGGACGGCGAGACGGACCGCAAGGCCGTCCTGGCCAGCTTCGTGACGGTGCTCTCGGCGGACGACGAGCGGCTGCTGCGCGGCCTGCTCAACGAGCTGGACGACGCCGGCCCGCCCGGGACCGGCGCGCACGGCGAGGCGGAGCAACCGGAGGGCTGAGCCGTCATGGGGGTCTTCGTCTTCCTGCCGCTGGTGCTGCCGCTGAGCGCCTGGCCGGTCGCGCGGCTGGCCGAGCAGCGGCTGCACCCGCGGGCCGCCACCCGGCTGCTGACGACGGTGGCGGGCGTCCTCGCGGTGTGCAGCACCCTGTGCCTGGCCCTGGTGATGGTGGTGGGCACCGCCCAGCTGCCGGGCAACCCCCTGCCCGACGGCTGGTCCGACCCCGAGGTGCGCCGGGCCGTTCCGTTCGAGGAGATCGCGGGCCGGGCCGCCATTCCGGCGCTGATCCTGGTGCTCCTCGCCTGCGGGCGCACCCTGGTGCGGCACGTGCGGGTGCGCCGTGCCGCACGGCGGGCGCTCGCCGGTCTCCCGGGCGGCCCCGTCGCGGTGCTGCCCGACTCCGAGCCCTACGCCTGGGCCCTGCCCGGCCGCCCGGGCCGCATCGTGGTCTCCCGCGGCCTGCTGGCGCGGCTCGCCCCGGCGGAGCGCCGGGCGCTCTTCGCGCACGAACGGGCCCACCTGGCGGCCCGGCACCACCGCTGCCTGCTGGTGGTGCAGCTCGCGGCGCGGGCCAACCCGTTCCTGCTGCCGCTGGCCACGGCCGTGGCCTACGTCGCGGAGCGGTGGGCGGACGAGGAGGCGGCGCGCGCGGTCGGCGACCGGCGCGCGGTGGCGCGCGCGATCGCGCACGCGGCGCTCGCCTCCCGCGGCGCGCCGGCCGCGACGCTGGCGGGCGCGGCCGCGCCGGGGCCTGTGCCGCGCCGCGTCGCCGCGCTTCTCGGCCCGGCCCCGGCGCCGCGCCACTGGCCCCCGGCGTTCACGGCCGTCGGCCTCGCCGCGTGGACCGCGGCGGCGGGCGCGACGGTCTCCGCCCTGTCCTCCGCGAATGCGGCGGTCACCCTCTTCTTCGTCCTGAAGGCGGCCACGCCGCTGTGATCCCGCCGCCGGGGTCTCACGGGGCGAAGGCGTGCCGGACGGCGGTGGCGAGGCTCGTGCGGCGGCGCTGGTGGTCGGCGTCGGGGTCGGCCGCCGTCGCGGTGCAGGTGATGCTGGCCGGTGACCAGGTCATGGCCAGGGCGATGACCATGGAGTGCACGTCGGCGGGGGACAGGGCGGGGTTGATGTGCCCGGCTTCCTGGGCTTCGGAGATGGCCCGGATCTTGGGGAGCTCGCCGGCCTCGCCGAAGAGGTGGCCGGCGGGGGTGCGTTCCAGACGTGCCCAGGTGGCCAGGCGGACGAGGCGGGGGCGGGCGAGGTAGGCGTCGTAGAGGCGGACGGCGTAGCCGGGCAAATCCTCGGCGGTGAGCGGGGCGGCGTCGAGGACGGCTGCGACCTGGTCGGCCAGGACGGCGTCGAACAGGCTCTCCTTGCTGCCGTAGTAGGCGTACATCTGCGCCTTGCTGACCTTCGCGTCGGCGGAGATGCGGTCGACGCGCGCGCCGGCGATGCCGTGGGCGGCGAATTCGGCAGCGGCGGCGTCCAGGAGCCGACGCCTGCTGGCCTGTGCCCTGTCCATGCCGCCCAACCTATACGAACCGGTTCGTTCGGCCCGGGCGGCCGGCCCCCGTCCCGGCGCCCGGCGGGACCGGCTCCCGCCGGGCGCCGGGCGCCGGACCACGGGCTCAGAGGTCGAACTCCTGCGGCGGCAGCCCCAGGGCGAAGCACGCCTCCCGCACGACCGACTGTTCCGCATCGTCGAAATTGCCGTCCGCGCCGCCGATCACCACGCCGATCTGGATGACGGCCCGCGCCTCCGCCGGCTTCTTCTTGGCCTTCGCGACCTCCTGGAGCACCCCGACCTTGCCGAAGTCGAAGTCGGCCGCGAGCTTGTCCAGATACTCGTTGAACCGGCGCTGGAGGTCCTCGGCCGGGAAATTGCTCAGCACCTCGTTCCCGGCGATCAGCTGCGCGACGCGGCGCCGTTCGGCCGCGTCCACCTCGCCGTCCGCGGCCGCGACCAGCGCGCACATCGCCATGCTCGCGTCGCGGAACGCGCCGCTCTTCAGGTCGTTCTTCTTCGCCGTCAGCTGCGACTGCATCGACTGGGCGGATTCCTTCACACGGTCCCACAGGGCCATGAGTACTCCAGGTGTCCTCGTTGCGGTATCGAACTTTCTACAGTCGTGTAGAAGCATAGGGTGCACCGGTGAAGGGGCTTGATATGCCCTTTACGCTGGAGGGCGGGCCCACCGCCCACCGACGCCAGACCAGATGAGCCCATCAGTCGAGAAGGAGCAGCGAACCCGCCATGGGTGAACCTCCCAGTACCAGCCGTGCCGTTCCCCGCCGCACACGAGTGAGCCAGGGCTGGGGGGTGGCACGGTGACCGAACTGCTGCTGCTCCTGCTCGCCCTGGCTCTCACCCTCGCCTGCGCAATCTTCGTCGCGGCCGAGTTCTCCCTGACCACCGTCGAGCGCGGCGAGCTGGAGCGCGCGGCCGAGTCCGGCGAACGCGGGGCCGACGGCGCGCTGCGGGCCGTACGGCGGCTCACGCTCCAACTCTCCGGCGCCCAGCTCGGCATCACGGTGACGTCCCTGGTCATCGGCATGCTCGCCGAGCCCTCGCTCGCCGCCCTGCTCCGCGGGCCGCTGCGGGACGCGGGACTCGGCGGCGCGGCCTCCTCCGTCGCCACCCTGCTGGGGGTGGCGATCTCGACGGTCGTGCTCATGGTGATCGGCGAACTGGTCCCGAAGAACTGGGCGATCTCCCGCCCGCTGGCCGTCGCCAAGGTCGTGGCCGGCCCGCAGCGCGGCTTCACGGCCGTCTTCGGGCCGCTGATCCGGCACCTGAACAACACGGCGAACCGCCTGGTGCGCGGCCTCGGCCTCGAACCCACCGAGGAGCTGGCCTCGGCCCGTTCCCCCGAGGAGCTGGTGGCCCTCGCACGGCACTCGGCCGCCGAGGGCGCCCTGGAAGCCGACTCGGCCGAGCTGTTCGTGCGCACGCTGCACCTCGGCGACCTGACCGCGGAGAACGTGATGACCCCGCGCGTGGACGTGCTCGCCCTGGAGGCGCACGCCACCGCCGCGGACGCGGCGAACCTCACCCACGCCACGGGCCTTTCCCGCTTCCCCGTCTACCGCGACACCCTCGACGAGGTCATCGGAACGGTCCACATCCGCGACGTGCTGGCCCTCGAACCCGCCGCCCGGCTCGGCACCCCGGTCACCGACCTGCTGTCCACACCGCTGCTCGTACCCGACAGCCTCCCCGTGGACCGGCTGCTCGACCGGCTGCGCGCCACCAGGACGATGGCGGTGATCATCGACGAGTACGGCGGCACCGCGGGCGTCGCCACGGTGGAGGACATCGTCGAGGAGGTCGTCGGCGAGGTCCGCGACGAGCACGACCCTCTTGAGGTCCCCGACCTGCTGCCCGCACCGCCGACCGCCGACGGCAGGCCCGGCTGGGAGGCCGACGGCGGCATGCGCCTCGACCAGCTCGCCGACATCGGCCTGAGCGCCCCTGACGGGCCCTACGAAACGCTCGCCGGGCTGCTCGCCACCCACCTCGCCCGCATCCCCGCCCGCGGCGACACCCTCAGGATCGACGGCTGGGAGCTGACCGTCCTGGACATCGATCACCACCGCGCCGACCGCGTGGCGATCACCGCGCCCGCGGCGGCCAAGGAGAAAGAGGACGCCCGATGACCACGCTGCAACTGGTCATCGGCGCCCTCACCCTGGTGACCAACGCCTTCTTCGTCGGCGCCGAGTTCGCGCTCATCTCCGTGCGGCGCAGCCAGATCGAGCCGCGCGCCCAGGCGGGCGACAAGCGCGCCCGTACCACGCTGTGGGGCCTGGAGCACCTGTCCGCGATGATGGCGACCGCGCAACTGGGCATCACCGTCTCCTCGCTGGTCCTCGGCGCGGTGGCGGAGCCGGCCATCGCGCATCTGCTGGAGCCCGTCTTCGAGGCGGTGCACGTCCCGCACGGGCTCGTGCACCCGATCGCGTTCCTGATCGCCCTGTCCGCCGCCACCTACCTGCACATGCTCGTCGGCGAAATGGTCCCCAAGAACATCGCGCTCGCCGCCCCAGCCCGCAGCGCCCTGCTGCTCGGGCCGCCGCTCGTCGCCCTGACCCGGGCCCTGCGGCCGGTCATCTTCGGCATCAACGCGTTCGCGAACATGCTGCTGCGGCTGCTGAAGGTCGAACCGAAGGACGAGGTGGCGGCCGTCTTCACCGACGACGAACTCGCCCGGCTCGTCACCGACTCGAGCCAGGCGGGCCTGCTGGAGCCCGCGGACGGCGAGCGGCTGCGCGACGCCCTGGAGATGGGCACCCGGCCGGTGGGCGAAATCCTCGTCCCGCTCGGCCAGATGACGACCGTGGACCACCGCATCACCCCGGCGGGCCTGGAGCGCATCGCGACCTCGGCCGGCTACTCGCGGCTCCCCGTCATAGGCCCGGGGGACACGGTGCTCGGCTACCTGCACATCAAGGACGGCCTCGGACTCACCGAGCGCACCAAGCCGTTCCCCCGCTCCGCACTGCACGCGGTCACCCGTGTGGAGATCGACACCCCGCTCGACGACACCCTCACCGCCATGCGCGCGGACGGCACGCACCTGGCCGCCGTCACCGGCGGAAAGGGCACGGTTCTCGGCTTCGTCACAATGGAGGACGTGCTGACCTCGCTGGTCGGACCGGCACCGGCTGCATGATCCGGTTCCGCCATCTTCTACAGTGTTGTAAATTCACGCCGCGCCACAGAAGGAGGAGATCATGGGCGTAAGCCTGTCCAAGGGCGGCAACGTCTCGCTCACCAAGGAAGCCCCCGGGCTCACCGCCGTCCTGGTGGGCCTCGGCTGGGACGTGCGGACGACGACCGGTGCCGACTACGACCTGGACGCCAGCGCCCTGCTGTGCACCGGCGCCGGCAAGGTCGTCTCCGACCAGCACTTCGTCTTCTACAACAACCTCACCAGCCCGGACGGTTCCGTGGAGCACACCGGGGACAATCTCACCGGTGAGGGCGAGGGCGACGACGAGGTGATCAAGGTGAACCTGGCGGCGGTGCCCGCCGAGATCCAGACCATCGTCTTCCCCGTGTCGATCCACGACGCGGCCAACCGCGGCCAGAGCTTCGGCCAGGTCAGCAACGCGTTCATCCGCGTCGTCAACCAGGACGGCGGCGCGGAGCTGGCCCGCTACGACCTCAGCGAGGACGCCGCGACCGAGACCGCGATGATCTTCGGCGAGCTGTACCGGCACGGCGGCGACTGGAAGTTCCGCGCCGTCGGCCAGGGCTACGCCTCCGGTCTCGCCGGCATCGCCACCGACTACGGCGTCAACGTCTAGCAGACGAGTAAGTCCGATGTGATCGGTGATCGAAGGCGGTCAGCGACCTGGCGATGGGTGTGCCGGTGTGGTGGTCGTGCCGGATGGCGGCGGCCATCACCAGGACGCGCTGGGCGACGCGGACAGCGACGCCTTCGTATGCCCGCCCGCCGTGCTGCCCCAGCCCGAGCTGTCCCTTGAGCGTGTCGTTGACGGACTCGATGAGCCGGCGGACCGACTTCGGCGACGGTTCGCCCGGCCGGGCTTTCCCCGGCCTCGGAGCGGCAGCCCGGGACGGCGGGCCTTGGCCACCGCCGGGCGGACAAGTCCGGAGTCGCTCAGCCAGCACAGGTCAGGCGGTGCCCGAGGTGTCCTCCGGGGGCAGGGTGCCGGTGCGGGCGATCCGGGCGTACCAGTGGGCGCTGGACTTGGGCGTGCGGCGTCCGGTCGGGTAGTCGACGTGGACGGCGCCGAAGCGCTTGCTGTAGCCGTAGCCCCATTCGAAGTTGTCCAGCAGTGACCACAGAAAATAACCGCGGACGTCTACCCCGGCCTCGACCGCCGCGTGTACGGCGGCGAGGTGGCCGTGCAGGTAGGCGATGCGATCCGGGTCGTGGACCGCGCCGTCCGGGCCCGCGTAGTCGTCGAACGCCGCGCCGTTCTCCGTGATCATCAGAGGCAGGCGGGGCAGGTCCTGCCGCAGCCGCAGCAGGAGGTCGTACAGTCCACTCGGGTCGACCGCCCAGCCCATCGCGGTGGTCGGTCCCGGCGCCCGGTGGAAGGCGACGTCCTCGGCGCCCGGCCAGGCACTGTGCGTGCTCGGCCGGTGCCCGTCGGCGCCCTGCGGGGCGGCGGTGCCGGAGGCGGCGACAAGGGTCGGCGTGTAGTAATTGACGCCGAGAAAGTCCAGCGGCTGGTGGATGGCGGCGGCGTCGCCGTCGCGCACGAACGACCAGTCGGTGAGCGGTGCCGTGTCGGCGAGCGTGTCCGCCGGGTAGGAGCCGTGCAGCAGCGGCCCGGTGAACAGCCGGTTGGCCAGGCCGTCGATGCGCCGGGCGGCGTCACGGTCGGCCGGGCTGTCGGTCAGCGCCCGCGTGTGGTGGAAGTTGAGCGTGACCGACACCCGTGATCCGGCGGGGAGTTCGGCGCGCAGCGCCTGGGTCGCCAGGCCGTGGCCCAGATTGAGGTGGTGCGCGGCACGCAGCGCGTCGACCGGGTCGGTGCGGCCGGGCGCGTGCACGCCGGAGCCGTAGCCGAGGAAGGCGCTGCACCAGGGCTCGTTGAGGGTGATCCAGGTGCCGACGCGGTCGCCCAGGGCGCGGGCGGCCAGAGTCGCGTAGTCGGCGAACCGCGCCGCGGTCTCCCGCTCCGGCCAGCCGCCGGCGTCCTCCAGTTCCTGCGGCAGGTCCCAGTGGTAAAGAGTCGCCACCGGCGTGATGCCCTTCTCCAGCAGCGCGTCGGCGAGCCGGCGGTAGAAGTCCAGGCCGGCTCCGGTGGCGGAGCCCCGGCCGCCGGGCTGGAGCCGGGACCAGGACAGCGAGAAGCGGTACGCGCCGACCCCGAGGTCGGCCATGATCGCGATGTCCTCCCGCCAGCGGTGGTAGTGGTCGGTGGCAACGTCGCCGGTGTCCCCGTTGTGCACCTTGCCCGGGGTGCGGGAGTACGTGTCCCAGATGGACGGCGTCCGCCCGTCCTCCGCCGCGGCGCCCTCGATCTGATAGGCCGCGGTCGCGGTTCCCCACAGGAAGCCGGGAGGGAAGACGCGCCCGCCCGGTGTCGCGGGGGCGGCGGATTCGAATGCGGTGGCCACGGGGGTCCTTTCGGGCGGGGACGGTGGAGGGCAGAAGGAAGGAGGGGAGAAGGACGGAGGCGCGGTCAGCCTTTGACCGCGCCCTGCATGATGCCGCCGACGATCTGGCGGCCGAAGACGACGAACATGACGAGCAGCGGGAGGGTGCCGAGCAGGGCGCCGGCCATGATGAGCGACTGGTCGCGGACGTAGCCCGCGCTGAGCTGGGTGAGGGCCACGGGGACGGTGGGGTTGCTCATGTCCAGGGCGATGAAGGGCCAGAAGAAGTCGTTCCACGCGTGGACGAACGTGATCATGAAGAGCACGGCCATGGCGGGCCGGGCGACGGGCAGCACGATGCTCCAGAAGATCCGCAGCGAGTGCGCCCCGTCCATGCGGCCGGCCTCGACCAACTCGTCCGGCAGGGCCTCGGCGAGATACTGCCGCATGAAGAACACGCCGACCGCGCTGACCAGCGTGGGGAAGATGACGGACTCAAGGCGGAGCCCCCACCCGAGGTCGCTCATCATCATGAACAGCGGGACGACCCCGAGCTGCGGCGGCACCATCATGGTGCCGATCACGAGCATCAACAGGATGTTGCGGCCCCGGAAGCGCAGCTTGGCGAAGGCGAAGCCGGCCAGGGTGGCGAACAGCACGGTGGCCACGGCGATGCTGCCGGCCACGATCAGGCTGTTGGTCATGGCCTGTCCGAGGGCCGCGTCCTCCCAGGCGGCCCGGAGGTTGCGGAACAGGTTCGGACCGGGGAGGAACGGCGGCGGACTCTGCGTGACGCGGGTGTTGTCGGTCGAGGCCGCCACCATCGTCCAGTAGAGCGGGAAGAGGGAGATCAGCGCGACGATGCCGAGCAGCACGTAGGCGACAGGACCGCCGTGGTGCTGGCGGCCGGCGCCCATACGCAGCGACCGCCGGGACCTGCGGGCGGGGGGCGGGGGAGTGGCGGAGTGGGTGAACGGCGTGTGCCCGCGCCGCCGTTCCTGCCGGACGGGCTCGACGGATTCGGTGGTCATCGCGACGGCCTCCCGGCGCTCGCCGCGCCCGCCGCCGCGCGCCGCCGCCCCGGCTCCCGCCGGGACCGCGCGCCGGCCAGGACGCGTTGCAGGACGAAGACGAGGATGAGGATGAGGAACATCGCCCAGGCGACGGTGGCGGCACGTCCCATCTGCCCGTTGCGCCAGCCCTCCTCGTACAGCAGCAGGCCGAGGGTCTGGTACTGATTGTCGGCGCCGCCGGTGACGCCGTTCGGGCCCTGCCCGAAGATCAGCGGCTCGCCGAAGATCTGGGTGGCCCCGATGGTGGACAGCACGATGGTGAAGACGATGGTGGCGCGGATTCCGGGCACCGTGACCCGGGTGAACTGCTGCCAACGGGAGGCGCCGTCGATCGCGGCGGCCTCGTACCGGTCCCTGGGGATGGCCTGCATCGCGGCGAGGTACAACAGCGCGTTGTAGCCGGTCCAGCGCCAGATCACGATGGTGGAGATGGCCAGCTGGGCGGGCCACTTCTCGTTCTCCCAGTCGACGTTCTCGATGCCGACCAGGCCGAGGGCCCAGTTGATCATGCCGAAGTCGCGTTCGAAGAGCATCGTGAAGACCAGGGCGGCGGCGCCGACCGAGGTGGCGTAGGGAGCGAGCGCGGCGACCCGGAAGAAAGCCGAGCCGCGCAGCCGGTAGTTCAGCAGGTGCGCCAGTCCCAGGGCCATCAGCAGCTGCGGGACGGTGGAGATGACGCCGATGGTGAACGTGTTGGTCAGGGCGTTCCAGAAGCGGTCGTCCTGCCAGAGGTTGACGTAGTTCTCGAAGCCCTGCCACTCCATCATGTCCATCGTGGACAGCTCGACGCGGTGGAGCGAGATCCACGAGGTGTAGATCAGCGGGTAGAGGCTGAAGGCGCCGAAGATGATGAAGAACGGGGCGATGAACGTATAGGGCGCGGCCCGCAGGTCGAGGCGGTGGAACAGATTGCGCAGCGGCTGCCGGCGGCGCGGCCCGTCCCGGGCGGGGGTGGGTGGGGGCGCGGGCGCACTGGAGGTGGCCACGGTGGGCTCCCTTCCGTGAGGGACGCTCGGTGGAGGCGGAGTTACGGGAAGGCCAGGCCGGGGAGTCGACGGGACCGGGGTCGGGGGCACGGGACCTTGTTGACGGGTGGTGCCGGGGGATTCCCGACGACCGCGACCCGGTGGGAAGCGGCCGTCGGGACGGCGTGCCGGGCGCGGGGCGCGCGGGTCAGCCGGCGACCCGCTGGATGTTCTCGTCGACGGAGTCCCACGCCGCGTCCGGGTCCTCGCCCTGCGACTCGACCTGCTGAAGCCCCTGGGAGAAGGCGTCCTTGATGGTGCCGTCCCGGCGGCCGAGCACCTGCTCCGCAGGGATCTCCTGAGCCGCCGCGCCGAAGATCTCGCCCACCGGCGCGCCGTCGAAGTACTCCGAGGTACCGCTCCGCACCGCCTCGGATTCGATGGCCTCCTGGGAGGACGGGAAGATGCCCAGCTCCTCGAAGAGGTAGATCTGCTGTTCCGGCGCGGTCAGCCAGGCGACGAGTTCCATGGCCTCGTCCCGGACCGGGCTGTCCTCCATGACGCCGAGGAACGAGCCGCCCCAGTTCGCGCCCTGCGGAGCCGGCGTGACGTCCCACAGCCCGGCGTTGTCCGGACCGGCCTTCTCCTGGATGTGGGCCAGCATCCAGGCCGGGCAGACGGTGGTGGCGAACGTGCTGTTGGCCAGGCCCGGGTCCCAGCCGGGCTGGAACTGCCGCAGTGCCGCGGTCATCCCCGATTCGGCCGCCTCGGTGGCCAGGTCCCACGCGTCGGCGACGGCCGGGTTCTCGTCGTGGATCAGGTCGCCGTCCGCGTTGTAGAACTGCTCGGAGTGGCCGTAGACCATGCCGTTGAACAGGCCCGTGGAGCTGTCCATGTACGACAGCTCGCCGTCCGCCGAGTCGGCCATGAACTGCTCGCCGACCTCGACGTACTGCGACCAGTCATCGGCCCACAGCGCCGCGACGTCCTCGCGTTCGGTCGGCAGCCCGGCCTGCTCGAACATGTCCTTGCGATAGCAGATCGCCATGGGGCCGGTATCCGTGCCGAGGCCGATCATCCGGCCGTCGTCCGTGGTCACCTGGGGCTGCTTCCAGGGCAGGAAGTGATCGGTGCCCGCCATGCCCGCGAAGTCGGCGAACTTGTCCGCCTGGGTCTCCACCATCTCCTGGGCGCGGCCGATCTCGATGCCCTGAATGTCCTTCAGGCCGCTGCCGCCCGCCAGGTGGGTCTGGAGCGCCGTGTAGTAGGTCTGCTCGTCACCGGCGACCTCCGCCTCGATGGTGACATTCGGGTTCTCCGCCATGTAGCGGTCCAGGAGGTCGGTCTCCGCGTACCCCATGACCCCGAACAGGCCCATGGTGATCGTGACGGACCCGTCCTCGCCGCGTGCGTCGCTCTCGCCGCCCCCGCATCCCGCGACCAGCGCGAGTGCGGTCACGGCCGAGGCGACGGTCAGTCGTCGGGAGCGGGACATGCGAGGGGAACGGGATGGAGTCGGCGAAATGGTTGAGCCATGCGGACGGAGGCGACGGGGGGTGTCATCAGGCATGAAAACATCTCCTTGCGGCAGCTTTGTCGCATGAGAGCGGAAAGCCCGTTGGGATCGATCCCAAACGAAGTGGGAACGATCCCACCGGGCTGTGGAAGACTGTCGCCCGAAGGATGACGGTGTCAAGGACACGGACTGAAACGCGATGTTTGAGAGGAGAGTTGGCCCATTGGTGACACCGCGTCAGGAGCGGGGACAGCCGGCCGCCGGCGGCGGCCGGCGCCCCACCATCAAGACGGTGGCCGCGCGCGCCGGCGTGGGACGGACCACCGTCTCGCGGGTGCTGAACGGATCTCCGCTGGTCAGCGATGAGGCGAGGACCGCGGTGCTGACGGCCATCGCCGAGCTCAACTTCGTGCCGAGTTCGGTGGCCCGCAGCCTCGTCACCAGCAGAACGGATTCGATCGCCCTGGTGATCCCCGAGTCCGAGAGCCGACTCGGCTCCGAGCCGTACTTCTCCGCCGTGATCCGGGGCGTCAGCGAGGCGCTGGCGGGCACACAGCTGCAACTGCTGTTGATACTGGTGCGCGACCAGCGCGAGCTGGACCGCCTCCAGGAGTTCCTGACGGCCGGCCGGGTGGATGGCGTCCTGCTGGTCTCGGTGCATCGCGACGACCCGCTGCCCGGCCTGCTGGAGGAGCTCGGCCTGCCCACGGTGCTGGCCGGACGACGTTCTGCCGAGGAGCCGCTGCCCCACGTCCACTCCGACAACGTGGGCGGTTCCGCCGAGGCCGTGCGCCACCTCCTGGCCCGCGGGCGCTCGGAAATCGCCACGATCACCGGCCCGTTGGACATGGACGTCGGCAGCAGTCGGCTGCGGGGCTGGCGGGAGGCGCTGGTCGGGGCGGGGGCCCCGGCAGACGAATCCCTCGTGGCACCGGGGGACTTCACCGAGGAGGGGGGCCGGTTGGCCATGCGTGCCCTGCTGGAGCGCCATCCTCGTCTGGACGCGGTCTTCGCCGCTTCGGACGTGATGGCGGCGGGCGCGCTGGCCGAGCTGCGCCGCGCCGGACGGCAAGTGCCGGACGACGTGGCGCTGGTGGGCTTCGACGATTCGATCGTCGCCCGGCACACCGAGCCGTCCCTGACCAGCGTGCGCCAGCAGGTCGAGGAGATCGGCCGCACCATCACCGAGTTGCTGTTCCAGGAGATCGCTTGCGGCGGCAGCGCCCGCTTCCCCGTGGTGCTGCCCACCTCGCTGATCGTCCGGGCCTCCAGCTGAGATCGCGGGGCGCGCCCGCAGGCTTCCCGGGTCCGGGCGTAGGGTGCTGCGCCATGAGCCCTTCGATTGCGACGAACACCAGCGTGACCCTCGCGCAGCTGCTCGACTTCGTGCGCCCCCGCCACCGGGCGATCCTGCTCACCCGGCGCGCGGACGGCTCCCCGCAGGGGTCGCCGCTCACGTGCGGGGTGGACGATGCCGGGCGCATCGTCGTCTCGACCTACCCCGAGCGCGCCAAGACGCGCAACGCCAGGCGCGACCCCGAGGTCAGCCTGCTCGTCCTGTCCGACGACTGGGACGGCCCCTGGGTGCAGATCGACGGCACCGCCGAGGTGCTGGACGTGCCCCAGGCCGTGGAGCCGCTGGTCGAGTACTACCGCAACATCGCGGGTGAGCACCCGGACTGGGACGAGTACCGGGCCGCGATGACGCGGCAGGGCAAGTCGCTGATCCGGGTCACGCCGCTGCGCTGGGGCCCCGTCGCGACCGGCGGCTTCCCGGCCCGCCTCGCCGCGCGGTAGGTAGCCCGGGTCCCGCCCCCACTCCCGTCGCCCACCCTCATCGCCCACCCACGTCCATGTCCGATTCCCGCGAGTGAACGTCGTCGCGGCCCGGCACACTGGGGGACGTGATGGACGACGACAGCAGGTACGAGGCGGTGCGCGGCCGTGACGAGCGCTTCGACGGGGTGTTCTTCACGGCCGTGCTGACCACCGGCATCTACTGCCGGCCGAGCTGCCCGGCGACGACGCCCAGGCGGGAGAACGTCCGCTTCCACCCCTCGGCCGCCGCCGCCCAGGCGGCGGGCTTCCGGGCCTGCCGCAGGTGCCGCCCCGACGCGGTGCCCGGCTCCACGGAGTGGAACGTCAGGGCGGACGCGACCGGCCGCGCGATGCGCATGATCGCGGACGGCGTCGTGGACCGGGAGGGCGTCGACGGTCTCGCCCGGCGGCTCGGGTACAGCGCGAGGCAGGTGCAGCGGCTGCTCACGGCCGAACTGGGCGCGGGCCCGATCGCGCTCGCCAGGGCGCAGCGCGCGCACACCGCGCGGCTGCTGCTCCAGACGACCGGCCTTTCCGTCACCGCCGTCGGGTTCGCGGCCGGGTTCTCCAGCGTGCGCCAGTTCAACGACACGGTCCGCGCCGTTTACGACTGCACGCCGAGCGAGCTGCGGGCGCGGGCCCGCGGCGCGGCGCGCCGGGCCGGGCCGCCCGCGCCCGGCAGCGGTGTCCCGCTGCGGCTCGCCCACCGCGGGCCCTACGACGCGCCGCAGGTCTTCGACTTCCTCCAGCGCCGCGCGATCGCCGGCATCGAGGAGATGACCGGCGCCCCCGGCACCAGGGTCTACCGCCGGTCACTCGCCCTGCCGCACGGCACCGGCGTGGCCGAGGTGGCCGAGCCGCCCTGCACGCCCGGCGGCCGGTGGATCGAGGCGCGGCTGCACCTGACCGACACCCGGGACCTGACGACCGCGGTGCAGCGGCTCCGGCGGCTGTTCGATCTGGACGCCGACCCGTTCGCCGTCGCGGAACGGCTCGGCGCCGATCCGGTCCTCGGCCCGCTGGTCGCGGCCCGGCCGGGACTGCGCGCGCCGGGGGCGGCCGACCCCCAGGAGCTGGCCGTGCGCGCGGTCCTCGGCCAGCAGGTCAGCGTCGGCGCCGCCCGCACGCTGGCCGGCACGCTCGTCGAGGCGTACGGCAAGCCGCTGTCCTCACCGGACGGCGGGCTCACGCACGTCTTCCCCGAGCCGGGCGTGCTCGCCGGCGCGCCGCTGGGCGAGCTGGGCATGCCCGAGGCGCGGCGCGCGGCGATCCGCACGCTGTGCGCGGCGCTGGCCGACGGCACCGTTTCCCTCGACGCGGGCGCGGACCGCGACGAGGCCGAACGGGCGCTCCTCGCGCTGCGCGGCATCGGGCCGTGGACCGCGGGCTACGTGCGGATGCGTGCCCTGGGCGACCCGGACGTCTTCCTGCCGGGGGACGCGGGGGTGCGCCACGGGCTGCGGATCGTCGGCGCGGAGGCAGGCGCGGCGCGAGCGTGGCGGCCGTGGCGTTCGTACGCCCTGCACCACCTGTGGAACGTGACGGGTCCCGGTGCCTAGGTGTATTGACCACGAGTGTCAACAACGCTCGTGGTCAATACACCCAGGGCCGCGGTCAGCCGAACTGCCGCTCGATCCTGGCCAGCTTTTCCTCCAGGGAGTCCAGCCGCGGGCTGGCCTGCGAGATGGACGTCGCGTCCAGGGTCTCGTCCGTGTCCCGCGAGGAGTGGAGCGCGCGCCGCTGCCCGGCGGCCTCCAGGGCGGCCGGCTCCTGGGTGACGGCGACCTCGACCTGCGGCTCCGCCGCCGCGGGGAGCATCTGCCGCTGCCGGCCGAGCGCCTTGATCCTGGCCCGCTCCAGCTTCCGCCGCTCGCGGCGCGTGGCCTGCTTCTCCGCCTTGGTCCTGCGCTCCTCGCGCACCTCCTCGACGGCCTCGTCCAGGGTGCGCACGTTTTCCAGGAGCATCAGCGACCAGGCCGCGTACGTCTCGCGCGGGGCGCGCATCCACCGCACGAACCGGATCTGCGGCATCGGGCGCGGCACCAGACCCTGCTCGCGCAGCGCCGCCCTGCGGGTCTGCTTCAGCGCCCGGTCGAAGAGCACGGCGGCCGACAGCGACATGCCCGCGAAGAAGTGCGGGGCGCCCGCGTGCGCGGCGCCGCGCGGCGCGTGCACCCAGTTGAACCAGGCGGCCGCGCCCGCGAACAGCCACACCAGCATCCGCGAGCCCATCGAGGAGTCGCCGTGGCTGGCCTCGCGCACCGCGATCACCGCGCAGAACATCGCCGCGCCGTCGAGGCCGAAGGGCACCAGGTACTCCCAGCCGCCCGACAGGTTCAGATTTTCCCGGCCGAAGCCGACCAGGCCCTGGAAGGAGAGGGCCGCGGCCACGCCCGCGCAGCAGAACAGCAGCGTGTAGGAGGCGGACGCATACGCGCGTTCGCGGCGTCGCCTGGCCGCTTCGAGCCGCTCCCAGGAGTCGCCCTCGGCGCCGTCCTGCGTGCTCTTCCTGCCGCGCGTCAGCAGGGCCACCGCCACGACCGCCCCGGCCAGCAGCACGGCGGCGGGCAGCACCCAGCTCAGCTCTATGTCCGTCAATGCCATGGGGTGCCCCCTGTGTGGGTGTGCGGAAAGCGCGGGCGGGTGTGGTGATTTGGTGATGACCCTCCGCGAGCATCCTGATGCTACCCGAGCCCGTATGGCCGCCAATTCGGCCCGAATCACACCAACGGGTGGTAATCCTGGGAGAGTTGGCGCCCCACGTTCGAATCTGTTATCGGCTCGCGGCCAGCCTGCTCACTCGTTCGGTATCGCACGTCCGCGGACAGGTGACGCACGTGCTTTCGGGGCGCAGCGTGTAGAACATGCAGCAGCTGGCCCGGTCCCGCGTCCGCAGCGGCCCGCCGTCCGGCCCGGTGAGGTCGCGGAACGCGGCCCCGCGCGTGAACGGCGCGGTGGCGCCGGGCAGCAGCTCGCCCGCCTCGGCGACGGCGCGCCCCTCCTCGCCCAGCAGGTGCCCGAGGTACCACAGCGACTCGACCAGCTCGTCGGTCGCCGCGCCCCACAGTGCCCGCGGCCCGCGCCGCATGCGGGGGCCGAACGCGGCCAGCACCGGGCCGAGATGGTCGGCGGCGGCCTGCCGCACGGCGGCGCGCAGCGCCTCCTCGTCCGGAACGACCCGCGCCTGCGGCAGGTCGGCCGCCGGATCGTCGGGCAGGCAGCTGAACGCGGTGGCCCGCGCGGTGAGCCGCCCCTCGTCCCGGTGGAAGGACACGTCCTGCGGCGCGAGCCACGGCACCCGGCGCAGCAGGAACCACGGCACGGTGAACAGCACGGCGGCGGGCCAGGCGTAGCGGTGCAGCGAGAAGGCGGCGACGACGTCGGGCCTGGCCCGCCGGCCGTAGTCCTCGAGGATGCGCGCGTCGTCCCTGTCCAGGAACGCCTCAAGGGCCTCGCCGCCGGCCGCAAGATCGCCGCCCGAGACCCAGCCGTCGCCGTCGCGCGGCGCCTCCTCGGTGATCCGCAGCGAGGGCAGCACGTCGCAGACCCGGGAGAATGCGGATGCGAGCGGGCTGGTGCCGGCGAGGGCGGACAGGGTCATGGAGCCACCGAACCTCTTGATCTCGGGCAGGTAAGCCTTACCTTACCCGATCAAGGTTAGGGGTTTGCCGGGGCGTCAACTCCGCCTAGGGTGCTGGAACCGTGTTGATTCGGGGGCAGGAGGGGACGGAGCGGACGGATGGAGCCCACCCGAACGGACTCGGCCATATCGGTGGCCGCGACCGCCGTGCGAGCCGCTCCGGTTCCGGAGCGCCCGCCCCTGCCCGTCAGGCCCCGTTCCCTGCCCGAACGGCACTCGGTGCGCGCCCAGGTGCTCGCCGCCCTGCGCGACGCGCTGGCCAGCGGCGAACTCGCGCCGGGCGAGACGTACTCGGCCCCCGTGCTCGCCGAGCGCTACGGCGTCTCGGCGACGCCGGTGCGCGAGGCGATGCAGCGGCTGGCCGGCGAGGGAATCGTGGAGACCCTGCCCAACCGCGGCTTCCGCGTCGCGGGGCACAGCCCGCGGGACCTCGCGGAGCTGGCCGAGGTGCGCGCCTCGCTCGAAGTACCCGCGGTGCTGCGCCTGGCCCGCAGCCTGCCGCCCGAGCGGTGGGAGGAGCTGCGCCCGCTGGCCGAGGCCACCGTGACCGCGGCCACGGTTGGCGACCGGGCCGCGTACGCCGAGGCCGACCGCGGCTTCCACCGCGAGCTGCTGCGCCTGACGGGCAACCGCCACCTGGTGGCCGTCGCCGAGGACCTGCACCGCAAGGCCCAGTGCCCCGTGCTGCACCGGCCGCTGCCCGGCACGGCCGAGCTGCTGGCCGACGCGCTGGAGCACACCGCGCTGCTCGACGCACTGCGCGCCGGGGACCTGGTCACCGCGGAGCGGCTGGCCCGTGAGCACCTGACCGGGCTGTGAGGACGGCGTCCGGTGGCGGCCCGACGGCGGGCCGCCACCGGACGCCGCCGGTCAGGGCGTGCGGGGCAGGCGGTCGGCCAGCCAGCGGGGAACCCCGCCGAGCAGCCGGTACAGCCGCCCCGCCTCGGCCATCAGGCGCCCCGCCTCCGGCTCGGGCATGGCGTCGGCGAGCGCCACCAGGGCCGGGGCGATGCCGATGAGGAAGCCGGTCTCCTCGCGCATCCGCAGCGACTCCGCGAAGCCGTGCCGCGCCTCCGACACCTCGCCCGCGTCCAGCGCGAGGGCCGCGAGGTGGCGCCAGGTGTATGAGCCGAGCAGCGCGTCGCCACCGGCCAGCGCCGCATTGTGCGCCCGCCGGTAGGCCGCCTCCGCGGCCTGCGGGTTGCCGCTGATGTGCTGGGCCATCAGCCCGCGCCTGAAGTCCAGCAGCGGGCGGCCGGGGGAGTCGGGGGCCAGCAGCGCGGCGGCCCGGCCCAGTGCGGCGCGCGCCTCGTCCGCCCGGTCGCGCACCCGCAGCAGCGTGGCCGCGTAGGCGAGGTAGCCCCGTTCGCAGGCGGCGGCGCCCCGTTCCTCGTCGTCGAGCGAGAGGGACTCCGCCGCGCGCAGCGCCTCCTCGGCCTGGCCCCACCCCTCGGAGGTGAACATGCAGCGCTCCACCAGCAGTTCGGCGCGCAGCAGGGCCGCGGGCGGCTCGCTGCGCGCCAGCGCGTCGAGCAGTGCCGCGGCGTCGTCCCAACAGCCCCGGGACCGCAGCCGCCACACCGCGGTGCCCGTCGGGGCACCCCCCAGCCTTCCCGGGCCCCGGCCCCAGGGCGTATCCCCGCCCGCGGTCCGAACCGGATGTGGTACGGCGGTCTCCGTCACATCGCCCTCCCCAGCGCGTCGTCGAGCCGTTGATCGTCGACCGATGATCGTCGACAGATGTGAATGCATCTCAGCATGGGGAACATCACCTGGCCAAGAGGGCTGCGTGAACCAGTTCACAAGTCCTCCACCATCAGCCGAACGGCCTTGCCGCGGGTGCGGACGGCGGGCCGGGTGCGGACGATGCCAGGTATGGACCGGATAACCGGATACGGCATTGGCGACAGCCGCGGAGAGGCGCGCGGCGCGGTGACCCCGCGGGCCGCGCTGCTGGTGTTCGGCGTGCTGCTGCTGCACCTCGCCTTCATCACCTCCTACCTCGGTGCCCTGCACGACCCGGAACCCGACCGCGTCCCCGTCGCCGTCGTCGCGGCCGAGGAGGTGCGCGCGGAGATGGTGGAGCGCCTGGACGGCCTGCCCGGCCGCCCGCTGGACGCCACGCGGGAGGCGGATGACGCCGACGACGCGCGGGACCGTGTGGCACGGCGCGACCTCGACGGCGCGCTGATCGTGAACGACGCGGGCGCCGCGGACCTGCTGTACGTGGCCTCCGGCGCGGGCACGTCGCTCGCGCAGGCGGTGACGGAGGTGGTCACCGAGGCGGGGCGGGAGCAGGACCGCACCGTGGAGGTGGTGGACGTGGCGCCCGCCGCGGACGGGGACAGCCGCAGCCTCTCCGCGTTCTACCTGATCATCGGCTGGTGCGTGGGCGGTTACCTGTGCGCGGCGGCCCTCGCGATCAGCGCAGGCGCCCGCCTTGCCACCGTCAGGCGCGCGATGCGGCGGCTCGCGGTCCTCGCGGTCTACGCCGTGGCCGCGGGCGTGGGCGGCGCGGTGCTCGCCGGGCCCGTGCTGGACGCGCTGCCGGGCCGCGTGGTGGCACTCGCCGGCCTCGGCGCGCTGGTGGTGTTCGCGACCGGGGCGTTCACCCTGGCACTCCAGGGCCTGTTCGGCATCATGGGCATCGGCCTGGCGATCCTGGTGGTCGTCGTCCTGGGCAATCCGAGCGCGGGCGGGGCGTATCCCTACCCGCTGCTGCCGCCGTTCTGGCAGGCGATCGGCCCGGTGCTGATACCCGGTGCGGGCACCTGGACCGCCCGGTCGATCGCCTACTTCGACGGGCAGGCGGTCCTCGGCCCGCTGCTGGTGCTCGCCGCCTGGGCGGTGGCGGGCGCGGCCCTCACCCTGTTCCTCGCCCGCCTGCGGACCCCGGCGCGTTCGCCGCTGAACGAGCTGAGCTTTGCGTGAGGTCCATCCGCAGCGCGAGGAAGAAGTCCACCTTGTCCTCCAGCTTCGTCAGGTCACGCCCCGTCAACTGCTCGATACGGCCGATGCGGTACCGCAGCGTGTTCACGTGCAGGTGCAGCCCGGCGGCGCAGCGCGTCCAGGAGCCGTCGGCCGCCAGGAACGCCTCCAGCGTGGCGACGAGACCGGAGCGGTGCCTGCGGTCGTAGTCCCGCAGCGGATCGAGCAGCCCGGCGGTGAACGCCAGCCGCACGTCGTCGGGCACGAACGGCAGCAGCAGCACGTGTGAGGCCAGCTCGTCGTGGCCCGCCCCCGACACCGTCTCCTGCCGGGCCGCCGCGACCCGGCGCGCGTGCCGCGCCTCCGCCACCGCGCCGCGCAGCCCCTCGGCGGACGGCACCGCGGCGCTCACCCCGAGCGTCAGCCGCCCGCCCGGCCGCAGCCCGCGGGCCAGGACCTCCCGCAGCGGGCCGAGTACCGTTTCCGCGGCCACCGGCTCCCCGTCGTCGCCCTCGGCGAGCGGGACGAACGCCACCGCCTCCCCGCCCTCGTGCGCCACCGCGGCCTCGGCGGCCGGTGCCAGCAGCTCTTCCAGCGCGGCGCGCGCAGGAGGGCCCGCGTCGAACGGTGCGTCCGGCCACTCCACCCGGGCCACCACCACCTGCCACCTGGCGCCGACCGGACCTGGCACGAGCACCGGTGCGACCACCCGCAACCGGGCACCGATCTCGGCGGGCGGCGCCCCCGCGCCGAGCAGCGCGAGCACCTCCTGCGCCAGTCGGCGCGGCACGGAACGGGCGGCGTCCCTGCGGTCACGCTCCGCCGCGATGAGCCGGGCCACGCCGTTCAGCAGGTCGAGGCGCTGCGGCGGCCAGTCGCGCGCGTCGGCGCGCACCGCGAGCAGCCAGTCGGACAGCAGCGTGCGCCGCACGTCGCCGCTGCCGTCGCTGTCGCTGTCGCCGCCGAGGGGGAACAGGGTGTGCGCCACCCCGCCGAGCACGACCCGGCAGGGTCCTGGACGCCCGCCCGCGGCGGCGGCCAGCCGGTGCGCGGCCAGCCGCGGGCCGAGCCCCTCCGGCAGCGGCCCTTCCCGTGCGGCGGCGATCTGGCGGCCGGTGGCGGACAGCACCCAGGCGCGCAGGTCCAGATCGGCGGCGAGCAGGTCGAGCACGGCCCGCGGCCCACCGCCCGCGGGCCCGGCCGACATCAGCCGCCGGTGCCGGTCGACGACGGCGGCCAGGTCCCCGGCCCGTTCGCCGGACACCTGCCGCACCACGTGCTCGGTGATGTCCGCGAAGCCGACCTCCTCGGCCACCGCGAACAGCGGCAGCCGGTGCAGCGCACAGGCGGCCGTCAGATCGTCCGGCACGCGGCCGAACTCGGCCTCGCCCGCGGCGAGGCCGGCCACCCCCGCCTCGGCGAGGATGCGCACGAACGGCTCGGAGTCCCGCGGGCCGCGCCACCACGCGAGGCCGGTCAGGACCAGCTCCCCGCCGTTCAGATAGCGGCTCGGATCGCGCAGGTCGGTCGTCATCACGCCCCGCACCTGCCGGTCGAGCTCGGGCCCGCCGCCGCTCAGCAGCCGCAGCCCCAGCGCGTCGGTGTCGAGCAGTGTGCGCAGTCGCATGCCCCTCCGCCCGTGTCGCGCGTATTGCCGGCCGGGGGCCCGCGGGTTGCCGGGGCCCGGTCTTCGTACGAATCTACAAGAGCGGGCGCGCGAGCCGCCCGGCGCTTTCGGCCCTTCCGTGACTACCCGCCGCGGCCGGGCGCCGCTGTACTGGACGAACCCCCCGCGCGCACCGTTCGACCCTGGAGTGTGCATCCCGATGGACTTCCTACGCCCGGCAGGCTGGCAGGAGGCGCTGGCCGCGAAGGCGGCGCACCCGGACGCCGTGCCCCTGGCCGGCGGCACCGACCTGATGGTCGAGCTGAACTTCGACCGCCGTCGCCCGGAGCGGCTCCTCGACCTCGGCCGCATCCGCGAACTGTACGAGTGGGAGACCTCACCCGACGGCGTGCGGCTGGGCGCGAGCGTCCCGTTCCGCGACCTCGTCGGTCCGCTCCGCGCCCGGCTGCCGGGGCTCGCGCGCGCCGCTCACACCGTCGGCTCCCCGCAGATCCGCAACCGCGGCAGCGTCGGCGGCAACCTCGGCACCGCGTCCCCCGCGGGCGACGCCCATCCCGCGCTGCTGGCCGCGGGCGCGCGCGTCGAGGCGGCCTCGCTGCGCGGCACCCGCATGATCCGGGTCGAGGACTTCTTCACCGGACCCAAGCGCAATGCGCTCGCCCCCGACGAGCTGATCCGCGCCGTGCACGTCGACGCGGCGCGCGGGCCGCAGGAGTTCGCCAAGGTCGGCACCCGCAACGCCATGGTCATCGCGGTCTGCGCGTTCGCCCTCGCGCTGCACCCGCACGCCCGCACCATCCGCACCGGCATCGGCTCCGCGGCTCCCACCCCGCTGCGGGCCCGCGAGGCGGAGGACTTCCTCACCGGCGTGCTGGACGAGGGCGGCCACTGGGAGCACGGCCGTCCCGTGCCGCCGGCCGCCGCGCGCCGCTTCGCCGAACTGGCCGCCGCGGCCTGCGCCCCGCTCGACGACGTACGCGGCAGCGCCGCCTACCGCCGGCACGCCATCAAGGTGCTCGCCCGCCGCACCCTGCACTGGACCTGGACGGCCCACACGTCCCGGACGGGACGGGAAGGAGAAGCCTCGTGCGCGTGAACCTCACCGTCAACGGCCGCCCCAGGACGGCCGACGACGTCTGGCCGGGCGAGAGCCTGCTGTACGTGCTGCGCGAACGGCTCGGCCTGCCCGGCGCCAAGAACGCCTGCGAGCAGGGCGAGTGCGGCTCGTGCACGATCCGCCTCGACGGGGACCTGGTCTGCGCCTGCCTCGTGGCGGCCGGCTCCGCCGAGGGCGCCGAGGTCACGACCGTCGAGGGCCTTGCCGAGGAGGACGCGCGCCTGGCCCCGGTGCAGCGGGCGTTCATCGACGCGGGCGCCGTCCAGTGCGGCTTCTGCACCCCAGGACTGCTGATGGCCACCGACGAACTGCTGGCCCGCGACCCCCACCCCGCCGACGCCGACATCCGTGAGGCCCTGTCGGGGAACCTCTGCCGCTGCACCGGCTACGAGAGCATCCTCGGCGCCGTCCGCCTGGCCGCCGAGCGCGCCGCCGCGGACCGCGCCGCCGCGGAAGGGGGCGCGTGACCATGGGTATCACTCCCGCCCCCGACGCGCTCCGGCAGGACACCGCCGCGCCCGGCGGCGTCGGCGCCAGTGCCGAACGCCCCGACGCCGTGGGGAAGGTGACCGGCGCCTTCGCCTACTCCTCCGACCTGTGGCACGAGGACATGCTCTGGGGCCACACCCTGCGCAGCCCGCACCCGCACGCCAGGATCACCGGTCTCGACGTCTCCGCCGCCCTGGCCGTGCCCGGCGTGCACGCCGTCCTCACCCACGAGGACCTGCCCGCCGCCACGCACTACGGCCTGGAGTTCACCGACCAGCCGGTGCTGGCCCGCGACATCGTGCGCCACGAGGGCGAACCCGTCGCCCTCGTCGCCGCCGACCACCCGGAGACCGCCCGCCGGGCCGCCGACCGCATCCGCGTCTCCTGGCAGGAGCTGCCGGCCGTCCTCGACGAGGCGAGCGCCACCGCAAGGGACGCGCCCGTGCTGCACCCGGGGCGCACCGACCACCACGCCGCCCACGTCCCGCACCCCAACATCGTCCACCGCCAGCCCGTCGTCCGCGGCGACGTCGCGCGGGCCGCGGCCGGCGCCGACGTCATCGTCTCCGGCGCTTACGAAGTCGGCATGCAGGACCAGGCGTTCCTCGGCCCCGAATCCGGGCTGGCCGTTCCCGCCGAGGACGGCGGCATCGACCTGCACATCGCCACCCAGTGGCTGCACGTCGACCACCGCCAGCTCGCCCCGGTGCTCGGCCTGCCCCCGGAGCGGGTGCGGCTCACCCTCGCCGGGGTGGGCGGCGCGTTCGGCGCCCGCGAGGACCTGTCGATGCAGGCGCACGCCTGCCTGCTGGCCCTGCGCACCGGCCGCCCGGTCAAGATGGTCTACAACCGCTACGAGTCGTTCTTCGGCCACGTGCACCGCCACCCCGCCCGGCTGACGTACGAGCACGGCGCGACCAGGGACGGAAAGCTCACGCACGTCAAGGCCCGTATCGTGCTGGACGGCGGCGCCTACGCCTCCTCGTCCCCCGCCGTCGTCGGCAACGCGGCCTCCCTCGGCCTCGGCCCGTACGAGGTGCCACACTCCGATGTCGAGGCCATCGCCCTCTACACCAACAACCCGCCGTGCGGCGCCATGCGCGGCTTCGGCGCGGTCCAGGCGTGCTTCGCCTACGAGGCGCAGATGGACAAGCTGGCCGCCGCCCTCGGCATGGACCCCGTCGAGCTGCGGCAGCGCAACACCATGAGCCAGGGCTCCACCATGCCCACCGGCCAGGTCGTCGACGCGCCCGCGCCCGTCGCCGAACTGCTGCGTCTGGTCAGGGCCCGGCCGCTGCCGCCCGCCCGGCAGTGGGAGACGCCGGACGGCACGGACGTCCGCGCCCTCCCGGGCGGCCTGTCCAACACCACGCACGGCGAGGGCGTGGTCCGCGGTGTCGGCTATGCGGTCGGCATCAAGAACGTCGGCTTCTCCGAGGGGTTCGACGACTACTCCACCGCCCGCGTCCGCCTGGAGGTCACCGGCGGCGAGCCCGTCGCCACCGTGCACACCGCGATGGCGGAGGTCGGCCAGGGCGGTGTCACCGTGCACGCCCAGATCGCCCGTACCGAGCTGGGCGTCACCCGCGTCGCCCTGCTGCCCGCGGACACCCGCGTCGGCTCGGCCGGGTCCACCTCGGCCTCCCGGCAGACCTACATGACCGGCGGCGCCGTCAAGAACACCTGCGAAGCGGTCCGCGCCGAGGTGCTGCGCCTCGGCCGCGAACGCGGGCTGCTCGACACCCGCGCCGAACGGCTGGCCGGCGGCAAGGTCGTGGGCCGCGACGGCGAGGTGCTGGCGGCGCTGGCCGACATCCTCGGCGGCGAGGCGATCGACCTGGAGCTGGAGTTCCGGCACCGCCCCACGCAGCCCTTCGACCGCGTGACGGGGCAGGGCGCCGGGCACGTGCAGTACTCGTTCTGCGCCCACCGCGCGGTCGTGGAGGTGGACACCGAACTCGGCCTGGTGAAGGTCGTGGAGCTGGCCGCCGCCCAGGACGTCGGCAAGGCCGTCAACCCGCAGGCCGTCGTCGGCCAGATCCACGGCGGGGCCGTCCAGGGCCTGGGCCTCGCGGTGCTCGAGGAGATCGTCGTCGGGGACGACGGCCGCGTCCGCAACCCCTCGTTCACCGACTACCTGATCCCCACCGTCCTCGACACCCCCGACATGCCGGTGGACGTGCTCGAACTCGCCGACGAGCACGCCCCCTACGGCCTGCGCGGCGTGGGCGAGGCCCCCACCCTGTCCGCCACGCCCGCCATCGTCGCCGCCATCCGCCGGGCCACGGGACGCGCCCTGCACCGCGTCCCGGTCAGGCCCGAGCACCTGACGGCGCCGGACGGGTCCCGGGCCGGCTGACCGAAAGGCCGCCATGCTGGACATCGCAGCGGAACTCGCCGCCTGGTGCCGCGACGGGCGTGACTTCGCCGTGGCCACCGTCACCGCGGTGCACGGCAGCGCGCCCCGCCCGCCCGGCGCCGCCATGGCCGTGGACGCCGGGGGCCTGGCCGTCGGCAGCGTCTCCGGCGGCTGTGTGGAGGGCGCCGTCTACGAGTTGTGCCGGGAGGCGCTCGACACCGGCGTCAGCCGTACCCAGCGTTTCGGCTACCAGGACGCCGACGCGTTCGCCGTCGGGCTGACCTGCGGCGGCAGCGTCGAGGTGCTGGTCACCCCGCTCCCGGCCGCGGCCCCCGCCCGCCGGATCGCCGCCGCCGCGTGCGAGGCCGCGGCCGGCGGCGGCGCCGCGGCGCTGGCCCGCGTCGTCGCGGGGCCCGCCGAACTGCTGGGCGGCGGCGCGCTGCTGGCCGCGCAGGACGGCACGCACACCGGAACGCTCAACGGCGGTGCCGCGCTCGACCGCGCCGCCGCGGCCGAGGCCGCCGCGCTGCTGCGCGCGGGGCGCACCGGAACGGTCGGGCTCGCGGACGCGGACGGGGCGCGGGTGACGCTGCTCGTGGAGGCGAACGTGCCGCCGCCGCGGCTGCTGGTCTTCGGCGCCGTCGACTTCGCCGCGGCCCTGGCCGAGGCCGGCGCGTTCCTCGGGCACCGGGTCACCGTGTGCGACGCGAGGCCGGTGTTCGCGACGCCGGAACGGTTCCCCGGGGCGGACGAGGTGATCGTGGACTGGCCGCACCGCTACCTGGACACGCAGTCCCTGGACGGCCGCGCCGCGGTCTGCGTCCTGACCCACGACGCCAGGTTCGACGTGCCGCTGCTGACCCGCGCGCTGCGGCTGCCCGTGGCCTACATCGGCGCCATGGGCTCCCGGCGCACCCACGCCGACCGCCTGGCGCGGCTGCGCGAGGCCGGTCTCACCGCGCGCGAACTGGCCAGGCTGCGCTCGCCGATCGGCCTCGACCTGGGGGCCAGCACCCCGCGGGAGACGGCGCTCGCCATCGCCGCCGAGATCGTCGCCGTCCGCCGCGGCGGCTCCGGCGTGCCGCTCACCGGCACCACCGTCCCGATCCATCGCGCCCCGGGCGGCGGCCAGGAACGGATCGGGGCACCGGCCACCGGGTGACGGTACGCGACGGCGCCGACGCGGGGCGCGCCGGCCATGCGCTCACGCCCCCTCCGCGCCCCGGCGCATCAGTACGTCGGCGGCCTCGTTCACCGGCTGCGGCGTGCCCGTCAGGTCCAGGACGAACAGCGGCAGGCGCAGCTCGTCCGCCCGGGCGCGCGCCCCGCGGTCGTACCCGGCCAGCGAGAACGCGACCGCGACGGCGGGCTCCACCAGCGCGTGCAGCCAGATGGTCTCCACGTCCTCGGCGCCGGTGGGCTCGGTGGCCGCGTTGACCAGGCCGACCACCGAGGGGCCGTGCAGGTCCACGCCGGACGGCGGCCTCGGCACGGCCGTGCGCACGCCGGGGAAGCCGAGCCAGCGCAGGAACTGCGCCGCGCAGGCCACCGCGTCGTGCCCGGTCCTGATCGTGAGCGGCCGGAACGGCGGGCGCTCGCCGCCCTCCGCAGCCGCCGACCGCGTCCGCGCGTCACCGGGCCCGAGCCGCACCGTCACCCCGCAGGGACACTCGAACTCGGCCTGCGGCCACTGCCCGTTGCGCCCGCAGACCTGGCAGGCCACCTCCGTCCAGGCATCGGCCCAGGAACGGTGGCGCACCGATACGGGTGAACTCGTCGGCGGCAGGGAGACGGTCACCGGGGCCCCGCAGGCGCACGGGTACTGCGGGGGGAGATAGCGGTGCTCCCGTCGGCAGGAAGGGCACCGCACCGACATGCTTTTCGTCATCTGGCGCTCCAGGGAAGGAACTTCTCGACGAGATTCCCACACTCCCACCGGCGAACACCTGAGCGTGCCACCCGGTGGTGGCCTTCTCGCGTTCTGCCGTCTTCACCGGATTTGTTCGCCGGAATGTGACTGCTGGTCTCGCCCTCTGTGTGGCGTGGTGCGCGGACAGTGATATTTACTTTCCTTGTTGGGTCCGCGAGCCGCCCCGCACGCACGGGGCGTGCACCGGCGGACACGGCCGGCGTCAAACAAGACGGCAGGGGAGGGCCGAGTGGCGGCAGGAGAAGCTGAAACCGCCCACGGGGTGCGGAGCGTCCCGCTCAGCGGGATGGACCCCCGACTGCTGACCTTGCGTTCCGCGGTGGACCGGCTGCGCAGGGATCTGCGCAACTATCCGGCGACGCTCGCGGACCGTGAGATCGCCGAGCGCGAGCTCGTCGCGCTCGACGGCGTGCTGGCCACCGGGGTGCCCGACACCGCGGCCCTGGGTCAGGCGCTGCTGCTGATCGCGGCCGCGGCCGGCTCGGTCAGCGCGCTCGCGGCCGGGGTGCACCAGCTGCGCCAGGCCATCGAGCTGTTCGGCGTGCCGCATCAGCCGGTCCAGCGCGGCCGGCCGGCGACCAGGTAGGGCGTACGCCTCCCGGCGGCGGCCGGGGGGCGTGGGCGCGGGTGCGCGTTAGGTTGGGCCCCGTGCGACTGAGACTTGAGTTCACGACCGAGCCGTTCGACCTGGAGGAGCCGCCCGCGCACGCCGTGGCGGCCCGCGAGGTCGTGGTGGCGGCCCCGCTCGACTCGGTGGACGTGGGGCCCTTCGGCAACACGGTGGAGGGCCCGGCCGAGGAGGTGGTGGCGGTCGTGGACACGCTGCTGCGCCGGGCGCTCGCGGCGGGCGCCACCCGGATATCCCTCCAGGTGAACGCCCTGCCGGGGGAGGAAGGCGTATGAGCGGCGCCGAGGGCGCCGCCGCGCGCGCCGAGTTCATAGCCGCCGTCACCCCGCTGGTCGACGCCATCGGCGGGGAGCTGCTGGCCCCCGAGCAGGCGCGCGACGACGACGTGGTGCTGTCGTGGGCGGGCGGTCCGGTCGCCGCGGTGCGGCTCCCGCTGCTGTCGGAGTCCCTGGACCACATCCTCGGCGAGCTGGCGCGGCAGCACGGCAGGCCGCTGGCCGAGCTGGACCGCAGGACGAAACAGCAGGTGGTGCGCCGCCTGGAGACGCGCGGCGCGTTCGCCCTGCGGCACGGGGTGGAGACGGTGGCGGCGGCCCTGGGCGTCAGCCGGTTCACCGTGTACAACTACCTCAACCGTTCAACAAACTGTTGACGTGTGCGGGTGCTGCGACTTAGCTGTCGGTCATGACGCTGAGCCCGACGCCCGGTCTCGACTGGATCAACGGCGCGGCGGAGCCCGCGCTGCGCGCGGCTCTGCGCCGCGTGTGCGCCGCGAGCGCCTGGGGCGCGGCCGTCGCCGCCGCGCGCCCTTTCCGCGACACCGAGGCCCTGCTGGCGGCCGCGGATGACGCCGCGGGCGCCCTCACCGACGCGGGGCTCGCCGAGGCGCTCGCCGCCCACCCGCGGATCGGCCGCCCCGAGGCGGGCGACGCGGCATCCGCGCGCGAGCAGCGGGGCATGGCCGACGCCCCCGAGGAGCTGAAGGCGGACATGCGCCGGCTCAACCTGGCCTACCAGGAACGGTTCGGCCACGTCTTCCTGATCTGTGCCACCGGCCTGCCGGGGGAGCGGATGCGGGACGCGCTGCGCGCCCGGCTCGGCAACACGCCCGAGGCGGAACGGGAGGTCGTGCGCGCCGAGCTGGCGAAGATCAACCGGTTGCGCCTGACCCGGCTGGCCGAAGCCGCCGCGACCGTCTCCACGCACGTACTCGACACCGCGGCCGGGCGGCCGGCCGCCGGGCTCCGGGTGACCCTGTCCTGCGCCGCGGGCCGCGGCGACGGCTGGGTGGAGCACGCCGCCGCCCGCACCGACGCGGACGGCCGCTGCGCCGGGCTGCCGCCGCTGCCGGGCGGCGCCACGCTGGCCAGGCTGACCTTCGCCATCGCCCCGGGAGCGGCCGGGGCGGGCGCGGAGCCGCCGTTCTTCCCCGAGGTCACCACCACCTTCGCGGTGGTGCCGGGCGAGCACTTCCACGTGCCGCTGCTGCTCAGCCCGTTCGGCTACTCCGTCTACCGAGGGAGCTGACCCGCCCATGCCGCCCACGCTCGGCCAGAACCAGTACGGCAAAGCGGAGACGCGCGTCCTCCGCGTCACGCGCGAAGGGGCAGTGCACCGCCTGCGCGATCTGAACGTGTCGGTCGCGCTCTCCGGCGACCTCGCGGAGGTACACCTCGCCGGGTCCAACGCGGCCGTGCTGCCCACCGACACCATGAAGAACACCGTCTACGCGTTCGCCAGGGAGCACGGCATCGCCTCGCCCGAGGCGTTCGGGGCGCTGCTCGCGCGCCACTTCGTCGCCTCAGGGCCCGCCATCCGCCGCGCCCGCGTCCGCATCGAGGAGTACGCGTGGGAGCGGGTGCCGACGACGGGGGAGAAGGCCCACTCGTTCGTCCGCGCGGGGAACGGGACCCGGACGGCGCAGGTCACGTGCGAAGGCGAGGAGTGCGAGACGCTGAGCGGGCTGACCGGGGTCACGCTGCTGAACACGACGGACTCGGAGTTCCGCGGTTACCTGAAGGACCGGTTCACGACGCTGCCGGAGACCGGTGACCGCGTGCTGGCCACGGACGTGACCGCGGTGTGGCGGCACGCGGCGGAGCCGGCGGACTGGGACGGCTCCCACGCGGTGGCCCGCGGGCACCTGCTGGCCGCCTTCGCGGGAACGTACTCGCGCTCGCTCCAGCAGACGCTGTTCGCCATGGGGTCCGCAGTGATCGACAACCTGCCCGGTATTGACGAGATTCGCCTTTCGCTGCCGAACAAGCATCACTTCCTGGTCGATCTCGAACCATTCGGCATGAGGAACGAGGGGCCCGACGGTGCGGTCTACATCGCCGCCGACCGCCCCTACGGCCTGATCGAAGCGACCGTGCTGCGCGAGGGCGCGGAGGCCCGGATTCCCGTCGACCTGACCAATACCTGAGCCCAGGAGGCCATTTCGTGACAGCCTCACCGCGAATCCTGATCGAGAACTGCGCTATCGCGACCGTTGACGCGGAGGAGACGGAGTACGCCGACGGGCATCTCGTCATCGCAGGCAACCGCATCGAGGCCGTCGGCCCCGGCCCCGCCCCCGCGGGGCTGCCCGACGTGTCCCGCCGCATCGACGCCGCCGGCCACCTGGCCACCCCGGGCCTGGTCAACGCGCACCACCATTTCTACCAGTGGCTGACCAGGGGCCTCGCCCAGAACGCGAACCTCTTCGACTGGCTGTCCGCCCTCTACCCGGTCTGGGCCCGCCTCGACGAGCCCATGGTGCACGCCGCCGCCCGCGCCTCGCTGGCCATGATGGCCCGCGGCGGCGTCACCACCGCCATGGACCACCACTACATCTTCCCCCGCGGCGCCGGCGACCTGCTCGGCGCCGAGATCCGCGCCGCCCGCGAGACCGGGCTGCGGTTCACCGCGGCCCGCGGCTCCATGGACCTCGGGGCCTCGGACGGCGGGCTGCCCCCGGACTTCGCGGTCGAGAGCACCGAGGAGGCGCTGCGCGCCACGGAGGCGGCCGTGCTGGAGCACCACGACCCCGCCCCTGGCGCCATGCTGCGCATCGCCGTCGCGCCCTGCTCGCCGTTCTCCGTCACCACCGAACTGATGCGCGAATCCGCCGCGCTCGCCAGGCGGCTCGGCGTGCGGCTGCACACCCACGGCTCGGAGACCGTGGAGGAGGAGAAGTTCTGCCACCAGCAGTTCGGCATGGGCCCGACGGCGTACTTCGACTCCGTCGGCTGGCTCGGGTCCGACGTCTGGATGGCGCACTGCGTCCACATGACCGACGACGACGTCGACGCGTTCGCCCGCACCGGCACCGGCGTCGCCCACTGCCCCTCCTCCAACGCCCGCCTGGCGGCCGGCATCGCCCGCGTTCCCGACCTGCTCGCCGCCGGTGTCCCGGTCGGCCTCGGCGTGGACGGCACCGCGTCCAACGAGGCCGGGGAGCTGCACACCGAGCTGCGCAACGCCCTGCTGGTCAACCGCCTCGGCCCGCACCGCGAAGCCGCCCTCACCACCCGCGCTGCGCTGCGCCTCGGCACCCGCGGCGGCGCGGAAGTCCTCGGCCGGCAGGACGAGATCGGCTCACTCGGACCGGGCATGCTCGCCGACGTGGTGCTGTGGAAGGTCGACGGCCTGGGCCACTCCACCATCGAGGACCCGGTCGCCGCCCTCGTCCTCGGCCCTCCGGCGCCGGTGACGCTCTCCCTGGTGAACGGCGTCCCCGTGGTCGAGAACGGCCGGCTGCTCACCACGGACGAGGAGGCCGTCGCCGACACGGCCCGCACCCAGGCCCGCCGCCTGACCACCCGCGCGGCGGCCGGGTAGTCAACCGGACGCCACGAGGCTGCGGGTGGCGCGCGCCTCGTGTACAAAGACACGGGAGCCGAACGGGGAGGCGGAACCATGTCGAAGGTTCACTTATCAGCTCGGAGCGACCGGTTCGACGAGAGCGACGACCGCTGGCGGAGCCAAGTACAGCTGCTGCACAGAGCACTCGACGAAGCGGCAGGTCCTTTGGACCGTCGCTCCGAGCCGGTCCCGGGAGCCAAGGGCGCGCTCGCCGACGTGGTACTGCACCTCACCGGCCCCGGGATCGTCGCAGGCGCCGTGGCGGCGCTCGCCGCGTGGCTCAAGCGTGATCGAGGGCGGAGCGTGCGTCTCACCTGGACCGTGGACGGCCGCCGCGGCGAGCTCACCGTGACAGGCGCCACCATCGACAACGAGACGCTGCGCAGCGCTTTGGAGCACGGTCTGCGGGCGGCAGCGGAGGGCTCCACCGCCGACGGCGAGCCGGGCGACGGTGCCCCGTGACCGAGTCGGGCAGGTCGTACCGGGCGCTTTTGATCGGCAATTCCGAGTTCCCCGGCGACCCCGACCATCTGCGCCCCCTCCTCGGACCACCGACGGATGTCTCCCTGCTGTCGGCGGCTCTGACGGACCCCGGCACCGGACTGCACCGGTCCGACGGCGTGCGCACGGTCCTGGAGGCGACCACGCAGCGCGTCAAGGAGGAACTCGCGGAGTTCTTCGAGAGTGCGCTGCCGCACGAGCAACTGCTCCTGTACTACAGCGGGCACGGCCTTCTCGACCTCAGGAACAGACTGCGCCTGTGTGCGCGCGACACCACGGCCGCGTATGTGCGGGCACGGTCCGTCGAGCTTGCGTACATCGACGAGCTGATCGAGGACTGCGCGGCACGGTCGGTCGTCGTCGTCCTGGACTGCTGCTTCAGCGGAGCCGCCGCCGTGAAGGGAACGGACCCGACGGCCCAACTGGCGGGACAAGGCCGTTTCGTGATGACCAGCTCCAGCCATGGGGATACCTCCGCCGATGCGGAGGAGGCGGGCGCGGCCAGCCCGTTCACCCGTCACCTGGTCACGGGGCTGCGATCCGGAGCCCCTGGCCGGGACGGCCTCGTGACGGCGTATGACGTCTACCGGTATGTCCACGCCCGGCTCCGGGCCTCCGGGCAGATCCCCCACATGAAGACGGAAGCCGGGGTTGGCGCCATCCCGCTCGCGCGACGCCGGACGCGGCCGGCCGAGCCGGGAACGGCGGAAGGTCCGGACCGCGTCCCGGGGGACGAGGACGTTCCCCTCCAGGTGAGCCCCGTTTTCACTGCCCCTGACGGAAGCCGGTCCCTGCTCGCCACGTACACCGACTTCAGCGGTGTCCTGCACGTCCGCCTGCCCCGAAACCGCGGCGTCCTGACAACCCACCGCGACGAGATCATCGCGGCGGGCAAGGGCACGCCCGTCACTGCCGAGCTGTACACCTGGGGGGACGTCGCATGGCGCGATGTCCGGATCCGTGCGAAGGGCCGCAAGCTGCAGGACCTGCGCGCCGACACCTCGGGCGGCGCCGTCCTGTTCGTCCTGCCGCGAGGCAGAGGCACCGTGGAGTGGCGGAAGTCGCAGGTGCACGCCTTCCGCCAGGCCAACTCCCGGGGGCGCTGGCCGGGGACGCCGCTCGCGCCGGGCTCCGCAGCAGACGAGTACAAGATCGACAAAGGCTATCGGCGCCTCAGGACGGCTGCCTGGCGGGTCTTGCTGTGGTTATCGGCTCCCGTGGCCGCGGCGGCGGTGGGACGCGCCCTCGCCGGTCCCACGTGGTACGAACGCGCCGGCGGGATGGTCTTGTTCCTGGTCGGCATCTTCTCCCTGATCCGAGCGCTCACCTGGCTCAAGGACGCCTGGCTTTTTCTCCGCATACGCGGCGTCCTGCGAAGCTCCGGCCTGTACGCCATCCCCATGGTGATGGAGACCGGGATGGTGGCGGAGAGCCGCGCGGACGGCTTCAGCGTGATCGAGGTGACAACGCCGTACGCGTGGCTGCGGTACGACGGCGCGTCTTCGCCGGAGGAAGCGGAAGGGGAACGGCCCGGGTGGCCCCCGCTCGGGGTACCCCTTCACTCCCTCCACCGGCAGGACGTCGTTGAGCGGAACGACCGGTCGGACCCACCGGGCATCGAACACGTCGAGGTCGTCGGCATCCCGAGACCCGGACGCTGGGTGGTCATCCGCACGGCGGACGGCATGCTCTGGCCGCGCGCCAAGACTCAATGAGGCGTCGAGCACGGCGCCGAGTCCCGCTCGGCGAGGCTCGGCCCACGGCGCGGGGGGCTGCCCACAGCACGGCGCGCGTGACGTGACGAGAACGTGCCCGAGTCGAGCACGAGTCGTTCGGCGTCACCACACATCGCGGTAAGGCCGCGACGGTGAACATGTGGCCGTCGGCCGGCACCCCGGGGCGCCGTGGAGTGATCCGGAGGGGCGTGCCGGGCCGCGCGGCGCTCCGTGTGTGGGCCGCGCCCCCGGTGCGCGTGAATGTTCACGCACGGGCAATGTGCCGCAATGGAGTTGCCGGGGGGCCGGTTGCAGGATCGGGGCATGACCATCGACGAGAGGGCCTACGACCGCCGCAGGCTGCGCCAGTGGCTCGCCGGAACGGCGCGTGCCGACGGGCTCGGCCGCCGTGACCTGCTCCGACTCCTCGCCGCCGCGGGCGTCCTCGCCGCCGCGCCCGCGGCGCGTGCCGCGGCGGCGACCGCCGCCGGAATCGTCAAACCGCTGCCCGCGGACCGCTTCGTCGTGCACGGCACGAACGCGGAGACCCGGTGGTCCGCGCTGCGCGACACCGGCTTCCACACGCCGAACGACCTGTTCTTCGTGCGCAACCACACCGTCACCCCCACCATCGACGCCGACGCCTGGCGGCTGACCGTGTGGGGCGACGGACTACGCGGCGGGCCACGGGAGTTCGGGCTCGACGAGCTGCGGGCCCTGCCGGCGACCACGAGCGACGCGTTCGTGGAGTGCGCGGGCAACGGCCGCGGTTTCTACACCTCGCAGCAGGGCGAGACGGTCTCCGGCACCGCCTGGTCGCTCGGCGCCATCGGCGTCGCCCGCTGGCGCGGGGTCCGGCTGGCCGAGGTGCTGCGCCTGGCCGGGCTCGGCCCGCACGCCGTCGACGTCCAGCCGCGCGGCCTGGACGCCGACTACGTCTCCGGCGGCGTGAATCTCGGGCGCGTGCGCCGCCCGCTGCCGCTGGCCAAGGCGCTGGACGATGTGCTGCTGGCGTACGAGATGAACGGGGAGCCGCTGCCGCCCGACCACGGCAGCCCGGTGCGCGCGCTGGTGCCGTCCTGGGTGGGCATCGCCTCGGTGAAGTGGGTCGGCGACATCGAGGTGTCCGCCGAGCCGCTGTACTCGCCGTGGAACACCGATCTCTACCGCCTCTTCGGCCCCTCCTACCCCGTGGAGGGCAGCGCGCCGCTCACCCGGCAGACCCTCAAGAGCGCCTTCGAACTGGCCTTTCCCGCCGCGTTCCCGGTGGGCAGGACGGCCCGGCTCACCGGCCGCTCCTGGTCGGGCGCCGGGCGCGTGCGCCGGGTCGAGGTCAGCACGGACGGCGGCGCGCGGTGGCAACCCGCGCGCCTGCACGACCGCCCGCGCCGCGACTCCTGGGTGCGCTGGTCGGCCGACTGGACCCCGCACGCCGCGGGCCCGGCCGAGCTGCTGGCCCGTGCCACGGACGAGCACGGCAACACCCAGCCGGAGCGTGCGGAGTTCAACGAGCAGGGCTACCTGTTCGGCGCGGTGGTCAGGCACCCGGTGACGGTCACCTCCTGAGGGCGCCGCGCCGCCCCGGTCAGTCGAGCATGTCGTAGGCGGGCAGGGTGAGGAAGTCGACGTACTCCTCCTCCAAGGACAGGCGCATCAGCAGGTCGAACGCCCGCTGCCAGCCGCCGGCGACGAACGCGTCCTCGCCCAGCTCGTCGCGGATGGCGAGGAGCTGGTCCGCCGCGACCTGCCGGACGTTGTCCCGCGTGGCGCGGTCCCCGGTGTCCGCGAGCACCACCTCGGCGTTGATCCACTGCCAGATCTGCGAGCGGGAGATCTCCGCGGTCGCGACGTCCTCCATCAGGCCGAACACCGCGACCGCGCCGCGGCCCGCCAGCCACGACTGGAGGTAACGGGTACCGACCTGCACGGCGTTGCGCAGTCCCTCGCAGGTCGGGCGCGCCTCCAGCGAGCCGACCGCCAGCAGGTCGTCCGCGGTGACCGCCACGTCCTCGCGCAGCCGGTCCTTCTGGTGCGGCCGGTCCCCGAGCACCGCGTCGAAGGACTCCCTGGCCACCGGCACGAGCCCGGGGTGCGCCACCCAGGAGCCGTCGAAGCCGTCGCCCGCCTCGCGGTCCTTGTCCGCGCGCACCCGCTGGAAGGCCAGCGCGTTGGTGTCCGCGTCCCGGGACGGGATGAACGCGGCCATCCCGCCGATGGCGTGCGCGCCGCGCCGGTGGCAGGTGCGCACCAGCAGTTCCGTGTAGGCACGCATGAACGGCGCGGTCATCGTCACGGCGTTGCGGTCGGGCAGCACGAACGTCTCGCCCGCGTCCCTGAAGTTCTTCACGATCGAGAACAGGTAGTCCCAGCGGCCCGCGTTCAGCCCGGAGGCGTGGTCGCGCAGCTCGTAGAGGATCTCCTCCATCTCGAAGGCCGCCGTGATCGTCTCGATCAGCACCGTGGCGCGGATCGTGCCCTGCGGGATGCCGAGGGCCTGCTGCGCGAAGACGAACACGTCGTTCCACAGCCGCGCCTCCAGGTGCGACTCCAGCTTGGGCAGGTAGAAGTACGGTCCCTTGCCCAGCTCGATCAGCCGCTTGGCGTTGTGGAAGAAGTACAGGCCGAAGTCGACCAGCGCGCCGGGAACGGCCCGCCCCGACACGCTCAGGTGCCGCTCGTCGAGATGCCAGCCGCGCGGGCGGGTCACCACCGTCGCCAGCTCGGCGTCCGGCCGCAGCGCATAGTCCTTGCCGCGCTCGTCGGTGAAGTCGATGCGGCGGTGGAAGGCGTCGTTCAGATTCAGCTGGCCGCCGATCACGTTCTCCCAGGTGGGGGAGGAGGCGTCCTCGAAGTCGGCGAGCCAGATCCGCGCCCCCGAGTTGAGCGCGTTCACCGTCATCTTGCGGTCGGTCGGACCGGTGATCTCCACCCGGCGGTCCTGGAGCGCGGGGGGCGCCTCGGCCACCTGCCAGTCGCCCTCTCGCACGTGCGCCGTCGCGGGCAGGAAGTCCAGCCGGTGCGTGCCGGCGATCTCCTTGCGGCGCCGTGCCCGCAGCAGCAGCAGCTCGTCGCGGCGCGGGGTGAACCGCCGGTGCAGCTCGGCCAGGAAGCCGAGCGCGTCTTCGGTGAGGACCTCCTCCTGCCGGGGCAGGGTGCGGGGGGCGGCGACGGTGACGGCTGACATGTGCGGTCACTCCTTCAACGGGGTTGGAAACGGATATTAGTTTCCTCATGTTGGAAGATCAACGAGATCGCCCGGCTCGTCGACATCGTCCGGCGCGGCGACGTCCCCGCACTCGACCAGCGCAACCTCCCGCCCCCGCAAGTACCCGCGCGCGCCCACGTCACCCCGTGCCCCGGCGCACACGCCCGCGAAGTGCTCGGCACCGATGAGCACCGGGTGCCCGCGCCGCCCGCCGTACGCGGCGGCGGCAAGACCCGCGGGCGACCGGTACGCGCCCGCCACCCTGCGCATCGCGGCCGCCCCGATCCGGGGCTGGTCCACCAGCACCACCAGCGCGGCTCCCGCGGCGCCCGGCAGCGAGGCGAGACCCGCGCGCAGCGAAGACCCCATGCCCGTCGGCCAGTCCGGGTTCTCCACCACCGCACACCCCGTCAGCGCCGCCCGCGTGCGCACCTCGGGCGCCGCGGCGCCCAGCACCACGTGCACCGGCGCGCAGCCCGCGGCGCGCAACGCCTCGGCCGCCAGGTCCACGAACAGCCGCCCCCGGTACGTCAGCAGCGCCTTCGGGCGGCCGCCGAGCCGCAGGCCGCCCCCGGCGGCCAGCAGCAGCCCGGCGACGGGGGAGGTGGCCATACGGCTATCCGTTCTCCCGGCCGGCGCCGGCCAGGGCGAGCGAGAGGTCGTGCGCGACCTCCCTGAGCAGCGGAACCATCTTCTCCGTCGCCTGGTCCGTCACCCGCCCTGCCGGACCCGAGACCGAGATCGCCGCGGCCGTGGGGGATTCGGGGACCAGGACGGCGATGCAGCGGACGCCTATCTCCTGCTCGCTGTCGTCGACCGCGTAACCGTTCTCCCGCACGGCCCGCAGCGCGTCGAGGAACGCGTCGGGCGTCGTGATCGTCCGCTCCGTCGCCGCCGGCATCCCCGTGCGGCGCAGCAGGGCGCGGACATCCGCGTCCGGCAGACCGGCGAGCAGCGCCTTGCCGACGCCGGTGGAGTGCGGCAGGACCCGGCGGCCCACCTCGGTGAACATACGCATCGAGTGCCGCGAGGGCACCTGCGCCACGTACACCACGTCGTCGCCGTCGAGCAGCGCCATGTTGGCCGTCTCGCCGGTCGCCTCCACCAGCCGGGCCAGGTGCGGGCGCGCCCATGTCGCCAGCGGTCTGGCCGCGCTCTCGCCGAGCCGGATCAGGCGCGGGCCGAGCGCGTAACGGCGGTTGGGCTGCTGGCGGACGTACCCGCAGGCGACCAGGGTGCGCATCAGCCGGTGAATGGTCGGCAGCGGCAGCCCGCTGCTGGTGGCCAGCTCGCTCAGCCCCGTCTCGCCGCCGGCATCGGCCATGTGCTCCAGCAGCGCGAAGGCGCGCTCAAGGGACTGGACCCCGCCGCCGTTGGCTGCGGGCTTGCGCACGTCGGACGGTGGCACGTCGCGTTCCTTTCGGGCGGTCATGGGGCAGCCTACCGGGCGGCTCTTGACGTCCCGCCCCGGTCACCCGAGGATCGAAACGGCCATTTCAACGAAACGTTGAAGGCCGCGGAGAACGGCGGAGCAGACGGCTGAAGGGATGGGATGGCCCGTTGACCGGTACCGGCCTCGTACTGCGCTCGACCCGCGTGGTGACCCCGGACGGCGTCCGCGCCGCCGACGTCGCCGTCGCGGGCGAGCGGATCGCCGCCGTGCTCCCGCACGGCACGCCGCCGCCCGCGGGCGCGGCACTGGTCGACTACGGCGACGCGGCCCTGCTCCCCGGCCTGGTCGACACCCATGTGCACGTCAACGACCCCGGCCGCACCGAGTGGGAGGGCTTCGCATCGGCGACCCGCGCCGCGGCGGCCGGCGGCATCACGACCCTGCTCGACATGCCGCTCAACAGCATCCCGCCCACCACCACGCCCGCCCACCTCGCGGTCAAGCGCGCGGCCGCGCGGGCGGCCGTGCACACCGACGTCGGCTTCTGGGGCGGCGCGGTCCCCGGCAACGCGGCGGAGCTGCGCGGCCTGCACGCGGCCGGGGTCTTCGGCTTCAAATGCTTCCTCTCGCCCTCCGGGGTGGAGGAGTTCCCCGAGCTGACGCCCGGGGAACTGGCGGCCGCCATGACCGAGATCGCCGCGTTCGGCGGGCTGCTCGTGGTGCACGCGGAGGACCCGGCCCAACTGGCCGCCGCCCCGCCGCCCGACGGCAGCCGCAGGTACGCCGACTTCCTCGCCTCCCGGCCGCACACCGCGGAGACCGAGGCGGTGGCGCTGCTGCTGGGCGCGGCCCGCCGCCTCGGCGCGCGCGTGCACGTGCTGCACCTGTCCTCCGCCGCGGCCCTGCCGCTGATCGCCGCGGCCAGGGCCGAGGGGGTGCGCGTCACCGCGGAGACCTGTCCGCACTTCCTGACCCTGACGGCCGAGGAAGTCCCCGATGGCGCAACCGAGTTCAAATGCTGCCCGCCCATCAGGGAGGCGGCCAACCAGGACCTGCTGTGGGACGCGCTCGCCGCGGGCACCCTCGACTGCATCGTCTCCGACCACTCGCCCTGCACGGCCGACCTCAAGGTGCCCGACTTCGGGGCCGCCTGGGGCGGCATCGCCTCCCTTCAGCTCGGCCTGCCCGCCGTGTGGACCGCGGCGCGCCGCCGCGGCCATGGCCTCGCCGACGTCGCCCGGTGGATGGCAGGCGGACCGGCCCGGCTGGCCGGGCTGCACCGCAAGGGCGCCGTCGCGCCCGGCCACGACGCCGACTTCGCCGTCCTCGACCCGGAGGCCGAGTTCACCGTCGACCCCGCGGCGCTTCACCACCGCAACCGGGTCACCGCCTATGCCGGCCGCACCCTGCGCGGCGTCGTGCGCGCCACCTGGCTCCGCGGCCGGCCGATCGCCGAGGACGGCCGCGTCACCCGGCGGTGCGGGCGGCTCCTCGCCCGCACCGATGCCGCGGACACCGAAAGGGGAACGGCATGATCACCCGCTTCACCGGCGCCGCGCAGCCCTACCGCGGCGGCGACCCGTACGCCGACTACCGGCCGCAGGACCAGGACGCGGTCCCCTTCGCGGACCTCCCCGACCTGGCCGACCGGCGGCTCGGCGGCTCGGTCGTCGCCGCGAGCGACGAGTTCTTCGCGGAACGGGAGAACCTGCTTCGGCCGGAGCGGCCCGCGTTCGACCCCGCCGCGTTCGGGCACAAGGGCAAGGTCATGGACGGCTGGGAGACGCGCCGCCGCCGCGGCCCCTCCGCCGACCGGCCGCACCCGGGCGAGGACGACCACGACTGGGCCCTCATCCGCCTCGGCGTGCCGGGCGTGGTGCACGGCCTCGTCGTGGACACCGCGCACTTCCGCGGCAACCACCCGCAGGCCGTGGCCGTCGAGGGCACCGCCACCCCGCGGGACGACGCGAGCTGGACCGCGCTGGTGCCGCGCACCGAGGTCGGCGGCCACGCGGCGAACGCCTTCCGCGTCGCCGTGCCCCGGCGCCTGACGCACCTGCGTCTCCGCCAGTACCCGGACGGCGGCATCGCGCGGCTGCGGGCGCACGGCGAGCCGGTGCCCGACCCGGAGTGGCTCGCGGCGCTCGGCACGTTCGACCTGGCCGCGCTGGAGAACGGCGGGCGGGCCGAGGACGCGTCGGACCGCTTCTACTCGCCGCCCGTGCACACCATCCACCCGGGGCGTCCCCGGACGATGGCCGAGGGCTGGGAGACCAGGCGCCGCCGCGACCGCGGCCATGACTGGCTGCGGTACCGGCTGGCGGCCCAGGGCGTCATCCGGGCCGTGGAGATCGACACCGGCAGCTACAAGGGCAACGCACCGGGCTGGGCTGCCCTTTCGGTCCGCGACGCCGATGGCGCGGACGGCGCGGACCGGGAGACGGACCCGGCGGGCGGCTGGCGCGAGGTGCTGCCGCGCACGGCGCTGCAACCCGACACCGTGCACCGTTTCGTCCTGCCGGCCACCGCCCCGCCCGCTACGCACGCCAGGCTCGACGTCTACCCGGACGGCGGCATCGCGCGGCTGCGGCTGTACGGCTCGCTGACCCCCGAGGGCGCGCGGCACCTGGCCGAACTCGCCCGCCGCCTCGCGGGCTGACCGCGAGACGGGCACCGCCCGGGCCCGGCTGCGGGGAAGGTGTGGAGCGACGGAGGGGCCGTGTGAACTCCCGGGGAACAAGCCGGGGGCATGGTTGACGCCGCCCGTGCTACGCGCGTCACACTGTTGGCATGGGCATGAACTACCTTTCCAGGACCGCGCGCAGGACCCTCCGCACCGGCGCCCTCGGCGCTCTGGTCGCCGGCCTGCTCATCGGCGGCCAGGCTCCGGCCACCGCCGCGACCCCCACGTCCCCCGCCCTCACCCCCGCCGCCTCCGTCACCGCCGAACTCCCGCTGGCCTACGGCGACATCTGCCACAGCGACCTGCCCGCCCAGGCGTACGACACGCTCGACCTGATCGCGCAGGGCGGCCCGTTCCCCCACCCGCAGGACGGCGGCACCTTCTACAACCGCGAGGGTCTGCTGCCCAGTCAGCCGACCGGCTACTACCACGAGTACACCGTCGAGACCCCCGGCAGCGATGACCGCGGTGCGCGGCGCATCGTGACCGGTGACTCGTACGAGGAGGACTACTACACCTCCGACCACTACGCGTCGTTCGACCTCATCGACTACGCCTGCTGACCACGTCCCCCCACCGCGGTGCCGGGGCCGTCCCCCACGCGGCCCCGGCGCCGCCCCCGCGCCCGCGTTCCCGTGGTCGCGCGCACGCGCCCCGGAGCGGCGCCGGCACGACCCGGCGCCGGCGGTCGGCGGCGAGGAACGGCGCCCCCGCCCACGCCGAACCGTGCGCAGACGAGCGCGACCCGGTGCCGTCGGTGATCGGACGGCGTTCGTCGCCCGTCCTGTCCGGCCGACCGGGCTCCGTCGCGTCCGGAACCGTCTGCCGGGCTCCGGGAGCGCTGGCGCCCCTGGCGGGCGCTCCGGCCCCAGCGTCTCCCACACGGTGCGCACCGCGGTGGCGCGCACCTCCGCGTCATTCCGGGTCCCGCTCACGCCGTTCGCCGGTTCCGGCCACCCGCCGCGGCACCGGCCCCGTCGAGCCGCGCAGCGTCAGCGACGGTGCGGCGTCCTGGAGGTCCGCCACGGGGCCGCCGCCCGCCGCCTGCCGCAGCCGCCGCGCCGCGTGCGCGCCGTAGGCGGCGATGTCCCTGCTCAGCGCGGTCAGCGGCGGGTGGACCAGGCCGCACAGCGCCGAATCGTCCCACGCCACGATCGACACGTCCCCCGGCACCGCGAGGCCGAGACCCTGCGCGGCCGTCAGGCCGGAGACGGCCATCACGTCGTTGTCGTAGAGCAGCGCGGTCGGCCGCCGCGGCGCGCCGAGCAGTGCGCGGGTCGCCGCCGCCCCGGTCCCGCCGCTGTAGTCCCCCTCGATCGTGGTGCCGGTGAGCCCGAGCTGCGCGGTCACCCGTTCGAAGGCCGCGGTGCGGATCGCGGTGTGCCGCAGGCGGCCGGGGCCCGAGACGCGGCCGAGGCGGCGGTGCCCGAGGCCCGCCAGGTGCCGCACCGCCGTGACCACCGCCGCGTCGTCGTCGCTCCACACGGCCGGCAGGCCGCCGGTGCCCAGCGGCGCGCCGATCACCACGGCCGGCATCCCCAGCTCCGCGAGCACCGGCACCCGGGCGTCGTCGACCCGGAGGTCGACGAGGAAGACCCCGTCCACCACGCGGCGCGCCCACCAGCCGCGGTGGAGGGCGATCTCGGCCGCCTGGTCCTCCGCCATCGTCAGCAGCAACGGCGTGGCGTCGCGCACCAGTTCGGCCTGGATGCCGGAGATGAGCTGCATGAAGAACGGTTCGAGGCCCAGGGTGCGGGCGGGCCGGTCGATGACCAGGCCGAACGAGCCCGCCCGGCCGTCGGACAGCGCGCGCGCCGCGCTGCTCGGCTGCCAGCCCAACTCGTGGGCGATGGCGAGAACCCGCCGCCGGGTCGGCTCGGACACCCCCGGTCTGCCGTTCAGCGCGAAGGAGACCGCCGCCTTCGTGACCCCGGCCCGCCGGGCAATGTCCTGCATCGTCGGACGTTTCACCGCAACTCCCAGCACGGCGTGCCGTCCCCGGCACGCGCCACCCGCCCCGCCCCGCCGCGCGGCGCGGCCCGTCCTTCGCTCCCGAGCCGTTGGCGGCCACGCGTCGCATGATTCACGAGCCGCCGCTCCCGTTCAACGGCCCGGCCCGCCACCGGTGCCGCCGCCCCGGTCCGGCCACATCGCGGTCGCCCGCTCACCCGGCGGAGGCGTAGGGCACAATCGGTCCCGATGAGTACCAACCGTGACCGTGCGCATCGCCAGACGGCGCGGGCGACTGTGCTGCGCGCCATCGCCACACGCGAGCGCCGCTCGCATCTGTCCGCGCCCCGGGTGCCCACCGTCGGCATCGACATCGGCGGCACGAAGGTGATGGCCGGTGTCGTGGACGCCGACGGCACGGTGCTCGAACGCGTGCGCACCGAGACCCCGGAGAAGTCGAAGAGCCCCAAGGTCGTCGAGGACACCATCACCGAGCTGGTCCTCGACCTGTCCGACCGGCACGACGTCCACGCCGTCGGCATCGGCGCCGCCGGCTGGGTCGACGCCGACCGCTCCCGCGTGCTCTTCGCCCCGCACCTCGCCTGGCGCAACGAGCCGCTGCGCGACGCGCTGGCCGCCCGCCTCGTCGTGCCGATCATGGTCGACAACGACGCGAACACCGCGGCCTGGGGCGAATGGCGCTTCGGCGCCGGCCGCGGCGCCGACCACCTCGTCATGATCACCCTCGGCACCGGGATCGGCGGCGCGATACTGGAGGGCGGACGCGTCAAGCGCGGCACCTACGGCGTCGCAGGCGAGTTCGGCCACATGCAGGTCGTGCCGGCCGGCCACCGCTGCCCCTGCGGCAACCGCGGCTGCTGGGAGCAGTACAGCTCGGGCAATGCGCTGGTCCGCGAGGCCAGGGAGCTGGCCGTCGCCGACTCGCCCGTCGCCCATCACCTCCTGGACCGGGTGGGCGGCCAGACCCGCGACATCACCGGCCCCCTGATCACCGAGCTGGCCCGCGCGGGCGACCCCATGTGCGTCGAGCTGCTCGAAGACATCGGGCGCTGGCTCGGCATCGGCATCGCCAACCTCGCCGCGGCCCTCGACCCCGCCCGCTTCGTCATCGGCGGCGGCGTCAGCGAGGCCGACGACCTCCTGATCGGCCCCGCCAGGGAGGCGTTCCGCAGGCACCTCACCGGCCGCGGCTACCGGCCCGAGGCCGAGATCGTACGGGCCAGGCTCGGCACCGACGCCGGCATGGTCGGCGCCGCCGACCTCGCCCGCCTCGTGGCGCGCCGCTTCCGCCGCGCCAACCGGCGCCGCGCCGAGCGCGCCCACCGCACCGGATTCGAGCTGCGGCTGCCACCGCTGGGCCGGGAGGCCAGACCGTGACGACCACGACCGCCGCCCCCGCCACCCCGCCGCGCCCGCCGCACCGCCCCCGCCATCGCTGGCTCGCGGCGATCGTGGTGGCGCTGCTGATCGCCATTCCCGCCGGCTACCTCGTGCTCTCCGCCTACCAGAGCCGGGACAGCGGCGAGGACAAGGCCCGTTCCGCGTCCGCACGGGCGCTGATCTACGAGTGGCCGAGCAAGGTCCAGCGCCGCATCTACGACGTGCCCATTCCCGGCGGCTCCGCCTACGTCGCCCACTACGAGACCAATTCCTGGGACCGCAGCACCCTGTACGTCGAGTTCCGCTGCTCGCCACGGCAGCTGAGCGCCTTCGTCGAGGAGCTGGGCACCGACCTGTCGGCCCTGGAGGAGACGGTGACCATCGGCCGGGACTCCGCGGACGTCGTCGGCTGGCAGTTCGACGACCCCGCGCACACCTTCGCGGGCACGGTCGTCCAGCAGTCCCCGGACGAGCCGGAGGTGGCCGTCACGGTCGACCTGACCCGGGAGGAACGTCCCCGGGTGTTCGTGGTCTCCACCAGCGAGCCCTGACCCGGGACCCACCCGCATGAACGACGCACTGGCGCGCATACTCCACGCCGCGGCCCGCGGCGCCTTCCCCCCGCCGGACGGCGGCCACACCGTCGTTCCGCAGCCGTCCCCGCGCGACGCGGGCGTGCTCGCGTTCACCGCCCACTCGGTCGTGTTCACGGACGAGGACCCCGCGTGGGTCGCCGCCGCGCTGCGCGCCGCGCCCGCCGATCCGCTGGCCGCGTCGCTCAGCCCGCCGTTCCTCACCGCCTTCACCGCACGCACCGCCCGCCAGGCGGGCAACACCGACCTCCTCTCCTGCGCCGCCCCGCTGCCGGGGCCGCCGGACCTGCCGCTGCGCGAGATCCGCGAACAGGACCATCCGCGGGTGAGCCGCGCGCGGAAGTACCGCGACGACGTGCGGGTATGGGCCGCCGACGGCGGCATCGTCGTCCTCGGCCGCGGGGTCGCCGGACGCTGGGAGATCGCCGTGGAAGTCGCCGAGGCCGCCCGCGGACGCGGCCTCGGCCGTGCGCTGGTCGCCGCGGCCCGCCACCTGATGCCGGAGAACGCGCCGCTGTGGGCGCAGCAGCCCCCGGGCAACGCCCGCAGTGTCCGGGCCTTCCAGGCCGCGGGCTACCGGCCGGTCTGCGCCGAGGTGCTGTTCGTGAGCGGCTGACACCGGCGCCCGGCGGGCGCTACGCTCCTGCGCTGTGTCAGCAACCGACCACCCGGGGGGGACCGTGGCCGCAGGGCCCGACAAGCCGGTCACCGCACAACTGCCCGTTCACAAACCGTCGTTGAACAATGCCGCGGTCCGCGTCCTGCTCGCCTGGTCCGGCGTGCTCGCGGTCCTCGCGGGCCTCGCGTGGGCCGTGGGTGCCGCGTTCGCCGGTGTCTCGCCGCTGGTCACCGTCCCGACGGGCGCCGCGCTCGCCACGGTGCTGTGGGTGGTGTTCACCGAGTGCGCCGCGCCCCGCGGCGGCTGGGACCGGGGTGAGCCGGACCATGCCGCGCTGCCCCGCGTCGTCGCCCACCAGGCACGGCAGTACGGCGAACGCCTCGACAGCCTGCTCGCCGGCAGCCCTCAGGACCTGGCCGCCGTGCTGCGGGACGCCCGCGCCTGCGCCGCCGCCCTGGGGGAGCGGGCCGAGGCCGTGGCCGCGATCGGGGAACGCGCGGGCGCCGTCCCCGCCCGCGAACTTCGCGCGCACCACGACCGGCTCGCACGCGAGGCCGCCGCCGCGCCACCGGGCCCGCTCAGGTCGGCCCGCAGGGCCGCCGCCCGCGACACCGCCGCGTGGGGCGACTGGCGGGAGCGCTGGGAGGCGGCGGAGGGCACCCTGCTGCCCGCCCTCGACGCCGCGTCCGGCCGCCTGCGCGAGGTGCAGCGCGCCGCCGCCGCACAGCTGAAGCGGCGGGCCGGGAACCAGCCGGGAACGCCGCCCGACGTGGCGCCGCTCGCCGCCGACCTGGCCGCCGCCCGCGCCGATCTTGACCGCATCGACGGCCTCACACCCGGCTTCGTCCCGCCGCCCGCCGCGGGCACCGCCGGACGGACGCACCGTGCCACGTCGCTGCTGTCCGGGCTGCTCGCCCTGGCGGTGCTGCTGTTCGCACTCGCCGCGCAGATCGGGCCGTGGATGCTGCACACCAGCATGATCCTGGCCATCCCGGTCGGCCTCGCCGCGGCGGGCGCCGCCCGCCGCGCCCCGCGCCGCAGCGGCGCCCTGCTGCGTACGGCCCCGGCCGTGGCCGCCTGCGCCACCTGTGCGGTCGTCGCGCTGACCGGGCCACTCGCCTACCACCAACTGCTCGGCGACCGGACCGCGGCGCTGGTCACCGCGCGGGAGAAGGCCGACGGCACCAGGTACGACTTCGGCACGCACTACTCCGTCGAGGAGCGCTCGGGCGGCGAGGACCTCGGCCGCATGTGGACGGGCCCGAACGAGGCCGTCCACGCCGGCGCCGAGCTCGACGTGTCCGCCGATCCGCTGGACTGGGCCCGCCCGGTGGCCGACGAGCGCCTCGGCCTCGCCTGGGCGTGGGCGGCCGTCACCGGGGCCGGCCTCGTGGTCCTGGCCGGCGGTCTCGCCCTCACCGCGGCCGGGGAATCCCGCGAGGCCCGCGCCCGCTCCGCCCGGCCCTAGGCCTTGCCCGGTGGATCTTCGCGGGCTCGCGACGCCCGGCACGTACTCCCCCAGCCTGGCGGCTGGGAGGTGCCCCCACGCTGCGTTGCCGAATCGCGCGAGTACGTCCCCCGGACTCCTCCCCCAGACTTCGTCCGGGAGGTGCCCCCAGGGAGGTACCCCCACGTACGAGCTGCGATCCGGCTCGCTCTTGCACGCATCGTGCAAGAGGGGCCCATGCGATCGCACGCACCGGACGCCGCTCACTGCTCCACGAAGATCCACCGGACAGGCCCTGGCCCCCGGTGCGCACGGACCGGCCCGTGGTCTCCCCGCGGTGTGCCGATCGTGCGGATCTCGGGGTCACCGACCCGCCGGACGCCGGGGGCGGGGTGACCGCCGGCCCGGGGCGCCGGGCGGCGTCCGGTGCCGGTGCCGCGGGGGCGGAGCCCTCAGAGCTGTTCCTCCGCGAGGAGCCGGGCGACCCGTTCGAGCAGGGGGCCCGCGTTCTCGATGCACGCCGCCACGTCCGGCTCGACGGAGGTCAGCGGGTACGCCTTCTCGATGCCCGCGCCGCGCAGCGCGTCCTCGCCGATCGCGAGGCGGCCGCAGACCGCGACCGTCCGCAGGCCCGCGGCGCGTGCCGCGGCGGCCACGCCGGCCGGTGCCTTGCCGTGCAGCGTCTGCTCGTCCAGCGAGCCCTCGCCGGTAATGACGAGGGAGGTCCGTTCCAGCGCCGCGGCGAAGCCCAGCACGTCGAGCAGCACCTCGATGCCCGGGCGGAAGGTGGCGTTCAGGCCGAGCAGCGCGGCGTATCCGATGCCGCCCGCGGCGCCGGCGCCCGGCGCGTCGGCGCACTCCACGGCCCGCGCGCCCACGGTACGTTCCAGCACGCACACCAGGTTGGTGAGCGCCGCGTCCAGCGTCTCCACATCCACCGGGTCGGCGCCCTTCTGCGGCCCGTAGACCGCGGCGGCGCCCAGCGGGCCGGTCAGCGGATTGTCCACGTCGCCGGCCAGCACGAACTCGGTGTCCTTCAGCCGCGGGTCGAGCCCCGAGAGGTCGGCCGCCACCAGTTCGCGCAGCGGCCCGCCGCCGTGCGCCACGGGGTCGCCGTCGACGTCGAGCAGCCGCGCCCCGAGCGCCGCGAGCATGCCCGCGCCGCCGTCCGTGGTCGCCGAACCGCCGACTCCGAGCACCACCGTGCGCGCCCCCGCGTTCAGGGCCGCCTCGATCAGCTCTCCGGTGCCGTAGGTGGTCGCCGTCATCGGCGCGAACGTGAACGGCGGCAGCAGCCGCAGCCCCGCCGCCTGCGCCATCTCCACGATGGCCACGTCGCCGCGCAGCGCGAACGAGGCGAGCACCGGCAGTCCCAGCGGCCCCGTCACCTCCGCCTCGACGGGCGAGAAGCCCCCTGCCACGGCCGCGTCCACCGTGCCGTCCCCGCCGTCCGCGACCGGCAGCGCCACCACCTCGGCCGCCGGCCGGGCCGCGCGGATGCCCGCGGCGACGTGCTCGGCCACCTCCGGCGCCGTCAGCGATCCCTTGAACTTGTCCGCGGCGATCAGTACGCGCCCCGTGTCCGTCATGTTCCGCCCTTTTTGATCACTCGGCTCGCAGCGACCCTATCCGCCACCCCCGGCCGGGGACCATGGGCCGCCTTCGCCGGATGGATCACACCCGGGCGGTCAGCGGTTGCCCCGCAGCCGCCGCCACACGGCCTTGGCCGCGTTGTGCCCGGCCATCCCGTGCACCCCGGGCCCCGGCCAGGCCGCCGAGGAACACAGGAAGACCGCGGGGTGCGCGGTGCCGTAAGGATGGAACGCGGGGCGCGGACGCAGCATCGTCTGGAGGCCGGAGAACGCCCCGCACCCGATATCGCCGCCCACGTAGTTGGCATTGCGCCGCGCCAGCTGCGGCGGCCCGGCCACGGCCCGCGCCAGCACCAGATCGCGGAAACCGGGCGCGAACCGCTCGATCTGCCGCTCCACCGCGTCCGTGAGATCGCCGTCCCAGCCGTTCGGCACGTGCCCGTACGCCCAGTACACGTGCTTGCCCGCCGGGGCGCGGTCCGGGTCGACCAGCGTCGGCTGCGTCGTGACCAGGAACGGCACCTCGGGCGCCCGCCCCTCCACCGAAGCGGCCCGCAGCGCCGCCCCGATCTCCTTGCTGCTCGGGCCGATGTGGACCGACCCCGCCCGCCGCGCCTCCGGCGCCGTCCACGGCACCGGGCCATCCAGCGCATAGTCGATCTTGAACGCGCCGGGGCCGTACCGGAAGCCGTGGTAGGCCCGGCCGAGCCCGGCGATCCGGGCCAGGGCCGTCGGCGAGGTGTCGAAGACGTAGGCCCGCGCGGGCGGCAGCTCGTCCAGCCGCTTCACCTCCACACCCGTGTGCACCACGCCGTCGAGATCGCGCAGATAGGCCGCGAGCGCGTCCGAGATGGCCTGCGAGCCGCCGCGGGCCAGCGGCCAGCCCACCTCGTGCGCCGCCAGCGCGAAGACCAGCGCGATGGCACCCGTGGCCGGCGTCGACAGCGGCGCCATGACATGTGCGGCAAGGCCGGAGAACAGCGCACGGGCCCGGTCGTCCCGGAACCGCCGCGACACCCACGAGGCGGGCTGGAGTCCCGTCAGCCCGAACCGGGCCAGCGTCACCGGATCGCGCGGCAGCCCGTCCCACGGCACCTTCAGGAAGTCGGCCGCCAGCGTGTCCCACTTGCCCACGTAGGGGGCGACCAGCCTGCGGTAAGCCCTGGCGTCGCGCGGCCCGAAGGACGCGGCCGACTCACCGACCGACCGGGCCAGCACCGCGGCGGAGCCGTCGGGGAACGGGTGCGCCAGCGGAAGCTCCGCGTGCAGCCACTCAAGGCCGTACTCGTGGAGCGGCATCGCCCGGAAGGCGGGCGAACCCACCCCCGTCGGATGCGCGGCGGAACAGGAGTCGTGGCGGAACCCGGGCAGCGTCAGCTCCTCCGTCCGCGCCCCGCCGCCCACCGCGTCCCGCGCCTCGAACAGCTCCACGGACATCCCACGGCGGGCCAGCTCGACGGCCGCGGTCAGCCCGTTCGGCCCGGCGCCCACCACGACCACGTCGCGCAACGACGGCACGTGCAACTCCCCTCACCGGCGGACAGCACCCCGAGGATACGCCGCGCCACCCCGGCGGACCGCGCGGCACCCCTCCGGCCGGGCCGCCGCGCCGACGGCCCGTCAGTTCCTCACGCGGGCACCGTGAGCAGATCCCGCACCCGCTCGGCCGTCGCCGCGTCACGTGCCGCGGTGAACGGCAGCGCATTGCCGCCCACGAGGCGGAACGGTTCACCCGCCAGCGTCCTTGCGGTCCCGCCGGCCTCCGCCACCAGCAGCAGCCCCGCCGCGTGGTCCCACGCCAGCTCCCAGCTGAACGCCACCGCGTCCACCTCGCCCCGCGCAATGCCCACGTACTCCATCCCGGCGGCCCCGCACGGACGCGGCGCGACGCCCGCCGCCCACAGCCCCGACAGCGCGTCCTTCTGCGCACCCGAGGTGTAGTCCGGGTGCGAGTACGCCACCCTCAGCGGCGAGCCCGGCGCGGGGGAGCCCGCCGCCAGCCGTTCCCCGTTCAGCCACGCGCCGCCGCCGCGGCGCGCGAATGCGAGCAGGCCGAGCGCCGGCGCGAACGTCCAGGAGGCCAGCAGCTCCCCGCGGTGCGCCAGCGCCACCAGCGTGCAGAAGCCCGTCTCGCCGCGGACGAAAGGGCGCGTCCCGTCCACCGGGTCGACGACCCACACCGGCGCGTCGCCCGACAGCAGCGCGTAGCCCGCCGGGTCGGCGTGCACGCTCTCCTCGCCGACGACCACGGAACCGGGCAGCAGCGCGCCCAGCTCCGCCGCCAGCATCAGTTCCGCGTTCCGGTCGGCGTCCGTCACCAGGTCGTGCGGCCCGGTCTTCTCGGACACCTCGTCCACCGCGAGCCGCCGCCAGCGCGGCATGATCTCCGCCGCCGCGGCGGAGCGCACGGCCTCCTCGACCTGTCCGGCCAGCTGTTCATCGATCACCTGTCCATCGAAGCACGGCCCCCGCGCACCGCTCGCCACGGGGCCCCGACCCGGTGACGCGCACCGCGGAACCGGTCCGGACGTGCCCGCACCGTCAGGCCATGCCCGCGCGCCGCAGCTCGCTCGTCACCGCCCAGTGGTGCCCGGCCGACACCGTGCGCGCCGCGTCAAGCAGCAGCGGCACCACCACGCCGGGCGCGGGCGCCGCGGCCCGCACCGCCTCCTCCGCCGTTCTCGACCGCACCAGGGCCGCCAGCAGAGTGATCGCCTCGCTCTCGTGGCCCGCGGCACACAGCTCCGCGGCGATCGAGCCCGCCTCCGCGGCGGGGCGCGCCGCGGCCTGCCGCAGCAACTGCCCGCAGTCCCCGGCCCGCCCGGCCGCGGCCAGCGCCTCCGCGGCGGCGGCCAGCGGACCGGCCGGCAGCAGTGCCGCCTCCCACAGCAGCGTCGTCACGTCCGAGAGCATCCCCGTCCGCTCCAGCTCCGCCACCAGCACCGGCAGCCGCACCGCGGACCCCCCGGCCGCCTCGCACAACAGCACGTGCGCGGCCCCGCCCTGCCCGTCCGCCCGCAGCCGCCGCAGCCGCTCGGCGGTGTCGAGCGCCGCCTGCCGGTCCTCCGCCGCCAGCCGCGGCACGGGCCGCTCCCGCGGCACTTCTCGCACCGCACCGGCGAACCGCGAGCCGCCGGGGGCCGGCGCCACCGCCGCCTCGGGCGCCGCGGCGGTCACCGCGGGCGGCCCCGGCTCGGCCGTCTCATCGAGCCCGGCGAACCTGGCCCCGCGCGGCCTGCGCGCCGCCGTCTTCTTCGCCCGGTCCTTGCCCTTGTCCTTGTCCTTGTCCTTCTTCCTTCCCTTTCCCGCGTTCTTCTGCCCGGTCTCCTGCCGCTCCGCCGCCCCCGGCCCCGGGGGCGCTCCCGCCGGCTCCGTTCCCCCGGCGCCTGCCCCGAGCGCCGCCAGCCGGGACCGCAGTTCCGCGCGCCGGGACAGGACGCGGCCCGCGTCGTCCTGCGCCCACAGCTTCAAGGTCGCCAGCCGGTCGGCCTCCCGCGACTGCCCCGCCCGCTGCGCGACATCCATGGCGGCGGACAACTGCCGTTCCCTGCCCTGTAGTTCACGCTCCCGGCGGTCAAGCTCCGCCAGCCGTCCGGTCAGTGTCCCGCGGCTGCCGGGGAGCGCGTCCTCGGCGTCCACCGCCGACTCGTAGGCGGACCTGAGCCGCCGGCCCACCCGTTCGGCGACGGCCGTGCCCTGCCGGCCCGCGAGGTCCTGGAGCAGATCGGCAACGGCGTCCCACGGCGGAAGTCTTCGCCCCGACAGCCAGTCCGCCAACTCCCCGCCCTCGCGCCGGGCGAAGGCCGCATACCAGCCCGCGTCCGGGTCGAGGACGCCCGTGAGCGTGCGCAGCTCGGCCGTGAAGGCCGCGCGTCCTGCCGCCATGTCCTGGTGAACCGAAGGCACATCTGCCATGGGCGTACTGAATCCAAGGCATGTTACGAGTCTTGTTTCCGGACGGCTACAGGCAGTTTTCGTACTGCTCCGGCGGGCCTTTGTTTTTCATCCACCGCGCAGCCGATCGAATGCGATCAGCGACCGACGGCGTAACCTTGCATCCCCCGCGGATTGGCCGCCGCCGACACGACCCCCGTCTCCGGGTCGCGGGCCACCGCGCACAGCCGCCCCTCGGACCACGGCTCCGCCACCGTCACCTCGTGGCCGCGCCGCCGCAGCCCGGCTATGGTCTCCGCGCCGATTCCCGGCTCCACGGTGACGGCGCCGGGCCGCGCCCCCCGCGGGAAGAACGAGCTGGGGAACGCCTCCTGATGCCAGTTCGGCGCGTCGATGGCGCCCTGGAGGTCGAGGCCGCCACGCACCGCGGGACGCAGCACCGCGGCGAGGAAGAAGTGCATCTGCCACTGGTCCTGCTGGTCCCCGCCCGGGGTGCCGAACGCCAGCACCGGCTCGCCGCCGCGCAGCGCGAGCGACGGGCTGAGCGTCGTGCGCGGGCGGCGCCCCGGCGTGAGCGAGGACGGCAGCCCCGGCTCCAGCCAGGTCATTTGCAGGCGGGTGCCGAGCGGGAAGCCGAGTCCTGGCACCACCGGGCTCGACTGGAGCCAGCCGCCGCTCGGCGTCGCGCTCACCATGTTCCCCCAGCGGTCCACGACGTCCACGTGGCAGGTGTCGCCGCTGGTCTCGCCGGTCCGCGCGACCGTCGGCTCCCCCGCGCCCGCCGCCGTCCGGAGTCCGGCCGCCGCGGCCCGCGGCGCGTCGAAGGCGGCGCGCACGTGCCCGGCGAGCCGCGGGGCCCTGCCGCCGGGAGAGCCGGGGCGCAGCTCCGGCGAGGCGCCGGCACCGATCAGCTTCCTGCGGTCCGCGTTGTACTCCGGCGACAGCAGCTCGGCAAGCGGAACGGGCGCCGCGTCGCCGTACCACGCCTCCCGGTCGGCCATGGCAAGCTTGCCCCCCTCGACGAGCGCGTGCACATAATCCGGCGAACCGTAGCCGCGGGCGTCGATCCCGTCGTCCAGGAGCGCCAGTTGCTGCGGCAGTACCGGCCCCTGGCTCCACGGCCCCGCCTTGCACACCGTCCAGCCGCGCCACTCGTAGGTGACCGGCGCCTCGTAGCCCGCGGACCAGCCCGCCAGATCCTCGCCGGTGAGCACCCCCGCGTGCCGGCGGCCCGAGGAGTCCATGGCCGGGCGCGCGGCGTGCGCCGCGAGCGCCTCGCCGATGAAGCCTTCGCGCCAGGCGCGGCGCGCGGCCTCGATGCGCGCCTCCCGCCCGCCGTTCGCCGCCGCCGCCTCGTTCAGCAGCCGCCGCCAGGTGGCCGCCAGGTCCGCGTTGCGCAGCAGCGCACCGGCGGCGGGGGAGCGGCCGTGCGGCAGGTACACCGCCGCGGACGTCGTCCACTCCTCGGTGAACAGCTCCCGCACGCTCTCGACCGTCCGCCCGACCCCCTCCACCGCGGGGTGCCCGCCCTCGGCGTACCCGATCGCGTGATCGAGCACCTCGGCCAACTCCTTGGTGCCGTAGTCGCGCAGCAGTGTCAGCCAGGCATCGAACGCGCCGGGCACCACGGCGGCCAGCGGCCCCGTGCCCGGCACCAGGTCGAGACCGAGCCCCGTGTAGTGCGCGATGGTGGCCCCCGCGGGCGCGGGCCCCTGTCCGCACAGCACCCGGACCTCGCCGCCGGCCGGCGCGAGGATGATCGGAACGTCCCCGGCCGGACCGTTCAGATGCGGCTCCACCACGTGCAGCACGAACCCGGCGGTCACGGCGGCGTCGTACGCGTTCCCGCCGTTCTCCAGCACGGACATCGCGGACTGCGAGGCCAGCCAGTGGGTGCTTGAGACCATGCCGAAGGTGCCTCGGAGCGTGGGCCGGGTGGTGAACATGCGGCGGAGCATACGCTTTTCGCATGAACACTGACGAGGTCTCCCGGCGGCCCCTGGTGGCCATCCTCAGCGGCGCCGGCATCTCCACGGACTCCGGCATCCCGGACTACCGCGGGCCGAACGGCCTGTGGCGGCGCGACCCCGAGGCCGAGAAGCTGGTGACCTACGACTACTACATGAACGATCCGGACATCCGCCGCCGTTCCTGGCTGATGCGTGGCGAGAATCCGGCGTTCCGCGCCCGGCCCAACGCCGCCCACGAGGCCGTCGTCCGCCTGGCACGGTCCGGCGTGCCGGTGCGGGTGCTCACCCAGAACGTCGACGGGCTGCACCAGGCCGCCGGGCTGCCGGACCGCAAAGTTCTCGAACTCCACGGCAGCGCCCGGTCGGTGGTGTGCACCGGCTGCGCGGCCACCTCCACGACCGAGGCCGCACTGCGGCGCGTCGCGGCGGGGGAGCAGGACCCGGCCTGCCTGGAGTGCGGCAGCATTTTGAAGACGGCCACCGTGATGTTCGGACAGCCCCTCGACCCGGCGGTGCTCGCGGCGGCCACCGCCGTCGCGCAGGCGTGCGAGGTGTTCATCGCGGTCGGCACCAGCCTCCAGGTGCACCCGGCCGCCGGGCTCGCCGGGCTCGCCGCGGACCACGGGGCCCGGTTGATCATCGTGAACGCCGAGCCGACCCCGTACGACGGGCAGGCCGCCGAAGTCGTGCGCGAACCGATCGGCCGGGCCCTGCCCGCCCTTCTGGACCGGTTGGCGGCTTCCGGCTAAGGTCCGCGTGGGAGCGCTCCCAAGAGCCGCACTCACGAGGAGCCCGACATGACGCATCCCCCCACACGTTCCTCCACCCGCCCCGCCGCGCGCCCCGCCACCGCACCGGTCGGGCCCCGGCCGGGACTCCGGCTGGCCGGGTCGGCCGCGGCGGCCGTCGCCCTGGCCTTCACGGCCACCGGGGCGGCGGCCGCGCCCGCCCCCGCGGAGCAGCCGGAACCCGCGGCCGCCTGCACCACCGACGGCTTCTGCGAGGACTTCGAGAGCCAGACCGGAAGCGAACCCTCGGGCCGGTGGGCCACCGAGTTCCCCGACTGTTCCGGCACCGGCACCGCGAGCGTGGACACGTCCGTCGCCCAGGAGGGCACCACCTCCCTGCGGGTCGACGGCGGCACCGGCTACTGCAACCACGTCTTCGTCGGCACGGACCTCGCCGACGTCGACACCACGGCCGGCCTGTACGTGCGTTACTACGTGCGGCACACCAGCGCGCTGCCCACCCAGCACGTGACGTTCCTGACCATGGAGGACGCCGCCGACGGCAGCCGCGACCTGCGGATGGGCGGGCAGAACGCCGCTCTCCAGTGGAACCGCGAATCCGACGACGCCACCCTCCCCGAACAGAGCCCGGCGGGCGTGGCCCTGAGCGCGCCGCTGCCTCTGGACGAGTGGGTCTGCGTCGAGTACGAGATCGACCCGGCCGTGGGGCACCTGACCACCTGGCTGAACGGGGAACCCGTCACCGGCCTCGCCGTGGACGGCACCCCGACGCACGACATCGACTCGCAATGGCTGAACCGCGGCGACTGGCACCCGGACCTCGTCAACCTCAGGTTCGGCTGGGAGAGCTACGGCGAGGGCGCCGACACCCTCTGGTACGACAACATCGCCGTGGGCACCTCCCGCACCGGCTGCTGACCCCGCCCGAGGGCTGCCGCCCCGGCGCCCTCGGGCCCCGGCCCGTGGCGGGCGCCGGGGTGCGCGGGGTGTTCCGCCGTCAGGCGAGCGCGGGGATGACGTGGGCGCCGTACGCGTCCACCACGCCGCGGCGCGCGTCGTGCATCGCGTACACCGCGAACTGGTCGACCCCCAGGGCGCGCAGCCGTCGCAGCTTCGCCACATGCGCCTCCGGCGGGCCGATCAGGCAGAAGCGGTCCACGATGCCGTCCGGCACGAAGCCGGTGTCCGGGTTCCCCGACCGCCCGTGGTGGCGGTAGTCGTAGCCGCGCCGCCGCGCGATGTAGGCCGTCAGCTCCTCAGGGACCAGCCCGGAGCGCGTCCCGTAGCGGGCCACCAGGTCCGCCACGTGGTTGCCCACCATGCCGCCGAACCACCGGCACTGCTCCCGCGCGTGCGCCAGGGCCGCGGGGGAGTCGTCCGCCGTCACGTACGCGGGAGCGGCCACGCAGACCGTGACGGCCGCCGGGTCGCGCCCGGCCTCCGCCGCCGCCGTCCGGACGGCCCGCACCATCCACTCGGTGAGGAAGACATCGGCGAGTTGGAGGATGAACCCGTCGGCCCGCTGTCCTGCCAGCGCCAGCGCCTTCGGCCCGTAGGCCGCCATCCATACCGGCAGTTGACCGTTCCTGACCCACGGCAGCCGCATGGCCGCACCGCCCACCACCGCCTCGCGGCCCTCGGCGAGATCGCGGATGACGCCGATCGCCTCGCCGAGTCTGGCCAGCGAGTCGGGCCTGCGGCCGGCGACCCGCATCGCCGAATCGCCGCGCCCGATGCCGCACACCGTCCTGTTGCCGAACATCTCGTTCAGCGTGGCGAACGTGGAGGCCGTCACTTCCCACGTCCTGGTGCCCGGGTTGGTCACCATGGGCCCCACCCGCAGCCGGTCCGTCCGCGCGAGGATCTGACTGTGGATCACGAACGGCTCCTGCCACAGCACCGCCGAGTCGAACGTCCAGCCATAACGGAACCCGGCGTCCTCGGCCCGCCGCATCAGCGCGACGACCTCCGCCGCGGGCGGATCGGTCTGGAGGACGAGCCCGAAGTCCATGCCGACACCCCTCGTTTGAGCCGCTTCAGCCGACGTACTGGCAGGTGCCGCGCGGCAGGAAGACTCCGTGCCCGGCACGCCCGGTGTACTGCCGTTCCTCGATGACGGTCCGGCCGCGCGAAAGGACGGTCACCACGCGGCCGGTGACCCGTTTGCCTTCGTAGGCCGAGTAGTCGACGTTCATGTGATGCGTCCGGGCCGACAGCGTCTGCTCCGCGGCCGGGTCGTAGACGACGATGTCCGCGTCCGCGCCCGGCGCGATGGTGCCCTTGCGCCCGTAGAGTCCGAACATCCTGGCCGGCGCGGCGCACGCGATGTCGATCCAGCGGCGCCGCGTGAGATGCCCGTCGACGACGGCCTGGTGCAGCAGGTCCATGCGGTTCTCGACGCCGGGAAGCCCGTTGGGGATACGGGAGAAGTCCCCGCGGCCCAGCTCTTTCTGCCCGCTGAAGCAGAACGGGCAGTGGTCCGTCGAGACCACCTGGAGGTCGTCCGTGCGCAGGCCCCGCCACAGCGCGGCCTGGTGCGCGGCAGGGCGGAGCGGCGTACTGCACACGTACTTGGCGCCCTCGAAATCCGGCTCGGCCAGGTTGTCGGTGGACAGGAACAGGTACTGCGGACACGTCTCGCCGAACACGGGCAGCCCGGCGTCGCGTGCCGCCGCCAGTTCCGCGACCGCTTCCCGGGCCGACACGTGCACCACGTACAGCGGTGCGTCGCCCGCCACCCGCGCCAGCTGGATGGCCCGGTGCGTCGCCTCGGCCTCGAGCAGCACCTTCCGCACCTCGCCGTGATAGCGCGGGTCCGTCCGCCCGTCCGCCACCGCCTGCTCCACCAGAACGTCGATGGCGATGCCGTTCTCCGCGTGCATCATGACCGTCCCGCCGTTCCCCGCGGCCCGCTGCATGGCCCGGAGAATCTGCCCGTCGTCGCTGTAGAAGACGCCGGGATAGGCCATGAACAGCTTGAACGAGGTGACGCCTTCGTCGACAAGGAGATCCATCTCCTTCAGCGAACCGTCGTCGACGTCGGACAGGATCATGTGGAAGCCGTAGTCGATCGCGCACTGCCCCGCCGCCTTGGCGTGCCACGCGTCCAGCCCTTCCCGCAGCGACCGGCCCCGGGTCTGCACGGCGAAGTCCACCACGGTGGTGGTCCCGCCCCAGGCCGCGGCACGCGTCCCGGTCTCGAAAGTGTCGGAGGCGAACGTGCCGCCGAACGGCATCTCCATGTGTGTGTGCACGTCCACCCCGCCGGGGATGACGTACTTGCCGGTGGCGTCGATGACCTGCCCGGCCGTCCACGTCTCGGCCTGCGAGCTGCCGCCGGCCGCCAGTGCGACGATCTTCTCGTCCTCGACGAGGACGTCGGCCTCGATCTCGTCGGCGGCGGTGATGACCAGCCCGCCCCGGATGACGATGCGCCCCATGCGCCCGCCTCCTCTCGTCCACGACTTCAGATCCCGGAGGGGGCGACCGTAGACCGCATCACACACCGTGGCAAGAGCGTCACCGTAAATGATCAGTGCGGAGGCATTGAGGGCCGATCAGTCTTTTCACCTCGCGAGAGAGCCCTGGAGCACTGGGGCGAAGCGTCTGCGCAGCGCCGGATCTTCAGTTGTGCAGGCTGGGATCGCTGGCAGGGCAGCCAGATTTTGGAACGGATAGTCCTGCAGGGCTGCGGCCCTTACGTTGGTCCTCGGCTGGTCCTCCTCCACGGCGTCCACCTCGCCAACGCACACCTGTTGGACCACGACCGCCACCAAGCGGCCGACACCCTCAACGTCATTGCCGAACGCCTCCCCGCAGTCCAGTCCCTCCGCTGCCGTGCCATGGTCCGCCAAGTCCGCCGAAACGCCGCCCGCCGCCTCCCCAGCGCCACCCGCCAGGCTCTCGATGCGGCACTCTCGGGCATATGACATCCACCGCACCGGCTACCCGGAGCGAGTCGTAGAAGATCAAGGATCTCGGAGAAGGGTGCGGTTTCCTTGTCCTTCAACGTCTCCCAGCGGGAGAGAGCGGTGGCGATCTCATCAGCAACCTGGGGCATGCGGTGAACGGCGAGGTTGTCCCACACCAGCACGGTGGGGCCGCCCCCGACGGGGTCCTTGTCATCGACGACACCGGGTTCCTGAAGAAGGGCACCACCTCGGCCGGGGTGCAGTGGCAGTACACCGGCACCGCCGGACGCACGGAGAACTGCCGGATAGGCGTCTTTGCCGCCTACACCTCGCCTACGGGGCGGGCGCTGGTCGACCGCGAGTTGTACCTGCCCAAGTCCTGGACATCCGACCGGGACCGCTGCGCTGCGCTGCGGTGAAGTTCCTGACGAACGTGACTTCGCCACCAAAGGAGGGAGTCGACAAAACCAAAAGCGCTCGTGATTCACGTCACGAGGCTCCCCGCGGTCGGACCGTTGTGCCCCCTGTTCGAGAGACCTATGGTTCTGTGGGTGGCCACCCAGGGGTGGGATGACGGCCGCATATTCACCGAGGGGGCTGCGCCATGTTTTCTCGGGCCGGGTCACCACATCCTTTCTCGCCGATGCGGTAGCCGCAGCGGCTTTCTGCGTAATGCGCCTCACTTCCTGAAATCCCTTTACGGCACGGTTGCTCATTCCGGTGCCTCTGCTGTGCCGGGGCCACCGGGCCCTGACGCCGCATGCCCGGAATTCCGCACGCCCTACACCAGGAGGAATGATGGACGAAAAGGTCCTGGCGGCCCAGAGATGGGTCAACGCGACCTACGGCAATGTCAGCGGCTACAACCGTTGCCCCGAGAACGGCACAACGGGATGGGCCACCATGTACTCGCTGACCCGGGCCCTCCAGCACGAGCTGGGCATCACCGCGTTATCCGACAACTTCGGGCCGACGACGCTGAGCCGTCTCGCGTCCCGGGGCGCCATCGGCCCGAACGAGCCGAAAGCGAACATCCGGATCATTGTGCAGCACGCCCTCTTCTGCAAGGGCTACTGGGGCGGCGACGGCCGCGGCACCTGGGACATCCTCACCCAGGACGCCGTGTACGACCTCAAGCAGAACGCCGGGCTCTCCGACACGACGACCGTGGTGCAGCCCAAAGTCTTCAAGGCGCTGCTGACCATGGACGCCTACGTGCTGACGCCCGGCGGGTCCGATGTGGTCCGCAGCATTCAGCGCTGGCTCAACGGCCGCTTCTTCCACCGGTCCCAGTTCTTTCTGATGCCGTGCGACGGGCACTACTCCCGTGATGTACAGAAGGCCCTGATCTTCGGCATCCAGTACGAGATCGGCATGTCCGACGACGTGGCCAACGGAGTCTTCGGCCCCGGCACCCAGGCCGGCCTCCGGGAGAACACCCTGGCGCAGGGGGACTCGGGTGTCTTCGTGCGGCTCTTCCGCGCCGGGATGGTGTTCAACGACGCGTCGCAGACCTTCAACGACAGCTTCGACGCGGCACTTGCCGAAGACGTGCTGGAGTTCCAGGGGTTCTCCCAGCTCGCACTCAACGGGCGCGCCGACTTCGCCACCTGGGCGCAGTTGCTGGTGTCCACCGGCGACCCGACCCGGCCCGCCATCGGCTCCGACGCCATCACGTCCGTCACCCCGGACAGAGCGCGCACGCTCATTGCCCAGGGCTACTGGATCATCGGCCGGTACCTGGACGAACGTCCCAGCGACCGGCCGCTCAACAAGCAGATCCAGCCCGGCGAGCTGGCCACCATTTTCGCCAATGACCTGCGCGTGTTCCCCATCTCCCAGTACTACGGCGGGGAAGTCGGCTACTTCACCTACGCGCAGGGCTTCACCGATGCCACCGAAGCGCATACGGCCGCCGCACGTTACGGCTTCGACGCCAGCACCGTGATCTATTTCGCGGTGGACTACGACGCGACGGACGAGGAGATCGACTCTCACATCATCCCCTACTTCGACGGCGTCGTCGCCGGGCTGCGCAGCAGGGGCAGGCGGTACCGGCACGGCGTCTACGGGTCCCGCAACGTGTGCATCCGGGTGACCGAGGCGACCGACGCGCGCTGGTCATTCGTCAGCGGCATGTCCACCGGGTTCAGCGGGAACATGGGCTTTCCACTGCCGAGGAACTGGGCCTTCAACCAGATCGCGGAGATCTCGATCGGGTCCGGCGCCGGACAGATAGCCATCGACAGGAATGTCTGGCGCTCAGGCTCGGACCCGGGCACCGCATCCGTCGGCAATTCGGGGTCGAGCGTCGACCAGTTCATCGTATGGCTCAACGAGGTCTACAGCCTGGCGCTCGACTACGACCGCGGGGACCCCGCCCTCCGCGTCATGGAGTACCTTCGCGCGGACGGCTACAACGACGTCGCCTGGTGGGCGCTGCTCGGCACCATCGACCATCAATTCGTCGAGTACGTCAATGATTCCGGGCTAGAGCGCATGACCCGCTTCCGGGACCCTGCGGCTGGCGATCTGTACGATGTCAGCCACTTCGGCGCCTCGTGCAACGGCGTCCTCCTCAAAGGCATACCGGACCCCAGGACCAACTTCAACGAGGCGGACATGGCCACCTGGGCCGGCGATTTAATCACCTTCTACGCGGACTGGCGGCGGGCGCACGGCCGCACCGGCGTATCCGGGTTCGAGTACTGCCTCGATGAACTAGCCAAAATCGGCGGCGAGAACTCCTTCGCCAATCATGACATGATCGCCGACATCGACGCCCTGGAGATCGGCACGGCACTCCGCTTCGGCGCCAGCCTGCCGGAGGAGCTCCAGCGTGTCTTCGGCAGCGGCGGTCAGTACCAGCACCGTTTCCGGCAGCTGTGGATGAATCGCTTCGGCAGCGAATCGGCGACGTTCCACTCGATCGTCAGGAAAGCTCTGCTCGGCGACCTCGGGCTCATCATGAACAACGGACGCGGCAAGCTCCTGGGGGGCGTGACGAGTCCGGGGGACCTTCCTGACGACGATGTGGACGATTTCATCCGCGGATTCGAGGAAGTGATCAGCCTGCGCATAGACGAGGAGCCCGAAGGTAGACTCCGGACATGGCGACTCGGATAAAACGTTCTCGTGCCGGCCGATGGGGTATTATCCTGCGGCGGATCAGCATCCTGTCTGGCGTGCTGACTGTGCTCGTCTTTCTCCTCGGCTTCAAAATCCCCGACGTCTGGCTCTCCGACGAGAACAGAACTGATGAGTGCCGACGGGAACTGCCCCCCGACCAGTGGCCGCCTCCCGAGGTCGCGGTCGAGCTGTCGTCCGAGGTGCTGCCGGTGCGCTCGGTCTGCACCTGGGCCAACGGGCTCACCGCCGAGGTGGAATACGGCTGGGTCGACGACCTGACCATGCGCCTGCTGTTCATCACCGTGCTCACGGGACTGCTGTCGCTCGCCCTCTTACGGGCCGCCAGACGCCGCGCGGCGGCGGGCGGAGCGCCGGAGCAGCCCACTCGCCCGCTCAGACGCCTACCCGAAGGGAAGCCACCCGCATGACCAACACCCCGCGCCCGCACGGATTATCACGCCGCCACGTGCTGACCACCGGCCTGGGAGTGGCCGGCGCCGCCGCCCTGTGGAGCACGGGCACCGGCGGAACGGCCCACGCCGCGCCTGCGGACGACAGCCGGTGGCGCGACGAGAACAGCGCCAACGGGTGGCCTGTCGTCGACGAGGCCGACTCCCACCGGATCGAGGGCAGCGGCCTCGATGTCCGCCTGCTGGTGGGAGACGTGTCCGTGGTGCTCCTCCACGTCGCCCGCCGCTACCACTACGAGATCCACGAGCTGAGACGCGGCGAAGTCACCGGCCACCTCACCGAACGGGCGGTGGCGCAGCCGTACGAGAGCAACCACCTGTCGGGCACGGCCATCGCTCTCCGGCCCGGCGCCCACCCCGTCGGCGTCCAGGACGGGCTTTTCCCGCAGCAACGGGCCGCCGTCCGCCACATCCTGGCCGAGTGCGAGGGGGTCGTCGGGTGGGGCGGTGACGAACAGACCCCGAAGGAGAGCCACTTCGAGATCGCCGTTGGCCCCGGGGACGCCCGCCTGGCACGCCTCGCGGACCTGATCCGCGGCGCCGCACCCGGCAGGAGAGCCGGCGCCGTCAACCAGACGGTGCCGATCGGCTGAACCGGCCCTGGGTCAGGTCCAGACAGGACCTACTGGCGGAGGCAGAACGGGCCCTGGCCGCGCTGCGGTCCAGGATGGCCGAGGTCGGTCCGGAATTGCATCCGGACAAGACCAGAATCGTGTACTGCAAGGACGACAACCGCCGGGTCCGGTTCCCGGGCACGGAGTTCACGTACCTGGGATTCACGTTCCGGCCGCGAGGAGCGAAGGACAAGCACGGGGTGGTGTTCATCGCGTTCCTTCCCGCGATCAGCAAGCAAGTCCGGAATCAGCTGAGCAAGACGGTGCGGTCATGGCGGCTGCACCGGTGCACCGCGAAGGAGACATCCGACCTGGCTCGCTTGGTCAACCCGGAACTACTACGGGCGCTTCTACCGCTCAGCGCTGTATCCGCTGCTCGACCGCATCAACACCTACTTGTTGCGGTGGATTCAGAAGAAGTACCGGGTCGGGATGAAACAAGCCCTGCGGCGGCTGGCCGAAGGCCATACGCGACGCCCGAAGTGCTTCGCTCACTGGACCTGGGCGCCCCGGCATGGGAGAGGTCCAGGACGACAAGAGCGGAGTGACGAGAGATTGTCACGCTCCGTTCCGGGGGAGCCCGGGGGTGAAACTCCCCCGGGCGACCCGACTGCTAGTGTCCTGAGTCGTTAATTTGTGTGCAGTGCGCGGCGAGGGTTTCGAGGATATCGTCGGCGGTCTTTGTCCACACGAACGGCTTGGGGTTCTTGTTCCACTCGTTGATCCACTGGCGGATGTCGCGTTCGAGTTCTGACGGCGCGGTCCAGACGCCAGAAGGCGAGTACATCGAAGTCTTCAGGTCCGATCGGCCACATGCCGAGACTCGGCCGCTTGAACGGCGGCACCTTGGACGCGGAGACGCCCCGGTCCCGCGCCCAGTCGACGATGCCGCCGCCGAGTGCCCGCTCGACGCGTTCGATGGCCGCTCGTCGGCGCTCTTCCGAAGTGCTCTCATCGCGCGTGACGGACAGGCTAAGTGCGCCGATGATGCGGGGACCAGTCATGAAGAAACCTCCTGCTCGGAGCTTCGAGCAGGAGGTCCGGGTTGGCGGCGCCGCTGAACGTGTGCTGTTATGCGCCGTTCGTGCCGCCGAACGGCATCTCCATGTGTGTGTGCACGTCCACCCCGCCGGGGATGACGTACTTGCCGGTGGCGTCGATGACCTGCCCGGCCGTCCACGTCTCGGCCTGCGAGCTGCCGCCGGCCGCCAGTGCGACGATCTTCTCGTCCTCGACGAGGACGTCGGCCTCGATCTCGTCGGCGGCGGTGATGACCAGCCCGCCCCGGATGACGATGCGCCCCATGCGCCCGCCTCCTCTCGTCCACGACTTCAGATCCCGGAGGGGGCGACCGTAGACCACATCACACACCGTGGCAAGAGCGTCACCGTAAATGATCAGCGCGGCCGGCGCCCGGGTTCGGGAACTCCGGGCGCCGGTTCATCGGAGCGGACCCGTCCGGCGCGTCGGACCGGCGATCAGGGGGTGGCGTTGCCGCTCTCGCGCCAGGTGGCCGGATGGTAGGCGGTGGCCTTGTCTCCGCCCCGGCCCTCGCCCTCGGCCGAGGCACCGTTCAGCACGTCGAGAACGGCCTGGTACGCCTCCTTCTTCTGGTAGTTGCCGTCGAACAGAAGCGGGGACTCGTCGGACCGCCAGGAGTACTTGTCGGTGACGCCCCAGACGGTCACGCCGGTGCAGCGGGAGACGGCCAGGCACGCCTCGGTGACCCCGCGGTAGACGTTGGCCTGGGCGGAGCCGGAACCGCCGACGTCCAGCTCGGTGATCTCGACGTCCACGCCGAGGTCCGCGAAGCGTTGCAGGTTGCTCTGGTAAGTGGAGAGGTCGGAATTCGAGGCGAGGTGACTCTGGAACCCGACGCAGTCGATCGGCACTCCGCGGGCGAGGAAGTCCTCGACCATCGCGTAGATGCCGTCGCTCTTGGCGTTGATGCCGTCCGTGCCGTAGTCGTTGTAGCAGAGCTTGGCGCTCGGGTCGGCGGCGTCGGCGGCACGGAACGCCTCTTCGATCCAGCCGTCGCCGAGTTGCTGCTGGAGGTTGGACTGACGGCGGCTGCCGTCCCACTCGAACGCCTCGTTGACCACGTCCCAGGACGAAATCTGGCCCGCGAAGTGCCCCGCCACCCCGTCGATGTGACTGAGCATGGCCTGGCGCAGATCGTTCCCGCCCAGCCCGCCGACCCAGGAGGGCTGCTGGGAGTGCCAGACCAGAGTGTGGCCGCGCACCTCCATGCCCTGGCTCCGGGCGTGGCTGACGATCTCGTCGCCGCCGCTGAAGTTGAACTGACCGCGGCTGGGCTCGGTGGCGTCCCACTTCATGGCATTCTCGGCCACCACGCTGTTGAACTCCCGGTTCAGGGTGGACGCGTAGTCCGCCTCGCCGAGGAACTGGGGCCCGATGGCGGCACCGTAGTATCGGCCGCTCTGCTCCGCTGCCGCACCGAGGGTGTCCGCCGCGTGCGCACTGCCCGCGAACGCGAGCAGCCCGGTCGCCGCCAGTCCCGCGGACGTCAACGCGGCGACCGCTGTCCGGGCGCGGTGGCGTGCGGGGCGTTTCTGGGAAGTGCTGGTCATGGAAGCTCCTCTTTCTTTCGGTGGGGGAGAGGATCAGCGCCCGCGAGGTGGCGGCGCCGTGGTGGGGGACGCCCCTGGATCAGGGGGCGGTGAGGTCGAAACTCGCGACCTGGACACTGCCGCCGAGGGCCTGGGTGGCGTAGTGGAAGATCGCGAAGCGGTAGCCCATGAAGAACTGCCACTCGTTCTTGAGAGTGAAGCCGGGGCCGAGGGGGGTGAAGCTGGAGCCGTCGGTGCTGTAGGAGAAGTGGGCCTGCCGCCCGGCGCCGGGGCTGATGTCGGCCTGGGCGCGCAGCCAGATCCGGGTGCCGGAGACCTCGGCCGTGGCCCGTTCGGTGCCGGTGGAGACGGTGTTCCAGTCACTGTCCATGGTGATGCCGTCGACCATCGCCAACCGGGTGCTGCCACCCTCGCGGACCAGCCCGATACAGGCGGAGGAGTCGCGCAGCAGCGCGAGGCCGGCGCGGTCTCCGTCGGTCAGCGCGCTGTGGTCGATGTCGATGGTGGCGGTGGAGGTGGGGCCCTGGATGCGGCGGGTGAGGGTGTTCCGCGCGCCGTAGAGATCGTCGGTGACGGTCGCGGTGGCGAGGGTCAGCCCGTCGTCGACGGAGAACCTGCTGGTGTCCGGGTTGTGGTTCCACTCCCAGTGCGGGGCCAGCGCCGTGCCGTCGAAGGTGTCGAGGCCGGTCATGGGCCTGGTCTCGCGCGGCGGCGCCGGCACGTCGGGCTCCGGGTAGGAGGCTCCCCAGGCGCCGTCCACCAGCTGGAGTTCGGGCCAGCCGTCGCCGGTCCAGCTGATCGGGGCCAGCGCGGGGACCCGGCCGCCGGGATAGGCGTCGATGAACGCCAGGTAGTACCAGTCGCCGCCGGGGGTGTCGACCAGCCCGCCCTGGTGCGGCACGCCGCCGCCCCGGATCGGGCCCGGGAGGTCGAGCAGGAGTTCCCGCAGCTCGTAGGGGCCGAAGGGCGAGGCGGACTTGAGGATGTACTGGCCGTTGGCCGGCCGGGTGAGGAAGATGTAGTAGCTGCCGTTGATCTTGTAGAATCTGGCACCCTCCAACGTGCCGATGCTGGGCGGGGTGCTGAACACCTGCTCGTCGCGCACCTCGCTCGTCAGATCGTCGGACAGCTGGGCGACGGAGATCTGGGTGTTGCCGTAGGCGACATACGGGGTGTCTCCGTCGAAGAGCAGCCCGGCATCGTAGTAGGCGCGTGGGATGGTGGCGATCCTCTGCCAGGTCGCCTCGACATCGGTGGCGGTGCAGACATGGGTCCGGGAGAAGTCGGTCTGCCCGAGCCAGTAGAAACGGCCCTCGCTCGCCCGGTGGTTGAGGGTGGAGGCCCAGATGCCGTCCACATAGGCCCGGCCGCCGTCCAGGTCGTACTTGGCGCCGAAGTCCAGCCGGGGCACCGAGTGTCCGGCGAACTCCCAGTCCACCAGGTTCCAGGAGCGCAGAATGGGCGCGCCCGGGGAGTAGTGCATGGTGGAGGCGGAGTAGTAGAAGGTGTCGTCGACGCGGATCACGTCGATGTCGGCGAAGTCCTGCCAGAGCACGGGGTTGGTGAAGTCCGCCAGCGGGCGGACGCCGGCGGCCGAGGCGTCGGCGCCGGTCGGCGCCGCCGATGCCGGGGAGTTGGCGGAGGCCCAGGTGGGCAGGGCGGCGGCGAGGCCGAGGCCGGATGCCCCCGCGATGAGGCCGCGACGGCTGGGGTGGGGGGTGGGTGACATCGCTGGAGGTGTCCTTCCCGGGAGGGGACGGGCGTGGGGGCGGGCCGGGTCAGCCGAGTTCGGCTTCCCAGGTGGTGCCGTCGGAGGCGGCGTCGTCGGCCAGCCGGTCGCGGGCGGCGGTGTCGGCGTAGAGGCTCCAGCGCATCCAGTCCACGAAGGTGGCGCGAGTCTGCGGGTAGGTCGCCCCGTTGCCCCAGACGTACTCGTCGTGGCCCTGGCCGACATGGGTCAGGAAGGCCCTCGGCGCGGCCAGTTCGGAGTACGCCTGGCGGGCCAGGGAGTACTGGCAGACCGGGTCCTGGTCGCCGTGGATGAACAGGGTGCTGGCGGCGACCTCGCCGGTCGGGTCGCCCATGTCGACACAGGCGAACGGGACGGCAGCCCTGATCCTGCTGTCCGGCCAGGCGGTGAGCAGACCGTGGGTGGTCATCCCGCCAAGGGAGTGGCCCGCGGCGCCGACTCCGGCCGCCACGTCCAGGCGCCCGGCGAAGGGGTCGCCCGAGGTGTCGTTGAGCGCGAGGGTGCGCGTGATGACCTCGGAGACGTCCAGCGACTGGTTGCCGTTGTAGACGTCCTGAATGTTGCCCTCGGTGCCCTCCGCGGTGGTGGGGAAGACGGGTGCCGGCACGACGAACCCCGCCTCGGCCAGGGGCAGGATCTCCGAGAGGTAGACCTCGGGCGTGCCGTACAGGCCGTGGCTCCACTCGACGACGGGGAACGGGCCGCCGGCGACGGGGGCGTCGCGGATCGGGTCGCCGCCGGGCGAGCCCTGCGCGGGGTACCAGACGCGGGTGACCAACGCGCGGTCTCCGCGACTCCAGTTGAACTCGCGCAACCCCACGGCGAACGGCTCGGCCGGCGCGTCGGCCACGGGCCGCACCCTGGCGGGGTGGGAAGGAGCGGTGGGGGTGGCGAGGGCGTTGCCCGTCGGAGCGGACGCGCCGATGGCGAGCGCCGAGCCGGCGCCGAGGGTGAGAAAAGTGCGCCTGGTGGGGGACATGAGTGGCTCCTGGTGTGGGGGTGGGCCGTGACTCCCGGTGTGGCCGGCCGCCTGCCGGCGGACCGGCCACACCGTCAACTCAGCTTTCAGCAGGCGGAGTTGGTTTGGGTGGCGAGGCCGAGGTGCCAGGGGAGCTGGGAGTAGTCACCGCCTGCCGCGGGGTCCAGGCCCTGGTAGAGCAGCTGGAGTTCGCAGGAGTCGATGGTCATGCGCTGGTCGTAGCCGTTGCGGAGCAGTTCGCCGTGGCTGATGTCCTGGGTCCAGGCGCCCTGGGGAAAGCTGACGTTGTTGGCCCGGGCGAAGGGATTGTCCTGGGTGTCGGCCAGGGGCTGCCACGGGCTGTCGAGGGTGTCGGCGGTGAAGGAGCGGTACCAGCGTCGGCCGTCGCTGCCGATCGCCTCCATGATCAGCAGGTAGGTGCCGGTGTCCTCGACGTAGTAGACCGCCTCGCCCTCGAAGAGGTTGTTGGGCGTGTCCTCCAGCACGATCCGGGTGTTGTCGAAGCCCTCGGGGAACTCGGCGACCGTGGTCTCCGCGCGGTAGAGGTGTCCGTTGTCGTCGGCGGAGAAGAGGTAGCACATGGTGTCGTCGCAGATGACCCAGTAGTCCAGCCAGTGGCCGTTGCCGATGTTCTCCCGGACGATGTCGGGCATCTCGTCCTGGTAGTTGCGGGGGGCCGACCAGCTGTGGGGGTCGCCGGGATCGTCGGAGACCGAGTAGGAGGGCAGGCCGGTCTGGTAGACGAGGTGCCACTCGTCGCGTGGTTCGAAGTAGAACAGGTGCGGGGCGGCGGCGTAGCGGTTGCCGATGTCGGGGTTGGTGTCCAGGAAGGTGTGCGGGGCCTCGTTGGCCTGGGACCAGTCGGTGAAGCTGGTGTGGGCCAGGCTCCAGGCTCCGTCGGTGTTGGCGACGGTGAAGTAGACCTGCCACTCGCCGTCGTACTGGACCACGGTGGGGTCCTTGACGGAGACCACGTCATGGCTGGAGTCGGGCTTGACCGACACCACCGGGCCTGGCGAGGTCCATTGGAAGCTGCTGGGCAGGTCGGCGGCCGACGGCTGCCCGGCGGCGGGCTCCTCGACCGAGGCCGAGGCGGAAGACATGGCGGGCGTCACGGTCAGGGCCATCGCCAGGCCGGCGAAGGCGGCCAGCGCCGCGCGCAGCGGGCGGCGGCGGCCCCGGTGTCGTTGAACGGACATGAGAACTCCAAGGCTGGTGTGTGGGGGGAACGGCCCCGGCGGTTCCGAACCAACTCCGCGAACGGAACGCCTGCACGCGGAGATTGACCTGGGGTCAGTGCTCGGGGTGGTGCCCGCGATCGGCCTCGGGCGGGATTGCGCTGGTCGGACATGAGTGTCCTTTCCGTCAACCGCACCGGGCGCGGTGCGGGCGGGCTCGACCGGACAGTGGAACCGGGTCGTTCGACGGGCCAACCGGCTGTCCCTGGCCGATGGCGTCCGAAATCTCGAACCGCGTTCATCCGTGCGAACAAAGAATAGGGAGGGCGCCAGAGTCCGTCAATGTGTCTGACCCGATTTCTCGAATACCGGGCGAGCCGCACTCTGGTCAAAGGGAAAAACGAATGCTGGCCGGGGGTGCGCGCTCCCGGATAACGGAGAACCCTCACGAGTTGAGTGCTACATATCCCCACAGCAGGGATCGGAAAACTGCGAGAACGCACGAATTCCCTCATCCGGCCTCGCTTTTGAGCCAGACCCGGAGGGTGAGTGTCCGCCGCGGGTCCGGGTCCGGCGCCCGAGTGGCCGGCCCGACCGGAGCGCTCCGAGAAGTTCCGTGGAGAACAGCAGGTAGACCGCCCAGCCGAACATCCGGACCGACGCAGGGGATTGACGAACCGTGAGGTAGGCGGTCAACCTGGCTCCTGTATCCCCCGCGGAACCTTCCGGAAAGGGTGCGGAAGATACCGGGATCCGTCCCTCCTCTGTCCACGGAGCCGCCGTGAGCCCACGTCCCCCTCCCTCGTCAGCCGGCCCATCGCCCCAGGGGCAGCCCTCGCCGCCGCCGAACTGACGACCCCCGCCAGGGGCGCCGAACGGCCGACTTTCTGGTCCCGGGCGGATATCGGCGCGGCCGTCGACCTGTGGAACCGTACGCACGAAAATACGGGCGAGCCGCGATAGGGGCCGGCGCGAGTGCGCGCAACCTGGTGCAGGTTGATTACCGCAACCTTCTCATGCTGGCGGGCACCGGTTATGCGGAGGGAATTTCCGTCGATAACCGCCCGAGGCCGCCGAGAAACACCGGCTGCCGACGAGCCGTTGCCCACGCCGCGTTCATGCGTCTGGCCGATTCCTCGGCACGCGCGGTGCATCGCGGGCGGCGAGGGCGAGTAGTCGCGCGGTGGTGCCGTTGCGCCGCGCGCGCCGCAGCCCGTGTTTGGCCAGGAGGCCGTTGGCGGCGGTCTGCACCGTTCTGTTCGGCGGTGCGGACAGGCCGGTGGACGTGTCTCGTCGTCGACCGTCACTGGAGCTACGACGCCGCCGAGCGCCTGCTCGCCCGCCAGGCCCGCACCCTGCCCGAAGACCCCGAGCCGACGTGAGAAAGCCGGTCGCGGGCGGTGGTCCGGGTATGCAGACTGGGGCCCGTGGACCGTTTGGTGGAGATCGCGAATCGGCTGGCCGACATCGGCGGCATCGTCGGGGTGTGCCTGGGCGGCAGCCGGGCGAGGGGAACGCACGGTCCCGATTCCGACTACGACCTGGGGCTGTACTACCGGCCGCTGCTGGATACCGGTGCTCTGCGTCTGCTGGCAGCCGAGCTGACCGGCGGGCCGGTGGACGTGACCGAGCCGGGCGGCTGGGGACCGTGGGTGGACGGCGGCGGCTGGCTGACCATCGACGGCCATCGCGTCGACTGGATCTACCGCGACCTGGACCGGGTGCACCGTGTCTGGCAGCAGTGCCAGGCCGGACACTTCGAGATCGGTGCCCAGCCCGGCCACCCCCTGGGGGTGTACTCCCATGCCTATGCCGGTGAGGTGGCGCTCGGACGTGTCCTCGCCGATCCCGGCGGCGAGCTCGGCATTCTCCAGGAGCAGACGCGGCGCTATCCGGAGCCGTTGCGCCGAGCGCTCATCGGCAACGCGCAATGGGAGGCGCCATTCATCCTGGCCGGCGCCCGCAAGGGGGCAGCCGGCGGGGACACCTTCTACGTTGCCGGTTGTCTCTTCCGCGCGGTCGGGCTTCTCGTGCACGCCCTCCACGCTCACGCCGGACGCTGGGTGCTCAACGAGAAGGGCGCGGTGCGGGCCGCCGGACAACTCGCTGCCGGCTCTGTGCACTTCGCCGAACGGGCTCATGCGTTGTTCTCCGCGCTCGGCACCACCCCGGCGGCGCTCACCGCGGCGCTCGACGAGGCCGACAGGCTCACCGCCGAGGTGTGCGACCAGCTCGCCCGGTGACCGGAACGGCTGAGAGCCCATCACCCGGCCGCGGTCCGGCGTGTGCCTCGGCCAGGGGCCGTGCGCCGATCGGCCGTGAGCCCTCGCCGGGCGGCCGGAGTGGGAACGAAGTCTGCTTCCCGGCATGCGAGATGCCGTGAGGCCCTGCCCGGCTTGGCCCTCCGCCGGTGTACTCCCCGGGGAGTAACGCCCCTTCCGCTCCGCCGTCCGCAGTAACGCCGAGTTCGCTCCGGCGGCCGACGAATCCGCCGTTCCGTCACGGGAGCCTGGGACCACGATTCACGGAAGACGCCAAAGGAGCCCCGCATGGGAGCCGCAACCGTCGAGACCGGGCCGAGCCGCACGTCGCCCCCGCCCGAACGCCCATCCGCGTCCCCGCCCGGCCGCCGCCGGGCCATACTGTGGGGCATCGTCGCGCTCTGGGTCGGCCTGCTCGCCATCGCAGCGCCCCTCGGCGGCAAGGTGGGGGACGTCGAGAGCAACGAGACCATCGACTACCTGCCCGAAAGCGCCGACTCCACCCAGGTCGTCGAACTCCAGGAACGCCTGCCCGGTGGCGAGACCACCGAACTGATCCTCGTTTACGAGCGCGACGGCGGCCTCACCGCCGCCGACCGCGAGGCGGCCCGTGCACAGGTCGACGGCATCGCCGCCCGCTACGAGATCGCCGGTGACGCCACGCCGCAGGGCATCCCCTCCGCCGACGGCACCACCGAGATGTACCCGGTCACGATCACCGGCATCGCCGATCCCGAGGAACGCATCGAAGCAGTCCGCGACGTCCGCGAGGACGTCGACGAAGGGCTCCCGGACGGCCTGACCGTGATGGTCGGCGGCTCCGGCGGACTGGCCCTCGACAACGACGAGGTCTTCGCCTCGGTGGACGGCACCCTGATGATGACCACCGCCGCGATCGTCGCCGTCCTGCTGATCCTCACCTACCGCAGCCCCATGCTGTGGCTGCTTCCCCTCCTCTGCGTGGGCGTCGCCGTCATGGCTTCCAGGGCACTGGTCTACGGCCTGGTGGAGATGTTCGACGTCACCGTCAACGGCATGAACCTCGCGGTCATGAGCGTGTTGGTCTTCGGCGCCGGAACGGACTACGCACTGCTGCTCGTCGCCCGCTACCGCGAGGAACTGCGCCGCCACGAACGCCCCTACGACGCGATGGTCCGCGCCGTCCGCGGCTGCGGTCCGGCGCTGCTGGCCTCCGCCGCCACCGTCTCCGCCGGTCTCCTCTGCCTCATGGCCGCCGACCTCAACAGCACCGCCGGACTCGGCCCGGTCGGCGTCGCCGGCATCATCTGCTCGCTGCTGGTGATGCTGACCCTGCTGCCGACCCTGCTGGTCATGTGCGGACGGCGCGTGTTCTGGCCCTTCGTCCCCGTCTACGGCAGCGAGGGCACCGACGCCAAGCGTGGCTACTTCGCACGGGTCGGCGGCTCGATCACCCGCCGCCCCGTCGCCATCCTCGCCGGCGGCCTCGCGCTGATGGGCGCGCTGGCGCTGGGCAACTTCAGCATGCCCGGCCCCCTCAGCAGCGAGGACTCCTTCGTCGACACCCCCGAGTCCATCGCCGCCATGGAACAACTGGGCGAGGCGTACCCGGAGCAGAGCGCCCAGCCCATCGTGGTCATGGCGCACAGCGACCAGGCCGACGCCGTCCTCGACGTCGCCCGGGCCACCGAGGGCGTCGCCGACGTCCAGACAGCCCGCAGCGGCGACGGCTGGACCGAGCTCAGTGTCTATGCCACCGATCCGCCCGAGTCCGACGGCGAGAAGAGCACCATCGAGACGCTGCGCGCGGACCTGGCCGCCGTCGACGGCGCCGATGCGGTGGTCGGCGGTTCCACGGCCGAGCAGTTGGACCTTGCCAGCACCAATGCCGACGACCGGACGCTCGTCATCCCCCTCGTGCTCGGCGCTGTGCTGCTGATCCTCATTGCCCTGCTGCGCAGCGTCACCGCCCCGGTGATCCTGCTCGCCGCCGTCGTCGCCTCCTGGGGCGCGGCCATGGGCCTGGGTGGTCTGCTGTTCTCCTCCGTCTTCGGCTTCGAGGGCATCGACCAGTCGATGGCGGTGATCACGTTCGTCTTCGGAGTAGCCCTCGGCGTGGACTACGGCATCTTCCTGATGCACCGGATGCGCGAGGAGAATCTGAACGGTCTGGAGACGCGTCAGGCGGCGCTCACCGCGCTGCGCACCACGGGCGGCGTGATCGCTTCCGCCGGGATCGTGCTCGCGGCCACCTTCGCGGTGCTGATGTCGATGCCCATGGTGATGATGATCGAGATCGGCTTCATCGTCGCGATCGGCGTGCTGCTCGACACCTTCCTGGTGCGTACCTACATCGTCACCGCCGCGAGCTGGCTGCTGGGCCGCCGCGTGTGGTCGCCCGGGCCCCTTTCCCGCAAGTCCGCTTCCCCCGAGCCCGGTTCTCCGGAGCTCATTTCCCACAAGTCCGGTGCCGGTGCCGGATGATGGCTGCATGGTGAGGGCTTTCAAGCTGCCGCGGTACACGGACGCCCGTGTACCGCGGCACGACATACTCGTCGCGGTCCTCGTCAGCGCGTTCTGCGCGCTGGCGGCTGTCGTCGCCGAGCCGGACGGCAGGGCGCTCGACTTCACCGGCTGGCTCCTCCTCGCGGGCGCGATGCTGCCGCTGCCCTGGTTCCGCCGCAGTCCGCTGGCGGTCCTCTTCGCGCACGCGTGCGTCGTGCAGCCGTATCACGCGCTCGACTACCCGCACCTCGCGCCGCTGCTGGCCGGTGGACTCGCCCTGTACTCGGTGGCCGTGTCGGGAACGCTGCGCCGCAGCCTGGTGCTGGCCACCGGGGTCCCCGTCCTCATCGCCGTCATCTGGATGAACACCGACACCGACACCGGTGTGGACATGGTGCGGGTCTCCGGCTGGTTCCTGGTGCCCATCGTGCTCGGCGAGGCCGTGCGCTGGCACGGCCAGTACATCGCCGCCATCCGCGAGCGCGCCGAGCGCGCCGAACGCACCCGCGAGGAGGAGGCCGCCCGCCGCGTCGCCGAGGAACGCCTGCGCATCGCCCGCGACCTGCACGATCTGCTCGCCCACAGCATCACCCTCATCGGTGTGCAGACTTCCGTCGCCTCCCACGTCCTGATCGCCGACCCCGAACGCCTCGACCGCACCGCACTCGCCGATTCCCTCGACAGCATCGCCGAGACCTGCCGCGACGCCCGCGTCGAGTTGCGGACGACGCTGCAAGTGCTGCGCGGCGACGAGCCCGACCGCGGCGGCCACGACCCGCTGCCCGGCCTCGGCGGCATCCCCGGTCTCGTCCGCGCCGCCAAGGCGGCCGGCGCCGAGGTGACGCTGACCCTGGACGCCGAGGGCCCGGTCCCGCCGGTCACCGGCGCGGCGGCGTATCGCATCGTGCAGGAGGCGCTGACCAACGCCGTCCGTCACGCCGGGCCCGGCGTCTCCGTCGACGTGTCGATAGTGCGTCGGGGCGCCGCGCTCCGCCTCGGGGTCGTCGACGACGGCTCGGCGGGTGGCGTCCGGGCGGAGGCCGCCCGGGACGCCGAGCCCGGCTTCGGCATCACCGGCATGCGGGAACGCGCCCGCAGCATCGGTGGCACCCTCGCCGCCGCCCCGCGCGACGACGCCCCCGGCTTCGCCGTCACCGCCCAACTCCCCGCCATCGCCGTGATCGAGGAGCTCGGACAGCAAGCATGACCGGTGTCGCCATGCGTGTCGGACAACGGCGCTCCGCGGCCCGCGCCCTCGGCGGACCTAGTGCCCCATCAGCCAGGGTTTGCCCCGTCGCGACTCCCCCATGCGCACGGCACTCCCCCAGCCTGGCGGCTGGGAGGTGCCCCCAGGGAGGTGCTCCCAGGGAGGTGCTCCCGTGCACGAGGGCGATCCGGCTCCCCCAGGCCCCAGAGAGGGGTGGCGGAGCACCGCACCGGACGCCGCTCCTTGACGGGCAAACCTTGGCTGACGCGGCACTAGACCTCCACCCCCAGCAGCTCCCGGAACGCCCCGGTCCCTTCCGGGGTCACCCGCACCGCGCGACCGGAGCCGACTCGCCGCACCCACCGCCGTTCCAGCGCCGTGGCGCACAGGGCCGCGCCCAGCGCTCCGGCGAGGTGGGGGCGACGCTCCGTCCAGTCCAGGCAGCTCCGCACCAGGGGCCGCCGGGCACCCGGCGGCTGCTCGCGGCCCAGGAGGCCGGCCAGCCACGCCCGGCCTGCCGGGGTGACGGTGAGCCCGGATTCGTCGGCGACCAGGCCCCGGGCGATCATGGCGTCTGCCAGGGCCACGCCCAGTCGCCCCGCCAGGTGGTCGTAGCAGGTGCGGGCCCGGGCTTCGGCGCCGAGCTGTACTGATGCGCGCAGGCTCCGCGGGCGCGGGGTGTCCGGGGCGTACGAGGTGAGGGCTTCGACCAGGGCGGCCGCCTCGGGTCCTGCCAGCCGGACGTAGCGGTGCCGGCCCTGGCGTTCCTCGGTCAGCACACCGCCCGCGACGAGTCGGGAAAGCTGCTCGCTGGCGGTGGAGGGCCGCACTCCCGCATGCCGGGCCAGCTCACCCGCGCTCCAGGCGCGCCCGTCGAGCAGGGCCTGGCAGAAGGCGGCCCTGGTGCGGTCGGCGAACAGGCCGGCGGTCTCGGCGAGCGTGGGCATGGGGTCATGATGCCGCAGGGATGGTTCGGGCGGCGCCGAACCGTTCCGGCTCTAGCGTCAGGGCCATGACGCACACGACGCACACGACGCACGAGTTCGGCCGTCCCGCGGACGTGCGGGCGGCGCTCGCCGACCCGGCGCTCGTCCCCGAGCTGCCGGCCGCGGACGGCGGCCGGGCCGGGGCGAGTGTCGCGTGGCTGCGTGCCACCGTGGCCCGGTTCAGCTCCGGTGAGCCGCATCGGCGGCGGGCTCTGGTGGCGGCCGAACTGGCCCGGCTCGACCCCGCCGCGCTGCGGCGGACGGCGGCGTCGGGGCCCGAGGGGGAAGTCCGGGTGCGGGTGGTGCGTGCGCTCGCCGAGGCCCTGGGAATGCCGGAGCCGGCGGCGGTTGCGGAGGCGGTGACCGTGGTGGCCGGGGCGTACTTCGGGGGCGTGGACCCGGCCGCCGACGAGGCGGTGGCCCGGCTGGTGGCGCAACTGGCGCCCGGACGGGCGGATGAAGCCGGTCTTGAGGCCGCCGCCAACCGCATCGGACTGCTGGTGCAGGCGTGCGCCGCGACGGCCGCGCTGGTGGCGGCCGCGGCCGGCGGTGACGCGCCGCTGGCCCGCGTGCTCCGGGACGCTCCGCCGGTGCGGACCATGCGCCGGGTCGCCGCGCGCGCCACCCGGGTCGCCGGCCGGGAGATCGCCGAGGGCGATGTGGTGCTCCTGGACCTGGTGGCCGCCCAGCGCGCGCACCCCGTGCCCCTCACGTTCGGCGCGCCGCCCCGGGTCTGCCCCGGCCGCGCCCACGCCCTCGCCCTGGCCGACGGCCTGCTCGGACGTCCGCTGACCGCCTTCGCCCGGCTGCACCACCAGACCGTCCCCCTGCTGCTGCCCAACGCCTGGGACCACGCCTCCGCCGCTGCGCTGGCGGCGCAGGGCTTCCGGGCCATCGGCACCACGAGCCTGGGCGTGGCCGCGGCCGCCGGGCTGCCGGACGGGGCAGCCGCCACCGCCGAGGCGACCCTGGCGCTGGCCCGCCGGCTCGGGCAGGGCTCCTTCCTGTTCACCGTCGACGCCGAAGGCGGCTTCAGCGACGACCCGGAGGAAGTGGCCGAGCTGGCCCGTAGGCTGCATGACGCGGGCGCCGCGGGGATCAACCTCGAAGACGGCCGCCCGGACGGCACCCTGGCCGCCGTGGAGCTGCACGCCGCGAAGATCGCCGCCGTCAGGACCGCGGTGCCCGGACTGTTCGTGAACGCCCGCACGGACACCCACTGGCTCGGATGCCGGCGGGAGGAGACCGCGGCCCGCCTCGCGGTCTACGAACAGGCAGGCGCGGACGGGGTGTTCGTGCCCGGCCTGGCGGAGCCGGACGGGATCGCCGCCCTGGCGGCAAGCCTCGTCGTGCCGCTGAACGTCCTGTACACGCCGACCGGCCCCACCCTCGCCGAGCTGGCCGCGCTGGGCGTGCGCCGGGTCAGCCTCGGCTCGCTGCTCTACCGCAGGGCCCTGGCGGCGGCCGTGACCACCGCGGCCGCCGTCCGCGACGGCCGGCCGGCGGACCTCGCGAGCCTTTCCTACGCGGAGGTTCAGGCCCTGGGAACGCCGTGAAGGGACGGACGCCGCCGCACATCCCGGGGCCCGCGGCCGGGCTCATCAGCCGGCGGGACGACTCACGGGCGCAGCCCCGCCACCCGGCCGGAACGACGGGACCCGGCCCGGGATATCGTCTGCCGATATCGGAAGCCGTAAGATGAGCCGCCGTACCGCCGAGGAGTGACCTCATGCCCAAGTCATCGTCCGCGCCCGGCCCTCCCGAGGCGCTGCGCCGGCGGCTCGGCACGTTCGACGCGGTGGTGATCGGTCTGGGATCGATGATCGGCGCGGGGATCTTCGCCGCCCTCGCACCGGCCGCGCACGCGGCCGGCTCCGGACTGCTGCTGGGCCTCGCCCTGGCCGCCGTGGTCGCCTACTGCAACGCGACCTCCTCCGCCCGGCTGGCCGCGCGGTACCCGGCCTCCGGCGGTACCTACGTGTACGGCCGGGAGCGGCTGGGCGACTTCTGGGGCTACCTGGCGGGCTGGGCGTTCATCGTCGGCAAGACCGCGTCCTGCGCGGCCATGGCCCTCACGGTCGGTTCCTACGTGTGGCCCGGCCAGTCCCACGCGGTCGCGGTCGGGGCAGTGGTGGCGCTGACCGCCGTCGACTACGCCGGGGTGCGGAAGGCCGCCTGGCTCACCCGCGTGATCGTCGCCGTCGTCCTGGCGGTGCTGGCCGCCGTGGTGGCCGCCACCCTGACCTCAGGACACGCGCGGGCCGGACGGCTGGACCTCGGTGCGGATGCCACGTTCGGCGGGGTGCTCGAAGCCGCGGGCCTGCTGTTCTTCGCCTTCGCCGGGTACGCGCGCATCGCCACGCTGGGGGAGGAGGTGCGCGATCCGGCCCGGACGATCCCCCGGGCCGTCCCCATGGCGCTGGGCATCACGCTGGTGGTGTACGCGGCAGTCGCGGTCTCGGTACTGGCCGTGCTCGGCAGCGGCGGTCTGGGCGAGGCGGACGCCCCGCTGGCGGACGCGGTCCGGGCCGCCGGGCTGCCCGGCCTGGCGCCCGTGGTACGCGTCGGCGCCGCGGTGGCCGCGCTCGGCTCGCTGCTCGCGCTGATCCTCGGCGTTTCGCGCACCACCCTGGCGATGGCCAGGGACCGGCACCTGCCGCACGTCCTGGCCGCGGTGCACCCGCGGTTCGGGGTCCCCCACCGGGCCGAGCTCGCGGTCGGCGCCGTGGTGGCGGTGGTTGCGGCGACGGCGGACGTTCGCGGAGCGATCGGCTTTTCCTCCTTCGGGGTGCTGGCCTACTACGCCATCGCCAACGCCGCCGCGTGGACGCTCACCCCGGCCGAAGGGCGCCCGCCTCGGCTGGTTCCCGTCGTGGGCCTGGCGGGCTGCGTCGTCCTGGCTTTCGCGCTGCCGATCTCCTCGGTGCTTTCCGGCGCGGTGGTGCTGGCCGCCGGCGTCGCCGCCTACGGGGCGCGGCGCGCCTGGGCGGCGTCGCGCCGGTGACGGCGTCCGGCCCCCCGGGCCCCTCAGGTGGCCCCGTCGCCGCCGAGGACCTCGCGGGCCAGCTCCGCCAGGGCCCTGCGGTCCTCCGCGAGGGCCCGCTTCCCGGCCGCGGTGGCCCGGTACACCCGGCGGGTGCGTCCCTCGACCACCCGCTGCTCGGAGATCAGCAGCCCGTCGGTCTCCAGCCGGTGCAGCGTCGGGTAGAGAGTGCCGGGACTGATCCGGTAACCGTGCCGGGCCAGTTCCTCGGTCATCCAGGCGCCGTGGATCTCCTCCTCGGCCGCGTGGTGCAGGATGTGCAGCCGCACCGCGCCCCGCTGGAACTCCCGCACGCCGACCCACCTCCCCGCCCACCGGGCAGTGACGCAACCGATATCGGGTACCGAGTTTACGCTTCGGTCCCGCCCTTCTGCCCGGCCCGGCCACGGCACCCCGCCCCGCGACCACACATCCCCGTCCCCCGAAGGAGGCGCCCGAGATGCCCCGCGGCGAACCCGGTATACACCCACGGCCGGTCAGGAAACAGGTGGCCGCCTTTCTCGCCGACCCGGCAGGGAAAGCCGCCCTGCTGCTCATCGCGGCCGCGGCCCTGGTCATCGCCCTGGCCGTCGTCGAGGCGCGGCCCGTCCTCCGCGCGGACCGGGCCGTGGCGGACCATCTGCACACGGCGGCCCTGGAGAGCCCGGACCTCACCCACGCCAGCCGGATCGTCACCGACTGGATCGTCGACCCGTGGACCATGCGCCTGCTGATCGTCGGAGCGGTGGTGTGGCTGTGGTACACGCGGCAGCGGCTCGTCGCCCTCTGGACGGCCTGCACGTCCGCGGCGGAATGGGGCGTCCGCGGGGTGCTGCGCGGGATCATCGGACGCGAACGTCCCGAGTGGGAACGCCCCGTCGACTCCGCCCAGTTCGCCTCGCTGCCCTCCGGCCATGCCATGACCGCGGCCGCCACCTGCGTGCTGCTGCTGTGGCTCGCGCGACGGGCCGGCGCACCCGCCGGCCTGGTGCGTGCCGGTGTGGCGGTGGCCGTTCTCGCCGTTGCCGCCGCCTGTTTCACGCGGGTGTTCCTCGGCGTGCACTGGCTCACCGACACCCTGGCCGGCGCCCTGCTCGGCTCCGCGTTCGCCGCGTTCGCCATCGCCGCCTGGCACGCCCGCGACCCGCACGGCCACCCCACCGCCGGAACGGGCGCCCGTGCCGAGGCGGCGCCGCGCCGGATACCGTGAACGCCCCCCGGGAGCCGTCCGTTCGAGTGCGGCCCTTGCCGTACGCCCGGTGGGCAGGCGCCCGGACTCCGGGTGGCGCGCCGCCCGCGCGGCCGGGGAGTTCCGCTCCTGTCACCTGCCGCCGGTGAAGCGCGCGATGCGGGGCTTTACCAGGGGCCGGGTGAGTGCGCGCACCGGCGGGGAGGCCAGGAACGCGGCGAGGAGCACGGCGCCGGTGATGACCGCCAGCTGGTCGTGCCACTGGTCGACGTGCTCGTGCAGTCCGTGGTGGCGGGCGGCGCGGACGAAGGAGATGTGGAGGAGACAGATGTACATGCCGCCCGCGCCGAGATAGGTGATCACGGGTATCCGGCGGCGCGGGACCACATGGACGAAGCGCACGGCGACGACCGCGCCGAGGATGATCGACGCGCCCCGCACCAGCCAGGCTCCGGCCGGCCCGATGACGTCGTTCCCGCTGCCGTAAGGACCTCGCGGGAATCTACCTTAACGTGAAGGTAGATTGTGAACGGCTGCATACCCGGGGCACCTGCCTGTCCGCCTGCCTGAGCCGTGGCGCCGCGTGGGCCGTCCCGGAGAGGCCCGGCTCAGTCCGTTGCGTGCAGTCGCCTGCGCAGGGTGGCGGCGAAGTCCTCTGCCATCTCCAGGCGGGCGCGCAGGGTTTCGCAGCGGGCCTCGGAGATCTTGCGGTAGGCGTCCAGACGTTCGCGGAGCCGTTCCTTCTCCTCCGCGGCCGGCGGGTCGTCGGTGGCGGCGATGCGGTCGGTGATCTCCAGCAGGTCGCGCATCTCCTCAAGGGAGAAACCGAGCGGCTTCATCCGGCGGATCACCATGAGCCGCTCGACGTCGGTCCCGGTGTAGAGGCGGAAACCGCCCTTGCTGCGGGCCGAGGGGATGACCAGGCCGACCTCCTCGTAGTGGCGGATCGTGCGCAGGGACAGCCCGGTCCGCTCGGCCACCTCGCCGATCTGCATGTGCCGCTCGGTCATCGCCGCGCCGCTCCTTCTCGCCGTCACCTTCGCCGCACCCCCGCCCCGGCCCGCACGTGAGCATTTCATCACCACCGCGCCGCACCCTGCCGTCACGTCAGGGTAGAGTCTTGGCGTATCCGCTCCGGCCGTACAGTCGGAGCGGCCGGGCCCGCGCCATGACGCGGGCCGGGCTCCCGGGCCGTGGCGGCCCCGGGCGCCCCGCGGACTCCCGGGCAATGATGCCCGAACGGCGCCCCGCCACGGGCGCCGGACCACTTCGGCAGGGCCCGGGCTCCACCCCCGCTCGCGCATGGCGCCCGGCCTCAACGGCGCACGCCCCCGGGGCGCGCCCGAAACAGAAACGGTTGCATGTCCCCAGCGCTGTCCGCGGCCGGAAGGCCGCGTCTGTCCCGTCTGCCCCGTCCGTCCCGTCCCGACTTCCTCGCCTCCGGCAAGGTCCTGCGCACCGAGGTGCTGGCCGGTCTCGTCGTCGCCCTGGCGCTGATTCCCGAGGCGATCTCGTTCTCGATCATCGCCGGCGTCGACCCGAGCGTCGGGCTGTTCGCCTCGTTCACGATGGCCGTGGTGATCTCCTTCGTCGGCGGACGCAAGGCGATGATCTCCGCCGCGACCGGCGCCATCGCCCTGGTCATCGCGCCGCTGAACCACGAGTACGGCCTGAGCTATCTCATCGCCGCCGTCATCCTGGGCGGCATCTTCCAGATCGTCCTGGGCGCGCTCGGCGTGGCCAAGCTGATGCGGTTCGTCCCGCGCAGCGTGATGGTCGGCTTCGTCAATGCCCTGGCGATCCTGATTTTCATGGCGCAGGTGCCGGAGATGACGGACGTGCCCTGGGCCGTCTATCCGCTCATCGCCGGCGGCCTGGCGCTGATGGTGCTCTTCCCCAAGGTCAGCAAGGTGGTCCCGGCGCCCCTGGTGTCCATCGTGATCCTCACCGTGATCACCGTGGCCGCCGGGATCGCGGTGCCCACGGTGGGCGACAAGGGCGAACTGCCCTCGGCCCTGCCGACTCCCGGCCTGCCGGACATCCCCTTCACCTTCGACACCCTCACGACCATCGCCCCCTACGCCTTCGCGTTCGCGCTGGTCGGCCTGATGGAGTCGCTGATGACCGCCAAGCTCGTGGACGACATCACCGACACCCACTCCGGCAAGACCCGCGAATCCATCGGGCAGGGCCTCGCCAACATCGTCACCGGCTTCTTCGGCGGCATGGGCGGCTGCGCGATGATCGGCCAGACCATGATCAACGTGAAGACCTCCGGCGCCCGCACCCGCCTGTCCACCTTCCTCGCGGGTGTCTTCCTCATGGTCCTGTGCATCGTCTTCGGCCCCGTCGTCTCCGGCATTCCGATGGCCGCCCTGGTCGCCGTCATGGTCCTGGTGTCCGTCGCCACCTTCGACTGGCACTCCGTCCGGCCCGGAACGCTGCGGCGGATGCCGGTGGGCGAGACCCTGGTGATGGCCGTGACCGTCGCCTGCGTCGTCGCCACCCACAACCTGGCCATCGGGGTCGTCGTCGGATCGATCACCGCCATGGTGATCTTCGCCCGCAGCGTCGCGCACCTCGCGGAGGTGACCGGCGTCGTGGACCCCGACCGCCGGCAGGCGGTCTACGCGGTCACCGGCGAACTGTTCTTCGCCTCGTCCAACGACCTCGTCTCCCAGTTCGACTACGCCGAAGACCCCGACGACATCGTCATCGACCTCACCGACGCGCACATCTGGGACGCCTCCACGGTCGCGGCCCTGGACGCCATCGAGAACAAATACGCCACTCGCGGCAAAAAGGTCACCATCATCGGGCTCAACGCACCCAGCGCCGCCATGCACGAAAGACTCGCGGGACAGCTCACCGCCGACCACTGAACCCGGCCCTCTCCCCGCCGATCGCGTGAACGAACTGGTTCGTTTGCCAAGGGTGCCGGGGATGGCTACTGTGGCCGAGACGAACGAACCAGTTCGTTTGTACGGAAGGAAGCGTCGTGAGCACTCCCCTTACCGTCGAGCCGGGCACGCGTCCGGCTCCGGCGTTCCTGGCCGGTCCGGCCAAGCGGCTGCTGATCGGCGGCGACTGGGCACCGCCGGCCGACGGCCGCACGTTCGAGACGCTCGACCCCGCGACGGGGCAGGTGCTCGCCCGGGCGGCGGCGGCCGGTGAGCGGGACGTCGACCTGGCGGTGGCAGCTGCCCGGCGGGCCTTCGAGGACCCCTCCTGGGCGGATCTCACGCCGTACCTGCGCAGCCGCGTCCTGCTCCAGATCGCCGACGTGGTCGAGGAGCACGCCGAGGAACTGGCCGTGCTGGACTCGCTCGACATGGGCGGCCCGCTGTGGATGACCCGCTGGCTGGTCGACCACTCGGTCGAGGTCTTCCGGCACTACGCTGGCTGGCCGACGAAGATCTACGGCAGGACCGCCCCCGCGGACCCCGGCGCGTTCCACTTCACCCTGCGCCAGCCCCTCGGCGTCGTCGCCGCGATCACCGCGTGGAACGGCCCGGTGCTGCAGCTGGCCTGGAAGCTGGGGCCGGCGCTGGCCACCGGCAACACCGTGGTCGCCAAGCCCGCCGCCTGGTCACCGCTGTCCGCGTTGCGGATCGGCGAACTGCTGAGCGCGACCGATCTGCCGCCCGGGGTGGTCAACATCCTCACCGGCGGCGCCACCACCGGCGAGGCCCTTACCCGCCACCCGGGCGTGGACAAGATCTCCTTCACCGGCTCGCTCGCCGTGGGCAAGCGCATCCTGGAGGTCTCCAGCCGCGATCTGAAGCGCGTGACCCTGGAACTGGGCGGGAAGTCCCCGACGATCGTGTTCGACGACGCCGATCTGGAGGCCGCGGCCAAGGGGGCGGTCGCCGGATTCGCCCAGGGCAGCGGTGAGGGCTGCGTCGCCGGCACCCGCATCTTCGTCCAGGAGTCGGTACACGAGCGGTTCCGCGCGCTGCTGCTGAGGGAGATGCAGGCATACGCCCTGGGCGATCCTTTCCACCCCGACACCATGATGGGGCCGCTGGCCTCGGCGCAGCACTTCGAGCGGGTCGCCTCCTACCTCGACCTCGCCCGCGAAGAGGGCGGCACCCTCGTCACCGCGGGCGACGCGCGGGACCTCTACATGCCGCCGACCCTGATCGAGAACGTCGGCGCGGACGCCCGTGTGGTGCGGGAGGAGATCTTCGGCCCGGTCGCGGCCCTGATGACGTTCACCGACACCGACGACGCCATCCGGCAGGGCAACGACACCGTCTACGGGCTGGCCGGCTCGGTGTGGACCACCGACCTGGAGCGTGCGCACCGCGTGGCACGGGGCCTGCGGGCCGGCACGGTGTGGGTCAACACCTACGCCGAGATGAGCTCGGGCACCGTTCCCTTCGGCGGCTTCAAGCAGTCGGGGATCGGCCGCGAGCACGGCACCGAGGTCCTGGATGCCTACACCGAGACCAAGACCGTGATGATCCGCCTCTGACCGGCCCCGCCCCGCACACATACCGGCACCCCGGGGGCCCGGCGCCCGGTGGAGCGGACGCGGTGCTCCACCGGGCGGCGGGTGTCACATGCCGTCCCCGACCATGGCCTCGACGATATGCACGTGGCGGTCCGCGCTGGTCTGCGAGAACTCGTGTCCGCAGTTCGGGCCGTAGGGCCAGAAGTGGCCGCCGCCGGTGGAGATGGTGGCGGATGCGCCGTCGTACTGCCTGACCAGAGCCGTGGCCCCGGCTCCGCGCCACGTGCCGCCGCCGGCCAGCGACGACCAGCCCGCGCTCTGCCCCACGCCCAGGGTGTGGGAGATCTCGTGCAGGGCGGTGCGCTCGGTCATGTAACCGCGACCGCCGAACCGGATCGTTCCGTCGAGGTGGCCGTCGGCGGTCGGCACGCTCGGGTCGTAGCGCACGGTGATGGTCTTGCCCAGGTCGCTCAGCCCGTTGTACCGGGCCACCGCCGCGTTCATGGCGTCGGTGATGAGGGCGTACGCCTCCCGCTGGTCCTGGGTCGGGTTGTCCGCCCTGACCGGCGTCCAGGAAATGCTCGCCGCGGCGACCTGCTCCCGCGGTGCCTGATCGGCCTGCGTGGCGGCGGCTTGGGCCGCCGCCCCGGGGACCACGAGCGCACCCGCCGCGAGCGCTGCCACGGCCAGGCGCTTGCCACGACCTGTGGCCAGGCCGGTCCTCCGTTACCTTTTGATTTTTTGATAACCGGGGCCCCCGGCGCCGGTTTCCGCTGCCGCGGGAACGGGCGCTGTCCGGCGCCGGGGGCCGTGACACGCCGCTGTTGTCGCGATCATGACGGCATCGTGTTCGATCCTGTGCGCCTCACACCTGAGCCGAACTCGCGTTGCCTGTCAACCCTGTTCGTCGCGATGCGGCCGTCGCCCGGCTCGCGGCGTCAGGCCTGAAGGTGTCAGCTCCCGCGCGATAATCGACAGAAAGCATCGACATCGAACGGGTGGTCACCCGTGCGCGCCCCCGGCCGGTGGGTGGCCGTTATCGAGTTGTTACTCAACCTCCGGGCGGGGTCGGCGACTCAAAGACTGGTGACGGGCCGGCAAGCAAGGCAGGAGAGTGGATGCGCAGTTACGGAGAGTTCGAGGAGTACGCGCTCGCCCGTCAGCGCTGGCTCTACCACACCGCCGTACTGCTCTGCGGTGATCCGCACCGCGCGCCGGACCTCGTCCAGACGACCCTGGTCAAGCTGCTGCGGCACTGGTCAAGGGCGGCGCGGGCGGACAGCGTCGACGCCTATGCCCGCACCGTCCTGACCCGCACGTTCCTCGCGGAGCAGCGGCGCGGCCTGCTCAGCAGGCGGGCCCATGCGATCGAGGACCCCGCGCCTGCCGCCGACGATCCGGAGCTGCGGCTGACGCTGCTCGCCGCGCTGGCCGAACTGCCGCCCAAGGCCCGGGCCATGGTCATCCTGCGCTACTGGGAGGACCTCAGCGTGGCCGAGGTGGCGAGCCTCATGCGTTGCAGTGAGAGCACGGTCAAGAGCCAGTGCTCGCGTTCTCTGGCCCGGCTGCGCACGCGGCTGAAGGACGCCGAGCTGTTCACGGGTCAGGGGAGCTGAGCGCCTTGCCACGGGAGACAGGGACGAGGGGGAGCGGCATGAGGGAACTGCCTCGGGACGAGTCACTGGTCAGGGGGGCCATGGTGCGGGCGATGGACGGTCTGGCGCCACCGGCCGGCCTGGTGCACGGTGCGATCGAGCTGGCGCGCCGCCGGCGGAAGCGGGCGCGGGCCGCGGGTCTTGGCGCCGGGCTGTGCGTGGCGGCCGCGGCGGCGACCGCGGCACTCGCGCTGACCGCAGGGCCCGGCGGCGCGGCCGGGCCCCCGGCCACGCCGCCCGCCGCTCCGCCCGCGCCTTCCGCCGTCCCCTCGGCCTCCCGCACGCCCGATTCGGCCGACTTCGCGTCCCGGTGGGACGAGGACCACCGGTGGCAGATCGCCGTCACCCTCCGGGAGCTGCTCGCCCCGGCCGTCGCGGACGTGACGCCCGTCGAGGGGGAGGACTTCCGCTACGACGGCGAGGGCCAGGGCGGCGAGGTGTTCCCCATCACCTTCTCGGTGCGTCCGGCGGGTGACGGCCCGGAAGCGAGCCCCTGCGAGCGGGCGGACAGCGACCTCGGTGCCTGTGCGAGCCACATGCTGGCGGACGGCACGCCCGTCGCCGTCTACACCGGCCAGAGCGATGGCCTGTCCCGGATCGCCGCGCTCCTCCGGTTCGGCGGCGAGGAGCTGCTCGTGGAAGTCCGGCCCGACGCCGGCTCCCGGACGTCCGCGCCGGTGACGACCGCCCACCTGCTGGATGTTGTCGCAGATCCCAGAATCCGGCCGCTGGCCACGCTGCCGGACGGCGGGTGACCGCCCGCCCCGGCTGCCGTTCCCGTGCTCCGCATCCCCGCGGTCCGGCGGGTCCGCCGGACCACACCAGCCCTACCAGTCCCATCAGCACCATCAGCACCATCAGAAACACCAGCACCGGAAGGAATCACCATGGACTCCCGACGCCGTCACACCGCGTCCCGCGGGCCGCGGGACGGCCGCGGTCGGCGCTCCGGGTCCGCGGCACGGATACGGCGCGTCCGGCTGCCACTCGTCGCGGTCACCGGCGTTCTGCTGCTCGTGTCGTGCGCCGCGTGGTTCACCGCGCAGGACAGCACGCCGGGGCGGAACGACGCGCCCGTCGCCGAGCCGCCGCCCACGGCCCCGGAGGAGCCGGCCGCCACGGAATCGGAGGAGCCGGCCGCGGCCCCCGAGCCCGAGCCCGACCCGGGACCGGAGTCCGGCCCCGGAACCTTCCGGGTGGCTTCGGGCGGTGGGGAGCCGGTGGGCCGGGGCACCGTCTTCCGCTACCAGGTGCAGATCGAGGACGGCATCGCCCTCGACCCCGACGACACGGCGGCCGAGGTGCACGCGGTCCTCGGCCACGAACGCGGCTGGACCAGGGACGGCCGCACCGGCTTCCGGCTCGTGGGCGGGGACGAGGCCGCCGACTTCCTGGTGCGGATCGCGACCCCGGCCACCGTCGACGCCATCTGCGGGGAGTACGGGCTGGACACCGGGGGTGAGGTGAACTGCCGGGTGGGCGAATCCGTCATGGTCAACCTCCGGCGCTGGGAGACCGGTTCGCCGCAGTTCCCCGGGCCGGTCGAGGAGTACCGGGCGCTGATCATCAACCACGAGGTGGGTCACTTCCTGGGGCACGGGCACGAGGGCTGCCCGGCTCCCGGGGCACCGGCGCCCGCGATGATGCAGCAGATCAAGGGTCTGGACGGCTGCGTGGCCAACGCCTGGCCCTATGACGAGAACGGCGACTACCTGGCCGGGCCGGCGGTGCCCTGAGCCGGTCCGGCCGGCGCCGTCCCCGGACGAACCGGAACCTCCCGAAGCCGCCGGACTCCGCATCTCCCCGTAGGGCGCGTGAACGTGCCTCACGGGGAGCTTGCGTTGAAGCGCGCTCCAGCTGCGATGCTCCGGTCCCCGCCCGCCGCGGGGAGCCCGACCAGGAAAGGGACACCCATGAGCGCCGTCAACCTCGCACTCGGCACCATGCACTTCGGCACGAAGCTCGACGCGCCGGTTTCGTTCGACCTGCTGGACCGGTTCGTGGACGCCGGGGGGACGCTGATCGACACCGCCGACTGCTACGCCTTCTGGGCCGACCCCAGCGGGCACGGCGGGCGGAGCGAGGAGGTGATCGGGCAGTGGCTCGCCCGGCGTCCAGGACTGCGCGACCGCGTGTTCCTCAGCTCAAAGCTCGGTGCGGAGCCGGGCGGGAGCGGTGAGTGGCCCGCCAACCGGCAGGGTCTGTCGGCCAGCGCCGTCAAGACGGCCGTGGCGGGCAGCCTCCGGCGGCTCGGCACCGAGCGGATCGACCTGTACTGGGCGCATATGGAGGACCGCACGGTCGGCCTTGAGGAGACGGCGGGCGCCCTCGCCGAGCTGGTCGAGGCGGGCACGGCCGCCCGGCTCGGCTGCTCCAATCACCCGCTGTGGCGCGTGGAGAGGGCCCGTCAGATCGCCCGCGGGCACGGCTGGAGCGCGTACACGGCGCTCCAGCTGCGCCATTCGTACCTGCGGCCGCGGCCGGGCGCGCCCGTGCCCGGTCAGAACCACCGGTTCGGCTGGGTCACCGACGAGACGCTCGACTACGTGCGGGCCGACCCGGAACTGAGCCTGTGGGCGTACACCGTGCTGCTCGAGGGCGCCTACACCCGCGCCGACCGGCCCCTGCCGGAGGCGTACGAGCACGTCGGGAACGACCGGCGGCTCGCCGCCCTGGGCCGGGTCGCGCAGGACCTCGGGGTCAGCCGCAACCAGGTCGTCCTGGCGTGGCTGGCCGGGGGCGAACCGGCCGTCACCCCGATCGTCGGCGTGAGCACCCAGGACCAGCTGGCCGAGGCCCTCGCCGGGGTGCGCCTCGAACTGCCCGCGGAACACCGCCGCCTGCTCGACGGGACCGCCTGACGGTGGTGCCCACGGCCGGGCCCGCGACGGGCCCGGCCGTTCTCGGGTGCCCGGGGAGCTACCGGTGGTGTTACTCGTGGTGCGCGAGGGCGTCGGCGGGGGCGGTGCGCAGCGCCTGCCGGGTGGGGATCTCCACGGTGAGGAAGGCCGTGGCGAGGACCACGAGTGCGGTGGCGGGCAGCAGCCAGACCGGGCCCGCGGGCCAGGGCCGGTCCAGGAATCCCATCCCGAGGAGCGCCAGCGGGACGACGGAAAGCACCAGCCCGGCGGCGAGCGCGGCGACGCCGATCACCAGCGCCTCCCGCCGCATCATCGCGCGGACCTGGCCCGGCGTCGTGCCGTTGATGCGGAGCGTGGCGAGTTCGCCGCGGCGCTGGGCGGTGGTGGCGACGATCTTGTTGGCGATACTGAGGAGGAGGTAGGCCAGCAGCACCGCGATCGTGGCCAGGTTGATCCACACCTCGGGCGGCGCGTCGGCCAGGCCGCCGGATTCGACGTACGCCTCGTCGAGGGCCAGGCCCGGGCGGGACGCGGTGAACGCGGCGAGGCCGCGTTCCGCCTCGGCGGTGCCGTCGGTGCGGACGAAGATCTCCTGGTCGAGGCCCGTGGTGGTGTGGCCCTCCGCGAGCTGATGGGAGATCACGACCGGGCCGAAGCCGAGGCCGCGGTCGTAGACGGCGACGACCTCGGCCTCGACGGCGGTGCCGTCGCCCAGGATCAGATCCACCCGGCCGCCCACCTCCGCGTCGCGCGACCGGGCGACGTCGCTGCTGACGGCGACGGTGGCGCCGGTCAGGCGCGCGAGGTCGCCGGAACGCACGTCCAGGTCGAGAACGGCCGGCGCGTCCGGGGTGAGGACCAGCGCGGAGCTGGACTCCACCTCCTCCTCGCCGAACATCTCGTAGCGCCACACCACGGTGGTGGTGCTGACGGGGGCCGCCGCCGCAACGCCCGGGCTGGTCCGCACGGCGTCGAGCGTGTCCGCGGGCAGCCCGCCCAGCTCCGGAGCGCCCACGCGGTACTGGGCGAGGGTGCCCTCACGGGTGTCGTCCGAGGTGGCGGCCATCACGGTGGTCTGCGCGAAGACGTAGGTCAGGACGAAGACCACGGCCATGGCGAGGGTGGAGACGACGCCAGCGAGCCGCAGGGAGTAGCCGCGGACATTGGCCATCGCCAGCCAGGTCGGCGCGGAGACGCCGGGCCGCATGCGCCGCGCCAGCGCGTTGCTGACGCTCCGGACGAGGGCGGGGCCGGCCATGGCCAGGCCGATCGCGGCGAGGATGCCGGCGAGGGAGGTGGCCGCCGCGCCGATCTGGGTCCTCGCCAGCAGCGGCACGACCGACAGGGCGGTCGCGCCGACGATGATCAGCAGCCCGGCGCCGGTGCGGATTCCCGACGGGGTGCGGGGTTCGGTGCGCGATTCCGCGACCGCCTCGGTCGCGGGTATGCGGGACGTCCGCCAGGCGGCGCCCCGGGCCGATACCTGGACGGCGGCGGCCAGGAGGGCGAGCGTGGCGATGGCGGGCAACGGGCTGATGGTCAGCGGCAGTTCGGCAGGGATGACGTCGCGGTCCACCAACAGCCGCCGGAACCGCCCGGCCAGCAGGTAGCCGAGCGCCACGCCTGGCACCGCCGCCGCGGCCGCGATGACGCTCGCCTGACCCGCGGCGATGCGGCGGATCTGCTTCGGGGTCGCGCCCACGGCCCGCATCAGGGCCAGGTCGCGCCGCTGCCCGGCAAACGAGACGGCCAGCGCGCTCGCCATGACGAACCCGATGATCAGCAGCACGATCCCGGCCAGGGAGCTGGTGAGCAGGATCAGGAGGGAACGTGCCGAGCCCGCGCCGGGTTCGGCGACATCGCCCCGGTCGGCACCGGTGGACACCACGAGGCCCGTGCCCTCGACCTCGTCACGGGCCGCGTCGGCGACCGCGTCGCGCTCGCCCGGCTCGGCGGTGAGCGCGATCAGGTCGACGGCCTCGAAGTCCGCGGCCCGGCCCCGCGGGGAGAGGTCCGCGGCGTGGGCGTCGGCGAAGAAGATCCCGGCCTCCGGGGCGTCGACCACCGCGGAGACGCGGTACTCGGCGGCGGGCCGGCCCGCCGCGACGACCTCGACCCGGTCGCCGGGGCCCACCCCGGCCGCGGCGGCCAGGGAACGGTCCACGCCGATCTCGCCGGGTCCGGCCGGCTCCGCGCCGTCGATCCGCGGGTCCGCCGACAGGCCGGTCGAGGACCAGCCGTGCCCGGCCGTCCCCGGGGCCTCGGCCGGCACGACCCGCCCTTCGGCGTCGACGAGGGCGGCCGGGAAGCCGATGTCGCCGACCACCGAGGCGACGCCGGGCAGTCCGGCCAGCCGCTCGACCAACTCGGCCGGAACGGCGCCGCGTTCGGGGAGTGCGATCGGCAGGTCCGCGCCCGGGTCGTACTCCTGATCCGCCGCGACGACGACGTCCACCGCGCCGAGGCGACCGCTCGGCAGCTGGGAGCGCAACCCGGACTCGGCCAGTACCCCGGTGCCGGTGATCAGTGCCGCGCCGCCCAGTACCGCACACGCGACGGCCAGCAGCGCGGTGATCCGGTGCATGGCCATGCGCACCGCGAGATGCAGCATGTTCAGCCCTTCCCCAGCGCGACGAGGCGGTCGGCCAGCGCCGGGGCGGTGGGCGCCTCCACGGTCTCCACCACCCGGCCGTCGGCCATGACCAGCGCCCGGTCCGCGTGCGCGGCGGCGGCCGGATCGTGGGTGACCATCACCACCGTCTGGCGCAGCTCGTCGACGAGGTCGCGCAGGAGGCGCAGCACCTCCTGGGCGCTGCGCAGGTCCAGCGCGCCGGTCGGCTCGTCGGCGAACACGACCGCGGGTTTGGCCACCAGGGCCCGGACGATGGTGGCCCGTTGCTGCTGGCCGCCGGAGAGTTCGGCCGGCCGGTGCGTCAGCCGGTCGGCAAGACCGACACGGTCGACGAGGGTGCGCAGCCACTCCTTGTCCGGGGCGCGCCCGGCCAGCCGCAGCGGCAGGGTGATGTTGTCGGCGATGCTGAGCGAGGGCACCAGGTTGTACGCCTGGAAGACGAACCCGATGCGTTCGCGGCGCAGTTCGGTCCTGCGGGTCTCGTTCAGCCCGCCGATGTCGTGGCCGTCGATCGCGATGCTCCCGGCCGTCGGGGTGTCGAGGCCCGCGGCGCAGTGCATCAGGGTGCTCTTGCCCGACCCCGAGGGCCCCATCACGGCGAGGAAGGTGCCATGCTCCACGACCAGGGACACGCCGTCGAGGGCCCGGACCCCGCCGGCGTACGCCTTGCTGACGTTCGCCAGCGCGATGGCGGGCGTGTGGCGCGTGGTCCGGCCCGCTCCCATGGCGACCGCGCTCATCGGCGCCTCCGCAGGCGCTGGACGACGAGCGCCGTCACGCACAGGGCGGTGACCACGCCGAAGGCGAGGTGCACCGGCAGCGCGGCGGCGGCGTACGAGGCCACCATGTTGCCGGCCATGCTGATGACCAGCACCACCCACAGCAGGCCGCGCAGAACGTCGGTACCGCCGGTGCCGGGCGATGCCCCGCGCATGCCCTCGACATCGCCGGTGAGGCGGTAGGGGTCCGTGTCCTTCACCATGTGCTTCCTCTTCGAAGGTGCTTGGAAGTCCGAACGCTAGGCCGCGCGGGCCCGTGCGGCCGAGCCAGCCAGCCGCCGGAACCGCGGTGCAGCAGGCTGTACCCTGCGTTCCTGCGCTCATGGTCAACGGGGCGGCGGCCCGGGGCAGGTGGGGGCGCCGACGAGGGAGGGACGGATGCCGGCCCAGCGGGACGAGGCGGCCGACGGCCGGGCGGCGGGCCGGCGGGGGTCCGGCGAGTCCGGCGAGTCCGGCGGTGAGAACGCCGGCACCAGGAACACCGTGGTCCGTGCCACCGGCGCCGCCATCTCCGCGATCGAACAGCTCGCGGGCGGGCTCGGCACCGCCCTGCTGGCGTTCGTCGTCCTGATGTGGCTGGCGGTCACCGCCGTGTTGAGCCTGGCCGGGGTCGGACTGCTCATGGTGCCTGCGGTGCTGCGCGCGCTGCACGGCCTGGCCGATCGCGAACGCGGCAGGCTCAGCCGCTGGGGCCCCGAGGTCATCGGCCCCGGGCCCGCGCCGACCGGGCTGCGGCTCGCCCTCACCGACCCCACGACCCGGCGGGAGCTGCGCTGGCTGACCGCCCACGCGTCGCGGGGGCTGTTCCTCGGCCTGAGCGGCGTGGCGCTGCCGTTCCTCGCGCTGCGCGACGTGACCTTCCCGCTGTGGTGGAGCCTGACGCCCGAGGGCGTGACCGCGACGTCCGTGGGCATCGGCGGGATCGCGTACACCTGGGGCGATGCCGTGCCCGTGGCTCTGCTGGGCCTGGGCTGGGTCGCCATCATCTTCGGTCTCACCCCGGCCATGGCGCGGGTGCAGGCGCGGCCGGGGCGGCGGCTTCTGGCGGCCGGTCCGGAAGCGGACCTGTCCCTGCGCGTCGCGCAGCTCACCGCCACGCGGGCCGCCGCGCTCGACGCGCACGCCACCGAGCTGCGCCGCATCGAACGCGCGCTCCACGACGGCACCCAGAACCGGCTCGTCACCGTCACCGTGCTGCTGGGTGCCGCCCGCCGCATGGTCGCCCGCGACCTTCCCCCGGCCTCGGGCCCGGCCGGCCCGCACGCCGCCGAGGAGCTTCTCGAACGTGCCCAGCGCGCGGCCGAACAGGCCCTGGCCGAACTGCGCACCGTCGCCCGGGGCATCGTGCCGCCCGTCCTGGCCGACCGCGGGCTGGCCGGTGCGCTCACCGGACTTGCCGCGTCCTGCCCGGTGCCGTGCCGGATTGACGTCGACGCCCCCGAACGGTGCGCCGCATCCGTGGAGGCGACCGCCTACTTCGTGGTGGCCGAGACGCTGACCAACATCGCCAAGCACAGCAACGCCGACAAGGCGGCCGTCTCGGTCGTCAGCCGCGGCGGGTGGCTGCACCTGCACGTCACCGACGACGGCCGGGGCGGCGCGGACGAGAGCGGCGGGTCCGGACTCTCCGGCATCCGCCGCCGCGTGGCGGCGCACGACGGCACCCTGCACCTGGCCAGCCCGCCCGGCGGCCCGACAACCCTTGAGGTGAGACTCCCATGCGGATCGTGATAGCCGAGGACGACCCGTTGCTGCGCGAGGGCCTGGCGCTGCTGCTGCGCGCGGAGTCCCTCGACGTGGTGGCCACCGCGGGCACGCCCGCGGAGTTCCTGACGGCGCTGGACGCCCATCGGCCGGACGTGGCCATCCTCGACGTCCGGATGCCGCCGACCCACACCGACGAGGGGATCGTCGCCGCCATCGAGGCCCGGCGCCGGCGGCCCGACCTGGCCATCCTCGTGCTGTCCGCCTACGTGGAGCAGACCTTCGCCACCGAGCTGCTCACGGGCGGCGTCACCCATCTCGGGTACCTCCTCAAGGAGCGGGTCGGGCGGGTCGAGGAGTTCCTGGACGCGCTGCACCGCGTGGTGGCCGGGGGCACGGCGATCGATCCGGAGGTCGTGGCCCAGCTGTTCACCCGTACCCGCCACGACGTCCGGCTGGAACGGCTCAGCCCGCGGGAGCGCGACGTGCTCGCCCTGATGGCCGAGGGGCTCGGCAACGCGGCCATCGCGGAACGGCTCTGCGTCACGCACGGCGCCGTGCACAAGCACATCCGCAACATCTTCGCCAAGCTCGACCTGGCACCCACCGACCACGTGGACCGGCGCGTCGCCGCCGTTCTCCGTTACCTGGAGGACGTCCGCCACCGGGTGTGAACGACCGGGTGCCGGGGCCGCCGGGCATGGCGGCCGCCCACGAGCCCGGCGACGGCCCCGGCCTGCCCGAGCCGTTCCGAGGAGTGGGTGGACACCACGAACCGCGCCATGCCGACCGGCGGCGCCGCCGGTTCGCCGGTCACCACGGCGCGCCGTCCGGACCGGTTCCCGTGCCCGCCGCCGCCGTTCGCGGTCCGGTGCGGCAACGGGCAGCGGGCGGCGGGCCGTTGTCCCGGGCGGGTCGCGCTGCTCAGGAGGTCCCGGCGACGAAGGTCCTGATGGCCGCCACGGCGCCGCCCCTGGCCCATTCCGTGAAGTCGGCGGACAGCATGGGAATGTCGATGGACCGGTAGTCGCGGTGCCTGCGGTGGCCCATCCCGCGCTCGATATGCCGTTTCCCCGCTCGCGCGACCTCGACGCTCTCGCCCGCGACGACCACCGTCTTCACCATGGTGATGTTGACGACCGTCGCGATGACGGCGCCGAGAGCCCAACCCGCCTGGCGCGTGACCTGTAGGCAGACGGCGTCGCCCTCGCGCGCCATGCGCGTGATCTCCTCGATGGTCACCTGTCGCCGCAATCCGTGGGCCGCCGAGGTCAGAATCGAGTGCGTCGAAAGATAGGACGCCACGCAGCCGCGGTGCCCTTCCGGGCACATGGGCCCGCCGGGGTCGAGAATGTGATGGCTGAATTCCCGGAGATCGGATTCCGTGGCCGTCACCATGTGATCGCGAATGAAGAGGGCATATCCGATTCCGGCCCCCGCGGTCACCAGGGCGAAGTCGGACAGGCCCCGGGCGGCGCCGAACCAGTGCTGGCTGTGCGCGAGCGCCGAGACATCGTTGCTGACCACGCAGGGAATGCCCATCCGCTCGTCGAGGAGGGGCTGGAGCGGGATACCCCACCAGTCGAGGAATGGTGCGTCGAAGACCTCGGCGGCCGCGGTCTCACCTGGTGCCTGCGGATTGCCGCCGAGTGCGAATCCGGCCGCGACCGGCTCCGCTCCCTCCCGGGACAGCCGCGTCATCAAGTTTCTGGCCTGCACGAGAACCGATTCCGGCCGCCTGTCGCCGATCGGCTCGCCCGCCTCCGCCACCACGCGGGCCCGCAAATCGGTGACCGCCGCGTGCACGTGGTCGGAGGTCAATTTGATGCCGAGGAAATGAAAGTCCTCGGCGACAATGTCCAGCGGCCGTGTGGGGCGGCCGTTGACCGGATCGTGTACGACGTCGCGTTCCACGAGAAGGCCGGACTGGACCAGGGGTTTCGTCAGGCGCGTCAGGCTGCCGGTCGAAAGGCCCAGGGTTTTGGCCAGGGAAGTCCGCGTCTGCGGGCCGTTGATCAGCAATTCCCTGACTATGGGGCGGGCGGGGCGTGAAACCGCTGCCCACTGCTGGATCGAAGACCGGCGACCGGCCTGCGTGCGTGCCGAATTCACGCACGCAGCATATAGGTAGGGACCGGGAGTGCCGGGGCGCGCGGAGGCCCGGCCGCCGCGGCGCAGGACGCCCGCGGCGGCCCGTGCCCCGCCCGCACCCCCGGGCCGGGGGTGCCGGTCTGCCGGGGTAAGTTAACTCTTCTGCGAAACTGTCTCCCAGGTGAGCTGTCGATCGCTGTGGATTTTTGTCGTACGAGGTAGTGACAGCCGGGGCGCGGTGACCTAGCTTGACTCTGTCGCAAAGCCAACTGCTGTGAACGGGCGTCACCTGGTGGCGGTGCGCGCTGTTGCGGCCCACCGGGCCGCGCCTCCGGGGCCGCGTGGCGATCCGCCGTGGGCCGGGGGAGACGGGTCGAGGAAGGCAGTGGGTATGGCTGAACGAGGTTTCGTCCGGGGAATCGCCCTCGCCGGGGTCGCTTCCCTGGTGGCGGCCTGCTCGGGCGGCGAGGCCGGTGACGGCGTGATCACCCTGGACTACTGGTGCTGGAGCCAGTCCCAGAGCGAAAAGGTCGACGCGTTCAACGCCGCGCATCCCGATATCCAGGTACGGCACACGGACGCCGGTGGCGGCGGGGACTCCTCCACGAAACTGCTGACGGCGAGCCGCGCGGGCAACGCGCCGGACATCTCGTGCGTCGAGTACCAGACCATCCCGGCGATGGTCGTCTCCGACGTGCTGGCCGACATCTCCGAGTACACCGCCGAGGTCGAGGACGACTTCTCCGATGAAGTGTGGGAGATGACCCGCTTCGAGGAGGAGGTGTACGGCATTCCCCAGGACGTGGGTCCGATGGTGCTGCTGTACAACCAGGCGCGGTTCGACGAGCTGGGCCTCGAAGTGCCGGCGACCTGGGAGGAGTTCGCGGAGGTCGCGGCCGATGTCCGCGAGCGCGATCCGTCCTCCCACCTGGCCACGTTCGCGCCCACGGAGTTCGGCAACTTCGCGGGGCTAGCCCAGCAGGCGGGCGCCGACTGGTGGACGGTCGAGGACCGGGAATGGACCGTCGGCATCGACGACGAGGCGACCATGCGGGTCGCCGAGTACTGGCAGGACCTGATCGACCGCGACCTGGTCAGGCCGGAGCCGCTGCTGACCCCGGAGTGGAACAACCGGGTCAACAACGGGCACGTGCTCACCTGGCCGTCCGCCCTGTGGGCGCCGGGCGTGCTGTACGGCGTGGCCGAAGGGCAGGCGGGCGACTGGGGGATCGCGCCCCTGCCCCAGTGGGAGAGCGACGACAGGGACGTCGCCCTCCAGGGCGGGACCGCCCTGACCGTCACGAAGAACTCCGACCACCCGGAGGCGGCGGCGGAGTTCGCCATGTGGATGAACACCGACGAGACGGCCTACGACCTCCAGATCGCCGACGGCCAGTACCCCGCCTGCATCGCCGGCCAGGAGGCGGCCGCCCAGGGCCCACCGCCACCCCTGACGGGGCGTCAGCAGGACTACTGGGACATCGCCACGGAAGCGGCCTCGCACACCGTCCCGGGCGTCACCTGGGGACCGAACGTCAGCACGGCAAGCGACGCCTACCAGGACGCGATCTCCGCGGCCATCCGCAACGGAACTCCCTTGCCCGACGCGCTCCAGCAGGTACACGACACGGTGGTCGAGGACATGGATCGAGTCGGCTTCGACATCTCCAACTGATGCCCCGCACCGTCACGACTCACCAGACAGGCTCCGTATGACCGCCAGGACCACACCGCCGGCGGGCGCCGCCGGGAAGGCCCCGGGGAAGGCCGCAGGCAAGGCCACCGGGAAACGCCGCACCACGATGGCGCCGTTCGTGTTCATCGCGCCCGCGCTCCTCTTCTTCTTGGCCTTCATGGCCATCCCCATCGGCTACGCCCTCTACCTCAGCCTCCAGGGCCTGCGGATCGTCGACGAGGGCGTGTTCGGCATCCGCACCGAAGTATTCGTCGGCCTGGCCAACTACCGGCAGATGCTGACCGACTCCGGCTTCTGGGCGGGCTTCGGGCGGCTCGGCCTCTACGGCATCATCGCCGTGCCCCTCACCCTCGGGCTCGCCCTGCTCTTCGCCCTGCTCCTGGACCACGGCGCCGCGCGCTCCAAGCGGTTCTCCCGGGTGGCGATCTTCCTGCCCTACGCGATCCCCGGCGTCGTCGCCTCGCTGATGTGGGGCTTCATGTACCTGCCCTCCACCAGCCCGTTCAGCTATCTCACCGAAAAACTCGGCCTCGGCACCATCCCGTTCCTGGACGCCGGCGTCATCTACCCGTCCATGGCGAACATTGCCATCTGGGGCGGCGTCGGATTCAACATGATCATTATCTTCACGTCCCTGCGGGGCATCCCGCCCGAGCTGTACGACGCCGCCAGGATCGACGGCTGCACGGAGTGGCGGATCGCCTGGCGCATCAAGGTCCCGCTCGTCGCACCGGCGCTGGTGCTCACCGGGCTGTTCGCGCTCATCGGCACCCTCCAGGTGTACGGGGAGCCCACCATGCTCAGCCCCATGACCACCGAGATCTCCCAGACCTGGGTGCCGCTCATGCAGGTCTACCGCGACGGATTCATCCGCGACGACCTGCCGCTGGCCGCCGCCGGATCGGTGATCCTCGCCGTGGGCACCCTGCTCGTCTCCCTGCTGCTGCTCAAAATCACCCAGCGGCGCGCCTTCGGAGGAATCCAGTGAGCAACGAGACGACCGGCCGGCCGGCCATGCTTCCCCACCAGCGCGCCAAGATCGTGCCCACGGTCCTCCTGCTGATCGGCGCGTTCTACTCGCTGGTGCCCGTGGCCTGGATCGTGATCGCCTCGACGAAGTCGAACGCCGAGCTGTTCTCGACGTTCACCTTCCAGCCAGGCACCGGCCTCCTGGACAACGTGCGCGATCTCTTCGCCTACGAGGACGGGCAGTTCGTGAAGTGGGCCGGGAACAGCCTGCTCTACGCCGGAGCCGGCTCCGTCCTGTGCACGCTGATCTCCACCTGCGCCGGCTACGCCTTCGCCAAGTACCGCTTCCGGGGGCGCACTTCCCTCTTCTACCTCATCCTGGCCGGCGTCCTCCTGCCGGGCATGACCCTGGCGATCCCGCAGTACATCATCATGGCCGAGATAGGCATGGTGGGCAGTTACTGGTCCGTGCTGCTCCCCGGCCTGATCTCGCCCTTCGGCATCTACCTCGCCCGCGTCTACGCGGACGCCTCGGTGCCCGACTCCACCATCGAATCCGCCCGGATCGACGGCGCGAGCGAATACCGGATCTTCACCTCCATCGGGCTGCCGATGATGTTCCCCGGCATGATCACCATCTTCATGCTCCAGTTCGTCGGCAACTGGAACAACTTCCTGCTCCCGTTCATCATGCTGGCCGACGAGAGCAAGTACCCGATCAACCTGGGCCTCTACACGCTGATGTCCAAGGGGTCGGGGGAGCCGTCGCTGTACGGCCTCGCGATCGTCGGCACCGCGGTCTCCGTCATCCCGCTCATCTGCCTGCTGCTGTTCCTCCAGCGGTTCTGGCGTCTTGACATGATCAGCGGCGGGCTGAAGGGATGACCGGAAAGCCCGCGGCCGGCCTGGTCTTCTCCCCGGCCGCCCTGGCGGAGCGCTTCTTCCCGCCCGCGCGCATGGCCGGGCTGCGCGAGCACGTGCGCGTTCCTCCGGGCCCGGTCCTGGAGGAGTACGACAGCGAGCGGGCCCGGCGGGTGCTGGCCGAGGCCGCCGTTCTCATCACGGGCTGGGGAGCACCTCGCCTGACGCCCGCAGTGCTGGACGCCGCGCCACGCCTCACCCACGTCATCCACACCGCGGGCTCCGTCAGGGGCATCGCCGACGAGGAGGTCTTCGCCCGCGGCATCGAAGTCAGCTCGCAGGCGGAGGCGAACGCCGTCCCGGTCGCCGAATACACGCTGGCCATGATCCTGCTGGCCAACAAGGACGTCTTCCGCATGGCGCGTTCTTTCGTGCACGACCGGCGCGCCCCCGACATCCGGCAGACCCTGGCCACCCGCGGCAACTACGGACAGACCGTCGGCGTGATCGGCGCCTCCGCCATCGGCCGCCGGCTCCTGAGCCTGCTCCGCCCTTTCGACCTGCGCGTGCTCCTCCACGATCCGACCCTCGACCCGTCCGGGGCCGCTGCCCTCGGCGCTCGCCATGCCGATCTCGACACGCTGATGGCCGAGAGCGACGTCGTCACCGTCCACGCCCCCGCACTTCCGGAGACCCGCCATCTCCTCGACGCGCGGCGGCTGGCCCTGATGCGGCCGGGCGCCACGTTGATCAACACGGCGCGGGCGTCGCTCGTCGACCGTCAGGCCCTGATCGGGGAGCTGTCCACCGGCCGCATCACGGCGATCCTGGATGTTCCGGACATCCGCGGCGCCGACGATCCTCTCTTCCGGCTGCCCAACGCCCTTCTCACGCCGCACCTGGCCGGTTCGGTGGGAACGGAGCTGGATAGGCTGGCCGAGAATGCCCTTGACGAGGTCGCCCGCGCCGCGGCGGGCCGGCCCCTCGCCCGCCTTGTGGACCCCGCCACCCACCGACTCCGTGCGTAGCCACCTCAGAACCTGCGAGGAACACCCCCATGGACGACGTACCCGACGACGACGCGAAAGTGCTGGACTACAACGCCTGGCTTTTCTGGGAACGGGCCGACGAAAGCCGGCAACAGGCGCAGCGTGCGCGGCAGGAGGCGCTCGGCCGGCGGTGCGGCGCCACCCTCGGCCCCCGCACGTTCATCTCCGAGCTCGCCATGGTCAGCCCGACCGCGCTGACGCTCGGCGCCAACTCCTACATAGCCGCCCACGCCTACGTCACCGGCACCGTGCGCACCGGTGACGACTGCACCCTCAACGCCTTCTCCGTGGTGCGCGGCACCGTCACGCTCGGCAACGGCGTCCGGATCGGCGCGCACACCTCCATCCTCGGCTTCAACCACTCCTTCGCGCCCGACCGCCCCGTCTTCCGGCAGGCTGGCACCGAACGCGGCATCACCATCGGCGACGACGTCTGGATCGGGTCCAACGCCGTCATCGTCGACGGCGTGACCATCGGCTCCCACGCCGTCATCGGCGCCGGTTCCGTCGTGACGAAGGACGTACCGGACTGGGCCGTGGTCGCCGGCAATCCCGCGCGCGTCATCCGCGACCGGCGTACCCCGAAAGCCACCTCGCCGGGCGACCGCGGGCGCCGGCCGGCCGGGCGCCTGGCCGAACTGGCCGCGCGCGCCGGGGACCAGGCGCCGGACCTCATCGCCCGCTGCTGGGAGCCGGACGCCCCCGCACCGGACGGGACCCCCACCGGCCGCTACCTCGACGCGCCCGGTGCCGCGCCCACCCTGCGCGCCCACGCCGACGCCGTCGAGATCTCCGTCCTGCTGCACGCGTCCGCACCGGAACAACTCCCCGCCGCGGAACACGTCAGGCGCCTGCGGCAGAACCAGGACCCCGGCACGGGTCTCGTTCCGCCGCTGGACGACACCGGCCGGCACGGCGCCGCGCCCACGGGGTACGAACAGAGCGACACCCACTACCACATCCTCAGCCTCGGCTACGCCCTCGACCTGCTCGGCTCCCGCTTCGCGCACCCGATCACCGCCGTCGCCCGGATGACGCCCCACGACATCGTGGCCACCCTGGAGGGCCAGCCCTGGCGGCACGCGGGCTGGGCCGCGGGCGCCGGGGTCGACACGCTGGGGACCGCACTGATGTGGAACCTGAAGCACCCGCCGGAGGACAGGGCTGCGGCCCTCACCCAGTACCACACCCTCTTCGGCTGGCTGCACACCAACTGCCGCCCGGAGAGCGGAATGTGGACCGGCGGCCGGCCGGCCGACGGCCTGCTCCAGGCGGTCAACGGGTACTACCGCGCGGTGCGCGGCACGTTCGCGCAGTTCGGCCTGCCCGTGCCCCACCCGGAACAGGCCGTCGACACGGTGCTGCGGCACGCGGCCGACGAACGGCACTTCGGTCCCGGGCGCACCACGGCCTGCAACGTGCTGGACGTCGCCCAGCCGCTGTGGCTGCTCTCCCGGCAGACCGGCCACCGGCAGGCGGACATCAGGCAGTGGGCCGACGCGCAGCTCGGCACCCTCACCGAACAGTGGGTGGACGGCGAGGGCTTCCCCTTCTGCCTTCCCCCGCTGAGCGGCCCGGCCCGGCCGGCGCACCGGCCGGGCCTCCAGGGCACGGAGATGTGGCTCGCCACCCTGTGGTACATCGCCGACCTGCTCGGCATCGCCGAATCCCTCGGCTACCGGCCCCGCGGCGTCCACCGGCCGGAGCCGGCGCTCGACCTCCGCGGCTGACGGCCACTTCGGCCACTGCGGCTACGCCGGCGACTCCGGCCACTCCGGCCAGGTGAGGGTGTCGGCGGAGCCGTCGGCCCAGGTGACGCTCGCCCCGGCGTGGGTGAGCCGGGCCCGGGGCACGGGCGGCAGGGCGGCGTCGGTGGTGCCGCCGAGGAAGACCGCCGTCGCGTGCAGGTCCCCGGCCGCCTCGTACACGGGGGTCGAGCTGAAGGTGCCGAAGGCGTTCATCGCCACCGCGCGCCGCACCCGCAGGGTGGCGGGGGGGCCGGGCGCCCCGAGCACGAACAGGCCGCTGGTGAGCCCGTCGGGGCGGACGACGAGGAGGTGGTCGTCCGTGGCCCGGCTCCACGGCGGCCGGTCGGCGGCCAGCGCGTGGCCGCCGATCCGCACGGTGTACCCGGGCCCTGCGACCCGGACGAGGCGAACCTCCCAGGGCCCGTTGACCACCGAGGCGGTGAGGACGGCGGGCCCCGCCGGCCAGCGTTCCCGCTTCCGCTCGCCCGCCACCGGCCAGTGGGGCACGTGCGCGGAGACAGCGACGCGGCCCGCGGCCCGGATGCTGCGCAGCGGGCTGCGGTGGGACGGCTGCCCGTCGCGGACGAGGGCGACCTGGTTGTCCGGGCCCTGCACGTCGCGGGCGTCGCCGTCGCGAGGCTTGGCCTCGGGGTCGTCGGCGAGGTCGAGCGGCGGGCCGAGGTCGGGGCCGGTGTGGGTGGAGTAGGCCACGCGGGCGTAGGCGGGGTCGTCCCTGGCGGGCCGGTCGGGTGGCGTGTGGTCGGTGCCGTGGTTGACGATCCGCACGACGCCGTCGGCCGCGGTGCCGCAGGACACCCACCCGGGCGGGCCGATCGGACGGACGAAGTCGGCCCGCTCGACGGGCAGTCGTTCTTCCGGCTCGGTCCACACCGGGTGTTGCGGCGGGAGCAGCAGGCCGGAGAACGCCTGGCAGGCCCAGTACGGGGAGGCGGGTCCCGAGTAGATCTGCCGCAGCCGTTCGAAACGGCCGTGCCAGCCCAGGGACAGCGTGCCGTCCGGGGAGAGGGCGCCGTGGTCGAGGAAGTAGCGCAGGATGCCGCTGCCCGCGCGGCGGGTGAGCCCCGGCCGCAGCTCCGTCGCGTCGAAGAGGGCGCCGACGAAGAACGGTGCGGCGGTCCCGAAGCGGTAGACGAGGGACCGCCCCTGGAAGAGGGGCGCCCCGTTGCCGCCGACCAGGTGGACCGCGTCGTGGAGGAACGTGCGCAGCCGGTCGCGGTACCTCGGCAGGAGCCGCGCCTCGGCCTCGGCGCCGGAGATGCGGCAGTACCACAGCGGGAAGAGGTGCATCGCCCAGCCGTTGTAGTGGTCGAAGTTCCGGAACTGGCCGGGGCCCCTGGCCCCGTCCGTGTACCAGCCGCCGCCGGCGTACCAGCTCTCGGTGGATTCCACGGCGCGGTCGATGTCGTCGGATGCGTACGGCGCGCCGACGGAGCGGAGGAACGCGGCGACCACGGCTCTGAACCACAGCCAGTTGTTGGCCGGCACCTGGACGCGGGAGATGCCGCCGAGCCAGTCCACGGTGCGCTGCCTGACCCGGTCCGGCAGCCGGTCCCACAGCCAGTGCCTGGATTCGTACAGGCCGATGGCGACGGCGGCCGCCTCGACCCTGGCCTGCGGCAGGACCGAGGGCAGCGGCCAGCGTCCCGGCGCCTCGGGGTCGGTGCCGGTCTCAAGGCCCTCGGCGTAGGGCGCGAGCACGTCCTCGGCGAGTTTCCTGCCCGCGTGCGCCGAACGGTAGGCCGCCAGGAGGAAGGTGCGGGCGTAGCCTTCCAGGCCGTCGCTGTGCCGGCCGGAACCGCTGGCCGGCCCGGGCAGGTTGAGCAGGGAGTGGCCCGGCCCCGCGTGCCGCAGGGCCCCGGCCAGCAGCCGGTCCGCCGTCCGTTCCCAGTCCGTGCGGGTGAAGCCGGTGATCGGGGAGATCTCCGTGGTGGCCGACGCCTGCGCGCCGGCCCCGTGGTCTCGGAGGGGAGGCACAGGTTCTGCTCCTTCGTCTGCGTCATGTCCGTGCATGACGGCGCATCGAATCCGTTCAGGCGGTGCGGGCGAGCTGGGCGTGCTCGACGCGGTGCGCCAACGGACGTCCGGCCAGCAGCCGTTCGACCTCCCGCACGGCCGTGAGCCCGAGGCGGCGCAGCTCGTTGCCCATCGAGCCGGCGATGTGGGGGGTGAGGAAGACGTTGGGCAGGCGGTACAGGGCCGAGTCGGCGGGCAGCGGCTCGGGCTCCGTGACGTCGAGCACGGCCCGGATGCGGCCGGTGACCAGCTCCTTCACCAGCGCGTCGGTGTCCACCAGGCTGCCGCGGGCGGTGTTGATCAGCGCGGCGCCGTCGGGCAGCAGCGCCAGGCGCGCGGCGTCGAGCAGGTGGTGCGTCTCGGCGGTGGCCGGCGCGTGGACGGAGACGAGGGAGCTGGCCGCGAGCAGTTCTTCGAGGCTGGCCGCGCGCACGCCGAGGGCTTCGGCCTCGGCCGCGCCGACGTAGGGGTCGTGCAGGAGGACGTCGAAGTCGAAGGGCCGCAGCAGCTCGATCACGCGGCGGCCGGTCCTCGACGCGCCGATGATGCCGACGCGGCGGCCGGCGTTCCCGATGTCCGCGCCCGGCGCTTGTGGCGCGAACGTTCTGCTGGTGCGGAAGTCCTCGCGGGCGGCGAAGACGTCCTTGCCCAGCAGCAGGATCATGCCGAGGGTGTATTCGGCGACGGGCAGCGCGTTGGCCGCGGCGGCGGTGGAGACGGCGATGCCGCGCTCCCAGACCTCGGGCGTCAGCAGCTTCTTGACGGTGCCTCCCGTGTGCAGGATCGCGCGCAGGCGGGGCAGGGTGTCAAGGACGGACGGGGTGATGAGCGGGCAGCCCCAGCCGGTGATGAGGATTTCCACGTCCGGCAGCCGGGGCCGGACGCCGGCGTCCGCGAAGTCCGTGACCGCATGGTCCTGGTCGATGTCGACCAGGACCGCCAGCGCGGCGGCGACGTCCGCGGGGAACAGGAACGGCAGGTTGCTGCCGTCCAGGGCGAACAGGGCGGTCGGGGCGGTGGAGCGTTTGTGCATCGCGAGGAACACCTTCGGTCGGCGGACTCACCTGGCAAGGACTGCTCGTCTGGTGCGTCGTGTCACTTGACGCCACCCTCCGCAAGACCGGCCCGCCACCGGCGTTGCAGCGGTATGAAGAGGAGCAGGAGCGGAATGGTGGTCACCGCCGAGCCGATGACGACCAGGCGCGTGTAGTCCGGGTTCTGGCTCACCGCCGAGTTCCAGGTGAACAGGCCCTGGGCGACAGTGAAAAGGTCGTTGTCGGTGAGCATCACCATCGGCAGGAAGAAGTTGTTCCAGATGCCGATGAACTGGATGAGGAAGATCGTCAGGGCCCCGGGCGCCATCATGCGCAGACCGACCGAGAAAAAGGTCCGTACCTCGCCCGCACCGTCGATCCTGGCGGCCTCGAGCAGTTCGTCGGGTATGGCGCCCGCGGAGTAGGCCCTGGCCAGGTAAACGCCGAACGGGTTGACGATGAGCGGGATGAAGACGGACCACATGGTGTCCGTGAGCTGGAGGTTCGCCATCATCAGGTAGAGGGGGATGACGATGGCGGTGTTCGGGATGAGCACGCCGGCGATGACGAGGGCGTACCACTTCTCCTTGCCGCGGAACGGAAACTTGTCGAAGGCGTAGCCGGCCGCCACGGACAGCAGGGTGCCGGCCAACGCGCCGCCGACCGCGTACACCGCCGTGTTGAGCATCCAGCGGCCGAAGCGGCCCCCGTCCGCGGCGAACAGGTCCTGCACGTTCTCCAGGACGTGGAAGCCGCTCGACGGCGAGAAGCCGTTCCCGCTGTACAGCTCGGGGAGGGTCTTGGTGACGGCGAACAGCAGCCAGAGCAGCGGCAGCAGAGTGTAGATGCCCGCGATGGCGCACAGGCTGGTGACCGCGGAGCGCCGCAGCCACCACGGCAGCGGGGTGCCCGGCGCCCGTGCGCCGCGGGACGGTCCCGCGCCGCCCGGCCCGCCGGACCTGGCGGAAGGACGTTCGGTTTCGAGGGTGTCGGTCATCGCAGCGCCCTCCGATTGGCGAATCTGGTGACGGCGAAGGAGAGGACGCCGGCCAGCACGGCGATCAGCACGGAGACGGTCGCGGCGTAGTGGTAGTCGTTGCTGTTGAACGCCGAGGAGTAGGCGAGCATGTTCGGGGTCCAGGTGTTGCTGATGGGGCTTTCGCCCGAGGTACGCAGGATCATCGGCTCGGTGTAGAGCTGGAGCGAGCCGATGATGGTGAACAGCGTCGCCACCAGGACCGTCGGGAGGACCTGCGGCAGCTTCACGTTGAAGGCGATGCGGAACTCGCCGGCACCGTCGATCCTGGCCGCGTCGATGGTCGTGCGCGGCACGGCCTGGAGGCCGACGAAGATCAGGACGACGTTGAAGCCGAGCGCCCCCCAGACGGCGATGTTGACCAGCGAGAACATGACGTTGTTGCCGCCGAGGAAGTCGATGTCCCAGCCCAGGGCGGAGAAGGCGTCGACGATCGGGCTGAGTTCCGGGGTGTAGAGGTACAGCCAGATGAGGGAGGCGATCAGGCCGGGGACGATGTGCGGCAGGAAGAGCAGGGTCTGGAAGAAGCGCCGCCCGTAGGTGAGCGCGTTGTCCAGCAGCAGGGCGAGCACGATCGCCAGCACGACGAGCAGCGGAACGAAGATCAGGCCGTAGAGCAGCACGCGCCCGACGCCGCTGAGGAAGTCCGGGTCGGTCAGGGCCCGCGTGTAGTTGTCGAACCAGGCGAAGACGAGTTCGGGACCGCCCCAGCCGAGCCCGCTGAACCGCTCGCGGAAGAAGCTGAGCCCGACGGCGTAGAAGAGGGGCAGAATGTAGGTGAGGGCGAAGAGCAGGAAGAACGGCCCGAGGAGCAGCAGGACACCGTTGCGTCGTTGTCTGCGTATCCGCGACCGCGGGGGTGAGGTGGTGGATGCCATGGCTTTCCCTGGGTGCGTACCGGGTGTGCGGGTCAGGTGGTCACGTCGAAGCCGCGCAGCCTCAGCTGGTCGACGACGTCGTCCTCCCAGCGGTGCAGCGCATCTTCCAGGCCCCCGGGACGGCCCATCGATCCGGTCATCTCGTCCATGAGCCTGGCGAAGCCGTCGGTCATGTCGGGACCCCACTCCCAGGCCGGGGGCACGCTCTCCGCGGCGGCGGTGGCCACGGCCGGCACACCCATGCCCGCGACGTAGGGGTTGGCGGCCTCGACTTCGGTCGCCCAGATGTCGAACAGGTCGCTGTTGGCCGGCATCGCCGTGCTGGCGGGGACCATCGCCGCGATGGCGTCGGGGGAGGTGGCGACCCAGCGGGCGAACTCCATGGCCTCCTCCGGGTGGTCGGCACCTTCCGGTACCGCGAATCCGGAGCCGCCGTAGTTGCCCGCGGCGGTGCCGTCCCACGCGGGCAGCGGTGCCGCCGCCCAGCTGCCGGCCAGCTCGGGCACGAAGCGCGAGAGGTTGCCCAGCATCCAGGGCGCCGCGATCATGCCGAGCGAGCGCCCCTGTTGCAGGTCCGCGATGTGCTTCTCGGCGAACAGCGGCTCGGCGTTGACCAGATCGTCGGCGACCATGTCGTCCCAGTAGCGTGCGACGGAAAGGCTCGCCTCGTCGGTGGCGTTCACCTCCCAGCTGCCGCCGGCGGTGTCGAACCAGTTGGCACCGGCCTGCCAGGCCAGGCCCGCCAGGAGCGCGGCGTCGGTGTTGCCCAGGGTGGCCAGCACGGTGTCCGGCCGCTCGCCACGCAGTTGCTCGGCCGTGTCGCGGAACTCCTCCCACGTGGTGGGGAGGTCCAGCCCGTACTCCTCGAACAGGTCGGCCCGGTAGAGGAACACCTGGGGTGCGATGTTGTAGGGGAGGGCGTAGACGTCGCCGCCCAGCGCCACTTGATTCCACGCCCACTCCGGGAGCACGTCGCGCAGTTCCCCGGCGCCGTAGTCCGTGATGGGCTGGACGACGTTGTGCGTCACGAAAGCGGGGACCTGCGGGTACTCGACGGTCACCACGTCGGGGCTCTTGCCGGCGCGCACCGCGTTGTACATCTTGGAGTAACCGCCGCCGGTCCCCGCCGGTACCTGCTCGAAGACGACGTGGATGTCGTCGTGCGTGGCGTTGAAGCGGTCAACTGCCTCCTGGGAGCCGGACGTCCACGACCAGAACGTGATGGTGGTCGGCCCTCCCTCGGCCGCGCCCGATATGCCGCACGAGGCGAGCAGAGCGGCTGCCACGCCTGCGGCCAGGGAACCTCGAACGGTCAGGTTTCTGCGGTGGGACACCACGGCGGCTCCTTCTCTGGCTTGCGCTACTGCACCTTGGCCCAGCAGTGCACATGAGTCAATACAAGTGCACGCGCAGATTCATACTTCTTCAGTGAGTCCTACGATGGTGCATTACGCATCATGAGAGGACAGGTGGATGGCCGACTTGCTCGTCCTGCAACGCCGGGAGCTGCTCCTTCGCGAACTGCGGGCCACCGGCGCCGTGCACGTCGCGGAGCTGGCCACCCGGCACGGCGTCTCGCCGGGCACGATCAGGCGGGACCTGACCGAACTCGCCCGTGAGGGCCACGTCATCAAGACGCGCGGCGGGGCCGTCCTGCCCCGGCGGGACGCGGAGGGCCGGCCGCTGTCCGCGGGGCGCGGCGCCGGCGCGGCCCCCGCGGGCCTGGACCCGCGGACACTCGGGCTGCTGGTGCCCTCGGCCACCTACTACTACCCCTCGGTGATCGACGGGGTGCGGTCGGTCGCCACGCGGCACGGCGCCCGGGTGGTCATCTCCCTCTCCCGCTACGCGGACCCCCGCGACCTGGAGCAGGTCGACGAACTCCTCGCGTCCGGCGCCTCCGGGCTGCTCATCGCCTCCGCGGGCGGCACGCACGTGACCGACGCCCTGGTCGACCGGCTCCACGCCACGGGCGTTCCGTTCGTCCTGCTGGAACGCCGGACCGACGATCACCACGAAGCCTGCGAGTCCGTCGTCTCCGACCACCGCAGGGGCGCCTTCGGTGCCGTGCGTCACCTGCACCGGCTCGGCCACCCCCGCGTCGGTCTCTATGCGTACCCCAGCCCCACCGCGCCGCTGATCAGGGACGGGCACGCCGCCGCCGTCCGGCAGTTGCGGCTCGACCCCGCGGCCCCGGTGCGTGAGGGGCGCAGGCACCCGCCCGGCTCACAGGCGGCGGCGCGCCAGTACGACGCATTCATCGAGGACTGCCTGGCCAGCGGCACCAGGGCGGCCCTGGTCCACTCCGACCAGGACGCGATCGTGCTGCTCCAGCGGCTGCGCGCCCGCGGGCTGCGCACGCCTCAGGACATGGCCCTGATCGCCTATGACAACGAGTTGGCGGCGCTCGCCGAGGTGCCGCTCACCGCGGTCGCGCCGCCGAAGGAGCAACTCGGCGCGTGCGCCGCCCAGCTCCTCGTCGACCGCCTCGGCGAGCCCGGCGGGGGCGCCGTGCGCAGCGTGACCATGCAGCCGCGCCTGGTGATACGGCAGTCCTGCGGAAGCGCGCAACACTGACCCTGCATGTGCATAAGTGTGCAGGCATGGGCGTCCGGTGAGCGGCGCCGCGTTCCCGGCCGACGGTGGTCGACCGCGGCGGGCCGCTCCCGCCGGTTCGGTGCACGGGGGCAAATAGCCTGATCGGACGGGGTGTTCGGCGGCGTTCGCCGGTGGCACGCCCTGGGCGCGGGCGGACGGGCCGCGCGTCGGTCCGGGGAAAACTGGCACCCGACTCTGGTCCGTTGGAGCAGTTCGGTGTAATTATGAGCGGCAACTGATCGAGCCGTAGCGATCCGTGACAACGTGCGCACAGTACCCGCCGGCGGCCCTCACCGGGAGCCCGCGGACTGCTTGCCCGATGCCCGCTTCCCCGCCCCTTCCCCCGGAGCACGCCGAAGCCGGGGTGAATCGATTCACTCCCGGTCGTGCCGACATCCGCGTTTCTTTGTGAGGTTCTTTCGCATGACACTCCCCAAGCCGGCCTCCGCCACCGCCCCGACGTCCTCGTCCGGCCCCGGCAGACGGTCCTTCCTGCGCGGAGCCGCGGCCGTCGGCACGGCCGCGCCCCTGTCGTCGTTCCTCTCCGCGGGCACCGCCTCCGCCGCCGGCCGGCCGGCGGAGTCCGCCGGCCCGTCGGACGTGGCACTCCGGTGGCTGGAGGACCGCCCCGCCGAACTGGCCGGAGCCAGTTGGGGCACGCCCTGGCCGATGGGCGCGGTGCCGGGCGACCAGTCGTTCGCGCTCACGGCGGCCGACGGGGCGGCGGTGCCGGTGCAGTCCTGGCCGCTGGCGTACTGGCCGGACGGCTCGCTGAAGTGGAGCGGGCACGCCATCTCCGGCGCGGGTGCCGCGGCCGACGGCTACACCCTGACCGCGGGCGACCCGGCGGCGCCGCGCTCGGCGGTCACCGTCCGGGAACGGCGCGGGCACGTGGACGTGGACACGGGCGTGATCACCGCCCGCATGCCGACCGGCGGCACCGACCTGGTGGCGCGGGTCAAGCGCGGGGACCGCGTCATCGCGGAACAGGGCAGGCTGGTCAACCTGAAGCAGGACGGCATCCCCGACGACGGCATCGGCACCGTGCGCCGGGAGGAACTCCTCAGCGCCGTCGAGGAGGTGACGGTCGAACAGTCGGGACCGGTCCGCGCGGTGGTGAAGATCAGCGGGAAGCACAAGCGGCGGGGCCGCTCCTGGCTGCCGTTCACGGTCCGGCTGTACTTCCACGCCGGGGCGGAGAGCTTCCGCATGGTCCACAGTTTCGTCTTCGACTCCGACGGGCAGCGCGACTTCATCGCCGGCCTCGGCGTGCGCTTCACCGTCCCGCTCGACGACGAACTGCACGACCGGCACGTGCGGCTGGTGGGGGAGGGGCACGGCGCGCTGGCCGAGGCGGTCCGACCGGTCACCGGGCTGCGCCGCGACCCGGGCGAGGCGGTCCGGCAGGCCCAGGTCGCCGGCCGGCGCACCCCGGACCTCTCGACCTGGGACACCCGCGTCTCAGGACGGATCGACCTCATCCCGGCCTTCGGCGACTACAAGCTGTCCCAGCTCAGCTCCGAGGGCTTCACCGTGAGCAAGCGGACCAAGCCGGGACAGGGCTGGGTCCAGGCCGACGAGGGCCACCGGGCGGCGGGTGTCGGCTACCTCGGCGGTCCCGGCGGCGGGTTCGCGTTCGGGCTGAAGGACTTCTGGCAGCTGCACCCCACCCAGCTCGACATCCGCGACGCGCACACCCGCAAGGCCGAGGTCACGGTGTGGCTGTGGTCGCCGGACGCCCCGGCCATGGACACCCGCTTTTACCACGACGGCCTGGGCCAGGACACCTACGAGGAACAGCTGGAAGGTCTTGAGGTCACCTACGAGGACTACGAGCCGGAGTTCGGCACCCCGTACGGCGTCGCCCGCACCAGCGAACTCACGTTCTGGGCGCTGGACGGCACGCCGGACGCGGAACGCCTCGGCGCCATCGCGGACGCGGTGCGCGCCGCTCCGCAGCTGGTCAACCCGACCGAGCACCTCATCGCGACGGGTGCGTTCGGCGGTCTCTTCTCGCCGGTGGACCGCTCGACCCCGGCCCGCAGCCGCATCGAGGACAATCTGGACTTCCTCTTCGACTACTACGTGACCGCACGCGAGCAGCGGCACTGGTACGGCTTCTGGAACTACGGCGACGTCATGCACAGCCAGGACGGCGACCGCAAGGTGTGGCGCTACGACATCGGCGGCTACGCCTGGGACAACTCCGAACTGTCGCCCGACCTGTGGCTCTGGTACGCCTTCGTGCGTTCCGGGCGCGCCGACATCTTCCGCTTCGCCGAGGCCATGACCCGCCACACCGGCGAGGTGGACGTCTACCACGCCGGCGAGTGGGCCGGCCTCGGCACCCGGCACGGCGTGCAGCACTGGGCCGACAGCGCCAAGCAGCAGCGCATCAGCACCGCCACCTACCGCCGCTTCTACCACTACCTCACCACCGACGAGCGCACCGGCGACCTGATGCGCGAACTCGCCCGCAGCGAGGCGACGTTCCTCGTCCTGGACCCGATCCGCAAGATCAGGGAGGAGCCCTACGAACCGGACCCGCGGGCGCTGTCCATCGGCTTCGGTACCGACTGGAGCGGGCTGGCCGCGGCCTGGCTGACCGAGTGGGAGCGGCGCGGGCCGCGGTGGGAGGAGTGCCGCGACAAGCTGCTCGGCACCATGGAGACCATCGCCGCGCAGCCCAACGGCTTCTTCCAGAGCCCGGGCCTGTACGACATGGAGACCGGCCGCTACGCCGTCCAGGAGGAGCCGCGGATCTCGGTGTCCCACCTCTCGGCCGTTTTCGGCCTGGTGGAGGTGAACGCGGAGCTGATCCAGCAGATCGACATGCCCGAGTTCGAGGCCGCCTGGCTCCAGTACTGCCGCCTGTACAACGGAACGGACGCCGAGGCCGAGGAGGAGCTGGGCGGCACCCTGCCCGCCAACCGCAATCTGAGGCAGGCCCACACCCGGCTCACGGCCTACGCCGCGGCCCGCCTGGACGACGACACCCAGGCCGAACGCGCCTGGACCGGCTTCTTCCACCCGTCCACCGACTGGGAGTACGGGCGGGACACGGAACTGGGCACGGAACGTGTGGAGAGCACGCTCAACCCCACCGACTGGTGCGACAACGCGTCCACCAACAACACCGCCCAGTACGGCCTCGCGGCCATCCAGAACCTGGCCCTGATCGGTGACCGCATGCCGGACTGAGACCGGCCGATGAGTTCCGGGCGCGGTCACGGTCCTCACTACGGCAACAACCCGTACGTGCAGGAGGTGGGAACGCATGGCGTCCCAGGACAACATCACCGGACTCGGTGTCATTCTCGGCAGCACGGAGCCCGAGCGGCTCGTCGAGTGGTACCGGGCCGCGCTCGAGCCATTGGGGGCCCGCTGGGCGGAACACATGCTCATCGTCGGGCCGGGGGCGGTCATCGGATTCGACCGGCGGGACGACGTGGCGGACAAGGCCGCGGAGCCGGGGCGCCATCTGGTCAACGTCACCGTGCGCGACATCCGGGCGGCCGAGGCACATCTGAACACGCTGGGGGTCACCTGGGTGCGGCCCGTCGAGGACGCGGGCGAGGGCTGGTACTTCTCCACGGTCCTCGACCCGGTGGGCACCTACCTGCAGCTCATCCAGGGCCCCGACACGCCCTGAGCCGGGGACGCGCGGCCGTGCGCGTCGGAATCCCGCTGCCCCGCAGCGCGTCCGCTGCGCTGTGGGGCAGGACACAGTGACAATGAAAATGATTATCGATACTGTCCCTCGGGTGTCCGCGTCTGCCGGACGACGCACCATCACGAAGGGGCCGCCACCATGCACGACGCCCACGGCCGGGCGAGCGGGGGGACCGCGTGAACGGCAGCGCGCGGTTGCTGCCGGCCCTCGCGCTCGGCGTCGTCCTGCTGGTGTCGGTGGTGGTGGCGGTCGGCCTGGGGCCGGCCGTCATCTCCCCCGCGGACACGGCACGTTATCTGTGGGCGGCGGTGACGGGCGGCACGATCGCGCCGGATGAGGTCACGACCTACCAGATCGTCTGGCAGGTGCGCACGCCGCGGGTGCTGCTCGCCGTGGTCGTCGGCGCGGGGCTGAGCGCGGTGGGTGTCGCGGTCCAGGCGCTGGTGCGCAACGCGCTGGCCGACCCGTTCGTGCTGGGTGTCTCCTCGGGGGCCTCGGCCGGTGCGGTATCGGTGCTCGCGGTGGGCGCGTTCACCTCCCTCGGCGTCTACGCGCTCTCCGCCGGGGCGTTCGCGGGTGCGCTGTGCGCCTCCGTCCTGGTCTACGCCGCCTCCTACAGCAGGGCCGGACTGACGCCGCTGCGGCTGGTCCTGACCGGCATCGCGATGGCCTACGGCTTCCAGGCGCTGATGAGCGTGCTCGTGTACCTGGCCCCCGACGGGGAGGCCACCCACACCGTGCTGTTCTGGACGATGGGCAGCTTCGGCGCGGCCACCTGGGGCTCCCTGCCGGCCGTGGCCGTCGCGGTGGCCGCCGGCCTCGCGGTGCTGCACCGGTTCGGCCGGGCCCTCGACGTCATGGCCCTCGGCGACGAGACGGCGGCCAGCCTCGGCATCGACGCCACCGCCCTGCGCAAGGGGCTGTTCGTACTGACCTCGCTGGTGACGGGGGCCATGGTGGCCGTGAGCGGCGCCATCGGCTTCGTCGGGCTGATCATCCCGCACCTGGTGCGCATCGTGGCGGGCGCCGGGCACGCCCGGGTCCTGCTGTTCGCGCCGCTGGTCGGCGGCATCTTCATGGTGTGGGCCGACCTGCTGGCGCGGACCCTGGTCGCCCCGCGTGAGCTGCCGCTCGGCGTGATCACGGCCCTGGTGGGCGTTCCGGTCTTCATCACCCTGATGCGCCGCCGCGGCTACCTGTTCGGAGGCCGGTGACATGGACCTGGAACTGGACGCCGTATCGGTCGAGATGGGCGGCAGGGCGCTGGTGGAACGGCTGTCCCTGGACGTGCCCGAGGGCCGGATCGTCGGGCTCGTCGGGCCCAACGGCAGCGGCAAGTCGACGGCGCTGCGCTGCATCTACCGTGCCGTGAAGCCGACGGGCGGCGCCGTGCGGCTCGGCGGCCGGGAGCTGTCCGGGCTCTCGCTCGCCGAAAGCGCCAGGTCCGTCGCCGCGCTGACCCAGGAGGGCGGCGCGGAGCTGGACTTCACCGTCGGCGAAGTCGTCGCCCTCGGCCGCACCCCGCATCTGCGCGGCAACCGGGCGCTCAGCGCCGGTGAGCGCGAGCTGTGCCGGTCGGCGATGCGCCGCCTCGACGTGCTGCACCTGGCCGACCGCGGCATCCTCACGCTCTCCGGCGGCGAGCGGCAACGCGTGCTGGTGGCGCGGGCGCTGGTGCAGGAGCCGGCCGTGCTGGTGCTCGACGAGCCGACGAACCACCTCGACATCAAGCACCAGATCGCGCTGCTCTCGATGCTGCGTGCCTCGGAGCTGACCGTCGTCGTGGTGCTGCACGACCTGAACCTGGCCGCGGCCGTCTGCGACCGCATCGGCGTGCTGTCCGCCGGCTCGCTGGTCGCCTCGGGACCGCCGCGCCGGGTGCTCACCGCCGAGCTGGTCCGCGAGGTCTTCGGCGTCACCGCCACCGTGGTGCCGCACCCGCTGACCGGCGACGTCCAATTGCTCTACTCCCTTTCCCCACCACCGCAACGGCACCGGGAGCCGCCTCATGACCAGAACTGACACCACGAACGCCGCGCGCCGAGCCGCACGCCGCGTCCTCGTGCCGGCGACGGCGGTCACGCTGCTGCTCGCCGGCTGCGGCGCGGACGTGGCGGACGACGACGGCGACGCGGCAAACACGGTGACCGTCGGCCGGTGCGGCGAGGAGGTGGAGTACCGCAGGCCGGAACGGGCCGTGGTCTACGAGGCGGGCAGCGCGGACAAGATGTTCGCCCTGGGGCTGACCGACGCGGTGCACGGCTACGTCATGCCCCCGGCCAACCCGCCCGTCGAGGAGTCGCCGTGGGCCGAGGAGTACGCCCGGGTGGAGATGCTCAGCGACGACCTCCTCAACCGCGAACTGGTCGTCGACGCCCGCGCGGACCTCGTGGTGGCGGGCTGGCAGTCCGGGTTCAGCGATGAACGGGGCATTACCCCGGAGATCCTGGACGGCCTCGGCATCCAGAGCTTCATGCACAGCGAGACCTGCTACAACTACCCGGGGCACCCGATGGAGGTCGCACCGTTCGAAGGGCTCTACACCGACCTGGAGCGGATGGGCGCGATCTTCGGCGTCGAGGAACGGGCCGCCGAGGTGATCGACGGGCTGCGTGAACGGGTCGCGGCCGTCGCGGAACAGGCGCCCGAGGGGCCGCCGCCGCGCGTGTTCCTCTACGACTCCGGCACCGACCAGCCGTTCACGTCCGGCAACCAGGCCCCGCCCCACGAGATCATCGACGTGGCCGGCGGCGAGAACATCTTCTCCGGCCTGACCGACCGCTGGACGTCCGTCGGCTGGGAGGCCGTCGTCGAGGCCGACCCCGAGGTCATCGTCATTCTCGACTACGGCGACCAGCCGGCCGAGGAGAAGATCGCCTTCCTGAAGTCCTTCCCCGCGCTCTCCGAGGTCACGGCGATCCGCGAGGACAACTTCCACATCCTCGACTACAACGAGGCGATCAGCGGCCCGCGCATCGTGGACGGCGCGGAAGGATTCGGCGCCTACCTGCGCACCTTCCGAAGCGGCGGCCCGGCGGACTGAGCGCGGCAACTTTTCGCGGTCCCGCGGCGACCTGGAGGTGCTCGACTTGCTCGGCACGTTCCCCCACCCAGTCAGGAGCCGCGATGAGAGTGAAGTCACGTCTGCGCCGTGCCGTTCGGCTGCCGGGTCTGGTCGGCGCGGTGCTACTGGCCGTTGCGGCGGCGCTGGTGTCCGGGCCGCCGGCCGCCGCCGCGGACGGGCCGTCCGCACGGGCCGCGGAACCGTGGAACCCGCCCGCCCAGTACGCGCAGGGCCTGGACGAGGTCTGGCAGCACGTGGAGAGCACCTACCCGGACCTGTACGGCTTCCGCAACTACGGCTGGGACCAGCTGATCGCGAACGAGGGCACGTTCACCTACTGCGTGCGCTGGGAGTCCGCCACCCCGGTCACCGCGGCCACCCGCGACCGGATCGAGACGGTGCTCCAGGAGCAGTGGGCCAAGTGGTTCGACGGCATGCGCGGCTTCGACGGCTTCCCCTACCAGCAGGTCCCGGTCGAGGTCGTCGGATGGGCCGCGGCCAACGACGGCGTCCTGCAATGGGACGACGACGCCGTCGACCGCTACATCGGCATCCTCGACGGGGCGGGCGCGCCGCAGTGCGCGCCGGAGTGCGGCCGGTTCTTCAACCAGGACGGGGACTACTCGCAGTGCCCGGGAGGCGAGGCGCGGCACTACGACCAGTCGCTGTGGCTGACCGACGGCTTCGGGGGCGGCGCGGGCGGTGACTGGGGCCAGCGGATGGGCCAGGAGTACTTCAGCGGCGCGCTGGGCCAGGAGGACATCACCATTCTCCTGCACGAGATGGGACACACCCTGGGTCTGGACGACTTCTACGACTGGACGCCGACCGGGGCCGGCGGGTTCCTGATGAAGGCCGGTGCGGCCAGCCACGTCACCGAGTTCGACACGTGGATGGCCAGGGACTTCTGGCGCCACCTCAAGGACCGTTACGGCATCGGCGCCGCCCGGCACGCCTGAACGTCCCCGCGGGGACCGGCACCGTTCACGGTGCCGGGGCCGGCCAGGGGTCGAGGCCGAACAGCCGCCGCGTGAGCGGCGTCATGGCCGCCAGCCCGGCCGCGTCCCAGTGGCCGGGCGGCGGCGGCACGTCCGCGCCGTGCGGGTGGGGGATCTGCACGTAGCGCGTGAACTGCGCGACGCGGGTCGTGGGACGCCGGTTGTGGGAGGCGCCGTGCGGCATCAGGTGGTGCAGCAGCGCGAACGAGCCCGCCGGGCCCGTCACCTCGACACTGTCGAGGTGGGTGATCCGCCGCCACCCGTCGTGCAGGGCCCGCCCGTCCCCGCCCGCGGCCCGCGCGGCCTCGACCTCCTCCCGGACGATCGTGTGCCCCCGCGGCACCACGTGAATGCCGCCGCCGCGGGGCTCCACGTCGGTGAGGTAGAAGCAGCCGCCGAGCTGTACCTCCTGCGGCGTGAACAGGAAGTCGGTGTCCGCGGGCACCGAGGCGTCGATGTGCAGATTCTGGCTGAGCACCTGGTCGGCCAGCCCGTCGTTGCGGACGGTGATGCCGACCGAGCCGTCGAAGACGCGCAGCCTGGGCGTGCCGAACAACTGGGCCATCACCCGGTACAGCGTTTCGTTGCCCATCAGCGGGATCAGTTCCGGGGTGTCGAAGCGGTCGTTCCCGTCGGGGTGCAGCGGCTTGATGCGGCCGTTGTACACCGCCCAGTGCGCGGGCAGGGTCAGGTCCGCGGGCAGGAGGCCGAGCACGGCCCTGCGGTAGCGGTCGGTCTCCTCGGGGGTGAGCACGTTCTCGACCAGCAGGTATCCGTCCCGGTGGAACCGGGCGACCTGCTCGTCGGTCAGCACCGGCTGCAGTGTTCCGCTGCTCATACGGTCCCTTCCGCGCGACGCGTACCCGCCGTGCGTGCGGGCCACCGGGCAGTGTCGCGCGGCCCCGTGGCTTTGGCAACGCTGATTGGGCGGCTCCGAGGCGGGTAGGCGCCCGATCAACAGCGCGACTGCGGGAGGGACGATGACGGTGATGACGACGTCCGCGACGCCGACGGTGAACGGCCGGGAGGCGCAGCTTCCCGAGGTGGAGAACCCTCGGAAGGTGACCCCCAAGGACGCGCGCAGTCTGTCGAAACTGTACTTCGACCGCCTGACCGAGCTGGAGGAGGGCACCCAGGAGTACCAGGATGCCCGCAACACGCTCATCGAGATGAACATGTCGCTGGTGCGGTACGCGGCCGGGCGGTTCCGCAGCCGGGGCGACGACATGGAGGACATCGTCCAGGTCGGCATGATCGGGCTGATCAAGGCCATCGACCGGTTCGAGCTGACCCGGGAGGTGGAGTTCACCACGTTCGCCGTGCCGTACATCGTCGGCGAGATCAAGCGGTTCTTCCGCGACACCACCTGGGCCGTGCGTGTGCCGCGCCGCCTTCAGGAAGCCCGTCTCGAACTGGCGCGTGCCACCGAGGAGCTGTCCACGCGCCTGGGCCGCTCCCCGAAGGTCAAGGAGCTGGCCGCCCTGATGAATCTCACCGAGGAGGAGGTCATCGAGGCGCGGGTGGCGTCCAACGGCTACCACTCCTCCTCCCTGGACGCCGCCATCGGGAACGAGGAGGAGGGCGAGACCGCCCTCGCCGACTTCATCGGCCGGAACGACCCGGGCATGGAACTGGTGGAGGACTTCCACGCGCTGGGCCCGCTCATCGCGGAGCTCGGCGAGCGCGACCGGGAGATCATTCACCTGCGCTTCGTGGAGGAGCTGACCCAGACGCAGATCGGCGAACGCCTCGGGGTGTCCCAGATGCACGTCTCGCGGCTCCTGGCGCGTACGCTCGCCCGCCTGCGCAAGGGCATGCTCGCCACGGGCTGAGACAGCACCCTCGCGCCCCGGCCGGGGCGGCCGGAGCGGAGGAACGACGGTGGGGGCACCCATGGTGACGAAGGCGGAACGGCAGCCGCGGCGGCAGTGCGCCGGGCGGCGGCGCCAGGCGTGGCCGCGGCCCGGCGCGGTGGAGTGGCGGGATGTCCCGCAGACCAGCGGGCACGCGCGGGATCTGACCCGCGCCTACCTGGCTGGCCCCGCAGCCGACGCCCGCGATGTCGACCTCGACGCGGTCCTGCTGGTGGTGTCGGAGCTGGTCACCAACGCCGTCCGGCACGCCGGCGGCGTGACCGGCTTCTGCTTGGAGGCGGGGCCCCGCGGGGTCGCGGTGCTCGTGTCGGACGCCAGCTCCCTGCGCCCCGTTTCCGGCGAGCACGTGCCGGGGCGGGCCGGCGGATTCGGCTGGCGGCTGGTGCGCCAACTGGGCAGCGCGGTCACGGTGTCGGTCAGGCCGGGCGCGGGCAAGACGGTCCGCGTGCACGTTCCCGTACCGGACCACGCCCGCACCCCTGACCCGCACACCTGACCCGTACCGCTCGGCCCGGCCCGCCGGCCCCGGCCCGCCGTGGTGCACGGGGGCCGGGGCTGCGGACCGCCGGGGGAGCGGCGTCAGGCGCGGCCGTGGGAGGCCCGCGACCTGCGGGCCGCGGAGTCCAGGGCCACGGCCAGGGCGAGGACCAGACCGGTCACGATGAACCGGAAGGACGAGTCCAGGTCGAGCAGCGTGAGGCCGCTGGAGATGGACTGGATCACGAGGATGCCGAGCAGGGCGGCGAACGCGCTGCCCCGGCCGCCGAAGAGGCTGGTGCCGCCGATGACGGCGGCGGCGATGGCGTTCAGGTTGACGTCCCCCGCGCCGCTCGCCTGGTTGGCGGCGGCCAGCCGGGCCGCGGCGAGCATCCCGCCGAGCGCGGCCAGCGAGGAGCACAGGACGAAGGCGCCCGTGTAGATGCGCCTGACGTTGATGCCCGCGCGGCGTGCCGCCTCGGCGTTGCCGCCGACCGCGAACACCGAACGGCCCCAGCCGGTGCGCGTCAGCGCGTAGTTGAGGGCCAGCACCAGGCCGACGAAGCAGACGAACATCCAGCCGATGCCCCGGGCCCGGTTCAGGTACCAGACCGCGAATCCGAGGGCGGCCAGCAGGCCGGCGCTGCGCACCACGAGCAGCCGGGTCGACCGGGCCGAAAGGCCCGCGGCGCGGCGCTTCCTGGCCAGCGTGTAGCCGGTGGCGAACAGCCAGCCGGCGGCGAGCACCACCAGCACGTAGGACAGCCAGGCCGGCACGAACGCGAGTTGCGCGAAGTGCACCAGGTCCGAGTCGTACGGCAGGTTGACAGCGCCGGTGTCGCCGAGCAGCCACAGCTGCACCCCGAGGAAGCTGAGCAGCCCGGCCAGCGTCGCCACGAAGCTGGGGACGCCCAGGCGCGTGACCATCTGTGCGTAGATCCAGCCGATGGCGGCCCCGGCCCCGATCGCCGCGGCCATGGCCGCCGGCAGCGGCCAGCCGGCCTCGACGAACGTGACGGCGGTCAGCGCCGCCGACAGGCCGCTGACCGAGCCGACCGAGAGGTCGATCTGGCCCACGAGCAGCACGCACACCACGCCCAGCGCGATGACGCCGACGGACACGCTTTCCATCAGCAGGTTCACCAGGTTGGTACTGGAGAGGAAGACCGGGTTCAGCGCCTGGAAGACCGTCCAGATGACGAGGAGGCCGACGATGATCGGCAGCGCGCCCAGATCGCCGGAGCGAATCCGCTCCAGGATTCCGGTCAGTGCCGAACGCAGGCCGGCGCCGCGGCGCAGCCGTTCGTCGAGCAGGTCGAGCGGGGCGGCCGGTTCCGCGAGCGGGCGCTCACTCATCGCCACGGTTCTCCCCTCGGTGCGGGCGGTGCGGGTGGTGCGGCAGTGCGTCCGCGCCGACGATCGCCGCGATGATGTCCTGCGAGGACACCTCCGCGGCCTTGAAGACGCCGTTGTTGCGGCCCAGGCGCAGCACGGCGACCTCGTCGGCCACGGCGCGCACTTCCTCCATGCTGTGGCTGATCATGATGACGCCGAGGCCGCGGTCGCGGAGCCGTTCGATCAGGTGCAGCACCTCGGCGGTCTGGGCGACGCCGAGCGCCGCGGTCGGCTCGTCCAGGATGATGACGGCCGGGTCGCCGAGCAGGGAGCGGGCGATGGCCACGGTCTGCCGCTGACCGCCGGACAGCGAGGCCACCGGGATGCGTACGGACGGGATCTTCGCGGACAGTTGCCGCAGCAGCTCCCACGACCTCAGCTCCATCGTGACCTCGTCCAGCCGCCCGCGGCGCAACTCGCGTCCCAGGAAGAGGTTTTCGACGACGTCGAGGTTTTCGCACAGCGCGAGGTCCTGGAAGACGGTCGCGATGCCGAGCGCGTGCGCGTCGGCGGGACCGGAGATGGTGACCTCGCGGCCGCCGAAGACGATGGAGCCGGTGTCGGGGCGGTGCACGCCGGAGAGGATTTTCACGAGGGTGGACTTGCCCGCGCCGTTGTCGCCGACGATGGCGACCACCTGGCGGGGCGCCACGTCCAGGTGGACCCCGGTGAGCGCGGCCACCGCGCCGAAGTTCTTGCTGACGCCGCGCAGCGACAGGACAGGACCGGTCGTGGACACAGCTGTCATGGTCGTCCCTCCCTGGTCAGGACACGCCGGCTTCGGCGCAGGCTGCCGCGTACCCGTCGGTGCACACGTCCGCCACGTCGACCTGGTCGGATTCGGCGAGGACGTCCGGCAGGTTCTCCGCGGTCACCACGGTGGGCTCGAAGAGCTGCGCGGGCGTGTCGAACAGTTCGGTCTCCGCGGTGGGTTCCTCGCCGGTGACGAACTGGTAGGCCACCTCGGCCGCCGCCTCCGCCACGATCTTGATGGGCTTGGAAATCGTGTTGTACTGGTCGCCGGCCGCGATCCGCTGGGCGGCGGCCACCTCGAAGTCGTTGCCGGTCACCGGCGGCACCGGCATCCCGGCCGCCTTGAACGCGGCGATGGCGCCGCCGCCCGTGCCGTCGTTCGCCGCGACCACGCCCGCGATGTCGTCGCCGAACCTGCTGATCTGGCCGCTCACCCACTCCTGCGCATCCGCCGGCTGCCAGTCCGGGGTGTCGTACTCGGCGAGCAGTTCGTACCCGCTGTCGTCGATCGCGTTGTGGATGCCCTGTTTGATCAGCCCGGCCGCGGCGTCCGTCGGCGAGCCGTTGACCTGGAGCAGCCCGCCCTCCGCGCCGGTTTCGTCCAGGTGGTCCACGAGGGACTGCCCGATGCTCTCGCCGATCGCCTCGTTGTCGAAGGAGATGTAGTAGTCCGGCGGGGTTTCGAGGACCGGCCGGTCGTAGGCGATGATGGGAACGCCCTGGGTGCGCGCGGTGTTGACGATGGAGGCCGCCGCCGTCGAGTCGACCGGGTCGATGACGATGGCGCTGACGCCCTGGGCCAGTGCGGAGTCCGCCTGCTGCTGCTGGCGGGAGGCGTCCGCGTTCGCGTTGTTGTAGATGACCTCGCAGTCCGGGCAGAGCTCCGCCATCCTCGCCTCGAACAGCGGGTGGTCGTACAGCTCGTAGCGGGTCGAGGCGATGTCCGGCATCAGAAAGGCGATCTTGGCGTTTTCCGCGTCCCCGCCGTTCCCCGTGCCGCTGCCCTCGTCGGAGCAGGCGGTCACGGAGGAGAGGGCGAGCAGCGCGGTCGCGGCGAAGGCGAGGAGTCGTCGCACGGAACTTCCTTTCTCGACGGCGGGAAGGGACGGTTCAGCGAGAGAAGGGACACGGGTCCGCCAGGTTCCGCGGGCAGCCGGATCTCGGTGGCCGCGACATTGTCAAGACGGGGGAACACCTGCCGGTACGCGGCCAGCGGCAGGCCGAGCAGCGCGCACAGGGCCAGTCGCAGGGCCGTGCTGTGCCCGACGACCAGCACGGTCCGCCCGGCGTGCCGGGCGGAGATGCCGCGCAGCGCCGCGGCGGTGCGCGCCGCGGCGTCGCGCGGCGGCTCCGCGCCGGGAAAGGGATGCGCCACCGGGTCGGCGAGGAACCGGCGTACGAGCCCGGGGTCGGCCTCGGCCCGCGTACGGCCCTCCAGCGCGCCGAAGTCGGCCTCGCGCAGGTCGGGCACCACGTCCACCGGCACGCCCAGGGCGTCGGCCGCGGGCGTGGCGGTGCGCAGCGCGCGGCGCAGCGGCGAACTCGCCACCGCCTCGACCCGCTCGGCGAGCACGCCCTCGGCCAGCGCGTCGACCTGGCGCAGCCCGTGCGCGGTGAGGTCGGGGTCGCTGCGCGCGCCCGCGTACCGGTTGTCGCGGTGCCACTCGGTCTCCGCATGCCGCACGAGCAGGAGCCGGCCGGTCATGGGTGCGCCGCCACCGGGTTGGCGCGGTGCAGCAGCGGTTCGCCGCGCAGCCAGCGGCCCGCTTCGGCCGCGACCATGCGCGCCGCGCGCTCCGCGACGGCCCGGCTGGCGCCCGCCAGGTGCGGCGTGAGCACCACGTGGGGCGCGTCGCGCAGCGGGTGGCCGGCCGGCAGCGGCTCCACGTCGTAGACGTCCAGGCCCGCGGCGAACAGGTGCCCCGCGCGCAGCGCGGCGGCCAGCGCGGTGTAGTCGAGCAGGCCGCCGCGCGCGCAGTTGATCAGCACGGAGCCGGGCCGCATCGCGCGGATCTGGTCCGCGCCGATGAGCCCCGCGGTCTCGTCGGTGAGGCGCGCGTGGAGGGAGACCACCGTGGCGCGGGCCAGCAGTTCGTCCAGGGAGACGGCCCGCACTCCGGCCGGCAGCGCGGAACGTTCCACATACGGGTCCGTCACCAGGACCTCGGCGCCGAGCGCCACCAGCGCCGCCGCCACCCGGCCGCCGATCGCGCCCGCCCCGACCAGGCCGACCGTGCTGCCCGCGATTTCGAGACCGGTGGCCTCGTAGGCGAACAGGCCGCTGTCCCAGCGGCCGGCGAGCATCCCGGCGTGTGCCTGCGGGATGCGGCGCATCGCCGCGAGCATCAGGCCGAGCGTGTGCTCCGCGGTCGACTCGGCGTTGCGCCCGGGGGCGAACGTGACCGCGACGCCGTGCCGGGTCGCGGCGTCGAGGTCGGCGTTCACCGGGCCGCCGCGGGAGACGGCGAACAGTTCGAGCTCGGGGCAGGCGGTCAGGACCCGGCGGGTCAGCGGCGCCATCTGCGTCAGGCACACCCGGGCCCCGCGCAGGGCCTCGATGAGCTGCTCCTCGGAGCCCGACGCCTCGTCGACCTCGGCGACCCGGCCGAACGGCACGTGCGGCCAGGGCAGGTGCAGTTCGCGCACGTCCCACGGCGCGGGGCCGCTGTCCGCGTGCAGCGCGTCGGTCATGAGCCGGTTCAGCACGAAGTCGTCACCGGCGACGAGCACCCGGATCGGTTCTGGCACGGTGGTTCCCTTCCTGAGTCATCCGGCGCCGGTGGCGAACCGGGGGTCGAGCCAGCCGCGTTCGGCCAGCAGGCGGACGAACGCGTGGTAGGCGGGCGTGAGCGCGGCGGTGCGCGCCGGATCGGGTTCGAGCGTGCGCCGGACCCGCACCAGGCGCCGGGCCGCGGCGGGCACGCCGCCGGTGAGGGCCCCCGCGGCGAGCACGGCCATGCCGAGGGCGGGTTCCGGGTTGGCGGGCAGCCGCACCGGCACGCCGAGCATGTCGCAGCGGAGCTGGTTCCACCACGCGTTGCGGGCCGCGCCGCCGGTGAACGTGACGGGCCCGCCGACTTCCGAGCCCGCCCGTGCCAGCACGTGGAAGGACAGCCGTTCTATGTGCGCGACCCCGGTGCAGACCGCGGCGAACGCCGTCGCCGCGTCCGCCGCGTCATGCGGGCGGGCCAGCGGCCCGTCGCCGAGGAATCCGCGCGCCTGCGGCGCCACGAAGGGGAACCGCTCCCCGTGCCCGGCCAGCGGATAGCAGAGCGGCACGTCGCGCACCCGCGCCGCCGCGGCCGTCAGCGCGTCGAGGTCCGCACCGGGGAACAGCGCGCGGACCGCGCCCGCGCCGGTGCTCGACGCGCCGCCCGGCAGCCACAGATCGCCGTGCGGGGCGCGGTGGGAGTAGACGGCGCCGGTCGGGTCGTGGGGGAGCGAGGTGCTGACTCCCTTGAGGGTCAGGGTGGTTCCCAGCACCGCGTTCCACTCGCCGACGCCCACCGCGCCGGCGGCCAGCTGCGCCGCGCAGCCATCGGTCATGCCCGCGATCACCGGGGTGCCCGCCGGCAGCCCGGTGCGCGCCGCGGCGGTCCGGCACACGTGGCCGAGCACCGTTCCCGGGCGGACCACCTCGGGCAGCACCGCGGGGTCGACGCGCAGCCGCGCCAGCACCTCCGCGGGCCAGCGTTCCCCCAGCAGGTCGTACCCGGTCTTCAGCGCGTGGCTGGAATCGCTCGGCACCGGATGCCCGACCAGCGCGGAGGTCACCACGTCCGGCTGGTGAACGAGGCGGACGCCGCCGCCGAGCAGGCCGCGGTCGCGCCACCACAGCAGCTTCGGCAGCGCCCACGTCGGCTGCATCCGGTACCCCAGGCGCCCCCACCGCGCGGCGCCCGCGTCCTGCGCCTCGGCGGCCAGCGCCCCGGCGCGGGTGTCGTCGTACATCAGGCCGGGGGTGCGCGGGCCGCCGTCGGGGCCGGTCAGCAGCACGGTTCCCGAGGTCGCGCACACCGCGAGGGCGCCGATGGGGCGGCGGCCGAGCGCGGCCGTCAACTCGCCGAGCGCGTCCGCGGCCAGGTCCCACCAGGCGGCCGGGTCCTGTTCGTGCCGGGGCCCGTCCCGGCGGCCGCGCAGCGGGCGGGACGCGGCGGCGACGGTGCGGCCCCGGCCGTCGACCGCCAGCGCGCGGACACTCTGCGTGCCCAGGTCGACCCCCATCCACACGGGCTCAGACATGGGCGCGCCAGCCGGTCCAGCGGGTGGCGGCGAGCTCCCTGCTGGCGAGGAACTCCGCGTGCTCGCGTTCGTGGAGGTCGCGCAGCGCCGGCTCGGGATCGAAGCGCCGCCCGGGGCGGACCAGTGCCGAGGCCGCCGCGGTCAGGTCCCGGTAGTCGCCCAGCGCGGTCAGCGCGAAGAGCAGGGCGCCCTTCGCGCCGACCTCCGAGTCCTGGGTTGCGGTGGTGGGTACGCCGGTGACGTCCGCTATCAGCTGGCACCACAGGGCACTTGCCGTGCCGCCGCCGCACAGGCGCAGCTCGGCGGGGCGGCCGGGGGCCGCGTCGAGGCAGTCCCTGATGACGTGTGCCAGCCCTTCGAACACGGCGCGGGCGAGGTGTTCGCGCCCGTGGGAGAACAGCATGCCGGTGACCAGGCCGCTGGCCGCGGCGTCGAGGAACGGCGCCCGTTCGCCCGCGGGCGACAGGTAGGGCAGCACCCGCAGCCCCGCCGCGCCCGGCGGCACCGCGGCGGCCAGCGCGGACAGCTGGTCGTGGTCGCGCAGGCCGAGCAGCCCGACCGTCCAGTCGAGGACGCCGGTGCCGGCGAGAGTGGGGAAGGCGCGCATCAGCAGTCCTGGCACGCCGAAGTCGAGGGTGAGCCCCGAGGGTTCGCCGTCCGGTGCGGGCGCGTCGATCAGGACCTCGGTGCACAGCGTGGTGCCCAGCACACAGGCCGCCTGGCCGACCGCGGTGGCACCGGTGCCGAGCGCGGTGGAGACGATGTCGTACGGCGCGAGCACCACGGGCGTGCCGGGCGCGAGGCCCAGTTCGTCCGCGGCCCGCGCGGTCAGCGCCCCGACCTGGTCGGCCCCGGTGAGCAGCGGCGGCAGCAGCCCGCGGTGCGCGGTGAGCCCGTAGGCGGCGAGCAGGGCGTCGGAGTAGCCGCGGGTGCGGATGTCGAGCCAGGGGGCGGACGCCTCGGAGGCGTCGATGCCCAGCACCCCGGTCAGCCGCAGGAAGAGCCAGCTGCCGCAGGTCAGTACGGCGTGCGCGGCGGCCAGCGCGTCCGGCTCCTCCGCGGCGAGCACCCGCAGGATCGCGTTCGGCAGCCCGGCGTTGGTCAGCGAGGCGTTGTCGCGGAAGGCGCGTTCGAGGACGCCGTCGGAACGCCACGCGCGGACGATGCCGGCCGCGCGGGCGTCGTTCCACAGCACGGCGGGCCGCACCGGCCGGTGGTCCCGGTCCACGAGCCAGGCGCCGTCGCCCTGGGCGGTGACCGCGAGCAGCCGTACGGGCCTGGCGGCGTGGGCGATCGCCTCGCCCGCCGCGGCGACGACCGCGTCCCACACCGCGGCCATGTCCTGCTCGGCCCGGTCCCCGCGCGGGTGGCCGACCGCCGTCTCCCGCCGGAACACCGCGAGTTCACGTCCGTCGTCGCCGAACACGACCGCCTTGATCATCGTCGTGCCGGCGTCCACGCACACCGCAACGGGTTCGTTCACCGCCACCTGCCGCACCTCTTCCCCGACCGAGTCCGAAGTGAGGCGTATTACACGCAGGCTGCCGGGATTTCGCAACATTTAACATTGATCTTGGTGGCGCCGACGGGGCCGGGAACGGAAACAGCAGCTAGGAGTGTCAGGCACACGCCACGGGGGGCGCGTTCCGCAGGTGAACTTCACATGACGTCGCAGCCTCGGACGCCGTCGACCACGTCGATCCGGGCACCCCGCGCGCGCAGTTCGAGCACCGTCCTGGACGGCGTCCCCCCGTCGACGACCACCCGGTCGAGCTCCGCTATCCCCACCAGCCGGTGCGGAGCCCTGCGGTCGAACTTGGTGTGGTCGATCATCGCGACGGTGCGCGCCGCCGAGGCGACCAGCGCCCGCCGCGTGATCGTCGTATTCAGCGACTGGAGGTAACAGACCCCGTCCGCGACCGCCGTGGTCGACAGGAACAGCACGTCGGGGCTCAGCGCCGCCGCCGCGTCCGCGGTCGCGCGGCCGAGGAACGAGTCGTACGCCGCGTCGTAACGGCCGCCGAGACCCACCAGTTCGATACCGGGCTGCGCCGCGAGCGCCCGCACCACCGGGAGGAAGTGCGTGACCACCGTCAGCGGCGCGCGCTCCGGCAGCAGCCGCGCCAGCATCAGCGACGTCGTGCTGTCGTCCAGCGCGACGATCCGGCCCGGCTCGACCTCGCTCGCCAGCACTTCGCGCGCGATCGCCTGCTTCGCCTCGACCTGGGCCTGCATCCGGTGTTCGAGGTCGCCGTGGAACGTCGTGGTGGGCGCGCTGGTCGCACCCCCGCGCACCTTGTGCAGGAACCCCCGCCGCTCCAGCTCGTCCAGGTCGCGGTGCACGGTCATGATGCTCACGCCGTAGTGCCGGGCCAGCGCGTCCACCCGGACGAAACCCGCCTCGGCCACCTGCCTGCGCATCGCCACGCGGCGCAACTCCGGATTGCGCCGGGCGCCTTCGGCGGCAGTGGGATCGCTCACAGCATCCCAGGATCGCACGGGCCCGGCAGCGACGTCCGCCTGCCTGCCTGCCGGGCCGGAACGCCGCGCCGCCCCGCGTTCGATTGCTGCCCGTCCGCGGTCGAACGGCCGGGCACGGGCGGCCGGTCGGCGGTACGCGTCGGTGCGCCCGCGTCCGACGGCTCGGCCACCACCGGGAACGACCGTGAGATGCCGAAGCGTTCACCCCCGGGACCCGGGACCCGGGACCGGACGTGGCCACCGCCGCCCGCCGGCACGCCTCGGTGCGACTGCGGCCTGGTGCCGTGCCCCTCAGTCGGTGTCCAGCTCCAGCCGCTCCACGACCTCCGCGTACAGCTCCTCGCCGTACGTCTTGGCGGGACCGTCCTCACCCGGCATGAAGACCTGGACGCGCCACATCAGCGTCTCGTCCTCCAGGCCGTAGAACAGGGCCATCCGCTGCTGGCGCGGCAGCGGCCCGTCGAAATCGGATTCCTGCGTCACCACGGTCATTTCCGCGGCCTCGCGGCCCTGGAACTCCGTTTCCGAGTGGTCGCCGTCCACCTCGTCGTACGTCGACAGCTCCTGGAAATGCCCCAGCTGCGCACCCGCGGCCTGGAGGGAGCCCCGTGTCTCGTCGCGCCGCAGCCACACCTCGATGAGGTAAATGCCGTCCGGCGAGGTGAAGAGGATGTGGTCCTCGTCGTCCTCGTCGATGCTGCGTGTATAGCCCTCGGGAACGGCGATGTTCATTTGGAAAGCGGACTCCTCCCGCGTTTCCCAGACTGTCTCCTCGCCGTCGTCCCCCGAGGGGCGCAGCACCACCAGGAGCGTTGCCGCGAGCACCACGGCGAGCCCGCCGGCGACGAGCGCCACCAGCATCTTCCGGCCGACGTGCCACGGGCCGGTGGCGGCGGGCATGACGGCCGTGCGGGTGGGCGGCAGCGGCGGCGGGGTGACGACGGCGCGCAGGACGCCGCGGATCTCGGGGGCGTCGGGGCGGGCGGCCGGAGTCTTGTCGAGCAGCCGCACGATCAGCTCGCCCAGCGGGCCCGCGGCCCGCACCGGGCGCTGCGGCTCCGCGGACATCACCGCCTGGAACGTGGCGGCGGTGTTGTTCCGCCGGAACGGCGACACCCCCTCGACCGCGACGTACAGCAGTACCCCGAGCGCCCACAGGTCGGACTTCGGCCCGGGGCGCTGGCCCAGCGCCTGCTCCGGGGCCATGAACTCGGGGGAGCCGATCAGCGAACCGGTGTCGGTCAGCCCCTGCTCGCCCTCCATCTGCGCGATGCCGAAATCCGTCAGCACCACCCGGCCGTCCTTGCTGAGCAGCACGTTCGCCGGCTTCACGTCCCGGTGCGTCACGCCCACGTCGTGCGCGGCCGTCAGGCCGTCGAGCACCGCGAGCCCGATGCGGGCCGCCTCGCGCACGTCGACCGTCCCGGTCTCCAGCACGTCGGCGAGGGACTCGCCGCGCACCAGCTCCATCACCAGCCACGGCTGGTTCTCCACGACCACCACGTCGTGGAGGGTGATGACCGAGGCGTGACTGATGCGGGCCGCGGCCCGTGCCTCACGTTGCATCCGCTCGTGCAGCGTCGCGCGTTGCCGCTCGGGGACGGTGTCCGGGATTCGCGGCTCCTTCACCGCGACCTCCCGGTCCATCAACTCGTCGTGCGCGCGCCATACCGTCCCCATGCCACCGTGGCCGAGCCGATTCATCAACCGGTAGCGCCCACCCAGCAACCGGTCATCGTCGGCCGCGCGCCCACCGCTCCGGTCCATCGGCTGCGTCGGCGCCGGCAGGGAGTAGCTGGTGGTGTCGTCGGCATGAATCCCGTCACTTGGCATAGGCCCATCCTTATGGACCGGCCGAGTGCGCGACCAGTCGGGGGCCGGTTCGGATACACAGTCGTGACGGGCTCGCGGCACCCGGCGCATATGGCCCGCGTGCTGTGGGCACGGCTTTTCCGCGGCCGTCCCGATCGCCTGGTCCGGTCGCCTGTTCCCCCGGGCGAACGGGGTGCTTCGCGGGCGCGGACAGCCGTGAGGAGCCCGCGCCCGCGAAGCGCGCTCACACGGTCCGGTAGGCGTCGATGAGGGTCAGCTCGGTCGTGCCGCCGGAACGGTCTGCCACCTCGGCGCGGAACGACACCGAACCGCCCGCCGCGGGGTTGGTCACGGATATGCCGCCGTCGGTGACGGGCGTCTCCTGCCATGTGCCGCCGCCGTCGTAGGACACCTCGACGGTGAGCGACGCGAGCCCGTCCCCGGCCGCCGCGCCCTCGACGGACACCGGCACCCGCATCTCCTGCCCGGCCGGCGCGGAACTGTCCGGCGCCAGCGCCGGTGCGAAGCGTACCAGCGAGACCGGGAGCACCTGCTCCTCGCCGTCCGGCACGGAGGCGGAGGTGAAGCCGAACGTCGCGGAGATCCGCGTGCTCACCCCGGCATCAGGCCGCTCGGCCGTCGTGGTCAGCTCGTAACGGCCCTCCGCGGACGGCACGTCGAAGCCGGCCCAGCCGCGGATGAAGTCGTCCTGTGTGTGGATCACCTCGCCGTCGTAGGAGAGCGTGGCGGTGCCGTGGCCGCCGGACAGGTAAGCCTGGTGCCCCGCGCCGTCCGTCACGGTGGTGAGGCCGACGTCGAGCCGGTCGCCTGCGCGCCGAATCCCGCCACCGGGCGGCACGACCGGCGCGAAGACCCCGACCCCCAGCACGTCCGCGTAGGTCTCGCCCGCCGTGACCTCCCGTGCGTACACGCTCAACGAGCCCGCTTCGCCCGGACCGGACAGGGTCAGGGTGTAGGACCAGGTGCCACCGGTCAGGTACAGCGTCGTGTCGGCGGGCAGGTCGCGGCTGGGCCCCAAAGCGCCGCGGCGGCTGCCCGACACCTCCAGCCGCCCCGTGGCGCCCTCGGTCGGCGCGCCCTGCACGAGCCGCAGCTCGGCGAGGTCCTCGTGGGTGAAGTGCTGCTCGTGGCCGGTGAACTGGGAGCCGGCCCGCTCGATCACCGCGTGGTACTCGGCGTCCTCGCCACCGGTCCACGACGCCTGGAAACCGGCGATCAGCTCGTCCTGTGGCAGCGCGGGCCCGATGTGCTGGGTGAGTATCAAGGTGTCGGGGCCGTAGTCCTCCCAGCCCAGGTTCGTCCCGAAGGACGGCAGGGCGATGTTGGCGAAGGTGTAGAACCGCTCGGCATCGGGGTCGGGGACCGTGAGGTCGATCGGCTCGGCCGCGCGGGCGTCGAGGGGGACCGCGGTGTCCTCGGCGAGCCCGGGCAGCGACACGGTCTGCCGGTTGCTGTAACCGTCCCCGCCCATGGTGGAGATCAGCAGATAGTCGTGGTCGGCGGGCAGCCGGAGGCGCCAGGTGCCGTCGGCCGGATCGCCGGGGACCTCCAGGATTTCGCCCGTGGTGAGGTCGTACACGTTCAGCCACCAGCTCTCCGGCATCCCGCCGTCGAGCCCGATGCCTTCGAGCGTCACCTCGTGGAACTCCCGGAGCAGGTCGATGCCGCCGGCGACGCCCACGCTCTGGCCGCCACCGGTCGCGGTCACGTACATGCTGTAGCCGCCGATGGGGGCGGTCTCGTCCAGGGCGGTGCGGGCCGTGGCCTCGACCGCGGCGGTGCCGCCCGCGGGAACGGTCACCGTATCGGCGCCCAGGCGGAACATGTCCGCGGGCGCGGGCGAACCGTCCGGCCCGACGGCCTCGACGGACAGGTCGAGGGTGACGTCCTCGGTACCGAGATTGCGGTAGGTCAGCTCCCTGGTGACCGGCTCGTTGTCCGCGTGCGGCCACTCCTGCTCGCCGAAACCGACGGAGACCGGCTCGGCCACGACCGTCTGCCCGACGGCGCGGGAGACGTCGGTGCGCCCGGCCCCCTGCTGGAACGCGCCGTAGCCCGCGACGGGATCGGCCGACGCCACCAGCGCCGCCTTCAGCCGGTCGCCCGACCAGTCCGGATGCTGCTGCGCCAGCAGCGCCGCGGCCCCCGCCACATGCGGCGCCGCCATCGAGGTGCCCGACAGATTCATGTAGCCCTCGGCGACCGGCTCCTGCCCGTCCGCGAGGTAGCTGCCCTCGGCCGCCGCCGCGGCGATGTCGACGCCGGGGGCGGTCAGATCGGGCTTCACGGCCGAGTCCCCCAGGCGCGGGCCGATGGAGGAGGAGGTGGCCAGCGCGTCGTCCTCGTCGACCGAGCCGACGGTGAGCGCCGCGTCGGCGGTCCCGGGGGAACCGAGCGTGCCCGGCCGGGGCCCGTCATTCCCCGCGGAGACGACGAACAGGACGCCGGTGTCCGCGGACAGGCGGTTCACGGCCTCCT
>NZ_LZNS01000001.1:980716-1376212 GCF_001984575.1 Streptomyces sp. MP131-18 | reverse complement strand
TCCAGGAGGTCGACTCCCGGTGTGTCCTCGCTGCCCAGGCTCATGTTGACGATGTCGGCGCCCTGCTCGACCGCCCACTCCATCCCGGCGATGATGCCCGAGTCGGCGCCGCTGCCGAAGTCGTCGAGCACCTTCCCGTTGAGCAGCGTGGCCCCGGGGGCCACGCCCGTGTAGTCGCCCGTGGTGCCGGCCGTGATGGACGCCACGTGCGTGCCGTGGCCGTAACGGTCCTCGGTGCCGGGGGAGTCGGAGAAGTTGGCCGCGGCGGCGACCTTGCCGCCGTCCAGGTCCGGGTGCGTGACGTCGATCCCGGTGTCCAGGACCGCGACCGTCACCCCCGTGCCGTCGAGGCCGGTCTCCCAGGCCGCGGGCACGCCGATCTGGGGCACGCTGCGGTCCAGGCTCGCCGTCCTGACCCCGTCAAGCGCGATGTGGGCCACGCCGGAGGACAGCGTCCGCGGGCCGGTGAGCGCCTCCCAGGCGGTGGCTGTCTCGTCCGGCGCGACCGTCCACGCCTCGGCGTCGATGCTGTCCAGCTCGGCGCGCACCTCGGGCCCGCCGTCCGCGAACAGCCGGGCCGGCCGGTCGCCCGCGTACCGGACGATGACCGGCAGGCCCCCGTCCGCCAGCCGGCCGTACTCGGGCCTGCTCAGCTCCGCGACGTCGAACAGCCGCTGGTCGACGAGCCCTTCGCCGATGAGCCGGCGGGCATCCGCGGGGATCACGAACGTGCCCTCGGGTCCCTCGGCCACCGAGACCGGTATGTCCTCGCGGCCGGGGCCCGGCCGGACGCCGGTCACGCCGCCCGCGGCGTCGAGCCGCACCCGGTCGCCGGTGAGCAGCGTGATCTCGCGCGCCACCCCGCCCGGCGTGGCCCGGGCCTCCTCGGCGCCCGCCCCCGGGGCGAGCAGCAGGCCGCCCGCCACGGCCAGGGCGACGGCGGTCGCGGCGGCGGATCTCCTGCGTCTCCTGCGCGCCCGCTGCGCGCTCGGGTCACTGTGGTGCATGGGCACTGTGCTCCTTCACGTGTCCGAAGTCCTGCACGAAAGGACACTAGAAGGCCATTCCGGCCTTGTGTGCGCGGGCAAACAAGTCGTGGTTGCGTTGCCCGGTATCCGGCCAACTCCTCCGGCCGCCCACGGCCGTGCGACACCGAGCCCCCGGGGTCCGCGCCGCTCCGGGCACGTTGCCGGGGCGGCACGGCGAGCGGCGGATCTGGCGCGAAACCGACGTTGCTTTGCGCCCGTTCCCCGGACCGCGCTCAGGCGGTCGGCGCACCTTCCTCCGCCTGCGGAGCGGATTGCGCGGACCCCGCCGGCCCGGTCGGCTCCCCCGCCGCCGCGGCGGGGGCCTCGGCCTCGGCAGGGGTACCGGAACCGGCCGTCGTGGCGCGGCGGCGGGCCCGGACCCGGATGGCCACGAAGCGGCCGATCAGCACGAGCGCGAGCACCAGGCCCGGGCGGTGAACACGATGGCGTACTGCTCGTCCGTCTGCCAGTTGTCACCCGCCTGGTACCCGGTGAACAGCAGGGTCGCGTTCCACGCCAGGCTGCCGAGCGCGGTGTAACCGACGAACAGCGGCATCGACATGCGCTCGATTCCGGCCGGCAGCCAGACGAACGTTCTGACGATGGGCACCAGCCGGCCGAAGAGGTCGCCTTCGTCCCGTAGCGCGCGAACCACTCCTCCGCGCGGTCCAGGTCCCGCTCCTCCACCAGCGGGATGCGCCCGAAGATCGCCCGCGACCGCCGGCGGCCGAGCAGGCGGCCGAAGCAGCAGTGCGCGACCGCGCCGAGTACCGAGCCCAGCGCGGTCCAGAAGACGAGGGCGAAGTAGTTCGGCCCGTCGTAACGCGAGGTGAGGCCGCCGAGCAGCAGGACGATTTCGCTGGGCACCACCGGGGCCAGGTTCTCAAGACCGGTGGCGATGCCGGCGCCCGGGGCACCGAGGGCGTCCATGTCCCCTGAAGCGGGGCTAAGAGATCTGACACGTCGGCAGGTTGCCGTGGCGCCTTTGAGTGGTGGTCCGGTGGGGGAGAAGCAGCAGGGGCCGGCAGTCGTCGGACTTGCCGGACACGCCCAATCCGTACTGTGTGTCATGAGAAAGGTTTCTGCCGTGGCGTCGTCGGAAGGTCCGCTGGACCACCGCTACCGGGGCGAACATCCCGTCCGAACCCTCGCCTACCTCTTCCGCGCGGACCGCTGGCGGCTCGCCGCCGCGTTCGGTGTCTTCACGGTGAAGCACAGCCCCGTCTGGCTGCTGCCGCTGGTCACCGCCGCCATCGTCGACACGGTGGTGCTGCACCTGCCGCTCACGCGGCTGTGGAGCAGTGCGGGGCTCATCATGATCATCCTGGCCGCCAACACCCCGCTGCACCTGCTGTGGGTGCGCCTGATGTACGGCAGCGTCCGCCGCACCGGCACCGCGCTGCGCTCGGCGCTGTGCACGCGCATGCAGCAGCTGTCCATCGGTTACCACTCGCGGGTCAGCGCCGGCGTGCTGCAGACCAAAGTGGTGCGCGATGTGGAGACCGTCGAGCAAATGGTGCAGCAGACCTCGGAAACGGGGCTCGGCGCGCTCACGGTGCTCGTCGGCGGCCTGATCATCATCGGGGTGCGGACGCCGCAGTTCCTGCCCGTCTTCCTGCTCGTGGTGCCGGTCGCCGCACTGCTGGTGTTCCGGCTGCGCAGCCGGCTCCGGGCGCACAACGAGCACTTCAGACAGGAGGTGGAGCACCTCTCCTCGCGGGTGAGCGAGATGACGCGGCTGATCTCCATCACCCGCGCCCACGGCCTCGAGCGCGACGCCCTGCGCAAGATGGACGGCACGCTGCGCCGCGTGCTGCATTCCGGGCAGCGTCTCGACCTCCTCAACGGCCGCTTCGCGTCCCTGGCCTGGGTCTTCCTGAACGCGCTCGGCATCGGCTTCCTCACCGTGGCCGCGCTGATCGCCTACTACGAGGTGTGGCCGATCACGGCGGGCGACGTCGTAATGCTCAGCGCGTTCCTGACGACGCTGACCAACTCCACCACCACGCTGATGGGCCTCACCCCCGTCATCACCAAGGGCCTCGAATCCGTGCGGTCCATCGGCGAGGTGCTCCAGGCGCCGGAGCTGGAGCACAACGCGGGCAAGGCCGAGGTCGCGGAGGTGGCGGGCGCCGTGGAGTTCCACGAGGTCGGCCACGCCTACGAGGGGGCGAAAGCCCCAGCGGTACGGGACTTCACCCTCTCCGTGCGGCCCGGCGAGACGGTCGCCCTGGTCGGCGCGTCCGGCGCGGGCAAGTCGACCGTGCTCAACCTCGTGATCGGCTTCATCCGCCCCACCACCGGCCGCCTGCTGCTCGACGGCACCGACATGACCACCCTGGACCTGCGCACTTACCGGCACTTCGTGTCGGTCGTGCCGCAGGAGTCGATCCTCTTCGAGGGCACCGTCCGGGAGAACGTCGCCTACGGCATGGAAGCCGCGGACGAGGAGACCGTGCGGCAGGCGCTGCGCGACGCCAACGCGCTGGAGTTCGTCGAACGACTCCCGCACGGACTCGACACGGTCGTCGGGGACAACGGCGCGCGCCTGTCCGGCGGGCAGCGGCAGCGGCTCGCCATCGCGCGGGCCCTGATACGCAACCCCCGCGTCCTCATCCTCGACGAGGCCACCTCCGCGCTCGACACCCGCTCCGAGGCGATGGTGCAGCAGGCGCTCAACCGGCTCGTCGACGGCCGCACCACCTTCGTCGTCGCCCACCGGCTGTCCACCATCCGCAACGCCGACCGCATCGTCGTCATGCAGGACGGGCAGATCCAGGAGATCGGCTCGCACGAGGAGCTGCTGCGCCGCGGCGGCGCGTACACCACTCTCCAGAGCGCTCAACTCACCTGAGTCCGCGTGACCGTTGCCCCCGATGGCGTGGGCGACGGCCCGGCGACGGCGCCGGCAGGTCACGGCGAGGTCACGAATCACGCACGGGGGGCGCTCCCGGCGGCCGGTGGGGACATCATCGCCTTCCACCCCCACGAAACCGTCCGTATCCGCCGGAGGGGGACGACTTGACGATCAGCCCGGAGCGGCAGTACGCCGCGCCCCGATGGAAGCCCGCCGCACCGCCGCGCCCCAGGCGCACGACGCGGCTGAGAGCGGCATGGACGCACGCGGCGTTCGGCCTGGTGCGCCTGCTCGCCGGCCGGACGGCGGGCCGGGACGGCTGACCGGCCGCACCGTTCGCCGGTGCAACGATCAGGCCCCGCCCCGCCCCGCCGTGCTCTCGCGGACGGCCAGCGTGTACGGGACGACCCGTTCGTCCGGGGGCGGCACGGGGGCGTCCCGCGTGCGGTCGGCGGCCTCGGCGATGCGCCGGAGCAGCAGCTCCACGGCGACCCGTGCCACCGCCTTCTTGTCGGGTGCGACGGTGGTCAGCGTGGGCACGCTGAACCGGCCGCCCTCCACGTCGTCGAAGCCGACGACCGCGATGTCCTCCGGCACCCGCAGGCCGCGTTCGTGCAGGGCCCTGATCGCGCCAAGCGCCATCTGGTCGTTCAGGCACAGCAGCGCGTCCGGGCGCGGTCCGGCGTCGAGGGCCCGGACGACGGCGGCGGCGCCGTGCGGCATGCGGAACTGCCGCACCGGCATCACGGCCGCCGGGTCGTAGGGCAGCCCCGCCGCGTCGAGGGCCCTGCGGTAGCCGAGTGTTCTGGCCTCCGCGGTGCCCGGCGGCGGGCGGTCCCGGCCGCCGATGACGACGATGCGGCGGCGCCCGAGCGCGATGAGGTGCTCGGTGGCGTCCTGGGCGGCGCGGACATTGTCGATCGCGACGTGGTCGGCACAACCCGGCTCGATGGCCTCGCCGAGCAGTACGGCCGGCAGCGTGCGTCCGCGGTCGCGCAGGTCGTCGGTGGTGAGGGCGAGCGGGCTGAGGATCACGCCGTCGGCGAAGTCGGAGTCGAAGCCGCGCAGCGCGGACAGCTCGTGCTGCCGGTCGGCCCTGGTCTGGTGCAGCAGAACGGTCAGCCCGTTGCGTTCGGCCTCGCTGATGATCCCGTTGGCCAGGTCGGCGAAGTAGGGAAAGTCCAGCTCGGGCAGGACCAGCGCGATGATGCCGGTCCGCCCGCGCCGCAGGTGGCGGCCGGCGAGATTGACGCGGTAGCCCAGCTCCTCTATCGCTTTGCGTACCGCAATCCGGGTCCGCTCGGAGACGTGCTCGTAGTCGTTGATCACGTTGGAGACGGTCTTCTCCGAGACACCCGCGCGCTGCGCCACGTCCTTGATCCTGGGCCTGGCCACCCACCCACCTCCTGAGCCGGCTCACGATCGTACGCGCCCCGCGCCGTTCGGCCGACCGAAGAACACCCGAACCGGCCGAACGCCGCACGGCGTCCCGCGCACCGCTGTACGCCTCGACTGCCGGGCGCTCGGCGGCCGCGGCGCCGTCGGAGGCGCCGTCGGTGGCGGTGGCGGGCCGGGCGGGGGCGAGCAGCGCCGCGAGGGCCGCGCCCGCGAGTGCGGTGACGCCGATCCGTCGGGGTGGGGCAGATCGTCTGGACAGGCTTCCGTTCGCAGATGCCGTGCGCGCCCCGTGGGGTCGGGCACGCGCCGGCTCCCACCCTCAAGTGGTGCCATGGTCATGACAATTACGGGGCTGGTGGACGTCCCGACCGGCGCACGGCGCCCCCCGCATGGCCGAGGCGCGTCCCCCGGGCGGCCGGTCCTGCGCCCGTCCGCGGCGGGGTATCGGTCAAGTCCGCCCGAACAGGAGAACGTTCCGTCCGTCTCGCCGCCGGTCGCCGGGGCGGGCGCGAGGAATCACCGGATGACGGTGGTCATGAGCTGTGTGATGTCACTCAATCACGGCCAGCCATAAGAAAGCCTGCCTGCAGGCGGCTTTCCGCGCCGACCTGTTCGACCAACTCGGCGATGTGCCTGCGGCACGTCCGTACCGATATCCCGACCCGACGGGCGATGACGCCGTCGCGAGCACCCTGGACGAGCAGGCGGAGTATGCGGCGCTTGACCTCGTCATTGGTCAGCGCCTCGGCGTCGAGCTCGGCCTCCTTCTCCAGCGACGACGCCTCCGGCCAGTGCTGTTCGAAGGCGTCCCGGAGCATGTCCAGCACCGTGGTCTGCCGGACCACGACCGCGCTGCCCGCCTGGCCACCCGCGGCAGGGATGAACGCGGCATGCCCGTCGAGGATCACCAGGGAGCCCGCCACCTGGGGGACGACGCGCACCAGTGCTCCGGCACGGGCAGCGGTCGACGCGCAGCGCCACGCCGCCGAGTCGTCGTCCAGCACCTCGGCCGCGCACACCGCCCGCACTCGGACACCGCGTTCGGACAGTGACGCGGTTTCCGCCAGCACTTGGTTGAGCAGACCGCCGAATCCGTCCGTCCCGGCGTGCAGCAGCAGCACCTTTCGTACGTTGCCCTCGGCGATCTCGCTGACCAGCAGATTGATCCCGACGCCTTCCGGGATCATGCCGATGGTGTCGCTCCCGTGCCGCATGTGCTGCTCGCGGTGCCGCCGGTACATGGACATCAGCCTGTGCAAATCGTCGTTCAGTCGCTCCGCCTCATCACGGAACTCCATGATCTGCTTCTCCAGCGGGCCCACAATGTTCGCCGCTACGGCATCCGGCCTGCCTGCGACCAGCCTTCCCTTGGCATCCCTGTGCAGAAGCCGTAAGCGCAGAAGCCGTTCCAGACATTCGTTGAAGGATGGAACGCTCAGTCCCAGCTGCTCGGGAACGGCATCGACTTCGGTGCGCCCCCGGTTGAGAATACACCGATAGACGGCCCAGCTCATGTCGTCCAGAATGGAAGTGGCGTGTGGATCGCTCTGTCCTCGTCCCGCCTCCAGCACAACACCACCTACTTCCGCTTGGAAAGACAATGCGGCGCCCGGTTTCTGTCTACTGGCGCTAATCGTTACCCGCGGGACTGGTTGCCAATCCTGGCATCTCCCTTCCGTCTGAATCTCGACGCACGTGGGACGAGGTTCTGGACATTGCTCAAGGCGTCGGTGTGGGCGGTGGGTGACGTGATGCCGCGGGGAGCCGGGTGGGTGGTGATGCGGCGTGCGACCCCGCGCCGGCACGGCGGCCCGCGCCGCGACCGGCCATCGGCTCCTCCGCCGCGACGGATGCGGTGAAACGGTTGGCTCCGGACGATGTGCGGACGGGGGTGCCGTGGGTCGTGTCTCCCGACCGTCGTCCGGGCCGCGTCCGGCGGTCGTCATGTTGAGGCAGTGCAGCATGGTGACGGTGCCCCGCCCTGGACGCGCATATCACGACTCATCAAGATTGCCCCTAGGGCCTGTCCGGTGGATCTTCGTGGAGCAGTGAGCGACGTCCGGTGCGTGCGATCGCAAGGCGCCGGATCGTAGCTCGTATTTGGCCGTACTCGCGCGATTCGGCAACGCGGCGAGCGTGCGTGCCGGGCGTCGCGCGCCCACGAAGATCCACCGGACAGGGCCTGGTCGCAACGAAGCCATCCAAGGGGGAATCCCGTGGCAGGAGTGCGTCTCGACCACCTTCGGGTCGATGTCGAAGACATCGACCGGGCCGAACGGTTCTACTCGGAGGCATTGGGATTGCAGCGGATCGTCCGGTATGAAACCGAAAAGGGGGTCATCCTGCAGTTGGGGCCCGACGGAGCACCACCCGGAGTCGAGCTGTGGTTCGAGCACGGACTCGAGCCCCGCCCGAGCGCGACCGAACACTTGGCGTTCGCCGTCGACGACGTCTGCGGCCTGCTGGAACGTGTCCGCGCTCTCGGCTACGAGGTGGTGAGGGAACCGTGGCGGATCGGTGACGAGACCGTCGCCTTCGTCCGCGACCCCGACGGGCATCTCGTGGAGTTCAACGATTTCGCCGGCCGGTGACTCGATCAACCGCGGTTTCACGCGCGAATCCGTCCGGGCACGGCTCGTACGCATCGTCAGGAGATGATCAGTGATACTGGCCAGTACCGTCCTGGAAACGGCACACGGCACCTTCGATGTCGCCACGCACGGCGCGGAGGGCCCGGAGCGGTGCCTCTCCATCTCTCAGGGTGAGCTCGGAGAGCACGGTACAGCTGTCCGCATTCACTCGTCGTGCGTCTTCGGCGAGGCATTGCTCGCCTGCGACTGTGACTGCGGACCGCAATTGGCCACTGCCCTCAACGAGATCAACAGACGCGGCGTGGGTCTCGTGGTCTACCTGTATCAGGAGGGACGCGGAGCCGGGCTGGACCTCAAGATCCGTGGAATGGAGCGACAGCGCCTGGAGGGCGTCAATTCCTACCAGGCGTATTCCTCGCTCGGTCTGCCGCGCGACCTGCGCGACTACTCACTGGCCGCGGTGGCAATGCGGGATCTCAAGGTGTCCAAGAACGTCACGCTGCTGTCGAACAATCCCACCAAGCGCGAGGCGATGGAGAAACTCGGGTACCGCATAGTCGAGCAGGTCGCGATGTCCTACCAGGTGAACCGGCGGGCCTACAGCTATTTGCTGATGAAGCAGAGCGAGGGCATGCACACCCTCGATCTCGGCAAGATCGATTTTGTCGACTGAGCCCGCGGTGGGCCGCCTGTATCTCGTCGACTTCACCGGCTTGGGCAGCGCCTGTCTGGCGGTGCCGGTGCTGCGCGGCATGGAGGAAGCGAACCCGGGGGTCCGCTATACCTACCCGGAGAACGCCTTGCTGCGCGACCCCGAACTGCTGGGCGCCGCCGGCCTGCGTGGCCTGGTCGGCCTGGCGCCGTCGCGGTGGCGGCGGTTCGACCGCTCGGACTGGACGGACATCGCAGCGTTCATCGAACGACACCGGTTGGACACGGTGGTGAACTTCCGCAATCCCGACCTCGCCGTCGACGGGCGGTACGCGGAGTTCCGCGACTGGTGCGGGCGGAGCGGACTCCGGCTGCGCTGGCACGATCTGTACGACGTGGATGATGTGGGCCCGCTGCATGTCCGCGAGCGCATGGCGACGGTGCTCGCCGCCGGCGGCCTCACGGTCGGGCCCGCGCACGACGAGTGGCTGCGCGCACCGGAACCGCCCCCTCCCGGACGCCGCGGCGAGCGGCTCGTCGGTCTGTTCAGCGGTGCCAGCTCGACTGCCAAGCGCTGGCCGACCGACCGGTGGCTGTGCCTGGTCCGCGAACTGGCGGCGGACGACGTGACGTTCGTGGTGCTGAGCGGCTCCGGCGGTGACGAGTTCGATCTCACCCTCGAACTGGCCGAGCAACTGGGAGAGGTGGTCCCGCGGCACCGCCTGGTCCTCGCCCCGGCGGGAAGCGTGCGCGAGCTCGTGGCGCGGCTGAACACGCTGTCCGTTCTCGTGGCCAACGACACCGGCGTCGGCCACGTCGCCGCGGCGTGCGGCACCCCGGTGGTGTCCGTTTTCCTGTCGACCGACGCACGCGTGTGGCGGCCCCGGTCCCGTACCGCCGTGGCCGTGCAGAGTGCAGTGGGCGCGCGCTGCCCGAACCAGCGCCCGCTCCAGGGCAACTGCACCCGTCACTACGACACCTGCGACGCGCCGTGCCACCTGGACCTGCCCCCGGAAGTGATCGCGAAAGCCGTGCGGAATGCCCTTGCCGCGCAACGAGGGAGTATCCATGCCACTTCGTGAACTGACTGTCGCCGCACCGGAATTCGTCGGAACGGAACCACTCGTGGACTCACTCGACCGGCTGACGGTGCTGCGGGACCTCGGCGTGTCCGCGCTGGAGCTGTGGTCGCCGTGGCAGGTGACCGAGGACGACGCGGCCGAGGTGGGCGCGGCGCTGCAGGCCGCCGGCTTGCGGGTGGCCTGTGTGTCCTCGCCCAGTTATCTGCACGGGGAGGAGACCGGCAGCGGGCGCCGGCTCGTCGAGTCGAGCATCCGGATCGCACGGGAGCTGGGCGCGGATCGCGTCAACACCTACTTCGGTCATGGCGGCGACGGCGACGACCGCCACGCCGCTCGCACCTACGCCGGATTGGTTGCCCCGCTGCTCGACCGAGCGGCGGAAGCGGGTGTGCGGGTCGTGCTGGAGAACGAGTTCGACGGCTTCGGGCACGACCCCGAGCACTACGACATCTCCCGGCGGGCCGAGTCACTGCGGTACCTGGTCGAGGTCGTCGACCACCCCGCGTTCGGGCTCACCTTCGACGCAGCGAACTTCGTCTGCGCGGGCGAGGAGGCAGCGAAGGCGGCCGCGCTGCTCGCGCCGCACGTGGGGTACGTGCATGTCAAGGACGTCATCAGGGTCGCGCCCGGACACGACGGCGCGGCGGCGGGCTGGAACACCTACACCGACGGCGACCACACCTACCAGACCGTCGAGCTCGGCACCGGCGAGGTGCCGTGGGACGCCGTGCTCGACCGGCTGGAGGCAGCGGGCTACGACGGACCGTTCACGCTGGAGCCGCACTGCCAACCCGGACTGCTCGCCGATCAGCTCGCCGTGTCCGTGGCCTACCTCACCAACCAGTGATGACCGGGACGGCAACCGGCGCGGGCATCGCCGACACCGCCGCGGTGACCTACTTCCGCCTGCGCCGCGAACTGGTGTCGCCGGGGTGCGAGCGGCTGGTGGTGCCCGCGGACGCGGGAACGCCGTTCTGGGCCTGGTACGCGGAGTGGCAGCGGGGCGGCGCGGTCCGCGTCGAGGCCGGCCCGCCCGCGGGCCTGGCGTTCCCGGAACCCACCGGGGAGGTCGCGCAGTGGTGCTCGGGCGGTCTCGCCTCGGCCTACACCGACCTGCTGGTGAGCCACCTGTCGCCCACGCCGCTGAGCTACCGCAGCTTCGCGGCCGAGGTCGAGCCGCACCGCGCCGGCGCACCACTGCTGTTCACCCTCGCCGTATTGTCGGCGCACCGCGGCGCGGCGTGTTCCTACGCCGGTATCGCCCGGCGCGCCGCCCTGGCCGCGCCCGCTGGACCGTCCGGCCCGGCGGACATCGACGCGGACCTGGAGTTCCTCGCGCGGTGGAACGAGTTCCACCCGGCGCTGCGGCTGCGCACGGTGTGCGGCGAGCTCACCCGCGAACGGATGCTGGCCTCGCTGCCACCGGGCGCCGAGCACCGGCTGGAGGGCTGCCGTCGCACCGCCGCCGCGCCGTGGTGCGGCGACTGCGCGATGTGCTTCGACACGTTCTACGCCGCCAAAGCGGTGGGACGACCGCTGGGATTCCGGCTGTCCCGGCGGATCTTCGAGGAGCGCTACACCCGCGACTACCGCACCTGGCTGAATACCGAGTTCCGCGGCGTCCAGGACGGCGGGCTGCAACTCCTGGCGAGATTGCAGATCACCCACGGTCTCCAGGTCGACCCGAGCACGGACATCGACCACAGGCAGGAAAAGCCGGCCGGCACTCACCACGAGGAGCAGCAGACATGACCGCTCAGTCCGTTCCCACCAGCAGGGCCACCGACGTCGACCGCCGCGCGGGCACGCCCTGACGCGCCGATCCCGCCGTACTCGGGGAGCTGTCCGGGAGGACCAGTGGACCGTACCTACGAAGAGGAAATCGCCACACTCGGCGCCACCTGGCGCGCCTGGCAGCGCTGGCGGGGCGAGGCGGGACCCGGCGCGGTGACCGGGCTGGGCGGCCCGGCCGCGTTCGTCGCCTCGGGCGGCTCGCTCGCGGTGGCGCACCTGGCCGCCGCGGTCTACGAACGCCGATACCGGCAGCCGGCAGCCGTGCTCACGCCGGTGGAGTTCGCCCTGTCGCCGGTGGAGTTCGGCACCGTTGTGGTGATCTCCGACAGCATGAGTCATCCCGACGCCCGGCTGGCGGCCGACCACGCCGCGGCCGGCCGGGCCTGCGCCGTGGTGCTGTCGAATCGCCCCGCCGAGGAGCTGCGGGACCGTCTCGGAGACCGGTTGGCGATCGTGTCCGCGCCCCGGCCGGGGCGCGACGGGTGGATCGCGACGAACTCGGTGCTCAGCCTGAGCCTCGGCGCGCTGACCCTGCTGGGAGCCGACGAGGGCGCGCCGGACCCGGACGAGGTGGTGGCGCGCTGGGTCGTGGGCGGACTCCTGCGGGCGGACGCCGACCTCACCCGGCCGCGCCTGCTCTGCCTCCACACACCCGGCCTGCGCAATGTGGCGGTGGACCTGGAGACCCGGGCCATGGAGGCGGGACTCGGGGTGGTCACCATCAGCGATCTGCGCAACCTCGGTCACGGCAGACACGTCGGCCTCTATCGCAACGCCGGGTCGACGAGTGTGCTGGTGCTGGCAGAGCGGCGCTGGGCGCCACTGGTGGAGGGCACGGTCGACTCGCTCCCTCCGGGGGTCGAGGCCACGGTGTGGCAGGCCGGGTGCGACGACGTCTGGGCGCCGGTGGAACTGCTGGTGCCCAGCGCCGCGTTCCTGGCCTCGCGGGCCGCGGAGGCCGGCGTCGACCCCGGCAACCCGGAGGTGTGGCCCGGCGGCAAGGCACTGTTCCGCACCCGGGTGGCCGATGTGGTCCCGGATGTGCTGGGGGAGCGGGGATGATCGGTGGCTCCCTCCTCGACACGCTGCTCACCAGCTGTGTGGTGGTCACCAGCCGGGACGGCGACGAGCCGCGCGGATGTCTCGTCGGCTCCGTCATGCCGGTCGGCTACGACGCGGGTGTGGTGGCGTTCGCGCTCACCGCGGGCTCCCGTACGGAGCGCGCGGTGGCGGGCAGCGGCGTCGCCGCGCTGCACGTGCTGGCCGCCGACGACCTGGCCACCGCGCGGGTGTTCGCCGCGGACGTGGACCGGTTCGGCACGGTGCCGTGGTCGCCGGGGGTACTGGGCGCACCGGTCCTCGGCGGGGTGGCGGGCGTGCTGGAGATGGCCGTCACCGCATCCTGCGCCGCGGGCGGCTGCCGCGTCTTCTGCGGTGAAGTGCGCCACGCCACCTCGACGGGCACACCGGGCCGCGTCCTGACTATCACCGAAATCCGCGAGCGGGGCGTCGAGTCCTCGCGCACCTCGATGGGAGAGGGCACATGAGCCACATGGAAACCGGCCCGCAGCACGTGGCCCGGCTCCGGCGCTCGCTGGTCGGCCTCGACCTGGCCTTACTTGAGAGCTGGGGAAGGTCGCTGGCGGACGTGCTGGGCGGTGGCGGGCGGCTGCTGGCCGCGGGCAACGGCGGATCGGCGGCGGAGGCACAGCACCTGACATCGGAGCTGGTGGGCAAGCTGCGCGACGAACGCGAGCCGCTGTCGGCCATCGCGCTGCACGCCGAGACGTCGAGCGTCACCGCCATCGGCAACGACTACGGATTCGACGAGGTGTTCGCCCGCCAGGTCCGGGCGCACGGCAGGCCCGGCGACGTGCTAATGCTGCTGTCCACCTCCGGGCGCAGCGAGAACCTGCTGTGCGCGGCACGGGCCGCCCGTGAGGCCGGGCTGACCGTATGGGGCCTGAGCGGGCCGGAACCCAACCCGCTGGCGGAGCTGTGCGACGAGACGCTGGCGGTGCAGGCGGAGGGCACGGCGACCATCCAGGAATGCCACCTGGTCGCCGTGCACGTGCTGTGCGCGGAGGTCGACGTGGCGCTCGGCGCGTCCAGCCGCGCGCCCGGGAAGCACGGGAACGCTCCGGCGCCCCTGGTGGTGGTGGGCGACGCGCTGCTCGACCACGACATCGTGGGCGTGGTGCGGCGGCTGTCGCCCGAGGCGCCGGTGCCGACGGTGGACAACGCACAGGCGCGGACGCGCCCCGGTGGCGCCGGCCTCGCGGCGCTGCTCGCCGCCCGTCAGGACCGGCCGGTCGTGCTGATCACGGCCCTGTCGGTGGATCAGGAGGGCGGCGAGCTGGCCGACTTGCTGCGCTCGCACGATGTGCACGTGATCGACCTCGGCGCCGACGGCACCACCCCGGTCAAGTCCCGGGTGCGGACGGAGGACCGCTCGCTGCTGATGCTCAGCCGCGCCTCCGACCGCAGGAGCCGGTCACGCCGCCGGCTGACCGGGGACGAGCGGGACCTGCTGCTCGGCGCCGCCGCGGTGCTCGTGTCCGACTACGGGAACGGTGTCACGTTCGACGAGTCCGTGCGTGAGGCGCTGACCGCTGCCGCCCCCCGGATACCGGTGGTGTGGGATCCGCACCCGCGCGGCGCCGAGCCGGTGTCCGGTGTCCGGCTGGTCATCCCGAACTCCCGGGAGGCCGCCCACTTCGCGGGCGGGACCGGCACGGGCCTGGTGGGCGACATCGACCGGGCCGGCACGCTGCTCGACCGGTGGCAGACGGGCGGCGTGGTGATCACCCGCGGCGGCAACGGGGCCGTGCTGCTGGAGTCACGCGACGGTGCCCCGCTGGTGGTGCCCGGCGTCCCGGTCGCCGCGGCCGACACCTGCGGCGCAGGCGACCGGTTCGCCGTCACGGTGGCCTCGCTCCTCGCCGACCGGGCGCTGCTCGCCGAGGCGGTGACCGCGGCCGTGGGGACCGCGACCGAGTTCGTGGCCGCGGGCGGAGCGTCCGCGCTGGTGGCCGACGCCGCGGCAGAGCCGGCGCGGCAGGGAGGGACGGAGCACGGCACGACGGGGAACGACCTGGCGGCCCTGCTGGCGCGGGTGCGGGGGCGGGGCGAGGAGGTGGTGGCTGCAGGCGGCTGCTTCGACCTGATCCACCCCGGCCACATCGCGCTGCTGGACCAGGCCCGCCGGCTCGGCGGATGCCTGGTGGTGTGCCTGAACGACGACGACTCGGTGCGCAGGCTGAAGGGCGAGACCCGGCCGGTGGTGCCGCAGCGGGACCGCGCCGCGGTGCTGGCCTCGCTCAGCTCGGTGGACGCGGTGGTGCTGTTCGGCGAGGACACGCCGGCGGAGGTTCTCAAGGCCATCAGGCCGGACATCTACGTCAAGGGCGGGGACTACCGCGTGGAGGACGTGGCCGAGGCCGCGCTGGTCGCCGAGTGGGGCGGCCGCACGGTGATCGTGCCCTACGTCGAGGGCCGTTCCACCACCGGCATGATCTCCCGCATCCACGACAGCGGGAGCCGGGTGTGAGCCGGCCGGCCACGCCGCGACACGGTTGCGCGACCGTATTCCATCAGCCGTCACGTCGAGCGGAAGGAGGGCCGAGGTGCCCGGTCCAGGCTGGTACCTGATCGACGACGCCGAGGAGCGCGAGGTCGTCGAGGCGTTACGAGAAGGCCATCTCAGCCGCTACCGCTTCGGCGACGAGTCGGCCGTGTCCAAGACGATGCGGTTCGAGCGGGAGATGGCCGCACTGCTCGGCAGCCCGCACGCCCTGGCCGTTAACAGCTGCACCTCGGCGCTCGTCGCCGGGCTGACCGGTCTCGGCGTCGGCCCGGGAGACGAGGTGATCGTGCCCGGCTACACGTTCATCGCCTCCATCGCGGCGGTGCTCTTCACCGGCGCCCGGCCGGTGCTGGCCGAGATCGACGAAAGCCTGACGCTGGCTCCGGACGACGTCGCGGCGAAGCTCGGCCCGCGCACCAAGGCGATCATGCCGGTGCACATGATGGGCGCCCCCGCCGACCTGGACCGGCTGCTCGCGGTCGCAGACGGAATACCCCTGCTGGAGGACTGCGCGCAGGCGTGCGGTGGTTCGTACCGCGGGCGGCGGCTGGGCACCATCGGCGCGGCCGGCGCCTTCTCGTTCAACACCGGCAAGACGATGACCACGGGCGACGGCGGACTGCTGGTCACCGAGTCGCCCGAGGTGTACCGGCAGGCGTTCGCCTTCCACGACCACGGGTTCGCGCCGGACCGGGCGGGGCTGGTCGAGGACGGCCCGCGGATGGGGCTCAACCTGCGGATGCACGAGTTGGCCGCGGCCCTGGGCCTGGCACAGGTGCGCAAGCTCGACCGCGCGCTGGAGCACTGCCGCGAACTGGCGGCTGTGGTGCGCGAAGGTCTTGACGGTGTGCCGGGTGTCGGCCACCGCGTCATCCACGACGAGGGCTGGTGCGGCACGGCACATGTACTGATCTTCGAGGAACCGGCGCGGGCGACGGCGTTCGCGCGCGAACTGGGCGGGTCCACCCTGGACACCTCGACGAAGCACAACTACGCCCGCGCGGGCCAGCTGCACGTCGAGTTCACCCGGACCGACGCGAACGGCGAGCGACGGATACGGAACGCCGCCCCCGGCGACCTGCCGCGCACCGACGCCCTGCTGTCCCGGTCGGTCGCGCTCAGCGTGGGCGTGGTGGACGGCTATCTGGGCACCCTGGGTGAGGTCACCGTGCGCGACACCGCACAGGAGGCAGCGGCGAAGACCGCGAAGGTGCGCGAGGCACTGCTGCGCACCGCCTCGCCGGAGGCCACCGGATGACCGGGGAGGTGCTCGTCACAGGAGCGGCCGGGTTCATCGGAAGTCACCTGGCGAGGGCGTGCCGCCGTTCGGGGTTCACCGTGACCGCGCTGGACCCCGCGCCGGACGGGGAGCGGAGATCGGCCGTCGGCGGTGTCGTCCGGGCCACCGCGGGCGACGCCGGACTGCTGGCCGATGTGCAGGCCGGGCGGTACCGGGCGGTGCTGCACCAGGGCGGGATCAGCTCGACCCTGGAGACCGACCGTGACCTGCTGCGGGCGGTGAACGTCGACGAGCCGCTGGCCCTGGCCGAGGCGTGCGCCGTCTCCGGGACCCGCTTCGCCTACGCCTCCTCGCACAGCGTCTACGGCACGATCCGCGGCCGGTTCGCGGTCGCCGAGGAGGACGTGGCCGACCGGGACCGCTGCACCGGCCCGCTCAACGACTACGCCTGGTCGAAACTGACCCTGGACCAGGAGATGGCGGCGCGGTTCGGCGACGACGCGCCGTGGTCCGGCTACCGCTACACCAACGTTTTCGGCACCGGCGAGGAGCACAAGGGCAGTATGGCGTCGATCATTTCCCAGCTGCTGCGGCAGACCGCCACGGGTGTTCCGCTCAAGCTGTTCGCGGACACGCTGGAGGCGTGCCGGGACTACGTACCGGTCGAGACGGTGGCCGACACGCTGCTGGACGTGATCCGGCAACCGCCGCCACCCGGCGTGTACAACCTCGGGTCGGGTGTTCCGGTGAGTTTCGCCACGCTGCTGGGCTGGTGCGGCGAGCTGCGCGGCGAGGAGGGACTCGCCGTCCGCCTGGTGCCCAATCCGATGAGCAGCCGCTACCAGTACTGGACGTGCGCGGATCAGAGCCGCGCCGGCGGGGTCCTGCCCCGGGCCCGCGGCCTCTCGGCCGAGGAGGTGCGCTCGGCCGCGCACCGGCTGTACCGCGGCTTCGCCGACGCCACCGCCCAGCCGGTCCCGTGACCGGCAGGCGTGTGGTGCGGGTGCCCGGCGCGAACGGCACCTGGTGGCCGCGGCTCGTCCACGGCCCCGTGCCACCGCGGCCGGGACCGCAGTGGCGGCTCGTCCGGGTGACCACGGCGGGGATCTGCGGCAGCGACCTGCGTGGCCTGGCTCAGGCCCCGGTGCACGGCGCCGCGGACCCGGCCGGAGTCGTGCCGGGACACGAGGTGGTCGGCGTGCTCGCCGACGGTCCCGGCAGCGGCGAGCGGGTCGTCGTGCATCCGCTCGTCACCTGCGCCGCCCGCGACGAGCCGCTGTGCGCATCGTGCCGGAACGGCCGGTTCGGGCAGTGTGACTCCTTCTGGCAGCCCACCGTGCGGTGGAGCAAGTCCCTCGGGTTCAGCACGGATCTCGGCGGCGGGTGGGCCGACTGGGTGTGGGCCCACCGGGACATGGTGCGGACGCTGCCCCCTGACCTGCCCGACCGCACGGCCGTGCTGGCCGAGCCGCTGTCGGTGGCGATCTCCGGTGTGCGCTCGGTGCGCGACCACGCCGGGGACGACGTCGTGATCGTCGGCGGCGGCACACTGGGGCTGCTCACCGTGGTGGCGGTGGCGTCCGTTCTGCCCGGCAGCCGGTGCTTCGCCGTGGTACGGCACGACTTCCAGGCGGACGCCGCCCGTGCGCTGGGCGCGGAGCCGGTGCGGACGCCGGCCGACCTCCCGGGCGCCCGGCCCCGGGGCGCCGAAGTCCTCATCGACGGGCCGGGGCTCGCGGTGGACGCGGGAGGCACGTCATCGTCGCTGATCGCCGCCATGCGCGCGGTCCGCGCGGGCGGCAGGGTGCTGACGCTGGGCAACCCCGACGACTGCACCGACCTGAGCCCGCTGTGGCTGAAGGGGCTGACCCTGCTCGGCCATCTCGAACACGCCGCCGAACCCAGCCCCCGCCCGCCCGAGTCGGCGGACTCCCTCGACGAGGCGGTGCGCCTGCTCGGCGCGGCGCCGGACCTGGGCCGCCTCCTCGTCACCCACACGTTCGCCACGGACGATGTGGCGCGCGCGCTCGCCGTCGCACGTGCCCGCCGGACCCACCGCGCGATCAAGGTCATTCTGCAACCCCCCTCGTGAGGAGAGCCGTGCTCATCGTCTTCGACTTGATGGACACTTTGCTGACCGATCCGTTCCTGCGCGCTCACGAGGCCGCGTGCGGGCTCACGTTCGTCGAGTTCGAGGCGGTGCGCCCCGACGGCGTGTACCACCGACTGGAACGGGGCGAGATCACCGAGGACGACTACTGGCGCAGTCTCGTCGACAGCGGCCTGAACTGGGACGTCGAGGAGTTCCACCGGGTGCGCCGCGAGGGCTACGCGTGGATCGACGGCATGCGCGACCTGGTGTCCGACTGCACCGTCGCCAACACGGTCGTGATCGGGTCGAACTACGCCGACTGGATCGACGAGGTGGTACGGGACCACCTGCACGGACTGGACGTGGACGTCTTCGCCTCGTGCCGGCTCGGCGTGCGCAAGCCGTCGCCCCGGTTCTTCGAACTGGTGGCGGACGCCACGGACACGCCACTGCGGGAGATGCTGCTGGTGGACGACAAACGAGTCAACACCGAAGCGATGGCGGCGCTCGGCGGCATCGGTGTCCATTTCACCGACGGCACGGACGCCCGCCAGGCCCTGCGGAAGGCGGGGGTGGCCGGTGTCTGACGGCTTCGAGGGGACCGCGTACACCCTGACCTCCGCGGGCGAGGTCGTCGGAAGGAAGCGGTCCGTGCCCGCGGAGCGGACGGTGCTCCGGGTGGCCGCCGCGGGTGTCTGCGGCACCGACCTCATCGACTTCCGGGGGCGGGTGGAACGGCCCGGCACGCTGCCGGACACCTCGCCCGGCCACGAGATCGCGGCCACCGTCGTGCACAGCGACGACGGGTGGCCCGTGGGGACGCCCGTGGTGGTCGACCCGGCGTTCCACTGCGGTGCCTGCGCCCCGTGCGCGGCCGGCCGGACCAGCTACTGCGAGCGGCTGCTGCTGCTGGGACACACCTACGGCTCGGGGGGTCTGGCACGGTACGTGGCCGTGCCGGGTTCGGCGCTGCTGCGGCTGCCGCACGGTATCGACGTGGTGTCCGCGGCCCTGGTGGAGCCGCTGGCCTGTGCGCACCACGCGGCGGCCAAGGTCACCTGCGACGGGCCCGCACTGGTGCTCGGCGCAGGCACCATCGGACTCGGCGTGGCGCTGCTGCTGCGGGCGCGGGGCCTGGACGTGGCGGTGGTCGACCCGTCACCGGGCCGCGCAGCGCTGGCGGCGGACCTCGGCCTGCCGGTCGGCCGCCCGGACGGTGCACTTCCCGTCGTGGTGGAGGCGTCGGGCACGGTGACGGGCTTCCACGACGCGCTGGACGCGGTCGCCCGTGGCGGGCACGTCCTGGTGGCGGCGCAGCACAGCGGCACGCTGCCGGTGGAGGCCGGCCTGGCGTTCGGCAAGGAACTGCGGCTCGGCTGGTCGCTCGGGGCCCTCCGGGCCGACTTCCACGCCGTGCTGCGGCTGCTCGCCGCGGGGGTGCTCGATCCGAGCCCGCTGGCCACCCCGGTCGGCCCCGAGGACTTCGGCACGGCCACCTTCCGGGACATGGCGGCGGGACGTACCGCCAAGCCCGTCGTCGTCTGGGACGCTCAGCTGTAGTGCTTCAGCTCGATCCGGTGGCCGTCGGGATCGAGGACGAACGCCATCGTCTCTCCCTCGACGGAGAACGGCTCCCGCTCCACCTTGTAGCCGAGACGGCGGACGCGTTCCACCCATGAGGGCACGTCGTCGGCCAGGAACGCGACGTGCTCGGTCGGGCTGGCGGCCGGGGTGAGATCGCGCAGCATGGTGAGTTCGACGCCGGGCGGCCGACCGCCAGGCGCCATCATCTGGATGACACCGTCCGGCAGGTCGTAGCGGAAAACCCGCTCGAAGCCGAGGGCGTCGCGGTAGAACGCCTCGGCGGCGTCCATGTCCCGCACGTCGAGGCGGACGCTGTCGAAACGCAGGTCGGTCACGGTGTCTCCTTCCTGAGGCCAGGACCGGGGGTCCGGGGGTCCGGGGTCCGGGGTCCGGATCGGGAGTGGTCCCGCCCGGATCCCCCGGATGGTTCATCGTCGAGGCGTCAGCGGACCCGGAAGTCCACGACCCGGTGCTCCCACAGAAGGAGCAGCGCGTCCAGCGTTTCCTCGTCGGCAGGCAGCCCGCGGGCCGCCGCCGACGTCGGTTCCGATGCGGCCGCCCGGAGGAGGCCGAACACCGGCTCCGACAGGGCGACGCGTTTCGCCCCCTGGGTACGGAACGACACGACGCGTTCGACCGAGCCGTCGGCCGTCGCCACTTCGCGCAGCAGGGCCGCCGGGTGGAGCACGGCGTCCGCGGTGTGGAGCACGGCGCGGAACCCGGGCTTGCGCCGGACCGCGTGGCCGGGCACGACGGCCAGGTCGAGCGTCGTGGTCACCAGACACCGCAGGACATCGCCCACCGACTGCACAATCGGCTCGGCGAAGTTGTTGAACGACGTGTTCAGCACCACGGGCACGTCGGTGGCCGCACGGAAACCGTCGATCAGCTCCCACATCACCGGATTGGTGTCCCGGTGCACGGTCTGCACGCGTGCGCTGCCGTCCACGTGTGTGACGGCGGGCAGCTTCTCCCGCCACTCGGGGCGGACGTCCACGACACAGCCCATGAAGTCCAGGCGCGCCTTCGTGCTGGTGAGGTCGAACACCTCGCCTGCGGACTCGGCGAGGACCGCGGGGGCGAAAGGCCTGAACCCCTCCCGCTTCTTGATCATCGCGTTGACCCGGTCGCGGCTGCCGGCGTCACGGGGGTCGGCCAGGATGCTGCGGTGGCCGAGGGCCCGCGGCCCGAACTCGGAACGCCCGTGCGCCCAGCCGACCACCTGGCCGGCCGCGACCGCCGACGCCGCGTACCGCGTCTCCTCGCCCGGCGCGATCTCCTCCACGTCCACCAGGGCGCTCCACCCGGCAAGCTCGGCCCGCACCACGTCCCGGCCGCCCAGGTCGGGCCCGAGGAAGGCGTTGACGAGCCCCTTGCCCCGGCGGCCGCCGGTGACCTCCGCCTGCCGGTGCTGCGCCGCGCCCGCCGAGGCGCCCGCGTCGTGCGACGCCGGGTGGACGAAGACCTCGTCGAACAGACCCCACTGCAGGACGCGGCCGTTGGCCGTCGAGTTGTGGGCCACGCCACCGGACAGACACAGCCGCGCAGCCCCCGTCTCCCGCACCCAGTGGCTCAGCAGATGGCGCTCCACCTCCTCCAGCGTCGCCTGGAGGGCCGCCGCCAGATCGGAGTCCTGCTGCCGGATCGGCTCGCCGCGCCTGCGCGGCTCGAACCCGGCGCGCAGCAGGTGCTCCACCACGGCGCCGCTGTTCATGGTGTACCCGCCGTCGTCCAGCAGTGCGTAGTGCGGGCGGAAGCAGTCGCGGTACACCGACGGGGCACCGTAGGGCGCGAGTCCCATGACCTTGTACTCGTCGAAGCGGCGGAAGCCGAGGAAGGGCAACAGCGCCAGGTACAGATGTCCGAGCGAGTGCTGATCGGGGTAGCTGTGCAGCAGCTTCAGACCGCCGTTGGCGCAGTCGAACACCGAAACACCCTCGGCCTCGCCGTTGCCGTCGATGACCACCGCCAGCGCGCTGTCGAATCCCGAGTCGGCGAAGGAACCGAACGCGTGGGCGCGATGGTGCTTGGTGAAGTGGACGTCACCGTGCCGGAACTCCCGTCCCAGCGCCTCGGTGAGACGCGTCGTCAGCAGTTCCCGCGCGGACAGGACGGGCACGTCGGGGAACTTCAGATACTCGTGGCCGACCTCCAGGTCGGCGTAGTCCTCCCCGAAGAAGAACGCCACGTCGTCGATGTCCTCCGCGTGCACGCCGGCCAGCTCCAGGCAGGCCTTCGCCGCCGAGGCCGGGAACAGGTTGGAGTGTTTGAGCCGGTTGAGACGTTCCTCCTCGACCGCGGCGACCACGGTCCCGTCCACGACCAGGGCCGCGGCGGAATCGTGGAACAGCCACTCCGGAACGTCGGGCATGAACGTTCCGGCCAGGTCGGCGAAGCTGCCCGTGATACCCAGTGTGATCATGTACCGCCTCCTCGCGTCACGCGGCTGTCCAGAGCAGCGAAGTGGCCTCACCCGCGTCGACCCGGTAGGCGGCGCGCCCATCGAGCACGACCTGCGCACCGGCATCCAGCCGAACGGTCCACGTCGGCGGCTCCTCGTCCCTGGCGGGCAGCCATGCCTGGCCGCCGTGGGCGATGGACACGGTGGCCTCGCCGGCCGTGGTCAGTACGACCACCGAACGGACCGGTCCCAGGGCGCGCGCCGGGTCCGGCCTCTCCGCGGACGTCCACGCGTCGCGAGCGGCGGTCTGGTCACCGGACCTCCGAGCCGCGCCCAGCAGGGGGCCGGCGACGTCCAGCCCCTCGTCGGCGTACGCCCATCCCCGGAGCACCACGGCCCGAGCGGCCGGACCGGCCGACTCGAACCTCACCGCCGCGTCGCGCGTCGTCGATCGCGTCTCGTCCACGTTCACGCTCCCGTCTCGTGGGGCACCGCGGGCAGCACGTCGAAGCCGTCGTACCAAGCCCTGGTCCGGCCCGCGTCGAGCAGGCTCGGATTGAACCACTCCCACCGCGCGCCACTCGGCTCGGTCACCTCCCGGTGGAACCGGTGAAAGCCCTCCTTCTGCCGCCTGGCCTCCCGGAACGACTGGCCGAACGCGCACTTGCCGCAGATGGCCATCTCGGCGTTGCGGGAGCGGAACTCGCGTGACTCCGGCTTCGCCCAGATCTCCTCAAGCGTCTCGTGCCGGAGATCGCCGAGTACCTTCTCGCCGTTGTAGTCGTGGCAGCACGGGACGACCCGCCCGTCCCACAGGATGGCCACGGAGTTCCATGGCCGGGTGCACGGTTCGGTGTAACCGGCCGACGTGTGCTCGCCCAGCTCGGCCACGAGCTCGTCGTCGAAGTCCCAGCGCTCGAGCCGGATCACCACACCGCGGTCGACGCCCAGCTCCTCGCAGTAGGCGAGGAACTGCTCGGCCTCGTCGGTGTTGGCGTGCATATTGATCATCTGGAGGGTGAGATTGGTGTCGTGTCCGCCCTCGTTGCGCAACCGCACCAGCTCGCGCAGATTGCGGTCGGCGATGTCGAACCGGGCCGCCCGGCCGCGGATGGACTTGTAGACCTCCGGGTCCAGGGAGTCCAGGGACAGCACCATGTTCGCGATGCCCGCGGTGAGGACCGCCTCGGCCCGCTTGGGCAGCAGACTCGGCGGATTGCACGACAGGCCGGTGCGCACGCCGTGGCCGAGCGCGATGGCGATGGCCTCGCCGATGCCCTTGTGCAGCAAGGACTCCCCGAAGTGGTGCAGTGCGCAGAACTTCGTGTCGCCGCTGACCTGGCGCATGATCGAGTCGAACAGCTCCAGCGACATGTCGCCGAGGCCGCGGTCCATCTCGAAGGTGCGCGGGCACATCTTGCAGGTGTACGGGCAGCGGTTGGTCAGTTCGATCTGCTCGATCTTGGGCAGCCGGCCCGTCTGCCGGGACGGTCCGGTGTCGAGCCACCTGTTGGCCTCGTCGCGGTCCGCGAAGACCAGTTCCATCTCCTCGGCGATCGCGGGGAGTCGGACGGGATCGGTCGGCGAGTTGTAGATCGCCTCCAGCGCCTCCACGGTCGCCCACGTGTCGACGGCCTGCTTCTTGGTGATGTGATTCGTGAGGACGACGGTGTCGTCGACCTGCCGGTAGCTGAAGAACGGCAGCAGGTACACGTCAGACCTCCGCAACTTTGTCCACAGCCGTCTCCTCCTCGTACACCGCGTCACCGTGGAACAGCCGCCACCGCAGCTCGTCGACGGTCGTGGGCGGTACGTTGTGCACGTTCAGATAGCGGCGCGCGCGCGGGCCGAGCCGGGCGAGCATTTCCTCGGGCACGGCACGGGTGAAGTCCATCTGCGGCCGGTACCAGGGCGCGGTGAACAACGTTTTGATCAGGGCGCGTGGTACGTCCGAGCCGTTGGTACCCGCACAGTGCCAGATGCGCGCATCGAACACGACGCCGTCACCGGGCTCGACCTCCAGCGGCACTGACAGCGGCGCCATCACCTCGGGGTCCGGCTCGTCGGCGAGGGTGAGGTGGCTCCCGGGAACGACCCAGGTGGCGCCGTTCTCCTCGCGCACCCGGTCGAAGTAATAAAGGACGTTGACACCGGGGATCTTATCGGGCGGGAACGACACACCGGTCACGTCCATCAGGTCCGTGTGGTAGTCCCACGGGTAGCGGCCCTGCCCGGGGAACAGGGTCAGGGCGTCGAAGCAGTTGAGTATTCCCCGTCGGCCCAGGAAGGCGTCGACGATGTCGAGCGCGGGCGAGGTCTCCAGCAGAGCGTGGAAGACGTCGTCGGCGGCGGCCAGGTTGCGCAGCGCGCCGCGTTCCCGCATCCCGACGAGGCGCTCGACGCCGTGGGCCTCGTCGTCCAGCTCCGACAGCCGGTGCAGTGCCTCTCTGGTTCGCCGGGTCTCCTCGGACGAGAGGACGCCCGGAAGCACCGCATACCCCGTCGTCCGTACCCTGCCGATCACGTGGTCGAGGTCGATCGCACTGGCAGGCAATGGCCTTCTCCCCTCGTGGTACGCGCTTCGTCGTCCTGTTGCGACACTGCACGTCGAGTTTTCAGCAGCCGGTGGTACCCGTCCACGGTTCGCGATCGTCACGATGCTGCACGACCACAAGCTGTCCAGGGGCGCGGCGGGGGAGTGCGCGGGCGGGGAAGCCGCCGACCGCGCGGGGCCGAACCGGATGTGGTCGCCACCATTGACAGGTCTGTGCCGAGGCCCAGATCGTTTGAGCGGAACGCCATCTTCGAAGGAGCTGCAAAGTGGCGAGGACAGCCGATGGTGCGTATCGGAGCGTCCGGAAGGATTCTTGGCGAACCGTTCAGCGGACATACCTCCCTTTCGATCGGCCAACGGAAACCTTGCCGCTCTACGTTTCCCCTCACACCGAAGCCCCGGCGGCGGACGGGGCGAACGGCGGCAGTGTATCCATGGCAGCCTATTTCAGCGCTTTCCCGGCCAGTTATTGGCGTACCTGGACATCGTGTCGTCACGTCAGGTTGAAAATCCAGGTGAATGGCGCTTGTGCGGTGACGATTTATGCGTCGAACGAGCACGGTGACGCGGTGTCAGTTCTGTCCAGGGATGCAACGAACGGCAGTTCGTTCGACGAGATTTTGCCATTGGATGAGTTTCGGGAGGGTGGGTGGTATTGGTTCGATGTCGTTTCGCCTGATCCGGATGTGAAAATAATCGATGCCAAATGGCAGGTGGAGGACGACGGCGCAAAGCAGGGCGCCGCGACGATCGTGATCACGACGCATGATCGCCCGGAAACCTGTATGGACCTCCTGGAGGGGGTCGGTGAGGTGATCGGCCTCGGCGGGAGGGTGGAGCACATATTCGTCGTCGATCACGGCCGGCAGTACTCGGTCGCGGACAATCCGCGATTCGGTGAACTGCATCCGGAAGTGATCCGCCGGCTGCGTGTCGTGAAGCAGCGAAACCTTGGCGGAGCCGGAGGGTTCGGGCGTGGTATGCACGAATCCATCAAGGAAAATCTGAGTGATTACGTCGTGCTCATGGACGATGACGTGGCCTTGGATCCGGAAAGCTTCATCAGAGGCTTGGATTTTGCCGATTTCTGTCGGGAACCCACTATCGTGGGGGCCCACATGTTCGAGATGAGTGAACCGTGTGTACTGTCCACGTTCGGCGAGAGGGTGGACCGGCGGGACTACATGTGGGATTCGGTGCCCGGAGTCGTCGATTCATTCGACTTGTCGCTCAATGACCTGCGCAGAACTCCCTGGCTCCATCGGCGTTTCGATGTCGACTACAATGCCTGGTGGACATGTCTCATTCCGGCCGACGTCATAAGGTCCGTGGGACTTCCGCTGCCTGTCTTCATCAAGTGGGACGACATCGAGTACGGACTCCGGGCCGGCTCGCATGGCATCCCCACGGTCAGTCTCCCGGGATTCGCGGTCTGGCACGAATCCTGGAGGGAGAAAGACGCCCATGATTGGCAAGCCTATTATCTTTTGCGTAATCGATGTATCGCTGCGTTGATCCACTCGCGCCATCGCCGAGGCACCGGGCTCGTCCTGTCCAACCTCGCCTTTGATATCGAATCGCTGTTGTGTATGCGGTACTCAACTGCTGCTCTTAGGCGTCAAGCGCTGATCGACCTGCACCGGGAGCCGACAGATCTGCTCCGCGAGTCCGATGGCAAGCTCGCGTCATTGATCAGCCTGCGCCAGGGTTTTCTCGATTCCTCGGAACGGACTGACCACCCTGAGAAGATTTCAATCGACACGACACTGCACCTGAGTGATCGTACGTCGCCGAAAGGTAAGGTCGCCACCGTCCTGCATATGGGCGCGCTCATATGCCGGCACGCGTTCAGGAGGCGTCGGCATACTGTTGCTCCGGTACTCCCTGTGGTGATGGATGAATGGCAGCATATCGGCCATCGTGATGCGGTCGATATCTACTTTCCCTATGGGAACCTCGTTTCCCGTCGGAGGCGAAGCCGTTCGCTCTTCGTGAAGTCCGTCAAGGGTTTGCTCAAGGAGCATGTCCGGCTCTGGTGGAGATGGCCCGAATTGGCTCGCAGGTACCAGTCGTCAGCGAGCCACCTGGTCTCGCCGGACACACAGGGAATGCACCTTTTCGGTGAGAAGGATTCCCGCTGACCTTTGGCCGAATGGCGGTGCGAGGTGCCGCGAGCTGGAGGGCGGAGGTCAGCCCTCCACACTCACGAGTTCGGGCTGCGGCGCCTTCCTGAGTTCGCGTAGCGCTGCCAGCACGGCCCAGAGCTGGTAGAGGAGCACGGTCAGCTCCGCAAGCGCCAAAGCTCCCAGGGCGCCAACAGTGCCGTGACTGTGGCCGATCACGGGCACGAGTCCCAGGCCGACGATGGCGCCGAGGATGGTACTGGTCAGAACTTTGGAAAAGATACCGAGGCTGGCCAGGCACACGATACCCGTGACTTGTGAGAGGGCGATGGCGCCGACGATGAGGCCCAGAAAAAGCGAAGAGGAAACCGAAATCGAGATTTCGCCGCCCGTGGTGAGGCGAAGAATTGGTGCGGCGGTGAAAGCGGTAATGGTCGCCAATGTGGCCGAGGTCGCCGCCCCGATGGCCAGTGCCCGAAAGATTCTGGATACTACGATTCGCTGATCTGTCGAGGGCACCCAGCCCTGCAAAACTTTTGTGACCGGCGTCGCCAGAGAGAGCGCGGACCGCTGGAGGCGTTCCGCTGCGGCGAAGGACGCGACCGCGCCGTGGTTCACCGCTGCCACCAGGAGCACGGGGAGAGTCACATACAGTGCTGTCGTGGCACCCGTGGCGGCGGGAGCAGCATCTTTCCGCAGGGCCGCCACTGCATTGGCGAATCGGAAGTCGCTGGCACAGAGCCGGCGCGTGCCCAGGATCTGCACCGAGGCGACAATGGGACTGATCAGCGCGCCCAGCAGCGGCAGCACCAGAATCGGCAGCACATATCCGGAATACACCGTGAGGAAAGCGCCCAGCAATGTTGCCGCTACATTCGGAATGGTTTCGAGAAGAACCAGGGATCGACTGTCACCTGTTCCGATATAGAACCAGGAAGGTGATAGCCCGGAAAGTGTTCCGGCCAGACCCGGCACGATTGCCAGGTAGGAGCCATCGGTGGCGAACCACAGGCCGATCATTCCGAGAGACACGGCAGGAAGGAACAGCCATAACCGTGCGCCGATCGACTCGGCGTAATATTCTTTGCGTGCCTGTGGGTCTGCTCGGGCAATTTTTGGTGGTCCGGAAAGCTCCCATCCCCAAATGACGGCGATTGCCCCGATCACTCCAAAGGCCTGTCCGATGGCGACAGTTCCGTATGTGTCCGCATCGGCGACCTGGGAAACTGCCCACAGCACGATGAAAGCGGGGACTGCGGACATGACTGAATCGACCATGAATAGCGAAAACCGCAAGGTCATTACCGTGATGGTGCTCTGATTAGCGCCTATGACAAGCCTCCTGGTTCGACTGGTGGTGTCAGCTGCCGACTCGGCGACACGTTCGAACAGGACATGCTCGCCCGGACAGCTGCTAGGAGAATCCGCCCACCGTGGACTCGCGGATCCGCAGGGTGTGTCCCAGCAGAATCTCTCTGGCCGGCCGCTCAGGAGAGTCGATCCGTTCCAGTAACAGACGCACCGCGCCACGGGCCATGGCGGCTTTGTCCGAGGCGACGCTGCTCAGGCTCGGTGTGCTGAATTCGGTCGCCTCGAAGTCGTCGAAACCCATGACCGCGACATCGTCGGGGACCCGCAGTCCACGTTGGTGCAGAGCCCGCAGTGCGCCCAGAGCCAGAGCATCGTTGAAGCAGAACACGGCGTCCGGCGGACACGGCCCGTCCAGCAGTGAGCGCATCGCCCGTGCCCCGTCGTGCAGGTGGTAACGGACGGTTTCCTTCTCCAGTCGCGTGTCCACCGGCAGCCCGGTCGCTGCAAGCGCTTCGCGGTAACCCGTGTGTCGCTGCAGTGGTGTGCCGCCGCACGGCTCGGGCTGGAGGCCGATGGCCGCGATGCGCCGCCGGCCACGGTCTACAAGGTGCGTGACGGCTTCCCGGGAGGCGGCGACATTGTCGATACCCACATAGTCGGCGGAACATCCGCTGGGTCGTTCCCCGATGAAGACGAACCCCATGCCCGCGCGCCCGGTAAACGCACTGCCGTGCGGAGCGAGCGGGGTCACCACCACCCCGTCGACGAACCGGTCGCCGAGATGGTCGATGACCGCTTCTTCCCGCCGCCAGTCCCCCAGAGTCTGCTCGATGAGCAAGGTACGGCCGTGCTCCTCGGCCGCCATGAGTAACTGATGGCTGAGCTCGGCGAAGTAGGACATATGTAAGTCGGGCACGATGACGCCGATGATGCCTGTACTGCCGCGGCGTAGATTTCGGGCCGATCTGTTCGGTCGAAAGTCGAGCTCCTGGATGGCCCGCTGAACCCGTTTCCTCGTCACAGGACTCACGTGCACGTACCCGTTGACCACGTTGGATACGGTCTTCGGGGAAACCTTGGCAAGGTGCGCCACGTCCTTGATGGTGACACTTCTCGCGCGACCGTGTGACGTCACGCCTCCCCCTCCTGGATCACACGATGCTGACAAACCCCGGTCCCAGGGCCCGCTGGACACCCTACCGTGCGTGGCGGACACACCATCACCCTTCCGTCAGGTTGTGGTCGTGCAGCATCCTGAAGTAGATCAGCTATGGACGAAAGTGACACTTACTGCGAATCCTTTGAACCAGGTAGACACTGCGACGACTTGGCTGTGCGCAGGAAGCTAAACTCGCTGGCACGTCCATCTCATATGGCCGGCTCGGTTCGACGCGAATGGACAGTCATGACAACGGCGACCGTACGAGTCGATAGGGACTTCCGCATCGGTGCAATCGACCGCCGCCTCTTCGGATTCTTCGTCGAGCACATGGGCCGTGGTGTCTACGGCGGTGTGTACGACCCTGGACACCCTTCGACGGTGGCTGACACGAACTTCCGTGGCGATGTGCTGGAGCTGACCCGGGAACTCGGGGCCACCACGATGCGCTATCCCGGCGGGAACTTCGTCTCCAGCCACCGCTGGGAAGATGGCGTCGGTCCACTGAAGGATCGTCCTCGTACGCTCGACCTCGCCTGGCGCACCGTGGAGAGCAACGCATTCGGTCTGCACGAGTTCATGGACTGGACGGACCGCGCCGGGGTGGACCCGTACATGGTGGTCAATCTGGGCACCCGGGGCCCCGGCGAAGCAGCCGCTCTCGTGGAGTACTGCAACGTGGCGAAGGGAACCACACTGGCCGAGCTCCGTCAGAAAAACGGCGTGGACGCCCCCTTCGGGGTGCAGCTGTGGGGTCTCGGTAACGAGATGGACGGCTCCTGGCAGGTCGGACACCGCAGCGCGCGTTCGTACGGTGAGGTGGCCGGCCAGGCGGCCCAGGCCATGAAGCTCGTGGACAGCAGCATCGAGACGGTGCTGTGCGGCAGCTCCAACATGACGATGCCGACGTACGCGAGCTGGGAAGCCGAAGCCCTGGACGCAGCCTACGAGCACATCGACTACGTGTCACTGCACCAGTACTACGACCCCGAGAAGTACGACGAACAGTCCTTTCTGGCATCCGCATGCTCCATGGACCGGCACATCGAGGACGCCATCGCGGCGGTGGACTTCGTGCGGGCACGCCAGCACCGGCAGCGCCGCATCCATCTGGCGTACGACGAGTGGAATGTGTGGTATCAGTCCCGGTTCCGGGAGCCGTACGAGTGGTCGTCGATGTCCGAAAGCCCCCGCGTCCTCATCGAGGACGACTTCACCGTCAGGGACGCTGTCGTCGCGGGCAGTCTGCTGATGACACTGCTCCGTCATGCGGACCGGGTCCGCATCGCCTGCCAGGCTCAACTCGTCAACGTCATCGCGCCGATCAGGACCTTCGGCTCCGGGTCCGCCTGGAAACAGCCGATCTTCTATCCCTTCGCCCTCACCGCCCGCCACGCCCGTGGCGACGTGCTGAGGTCCGAACTCAGCGCTCCGACGATCGATACGGAGAGATTCGGACCCGTCCCCGCCGTGGACGTGGTGGCGACGCACGACGAGACCGACGGCAAAGTCGCGATCTTCGCCGTCAACAGAAGTCGGCAGCCCATCACTCTCCAGGGCGCAACCACCGGCTTCGGTGAGCTGACCGTCACCGGTCACCACGTGCTGGCGGACGAGGACACCTCGGCCGTCAACACTCCTGAGAATCCTCTCCGTGTGCGACCCCGGGACCTCCCGGTCACCTCGGCCGGGACGGGCAACTGCCGACAGACTCTCCCTCCTGTCTCCTGGAACCTCATCACCCTCGCTCCAGCCGCTCCATGAGCCGGCGTCGTGTGCCGGGTACGCCGTGCGCGCCTGCCGGGGCGATGCCAAGCGACGGACCGGGGTCGTAGCACCGGCGGGCGAGTGCGAGCACGGCTGCGGCCCTCGACGGCTCGGGCCGAAAGTCCGCTGCAGGACATCAACGTAGGGAGGACGGGGACATGGATCAGTATCGCCCGCCCCACGGTCTCGTGAAGCAACAGCATGTCGACACCGTGCTGCAACGGATACTGCTGCCCGGCGATCACGCACAACGGGGGCATGTGTCCCTGCTGCTGGAATCCACAGGAGGTGCCACTGCCGACTTCCGCGAGAGGATGGTCCTCCCAGCCGGCCACACGGTGTCCTTCTGCAGCTATCTCAACGCGTTCCCCGCGGGCTACTGGGCCCGCTGGTCGATTCTGGATCGGGTACGCCTCAGTCTGGAGGTGGTGGGGAACGCAGTGGTCAGGGTGTACCGTTCCTCCGCCGACGGCGAGGCCGAAGTCGCGGAGGAGGTCCGGCATCAAGGTCAAGGCGATGTCGACATCGAGCTGCCGCTGACCGGTTTCGACGACGGCGGCTGGTACTGGTTCGAATTGTCCCCGCAGAAGCAGCGGAACGTGGAACTCCTCCGGGGCTCGTGGAATGCCCTCACGCCCGCACCGGGCCGGGCCGCTGCCGTCGTCGGAATGCCGACCTTCAACCGCCCGCAGGACTGCCTGGCAACCATGCGGGTGGTGGCCGGCCATCCGGCGCTGCGCGCTGTGGTCAAGCGACTGGTGGTGGTGGACCAGGGCAGCGACAAGGTCACCGCACAGCCGGGGTACCAACGCCTGGCGGACGACTTCGGCGAGCAGCTTCTCGTGGTCGACCAGCCCAACCTCGGCGGCAGCGGAGGATATGCACAGGTGATGCGGCGCGCGCTGGACGTACCCGAGTGCGAGCAGATCGTCTTCATGGACGACGACATCGTTTTGGAGCCGGACTGTCTGCTGCGCGGCATCGCGTTCGCGCGCTACGCGGCGCACCCGCTGCTCGTCGGTGGACAGATGCTGAATCGGGAACTGCCGTCACAGCTCTATGTCATGGGAGAACTCATCGACCGGCGTGCTTTCACCTGGCTGAAGCCGTCGCATTCGGAGTACGACCACGACTTCTCGACCCGCCCACTCCGTGAAACACCGTGGCTGCACCGGCGCATCGACGTCTCCTACAACAGCTGGTGGACCTGCGTCATCCCCAGAACGGTGGCGGAGAAGGTCGGCGGGCCACTGCCGCTGTTCCTGAAGTGGGACGACGTGGAATACGGACTGCGGTCCGCGAGCCGGGGATTCCCCACCGTATCCGTCCCCGGCATCGCGGTCTGGCACGAGCCTTGGTGGAAGAAGGACGAGGAGAACAACTGGCAGACGTACTTCCACAGCCGCAACAGGATGGTGGCGGCCGCGCTGCACGGACGGTTGCCGCATTTCCCCGCTCTCTTCGGTGCTCATCTGAGGGACACCCTCCGCCACCTCGTGAGCATGCAGTACTGGAACGTCGCCCTGCGCGGCGCCGGAGTCCGGGACTTCCTGCAGGGCCCCGACGCTCTGTCGTCGTCTCTGCCGACCGCCAGGCAGCGGGCAGCGCGGGCGTTCGAGCGCTTCGCGCCGGTGACAGGACCGGTCGAGGTCACCGAGACCCCCCTGGGGGACGGCGCCGGAGATCTTCCCCGGCAGGTGGCACAACCGCCCGGAACCTCCGGAGCGTCCATGTTCCGCCTCTTGGTGGAACTTGTCCGGGGTTGTCTTCCTGTCTCCGGCGGACATGCCGGCCATGGGCACCCCCGCTTGTCCACCGACCAGGCCGCGTGGCACGTTCTGGCCGCTCTCGGTGGCGCGGCCGTCACCAGCCCGGACGGAAGCCACTGGACCCTCAGAGAACGTCGACCGGATGTCTTCCGGAAACTTCTGGCCGAGACGCTGATCAGCCACGGCAGGCTCGCCCTCGCGTTTCCCCGGACGAGATCGAAGTACCGACGAAATCGCCAACGACTTGAGTCGCTGCGCCGGCCCTCAATTCGTAAATCAGTTTGATCGCACGGATGAATGGATCGTCGAGATGGACATACTCGTTGTCGGAGCCGGACTGTTCGGCCTCACCGTCGCCGAGCGATGTGCTTCCGAGCTCGGGCTTCGCGTCACGGTCATGGAGCGCCGTTCCCATCTCGGAGGCAACGCGTACAGCGAGGACGATCCGGAAACCGGAATAGAGGTGCATCGCTACGGGTCCCACCTCTTCCATACGTCCAACGACAGGGTATGGGCGTATGTGAACCGCTTCACCGAGTTCACCGATTACCGGCATCACGTGTACACGGTGCACGGCGGAAAGATCTACTCCATGCCGATCAATCTCGGCACCATCTGCGGTTTCTTCGGCAGAGCGCTGACACCGGACGATGCACGGGCCCTGGTGCGGGAACAGGCGGCCGAGGCGACCGATCCGGAAACGCTTGAGGGCAAGGCCGTCTCGATGATCGGACGCCCGCTCTACGAGGCGTTCATCCGGCACTATACGGCGAAGCAGTGGCAGACGGACCCGCGAGACCTCCCTGCCGATATCATCGGCAGGCTCCCGGTGCGCTACACATTCAACAGCAGGTATTTTTCCGATGCGCACGAGGGGTTGCCGAAGGACGGGTACGGCGCGTGGCTGCGGTCCATGGCCGACCACCGGAACATCGAGGTGCGGCTCGACACCGATTTCTTCGAGTACCGGAAAAAGGTACCGCCCGGCGTTCCCATCGTGTACACGGGTCCCTTGGACCGGTATTTCGACTATGTGGAAGGTGAGTTGGGGTGGCGCACCCTTGACTTCCAGACCGAGGTGCGGGCAACGGGTGACTTCCAGGGCGCATCCGTCGTGAACTACGCGGACCCGGACGTTCCGTTCACTCGGATCCACGAATTCAGACACCTGCATCCGGAGCGGGATCACTACCCTGCCGACAAGACGGTCATCATGCGCGAGTTCTCAAGGTTCGCCGGCCCTTCGGACGAGCCCTACTACCCCATCAATTCACGGAGCGACCGGAAGATCCTGTCCCGTTACCGGGAGCGGGCCCGAGCCGAACCCGACGTGTTTTTCGGGGGACGCCTCGGCGCCTATAAGTATCTCGACATGCATATGGCCATCGGTTCGGCGCTGAGCCTCTTCGACAACCACCTGCTGCCGCGCTTCGCCGCAGTGATGTGACGCTCTGGCAGTCGTCGAGTGGAGAGTCAAATGAGTATTGAGGTCGTTGTCTGTGCATCGCTCGCGATTACCCGCGAAGGGCTGCGCACCATGCTGAGTGCGGCGCCGCGCGTGTCGGTGGTGGAGGTCGTGACAGATCCCCGCGACTGCTTCGCGGCCCGGCGGACGACGCACTCCGACCTCGTCGTCGCCGACCTTTCGGCAACCACCCGTGAGCCGGGCGAAATGACGCCCTGGCTCCGGGCCGGAAGCGAGACCTGCCCACCGGTGCTGGTGGTCTCCCACGAGACGACCGCCGCCGCGACGAACGCTCTCCTCGAGGCCGGCGTCCGGGGTGTCGTCGCGAGCGACGCCGATTCGGTCGAGATGATCCGGGCCGTTGAGACGGTGGCGAGCGGGAATATCTATGTGATGCCCTCCCTGGCCGGCGATCTCATCAACTGGCTCAGGGCGAGGACGGCCATCGTGGACCGCGTGCTTCAGGTGCGTGCTCAGACACTCACCCGCCGGGAGCGCGAAATACTGGTGACGCTGGCTCTGGGCAACTCACTGGACGATACCGCGCGCACCTTGTTCATCAGTTCGTCGACGGTCCGTACCCACCTCTACAGAATCCGCCAGAAGCTGTATGTACGTGACCGGGCGGAGCTCGTCTCCTTTGCCTTCCGGGCCGGCATCGTCAGTCCGGTGGACGGGCCGGCAGCACCGGCCGCGGCCGGGTGAAGACGCCCTCCCACAGCCCTTGGACCAGGTACCGGACGAACAGGTCCTTCCTGCGGGCGTTCCTCGCCTGCGACCAGATCCCCGACCAGAACGCCTCGGCGGCGCGTTCCCGGCCCCGGGCCGAGCCGAGTCGGCGGTGCTTGAGGAGCCAGATCCTGTTCCGCACGTCGAAACGCAGACGGGAGCCGAGGTCCTTCCACTCCGGCTTGTTCGGATGCGCAACGATGCTGGTCGTGCTCGCGAGTCCGCCGGCCAGGGTCTGGAGTCTGGAGGTGTACTCCGAGTCATCCCACCAGATGAAGAAATCCGAGATGGGAAGGTAGGTGCTCCTGGCCGTCTCCAGATTGATGAGCACGCCCACGAAGGTCGAGTGCGCCGCCGGGTAGGTGTCGGAAGGCGTGGACAATCCACGGTTCTCCGCCACGGGGATGCGCAGCGGGATGTGGCTGGGGATCTTGGTGCCGTCGGGTGCGAGCACCGTCGACGCGACGAAGCCGGACTTGTTCCCGGTGGCGTGCATCGCGGAAAGCAGCGGCTCCAGGGCGTCTTCCCTCGGTTCGGCGTCGTCGTCCATGAGCCAGGCGAAGCTGTGACCGCGCCCGAGCAGGGTGTCGACCCCCAGTGAGAAGCCGCCGGCGCCGCCGATGTTCGTCCGAGTGCGCACCACCGTGACGGACGGAAACTCGCGGCGCATCATGTCGACACTGCCATCGCTCGAATTGTTGTCGACAACCAGGATCTCGTCCAGGGACCGAGTCTGCGCGAGCAGCGCCGACAGGCATTTCCGCAGAAGGTCGCACCTGTTGTGCGACACGACAAGGGCCGCGACGGTCATTGCTTCTCCTTTTGATTGCTGCTGTCGTGCCAGGGCGGTGTGCCGGTCGGGCCTTCGTTCCGAGAAACCTTCTATTCTCCCCAGTCCTCCTCGACATCCGGAGCGAGGGCCAGCAGAAGCGGTTCGAGGCTGACCACCTCAAGCTCGCTCCGGCATTCGCCGCATTCGACGATCTCGTTGAGCAGTACGGTGTCCTGGCAGCTGATCGGGCTCTCGCACATCGGGCAGTCCGACTTCGCGCTGTCCGGCTGGTCCGTCACCTCTGTTGTCATTTCTCCACTGCCTTGCGTTCGTTCGTGCACGGATTTTCCGGTCCTCGGTGTCAGCCGACGCTCAAACAGTTTGTGAAAGTACGGCAGGTGATACTGAAGGAAATCGCTCAGGAGAGGGTGGTTGTCCACCGTGTCCGGGTAGTTCGTCCCCACATCGGCGAAACCGGTCGTGCGGCTCGTCTGTTGGTGCCAGCGGCTGGTCCTTTGCCACTGCGGCAGCAGGCCCGCCTCCCAGGACAAGGCCGCCGGGACGAACCGCAGTCCGACCACATCGCAGTACGTCCGCACCGTGTTCGCCGGGTCCGCCACCAGATCCTCGGAGCTGATCACCACCGGTTCGGTTCCAGTGGCCGCGTGCACCGCGTCATAGATTTCCGCCAGCCGGCCGAAGCCGATGTCGTCCCGGCCCACATCCGGATTGAGGGCGTAGTGCGAGGCGATGACCGGTGCAGGGTGCCGCACGATGAATGTATGGGTGGCCTCGCGCAGGAATTCCGTGTCCGCCAGCAGCCCCTCGTAGCGGAAGTCGGTGGTGTCCTTGAAGAACACCGGGTTCTTCGTGGCCTGCCGGCGGATCGCGGCGATGAGCTCCTCCTCGCTGCGGGCCTCGCCCTCGCCGATCGTGGCGTGACCGAAATCGAGCAGGTGTGAGAACGGCTCGTGCAGCACGGTGTGGTCGCCGCGCTTGACCATCATGCGCAGAAACGCGGTGGATCGTGACCGCGGAGCGCTCCACAGCGCCAGGATGCGAGGCGGCCGTGTCATGACAGCCGCCCGTCTGTCGCCGCCCACGCTCTGTCCGGTGAGAGGGAGGCGGGAAGAGCGGTGAGCGCTTCGGAGAGTATCGATATCGACCGGTGGTATTCCGAGAGCACGATGTGCTCGTCTTCCGTGTGGTCGAGCCGGCTGTCCCCGGGACCGTAGGTGGCCATCGGAACCTTCCAGTGCTCAGAGACCGTGTTCATGTCCGAGGTGGCTGTCTTGACCTTGGCCCGCGGCGGCAGATTCTGCGCACGGATCGCGCGCGTCAGCGCACGGACCACGGGGTCGGTCCGCCGCACCCGGCACGCCGGCACCGCATGGACGACACTCACCTCGCCCCGCCCGACGCGCTGTCGGAGTGCCTCGGCACAGGAGTCGGCGTCGAAGCCCGGCGGTGTCCGGACGGTGAGATGTGCCGAGGCGGTCGTCAGATCCGCGTTCAGTCGGGTGAGTGTGACGCCGGGGCGGTCGAAGGCGAAATGGGAGGTGGGGCCGAGAACGTCCAGCAGCGACCGCCACGCGAGCACCGCGAGTTCCGTCGCCCGCGGCTCAGGACTGGTCGGGTGTGCCGCGGGACAGCGCACGTCGTAGCGGAGGTCGAGTCGCCCCTTGTAGCCCAGGACCACCGTGTCCACGCCACTCGGCTCGCCGATGATCAGCGCGTCCGGACGGTGTCCACGACGGACGAGCTCGGTGGCACCACGCGAGCCCGGGGTCTCCTCCTCCACCGCCGCGACCAGGCACAGCCGTCCCCGGAAGGCATGTGCGTTGACGGCGGCGCACACCATGGCCGCCAGCGGTCCTTTCGCGTCCACCGTGCCCCGCCCGTAGAGGCGGCCGTCGGTACATCTCACCCGGGGCGTGCCAGGGGCGGTGTCCATGTGGGCCAGTAACAGGACGGTCGGCCCCGGCCCACGGTCGAGCTCGCCGACCACGTTGCCGGCCGGGTCCAAGGAGGCGGTGAAGCCCCATTGCCGCAGGCGTCCCACCAGATAACGTGCCAGCGCGGCCTCATGACAGGACTCCGACGGAATCTCGACGAGCCGGCGCAGCAGCTCCGTCGCCTCGCGCGCGGAGACCTCGGGACGCCTGTTCATCCGCGCCTCCGCACATCGCCGGACGCCATCTTCAGGGTGGTTCCCCTGCCCTCCATCGCCGCGCGTACCGGACGTTCCAGCCGGCCGTCCGCCACCACCACCCGCGGCACCCCCGCACGCAGCGCCTGCTCCCCGGCGTGGATCTTCACCGCCATGCCACCCTGGACGTCGGCGTCGACCGCACCGTTGTCCACGTGGCACACCGGCAGCACGGATTCCTCGTCGTGCGGATCGCGGTATACGCCACGCGCTGCCGTCAGCATGATCAGGCTCGTTGCCGACAGGGCCGAGGCGACGGCGGCTGCCATGCGGTCGGCGTCGACGTTCACGGCGGCGCCGTCCTCGGTGATCGCGGGTGGGGAGAGCACCGGCACCAGGTCCGACGCGAGCAGCCGCCGCAGGAGACGGGCGTTCACACGCTCGATGAGCCCGGCGTGGTTGTCCCGGACGACAAGGACGCGGCCGTCGACGACGGTACGTGTGGCGGACTTGCGCCGGGCGAGTACCAGGCCCGCGTCCATGCCGGTCAGCCCCGCCGCCGGTACCGACGCTTTCGCCAGCTCGCTGACGAACCTGGGCTTGACCACGCCGCCGAGGGCCAGCTGCACCACTTCCAGCATGTCCTCGTCGGTGTGCCGGACCACCGTCCCGTTCGTGGTGCGCAGCCGACGCCGCGGTACTCCCAGCCGGTCGGCGAACCGGTCGATGTCCACCGAGCCCCCGTGGACCAGCACCACCCGGTGGCCCGTCGAGCGCAGCCGGGCGAGATCGCGGCACACCGCCCCCGGTTCGACTGCCGTGTGTCCCCCGCACTTCACCACCGTGAGCTCCGTCATCGCCAACTCCTCAGATCGGGTGCAGTCCGGGAAACATGAGCCCGAGCCCTTCCGGCCAGTTCATGCGCAGGTTCATGCACTGCACGGCGTTGCCCGCGCCGCCCTTCATCAGGTTGTCCAGCGCTCCGACGACGATGGCCGCGTTGGCCGGGCCGGGCCCGGTGCCCGTCGCGAAGCCGACGTCGCACAGATTCGATCCGGACAGGATCTTCGGCTCGGGGAGGCGGTAATTGCCGCGTTTCGCGGCCACCACGCGCACGAACCTCTCGTCCCGGTAGTGATGGCGGTAGGCCCGGCGCACCGTCAACTCGTCCACGCCCTCGCGCAGGGTCACATGGCAGACGACCTGCACGCCGCGCACCGCCTCGAACCCGGTCGCCGTCATGGTCACGGCCCGCCCGGTCTCCTGGCTGATCTCGGCCTCGTGGCGATGTCCCACGGGTGCGAAGACCCGCATCGCGCCGCTGCGTTCGGCATGGAGGTTGTGCCCGCCCGCTCCGGCGCCCGAGCCGCTCGAACCGGTGCGTGCGTCCACCACGACCCGGCCCGTGATCAGGTCACCGGCGGCCAGCGGATGCAGGGCCAGGACGGCCGCCGCGGCGGTGCAACCCGGTACGGCGATGCGGTCCGCACCGCGCAGCTCGGCCCGGTGCAGCTCGGGCAGCCCGTACACGAAGGAGTCCAACGCGCCGGGCGCACGGTGGGGGAGGCCGTAATAACGCCGGAAGACGGCCGGATCGCGCAGCCGGAAGTCGGCGGACAGGTCGATGACCAGTTCCGCCAGGCCGCTCCAGCGGGCGAGCCGGCCCATCGTCTCGGTGTGCCGCAGGGCCAGGAAGGCCACGTCGTAGCGGCTCAGGTTCTCCGGGGCGAGAAACCGCTGGTCCGTCAGACCGCGCAGGTTGGGATGGCTGCCGTCGATCCGGCGGCCGGCCAGCCGCGAGGAGGTGACCGCGGCGACCTCGACCCGCGGGTGGAGCAGCAGCAGGCGCAGCAGTTCGCCGCCGATGTATCCGGCGCCTCCGACGACGGCCACCCGGATACTCATCGGACCTGCCGCAGGACGTGGTCCACCAGGCGTGCGGCGATATCGACCCGGTCCGCCGCCGCGGCCTGCAGCCCGGCGAACTCGACGCGGTGATTGACCTCCAGTACCTGAAGGGAGCCGTCGTCCGTCTCGATCAGGTCCACCCCCGCCATGCCGGCGCCGACGCAGGCGGCCGCCGCGACCGCGGTCGCGGCCACTTCGGCACTCGGTTCGCAGTACGTCCCGCGACCGCCCAGGGCGACATTGCCGCGCCAGTCGGCGCCGCGTCGCCACATCGCCGCCACCGGCTCGCCGCCGGCCACCAGCACCCGCAGTTCACGCCCGCCGCCGAGGTACTCCTGGACGCACACGATGCGGGACTGGGGATGGGGCAGCGCGGCGATGTACTCCAGCAGGGTCCGTCCCGTCCGCCGGTCGGGTACGAACGCGACCATCCGGCCCCACGATCCGACCAGAGGTTTGATCACGGCCGGGTAGCCGACGGCGGCGAGCGCGTCCAGCACCGCGTCCGGACTCAACGCGAGCACGGTCCGCGGCGTCCGCAGGCCCGCCCGTTCGAAGGCCAGGGCACTGCGCCATTTGTCCCCGCACACCTCGGTGGCCTCGGCCGAGTTGCAGACCCGCACTCCCTGGGCGTGCAGCGAACGGGCGGTGTGGACCGAGCGGTGGAAGCCGATCTCCCGGTTGATCGCCAGTCGCCACCGCCCGGCGGGTGTCCGTGCATCGGTCCAGAGCCTCCGGACATCGACCTGCTCGGAGGGGACACCGCGGCGCCTGAGCTCGGAGAGGATGCGCTTCTCCTCGACGCCCACCCGCGAGGCGAGTACGGCGACCGCCTTCTCGGCCACTGGCGTGCTCATACCGCCGTCCTCCGCCTGCCGGCCCGCAGTGCGCGCCGGATGCGTTCGGCGATCCCCGTCGCCGTGAGCTCCGCCGCGTCGAGCAACTGCTCCTGGGTCGCGGGACTTTGCGCGAAGCGGTCCGGGAAACCGAGCCGGACCAGGGGCGGTCCGCATGCGTCGGCCAGCACCTCGGCGACCGTGGAGCCCAGGCCGCCGGTGCGCCAGTGCTCCTCCACCGTGACGACCAGTCGCGCGGAGCAGACCCTGCCGAGGAGCGCGGCGGGGTCGAACGGTTTGAGCGTGTGCGCCTGCACCACCGCTGCGTGGGTGTTCTCGCGGCGGCGGAGCACGTCCGCGGCGGCCAGCGAGCGCAAGGTGGGCAGTGGGCCGGTGGCCACGATGACCACGTCGTCTCCGTCGCGCATGTCCTGGAGCTCGCCCACGGCCGGCGCGCCGCCGGTGCGGGGAAGCGCCCGGGTGGCTTTCCGGCCGAGGCGGACATAGGCGGGGCCCGAGCGGTCCCGTACCTGCTCCAGCAGGCTGACGCAGGCCGCGGCGTCGCCGGGTATCAGAACCGTCATATTGGGCAGGGCCCGCATCACGGCCAGATCCTCCAGTGCGTGATGGGTCGGGCCCAGGTGACCGGCAGCCACGCCTCCGTGGGTGGCCACGATGCACACGGGCAACGCGTTGTACGCGATGTCGATCTTCACCGCTTCAACGGCCCGGCTGGCGGCGAAGGCGGCCATCGTGTTGACGTACGGCCGCCATCCCGAGGCCGCCAGTCCAGCGGCAACTCCCATGGCGTTCTGCTCGGCGATGCCCAGATTCAGGTACCGCTCGGCGGCAGGACCGAAATCCGCACCCGCGAAGAGGCCGGTGTCGGTGTCCACGCAGACCACCTGGGGATCGGTCCGCATCAGCCGGATCAGATGGTCGCGGTAGGCGGTGCGGGTGGCGACCGGCCCGTTCATGCCCGTCCTCCGCGCCGCGCACCGATGTCGAGTATGCGGTGGGCGCGCTCGCGGTTCTCCGCGGAGAGCGTGACGTAGTGGCCTGCGGGCTTCCCCGCGAGGAACGGCAGCCCACGGCCCTTCACCGTATGAGCGATGACGACGCTGGGGCTGCCCGGCACCCAGGGCGTGCCGGCCAGCGCGTCCGACAGGGCCGCGTGGTCGTGCCCGTCCACCTCCCGCACCTCCCAGCCGAAGCCGCGCCAGCGCCCGGCCAGCGGTTCGACCGGGCAGACCTGTTCGGTCCCGCTCGCGAGCTGAAGCCCGTTGCGGTCCACGATGGCCACCAGGTTGTCGACTCCGTGTCCCGCACCGGCCATCACCGCTTCCCAGCACGAGCCTTCCTGCAACTCGCCGTCGCCCAGGAGAACGAAGGTGCGGCGTCGGCTCGCCGCCCAGCGAGCGGCCATCGCGAAGCCGATACCGAGCGACAAGCCGTGTCCGAGCGAGCCGGTCGGCATGTCGACACCGGGCACTGCGGTCACCGGGTGTCCCATCAGCCGTCCTGGGCGGTTCCCGAAGCCGCCCAGCTCCGCCACGGGCAGGAAGCCGCGCTCGGCCAGCGTGGCGTAGAGCGCGATGGCCGCGTGCCCCTTGCTCAGCAGGAAGATGTCCCGATCCTGATGGCGTGGGCGCGCCGGATCGACGCGCAGCACGGAGAAGTACAGGACCGCGAGGATGTCCGCCGCCGACATGGACCCGCCCAGGTGCCCGCCCTCCGGCGCGCCGCACATGTCCACGATGTGATGGCGGATGCGGTGTGCCAGCGCTTCCAGGTCCGCCTGGCCGACGACGGCGGGCTCCGGCGGACGCTCGGCCGCCTCCCCTGCTTCCGGCCTCGCCGTCGACGTCATACCGCCGCCCTTGCCATCGACGCGACGGTCGGGAGCCGGTGCCAGATCTTTTCGAACGCGGCGGCGTATTGCCGCAGCAGCTCACCGGCGGAGGGATGCAGATGTCTGCGCTGGAGGGTGAGCGAGTCCTCGACGATGCCGGTGGCCACCGGATGGGATGCCCGCGGGGGTGGTGGCCCGCCGGGCCATGGGCGGCCGCGCCTGGTGCCGAACCGGTCCGTGAAGACCTTCTGTTCGGGCAGCGGCATCACCTGGTACCGGGACACCGGCACGCCTTCGGCGCGCAGCAGCCGGTGGAGGGCACGCCGGAAGCCCGCGGGACTCACACCGTCCAGGCCGGCCGCCACCGGATCGAACCGGAAGCGCAGGATGTGCCACGCGTGGGTGGCACGGGGGTGGACCGTGGGCACGGTGATCCCCGGCAGCTCGGCGATCCTGGCCAGGAACGGGGGGATGTTGCGCTGCCGAGCGGCCTCGTACGCGGCGAACCTGTCCAGCTGGGACAGTGCGAACGCGGCCTGGAGCGGATTCATCTTGTAGTTCCAGCCCAGGATGCGGCTCTCGTAGTCGCGCTCCCGGCCGGAAACCATCTCCTCGCCGAACTGACGGGCCAGGGTGGCGCGTTCGCCCACCTCCGGGTCCGAGGTGGTGAGCAGTCCGCCCTCCCCGCAGGTGGGCAGGTTTTTCGTGACCTGCAGGCTGAAGGCCGCACAGTCGCCGAGCGAGCCGACGGGACGGCCGCGCCACGTCGCGCCGTGTGCCTGCGCCGCGTCCTCGATGACGGCGAGACCGTGCCGTTCCGCCAGCTCGCCCACGGTGTCCATGTCGGCCGGGTGCCCGTGCAGATGGACGGGGATGATCGCGGCCGTGCGCTCGGTGATCAGTTCCGCGGCCGACCGGGGGTCGAGGGTCATGGTGACCGGGTCGACGTCCGCGAAGACCGGCACCGCCGACAGGTGCAGCGGCGCCAGTCCGGTGGCGATGAAACTGAGCGCCGGCACGATCACCTCGTCTCCCGGCCCGACGCCCAGTGCGTACAGGGCGGTGGCCAGCGCGGTCGTGCCGTTGGCGGTGGCGACGCAGTGCGGGACGCCGCAGAACTCGGCCCAGCGGTCCTCCAGTTCGCTCACCGCGGTCGGTCCGTCGGCGTTGGACACCAGCGGACCGCCGTCCAGGACCGCCAGCAGCGTCGCCCGGTCCTCCTCGGTGATCACCGGCCAGGGGAGGTCGCGTGCGTCCTCGGGCACGGCCGGCGTTCCGCCGAACGCAGCGAGCTCGGCGCGTTTGCGCACGGCCGTGCCCGCCGGGCATCGTGTGGTTCCCACTACACCCTCCCTGGGCGAATGCTCGGAACGTCGGGCGACGCGGATCGTGTCATCACAGCTCCCGCATCGCTTCGCCGACGGCCGTCAGGGCGACCTCGTAGCACCTGCTGAGCCGGTCGAAGTGGTACAGCAGCCGCTCGGGCGACTTCCCCGGCCCGAGGGGCGAGGCGCTCCAGTGAGCCGCGGACACCCGTACCGCCGTCCAGCTGTGCGCCACCTGCTCCACGCGCCGACCGGCCTCTGACAGCCGGGACAGCTGCCATGCGGAACCGCACCGCCGCAGAAGTTCCCCGTGCAGGGCGGCCTGGCTCTGCTGGCTCCAGCCGTGTGTGTAGACCTCTCCGAGCGTCGGGGCGGCCCCGGCACGAACGGCGCGGGCGAGCAAGTCCCGGTAGCGACGCAGACCGTCCAGGCCGGACCAGTGGGCGGTCGGGGTGGTCCCGTCCTGGGTGAACCCACGCAGGTTCTCCGCCAGCACCTCGCGCAGCCGCTGCCGGGTCAGCGGTGGGCTCGGCGCGTCCACCCGGACCTGGAGCCAGCGCCCGCCGACCGGTTGGCCGCTGAAGAATCTGTCCTGGTGGTCGGGTGGACATGGCGAGTCGCACGCGCGCAGCAGGTCCTCGACGGCGAGGGCGCCCTGGAATGCGGGCGGCATGGCGTCGGAGACGTGGACCGTGCCGGAGTCGCGGTCCACGGCCCGGAGCACGAGCAGGTGGGCGGCGTGGACATCGTGATACGCGGGCCGGAACGGCAGGTGGTAGTTGTCGACGACGATGATCGGCAGCTCACCCCGTTCCAGCGCTTCCTGCCAGGGTGAGAGGGGATCGGACTCGTGCAGTGCCTGCCATCGGGACGTCACCTTCACGTGCGGCAGTACGCTGCGGGCGAGGTCACCCGGAACGCGGCACGGCCAGTAGAACTCCTCCGGCCGCACATCTCCCGGCAGATACCGGAACTCCCATGCCCGGCCGAGGGCGGCCAGCGGGTCCTCACCCGCGTGGATCAGTACCGTGGCCAGTGTCGACTGCAGGCAGCTGACCGGGTCCCGGTACCACTGGGCCACTTCGCTGTACTCACGCGTCGCATCAGCCGGCACCGTGGGACCTCCGCTCCGCCCCGCACAAGGTCATGGCGAGGATGTGGACGGCGAGGTTGTCCGGGAACCGGACGGCGCGCAGCCGTCCTCTGCGGGTGACCGGGACCCGCTGGGACCAGACGGTCGCCGGAACGTTCCGCTGTATGTGGTGGGGATAGTGCATGACGGTGGTGGTGAAGGCAGCGGTCTCGCCGAACACCGCGGGGGCCACCCAGAAGTCGGACACCCGCAACGGCTCGAAGTCCACGGCGCCATCGGCGAAGTGCAGCGCCATCTCGTCCTCGACCCTGCGCTCCGCGGTGGTGAGCAGGTAAACCCAGTCGTACGCACCGCAGGGGACCGGCGCCACCTGTCCGTCGCACCGTACGTTGTCGCATCGGTCGCCGTCGGCCTGCGGCAGGACGAACGGAACACCCTCGACGGTGACGCGTTGCCCGCACGGCAGTTCGTGCGCGGGCAGCGAGTTGCGCCAGACGTTGAACGCACCTGCCGAGGTGTTGTCCGGCCTCGTCAGGCCCACGTTGTTGTACCACGCCGACAGGTCGACACATGTGAAGCCCGCAGCCACGCCACACCACCACTCATCTCGTCACGCTTCGCCTCCGGGCCGTCCGTCAGTCGCGCAGCGCGGCCGCGGGGTCGAGCCGGAGCATGGTCCAGGAGGTCGGCGGGAGCTGCGCCAGGAGCTTCCGATCAGTGATCTCGTGCTCCGTGCTCGGCTCAGGCACGACCTGCTCGGGGCTCGCCTCCGTGTTGGTGGCGTCGAGCCGGGTACCGCCCATCACCACATGCCCGACGACCGACATCTCGGGCAGGGCCCGCATCGCCACCTGCAGTGTCATCGGCTCGCTGTGGCGGTTCAGCGCGAAGACGGCGACGGCTCCGGACTCCGCATCGAGAGTCGCCAGCACATCGACCGCCGGCACGTCGCCGTACGTGGCCGAGTGCAGCTTCTCCACCCGGGGCTCGATCCGCAGAACGTGGCCGCGGGCATACCGGGCCATCAGTGCGAAGGGGTAGAAGGTGCTCTGGCGCCAGGCTTCGCTGCCGGGCTCGGCACGAATCGGGGCGATCACGTTGACCAGCTCCGACAGGCACGCGACCGTCACACGGTCACTGTGCTTGAGCAGGCTCATCAACATGCCCGCGACCGCCACCGCGTCCTCGGCCGTATAGGTGTCCTCGATCAGCCGTGGCGCGAACTCCCAGGTGAGGTTCTGGTCGGCGTACCGGTCGTCGATGCTGAACCGGCTCTCGTACCAGACGTTCCACTCGTCGAAGGCCACCTGGAGCTTCCTCTTCGACCGCAGCTTCGCGCCGACGTAGTCCGAGGTGGCCACCGCCGCGTCGATCAGCTCCTCGATGACCAGGCCGGAGGCGAGGTATCCGGCACGGTCGCCTTCGATGGGTTCGAAGTAGCCGTGGAGCGATACGTAATCCACATACTCATAGGCGTGTTCGAGAACAGTGGCCTGCCAGCTGTTCATGGTCGGCAGGAAACGCCATGAGCTGGCGCAGGAAACCACCTCGATGGTCGGGTCGATCCGCTTCATCGCCTTGGCCGTCTCGGCCGCGGCGAGACCGTACTCCACGGCGGATTTCTGCCCGATCTGCCACGGACCGTCCTGCTCATTGCCGATGCACCACATCTTGATGCCGTACGGATCCCGGACACCGTGGGAGATGCGCAGGTCCGAGTACTTCGTTCCACCGGGGAAGTTGGTGTATTCGAGCAGGTTGCACGCGTCGGCGATACCTCGGGTGCCGAAGTTCACCACCATCATCGGTTCGGCCTCGGCGAGCTGCGTCCACGACATGAACTCGTTCAGGCCGAAGGTGTTGGGCTCGATCTCACGCCATGCCAGTTCGAGGCGGGCCGGGCGTTCCGCGACGGGACCGACGGTATCCTCCCAGTCAAGGCTGGAGACGAAGTTTCCACCGGGATAGCGAGCCATGGTGACGCCCATTTCCCGGGCCAGTTGGAGTACGTCCTGGCGCAGACCGGCGGCGTCGGCCTTGGGATGGCCGGGCTCATAGACACCGCCGTACACACAGCGCCCCATGTGCTCCACCAGTGCGCCGAACATCCGGGGCGGCACCGGTGCGATCGTGAAGCCGGGTTCGAGAGTGACGTCGCAGTTGCTCATGGCTTAAGTTCCCTCCGCTTCCGTGGATGGCCGGGACTGATGGGACGCACTTTTGGCGGCCAGGTCGGCGCCGATCTCCCGGACCACGTCGACGAGTTCGACGAGATCCTCCGCACGCGTGTCGTAGTGCAGTACGCAGGCGCGCAGGACCAGCCGTCCCCTCAGCCGGGTGGTGGAAAGGAAGACCCGGCCATCGTTCTGCACCTCGACCTCGATCGCACGGTTGAGCCTGTCCAGCGCCTCCGGATCGTCGGCGGTGCCCTGAGGGACATAGCGGAACGCCACGACCGAAAGAGTGACCGGCGCCGCCATGCGCAGATCCGGCGCGTCGTCGATCAGTCCCGCCAGTTCCCGTGCGAGAGCCAGGTGCCGTCCGATCAGCTCACGCATTCCCCGCCCGCCCATGTGGCGCAGTACCGCCCACAGCTTCAGCGCGCGGAATCCGCGGGTCTGCTGAAACCCGTACTGGGCGAAATCGGGGCCGCCGATTCCCATGCCCTCCTCGGTGTGCAGATACGGCGGGACGTAGGCGAACGTCCGGCGCAGCAGGTCTCCGTCCCGGACCAGCGCGCACCCGCACTCCACCGGCACCGACAGCCACTTGTGCGGATCGATACTCAAGGAATCGGCGCGGGCGATCCCCTCGAACGAAGGCGCCACCAGGGGATGCGTACTCGCAACGGCGCCGTACGCGCCGTCGACGTGCAGCCACAGACCGTGCCGGCCACAGATGTCCGCAATGCGTGCCAACGGGTCGATCGCGCCCGAGTTGACCGTGCCCGCGGTGGCGACGACGCAGAAGGGCCGCTCGCCCGGGCCGGCATCCTGCTCGATCCGCCGCAAGAGAGAGTCGGGGTCCATCCGGTAGCGGCCGTCGACCTCCACGGTCCTCAGCGCCGAAGATCCAAGACCGAGCAGTTCGACGGCCTTGCGCACAGAACTGTGCGTCTCCTCCGAGACGTAGATGAGCAACCGCCGTCCGTCAGGTGGCCGTACCCCTTCCCGGCGGACGTCCCAGCCGTCGGTCTCGGCGACCCACTGGCGGGCGGCGGCCAGGCCGGTCATGGTCGCCATCGTTCCGCCGCTGACCAGAATTCCCGCCGCCTCCGCGGGGAACCCCATCAAGTGCTTGAACCACCCGAGCACTGCGGTTTCCACATGCAGGGCCGCGATGTCACCCACATCGGCACTCGGATTCTGTGCTGCCACCAGCATTTCGGCGAGTATGCCGACCGGCGCAGGAGCCGAGTTGATCCAGCCGAAGAACCGCGGATGCCCGTTGCCCATCGGATAGGGCAGGACGAATTCCCTGATCTCCTGTATCAACTGCGGGGCAGAAACCGAATGTTCGTCGAGTGCTTGTTCCTTCAGTCGCCGTCGCACCATGTCCGGCATGACGCGGAAGACCGGGTCCTCACGGATACCGGCCAGATAGTCGGCCACGATGCCGGCGGTTTCGTGAGCCAGTCGCCGGAATTGGTCCTCCGGCAGTGCGGGACCGATGTCATCGCTCATGATGCAGATTTCCGTGAGCCGCGTCCGGGCACCGGAATTCCCGTCACCCCGTGCGTCGAGCCTCTTCGGCACCGAGACAGCATCACGACTCCTGACTTCTGGGAGCGACGAAGGGCACGAGAGGACTTCATCCCGGACACGTGACGATCATGCTTCCGGCTCCGCGGTCGTGACATCCCTCCAGCCGACTACTGTCACCGGGCCGGCATAGTCACCGTGTCCACAGCCGCTCGGCACGACGTCGACGACTCCGACGCCCACCGACCCGGCCGGGTCCCCATGGGTGTTGCCACGCGCATGTGCCCAACCGTCTTCCTGCGGCCTGTTCCCGGCCTGTTCCGGCGGGTACGCTGCCCAGCGTGGACGCGTCTGGCACCGGCTTGTACGGACTTTGGCCTCGGAGGACTGCCAGGCGAGGGGCGAGTCGGTGGCACTCGGCCCCGGCGCCACGGCGACGGGTGACCCGTCACCGACTGTTCGCCCGCACGTCGCACTGCCTCCCTCATCTCACCCCCGGCCCTCCACCCGACGATGCCCTCTTTTGCGCGGCACGTGCAGCAGGCTTACGAGTGACGGGCTCGTGCGATGCAGGGAGCAGCCAACGCAGGGAAAGGGATGCCTTGAAAAACGGAAAGACTCGGGGAAGTGTGACCGATCTCCATCGCGTTCATCGGGCACCGAAAGTCGACACGGCGATGCTGCTGCCACCGCGACTCGAGGAACACGCCTACCAGGTTTACGACTGGGTCCTGGAGAACAGGGAAGTCGACTACCCGGCCATGGCCGCCGACCTCGGCTTACACCCGAGCGAGCTGCGGGACGCCGTGGATACGCTGGTGGCGTGGCGACTGCTGCGGGAATTGCCCGATCGGAGCGCGATCGTCGCCGCCCGACCCGACGCGGCACTCGCCGAGGCGATGCTGCCGCTGGAGAACGCCATCACCCGGCACCGGCTGGAGGTCAGCAGGACGCGCGACGAGTTCGACCGGCTGATGTCCGTCTACCTCGTCGCGGGCGAGCAGAGCGTGACCGAACCGCTCTCCTGCGCCGACGACGTGGACCACGCCCTGAGCGACCTCGCCGGGTCGTGCACGCGCGAAGTGCTGGTCGCCAACCCCGGCAAGGACCCCGCGCCCAGAGCACTCCGGCAGACGCTGTGGGGCGAGACCGGACTGCGTGAAGGGGTCCGGGTCCGGGTGCTGTACCAGCATCCGTCCCGGCTCGACGCCACCACCAGGGAGCACACCTCGGCGGCACGCCGAGCGGCCGCCGAGGTGCGCACCGTCGGCGAACTGCACGACCGGATCGTCGTGTTCGACCGGCAGGTGGCGGTGCTCATCGGCGAGGGTGCACAGGCCGGCATGGTCGTCCGGGAGACGTCCGTGGTCGACTTCCTGGCCCGGGTGTTCGACCGCTCCTGGGAGCAGGGCCTGGACTTCGCGGGTGAGGCAGGGAGACAGCACGAAGTCCGCGAGTTGGCCGACAGCGTGCAACAGAGCATAGTCAGACTGCTGGTCCAGGGCATACGCGACGAGGAGATCGCCCGGCGGTTGGACATCTCGGTGCGCACCTGTCGCAGGCACATCGCGAAGGTGATGGACCGACTGGGGTCGGAAAGCCGTTTCCAGGCCGGCTACTTGCTGCGCAAGCGGGGCTGGGAATTCCTGATCAACAGCTCCGACCACCGTGAACGAGACGTCAGGTGACACGGTGCGGGACGCCTGGCCGCGGCCCAGGAGCACCGCCGCCCTGACGCTCCTCCCGCTGGACCGGTGGCCGCCGGCGGCGATCGTGCGGTGAGCGCGTCCTCGATGAGCAGGTTCGGTCCTCATCCAGGGCGCTTTCGGCGAGAAACCGTCCGGCCGGCGGTTCCCGGGGACATCCTTCGGACGCCGGACGATCGTCACGGTACACGGAGCGGAGCGCCAGGCGCGGCCCCGGGGCGGGCCGCGGCAACGGTCAGGGATGCTTCGCCAGATGGGCCCCGAGGCGTCTGGCCAGAGCGAGAATCGTCAGGGCCGGATTGGCTGCGCCGGTCCTGGGGAAGGTGGCCGGTCCGCTGACGTACAGCCCGCGGACACCATGGAGCTCGCCGTCGGTGCTGAGCATCGGCCCGTAGGGCAGGGTGCCCGCCTCGTGCAGCTCGCTCCCCAGCCGGAAAGCGTAGGTGTGCGGTGGCCTGGGCGAGGTGATGCTGGAGGTCCGCTTGAAGGTGGTGGCGAGCGGATCGCCGCCGAGCGGATCGGTGAAGTGGAGAGTGGCCGGTTCCAGTCCCAGGCGGCCGCGTACCGTCTCCCACACGGTGGTCAGCAGGTGCCGCTGCGTCTCGATGATCTGGTGGTCGACGGCGTCATGGCGGCCGTCGACGACGACCGGCCATGGCCACTGCCCGGCCGGATCGCAGACGATCCTGCCGTTCTCGCCCCGGTGCTGCTCTCCCAGCACGTAGAACTCGAGGAGTGCCAACCCCTCGGGCGTCGTCGACGTGTGCAGGAAGAGATTGCCCACCGCGCCGCCAGGACCCGGCGGGCAGGGAGCCAGCAGGTTCTCGCCGCTGGACGCCAGCCGCCGCCACGGACCGGGCAGCCGGTCCAGCGCGACGGGCACCACCACTCCCTGGGCCACCTTGTCGACCAAGCCGGTCAACACGGGCACATCGTGCGCACCGGCGTCGTGCAACGCCTGGAGCGCGAGCCGGGAGTTCTCGAAGGTGCTGGCGCAGAGCACGACGCGGTCGGCGCGCAGGTCCTCGACGGCGCCGTCCGGGCGCCGGACGCGGACGCCGCGGACACTGCCGTCCGTCACCAGCACGCCCAGGACCTCGGCATCGGCGTCGACCTCGGGTGCGCCGTCGTGCAGCGGTGAGTAGGCCTCCCAGCGGCCGTCGTCCCCGTCCGGTCGCACGGCCCTGGGCAGCGAGGAGAGCGTCAGTCCGTCCAGACCGAGATCGGTGTGCTCGGTCGGTTCCAGCTTGAGCGAACGTCCGGTCCACTCCTCAAGCCGTCGTCTCTCACGGTCGTACAGGGAGGGGCCACCGCGCCAGGAGCGCGTCAGGTCCTCGGCGATCTCCCGGGGCCACGCCGCGGTGTCGTTCAGCACCGCTTCCTCAAGTGGCAGCACCACACCGTGCCAGTACAGCGAGCGGCCGCCCACGCAGCGGCGCAGCCCGGCGATGTCCGTCCAATTGTCGTTGGCGGATACGTAAGGCCGCCAGAAATGAGGATCGGTGACGGGATGAAGCCACATTTCGTCGGCGCGGACTCCGTCGTAGCGGGACCGGTAATGCCGTGTGCCGATGTCCGGTCCCGCCTCCAGGACCAGTGGCGGCTCCGCCCCCTCCTCGCACATGGCGCGGGCAACCGCGAGCCCCGCCATTCCGCCGCCGACAACAGCCGTTCCTCGGGGTGACGCTTGTTCGAGCATCATGAGGCGCTACATACCCTGTTCCGTGAGCAGATCACACCTGCACCGCAGGGGCGTGGGAGATCCACCGGAGATACCGTCGACCCGAATCGACTCGAATGGGGTGCCGCTCGAAAGAGGATTCCGAGAGTTGCGTTTCCGCCGATGCGGTGCACGGAGGGCTGGAGCGGACAGAGGGCGACGCGTCCTGGCCGATCAGCCGTCGGCCTCCAGCACCACGTGGCTCTTCCCGGGATGGCGCCGGGCCGTCAGGCCCACGTCGGCCAGGTGCCGCACATACCGCTCCTCAAGGCTGGCGTGGACGACGGCGAGCAGACGGTGCCCTCCGGACGTGCGACGCGCCAGCCCGCGCATGAGAGCGGTGGTCCTGGTCACGTCGATGTGCGTGGGCACGTTGCACACCGTCAGCGGAGTGTCCTCGATCTCCAGCGGATCCGTGCTGCAGACCACATCGAGCGGCACGTCATTGGCCTCGGCGTTACGGCCGGCCAACCACAGTGCCACGCTGTCCACATCGGTGGCCACGGCCCGATCGGCCACTCCGGCGCGCACCAGACCCAGGGCGAGCGGACCGTAGCCGACACCGACATCGGCGATGGTGGATACGTGCGGCTGCCGCAGTGCCACGTCGAAGAGATGAGCCGTGCCCTCGTCGATATGACCTGGTGAGAAGACACCGTAGTCGGCGGCGAACGTCAATACGTGGCCGTCCATCTGCGCGGCGAAAGTGCGTGGCTGGGGCGGGGTGACCTCAACGGGCGGACGACCCGCGATCCGGTACAGCCGCCCCGTACGGGCACGGCTGACGTCCCGCCAGCCGAGAGCTGTCAGCAATGCCGGCAGGGAGCCGGCGCCTTGCTGTTTCGCCAGAAACCAGGCAGCCGTGCCGCCCTCGGTGGCCAGGTGCCGCGAAACCAGCCAACTCAGCAGGGTGACGAACGCCTTGCCGCGGTAGCTCGGCACATGCACGTCCACGAGCGGCGCGCGGGGTAGATCGTCACGGACCATGGCCTCGTGAAGCCCGAGAACGACGGCACCGCCGCGCCTCGCCTCGTCGGACAGACCGTCGGCGGTCAGGGCCACGACACCCTCGCCGGCCGAAGCGGCGGCATCCGCCGGGCCGCCAATCGACCACCGGGTCAGGGAAGCCGGGGAATGTGCGGTGTGCTGCTGTTGCATTCGCATGACCAGCGTACTCTAATGCCTGGGATCGCAAACGCGGCGTCGGCTCATTCACATGCCATGATCGGCGCATGTCCCATTACTTCACAACTCCCGACGACCGGGGCATCGGCGCCGAAATGTCGCGCGTGCCGCTGCGCCTGCCGTTCGGGCCCGTGAATGAGGTCGAACTCCTCACCGCGCCCGGCGTCTTCTCCGCCTCACGCGTCGACCCCGGTACCTCGGTCCTGCTCCGCGCGCTGCCGCAGCCGCCCGCGCGAGGCACGTTCCTCGACATCGGGTGCGGCTACGGTCCGCTCACCGTCGCCCTCGCGGGAGCCTCACCCGAGTCGACGCTGTGGGCCGTCGACGTCAACGACCGCGCGTTGGAGCTCTGCCGCCGGAACACCGAGCGGCTCGGCATGTCAGGGGTGCGCTGCGCCCGCCCGGAAGAAGTGCCCGACGATGTGCGCTTCGACTTCATCGTCTCCAACCCGGCCATCCGTATCGGAAAGCCGCAGCTCCACGCCATGTTGCGACACTGGCTGGATCGGCTCGTGCCGGGCGGCGAGGCCTACCTCGTGGTGCAGAAGCACCTGGGCGCCGACTCGCTCCAGCGCTGGCTCGGCGAACAGGGATGGCCCACCGAGCGGTACGCCTCACAGAGCGGGTTCCGCATCCTGCGCTGCACCACCGCAGGTGACGACTGACCCGGCCACGACGGGGACTTCATCGGCCGGCAGCGACAGGCCCGGGTGGCTGGGTGGCCGAGTGGGCGTGTGGCGTTCGGCGAGCCGCGCCGGGTGACGTCCGCCGACGGGCCATCCGCGCACCCGCGGCGCCGCCCCCGGACCGTCCCGCAGGCCCGCCCGTCCCGGGTCGGTCCGCGTCGCAGAGACGGGTCCGCACGCGGGCCAGCGGGTCGGCCGCGGCGAAGGGGATGTAACCGGCCAGCACGGGCACCAGGAAGCCGAACGCGGCGCCGCCGATCTGGTTGAACAGCGCGGCCCAGCTGTCGCCCTCGGTCCACACGAAGTGCTCGGCGACGGACGGCGCGTTCGCTATTTCGTGGCCGCCGATCGCGAAGGACAGCGCGATGAGCAGACCGCCGGCCGCCACGAACGGCACCATGTAGCTGACGCCGCTCATCAGGTAGCGGCGGAGCCGGGCGCCGAAGCCCTCGCCCGGGGCACCCGCCGCCTCCGGCTCCGCGGTCCCCGCGGCCGGGCTCGCTTCCCCGCGTTCGGCCATGTACCTGACCTGCGCGATCAGCTCGGCGGGCCGGTTGATGCCTGCCTTCACACCGACGTCGACGGTCGGCTTCCCGGCGAAGCGATCCCCGGGTGGTCGGCGAGCCGGGCGGCGACCGGCAGGGCGTGGGTGACGACGGTGAGCGGGCACTCAACGGGGAGGACGGCGGCCAGCCGCGCGGTGGTCGTCCCGGCGTCGACGATCACGCTGCCGCTCGCGGGCAGCTCGGTGAGCGTTGCGCTCTTACCACAGAAAGACATACGCCTCAAAGTCTTTACAGCGGGTGTACATCGATGTAAAAAATGGCCGGAAACCCGCGGCGTCGGGGTTGGAAAGGTGCGACATGAGTTTTGACCATTCAGGGCATGGCGGCCATCCACGGATGGGACGGCGGGGCTTCCTGCGTTTCGGGCTCGCGGGAGCGGGCGCCGCCCTGGCACCGGGGCTGTTGTCCGCCTGCGCCTCGCCCGCGGCGTCCGGCGGGGCGAACTCCCTGCGCGTCTGGGATCTTTTCTCCGGCGCCGACGGGGTGCTGATGGAGGAGATGATCGCCGAGGTCACGCGGGGACCCGACGCCTTCGAGATCGACCGAACCATCCTGGAGTGGGGCTCCGCGTACTACACCAAGCTGGCCATGGCGGCGGCCGGCGGGCGGGCCCCCGAGGTGGCCGTGCTGCACCTGTCGCGGCTGGCGGGCTACGCGCCCGGCGGCCTCCTCGAACCCTTCGACTTGGAGCTGCTGGCCGAATTCGGCGTGCGCGAAGGCGACTTCGCGCCGGCGATCTGGCAGCGGGCCCAGTGGGACGGTGAGGTGTACGCGATTCCGCTGGACACCCACCCCTTCGTCTACTTCTACGACCTCGACATCGCGGAACGCGCGGGCCTGCTCGACTCCGACGGCGCCCTGGTCGAGATGGGCTCCCCCGAGGCGATGCTGGCGGCGAGCGCCGCGTTCGCCGAGGCCCAGGGCGGCATAGGCGTGCTGTTCGGCCACGTGACCGACCCGGCGCAGAACTGGCGGTTGTTCAACGGGCTCTACGCCCAGACCGGCAACACGTTCTCGCTGCCCGACGGCGGCGAGCCCGAGGTGGACATCGACGCGGCGACGGAGGTCGTCTCGTTCATGCAAAGCCTGTTCGACGGCAGCACCAACCCCAACAACCTCGACTACGACGGGGCGGTGGCCGCGTTCACCGACGGGCGCGGCGCCTCGATCATGGTGGGGGAGTGGGAGATGCCGGGACTGCGTGAATCGGGACGGCCCCTGGGCGCCGCGCCGTTCCCCAACGTTTTCGGGAAGCCCGCCGTGAACGCCGATTCGCACAGTTACGTGCTGCCCCGGCAGGAGAACCCCGACCCCGAACGGCGCCGCCAGGCCCACCGCTACGTGGCGGAGATGCTCAAGCGCAGCCTCGCCTGGGCCAGCGCCGGGCACATACCGGCCTATCAGCCGGTGGTCGACGACCCGGAGTACGCCGAGCTCGACCCGCAGTCCTCCTATGCCGAGGCGGGCGAGATCGCGGTCCTCGACCCGCCCACCTGGTTCACCGGCTCGGGGTCCAATTTCCAGATCCGCATGTCGTCGGTCATACAGAGTGCGTTGCTCGGCGACACCTCGGCCGCATCGGCGGCGCAGCAGATGATCGACGAGAGCGCCACGCTTCTCGACCAGCCCAACCCGGTCGTGTGACGAGGACTAGGAGCCGCAACGTGAGCACCACAGCTTCGAAAGTCCCCGTGACCGAGGAGGCCGGCGGGAGCACCGTGCCCGCCGCACCCGCCCGGCGTCGTCGCACCGGCCTGTTCTTCGTCCTCCCGTTCACGGTGGTCTTCGCCCTCTTCATGGTCTGGCCGATCGTCCAGGGCATCTGGATGAGCTTCACCGACCAGTCGCTGTCCCTGAGGGGCACCGAGTTCGTCGGCTTCGACAACTACGCCGAGGCGTTCGGCGACCCGGACGTCTGGAGTTCGCTGGGCAACACCGTCTTCTTCACCGTCATATCGGTGGTGCCGCTGGTGCTCCTGGCGCTGTGCATGGCGCTGCTGGTGCACACCGGGCTGGCCGGCCAGTGGGTGTGGCGGCTGGCGTTCTTCGCGCCCTATCTGCTGCCGGTGAGCGTCGTCACCATGATCTGGCAGTGGCTCTACCAGCCGGATCTCGGCATGTTCAACCAGGCGCTCGACAAGGTCGGCATCGCCCCGGTCGGCTGGCTTTCGGACGAGGCGTTCGCCATGTGGTCGATGGCCGCGCTGACCGTCTGGTGGACGATCGGCTTCAACTTCCTGCTCTACCTCGCCGCTCTCCAGTCCGTGCCCGACACCCTCTACGAGGCCGCCGCCCTGGACGGCGCCGGCGCCTGGCGGCGGCTGTTCTCGATCACGCTCCCGCAGCTGAGCCGTACCACGGTGCTCGTGGTGATGCTGCAGGTCCTGGCGTCGCTGAAGGTCTTCGACCAGATCTACATCATGACCAAGGGGGGTCCGAACGGCTCGACCCGGCCGATCCTCGAGTACATCTACGACGTCGGCTTCACCGGCTACCGGCTGGGCTACGCCTCGGCCATCTCCTACCTGTTCTTCGCGATCATCGTCATCGTCTCGATCGCCCAGCTGCGGTTCATGCCGCGCAAGGAGGGCTGACCGTGTCCGCCCCAACGACCACGCGTCCCCGTTCCCTGCCCCCGGCCGGGCTCCGGCGCCGACGCCCGCAGGAGGCGGCGGGCGCGCCGCTGCTGCTCGGTCACGGCCGGCTGCCCCGCGTGCTGGCGGGCGGAGCCCTCGGGATCTTCGCGCTGCTGTGGGTGCTGCCCTTCGTCTGGACTCTGATCACCTCCTTCCAGAGCGAACGGGACATCTCCTCGCCGGGGTTCAACCCGATCAAGGGCGCCCTGACCCTGGACGCGTACCGCCAGGTCTTCGACCGGGGCACGCTGCCGATCTGGGCGTTCAACAGCATTCTGACCGCGGGCCTGGTCACGCTGATCACGATCGTGCTGTCCACCCTGGCCGCCTACGGCTTCTCGCGCGGTACGTTCCGCGGGCGGCGGGCGCTGCTGGCCGTCACGGTCGCCTCGATCATGGTGCCGCCGCAGCTGCTGATGGTGCCCCTGTTCCAGGAGATGCTCGCGTTCAACCTGGTGGACACCTACTGGGCGATCATCCTGCCGCAGGTGGTGGCGCCGATGATGGTGTTCATCCTCAAGCGTTTCTTCGATGCGATACCGCGCGAGCTGGAGGAGGCCGCCCGCATCGACGGCGCCTCCGATCTCCGGGTCTTCTGGTCGATCGTCCTGCCGCTGTCGCGGCCGATCGTCTCCGCCGTCTCGGTGTTCGTCTTCATCGGGGCGTGGAACAACTTCATGTGGCCGTTCATCATCACCAGCGATCCCGACCTGATGACGCTGCCGGTCGGCCTGGCCACGGTCGAGGACGCCTACGGCGTCGCCTACGCCCAGTCGATGGCCGCCGCCGTGCTGGCCGCGGCACCGCTGATCATCGTCTTCCTCTTCTTCCAGCGGCGCATCGTGAAGTCCGTGGCCACCACGGGCCTCGGCGGTTCCTGACCGCGGCGCGCCGCCGCCCGCACGGTACGGAACCCCGTACCGACCGTTCCCTCCCACAGGAGTTCTTGTGTCCTCCCCCTCCGCCGTACCGCGGCCCGAGTACCCCAGGCCGCAGTTCGTCCGCGGCGACTGGCTGAACCTCAACGGCACCTGGCAGTTCGAGTTCGACCGCGGTGACAGCGGTATCGAACGCGGCCTGCTCGATCGTGACCTCAAGGGCGAGATCACCGTTCCCTTCTGTCCGGAGTCCGAGCTGTCCGGCATCGGCGAGACCGACTTCCTGGAAGCCGTCTGGTACCGGCGCACCCTCCTCGCACCCGCGGCCTGGGCGGGCAAGCGGATACTGCTGCACTTCCAGGCCGTCGACTACGACACCACCGTGTGGGTCGACGGCACCGAGGTGGCGCGTCACCGCGGCGGCTTCACCCCCTTCACCGCCGACCTCGGCGGTGTGGCCGTGCCCGGCCGGGAGTTCACGGTCACCGTCCGGGCCCGCGACCCCAGGTCCGGGCCGCAGGCCCGCGGCAAGCAGGCGGTCAGGTACGCCAACCACGCCTGCAACTACACCCGCACCACCGGCATCTGGCAGACGGTGTGGCTGGAGGCGGTGCCCGAGGTGCACCTGCGGCGCCCCCGCGTCACTCCGGACCTGGCGGGCTCCGCCTTCCACCTGGAGCTGCCGCTTTCGGGCAACCGCCCCGGGTACCGGGTGCGGGCGGTCCTGAGCGACGCCGGGGGCGAGGTGGCGCGCGCCGAGGCGCGGGCCGACCTCGACCTGGCGCCCCGGCTGTACCTGCCGGTCCCGGAGGACCGCCGCCGCACCTGGAGCCCCGAGGACCCGCACCTGTACGACGTGCGTCTCGAACTCCTCGACGCGGCGGGTGACGTGGTCGACGCGGCCGACAGCTACGCCGGACTGCGGGCGGTCGGAATCCGCGGCAAGGCGATCACGCTCAACGGCAAGGCGGTCTTCCAGCGGCTCGTCCTCGATCAGGGCTGGTACCCCGACGGGCTGATGACCGCGCCGAGCGACGAGGCGCTGGTCCGGGACATCGAGCTGGCGATGGCGGCCGGGTTCAACGGGGCCAGGCTGCACCAGAAGGTCTTCGAGGAGCGTTTCCTGTACCACGCCGACCGGCTCGGCTACCTGGTGTGGGGCGAGTTCGGGGACTGGGGCTGCGAGGTCGGTGGCACCTCGGGCGACAATCAGCAGCCGGACGCCTCCTACGTCGGCCAGTGGCTCGAGGCCGTCGAACGCGACTACTCGCACCCCTCGATCGTCGGCTGGTGCCCGCTGAACGAGACGTACCAGAAGCTGCATGACCGGATCACCCAGCTCGACTCGGTGACCCGCGCCATGTATCTGGCGACCAAGGCGATGGACACCACGCGCCCGGTGGTCGACGCGTCCGGATACTCCCACCGGGTCGCCGAGACCGACGTGTACGACTCGCACACCTACGAGCAGGACCCGGCCGCCTTCGCCAAGCAGGTCTCCGGGCTCGACCGCGACGAGCCGTACGTCAACGCCTATGCCGACGGCCGCGCCTGGTCGGTGCCCTACCGCGGACAGCCGTACTTCGTCAGCGAGTTCGGCGGCATCTGGTGGCACCCGGAGACGGCGGCCGAGGCGCGCGGCGACGACCGCCAGGAGTCGTGGGGGTACGGCGACCGGCCGCGCGACGAGGAGGAGTTCCAGGTCCGCTTCGCCGGTCTGACCCGCGTGCTGCTGGACGATGAGAACATGTTCGGCTACTGCTACACGCAGCTGACGGACGTGTTCCAGGAGCAGAACGGCATCTACCGCTTCGACCGCACCACGAAGCTGGACGTGGCGCGGGTGCGGGCGGCGCAGCTGCGCCCCGCCGCGATCGAGCGGCGCGAGGACTGACGCCCAGGGTGGCCCGGGCCGGCCCGCCGGCCCGGGCCACCGCCGGGCGGTTCAGTCCGCGGTGCCGGCACCAGTGCCGGTACCCGTGCCGATCTCGGTGCCGCGGGCGCGGGCGTCGAGGATGCGGGACGTGAGGAGGACGACGAGGGCGGCCAGCGGCACGATCACCAGGCCCAGCCGGATCGACTCCGCGTCGGCGACCAGCCCGACCAGGGGCGGCGAGAGCAGGAAGCCGATCCGCAGCAGGAACGCCGTCACGGTGATGCCCGCGCCCGGCCAGAGACCGGGAATCTCGTCCGCGGCGTGGTACGCGGCGGGGATCAGGGTGGCGATGCCGAGCCCGGCCAGCCCGAAGCCCGCGATGGTGCTCGGCACCGAGGGCCACAGCAGCGCGGCGCCCATGCCGACGAGGACGAGCACCGCGCCGAGCCGGGCGGTGCTGCGTTCGCCCAGCCGCTGCACGACGCGGTCGCCGAGAAGCCTGCCGATCGTCTGCATGCCCTGGAGCGAGGCGAAGGCGAGACCGCCGACGAAGGCGTTGGCCATCAGCTCGTTGCGCAGGTAGACCGAGCCCCACGAGGCGCCCGAGTCCTCGATGACGGCCGCCGCCGCGGCGAGCAGGCCCAGGACGGCCAGCAGGCCGACCACGGGCAGGCCGAGCCCCGGCCGCCGGCCCGCCGGGTCCGCCGTGTCCTGTTCCCGTTCGGCGTCCTCCGCGCCCGGCAGCAGGCAGCGGGAGGAGACGAAGGCGGCGGCCACCGTCAGGGCGCCCACCGCCGTCAGGTGCCCGGCCAGCGGGAGACCGGCCTGTGCCGCTCCGGCGCCCGCGATGGCGCCGAGCACCGCGCCGACGCTCCACAGGCCGTGGAACGCGTTCAGGATCGACCGGCCGTAGAGCCGCTGGACGCGCAGGCCGTGCGCGTTCATCGCCACATCCGTGATGCCGTCCAGGCTGCCCGCGATGAACAGCGCGGCGCACAGCAGCGCGAAACCGGGGGCGGTGCCGACGAAGACGATGTTGACGCCCATCAGGGCCAGCGAGATCACGGCCGTCCAGGCGGAGCCGAACCGTTTGATCAGCGGGCTGGCGAGCAGCCCCACCACGAGGGCGCCGAGCGGCATCGCCGCGATCGCGGTGCCCAGGGCGGTGTTGGACAGTCCGAGGTCCGCCTTGATCTCCGGATAGCGCGGGACCACGTTGGCGAAGACGAAGCCGTTGGTGAAGAAAAGCGCGGCGACGGCGACGCGCGCCCGGACGGCTCGGCCGACTGCGGTGGCCATAGATCTTTTCCCGCCTGCGGTCGGACATAGGTGCGGTCGAAGATCATACAAGCCGTGGGGAGCTGGGTCAGCCGAGCCCTCGGGAATCCTGCTTGAGCGCGGTGTCCACCGTCAGGGCGGTCGCCACCACCAGGCTCAGCAGCGGCTCCGCCAACTGCCGGTGGATCTGCACCACATAGTTGTCCGCCGTGGTGAACATCGTTTTGGCGAGCCCTTCCCAGGTCTTGGTGATCCGCGCCACCTCCGTCTCCGTGTGGTCGACGATGGCGAAATTCCACGCGCGCCAGTTCTCGGCCCGGACGGCGCCGACCTGCCGCCCCTCCGACATGATCGCAAAGTTGATCTTGCCGATCGCGTTCTGCTGCACGATCTCGCCGACCTCACGGCCGTCCGTGCGCGTCACGATCACCCGCGACTTCACAAACTTCGCCGGCCGCGTCAGCACCAGATGCGGCTGCCCCTGCGCGTCCCTGATCTCCAGCCGGTGGGTCATGAACTGGTCCAGGCTGGACAGGAACCGCGCCGCCTTCTTCAGCGTGCTCTGGCCGACCTGCACCACCGCGCCTATCGTCTGCCCGTTCTGGTCGAAGACCGCGTACTCGTTCGTCAGCTCGATGATCTTGGTCTTCTGGCTCACCACGAGCACCGGCTCGGTGAACGGGGAGCCGCCACCCGCCGGTTGCTGCGGCGCGGATGCGCTGGCGGTCCTCTCCCGGTGCGTCTGCTCGGTCCACCGGCTGCCGTCCCACCAGCGCAGCAGGTTCGGCGCACCGTACGGATCGGCGTACCACCCCGCCGCGGGTTTCGTTTGTCCTGTCATGTCCCGAAGGCTACTCCGCCGCCGCGCCCCGGCTCCCGGCCGTGCCCCGCCGAAGGGGCGGGCGGCACCGGCGTGAAGTCCCGGTGGGTGAGCACCATGTCCAGCTCCTGCTCGGGCGGCAGGCTCGCCAGCAGCATCCAGGGCCCGGCCCTGCCGTCCGGCGCCCCGCCGGTGGTGAAGAGGAACAGCAGTTGCGGGAACGCGGCCGTCAGGCGCCGGACCAGCTCCTGGTCCGGCTCCGCGTTCAGCACGATCGTCACCGGCCCGCACTCCTCCTCCTGCCGGGCCAGGATGCGCCGCAGGTCCTCCGCGCCGCACGGCATGCCGTAGCACAGCTCCCGCACCAGGAAGGCGTGGATCTCCTCGACCAGGCCGTCGACGAACCCGCCGCCCGGCCGCGGCACCGGCTTGTGCAGCGGCCACGGCCGCGGATGCTCGCTGGCCCGCCGCACGTACATATCGGCCGTGCCCGGCCAGCGGGCCCGCAGCAGCGCGGTCCGCCCGCCCCCCGCGCCGCGCAGGCCGTTCAGCTGCTCGGCCGCAAGACCCGGCACCCGCGCGAACGGCACCACCACGTCGACCACTTCCTGCCGGTGCTCCTCCTGCGTCAGCAGGTGCAGGAACCGGCCGAGCGCCTTGCGCATCGCGCAGTGCGCGCCCAGCGCGGCCACCGGCCGTTCGCTCAGCAGCCCCGCCGACACCACGTAGCCCATGTGCGCGGGCGCCTGCGGCAGCACCGTCACGCCGAGCAGCTCCGCGACATCTGTGAGCACGACGGGGGACAGGACGCCGACACGGTCCGCGATCAGCTCCGTCACCCGCGGGTACGGCAGCGACCCGTGCCGCTGCGCCAGCCGCACCAGCGTCTCCCGCAGCCGGTGCGGCGGGGCCTTCGGATCGTCCTCGGTGCCCCAGTCGGGCATGTCGAACCGGTCGAGGCCCACCTTCTCCAGCTTCGACCCGCGCAGCTGATGGCGGCGCACCCCCGGCAGGGGGACCGGCAGCACGGGGAACGCGCCGTCCGTCACCTCCCACAGGTAGGCGGCGACGATCGCCTCCTCCAGCACCCAGTGCGAGCCGAGCGCGTGCGGCGAGATCAGGACGACGGCGCCCTGGCAGCTGCCGAGTTCCCGCATCAGCACCCCGTGCCAGGCGTCGCCCGCCGCCAGCACGTCCCGGTCGGAGACGGGCGTGCAGCCTGCCTCCTCCACCAGCCGCAGCGCGGCCTCCAGGTACCCGGAGCAGCCGCAGGACGCGTCGGCGCACGCGCGGGAACTGTGGCTGACGAATATGCGCGGGCGGGCCATGTCGGGCGGCTCCCTGGAGGTGCGGGTCGGGTGCGGGCGGCGGACGGTGGCGCGGCGGCTCAGTCGTCCGGCGCGGGCGCCAGCAGCCGGAACCACCGCACCCCGTGCCCCGGAACGGCCACCCGCTCCGGCAGCCGGTCGCGCGGCAGGTCCCGGCCCTCGCCGAGCAGGTCGACCGGCCGCCCGGCCGGCGGCTCGTCCCCGAAGGCGAAGCCGGCTTCCGAACCGGACATGTTGACCAGGCACAGGACTCGCTCGTCCCCGTGGCGGCGCAGCAGCCCGAGGACGCTGTCGTCCGCGCGGATCACCTCGCAGTCCCCGCGGGAGAGCGCCAGCTGGTTGCGCCGCTGGCGCAGCAGCGGCCAAAGCGCGCCGGCCGTCGCGAGCGGCAGCGGCAGCGCCGGTGAACCGGGCAGCGACAGGGCGAACGCGGCGGCCCGCTTGGCCGCCCGGCCCGTGACCCCGGCGTCCGGGGGCTGCGGCAGGGGGAGGCTGAGCTGGGAGTCGGGGGCGAGGTGCAGGATGACCGACGCGACGTACTCCTCGGCGCCCGACACCGTCGCCGCCGTCTGCCTGCGGGCGGAACGCGGCCACGTCGGCAGGCGCACCATCAGCGCCCGGTCCTGGTAGGCGGCCAGCAGGTGCCCGAGATCCGCCGGCGGCGGCAGGCGTCCGCCGCCACCGGACAGGCGCACTCCGTCGGCCCCGCGGTCGAGCAGCCGCCGCACGTGGTCGAGCAGGTCGGCCGGGTGCGCGGAACCACCCACCACATCGACCAGCAGGCGCAGCCCCATGGCGCGCGCGTGCGGAAGCAGTTCGAGCAGCGCCCCGTCCGCCCCGGGCCACGCATCGGTGAGCACGATGCCGTCAAGGCCCGCGGTGGCCAGGGCGGGCAGCCGGGCGGGCAGCCCGGCGACGTCCGCCGCGCCCCACGGCACCTCGGCGAGGACACAGCCGCGGCTCCACGGCGGCAGCCCCGGCGTCTCCTCGGGGGTGAACGCCTCGGGTGCCAGCAGGAACGCGGAACCGTCCTCGGCCCGGATCTCCACGGGACCGCCGGTCCCCGCCGCCACCCACGTGCCCCGGCCCGCGTCCGCGTGGTGCGTGACGTGGAAGGGCAGCAGCCGCCACAGCTCCGGGTCCCCGGCCCCGGACACCGGGCGCAGCAGCAGAGCGTCCGAGAGCATGGCGCGCCCGCCAAGCTCCCGCATCGTCGGCAGGTCCCACACCACCGGCCGCCCGTTCTCCCGCCAGGTGAGGATCTGCCCCTCGTCCGACAGGGCCGGCTGCCGCCGCCCGCTCCCCGGCGGGATGCGGTCCGTCTCCGCCCCGGAGTCGTCGTGCAGCGCGATGGCCCCGTCGGGCAGCAGCACCGCGACCCGGGCCCGGCCGCCGGGCTCGCGCGCCACGGCCACCTCGCCCGTCGCCCCGGGGTGCGCCACGTGCAGCACGGCGTTCCCCTCCCGGTCGAAGATCTGGACGACGGTGAACGGCAGGTGCGCGGTGTCCCCCTCGCGCAGCTCGATCCGCCGCGGCTCGTCCACATGGCTCAGCAGGTGCCGCACGTCGAGGCGCGTCCGCGGTCCGCCCGTCACGCGCACGACCCGGTCGCCCGGCCGCGGCGGGCGGCTGAGGACGAGGCCGTCGGACAGCAGCCGCACGCCGAGGGCGACCTCGCGGTGCACCAGGGCGCGGGCCGCGGAGGCGACCGCGGGCGGGTGGCCGTGCGGGTTCTCCGGCGGCTCCGTTCCCAGCCGTTCGGCCGAGGCCACCTGGACCTGCCACACGTCGCGGCGGGAACGGACGCCCGGCGGCAGCCGGTTCAGGTAGTACAGCGCCCAGCGCCCCATGTCGTCGCCGCTTTCGCCCTCGTCCGCGACCGCGGCGAGCAGCCGCCCCACCTGCCGCGACAGGTGCGTTTCCGCGACGGCGGCGGGCGCCACGTCCGCCCACAGCAGGTCCTCGCACACCCGCACGATGCCGGGGGCCCTCGCGTGGGCCTCGTCGATCAGTGTGCGCACCGCCAGCCGGTGCGCCGCGGGCCGCTCCGCCAGCCGGGCGCGCAGCGCCGCCGCGGCCTCGGGCGAGAACAGCAGCGCCCTGTCGCCGACCGCCTCCACCAGCGGCGAGAACCACAGCTCCGCCTCCAGGCCCGCCGTCGAGCGCGGCACGAAGCGCAGCCGCGCGCGCCGCAGCAGGGGCCGGTCCACGGTGGCCGCGAGCGACAGCGACTCCGCGAGCGTCACCAGGTCGGGCCGCTCCCGCGCGAGCCGGGCCAGATAGTCGCCGAAGTCGCCGAAGGCGCCGGAGTCGCCGGGGCCGGTCTCGGGCGTGGCCTCCCGCGCGGGGCCCGCGGTGCTCACGGCCCGGCCTTCCGCGCCCGCCTCGCCACCGTGACCGACAGGCCGCGGTCGAACGGGATCAGCGTCACCCGCTGCCGCAGCGGCGCCGGGTGGCGCTCCGCGGGGTAGGGGGTGAGGCACACGACCGGGCACCCGGCGTGCCGCACCGAGTCCACGAACCGCGTCCACTCGGCCGCGGCCGCCACCGCGGCACCGGCGAACGGCGGGCGCAGCAGGCCGAGATCGGACACCAGGACCACCGGCGTGCCGGGCGTCGGCGGCCGGTGCGGCTGCGGGGCGAGCGGGTCCGTGCCGACCACGCCCCGCGCCGGGGAGCCGCGGAACCGCAGCGTCTCCACGCGCTCCCGCCCCGCGACGCCGCCGACCAGGGACCGCAGCCAGTCCCTGTCCTCGGTGAACGGGGCCATGCCGGGGCCGTGGTCGATGAGCAGCTGCACACCCTGCCTGGTGCTCGGCCGCCGCAGGCGCGGCACGGAACGCACCGCCTGGTGGCGCGACACCTTCCGCATCAGGACCCGCTGGTCGACGCGCGTGCTCTCCACCGGCGTGGAGACCACGGCGAACATGACGCCGCGCGCCCAGCCGGGCGTCCACGGCGGCTCGTAGGACAGCGCGGAGAGCTGCCCCGCGGCGGACAGCGGCTCGGGCAGCGACGGCCGCCCGGCCGGCCCGGGGCCGCCACGTTCCGTGACGGTCAGCGAGAACGCCGGGGCCGCGGCAGGAACGGGCGGCGTCGGCCGGTCCGCGTCGGCGGGCGAGGCCGTCCGCCGCGCCGCCCCCGCGTCCCCGCCGGCCGGGCCCGTCGGCCGGTCGCCCGCCCCGCGTGCGCCCGCGCCCGTGCCCGTGCCCGGCACGGCCCGCGGGTGCGCCGCGGCGCTGCGCGGAACGTCGCGCGCCCCGCGCGGCGCGGGAGGGCCCGCGAGCCCCAGCAGTTCGCAAACGGCGCCCGCGGTGGCCCGGTCGGCGGGCCGCAGCGCGGCCAGCGCCCTGACCAGGTCGCCGAGGAAGATCTCGCCGCGCCCGCTCATGCCCGGTGGTCCCACGCGTCACGCCGTTTGCGCAGCGCCACGGCTTCGAGCACCTGCCACTCCGGCGTGCCGGGGACCACCCCGAGCTGCTGCCCGGCCTTGAGCGCGTCGAGGAATTCGGCGGTGCTCGGCCCCGCCGCCCCGTCGTCGAGCCGGTCCCTGAAGTTGAGCAGGGCCCCGGCGACCTGCCGGGCGAGCGTCTCGTCGTACCGCGCCCCGAGGTGTTTGCGCGCCACGCGCAGCAGGTGTTCCTCCGAGGGCGCGCTCAGCTCGAACACGATGCAGCGGCGCAGGAACGGGCGGGGCAGCTCGCGTTCGTCGTTGGTGGTGATGACGACCAGGGGGGCCTGCGCGGGGGTGACCGTCACCCGCCGCCCGCTGTCCCACGGCACCGGGAACGACAGCGAACCCAGCGGCTCCAGCAGGCTGTTGGGCAGGTCGGGGTCCGCCTTGTCGATCTCGTCGATGAGGACGACGGACCGCGAGGCGCGGGCCTCCTCGAAGGCCAGCCACAGCGGGCCCTTCGGGTAGTAGACCGCCATGTCCTCCGACAGCGCGTTGGCCTGCGCGTCGTTCAGCCGCCGCAGCGCGTCGAAGCGCCACATCAGGTCCTCCGGCTCGGTGCGGGCCGTCACCACGAACGAGCGGTGCCGCCAGCCCAGGATGCGCGCCACGTTCGGCGCGAGCGAGGACTTGCCCGAGCCGGGAGGCCCGTAGAGGAGCAGCGGACGGCCGGTCTTCAGCGCGACGTTGACGGCGAGCACGAGCCGTTCGTCGTCGAAGACGTAGACCTCGTCGTCCTCGGCGTAGCCGTCGTCCGCGTCGCTCGCGGTGGTGGCCCGGCCGGTGTCCCGGACCGGGTCGAACTCCTTGGCGTAGCGCAGCATGTCGTCCCCCGGCTGCCCCCCGCCCGACTCGTCCGGCCTCACGGGCGCACCTCCGCAGGTTCCTGAGGGTGGGTCTCGTCGACCAGCCCGCCGGGGCGGTGCAGGACGAGTACGGTCGGCAACGCGGCCCGGGCATCGGGCACCTCGAACGGGTTCTTCGCGTCGGGAAGATACAGCACGCGCAGCCAGTCGGCCCCGGCCAGCCCACTCAGCACATTCAACGGCGGGGTGGGCCGCAGTTCGAGGAACATCACGCCCGTGGCCGCCAGGACGGACAGGTCCGTCAGGCGGCACCGGTCCAGCACGAGCGACCGCAGCCGCGGCAGGCCGGGCAGCCGGCGCAGTGCCTCCTGCGCGACGCCGTTGCCGATCAGCGCGAGGGAGCGCAGGTCCGGCAGCCCGGCGAGCGCGCCGAACCTGGCCCGGTCGCCGAACGAGACGACGGTGTGCACCCGCGCCGCTGCGCCGAGTCCGGTCCAGGGCTGCCCCGCGGACAGCACGAGCACCTCGGGGTCCGGCGCGAAGGGTTGGTCCGGCGGGGCGGCGCTCGCCGGATCGGCGGCAGGCCGGTCGGGCAGCCAGCCGGGGGGCAGCGGCCGGTCGGGCAGCCAGGGGCCGCTGCCCGCCGAGGCGCGCCGCGCCCGCTCCGCGAACCGCTCCGCGAGGGCGGCTCCCGCGGGCCCGCCGATCCGCGCGGCCAGGTCGCGGATCAGCAGGGCCGTCGGCCCGTCCACGTCCTCGGGCGCGGGCAGCAGTTCGAGTACCAGCGGCCCGGCGGCGGCCAGCAGGGCGACGCCCTCCTCGTTCGCGGGCGGGACCAGCCCGGCGGAGTGTCGCAGGATGTCCGTGCGCACCTCCGGGTCGAGTTCGGGCGCCTCCGCGAGGCAGGACAGGGCGAGCAGCCGCAGCCGCACGCCGCGGGCGGTGTCCCCGGCCCGGCCGCCGCGCTCGACCAGGCCCGCCAGCAGCAGGGAACGTTCGCGCGGCCGGGCGAACGCGACCGCGGAACGGAACACGTCCTCCCACGGCGCCTCCTCCTCGACCCGCGCCACGAGCATCGGCAGGTCGTTCTCCAGCACCGCGGCGCGGCCGGCGAAGTGGTCGAGGAACGCGCGGTCGAGGAAGGCGACGTTCCCCGAGGCCGTCCGGTGCACCACCCCGCTGCGGACGATGAGGAGACGCAGGAACTCCTCCGCGGGCGGCATGCCGGACCACCGGCTCTGCGCCGTTTCGACCGAGCGCACGGCGCTTTCCCAGGGCATCTCGGACGAGCCGTTGCGCACCAGCCAGTAGGCCAGGCGCTGCAACACCTCGGTCTGCGCCTCGTACGCCGGAGCCGAGTTCTCGGTCAGGCCGCGTTCGGTGTCCCGGCGGCGCAGCAGGCCGAGCACCGCGTCCAGGAGCGCCGCCCGGCCGCGGAGCAGGCGGCCCCGCTCCAGGTGCAGCGCGCACAGCAGCGTGCACATGAGTGGGTTCGTCGCCAGGCGCGTCAGATCGCCGCGCAGGCGCAGCGTGGCCAGCAGTGCCTCGGCCGTGTCCTCGTCGGCCCCCGCGGCCCGGTGCCACCGGCGGACGAGGTCCCCCATGGCGGCGGCGGACAGCGGTCCGAGGGACCGTTCGGCGAAAACGCCGTAGCGGCCGGCCCAGGACGACAACGCCGGGTCGGGCCGCGAGGTGACCAGCCAGCGGTTCCCGCGGAAGGCGGCCAGCAGGTCCTGGAGCCACGCGCCGACCCGGTCCCGCTGCCGGGGCGGCGCCTCGTCCACGCCGTCGACCAGCACCAGCGCCCGCCCCGCGGCGAACACCTCGGACGCCCAGCCCGCCGGCGCCTCCCCGAATTCGGCGGCCCGCGGGAAGTCCTCGGGCGGCGGCAGGGGGCGGCCGGAGCGCATCAGCGCCCGCAGCGGCAGGACGAACGGCACGCTGTCGGCGAACGGGCCCTGTCGCCGGGCGGCGGCCACCGCGAGGCGCTGCACGACCGCCGTCTTGCCCGATCCGGCCGGGCCCCACAGCAGCACCCGGTGCCGGGTCGCGAGCACCTGCTCGATCCCCTCGACGGCCGCTCTCCGCCGCCCGAGGACCTCGGGCGGCAGCCAGACGGCGTCGAGCGGCACGGCGTGGGCGCCGCCGGCCGACCCGTTCACCGTCAGGTCCCCGTACCGCGCGACGACGCCGTCGCGCCAGCGCTGCTCGAACGCGGTGCGCAGGGCCGGGTCCGTCACCGGCACCCCGTGCTCGGCCAGTTGCCGGACGAAGCCCGCGTCCCGCAGCAGCGTCGCGGCGGCCGTGACGATGTGACCCTGCGCCGAACGGTGCCGCCCGACCAGGGCGACCAGCGCGGCACCCATCAGCACCGGCGCGCCGATGATGCCCGCGAGGCCGAGCCAGCGGCGCACGCGCAGCGAGAGGTGGTCGGCCCCGGGGGAGTGCGGGACGAACTCGCAGGCGTCGCCGAACAGGCGCGGCTCGCCGCCCGGTTCACCGCCGTAGTGCTCGACGCGCATGTCGCTGGCCGCGGCCGAGCGCACCGGCGCCAGAATCAGCGGGCCGCGGGCGGCGAACTCCTCGTCCGACAGCAGGGGCCGTTCGGCCCGCAGCAGGGCCGCGTCGTGCCCCTCGTCGGCCTGCGACCAGACGGCCTCGGCCGGAACGTTCTCGGCGTGCCCCGGCAGGGTCAGCCGGATGGTGCCCGCCCGCGGCAGGTAGCCGGTCAGCACGAGCCGCGGTGCCAGCAGGAATCCCGTCGAGTCGGATTCGCCCGCGCGGACGACGACGGCGCGCCCGCTCGTGCCCTCCACCCCGCTCGTGCCCTCCTGCGCGGCCACGGCGCACCCCTCCCTGTGAGCCGGCGAAACGCCAAGTGACGCATTCTATCGGCGCTTTGCGCCCCCCTACCGGCGTCCGCGACAATCCGGGGGTGACGAATCCTGGGGGCGACACGGCCGCGCAGGCCGTGTGGGACGAGCAGAGCGTGTGGTCACAGGCGGCGGACCGGCTCAAGCGGGGCATCGACCGGGCGCGTTCCGGCGCGCTGGCCCTCGGGATCGCCGCCGCGGTGTTCGGCACCGCCGCCGCGCAGCTCATGGGATGGAGCCAACTCCTGGGTGGCGCCCTGGCCTTCGGCGCCGCGCTGGCTGCCGGTGTCACCCCGCTGCTGGCCGGGCGGGCCGGGCCCGCGGCGATCGAGCGGTGGACGCGGCTGCGCTCGGTGAGCGAGGCGATGAAGAACGAGGGGTACACGTTCCTCGCGGGCGTCTCGCCCTACCGGGGCGCGGGCGCCACGGAGGCGCTGCGCCGCCGGGTCGAGGAGCTGCGGGCCGAGGCGTCGGAACTGCTGCCGGAGACGCTGGGCCTGCGGCCGGTGCCGCGCGTTCCGCCGCCCGTCACCGATGTCGGCTCCTATCTGGAGCACCGGCTGCTGCGGCAGATCGACGGCTACCACCGGCCCAGGGCCGAGTTGATGCGGCGCAGGCTGGTCCTGGTGCGGCGGGCCGAGCTGACGCTCGGCATCGCGGGCGCGGCACTCGGTGCGCTGGCGGGCGCCTTCGGCGCGGAGCAGGCGGCGGCCTGGGTCGCCGTCACGGCGACCGTGGCGGCCACCCTCTCGGCGCATTCCCTCGCGGCCAAGTACCAGTCGCAGCAAGTGGTGTTCGTGCGGGCCGCCGATGCGCTGCGCCGCCTGCTCGACGAGTGGTCCGCCGGGCCGGCGGCGCGCGGCCCGGAGGCCGAGGACGCGTTCGTGCGGCGCTGCGAGGCGGCCATCGCGGGGGTCAACGAGGAGTGGGTCACCAAGTGGACGGCGCAGTGAGCGCCGCGGCGCCGGGCGGACGGCGGGCCGCTCGCCCGCCGCGGTCGCCCGCCTGCCGCCATCAGCCGGGCCAGGTGCCGGTCGCCCGGTGCACCGCCTTGGCACCGGCGCGGTCCACGGTGGCCTTGACCACGGCGAAGACCGCGCCCTGGGCCGCGGCGGCCAGCCAGATCTCGGGCCAGGAACGGTCGCGGTCGGTGGCGCCCCAGGTGTGCTCCTCGTGCCGCAGGCTCTTCCACCCCTGCTTGAAGACGGCCCCGGCCACCAGCCCGCCGAGCGTGCCGCTGATCAGCCCGACGGGCCGGTAGGCGGCCTTGGTCGCGTTCACCGGTTCCTCCGGCTGCGGCGCCGCATCACGAGGAACGCCGCGGTCGCGACGGCCACCGTCACCGCGGCGACCGGCACGGGGGAGCTGCGGACCAGATGAGTGGCCCGGCCTGCCTGCCTGCGGGCCGGTGCGACCGCCTTGCCCTGCACCTGCCCCCTGAGCGAGGTGGCCTGCCCCTTCAGGGTGGCCGCCTTGCCCGCGACGCGGTCCTTGACGTGGGCCTTCGAGGCCAGTGCGGCCACGGTCCTGCCCAGCTGTTCGCGGGTCCCGTCCACCTGGGCCCGCAGTTCTTCGGTGACCTTGGCGTTGCTCGTCATCGGTGTGCCCTTTCCCTGATCTCGGCCACGTCGGCCTGCACGCTGTCGATTGCCTGTTCCGGCCTGGGCGGCGCGGCCCCGTGCAGCTGCCTCCTGCCCAGGGCGGCCAGCACCGCGGCGCACGCCGCGAGCGCGGCGGCGACGATCAGCGCGGCGGCCCACACGGGAAGTGCCAGCGCCAGCGCGGCGATCGCGGTGGCCGCCAGGGCCTGGAACGCGACGACCGCCACCACGGCCGCACCGCCGTACAGGCCGCCGCCCTTCCCGAACCGCCTGCCCTTCGCGATCATTTCGGCCTGCGCGAGTTGCATCTCCTCGCGCATCAGCTGCGAGAGCTGCCGGGACGTCCTGGAGATCAGTGCCCCGGTCGACTCCTCGTCGAGGCTCCGGGCCGGTTCTTGCTCGGTCTTGGTCATCTCCCTTTCACCCACGTTCCTTCTCTGGCGCTTCCGCGTACCCATGGCCGCCGCGGTCATGCCGATGCGGGGCGAACCGGCGTGCCGTCATGACGGGGTACCTCGTCGCGCGTTCGGTTCGTCGTCCCGCGGGCCCGGTACCTTCCCGCCGGCGTGCCCCGCCTTCCCGGTGCCCCGGAGCGCTCCGCGGCGGCGTGCCGCGAGGCCGCCGAGGAGCGCTCCGGCGCCGATCACCAGCAGTCCGCGCAGCCACACGTCGGCCTCGACCTGGGTGGCCAGGACCACGCACGAGACCACGCCGAGCGCGGGCACCACGCGCGGCACCCGGAAGTGATCCGCGGTGACCCGGTCCTTGCGCAGCGCGAGCACCGCGGAGTTGACGCCCGTGAAGACGACGAGCAGCAGCAGGACCAGCGTGGAACTCAGGGTCGTGACATCGCCCGTGAGCGCGAGCAGCATCGACAGGACGGTGGTGACCGCGATGGCCGCCCACGGCGTGCGCCGGCGCGGCAGCACCCGGGCGAGGCCCGCGGGCAGCAGCCCGTCGCGGGCCATGCCGTAGGCCAGCCGCGAGGCCATGATGCCGGTCAGCAGCGCCCCGTTGGCCACGGCCACCAGGGCGATCGCGCTGAACAGCCGGTGCGGGACGCCGCCCGCCGCGTCGACGACTTCGAGCAGCGGGCCGCTCGACCCGGCCAGTTCGGCCGTGGGCAGGGCGATCCCGGCCGCGAGGCCCACGAGCACGTACATCACGCCCGCCGTGCCCAGCGCGGCGAACAGCGCCCGCGGATAGGAACGCCGCGGATCGTGCGTCTCCTCGGCGAGGTTGGCCGAGCCCTCGAAGCCCACGAACGAGTAGTAGGCGACCACCGCGCCGCCGAGCACGGCCGCCGCCGCCCCGTTCCCCTCCGTGCCCAGGCGCGTCAGATCCGCGTAGTGCCCGTCGCCGCGCAGCGCGATCCACGCCCCGAGGCCGACGATCAGCAGCAGGCCGCCCGCCTCGACCACGGTGGCCACGGCGTTGGCGCGCACGGACTCGGAGATGCCCCGCAGGTTCAGCAGCGCCAGCGCGCCCAGGAACACCACGGCCACGCCGGTGGCGGGCAGGGTCACGAAGGCCGCCAGATAGTCCCCGCCGAAGGCGCGGGCCAGCCCGGCAACGGCGACCAGGCCCGCGGAAAGCATGCAGAAACCGGTGAAGAAACCCGCGAAGGGGCCGAACGCGCGGCCGGTGTAATGCGCGGCGCCGCCGGCCGACGGGTATTTCGTGGCGAGTTCGGCATAGGAGGCGGCCGTCAGCAGCGCGAGCGCCAGGGCCACCAGCATCGGCACCCACACGGCACCGCCCGACTCCGCGGCCACCTCCCCCACCAGCACGTACACTCCGGCGCCCAGCACATCGCCAAGAATGAACAGAAAGAGCAGCGGTGTGGTCAGCGCCTTTTTCAGCGGCGGCGTTTCCCGGCCGGCGGGCCTATCCGGAGAGGTCACGGCGCTCTGTCTGCCCGTTCGGCACCGCCCTAGCCCGCACGGGGCGGGGAACACCGGCCCGCGGAAATGTTCGGCCGACCGCCCGGTACCTGGGTACGGCGCGCTCCTCTTTTTGCGCGCTCCCGCGCGTGCTTCGCGCAGGCCGGGCGCGGGCTGATTGGCCGGGGCGGCGGGGGGACAGGGTGCACCTGGTGCCCCCCGGGGCGGGTGATGGCACGCCCCGGCCGGGTCCGGGGCGGTTCGTTCACCCCGGCACACGGCCACCGCAGTTCGAAGAAAGAAAGTTGAGCACATGAGCGCCGAAGTGACGATTCCGCAGGCGGGCAGGCCGATTCCGTTCCTCGGCCATTCCCTGCGGCTGTTCAGGGACCCGCTGGGCTTCGTCTCCTCCCTGCCCGCCCTGGGCGACCTCGTGCGGATGCGCCTGGGGCCGCTCGCCGTCGTGGTGGTGTGCGACCCCGAGCTGACCCGCCAGGTGCTCGTCGACGACCGCACGTTCGACAAGGGCGGGCCGTTCATCCACCGGGCCCGCGAGGTGACGGGCGACGGTCTCGCCACCTGCCCGCACAGCGCGCACCGGCGCCAGCGCCGGCTGTGCCAGACGGCCTTCCACCGCGACCGGAGTCCCGGCCACGCGGAGGCCATGGCCGCCCGGTGGGACGCCGAGGTCGAGACCTGGCGGGACGGCGAGGAGATCGAGGTGGTGCACGAGATCACGTCCGTGGTGCTGCGCATCGCGGTCGAGACGATGTTCTCCACGCGGCTCGGGCCGCCGACGGCCGCGTCCATCGCGGACGACTTCCGCCTCCTCACCGCCGCGGTCTTCCGGCGCATGCTGACCCCGGCCGCCCTGACCCGGCTGCCGACCCCGGGCAACCGGCGCTACGCGCGGGCGCGCCGCCACCTGCGGAGCACCGTCCGCGGCATCATCGCCGACCGCCGTGCCGAGGACGCCGACCACGGCGACCTGCTGGCCTCCCTGCTGGGCGCGCAGGACCCGGACAGCGCGGCGGAGGGCCACGCCCTGTCCGACGCGGAACTGGCCGAGCAGGTCGTGACGTTCCTCTCCGCCGGCACCGACACCACCGCCAGCACCCTCGCGTGGGCCCTGCACCTGCTCACGCGCCACCCCGGGATCGCCGAGCGCCTGCGGGCCGAGGCCGACGCCGTGCTCGCGGGCGGGCCGGTCTCCGCGGCGCACGTGCCGCACCTGGACCTGACCAGCCGCGTGGTCAACGAAACGCTGCGCCTGTATCCCCCCGGCTGGCTGACCACCCGCCGCGTCACCGCGGACACCGTCCTCGGCGGCGTCGGGCTGCCCGAGGGCACGACCGTGGCCTGGAGCCCCTACATCATCCACCGCAGGCCGGAACTGTACGCGGACCCCGAGCGCTTCGACCCGGACCGGTGGCAGGACTCGCCCCCCGGGCGGTCCGCCTACATCCCCTTCGGCGGCGGCGCCCGCAAGTGCATCGCCGAACGGTTCGCGTTCACCCACGTCGTCCTGGCCCTGGCGGCCATCACCTCCCGCTGGACGACTCAGCCGCTGCCGGGCGCCGAGGTCCAGCCGGTGATCAGAGGCGTGCTGAGCCCGCAGGACCTGCGCCTGCGGCTGCGCTCGCGCCGCTGACCGCGCGCGGCGGCGCGCTCAGCCGGCCGGCGGGGCCTGCCCGGTCGCCGTGAGGGTCACCACCAGAACGTCGCGCCGCGCGGACGCGGTGGCATCGGCCGGGCGGATCGGGGACACGGCGTGCCAGGTGCGCCGGTCGTCCCCGAGCAGCAGGGCCCCCCGTTCGGCGAGCGTCGTGGTCAGCAGCTCCCCGCCGTCCTCGTCGAACACCGCGCTTCGGCCGCCGGTCGCGTTCTCCCGGCCGATGAGCAGCGAGGACACCAGCGTGACCCCGTCCTGGTGCCGGCCCTCCGGCGTCGGCCGCCCCTCGCTGCCGGCCGCGGCGACGACGCGGAACGGGTGGACCTTCACCCGCCACTCCGCCGTGTCGGCGAGTCCGGCGGCCACGTCGGACAGCAGCGCCAGCAGGGAACGCAGCAGCGGGTCGGCCACGAAGGCGTCGGTCAGCGGCTCGAAGTGCCGGTCCCGTTCGACGAACAGGGGGTTGGTGTCCTTCGGCTGCACGAACGCCACATGCGGCTCCGCCGACAGCTCGCCGTCGCCGGTCAGGGTGAAGTCGCCGTAGCGGCGCAGCCGGCAGGTGCCGCCCTCGGCGGCGTACCGGTCCCGCCCCAGTTCCTCCCAGTGGGCGGCGAAACGGTCCCAGTCCGCGGGCCCCGCGCCGAGAGCCGCGGACACCGCCGCGGGCGGCATCAGGTGGGCGCCGGTGGTGGCGAGCGCCCGCCGGACGGCCCCGGTGCCGCTGCCGGCGTCCTCGATCACGTCACTCATGGCATCGACCTGTCCGTACGGGTGGCTCGTCCTGCGCCTCCCATGGTCGGGCCGCCGCCCGCTGATCGCATCCGGACGGGCGGCAGCCGCGGGGCGGTACCGGGCGGGTACCGGGCGCCCGCCCCGCGGCGCGGCTACCCGGCCGCCTCGGGAGTCAGCCAGACGGCGGTGTCCTCGGGCAGGGCGCCGTCGTCGAGCGGCCCGCTGGCGAGCAGGAGCCGTTCGCCGGCCGGCAGCGGCAGCGGCGCGGGCGAGAAGTTCACCCGGCACACCAGGCCGTCGCGGCGGAACGCCAGCTCCCCCTCCCGCGTCGGCAGCCAGTCGAACGAGGCCGCGCCGCGCCGCGTGCGGCGCAGCCGCAGCGCCGTGCGGTACAGCTCAAGGAAGGAGCCGGGCCGCCCCCGCTGCGCCTCCACCGACCGCTCCCCCCAGCCCGCGGGCTGCGGCAGCCAGCCGGTCCCGCCCGCGCCGAAGCCGAACGTCGGCCCCGACCGCGTCCACGGCAGGGGGACGCGGCTCCCGTCCCGGCCCTTGACCGCGTGCCCGGTCCTTTCCCACATGGGGTCGCGCAGCGCGCCGGGGGGCAGGTCGGCGACCTCCGGCAAGCCGAGCTCCTCGCCCTGGTACAGGTAGCTGGTGCCGGGCAGCGCCAGCGTCAGCAGCGCCGCGGCCCGGGCCCGGCGCTCCCCGGTGGCCGGCTCTGGGGCCGGGGAGCGCCCGCCGGTGGCGAGCCAGGCGGCGTAGTCCGTGCCGGGCGGCAGCGCGTAGCGGCTGACGTGCCGGACCACGTCGTGGTTGGACAGCACCCACGTCGGCAGGGCCCCGACCGAACGCGCGGCGGCCAGCGAGGTGTCGATGACCTCGCGGAAGGCGGGGCCGCCCCAGGGGCAGCGCAGGTAGAAGAAGTTGAACGCCTGGTGCAGCTCGTCGGGCCGCGTGTACAGCGGCAGCCGGTGGGCGCTCACCCCGGCCTCCGCCACGGCGATCCGCTGCGGCTCGTATCCGTCGATGACCTTCCGCCAGGCGCGGTAGATCTCGTGCACCTCGTTCCGGTCCCAGAACGGGTGGTCCTCGCCCTCCGGCGGGGCGTTCAGCGGGGCGGTGTCGCGGCCTGAGGTGTCGCGCAGCGGCGGCGTCAGGTCTTTGCAGAGCCCGTGCGCCACATCGACGCGGAAGCCGTCCACGCCCAGGTCGAGCCAGAACCGCAGGGTCTTCTCGAAGTCCGCGGCGACCTCCGGGTGGTCCCAGTTCAGATCGGGCTGTTCGGCGGCGAAGATGTGCATGTACCACTGCCCGTCGGGCACGCGGGTCCACGCGCTGCCGCCGAACTTCGACTGCCAGTCCGCGGGCGGCAGGCTGCCGTCGGGGCCGCGCCCGTCGCGGAAGACGAACCGGGCGCGGGCGTCGGAGCCCGGCCCCGCGGCCAGCGCCTCGGCGAACCAGGGGTGCCGGTCGGAGAAGTGGTTGGGGACGATGTCGATGATGACCTTCAGCCCGAGGCCGTGGGCCCGTGCGAGCAGGTCCTCGAAGTCGCGGAGCGTTCCGTGCCGCGGGTCGACGTCCCGGGGGTCGGCGACGTCGTACCCCGCGTCGGCCCACGGCGAGGGGTAGAACGGGGTGAGCCACACGGCGTCCACCCCCAGGTCCGCCAGGTGGTCGAGGCGGTCGGCGATGCCCCGCAGGTCGCCGATGCCGTCGCCGTCGGCGTCGGCGAAGCTGGGGACGTAGATCTGGTAGACGACCGATTCGCGCCACCAGTCTGCGGTCGTGCTCTGGGTCACGGCTTCCTCTCGTCGGGAGTGTGGGAAGTGCCGGAAGTGCGGTGTGGTGGGTGTGCGCCGTGCTGCCGCGCGCGGCGGTCCCCCCGGGGCCAGCCTTTCACTGCGCCCGGGCAGCCAGGAGACGGCGGCCTCGCGGGAAGAAGTCCGTGCCGCGGGGCACTTCGGACTCAGGGGGTGCCGAGCACCCGGTCGAGGTAGGAGTTGGCGAAGGTGCCGTCCGGGTCCGAGGCGGCGCGCACCCGGCGGAAGTCCTCGAAGCGCGGGTATCTGCCGGCCAGTTCTGCGGCCGTCAGCCAGTGCAGCTTCCCCCAGTGCGGTCGTCCGCCGACGGCGTCGGCGATGGCCGCGACCGCGCGGAAGTACCGTTCGTGGGGCAGCCGGTGGTACTGGTGGACCGCGATGTAGGCGGTGTCCCGGCCGTACGCCGTGGACAGCCAGAGGTCGTCCGCGGGGGCGAAGCGCACCTCGGCGGGAAAGGCGATGTGCTCGCCGGAACGGTCGACCCAGCGGCGCACGGCCGTCAGGACCCCGGCCAGGGCCTCCCGGGGCACGGCGTACTCCAGCTCGCGGAAGACGACGCGGCGCGGGGAGGTGAAGACGCGGTACGAGGCGTCGCTGTAGACCCGGGGCGCGAGGGCCCGGGCGGCGACGGCGTTCAGGCGGGGTATCGCGCGCGGCACGGCCGTCCCGAGGCGGTTGACGCCCTCGAAGAGGGTGTTGGAGAGAAACGTGTCATCGAACCAGGCACGCCCCCGGCCCAGGGGCCGCACCGGCGCGCCGGGCGGCAGCCGGTTGTTGCGCTTGGTCAGCGTCCGGTCCGTGTGGGGGAACCAGTAGAACTCGAAGTGCTCGTTCGCCGCGGTCAGTTCGGCCAGGCCGCCGAGGACGCGGCCGAGCCGCATCGGCACCTCGACGGCGCGCAGCGCGAAGGCGGGCTCGCAGGCGAGGGTGACGCGGGTGAGGACCCCGAGCGCGCCAAGACCGATGCGGGCGGCCCGGAACAGCTCGGGCCGCTCCCGCGCGGAACAGCGCACGGCCGAGCCGTCCGCCAGGACCAGCTCAAGATCCACGACCTGCGCGGCCAGGCTGCCGGAGCGGGCGCCGGTGCCGTGGGTGCCGGTGGAGATCGCGCCCGAGACGGTCTGCCGGTCGATGTCGCCGAGATTCGTCATGGCCAGCCCGTGCGCGGCCAGCACCCGGTTCAGCCGGTGCAGCGGCATGCCCGCCTCGACCGTCACCAGGCCGGAGCGGGCGTCGACACGGACGGTGCGGTCCAGCGCGTCCATCCGCAGGTGCACGCCGTCGGTCACGGCGGCGCCGGTGAACGAATGGCCGCTGCCGACCGCCTTGACCCGCAGCCCGTCCCGCACGGCGCGTGCGACGGAGTCCGCCACCTCCTCGGTGCTGCCCGGCCGTTCGGTGCGCACCGGATGGGCGGTACGCGTTCCCGACCAGTTGCGCCACCCGGCTGCCGTCATGGTGCGCAAGTGTCTTACCAGCACGGGCACTCGTCAATTACCGTGCTGTCGTATGAACGCGCCGACCGCGTCCGGCCTCACGGCCCTTCCCGGGCTCGCGCGGGCGACGGCCGCGCTCGAGCCGCCGTTCGCGGTGGTCGACCTCGCCGCCTTCCGGGCGAACGCCGACGCGCTGACCCGGCGGGCCCTGGGCAAGCCGGTCCGGGTGGCGAGCAAGTCACTGCGCTGCGCGGGCCTGTTGAACGAGGCGGGGCGGCAGCCCGGCTTCCGCGGCGTGCTCGCCTACACGCTGGCCGAGGCCCTGTGGCTGGCGGGGAAGGACGAGGCGGGTGGCGGCGACATCGTGGTGGCCTACCCGACGGCGGACAGGAGCGCGCTGCGGCGCCTGGCGGGCGAGGAGCACCTCGCGCGGCGCGTGACGCTCATGGTCGACTCCGTGGAGCACCTGGAGTTCCTGCGGTCGGCCGCCGCGCCCGTTCCTGAGCGCCCGCTGCGGCTGTGCCTGGAACTCGACGTTTCGCTGCGCCTGTTCGGCGGCCGGGTGCACATCGGCGCCCGCCGCTCCCCGGTGCGCAGCCCGGCCGACGCGCTCGCGCTGGCCCGGGCCGTCGCCGCGCGGCCCGGGTTCCGGCTGGCCGGGATGATGGCGTACGAATCGCAGATCGCGGGCATCGGCGACGCCCCGCCCGGCGCGCCGCTGCGCGGCCTCGCGGTCCGGGCGATGCAGCGCAGGTCCGCGGCCGAGCTGGCCGGGCGCCGCGCCGCGGCGGTGGCGGCCGTGCGGTCCGTCGTGGACCTGGAGTTCGTCAACGGCGGCGGCACCGGCAGCGTCGAGCGAACGGCCGCCGAGCCCGCCGTCACCGAGATCGCGGCGGGCTCGGGCCTGTACGGGCCCGTGCTGTTCGATGCCTACCGCGGCTTCCGGCCGCGGCCCGCGGTGTACTTCGTGCTGCCCGTGGTGCGGCGCCCGGGGCGCGCGGTGGCGACCGTGCTCGGCGGCGGGTGGGTGGCCTCGGGCGTGCCCGGCTGGGACCGGCTGCCGCGGCCCGCCTTCCCCGCCGGTCTCTCGTACCGCAGTCTGGAGGGCGCGGGCGAGGTGCAGACGCCGCTCACGGGCCGGGCCGCGGACGGGCTCGGCATCGGGGACCGGGTGTGGTTCCGTCACGCGAAGGCCGGGGAGCTGGCCGAGCACGTCAACGTGTTCCACCTGGTGGCGGGCGACCGCGTGGTGGGGGAGATGCCCACCTACCGCGGCGAGGGTTTCGCGTTCCTGTGAGGGCGTGCTCGGGGGCCGCCGGGCGGGCCGATTGGCGGGGGCGGCGGATGGGCAGATGACAGCTGTTCCCGTTCGTTTCCGTTCGGCTCCCTTCCTTGTTCATGTCATGGACATGATCTACCGTCCCCCCACAGGAGGTTGACCGTGAGACTTAAGCCCGCCGCCCGCGCCCTGGTCGCCGCGCTGGTGACCGTCCTGGCCCTGACCTGGACGGCCGGCCAGGCATCGGCCGCGCCGTCCGCCGCCGCGGTGGTCGTGACGTACGACACCTCGCGCGCCGCCGAGTTCGTCGACGCCGTCCACAGCGGCGCCGCGGTGTGGAACGAAAGCGTGGCGAACGTCCGGCTCGAACCGGCGGCCCCCGGCGAGGACGCCAACGTCGAGATCATCGCCGACGACGGCTGGCCGCGCGCCCTGACCACGAGCCTGGGCAACGGCACCGTGTGGATGGGGCGGCAGGCCGTCGACCAGGGCTACGACACCACGCGCATCGCCGCCCACGAGCTGGGCCACATCCTGGGTCTGCCCGACATGAAGCCTGGCCCGTGCAGCAGCCTGATGTCCGGCTCCACCGGCGGCGTCTCGTGCACCAATCCCTACCCCGACGCCGCCGAGCGCGCGGAGGTCGAGGACAACTTCGCCGCCGCCCTCGCGGGCGCCGCGGCCCACGGGCCGCGCTTCCACCGGAACTGACTGACCCCGGCGCCGATCCCGCCGCCCCCGCCGACCGGTCGGCGGGGGCGGCGGGGCGTGGCGGGTGTGGCGGGTGTGGCGGGTGCGGCGGGTGTGGCGGAGCGGAGGAGCTTCGCACCATTGACCTGCTTCTCCCGGTCTGCCTAGCATGCCGCCCGAACAAATGCCCGGCTTTGCATGGGTATTCACGCCGCTAGCCGAAAGGCGCCGCATCTTGAACTCCCCACCGGTCCGTCACGCCCTGATCGTCCGTGGCGGATGGGAAGGCCACGCCCCCGTTCAAGCCACCGACCTCTTCCTGCCGTTCCTGCGCGAGCAGGGCTTCGACCTGACCGTTTCCGACACCCTCGACGCCTACCTCGACGCCGAAGCCCTCGCCGCCACCGACCTCGTCGTCCAGTGCTGGACCATGGGCGAGATCACCCGCGAGCAGTCGGCGGGGCTGGCCGCGGCCGTCGCAGCGGGGACCGGTCTCGCGGGCTGGCACGGCGGCATATGCGACGCGTTCCGCTCCGACACCGGCTACCAGTGGCTGACCGGCGGGCAGTTCGTCATGCACCCGCCGGAGTTCGTCGACCACACCGTGGACATCGTGCCCGAACGGGCCGGCCACGCGATCGTCAAGGGCCTGCCGGACGCCATCCGCGTGCACACCGAGCAGTACCTCGTCCACACCGATCCCGCCGTCGACGTGCTGGCCACCACCACCTTCGCCGACGCCGACGGCATCCCCGCCCCGGCCCGCGGCGCCACCTCGGCCGCCGTCTGGACCCGCACCTGGGGGCTCGGGCGGGTCTTCGTCAGCACCATCGGCCACAAACCCGACGACCTGGAGGACCCCACCGTGCGCGAACTCACCGAACGCGGTCTGCTGTGGGCGGCCCGGTGAGCCCCCTGCGGGTCGGGGTCGTCGGCACCGGTGTCATCAGCCGCGCGTACCTCGGCCACCTCGACGCCCACGGCCGCGACGGCGGCCTCGCGCTGACCGCCGTCGCCGACCTCGACCTGGAACGCGCCGCCAAGGCCGCGGCCGGCCGCCCCGGCGTCCAGGTCCGCACCCCGGCGGAGCTGTACGCGGCGGACGACGTCGACGTCGTGCTCAACCTCACCGTCCCCGCCGCCCACACCGAGGTCGCGCACGCCGCGATCGCCGCGGGGAAGCACGTCTACAACGAGAAGCCGCTCGCGCTCGACCGCGCCGCGGGCGCCGAGGTGCTCGCGGCCGCCCGAGCCGCGGGCGTGCGCGTCGGCTGCGCCCCCGACACGGTGCTCGGCAGCGGCGTGCAGACCGCCCGCGCGGCCGTGGCCGCCGGCCACATCGGGCGGCCCGTGGCCGCCACCGCGTTCTTCACCACGCCGGGACACGAGGTCTGGCACTCCGACCCCGAGTTCTACTACCGGCCGGGCGGCGGCCCGCTGTTCGACATGGGTCCTTACTACCTCACCGCCCTGGTACACCTGCTCGGCCCGGTCACCGCCGTGACCGGGGCGGCGTCGCGGCCCACCGACCTGCGGACCATCGGCTCGGGGCCGCGGGCGGGCCACACGTTCCCCGTCGAGGTCGACACGCACGTCACCGGCGTGCTCACGCACGCCTCGGGGGCGCTGACGACGCTGCTGATGAGCTTCGACACGCACGCCGCCCACCTGCCGAGGATCGAGGTGCACGGCACCGGCGGCAGCCTGTCGGTACCCGACCCGAACGGCTTCGACGGACCGGTCGCGCTGCACGCCGCCGGCACGGGGGAGTGGCGCCAACTGCCGCCGACCCACGGCTACCGCGTCGCCGGCCGCGGGACCGGCCTCGCCGACCTGGCCGCGGCCCTGGCCGCGGGCACCGCGCACCGGGCCTCGGGCGATCTGGCACTCCACGTGCTGGACACCATGCAGGCGCTCCTCGAATCCGCCGCGGCGGGGCGGCGGGTGGAGATCCGCACGGAGTGCGCCGTTCCCGACCTCGTCGGCTGAACGGCACGCTCCGCCGCACGCGCACGCGCCGCCGCACGCGCCGGTCCGCGTGCGCGTGCGGCGGGCCGGGTCAGAACAGCCGCTCCTCCCGCACCCGGGCCGGCTCCTCCAGGTCCAGCAGGAAACGCTTGCGCTCCAGGCCGCCCGCGTACCCGGTCAGCGCCCCGCCGGCGCCCACCACCCGGTGGCAGGGCACGACGATCGACACCGGGTTGCGCCCGTTGGCCGCGCCGACCGCCTGCGCGAGCCCCGGATCGCCCAACTCCCCGGCCAGCGCGCCGTAGGTGCGCGTCTCCCCGAACGGGATGTCCACCAGCAGCCGCCACACCCGCTGCTGGAAGGCGTTGCCCTGCGGCGCGAGGGAGAGGTCGAAGCGGGTCCGCCCGCCCGCGAAGTACTCGGCGAGCTGCGCCCGCACCTCCTCGAAACCCGCGTCGGTCCGTTCCCCGAACGCGGACACCGCGGGCATGCGCAGGTGCCCCTCGAAGTACAGCCCGGTCAGCGCGCCGTCCACGGCGACCGCCGTCAGCTCGCCGAGCGGTGAATCGATCACCGTATGTGTCGTACTCATGGCGCCTTCCTCCCGGTTGTCCCCCGCGTGCCGCTCCCCGGCCCTGCGCGCAGGTCGCCATCGCCTTCAGGGAGAACGCCGGGAGGGCCAGGAATTATCCACCAAGGCCGACCGTCCGACGGACCCGGCCCCTGCCGGTCGGGGGCTCAGACGGCGGGCTTGTGCCAGCGAGCCGTCTGCATGCCGGGCCACACATCGTCGAGGATTTCCACGCCGGGCAGCGCCGTGGAGTATTCCCGCACGAACTCCGTATGGCTCAGCTTGGTGCTCTGCTCGCTGATCCGGCCCCAGTTCTCGTGCATGAACAGTTGCAGTGCCTTCACCGAGTTTTCCACCCGCCCGGTCACGTCGTAGGCCACGCGCGCGAACTTGAACGCGAGATCCGCCTGCATGTCCGGCCGGTCCGGCTCGATCATGTTCTCCGGATCGGAGATGACCAGCGTGCCGCCCGGGGCGACGAGCGCGGCGAGATGGGGAAGAATCTGCCGCGGCTCGCCCATCAGGAACACACAACTGAATGCGAACACCAAGTCGAAGGTGCCGTCCTTTTCCGGCGTCATATCGAAGGCGTCGCGCACCTGGTAGGTCACATTCGGCCGGGCCCGGTCGCGCTGCGCGATGTCGATCATCGTCGGGGCCGGATCGGTGCCGACCACCTCGTCGAACAGCTCGGCCAGCGTGGTGGTGTGACGCCCCGCACCGCAGCCGATGTCGAGCGCCCGCTTGCCGCGCGGCAGATGGGCGGACATCCAGGTACTGAACGGGGCCCGGGACGCCTCCAGCGCGGCGCTGCACTCGTCGTACAATTCTGCGACTCCGTCGTACAAATCCGCGAGCGTGAGCGCATTCGGCTCCGTTGAAGACATGATGACCCGCTCCGATTCCTGCGTCCGAGGTGGAACTTCAGATTAACGTCGCCCCGGAAACGGTGGCACCGTGCCTGCGGAACACGGCGGAAAACCTACGCGTGCACAGGGGATGCCGAACGTCGTCCCCCCGGCTCCGCGCGCCCCCGCGCGGTATCGGATGTGCCGGGCGGCGCCCGGGCGTTCCCCCGGGCGGGGGATTTCCGCGAAGACCATCTTGATGGCCGGGAGTGCGGGGCACAAAATGCGGAACCCGTAAGGCATCGGCGTTCCCTTCCGGGGAATGCCATGCGACCGCGAGGGACGAATGAATCCGAGGCATGCACGCTTCAGCCGCCCGTGGTGCGCGCTGCTCTGCGCGGTGTTGCTGGCCCTGCCGGCGGTCGGCGGCAGCTCCGCCGCCGCGGCCCGCCCCGACGGTGCGACCGTCGTGGCGCGCGAACGCAGTGGCCAGCGGACGCTGGACCTGACCATCGACTCGCCGGCGCTGGCCGAGGAGGTGAAGACCCGCGTCCTGCTGCCGCCGGGATACGCGGATCAGCCGGACCGGGTGTGGCCGGTGATCTATCTGCTGCACGGCTGCTGCAGCGGGCCGGGCTTCGACGACTGGACGTCCTCCGCCGACGTGGCCGGCCTCACCGCGGGCACCGAGGCGCTCGTCGTGATGCCGGAGGGCGGCCCCGTGGGCTACTACACGAACTGGTGGAACGCTGGGCGGGGCGGGCCGCCGGCCTGGGAGACGTTCCACCTGGTCGAGTTGCCGCGCCTGCTGGCCGGGGAGGTGCGCGCGGGGAGCGCGCGGGCCGTGGCGGGCGCCTCGATGGGCGGGACGGGCGCGCTGGAGTACGCCGGGCGGCACCCCGGTTTCTTCCGCGCCGCGGCCTCCTACAGCGGGCGGCTGGACACCAGGGCCGACGCGGTCGCGGTGATGCGCCGCCTGGAGGATTTCGGCCACGACCCGCGGGCCATGTGGGGCGACCCCGAGGCACAGGCCGGGATCTGGTCGGCCCACAACCCCGTCGAGGTGCTGGACCGCCTGCCGCGCGGCTTCCCCGTGTACGTCTCCAGCGGGGACGGCAGCCCCGGCCCGCTCGACCCGCCGGCCGCGGGGCACGACCGGCTGGAGCGGCAGTTCGGCGGCATGGCACAGGAGTACGTGGCGCGGGCGCGCGGGCACGGTCTCGCGGTGACCGCCTCCCTGTACGGCCCGGGCCGCCACCACTACGGCTACTGGGAACGCGAGTTCGCCCGTTCCCTGCCCCTGCTCGCCGAGGCCGTCGGCGCCGGTTCGGCCGGAAACACCCGCGGGCCGGCCGACCATGCCGTCCCCGCCTGGGTACCCGGGTCGTGGCACCTTCCCCCCGGGCGCGCTGAAGGGACGAGGCGATGGCAGGAACGGTGAGGCGGTGGCGCCGACGGCGCAACCCGCTGCGGCGCACAACGGACGTGGCGGAGGCGTGGGTCGGGTTCGCGGCGGTGGCGGTGATGGCCGTGGGCGCGCCCGCGGCGGGCGTCGCCACCGCGGTCGCGGTGGGCGACGCGCTGCTGGAGCAGGGACGCGAGGCGCGCCAGCAGCGTGCGGTCGTACTCGAACGCGCCCCCGTGCCGGCCGTGACGGGTGCGGCGGTCGCGGCGGGCCGGATGCGCGCCGTGGTCCGCTGGACCGAACCCGACGGCACCGTGCGCGTGGACCAGGCGCGGGTGGCCGACGGCACGGAGCAGGGCACGTGGGTGACGGTGTGGGTGGACGGCCGCGGCAGGCCGACCGGTTCACCGGCCGCACCGGCCGAGGCGTGGTTCGGCGCGACGACGGCGGGCTCGGCCGCGGCGGTCTGCGTCGGCCTCGCGGCGGCCGGTGCCCGTATCGCGGTACGCGCCCACCTCGACGCGCGCCGCTTCGCGCGCTGGGACCGGGAGTGGGCCGAGATCGCCCCCCGCTGGAGCCGGCCGGTGACCTGACCTGACCTGGCCAGGCCCGACCGCGGCCCCGTATCCCCGCGGCCCGAGCCCGGATCAGCCGGGCCAGGGCAGCCAGGCGGTCAGCAGGAAACGGTCGCCCGCCTGCCGGTGTTCCAGGCGCCCGCCCGCGAGCGATGCCCGTTCAGCGAGCCCGATCAGCCCCTGGCCCGCGCCCGGGATCGGCCCCCGCGGGCTGCCGCCCGGGGCCGGATTGCACACTTCCACGGTCAGTCCCGCGCCGGGGCCGCCGCTCACCGTCACGGTCACCGGGGCGTCCCCGGCGTGCTTGCGGGCGTTCGTCAGCCCCTCCTGCACGATGCGGTACGCGGTCCGCCCGGCCACGGGCGGCGCCTCGTCCGGCGCACCGACCCGCTGGTCGAGGGCGACGCTCATGCCCGCCGCGCGCGACTCCGCCGCCAGCCGCTCCAGATCCGTGAGCACCGGCTGCGGGCGGTCCCCGTTCTCCGGCCGGCGCAGTACCCCGATGACCTCCCGCAGATCCTGGAGCGCCTGATGGGCGCTCTCCCGGATCACCCCGGCGGCCCGCTGCACCTCGGCGGGCGGCGCCCCCGGATGGAACTCCAGCGCCCCCGCGTGCACGCTCAGCAGCGACAGGCGGTGTGCCAGCACGTCGTGCATCTCCCTGGCCATGTCCTCCCTGGCCTGCCGCCGCGCGTCGACCGCGGCCCGCTCCGCCCGCTCCCGCAGCGAGGCGATGAGCTGACGGCGTGAGCGGATGTACAGTCCCCAGCCGATCGACCCCAGGATCAGGAAGAAGTAGACGGCGCCCCGGGCGAAGCGGTCCGGCTCCGGCTCCAGCACCTGGCGCACCACGACCAGCGGGGCCGGTGCCATCGTGATGGCGGCCACCCACGCCGTGACCCGGGGCGGGCGGTGTGCGGCCACCGTGAACAGCGCGACCAGCGTCGGCCCCGTCAGCAGGTGCGCCCAGGTGCCGGCGAGCACGAGCACCACCGCGAGGGCGACCGGCCACCTGCGCCGCACGAACACCGCGGCACAGGCCAGCGCCCACAGCGTGTCCTCGACCGCGCGTGCCGTATCGGACAGGTCGGCGGGCAGCACCGAGTCGGCGATGAGTATCGAGAAGACGACCGCGAAGAGGCAGAACGCGGCGTCGACCAGCCAGTTTGTCAGCTTGCGGCGCATGACTCCCGAATCTACGGCCGACCGGGGCCGCGCGGAGCCGCCCGGCGCGCATCCGAGACCTTCGGACGACACCCGTCCACCCGCCGAAGACTTTGGTCGTGCCGCTCGCGTACCGTGCCGCCGGACCGCGCGGTCCGCGGTGTCCGGGGCCCGGCCGCTTGTTCGGCGCGGTTCCGCCGGGGCATCATGACCGCCGGTTTCCGTCCACCAGCCCCGCGGAGGAACGTATGACCCGTCCCGTTCTGGCCCTCACCCTCGGCGACCCCGCCGGCATCGGCCCGGAGATCACCGCGGGCACCCTCGCCGCCGTCGCGGGTGAGGAAGGCCACCACGGGGTCGCCGTCGGCGACGCCGAGGCACTGCGCCGCGGCGCCAGGGCCGCGGGCGTGGCCGCCGAGGTGCGCGAGATCACCGACTTCGGCACCGCACCGGCGGGGCCCGGCGTCATCGACGTGCTCGACACGGGCGTGCTCGGCGACGACCTGCCGCCGTTCGGCACCGTCGACGCCCGGGCCGGCCGCGCCGCCGTCGCCGCGATCGAGACCGCCACCCGCGCAGCGCTCGACGGCGCCGTCGCCGGCGTCGTCACCGGGCCCATCAACAAGGAGGCCATCTGGCAAGCCGGTTCGAAGCACCTCGGCCACACCGAGATGCTGGGCGAGCTGACCGGCGTCACCCGCCAGGACACCATGTTCGTCGTGCGCAACACCGCCGCCGAGGGGCACCACCTGCGCATCTTCTTCACCACCAGGCACCTCTCCCTGCGCAGCGCTCTCGACCGGATCACGCGGGAGAACGTGTTGCGCGCCATCCGCGAGGCCGCCACCGCGCTGCGCGTCTTCGGCGTCCCCGAGCCGCGGCTCGCCGTCGCGGCCCTCAATCCGCACGGCGGTGAGAACGGCGCGTTCGGCGACGAGGAGATCGTGCACATCGGCCCGGCCTGCGAGGCGGCCAGGGCGGAGGGCCTCGACGTCACCGGTCCCGTCCCCGCCGACTCCGTCTTCCACCAGGGCCTCACCGGCCGGTACGACGGCGTGCTGTCCCATTTCCACGACCAGGGCCACATCCCGGCCAAGACCTACGACTTCGACGGCACCATCTCCGTCACCGTCGGCCTGCCGATCCTGCGGACCTCCGTCGACCACGGCACGGCGTTCGACATCGCCGGCACCGGCACGGCGGACCACGGCACCATGCTCTCCGCCTACCGCGCCGCCGTCGACTACAGCCCCGCCGTCCCCCTGATCCGCCGCACCTACGGTTCCTGAGCCCATCGGGCCCACTCTGTCCGCGGCACTTTGCAACACGCACAAAGTGATTTAATGGCCGGGAAGTTCGACCCGCTCGCCAATCCGGCAGGAGGGGCATGTCACGAGCCCGCTCTGGCGCCACGTCCGCCCTTCGTCTGCTCGCGGCGGACCTGCGTGCCCGCCGGGTCGCGGCAGGCGTGACCATCGCCACCGCGGCCGAGAAGCTGGACGTCCATCCCACGACGATCCGCAGACTCGAAGCGGCGAAGCACACGTTCAAACCGGCCACCGTCGCCCACCTCCTGCGGATCTACGGGGTTCCCGAGGAGGAGGTCGACCAGATCCTGGCCCGGCTCTCCGCGGCGAACACCCCGGGCTGGTGGCACGACTACCGCGATCTGCTGACCGAGGACCAGGCCGACCGGCTCGACTTCGAGTCCTCGGCCTCGCTGATCCGCGCTTACGCGCCCGGCCTGGTGCCCGACCTGCTCCAGACCGCGGACTACGCCCGCGCCCTGCTGCGGATGCAGCACCCGCGGGAGGACCAGCGGTGCCTCGACCGCCGTGTGGGGCTGGCCGAGGCACGCAAGCGCGCCGCGTTCGACCGCGAACGGCCGCTGCGCTACTGGTGCCTGATCGAGCACGCGGCGCTGCACCGCGTGGTGGGGGACGCGGAGGTGATGCGCGGGCAGCTCGACCATCTGAACGCGATCGCGGGCGACCTGGCCTCGCTGATCAAGATTCAGATCATGCCGCTCACCACGCCGCCCCATCCGATGCTCGCCAGCGGGGCGGTGGAGATCGTGCGCTTCGACCACCGGTACCTCGCCGACCGGCTCGTGGTGCGCGGCCTGCACCAGGCCGCCGCCACCATCACCGACGACATCGACGCCGTGCGGGCCTTCAACCGGGCCATGGACACGGCCTGTCTGGCGGCGCCGCGCCCCACGGCGCCCATCCCCATCCCACTCACCTGCGGAGGCGAGCGATGACCCAGCAGAACCACCCGCCCCAGATAGACACCAGCGTCCCGCACTCGGCCCGCATCTGGAACTGGATACTCGGCGGCAAGGACCACTTCGAGGCGGACCAGCGCCTGGGCGAACACCTGGAGCAGCACTATCCCGAGGCGCTGAACGTCGCGCGCGCCTCCCGCGACTTCCTCGGCCATGTCGTCACCCACCTCGTCGCCGAGGAGGGCGTGCGGCAGTTCCTCGACATCGGCACCGGCCTGCCCACCGCCGACAACACCCACGAGGTCGCCCAGCGGGCCGCGCCCGAGAGCCGGATCGTGTACGTGGACAACGACCCGCTGATCCTGGTCCACGCCCGCGCCCTGCTCACCACGCACCCGGACGGCGCGACCGACTACGTCGAGGCCGACGTGCGCGACCCGGACACCGTGCTGGCGGAGGCCGCGAAAACGCTGGACTTCGACAAGCCCGTGGCCCTGATGCTGATGTCGATGCTCGGCCACATCCTGCCGGACGAGGCCGCGCTGCTGGTCCAGGAGTACACCCGGCGCCTGCCCTCCGGCAGCTTCCTCGCCACCTGCGACTCCATCGCGGCCCCCGAGATGATCAAGCTCAACGAGGACTACGCCGCCACCGGCGCGGTGCCCTACCACTGCCGCACCGAGGAGCAGCTGGCCGCCACCGCCGAGGGGCTCGAAATCCTGCCGCCCGGGGTCGTTCCGCTGAACGAGTGGCGCACGGAGACGCCGGGCGAGTTCACCTACCAGTGGGGTCTGCTGGCGCGCAAGCCATGACCCGGCCGTGGGACGGGGTCCTGGTCCTGGCCGTCACTCCCCGGCGGCCCGCAGGGCGCGGGTCCCCAGCGCGCGCAGATACGCGCGCAGTTCGGCCGGCTCGTGCACCTCGACCTGGCAGCCCAGCATGAGCAGCCTGGCCGCCAGCCACTCCACCGTGTCCGCGTGGCCCTCCAGCAGACAGTGCCCAGGCCCGGCCGGGGTGATGTCCGAGGCCGCCGCGCCGAGCAGGCGCGCGGCCTCGTCCGCCGGAAGCCCCAGCGTGGCCCGTACCCGGTACGTCGGCGCCAGCGCGTACAGCCGGCTGCGGACGTAGGCGGCGGCGTCGGCTCCTGGCGGGTCCCTGGGCGGCACGCGCACGCCGGTGGCGAACGGCCGGCGGATGCGGTCGACGCGGAAGATGCGCCAGTCCTCCCGGTCGTTGTCCCAGGCCAGCAGGTACCAGCGCCGCCCCGCCGCGACCAGCCGGCAGGGCTCGGCGAGCCGCCCGCGCTCCGCCGGCCCGTCCGCGGCCCGGTACCAGAACCGCAGCCGTTCGCGGCCCGCGACGGCCCCCGCGATCACGGTCAGCACCTCGGGGTCGAAGCGCACCCCGCCGCTGCTCCCCGGCGGCTCCGCCAGGGGAACGGTCGCCGTGCCGAGCGCCGCGACCCGCCGCCGCAGCCGCGCGGGCAGCACCTGTTCCAGCTTGGCGAGCGCCCGCACCGAGGCGTCCTCGATGCCCGCCACCGGACTCCCGGCCGCCGTCCGCAGGCCCACGGCGATGGCGACCGCCTCCTCGTCGTCCAGCAGCAGCGGCGGCATGGCCGCGCCCGCGGCCATCCGGTAGCCGCCGGCCGCGCCCTTCGTGGCCTCCACCGGGTAGCCCAGTTCGCGCAGGCGGTCGACGTCCCTGCGCACCGTCCGCGGGCTGACGCCGAGGCGGCCGGACAGTTCGCTGCCGGGCCAGGCCCGCGGCGACTGCAGGAGCGAGAGCAGCGCGAGCAGCCGCGCCGGGGTGTCCTTCACACCATCCATCATGCCGCGCGATGTAGGACAGGGTGCGGCCTATATGGCGTCTGGCGTCGTTCTCGTCAGCACGCACGCGTCGTCCTGGGGAGCGCCATGAGCAACACGAGTACCGATAGCCGCCCTTTCCGTATCTGGGGGCACCTCCCGGACGAAGTCCGGGGGAGCCGCAGGCCGACCTCGACGACCTGCACGACCGGCTCGCGCGCACTCGCTGGCCGCGGCAGCTGCCCGGCGAGGGCTGGAGCCGCGGCGTGCCGGTCGGCTATCTGAAGGGGCTGGCCGACTACTGGCGCGAGAGCTTCGACTGGCGGCGGCAGGAGTCGTGGCTGAACGGGTTCCCGCAGTTCATGACCGGAATCGACGGGCAGGACGTGCATTTCCTGCACGTCCGCTCCGCACGGCAGGACGCGCTGCCGCTGATCCTGACGCACGGCTGGCCGAACACGTTCGTGGAGTTCGCCCCGCTGATCTCCCGGCTGACCGCGGACTTCCACGTCGTCGTGCCCTCCGTGCCCGGATTCGGGTACTCCGCGCCGCCGCGCGGTACCCACTGGGACGCCGCGCGGGTGGCCCGCACGTGGGTGGCGCTCATGCACCGCCTCGGCTACGACCGTTACGGCGTCCAGGGCGGCGACCTCGGCGCCTATGTCGCGCCCGAGGTCGCGCAGGCCGATCCGGAGCACGTCGTCGGCGTGCACATCGACGGCGGCATCGGCTTCCCCGAGGAGGCCGACCTGCCGGGCCCGACACCGGCGGAACGGGAGCAGTTCGCGCAGGTGGGGGAGTGGGCCAACGGCGTCGACCACCACGCCCTGCTGCGCGCCGCGCCGCAGACGTTCAGCTACGGGTGGCACGATTCGCCGGTGGCACAACTGGCTTGGCTGCTCCACAAGTTCAAGGAGTTCGGCACAACAGGTGAGCTGCCGGACGAGGTCATCGACCGCGATCTGCTGCTGACCAACGCCACCCTCTACTGGCTGACGGGCACCTCGGGCAGCTCCTCGTGGTTCATGTACGAGAGCACCGGCCCCTTCTCCTGGCCCAGGGGACAAGCGGCGGTGCCGACCGGCGTCTACGTGGGGCCGCCCGCGATCCGCCGGCTGGCCGAGCGGCACAACAAGATCGTCCACTGGCCGGAGAGCAACCCGGGCCGCCACCACTTCATCGCCATGGAGGAGCCGGACGGCCACGCCGCCGACATCCGCGCGTTCTTCGCCAAGGTGCGCTGACGCGGCGGCCGCGCTCACCCGCGGCCCGGCCCCGCGCCCCGGCGCCGTCCGCGCAGCACGGCGGCGACGGTGGCGACGCCCTCGGCGATGTCGTCAGGGGTGCTCGCCGCATAGCCGAGGATCAGACCGTCGGGGCCCGGCCGCTGCGCGTGCCAGGACAGCGGCTGCACCTTCACCCCGCGCGTCAGGGCCGCCGCGGCCAACTCGGTGTCGGGGACGGCCGCGTCGTACGTGACGAGCAGGTGCAGGCCGGCCGCGGCGCCGTGGACGACCGCGTCGGGCAGATGCGCGGCCAGGGCCGCGGTCATCGCGTTGCGGCGGCGGCGGTGACGGGTGCGCAGCAGCCGCAGGTGCCGTTCCAGCGCGCCGGATTCGATCAGGTGCGCCAGGACGAGCTGCGGGAGCGCCGCGTTGCCGAGGTCGGTGAGGCGTTTGGCGGCGATCAGGTCGTCGCGGTACCGCGGCGGCGCGACCACCCACCCCACGCGCAGCGCGGGCGCGAGCAGCTTGGAGACGCTGCCGGCATAGGTGACGCGCTCCGCGAGCATCGCCCGCAGGGCGGGCACCGGCGGCCGGTCGTAGCGGTGCTCCGCGTCGTAGTCGTCCTCGACGACGAGCCCGCCCTCCCCGGCCCACCGCATCAGCGCGCGGCGCCGTTCACCGGCCAGGACCACCCCGGTGGGGAACTGGTGCGCCGGGGTCAGCAGCACGGCCGGCGCGCCGACGGCGCGCAGCGCGTCGACGCGCAGCCCGGCCGCGTCCACCGGCACCGGCGGCGTGGCCAGGCCGTGGCCGTGCAGCTGCTGGCGGGCCCCGAGCGCGCCCGGGTCCTCCACCGCGATCCGGCGGATGCCGTCGTGGCGCAGGACCTGCCCGATCAGCGCGAGGGCCTGGGCGGTGCCCGCGACGATCAGCACCTCGGCCGGATCGGCCCTGATACCGCGGCCGCGCGCGAGCCAGTCGGCCACGGCGCGCCGCAGGGCTGGCGTGCCGCGGGGGTCGCCGTAGCCGAGGCCGGCGGCCGAGAGCGAGGTGAGGACCGCGCGTTCGGCGCGCAGCCACGCCGTCCTGGGGAACGCCGCGAGATCGGGGACACCCGGTGTCAGGTCGATGCGCGCGGGCGCGGCCCGCAGCGTGTCCCACACGTCGTGGCCGGGCGGCCCGGCGAACGGCGCGCGCGGCGCCGGGGCGGCGCGCGGGGACGCGGGCGCGCGGTCCGCCGCGCCGGTCGGCGCGGCGACCACCACGGTGCCGTTCCGCCCGCGGCCCTCGACGTGTCCGTCCTCCGCCAGCCGCCGGTACGCCTCGGTCACCACGCCCCTGGACACGCGCAGCTCAGCGGCCAGCACCCGGGTGGGCGGCAGCGTGCCGCCGACCGGCAGGCGGCCGTCGGACACCGCCTGCCGCAGTGTCCCGGCCAGCCAGTCGGAGAGGCCACCGGGGGGAGCCTGGCTCCTGTCGAGCTGGAGGAAGTCGGCACCGGCCGTTTCGGACCAGTCCAAGTCGCGCCCATTGGACCTGTTCACCGGACCATTGTGGCGGCAGGGTCGCTGCCATGGAGACGAGGACCATTCCGCGCACGGTGATCCGCCCCGGCTACGTGCACGGCTATTCGGAACGGGAGTCCCGCAGGCTCGGCGACCAGGCGGACACGCTGGCCGGTCTGCTGCACGGAGGGACGGCGTACCCGGCGGGCAGCCGGGTGCTCGACGTCGGGTGCGGGGTCGGCGCGCAGACGGCGCATCTGGTCGCCGCAGGACCGCGGGCGCACATCGTCGGCGTGGACGTCTCCGGCCGCTCCCTCGCGCAGGCCGGCGCCCGGCTGCCCGGCGTGACGTGGTGCCGGGCGGACCTGTTCGCGCTGCCGTTCGCCGACGCCTCGTTCGACCACCTCTTCGTGTGCTTCGTCCTCGAACACCTGCGGGCCCCGCGGCTCGCGCTGTCCGGGCTGCGGCGCGTGCTGCGGCCGGGCGGGACCATCACCGTGATCGAGGGCGACCACGGATCGGCCTTCTTCCACCCGCACAGCGCGTACGCGCAGGCGGCGATCGACTGCCAGGTGCAGCTCCAGTCGGCCGCGGGCGGGGACGCGCTGATCGGACGGCGGCTCCAGCCGCTGCTCACCGAGGCCGGATACGCGGACGTCGAGGTCCGGCCCCGCACCGTGTACGCCGACGGCACCCGCCCGGCGCTGACCGAGGGATTCACCCGCAACACGTTCGTCGCGATGATCGAGTCGATCAGGGACGAGGCGCTGGCCGCGGGCCTGATCACCGCGCCCGACCTCGACCGCGGCCTGGCGGACCTCAGGCGCACCGCCGAGGACGGCGGAACGTTCCACTACACCTTCTTCAAGGCCCGCGCCATCAGGGGCGAGGACTGACGCGCGGCACCGGGAAATTCGGTGGTGGGCGCCGTCCGCGGACAGGAGGCCGGGGCCATGACGTCATCACCCGCCGCCTTCCTGCCCGGCCTGGAGCTGTCCCGCGCCCTCTACGAGGAGGCGGTGCGGCCCCTGCTCGCCGAGGAGTTCCCCGAGCTGCGGTACTCGGCGGCGCGGATCGGCGCGGGCTCCGAGGTGCCCGGCTTCGACACCGAACGGTCCGCCGACCACTAATGGGGGCCGCGGCTCAACCTGTTCCTTTCCCCGGGGGACGCCGCCGCGCACGGCGCGTCGGTGCACGCGCCGCTGGCCCGGCGGCTGCCGAAGCGGGTGAAGGGCTGGCCCACCCGCTTCGAGCGGAACGCCGACCCGGCCGACCCGGTGGGGCGGATGGCGCCGACGACCGGCCCGGTCGACCACCGCGTCTCGGTGGACGAGTTGGGCGCGTGGCTGCGCGGCCACCTCGGGACCGACCCCTCGGCGGCGGAACCGGGCACGGCCGACTGGCTGTCCATTCCGCAGCAGCGGCTCGCCGAGGTGACCACGGGCGCCGTGTTCCACGACGGGCTCGGCACGCTCGACGCCGCGCGGCGGCGGCTGGCCCGGTACCCGGACGAGGTTCGGCGATCCGTGGGCCACGGACCTGAGCGGGGTGCGGCGCTTCGCCGACGCGTACGCCACGGCGGGCGGCACGGCGGGACGGATGGACGACGAGGCGTTGGCGCAGCTGATCCGGCGCCGGTTGCGCTGCGAGGCGGTGCACGTCGAGGCGGGCGGGGGAGGAGCGGGGGACGGCCGCGCGCCGGGCGCGGCCGGCCGCGCGTACCACCGGCGGCGGATCGGCCTCTTCCGCCGCTTGCGGCCCTGATCCGCGGGGCGGTGGCCGCGGGCGGCGGCAAGTCCCGGCGGGGGCGGGTCCCTTCGGCACGTCATGCGAAACTGCTTCCCGAAGGTGACGGCATGCCGAGGAGCGGAGCAAAGAGATGGCCGACCGAAGAGAAAGCGGCGCGGCGGGGTCCGGCGAGGGCACGGGCCGTGACTACGGCCTGAGTTGGAGCGGGGCGCTGCCGGACTACGAGCCGGTGGAGATCGACACCACCAAGCCGAGCATCGCCCGGGTCTACGACGCCGCGATCGGCGGCAAGGACCACTACGAGGTGGACGCGGCGGTCGTCGAGGCCGGCCGGAAGGTGTCGGCGGCGGGCGTGGCGAGTGCCCGCGTCAACCGTGACATCCTCATCCGCGGGGTCCGCCACCTCGCGGAGCAGGGCATCGACCAGTTCCTCGACCTCGGCTCCGGGCTGCCCAGCGCGCAGAACACGCACCAGGTCGCCCAGGCGATCAACCCGGATGCGCGGGTGGTCTACGTCGACAACGACCCAATCGTTCTCGCTCACGGCCGGGCGCTGCTCGCCCAGGACGAGCGCACGCGCGTCATCACCGCGGACATGCTCGATGTCGAGCACGTGCTGAACCACCCCGGCGTCCAGGGCTTCATCGACTTCTCCAAACCGCTCGGCCTGATGATGGTGGCCGTCATCCACCACCTGCTGGACGAGGAGGACCCGAACGGGATCGTCGATGCGTACAAGGCCCGTCTGGTGCCGGGCAGTTACCTGTTCATCACGCACTTCTGCAACTCCTTCCCCGAGGCCAGGGAGCTGAACGACGTCCTCATCCAGTCCCTCGGCCGCGGCCAGTTGCGCAGCAAGGAGCGCATCGCGACCTTCTTCGACGGCATGGACCTGATCGAGCCGGGGATCGTTCCGCTCCCGCTGTGGCGCCCCGACGCCCCGGTGCCGGAGCCGCTCGACCACAGCGGCCTGCTCATGGTCGGCGGCGTCGCCCGCAAGCCGGGCCCCGGCGAGTAGCCGCGGCGCACGAACCTTCCCGCCACCCCCGGCCCGCGCCTCGGGCCGGGGGCGGCGCGCGGCACACCCGGCGCGGCCGCCGCTACGCGGCCGGCTCGGCGTCCGCCGCCCGCAGCGCAGCCGCCAGCACCTCGGCCCCCGCCTCCGCCTCCGCGGCCGTCAGGCTCAGCGGCGGCGCGATCCGCAGCACGCTGCCGCCGGGGCCGCCGCCCTTGCCGAGCAGAAGGCCACCCGCGCGGGCCGCCTCAAGCACCCGCGAGGCCGCGGCCGGGTACGGCAGGTCCGTGCCGGGGCGCACCAGCTCGATGCCGATCATCAGGCCGCGCCCGCGGACCTCCCGCACCAGACCGAGCCCGGCCGTGACCGCCCGCAGCCGCTCGATCAGCAGTCCGCCCACCCGCCTGGCGTTGCCCGGCAGATCGTGCGCCAGCAGGTACTCCAGGTTGGCCAGGCCGGCCGCCATCGTGACAGGGCTGCCGCCGAACGTCGAAATCGAGTTGCTGTCCAGGCAGTTCATCACCTCCGCGCGCGCCACGACGCCGCCGATCGACATGCCGTTGCCGATGCCCTTGGCGAACGTCAGCACGTCAGGCGGGCCCTGGCCCGCGTGCGCCTGCCAGCCCCAGAAGTGCTCGCCCGTCCGGCCCCAGCCGGTCTGCACCTCGTCGCTGATCCACAGGATGCCTTCCGCGTCGAGCACTTCGCGGAACGCCGCGAACAGCCCGTCGGGACCCGAGGTGAAGCCCCCCACGCCCTGCACCGGCTCGGCGATCAGCGCCGCCACCCCGCCGCGGGTCTGCGCCAGGACATCCCGCAGGTCGGCGACGCACGCCTCAGTGAACGCCGCGTCCGGCAGCGCGGCGAACGGCCCGCGCGTGCGCACCCCGCCGTGCACGTACAGCGTGTGCACCGGCGAGAGACTGGTCGGCGACCAGGCGGAGTTGCCCGTGATGCCGACCGCGGAGAAGGACCGGCCGTGGTAGCTGTTGCGCAGGGCGAGCACCTGGTTGGAACGGCGGTACGCGGTCGCGAGGAGCAGCGCCGTGTCGTTCGCCTCGGTGCCCGAGGTGGTGAAGAACACCCGCGGGTCCCGGATGCCGGAGAGCGCGGCGATCCGCTCCGCCAGGGCGACCATCGGCCGGTTCAGATACAGCGTCGAGGAGTGCAGGAGCCGCCCCGCCTGCTCGGCGACGGCCCGGCCGACCTCCGGCAGCGCGTGCGCCGTCATCGTGGTGAGGATGCCGCCGAAGAAGTCGAGGTACCGGTTCCCCTCGGAGTCCCACACGTGGCGGCCCTCGCCGTGCGTGAGCTCGACGGGCCGCTCGTAGTACAGCGACAACCAGTCCGGCAGCACCGCCCGGTGCCGCGCCAGCAGCTTCTCGGGGCCGCCCTCGCCGGTCACGGGCGCACCAGCCCCTCGTACGCGTCCGGGCGCCGGTCCCGGTAGAACGCCCACTGCTGCCGCACCTCGTCGATCAGGCCGAAGTCCAGGTCCCGCACGACCAGCTCCTCCTCCGTATCGCTCGCCGCGCCGCCCACGAGCTGCCCGCGCGGGTCGACGAAGTAGCTGGTGCCGTAGAAGTCGTTGTCCCCGTAGGGCTCCCGCCCGACCCGGTTGATCGCGGCCACGAAAAACTCGTTCGCGACGGCCGCGGCGGGCTGCTCCAGCTGCCACAGGTGCGCCGACAGGCCGCGCGAGGTCGCCGAGGGGTTGAACACCAACTGTGCCCCGGCCAGGCCGAGCGCCCGCCAGCCTTCGGGGAAGTGCCGGTCGTAGCAGATGTAGACGCCGATCCGGCCCGCCGCCGTGTCGAAGACCGGCCAGCCCAGATTCCCCGGCCGGAAGTAGAACTTCTCCCAGAAGCCGCGGACCTGCGGGATGTGGTGCTTGCGGTACTTGCCGAGGAACGTGCCGTCCGCGTCGATGACCGCGGCGGTGTTGTAGTAGTGGCCCGCCTGTTCCACCTCGAAAACCGGCACCACCAGCACCATGCCGGTCTCCCTGGCCAGGGCCCGCATCCTGGTGACCGTCGGCCCGTCGGGCACCTCCTCCGCCCACCGGTAGTGCTCCGGCTCCTGCACCTGGCAGAAGTAGGGTGCGTTGAACACCTCCTGGAAGCCCATCACCCGCGCTCCCCGGCGGGCGGCCTCCCTCGCGTACTCCTCGTGCTTGGCGATCATCGACTCCGTGTCACCGGTCCAGGTCGTCTGTACCAGCGCGGCACGCACTGCTTCTGCCATGTACTGCTCCCGTACTCGCGTGGGATCGACAGGTGGATCGACAGGAGGAACGGTAGGATTCGTCACGCTCCGTGGCAAGGGTGTGGGCGCAACGTCGCCGGATCGGCGCCCGCGTGCGCCGCCGGGACCGGCGGCACGGGGCTCGTCCGCCGACCGCCCCACCGGTAGATTCCCGGCCATGACTGACGACGTCCGCTCGCTCCTGATCGCCGTGGCCGCCACCGCGGTGGCCGCGCTCCTGCTGGGCTGGTTCCTCCACGCCCACCGGCGGGACCGTTCGCTGCGCCGCCTCCAGACCTTCTTCGGGCTGCCGGAGAACTCCGAGTGCCTGCTCGTGGTCGGCCGGGACGCCGGCCCGGAAGGCGCCGTCGGCCGCAACGACGTCTTCGCCCTGCTCGAACTGGCCGCCGCCATCAAGAACTGCGGCGCCAAGGCGCAGCTGATATCGGGCGAGAGCGCACGGCAGGGCTTCGGCGAGCGCACCGAGATCTGCATCGGGAACCCCATGAGCAACCGCTGCATTCCCCATCTTCACTACTGAACTCACCCAGTGGACGAACGGTGATCTCCAGCCGGGCCGGAGGCCCGGACCAGACCGGAACCGCAGGTAGACCCCGCAGCGCCTCCATGACGCGATCCCATCGCCCGCTCTTGCGCCAGCGGTGTGCGGCCACCTGGAGTCGGCCGCCGCGGGCGCCAAAGCGAGGACCGATGTCCACCCATCGGCCGCCGTTCGCCGCCTTGTACAGCATCGCCCCCAACAGAAGGCGACCGTGCTCCTCCGTGAGCTGAGGAACGCACAAGATGGGCCACGCCCGCACCCAGGCTGCATCAGACAGCACTGGCACGTCTCGCTTGTGCTCGACGAACCAGGCCCGCAGGTCGCACGGGACTCCCCGTCTCGACGCTGGCGGCTCCAATACCCGAACCCGTACACCGAAAAGGGACAGCATCTCTGCTTGTTCAGCGGGGCCGAGAGAGCCGAGACGGCTCCGGGCCTTGTCCGCCATGGCTCGGAGCGTTTCAAGCCGTTCAGCGGCCTCCTGGCGGTCTCGTAGCCACCCCTGCGCCTCTCGGCGCAGCTTCTCCAGGTCCTCAAGCTCGCGGAACAGGGGAGTGGTGGTTTTCTCCACCGCTCGCTCCGCGTCCTGCCCGAGGAGCCCCCGAGCTGCCGCCATCTTCGCGGCCACGGCGGTGCTTGCCGCAATGGCGGCCTCCTGCTGCTCAATCTGCTGTGTGAGATCGTCAATGCGCGAGGCGTAATCCACTTCCGGGGCCGCGCTGAGCCAGTCCCGAGCCATGGATTCCATGCGGTCGGCATCGGTGACCAGCTGCCGCACTTCACTCCAGACGCGGTTCTCGGTATCCTCCGCCGGTACAGGTCGGCACTTACACCGCTCCCCGAAGGGGAGACTGCGACCAGAGCAGACGTAATCGTAGTAGTCGTCACGCCTGTTTGTGCCGCTGTAGCGCCTGCCGCATTGACTTGTCATGAGTCCAGTGAGGGAGTAGACCCGGAACCTCTCGGGCTGTCGCCAGGTCTTGCGCGCTGGCGTCTCGCGCAGCGCCCTGGCTGTATCGGCATCGAGGATCACGGGGAGCTTGATGACAACTTGCCGACCAAAAACGGGCTCGCCAGCGTGGTCCACGAGAGCGCCCTTTCCACGCCAGATCACCTCATTGGACTGGATGGCATGCCCGAGCATGCGCATTTTGAGGTTCTTCCTCGTCCACAGGGCATCGCCGCGGGTGCGATGCCCCTCGGCATTGAGCATCCTGGCCGTGCGCTCCCAGGAGCGTTCGAATAGGTAAAGCTCAGCCGCCCTCCTGATGCAGGCCGCCTCCTTGATGTGGATTTCATATCGGGTCAGCTTGCCCTTTTCCAGCTTCGGCGCATGCCAGCCAAATGGGATGGTGCCACCGGGGTATCCGCCGAGTTCGGCGGCTTCCTGGATTCCGCCCTGGAGTCGCCGGCGGAGCCGGTTCCACTCCCGTTCGGCGTAGTCCGCCTCCTCGCGCATGGCGTCCCGCCCGCGCTCGGTGGTGTTGTCGATCTGGAGAGACGTGATAGCGGTGAATACGCCTAGATCCTCCAGGCGCCACACCCAGGGCCAGAATGCCCGGCCGTTGCGGCCTATCTGTCGCCCCTCCACGACCGCGACCACATCAAACGGCCGCGGAGTGCGGTGCACGTGCTCAATCAACCGGGAGAGGTCCGGGCGTTCCTCCGCTGGGAGGGTGCCGGACACGCCCTCATCCGCGAACGTCTGTACATATCCCCAGCCCTTGCGAGACGCATAGTCCTTGACCTTGCGTTCCGTGTAAGCAAGTCCGTGCCCCAACAGCTGATCCTCAGTGGATACCCTGAGATATCCCGCCGCGCGCAAGTTCGGCCTAGTGTTGTCCAGCAGTTCCAGGCGCTGGGTAGCCATTTTCTCCCCTATTGCACTTCCTGCGGACCGAAGAGGATGTGCAGTATCCGCTTGTAGTCGACGTCTGTCACGGGCTCGTTGGAGAGCTGAATGCGCGTGGCCGCATCGGCATTATCATGCAGCCACTCAATTGCTATGTCGGCTCTGTCTCGCTCCCCGTCCTGCATGGTGCTACCTCCCCGCCCCAGACGTGAGCCTGGGCTACCGGCGGCAGCTGTGCTGCTCGCCTCTTTGGTGCTTGTGGCAGTAGTGCGCGGCCAGCTGGCCGCACGTCGGGCATGGATGCTGATGCGTGAGCCCGCACACGCACGCCGGCTCGATGGCCTCCGGGTCCCACGCGGTCATCTCCCGCGCTGCGGCGTACAGATCGGACTCGGCAGGCCGCCCCTCGACGGGGAGCTGGCTGTAGAACGCCCACGCTTCGCGTGGGCTGCGGAAGATCGGCGCGAGCATGAAGCGCCCCTTCCCTAGCTTCGTGGAGGGGTTCCAGGCCAGGCCCTCGGCTGCCGCTCGGGCGGCCGTGCCGCCCGCTGTGGCCCTCAGGAACGCCTGAGGGCTGTCTATCTTGCCTCGGGACGAGAAGGGCCCCAGTGCCACCGTGAGCGGCGGCCTGGGGCCTTCCTGGATCTGTCCAACCACCATGACACGGTCGGTCTGACTGTCCAGTTCTCGTATCTTCTCCGTCGCCTCGCCGGCCACCTCTTCGGGAGAGAGGTTGTCATCCAGGCCCATCCTGATGACCTCGGACACGGCCTTCGCTTCGCGTCGCAGAGCGCGTGGAGCGAAGCGGCGTTCAAGCTCCGCTTCGATGCCCTCTCGAAGGGCTCCTACGATCAGCTCGGCCAGCTCCTCAGCTGTCCGGCGGTCGTTCTCCGGGTCCGTCAGCAGATCCGCCACGGCCTTCGCCGCCCTGCCTGCCATTCCATCTCCTGATCCAGTCGCCGACCGTACTCTTTGGCACCCCCAGTCGGTCGGCAATCTCTTGCTGTGATAGGTCCTCGGAGCCCTGCACGATCTCCTGCATAGCGGACTCCTCGGAGTCCCGGAAGATCTGGTGCTTCAGCTCGATGCGTGCGAGCAGCGCCGCACGCTCCTCTGCGGACAAAACGCGCCTCCGTCGTCGTGGCGGCATCGGGGGACTCCTGAGTTGTGAAGATCAGCGTCGGTAAGGGTTGCCTGAGTATGGCGCTGTGCCGGCTCGCGTGGTGCAGCGGGCCCCTAGTGCGTCACTCTCTTGGCCGACTCTTGACGCCGATCGGCTGGTTGCATCACCTCCCCGTGATGATCTGGGTGCTGTGGGGATGGTCTAGCCCGCCCCGGTGTGGGGCTGGGGCGGACGTGTTGTTGGTCCGTTCCGGGTGGACCAGACCCAGCCCTGTTACGGGTACCCGTTCACCCTCCGGGCGCAGAGGACCGCTCCTGCGGGTCAAGCGGCCGACCCCCGGAGGCATGCGGCGTTTTGTTGCGAGGGTTGCACTCTCCTCCGGCGGAGCTGGGCCCCTCGTGGATGGGAGGGGAGTCGAACCCCTCTGCGCGGGCCCGTCGGCCCTATTGGTCTGCCTCAGCGAACCGGGAATCGAACCCGGACCGGGAACCACCCCTTGACGGAATCGAACCGTCTACGCTCACCTCTCCATCCATGTGGCACCGTTTCGCGTCACCGGTGGTGCCAAGCCGGAGCCAACGTCGGGAGGAGCGCCCGGCGCGACGCCCATCGCCCCCGGAAGGGAGCGGGGCCTAGGCGCGAAGAAGGCCCCCGCGAACGGGGGCCTTGATCTGTGCAGTTATCACCGCCAGGGGCGGCCGGGCTCCTGGCGGAGCCCCGGCTCCTGCTGCTCGCCGCGAGCTGAACGCCAGCCCGCACGAGCCACGAGGAGCAGAAATCCGGCGACTAGCACGAGCATCACGCCGGCCGCCGGATCGCTGTCCGCCACGGACATCACGGCCCCTGCGAGGGCCGCCAGGGCGGCCATGACAGCCGCCCACGCCACAATGACGGGCAGGGGGCGCAGGCTAGCTCTGCCGCTCACCCGTGACCCCCGCGAGGAACGCCCGCCAGGCGGCGGGGGTAGCCGTCAGGACGGAGCCGGTCTCGTCCTTGGTGTCGATGACGCCAACCGTGCTCTCTCGGGCGACGGCAACGCACTGATGATCAGAGTAGGACGACTTCACGAACGTCGTGCTTTTACGGTCCATCTGTCTAGCTCCCTCTGGATGACCTGCATACTCTCGCCCTCTCCCAGGGCGTCGCTGGACAGGTCCGCAAAGACCCCCAGCAGGCAAATCGTATCGTCCGGGTGGGCATGGATCACCCCTCCGGCATCAACCTCGGAGTAGCCGACGTACTGTCGCCTGTCGCCGTGCAGCCCGGAGTAGAGGGTGAAGTGCGCGCTGCTCGCAGCCGCGCGTGTGCGCAGCGGTAGCACCTGTAGCCGGACCTGCGGGTATGTGGCCAGATGTAGCAAGTGGCGAAGCTGCTGCTCGTGTGAGTCGATGCTCCACGGTTGGGTGAGCGCTAGTTCACCGACAATGAAGCGCGCGTGCGGGTCGCTCGTCTCTCGTGGCAGCTCTCGCAGCCGCTGAAGGAACGCCTCGGTGCGCATGCTCTTCATGTACATGCGCTCGCGTGCGACCTGCATGGACAGACGGCGGTTCGTGCCTCGGATGACCCCAAGGCTGTAGTGGGGGACCTGCAATAGACCGGGAACGAATCGCAGATCGTACGACCTGACGATGTCGCTCGCGGCCTCCAGGTCGATCAACCGATTGATGGTGCTGTCGACGGTGTCAAGGCGTTCCGTGCGCCAGATGCCGCGCTGATCGTCTGCACGTAGCGCCTGGGCGCGTGCATGCACACTCATGTGACTCTCCTCTCCGTAGAGCCAGTCAGATGTAGCAGATAGTTACTCCCTCACGCCAGACTGTTGTCAGTCTGGCTTACACCCTTCACGCGATCGTGCACAGGCATATGCCTGCCGTGACCCCCGGCTGACAGGATGATCCCACCGCCGGCCGGGGGTGTCTGGGGTTTCAGAAATGAAGAAGCCCCCGCCTTGGCGGGGGCCATCCCCGCAGAAGCGGGGCCAAGCGCAGTCCGATTACGGTGGGCACGATCCTCTCCTCTCTCATGAGTTCAGATGCCCGCACATACAGGAGGCGCCCCACCTGGGAGAGGAGGGAGAGGCAGGCGGGGAGCCTGCAACCGCATGTACGGGCGTCTGACGCCACGGAGAAGGAGCCCCAGCGTATCCAGGAGGTGTGACACGCTGGGGCAGTCTGGGCCAACAGGTCAGCTCAGGCGCTCAGCGAGCGCCTGGCGGGCCGCCACGTGCTCCGGGTACTGCTCATCCCTATAGAGGTGATCCAGCGCCTTCACGGCGAGCCTGAGGCCGCTCAGGGCGTCGTTGATGCGGTAGTCCGCCACGTTCGGATATTCGTGCTGCCACTGGTCCAGCAACGTCCTTGCGTGCTCCGCCGTCGCCCGAGCGAGCGCGGCGGTGCCCTCATCCATCCTGCGTTCGTTCATGAGTCCTCTCCCGTGATCTCGTAAGCGCCGACGAGAACGCCTGTTTGCGAACCGGCGACCCACACGACCCGAACGGGCTGCCCGCTGGGGTCGCGGTCGGTCCGGTCGTGCACAGAAAGACCGCGCTCCGCGGCGCGGACCAAGTCGGCGTCAAGCTGGCCCTTATTAATCTCCTTGCGGTGGCGCCAAGTAACCTCAGTAATCATGCTTCCCTCCCTGTAGCTCCAGAGAGCCGGGCACCCCAGGGGGTTAGGGTGCCCGGCAGTCTGATGCGGCAGGGTCAATCCACCACCACTACGCTGCGAACCCAGCCAATCGGAAGATCCTCCACGAGGGCCCCCCACGATTGAATGGCCAGCTTGCTGCCAGCACCGACCAACGAGCCAACCAGCTCCACTCCGGCCGGTGAGACAAGCTCGACGCGAATGCTCTGGCCGGGGATCAGCCCTCTGTTCATCGCCTGAATTGCTGCCATGTTGATGACCTCGGCCATGTTCACTCACCCGCCCGGACTGCGTAGACGAATCGGTGCTCAACCCGAGCACCACGATCGGTGACCGTCGCGCCGGAGCTGATGCGCGCCGCGCGCAACCCGTCCTCCCGCGCCACCTTGCGTGCGCGACCAACCGCCTTGGCGCTGAACTCCCGGTCACGGGCCCAGCCGGGCCCACGTACGGTCACCCGAAGCATGGGCCAAGAGGCGTCAACCCACTCGTGAGAGACCTCCCACTGGGGCGCACAGCGAACGAACGCCCCCTTGCCCGGCGTAGCCTTCCCGAGCTTCGCCAGGGCGGCCACGGCCAACCCCTCCGTCGCATAGACCGTGACGCTGGTGATCCCCTCCGAGTGCCAAGCGTCGTTGCTGGTCGTAACCAGCTCGTGAGGCCACTTGGTCAGGTTGACCTTGCTACCCTCATTCATGACTCACCTCTCCAAAGGTCATGAGTCGTTCGATCAGAGGGTCCGTGGACTGCCATCCCGGACCCTCTGTGCTGCGCTGTAGCAGCGATAAGGCCCCCGCGTGGGGGTACGGGGGCCAAGTCGCTACGGCAGGGCTAACGGAGGCGCTTCACGGTGCTCTCAATACGAACCCATCCCTCCGGAAGGAGTTCGTCACGCTCCGCCAGGGTCGGCCTCCCCTCCTGCATGGTGTATCCGTCGAAGCTCTCTGTTTCTGTCCCCAACCATTCGCCCACCTGGTGGGTGGGGTTAATCTCCGCGTCAGTCACGTCCCGACCGGCAATGACCTCCACGTACCAGATGGCGTTGCCCGGGGGCGCGTTCCATTCGGTCATTCCCTCTCCCCTCGCTACGGCAGTGCGTCAGAGCACCGTCACTTCGGTGTCGGCGGCGTACTCGATGGTGTCGCCAGACGAATAGGTGACACGGACGGCGCCGTTCGGCATGTCGGCGACCGCATCCACTAGATAGGGCTGCTCGCCGCGCTCGATGATCACGCGAGAGTTGCGAGCGAGTTCAGTTGCGGTGATGGTCTCCATGTTTTGCTTCTCCCTGGTGACCGATGTCAGTCGTCATCCTGAGGCGTTCCGTCCGATGACAGCCCCTCCAGATAGTTACGGACGCCTTCCTCCCATCCGGACTTGAAGAAGTCCACCGCATCCCTCGCGATGTACCCCGGAATGTCCAGGGACGAAGGGCCCGCAAGGGGGTCCGCATCCTCTCCGGTCACGTTCTCCGAGTAGTTCGCGTGGTCCCATCCGCGGTTGCGTCCGCTCTCCAGCGCCTCGCGCTGCGCATCGGTCATGTTCGTGCTCATGCTGATCTGTCCTCTCCTGTAAGACCAAGGGGGCGCACATCAAGGTGTGCGCCCGATGGTCCGGCAGGCTAGCGGTACTGTCCGTGGTCGTGCCCCGTGACGTCCTGGCCGTCCTCAACGATCTGCACGGAGATGCCGTGCGGATTCACGGCGCCGCAAAGACGGTCGCGATCTTCGCCCATTCCGCACTTCGCAGAGCACGCCTTACGCTCTCGCTCGGCAAATGCTTCGGCATCGTTTTGGTTGTCGAACTCCCCCAGCAGATCGCCGCCCTCGTTCCACACCCTGAACTCAACGCCCATGATCAGACCCCCTCAATGCCCAGCATCTCGGCGATGTTGGCGAACATCGACGCGGCCCTGTCCTGCATGTCCTCGGAGATCTCCACGAATCCCGCCTGGGCGGCAAGGACCGTGACGATCACCTCCATGTCCGTGGGGGTGAGGCTCATTTCGTACCTCTCCGGCAGCTCACGAATCACGTGGGCCAGCATCTCCGGCGTTCCGAGCGTGTACGTGCTCATGATCAGTCTCCCTCTCCCTGTAAGACCAACAGGAGCCACGGTGACCCGTGGCTCCGATGATCCGGCAGGATCAGCGCGGCAGTGTCACTGCCTGCCGCGCATCGCTGTGGCTCTTGCCCTTCCTGGCGGCATCCAACAGGGCCTGCATGTACCCCTCCGCCTTTGCCTGCCCGAACACCGTGCCGTCCACGAAGACGTAGCGGGTCCCCAGGTTGTCGCCCGGGGTGCTGGCGTAGAGGTAGACCTCTTCACCAGTCAGGCTCTCGTACTCGTTGTTCATGTCAACCAGAGCGCTCATGCTCTCCCTCTCTCCCTGTAAGGCCAGTCGAGCCTACGGCGTGGCCGTAGGCTCTCAGGTCCGGCAGGGTCAGGCCGTTGCCTGACGGACACGGAAGGTGGTGCCATCCTCGGCCATCACCGCGTGGCCCAAGGCCAAGTCCCTCAAGTGGCCGGACATATCGCTCTGATAGAGCCCTGCCGCCAGGGCGGGGTTCCACAGCAGCTCAGCGGCCACGCGCGGGTGCGGTGCACTCCCTACCTGTCTGCACCCCATGTCGCTATCCACCTCCGCGACGTACGGCCATAGATTGGCGCGGTCCACAGCGGCCATCCCGCGGCGGGTGAGGCGCAGGCAGTCTTCAAGGTGACGGAGCCCTCTGTACCAGAAAGGCTCAACCAGCTCTGCCCTCAGTAGGTTACGAACTACGCGCCTATCGAGTGCGCGGTTCGGCCAGAATCCGCGCTCCGCGATTTGGCGCAATGCCTCCGCCTGCGCTTCGGTGCAGCTGAGGCCAGCCGCCTCAAGCGCCCTGAGCGCGATGTATGAGTTCACGCCGCGCCTCCTTCACGCAAGTCGTTCCAAAAGCCCACAGCAGCGGAAGGGGTTCCCTCGTGACACAGGTGATCCTGAACCCGAACGGCACTATCGTCCATCTCCGCCTCACCGGCGCCGATGTGTTCCGCCCAAGCGATTATTTTCGCTGTCGTCAGTGACGGAGCGCGCACGACGTACAGGTACGGTGCCTCTCCGTCACCATTGTCAATGACAATGGTGTAGTCGGTTTCGCTCATGATCCCTCTCCTAGATCACGTGCTCTCCCTGTAAGAGCAAGCCAACGGCCCGCAATGGCAGTTGCGGGCCGCTCGATACTCCGGCAGGGTCACCAGTCGGGCAGGCCCCAAGGGGCGCCATCCTCAACGTCGCGACACGGGCAGTCGGCTGCGTGTTCCGCGTCCCACTGACTGAGCACCGGCTCACCATCGACATCATGCCGGATGATCGCATACGTCATCCGGTGGCCGTTGGCCGCGAGGTACGTCCGGGTCTCCGGGGCAGTCCATTCGTGGACCATGACGTACTCACCGGTGTGGCTATTCTCGCGCTGCACGAGGAGTCGCCCGGCGGAGCGTGCGAAGTGGTACCGCACGCCGTTGATCACTCGCGAGTGACTGCGGCCCGCGGAGTGGACAATCTCATTGGTGCGTTCACCAATGACAAAGTTGCAGCATTCGGCGACGAATGCCGTCCACCCGCCCGGATAGTGCTTCTCCACGTACCGGACGGCGCGCTCGGCGCTTGCCGTGTCGCCGACCATCCCCAGGCAGTCGCTTGCCCAGTCGCGAGCCTCGGTGATCTGCTCGCCACTCGCGCTCGCCAGAATCTCATCAATGCTCATGCTCATGATCCCCTCTCCAAAAGATCACGATGAACTCATCAAGCAGGCAGGGAGAGTGTTAGGCATTTTTCGTGGAAACCCCCTTGTGAGGGGTTTCTACACCACATGGGTATGGGCTTCCGTTGGCACGGTTCTTCGCGGTACCCCGTAGCGTCCGCGCTCTCCCTGTGGCATCGCTCTGGGTTTCCCCTCACGTTGATAGCCGCGTGTGCCCCGCCGTTCATCAACTCTCCCTGCCTGCATGACGAGTGGCGTACCGCCATCGGTGGTCCCACCGACAGGACGCCTCTTAAGGCCGCTCGTACGGCCGTGGCATTCAGGCACGGGGCTTTGGTGGTCGTCGCGTCGGGTGAGATCCGGGAGCGGGTGTGTTCACCGCTCAGAACCGGTCACCGGAGGTTGATCGCTCGCGCTGCTGCTCTCCGCATGCCTGCCCGGTGATGTTCTGGCCTCACCGGCCGCCGCTTCCCCGCCGTGAGGCGGGTGCCTGAAGTTGTCGACTCCGCATGTCCTCTGTTCAGCACCCGTTACCGGATACCTCCCGGGACCTCCCACATCCTCCGCTGTTGCGGTGCTCCGTGGTGGAGTGGCCACAGCCTCTCGCTTGACCGGGTTCCCGGTCAAGTCAAGAGTTGGTAAAGCCGCAAAAAATCATGCTCCACCGCAGGTCAACGAGCTGCGCCCGAAAGGTTGTGCGATGCACACAGTTTTCTTCATGACCGAGTCTCCGCGCGATTCCCCATCACCGGTGGTGACTCTGACGGGCTGACATGTCCACTGGGTGGACGCCCCCTTGACACATTCATGCCGGTCACAGACGTGACGGCCCTGTGGAGAGGCTGCGGAGAGGAATTACCCAAAGTGACGGATGCGCCCTCAGGGGCACAAGGTGTCACCTCCGTGGCACAAGGGGACATCAGGGGCGCACCGGCGCACGGCCGAAGCACGGGCAGGGGCACAGAAGGCCCCTGAGGGCCCATCAGAAGCTCTCCCAGGGGCAGGTGGCTGCCCAGTGCCGGAAGGTGTCTGCAAGAGCCCCACAGGGGCGTGCAGGCGTTCGAGAGCCCCCAGAGCGCGGCTCTGGTGTGCGGAAGGTGGCAGAGGTGCCCTCGCGCACGCATGCGCGTGTTCTGTCCGGCCTGAGTGCTGGCCGGACAAGAGCCGTCCGGAGGGACGGCAGAGACATTCCCTCTGCACACCCGCCGCTGAGCGGGGGTGTGTGTATCCGGCGAGGAACGAGCCATTCGCACGCGCGTGTACGCGCGTATGCGTGCGCGTATGCGCACACGCATAGGGCTGGCCCTGTGGCCAGCCCATATATGTACGTGTTCTGTGGCCGTAGGCCACATGTATTCGGACTCGATGGCCAGCATGTTTCTGCTGGTCGGAGAGTCCCCTGAATTTCACTGGAGCGAGCTACGTAGTAGCTCTTTATGGCCCTCTATGTCCTATTTCTGGGGTCTTTGACCCCAGGTTTTTAAATTCGTAGCTCGCTCCAGTGAATGGTATCCATTCACTGATCTCGCCCAAACTCCCTAGTCTTTATGGCGGCCCTGAAGGGCCGCCTATTCTCTTTTCTTTTGGAGCCGCCGGAAGCGGCTCCAAGGGGAACCTGTTCCCTCTCCTTCGCCCGGTCGGGCGAGAGGTCTGGGCGGCCTGGAAGCCGCCCTTTACTGCGCGCCTGAGGCGCGGATTCCTCCCGCCGTGCCGGCGGGAACATGGAGCCCTCTTCTGGGGGGAGAAGCAGGGCGTTACTCCTGCTCAGCGCGGCATGTGGGCTCAGGTCTGGTGTATGTCCGCCACGGCGCTCCGACCTCCGGACGCCTGGCCCTCGTGGTTCTCGGGGTTCCAATCCCGGGGTGTCGGTCGTTGCGCTGCCGACTGGAAATTTCGTCGGTTCCACCGCCCATCTGACGGGGAACTCCCCGGTGCGAGCGGGGGTCCGGGGAGCGTGCTCAACCCGGCGATACCGACCCTACTCGAACACGCCTTCGAGAGTCCAAGCGGAGAATCCTCCGCTTATTGAGTCCGAGGCCCTGTGCGCCTCTCTGAGGCGATTAGAACACGCGTGCGACCTCCGTTACCCTCGCCGCCGCGAGCGGCCCCCAGAGGGCCCCCCAGGGCCCCGGGAGGTAACGGTGACGGCATGGCGAGGGTGAGACTTCCCTCCGAAGGCAAAGTTGCCTCCCGGGACCGGCGGGCCAGCCGGCTGTCTTCCGCCGACGCGAAGAAGACGATCCTTACCATGCTCCGCACCGGCTACACGGTGGCTGAGGCGTGCCAGTCGGTGAACAAGGTCCGCAAGACCTACGAGTACTACCGCAAGTCCGACTCCGAGTTCCGCGCCGCGGCGGATGCCGCCCTGGCGGCCGTGACCGCGAAGAGGGAGGGGGCCAGGCCCGAGGTTCCCGACTTTCCGGAGTTCTCGGAAAAGTATTTGGGCAACGAGCTGTTCTGGCACCACCAGCAGTGGTTTGACCTCCTGGAGGGCCGCGAGCCCCGCGAGCTGCACCCGCGGCAGATGTTCGAGGCGAACGACCCGGACATGTTGCTGATCAACACCCCGCCCGAGGGCTCAAAGACCACCACATTCACCGTGGGGTACACGGTGTGGCGCATCGTCCAGGACCCCAACGTCCGGGTGGTCATCGTCTCCAAGACACAGGAGATGGCCCGCAAAATGCTGCTTGCCATCAAGGAGCGCCTGGCCGAGTCCGACCAGTTCGCCAGCCTCCAGGAGGACTTCGGCCCCGCCGGAGGCTACGGCGGCGAGGGCGCCGCCGCCTGGACGGCAGACAAGATCTACGTGAACGGCCGCAGCTCGGACCAGAAGGACCCGACCGTCTGGGCGCTGGGCATCAAGGGGCACATCTACGGCGCCCGCGCCGACCTCGTCATCATGGATGACTGCGTTGACCACACGAATCACCAGGACTACGTGAAACAGATCGACTGGATTCAGAACCAGGTCCAGTCCCGCGTGGCCGACGTCGGCGGCAAGATGGTGCTCATCGGCACCCGGCTGGAATCGCAGGATCTCTACTCCGAGATCCGCAAGGGGGAGTATTACAACGAGGGCACGAGCCCCTGGACTTACCTGACTCAGCCCGCGGTTCTGGAGTACGCCGAGGACCCTGCGGACTGGGTGACGTTCTGGCCGAAGACCAACCGCGCGCCGGTGACCATCGCGGCCCGCAGGCTCGTCCAGGCGGACGAGGACGGCCGCTGGCCGATGTGGGATGGACCGGCTCTTGCCCGCAAGCGGGCGAAGATGACGCCGCGGAACTGGTCCATGGTCTACATGCAGGACCAGGTGAGCGACGACAGCGTATTCAAGGTCGCCGCCGTCACTGGCTGCATCGATCGGGCCCGCTACCCGGGGCGCCTCTTCGCCGGCCAACCACAGCACCGCGGCCATGGGATGGAGGGCCTGACCGTTCTGGGGGGGCTGGACCCCGCTGCCGCCGGCTTCACCGCCATGCAGGTGTGGGGCCTGGACCGCCGCACTGGCGAACGATGGGTGCTGGACATCGTGAATCGGCGGGCTATGCCGCCGCACGAGATGCGGGCGGAGATGTTCCGCCTCACCGAGCGGTACGGCATCCAGGAATGGCGTGTGGAGCGCAACGCGTACCAGATGAGCATCGTGCAGGACCGGGAGATCCGTCAGCGCCTGGCGGCTCTCGGCTGCCTGATCTCTCCGCACCACACCGACGCGAAGAAGTGGGACAGCGATTTCGGCGTAGCCAGCATGGCCACGCTGTTCGAGGGGTGGCAGGACGGCAGCAACCTCATCCGGCTGCCGAGCCAGGCGCAATCGGAGCATGTTCGCGCCTTCGTGGAGCAGCTGTGCGCATGGTTCCCCGAGACCAAAGGACTCACGGACACGGTCATGGCCGCATGGTTCGTGGAGATCCGCTGCCGGGAGCTGATGGCGACTATGGGGAATGACTTCCACCTGGGCGCCAACGAATTCCTGTCCGCCCGAGACAAAGAATCGCAAGTCGTCCTGGACTTTGACTTCATGCTCCAAGGCAGCTCGTCGGCTGCCTGGGATGGGAGATGGAACTAGTGGAGTACGTCAGTCGCGCCGGCTGGGGCGCCAGGGCCTACCGGCAGCCCTCCGGGGCCATCCAGTATTCGCGCCCCCGGAAGGGCGTGAAGGTGCATTACCTGGGTGGGGCCTACTCGGACCGCCCGCACAGCCAGTGCAGCGCCTATGTGCGCCAGATCCAGAACCAGCACATGAACGGCAATGGCTGGAGTGACATTGGCTATTCGTTCGTGGTCTGCACGCACGGCACCGTCTACGAAGGCCGCGGCCTGAAGCGCCGGAACTCCGCGAATGGCAACACCAGCCTCAACGAACAGCACTATGCAGTGCTGGGGTTGCACGGAACCAACTCCGGCGAGCCTGGGGCCAAGCTGCTGGACGGCATCAGGGACGCCATCGACTACTGCCGCAAGAACGGGCCCTGTGGCAGCGAAATCAAAGGACACAAGGACGGCTACGCCACGGCCTGCCCGGGGCCTGAGCTGTATGCGTGGGTGCGCGCCGGCGCGCCGCGCTCGGACAAGGAGGAACCGGTGACTGAAGCCGAAATGAAGAAGCTCGCCGAGCTGACGGCCGAGCGCGTGTGGGTGAAGGATCACCTGATAGACGTGCCCTGGGGCACCACGCAGAACCCGCACTGGGCGGCTGGGAACATCATCACCGACACCGGCAATGTGCTGCGCGAGGTCCGCGGGCGCGTGAAGCAGGTCCAGGCGCAGCAGGAAACCATTCGGGAACTCGTCCAGGCTCTCGCCTCCCGAGATGAGGCGATCGACGTGGACGCCCTGATCCAGCGCATTGAGGAGCGAATCTCGGCGCTGGATGTGCGCATTGTCGCCGAGTGAGGGCATACTTCAAGTGAGCTTGAGCTTTGAGAGGTGGTGACATGGACGGCTACGGCGACATCAAGCACATAGCGAGTCGAGTTGACGCCTTGCGGCGCGAGCACTCCGAGCGCGATGCGCGTCACCAGCTGGTCACCGACGCTCGCGCACAGCGTATTGACAACATCGCTCCGGGGTCGTTGCCGGACGCGTGGCCGCGCCCGATAACAGCGAACGCCATTGATAACGCCGCGCGCCAGCTGGCGGAGAATCTGGCGGCTTTGCCGTCCATCAACTGCGCCTCTGGCACGGCCACCACCGAGTCCGCAAAGCGCCGCGTGGCGAAGCGCACGAAGATCGCGTACTCCTACGTCATCGACTCCGGCCTGCGCAAGCAGTTGCCCACCGGGGCGGACTGGTACAACACCTACGCCAGCATGCCCATCATCGTGGAACCGGATTTCGCGGTCGGCGCACCCAGGTTCCGCATCGAGAACCCGATGAACACCTACGTCGAGTGCGACCGATGGGGCAAGGTCCGCACGTACGTGAAGGTGTACCGCGAGGCCGCGGGCAAGCTGGCCGCGGCGTACCCCGAGCACGCTGCCGCCATCTACGGAACCAGCACCTTTGACAAGGGCTGCTCTCCGGATTCCCTACTTGAGGTCGTGCGGTACGAGGACTCGGAAACCCGAGTCCTCTACATGCCAGAGCGCCGGGATCATGTCCTTCTCCAGGCCCCGAACCCGCTGGGCAAGGTCATGGTAGCCATTGCCGAAAAGCCCAAGTGGGATGACCAGGAGCGCGGCCAGTATGACGACGTGGTCTATCCACACCTGGCCCAGAGCAAGATGGCGATGTTTGGCCTGGAGGCCACGCAGAAATCCGTGAGGGCGCCTCTCGCGGTACCCGAGGATGTCACGAAGATCGCCTTCGGTGATGACGCGGTAATCCGCACCCGGTCCCCCCGGGACGTTATCCGCGTAGGCCAGGACATGCCTACTGCCGCATGGCAGCAGCAGAGTCTCTTGGCCGAGGAGGTTCAGCGGGGAACGCGAACGCCCCGCGCGGCCACTGGCGACATCGACGCGAGCATCATCACCGGTAAGGGCGTTGAGGCCCTGGGCGCCGGCTATGACACTCAGATCGCCACGGGCCAGCTCATGATTGGCTATGCGCTGGAGCAGGCGCTTGAGCTGGCCTTTGAGATGGATGAGAAGTTCTGGCCTGACGCTGAGAAGCAGATTTCCGGCGTCATCAACGGAACGCCTTTCGAGGAGAAGTACACGCCCTCGAAGGACATCGCGGGCAGCTATCGCGTGTCGTGCAGCTACGGCTTCGCCTCGGGCATGAACCAACACAACGCGCTGGTGTTCCTGCTCCAGCTCCGCGGCGACCAGCTGGTACCGAGGGATTTCGTGCAGCGCCAGCTGCCGATGGATGTGGACGTCGCCGAGCTTCAGCGCCAGGTGGACAACGAGGGTGTTGAAGACGCCCTCAAGCAGGGGTTGTACGCCATGCTCGCGAGCCTGGGCGTGATGATGCAGCAGGGCATGGACCCCACGCAGGTCCTGCGCCAGACGGCGGAGCTGATCAAGCTCCGGCAGAAGTTGCCCTTCCATGAGGCGTACCTCAAGGCGTTTGAGCCCAAGGAAGAGGAGGCCGCGCCGGCAGATCCGCTGGCCGCCCTTATGGGTGGTGGCGCTCCGGGTGGCGCACCTCCCGGCCCCGCGGGCGTAGCGCCGGGCCAGGCCCAGCTGGGGCCCGGCGGAGCCCCCGACATGATGCAGCTCCTCGCCGGCCTGACGTCCGGCGGCAGTCCTGAGCTGTCCGCCTCTGTCTCCAGGAGAGTGCCCGCATGAGCTGCGACCGATGCGGCAAGGCCGCCGAGAACGGCCACCAGGGGCATCACATCGGCTGCCCGGCGCGACGACAGTCGCAGGCCGACCTTTTTCGTGACACCGGGGAAAAGCCTGATCAGGAGACCTGCGCCAAGGATGGCTGCACGAACCCCCGGATGGTCAGCAAGGGCCCCCGGCCCGCCAAGTTCTGTTCAGGCCACAAGACGACCAGGAGAAAATCATGAGTCACCTCGGAGACGGTTTCCACGACGGTGCGGCTCGGCCGCAGGAGTCCCTTCAGGGCGAACCGCTGGACGACATCATGCTCATGCCGCTGGAGAGCGTGAGCCACGACAACCCCCGCACGGCTGCGGCCGACAACATCGGCAAGAGCTGGACGTCCTTCCTGGAGCCTGTTCCCGCTGCCGCCCCGGCGAACAGCAACCCGGTTCACTGACCATCACTTTACGGGCATCCGTAAAGTGATCAAGGAGCGTAGATGACGACCCCGGCCCCCGGTCGGGGCGGCTACCGGCAGCCCGAACGAGGGGCGCCGGTCAGTGGCCCTGGCCCTCTCTCTCAGCGCACTGACGGCCCTCAGGGGGGCCAACCCGTCCGTGTCCCCACGGGCGGGTCCTATGGCTCCGGTGTGGAGTCGCAGGCGATGCAGCAGGCTGCGCCCATGTCGGAGACCCCCGGCGGGGACGCCGGTCCGGGTATCGACCTGTCCGCGCTCGTGGGCTTTGGTGAGCCCAGCGCCCAGCCGGGCACACCCGTGACCGCCGGGGCCGCCGTGGGGGCGGGCCCCGGCCCTGAGGCCCTGAACCTCTCGCCCCAGCCGGATGAGGACATGCAGAACCTGATTGCTGCGATCCCCGCCCTGGAGCGCATGGCCAATGTTCCTGGCGCCTCCAGGGCGACCCGAAACTACGTGCGCTACCTGAAAAGCCGCGTACCCCCTGGAAGGTGACATGGAGACCTGGTTTGCTGAGATAGGAAACTACTTCCAGGCGTTCCCTGACGCCCCCGCTCTGGCGTACGACTTCGCGCTGAATGGACCTCCGGCGGATCAGGCGGGGTACAGCCTGGCCTACAGCACGCTCCGCACGCCTGAGGAGATTGACGTCTACCCTCAGCCGGGGCTGATCTGATGGGAAACTGGCTCACTGACACCCTGGACGCCCTTGGCAATGCCGCCGGCGAGGCTGGCGACGCTTTTGCCGGGGGTCTTGAGGCCACCACCCGCGGCCTCAACGTGGTGGACCGGTTCATCAACCCGTTCTTTCATCAGGAGTTCTCTCCTGATGGGGAGGTAGATGAGTCCCGAAACGCGCCGTATGCAGACGCATTCACGCGCTCATCGGAGCGGTTCTTTCAGGGGTACGAGTGGGTTTACGACAACGCGATATCCCAGCCGATCAGCACCGGCGTGCTGATGATCCAGCGCCCCGGCCAAATCCTCTCGCCGTCCGAGTGGGCACGGACCTGGCGGGCATCGGAGTTCATTTCCCCCGGCCAGGCGTTCCAGCTCCCCTGGGCAGAGCGGGGAGCGTTGGGGCAACTTTGGGGCATGGCGTCCACCATGAGCCCCATAGGACTAGCGGCGCCGCACCTCTTTGGTGATACGGGTAACGCCCAGCAGGCGGTTGATTCTCCGCTGATCCGCTATGCGCCGCCAGGGATTGAGCGTATGGAGGGCTGGGGGGGCCTCTCCCCAGAGGAGCAGCAGCAGGCACTTGCCGAGATGGGCATGCCCGTCGACCCGATGGGCGGCAACGCATTCATTGCGCAGCTGCGTCAGCAGTCGTTGGGTTACCGCTACTTCAGCGGTACCACAGATTTCGCCGTCCGCTGGTTTGCCGACCCCCTGGTCATTGCTGGCAAGGGAGTGTCTGCCGCACGCGCGGCGAGGAGTGTGAAGGTCCGTCCCGGAGGCGGTTGGTCCCCGGGGCAGATTGACGACCTGGTCAACAACTCCCGCATGAATCAGTTGGTCGACTTCCTGACGGCCAACCGGGACAACCCGGCGCTGGTCAATAACACGGACATGGCGCTGCGCAGCAGCATGGGCCCGCGCCTGGGGGCCGTCAACAGCATCCTGACCAGCTCGGATGAGGTGCGGGATTTCATCCGCGTGGGTCTGGGAGATGTGGCCGCGCAGGAGCGGCTGATGCAGACCAACGCCTTGGCGCGTCAGCGCCTGGACGGCTATCGCTCCCGTGTGTCCATCCTTGAGAACAACTTGGCGAACTGGTCACCGCGCATGCCGGCGAACAGTCAGGCCGTGGTGCGTCAGGAGGTGGACCGCCTCAATACGGCTATCAACGCAGATGATGCGCTGGTGACGCGCTACAACGCCATTCTGGAGCACGCAGACGAGATAGACCGTCTGCACCTCTCGCGCGGGCAGTACAGGGCTGCCAGGGCCCGCACAGAGGCTCAGAGGCAATACAGCACGGGGCCCGCCCGGGGTGCCGCGGCGAACACTCAGGCCGGACGCGAGTTCCGCCGCAGGATCACGCCTGTGGTCGCCCCAGCGGGGACGGATCTCCCCGTGGATACCGGTCTGGTCAAGACGCGGCTGTGGGGCATCGGTGACGCATTCTCGCTGCCGGTGACCATGGTCCGGATGCTCAAGAACGTCAAACCAAACGGGTACCTGGAGCTGGACAATGGCGCCGCTTTCAGCACGGATAACGTAGCCGAGCTGCGCGGCCAGCTGGCGCGTATCCCCGGCCTGACCGGCGGTCAGCGTCAGAACCTCCTGAACCGATATCTGAAGACCACCACCGAAGGCGAACGACGCCAGTTCCTGGATGAACTCCAGCGGGCAGCAATGGCCCGCATTGCGGAGAAACACGGCCTCACTCAGCAGGCCGGCGAGGAGCTGTGGGAGGCAACCCGCGCCCGGCGTGGTGCGGTGGTGGACAACCTGCGCCAGTACAGCACAGCGCGGATGGACCGCCCCGGCCAGCAGCCCATCCGCGTAGACGTATTCGAAGACGGCAACGGGGTCCTCATAGACCCCCGCCCACACACTGTCTCCCGACTCGTCAACAACTACATTTTGGACGACTTGGAGCAGTTCGACCGCGTGGTCAGGCGTAACGCATCCCGATTCCGCGCGCTCAGGGAAAGCGCCGGCGGCGCCAGGGACTGGACTGCTGCCGCAGGCGAAAGCCTGAACCAATACTGGAAGTTCGCTACGCTACTCAGGCTCGGCTACATACCAAGGACACTCGGCGACGACATCGCCAGTCAATGGGCCGCGCTTGGCACGGCATCCATGGCTATGCGTATCGGATACGGCGCGAAGAACACATTCACCAACGCCGTTCACCGCAGCACGCGGGGACTGGATGTCGCCTCCGAGCGCATGCGTCGGGCCGAGGTGCAGTACGCCGATGAGGAATTGGGCCTCCTGCGTCCGCAGGAGCACCGCCTAGCAATCAACCTCAGCCGCCGACAGCGCGCACTGGATAGGGCGCACATCCGCGCGACCGACAAGCATTACAGGGCGGAGCAAAAACTCCAGGCCCTCCCGGCGAACGCGGACCCGCGTATACGAGCCGGGCTCACCAGGACCGCCGCCCGACTCCGGGCGCAGATGGACGCAGCCGACCAGGCCCGTCAGGCTGGCATTCCGGCGGCAGACATGCAGCCGTTGATTGACTTGCGCGGGCGCGTGCGGCAGCTGGAGGATCTGCGCGACCTGGCCCTACGGGACGCAGACGACCTGGCGGCCAGGCAGCAGAAGCGCTTCCAGGGCGGCCAGACAGTCACTGTGGACGGTGTTCAGTACCCGGCCGCCCTGGCGGGCAGTCAGCGCGGGGAATACTGGATGCAGCGCATCAGCCCCGGCCAGGCGTACGACAAGCTGTTCAAAACCAACCGCCAGCTCATTCATGCGAACCTTGTCCGCAGTTTTGATAACGGCGCTCGGCCAATCTCTGCCGTCGATGATGAGGTGATGCACGCAGATGCATGGGCCCATGCAATCAATGCGCAGATCGCCGGGGATCAGATGCAGCGCATGCTGGTTGCCGGGACGCCAGACGCGGACGTGGTCCGCTGGCTGAAGAACACCCCGGAGGGGCAGAGCTACTGGCGCCGGTTGGGCGTCGGGAACGTAACCACTCCGGAGGACATTGTTGCCCGCGGGCGTTTCGAGGTGGACGAATACCTTCCCCTGCCGGAGATCCGCCAGCAGGCGCTGACTCCGGAGGGCGTGAGTCCTGAGTTCTTGCGGGATTCAATGGAGGCGCTGGCGCGACCTGATGTCCATATGGGCCAGCTCGGGCAGGCTGGCGTGCAGGGGTATCAGGCGATGAACCGCATCATGCAGCGCTGGTACGACATGGCTGTCAACATCCCGGCCAAGACGATGAGCCGCCACCCCCTCTTCAATCAGCTCTATGAAGGCCATTTGCGCCAGATCGTCTCCCAGCGCACCCGGCAGGGTGCGCGGCCTTCCACCGTGGAGGAGGTGGAGCGAGTAGCGGAGACAGCGCGCCGGATCGCCCACCGGGACATGCGGCGCATGACCTTTGACATCTCTCATCAGACGGACGCGGCAGCCGCGCTGCGTTTCATTTCGCCGTTCTTCTCCGCCACCGCGGAGTCCTTCCAACGCTGGGCGCGGATCATCGGCGACAAGCCCGAGATCCTGGGCTACGCCGCGAAATTCTACAACGCGCCGGCCTACACGGGGCACCTTCAGACGTCGGATGGGAATGACATTTTCCCTGATGGGACCTTCGTTGACCCCGTGACGGGTGAACGTAAGCTCGCCCCGAAGGGGGATAGGTGGATTGTCGGCCGTATGCCCGAGTGGCTGGCCAACTCCGATATCGGGCTGGCCCTGGGGGTTGAGCGCAGTAGTGGCAACTTCCGCTTGAGCCAGAACTCAATCAACCAGGTCACACAGGGAGACCCCTGGTATAACCCAGGCGTGGGCCCCATTGTGCAGATCCCCGTCAACGAGTTCGTGAAGGACAAGCCCAGCCAGGCCGAGCTGGCCCGGCATCTGGGCATCCTGCCATTCGGTCCGAACACCGCGAGCAATCCGCTCATGCGGACGGCACAGTCGGCTGCGCCGTCCACGGTGCGGAACTTCCTGACGGCATTCGACACCTCGGACTACCGCTACCAGCAGATCAAAATGCAGATCACGCAGCGGGCTATCTTCGAGCACGAGCAGATGAACAAGCCGATGCCGAGCGCCCAGGAGATAGCCGACCAGACGCGCAACTACTGGATGTTCTCTGCTGCCAGCTCGTTTATCCAGCCCATGGCTACGCAGCGCAGGGACGCCTACGAGTTCTACCGTCAGCAGTTCCGCAATCTCCAGCGCCAGAACCCCGAGACGGCTGACTTGGAGTTCCTGAACAGGTTTGGCGAGGAGTATTTCATCTTCGCCCAGTCGATGAGCAAGCACGAGGCGGGCGTACCCGCTACGCGCGCAGGCGTGGAGCTGAGCCAGCAGTATGCGGACATCCTGGCCGAGAACCCCGAGCTGGGCAGTCTCATCATTGGCCCGGAGGGGCAGGGCCCTTTCAGCCCCGAGGCGTACTCCTATCAGCTCAACACGCCGTTGGAGCCCGGAGACGCGGAGTCTCAGCGTAGGCGTCTCACTGCCCGGGAGGCGATGGACGAGAATCGGCGGCGGCTGGGCTGGGCCCAGTACACGGCATTCATGAACGGCATCAACGCCGAGCTGGTCAACCGCAATCTGGTTTCGCTGGACGAGCCCGGAGCGGAAGACCTTGCTGCTACGCGCACGGCTATGGTCGCGATGCTTGCTGAGCCCGTCCTTCCGGACGGCGCGCAGAATCCGTTCTATAACGAGCAGTTCAGCCAGGACTGGTTCAGCTTCGACTCCCGGAAGTATGAGCGGCTGATCCCGGCGCTTGAGCGCGTTTCTTCGGAGATGCTGGAGCGAGACCCGGACCGCAGCGACTTGAGAACCCTCCAGACTTATCTGGCCGGCCGTAGGGTTCTCCAGGAGACGCTGGCGACCCGCGAGTTCTCCACTCTCGGAGCGCAGGGGAATACGCAGCTGCGCCGTGCGTGGTCGGCCTTCGTGGGGCAGCTCGTGGAGAGCGACACCAATTTCGGCGATCTTCATTCCCGGTACCTGTCAAGGGATCTCGGGATCGACGTCGAAGACGAGATGATTTTGCTGGAACAGGAAGGGGCGGCGGCCTGATGGCCCTACGAGGATCTGGCGGCGGGGGCAGTGTAGGTGTTCTGAGTCCCGAGCAGCAGGCAATTGTTGACGCTTTCCGCTCCTTCCAGGAGCAGCCAGAGGAGACCGACTCCGCATACCCGGGCGACGTTTACATGGGTAGAGAGCGGACTCCGCTTTCACCTTCCGACCCTCGCAACGTTGATATTCGCGGCGGGGGGATGCGTGAACGATGGATCACGGGCGAAGAAGCCATCATGGAGTTCTATGAGTGGGAGGCGCGGACGCGTAGGGATTTCATCGCTCAGGGCAAGTTGAGCGGCCTCCTGGCGCCCGATAGCGGGGAAATGGAGGGAGCCCGCCTGTGGGAGCAACTGGTGGGTCAGGCGGCGTTCTACGGCGCTCGCGACCGGAAGGTGACCCCCTGGGACATCCTTTCTGGCTACGTCCGCCAGAGCGGCACTGCGGAGACCGGGTGGCGCAAGGACCCCTCGAATCCAGATTTCGAGGTGAACATGGTCACCGGTGAGCGCCGGTACATCGGCCCCAAGTTCAAGACCACCACTGACACGGCCGTGAATCTGACCGATCCGGCGACGGCCAAAGCTGTCGCGGTGGCCACGTTCCAACAGCTGATGGGCCGCGACCCTGGCGCTGGCGAGCTCACCGCTTGGGCCTCAGCGCTTCAGGCGGCCGAGCAGAGTGCTCCGGTCACCAGGACCACCACGACCGAGCATGACCCCATCACTGGGGAAATCATCGGCTCGGATTCCACGACGTCTGGCGGCGTTGACGCTGCTGGCAGGCAGTATCTGGCGGAGGAGCGCGTCAAGGGCACGCAAGAGTACGCGGACGTCCAGGCCGCCACGACCTATGCGAATGCGCTGGAGAACGCAGTCTTCGGTGCCCCGCAACTGGGGGCATGATGGCCATATCTGCGGATGCGATCATCCAGACAGCACGCACGGCGCTGGGCACGCCGTATCGCTGGGGCGGGAACAACCTCACCTCCGGTGTGGACTGCTCGGGACTCGTGCAGCAGGCATTCGCTGCTCACGGAATTCAGCTCCCTCGGGTCACCTACCAGCAGATCAACGTCGGCAGCTCAGTGCCGCTTAACAAGCTGACCGCGGGCGACCTGGTGTTTTTCGACACCGACCGCAAAAAAGTCGGTCCGGATCACGTCGGCATTTACATAGGCGGGGGCAAATTCATTCACGCCCCGCGCACGGGGGACAATGTCAAGATCTCGTCCCTCGGGGATAGCTATTACTCTGACCGTTTCATGGCCGGCAGGCGCGTCCAGGGCGTCGCCGGAGGTGGCGCGGGCTCTGTGTCCGGGGGAGGGGCGGACAGCGTCCCTGCACCCATCCTGGAGGCCACGGAACTGGCCGAGCGCTATGGCATGTCCTACGCCTTTTTTGACTCGCAGCCCGAACTCAAAGGGCTACTGAAGGAGGCGACCACCGGGCAGTGGACGGCGGGGCGTTTTCAGGCGAGCCTGAAGAACACCAAGTGGTGGCGAGAGTCGAGCAAAACCAGCCGGGAGGCGCAGGTCCTCGCGGCCTCGGACCCCGCTTCGTACCGGGCGTCCATGGAGGCGCAGCGCGAGGCGCTGAGGGCGGCAGCCGTGCAGGCGGGCGCCATCCTCACCAACAAGCAGCTCTCCGAGCTGGCGCGCAACGTGGTTCATTTCGGCTGGAACGAAGCCCAGATCAATAATTTCCTCGGGAAGTACATCGACTTCACCGACAAGCACACCTTGGGCGGGATGGCCGGAACGGCTGCCAAGGAAATCACGGGCCTCGCCTACGAGCTTGGCATCAAGGTCTCTGAGCAGCAGGTCAAAAACTACGCCCAGTACATCATCCGCGGCGTCTCGACCATGGAGGAGGTGCAGACCACTCTGCGGCAGCAGGCGGCGGGTACATATCCCGGATTCTCCCGGCAGATTGAGGCCGGCGAATCTGTCAGGGATCTCGCCTCTCCGTACATTCAGATGATGGCGGAGGAGCTGGAGCTACCCGACACGGACGTAGACCTGTACACCCCGCAGATTCGTGACGCCATCAACCGAATGGGCTCTAGCGGAGGGCCCACTCCGATGACGCTGGCGGATTTTCAGCAGACTCTGCGGGATGACCCCCGCTGGGGAAGGACGCAGACGGCGCAGGATAACGCTATGGCTGTGGGTCAACAGGTTCTGGCCGACATGGGCCTTATCGCCAGGCAGGCGTAATGGCCATAACCTTCGAGCAGTTCTTCGCGGCAATTGCCCAGCAGGAGAGCGGTAACCGCTACAACGCCGTAGGCCCGCAGACCAGATACGGCCGGGCCTACGGCAAGTATCAGGTGTTGGCACCGAATATCGGGCCGTGGACGAAGCAGTACTACGGCCGCAGTCTGAGCGCTCAGCAGTTCTTGAACAACCCGCAGGCTCAGGAGGCGGTTGCCCGCGGGAAGCTGCGGTCCTACTGGAACAAGTACGGCGCCCGTGGCGCCGCCTCCGCCTGGTATTCAGGCAACCCCAACCTGCACATGTCCACCCGCTCACAGAGCGGCGGACCATCCATCAAGGGCTATGTGGACTCAGTCCTCCGCATAGCCTCTGGAATCAATGCCGGGTCTGCGCAGACCTCAGCTCAGGCCACTACCTACTCTGCCCCGGAGACACCACGGATGACTGTCTCAGAACAGGCTGAGTCATTCGGGCTCAACCTTCGGCTGATCAACAGCAACAAGGAATTGAAGAGGCTTTTTGACAAGGCCACGGCCGGCTCATGGTCTCCTGACAGATTCCAGGCGGCGCTACGCAACACTAAGTGGTGGCGCTCGCAGTCCAGCACGCTTCGCGAGTACGTGACCTTGCGGTACACCGACCCTGCTACTTGGAAGCAGAATCGCGACAATGCCTATGCGTCGATGAAGGCTCTCGCCGCCCGAGTGGGCGTCAAGGGAATCTCCTCCAGCGCGTTGTGGGATGCGGTCTACAACAAGCTGGCGCTGGGGTGGGATGACGCGCGGTTGCAGAACTGGTTTGGCTCGAAGATCACGTTCAAACACGGTCAGGCGTGGGGAGATGCGGCTGCCGTCTGGGATGACCTTCACGACCTGGCATATCAGATGGGGATGAAATACAGCCTCAGCTGGTACGAGAACGCCACGCGGAAGATCGCGTCCGGCAAGAGCACCATAGCCGAGCACGAGACGTACATCCGGCGCCAGAGCGCCGGCCGGTACGCCGCGTATGGCGCTCAGATCAAGGCGGGGATGAGTGTTCAGGATCTGGCCGCGCCTTTCATTGAGGCGGTCTCCCGCATTCTGGAGCTACCGGAAACGGACCTGGACGCCATCAGCAATTCCCACATCAGCAAAGCCATGCGCGGGCGGGATGACGGCCAGCCTACGCCCATGTGGGAGTTCGAGAACTCCTTGCGCAATGACCCGAAATGGCGCAAGACCAAGAACGCTCAGGACTCCATGATGGGTGTAGCCCATCAGGTGCTCCGCGACTTCGGCATGGCCTACTGAGATGGCCTACTGAGGAGGCATAGATGACCACGCCCACCGGCTGGGGCCCGGCGGATGGGCTGCCCTCCAGGCAGTACATTCCGCCTGAGTTCCGGGACACCATCAGCTATAACCCCCCGGCGACCAATACCAAAGAGATTGCCCGTCAGAAGAAGATTCACGAGGAGCAGTCCCAGTGGGCTGGCCGGTGGAACTCAAAGGTCAACTACTACCAGGACAAGGTCAAGAACACTGTTGGCAAGCGGCAGGAGGAGTTCCAGCGAAAGCTGGAGGCGGCCCAGAAGGGGCTGGCGGACACACAGGCCCGTGAACAGGCTGCACAGTCCCGTGTGTACGAGCTGAGTGGCGAGTACGGGAAACTCCTCACAGGTGCCGCGAGGGACGCTTACAGCGCCCTGAGCGCCCTTTTCAGCTCTTATGGCCTGGGCTCCCTGGCGGGGAAAATCTACGAGTACACGAAGAACGGATACTCGGCCGACACCATTGCCATCCTCCTCCAGGACACCAAGGAATATAAGCAGCGGTTCGCGGGGAACGAGGCCCGCCAGAAGGCCGGTATGCCGGTGCTGAACCCGGCGGAGTACCTGGCTGCCGAGTCCTCATACCGGCAGATCCTCCAGGACGCGGGGCTTCCGAAGGGTTTCTACGACAACCCCGCCGATTTCACGCACTGGATCTCCGGGGACGTGAGCCCCACCGAAATCAAGGAGCGCGTGGATATGGCCGTCCAGGCGACCACGCAGGCGAACCCGGAGTACAAGCGGGCCCTCCAGCAGATGTACGGCGTGGATGAGAGCTACCTGACGGCGTATTTCCTGGACCGCAGCAGGGCCACCCCCCTGCTGGAGAAGCAGGCCGCAGCCGCCCAGTTCGGAGCTGCGGCTATCCGTCGTGGGTTTCAGGCGTACCGAGACGAGTTCGAGGGCTACGCCACGATGGGGATTACGGCCGACCGGGCAGAGGAGGGCTGGGGTCGTATCAGCGAGGGCTATGACGCTATGCGCGGCATTGCCCAGCGCTGGGGCCTCGTGGACTGGGACCAGCAGCAGGCGGCCCAGGCCGAGTTCGTCTCGGGCTCTGCGTCGGCGAACCGTAGTCGCCGCCTGCGCTCTCAGGAACGTGCTGCATTCAGTGGCCGAGCTGGTTCCGCTCGTGCTGGCCTTGGCGCTGGATTCCAGCAAACCTAAACTTAGGTTGAGGTATCCGCATAGTGGTCTTACTCTTCCATTTGAGCGGATCGACCGGCCCCGCTCGAAATAGAGTCCGGTAGCGGAGCACAGACCTCTCCCCCGGGAGGCGCGTAGGCCGCGAAGGGATCGACGGGAGACAAGCCAATGAGCACGCCTTACGGATATGACGAGTTCGACGCGAACTCCGGAGCTGGTGAGCCTGACCAGAGTCAGGGGCCCAAGTGGTTCCGCGACTACATGGAGAAGGTCTCAGGACAGCTCAAGGAGATCCAGGCTGAGAACGAAAGCCTGAAGGCGGAGAAGCGCCAGAATGTCGTGGCGGACACGCTCAGGGCAAAGGGCTATGAGCCGGGAGCGGCAGTGCTGTTCACGGGCGAGCCCGAAAAGCTGGACGACTGGCTGAAGAACTACGGAAGTGCCCTGGCGAAGCTGCCGACCACCGCCCCTGAGGGCGGCCAGGAGCAGCAGGAACAGGCACCCGCGGGACCCCCGGCCACGACCGTCCCGGCGCAGGACCAGCAGGCCATGCAGGCGTTTTCCGAGGCCGGCGCAGGCGCCGCCCCTCCGGCGGGATCTGACGCGGAGACGGCGGCAAGGATTGCCGCCATCAAGACTCCTCAGGAGTACGCCGAATACATGCGCTCTCAGGGTAACCAGCACGACTGGTAACCACCTGGTCCTGATCTCCTCGATCCCTTCGACTCCCCTTATCGGGGGTGGAGACCATGGCGAACGCGTATACCGACACAACTGCTATGTCCAATGCCGTACAGGCGGCATGGGACAAGGCTTTCGAGTTCGAGCTTCGTGCGGAGCCCGTTTTCCGGGTTCTGGCCGACAAGCGCCCGACTTCTCTGACCAACCCCGGCGACACGGTCAACCTGGAGATCTTCCAGGATCTGGCGGAACAGACCGCCCCGCTCACGGAGACCGTGGACCCGGACGCGGTTGCCCTCGGCAACCCGACCATCAAGACCATCACGCTCACCGAGTACGGCAATCCGGTTCTGCTGACTCGCAAGCTGCGGATGTTCAGCCTCACCGACATTGACCCGGCGGTCACGAACATCCTGGGCTATAACGCCCGAAGCAGCATCGACACCATCGTGCAGACCACCCTGCGCGGGGGCCCGAATCTCCTCCAGCGCCTGGCCGGCGATCTGACCTACGTCACCAACGCAACCGCCACCACGGCCGCCACCACAATGACGGCCACGGACATTTTCACGTCCGGCCTGGCACGTTTCACCACTACGCAGCTCCGTACCAACCTGGCTCCGCCCAAGTTTGGTTCTCTCTTCGGGTGCTTCATTCACCCTCAGGTCGCCCACGACCTGAAAGAAGAGACCGGCGCCGCGGCGTGGCGAGACCCGCACAACTACTCCGCGGTCGGCAACATCTGGGCCAACGAAATCGGCACCTACGAAGGCGCCTACTACATCGAATCCCCGCGTTGCTACAACGCCGTGGATGCCGGTACGGGCGACAACACCGTGCGCCGTTTCCGCACCTACTACGTGGGCCGCCAGGCCCTCATGGAGGCCGTGGGAGAGGAATTCCACCCTGTGGCCGGGCCGATCGTGGATAAGCTGGGTCGATTCAGGCCGTTGGGTTGGTACGGCGTGGCCGGGTGGGGCCGGTACCGCGATCAGTGCCTGATTCGGGTCGAGACCACCTCGTCCGTTGCCCCTGACTGAGATGTGGTCCTACACGCCCCCCACCGTGGAAGAGGGGCCCGTCACATGGACGGACCGCCTTTTCTACCGGGTCAGCTTGACCCGGGGCGTGACGGTCCTGGAGGGACCTCCCGGTGTTTTCCGGGAGGTCCGCTTCCCCACTCAGGATGAGATCCGGGACGCCTATCGCTGGTGGATGGGCGGCCATACCTACGAGGTGGATGACGCCACGAAGGCCGCGCTTATCGCGGCCGGCGTTGCCGCCGAGGACCAATTCGCCACCCCCATAGATTCCTATGGCGGCGGTGGCTACGGGACAGGCCCCTACGGAGACTGAAATGCAGGTTCCCTCGCGCGGGCAGCCCAACTGGGACCAGGCGCTGAATGCGGTCCTGGTTGAGTTGGACCAGGACATCACGGGCCACGAGGTCCTTGCCGATGCCCATGGTCTGCGCTCCTGGGCCGACAGCCGCTTTGCCCGCCAGCCGGCGAGCCTGGACGCTTTTCTTGCCGACTCCGAGTTCTGGATTGCTCACCGCGGCAGCGGGGGCGAGTTCCCCGAGCACACCATGGCCGCTTACAGTGGCGTGACCGCCGCTGGCGCCAGGGCCATTGAGGTCTCCGTGCAGACCACGGCGGACGGCGTCCCCGTCTGCATGCATGATGCCACCCTGGATCGCACCACAAATGCCACCGGCCCGGTAGCCAGCTACACCTACGCGCAGCTCCGGGAAACCGTTCAGGTGACGGTGGGCTCCGGGCTGCTGGGCCCCGGCTGGACCCCCCAGCCGATTCCCACCCTGCGGGAAGTGCTCGACCGCTTCTGGGGCAAGGTCGTGATTTTTCTGGAGCCAAAGAGCAATGCGAGCGTTCCGCTCGTCCAGGATCTGATCACGACCCACTATCCGGACTCGGCCCGGTCGATCGTCTGGAAGGGGTACTACCTCAGCAACTCATTCGCCTGGGCCCGCAGTAACGGATTCAGGACGTGGGGGTATGTGGATGCCGCCACCACGGACGCCCAGATGGACGCGGTAGACGCGAACATAGACATGTGGGGCGTTCCCGTGGCGATGACCGACGCGCGCATGGCCGCTGTCGTGGCCCGCGGCAAGCCGGTCATCTGCTGGGAGGTTCACCGCACGGTGGACTATCAGCGCCTGAATTCCCTCGGCGTACGCGGCATGATGGCCGCGCAGTGGATTTACCTCAACCAGACACTGGCGCTCACGAGCGCCCCCAGCGTGGCTGAGATCGCCCCTCCGGGCACTCTGGGAGTGGCCCGGTATGATCCGGTCTACGCGCCCAAGTTCGACGGCGCAGGGGGCCTGTACGTCAATGTGGGACCCAATCAGAGCCTCCTCATGGGGGGCCACCGGGCCCCGGCCGATTCCGGTTACCGGATCTCCTGGCGGATGAAGTGGCCGGTGCTGCCGACGTCCACCCTGCACAGCGGCATCGCGTTCTGTCGCCAGACCGATGACGTGTACCAGTTCTCTAACGCCAATGACGACGACGGGGACTTCTCCTCGCCCGGCGGCTATCACGTGGTGATGCGCGCCGGCGGGGATATGCAGCTCTACAGCCATGTCAAGGGCTCTACCACCGGAACACAGCTCGGGACGGTGACCACGGATGCCCCCGTGGCGGACACCTACATGACCTTCGAGACGGATGTGACCCCCACTCAGGTCATTCTCCGGCGCACGGACGTGGGCCCGTACGCGGTCACGGCGGACAACACGACGTACCGGGGGCGGTACTGGCACCTGTCCACTGGGTCGGTGGCAACCGCCGCCCAGCTCCCCCATTTCGAAATCACAGACGTGGAGCTGCTGCCATGACGTGCACCTCCGGATGCAAGACCCAAGACCATGCCAGCTACGGCCAGTGCCTCCAGGCGAAGGCCGTGAAGACCTATCTCGCAAGCCCTAGCAAGGGTCTGGACGGCACCAGACAGAAGAGGTGGGACGCAGACCTAGCTGCCTACCGGGATGCCGTCAGGCAGGGCATACAACCCGAATCCACGAACCGGCCCGTGGTGGACAAGGCCGTGCGTCTATCCGACAAGGCGGGCGCGGCCTATGGCCGCGACTTCGCCCAGGCCGCACCGATGGAGGCGTAATGCCCGGCCAATACGTAGGGATTGAGGACCCGGAGCAGACGCACCGGGCGCGTGTCACCGAGGCGGGAGAGCTGATGGTGACCAGCGGCAGCGGCGGGGGGGCGACGACCGCCAACCAAGGAACCGCGGGGACTGACCCGTGGCTTGTGAGCATCGATGGCACGGCGACCATCGCCGGAACCGTGGGCGTCTCGGGGACGGTGGCCGTGGCCCCGGCTGAGGCGACAGCCGTCACATCCCTGGACGCCGTGACGTCCGCGGCTACGGGCGCCGCCCTGGACGCAGGCGCTGCTGTGACGACATGCACTGTGATCGCCACCAGCGCCTCAGAGCTGGGGGGGACCATCCTTATCCAGGCGAGTCACGATGGCACCACGTGGGTATCCACGACTGCCACCGTTTCCCTTCCGGCCGCGAGCACGGTGACAGTGAGCGCCACCGGCATGGCGTGTCGGTACTGGCGCGCGGACCTGGGGGACGCCAGCGGCGCCGGCACCGTGACGGCCACCATCATGGCGGCCTGATGTCCACCCTGGATCAGCTCGTGCAGGCGGTACGCCGCCAGCTCATGGGCTACGCCCTCACTCAGGAACAGGTCTCGGAGGTGACGGCTCCCATCTCCGAGACCGACATCGCGTTCACCGTGGACGCCGGCGACGTGCGCCAGGTCGGCCGTGGCGTCGTGGAGATCGACGACGAACTGATTCTCGCGCGTTCCTACGACGCGTCCACAGGGACTGTGACCGTCATGGGCGGCGTGAACGGCCGCGGCTACGCCGGCACCACTCCGGCGGCTCACGCCGCGGGATCTCTGCTGACAACCGCTCCGGCGTTCCCCCGGAGCGACGTGAAGTTCGCAATCAACGAGACCATCACGTTCATGTATCCGGATCTCAACGTCCTGGAGACCACCGAGATTGTGTGCTCTGCGGCAATCTGGGAGTACGAACTGCCTGCTGACGCCGAGGGCATTTGGTATGTGGTCGGGGAGACCATCGGCCCTTCCCGCATGTGGACCCCGAAGCCCAATGTGCGTTATAACGGCAACGCGGACCCCGGCTATTTTCCGAGCGGCAAGAGCGCTCAGCTCCTGGACGGGAATGTTCCCGGCCGCCGTTATCGCATCGTCTACAACAAGCCTCCGAGCCCACTCGTGCTCGGAGGTCAGGACTTCACTGACACCGGGTTCCCCGCCACGGCGGAAGAGGCCGTGAAGTGGGGCGCTTGCGCCCGCCTGACGCCCGCATATGAGGCCGGACGGCTCCAGCAGAGGGCCGTGGAGTCCGCCGAGCGCGGACGCATTGTGGGTGAACAGAGCGCCTTGCGCACTGCCGCCTACTACCAGGGTCTATTCGAGACGGCGCTTGCAAAGGAGCGCCGCAAGCAGCTCGAGGATCTGGCCACCTACCAGACGTTCCAGGGGTGAGCGGTGCCTGACTACTACTACTCCAACACCGCCGTCACTACCGAGCTGGCGGGCAACGCGGGCAGCGGGGACACCACCATCGTGGTGGCCTCCGCCGCCGGCTACCCGGCGCAGTTCCCGTTCATCGTCGCGTTGGACTACGAGACGGACGCGGAGGAGCTGGTTGCGGTCACGGCTGCGGCCGGGACCACTTGGACGGTGACCCGCGCCTTTGGCGGCACGTCGGCCCAGGCGCACAGCGCTGGAGCCGTCGTCAAGCACGTGGTCAACGCCGTGGATCTCCAGGACTTCCGGGCCCACGAAGACGCCTCCGCAGGCGTCCACGGGATCTCCGGCTCCGTGGTGGGTACTTCGGACACCCAGACCCTCAGCAACAAGACGCTCACCTCTCCGGCCATCAACGCGGCCCAGCTCAACGGGGCTGACCTCTCGGGCACCCTCCAGGGAAACCCCACGTTCGACGCGGCGCCCATTTTCAGCGGGGCTCCGGTATTCATTGGCGGGACCGACTTCGCTGATGCTGCCGCCTTCGAGGCAGCCACAGGGGAGCTGGCCCTCCAGGTGCGCGTCACGGGTGACGAGGCGGCCAGGCTCCAGTTCAGTGCCGATGGAATCCTGGCGTGGGGCGACGGCACGGCGACCGCCGATACGGTGCTCTATCGCCTGGGCGAAGCCCTGCTGGGTACCACGTCCCGGCTGCGGGTCACTCGCCCGGCGGTCGAATCTGACGCCCTCGCGACGCGAGTAGGTGAGGACACCAGTAGCAGGTTCATTCTCTCTGCGGACGGCCGCATGCTGTGGGGCTCCGGCGCAGCCGGGGCCGACACCACCCTCTATCGCTCCGACGCGAATCTTCTGGCCACTGATGATCGGTTCGTCGCCCAAGTCGAGACCATGGGCGCACCCAGCGCCGCCAGCGGCTTCAGCACCAACGCATACACCGGTAGGCGCACTTGCGGCGTTTACTACGTCACGGTGCTGATGACCAACAGCGTCAGCCGCTCGGCGAGCTCGACGGGCAACATCGATGACACGTTGATGTGCACGTTGCCCAGCGGCTGGAGGCCGCCGGCTCAGACTTCCGCCTCATGGTCCAACGGGATCACCTCCGGCGAAGCCCGGGTGGACGAGTCCGGACAGATGGTGCTGCGCACCGCCATGCCGAACAGCACTATTGGCATCGGGACGAACATCCTCTGCTCCCTGAGCTGGGTGGGCTGATGTCCAGGCTCCCGGCGCGGATACCGGCGCCGCTCAGTGGCCGCTCTGGTGGCGCGAGCGAGACCTACACGCCGGTTGACGCCTCTTACGACATAGCCATAGGCGGCATGCCGTTCATGCTGGCCATCAATCCGGATCGCCCGCTCACGCGCGAGCTGGCGCAGATCCGCAAGGAGCAGTTCGACAACCAGGAGATCCCCGGAGAGCAATCTTTGGCGGACTGGTGGCTCCGGTCGCAGGCCACGTTCATTGGAGGGGAGGGCCTGCTTTATCAGGACCCGGACGTCTCCAATCAGTGGGCCATCCAGTACGGCAGCTCTGTGGGCCTGAACCCCTGGGTGAACGGCAGACTCAGCCTGCTGCGCAGGACCGAGCTGGATGTCACTGCGGCGACCACCATGCCGCATCATGTCCTGGGCTACAACGACGGCACAGACAGGTACTGGAGCGCCGCTGACACGGTGCTCACGTCCTCGGATGGCACCACCCACACCGCAGTCACGTGGGGTGGCACGGAGACCATCCTGTCTCTCACGACGGATGGCCAGGACTACTACGCGGCCGATGAGGTGGGCATCTACCAGGGCACCGGCTCAGGGGCCGGGACGCTCGCATGGAACACCGGGGACCCTCACGTGGTGGTCGGCTGGGCAATGGGCCGTCTCATGGCTGGCATCGGGCGGTCCGTGTACGAGCTGGCCGGCGGAACACCACCTACGCTGCCCGAGCCGGTGTACACCCACCCGGCGGCCGGGTGGCAGTGGACCGCCGTCACCGAGGGCACGAACGCCATCTACGTAGCCGGGTACTCCGGCAGCAAGAGCGCCATCTACAAATTCACACTGGAGACGGACGGCAGTGTCCCCGTCCTCTCCGGAGGTATTCAGGCTGCATCCCTCCCCCATGGGGAGGTCGTACTGCACATGTCCGCCTACCTGGGAACCTACGTCGGCATCGGCACGAGCCGTGGTTTCAGGGTCGGTGAGCTGACCGACTCCGGAGACATCGTCTACGGGCCCCTGCTGGTGGAGACGCCGGTGCGCAGCATGGTCGGCTATGACCGCTTCTTCTTCATCGGCGCGGAGAACGCCATCAATGGGCAGAGCGGCCTGTACCGCGTGGACCTGGGCCAGCCCATGGAGAGTCAGGGGCCTGGCGCATCCCTGCGCCACGCATACGCCACGGACCTCCAGGCCCATGTTGCCGGGGAGGTGGACGGCGTCACTCTGCTGGGGAACTCGGACCGGGCCGTTTTCTCCGTCCGGGGCTCAGGCTCCTGCGTGGAGCACGCGACCGAGCTGGAGCCCACTGGCACGTTCTTCACGGGCAGGGTCCGCTACAACACCCTTGTTGAGAAGATCTTCAAATTCCTGACGGTGCGCAATGATCGCCCCCTCAACGGCAGTATTACTGCTGCCGTAATTGACCCCACTGGGGGCGAGAACAACGTCATCACGGTGAGCGGGAACGCGTCCATCGAGAATGTACTTCTCCGCTCTCCGGTTACGGTCGCGGAGTGGCTTCAGCTGAAGCTGACCATCAACCGTGACGCCACGGACGCCACTGCCGGGCCGGTCGTCACCGGCTGGCAGTTCAAGGCTCTGCCGGGGGAGATCCGCCAGCGCGTATTCATGCTTCCGCTCCTGGCCTTTGACCACGAACAGGACCGTCATGGCCAGATAGTGGGCTGGGAGGGGAGAACCCTCCCGCGCCTGGAGGCGCTTGAGCAGATCATTCAGCGGGGCGACGTCATCGCCCTCCAGGATCTGCGGACCAACACCACCACTCAAGTTGTGGTGGATGATGACCAGTACGAGTTCCGTCAGTCCGTTCCGCCGGCCAACTGCGGCGGCTGGGGCGGATACATCTATATCCGTCTGCGCACAGTGACGGATGCCATCACCTGAGGAGAAGCAATGGACCCCCTGGATATCGAGCACCGATTCGCCTTCCATGCGGCCAGCCGTCAGGAGAAGCGAGACGAGCACACTTCTGCCCGGCAGGCAATCCGTCAGGCGGCGGATCGCATCAACGAACTCTGTCCGGACGGCCGCGAAAAGGCCCTCGCCATCATCAAGCTGGAAGAGGCGATGTTCTGGGCGAATGCCGCCATCGCCCGGTCAGTGGACTGACCCATGCCCGACTGGATGCCCCGGGAACAGATCCTCGCGCCTCTCACAGAGGCTGAATACGAGGCTGTGAGGACCGCTCAGAGGGCTCTGGACATGGAGCCCACGGGAATCCCCGACGACGCGTTCTCGACGCGCCTAGCGGGCATTCAGAGGCTTTTCAGACTTCCGGTCTCAGGTGTGCTGGACCGGGATACGGCGGCCCTCCTGGACCGCCTGAGGCCACCTGGAACTAGGGAGTGAATATGGCCGACAAGATCGTGCAGCTGGGAGTTTTCGCGCTGGTGGTCGGCGGCTTTGTGGCTCTGACCGTCAAGGGCGCCGAGACGGCTGAGTATGTTGGGCTGGTGACCCCGGTCCTGGCGGCCGTCTTCGTGGTCAACCACCTGACCCGACAGGACCAGACCATCAACGAGATACACAAGAACACCAATGGTGTGCTGACGGAGCGAATCCGCAAGGCGGTCCAGCAGGCTCTGGACGAGCGCAACGACTCCTGAAACGCAGAAAAGCCCCCCGCCGAAAGGCGGGGGGCTTCTGTCATTTGGCACTGTTAGTTGATGTAGCCGTGGTTGTTGAGGCTCTGGCAGCGGCCAGAGGTTGTACCGCACAGTGCGCAGCCATAGCCGTCAGGCTTCGGGTCCTTCGGGGGCTCCGGCTGCTTCGGCGGCGGGGGCTTCTGTTCTTCGGTCATGGTGCACATCCGTTTCCGGGCAGAACTGCCCCCATCTCCCCGTCGCTCATTCCCAAACCCCGATCTCCTTGAACGTCCCGTCCGGGTGAAAACGCCAGACCAGGAGGGCTTCACTCCAGCCGACAACCTTGTGCATTCCCGGCCGGAGGACCAGAGCAATGCTGTCCTCGTGCGTGACCTCCTTGAAGCCCCTTACGCCCAGGGACTCCAGGAACTCCTTCGTCCGCTCCAGATCCGTCACAGACACTCTTTCCATTCTTCGGGGGCATGGGTGAACACCACCGGCCCCAGCCACGGAGGGGCGTCGTGCATGCACCACGAGACTGAGCGAACAGTCCCGTGCCGTCCGGACTTGAGTACCGTTGGCCCGTTCACCGCGATGTCGGCCGTGGTGGCGGTCGCGCTCCCCGTCACCCACCAGTAGTGGATCACGGCATAGTTGGGCCGGAAGCGGTGGCGGTGTGGAGTCGGGGTCCCCTTGGCGGTCAGCACCTCCACGAGGGGCGCGCCCCTCAGGTCAACCTGTCGCCGCACCGACCACCGGTCGTAGCCCTCCCTCGCAGAGGTGACAGTCAGGCTCACGCACTTTCCTCCGGGGGGATCTCTTCGTAGTCGCCTCGCAGCCGCGAGGGCAGCTCGGGCTTGGTGTCGCCCACGACTGCTGCCCACCCGGACCGGGTGGACGCCTTGCTGCTCGGCCTGGGCGATGGCTTGAGGCCCATCGCGTGCGCCAGATCCTCTTCGGACGGCCACAGGGGTGCTGCGTTCATGCGGGCCAGCACGCGCTGGAGCCGCTGGACGATCACCTCCTGTGGCGCATCCCGTTCAACGGGGATCGACGTCTGCTCATGCTCATCAGAGACGACGAAGGTCACGGCCTTGGGGCCGACCTTCATGCTCAGCTTGGGTTCGGTCACGTATCACACTCTCCTGGTCATCTGATGCAGCGGAATGACAACTGCCTTCGTCTTGGGCGGGTTCGGGGCCTTTGCCGCAAAGGTTGGCTTCAGCGGAGGCGAAACTGTGGTAGTGGGGCGATCCATCGGAGCGGGGACGAAGTGCCTGTTCCGGTTCTCGGTTTCGGCCAGCCGCCGGCGCAGCCACTCGATATGACGCCAGGCGGACTCATGGCCCGCCGACACGGCGCGCAGCTGCTCCTCCAGTTCTCTGACCTGCCGCGCCAGCTCATCCCGCTCGGCCAGTACAACGGCCAGAGGCGGGCTCTTGTGAGCCCGCCTCTTCTTCCTGGACCATCTCCAGATCACAGATCCTCCAGGATCACCACGGTCAGCCAGCCACCGAGCCAGCAGAGCAGCCACACGACCACGCCGACGATGGCGGCCATGGCGGTGTCCTGCGTGTAGCCATAAGTGAGGCCCCCGGAAAGTCCTCCGAGGGCCATGCCAGTCAGACACAAAGGCCAGTTCATGAGTCCTCCTCCCCGGGAGGGGGCGGCAGAAGTTCCATCAGGTCGACAGGTCGTGTGTTCTCAGGCGCTGCTCCCCCCTGATGGCAGGGGCAGGTGCACTTGGCCTCGCAGAACTTACAGGTGGCAGGTGTCTTCGATCCCGCCTGCCCCTCCCTGTTCTGGCAGTAGTCGTGACGGCCGTGGAGACAGCCGGTGGACAGATAATCGTGCGGCTCTCCCGCGTTCACTTCGCTCTCCTCAGCGGCGCCCGCGGCGCCGGTAGGGGCACCTCGTGCGGCTCTACAAACCCCCGGACCATGGCTATCGCCACGGCATGGGCCCCGTTGCGGGCCCCGAGCTGGCGATAGGTGTACTGGAGATGAGTCAGTACGGAGTTCCTGCCTATATGGATCTCGGCAGCGATCTCGTCCGTCGTCAGCCCGTTGGCCAGGTGACGCAGGATCTGGATTCTGCGCTCAGTGAGCGGCCTGTCAACGGGCAGGCTCACCGCCCGGCCTGCCGGTAGACGTGGTCCAGCTCGGCCGTGAGCCACTGCTGGAGGTCGAGGTAACCTCTCCCTCTGCCGTCCTCTATAAGGGCGCTCAGCGCCCCTCTGACGGCCATACTGGCGGCTCTCTCGGTGACGATGTGGGTGTTCGGTTCGGTGTCGCTCACGGTCTCCTCGCCCATCATTTCGGCTAGATAGTCGGATTCCACTCTCAATGAGGTGGGTGTGACCTCCATCAGTCCTCCTTGGTCCCGTTGATGGCTCGGGCGAGAGCCAGGAAGTGGCTCAGCTCCACCGACACGTACGGGCCTTTCCATCCGGAGTACATCTCCGCTGCGAACTCGAACAGGTCATGCAACGGCCAGCGGAGCGTTCGACCGATGGCCAGCCCGAAGGGCGGTTGCATCACCCTGTCGGCCGCCTTACGCAGTTCCTCAGCCGGGGATGAGGGCTCAGTCACCAGTCCTCCTCGGAATAGTCGCAGGACATTTCCTCGGCGTGCCATCGTCGGACGGTATCCAGCGCGGCGGCGATAGTGGGGAAAGTATGCCGCCGGGACGGCCCGAGGACGTAGGAGTAGACCTCCACGCCCTTGATTCGAAGGGGCTCGCCGTCTCGACGCTCGAAGTAGTTGTTGAGGTCGAGGCCGATGTAGCCCTCACTGCTTTTGCAGTAGCCGTCACTGTTGGCAAAGTAGTGCTCGTACGCCTCGTCCAGAAGGCGCTGGAGTTCCCGCAGGGCCTCCAGGTCACCCTGGAATGAGGGCTCGGAGGGCTTCTGCCCCTCCGGATCTCCAGAGGTCATTGGCGTCCTGTCCTTTCGGGTACCGGATGGGGCGTGCCCCAACTTCTTTGATGAGTAGGGACTTCAAGCCCCGGCCGGCGTCGTCCCGGTCGGCGGCCACATAGATGATCCGGAAGTCGTCCAGCGTGAGCTTGAAGTGGTCCTTCCACGCTTTCACGCCCGAAAGGGCAACGGCTGGGACTCCTGCCATCGTCCAGGCGATAGCGTCTATCTCGCCTTCACAGATGACCAGAAACTCCGAATCAGCCTTGAGGGCGGCCACGTTGAAGAGATGCCCTTCGTCGCCCTCGGGGCCGGTGTACTTCGGGCAGTAGACCGGCTTCCCCTTGCTGTCAGTGAACCAGACTGTCTCTTTGCAGACGTGGTTCTGGATGCAGCGGAAACGCAGGGCAACCGGACCCGAGGGGGTCAGGTACGGCAGGGCCAGCCTGCCGCGGAACGCCTCATGGCCGGTCATCGGGTCGCTAACGACGCCCAGGCGGAACATATTTGCGGCCGACTGGTCTATCCCCCTCAGCGCCAGGTACGCCTGGGCGCCGATATCTGCCGCCAGTGCGGCTTGGTATCTCGAAACCGAGGTCCCGAGAAAGAGTCTCTGCTCTAGTGAGAGCGTCTTCACGTGTGCAGCTCTCCATTGCCATGATCAGGTGGACTGCGGAGCCCCCCGCTCCGCAGGAGTGACAGAAGAAGACGCCCCGCTCCAGGTTGACTCGGAAGGAAGGGCGTCTCTCTCCATGAATGGGGCAGCAGGCTTGCTGCTCGCCCCAGCGCGAGCCCCGCAGCTCAACGCCGTAGTGCGCCAGGACGGGTTCGAGGGGGATTAGTACCCCTGTGCCTTGAGTAGGACTGCGGCTCCGAAGAGGTCCATACGCACCCACAGCGCCCCCTCATTGAAGAGTTCCTGCGCATCGCCAGCCCAGCGGAGCGCAGCGTTGATCTGATCGGCAGGCATGTAGGCATCCCATTGTGCAACAGGCTTCCGAGGGCGCTTGACGACCAGCAAGCACGCGCTGGCGAGGGCGTGTTTCTTCTCCGCGAAGGTCTCCCGCTGCCACGGCCCAATGAGCTGACGCTGAGCTGCCTTGACCTCCACGACCACGCCGGGAATCCCGGCCACGTCACCCTTGTCCTTGGCCCCTGAGAGGGCTCGGCGTTCCGCCGCCGGCCACCACTGCCGGAGATACTTCACGACCTCAGTCTCCGCCTTGGTGCCCTTCGCCTTGCTCTTGGTCATGAGTGGATGTCCACCACCGTGACAACGGTCTCGTCAGGCACTGAGGCCAGGTACTGCGAGTACCTGGCCTCGTAGTCCGCGGTCTTCTGGGAGCCGTTGTCGTCCCAGAATTCCCGGGCCACCCATTCCCCCTGGAGGGTCAGGAACCCGAAGGGCGAAGCGGGGAAGGTCTCCATGCCTCGCACCTCGGATGCGGCTGCCTTGTTGCGGCCGTCAAGATGGCCGTGCCACCGGCCACCCTCAGCCCACCAGTCCCACTCTCCGACCCAGTTGCCGTCATTGTTCTCGTGTTGGCGGAAGGGCTCTAGGGCCTCCTCGGCGCTCGCCCTCGGCTCCGTGAATACGTAGATCAGCAAATGCATTTCTTCTCCTTCGCGTCGCTCTTGGTGCTCACCCTTCCCCCAAGAGGTAATCGATACCCTGGACGGTCTCGTAAATGAGGTAATGCTCGGGGTAGAGGATGAAATCCTCTGCCCTGCGAAACAGCACCTCTTCAGTCATCCCGGTCCGGGCTATCAGCTCCTCACGCTGCTGAAGCAGCTCCTCACGGGTCCTGTGGATGACCGTGGGCAGTTCGTCATCGGTCACTTGCCCTCCCGTAGGATCTCCTGCGCCACGTCCCGCTGGAACACGGCCCTGATGACAGCCTCCTCGCGCTCGGTGGAAAGTGTTTGCAGCGGCAGGGCCACCATGAGGCGCCTGCCGAACAACGCGATGGATTCCACCTGATACACAACTCGCTTAACCGGGGCAAAGACGTCCGCATGCGCGCCCTCTTCGACGTGTGCCACCTCAAAGACACGCTCTCTCGTGGTCACCCATTCGCCGTCTTTCGGGCCGCCGATCAGAAGAACTTGGTTGCTCACCACAAGCACCTCTTGACATGAGTCAGCGCGAGGTCAAACGCCTCGCGCCAGCTGGCCTGCGGATACCCATACTTGGGTGCGGAGCGAGGTCGCCCCGGGCATCGGTGCTCTGAGGTCCAGTACGGACCATCCTTGTAGACCTTGACTCTCTCGCGCTCCGGCGCTGGGAGTTCGAGGTCATGCCCCAGCAGGGGCAGGCGGTGAATGTCAGCCATCCTCGGACTCCATCACCTTCAACAGAGCCTCCAGTTTGGCCGTGGAGGGCTTGCTGTAGCCGAAACGGAGGGCTATACCGAACTCCTTCAGGCGGTCCTCCAGAGCGGCAGCACGCTCCCTCTCGGCCTCGATTTCCGGAGTGGTGAGCCACATTCCATAACCGAACATGCGCTCATTGAGTCCCCCATCGCTCATTCGAAACGGCATCGGTCGGCCGTACTTCCGCACATGAACCAGCGTGCGACCGACCTTGACGACGGTGACCTCATCGAGTTTGGGGCCATCACGCAAGAGCAGCGTGTCACCGACCTTGACGTTCTCCTTGCTGAATAGCGCCGCCATCAGCCCACCTCCACCGTTTCCATCTTGTCCAGCTCGCCTCTACTGAAGGCGAGGGGCAGCCGCTCCGAATCAAACTCCTCGTCCAGCATCACGCCGTAGGAGTCCCATCGGTCCGGGCCGTCAAGCACGGTCCCGGTGATGCCGTACATTTCCAGTGCGCACCACTTCTCAGTGGTGACTATGGTCACCCGGTCTCCCGGGCTGAGTTCACCCATTGCGCACCTCTGGGTCGATTAGGTCGGCCACGGTACGCATCCACCTGACGCACTTCCCGCCCCGCGCAGGGTGGAAGGTTTCGCCTACATTGGCGTGCTCTCGGAGAGACTTGGCGCTCGGCGGGACAGGGACGACTATCACACCGAACCGCCCAATAAGGCGGTTGATAAACTTCACGGCTTCACCTCCGGGTCAATTAGGTCGGCATGCCGGTTGGCATAGTCCGTCGCGCTCCCGTAGCGGATGTGCCTCGTGTCCGCCCTGACCTCCTCCGCCAGCTCGTGGGCGAAAGCGTCGATTGCAGCATCGATCTCCGCATTGGACCACTCGCCATCAGGCGCAGGGCTCGTGGTCATCATGACTGCCAGCCTGTCTCGGGCGCTCATGACAGCTCCTTCCACAGCGCAGGGAGAATGCCGGTGGTGTCCGGGAGGCAGCAGTCATCCGTTCTAGCGATGATGCGCTGGAAGACGACGCCCTTGTCCAGTCCGAGCTTGGTTGCCATCTGGACGACTGGCGTCAGGTTCTCCAGCACGGCCACACCGTGATCCACCTCTTCGGCCACGCAGTCAGCCTCCTGGGCCAGGTCTAGCCACGCCTCGAATTCCTCTTCGTCGTTTCCGAACACGTCACATCCTCCATATCCGTGTGTCTATTCCGGCGCCCATGGCTCTCTCGGCGCAGTGAGATGCGCCCTTGCTGTTGTCCTTGATGAACGCCAAGCAGACGTCTGCGCCCTTGTCCACCATCAGTTGATTGCGGGCTGGCCCGGCCTTCTTCCCGTGCCGGGTCCAGTCGGCCGGGTGCTTCTCCTCCATGCCGCAGCGCGTAGCCCTGCACCACTCAGACGCCGCAGAGTCGGCCCCTGTGGGGCATGCGCCGTGGACCACAAGCAAAGGCCCTCCGGCCTCTTCGTAGAGGCTCCAGAGGGCCATAGAAACGGTCTGCGGACGGGGCCAATCTCTTGACCCCGTCAGGAGAATCCTCATCGATGCTCAATCTCCCCGCACAGCTCACAGGCCCGGTAGTAGCCACCCTTGCGGGGCTCATATGTCCATGGCCCCCACTTGTGCTCAAAGACACCACCGCAGAGCATCATTCCTCCGCGGTGGTGATGAACAGGCCGACGAAGTCGCGGAGCGAGCTGACCAGATCCGCGACCTGCGTCATCTCCCCATCGGTGAAGAGGAATTCATCCGCCAGCGGCGTCAGCTCGAACGGAATGGGCTCGTCGGGGCTCATTCCGCGACCTCTTGCCACGCCTCATAGGTGGATGACTCCAGCTCTCGCGTGTCCTGAACGCCCGCCACGGGCGCAAGCGCCGTGGCAGCAGCCAGGGCCAACGTCGCGTGCACCTGCGCCATCTGGGCATTCACCATCGCCCATTCGACATCGCCAGACTCGTTAGCGCGCCGAAGGGCTCGTTCCGCCTCGCGGTAGTGCTCAGTTCCCCTCATCCCTCTTCGCCTCTCTCTTGGCCTTCTTCCGCCGGGTACCGGCGCTGCTCTTTCGGGGTCTCCCCGTGGGGTTCTGGCCTATCGGGTCACTCATCGCAGCCAACTCCACAGGAGGGCGGCCCACAGGCCGCCGCTGGCAATGACCCAAGGGATCAGCCTGACCCAGCTCTCTCCGGTCATGACTCGACCTCTTCGACGATCGGGATGAAGCCGGGAATTCTCTGCATCTCGGCGGCGTACTGTTCGGCCGCCTCTTCGGTGTCGAACTCCTTCGGGTTCTCGGCGACCATGCCGAAGCAGTAGATCTTGACTCGGTACTTCACTCTTCCCCCTCTTCCTCGTTGTCGTAGTAGGCCCCGGCATACGCCGGGTACTGCGGGGCCACGTAGTCCCCGACGAAAGCCCTGTCGGGCTCAATGGCCATACGGAAATGGCTGTCCGCCTGCGGGTCGCTCTTCCCGTGCCGGTTCTTCACGGCGGTGACCTGCAATTGGTTCTGCCAGTCCACGCCACAGGAGATGATGACCTCCGGAAGGGCATCCAATTTCCCCTGGATGTCGCCTTTCTTGGGGCAGGGGCTCTTGGCCCTGTCTGCGGTCGCGTGAGTGACCACTAGGACGTGACAGCCGGTTTCCCTGGCAAGGGCCTTGAGCTGCCGCAGAACGGCTTTCTGCATGCCCCATTCGCCCTCGCCCTCCGAGTGCCACACGTCGGAGAGGATGTCCACGAGAACCTGATCCGGGTAACGCCCCTCCGTCTCGTAGTGGGCGTAGAGGGAGTTCCATATGTGATTCAGGTCCAGCTGGGGAGCGAAGTCCCAGCGGATGAAGTCGAAGGGAGCGATGGCCTCCTGAAGACGCAGCGGCTCACGCTGGCGCCATGAGCGGGTGACCGTGTACGGCTCACCCGTGGAAAGGGCTGCCAGCCGGGCGGCCACAGTGTCTTCGTCGGAATCGGTACTGAATGCCAGCGTCGGCAGGCGCATATTGACCAGCGCATTCAGGGCGATCATCGTTTTGAAGGAGCCCGAGACGCCGAACAGGAGGGACAGGGAGGCCCGGTGAAATCTGATGTATCGCTGGGCCCACGTCTGGAACGGCGCGGGGAGGGGAGCACTGGACTCCCCTCCCCGAGTCACGCTCCGTGAGAGCGTGCGCATCCGTTACGCAGGCGTGGGGGTGAACTGGGCAAACGCCTGCGCCACCTCAGGCGCGCAGTACCAGGACTTCACGGCCTTCTGAAAGGACACCTGACCGCCGTTGTTGGGGTCGCCCTTGCGGATGTTGTACTGCGCCACGATCGCGTCGAACGCGCCCTTCTGCGGGAAGGGGACGTTCAGCTTCATCCAGCCAGGGGGGACCATGGCCCCACCCTGCGGGGCTCCCGCCTGCTGCCACGGAGGCTGCCCCTGGTAGGGCTGGTTCGGCTGCTGGCCGCCGTTGAAGCCACTGTTCTGGTACTGCTGCTGCATCGCCTGCTGGAATCCCTGACTAGTCGCCTTGGCGCCGTCCCAGGTCCGCTGGAGTTCGGCCGCCACGCCAGCAACGGCCTGAGTGGCGGCGAGCAGTCCGGCCGCAGAGTTGCTGCGGATCACCAGCATGGAACCGTCGCTGAGCTTCGGGCTCCAGGTGAACACGTGGTTGTGCGGATTGCTCGGCAGTTCCGGGTACGACGGGGAGTCGTCCCCGGTCCAGGCGTCTCCGTCGTCGGGAGAGTCGGCTCGCTCAACGGAGTAAGTGGTGTCCTGCGGGGTGCTCATGCTGCTCCTATTCGTGGAACGAGAAAGGCCCCGCTTCTGCGGGGCCTGGGTGGTGGTCTTTTTCGGTTTCGAGGGGGCGAGGATGACTGCGCCTAGCTGGCGCTGGAACATCGCCACGGCCTCACGTTGCGAGGGCATTAGCCTGCGTGCTCCGGGTGGTCCGGGTCGCTACCCGCGGCCAGCTCTCCGCCGGCTGCATAGCAGTGGCCCCTGAGGTCGCAGACGTTGGTGCACCAGCCGTCATCGCTGGTGTTCGCAATGAACACGCCGCCCTTCACGGCGGTGGACATCTGCCCGAAAAGCCCTCCGGCGTACTCCGGCGTCCACTTGGTGAGGTTCTGGTTGTGTATGTAGAGACCCGGAGCCTTGCCGTTCCGGCGACTCCTGTTGTCCCGGGTCCGGAACGTGGCCCCGAGATCAGCCACGGCCTTGAACTTCTGCGCAATCAGGGCTCGATAGGTGCCGAACTGGAGGTCAGTCCCCATAGATGAACCGCTCTTGAAATCCACGATCCAGAGAACCCGGTTGACGGTGTCCTCGAAGACGCGGTCAACGAACGCCTTGATCTCCAGATCGCATCCGGGCAGATAGCCGGACACATCCAGCTCAATGGCCGGCTCGCCGTCCGGCGTCGTCCATATCTCCCAGCTCGGAGAGCGGAGACGCCAGTCGATGTACGAACGGCACATGACCGGGCCGTTGGTCTGCCACCAGTCGTAACCCTCGGAAGACATGCGCTTGACGCGCCACTTGGATTGGTCGGGCTCAACCTGCGCCGCCCAGTCAATCTCGGACTCCAGGGCGCCGGAAAACGCGCTCCGCAGTGCCTCGTCACCCCAATTGGGGGCCCCGTGTTCGCGGAAGAGGTGGTCCCACACCTCCAGGACGGAATGCACGGCGTTCCCGCCGATGTTCCACCACGCTGGAGTTCCCCGGATGCCTCGGACTCTGCCGAGCTGGTATGCCTTACCACACTTCTGCCAGGTGCTCATAGAGCTGTAGCTCAGATGCTTGATCTCACGCGGCCCTGCGCCGCCGGCGGGGACGGATGCGGTCGTATTCGGCACGGTCCAGCTTCTCCTTTAGCGGAGGGTCAATGTACTTGGCGTAGATGCGCACATGCTCCCGACGCACCCAGGCGTGGGAGTGCCCTCGGCCCGAGGCGACAGAGGCGTAGTAGTAGGTCTCATCCGGAGTGACGCCCCGGATGTGGGCGTCCTTCATTCGGCCGCCCTGCCACACCCAGGCGTGTTTCGTGCCCGGGTTCTCCGGCCAGTCCAGCACTCGGGTAATCGCCCCCTCGGGGGGCGCTGGAGGGAGTTTGCGGGGCAGGCTGCGCTTGTGCTCGGCAGCCAGTTTCTGAGCCACCCATATCAGTAGCCCGGTGCGCTCCTGAACGCGCGTCCAGCGTCCGCTGGCGGCGTAGAGCTGGTGACACAGTCGCCCCCACGCCAGACGGCGGTCAACGGGCCATGTGGCGACAGAGGCGGCTACCTGCCTCCGCCGTGCCCTGCGCTCCCACTCCGCCCGGCCACCCCAGACCCCGTAGGGCTCACCCAGGGTGTCCCGGCGGCACTCCAGCATGACTGGGCAGCGGGCGCAGAGTTCCTTGGCTCGCTCCGCAGCTGCGATAGCCGGCTTGGAGGGGGGGTTGTCGGGCCCTGTAGGCCCAGTCGGGAAGAAGGTGTTCAGCGCCTCACTGGCGCACGCCTTGTCGGGCCGCCACATCCACCGTCTCTCAAGATCAATCAGCATATTCACCCCCTCTGAGGCATGAAGAAGGCCCCCGGTCTCTCCGGGGGCCGTGGTGTTTGTGCTGGTCAGGCAGTCAGGGTCAGGGTGAGTTCTGAAGTGAGTTTTCGGAACGAGGCGGAACCGCCGGATGGCCGCGCACCTGCACAGTCTGCTGCCGGGCGTCGCCGTCAACACGGATACCGAACCGGGTCCTGACCGCGGCGCGTTCCTCATCGGGACCGAGCGCTACCGGCTGGAGAACGGCTCGGTCGAGCACGTGCTGCTCGCCCGCCTCACCGCCGGGCAGCAAGGCAGGCCGGTGTTCCTGGCCTGCGGCCAGCGGTCGGTCACCAACCAGGCGGCGACCCGCTATCTCGCCAAGCACCACACGAAACTGGCCAGGAAGCACGGCTCGGGCGGCAACTTCTGCCTGCTGCTGAAAGTCGTCAACTCGCAGGCGTACGGCCCCGACGTGGTCGAACTCGTCAAGGACGTGACCCGCGCGGCCACCACGGCCCAGCCGAAGCTCACCACCAGTAAGGATCTCTGACGCGGCGTGACGTAGCCTGGCCCCTGGGGTACGCAGGGCGACACGGCCCGCGGAAGGGAGACGGGGATGGGCGACACGCGGCCGATGTACCAGCGCATCGCCGACGATCTGCGGCGGCAGATCGACGAGGGAGGGCTCGCGGTCGGGGCGCGGATTCCGTCCAGAGCCGAGCTGAAGCGTGCCTACCGGGCGAGCGACCAGACGGTGGACCGGGCGGTGCGGGTGCTGAAGACCGCGGGGTATGCGATCGGCCAGTTCGGCCGCGGGGTGTTCGTGAGCGACCGGGCTCCGATCGGCGCGCTGGTGCGCACCACCGACGCGGTGGACACGCCGCTCGCGGCCCGGATCAGCGTGCCGGGCGCCACCGCCGTGAACGGCCAGCCCGATCTGGTGTGGGAGGCGACCTCGACGCGTACGGTGGCGCCGCCCGGGATCGCCGAGCGGCTGCGCGTCCGCCAGGGCGAGCGTGTCATGTGTACCCAGTACGAGTACCTGGCCGACCGCCGGCCGCTGCAACTGGCCACCAGCTGGGAGCCGTTGAGCCTCACCGAGGGCACCGACGTGATGTTCCCCGAGCGCGGGCCCTATGCGCGCCGCGGCGTGCGGGGGCGCTTCGCGGCCATCGGCATCCAGGTCGCGCAGGCCCGCGAGGTCGTGGGCTCGCGGCCGGCCACGAGCCCGGAGGCCGAGGCGCTCGGCTGCGCCCCGGGCCAGTGCGTCACGGCGGTGGAGCGCACGCACTACGACGTGGGCGACCGCCCCGTGGAGACCTCGGACACGGTGGTGCTGGGCGATCGCTGGCGCCTGGAGTACGCCATCACCTTCGGCACCTGACGGGCGCCGCCGCCGCGGTGACGCGCGTCAGGATTCGGCGACCTCCGCGTAGACCTGGGACAGCTCGGGTGCGCCGGTGTCCGCCCACTCCTGGCCCGTGGTGACCACGTCCACCTGGCGCCCGGAGGCCATGACGACGATGGGTTGGCCGTCCGGGCCAGGACCCCAGCGCGCACCGGGCACGGTGCGGACGATCACGGTGCCCAGGTAGAGGCCGACGTCGTTGGCGAGCCACGGCAGTTCCTCCGGGTCGTCCCGCCAGCGGGGGAGGAGCTGGTCGAGCGCCTCGAGTGACAGCGGGGTGTCGCCGAGGACGACGCCGGCGCGCTCGGCTCTGGCGCGCAGCAGTTCGCACTCGGACAACAGCTGGGCCACCCCTTCGGGATCGGACCAGGGACCGGTCGCCTCCGCGACGGGCCTCTTGCGCCAGTTGTCCAGGAAAGGGATGTTCATGCGCTCAAGGGTCGCATCCCGGGCGCCCGGCGCACCACAGGGCACGCTACCCGAAGATCGCGCGACTTCACCGCGGGTCGAGGTCGACGACGACCGGCGCGTGGTCGGAGGCGCCCTTGCCCTTGCGCTCCTCGCGGTCGACGTACGCGTCCTTCACGGAGGCGGCGAACGCCCGGTTGCCATAGACGAGATCGATCCGCATGCCCCGGTTCTTGGGGAAGCAGAGCTGGCGGTAGTCCCAGTAGGTGAAGGGCTTGTCGTACTTCAACGGCCGCGGCACGACGTCGGACAGGCCGGTGTCGCGCAGTGCGCTGAGCGCCGCCCGCTCGACGTCCGTGACGTGCGTGGAGCCCTCGAACGCCGCGACGTCGTACAAATCCTCGTCGGCGGGCGCGACATTGAAGTCGCCGAGCACGGCGAACGGCCGGTCGCCCGCGGCGTCCTCGGTGACCGTGGCGCGGAGCGCGTCGAGCCACCGCAGCTTGTAGGCGAAGTGCGGATGGCCGACCTCGCGGCCGTTGGGCACGTAGACCGACCACACCCGCACGCCCCCGCAGGTGGCGGCGACGGCCCTGGGCTCGGCGCGGCCGTCGAACTCCGGGCCTGCCGTCAGCCCGGTGACCGGGTCGGCCAGGCCGACGCGGGAGAGCACGGCCACCCCGTTCCACCTGCCGTCGGCGTGCACGACCGCCTCGTACCCCGCCTCGCGCAGGCGGTCCGCGGGGAACGACTCGGCGTCGCACTTCAGCTCCTGGACACACAGCACGTCCGTGCCGCTCGACTCCAGCCAGGCCAGCAGCCGGTCGATGCGAACGGTGATCGAGTTGACGTTCCACGTGGCGATGCGCATGAGGGCTCTCTTCAGACGGTGACGGACTCGCCGGGAGCGAGCCGGGCGTACGCGGTGGGGCCGGTGCCCGGGCCCTGGGGGCCGAGGTTGCGGCCGTAGACGGTCAGGCCGGCGTCGGAGAGCAGCCCGTCGTGCACGGCGTAGGCCCGCGCGGCCCCGACCTCGCGCACGTAGTCGAGGACCTCGGAGAACTTGTTCCACGGGGCGTGGAGCGGCAGCATCAGCGTGCGTACGGGGCGCTCCGGCACGGTCAGCGCGTCCCCGGGGTGGAAGACCTCGCCGTCCACGAGGAACCCGACGTTGGTGACGCGCGGCAGGTCGGGGTGGATCACGGCGTGCAACTGTCCGTGTACCTCGACCTCGAAGCCGGCCGCCCGGAAGGTGTCGCCGTCGCCGACCGTGTGCACGCGGCCGGGGAAGGCCGCCGACAGGCGCTCGGCGACGCTCGCGAGCGTCCACAGGCCGACGGCCGGGTCGGCCTCAAGGGCGGCCCGCAGCCGCCCCTCGTCGTAGTGGTCCGGGTGCTCGTGGGTGACGAGCAGGGCGTCCGCGCCCGCGGCGGCGTCCGCCTCGCTGAACGCACCAGGATCGATGACGAGGGTGCGGCCCCCGGTGGTGAGCCGGATGCAGGCGTGGCCCTTCTTGGTCAGCTCCATGCGGGCCATTGTGCTACGGACCACCGACACCGGCCCGCGAGGGGCCGGGCGGCGGCCTCGGGAACTCCTACGGCTCGGCGCCGGCGCGGGCCTCGCGGCGGTTGTCGCGGAAGGCGTAGACCCGGCGCACCATGGCGAACAGCGGGATCACCGCGCCGAGCACCAGTTGCAGCGAGCAGGCGGTCTGGAGCATGAGCAGGCCGCCGGGGGCGTCGAAGGCCCACGCGGTCAGCAGGGTCATGCTCAGCACGATCCAGGAGAGCATGGCGGCGGCCAGCGGCCCGCGCGGCTTGGGGTACTCCACGCGGCTCACCATCAGCCAGGCCACCCCGACGATGGCCAGGAGGGTCGGCGTGAACGGCAGCTCAAGCAGCACGATGGAGACGACGGTGAGCGCGCCGAACGGGCTGGGCATGCCCTGGAACACGCCGTGCGGCATGGTCACGCACGAGAACCTGGCCAGGCGCAGCACGACGGCGAGCAGCACGACGATGGCGGCCAGGGCCGACAGCGGCTCGTGCACGTCGCCCACGACCATGCCCCAGACGAGCACGAAGTAGGCGGGGGCGAGGCCGAAGCTGATCAGGTCCGAGAGGTTGTCCAGCTCGGCGCCCATGGGGGAGGCCCGCAGCTTCCTCGCGACCAGGCCGTCGAAGAGGTCGAAGACGGAGGCCAGCAGCATCAGCAGCACGGCGGTGGCCGCGTTGTTGCGGACCACGCCCGCGTCGCCGCTGTTCGTGAGGTGCGGGATGAGGATGCCGGTGGTGGTGAAGTAGACGGCGAGGAAGCCGCAGGTGGCGTTCAGCAGGGTGAGCGTGTCCGCTATCGACAGCCGCATCGACAGCGGCATGCCGTCGTCGTCACCGTCCTCTTCTTCGGTGACGTCCGCCCAGGCGCGTCGTGACTTGCGGTCAATCACGGTCAAGGCGAGTCACTCCCGCGCTCGTGCGCTCGCCGACCTCGACGGCCGGCTCGATGCCCTCCGGAAGGTAGACGTCCACGCGCGAACCGAACCGGATCAGGCCGATGCGGTCGCCCTGCTCGACCTTGCAGCCCTGCGGGACGTAGGGGATGATGCGCCGCGCCACCGCGCCGGCGATCTGCACCATCTCGATGTCGCCCAGCTCGCCGGAGAACCGCCACACGACGCGCTCGTTGTTCTCGCTCTCCTTGTCGAAGGCCGGCACGTAGTTGCCCGGGACGTGCTCGACGGAGGCGACGGTACCGGCCACCGGGGCGCGGTTCACGTGCACGTTGAGCGGGCTCATGAAAATGGCCACCCGGGTGCGGCCGTCGTGCCACGGCGTGATGCTCTGCACCACGCCGTCGGCCGGGGAGATCACCCGGCCCTGGCCGATCTCCCGCTCGGGGTCGCGGAAGAACCACAGCATGCTCGCGGCCAGCGCGGTGGCGGGGACGGCCGCCGCGGCCCAGCGGCCGGAGCGGCGGGCCTTCACCAGGCTGACGGCGGCGGTGGCCACCGTCGGCACCAGCCAGGGGGAGGCGCCGCGGGCCAGACGTACCCGGCCGCCGGATAGGGGAGATGAGCGGTAAGGCATGGGAGACCTTCGTAGCGTGGGAAGTCACATCTGTGCGATGCGATGCGACTACGCCGATGCTATAGGTTTCGAGCGGCAACTCGGCAAGCCAGCGGGCCGTTCGAGGCCGGAAACCCCGTGCCGGGCGGGCCTGCGGCGGCGCCGGCAGGGGGTGTTCAGCCCGTCTGCCGGTAGGCGTCGAGCAGCCTGCGGGCAATGATCATTTTCTGGATTTCCGCCGTTCCCTCGCCGATGAGCAGCATGGGCGCCTCCCGGTAGAGCCGTTCGATCTCGTACTCCTTGGAAAAGCCGTAACCGCCGTGAATGCGAAAACTGTGCTCGACGACTTCCCTGCAGTGTTCCGCGGCGAGATACTTGGCCATTCCGGCCTCCAGGTCGCCCCGGCGCCCGGCGTCCTTGGCGCGTGCCGCACGCACCATGAGGGCGTGGGCGGCTTCTATTTTCGTGGCCATCTCCGCCAGCCGGAACTGGATCGCCTGGTGCTGTGCAATGGGTTTGCCGAACGTGTGCCGCTGCTGTGCGTAGGCGATGGCGAGTTCGAAGGCACGCAGCGCGACGCCGCAGCCGCGGGCGGCGACGTTGACGCGGCCGACCTCGACCCCGTCCATCATTTGGTAAAAACCGCGGCCGGGGGTGCCGCCGAGGACCCGGTTGGCCGGAACTTGCAGCCCGTCCATGATCATCTCGGTGGTGTCGACGCCCTTATATCCCATTTTCTCAATTTTGCCGGGGATGGTGAGGCCGGGGGCGATCTGCCCGAACCCCGGCTCCTTCTCGACCAGGAACGTCGTCATCGACCGGTGCGGCGGCCCGTCCGCGTCCCCCGCCCCGTCAGTGCGGCACAGCACCGCCACCAGCGTCGCCGTGCCGCCGTTCGTCAGCCACATCTTCTGCCCGGTCAGCAGGTAGCCGTCCGCGCCGTCCGGCACCCCCCGCGAGGTGATCGCCGACACATCGGAGCCGAGGCCGGGCTCCGACATCGAGAACGCGCCGCGCACCTCGCCGGTCGCCATCCGCGGCAGGAAGTGCGCCCGCTGCTCGGGCGTGCCGTACCGCTGGAGCAGATGGGTCACGATGAAGTGCGTGTTCACGATGCCGGACACGCTCATCCAGCCGCGCGACAGCTCCGCCACGCACAGCGCGTAGGTGAGCAGTGACTCGCCGAGCCCGCCGTACTCCTCGGGGACGGTCAGGCCGAACAGGCCGAGATCGCGCAGCCCGGCGACGATGTCGCCCGGGTACTCGTCGCGGTGTTCGAGATCCGAGGCGACCGGCAGGATCTCCTTGTCGACGAAGCGGCGCACGGTGCGCAGGATCTCCCGCTGGACGTCGGTGAGCCCTTCCGTCGCGGCGAGCATCTCAGACCTCCCCGCGGGGCTCGGGCCGTCCGGGCTGCTCGCCGCCGCGCTCCGCCACGCGGGCGGCGACGGGCACCAGCACCTTGCGGCGGAAGGTGCACACGAGCGTGCCGTCCTGCTTGTGCCCCCTGGTCTCCACGGTCACCACACCGCGGTCCGGCCGGGAGCGCGAGGGGGTGGTGGCGAGCACGGCGGTCTCGCCGTACACGGTGTCGCCGTGGAACGTCGGCGCGAGGTGCCGCAGCGACTCCGTCTCCAGGTTGGCGACGGCCTTGCCCGAGACGTCCGGCACGGACATGCCGAGCAGCAGCGCGTACACGTACGTGCCGACGACGACGTTCCGCCCGAACTCGGCCGTCCGCTCCGCGTAGTGGGCGTCCAGGTGCAGCGGGTGGTGGTTCATGGTCAGCAGGCAGAACAGGTGGTCGTCGGACTCGGTGACGGTCTTCCCCGGCCAGTGCCGGTAGACGTCGCCGACGGTGAACTCCTCAAAGGTGCGGCCGAACTGCATGGCTCCTCCGTCAGTCGGTGGGCGGCTCGTACGACGTCGTGCGCCGCATCCCGGCGGCGCGGCCCTTGCCCGCGATCACCAGGGCCATCTTGCGGCTGGCCTCGTCGATCATCTCGTCGCCGAGCATGGCGGCGCCCCTTGCGCCGCCCTCCCGCGAGGTGACGTGCGCGTAGGCGTCCAGGATCAGCTCCGCGCGGTCGTAGTCCTCCTGGCCGGGCGAGTAGATGTCGTTGGCGGCCTCGATCTGGCCGGGGTGCAGCACCCACTTGCCGTCGAAGCCGAGCGCGGCGGAACGGCCGGCGACCTCGCGGAAACCGTCGGTGTCGCGGATCTGGAGGTAGGGGCCGTCGACGGCCTGGAGACCGTGGGCACGGGCGGCCATCAGGATGCGCATGAGCACGTAGTGGTAGGCGTCGGCCGGGTAGCCGGGCGGCTGCCGGCCGACGACCAGCGTCTTCATCGCGATCGACGCCATGAAGTCGGCCGGTCCGAAGACGATCGTCTCCAGCCGCGGCGACGCGGCCGCGATGGCGTCGACGTTCACCAGACCGCGGGCGTCCTCGATCTGCGCCTCGATGCCGATGCGGCCCACCTCAAGCCCCATCGTCTTCTCGATCTGCGTGAGCAGCAGGTCGAGGGCCAGCACCTGCTGCGCGTCCTGCACCTTGGGCAGCATCAGGCAGTCCAGTCCGGCCCCCGCACCCTCGACAACGGTGATGACGTCGCGGTACGTCCAGTGCGTCGTCCAGTCGTTGACGCGCACGACCCGCGTCTTCCCGCCCCAGTCGCCCTCGTTCAGCGCCTCGACGACCGCCTGCCTGGCGCTCTCCTTCGCCAGCGGGGCGCAGGCGTCCTCCAGGTCGAGGAACACCTGGTCGACCGGCAGGCCCTGGGCCTTTTCGAGGAAGCGCGGGTTGCTGCCGGGGACGGCGAGGCAGGAGCGCCGGGGGCGGAACCTTGCGGTGGTCATGAGGGGACCTCCAGGACGGGGAGCAGCCCGTGGGCCGCGCGGATCTCGTCGACGATACGGCCGATGATCTCCGTGATGCCGAAGTCCTTGGCCGTGAACACGGCGGCCACCCCCGCGGCACGCAGCGCCGCCGCGTCCGCGGCCGGGATGATGCCGCCGACGACGACCGGGACGCCGTCCGCGCCCGCCGCCCGCAGCCGCGCCAGGACCTCGGGCACCAGGGCGGAGTGCGCGCCGGAGAGCAGGGACAGGCCCACGCAGTGCACGTCCTCGGCCGCCGCGGTGGCGGCGATCTCGGCGGGGGTGAGCCGGATGCCCTGGTAGATCACCTCGAATCCGGCGTCCCTGGCCCGGACGGCGATCTGCTCCGCGCCGTTGCTGTGGCCGTCCAGGCCCGGCTTGCCGACCAGCAGCCGCAGCCGCCCGGCGGACAGCTCCCCGGCCGTTGCGGCGGCGGCGCCGCGGACCCGGGCCAGGCGGCCGTCCGCGTCCGGCGCGGCGGGCGCCCCCGCGACGCCGGTCGGGGCACGGTACTCGCCGAACACCTCGCGCAGCGCCCCGGCCCACTCGCCGGTGGTGACGCCGGCGCGGGCGCAGTCGAGCGTGGCGGGCATGAGATTGCCCGTGCCCTCCGCGGTCCGCCGCAGCGCGTCGAGCGCGCGCCTGGCCGTGGCGCCGTCGCGCCGGGCGCGCCAGTCACCGAGCCCCGCGACGACCCCGGCCTCCCGGGCCGGGTCCACGGCCAGGACGGCGGTCGCCAGGTCGGCGGTGAGCGGGCTCGGTTCGCCGGTGCGGTAGCAGTTGACGCCGACGACGCGTTCCTCGCCCGACTCGATGCGGGCGCGCCGCCTGGCGTGCGAGGCCACCAGCTCGGACTTCAGGTAGCCGGAGGAGACGGCGGCGAGCGTGCCGCCCATGTCCTGGATGCGGCCGATCTCCCGCCAGGCGTCCTCGGCGAGTTCGGCCGTGCGCCGCGTGACGACGTGGCTGCCGTCGAAGAGGTCGGGGTACTCCAGCAGGTCGCTCTCCTCGGCGAGCACCTGCTGCATGCGCAGCGACCACTGCTGGTCCCAGGGCCGCGGCAGGCCGAGCGCCTCGTTCCAGGCGGGCAGTTGAACGGCGCGGGCCCGGGCGTCCCTGGAGAGGGTGACGCCCAGCATCTCCAGCACGATCCGCTGCACGTTGTTCTCCGGCTGCGCCTCGGTCAGGCCGAGGGAGTTGACCTGCACGCCGTAGCGGAACCGGCGCGCGCGGGGATCGGTGATGCCGTAGCGCTCGCGGGCGATGCGGTCCCAGAGGGTGGTGAACGCCCGCATCTTGCACATCTCTTCGACGAAGCGGACGCCCGCGTTGACGAAGAAGGAGATGCGGCCGACGACCGTGCCGAACCGGTCGGGCGGGATCTGTCCCGAGTCGCGCACCGCGTCCAGGACGGTGATGGCGGTGGACAGCGCGAAGGCGATCTCCTGGACCGGGGTCGCCCCGGCCTCCTGGAGGTGATAGCTGGAAATGTTGACCGGGTTCCACTTCGGCATGTGGCGCACGGTGTGCGCGATGGTGTCCGTGGTCAGCCGGAGCGAGGGTCCGGGCGGGAAGACGTGGGTGCCGCGGGAGAGGTACTCCTTGACGATGTCGTTCTGCGTGGTGCCGGCCAGGACCGCGGGGTCCGCGCCCTGTTCGCCGGCCGCGGTGCGGTAGAGCGCGAGCAGCCACATCGCGGTGGCGTTGATGGTCATGGAGGTGTTGGTGCGCTCCAGCGGGATGCCGTGGAACAGCCGCCGCACGTCCCCGAGATGGGCCACCGGAACGCCGACGCGGCCGACCTCGCCGCGGGCGAGGCCGTGGTCGGGGTCGTAGCCGGTCTGCGTCGGCAGGTCGAAGGCGACGGACAGGCCGGTCTGGCCCTTGGCGAGGTTGCGCCGGTACAGGGCGTTGGACGCCTCGGCGGTGGAGTGGCCCGCGTAGGTCCGCATCAGCCAGGGCCGGTCGCGCCGCGCGGGCATGTCACGCACCCCCGTCGGTGCGGTCACGGAAGAGGCTGATCGCGGCGAGGTGCCGTTCGCGCAGCTCGCGGTTGCGCACGCCCAGGCCCTCGGCCGGGGCGAGCGCGAGGATGCCGACCTTGCCGTGGTGCCGGTTGGTGAGCACGTCGTGGGCGGCCTGGCCGGTCAGGGCGAGGGGGTAGGTCCTGGACAGGGTGGGGTGGATGCGGCCCTTGGCGACGAGGCGGTTGGCCTCCCATGCCTCGCGGTAGTTGGCGAAGTGGGAGCCGACGATGCGCTTCAGGCTCATCCAGAGGTAGCGGTTGTCGTAGACGTGCTGGTAGCCGGAGGTGGAGGCGCAGGTGACGATCGTCCCGCCGCGGCGGGTGACGTAGACGCTGGCGCCGAACGTCTCGCGGCCCGGGTGCTCGAAGACGATGTCGACATCCTCGCCGCCGGTGAGTTCGCGGATGCGGGCGCCGAACCGGCGCCATTCCGCCGCGTCCTGGGTGTGCTCGTCCCGCCAGAAACGGTAGTCCTCGGCGTTGCGGTCGATGACGGCCTCGGCGCCCATGCGGCGGCAGATCTCGGCCTTGGCGGGGCTGGAGACGACGCAGACGGGGCTGGCGCCGCCGGCCAGCGCGAGCTGGGTGGCGTAGGAGCCGAGGCCGCCGCCGGCGCCCCAGATCAGCACGTTGTCGCCCTGTTTGAGCCCGGCACCGTTACGGGAGACCAGCTGGCGGTAGGCGGTGGAGTTGACCAGGCCGGGGGCGGCGGCCTCCTCCCACGACAGGTGGGCGGGTTTGGGCATGAGCTGGTTGGCCTTGACCAGGGAAAGCTCGGCCAGGCCGCCGAAGTTGGTCTCGAAACCCCAGATGCGCTGCTCGGGGTCGAGCATCGTGTCGCCGTGCCCGTCGGGTGCTTCCAGCTCGACGGACAGGCAGTGGGCGACGACTTCGGCGCCGGGGCGCCAGGAGTTGACGCCGGGGCCGGTGCGCAGGACCACCCCGGCCAGGTCGGAGCCGATGACGTGGTACGGCAGATCGTGCCGCCTGGCGAGCGGCGAGAGCCGTCCGTAGCGTTCGAGGAAGGCGAACGTGGGGACCGGTTCGAACAGCGCGGTCCACACGGAGTTGTAGTTGACGGAGCTGGCCATGACGGCGATCAGCGCCTCGCCCGGGCCGAGTTCGGGCACCGGGACTTCGTCCAGGTGCAGGGAGCGGCGCGGGTCCTTCTCGTGGCTCGGCAGCCCTTCGAACATGCCGGTCTCGTCCGCGTGGACGGTCACGGCGCGGTAGGCGTCGGGCAGCGGCAGGGCGGCGAAGTCCTCCGGGGTGCTGTCGGAGTCCTCCAGTGCGGCGATGGCGTCCAGGATGTGCTTCACGGCATGCCTTTCGAACGCAAGGCGGGGACGGGGGCTGCTGGGCCGTCGGTCCGGCGGTCGCACGGGCACGCGTTCGGCGCGGTGGTGCGGTGACGCGGTGCTCCGGGCGCCCGCGAAGGTGCGGGGGGACGCCGCCCGGACTCCTCCACGTTATGGCACGCCGTGCCAGGTATCAAGACACTGGGTGCCAGTGAATTCGCTCATGAGTAACCCCCGCGTGCTCGTTCGAGCGTGCGGGGGTGGCGGGCCGGCGGGGCAGGGGCGTTCAGGACCGGTCGTGCAGGGCCTGCTCGATGGTCCGCATGACCTCGCTCAGTGGCGCGTCCGTCCTGGCCACGGTCACCAGCACCTCGTCGCGGGCGGACACGACCGCGGCCGGCGCCATGCCCGCCGGTGCCGCGCGGTTGATGGCGGGCAACGCGCCGAACGTGCGGCGCACGATGGCGAACGCGTGGTCCAGCTCCGCCTCCACGTCGCCCTCACCGTCCCGGCGCAGCCAGCGCCGCAGTACGTGGTTGTGCGCGGTGACCACCGCGGCGGCGGCGACCTCCGCGAGCAGCGGCTCGTCGCCCTGATGGGAACTCTCGTCGAACTGGGCCAGCAGATAGCGCGTGAACAGCCGCTCGTAACGGGCGACGGAGGCGATCTCCCGCTCGCGCAGTGCGGGCACCTCGCGGGTCAGCCGGTAGCGCTGCACCGATACGGCGGGGGAGGAGGCGTACATCTTCATGACCTCCTTGATGCCGCGGCACACCGTGTCGATGGGGTTCTCCCGGGCGGGCGCGGCCTCCAGCACCGCCTCCGCGCGCTCCAGGGTGTCGTCGTGGTCCGGGAAAATGGCCTCCTCCTTGGACCTGAAGTGCCGGAAGAAGGTGCGCCGCGCGACGCCCGCGGTGGCGGCGATCTCGTCCACCGTGGTGGCCTCGTACCCCTTGGTCGCGAACAGCTCCATCGCCGCCGTGGCGAGCTGGCGGCGCACTTTGAGGCGCTGGGACGAGGCATGCGGACGTGCGGTCTTCACTGGCTGGGCCATGGAGCGAACGTACTGCATGCGTCACACCGATGCGCGGGCATAACCGCGTGCCCCGTGTCAGCGGTCCCGTGGCCGCTGTTCCGGCACGGACTTCAGGGGAAATGGCGGCGTCGGCAGGGGGCGCGGCGGTCCCCGTCCCGGGGCCCGCCGTGCGCGGCGTGCGACGGACGCCGGACCGACGGCGTCCTTGACGGCTGCGTCACCAAACCGTCTGAGCGGATCAACGCTCTGATGAGCAGGCTAACTTGTGGGTAACCGGGTCGCCACCCCCGCGGCGGCCCCCGGTGGTGTGCGCCCCGTCACACCTCCCCCGTCACGCCGGGTCACCCAGGGCCGCACCGCGCCGGGCCAGGACGCGGCCCTCGCCGTCCAGCGCCGCGGCGTACCGCACCTCGTTCACCGGCATCCCGGCGATCACATCCGTCCGCACCGCGCCGTCCGCGACGAGCCCGACGCGGTCATAGAAGCGGCGCCCCATCACGTTGTCCCGCAGCACCCACAGCCGCAGCCGACGGTGTCCCCGCCCCGCGAGCCACCGCAGCGAACTGTCCAGCAACGCCCGGCCCACGCCGGTGCCGATGAACTCGGGCACTAAGTACAGCGCGTACAGCTCGCCGCAACTCCCCTCCTCGGCCTCCTCCTGCGGTCGGCCGGGTCGTTTGTCGACGTGCTCGTCGGGCCGGTACGCGCCGGGGTGCGCCCAGCCGATCACCCCCGTGCCCCTGGCGTCCGCCACCAGGTGCACGCGGTCCGCCGGTTCGCCCGGCGCCGCGGCCCTGAGCATGGCGGCGAACAACTCCGGCCGCATGCCGTCGAGATAGTCCTGCGGGACCAGCCCTCGGTAGGCGTGCCGCCAGCCCTGGATTCGGGCGCGTGCCACCCCTTCGGTGTCCCCGGGCGTCATCTCACGTATTTCGATCCGCATGCTGCGCAGCGTAGTTCGCCCGGGGCGGGGGAGCCCGCAGGCGATCCTCAGGCGGGCTCCCGCCCGCCGGGGGTGCGACGCGTCGCGTGGCGGCGGGCCTTGGCCCGGTTGCCGCACACGCTCATCGAGCACCAGCGGCGGCTGCGGTTCTTCGACACGTCCCAGAACACCTCGCCGCACGTCGTCTCCGCGCAGCGCTTCAGGCGGGCGGCGTCCCCCGTGGTCACCAACTCGCCCCAGGCTGCGGCCAGTACGGCGAGCGGGCGCAGGCCGGGCGCGGGGGTGAGCACGGGCCGTCCGGCCAGGCGGACCAGCAGCGGCAGCCCGTCGAGGACCCGCTGCGCCGCCGCCGTCACCTCCGGGTCCGCGTCTCCCGCGGTCCGCAGCCCCAGCAGTTCCCGCAGCCCGGCCCGCGCCGTCAGGTACGCGGCGTGCTGCGCGGCCGTGATGCGGGCCCCGGACGGCAGCAGGCCGCGACCGGCCAGCCAGGCGGCCAGCGCGGCCGGTGTCGGCACGGCGTCGGTGCCGAGGTGGATGTCCAGGGTGTTCGTGAAGTCCTGGAGCAGAACGGCGGAGGGCGGCGGGCCGAGCATGCCCGCACCCTACCGGCTAACGCGATGACTGGTTAAGCTGAGCCGGTCTGCACCGGCAAAACGTTTAGACGGTTAAGGGGGAGTCGTGCCGACCTCCGTGGCCTCCGTGGCCTCCGTGGCCTCCGTGGAAACCGCCGCCGCACGGCCCTGGGCGCCGCCGCGCGCCGGGCGCAACACCGCGGTGCTCGTCGTGTTCACCGCGCTGACCAATCTCGCCGACGGCGTGGCCAAGATGGCGCTGCCGCTGCTGGCGACCCGCGTCACGTCCTCGCCCGCACAGATCACCGCCGTCTCGCTCACCCTCACGCTGCCGTGGCTGCTCGCCGCGCTGCCGGTCGGTGCCCTCGTGGACCGCGTCGACCGGCGGCTGCTGCTGTGGGCGGCGGGCGCCGTGCGGCTGCTCGCGCTCGGCGGGCTGCTCGCCGCCTTCGCCGCGGGCGAGCCCGGCCTGCCGGTGCTCTACGGCGCGGGCGCGGTGCTCGGCGTCGCCGAGGTCGTCGCCATGACCGCCGCCGCCTCCCTGGTGCCGGCCGCGGTGCCGCCCGCGGGACGCGAACGCGCCAACGCCTGGCTGGCGGGCGCGGAAACCGTGTGCGGGGAGTTCTGCGGACCGTTCGTCGGCGGGCTGCTCCTCGCCCTGGGCACCGGCGTGGCGCTCGGCGCCACGTGGGCGGCCTACCTCGTCGGCGCCCTCACCCTCGTGCTGCTCACCGGCCGCTTCGCCGCGGGCGGCGGAGTGGCCGACGCAGGCCCGGGGCCGGGGCCGGGGCCGGGGCCGGGCGCCGCGTCCGCCCGGTCGTCCCTGCGCCACGACATCGCGGAGGGACTCCGTTATCTGTGGCGGCACCGCCTGCTGCGCACGATGGCGCTCATCCTCACCGCGCTCTGCGCGAGTTGGGGTGCCTGGCTCGCGCTCCTGCCGCTGTACGCGACGCAGGGCATGGGCCTGGACGCGCGGCAGTACGGACTGGTGCTCGGCGCGCTTGGCGTGGGCGGGCTGACCGGCGCGCTCACCGTGTCCCGGCTCAACCGGTGGCTGGGCCGCCGCCGTGTGATGTTCGCCGATCTGCTCGGCACCGTCGCCATGATGGCGGCCCCGGCGCTCACCGCGCGGCCCGGGGTGGTCGCGGCGGCCGCGTTCGCGGGCGGCATGGGCGGAACGCTCTGGTCGGTGAACGCGCGCACCATCGCGCAGCGCATCGTTCCCGACGGCATGCTGGGCCGGTACAACGCGGTCAGCCGGCTCTTCGGCTGGGGCGCGCTGCCGCTCGGCGCGGCGCTCGCCGGGCTGCTCGCCGAACTCGGCGGTGCGCGCCTGGCGTTCGCCGCGTTCGCCGTCATCGGTGCCGTCGCCGTGCCGCCGTTCCTGCGCATCGTCCGGCCGGACTGAGACGGCGCCGCCGGGCTTCTTGACCGGCTCGCGACAAGCTCCTACTTTCCGTGGCGGGACTGGGATGAAACCTTTCATGCCGCCGCCGCAGGCGGCCGGCCGACCGAGGAGCCGCCATGCCTCCCGCACCCGATCGCAGAACCTTCGTCCGCGGAGCCCTCGGCACCGCCGCCCTCGGTGCCCTGACGGCGGTCGGCCACGCGCCGTCCGCGGCAGCGGCCGCGGCGCCGTCCGTCACGCCCCTGGGCGGCACGCGGCTCGACCCGGCCGCCATCTACTTCGTCTCCTACGACGGCCTCGTCAACAACAACGCCTTCCAGAAGAACGGCCTGCTCACCCACGCCGGCCACCAGTACGCGGTCTGGTACACCGCCGACCGGAACGCGGTGGTCGGCCGCCGGGCGGTGGGCTCGGCCGACTGGGAAACCGTGCGGGTCGGCCACAGGCTCAGCTCCGACAACTCGCACAACGTCATCTCCGCCGGCGTCTCGCCCACGGACGGCCGCCTGCACCTGGTCATGGACGCGCACAGCAGCGGCTACCGCTACGTCAAGTCCGTCGCGGGCCTCATCAGTGCGCCGACGGCGCACGACTGGACGCCCGCCGCCTTCGGCCCGGTGCTATCCAGCCTCGACGGCGTCGCGCTGACCTCGGCGTTCACCTACCCGCAGTTCCTGCCGACCCCGGGCGGGCGCCTGCTGCTCAGCTACCGCACCGGCGTCTCGGGCAACGGCCAGGCCGCCCTGGCCGAGTACGACGGCAGCCGCTGGCGCGAACTGGGCACCTGGAGCAGCGCCACCGGCACCTACACCACCGCCCGCGGCTCAAGCCCGTCCCGCAACCTCTACCTGCACGGACTGGACTACGGGCCAGACGGCACCCTCCACGTCTTCGGCACCTGGCGCGAGCGGAGCGGCGCGGTGACCTGTGGCGCCAACCTCACCAACCACGACACCGTCTACGTCCGCAGCACGGACGACGGACGCACCTGGACCAACGCGGCGGGCACCCGCGTGGCGACCACCGGCTCGGCCACCGCCGGGGTCAACTCGCCCGGGCTGATCGCCGATCCGCTCGGACCCGACCACGCGCTGATGAACCAGGAGTCCCAGGGCGTCGACTCCCGCGGACTCCCGCACGCGCTGATCTCCTACGTGCCCGGCCGCTTCGGGCAGTGCGTCGCGGACTACGTGAGCGGCCGCATCGCGAACGCGCGCCCCTTCCACGTGCGGCGCGACGCCTCAGGCGCGTGGCACAAGACGGAGGTGCCGGTGCCGATGAACTCCAGCCAGCGTTCCCAACTGGTCCTCGACGCCCACGACAACGCCTACGCGGTGATGCCCTACGGCCGCATCGCCGCCGCCTCGGCGGCGAGCGGCTGGCGCGACTGGACGCTGCTGTACGACGGCACCGGCAGCCTGAACGCGTTCGGCGAGGTCGTCGTCGACCACACCCGCGTGGCCCAGGACGGCATCCTGTCGTTCCTCTACCAGGAACGCTCCACCGGGACCACGCCCTCCCCGCTCCACGTCGTCGACTTCCGGCTGCCGCGCTGAGGCGGCGGCCCCGCCGCGGCCCGCGGGTGTGCCCGCGGGGCTCGGTGGGAAGGTCGCTACCCGACGCATCTGCCGGTCGCAGGGCCGGTGTTGCCCCTACGATGGGCCCGAGTCAGCAGCAGGAAGGGGAGAGCCATGTCTGCCGATGTCTCCGACTGGGGCGGCCTGCCCGCCGGATTCCTCACGCCGGGACCGCCGTCGTTCCTCGACTTCCTCACCCGCCACGCGCCCGACGCCCTGCCCGCGCCCGGCCCGCTGCCCGGCGCCGCGGGTGCCGCGGCTGAAATACCGCACGGCACGACCATCGTCGCGGCCACCTACGCCGACGGCGTGCTGCTCGCCGGGGACCGCCGCATCACCCAGGGCAATCTCATCGCCCACCGCGAGGCCGAGAAGGTTTTCCCCACCGACGAGTACTCCGCCGTGGGCATCTCCGGCACCGTCGGCCTCGCGGTGGAGATGGTCCGCCTCTTCCAACTGGAGCTGGAGCACTACGAGAAGGTCGAGGGCGTCCCGCTCTCCCTCGTCGGCAAGGCCAACCGGCTCACGGCCATGGTCCGCGGCAACCTCGGCATGGCCATGCAGGGGCTCGCGGTCATCCCCCTCTTCGTCGGCTACGACCTCGCCGCCGGACGCGGGCGCATCTTCTCGTTCGAGCCCGCCGGCGCCCACAGCGAGGAACGGGACTTCGCCGCCACCGGCTCCGGCTCCCCCTTCGCACGCGGCGCGCTCAAGAAGCTGTACCGGCCGGGGCTCGACGCCCACGAACTGACCCTCGCCGTCGTCCAGGCCCTGTACGACGCGGCCGAGGAGGACACCGCCACCGGCGGACCCGACCCGACCCGCGGGCTCTACCCGGTCGTCACGCTCATCACCCGGGACGGCTACCACCGGTTGCCGGACGAGGAGACCGCCGAGGCCGCGCGCGCCGTTGTCGAGCAGCGCCGCGACCGCCCCGACGGCCCCTGGACCGCCGCGCTCTGACCGGTTCCTGCTCCGGTTCCTGTCCCTGGCCCCCCGCGCGCCCGCCGTCAGTCCGGCGCGGCGGGCGCGGCGGGCGCGGCCAACTCGGCGATCACCGCCGCATGATCGGACGGCCACACCCCGGCCACCGGCGCGTCCCCGGCCCGCCGTGCGGACAGCACCGCGCCGCCGCCCCCGCGGTCCGGCGGCCCCGTGTGGATGTAGTCGATCCTGGCCCGGACCTTCGCCGGGCCGGCGACCAGCGGATTCGCCGGGTCCCATGTGGCCCACGCCGCGCCTGCGGGCGCGGCCCGCCAGACGTCCGCCAACTCCGCGCCCGGCTCCGCGCCCGCCGCCGACGCATCGTGGAAGCACCGCAACTCCGCCGAGTCCGGCGCGGCGTTGAAATCTCCCGTCACCACCGGAGGGAACGAGCCCTCCCCGGACCGTTCCGCGACGAACCCGGCCAGCGCCCGCGCCTGCGCGCACCGCACCGCGGAACCCCCGGGCGCCGAGTGCAGATGCGTCGTGAAGAACGGCACGCGCGCCCCCGGCGCGTCGACCAGCGCGAACAGCGCCACCCGCACCTCGTCGGGCCCGCCCGCGACCGGCAGGCGCCGTGTCTCCGAGCGGATCACCGGCCAGCGGCTGAGCACCGCGTTGCCCACGCCCGCGCGCACGCCGCCCGGCCGGTCCGGCCAGTGCGGGAACACCTCACCCGGCCCCCACGCCCAGTGCATCCCCAACTCCCCGGCCAGCCAGCCGGCCAGGTTCGTTCCCTCGGCGTCCCACACCTCCTGGAGGCCGCAGACGTCCGGCCGCTCGGCCCGCAGCACGGCGAGGATCGCCTCCTTGCGCCGCTCCCACGAGCCGAAGCGCCACCACACGTTCCAGGTCAGAAAGCGCACGCCGCCGATGCTACGGTCCCCGCATGGGCATCCGCGCCGTGGTCTGGGACATCGACGACACCCTCTTCGACTACACCGGCACCGACCGGGCCGCCGCCCTGCGGCACTTCGAGGCCGAGGGGCTGCTGTCCCGGTTCCCCGGCCCGGACGCCGCCGTGCGCCGGTGGCGTGAGGTCATGGAGGTGCACTACGCCCGCTTCCTCGCGGGGGAGACCGACTTCGCGGGCCAGCGCCGCGACCGGGCCCGCGCGTTCCTCGGCGAGCGGCTCTCCGACGCCGAGGCGGATGCCTGGTTCCGGCGCTACCGCGCCCACTGGCGGCCCGCCGACGGGCTCTTCCCCGACGTGCTGCCCGCGCTCGCCTCCCTCACCCCCGGCTACCGGCACGGCCTGCTGTCCAACTCCGACACCGCTCACCAGGACCTGAAGCTGCGGGCGATGGGCATTCGCGACCGGTTCGAGGTGCTGCTCTGCTCCGACCAGGTCGGCCACGCCAAGCCCGCGCCGGAGGCGTTCCTCGCCGTCTGCGATGCCATGGACCTGCCGCCGCGGGCCGTGGCCTACATCGGCGACCGCCCCGACATCGACGCGGCCGCCGCCGACGCGGCCGGTCTGCACGGCATCTGGCTCGACCGGGCCGGTGCGTCCGCCGCCGCGGCCGCGGCGGCCGTCGCGGCGCTGCGCCGCATCAGCGGGCTGGCCGACCTGCCGGGCCTCCTGGCGGACCTGGCACGTTCCACGAGGTGAACACCAGCTCGCCCAGCGTCCTCGGCCGCCATCTGAGCAGCGCCTGGCGGTCGGAGGCGTCCAGCACCTCCGCGCCGGCCGACGACGGCGGGGCCGTCAGCACCCCGGCCCGCAGCACCCGCAGCCCGTACCACGCGAACACCTCGGCCCACAGCGGCGGTTCGCGGAAGTCCAGCGCTGCCGAGCCGGGGAAGGGCGGCGGCGCGGCAAAGGCGACGAGGCCGCCGCGCGAACGGCACAGGATGCGGTGCCGCAGTCTGCGGTCGCTCATCGCGGCGGAGTGGAAGGCGACGCGTGCGGCGGCCTCCGTCAGTTCGTAGAACGTCACCCCCGGCGTGCGCCTCGCGGCCTCGTGACACGCCTTCCTGAACGCCCCGAGCACCGGGTCGCCGAGCACCCTCACCACCCCTGCCGCCGGGACCGACTCCGGCCCAGCGTAGGGGATGCGGGCAGTCACGGGCAGTCGGGGCAGCCCGGGGTCGCGCCGCCCGCGGTCAGCGCGGTGCCGCGGGGGTCCGTGGGAGTGAAGACCATCCGCAGCCGCCCGCAGGAGCAGCGGCTCCAGACGACCGTTCCGTCGCCGGTCGCGTGGCGGGACAGTTCCTTCCTGTCGGTGCGTGCTCGCGTTCGCGGGTGCGTTTCCGTCCGTGTCGTGGTGGTCATGCGTCGAGTGTCCAACCGGGCGACCGTTCGCGTCCATTTCATGTTTCTGGGTAGTGATGTGCAAAATGATTGCATGATTGATCTGCGCCGCCTCCAAGTCCTGCGTGCCGTGCACCAGCACGGCACGGTGACCGCAGCGGCCGCCGCCCTGCACCTCACCCCCTCCGCCGTCTCGCACCAACTGCGCGAGCTGGCCAAGGAGCTGAAGGTGCAGCTCGTCGAGCCGCAGGGCCGCCGCATCCGCCTCACCACCGCCGCCCACCTCGTCATCGAGCACGGCGATGCGCTCCTGGCCCGCTGGCAGGAGGCCGAGACCGCGCTGGAGGCGCACCGCGCGGGCGAAGCAGGGCTGCTTCGCATGTGCGGCTACCCCAGCGCGCTCATCGGCCTGATCGTCCCGGCCACCGCCCTCCTGCGCGAACGCCGCCCCGCCCTCACCGTCGAGGTCACCGAGTGCGAGGCGGCCGCCGGCTTCGACATGCTGATGTCCACCGACGCCGACATCGCCGTCCTCGCGCCGCCCGAGGGCTTCCCGCACCCCGGGGACTCCCGTTTCGACCAGGAGTCCCTGCTGGAGGAGCCGTTCGACCTCCTCGTGCCCGCCGCGCACCCGTTCGCGACGCGCGACCGGGTGCACCTCGCCGAGACCGCCACCGAGGACTGGGTGCTGCCGATGCCCGACAGCTGTGACCACTACCGGCGCTGCATGATCTTCTGCGCGCAGACCGGGTTCACCCCCCGCATCGCGCACCGGGCGACGGAGTGGTCCGCCATCTCCGCCCTCGTCGGCCACGGTCTCGGCCTGTCCCTCTATCCGCGGCTCACCGGCATCCCCCTCGCCCACTCCGTCGTCCGCGTGCCCGTCGCCGCGGACATCCCGCTGTGCCGCCGCGTCCTCACCTGCGTGCGCGGCGGCAGCCGCAGCCACCCGCTCATCCGCCAGGCCCTGGCCGCCCTCGACGAAATCGTCCTCTCCCACGGCCTCACCCCCACCGGCCCGCCCACCCCGGCCCCCGCCCCGATCCCCACCTGACCTCCGCGTTCCGACCGGCCGTCGTCGGGCGCTCGGGTCGAGGGCGGGCCGCCCCTCACGGGTGCGCTCAGGGGGCAACGGTCACTCAGCGGCTTTGGCCACCGGCAGCCACAGTTCCCCCGAGGAGATGTTCTCGTCCTGCTCGTCGTATTCCGCCCGCACCAGCGAAAGCGCCTCGGCGGTGTGATAGGCGGGGTGGGAAGGGAACCAGGCGGAATAGACCTCGCGCCAAAGGCTCTGAAGACCCTCGGGGAAGCGCACCCGCTCATAGGGGAAGACCGCCCAGGTGGAGGCGGGCACTTCCAAGGTCTCCATCCCCTCGGGGGCCTCGGCGGTGGTGGCCGCGGCCAGGTAGTAATCCATGTCGCTGCCCTCGCCCCCGCCGGGTCCGAGGACGACGGTGGCCGACAGTCCACCGTAGGGCTCCTGGTCGGACAGCTCCTCCAGCAGTTCGTGGGTGGCGTCGTCGATGCTCTCGAAGAACTCGACCAGGGCGGGGTTGAGACCCTCGTGGACGACTGGGACGCGTTTCCTGAGTCCGACCAGACGGAAGGCGTCCTTGTCGACGATGCGGTAGCGCACGGTGCTTCTCCCTTCGATGGTGAGGTGGAAGGACAGCCGGGACTGGGAGGTGAGCGCGGCCCTGGTGCGGCGTGCCTGCCCGGGGCTGATGCCGTGCACGGCACAGAACGCCCGGGTGAACGCCTCGGCCGACCCGTAGCCGTAGCGGGCGGCGATGTCGAGCAGGGTGTCCTTGCCCTCCAGCACCTCCGTCCCCGCCAGGGTGAGCCTGCGGCGCCGCACGTACTCCGAGAGCGGCATTCCGGCCAGTGCGGAGAACATCCGCCGCAGATGGTGCTCGGAAGTGAGCGCTATCCGCGCCATCTCCGCCACATCCACCGGGTTGGCGGGGTCGTCCTCGATTCGCTCCAGTGCCTCGTTCAACCGGTCCAGCATCGGTTCCTCCCTCGTTCACCGGCAACGCTACGGAGGGCACCCCGGGCGCGACCCGACAGTTGCCGTTCGCCTCCGATCAAGTTCCCGGCCGGGGAATTCCGGCATTTCGCCGAGGGGATCGGTTGCTCAGGTGAGGACGAGGAGGGGCGCCCGCCCGCAGCATCGTCCCCTGCACGGTGAGCCGCTCCTGGCCCGAGCAGTGCCGATCGGCAACCACCCTGGGTCCGGAAGGCCGTCAACGGGGGCGTGGCTCAACGCGTAACCTATAGGTTACGCTTTTGTGCGTGGACGAACTGAGCGAGGTGGCCGGCGCCATCGCCGATCCGGTGCGCCGGGAGATCTTGGTCATGCTGCGCCACACCCCGCTGACGGCGGGCGAGATCGCTGCCCGCTTCAGCATCAGCCGCCCCGCGGTGAGCCGCCACCTGCGCGTGCTGCGTGAGAGCGGCCTGGTCCGTGACGAGCAGGCGGGACGCCACCGGCGCTACTCGCTCGTTCCCTCCCGGCTGGATCACCTCGCCACGTGGCTCGCCCGGTTCGAGGAGCGGCGGCCCCAGTGGTCACAGCGCCTGGCCGCGCTGGAGACCGAGGTCCACCGGGCGCGACGGGACCGGGGCCGGGAGGCGCCGGCCAGCGCCCCGTGCACCGCGCACCACCCCGGAAAGGACACGGGATGACTCCAGAGCCCACCGGACTGCTCGTACCCACGCCGACGGGATTCGACCTGATCCTCACCCGCACCTACCGCGCCCCGGCCGTGGACGTCTGGGCGAGCGTCACCGAGCCGGAACGCACCGCCCGCTGGTTCGGCCCGTGGCGCGGCGACGCGGCCCCCGGCCGCACCGTGGAGGTTCAGTTGACGTTCGAGGAGTCGGCGCCCTGGTGCCGGCTCCGGATCGAAGCCTGCGAACCGCCGCGCCGGCTCGCCGTCTCGATGGAGGACGAGGCCGGGTCCTGGCCGCTGGAACTGCTGCTGGACGAGACCGGCGGGACCACGGAGCTCCGGCTCGTCCACCACCTCCCCTCCGCGGATCACCTCGGCGCGACCGGCCCGGGCTGGGAGTACTACCTGGACATGCTCTCCGCCGCGCGCACCGGCGGGCCGCGGCCCGGCTTCGAGGACTACTACCCCGCGCAGAAGGGATACTTCGAATCCCTGGCCCGGTGAGGCGCCCCCGGCGTTCCGCCCGGCGGTCCGCCCCCCCCGGGGGGGCGTCGCTTGACGGGAGTTGATGTGACCGGTCACAATCTGGGTATGTCCATGAGCGGCCACGCCGGGGGCGCCGGCGGTCGGCGGGCCGCCAGCATTCGTGATGTCGCGAGCGCCGCCGGCGTCTCGCACCAGACCGTGTCCCGGGTCATCAACGGGCATCCCAGCGTCCGGGCTTCGACGCGGGCCCGCGTCGAAGCCGCCATCGCCGACCTGGGGTTCCGGCGCAGTGCCACGGCACACGCGCTGGCGCGCGGGCGGTCGGAGTCGGTCACCGTCCTGACTCCCAACACCGTGCACCACGGCTACGCCGCCGCGCTCCAGGGGATCGAGGAGGCGGCCCGCGCCGCCTCCTACATGGTCGGGATCAGCGTGCTGGACTCGGACCGGGAGCCCGTGGTGCGCGAGGCGCTCGCGCGCGCGGCCGGGACCGGGGGCGGCGTCATCGTCATCGCCTACGACCGGCCGGGCGTGCGGGCGTTGGAGCTGGCGCCCGCCGGGATGCCGCTCGTGGCCGCCGTCGAAACGCCCGCGGAGCCGCCCCCGGCGGGCAGCCCCTGGGTGTGGACGGACGACCGGGAGGCCGCCCGCGAGGTGACCCGTCACCTGCTCCGCCTCGGCCACCGCACCGTGCACTACGTCGCCATCCCCTCCACCACCCGCACCGGCGGCGGGGCTCAGCGCGCCGCCGGGTGGCGGGCCGCGCTCACCGCGGCGGGGGCGCCGGTACCGGAGCCGGTGGCGGGCGGGTGGGGCCCGGCCGAGGGCTACGCCGCGGGCCGGGAGCTGGCCCGCGACCCGGCGGTGACGGCCGTGCTGTGCGGGAACGACGCCCTCGCCCTCGGTCTGCTGCGGGCGTTCGCCGAGGCGGGCCGGGACGTGCCGGGGGAGGTGAGCGTCGCCGGGTTCGACGACGCCCCGCACGCCGCGTTCCTCACCCCGAGTCTGACCACCGTCCGCCTCGACTTCGCGGGTCTGGGCCGGGCCTGCTTCGCCCTGCTGCACGGCCTCCTCCAGCAGGGCGAGCCCGTCGCGCCGCACCCGGTGGCCGCGCCGCGATTGATCCTCCGCGAGAGCACGGGGCCGCGCCGCGGCTGACTCCCGGCGCGGGTGCGCCGTTTGACCCTTCCGGACGGGGCACCCGTGGGCCATGGGCGACATTCTCATCGGCACCTGCTCGTGGACGGACCGGGCGCTGGTGGCGGGCGGCTGGTACCCGCCGGGCCACCGCGGCCCCGAGGGGCGGCTGCGGTACTACGCGGCGCGCTTCCCGGTCGTGGAGGTCGATGCCACCTACTATGCTCCGCCGCCCGCGCAGCGCAGCCGGCAGTGGGCCCAACGGACGCCCGACGGCTTCGTGTTCGACGTCAAGGCGTACTCGCTGCTGACCGGCCACCCGACCCGGGCCGGGACCCTGCCGCTCGCGCTGCGCCCGCCGGGGCCCGCGGGGCGGCCGGTGCGCGGCAACGACCTGGGGCCCGCGGCCGTGCGCGACACGTGGGCGGCGTTCCTGGACGGGATCGAGCCGCTGCGCCGCGCCGGGCGTCTCGGCAGCGTGCTGCTCCAGTTCCCGCCGTGGTTCGCGCCGGGGCGCGGCGCGCGGGCGCGGCTCGCGCGGGCGCGCGAGCTGGCGGGCGACGTGCCGCTCACCGCCGAGTTCCGGCACGCGGACTGGCTGAGGGCGCGGCAACGGGCGGACACGCTCGCGCTGCTGCGGGAGCACGGCATGGCGCTGGTGGCCGTGGATACCGCGCAGGGGCTGCCGTCCTCGCTGCCGCCCGTGGCGGAGGTGACGTGCCCCCGGCTGTCGGTGGTGCGGTTCCACGGGCGGAGCGCCGCGTGGGGGACCGGCAGCAAGGAGGACCGCTTCCGGCACCGCTACGTGCGCGAGGAACTGCTGCCGTGGCTGCCGCGCATCGGGCGGCTGGCCGAACGGGCGGACGCCGTGCACGTGCTGTTCAACAACTGCTGCGCCGACGCGGCCGTTTCCGCCGCGGCGCTGATGCGGACGCTGGTCGCCCAGCGGGTGAACCTCGGCTGACGTGACCCCTACCCGTCGTCGGTGCCTATCTCGACGGAGCTGGGGGAGGCGTCGCCGAGGCCGGCCGTGAGGAGGGGGGCCGTCGTGGCGGCCCACCAGGCGGCGAAGCTGTCCGGGCTCGCGCCGCGGAACCACCACTCCGTTCTGCCGCCCAGCTCGTCGAACTCCTCGGCCGCCTCGTAGACCAGCTCGCAGTACACGCGCACGTGGCTGTCGTGCTGCCCGCCGGCCCGCGGCACTTCGAAACGCCGCGCCACGCGCACCGAGAACGTCGGCCCCTCAAGTCCCTCCGACACCCCGTGTGTCACGAGGCAGCCGTCGGCGTCCGGCACGTGGGGGACGTCGAAATCCAGGCGGGCGAACCGTTCGAACGCGTCGAGGACCGACGCCAGGGTCAGCGCCGCGCCCGGCGACTCCTTCCCGAGCAGCCGCTCGAACTCGTCGGTGGCCGAGCTGATGGGCAGTCCCTCCGGCATGGGATCTCCGTTCTCCGCAGGCGGCAGCTTTTCCCTACGGTTGCCCCCGTCCGCCCGCTCGATGCCCAGCGGCGCCGGGTGCGGCACAGGGCGTCAAGACGTTGAACGGGCCTGGCATCGCCTAGGTCCTGTCCTGTCGATCTTGTCGGATAAGCCCGCGGCGTCAGATGCGGTGCATCGCAAGGCGCCGGATCGCAGCTCATACCTGTCCGTATTCGCGCGATTCGGTAACGCAGCGAGGTGCCGTAGCTGGCGTCGCGGGCCCGGCAAGATCGGCCGGACAGGGCCTAGCTGGCAACACCGGTTCCGCCGCGCCTGGGCAGGCTACGGGCCGTTCCCGTTCCGCGGACTTGTGGGGGCCGGCCATCCGGCCGGCGTACGGCCCCGCACCCGACCCGCCCAATCACCGCAGGCCAGCGCGAGTAGGCGATACTGCTGGCGAGGGGACCATCCACCGGTCGTTGGGCTGGTCGGATACTTGTGCAGGGTGGACCCAGCGCGCGCCACTGCGCTCGGTCGGTCCCGGGCCGGCGGTCGTCCGACCGAACCTTGGCCGGCGTTTTCAGATTGCTTCGGAACGGCATATATGGCCGAGGTCGATGCGTTCGTCCGCCTCGTTTGCAAGGGCGGGCCGAATCGGAGCCCAGGACGCGGCGCTCTCGATGCGACGCGGGTCGCCGCAGCTGCGGACCGATCGTTCGCCGAGCACCGGCCAGTCGCAGTCACCGGAATCAAGTCGTAGCGGAGGCATCGGCGGGCCACGCTTTGGCCGGGATGGTCGATCGAGCCTTACCATTCGCAGACGACATGACCGGACTCGTAGCACGGGCTGTCGGTTATGGCGCCGAACGGGAGCACTTCGGCGACGGGGAGATGCTGTCCCAGCCAGGTGGACAGCAGGTCGGGGCGGCCCGCCAACGGCGCCAGTGTGTTGAGGCACACCGGATTTGTGAGGACAGCATGAACCACGGCACCCATCCCGAAGAGCTGCCGGCCGAGGTCCTGGACGACGTGGCCAGCGTGGTCGGGGCAGAGGTCACTCTTCTCAGTCGCCTACCCGGAGGCGTCAACGGGGGTGCCGTGCGAGCCCAGTTGGCCGGAGGGGCAAACGCAGTGCTCAAAGCAGTGCCCCGGGCACACCCCGGCCACCTGGACGAGACGCTGCGAGCCCAGAGAGTGGTCGAGCACATGCGCAGGCGCGGCTATCCCACCCCGGCCTGGCTCGGAGTGGGGGCCACAGCCACTCATGTATGGCATCTGATGGACTTCGTTGACGCGGCCCCCGCGCCAGAGCTGACCCCGTCCCTCATTGAGCAGCTGATGGACATCATCGAACTCCAGGCTGGCCAAGCCTCCGAGCCCTACGACCACTGGTCATACGCCTGGCGGGTCGCCACCGGTCAGGAATCGGCCGTCGCCGGGCTGGATTTCAACGAGACGCCCGAGCAGTCGCTTCTCCGCCAGTCCGTGGCCAGGCTCTCGGGGCATTCCTCCGTGGTGTCGGCCTTGGTCGAGCGCCTGCGTCTCGTGTGTGCCGACGTCCCACCACCACGAGAGGCACCTGACATGGTCCATGCCGACCTCTCAACCCCCAGCAACGTCCTGGTCCGTGACGGAGCGGTGGTGGCGGTCGTGGATATCGGGAACGCAGGTAGCGGCACGCGGGCGACTGATCTCACCACCCTCGTGTGGTACACCTCCCAGGATGATCCGCTGCTGGACGGTGTCCGAAGGCGGCTGTGGACGAGAATCCTCGACCTGGTCGGCTGGGAGGGGACGGCGGTGCTCGCAGCGGCACAGATCCTCCACATGCTCGAGATCCCCATCCGCCACGGGCGCCACGATGTCGTTCCAGGGGTGGTCAAGCGCGGCCATCGCGCCCTCGACGAGCTGAACGCGCTTCGCTGACGAGCAGCGGGAAAAGCTCCGCGGGATCAGCGAACCACGCTGCCACGAACGTGGAGCAGGTGGCGAGGTCGCTCTCCAGGTGGGCGGTAACTGGTCCGGTTCAACAGGTATTGCGTCCCGTCCGGAGTCGGCTCACCGGCCCAATCGGCGGTGGTCCAGCAGTTCCTGCGGGGCAGGTCCGAAAGCAGCCCGAGTACGAACCGTCGCATCCGGCAGTGGAGTTCGCCCCTGACGAACCGGCCTCCAGCAGCAAGGTCACATTCTGGCGCCGGGGCTCGGGCGCCGCTCCGCTTCGAGAACGCTGAACATCTCGGAGTCCCGCCAGCCGTCTCGGATCAAGGCGGTGTGCCGATGCCGCCCCTCGTACGTCATGCCAGGTTTGCCCAGCACCCGAGCCGAAGGGAGATTGCGAGGATCGCAGGTCGCGTAGATCCGGTGGAGTCCCAATTCCCTGAACCCTCGCGACAGAAGCTCTCGCCCGATCGCTGTGCCCACGCCACGCCCCCAGGCCCTCGGGTGCACGATACAGGTGATCTCCCCCTGGCGATGGCGATGGCTGCGAATGTGAAGCTCATCCATACCGACGGGGTTGTTCTCGGAGCGGGCAATGCAGACGAATCTCTGCTGACGAGCACGGGACCAGGCCTCTGCGGCAGTTTGCACGAACGCGCGCGTCTGGTCTTCGCTGTTCGGCCCCCGAGGCTGGTAGCGACAAGCCTCCTCAAGGCTGGCCCAGGAGTGCACCGCTTGCCAGTCATTGAGCGTGAGCTTGCGCAAATTCACCAGAGATTGACTCACGATCGGATCGTGCCAGATCTCGGACCGGCCCGAGCCCGGACCTCAGCGGCCCGCTACCGCAGTCGGAGACGTTCACGATGCGCGGCACCACCGTGCTGTGGGCGACTCGTCGGGTATCCGCACTGGAACTGCGCGGCTCCCCCGGCGGGGCGGGGCGGCCGTGCCTGACTGCCGTCCGGGTCCGGTGGCGTGCCATCATCCTGCGGATGAGCGTGAACGCGGAGGTCGCACATACCGCCAGGGTCTGGGACTACTGGCTCGGCGGGCGGGAGCACTACCTGGTCGACCGCCAGGTGGGCGACCAGGTCCGCGGCATGTACCCGCAGATCCCCCAGGTGGCCCGCGCGGACCGGGAGTTCCTGGTGCGCGCCGTGCGGTTCCTGGCCGAGGGGGCCGGGGTCCGGCAGTTCCTCGACATTGGAACGGGCCTGCCGACCGCGCAGAACACGCATGAGGTCGCGCAGGGCGCCGCACCGGACGCGCGCGTGGTGTATGTCGACAACGATCCGCTGGTGCTGGCCCACGCCAGGGCTCTGCTCGTCGGCGGGCCCGAAGGCGCCACCGACTATGTCGAGGCCGACGTCCGCGAGCCGGAGGCCGTGCTGAGCGGCGCCGCCAAGACGCTCGACCTCGGCCGGCCGGTGGCCGTCATGCTGCTGGGGGTGCTCAACTTCGTGCTGGACACGAACGAGGCGGTGCGCGTCGTGGACCGGCTGCTCGAAGCGGTGCCACCGGGCAGCTATCTGGTGCTGACCCACCCGACGCTCGAACTGGGCGGCGAGGCCAACGCGGCGGCCATGGGCTTCTGGAACGCGCACGCCAGCCCGCCGATCACCGCGCGCAGCCGCTCGGAGGTGTCCCGGCTGCTCCACCGCGTCGAGCTGCTGCCGCCGGGTCTCGTGCCGTGCACGCACTGGCGGCCGGCGGGCGAACCGGACCGGGCCGTCGCCCAGTTCGGCGCGGTCGGCCGCAAGCCCTGAACGCCGCTGCCCGGCGCCGCGGTCACAGCAGGGTGAGCTGCGTGGGCTCGGGCTCCGGCGCGGTCTCCGCGGCGGGGGCATCCCGGCGCCCGCTGTCCCGGGGGCTGCGGTGCGCGCCGGGCCTGGCGGGGCCCATGCCGTACTCGGCCGCCAGCTCGTGGACCTGGCCGGTGATGCGGCGCTGGTACCAGGTGGGGGCATAGGCACCGTCGGCGTAGAGCACCTGGTAGCGGCGGACGAGGTGCGGGTGGTGCTCGCCCAGCCAGCGCATGAACCACTCGCGCGCACCGGGCCGCAGGTGCAGGGCGAGCGGCGTGACGGACGTCGCACCGGCCGCCGCGATGGCGCGGACGGTTTCGCGCAGCTGCGCGGGCGCGTCGGACAGGTAGGGGATGACCGGGGCCATCAGCACGCCGCAGGAGATGCCGTGCTCGGCGAAGGCGCGCACGACGTCCAGGCGCCGCTCCGGCGCGGGGGTGCCCGGCTCGACCGTGCGCCACAGGGCGGTGTCGACGAAGCCGACGGAGACGGAGATCCCGACGTCCGTGACGTCCGCGGCCTGCCGCAGCAGGTCGAGGTCGCGCAGGATCAGCGTGCCCTTGGTGAGGATGGAGAACGGGTTCGCGTAGTCGCGCAGGGCCGCGATGATGCCGGGCATGAGCCGATACCGTCCCTCCGCTCTCTGAAAACAATCGACGTTCGTCCCCATGGCGATGTGCTCGCCGCGCCAGCGCCGCGCGCCCAGCTCGCGGCGCAGCAGGTCGGGGGCGTTCACCTTGACGACGATCTGCGAGTCGAATCCGGTGCCCGTGTCGAGGTCGAGGTAGCTGTGGGTCTTGCGGGCGAAGCAGTAGACGCAGGCGTGGGTGCAGCCGCGGTAGGGGTTCACCGTCCAGGTGAACGGCATGCGGGAGGTGCCGGGCACGCGGTTGACGATCGAGCGGGCGCGCACCTCGTGGAAGGTGATGCCGTGGAACTCGGGGGTGTCGAACGTCCGCGTCACGACGTCGGTGCCGAACAGCGCGGGCGCTGTGGCCGGGGTGTCGTCACTCAGGTTGTTCCAGCGCATCGGGACCCTCCTCGCTGCCGTCGTACCCAAATAGGACACACGTTCGAATCGTGGCTGTCAACCCGGATCGCCTCCCTCGACTTGCCGTTCGGGAAAGTCGGAGGTAGCTTTCCTGGTGGGAAAGTCAAGTGGGCTCGTCCGGCACGGCCGTACGCCGTTCCGGCCCCTCTCGAACCTCTCCGAACCGCCCCGAACTTTCCCGAACCGCACATGAACTGTCCTGAATCGTCATGGAAGGCGACGGCCGTGAGCACACCGGTGAATGCCGAACAGGCATGGAACGATCTCCAGCGCATCCGGGTGCCGCAGGAGCGGGTGTACGACGAGGTCGAGCGGCGCGCGTCCGGCGCGCCCGGCGTGGCATACGCCGCAGCCGCGCTCATGTGGGTCTTCCTGGCCGGCCTTGGCCTGGGCCCGCCCCGGTGGGTCGTCCTGCTGGCCCTCGCCGCGTACGTCGCGCTGCTGAGCGTGCTCACGGTGCGCTACGCCAGCAGGAGCCCGATGCAACTGCACCACTCCCGCTACAACCGGCGGATGTCCGTCACGCTCGTCGCCGGGGTGGTGATGACCGGCGCGACGGCGTGGCTGTCCGGCCGGCTGGCCGAGTCGCTGGAGCCGGTGCTCGCCGGTCTCGTCCAGGCCACCGTCTCGGCGGCCGTGTTCCTGCTGTTCATCGGGCCGGCGAGCCGTTGGGCGGCCCAATCGCTGCGCGGCCATGGCGAACAGGTGGCCCGATGAGCACCCCCACCGGCTTCGACGAGCTGATCCACCCCGCCACCCGGCTGTCCGTGGTCGCGCTGCTCGCCACTACCGAATGGGCGGACTTCGCGTTCATCCGCGACAGCCTCTCGCTCAGCGACTCCGCGCTCTCCAAGCAACTGCACACCCTGGAAGAGGCCGGGTACCTGGAGATCCACAAGGAGGGCGGCGGCCGCAAGCGGCGTACGAAGGTACGGCTCACGGACCGCGGCCGCACCGCCTTCGAGGGGCATGTGGCGGCGCTCCGGGCGATCGTCGAGGGCGCCGGGTCCACGGCGGTCCTGACCGGGGTGGCGGAACGGCGGCAGGACCATGCGGAGGCAGGACCGTGAGGGCGCCGGGGCCCACCCCGACCGCCCGTCCCGTCATCCGGGCGCGGAACGTGACCATGGCGTACGGCGACCTCGTCGTCCTCCGCGGCATCGACCTGGACGTTCACCGCGGCGAGGTCTTCGCGCTGCTCGGGCCCAACGGCGCGGGGAAGACCACCACCGTCGAGATCCTGGAGGGCTTCCGGCAGCGCTCCGCCGGGGAGGTCCGCGTCCTCGGCACGGACCCGGAGCGGGGCGGCGACGCCTGGCGCGGGCGCATCGGGCTGGTCCTCCAGTCCTGGCGCGACCACCGCCGCTGGCGGGTCGCCGAGCTGCTGACGCATTTCGCGACGTACTACCCCGACCCGCGCGACCCGGCCGAGCTGCTGGCCCTGGTCGGCCTCACCGACCAGGCGGGCCGGCAGGTGGACCGGCTGTCCGGCGGCCAGCGCCGACGGCTGGACGTCGCGCTCGGCATCGTCGGCCGCCCCGAGCTCCTCTTCCTGGACGAGCCGACCACAGGCTTCGACCCGGAGGCCCGGCGCGAGTTCCACGTCCTGGTCGAACGGCTGGCCCGCGAGGAAGGCGTCACCGTCCTGCTCACCACGCACGACCTGGTGGAGGCCGAGCGGCTCGCCGACCGGATCGCCATGCTGGTCGGCGGCCGGATACGGGTCTGCGGCACCCCGTCGGACCTCGCTCGGCGGGCCGCCGCACAGACCGAGGTCCGCTGGACGGCCGGCGACGGTACGGCCCACCGCGAACGCACGAAGGACCCCTCACGGCTGGTCTGGCAGCTCCACCGGGACGCGGAAGGACCGATCGCCGACCTGGAGGTCCGCCGCCCGACGCTGGAGGACACCTACCTGCACATGGTGCACCGGGCGGACGACGGCACGGACCAGGCGGCGCCGGCCGTACGAGGAGGGCACAGATGACGGACAAGGAGGAGGGCACAGATGACGGACAAGGAGGAGGGCACAGATGACGGACAAGGTGGACGCGGTGGACACGGCGGACGTGGCGGGCATGAACGACGCACCGGGTGGGACGGCGGAGCCGCGCCGCCCCACCCGCCCGTACTGGCGGGCCGGCCTGCTCCGCGGCGGCATCGAGCTACGCCACCTCCTCCGCAACCCCAAGGAGATGTCCGGCCAGCTCACCAATGTGGTCGTCGCGCTGCTGATCGCCGCCTACGTCAGCGGCGAGGTGCCCGGCACCGATACCCCGATGGCCCACCTGGTGCTCGCGGGCTTCGCCGCCTATCTGCTGTTCCAGATCGGGCTGATCAGCCTCCCGCAGATGCTCGTGACCGAACGGGAGGAGGGCGCACTGCTGCGGCTGCGCGCCACGCCCGGCGGGATACCGGCCTATCTCATCGCCAAATGCCTGCTGGTGGTCGTCATGGCGGTCGGCAGCCTGGGCCTGCTCGTGGCGGCCACGGCGCTGCTGGTGGACGGACCGCTGCCGGGCGGTCCTGGCGACTGGCTGACGCTGCTGTGGGTCACCACGCTCGGGCTGCTCGCCGTCGTGCCGCTGGGCGCGGCCCTGGGCGCCGTGCTGCCCAACCCGCGTGAGGCGCTGGCGTTGATCATGCTGCCCACGATGGGGCTGCTGTTCACCTCGGGAGCGGTCTTCCCGATCACCTCGCTGCCCGTGCTGGTCCAGCAGGCGGCCGCCGTTTTCCCGCTCAAGTGGATGGCCCAGGGCCTGCGTTCGGCGCTGCTGCCGGACTCCGCACGGGCCGCCGAGGCGGCCGGCTCCTGGGAGCTGCCCATGGTCGCCCTGGTGCTGACCGCCTGGGCAGTCATCGGGTTCCTCCTCGCGATCCCCCTCCTGCGCCGCGCCGCCCGCCGCGAGTCCGGCTCCCGCCTGACCGCGCGCCATCGCAAGGCGGTACGGAGCGGGGCGGTGCTCGCGTAGGCAGGCAGTGCCGGCGCCCCGATCGGCCATACGCACACCACACAACGAGACGTGAAGGAGCACCACCTCATGCCGGAGGGCAGCGGCACTCCCCAGCGCAGGGTCAGGGACCGGATTCCGCGCGGTCTGTGGGTCCGCATGCTGATCTACGGCCTCGTCGGTCACCTCTTCGCCGGCTTCCTGGTCTTCCTCTTCTCGCTGGGCGCGAAGGGGTAGCCGCCGCGCGGCGCCGCCCCGCGGCACTGACACACTGGGCCGCCAGGCCCCAACGACAGCAGGAGAGGGTTCGCATGGCGCTGGTCGAGGTCGTCGCGCGGCGGGACATCAAGGCGGAACCGGACGATGTGTTCGACGCCATCGCCGACTATCAGGAGGTACACCCCAAGCTGCTCCCCGAGCAGTTCACCGACTTCGAGGTCAGGGAGGGCGGCGACGGCGAGGGCACCGTGGTCTTCTTCAGGCTCCACGCCACCGCCAAGCGCGTGCGCGAGTGCCTGCTCGAAGTCACCGAGCCCGAGGACCGCAAGCTGGTGGAGTCCGACCGCAACTCCACCCTGGTGACCACGTGGACGGTGGGCGCGGAGAGCGGCGGCTCCCGTGTCACCATCCACACGGCCTGGCAGGGCGTCGGCGGCGTCGGCGGCGTGTTCGAACGGATCTTCGCGCCGCGTGCCCTCAGCGGCATCTACGCGCAGATCCTGGCCAACCTCGCTGCCGAGATGGAGAAGTAGGGTCCGCTCAGCCGTCCCGGCGCAGATGCAGCGCGAGGCCGTCGGTCCCCGGCGCCTCAAGTCCGGGACGCAGTTCGAGGGAGCGGGTGTAGTCGCCGTCCCGCAGCGCGCGGAACGGAAGAGGCTCCGCCGTGAACAGCGTCCGCAGCCGCTCCCGGTACTCCCGCTGTGCCGCCTCGTACGCCTCCTCGCCGAGGCCGATCGCGTGCCAGACCACGAAGGGCTGGAGCACCTCCATCCCCGTGTAGTGCAGCAGCCCGTGGTGCAGCGGGAACAGCACGTCGTTCAACGGCCCGTGGATGCCGCGCCGTGAGAACGCCTGCTCCCTGGCGCCGATCGTCATGGACAGCATCGCCCGCCGCCCTGCCAGGGTGCCGTCGCCGTAACGGGGCATGTCCTTGCCGCCGTAGCCGAAGTTGTACGTGAACACCCGGTCGATCCACCCCTTCATGACCGCCGGCACCGAGAACCACCACATCGGGAACTGGAGGATCACCGCGTCGGCCCACCGCAGCTTCTCCTGCTCCGCCGCGATGTCCCGGGACAGCCGCCCCTCCGCCGTCGCACGCCCGGATACGGCCATCACCTCCAGCCGGTCCGCGGGGGAGTGGTCGGGGAAGTCGTCCGCGTCCACGCCCGCCTTCCACTTCATCGCGTACAGATCCGACTGCCTCACCCGGTGCCCGGCCGCATGCAGCTCCTCGGCGGCGAACGCCGTCAGCGAGGCGTTCAGCGAACGCGGCTCCGGGTGCACGCTGACGATCAGCACGTTCTTCGGCTCGTTGTCGCTCATGTGATCCGTTGTGTCACACCCGCCGCGGGCGGGCCAGCACCCGCCGCTTCCGAAGGAAGCGCGATCCTGGTACCGGCAGGACCAGGCAGGGGGCGGCGCATACTGGGTCGCATGGAGGACAACGGCCACCAGCTGGGCGCCTTCCTGCGGGCGCGCCGCGCCCGGGTGGCGCCGGAGAGCATCGGCATCGCGGGCGGGCGCCGCCGCAGGGTGCGCGGGCTGCGCCGGGAGGAGCTGGCGCAGCTCGCCGGGATCAGCGTCGACTACTACGTGCGGCTCGAACAGGGCCGCGCCACCGCGCCCTCGGCCGAGGTGCTCGGCGCGCTGGCGCGCGCCCTCGGCCTCGACGCCACCGAGCGCGAGCACCTGGCCACGCTCGCCGGCGCGCGCGCCCGCGGCACCGCCCCGCCTGGCGGCCCGGGGGATGGGGTCGGCGCCCCGCTCCAGCGGATGCTGGACGGGATGGCGGGGCTGCCCGCCGTCGTCATGGACCACCGGATGACCGTCGTCGCGTGGAACGCGCTGGGCTCCGAGCTGTTCGGGCGCGTCGCGGAGCGGGACGTGCGCTGGCGCAACCACGGCAGGTACACGTTCCTCGACCCGGCCGCCCGCGACTTCTTTCCCGACTGGGACGAACGGTCGCGGGAGATGGTCGCCGTGCTCAGGCACGCCGCCGGGCGGCACCCCGACGACGCGGAGCTGACCGCGCTCATCGCCGAACTGTCCGCCGGCAGCTCCGCGTTCCGCCGGCTGTGGGAGACCGGGGACGTGCTGGTCTGCGGACGCGGCACCAAGCGGTTCCACCACCCCGCCGTCGGCGGGTTCCCGCTGGACTACGAGACGCTGCACCTGCCCCTCACCGACGGTGGCCCTACTGCACAGATGTACGTATACAGCGCGCCGGAGGGCAGCGAAGGGGCCGGCGCGCTCCGCGCGCTCGCGGCGCGCACGGCAGGCGCGCCCGTGCCGGCCACCGGCTGAACGCGCGGGCGCACGACCACCTTGGCCATCTCCTCCCGCCGCGGCCCGCCCGCGGCGTACCGTGGGAACGCTCCCCGCCCGGAAGGAGAGACGGTGCCCGCCGACCCGGAACGCCCGCAGCAGGAGAGCCCCCGCCAGCCCGCCCCGGTGCCCGGCCGTATCCCGCTCGCGGTGGTCGTCGTCGACGGGGCGGGCCGGGTCTCGCACTGGAGCCGCGGCGCCCGCCGGCTGTTCGGTGCCGACCGGGAGGAGGCGGTGGGCCGGCCGGCCGCGGAGATCATGCCCGTGTCGGGCATCGTCGACCGCGACGTCCCGCCGGACCTGGGCCGCGGACCCGGCGGGCCCGGCGGGCCGTGGCGCGCCATGGACGCCGCGAATGGCCCGGTGGACCCGGAGTCGCGCGTCGAGATCATCTTCGGTACGGAGACCACCGAGCTGGTCCAGCCCACCGCGGGCCGCTTCTGGACCAGGGAGCCGGACGAGAGCTCCGCCGCCCGCGACGTCCTGTGGTGGGTCTACCCGCTCCACGGCCCGGGCGCCGCGCGGGTCCTGGTGCTCGCCGCCGACGGGGGACACGTCGAGGCGACCCGCCTCGGCAGCGGCGAGCGGCTGATTCCCGCCTTCGCCCCGCACACGGACTTCCCCGAGGCGGACCGGCTGGCCAAGGAGCTGCCGCACATCCTGCCCGGCATGGGCACGCGGGACGCCGGCCGCATCGCGGCCCGCATACTCGAACTCGGCTACCCCGTCCTGGAGATCAGCCGTCACACCCGCCTGCCCGTCACCCCCGACTGGGGCGTGCCCCGGCGCGAGCCGCGCCGCCGGGTGCTGCCGGGCACAGCCCGGGGGGCGGACGGCCCGGCGGACGGCCCGGCCCAGGACCTGGAGTACGCGGCGGTCCGCGAACGCCTGGAGTTCCTGAACGAGGTCAGCGGCCGCATCGGTTCCTCCCTCGACCTCACCCGCACCATCCGCGAGGTCAGCGCGGCCGTGGTGCCGCGGTTCACCGACGTCGCCGGTACCTACCTGCGCGAGCAGGTCGTCGCGGGCGAAGGCTTCCCCGACGGGCCGCCCGACGCCAGGACCATGTGGCACCGCGTCGCCGTCGAGCACACGGACGAGCCTGGCCGGTGGGACGACGTGATCCCGGTCGGCGAGTCGATGCCGTTCCCCGAGCACACCCCGTTCTTCCGGTGCATGTCGACGGGCGAGCCCGTGCTCGTGCCGCGCGTCTCCGAGGAGATGGGCCACGCGATCGCCGCCCAGTTCGAGAAGCGGGACATCAGCCCGCTGATCACCCACCGTTCCATGCTGGTCGTGCCGCTGAAGGCCCGTCAGGTCGTGCTCGGCTTCATGATCCTGCTGCGCCACGCCGAACGCCCCGAGTTCAACGACATGGACCGCGTAACCGGCGCGGAGCTTGCGGCGCGCGCCGGGCTCGTGCTCGACAACGCCCGCATGTACACCCTCCAGGAGAACGTCGCCGAGACCCTCCAGGACAGCATGCTGCCGCGCGTCCAGCCGCGCATGGCCGGCTGCGACACCGCCACCCGCTACCTGCCGGGCACCCGGCTCGGCCGCGTCGGCGGCGACTGGTTCGACACCATCAGGCTGCCCGGCTGCCGCACCGCCCTCGTCGTCGGCGACGTCATGGGCCACGGACTGAACTCGGCCGCCATGATGGGGCAGCTGCGGACCGCCGTGCAGACCATGGCCGCGCTCGGCACCGAGCCCGCCCAACTGCTGCGCGGCCTGGACGACCTGGCCCAGCGGCTCGGCGACCACTACCTCGCCACCTGCCTGTACGCCGTCTACGACCCGGTGCGCTCCGTCCTGCGCGTCGCCAACGCCGGGCACATCCCGCCCGTGCTGGTCCGCGCGGCCGACGGGTCCAGCCGCCTGCTCGACCTGCCCACCGGCGCGCCGATCGGCGTCGGCCGGGTCCCGTTCACCACCGTCGAGGTGCCCGTCAGCCCCGGCGACCGGCTCGTGATGTGCACCGACGGCCTCGTCGAGGTCCGCGGCCAGGACATCGGCACCGGCCTCGCCGCCCTGTGCGAGTCCGCCGCCCACCCCGCGGCCGCCATGGACGACGCCTGCGACACCATCATCCGGGCCCTGGCCGCCGCCACCGCGCCCGAGGACCGCAAGGACGACGTGGCGCTGCTCATGGCCCGCCTCGCCGGTATCCCGCCCGAGGACGTCGCCACCTGGCGGCTGGCGGCGCTGCCCGCCCAGGTGCCGCACGCCCGCCGCCTGGTCCGCGCACAGCTGCGCCGCTGGCGGCTGGACGCCGTGGCCGACACCGCGGAGCTGCTCGTCGGCGAAATCGTCGCCAACGCCGTCAGGCACGCGGGGCCCGGCGGCATCGGGCTGCGCCTGGTGCGCGCCGACGCGCTGCTGTGCGAGGTCACCGACGGTTCACCGGCGCTGCCCGCCCTGCGCGAGGCCGGGCCGGGGGACGACGCGGGCCGCGGCCTCGCCGTCGTGAGCCGGCTGGCCCGCGCCTGGGGCAGCCACCGCAGCGGACCGGGCAAGACCGTGTGGTTCGAGCAGAGCCTGGGCCCGCCCGGCACCGATCCGAGCACGGCCGGCAGCACGGCCGACAGGAGGAAGCGATGAGCGGAACCGCGCGATCCGTCGATGCCTGGGACGGCTTCTGGCGCGCCGCGCCGGAAGGCAGGGAGACCGTCTTCTGGGATGCGGCGCCCGGCCGGGTCGCCGCGGACCACCTGCCGCACTTCGCACCCCATTTCGCCGAGCCGCTGCCCCTGGTCGACGTCGGCTGCGGCAACGGCACGCAGACCGCCTACCTCGCCCGCCACCACGCCGGCCCCGTGCTCGGCGTCGACCTGTCGGAGGAAGCCGTCGCGCGGGCCCGCCGCGCGGCCGGGCCCGCCGGGCCCGTCTTCCGGCAGGTGGACGCCGCCGATCCGGCCGCGGCGGCCGTGCTGCACGAGGAGCTGGGCGACTGCCACGTCTACCTGCGGGGCGTTCTGCACCAGGCGCCGCCCGCGGAGCAGGCCGCCCTGGCCGCGGGACTGGCCACGCTGCTCGGCGCGCGGGGCCGCGGCTTCGTGGTCGAGCCCTCCGAGGCCGCGAAGGCCGAGCTGGCCGGGCTGATGCGGCGGCCGGAAGGACCGCCGCCCGCCCTCGCCGCGGTCTTCGAGCACGGCATCAGCCCCGGCGCCCTGGCGGCGGACGAGCTGCCGGCCCTCTTCGCCGCGGCCGGCCTGTCCGTGCTGGCCAGCGGGGCGCTGCCGCTGGCCACCACGGAATGCGGCGCCGACGGCGCGCCCCTTGCCCTGCCGTCGATCTGGCTGGTCATCGGCCGCCGCGGGTAACGTGGCGGCCCATGACCAGGATTCTCGTTTCGGCCGACATGGAAGGGGCCACCGGCGTCACCTGGCCCGCCGACTGTCTGCCCGGCACGCCCGAATGGCAGCGCTGCCGCCCCATGCTCACCTCCGACGTGAACGCGGCCATCGCCGGATTCTTCGACGGCGGCGCGACCGAAGTCCTCGTCAACGAGGCGCACATGACGATGCGCAACCTCCTGCTCGAACAGCTCGACGACCGTGCGCAGCTGCTGACCGGGCGGCACAAGGACCTGAGCATGGTGGAGGGTGTCCAGCGCGGCGACGTCGACGGCATCGCCTTCGTCGGCTACCACACCGGCGCGGGCGACGAGGGTGTGCTGGCCCATACCTACCTGGGCAACTCCCTGACCGGGGTGTTCGTCGACGGCGTCCGGGCCGGCGAGGGTCTGCTCAACTCGCTGGTCGCCGCGGAGTACGGCACCCCCGTGGTCCTGGTCACCGGCGACGACCGCACCTGCGCCGACGCCCGCGGCTACGCCCCGGACGCGCCCGCCGTCGCCGTGAAGGACTACGTCTCCCGCTACGCCGCCGTCTGCCGCACCCCCGCGCGCACCGCGGCCGACATCAGGGCCGGCGCGGCGAAGGCCGTGGCCCTCGCCGTCCGCCGGCCGCCCGCCGCTCCGCGGGAGCGCACCGTCGAGATCGAGTTCGACGCGGAGCATCTGGCCGGCGCGGCCGCGATCGTGCCCGGCGTGACGCAGACCGGGCCGCGCCGGGTGGCGTACACCGCCCCGACGATGTATGAGGGAATCCGCTGCTTCAAGGCGGTGACGACGCTGGTATCGGCAGCGGTGGAGGAATGGTATGGCTGAGCAGACGACGGCGGAGCACGGCGGGGCGGGCCCACAAGCCCCGCCGCATATCGACGCGGTGGCGTGCGAGGAGGCGGTCCGCTTCACCTCGGACCTGATCCGCATGGACACCACCAACCGGGGCGGCGGCGAGGGCACTGAACGGGCGGCCGCCGAGTACGTCGCGGCCCGCCTGTCCGAGGCCGGCCTCGACCCGCAGCTGCTGGAAAAGGCCCCGGGCCGCACCAACGTGGTGGCGCGCGTGCCGGGCAGCGACCCCGGCGCGCCCGCGCTGCTCGTGCACGGCCACCTGGACGTCGTTCCGGCCGACCCGGCGGAGTGGCAGGTGCACCCGTTCTCCGGCGAGATCCGCGACGGTGTCGTGTGGGGCCGCGGCGCAGTCGACATGAAGGACTCCGACGCGATGGTCCTGGCGGTCGTCCGCGCCTGGGCGCGCGCCGGGGTGCGGCCCCGGCGCGACATCGTGCTCGCGTTCACCGCCGACGAGGAGGACACGGCGCAGTACGGATCCGGTTTCCTCGTCGCGCACCGGCCCGAGCTGTTCGAGGGCTGCACGGAGGCCATCGGCGAGTCCGGCGCGTTCACCTTCCACCCCGGCGACGGCCGCCGCCTCTACCCGGTGGCCGCCGGGGAACGCGGCACCGCCTGGCTGACCCTCGCCGCGCGCGGCCGCGCAGGTCACGGCTCCAAGATCAACCACGAGAACGCCGTCACCCGCCTGGCCGCCGCCGTCACCCGCATCGGCGAGCACACCTGGCCGGTGCGCCTCACGCCCGTGGTCAGGGCCGCCCTGACCGAGCTGGCAGCCCTCTACGGCCGGCCGCTGCCCGATCTGGACACCGAGGACCCCGCCGCGCTCGCCGCCGGGGTGGACGACCTGCTCGCGCGCCTCGGCCCCGCCGCGGCGCTGATCGCGCCGACCGTCCGCAACAGCGCCAATCCGACCATGCTGGACGGCGGTTACAAGGTGAACGTCATCCCGGGCCGCGCCGGGGCCCACGTCGACGGGCGCGTCCTGCCCGGCGGCGAGGAGGAGTTCACCGCGACCCTGGACCGGCTGACCGGCGCGGACGTCGACTGGGAGTACCTGCACCACGAGATCCCGCTCCAGGCCCCCGTGGACGGCCCGGCGTTCGCCGTCATGCGTGAGGCGCTCCGTCACTTCGACCCCGGCGCGCACGTCATCCCCTACTGCATGTCGGGCGGCACCGACGCCAAGCAGTTCTCGCGGCTCGGCGTCACCGGCTACGGCTTCATGCCCCTGCGGCTGCCGCAGGGCTTCGACTACCAGGCCATGTTCCACGGCGTCGACGAACGGGTGCCGGTGGACGCCCTGCACTTCGGTACCCGCGTGCTCGACCGGGCGCTGCGCGCGCTCTGACCCTTCAGGAGGACAGGTGACCGACCAGGTTCCGTACGGCAGGTGGCCCTCCCCGATCGGCGCGGACCTGGTGGCCGCGCACGACGGCCGGCCGGAGTACGCCGGCTCGGTCGGCGAGGAGCTGTGGTGGACCGAGCCCCGCCCGGCCGAGGGCGGCCGCCGGGCGCTGATGCGCCTGCGGCCGGGCGCCGCCGCGGCGGAGTCGGTGCTGCCGCAGCCGTGGAACGTCCGCAGCCGCGTCATGGAGTACGGCGGCCAGCCCTGGGCGGGCCTGGACCGCGGCGCGGAGGGGCCGCTGGTCGTCTTCGCGCACTTCGCCGATCAGCGCCTGTACGCCGTCGAGCCGGACGCCGGGACGCCCCCGCGCCCGCTGACGCCGCCCGGGGACGGCACCGGCGGCCTGCGCTGGTGCGATCCGGTGATCCACGCCGCGTTCGGAGAGGTCTGGTGCGTGCTCGAGGAGCTGGACGCCGACGACCCGGACGCCGTGCGGCGGCTGCCGGTCGCGGTGCCGCTGGACGGCTCGGCCGCGGCCGAGCCCGCCGCGCTGCGCGAGCTGGACGGCCCGCGGCACCGCTTCGTGACCGGGCCGCGCCTGTCCCCCGACGGCACCCGGGCGGTGTGGCTGGCCTGGGACCACCCGCGCATGCCCTGGGACGGCACCGAGCTGAAGATCGCCGATGTCGGTCCAGGACCGCGGCCCGCCTTCAGCGGGGTGCGGACCCTGATCGGGGGTCCCGAGGAGTCGGTCGCGCAGGCCGAGTGGGACCGGGACGGCACGCTGCTCGCGGCCACCGACCGCACCGGCTGGTGGAACGTGCACCGAGTCGACCCGGACACCGGCCGCGCGGAAAACCTGTGCCCCCGCGAGGAGGAGTTCGCCGACGCCCTGTGGCGCGTCGGCAGCCGCTGGTTCGCCCCGCTCGGCGACGGCACGATCGCCGTCGTCCACGGCCGCGGCACCGCCGTGCTCGCCGTGCTCGACCCGGCCACCGGCGGCATCGCCGACGCGCAGGGTCCCTGGACCGAGTGGCAGGCGTCGCTCGCCGTCCGGGGCACCCGGGTCACCGGCATCGCCGCGGGGCCCGACCGCGGATACGAGCTGGTCTGCCTCGACACCGCCACCGGGCACTGCCGCACCGTCGCCGCGGGGCACGGCGACCCCGTCGGCCCCGCCCACCACGCGCAGCCGCGGGAGCGGGTCTTCACCGGTCCCGGCGGCCGCGAGGTCCACGCCCGGGTCCACCCGCCGCACAGTCCCGACGCCGCCGGTCCTGACGGCACCCGGCCGCCGTTCGTCATCTGGGTGCACGGCGGCCCGACGTCCCGTTCCGCCGGCATCCTCGACCTGGAGATCTCCTACTTCACCTCCCGCGGCATCGGCGTCGCCGTGGTCGACTACGGCGGCTCCACCGGCTACGGCCGCGCCTACCGCAACCGGCTGCGCGGGCAGTGGGGCGTCGTGGACGTCGAGGACTGCGCCGCCGTGGCGCGGAGCCTGGTCGCCGAGGGCGCCGCGGACCCGGCCGGGCTCGCGATCCGCGGCGGCAGTGCCGGGGGCTGGACCGCCGCCGCCTCCATCGCGCTGCCCGCGACCGCCGGCCTGTACGCGTGCGCGGCCATCAGCTACCCGGTGCTCGACGTCGCCGCCTGGGGCCCAGGGCTGACCCACGACTTCGAGTCCCGCTACCTGGACTCGCTGATCGGCCCGCCCGACGAGTCGGCCGAACGCTACCGGGAGCGTTCGCCCGTGCACCACGCGCACCGCATCACCACGCCGTTCCTGCTGCTCCAGGGCCTGGACGACCCGATCTGCCCGCCGGCCCAGGCGGAGGCGCTGCTCGCCGCCGTCGAGGGCCGCGACGTGCCGCACACCTACCTGACGTTCGCGGGGGAAGGCCACGGCTTCCGCCGCGCGGAGACCATCCGCACGGCGCTCGAAGCCGAGCTGGCGCTGTATCTGGAACGCTTTCCCGCCGCCGGCTGAGGGCCGGGGCCGCCGGTCGCTCACTCGGATGGCGGACCTCGGCGTCCCGGGAGACGATGGCGTGAGGACGTTCAGACCGACCGACCCGAGGAGGAACGTCATGACCACCGCCGCGGACATCATGAACCCGGGTGCCCAGTGGATTCCGGAGACGGAGACGCTGGACCGCGCCGCGCAGCTGATGCGCGAGCTGGACGTGGGCGCGCTGCCCGTCAGCGACACCAACGAGCGGCTGTGCGGCATCATCACCGACCGCGACATCGTGGTGAAGTGCGTCGCCGCGGGCCACGATCCGGCCCAGGTCACGGCGAGCGAGCTGTGCCAGGGCACCCCCCGCTGGATCGGCAGCGAGGCGGACGTCGGCGAGGTGCTGTCGGAGATGGGCTCCCACCAGATCCGCCGCCTGCCGGTGATCGACGGCGACAAGCGCCTGGTCGGCATGATCAGCGAGGCCGACCTCGCGCAGGTCCTCACCGACGACCAGCTCGCCGACTTCGTCTCCCAGGTCTACGCCTGAGCACCGTCCCGTCCCGGACGGACGCACGGCGCGGACCCCCCGGGCCACCGGGGGGTTCTCCGTGCCCGGCCGCGGTGCCCGGCCGCGGTGCCCGGCCGCGGTGCCCGGCCGCGGTGAGCGGCTCGCCGGGCGGAAAGCGGCGGCCGCTCGCATCCTGGAAGCATGACCTCAAGCACCAGAAGCAGGCGCGGCAGCGAATTCTGGACGCCAGGACGGATCACCGTCGCCGCGGTCGCCCTGCTCACCTTGATCTTCATCTTCGAGAACACCCGCCAGACCAGGGTCAGGCTGCTGATTCCCGAGGTGACGATGCCGCTGTGGCTCGCGCTGCTCGCCCCAGGAGTCATCGGCGCCCTGTGCGGCGTCTACTTCGCGCGCCGCAGGTGAGGCCCCGCGTCCGCTGAACCCTCGGCGCCGGTGCGGGCGTTGCCCTGTTGTTCACCGGGGCGACGCCGTGTTCCATGGTCATCACGCCACCGGCCACGGGAGGGACCATGGCACGCACCGCGACGACCATCCGACGCAGCACACTGACCCTGCCCGTCGCGCCCGTGGGCCCGGAGAATCCGCTGCCGCCCCTGCTGCCCAGGGACGAGGCCCACCGCATCGACGAACGGCAGCGCGCCACGCTGCCGCAGGACATGGCCCGACAGGTCGGGTACGCCCCGCTGACCACCGTGCTGCCCACCCGGCTCCTCGACGGCTACGGGCGCCGCAGGGCCCGCGCCGAGCTGGACACCGTCGTCATCGAGAACGACCGGCTGTGCGCCACCGTGCTGCCCGGCTTCGGCGGCCGGGTCCACTCCCTGTACCACAAGCCGTCCGGCCGGGACCTGCTGTACACCAACCCGGTGCTCCAGCCCGCGGACTTCGCGCTCAACGGCGCCTGGTTCTCCGGCGGCATCGAGTGGAACATCGGCGCCACCGGCCACACCACCCTGTCCTGTGCCCCGGTGCACGCCGCCGTGGTGCCCGCGCCCGGCGGCGGCCGGATGCTGCGGCTGTGGGAGTGGGAACGGCTGCGGGACACGCCGTTCCAGGTCGATCTGTGGCTGCCGGACGGCTCGGACCACCTCTTCGTCGGCGTGCGCATCCGCAATCCGCACGAGGCGCCCGTTCCCGTGTACTGGTGGTCCAACATCGCCGTCCCCGAGGACCACGGAACCCGCGTGCTGGCCCCGGCCGACGAGGCGTGGCACTTCGGCTACGCCAGGACGCTGCGCCGCATACCGGTGCCCGAATGGGACGGGGCGGACCGCAGCTACCCGCTGCACGGCGACTACCCGGCGGACTACTTCTACGAGGTGCCGGGGGAGGCGAGGAAGTGGATCGCCGCGCTGGACGGGCACGGCACGGGCCTGGTGCAGACCTCGACCGCGCGGCTGAGCGGGCGGAAGCTGTTCGTGTGGGGCGCGGGTCCTGGCGGCAGGCGCTGGCAGCGCTGGCTCACCGAGGAGGGCACGCCCGGCTACGCCGAGATCCAGGCGGGCCTCGCCCGCACCCAGCTGGAGCACGTGCCGCTGCCCGCCGGGGCCGAGGTCAGCTGGCTGGAGGCGTACGGGCCGCTGAGCGGCGACCCGGCGCTCGTGCACGGCACGGACTGGGCGGCGGCCCGCGCGCACGTCGCGGAGCGGCTGGCGGACGCCCTGCCGCAGGCGCGGGTGGACGCGGCCTACGCCGCCTGGCTGCCCTGCGCCGACCTCGACCCGAAGGAGATGCTGCACACGGCGACCGGCTGGGGCGCCCTGGAAGTCGCGCGCGGCGGGTACGAGCTGCCCGGCACCCCGTTCGACCCGGCCGCGCTGGGGGAGGAGCAGCGGCCGTGGCTGCACCTGCTCGACACCGGGCGGCTGCCGGAGGAACGGCCGGGCCCCGCGCAGCCGCCAGGGCCCGGGCCGGTCTCCGCGGCCTGGCGGGAACGCCTTGAGTGCGCGCCGGGCGGCCCGCTGACCGACTACCACCTGGGCGTGGCCCAGTGGCACGCCGGGGACCGCGCGCAGGCGGAGCGCAGCTGGCAGCGTGCGCTCGCCGCGGCCCCCACTCCGTGGGTGCTGCGCTGCCTGGCCGTGGCCCGCGCCGCCGCGGGCCACGCCGAGCAGGCCGCGGGGCACGCCCTGGCGGCGGCCGAGCTGGCGCTCGACACCGCGGGCGTGCCGCTGCCCGCCCTGGCCGCGCTCGGCCGGGAGGCCGTGCCGCTGCTGCTCGCGGGCGGCCGGACGGCCGACGCGCGGCGGGTCTTCGACCGGCTGCCGGCCGGGATCAGGGAGACGGGCCGCTGCCGGCTGCTCCACGCCCGCATCCTGCTCGCGCAGGGCGAGACGGCCGCGGCCAGGGCGGTCTTCGACGCCGGGTTCGAGGTCGCCGATCTGCGGGAGGGCGACGAGTGCCTGAGCGACACGTGGGCCGAGCTGACCGGTGACCCGCTGCCGGAGCGCTACGAGTTCCGGATGCGCCCGGCCTGACCGGTGCCCGCTGCGGGCCGCTGCGTGTCCGCGGCCGACCGCTCGGACACGCGACCGGTAAACGGGCAGCGAACGGGCACCGATCTTGCCCGTTCGGACCGCTCCAACGGTCATCTGCCCGGTCGGCGACCTGTCGAACGGTCATAACCGGGCGTGATCGTTCCCGGAGTATCCCTGTGCAGCGAGGGTTTGGCGCGATAGAACTCTGCCCACGGGCCCAACCGGGCAGAAAGAGCAGAGAACCGGAACCGTTGTGAGGAGGCACGCCATGACGGCGGAGGAGCGCCAGCGCGCCATCGTCGGAGCAGCCCGGCGCTCGGGCGCCGTCGAGGTCACCCGGCTCGCCCGCGACCTGGGTGTCGCCAAGGAGACCGTGCGCCGCGATCTGCGCGTACTGGAAGCACACGGTTTACTGCGGCGGACCCACGGCGGGGCCTACCCCGTGGAGAGCGCCGGCTTCGAGACGACCCTCGAACTGCGCGCCACCCGGAACGTTCCGGAGAAGCGGCGCATCGCGGCCGCCGCCGCCGAACTGGTCGGCGAGGCCGAGACCATCTTCATCGACGAGGGCTTCACCCCGCAGCTCATCGCCGAATCGCTGCCCAGGGACCGCCCCCTGACCGTGGTGACCGCCTCGCTGACCGTGGCCACGACGCTGGCGCCGACCGACAACTGGACGGTGCTGCTGCTCGGCGGCCGGGTCCGCGGCGCGACGATGGCGACGGTGGATCACTGGACGGCGAAGATGCTCTCCGGCTTCGTGATCGACCTGGCCTTCATCGGCGCCAACGGCATCTCGCGCGAGCACGGCCTGACCACCCCCGACCCGGCCGTCGCCGAGGTGAAGCGTCAGGCGGTGCAGGCGTCCAGGCGCCGGGTGTTCACCGGCATCCACACCAAGTTCGGCGCGTCGAGCTTCTGCCGCTTCGCGGACGTTCCCGACCTCGACGTGATCGTCGCCAGCACCAGTCTCAGCACCGCGGAGGCACACCGCTACTCCCTCCAGGGGCCGCAGGTCATCCGCGTCTGACCGGCCCCCGCCCCCCGTTCCCCGACACCCCCGCACGGGCAGTGCGGCCTCGCACGCCCGGAAACCAGGAGCCTCGACCATGCGCAGCCAGAGCCGACGCACCATGCGTGCCCTCGTCGCCAGCGCGGCGGCCGGCACCCTGCTCGCCGCCTGTGCCGGAGCCGGAGGCCACGGCTCCTCAGGCGACGACAGCATCAACGTCCTCATGGTCAACAACCCGCAGATGACCCAGCTCCAGGAGCTGACCGCGGAGCACTTCACGGAGGAGACCGGCATCGAGGTCAACTTCACGGTGCTTCCGGAGAACGAGGTCAGGGACAAGATCGGCCAGGACTTCGCCAACCAGTCGGGCCAGTACGACGTGGCCACCATCAGCAATTACGAGACGCCGATCTACTCCGCCAACGGCTGGCTCCAGCCGCTGGACGAATACCTCTCCTCCGATCCGGACTACGACGCGGCCGACATCCTGCCGCCCATCCAGCGCTCCCTGACCGGCGAGGACGGGCACGTCTACGCGCAGCCGTTCTACGGCGAGTCCTCGTTCCTGATGTACCGCACGGACGTCTTCGAGGAGCACGGGCTGACCATGCCGGACCGTCCCACGTGGGAGGAAGTCGCCGCGCTGGCCGCGGAGGTCGACGGGGCCGAGGAGGACATGAAGGGCATCTGCCTGCGGGGCCTGCCCGGTTGGGGCGAGGTGATCGCCCCGCTGACCACGGTCGTCAACACCTTCGGCGGCACCTGGTTCACCGCCGACTGGGAAGCCGCCCTCACCGAGCCGGAGTTCGTCGAGGCCACCGAGTTCTACGTGAACCTCGTGCGCGAGCACGGCGAGGCGGGCGCCGCCCAGTCCGGCTACGCCGAGTGCCTCAACAACATGGTCCAGGGCAACACCGCCATGTGGTACGACGCCACCGCGGGCGCGGGCTCCCTGGAGGCGGCCGACTCGCCGGTCCGCGGCAGCATCGGCTACGTGCCGGCGCCCGTCGAGGAGACCGACAGCTCCGGCTGGCTCTACACCTGGGCGTGGGGCGTGCAGGGCGCCTCCGCCAGCCCGGACGCCGCCTGGGAGTTCATCTCCTGGGCGTCGGGCACCGAGTACGAGCAGCTGGTCGGCGAGACCCTGGGCTGGGAGAACGTCCCGGCCGGCAAGCGGGCCTCCACCTACGACTACCCCGAATACCAGCAAGCGGCCGGTGCCTTCTGGGAGGTGACGCGGGACGCCATCAGCGAGGCCGACCCGCTCGACCCGGGCGTGCAGGAACGGCCCGCGCCGGGCGTGCAGTTCGTCACCATCCCCGAGTTCGCCGATCTCGGCACCCGCGTGTCCCAGGAGATCAGCGCGGCCATCGCCGGGCGGCAGAGCGTCCAGGACGCCCTGGAAGCCTCCCAGGACATGGCCGAGGAGATCGCGGAGGAGCACAGGAACCGATGAACACCACGACCCCCCGCCCACCCGCGCCACCCGCCGCGCCCAGGGCCGCCGCCGTGCCACCGAAGAATCCGGGGCGGGCCAAGGCCTGGGCGACCAGGGCCCCGCTGCTGCCCGCACTGATCTTCCTCGTCGTCGTCACGCAGCTGCCGTTCGCCGCCACCCTGGTGATCTCGCTGTGGGACTGGAACGCCCTCTACCCGGACGACCGCGCCTTCACCGGCTTCGGCAACTACGAGGCCGTGCTGCGCGACGCCGACCTGCGCCAGGCCGTCCTCACCACCGCCGTGCTGACCGCCACCGTGGTCCTGGTCAGCCTGGTGCTCGGGCTCGGACTCGCGCTGCTCCTCGACCGGCGTTTCCGCGGGCGCGGCCTGGTCCGCACCATGACCATCACCCCGTTCCTGCTGGTGCCGGTCGCCGCCGCGCTGCTGTGGAAGCACGTCCTGTTCAACCCGGAGTACGGCCTGTTCAACGGACTGCTGGCGCGTTTCGGCGACCTGTTCGGCTTCACCGCTCCACAGCCGGACTGGATATCCGACATGCCGCTGGTCGCCGTCGAGATGGCGCTGATCTGGCAGTGGACGCCGTTCATGATGCTGATCATCCTGGCGGGCCTCCAGAGCCGTTCGTCCGAACTGATGGAGGCGGCCCGCCTCGACGGGGCGGGCAACTGGCAGATCTTCACCCACCTCACGCTGCCGCACCTGCGCCGCTATCTCGAACTCGGCGGACTGCTGGGCTCCATCTACATCGTCCAGCACTTCGACGCGGTGTACACCATCACCGCGGGCGGTCTCGACACCGCCAACCTGCCCTATGTCGTCTACCAGGAGTTCTACCAGGCACAGGACTACGGGGTGGCCTCCGCGGCCGGCGTGCTGGTCGTCATCGGCTCGCTGCTCATCGCCACCTTCGCGCTGCGCGTGGTGTCCTCGCTGTTCCGGGAGGAGGGGAGCCGGTCATGACGACCGCCGACCTGAGGAGCGCCAAGACCGGCACCGCACGGCGGACCGCGGGGCCGCGGGCCGCCGTGCCCGGCGCGGGGCGGTGGAAGGGGGCCGCGCTGACGCTGACCGCGTGGGTCGCCGGGCTGGCGTTCTTCCTGCCCGTGGCCTGGATGGTGCTGACGTCGCTGCACTCGGAGCCCGACGCGGCGAGCAACCCGCCCGCGTTCACCGCGCCGCTCACGCTCGACAACTACCGCGACTTCTTCGGTACGTCCATCTGGGAGGGCCCCTGGCCGCCGCTGATCAACTCGGCGACCGCCTCCCTGGCCTCCACCGCGCTGGTCCTGCTGCTCGCGCTGCCCGCCGCCTACGCGCTGACGATCCGGCCGGTGCGGGGCTGGCGCGACGTGCTGTTCTTCTTCCTGTCCACCAAGATGCTCCCGGTCGTGGCCGGACTGCTGCCCGTCTACCTCTTCGCGCGGAACATCGGCTTCCTCGATCACGTGTGGCTGCTCGTTCTGCTCTACACCTCGATGAACCTGCCGATCGCGGTGTGGATGCTCCAGTCCTTCCTCGCCGAGGTGCCGTCCTCCGTCATCGAGGCCGCCCAACTGGACGGCGCGCGGCTGCCCGTGGTGCTGGGCCGCGTCGTGGCGCCCATTGTGCTGCCCGGCATCGCCGCGACCGCGTTGATCTGTTTCATCTTCAGCTGGAACGAACTTCTGTTCGCGCGAGTGCTGACCGGGATCAGGGCCGAGACCGCGCCGGTGTTCCTGACCAGCTTCATCACCAGTCAGGGCCTGTTCATCGCCCAGCTGTCCGCCGCCTCGATCGCCATCTCCCTGCCGGTGCTCGCCGCGGGGTTCGCCGCCCAGGACAAGCTGGTCCAGGGTCTGTCGCTAGGAGCCGTGAAGTGAAAGCCGCCCTTATCGAATCCGTCGGATCGGTCACCGTCACGACCGTTCCCGACCCGTCCCCCGGGCCGCGCGAGGTAGTCGTCAAGGTGGCGGCCTGCGGTCTGTGCGGGACCGATCTGCACATAAGAGAGGGGGAATTCGCCCCCCAGCTACCGGTGGTACCGGGACACGAGTTCGCCGGCGAGGTGGTCGCCACCGGGCGGGACGTCACCACGCTGGCCGCGGGCGACCGCGTGGCCGTGGACCCCTCCCTGTACTGCCACGAATGCCGCTACTGCCGCTCCGGCCACGCCAACATGTGCGATCGGTGGGCTGCGATCGGGGTGTCGGTCGCGGGCGGCGCGGCCGAGTTCGCGGTGGCGCCCGAGGCGAACTGCGTGAAGCTGCCCGAGCACGTCGACCCGCAGGACGCGGCGCTCATCGAGCCGCTGTCCTGCGCGATCCGCGGCTACGACGTGATCCGTTCGACGCTGGGCGCCCGCGTCCTCATCTACGGCTCGGGCACCATGGGCCTGATGATGCTGGAGCTGGCCAAGCGCACCGGGGCCAGCGGCGTGGACATCGTCGACATCAACCCCGAGCGGCTGGCCACCGCGCAGTCGCTCGGCTGCTCGCGGGCGGCCGGTAGCCCGGAGGAGTTCGACCGGCCCGAGGGCTGGGAGTTCGTCATCGACGCGACGGGGAACGCGGCGGCCATCCAGGACGGCCTGGGCCGGGTCGCGAAGGCCGGCACGTTCCTCCAGTTCGGCGTGGCCGACTACGCGGCGCGCGCCACCATCGAGCCCTACAAGATCTACAACCAGGAAATCACCATCACGGGCTCCATGGCCGTGCTGCACAGCTACGAGCGCGCCGCCGACCTGTTCGCCGGGGGCGTACTCGACCCGCAGGTGTTCATCAGCGACCGGCTGCCGCTGGACGACTACCCGCAGGCCCTCGACCGCTTCGCGGCCGGGCTCGGCCGGAAGATCGTCGTCGTCCCGTAGGCGCCTGCCGCCCGGAGCGCGGCGATTGGCCGCGCGGCGCGGCCGCGGCTTGACTGGGGTGCATGACGATCCTTGCAGTTTTCGCCGCGGCCGTGACCCTCGTCGCGGCGGCCGCCGTCACCGGTGTGTTCTTCGCCTTCTCGGTGTCGGTCATGCCCGGTCTGAACGCGGTCGGCCCCGGGGAGGCGGTCCGCGCGATGCAGAGCATCAACGCCAAGATCCTCAACCCCGCGTTCCTGGGCGCGTTCGTGGGCGCGCCGATCGCCGCCGCGCTCACCGGGGCGCTGCTGCTCCTGCTCGACCACCGCGCCGCCGGTCTCGCCTTCCTCGCCGCCGCGGTCGTGTACGTGCTCGGCGCGTTCCTGCCCACCGCGGCCGTCAACGTGCCGATGAACGACGCCCTGGCCGCGGTCGGTTCGCCCGAGGACACGCACCGCGCCGCCCGTGCCTGGGCCGACTACGCGCCGCGGTGGACCCGTTGGAACACGCTGCGCGCCGCCTTCGCCGGCGCGGCGCTGCTGCTGGCGGCGCTCGGCATGTACCTGTGGGGCAGCGCCACGTCGTGAGAGACATTCGGCATCCGGCGAGCGGCGATGTCGGTGCCTAGCCGCGGCACAGTGCCTCGCCGTGCAGTACGGCGAACCAGGCGTCGGGGCGTTCCCCCCACGCGCGCCATGCCGCTGCCAGCCGGTCGAGGTCGGCCGGGGTGGCGTGCCCGGCGGCCAGTGCCTGCCGTGCGTAGGTGGAGGAAGTGGTGCGCTCGGCCCAGCTGTCCGACCACCAGGTGCGGTCCGAAGGGGTGGCGAAACACCACACCGAGGCCGTCGCGGTGACCTCGGAGAAGCCCGCCCGGCCGGCCCAGGATGCGAGGCGCCGGCCGGCGTCCGGCTCCCCGCCCCCGGACAGGGCGAGCCGCCGGTACAGTGCCAGCCACTCCGCGAGGCCCGGTACCTGCGGATACCAGGTCATCGCCGCGTAGTCGGCGTCCCGCACCGCCACCACCCCGTCGGGGCGGCACACGCGGCGCATCTCCCGCAGCGCGCCCACCGGATCGGTCAGGTGCTGGAGCACCTGGTGGGCGTGCACCACGTCGAAGGAGTCGTCCTCGAAGTCCAGGGCGTGTGCGTCCGCCGTCGCGAAGGTGATCCCCGTCAGCCCGCGGCCCGCCGCCTCCGCCCGCGCCGCGGGCAGGATCGACGGCTCGTGGTCGACGGCGGTGACGTGGCCGGGCGCGACCCGCTCGGCCAGGTCGGCCGTCAGCGTTCCGGGGCCGCAGCCGATGTCGAGGAGGGAGAGGCCGGGGCGCAGCCGCGGCAGCAGGTGGGCCGCGGAGTTCTCCGCGGTGCGCCAGCGGTGGGAACGCAGCACCGACTCGTGGTGACCATGGACGTACACGGACTCCGGCATGCCGCACACCCTGCCCTGTGTCTCGTATTCCGGGCAACACCGTTCCGGTATGCGGGCGTGTCACCGCATCGGCCCAATCGTGCGTACCGCACGGAGGTGCGACCGCGCGGCGCGTGCTCGGCTGGGAGAGCGAGGGAAGCGAGGGAAGCGAGGGGAGCCCGGGGGTGAGCGCCGGGGGCGGTGGAAGGGAGCCGCGATGACGGAGCGGAGGGAACGCACGGACGGCGCCGGGCGCCCCGCGACCGCGCCGCCCGCCGCGCCGCGTCCGCTGTTCGAACGCAGGTCGTGGCCCCGGAGCTTCGCCGACCGCCTCACCACGCCGCTGCCCGGCCTGGTCACGCTGATCCGCGCTTCGCGCAGCGGGTCGCTGCGGCCGGGCGCCGCCGCGCCGGCCGACACTGCGGGCCTCCCGTTCGCCCCGGCGCCGCTGCCGCGGCCCGGCCCGGGGGAGCTGTCCCTGACCTGGGCGGGCCACGCGAGCTGGGTCGTCGGCGTCGGCGGCCTGACCGTGCTCACCGACCCGGTGTGGTCGCGCCGGATTCTGGCCACCCCCGCCCGCATCACCCCGGTCGGCGTCGCCTGGGAGGACCTGCCGCCCGTCGACGCCGTCGTCATCTCGCACAACCACTACGACCACCTCGACGCGCCCACCCTGAAACGCCTGCCGCGCCGCACCCCGCTGTTCGTGCCCGCCGGGCTCGGCGCCTGGTGCCGGCGCCGCGGGTTCCGCCGCGTCACCGAACTCGACTGGTGGGAGGCGGCCGAACTGCCCGCCCCCGGCGGTCCCGTGCGCTTCGACTTCGTGCCCGCACACCACTGGTCCAAGCGCACGCTGACCGACACCTGCCGTTCGCTGTGGGGCGGTTGGGTGCTGACCGACGCCGCCGGGCGGCGGCTGTACTTCGCGGGGGACACCGGCTACGGGCACTGGTTCACCGAGATCGGCGCCCGCTGTCCCGGCATCGACCTGGCGCTGCTGCCCATCGGCGCCTACGACCCGCCGTGGCTCCAGCGCCCCGTGCACACCGACCCGGAGGAGGCGGTGCGCGCCTGCGGGGACCTGGGGGCGGCGCGGATGGCGCCGATGCACTGGGCGACGTTCCTGCTCTCCGCCGAGCCGCCGACCGAGCCGCTGGCCCGGGTGCGCGCCGCCTGGCAGGCCGCCGGCCGCCCGGCGGCCGACCTGTGGGACCTCCCGGTCGGCGGCTCGCGGCTGCTGGACGCGCCCTGTCCACCGGAAGGGCCCTGAGCCCGGGAGTCCTGTCGGCCTACGCCGCGCCGCGCGTGTGCAGCTCGCGCAGGACCCGGCCGAACGCCTCCGCCGGCTGTGCGCCCGAGACCAGGAAGGCGCGGTCGAGGACGAAGGCGGGGACGCCGGTGATGCCGAGCTGCCGGGCGGTCGCGATGTCCTCGCGCACGGCGTCGGCGTGGTCCCCGTTCGCCAGCGCGCGCCGCGCCGCCGCCTCGTCGCAGCCGGCCTCCGCGGCCAGCCGCGCCAGGGTCTCGTGTCCGGCGAGCGCAATGCCCTCCTGCGCGTAGGCGGCCAGCAGCCGTTCCTGCACCGCGGCACCGAGGCCGAGGCCCGCGGCGTGGTGGACGAGACGGTGCGCGTCGAAGGTGTTCGCCGGTCTGGCCTCCGCCAGCCGGTAGGCGAGCCCGTCGCCCTCGGCTATCCCGGTGACCCGCCCCAGCATCTCCGCGACCTGCTCGGGGGGCAGGCCCTGTCGCTCGGTCAGGTGGGCGGGCAGCGTCAGGTCCGCCGTGGCGGGCGCCTCCGGGTCCAGCTGGTAGCTGCGCCACACCACCCGCACCTCGTCCCGGCCGTCGAAGTCGGCGAGCGCCCGCTCCAGGCGTCGCTTGCCGATATAGCACCAGGGGCAGACGAGGTCCGACCAGACCTCCACCGTGATCTCGCTCATAGGCTCACCCTAGGACATGCGGCTAACCCCTGGTAAGGGCATACCTTTTGGTAAGGTCACGTCATGAACGTAGGACCGCAGGCCGACGGTGCCGACGACGTGTTCGTGCGCGACTGCCCGACGCGCACGGTCCTCGACCACGTGACCAGCCGCTGGGGAGTGCTCGTTCTCGTCGCGCTGCGGGAGGAGCCGCTGCGCTTCTACCAGCTGCGCGACCGCATCGGCGGCATCAGCGAGAAGATGCTCTCGCAGAACCTGCGGGTCCTGACCGAGGACGGGCTGATCACCCGCCGGGTCGAGCCCGTCGTGCCGGTGCGGGTCAGCTACGCCCTCACGGACATCGGCCGGGAGCTCACCGCGCCGCTGCGGACCATGATCGACGTCATCGCGGCCCGGCTGCCCGAGATCATCCGCGCCCGCGAAGCCCACGCGCCGGGCGCGGCCGGCCCGCCGCCGGCCGGCCGAGGGCCTGCCGCAGACGGCGCAGGACCACCGGCGCCGCCGCGATCAGCAGCGTGAGCGTCACCGCGGCGACCACGCCCTGCCACGGATGCGGGAACAGCGCGCCGCCCAGCATCCCCAGCAGCTGGTAGGTCGCCGCCCAGCCGAGCACCGCGGGCAGATTGCCGCGCAGGTAGCGGTGCAGGGGCATGCGCGCCAGGAGGCAGGCCAGCATCACGGGTATGCGGCCGGCCGGGACGAGCCGCGACACCAGCAGCACCGTCGCGCCCCGCCGCGCCAGCCGCTCCTGCGCCCGCGCCAGCGGCTCGGGCGCCACCTGCTCGCGTATCCGGTCCAGCCAGCGCGACCCGTTCCGCGACCGCACCCCGCGCCCGCCCAGCGCGTACAGGATCGCGTCGCCGAGGAACGCCGCCGCGGCGGCCACCGCGAACACCCCGAGCGAGAACGCCGCCGCGTTGCTGTGGTGGAACGCGACCGCCGCCGCCGAGCTGACCACCGCGCCCGTCGGCACCACCGGCACCAGCGCCCCCAGCAGCACCAGCAGGAACAGCGACGGGTAGCCGATCGCCTGCTGCGTCGTATCCGGGGACACCGCCCGTGAGGCGGCGAGCGCGCACTCCGCGCCCGCCGTCGTCATCCGGCCACCGCCAGCCGCACGCTCTCGCCGTGCCGCAGCCGGTGCACCCGCACCGCCGGGGCCAGCCGGGCCGCGTGCCGCACGAACTCGTCACCGGGGGAGTGGAACTCGTGCGGGCGCACCCCCGCCATCCCGAACGGCCAGTACGTGCCGTAGTGCACCGGCACCGCGCCGCGCGGGCGCAGCCGGGTCAGCGCCTCCGCCGCCCGCTCCGCGTTCAGATGCCCGTTCCCCAGCCGCGGCCCCCAGCCGCCGACCGGCAGCAGCACCATGTCCACGGGCCCCGCCTCCCGCGCCATCGCCTCGAACAGATCCGTGTCCCCCGCGTAGTACGTCCGCGCCTCCCCCTCCACCACGTAGCCGAGCGCCGACACCCGCCGCGGCCCGAACGGCAGCCGCCGCCCGTCGTGCGCGGCCGGCACCGCCCGCACCGTGAGACCGCCCACCGGCACCCGGTCGCCAGGCGTGACCTCGCACACCTCAAGGCGGGCCGCGAGCCGCCGCAGCCCCGGCACCGCCCGCAGCGCGCCGCGCGGCAGCAGCAGCGGCGTGCCCGCGGCGAGGCGCGCGAGGGAACGCAGGTGCAGGTGGTCGGCGTGCAGGTGCGAGACGAGGACCACGTCCGCGCGCCTGGCGGCCACCGGGGGCAGCGTCCCGCGCCGCCGGCGCAGGTGGGCGCACCTCCGGGTGAACAGCGGATCGGTCAGCACCGAGGTCCCGGAGTCGAGTACCGTCGCGGTGGCGTGCCCCCACCAGGTGATGTCCACCGGCACGTGGAACTCCTTCCGCTCCCGCCCCCCGGCCCGTTCCCCGTCCTCCCAGGATGCCAGGCGGCCGACGTGGAAAATGGCAGACCGGAAGAAGGGCAGGTCGGTACCGGTGACAACCTGGCGGAACGCGGGTGCGGCCCTGCTGCGCGTGCTCGCCGTGTGGGCGGTGAGCACCCTCACCATGGTGCTGCTCGCGCTGGTGCTGCCCGGCTTCCACCTCCAGTCCGCCGACGGCGACAGCTTCACCCGCATCGGCATCACCGCCGCCCTCGGCGCCGGCTGCTTCGGCCTGCTCAACGCGCTGGTCTGGCCCTGGCTGGTCCGCGCGATGCTGCTGGTGCCCGCCCTGGCCCTCGGCCTGCTGGTCTTCCTGCTCAACGGCTCCCTGCTGTGGCTCGCGCTCAGCGCCATCCCCGACGGCCGCGGCACCGCCGGGCCGTCGACTGCCGTCGTCGTGGCGGCCGTGATGTCCGTCGCCGCCTCCGCCACCAGCACCTTCCTCGCCGTCCGCGACCCGGACGCGCAGGCCCGCCGCCTGCGCCGGATGGCCGGCCGCCGGGCCGCCCGCTCGGGCACGGCCCGGCACACCGATACCCCCGGCATCGTGTTCCTCCAGCTCGACGGCATCGGCCACCGGCGGCTGTGCGACGCGCTCGAGGGCGAACGGCCCCAGATGCCGGCCCTCGCCGCCCTCCTCGGCACCACCCACCGGCTGACGCCCTGGCACACCGACTGGTCGAGCCAGACCGGCGCCGCCCAGCTGGCCATCCTCCACGGCAGCAACGAGGATGTGCCCGCGTTCCGCTGGTACGAGAAGGACACCGGCGAGGTCATCGTCAGCAACCGCCCCTCAAGCGCCGCGGAACTCCAGCGCCGCGCCGTCGAACGCACCGGCAGCGCCGGCCTGCTCGCGCAGGACGGCGCGAGCCGCGGGAACCTGTTCACCGGCGGCGCGGGCCAGGCCGCGCTGGTGCTGTCCGTCGCCGCGCGGCGCGGTCGCGGGCAGCGCTCGCGCGCCGGGTACTTCGCGTACTTCTCCGACCCCGCCCACGCCGCGCGCACCGCCGCCTCCTTCCTCGCCGAGCTGGTCCGCGAGATCGCGCAGGCCCTGCGCGCCCGGCTCACCGGCAGCGGGCCGCGGGTCAGCCGCGGCGGCCTCTACCCGTTCATCCGCGCCTTCGCCACCGTCGTCCAGCGCGACGTGGTCACCGCCGCCGTCATAGGCGACGTCCTCAACGGCCGCACCTCCGTCTACGCCGACCTCGTCGCCTACGACGAGGTCGCCCACCACTCGGGTCCCGACAGCCGCGACACCCGGCCGGTGCTCGCGCGCCTCGACCGCTGCGTCGCCACGATCCTCCGCGCCGTCGAGCACGCGCCCCGCCCCTACCACCTGGTGCTGCTGTCCGACCACGGGCAGAGCCACGGCGAGACCTTCGAGGCCGCCTACGGGCACACGCTGGAGGAGCTGGTCAGGATCGGCTGCGGGCGGCCCGTGCCCAGGCCGCCGCGCCGCCAGGAGACCGGCGCCGAGGCCCGCGGCGCCGCCCGCGTCGCGCTCCACCGGCCGGAACGGCCCGCCCGGCCGCGGCCCGCGGAGGACGACCGGCAGGAGCGCGGGCGCGCGCCCGTCGTCCTCGCCTCCGGCAACCTCGGCCTGATCTCCCTGCCCGACGTGCCGGGACGGGCCGGGCGCCGGACCATCGAACGCCGCTGCCCCGCGCTGCTGCGCACGCTCGCCGAACACCCGGGCATCGGCTTCCTGCTCGTCCACGACGAACGGCACGGGCCCGTCGTCCTCGGCGCGGGCGGCGCCGAACACCGGCTCACCACCGGCGAGATCGTCGGCCACGACCCGCTGGCGCCCTTCGGACCGCGGGCCGCCGCGGCCGTGCGCCGCACCGCGGGCTTCGCGCACGCCGCCGACATCATGGTCAACTCCTCGGTGGATCAGGACACCGGCGACGTGCACGCCTTCGAGGACCAGATCGGCTGCCACGGCGGCCTCGGCGGGGAGCAGAGCCGCGCCTTCCTGATGTCCCCGCTGGCTCTGTCCGCCCCGGCCCCCGGCCTCGTGGGCGCGGAGGCGGTGCACCGCGAACTGCTGCGCTGGCAGCGGGAGGCAATGCTCCGCCCCACCCCCGCGCAACCGGCCCACGCGCCTTCCCGGCCCCGCTAGGCAGTGTCGTTCGGAGCTTCGTGGATCAGACGGATTCCGGTCTGGATCAGACGGATTCCGGTCTCTTTCTGTGCCGGTCGGCGTGCGCGATTGAATGGCTGGATCGGAGCCTTGCCGAACCCCAGGGCAGCGGGTATCTCCCCTCCCGAATATGCCAACTGGGTGGTACGGTGCGGCCGGAGGTAAAACGTTATCCCGATGGGGACGATGTCGCCAAAGGTTAACGGGAGCTTACCCGTTCGGTCATTCCATCCACGTAGGGCCTGTGCCTGCGCGAGACGAAGAGGTCCGCGCCTCGGGCATCCTTCCGAAACCCTGCCAGTTCGCGGACGCGCATAGCCTCGCCGAAACGGCGACAAGCCCCCTGGCCGCATACTTCGTGCCGGGGCGGCCACGTCCGCAGCCCATCCGAGGGGAATACCGTGAACACGCAAAACTCCGGGAGTGCAGTGATGCCGCATCTCGACGAAAACGCCATCCGCACGCACCCGTTGTGCGGCCCGCTGGACCGTATGCCCGCCGAGTACCGGGGCCCGCGCCGCCTCGGCCGCGACGGATGGCTGAACTTCGTGCAGCGGCTCGGGCGCGGCGAGGAGATCGACCTGGTCCGTGCCGCCACCGCCGGTGGACGGCGAATATTGGACGTCGGCGGCGGGACGGGGGAGCTCACCCGGGCCGTCGCGGCCGAGTCGGGCCGCTGCACCACCGTCGAGCCGCACCGCGACCGGGTCGCCACGCTCCACCTCGCCACGGAGGCGGAAGGGGCCGGTGTCATCGAGGCGTTCCCCGGTCGCGCGGAATCACTGCCGTTCCCCGACGCGTCCTTCGACGTGGTGTTCTCCACCTGGGTCCTGCCCTTTGTGGACGATCTGCAAAGGTCCGTTCGCGAGATGGCGCGCGTGTGTGACCTTTCCGATCCCGGAGCCAGAATCCTGCTGATCGGCGGAGCCCCGGACAATGAGCTGATCAATATCCTCAACGAGGTCTGCGCGCCCATCGCGGGCGAGCCGTACGATCACCATGGTTTCCTTCTCGTCACTGCCGCCGAGATTCTCGCGGAGGAAGGATTTCGCCGCTTCGCGCTCCAGCGGACCGAGTCCGCACTGCATTTTCCGGAGATTTCCCTGGAGGAGCGGATCGACGCGGCGTGCACGGTGCTGGTCGACTTCTGGTACGAAGGGCATCCGCGAGCGGCGGATATGCGGAGCGCTCTGCGGCCGGCGGTGCGCGGACACTTCGAACGCCGCCCGCACGCGATCGGCGACCAGGGAACCGTCCTCGTCGCCCGGCCGGGAGCACCCTCGTGACGGGCCGGGCCCGCCCGCGGCCCCCCGCGTTCGTGGGCCGGGAGGCGCAGCTGCGCGCGCTGGGCCGCGCCCGGCGGGACTGTCCGGAAAAGGGGCTGGTCCGGTGCGTGGTCACCGGGGAGCCGGGCGCGGGGCGCACCGCGCTGCTCGGCGCGTTCGCCCGTGCCGCGCGCGCCGAGGGGAGCACCACGGTAGGACTCGTCGGCCGGCGGCGGGACCGGCACGTCCCAGGCGCGCTGGTCGAGGAGCTGGTCCTGGCGCTGGCCGACGCCCTCCCGGCGGGCAGCGAGCCACAGACGCGGCTTCGCAGCGTCCAGGAACGGCTCGGGGCCGAGGACTTCTGCTCGGCCGTCCCCGGCCCGGGCCGGGGACCGGCGCTGTGGCCGACTGTGCTGAGCGCGGTCACCGTGCTGGCGGCGCGGGCACCGCTGGTCCTGACGGTGGACGACGTCTGCCGGGCCGGCCCCGGGGCGCTGGCAGCGCTTCAGCTGGTGCTGGAGACGTGTGCCCACCTCCCCGTGGTCGTGGTCGTGTCGGTGCGGCCGGGCGAGCCCGCCGAGGCCCCGCCGGAGCTGGCCGAGTTATTACTGGACGCGCGGCAGCTGGCGCTGGACGGGCTCTCCGAGCGGGAGACGGCCCTGCTGATGCGTGCACTGCTGCCGCGCGTCCCCACGGCGGGACTGGTCGGCGCCTGCCATCGGCTGACCGCAGGCAACCCGTTGCTGATCTGCGAACTGGCCGGCTGGGTCCGGGACGGCCTTCGCGCCGCCCGGGGGCCGGTAGTGCCCGAGAGCGCGGTGCTGCCCGAGGTGGCGGAGCTGGTGAGGGGGCGCGTCGCCCGGATCGACGCGGACGCCGGGCGCGTCGCGGAGGCCATCGCCGTCGCCGCCGGCCGCGGCGGCGCGGACACCTCCCTCGTCGCGCATCTGAGCGGAATCGGGCTGAGCAGGACCCTCAACGCCCTTGATCTCCTGGTGCGGATGCGGCTCGTGGCGGACGAGGACTCCCTGCGGCTGCGGCACCCCCTGCTGGCGCAGTCGCTGCTCGGCGCCATGACGCTCATGGCGCGCAACGCGGCACACCTCACCATCGCCGCCTACCTGCACGAGCGGGGCGCCCCGGCGGAGTGGATCGCCGACCACCTCATCGCCTCGACGGTGCCGCCCGGCGGCGCCTGGCCGGTGGGCGCACTGCTGCGGGCCGCCCGTTCCGCCGAGGACGCCACCGCGTTGCGCTATCTCGAACTCGCCGTCAGGACCGCTGCCGGTGAGGAGCACCGCGTCGCCATGCTGGAGCTGGCAGCGGCGCGGGTCCGGGCCGACCCGGCCGCCGGTCTCGGCGCGGCGGTGGACATGCTGGCCCGCGCCACCGACCACGTCACCCGGGCCCGTCTGCTCGGCCATATCGGCCGGGCCCTGGACGGCGCGGGCCTGCCCGAGGCCGCGCAGCGGGTGCCTGACCAGGTGGCGGCGCTGGTCGACGGGACCCCGCTGCACGGCTGGCCCCACCTCCACCGCTGTCTGACGCACTTCTACGAGTCGCCGCCCGCGGACACCGCGAAGATCATCGAGGATCTGCCGGGCCGGCCGCCGTCGGCCGGCCGCGACGGCGTGCCGCGAACGCACGCGGCGGCGACGGCCATCGGCGCGTTCTGCCGCTTCCTCGTCGACGACGATCCGCGCGCCGCCGTGCGGCGGGCGCGCTGGGCGCTGGGCCGAAGCCTCGACGAACTGGGCCTGCATCCCCTGGCGTTGCCCTCGGCCCTGACCGTGCTCGGGGAGTCGGGCCACCACGACGAGGCCGCCGCCCACGTGCGCCGGCTCGACGGCTTCGCGCAGGGCTGGCCGAGCGCATCCCGCGCGATGCTGCTGCTGGTCGAGGCACGGATCGCGCTGGCCGCGGGGGAGGTGCCGACCGCCCGCGGGCGGCTCGCCGCCGCTCTGGAACGAACCGCCGGATACGGGGCGGCCGCGAGCGACCCCGTGCTGGTGTGCACGGTGGGTCTCCTGGCCGGTGTGCTCCTCAGCCTGGACGAGGGCGCCGAGGCCGAGGCGCTGCTGCGGCGGCACGGATATCTGGGAGAGCTGCCGCCCGGCTGGCACTATCAGGATCTCCTGCTGGCCAGGGCCAGGTTGCGGGCCGCCGGAAGCGATCTCGTGGGCGCCGGACGGGACATGGCGGAGCTGCTGGAGCGCGGCAGGGACGCCGGCCTGCGGGCGACGGGGACCGTCTCGTGGCGCATGCACGGGGTCGCGCTGCTCGACCAGGTGGGCCGGACCGAGGAGGCCAGGCAACTGGCCCGCCAGCAGGTGCGGTTCGCCGGCAGCACCGGGTCGGCCGGGGAACGCGGCCGGGCCCTGCGCGTGCTGGGCCGGGTGGAGGGCGGCACGGCGGGCGAACACCTGCTGAACGAGGCGGTGTCGCTGCTGGAGAACACGCAGGACACCTATGACCTGGCCCACGCGCTCGGCGATCTTGGCTGCCTGCTGATCCGGCTCGACCGGCCGGACGAGGCGCTCGCCGTCCTGACCCGAGCGGTGCGGCTGGCCGACCGGTGCGAGGCCCGCGCGCTGAGCGGCCAGCTCGGGCAGCAGCTGCTCGCGGCGGACGAACGCGCGCCTCAGCACGTCTCGTTGCGCGGCATCCTGGCGCTGACCCGGCGCGAACGGCAGATCCTCGTCGACGCGATGCGCGGTCTGACGAACAAGCGGATCGCGACGATGCGTCAGATCACCCGGCGCACCGTCGAACTGCACCTTTCCAGCGCCTACCGCAAGCTTCGTATCGACGGACGCGGCGACTTCCCCCTGGTGTTCTGCAACCCCGGCCTGTGGACCCTCCTCACCGACGGGGCCCTGGCCGCCCGCCGGCACCCGGCGGCACCGAGGCCCGCGGTCACCGGGGCGCGGGGCCGTGCTTCGGCCGGAAGCCCTCAATCCTTCGGCCTCGGGCCGTGATGTGCGCGCGCCGGTCCGGCACCACACTGAACGGACAGGCCGGACCGATCCTGGGAGGTTCCCTGATGGAGCAAGACACCAGCAGCCCGGACCCGTTCACCGCCGTCGTGGTCCTCTCCGGAGGCATGGACTCCACCGCCCTGATGGCGCACTACGCGGCGCTGCGGTTCCGCCTCGTGGCCGTGACCGTGGACTACGGGCAGCGGCACCGCCGGGAGATCGACGCCGCCCGTGACATCGCGGCCCACTACGGCGCCGCCCACCGGCTTGTCGACTTCAGCGGCTTCGGTTCGCTGCTCGCCGGATCGGCGCTCACCGACGAGAGCGTCGCGGTCCCCGAAGGCCACTACGCGGAGGAGGCGATGAAGGCGACGGTCGTGCCGAACCGGAATGCGGTACTCGCCAACATCGCCGTGTCGGTCGGTGTCGCCTGCCGGGCCGGCGTGGTGGCGCTCGGCATGCACGCCGGCGACCGCGCCGTCTACCCGGACTGCCGCCCGCCTTTCCTGACGGCCCTTCAGGAGCTGGTCGCCGTGGCCAACGAGGGTTTCCCCACGCCCAGGGTCGAGGCGCCGTTCCTGACCTGGACCAAGGCCGCGATAGCCGCCCACGGGGCCGGGCTCGGAGCGCCGCTGGGGCGCAGCTGGTCGTGCTACAAGGGCGGCGACCAGCACTGCGGCATCTGCGGGACCTGCTACGAGCGGCGGGAGGCGTTCGAGGAAGCCGGACTGCCGGACCCGACGACCTACCTGGACGGCGTGACCCGGTTCGCCGTTCCCTGACCGAGCACGCCCGAAGGCGTGCGATCAGCAAAAGGTACGCATGTGACTGGTATACGGAACATCACACTCGACACGGGTCTGGACTTCTGGGCCCCCCACGAGGCCGAAGCCCACTGGCAGTACGAGGAGATATTCAAGCTCGGCTGCTACAGCGGCATCCGGCTGCCCCCCGGGGCGTACGTCATCGACGTGGGGGCGAACATCGGCCTCTTCACGTACTTCCTCAAACGCGGTTGCCCCACCGCCCGCGTCCGCGCCTTCGAGCCGATGCCGGAAGCGCTGGCGTCGCTGCGGCGCAACATCGAGGCGCACGGGCTGACCGGCATCACGATCGAGGAGTGCGCCCTCGGCTCGGGCACCGAGGACGAGGTGCCCTTCGTCTACTACCCGCAGGCGCCCGGCAATTCGACGCGGTACCCGGAGGAGAAGGAGCTGCAGATCGCCGTGCTCGCCCGGGAGGCCCCGGAGGAGTACATCAGGGCGCACTACCGGGGCTACTCCGTACCCGTCCAGGTGGCGCGGCTCTCGTCCTACCTGGTCCCCGGCGAGCGGGTCGATCTGCTGAAGATCGACGTCGAAGGCGCGGAGCTGGACGTGCTGCGCGGAGTCGACACCGAGCACTGGCCGCTCATCGGCCGGCTGGTCCTTGAGGTGCAGGACCTGGACGGCCGGCTCGACGCGATCGGTGACCTGCTGCGCGGACACGGCTTCGTGGTCGACGCCCGGCCGTCACCGCTGATCCCGGAGGACGTCAGGACCTTCCTCGTCCACGCCGTCCGCCCCGGCTGACACCCCCGACGTCATCCGGACAGTGGCCCGCGGAGGTCCCCGCCGATCCGGCGGGCCTCCGCGAGCAACTGCGGCCGCCAGCGGCTCCACAGGTCCTTCAGCCGCGAGGTGACGAGGACGATGTCGAACGAGTCGTCCGGCAGCGTCGTGCGCAGGCCGATCGCGTGGCGGACCGAACGCCCGGACCGCGCGGCGGCGTTCACCGCATGCCGGTCGAAGTCGAACAGCTCCGCCCGCGGCAGCCAGGGGGGAATCGACGCCCCGCAGCCGAGGACGGCGATCCGCGTGCCGGGGGCGACGTCCCGCAGTGGGGCCAACTCCCGCGTGACGTCGACAGACCCGGCCGCGGCGGCCGCGTCGAGCAGGAGCAGGTACTCGTCCTCGGTGTTCCAGTCGTGCCGGACCTCGAAGCCGGGCCGCTCGCGCGCGAACCACGCCCACAGCAGCTCGACCACCGGCTCCGGGTGCTTGTGCAGGAAGGCCAGGAAGTTGGCGTGGTTGCTCGCCAGGTCCGCCGAGGCGGCCCTCGGATGCGGCACGTCCACGGCCCAGGCGTCCCTGCTGACCACCGGGCGCACCCCGTGCCGGAACAGCCGGAACCCCAGCTCCAGGTCCTCACCGCCCCAGCTGCGGAAGCTCTCGTCGAAGCCGCCGAGTGCCAGGAAGTCGTCGGCGCGCACCGAGCAGTTCATCGACCAGAACCACTGCCACGGCACGGCACTGCGCCCCAGGTCGAACCCGAAGCGGGCGAACGCCAGATGCCGGGCGTCCCGGAAGTCCGGCGCGTCGCCGTAGTGGCCGACCAGCTCCTCCGGGGTCATGACCCGGACGGCGTCGCCGAGCCCCGGGGTCGGGCTACCGGGCCGGTACCCGAAGGTGTAACCGATCACCGCCCGCGGCGGGTCCTGGGCAGCCCCCTCCGGCACGGCGAGGTGGGCGGCGAGGTGGGCGGCGAGGAAGTCCGGGCCCGGCAGGATGCCCGCATCGACGAAGGCCAGGACCGGCGCGGACGCCAGCCGCGCGCCCGCGTTGCGGGCGGCGGCGGCCCGGAACCCCAGGTCCTCCTGGAAGCGGTACCGGATCGAAAGCCGGTCGGCGAAGCCCGCCACCACCTCCCGGGTGTCGTCGTGGGAGCCGTCGTCCGAGACCACGACCTCGAACTCGGCCGTCGGCAGCCGCTGCCCGGCCAGCGCGTCGAGCGTGCCGCGCAGCAGCGCGGCACGCTCGTAGGTGGGGATCACGACGCAGATCCGCGGCCCACCGTTCACGCCGTGCCCAGCGTGGCGCGCAGGAAGGCCGCCGCCACGGCGGCCGGCGTGTGCTCGGCGACCTGGTGGGGCGCCTGCCGCGCCGCGGCGTGATACGCCTCACGGTCCGCGAGCAGGTCCGCGGTGGCCTCCCACAGCCGCTTGGGCCCCTCCGCGAAGTCGACCATGTCGAGCGCCCGGCCGGTGAGCGCGGGCAAGTGGCCGAAGCCGCTCACCACGTCCAGGCCGACCAGCCGCCCGGCCGGGCCGGCGAGCGCGGGCAGGTGCCCGAAGCCGTAGCCGACGACGGGCGTGCCCACCGACAGGGACTCGGCGGGGACATTGCCGAACGTCTCCGGGCTGGTCGACGGGACCAGGGTGACGGCGGCGCCCGCGAGGAACGGCTGCACCTCGTCCCAGGCGAGCGGGGGCAGGATCTCGATGTCCGGCCGGTTCCCGGCGAGGGCCCGGCATTCCTCGAACACGTCGTCCTGCATGCCCGGCCACAGCTCGAACCCGGCCGCCGCCAGCACGACCTGCACGGGGCGCCCCCATCCGTCCGGGTGGGCCCGCAGCAGTTCGGCGACGCCCTTGGACGGATCGGCACGAGCCACGACCCGCACCGGTCCTGTGCGCCGGAGCCGTTCGCGTTCCTCGGGCGGCGGCGGCTCGCCGACGCCCAGCAGGGCGTTGGGCAACGCGTGCCAGCCGCTGGAGTCGAGCCCGGCCCTGGCTGCCTCCTCGATCATGAACGGACTGACGGCGAGTACGGCGTCGGGGCCGTGGGCCAGGCTCTCCCGCATGGGCTCGTCGACGCGCAGGAAGTGGACCATCAGCGCCGTCCGCACCTCGGCCGGTGCCGGGCTCAGGAAGCCCAGGCCCACCACGGCGTCGCTCCAGCAGACCACGTCGATCCGGTGCTGATCGAGCAGGGTCAGGATCTCCCGCCGGAGCGGCTCGTGCTCGGTCAGCAGCCGCTGCTCCTCGTCGAACTGGACCGGCCGCGGCAGGTTCAGCGTGGGCAGCCGCAGCAGGTTCTCGTCGTCGTCCTCGCCGGCCGGACCCGCGGCGATGATCACCGCGCGGTGACCCAGCTCGCGCAGGCCGTCGGCGAGCGAGGCGACGGCACGTTCCACGCCGGCGGGCTCGTCGGGGTTGTAGGTCAGCAGGACGAGAGCGATGTTCACGGCATGCTCCTTTCTCGGCCGGGCCTCATCGGCGGGGGAAGGCGGTGGCGACCAGCTCGTCGCGGGCCGGCCCGTACTCCTCGAAGATCCCGGTGAACACCGAGGTCGTCATCAGGGCCGGGGTGCGGATGCCCCGCATGCTCATGCACAGGTGCTCGCCCTGCCCGATCACCGCGACGTCCGGGGAGCCGGTCGCGGCGGAGACGTCCTCGGCGACGTCCTGGATCAGGCGCTCCTGCACCTGGAGCCGGTGCGCGTGGCGGTGGGCGATGCGCGCGAACTTCGACAGGCCGAGCACGTCGCCGTGCGGCTTGTAGGCGATGGTCAGGACGCAGGAGAACGGCAGCAGGTGGTGCTCGCACAGCGACCAGACGTGAATGTCGGAGACCATCACGATCTGTCCGCTGGTGCGTAACGGGAAACGGGTGTCCGCCTCGCCCGCGTCGTACCCACTGAACTCCCGCCACCAGCGGGCGAACCGCGCCGGGGTCTCCTTCAGCCCGTCCCGGTCCGGGTCCTCGCCGATCTCGACGAGAAGCCGACGTGCCACGTCCTCCAGCGGGTCGTGGGTTTCCGGCCGGTTCTCGTAGGCACTCGTGGTCATCAGATGCCCCTCCGGTTGCCCCATACCGCGATGTGCAGTCGGGTCGTCAGGTTCCAGCCGCGGGCGATCACCTCGTCGCCCAGCGTGCCGAGATTGCGGTCCAGCTCCTCGCGGTTCCGTCCCTCGGGCATGATCCACACCGGGGTGGTGCCGAAGCGTTCGACGACGGCGGCCACCTCGTCCAGATCCCCGGGGGTCCGGCAGACGAACTTGAACGCGGTGCCGGGCGCCGCGGCGAGCGCGGCGAGCGCTTCCGGTTTGAGCCGTCGCGACTCCGGGTCGCCCGAATGGGCCAGCTTGGGCGAGACGTTGAACCGCACCAGCTCAACCAGCTCCGGCCGCGGCGTGACGGTTCCGTTGGTCTCGATCTCGATGCGGTGCCCGCTCCCGGCGAGCGCGCGCAGCAGCGGCACCAGCCGCTTCTGCTGGCTGAGCGGCTCCCCGCCGGAGATCACGATCATCGGCACCGCGTACGCGCGCAGGCGCCGCAGGACCTCCTCCCAGGCCATCGCACGCAGCTCCGTGCGCGGGTCGTACGCCACCCCGGAGTCGCCGATGCCGGTCCAGTCCCACGTGTAGGGGGTGTCGCACCAGCGGCAGGCCAGGTTGCAGCCGCCCAGCCGGAGGAACGCGCAGCGCCGGCCCATCGAAGGGCCTTCTCCCTGCACGGTCAGGTCGGGCCGAAGATCTCGTTGACGATGAGCTTCGGACCCATTGCGGCACCACCCCCTTCGCGGCCTGCCGTGGGTGCGGCCGTCACGGGCGGTACTCCGCCCACGTCTTCGCCGTCTCGGAGACCCGGACGGAGCTCAGCTCGGGATAGCGCGGCAGCCAGCGTTCGTACAGCCAGCGCGAGAGGTTCTCGGCCGACGGATTGCGGTCGGCCAGCAGGTCGTTGAGGTGGCGGTGGTCCACCTCGTGGTCCAGCCACCGGCTGAAGTCCTTCAGCTCGCCGTAGTCCCGCACGAAGCCGACCTCGTCCAGCCCGTCCGCCGCCGCGGCGAGCTCCAGCTCCACCACGTAGTTGTGGCCGTGCAGCCGGCCGCACGGGTGCCCCTCGGGCAGCCCGTCGAGCCGGTGACTGGCCGAGAAGTGAAACTCCTTGGTGATCCGAAAGGTCATGCCAGCACCTCCGGCACCCATGGTGTCCAAGGCGGCGGGGCGGCACATCACGGTACGGACCGAGATACGCGGAGCCGGCGTCCGAAGGTCCACGTGCCGCGGCGGCGCGCGGGACCTAGGCTGGTGTACCTCGCCGTACGGAGGGAGCACGCCATGGCACCGCGGCCGTTGACCGGGCAGGAGATCGAGCAGGCGCTCGCCGGGCTGCCCGGCTGGACCCTGGAGGACGACCGGCTGGTGCGCAGCTACGGCCTGGCCGGCCACCTGCCCGCCGTCGCGCTGCTCGTGCACATCGCGACCGTGCAGGAGGAGCTGGACCACCACGCCGATCTGGCGCTCACCTACAACCGGCTCGGCGTCGCGGTGCACACCCACAGCGTGGGCGGCAAGGTCACCGAGCTGGACGTGCGGCTCGCCCGCCGCATCGAGGATCTCGCCCCGGCACACGGTGCCAGCTGATCCCGCGCGCCCTCACGCGTCGACCACCCGGACGGTCACGGTGTGCCGGCCCGTCGCGCCGTCGGGCGCGGTCCCCGACTCCTCGGCCGGCTGCGTCCGCCCGCCGCGGTCCGTGGCCCTGACCTGGAGGCGGTACTCGCCCGGCTCGGCCCGCCAGTCGAAGCGCCACTGGCGCCAGGTGTCGGCCGTGTCCTCCTCGGCCAGCTCCGCCTCCTGCCACGGCCCCTCGTCCACCCGGACCTCCACGCGGTCGATGCCGGTGTGCTGCGCCCAGGCCACGCCCGCCACCGGCACCAGGCCAGCGCGCGGCGGCGCCGAGCCGCGCGGGGTGTCGATGCGGGACTGCGTCTTCACCGGCCCCCGTTCGGCCCAGCCGCGGTCCGTCCAGTACGCGGGGAACGCGTCGAACGTGGTCAGCTCCAGCTCCGTCAGCCACTTGCAGGCCGACACGTAGCCGTAGAGGCCCGGCACCACCATCCGCACCGGGAAACCGTGTGCGAACGGCAGCGGTTCGCCGTTCATGCCGAAGGCGAGCAGCGCGTCCCTGCCGTCCATCACCGTCTCCAGCGGACTGCCGAGCGTCATCCCGTCCACGGAGTGCGCCACCAACTGGTCGGCCGGGCCGCCCCGGGACGGCGGCCGGACGCCCGCGTCGCGCAGCACCCCGTCGAGCCGGACGCCCAGCCAGCGGGCGTTGCCGACGAAGGTGCCGCCCACCGGGTTGGACACGCAGGCGAGGGTGATGTCGCGTTCGACGATCTCCCGCGCGAACAGGTCGGCCAGCGTCCACGTCACCGGGCGCGGCACGCCCGCCCCGTGAATCCGCAGCCGCCACCGCTCCGCGTCCACGCGCGGGACGCGCAGCGCGGTGTCGATGCGGTAGAAGCGGTCGTTCGGGGTGATGAACGGGGCCAGGCCGGGAACGTTCAGCCGCGCGCCGGGCGGTACGGGCGGCGCGGCTGCGTCGGCCGCGGGCAGGGCCAGCGCGCTCCGGGAGGCAGCGGCGGCGGCCGAATCGGCGGAGTGCAGCGTGCGGCCGAGCAGCCCGGCGCCCGCCGAGGCGGCGGCGGTCGCGGCGGCGGCCGTCAGGAAGCGGCGCCGGTCGGCGGGCGCCGCCGGCTCCGCGGCAGCCGCGCCGTCGTTCCGCGGCGCGGGCGCCGCCCGCAGCCGCCCGGCCAGCAGGGCGAGCACCCCGGCCGCGGCCACGGCGGCGACGACCGAGGGCCAGGCGTCGGACGGCCGGGCGCCAGGGCCCGTCACCGCGGCCAGGGCGCCCACGGCGCCGAACGCCGCCGCGCCGGCCGGCCCCGCGGCGCGGTGCCACCGCGCCAGCAGGCCGAGGCCCGCGGCGAACAGCACGAGCACCACGACGATGCCGGCTTCGAGCACCGGCTTGTCGTTCGTGCCGAAGGTGTCGATCGCCCAGGTGGTGACCGGCACGGGGGCCAGGGCGATGGCGGCCTCCCCGACGGCGGCGACCGGCGCGGCCTCCGGCCGCACCGCGGCGGCGGCCAGCTCGCCCGCGGCGAGTCCGGCCACCGCCGCCAGGATTCCGCCGAGCGCGGCGAGCGCGGCGAGCGTGCGGTGCGTCCTTGCGTTGGTCACGCTCCCATTCGACGCCCGCGGACGGGGCTGTGGGAAGCGCGGAAAAAGAACGAAACGCTGACGTCGGGGCGCCCGGGAGCCGCCCGGGTCAGTTCCAGTCGAAGGTGTCGGGATCGGGGCCGGTCCTGACCCCGGCGTCCAGGGCGTCGACAGCCGCCATGTCATCGGCGTCGAGATCGAAGCCGAACACGTCGAGATTCTCCCTGATCCGCGAGGGTGTCACGGACTTGGGAATGGCGACGTGGCCGGTCGTGAGGTGCCAGCGCAGCACCACCTGGGCGGGAGTGCGGCCGTGCTTGTCCGCGATCGCCGTCAGCGCCGGGTCGTCGAGCAGACCCTTGCCCGAGCCGAGCGGCGACCACGCCTCGGTGACGGTGCCCAGCTCGGCGTCGAGCGTCGCGGTCTCGGCCTGCTGAAGGTAGGGGTGCAGCTCGATCTGGTTGACGGAAGGCACCACCCCGGTCTCCTCGACGACGCGGCGCAGGTGCGGCGGCTTGAAGTTGGAGACGCCGATGGCGCGCGCCCGGCCGGTGCGGTGAATCTCGTCGAACGTGCGCAGGATCGTCAGGTAGTCGTCGCGCATCGGCCGCGGCCAGTGGACGAGGTACAGGTCCAGGTAGTCCAGGCCGAGCCGGGCGAGCGAGGCGTCGAACTCGCGCAGCACCGCGTCCCTGGTCCAGGTCTCCTTGGCGCTGTTCCACAGCTTGGTGGTGACGAACAACTCCTCGCGGGGCAGCCCCGAGGCGGCGAGCGCGCGGCCCGTGCCCTCCTCGTTCTGGTACGCGGCGGCGGTGTCGATACTGCGGTACCCGGCGTCGAGGGCCTGGCCGACCGCGACCTCGGCGTCGGCGTCCGGCACCTGCCAGACGCCGAAGCCGAGCTGCGGCATCTTCACGCCGTTGTTGAGGGTCACATGGGGGACGCTGCTCACGGGCACATCAGTCCTTGGTCGATTCGATCCGACATCTTCCGCTTCCCATCGTCCATGATCGGCCCCCGCCCCGCACGCACGGGGAGCCGGGAGACAATGTCCGTCGTGCGCAGACTGACCCGTTTCCTCGACCCCTACATCGTGCTGCTGCTCGGCACGGTGGGGCTCGCCGCCCTGCTGCCGGCCTCGGGCCCGGCGGCGGGGGCCGTGGACGGCGCGGCCACGGGCTTCATCGGCCTGCTGTTCTTCCTCTACGGCGCCCGGCTGTCCACGCGCGAGGCGCTGGACGGGCTGCGCCGGTGGCGGCTGCACCTGGCGGTGCTCGCCGCCACGTTCGCGGTCTTTCCGCTGCTCGGCCTGGCCGCCCGCGGCCTCGTGCCGTGGCTGATCACCGACGAGCTGTACGACGGGCTGCTGTTCCTGTGCCTGGTGCCCTCCACCGTGCAGTCCTCGATCGCGATGACCTCACTCGCCCGCGGGAACGTGCCCGCGGCCATCGCCGCCGGTTCGTTCTCCAGCGTGCTCGGCGTGCTCCTGACGCCGCTGCTCGCCGCCGTGCTGATCGGCAGCAGCGGCGGATTCTCCGCGGACTCGCTGCTGGCGATCTGCGGGCAGCTGCTGCTGCCGTTCCTCCTTGGCCAGCTGCTGCGCCGGTGGATCGGCGGCTTCGTCCGGCGGCACCGCCGCGTCCTGTCGCTGGTGGACCGCGGCTCGATCCTGGTGGTGGTCTACGCGGCGTTCAGCCAGGGCATGAACGCCGGTGTGTGGCAGGAGGCGAGCTGGCGGCGGCTGCTGGCGCTGTTCGGCGTCGAGGTCCTGCTGCTCGCGGCGCTGCTGCTGCTGACCGCGTGGGTGGCGCGGCGCCTGCGCCTGCCGCGCGAGGACCGGATCGTCGTGGTGCTGGCGGGCTCGCAGAAGTCGCTGGCCGCGGGGCTGCCCATGGCGAGCGTGATATTCCAGGGGCAGGCCGCGCTCGCGGTGCTGCCCCTGATGATGTTTCACCAGATGCAGCTGATCGTCTGCGCCTACCTGGCCAAACGCTGGTCGGATGACCCGGAGGGCCCGGAGGAGACGGACAGCGCCAGCCGTTCCGCCCCGGCGTAGACGTTCATCGAGGTGCCGCGCAGGAAGCCGACGAGCGTCACCCCGGACTCCGCCGCGAGGTCCACCGCGAGCGAGGAGGGCGCCGACACCGCGGCCAGCACGGGGATGCCCGCCATCACCGCCTTCTGCACCAGCTCGAACGACGCGCGCCCCGACACCATCAGCACCGTGTCGGTGAGCGGCAGCGCGCCGCGGGTCAGGGCGCGGCCGACGACCTTGTCCACCGCGTTGTGCCGCCCCACGTCCTCCCGCACGTCGATCAGGCCGCCGTCCGCCGTGAACAGCCCTGCCGCGTGCAGTCCGCCGGTGCTGCGGAACACGCGCTGCGCGGCGCGCAGCCGCTCCGGCAGGGCGCTCAGCACCTCCGGTGTCAGACGCGGGCCGCCGGTCAGCGGCAGCGGCCAGCGGGCCGTGGTGCGCACGGCGTCCAGGCTGGCCTTTCCGCACAGCCCGCAGGAGGAGGTGGTGTAGACATTGCGTGCCAGGCGGTCGAGTGCGAGACCTGACAGCTCGATGCCCTCGGCGGGCCGCACGTCGACCACGTTGTATGTGTTGGTGCCGTCCTCGGTCGCGCCCGCGCAGTAGGCGATGCGGGCCAGCTCCTGCGCGCACGCGAACACGCCCTCGCTGACCAGGAAGCCCGCGGCCAGTGCGAAGTCGTCTCCCGGCGTCCGCATCGTGACCGCGACCTGCCGGCCGGCGACGCGGATCTCCAGCGGCTCCTCGCCGACCAGCGTGTCGGCCCGCTCGCTGAGCACGCCGTCCCTGATCCGCACCACGCGGCGGCGCTCGGTCATCCGTCCCATAACGCCATCATGCCCATATCCGGCGCTTATACGGCGGCGGCCTTCTTCGTAGGATGCGGCCATGGCACCCTCACCGCGGACACAGCCGCGGACACGTCTCCTGCACGACGCATCCCGCCACGAATTCCGTGATCCGGCCCGTCCGCGTCCCGTTCGGCTGTATCTGTGGGAACCACAGCGTCCGCCGGCCGCACCCGCTCCGCTGGTCGTCGTCTCCCACGGCACGGGCGGCTCCGGAAGCGCCATGGGCTGGCTGGCCCGCCCGCTGGCGGAAGCCGGTCTGCGGGTGGTCGCCCTGGACCACCACGGCAACAATTTCGTCGACGGCTACGAGCCGGAGGGCTTCGCCTTCGTATGGGAGCGGGCCAGGGACGTCTCGTTCGTCCTCGACGTGCTGGCTGGTGAGCGGCCCTTGGGGCCGGTGGGGGCGGCGGGCTTCTCCCTCGGCGGCTACACCGTCGCGGCGCTGGCCGGGGCGCGGGTCGCGCCGCAGGTCATGGCGGCAGTGCTGGCGGGGCAGGCGTCCTTGCCCGCGCTGCCGGAGTTCCCCGATCTGCTCGGGGCGCTGGGTGAGAAGGTACCGGCGGACGAGCTGCGGGCCGCTATCGGCGGTGCGGGAGCGGACGTGTCCGACTCCCGGATAAGGGCCGTCTTCCAGGTGGCCCCTGCCGTGGGCTCTCTCCTGACACCGCAGAGCCTGAAAGCCGTCCGGGTCCCGGTGGAAATCCGGTGGGGCGGGGCGGACACGATCACTCCGTTCGACGACGACACCCGCCCGTATCTGGCGCACATCCCCACCGCAGTCGGCCGATCCGTCGGCTCCGATGTGCGCCACGAGGACTTCTTCGAGGCCGAACCGGCCGGCGAGCCCGTCCGCGCCCGGGTGGCCGGCGAAGCGGCCGCCTTCTTCCGCCGACACCTGAGCTGACCCGCACACCGACCGCTTACCCTCCCGCGCGAGTGGCCGGGGCTCGACCGCGGACCGTTCAGACCACCACGAGCCCCCGGTGGTTGGCCCACGACTCGGCCGCTTCCGCCATGGCCTTGAGCCACCGCTCCTCGGGCCGGCGGAAGGCGAACGTCCAGTACATCCGCACGTAGGCGGCGGCGAAGGCGTCGACGGCCTTCGGGGCCCGCGTCCCGCCAGGCCGCGGCAGCGGGCGGTCCACGCCTCGGCGCCCTCGGGGCTGTGTGCCCGGCCGCAACGAGCTGCACGACGAGGCAGCCCGGGTCGATGAACGCGGCGCCCCGAGTGGGGCGTGTTGTGTTCGTTGACGTCCGTGTACAGCAACGCGTCTCCTCGGACCAGAGCAGCCTCTTTTTCACGCCGAGGTAGCGCTCCCACCGGGTCTTCGACCAGTTCCGGGCAATCTCGGGAAGGTCAAGTGCACCGATCTGGTTCGAACGAGCGGTATTCATGACCAGCGCGGACCCAATGCCGCACGGAGTGTGGCGCGGGAGCAGCTACAGCGGTAACAACGGGGGCGAGTGCGTCGAGGTCGCGGACGGCTTCCCCGGCGTCGTGCCCGTCCGCGACAGCAAGAATCCCGGCCCGGTCGTGGCGGTGCCCGCCGGTGCCTGGTCGGTGTTCGTGGAGCGCGTGAAGCGGTAAGAGCCATGAGGCCCCTGGCCCGCCGTGGCGGGCCAGGGGCCGGGCCGGGGTCAGTCGCGTGCGCGGGTGCTTTCCGGGGGGCCGAGGTAGCTGGGGTTGAGGCCGCCGGTGTCCACCACGATTTTCTGGAGCACGACCGTCGGGTCGACCATCCAGAACTTCAGCACGTGGCGGCCAGGTTCTGCGACCGTGTGGGTGGTGACCGTCAGGTTGACGTTGTCGGACGTGTTGCGTTCCCACTGCTTGTTCATCGCGGTGTCGTCCGCGCCGGTCACCTCGGTGACGTTCACGGTCTGCGGCTCGGCCTCGTCGAACGACACGGCGTAGGAGAGCCCGTCGGTGGGCAGCACGTTGTTCCGCGGCGAGAGGTAGGCGTACACCCGCACCTCGCCGGTGGTGAACAGCGTCAGTTCGTACTCCAGGCGCGGCCCCCGGCCCCCCGGGGTCCGGCGGGACGCGGTGACGGGGAACGGTGTCATGCCGTCGCCCGTGCGGCCGATGTCCGGGATGCGCTGCCAGCGCACGCCCGAGGTGTTCACCGCCCGGGAGTGGTGCGCGGCCTCGATCGACACGTAGCCGTTCGCCTCGATGAAGCCGGCCAGGCGCCGCCGCGGCACGTCGGGGTTCTCGACCACGGCGAGCACCTCGACGCGTACGCCGTCCGGTCCCGTCACCGTGATCGGCACCGTGGTGGTGCCGTGCGGGGCGGCGGCGAAGTCCACGGCGACCTCGGCGCGCACCTGCGTTTCGACGGTGCCGGAGCTCTCGGTGACGGTCACCCAGGGCTCCGCCGGTTCGATGCGGTACGCGAACGGTGCCGCCCCGCGGTTGAACACCTCGATGTACTGCGCGGGCTGGCTCTGGAACGGGCTGAACGACGGCAGCCGCGCGGGGGTGTCCGCCGCGGGCCACCACAGGGCGGAGCCGTCGATCGCGACTCCCATCTCCGGGCCCTCGGGCAGCTCGACGCGGCGCACCGGGGGGAACACCTCGTCGGGCAGCGCCACGTGGTCCGGCGTCTGCGGCTGCTGCCACGGCGCGTCGGGCCCGTACCGTTCGACGTCGCCGTAGCCGATCTTGGGCTGCGTCTGGAAGCCGGCCCACTTCCCGTCGGCCAGCGTGTTGTTGTAGTAGTCCGACATCGCCTGGTCGTCGGCGAACCTGGCGTCGGTGGCGTCGGCCAGCTGGTTGGCCGCGGCGCGGCCCTGCGCGGCGTAGTGCAGCGAGGTGAACTCCGCGTGCCGCAGCGCGTAAAGGTTGGCGGTGGCCTCCACCTGGTACTGCACCAGCTGGTAGTAGGCGTCCTGGTGGGCCGCGTCCAGCTCGTCCCCGATGCGCTGCGCCTCGGCGTCGAGGCGCTCCCACGCCTCGGTGACGCGGTCGAGTTCGCGGTAGTGCTCGATGCTGAACGGCGTGGCCCGGTCGTCGTACACCACGGCGGAGGAGTCGGTGGCCGGGTCCTTGGCCGGGTCGAGGGTGATGCGGCGGTTGAGCAGTTCCGGCTTGCGGCGGGCCTGGAGCACGCCGTAGGTGTGCAGCACCTCGGCGATGGCCTCGGCGTGCCGCGGGCCGAAGCTCTGCTCCGCGTACTGCCGTTCCCACTCGGCGAGCCGGTCGATGGTCCAGCGTTCGGGGTCCCAGGCGTAGTCGAGGAAGAACTGGAGCGGCATCTCCTCGGCCTTCAGGTCGCCCACGTTGACGACCCACAGGCGGTCGATGCCCGAGCGGTAGGACAGGTGCAGCTGCTCCCAGGTGGAGGCCAGGTTGACGGTGTCGACCCACTTGTAGTTGCGCCCGCCGCCGACGTAGTCGAAGTGGTAGTACAGGCCGTAGCCGCCGGCGCGTTCGGCGAGGCGCCGCTCGGGGACCTTGCGCATGTTTCCCCAGTTGTCGTCGCAGAAGATGACGGTGACGTCGTCCGGGGGCCGCAAACCCTGGTCCCAGTAGCGCTGCACCTCCTTGTAGAGGGTCTGTACCTGCGGGATGGCGGTGAGGTCGTCCGTGCCGGTGACCTCGGCGAGGATGGCGCGCTGGCTCTCCAGGATGGACTGCATCAGATCGATGCCGTCGCCGTCGGGCAGGCTGACGTCGCCGTTGCCGCGCATGCCGAGGGTGACCACGCCCTCGAAGTCCTGCTCGACCATGCGGCGGACGCCGTCGGCCCAGTACTGCTTGATCGCCTCGCCGTTGCGGCGGAAGCTCCACTCGCCGGTGCCGCCGTAGGGGTCGGTGCCCGGGGTGACGACGTTCCCGTCCTCGTCGCGCACGGCCGGGACGGCGTGCCGGTTCCACTCCTCGATGCCGCGCATCATCGGGGCCTCGTGCGAGGTGCCCATCACGATGCCGTACGCGGTGGCGGTCGCGTGGTTCTCCGGGTCGTCCTCGGCGAAGGCGCGGCCCCAGACGGCGGGCCACAGGTAGTTGGCCTTCAGGCGCAGCATGACCTCGAAGACCTTTGCGAAGAAGGCGCTGTTGAAGCCGTTGGGGAAGCCGGGCGCGTGCCCCGGGCCGAAGAACGCGGGGGCCCAGGTGCCGAGTGCCGGGTTCTCGTCGTTGATGAAGAAGCCGCGGTACTTCACGGCCGGGGTGCCCTGGGTGTGGCGGCCCGGCAGGGCGTAGAGCTCCGTGTGGGTGGGGGCGGGCACGTCGTCCCACCAGTACCAGGGGGAGACACCCATCTGACGGGACGCCTCGTACGCGCCGAAGATGGTGCCGCGCTGGTCGCTGCCCGCGATGACGAACGCGCGGCGCACGCCGGGCAGCGGGTGGGCGACGACCTGCTGCCTGGTGGTCTCCCAGCGGCCGGCTATGCCGTCGACGTCGAGCTTGCCGGCCTCGATCAGGCCGTCGACGAGGGGACTCCGGCCGATGGTGCCGACGATGACGACCTCGTCGTGGCGGCCGGTGACCTCGTCGCGCATGAGGTCGGGCGCGACGCCGGTGACGCGTGCAATGTCGGCCGCGAGGTCGTCGGCGACGCGGAGCACGCCGGGGTGGTCCTGCGAACTCACCAGGACGGGCGCGGCTTTGCCGTTCGCGACGAGCGCGAGGCTGCCGGGCCGCCAGGACGTGGACACGAAGGTGCCGCGTGCCCCCCGGCCACCTGTGGCCGGTGCGGCGGTGACGGCGGGTGTGGCATGGGCGGCGGTGGGCACCGCGGTGGCGGCGACGGTCAGGGGGAGCAGACTGAGGAAGGAACGACGGCTCGTCAAGGTCATTCTCCGCCCGGAGGAAGGGATGGCCGATAATTTTCGGGATGGTTCCGGAAGAAAGTAATGACGGGCCTGGCGTGGGTCAATACTCCGTCACCGGCGTGATCCGCGCGGGGGCGGCAGTGGTTCGGTGACCTGGGCGGGCCTGGTGTGCTTCCGCCCTATGAAAAGTTTTCAGCAGCAGCAGCAGCGGCGGCAGCAGCGGCCCGGCGACGGATCAGCGCGGCGAATTCCGCGGGCCGTTCCAGATGCACCGCGTGCCGGCCGCCCGGCACGGTCGTGTACGGCAGCCCGCAGTGCGCGGCGAGTGCGGCGACCGAGGCGTGCCGGGCGGCCGGCGAGTGCTCGCCGACCGTCAGCAGCACCGGTCCGCAGCCGAACGCGGGCGGGGCCGGCTCGAAGCCGCGGAACATGGCGAACTCCCGCTCCACGACGCCCGGTTCGTCCGGGGCCTCGGCAGGGCTCCAGGCCGGTCCGTACAGCGCGCGGCCGAACCCGGGCACACCGCCCGTGCGCAGCCCCTCGGCGACGTGCGCCAGCAGCCCCGGCGCCAGCGACCCCGCCGCCGGCTCGTGCAGCACGGCGGCCCGCAGCGGCACCCCGCGTGCGGCGAGCGCGAGTCCGAGCGTCGCCCCGCCGCTCACCCCCGCCACCACCGCCCCGGCGCACACCCCGGCGAGCGCGGACAGCTCCGTCTCCAGGTCGCCGGAGCAGGGCCGCGCCACCGAGACCGCGTCAAGACCGGCGAGGTGCGGCAGCAGCGCGCGGTGGATCGCGGGGGTGGCCGCGGCGCCGTGGATCAGCACCAGCCGCGGGCCGTTCACGAGGCGGCCGGCGCGCGGTCGGCCGGCACGCGGTAGACGACGGTGACGCTGCCGCCGCCCGGCGGCCCCTGGTGCTCCGCGCCGCCCGACACGTACAGCGCCGTGGTCCCGGCCAGGCCCGCGAGCAGGCCGCCGACGGCCGCCCGAGCATGCCGGGTCGCCGGCACGTCGGAGTCGGTGAGCATGGTGTGCCGGGCGCCGCGCACCAGGCCCGAGGGGTCGGCCTCGGCCTTGGCGAAGACCTGGACGACTTCCCCGCCCTCCGCGTCGACCTGCGCGAAGAGGCCCGACAGGCTCTCCAGGTCGATGGCGTCGCGCATCGTGCCGTGCACCGCGCGCAGCGGCCCGGCCGCCGACCGGCTGGTGCCGAGCACCAGCACGTGGCAGCCCGTCAGCTCCGCGCCCGCGCTCGCCGAGGCGCGGGAGGACCACACGGCGGCCGCGTCCTCGCCGCGCAGCGCGGCGAGCGCCGCCTCCTCGGTGCACTCGCCGAGGGCCACGGCGATGCCGAGCGAGGCCGCCGCCCGCGAGGCGCCCATCGAGGCGTAGGTGTCCTCGGTCACCGGCTCCGCGCCGTCCGCGCGGCAGGCGGCAAGGCGTTCCGAGGTCAGCAGCGGGCACTTCACCAGCGCGAGGTGAACGTCGTCGGGTGCCAGGTCCAGCTCCCCGACCAGCCGGCTCACCGTCTCCCGCACGGCCCGCACCTGCGGTTCGCGGCCGACCTCGGCCGGGGCCAGGTCGCGGGTGCGGCCGACCGCGGCGACCAGGCCGCGGTCGTGGCCGGGGTGCGCCCCGGCGTCGGTGACCACCAGGTTGACGTGCGGGCTGAGCACGCCCTCGGTGCCGCCGGAGAACACGGTGACCGTTCCGGCGGGCAGCAGCGGCTCCCAGCGGGACGCGGCCAGGGTACGGCTGAAGTCGTTGACGCAGCCGTTGCCCTCCGTCTTGCCGACCACGGCAAGCACGTCGGAGACGGCCCGCCCCGCCTCGGCGAGCGCGGCGAGGGGCGACAGGTCGCCCGGGTCGCCGGTGGCGGCGCGGATCAGGTCGACGGTGGGGTGGCTCATGCGCGCTCCCTGGTCAGGTGGTTGAAGAAGAGGTTGAGGAAGAACGCCACGATGACGGCGCTGGAGATGGACCCGCCGGCGACGATGCGGAACCAGGAGGGGAAGTCCGCGTAGATCGTGGGCGCCACGACCGGCACCATGCCCACGGCCAGCGCCAGCGCGACGATCATCCCGTTGTGCGTGCCGTCGTACCTGACCTCGCTCAGCGTCCTGATGCCGGTGAGGGCGACCATCGCGAACATCACCAGGCTGACCGCGCCGATCACCGGACCCGGCAGCGATGCCACGGTCTCGCCCAGCTTGGGCATCAGGCCGAGCAGCACGAGCAGCACGCCCGCGGCCGTGACGGTGTAGCGGCTGCGCACGCCCGTCATCCGCACGAGGCTGACGTTCTGCGCGAACACAGTGTCGGGGAACGACGTCATCGCGCCCGCGACCGTGCCCGACAAGCCGTCCGCGGCGAGTCCGCGGGCGAGCTCCGCGCGGCCGACCGGCCGGCCGGTGATCTCGCCGACCGACAGCAGGTACGCGGTCGACTCGGCGAAGATCACCAGCATCACCACGCACATCGACACCACGGCGGCGAGCGGGAATTCGGGCGCGCCGAAGTGGAACGGGTCGGGGAAGCCGAACCAGTCGGCGCCCGAGACCGCCGAGAAGTCCGTCATCCCGAGCCAGGCAGCCGCGCCGGTGCCGGCCAGCAGCCCGATCAGCACCACCGTCTGCGCGAGGAAGCCGCGGGCGAAGCGCGTCAGCACGACGATGAGGACCACCACGCCGACCGCCAGGCCGAGCCGTTCCCCCGAGGCGTAGTCCGGCGCCTCGGGGTCGTCGCCGGTGATCAGGTCGACGGCCTTGCCGACCAGGGACAGCCCGATGATCGTGACCGCGGTGCCGCGCACGACGGGCGGGAAATACCGCACCAGCCGGGCGAACGGCCAGGCGATGAGCATGCCGAAGACACCGGCGGCCAGCATCGCCCCGTAGACCGCGGCAAGACCGTACTCGCCCTGAATCGTGATCATCGGCGTGACGGCGGTGAACGACGCGCCCGCCACGACCGGCAGCCGGACGCCGAACAGCCGCCCGAGACCCAGGCTCTGCACGATCGTCACCAGCCCGGCCACCAGCAGGTCCGCGGCGACCAGCAGCCCGATGGTCCGCGTGTCGAGACCGGCCGCCGCGCCGAACACCAGCGGCACGGCGACGCAGCCGGTGTACATCACGGCGACGTGCTGGGCACCCAGCGCGCCGAGCCGGCTGAGCGGCAGCCGTGCGTCGACCGGGTGCGGCACCGTTCCGGCCGCGGTGGCCCCCGCGTTCCCTGGGCTCGTGCTCTCCGTCGTCATGCGCCGCCACCTGCTTTCCTGGTCTGCTCCGGGCAGCTGCGCCAGCTCCCGTGCCCGGAGATGTCGGGGGCGCCGTGCACGGCGTGCGCCTCGCACAGGAAGCCGGTGACCTCGCGGCCGTCCGCGAGCAGCACCCGGCCCAGCGCCATCGGCGCGGGCAGCGCCGCGAGCAGCCGGCCGAGCGCCGCGGGCGGCAGGGCCCACAGCTCGCCCTCGATGCCGTGGCCCGGCTCCCCATCGGCCACCCGCAGCAGGCCGGGGCGGGGCGGGCTGCCCGGCAGCGCGGCCATCCGGTAGCGCGGCGCGGTGCGCACCTCGCCGAGCAGGCGGGCGCCCGCGTCGGTGAGCTGGTGGTTCAGCGGCAGGCCGCGCAGGTGCGCGCCGAAGACGGCGAGCGGCAGGCCGGGCGGGCCCCAGCCGGTCGTCTCGCGGTCCTCCGCCGGGACGAGCAGCGCCGCGATGTCGGCCGCGACCCGGTCGGCGAAGGCGCGTGCGATCACCGTGACGCCGAAAGGACCGCCGTTCACGGTTCCGGCGGGGACCGCCACGGCGGACAGGTCCAGGAGGTTCACGAAGTTGGTGTACGTGCCGAGGCGGCGGTTGACGCCGTGCGGATCGGCGGCCACCTCGGCGAGGGTCGGGTGCTCCGGCGCGGTCGGCAGCAGCAGGGCGGCGCAGCCCGCGATGCGCTCCATGGCCTGGGCGCGCAGCGCGGCCAGCCGCGCCAGGTCGGCGGCGTAGGCGTGGGCGGGCAGCCGGCCGGCCGCCTCGACGACCGCGCGCACGCTGCCGTCGAGCCCGGGGCCGCCCGCGGCGACGAACGCGCCGAAGGCGGCGTACCGTTCGGCCGCGAACCCGCCCTCGTACAGCAGCCGGGCCGCGTCGAGGAACGGCTGCACGTCCACCGTCTCCACCCGCGCGCCGGCAGCGCGCAGCCGTTCCACCGCGTCGGCGAACGCCTTGCGCCAGTCCGGGCCGAGCGCGTCGAGCTGCGCCTCCGCGGGCACCGCGACGCGCGGCGCCGGCGGGGCGGCCAGCGGCGCGTCGGCCGGCCAGTCGCGCGCGCCGCCGCCGGCCAGCACCGCCGCCACCGTCTCGGCCGCGGCCAGCGTCGGGGCCAGGACGGAGACGCAGTCGAAGGGGCGGGCGGCGGGCACCACACCGTGCGTGGACACCAGGCCGAGGGTCGGCTTGAGTCCGACGATGCCCTGGAACGCGGCGGGCACCCGCCCCGATCCGGCCGTGTCGGTGCCGAGGGCGAAGTCGACGATGCCGAGCGCGACGGCCACCGCCGAGCCGGAGCTGGAACCGCCGCTGACCCGCGCCGGATCGTGCACGGCGCGGACCGCCCCGTAGGGGCTGCGGGTGCCGACGAGGCCGGTGGCGAACTGGTCGAGGTTCGTCTTGCCGGCCACGATCGCCCCGGCCGCGGTCAGCCGGGCCACGGCGGGCGCCGGGGCCTCGGGGCGGTAGGCGAAGCCGGGGCAGCCCGCCGTGGTGGGCAGCCCGGCCGTGTCGATGTTGTCCTTGACGGCGAACACCTGCCCGGCGAGCGGCAGTTCCGTGCCCGCTGCCACGGCGGCGTCGACGGCGGCGGCCTCGGCGAGCAGGTCGTCCGCGGGCCGCACGGCGATCCACGCCTCGGGCCGTTCCCCCCGGTCGAGCAGCGCCAGGGCCCGCCGCACGCGTGCCGTGGCCGTTCCCGCGGCGGTCACGCGGCCTCCCCGAGGGCGGCGAGCAGCGCGCCGCTGTCCGCGACGGCGCCGAAGATGCCGCCCTGCATGGTGATCATCTTCAGCGCGGCCTCGTAGTTGGTGTGCTCGGTGGCGCCGGTGCAGTCCGACAGCAGCAGGCACTCGAAGCCGCGGTCGTTCGCCTCGCGCATCGTCGTGTGCACGCAGACGTCCGTGGTGATGCCGGTCAGCACCAGGTGGGTGATGCCGCGGGTGCGCAGCACCAGGTCGAGGTCGGTGGCGTAGAACGAGCCCTTGCCGGGCTTGTCGACGACCAGTTCGCCGTCCAGCGGGGCCACTTCCGGCACGATCTCCCAGCCGGGTTCGCCGCGCACGAGGATGCGCCCGCACGGGCCCGCGGTGCCGATCTCCGCGCCCATGCGCTCCGAGCGCCACCGCTTGTTGGCGGGCAGGTCGGACAGGTCGGGGCGGTGCCCCTCCCGGGTGTGGACGACGGTCATGCCCGCGCGCCGCGCCGCGGCGAGGACGCGCGCGGTGGGTGCCAGGCCGGAGCGGGTGAGGGAGATGTCGTAGCCCATGGTGTCGACGTAGCCGCCGGGGCCGCAGAAGTCGGTCTGCCAGTCGATGCACAGCAGCGCGGTCCTCGGCGGGCTGAGTGTGCCGTCGTAGGGCCAGGTGTAAGGGGTGGCGTCAACGGAGGCCATGGCGCGGGCGGTTCCTTTCCGGGAACGGGAACGGGAACGGGAGCGGGAACGGGGCGGGAGGCGGCATCAGCGGCGGGAGAGGGCGAGGTGGGCGAGCGCGGCGGCGGCCATGCCGACCACGGCCTCGCAGTACTGGGGGCCCTGGTAGTGCACGAGGGTGGCCAGCGCGGCGCCGACCGCCCAGGCGGCGAGTGCGGCCGGGCGCAGCGGCGGGGCCGCGGGGCGGGCGGCGGCGCGCCGGGCGCGCAGCAGCTGGTCGGTGAGGATGACGGCGCCGATCGGCGGCACGAACACCCCGAGCAGCACCAGCCAGGTCTCGAAGTGCTCCCAGACCCCGGCGAGCGCGACGGCCAGGCCGAGCAGCCCGATGACGGGCACCAGGCGGCGCAGCGTGGCGCCGGTCAGTTGGCCCCAGCCGACGGCCGCGTTGTAGAGGCAGTGCGCCGAGACCGAGCCGAGGTTGACGAAGACGAACACCACGGCGGCGGCGGTCAGGGCCGCGCCGTGGCCGGTCAGCAGCGGCAGGAAGTCGCCGCCGTCGCTGCCCGGCCGCGCGGCGGCGCCCGCGCCGACGATCACGGCACCGACCAGCAGGGCCAGCAGGTTGGCCACGGGGAAGGCGGACAGCGCGGCGAGCACCGCCTCCCTGCCGTTGCGCGACCAGCGGGTGAAGTCGGCCGTCATCGTGCCCGAGTCGATGAACGTGGCCACGACGAGGGTGACGGCGGCGCCGAACGCCAGCGCGCCGCCGGACGGCGCCGCGCCCTCGTAGGACAGGACGTCGCCCACGCTCGCGTCGCGCAGGGCGAGGGCGATGGCGACGGCGCCCAGGACCAGGTACAGCGGGGCGGCGATCCAGCCGATCACCGCGAGGGCCCCGATGCCGGCGCGGGCGACCGCGGCGTACAGCACGCCGGCCACCAGCACGGTCGCCTCGGTGTGCCAGCCGAGTGCCGCGTTCAGGGTGGCGCCGGTCAGGCCCACCTGGAAGGCGAACCAGCCGATCACGACGGTGGACAGGAAGGCGGCCGCCAGGGCGGCGCCGCGGGTGCCGAAGGTGACCGCGGCGATCCTGGCGAACGTGTCGCCGCTGCGGCCGGCCAGGTAGCTGAGGGCGCCGACGTAGCCGCCCAGGACCAGGCTCCCGGCCAGGATGGCCGCGAAACCGACGGCGAACCCGAGGCTGTGGACGATGACGCCGCCGACGATGGCGTTGGTCAGCACCATCGGGAAGCCGAACCACACCGAGGACACCGACCGCAGCGGCCTGCGGTGCGTGGGCGGGACGGGCCGGTCCTCGAACTCCTCGGCCGCGCCCGCGGGTACGGCGGCGGTATCGGCCGGGTGGGCCGGGGCGTGCGTCATTGAGACTCCTGGGGACGAGTGGAGCGGGGGAGGGGCGTGGGTCAGCCGCCGTGCAGGGCCATCTGCGAGATCGCGCGGGCGGCGCGTTCCGCCACCACGTCGAGCGATTCGCCGACGTGCCGCCGCAGTGCGCCCAGCGCCTCGGGCAGGCGGTCGGCGAGCACGTGCTCGACGATCTCCAGATGCTCGACGACGGTCCGTTCGATCCGGTCCGCGGTGAGGTAGTCGTACATGCGGACCGGGCGGATGCGGATGGTGACGGACTCCAGCGTCTCGGTCAGCCGCGGGTTGCCCGAGGAACGCAGCAGCGTGTGGTGGAAGTCCTCGTCCTGGAGGACGAACCCGGGATCGGGCTCCGGCATGTCCTCGCGCAGGGCCCGCCAGTGGTCGCGCAGCGGCTCCAGCAGGGCCGCGTCGTGGCGCACCGCGGCGGACTCCAGCGCCCGTGCGATACCGCGCAGTTCGAGCGTGATCCGCAGCTCGTACAGGTCGCGCAGCTCGGCGAGGTCGGGCCGGGCCGCGTAGTAGCCGTCGGCGTGCCGCTCCACCAGGCCGTCGGCCACCAGCCGGACCAGCGCCTCGCGCACCGGGGTGCGGGAGACGCCGAGGCGTCTCCCGAGCTGCACCTCCACCAGCCGGGTGCGGGCGCCGAACTCGCCCATCAGCAGCAACCGGCGCAGCTCGGCGTACGTCGCCTCGCGCCGGTTGCGGCGGACCGCCGAGGCGGGCGGTGGTGTGGACGGCGGTGTATACAGCGGTGCATCCATGGCCAGGGACCGTAGGCAGCGGCGATTTCCGCTTCTTTGATCGAACGTGGCGCGGATGTTACGGGTGCGACCACTGTGTTACGGGAAGCGTGAGGACTTGAGGAAGTGGCCGAGCAGGGCGCGGAGTTGTTCGCCGGGCAGGCGCGCGCCCCTTGACGTCGATGCGGCGTACCCGGACAATCCGACGGGAAGCCCCTGCGGCGGGTCATCTCTGACCGAGCGGACGGAATGTACATGGCTGACGCGGCACCGGACAGCGGCTCTCTGCCGCCGGGCCGTGCGTCCCTTCCGTACCTGACCTCCCGTCGCCACATCGATCTGCTGCGCGTCTCCAGCGCCGCAAGTCGCCTCCGCTGAGGCGGTCGCGGGCCACCCCCGCCCTCACCTCCCTCCCCTCCTTGTCCGTACGCGCCCCTGCCCCGAGAGGGAGAGCCATGCCCCTGCCCCTTTTCCGCGCCCGCATCGGCCCCGACGCGGACCACGGCTTCTACCCCGCCCCGCTCCGCTACCGCCTGTACCTCTCCCTCGCCTGTCCCGGCTCGCTGCGCGTCGCCCTCACCCACCGCCTGCTGCGGCTCGCGGACCGCGTCCCGCTCACCCTGCTCCCCGCCGTGCCGGGGAACGACGGCGGCTACGCCGAGCTGCGCACCGTGTACGAGCGGACCGCACACCGCTACCCGGGCCCGGCCACCGCGCCGGTGCTCGCCGACAGCTGGACCGGCCGCGTGGTCAGCAACCACGCGACCGACATCGCCCACGACCTCGCCGTCCACTTCCGTACGGACGGCCGGCCCGACCTGCGCCCGCCCGGCGCGGCGCGGGAGATCCGGCGCCTGGGCCTGCTGTGCGACCGGGACATCGCCGAGGCCGCCCAGCGGGCGGGGCGGGCGGGGCAGGCGGGGCAGGCCGCCGGGCCGGAGCCCGGCGGGGAACGGGCCCTGGCCACGCTGCTCACCGCCCTGGGCGAGATCGAGGAACGGCTGGCGGGCGGCGGCCCGTTCCTGCTCGGTGACTCCCTCACGGCCGCCGACCTGCACCTGTGGGTGACCCTGGTGCACCTGGACACCGTGCACCGCTGGCACCTCGACGCCGCGGCCGTGCACCGTATCGCCGCGCACCCCGCCGTCTGGGCCTACGCCAGGCGGCTGCTCGGCGAGCCCGCGTTCGCCGATCTGCTGCGCCCCGGCGACATCGAACGGCGCCACCACGCCCACTGCCGCGGCCTTGAGGCGGCGGGCGCGGCCGTGCAGATCATCGACTGGAGCACCCCGGAGCTGTTCACCCCGGCCCGGCCGCACGGCCGATGACGGCGAGCCGACGCGCGCCCGGCCCCCGCCCGTGCCCGAACGGCAGCCCCACCCACGGAAGGAAGCGCGCCTCGGGACAGGCGCGGCGCTGCCCGGCCGCCCGCGGCATCGGCGACCGGGCGGAACGGGTCGCCGCGCTCCTGGCGCAGGTCGGCCTCGCCCCCTCGGCCGCCGACCGCCACCCGCGGGACTTCTCCGGCGGGCAGCGCCAACGCATCGGCATCGCCCGCGCCCTGGCGCCCGGGCCCGCCGTGCTGATCTGCGACGAGCCGGTCTCCGCCCTGGACGTCTCCGTCCAGGCCCAGGTGGTCAACCTGCCGACCGGCTTCCAGGAACGCCTCGGCCCGGCCATGGTGTTCATCGCCCACGACCTCGCCGTCGTGCGCCAGGTCAGCCATCGCATCGCCGAGATGCACCGCGGCCGGATCGTGGAGACCGGGCCCGCCGACGACGTCCGCGACCGGCCGGCCCGCGCCTACACCCGCCCCCTGCTGGCCGCCGCGCCCGTCCTCACGCCGCCCGCGGACACGGCGGTGGCCTCGTGAGCGCCTGCTGCGGCCCCGCCCGCGAGGGCGTGGCCGCAGCGGCGTCCGCGCGGCGCACGCCCGGCCCCGGGCCGGACGGCCGTCCGGCGCGCGAACAGGTCACCCTGCGCGGCGGCACGTTCCTCATGGGCGACCACTTCGCCGAGGGCTACCACGCCGACGCCGAGGGCCCGGTGCGCCAGGTGCGGGTCGCGCCGTTCCGCATCGACACCACCGCCGTCACCAACGCGGCGTTCGCGGCCTTCGCCGACGCCACCGGCTACGTCACCGACGCCGAACGCTTCGGCAGCTCCTTCGTCTTCCACCTGCTGCTCGCTCCCGGCGCGCGGCGGCACGTCCTGGGCCGGGTGCCGCAGGCCCCCTGGTGGCTCGGCGTCGCGGGCGCCCACTGGCGGGCCCCCGAAGGCCCCGGCTCCGATCTCGGCGACCGCGCCTCCCACCCCGTGGTGCACATGTCCCACGACGACGCGCTCGCCTACTGCGCCTGGGCGGGCGCGCGGCTGCCCACCGAGGCCGAATGGGAGTACGCCGCCCGCGGCGGCGCCGAGGGCCTGCGCTACCCCTGGGGTGACGAACTGGCCCCGGGCGGCCGGGAGATGTGCAACATCTGGCAGGGCGACTTCCCGCGGCGTTTCCGCGGCACCCCCGCCAGGCCACGCCCGGGCACCGTGGCGGCCGACGCCTACGAGCCGAACGGCTTCGGCCTGTTCAACACCTCGGGGAACGTCTGGGAGTGGTGCGCCGACTGGTTCGCCCCCGGGCAGAAGGCCATTCGCGGCGGCTCCTACCTGTGCCACGCCTCCTACTGCAACCGCTACCGGGTGGCCGCCCGTTCGCACAACACGCCCGACTCCTCGACCGGTCACGGCGGCTTCCGCTGTGTCCAGGACGCGGCCCAGGACGTTCCCCCGGCGGAGCCTGCGTGTGTCCTGGGCCAGGACAGGGCCCAGGAGGCCGCCGTCTTCGAGTGAACCGAGCGCAGGTCCTCCGCCAGCTCGGTGCGCCACGCGGCGGTCAACCGGGCCGACAGCACGGGCCCGGCGGCGGCCTCGACGGGAAGCAGCGCGAAGCGGCGCAGCGCGGCCCCGACTGCCGACCGGTGGGACCACGCGGCGCGGTCCTCCGCGGCGTGAATGCCAGGCCGAGCCGCCGCTCGGCCGCCTCGATGTCCGCCTGCTGCGCGGGCGGGCGCAGCAGAGCCGCGCTTGCCGGCGCGTGCCGCGCCAGCCAGGCGTCGATCCTGGCCCAGGACGCGTCGACCGGTGGCCAGGAGGACAAGTTGGTTACCCTGAGTGAGTTCATGCTGCGACCGTAGCCCCCGCCACTGACAGTCACCCCGCGCTCAGTCTCCGTACAGCCGGGCGACCTCCCGCGCGTAGGCGTCGGCCACGGCCGCGCGCTTCACCTTCAGGGAGGGGGTGAGCAGCCCGTTCTCCTCGGTGAACTCGCCCGGCACGATGGTGAACGCGCGGATCGACTCGGCGCGTGAGACGGCCTCGTTGGCGTAGTCCACGGCGCGCTGCACGTCGGCCCGCAGCTCCGGGTCGGCGCACAGCTCGGAAACCGGGGTGTCCCGCGGGCGTTTGCGCACGGCCAGCCAGTGGTCCAGCGCGTCGCGTTCGAGGGTGACGAGGGCGGCGACGAACGGCCGCGCGTCGCCGACCACCATGCACTGCCCCACCGGCGGACGGCTGCGCAGCCGGTCCTCCAGCACGGCGGGGGAGACGTTCTTGCCGCCGCTGGTGACCAGGATGTCCTTCTTCCGCCCGGTGATGGTCAGGTAACCGTCCTCGTCGAGACCGCCGAGGTCCCCGGTCGCGAACCACTCGCCGTCGCGGGCCGCGGCCGTCGCGGCCGGGTCGTTCCAGTAGGTGCCCGCGACGACGCCGCCGCGGATCAGGACTTCGCCGTCGTCGGCGATGCGCACCGCGGTGCCGGGCACGGGCAGGCCGACAGTGCCCGGCCGCGGCGCCAGCGGCGGGACGAGGGTGGCGGCCGAGGTGGTCTCGGTGAGGCCGTAGCCCTCGTACACGACGATGCCGCAGCCGAAGAAGAAGAGGCTCAGCCGCCGGTCGAGGCGCGAACCGCCGCTGATGGCGTAGCGGACGCGGCCGCCGAGCGCCTTGCGGACCCTGCGGTAGACCAGCAGGTCGTACAGGCCCTTCGCCAGCCGCAGCCCGGCGCCCGGTCCCGGCCCCGTGCCCCGGTAGGCGGCGAGCGCCGCCTCGCCGTAGGCCACGCCGATGCGGTCGGCGCGCGCGAAGGAGGCGCCGCGGCCGAGCCGTTCCGCCGTGGCCCGCCCGGTGTCGTGGATCTTCTCGAAGAGGTAGGGCACGCCGACGAGGAACGTGGGCCGGAAGGAGGCCAGTTCGGGCCGCAGCTCGTCGGGTTTGACGCTGGGGCAGTGCCCGATCTCGATGCGCGCGGACAGGCACGCGATCTGGATGGTGCGGCCGAGGACGTGGGCCAGCGGCAGGAACACCAGGGTGGCCGGCTTCAGTCCGGTGACCTCCTCGAAGACCGGTTTCAGCATCTGGACCAGGTTTGCCGCCTCGGCGTGCAGGTTGCCGTGGGTGATGACGCAGCCCCGCGGGCGGCCCGTCGTGCCGGAGGTGTACACGAGGGTGGCGGTGCTGCCGGGGCCGAGGGCGGCGCGGCGCGCGGTCACCTCCGTGTCGGGCACGTCCCGGCCGAGGGCGGCCAGTTCGTCGAGCGCGCCCTCGTCGATGACCCACAGCCGGGGCCGCGGCCCCGCGCCGGGCTCCTCGGCCGCCGCGCGCGTGGCCGCGGCGTGCTCCGCGGTCTCCACGACGGCGAAGGCGGCGCCCGAGTCGCGCAGAATCCACCCGATCTGCGCGGCCGACGACGTGGCGTACACCGGAACGCTCTGGCCGCCCGCCGCCCAGACGGCGAAGTCGAGCACCGTCCATTCGTAGGAGGTGCGGGCCATCAGCGCGACCCGCCCGCCCGGCGCGAGGCCGGCGGCGATGAGGCCCTTGGCGGTGGCCCGCACCGCGTGGGCGAACTCCGCCGCGGTGACCGGCGTCCACCGGCCGCCGGTGCGGCGCCGGATGACGACGGCGCCCGGCGCCTCGGCGGCGTTGGTGAACGGGATGTCGGCGGTGCTGCCCGACACCGGCGGATCGACCAGCGGCGGCACGCGCACCTCGCGCACCGTGCCGTTCTCGCGGACCAGTTCGGGCGGCGCACCGTGGCCGGGGCCGCGGCGGCGGCGCGCGCGTTTCAGATCCCGCTGTGCTCCCATGCGTCAGCTCCCTTGCCGGCTTTCGAGAATGGCGGTCACGCCGAGCCCGCCCGCGGCACAGACCGACACCAGCCCGCGCACGGGCTCCCCGCCGCCGGGCCCGCAGCCGCGCTCGGCGGCGCGCTCGTGCAGCAGTTTGGCGAGGGTGGCGACGATGCGGCCGCCGGTGGCGGCGAACGGATGGCCGGTGGCGAGCGAGGAACCGGCGACGTTGAGCCGGCCCGGGTCCAGCGGCCCGAGTGGTGCGGCGAGCCCGAGGCGGCGGGCGCAGAAGCCGGGGTCCTCCCAGGCGGCGAGCGTCGCGAGCACCTGGGAGGCGAACGCCTCGTGGATCTCGTACAGGTCGAGGTCGCCCGGCGCGAGGCCCGCGTCGGCGAGCAGCCGCGGCACGGCGTGCACGGGGGCGGTCAGCAGCCCGTCAGGCCCTCCGGTGAAGTCCACCGCGGCGGTGCGGGCGTGCGTGAGGCGCGCCCGCACCGGGAGCCCGCGCGCCGCCGCCCACTCCTCGCTGGCCAGCAGCACGGTCGCGGCGCCGTCGGTCAGCGGGGTCGAATTGCCGGCCGTCATGGTGGCGTCCTCGCGGTCGGTGCCGAACACCGGGCGTAGTCCCGCCAGTTGTTCCTCGCTGCTGTCGGGGCGCAGGACCTGGTCGCGGGCCAGGCCGCGGAACGGGGTCACCAGGTCGTCGAAGAAGCCGCGTTCCCAGGCCGCGGCCAGTTTGCGGTGCCCCGCGGCGGCGAACCGGTCCTGCGCCGCGCGGGAGATGCCCCACTCGGCCGCGGTGCGCGCCGCGTGCTCGCCCATGGAGAGCCCGGTGCGCGGCTCGGCGTCGCGCGGGATCTCCGGCACGAGGTGCCGCGGGCGCAACGCGGCCAGCGCCCGCAGGCGGCGGGGGAGGGAACGTTCCCTCCTGGCCCGCAGCAGGGTGCGGCGCAGCGTGTCGTTCAGCGCGAGCGGCACGTCGCTCGCGGTGTCCACGCCGCCCGCGATGCCGCAGTCGATCTGCCCGAGGGCGATCTTGTTGGCGACGAGGATGACGGCCTCAAGTCCGGTGCCGCACGCCTGCTGCACGTCGTAGGCGGGGGTGCGGCGGTCCAGGGCGCTGCCGAGCACGGTTTCCCGCGCGAGATTGAAGTCCCTGCTGTGCTTGAGCACCGCGCCCGCGACCAACTCGCCCAGCAGGGCCCCGTGGAGCCCGTACCGCTCGACGAGCCCGTCCAGTGCCGCGGCGAGCATGTCCTGGTTCGATGCGGTGGCGTACGGCCCGTCGGAGCGGGCGAAGGGGATGCGGTTGCCACCGACGATGGCCACCGGGCGCCCGGCCGCTGTCATGGCGGTCTCGCTTTCTGACGGTGCCGGCTTGTGGGTGGCCGGCCGACTCACTTAACTTCCCAGTAGACTTACCCCTGAGTAAGGAGGAAATCAATGGCCGACAGGTATCTCTCCTTCGCCACCAGCCGCGTCGGTGGCCGCGTGGCCGCACGCCTCGGCCTGCCCCGCCCGGCCCGGCTCGGGCGGTACCGGCCCGGACAGCCCGTCGCCCGCGGCCCCGTCGTCCTCGGCCACGCCGCGGACCCGCGCGCCGTCAAGCCGTTGCAAGCCGTCCTCGACCGCTGCGGTGCCACGGTGCAGGAGCACCCCGGCCGGCCGGGCGCGCTCCTCCTCGACGCCACCGGCATCACGGCCATCGGCCAACTCGCCGCCGTGCACGCCTTCTTCCATCCCCGCATCCGCAGTCTCCTGCCGAACGGCCGGGTGCTCGTCCTCGGCACCCCGCCCGAGTCGGCCGCCACCCCGGGCGCGGCCGCAGCCCAGCAGGCCCTGGAAGGGTTCGTCCGCTCCCTCGGCAAGGAGCTGCGGCACGGCGCGACCGCGCACCTGCTGCTGATCGCGCCGGGCGCGGAGGAGGCGATGGAGTCCACCGTCCGCTTCGTGCTCTCCGCACGCTCCGCCTACGTCTCGGGGCAGCCCCTGCGCCTGGCCGCGGAAGGCCCCGCCGAGGTCCCCGCCGACTGGAACCGCCCGCTGGCCGGCCGCACCGCGCTCGTCACCGGCGCCGCCCGCGGCATCGGCGCGGCCGTCGCCGAGACGCTGCACCGCGACGGCGCCCGGGTGCTGTGCCTGGACGTGCCGGGGCAGCGGGACGCACTGCACGCGCTCGCCGACCGCCTCGGCGGCACCGCGCTCGCCCTCGACGTGACCGCGGACGACGCCGTCCCGCGCATCGCCGCCCACCTCGGCGAGGAGCACGGCGGCGGCCTCGACGTCCTGGTGCACAACGCGGGGATCACCCGCGACAAGACGCTCGGCCGCATGGACGCCGACCGCTGGCACACGGTCCTCGACGTCAACCTCGCGGCCGTCGAGCGGCTGACCGAGGGGCTGCTCCCGGCGGTGCGCGACGGCGGCCGGATCGTCGCCACCTCCTCCATCAGCGGGCTCGCGGGCAACGCCGGACAGACCAACTACGCCGCGAGCAAGGCCGGGGTGACCGGGCTCGTCCGCGCCTTCGCCCCGGCCGTCGCCGCCCGCGGCATCACCGTGAACGCCGTCGCGCCCGGCTTCATCGAGACGCGCATGACCGCCGCGGTGCCGCCGCTCGTCCGGCAGGCGGGCCGCCGCCTGAACAGCCTGGGGCAGGGCGGTCTGCCCGTCGATGTCGCCGAGGCCGTCGCCTACTTCGCCTCGCCCGGCACGGGCGCCGTCACCGGCCAGGTGCTGCGGGTGTGCGGCCAGGCCCTGATGGGGGCGTGAGGCGCATGCTCGCCTCCTACGCGCGCGCCCTGCTGCTGCCCCGGCGTGGCAGCGGTCCCCTGCCGGAACGGCGGCTCGAACGGCGGGGCGCCGCCGCGGACCCCGGCCGCCTGGCCCGCTACGCGCAGGTCTGCGGCTTCGAGGGCACCGACCCGCTGCCCGTCACCTACCCGCAGGTACTGGCGTTCCCCCTGGCCATGTCGCTGATGTCGCGGCGGGACTTCCCGTTCCGGCTGCCGGGCCTCGTGCACATCGCCAACCGCATCGAGCAGTTGCGGCCCCTCGCCCCGCGGGAGCCGCTCACCTACCGCGTGGCGACGGGGCGGCCCGAGCCGCACCCCAGGGGCACCGCCTTCGACGTGGTGACCGAGGCCGTGGACATGGCGGACGCCCCGGTGTGGCGTTCCGCCGCCACCTATCTGCGCCGCCACCCCGTGGACGGAGCCGGGCCCGTGGACGGAGCCGGGCCCGGGGACGCGGCCCCGGAGCACGCCGCGCGTGGCGCGGAGCCGCGGACCGAACGGTGGACGGTGCCCGCGGACACCGGCCGCCGCTACGCGGCGGTGTCAGGGGACCGGAACCCGATCCACCTCCACCCGCTGACGGCCCGTCCGTTCGGCTACCGGCGCGCCATCGCGCACGGCATGTGGATGGCGGCGCGCTGCCTCGCGGCGGCCCGGCGGGCGCGGCCGGACGCGTTCCCCGGCGCGTACACCGCCGAGACGGCGTTCCACAGGCCACTCGCACTGCCCGCGGAGGTGACGTTCCTGCTGTGGGAGTCGGGCCCGGCGCTCGGCTTCGCGCTGCGCCCCGCCGCCGGCGGCCCGGCCGAACGCCCGTACTTGCAGGGCCGCGTCGAGGCGTCCTGAGCCCGCTCGCGGTCAGGCGTCGGGCTGCGGCGGCGCCCACACCTCGCCGGCCAGCACATTGCGCATGCCCACCCACATCACGTTCATCAGGCGGACCGTGACCCGCTCCGGCGGCTCGCCGGGGTGGCGCTCCATCCAGTCGGTCAGCGAATCCGCCGCGCCCACCAGGGCGTGGGCGACGAAGTCGGCCTCCTGTTCGCCGAGCCGGTCCGCCTCGCCGCCCTTGGTGATGCCGTCCCGCACCAGCCCGTTGACCTCCGCCATCACCGAACGGCGGGCGTCCGCGATCTCCTGCGCGATGGCCTCGCCCTGCTCCGGGGCCTGCCGGTGCAGCACCACCCAGCTGTCGCGGTGCTCGGCCACGAAGGCGAAGAACGCGCCGAGCCCCGCCCACAGCCGCTGCTCGGGGGAGTCACCGGCCTGCGCCGCCTCCCGGAACGCCGCTGCGAGGCGCTGCGACTCGCGGCGGACGCACGCGATGAACAGGCCCTCCTTGGAGCCGAGATACAGGTACACCATCGGCTTGGAGATCCCGGCGAGGTCGGCGATCTCGTCCACCACGGCGGCGCGGTAGCCGCGTTTGGAGAAGACGCCGAGCGCCGCGTCGATGATCTCCTGCTCGCGCACGCTCCGGGGCAGCCGCCGTCTCCGTTTGTCGGTCACCCTTGCCAGCCTACCTACGCCGCACCTAATCTTACTCTATAGTAAGTTTACTTCAGGGTAAGGAAGTCCCGATGGCAGAACCCACGCCCGACCTGGCCGGTCTCGATTTCGGCAGCGTCACCCCCGAGGAGTTCGCCGCCCTGGTCAGGAAGCTCCCCGCCAAGGAGCTGGCCGGGCTGATGCGGGGAGAGCTGCGCACCCGCGTCCTGGCCGAGGTGTTCGGCCGCATGGGGCGCCAGTTCCGCCCCGAGAGCGCCGGATCGCTGAACGCCGTCATCCGCTGGGAGATCACCGGCGAGCCGGTGGTCGTGTACGAGACGGAGATAGCCGACGGCACCTGCACCGTCCGCGCGGGCCGTTCGGACACCGCGCCGCGCGCGACGCTGACCATGGGCGACGTGGAGTTCCTCAAACTGGTCTCCGGCAACGGGAGTCCGGTGACGATGTTCATGACCCGCAAGCTGAAGGTCGCAGGCGACGTCGGGCTCGCCTCCGGCCTCACCCGCCTGTTCGACATCCCGAAGGGCTGAGTGATCCTCTCGATGAGCGGATTCTCCCTCGACCTCACCGAGGACCAGCGCGACGTCCGCGACTGGGTGCACGGCTTCGCCGCCGACGTGGTCCGCCCCGCGGCGGCGGAGTGGGACGAACGCGAGGAGACCCCCTGGCCCGTCATCCAGGAGGCCGCCAAGATCGGCCTGTACGGCTTCGAGTCGCTGGCCGAGATGTTCGGCGACCCCTCCGGGCTCACCCTGCAACTCGCCAACGAGGAGCTGTTCTGGGGCGACGCGGGCATCGGCATGGCGCTGTTCGGCACCTCGCTCGCCGTCGCCGGCATCTTCGCCGCGGGTACCCCCGACCAGCTCGCGGAGTGGGTGCCGCAGTGCTTCGGCGACGCGCGGCAGCCGAAGGTGGCCGCGTTCTGCGTCTCCGAGCCCGAGGCCGGCTCCGACGTCTCCGCCATGCGCACCCGCGCCCGTTACGACGAGGCCAAGGACGAGTGGGTGCTCGGCGGGCAGAAGGCGTGGATCACCAACGGCGGCATCGCCGACGTGCACGTCGTCGTCGCCTCCGTCGAGCCGGGACTCGGGTCGCGCGGCCAGGCCGCGTTCGTCGTACCGCCCGGCACCCCTGGCCTCGAAGGCAACCGCAAGATCAAGAAGCTCGGCCTGCGCGCCTCGCACACCGCCGACGTCTTCCTCGACGACGTGCGCGTGCCGGGGCGCTGCCTGCTCGGCGGCCGGGAGCGCCTGGAACGGCGGCTGGCCAGGGCCCGCGAGGGCGGCCGGGCCAAGGGCCAGGCCGCCATGGCCACCTTCGAGGTGTCCCGCCCCACCGTCGGCGCCCAGGCCCTGGGCATCGCACGCGCCGCCTACGAGTACGCGCTCGAGTACGCGGGCGAACGCGTCGCCTTCGGCCGCCCCATCGTCGAGAACCAGGCCATCGCCTTCGCGCTCGCCGACCTGCGCACCGAGATCGACGCCGTCCGCCTGCTGATCTGGCGCGCGGCGTGGATGGCGCGCGGCGAACGGGAGTTCACCGCGGGCGAAGGCTCGATGGCCAAGCTCCGCGCGGGCGAACTCGCCGTCACGGCAACGGAGAAGGCCGTCCAGATCCTCGGCGGCGCCGGTTACAGCAGGGAGCACCCGGTGGAGCGCATGTACCGCGATGCGAAGATATACACCATCTTCGAGGGCACGAGCGAGATCCAGCGCCTGGTGATCGCCCGGGCCATCTCCGGCCGTCAGATCCGGTGAGACCGGGCGGGGGCGCCCGCGCCTCGCCGCCGCCACCGGCCCGGCGGCGGCGAGGCGTGCGGGCCGCCGGGGCCCGCGACCGACGGGAACGGTGAGTGGGAACGGTGAGAATGACGCTGCCGCCACACCTCGCCCGCGCCCTGGCCGCGCGCGACGCGCCGGGGCCGCCCGTGCACGCCGTCGAAGTCGGTGGGTCGTCCGTGCAGAGCAGCGTGTTCGCGGGCGGAACGGTGGAGTTTGCCGAAGGTCCCCGGCCGGCCGCGGACACCGGTCCTTTCGGCCTGGCCGCGCCCGGTCTCGTGATCGACGGGCGCGTGCAGGGGGCCACGCAACTGGGCTGGGACGACGTCGAGGCGTGGCGCGAACTCGGCTACCCGCACCGTCCCGACGTGTCGATGAACGACGCCGACGCCGCCGCGCTCGGCGAATGGCTGCTGCGGGCGGAACGGCCCGGCAGCCTGCTCTACGCGGGGATCGGTACGGGCCTCGGCGGCTCGCTGATCACCGGCGGCGAGGTCGTCGACGTCCGGCTCAGCCACCAGACCGGCTTCGGCGAGGCCGTCTGCGACGGCTGCCGCGCCCCGGGGTGCCTCAACGCCCGCATCGGCGGCCAGTACCTGCCGCGCCGCCTCGACGCGGCGGACAAGCGGCGTGTGGTGGACCTGCTCGCCACCGCGATCGGCCGCGCAGGACTGCCGGGGGGCACGGTCGTCGTCCTCGCGGGCGGGCTGGTGCGGCGTACCCACCCGGATCTCGTCGCGGCCCTGCGGAGCCGCCTCGGAGGCGCGTACCCGGTGGAGGGCTCGGCGGCGCCCGCGGCGGCCAAGTCCGCCGCGTACGTCGGTCTGCTCGACCGCCTGGTCGGGGAGGGGCGGACCGGCTGAACGCCTGTCCGGAACGGGCGTTCATCTAGGCTGGGGGGATGGGACACCGGGAACGGCTGATGGCCGGGGCGAAGCGCTGCCTGGAGGAGCGGGGTTACGCGAGGACCACCTCGCGGGACCTTGCGGCGGCGGCCAACGCGCCGCTCGGCGCGATCAATTACCACTACGGGTCCAAGGAGGCGCTGCTCAACGCCGCGCTGCTGGAGGCCGTCTTCGAGTGGGGCGAGCGCGCCATGCCCGCCGCGGCCGGGCCGGGTGAGGACTCCGACCGCATCGAGGCGCTGTGGTCGCGGATCATCGCCTCCATGAAGGACGAGCGTCCGCTGCTGGTGGCGACCACCGAGGCGTTCGCCCAGGCGGAGCGTGCCCCGGAGATCCGGCAGCAGATCGCCGACGCCATGGAACGCGCGCGACCGCGGCTCGCCGCCCAGCTGCACGGCGAGGAGATGGCGGACGACGAGGAGACCGCACGCGCGGTCGGCTCGGTGCACATGGCCCTCGTCGCCGGGCTGACGCAGCAGATGCTCGTCGATCCGGAACGGACGCCCGGCAGCCGCGAACTGGCGATCGGCCTGCGCGCCATCGCCAGAAGCCTGGAGGCCTAGGTGCATTGACCCGGAGGGTTGTTTACGCGGCTGATGGGTGGCTTGCCTCCGAGTGCGGTGTGGGGCGGCCGGGGTCAGGGCTCCCCGCCGGACCGCGGTGCGGTGGGGCGCACGTCCGCCCGGCACACCAGGCAGGTCTCGATCCGGCTGCCGTGCTCGGCCACCACGCGCCGCGCGTCGGCCAGGTGCAGATCCGGCGCACCGGGGCACCAGCAGCCCGCGCGGTGGAGCACACCGCGCCGCGGCTCGCCCGCCGCGGTGCGCATCCACTGCACCCACCAGCGCGGCCCCGCCCGCTCCTCGGCCTCGTCGATGGCCTCCCGGACCGCGCTGAGCTGGCGCTCCAGCCAGGTGGCGAGAGCGTGCAGGCGGGGCAGGTCGGACGGTAGTTCGCTCACGCGTTCGATATTAGGGGCTTCGGTATGAGTGCGCGGGTCAGGAGGCGGTGGGGCGGTTCGCGGGTGTGTGGGCCCGCACGTGTTCCGGCAGGTGTTCCCGCGCCCATGCGTCGAAGGTGGTGAGCGGGATGCCGAGGTCCCTCGCGTACCGGGGGCGGGCCGGCTGGCCGGCCACGTTCAGCCACGCGTGGGCGGTACCCATCGGCGGCATCCCGGCGGCCAGGGCCTCCTCCTCGGTCATGTCCGGCGCGGACAGGTGCGTGCCCAGGGCGCGGGAGAGGACCTCGGCGATCTCCGTCATCGACAGGTGATCCCCGGCCAGCTCCAGCTCGACCCCGTGGAACCGTTCCGGCGCGGCGATGGCCGCGGCGGCGGCCCCGCCGATGTCCCGTGTCGCGACCAGGGACAGCCGGGTCCCGGGGTTCAGGATGCTCACCAGGCCGCCCTCGATGCCGCGCGGGAAGAGGAACGCCATGGACGGGAGGAAGTTCTCCATGAAGAAGCCCGGCTTGAGCAGCGTCCAGCGGGGGAAGCCGGCCGCGCGGACCCGGTCCTGGATCGCGCTCTTGGCGTTGAAGGAGGGCTCCACGGTCCAGCGCCCCTCGGCCCAGCCGGAAGTTCCGGTGTGCTGGCCGGCGCCGGTCACGGACGTGTGCACGAACTGCGGCACTCCGGCCGCCTTCGCGCCCTCGACGAGGTTGATGCCCTGGGTCACCTCACCCTCGAAATCGAAGCCTTCCGCCGTCATGGCGGGCATCTGCACGGAGAAGACGGCGCGGGCGCCCCCGGCGGCCCGGACCACGGAATCGCGGTCGTGAAGGTCGCCGGTGACCAGTTCGGCGCCCAGCGCCTCGACGGCCCCGGCCCGGTCGGTGGCCGGGTCGCGTACCAGGGCGCGGACGGGAACGCCCGCCGCGAGCAGGGCGCGGGCGACCGAGCCGCCCTGCCTGCCGGTGGCGCCGGTGACCAGGACGGGCGCGGAATCTGCGGACATGATGCTCCTCTGGAAACTCGTAAACGGCGGGGCCCGCCGTTTATGTTTCCGATACGATACGGCGGACCCCGCCACTTGGCGAACCCGGAGGTGACGGCCATGCCCGAACGCCAGCGCGCCGACGCCCGGCGCAACTACGCGCGGATTCTCGCCGTGGCCGAGGAAGAGGTCGCCGCCCACGGCCCCGGCGCTTCGCTGGAACAGATCGCCCGCACCGTGGGCGTCGGCTCGGCGACCGTGCGCAGGCACTTCCCCACCCGCCGCGCACTGCTGGAGGCGGTCTCCCGGAAACGGATCGAGGCCCTGTGTGTCCGCGCCCACCACCTGACCGGCGCGGGCGACAGCCGGCAGGCGCTGCTGGACTGGCTGAACGACGTCGTCGCCTACTGCGTCTCCGCCCGGGGGCTGGCCGCCGCGCTGGCCTACGACGGCGCCGAGTCGGAGCCGATCCACGAGAACAGCTGCTCGGCGGCGCTCGAAGCGGCCGCGGGCCCGCTGCTGCGCCGCGCCGCGCAGGACGGTGCGGTGGCCGCGGACGTCACCGTCACGGACCTGATCACGCTGATCGTCGGCATCGCCCTGGGCACGGAGCACCACCCCGACCCCGCCGCCCGGGCGGACCGGCTGTTCCGGCTGACCGTGGCGGGCGTGAGCCCGCAGCGCTGAAACCGAACTCCGCTGTCACGGGACACCGACCGCCGCGCGCAGGGCGACCGGGGACCGGGACCGGCGGCCGGGGGCCGTTTTGCCGTCACCCTGGCGGCAAGGAGGCCCGTATGGACCACGCACGCGCACCCGTACTCGAGGCCCTGGCCGCCTACCACGACGGCGGCCAGCTCCCCTTCACGCCGCCCGGGCACAAGCAGGGCCGCGGCGCCGACCCCCGGGTCCGCGCGGTGCTCGGCGACGCGGTCTTCCGTTCCGACGTGCTCGCCATCGCCGGGCTCGACGACAGAACCTCCTCGCACGGCGTCCTCGACGAGGCGCAGCGGCTGATGGCGGACGCGGTGAGCGCCGAGCACACCTTCTTCTCCACCTGCGGCAGCTCGCTGTCCGTCAAAGCGGCCATGCTGTCCGTCGCGGGCCCGCACGAGAAGCTGGTGATCGGCAGGGACGCCCACAAATCGGTCGTCTCGGGGCTCATCCTCTCCGGCGTCCGGCCGATCTGGGTGGACCCGCAGTGGGACCCGGATCTGCACCTCGCGCACCCGCCCGCCCCCGAGGCGTTCGAGGCCGCGTTCGCCGCGCACCCGGACGCGCGCGGCGCCCTCGTGACCTCGCCCACGCCCTACGGCACCTGCACCGACCTCGCCGCCGTGGCCGCCGTCTGCCACGCCAGGGGCCGCCCGCTGATCGTCGACGAGGCGTGGGGTGCACACCTGCCCTTCCACCCCGGCCTCCCGACCTGGGCCATGGACGCCGGGGCCGACGTGTGCGTGACCTCCGTCCACAAGATGGGCTCCGGCCTCGAACAGGGCTCCGTCTTCCACCTCGGCGGCGACCTCATCGCCCCGGCCATCCTCAAGGCCAGGGCGGACCTGCTCGGCACCACCAGCCCCTCCGTCCTCCTCTACGCGGCGCTGGACGGCTGGCGGCGCCAGATGGTCCAGCACGGCCGCGCGCTGTACGACGACGCGCTGGACCGCGCCGCGCGCGTCAGGCGGCGGATCGAGGACATCGACGGCCTCCACGTCCACGGGCGGGCGGACTTCTGCGCCCCTGGGCGGGCCGCCGACCTCGACCCGCTCCAGGTCATCATCGACGTCGGCGGACTCGGGACCAGCGGCTACCGCGCCGCGGACTGGCTGCGCGAGCATCACCGCATCAACCTGCACGTCTCCGACCACCGCCGCGCCAGCGTCCAGCTGACGCACGCCGACGACGAGGCGAGCGCCGCCGCGCTGCTGGCCGCCCTCCGCGACCTCGCGGCCCACGCCGGCACCCTGCGCCCCGCACCCCGCGTCGACGTTCCCGACCCGGCGCACCTGCGCCTCGACCAGGTGATGCTGCCGCGGGACGCCTTCTTCGGCCGGGCCGAGCAGGTGCCGTCCGACAAGGCCGCGGGGCGTGTCACGGCCGAAATGCTCACGCCCTACCCGCCGGGCATCCCCGCCGCGCTGCCCGGCGAACGGCTCACCGACGACGTGCTGCGCTACCTGCGCACCGGCGTCGAGGCCGGCATGGTCGTGCCCGACGCGGCCGACGCCACGGTGCGCGGCATCCGCGTGGTCGCCGAGGACTGACCCCGGCGGCATAACCGTTCGACACGCCTCCCCGCGCGGGGCCACGATGCCCCCCGTGACCGGCACCCACCGCACCCGCCGCACCGCGCGCCTCCGCCTCGAACCCATCGGCCCTGAGCGGGAGAACGACCTGTACCGCCTGCACCGGGACCCCGGCATCGCCCGCTGGTACGGTGCCTGGTCGACCGAGGACGCGCGCGCCGCCGCGGCAGCCATGGGACGGGCCTGGCGCACCGAGGGCATCCACAAATGGCTGGCCTACGAACGCGGCACCGGCGAGCTGATCGGGCGCGGCGGCCTCTCCTTGGCCGAGGTCGACGGCGCCCGCCGCCTGGAGATCGGCTGGGCGGTCCGCGAGGCCCTGTGGGGCCGCGGCTACGCGAGCGAAATCGGCCGCGAGGGCGTGGCCTGCGCCTTCGGAGAACTCGGGGCGACCGAACTGGTCTCCTTCACCGAGACCCGCAATGCCCGCTCCCGCGCCGTGATGGAACGCCTCGGTTTCCACCACACCCGCGACATCCGCCACGCCGACGACGATTTCGCCCTCTACACCCTGAGGCCGCACGAAGACGGCGGCCCGCGCAAGCCGCCGCGACACCGCTGCTCATGACGGGCTTCGGAAGCCCTCGCGCCGCCCTGCCCGTGCGTTGTTCCATCATGTGTGGGCGGGACTTCCGCATGCTCTGAGCTGCCGGTACCCGGCAGTCAGCGTTCGGCCAGGCAGAATTCGTTGCCCTCGGGGTCGATCATGACCGTCCACTCCGGGTGGCGTTCCGTCACGCGTGCGCCGAGCCCGGTCAGCCGGGTGATCTCCGTCTCGGCGTCCGGCGCGGACAGGTCCAGGTGCAACCGGTTCTTTCCCGCCTTCGGCTCCGGGACCAGCTGGAAGAACAGCCGCGGACCGCCGTGCGCGGGTTCCACCAGCACCGTCGGGTCCTCCTCCGGACCGGCGAAGCCGAGCCGCCGCAGGCGGGCCAACTCGGCCTCGTCGTACGGCGCCACCGCGTAGTCCTCCAGGGCGGCGGCCCAGAACCGTGCCAGGGAGGCCGGGTGCGCACAGTCGACGACGATGTCGTGAATCCTTGCCATGCGCCGATGCTGTACGGCCTCGGACGCCCGCGTCACCCGGTTTTCGCGGCCCGCTGCCTGGCGGCCTCGTACAGCACGATGCTCGCCGCGTTCGCCGCGTTCAGCGAACTCGCCGTTCCCGTCATCGGAATCCGCACCAGCGCGTCGCACAGCTCGCGCCAGCCGGCGCTCAGGCCCGCGGTCTCGTTGCCCACCGCGAGCAGCACCGGGCCGGTCAGGTCGAAGTGCGCGATGTCCGCCTCGCCCCGCTCGTCCGTGCCGACCACCGTCACCGGCCGTCCGGCGGCCCGCGCCCGAGCGAGCCAGGTCTCGACCTCCCGGTGGCCCGGGGCGCGCACCACCGGCAGCGCGAACAGCGAACCGGTGCTCGCCCGCACCGACTTGGGGTCGTACACGTCGGCGGCGTGCCCCGTCACCACCAGCCCGTCCGCGCCGAAGGAGTCGGCGGAACGGACGATCGTTCCGATGTTGCCCGGACTGGTCGGGCGGTCGAAGGCCACGCCGAGGAAGGCGGGGCCGACCGGGATGCGGGCCAGGTCGTCGGGCGGCATCCCGGCCACCGCGACCAGCTCGGGCACGCCCTCGTCCTTGCCGCCCAACTCGGCGAGCAGCTCGGGGGCCATGGCGACCTTCTCGGCCGGGACCTCTTGCAGCAGCGCCGCCGCCCAGCGGGTCAGCGGCCGTCCCGCGTCGAAGATCAGCGTCCGGATCGGCCAGCCGCGCTCGGCCGCCTGCGAGATCGGCCGCACCCCCTGGATCAGGAACTCCCCGGCGCGCTGCCGCTTGGTGCGGTTGGTCAACTGCGCCTGCCACTGCTGGAACCGGGCATTGCGCGCCGAGATCCGCTGAAGCGCCACCCGTACTCTCCCCGACTCACCTGCCCGGCCGGCTCCCGAGCCGGCCGGCCCCGCGGAGATCACCCTCCGCGACGGTCAGCAGGCTACCTCAGCAGCGGCCGAGGGGCCGCGGGCCTTGCCCGGGTGCGGGGCACCCAGGCGGCACGCGTCCTGGCCGTCGGTCACCGGCGCGACCAGACTCGGCCGGGGAGGACCCGTTCATGGAAGGAACTGACATGTCATACGCAGCCGCCGATGACAGCCTGGTCGGCAGACTCCGGGCCCTGGAGGACAAGGAGGCTCTGCGTACCCTGATGATCCGCGGGTGGCGGGCGCTGGACCGCAAGGACTGGCGGGCCTGGATCGGGTGTTGGGCCGAGGACGCGGTGCTGGAGTTCGGGCCGTGGGAGAAGACTCACGGAAAGGAGGCGGTCCTGGCCAAGGTGAAAGCGGCGGAATCGCCCTACCCGAGCATGCAGCATCACATCCTCAACATGGACTTCGACGTGGAGGGCGACCGGGCAACCGGCATCGGCTACATGTGGTTCGTCGCCGTCACCGCACCCGGGCGGACGTCCTCCCCCTACGCCATGGGCGGCCCCTACGACTGGGAATTCCGCCGGGGCCCGGACGGCTGGCTCCTGGTCCGCCAGAGGCTCGGCGTCTGGTGGACCAGCGGCGAGGACACCCTGCACGCCTTCGAGTAGACGTGGCCCTCCGCGCATTCACGCCCCGCTCCGGGATCGCACGGTCGCCGCGCCGACCGGGGCACGTGCGGGGGCCCCTCGGTCCCTGCACGGCGGACGAACGCCCGGCCCCCCGCATGCGGGTCGGGCCGTGACCGCCGCCCTCGCTTTGCGGAACGGCACGGTGTGCCCTCCGTCAGCAGAGCAGCAGAGCAGCAGAGCAGCAGAGCAGCAGGTCACCGGGGGGGTCCGTGCCTCGACGATGCGCCCGGCCGGTCCTGGCGTGCGGTGGCTCAGCTCTCGTAGCCCTCCACCTCGGGGGCCGGCCGCAGGGCCGCCGCGTCCGGGTCGTCCCCGAACTCGCTGCGGGCGCGGCGCTGGCGCAACAGGTCCCAGCACTGGTCGAGACCCACCTCGACGTCGCCGAGCCGTACTTCCTCGGCCTCCTGGAGCCCGTGGCCGACGGCACGCTCCCGCAGAGCGCGCTCCTCGGCCACGAGCTCACCGACACGGGCAAGGATGTCCTTGTCGTCCATTGAGTCAGGCTAGTCCCGGTTTGCGGTGGGTGCCATTCGAAGGGCCCCCGGGGCCCCGATGCCATGATGTGCCCCGTGGAATCCTTATCCGAACGCGACATCTACCTGGCACGTTTCGGTTGGCACGCGGCCTCGTCCGGGCTCGCGCTGTGCGGGTTGGCCGTCGTGGCGTTCGCCTGCCTCGGCGGGCTCGTGCTGTGGCTGGCCCTGGTGATCGGCGCGGTCGGGGCGGTCGTCTTCGTCGTATTCGCCGGCATGGCGGGCTCGCGCGGTCCCGCGCTGCGCGTCGACCCCGAGGGGGTCACGCTGGGGGGCGGCCCGCTGCGCTTCGGCCGCATTCACCCGACGCATGTGCCATGGCCGGACATCGAGGCCATCGTGCTCTGGACGCGCCGGCTGCCCGCGGGGGCCACCGTGCGGTACATCGGCCTCCGCGTCAGAGCCGACGCGGAGGCGCCGGGCCCGGCGGGCCCCGCCCTCCGCGTGCGCGGCATCCGCGGCCCGGCGCCCCGGGCCCCGCGCATTCCGGACCTCCCCAGCCTCCCGAACGTCCCGAACGTCCCGGCCGACGTGGTCGCGCTCAGCCGCGCCGTCCACGGCTGGCGCCTCGACCGCTCGCGGCTCCAGGCCGCGGTCACCGCCTTCGCCCCCGGGCACGTGCGCGTCGTCGAAGCGCCCTGACGCCGCCGCGGACGCCCGCGGCGCCCGCCCGGTGGCGGGGGGACGGGACCCCTTGACGGGGCCGCATCTATTGACGAGTTCACGGCACGGTGCATTGATGAGAACGCCTTTGGGAGCGCTCCCATCGCCCAGAGCCCACCTCTCCTCCCGACCCATGGAGCCGCCATGAGAGAAACCCGTCCGCACGGCGGACTCAGACCCCGCGCCGGTGTCGCCCTTGCCGCGTTGCTGAGCATGCTCGCGGCGCTGCTCGGCTTCGGGCAGTCCGCGCAGGCGGATCAGGTAGCCCCGGCCGCGACCGGATTCAGGATCGACGCCGGCCGGCTGCTTGAGGCGAACGGCAACGACTTCGTGATGCGCGGCGTGAACCACGCCCACACCTGGTTCACCGGCGAGACGGATTCACTGGCGCACATCAAGGCACTCGGCGCCAACACGGTCCGCGTGGTGCTGAGCAGCGGCCACCGGTGGACCCGCAACGACGCCTCCGACGTCTCCCGCATCATCGGCCTCTGCAAGCAGAACCGCCTCATCTGCGTGCTGGAGGTCCACGACACGACCGGCTACGGCGAAGAGGGCGCGGCCGCGAGCCTGGACCAGGCGGCGGACTACTGGATCGGGATTCAAAGCGCACTCGCCGGCCAGGAGCAGTACGTCATCCTCAACATCGGGAACGAGCCGTACGGGAACAGCAATACGGCCGGCTGGACCGCGGACACCAGGGCCGCGGTCCTGAAGCTCAGGAACGCCGGGTTCGACCACACGATCATGGTGGACGCCCCGAACTGGGGCCAGGACTGGTCCGGAACGATGCGTGCCAACGCCAGGTCGGTCTTCGACGCCGACCCCGACCGCAACGTCATCTTCTCGGTCCACATGTACGGCGTGTACGACACGGCGGCCGAGATCAGGGACTACCTCAACGCGTTCGTGAGCGCGGGACTGCCCATCCTGGTCGGCGAGTTCGGGCACAACCACTCGGACGGCAACCCCGACGAGGACACGATCCTGGCCACCGCGCAGTCCCTCGGGCTCGGCTACCTCGGCTGGTCCTGGAGCGGCAACGGCGGGGGCGTGGAGTACCTCGACATGGTCACCGCCTTCGACCCGTCGCGGCTGACCTCCTGGGGGCAGCGGATCTTCAACGGCGCCAACGGCATCGCGCAGACCTCGCGCGAGGCGGCGGTCTACGGCGGCCAGGGCGGGGACGACGACGAGGCGCCGACGGCCCCGGGCCGGCCGGTGGCCTCGGAGGTCACGGCGACCTCGGTCCGGCTGTCGTGGCCCGCGGCCACCGACAACGTCGGCGTCACCGGCTACGACGTGGTGCGCGTGAGCGGTGGCGGGGAGACCGCCGTGGCGAGCACCGCGGCCAACGCGGCGGCGGTGAGCGGGCTGAGCCCCGGCACCGACTACACCTTCGCCGTGTACGCCAGGGACGCGGCGGGCAACCGGTCGGACCGTTCCGCGACCGTGGGCGTGACCACCGGGACGGGCGGCGGGACGCCCTCGGACTGCTCGGTCCGCTACCAGGTGGTGGGGGAGTGGTCCAACGGCTTCCAGGGCGACATCGTCATCGGCAACACCGGCACCGCGGCGATCAGCGACTGGACGCTGGCCTTCGCGTTCGCCGACGGGCAGCGGATCACCAACATGTGGGGCGGCACCGCCACGCAGAGCGGCGGCTCGGTGACCGTCACGCCCGCCCCGTACACGGCGTCGATCCCGGCCGGCGGCTCCGTGGCGCTCGGGTTCACCGCGGAGAAGGGGGCCGGGAACGCCGCACCGACGGAGTTCACGCTCAGCGGCGGGGTGTGCGGCACGGCCTGACGGCCGGGCCCTTCACCCGGTGGAGCCGGCCACGCGGATGACGCGCTTGCCGCGGGCGTGGCCGGTCTCCGCCGCGTGCACGATTCCCCGGCCCCTTGCGGCCCCTCACACCCCGAGTTACACCCCGAGGAGCCGCGCAACGAAGTCGTTGCGGAACCGGCCCGCGGGGTCGTGGTCGAGGACCAGGCGGCGGAAGTCGGGCAGCCGCGGGAAGCGGGCCGCGACGTCCGCGGGCGCCGCGGCCGTGACCTTGCCCCAGTGCGGCCGTGCGCCGAGCGGCAGCAGGCGCTCCTCCACCGCGGCCACCACCGGCAGGACGGCCTCGGTGTCCTTGAGCCAGGTGAAGTGGACGGCCACCGTGTCGCGGCCCTGCGCCGGGCTCAGCCACAGCTCGTCCCGCGCCACGGTGCGGACCTCCGAGACCTGGAGCACCGGCGCCAGCTCCGCGCCGAGGCCGCGAAGCGCGGCGAACGCGGCGGGCGCCGCGGCGCGCGGCAGGAACAGCTCCGACTGGAGCTCCTCGCCGCGGCTCGGGGTGAACTCGGGACGGAAGTGCGGCAGCCGTTCGTGCCACGGCCCCGGCTCGCCCAGCTGCCGGGTGCAGAACTCCGCCGGCATGCCCGGGATCGGGTGCCAGGGCGCCGTGGCGGGACGGCCGCCCAGCCAGTCCGCGGCCTCGTCGCCGCCGCCTTGCCGGTCGGTGCGCCGCTTCAGCCACACGGTGCCCCGGCCGCTGTGCCAGTCGGTGAACGTGCTGACGCTGTAGGCGGCGCCGGTGATCTCGTCGAAGCGGTCGGCCAGCGCGTCGAGCGGCACGTCGACGTGGACCCACTGCGCCACCTCGAAGGCCGGCTCGATGTCGAGGGTCAGGGCGGTCACCACGCCGAGTGCGCCGAGCGAGACCACGGCGCCGGGGAAGCGGTCCGGGTCGGCGTTCCTACTCAGCGTTACCAAGTCGCCCTCGGGGCCGACCAGTTCGAGTCCTGCGACGGCCGAGGCCAGGCCCTGCCGCCCGTCCCCTGAGCCGTGCGTGCCGGTCGCGACGGAGCCGGCCACCGTGATGTGCGGGAGGGAGGCCAGATTCGCCAGCGCGAATCCTTCAGCGTGCAGCTCCTCCGCCACTTCCGCGTACCGGAGCCCGGCACTGACGGTCACCGTCCCGCGCTCCCTGTCGATCTCGGCGCGGCGCGGCAGCCCGTCCGCGCGGACCAGGTCGCCCGGGGTGTCCGCGATGAGGTTGAACGAGTGGCCGGTGCCGAGTGTCCGCACCTGCGAGGCCGCGGAAACGATGCGCCGCAGCTCGTCGAGTGAGGCCGGGCGGTGCACCCGTGCCGCCCCGTAGGTGATGTTCCCTGCCCAGTTGTGCGCAGGCGCGCCCGTTGTCAGCATGCGCCGACGGTAATACGGAACGGCGGGCCGCGAACAGCGCCGTCCACGGCCCCGGCCTCGGCCCGTCGCCGAAGAATCGCATCCGCGAATGTTTCCCTGGGGGTGGGTGGCCGACGTCGGGGGTGGCCCGCCGGGCGTCGGCGGGGCGGTCCGGTCGGGACACCAGGCCGTAACAAGATTTTTCGTCACCGTCATTGACCCCCGCCCGCCGTGGGCGGAGAGTGAAACCCCGCCGGTCCTCTTGGCGGTCCATCGGTTCACTCAGTAAACCAGCCTGCGTGGCTGGACGTTGTCCGGGAGGTGAGACATGGGATCGGGAATCGGAGCGGCGGCACTGCGCACGGCGCGCGCCTTCCTGTGGACGGCGCTGGTGCTCCTCGCGCTGGCCGCGCTCTGGGAGGGCTACAAGGCGCTCGGCGACGCCACCGGCGGCCGGATACCCGGCACCGGCCTCGACCTGCCCATCGCCGCCGACGACCAGGCCATGCCGCACATCGCGGACATCATCGGCGCGCTGACCGAGCCGGCCAGACGCGGCACCGACACCTCGCTGGCCGTCTACCTGTTCAACGAGGCCACCATCACCTTCCGCGAGGCGCTGCTCGGCCTGGCCATCGGCTCGGCCGCCGGGCTCCTGCTCGCCGTCGGCCTGCGCGAGTCCCGCTTCGCCTCCCGCGGCGTGATGCCCTGGCTGATCGCCTCCCAGACCGTGCCGCTGGTCGCCGTCGCCCCGATGGTCGTCATCTGGGGCGGCAAGGCCGGCATGCCCAGCTGGGTCGCCGTCACCGTGCTCTCCGCCTACCTGGCGTTCTTCCCGGTGACCGTCAGCGTGCTGCGCGGGCTCAACTCCCCGCAGCCGGTGCACCGCGAACTCATGCACGCGCTGGCCGCCGGCCGGGTGCGCACCCTGCTGCTGCTGCGGTTCCCCGCGGCCCTGCCCTTCCTCTTCGCCGGGCTGCGGCTCGCCGCCACCGCCAGCGTCGTCGGCGCCATCGTCGGCGAGCTGTCCGCCGGCACCGGCGGCGGCATCGGCCGCGCCATCCTCACCAGCTCGTACTACTACTCCAGCGCACCGGAGAACCTCTACGCGGCCGTCCTGGTCGCCGCCGTCACCGGCATCGTCCTGGTCCAGGTCCTGCGCGTGGGGGAGTCGCTGTCCCTGCGGAACCGGAGCACGGCCGGATGACCGCCCCCGCCACCACCACCCCGCGAGGTACCGCCGCCATGACAGCCACCGACGACGCACCCGCCATCTCGCTCACCGACGTCCACAAGGTCTTCCCCGCCTCCGGCGGCCAGTCCGTCGCCGCCCTGGAACGCATCGGACTCGACGTGCGCCCCGGCGCGTTCGTCTCCCTGCTCGGTCCCAGCGGCTGCGGCAAGAGCACCCTGCTGCGCATCATCGCCGACCTCACCGCGCCCACCACGGGCACCGTCACCGTCGGCGGCAGGAGCGCGCGCGAGGCGCGCCTCGCCCGGGACTACGGCCTCGTCTTCCAGCAGGCCGGACTGCTGGACTGGCGCACCGTCAGGCGCAACGTCGAACTCCCGCTCCAGGTGGGCGGCGTGTCCCGGGCGGAGCGCAAGGCGCAGGCCGAGACCATGCTGGACCTCGTCCGCCTCGGCGATGTCGCCGACCGCTTCCCCTGGCAGCTCTCCGGCGGCATGCAGCAGCGCGTCGCCATCGCCCGCGCCCTGGCCTGCCGACCCCAACTGCTGCTGATGGACGAGCCGCTCGGCGCCCTCGACGAGATGACGCGGGAATACCTTCAGGGCGAACTGCTCCGCATCTGGCGGGACACCGGCACCACCGTCGTCTTCGTCACGCACAGCGTCTCCGAAGCCGTCTTCCTGTCCACCGACATCGTCATTATGTCGCCGCGGCCCGGCCGCATCACCCGCCGCATCGAGGTCGGCCTGCCGCAGCCGAGGACCGTCGAGGACCGCACCTCCCCGGCCTACTTCGAAACCGTCACCGAGGTGCGCAAGGCCCTGCACGCCGTCATGGCCGAGGAGCCCGCATGAGCATAGCCCCGCCTGCCCCGCCCGCCCGGCTGCGCGGCGCCCTCGCCGCCGGGGCCCCGGCCCTCGCCGTCGGCGCGGCCGTCGTCCTGCTCTGGCAGCTGCTGGTCACCGCCACCGGCGTGCAGTCGTTCATCCTGCCCTCGCCGACCGACATCTTCGGCGCGCTCCTCGACGAGCTGCCCACCATCCTCCGTGACGCCCGCGTCACCCTGGCCGCGGTCCTCCTCGGCATGGCGCTCGGCGGCGTCTCGGGTCTGCTCGGCGCGCTGCTGCTCACCCGCCTCGGCCGCATATCGGGGCCGCTGCTGACCGTCGCCGTCATCCTCAACTGCGCGCCCGTCGTGGCTCTGGCGCCCATTGCCAACAACTGGCTCGGCGTCACCAGCATCTGGTCCAAGGCGTGCGTCGCCGGACTGATGGTCTTCTTCCCCGTCCTGGTCAACACCACCCGGGGGCTGCGCGACGTCGACACCCTGCACCTGGAGCTGATGTCCGCGCTGGCGGCCCGCCCCCGCCACACCCTGCTGCTGGTGCGGCTGCCCCGTTCCCTGCCGTTCTTCTTCAACGGGCTGCGCCTGGGCGCCGCGGCCTCCGTCATCGGCGTCATCGTCTCCGAATACTTCGGCGGCCCCAGCCAGGCCCTCGGTGTCTACATCGCCAACCAGGCGGCCCTCTCCCGCTTCGCCGAGACCTGGGCCGGCGTCCTGGCCGCCAGCGTCATGGGCCTGGCCCTGTTCGCGGTCGTAGCCGGCTGCGAGAGCCGCCTCGTGCCCTGGCAGCGGCACCGCCACGACGGCGACACCTGACCCCGAACGCAACGGCACCACCAGGAGGAACGACCATGCCACGCTCCGCCCCCCGCCGCGCGCCGGCCCTCGCAGCCGCGTTCGGCGCGCTCCTGATGGCCGGCTGCGTCCCGATGAGCGGCCAGTCCAGCGGCCTGGGCTCCGTCGCGGCCAACAGCGACTGCGAGGAGACGGACAGCGTCCGCGTCGTCCTCCAGTGGGTCGCCCAGGCCCAGTTCGCCGGGTACTACCACGCCCTGGACAGCGGCTTCTACGCCGACCAGTGCCTCGATGTGCAGATCCAGGAGGGCGGCACCAACGTCGTGCCGCAGCAGGTACTGGCCGCGGGCAACGCCGAGTTCGCCGTCAGCCACGTCACCAAGACCATGGCCACCCGCGAACAGGGCGCCGACCTGGTCAACATCGGCCAGGTCTTCCAGCGCGGCGCCTACCTCCAGGTCTCGCGGGCGGAAAGCGGCATTGGAGGACTCGACGACCTCGCGGGCACGCGCCTCGGCAGCTGGGGCAGCGGCAACGAACTCGTCCTGTACGCCGCGCTGCGCGACGCCGGGATCGACCCGGAACACGACCTGGACGTCGTCCAGCAGCCGTTCGACATGTCGCTGCTCCTGAACGGGGAGGTCGACTCCGCGCAGGCCAAGACCTACAACGAGTACGCCCAGCTCCTCGAAACGGAGAACCCGGAGACGGGCGAGCTGTACCGCCCGGAGGATTTCCACGTCATCAACCTCCAGGACGAGGGCTACGCCTCCCTGGAGGACGGTGTCTACGCCCGCGGCGACTGGCTCGATGACCCGGACCACCGGGACGTCGCCACCCGCTTCCTCGCCGCCACCTACCGCGGCTGGATCGCCTGCCGCGACGACTTCGACGCCTGCGCCGACACCGTTCTCGCCCACGGCAGCGCGCTGGGCGAGGGCCACCAGCGCTGGATGCTCAACGAGGTCAACAAGCTGATCTGGCCCGCGGCGAACGGCATCGGCACCCTCGACGCCGAAACCTGGGACCAGACCATCGAGATCGCCGTCGACGCCGGTGTGCTTGAGTCGGAACCGCCCGAGAGCGCATACCGCGGCGATCTCACCCGCGACGCCCTCGCGCTGCTCGGCGAGACCGGCGCCGACACCACCGGCGAGACCTGGGAACCCGAACGGATCACCGTCACCCCGGGCGGCAGGTAGCGGCGCGGGTCGCCGGGCACGGTGCACGCGACCAGAAGAACGACCGAGGCGAGGGACACGGACATGACGGAACAAGGACTGGTACGCCGCACCATCACGGTGCTGCGCGCCGTCGCGGCCCACCCGGGCGGCGTCGGGCTGAGCAGCGTGGCCCGCGCCGCCGGGCTGCCCAAGTCCACGTGCTACCGCGTGCTTTCGGTGCTGGAGCAGGAGAACTGGGTGTCCCTCGACCCCGTCACCCGCCGCTACCAGGTCTCCCTCGGCCTGCTCTCCGTCGTCGGCGGCCTCCTCGACGAGAACGGCAGCTATCCGCGGATGCGCGCCGTCGTCACCGAACTCGCCGCGGAGGCCGAGGAGACGGCCGGGTTCGACGTGCTGCTCCCGCCGCACGTCCAGGTCGTCACCCAGGCCGCGGGCCCCCACCTCATCGGCCAGACCACCCGCGCCGTGCCCCGCACCCAGCCCGTGTGGTGCACCTCCACCGGCAAGGTGCTCCTCGCCGCCCTCGAACCGCAGGCCGTCACCCACACCTACGGACCCGAACTGGAGCGCAGCGCGCCCGGCGGTGCCGCGTTCCTGCCCGGCTTCCTGGCCACGCTCCGGGAGGTGCGGGACGCCGGCTACGCCCACACCGCCGACGAAATAGCGCCCGGCGCGGCCTCGGTCGCGGCGCCGGTCCGCGTCGCGGGCCGCGTGCCGTACGCGGTGTGGGTCGGCGGCCCGACGTTCCGCTTCACCCCCGAACGCCTGCCGGCCCTCATCGCCCGGGTGCGGGCCGCCGCCGACGAGATCGGCCGGCTGCTCAGCGCCACCGACCTGGCGGGTGCCCCGTGACGCCGCCCGCGGGCGGCACCGGGTACCGGGTGGCCTGCGCCCAACTCGACCCCGTACTCGGCGACACCGCGGGCAATATCGCCCGCACCTGCGACGCGATCCGCGCCGCCGCGGACGCGGGCGCGCGCCTTGTGGTGCTGCCCGAGGCCGTGACCAGCGGCTACGTCTTCCGCGACGCGGCCGAGGCCGCCGCGTACGCCGAGCCGCTCGCCGACGGCCCCGCCGTGACCGCCTGGCACCGGCTCGCCGCGCGCCTCGGCCTGTGGATCGCCGGTGGCGTCGTCGAACGGGCCCCGGACGGGCGGGTGTTCAACAGCGCCGTCCTGGTCGGCCCCGCCGGGCGTGCCCTCACCTACCGCAAGGTCCACCTGTGGAACGCGGAACGCGAGCTGTACGCCCCCGGCGACCTCGGCTTTCCCGTCGCCGACACCCCGCTCGGCCGCATCGGGCTGCTGATCTGCTACGACGCGTGGTTCCCGGAGAGCCTGCGCAGCCTGGCCCTGGCCGGGGCCGATCTGGTCTGCGCGGTCAGCGACTGGGTGCCCGTCCCCGACCAGGCGCCGGGGCCCCCGATGGCCAACCTGCTGTGCGTCACCGGCGCGCACAGCAACCAGCTGTACATCGCCGCGGCCAGCCGCACCGGCGTCGAACGCGGACAGCGGTTCATCGGTTCCAGCATCGTCACCGACCACACCGGCCGCCCGCTCGCGGGGCCCGCGCCCCGGGACGCCGAGGCCCTGATCCACGCCCACGTCGACCCCGTCGGCACCCGCGAGGCCCGCCGCACCAACCCGTTCAACCGCCCGCTGCACGACCGCCGCCCCGAGGCGTACCGGACGTGCCCGCCCCCGACCGCCCCACCCACACCGCAAGAAACCTCCGAACCATAGGGAACACCCGCAACACCCGCAACACCCGCAGCACCCGCACGCCCAGCACCGCACAGAAGGAGCCGACCGTGACACTCGCCGTTCGCAAGATCGTGCGTCATGTCGAGGAAACCCGCATGGAGTCCGGCCGCGCGCTGCCCCGCGTCCACCGCGTGGCCATCGTCGCCGCCGTCTTCGACAACCCCTACCCGCCCGGCTACGTCGAGGACCTGGTCACCCTCGCCAACGAGGTCGGCGAAGAACTCGGCACGCTCGTCGGCCCGCCCTGCGTCGACCTGCTCGGCGAGGAGGTCGAGGCGTACGGCAAGGCCGCCCTCGTCGGCATCGACGGCGAGCTGGAACACGGCTCCGCGCTGATCCACAACCTCCGCTTCGGCGACCCGTTCCGCCGGGCCTGCGGCGGCACCGAACTGCTGCCCGCCGGGGAGAAGACCGGCCTGACCGGCGCGCCGCTCGACGTGCCGCTCAAGCACAAGCTCAACGCCAAGACGCGCTCGCACCACCAGACCGTCACCCTCGTCGTGCCCGACGCGCCCCGCCCCCGCGAGATCGTCGTGGCCTGCCTCGCCGCCAACGCGGGCCGCCCGCTGGCCAGGCTCGCCCCCTTCGGCTCCGAGACGGCCGCGGCATGACCGCGCCCGCACGCGAGGACTGGACCGCGGAGCGGATCGCCGCCGCCGACCGGGCCCACGTCATCCACTCCTGGTCCGTCCAGGGCAACGTCCACGCCCGGCCGGTCGCGGGCGGCAGCGGCTCCTGGTTCTGGGACCACGACGGCAGGCGCTACCTCGACTTCCAGTCCCAGCTGGTCAACCTCAACCTCGGCCACCAGCACCCCGGGCTGATCGCCGCCATCAAGGAACAGGCCGACCGGCTGTGCTACATAGGCCCCGGCTTCGCCGAGCAGTCCCGTGCCGAACTCGCCGAGCTGATGGCCGAACTGACCCCGGGCGACCTCGGCATGACGTTCTTCACCACCGGCGGCGCCGCCGCCAACGAGAACGCCGTCCGGCTCGCCCGGCATGTCACCGGCCGCCCCAAGATCGTCGCCCGCTACCGCTCCTACCACGGAGCCACGGCAGGCGCGATCTCCCTCACCGGCGACCCGCGCCGCTGGGCCGCCGAGCCAGGCACGCCCGGTGTGGTCCGCATGTTCGACCCCTACACCTACCGCTGTCCGGCCGGCCACCCCGACCCGTGCCCCGTGTGCACCGGCGGGCCGCACCTGGAGGAGATCCTCCAGTACGAGGGCCCCGCCACCGTCGCCGCCGTCGTCCTGGAGACCGTCACCGGCACCAACGGCCTGATCTATCCCCCGGACGGCTACCTCGCCTCGATCCGCGAGGTGTGCGACCGGCACGGCATCCTGTTGATCCTCGACGAGGTGATGGCCGGATTCGGGCGCACCGGCGCGTGGTTCGCCTGCGACCACTGGGACGTCGCGCCCGACATCCTCACCACCGCCAAGGGCCTCAACTCCGGATACGTGCCGCTCGGCGCCATGACCGTCGGCGGCCGGGTCGCCGACTGGCTCCAGGACCACATGTTCTGGGGCGGACTCACCTACTCCGGCCACCCCCTGGCCTGCGCCACCGGCGTCGCCTCCGTGCGCATCATGCGGGAGGAGCGCCTGGTGGAGAACGCCCGAGAGCGCGGCGAGCAGCTCGGCGCCGGACTCGCCGAGCTGGCCGCCCGCCACCCCAGCCTCGGCGACCACCGCGGGCGCGGCCTGTTCCACGGCATCGAGCTGGTCCGCGACCGCGACACCCGCGAGCCGCTGGTCCCGTTCAACGCCAAGGGCGAGGCCAACCGGCCCATGGCCGAACTGATCTCCGCCGCACTCGAACGCGGCCTGTACCTCAGCTCGTTCTCCTCCGTACTGCGGCTGACCCCGCCGCTCGTCGTCACCGCGGACGAGATCGACCTGGCGCTGTCCGTCCTCGACGAGGTGCTCGGCATCGCCGACACCCACTACGCGGCCTGAACGGGAGGCCCGCCCATGCCCCACCCCGCCACGCGCACCACCCTCGTCCGCGGCGGCACCGTCGTCACCGCGGAGGCCGTCCTCCGCGCGGACGTCCTGATCCGCGACGGCATCGTCGCCGCCGTCGGCGACGGCGCCGACTGGGCGGCCGACGACACCATCGACGCGGGCGGCGCGCTGCTGCTGCCCGGCGGAGTCGACGCCCACACCCATCTCGAATATCCCATCGACGGCTTCACCACCCGCACCGCCGACGACTTCACCTCCGGCACGGTCGCCGCCGCCCACGGCGGCACCACCACCGTCATCGACTTCGTGAAGAAGGAGCCGGACCGCACTCTGTACGAAACGTTCCTCCGGCGGCGCGAGGACGCCCGCGCCCGCTGCGTCGTCGACTTCGGGCTGCACGCCATCGTGCCGCCCCGCGACCAGCAGCCGGAGATCAGGGACGACCTGCTGCGGCTGCTCGACGAGGGCGTCAGCAGCTGGAAGTTCTTCATGGCCTACCCCGGCACGCAGATGGTCGACGACGCCCAGCTGCTGGCGGACATGACGCTGGCCGCCGAACACGGCGCGCTGCCCATGGTCCACGCCGAGAACGGGCATCTCGTCGCCCACGAGACCCGGCGCCTGGTCGACGCGGGCCACGTCGCCGAGCACCACCACCACGCCGCCCACCCGCACGCCGCCGAGGCCGAGGCCGTGCACCGCGCCCTCGTCCTCGCCGAGGCCGCGGGCAGCCCGCTGTTCGTGGTCCACGTCTCCAGCGCGCGCGCCGCGGACGAACTGGCCCGCGCCCGCGCCGCGGGCCGGCCCGCCTGGGGCGAGACCTGCCCGCAGTACCTCGTCGCCGCGTACGAGGACTACGCGGGGCTCGGCGAACGCGCCGCGGGCTGGATCTGCTCCCCGCCGATCCGCGAACGCGCCAACCAGGACGCCCTGTGGACGCACCTCGCGGCCGGCGGCCTGTCCACCGTCGGCACCGACCACGCCGGGTTCTGCCTCGGCCAGCCGCCCGACCTGCCGCCGCAGAAGCTGCGCAAGCCCGGCTGGTTCCCCGGCACGCCGAACGGAGTGCCCGGCGTCGAGGAGCGGCTGGCCCTCCTCTACCACCACGGGGTGGCCGCCGGGCGGCTCTCGCCGAGCCGCTTCGTGGAGATCACCGCCACCCGGCCGGCCAAGCTCTTCGGGCTCCACCCCCGCAAGGGCACCATCGCCGCCGGCGCCGACGCCGACCTCGTCGTCTGGGACCCGGACGCCCACCACGTGCTGTCCGCGGACACCGCCCACTCCCGGCCCGACTACAGCCTCTACGAGGGCATGGAGGTCACCGGCCGGGCCGTGCACGTCCTGTCCCGCGGCGAACTCGTCGTCTCCGACGGCACCCTGCTCGGCCGTCCGGGCCGCGGCCGGTACCTGCACCGCACCACCACCGCAAGGAGCACCTGAATGGACATCCCCCTCGGCATCCACGTCGGGGAGCGGCTCAGCCTCGAACAGACCTACTGGCAGGCCGAGTACGCCGACCGGCACGGCTTCGAATCCGTCTGGGTCGCCGAAGGCCGGCTCGCCCGGGACGGCATCGTGCCCGCCGCGATCATCGCCTCCCGCACCCGCGACATCCGCATCGGCACCGGCGTCGTCAACAACAAGAGCCGGAACGCCGCCCTGATGGCCGTCACGTTCAAGACCCTCGACGAGGTCGCCCCGGGCCGGATCATCCTCGGCATCGGCGCCTGGTGGGAGCCGCTGGCCACCAAGGTCGGCGAGCCCCTGGTGCGCCCGCTGGCCGCCATGCGCGAGTACATCGGCGTGCTCCGTACCTTTTTCCGCAACGAAGTCGTCGAGCACGAGGGCGAGTTCGTGCAGATGCGCGGGGTGCGCTTCGACAGCATGTACCGGGAGAACAAGCCGGTCCCCATGCCTGTCTACCTCGGCGCCGTCGGCCCCAAGATGCTGCGGCTGGCGGGCGAGATCTGCGACGGCGTGCACCTGGACTTCCTGCTGCCGCCCGAATACATGGACATGGCCCGCGCCCGGATCGCCGAGGGCGTCGCCCGCCGGGCCGACGGCGCCGACGGCATCGACATCACGCAGATCGTCGCGTGCAGCGTCGACGACGACGATCCGCAGGAGGCCATCGACGCCTGCAAGGCGTTCCTGACGCTCTACCTCATGCAGCAGCCGCACATCGCCGAGCACTGCGGCGTCGAGCCCGGGCTCGTCGAACGCATCCAGGCCACCGCCCGCTGGCCCGCCACCCCGGGCGACGTCCGCCGCGCCATGGTGCACGTGCCCAACTCGCTGGTGCAGCGCGTCACCGCGTGCGGCACCACCAAGGACGCCTACGAGAAGCTGCTGGCCTACCGCGAAGCGGGCGTGCGCTGCCCCGTCATCTCCACCCTGGGGGACAAGGAACGCACCCTGCGCAGCCTGACCGGAGCGGCGTCGTGAAGGCCGCCGCCGTCCAGCTCACCGCGGGCCCCGACGCCGCGGCCAACCGGCGCCGCGCCCGCGCCCTGCTCACCGAGGCCGCCCGGCGCGGCGCCCGCGTCGTGCTGCTCCCCGAGCTGTACGCCGTCCCGTTCGTCCAGCCCGAGCCCGACCCGGAGTACTTCGCGCACGCCGAACCGCTCGCAGGCCCCTCCAACGCCGTGGCGCGCGAGGTGTCGGCCGAGTACGGCATCACCGTGGTCTCCTCCGTCTTCGAGGCCGCGGACGTGCCGGGCGTCCACCACAACACCGCCTGCACCTTCGTCAACGGCGAACTCGCCGCCGTCTACCGCAAGTCGCACCTGCCGTTCTCCAACGGCTTCCCCGAGAAGTACTACTTCCGGCCGGGCGGCAGCCCTCCGGTGGTGACCCGCACCGAGGACGTCGCCCTGGGCACCATCATCTGCTACGAGCGGCACTTCCCCGAGCTGGGGCGGCTGGTCGCGCTCGGCGGCGCGAGCCTCATGTGCGTTCCGGTGGCCTCCGCGAGCGCCCCGATGCGGGAGGTCTTCCAACTGGAGCTGCGCGCCCAGGCCGTGTTCAACGGCCTGTACGTCGTGTGCGCCAACCGCACGGGACAGGAGGGCGTCAAGCGGTACTTCGGGACCAGCGCGATCTACGGCCCGGACGGCGAGATCCTGGCGGAGGCGGGGCAGGACGGCGAGGAGGTGGTGCTCGCCGAGATCGACCCGGAGCACGCGGCACGCACCCGCCGCACCCGCCCGTTCCTGCGCGACCGCAGGCCGGACCTGTACGACGGGCTCGCGGCGGACGGCGCCTGAACGCCTGAGCGCCTGAGCGCCTGAACGCCTGAACGCCCGCGGACGGTCGGTCGCGGCGCCGCGCGTTCGTCAACGCGTGGCCCGGCGGGTTCACCCCGGTGGGGAAGGCGGGCCGCATGGCGCATCGTTTCTGCCTGGCGTTATCAGGACATGTTCGGCGAGGCCCGCAGCGTGCGCCGGGGGTCGGCGGGCGGGGTCGGTGCGGCGTGTCCCGCCGACGACCGGCCCCTCTCGAACACCTGCGCCTCCATACGAAGCGGGCCGCCAAACCCCCGACGGCAGTTTGTCCGAAAACCCGCGGAGGGCGCTGTCCGTAGTCGCCCGATTGCGCTCTGATAGGTCCCCTGCGGGAGCGCGGGAGACGAGGGGTGGGCGTGAAGAAGAAGGAGACGGGGGCCGAGCGGCCCGCGCACGGTATTTCCGACTCGGAACAGCTGCTGTTCGGCGGCCCCTTGCTGTACGACACGGGGTGGAGCAGCCACGACGGCGCCTTCACCCGGCTCAGCCTGTGGTCGATGGTCGCCACGCTGCCACGGCTGATCCGGACCACCATCCGCCTGGCCGACCAGGCGGACCGGCGCGCGCTGCGCCTGGTCGCCGCGGCCGAGATCGGCCGCGGCGCCGCGCAGGCCGTGGGCCTGGTCGCGGTCAACACCGTGCTGGCCGCGCTGCTCGCCGGTGGCGACCCGGCCGGGCGGCTGCGCGAGGCGCTGCCCGCCCTCGCCGTGGTCGCGGTCACCGCACTGGTCGCCGCCCTGCTGCGTGCCGCCTCCACCTACGGTTCCGGACGCCTGGAGCCGAAGGTGGAGCGCGTCGCGACCGAGCGCTATCTGGTCCGCGCCTCCCGCGTGGAGCTGGCCGCGATCGAGGACGACCAGTTCCACCGGCTGCTGGACACCGCCCAGTACGGGGCCACTTCGGCACGCCGCATGATCGACTACTGCATCGGCGTCGTCAACGCGCTGCTCTCGCTCGTCGCCGCGGCCGGCGTCCTGACCGTGCTGCACCCGGTGCTGCTGCCGCTGCTCGCCCTGATGACGGTGCCCAGCATGTGGAGCACCCTCGTCACCACCCGCCGCCGCTACCGCTCCTTCCGCACGTGGGTGCAGCACGCCCGCGCCGGGCGCGTGCTGAGCAGCGAGCTGACCGCCACGGAGACCGCGGCCGAGATCCGGGTCCACCAGGTCGGCCCGTTCCTGCTGAAGCACTTCCGCAACATGTCGGCCAGCTCAGAGGCCGAGCAGACGCGGCTGGCCCGGCTCGACGCCCGCACCGGTCTCTGGGCCTCGGTCTGGACGGGCCTGGCCGGTGCCGCCACGTACCTGGCGCTCGGCTCCCTGGTGTGGACGGGGGTGATGGCCATGTCCGTGGCCGGGACCGCCGTCCTCGCCATCCGCACCGGGTCCGCCAGCCTCGGCGGAATGGTCCGCTCCATCAACAACCTCTACGACGAGAGCCTGTTCGTCGCCGATCTGGACCTGCTCTGCGCGCGGGCCGCCGACTGGGCCATCCCCACCGGCGGCGCCCCCGTCCCGCTGCGCCCCGGCCGGATCACCTTCGAGAACGTGACGTTCCGCTACCCGGGCACCGAAGGAGAGCCCGCACTCACCGACGTCACCCTCACCGTTCCCGCCGGCCGCATCACCGCCCTGGTCGGCGAGAACGGGTCGGGCAAGAGCACCCTGGTCAAGCTGCTCGCCGGGCTCTACCTCCCGGAGTCCGGCCGCGTCTGCTGGGGCGGTGTGCCGACCACGCTGGCGGACCGGCACCAGGTGTTCGCGCGGATCGCGATGGTCGCGCAGGACTTCAACCGCTGGCGGTTCACCGCGCGCGTCAACATCGCGATCGGCGCGCCCTCCGCCCCCATCGAGGAGGACCGGCTCGCGGACGCGGCCCGCAACGCCGGCGCGGACACGGTCGTCGACTCGCTGCCCAGCGGCTGGGACACCCTCCTGGCGCGCGGCTACCAGGGCGGCCACCAGCTCAGCGGCGGCCAGTGGCAGCGGCTCGGCATCGCCCGTGCCCACTACCGCGACGCGCCCGTCCTGATCGTCGACGAGCCGACGGCCGCCCTCGATGCCAAGGAGGAGCAGCGGGTGTTCGACCAGATCCGCGACCTGGCCGACGCCGGGCAGACCGTCATCCTGATCACCCACCGCATGGCCTCGGTGCGGCACGCCGACCTCGTGCACGTCCTGCACCGCGGCAGGCTCGTCGAGTCCGGCAGTCCGCAGGAGCTGCTGGCGCGCCCCGGCGGGCGCTTCCGGGAGCTGTACGGCATCCAGGCCGCGCAGTTCGGTGGTCTGGACGGTCTTGACCGGCTGGACCGGCTGGGGCACCCCGTCACGGGGCCCTGAGCCGCACTCGCCGCGGCGGCCGGGACCCCTCGCGGCCGGGGCCGTTACCGTGCCGGTCCGGCCCAGTGGACGGTGGTGGCGAGCGGGATGTTCCGGAGCAGAACACAGCGTGAAGAGCACAATCGGATCGTCATGCGGTGGATGGCCCTCAAGCTCCTGCGCCTGGAGCACCCGCACCTGCACCTGATCACCCACGGGGAGGGGAGCGCCCGGGTGCACGCCGAGCAACTGGCGATGCTGGGGGAGCCGGAGGGGACCGTCGTCCGGCGGCTGTCCGCGAAGGACTCCGCGGACGCGCGGGCCGCGGCCTACCGGGCCGACGTGGTGGTCGGAACGGTCGACGACTTCGCGATCGACCTCGGGCGCGAGTCCGTGCAGGGATTCACCCGGGACGCGGCGGTGGTCGTGGACGGGCCCGCCGCCACGGCGCACCGGCTGCTGTCCGCCTACCAGACCGTGCAGACCGTCTGACGGCCCGGGGGAGCGATTCCGGGCACCGCGGGGCCGCCGCCGATATCGGCCCCACTCGACGTCCAACGGCAACGAGCCGGTCAGGCCCGGAAAGTTCGGTTTCCGGGAATGTGCGTCTCCGCGAGTTCCGCCGGCGCGCGGCCCGGTCGGCCGTGCGCCGGCGGAACGGAATGCGTCCCTACCCGGTCGTGCGTGATTCCTGGAAGCCCACGGGAATGAGGAGACGCCCGGCGCATATACGGATATGCGCCGGGCGCGGAACGAAGGGAAAGCCGACGACAGATCGACGCGGCGACGCGCATCGGATCGGCGGCGCGTCGCCGGGTGAACCGTAGAGGAATCCGCATACGGCGAACGCGGCGAAGGCGCGGTCGAAGGGGGTGAGTCGGGTTCATCCGACGGCGCGAGTTGCCCGTGGTCGTCGCGGAATCGTGGTGCGGCAGGAGCACACGAGCCCGGCGTGCGGCGGCCCGTGCGCGGGGGTGGCACGCCGATCCGGCGTGTGCGGCCGGACCGGCGTGGCCTCTTCAGTCCGGCACGGCGCAGAAGCCGAACTCGCGCAGGACCTCCAGGATCATCCTGCGCAGGCAGTCACGGTCGGGAGGCGGCCCCGGGTCGCCCTTGGGGCCGCGGGGCCCCCGCGCGCCCGGCGGGCCCAGGTCGCCCCTGGGGCCTTGGAGTCCGCGCGGTCCCGCCGGACCGTCCTTGCCGTCCCTCCCGTCCTGTCCGGGTGCGCCGTCCTGTCCGTCCCGGCCGTCGACGCCGTCGACGCCGTCCTGTCCGTCCCTGCCGTCGCTGCCGTGTTTGCCGTCCTTGCCGTTGCGCCCCGGCGGGCCCTCGGGGCCCTCGGGGCCCGTTGCACCGTCGGGTCCCTCGGGGCCGCGCGGACCGCAGGGACCGGGGTCGCCCTGAACGCCGCGCGCGCCCTGCGGCCCCCGCTGCCCCTCGGGCCCTGGCGGACCCGCGGGCCCCGGGGCGCCTTCCGGGCCCTCGCAGCCCGGCGGACCGCACGGGCCCGGCAGTCCGGGCGGCCCGCAGGGGCCGTTCGCGCCGGGCGGGCCCTGTAGGCCGCAGGGCCCAGGTGGCCCCGGCGGACCGCAGGGTCCCGGCGGCCCCGGCGGTCCGGGAATGAGGCAGTGGGGCGCTTTGACCGTGATGGGCACGCACTCGGTCTGGTCCCCCGAGTCGAGATGCGCGGTGACCTGAAGCACGGCGTCGGCCAGCGGGGCGTCCGCGCGTACGTCGAAGTCGCCCGACCAGAATCGGTCGTCCACCGCGGTCAGTGGGTACGTCTGCTCTTCTCCGCCGGGACAGGCAGCGCATCGGAATTCCGCGGTCTGCCCCCGGCTGCCGGTCGGCCAGTAAACAAAAACCCTGGTCCTGACTCCGGGATTGAGTGGATCGCCGAAAAAGGCGAGGAGTGAGGTGCGTGAGTCTGTCGGTGTGGCCACGGTGCCTCCCGAATTATGGGCACTCGGAGGGGCGGTGGCGGCGGCCGTCCTTCGCGCTTTTCCGCGGTGCACTCGCGAAACCGGCCGCGCCTGCGCTGGATGCGCCTTTCGGTTATACCCACACTATTGTCGAGTAGGGAATAAAAGCCGAAGATACTCCGGAAGGGTTAATCGTACGGTGGTAGGAGGAATCGCCGTTCGTTGCGGGCGGCGCGGGAATAGCGGCGGGCGCCCGCTCAGGAGCCCGAGTGAAAGCGCCAGTGCAGCGCCCGCACTTCGTCCGCCAGCGCGGGCACCGGGCCCGCCACCCGCGCCCCGGGCACCACCTCGCCGATCGCGAGCGGTGCCACCGGAGGGGCCGGCACTCCGAACTCGCGCAGCCACGTTGTCAGTTGCTCGGACGAGGCGGCGTAGACGATGCGGCCGAGCCCGACCCAGCCGTGGGCCGCGGCGCACATCGGGCAGTGCTCTCCCGAGGTGTACACGGTGGCCGCCGCCCGCTCCGCGGGCGTGAGGTGGGCGGCCGACCAGCGCGCCAGCGCGAATTCCGGGTGTCGCGTGCGGTCCCCCGAGGCCACCCGGTTGTGATCCTCGCCCAGCACGGCTCCGTCCCCGTCGACGAGCACCGAGCCGAACGGCTCGTCCCCGGCCGCGAGCGCCTCGGCCGCAAGCTCCACACAGCGCCGCAAATGGCGCAGATCCGTCTCGTCCACCATGCCCGGCATCCTAGAGCCCCGTCCGGCTGACCCTGTCGGACGGAGCGGGCCGGTCCGGACCACAGCGGCCCGGACCGGCCCGGGGCCGGGGATGGCGAGGTCAGCCGGCCGTGCAGGAGCCGAGTGCCGGGGGCGACCACTCGCCGTTCGCCATGACCGTGAAGCCGAAGCTCGTCGACCCGCCGGCCTGGACGCTGCCGTTGCCGCTTGGCCGCATCGTCATCACGTTGCCGCTGGAATCCCAGGTCGGACTGCCGTTCCAGGTCGCGGAGATCTTCTGCGGGGACCGCACCGTGACGTTCACCGACCAGGTACTGATCGCCGAACTGCCCGCCCGTACCGTGACCCTGCCGTTGAAGCGGTCACCCCACCGGTCGGTCTGCTCGTACGCCACCGTGCAGGCGCCGGGGCCGGGCCCCGGGCCCGGGTCCTCCCCGCCGGAGCCGCCGAGCGCCGTCAGGACCGCGTCGTACGCGGGCTTCTTGTTGTAGTTGCCGTCGAAGAGCAGCGGGGTGCCGCCGCTGCGCCAGGAGTACTTGTCGGTCACGCCCCACACCGTGATGCCGGTGCAGCGGGAGACGGCGAGGCAGGCGTTCACGACGTTGCGGTAGCTGTTGGCCTGCGCGGTGCCGGAGCCCTCGATGTCCAGTTCGGTGATCTGCACGTCGACGCCGAGGTCGGCGAAGCGCTGGAGGTTCTGCTGGAAGTCGGAGGGCACCGGTGACTGGGCGTTGAAGTGCGACTGGAAGCCCACGCAGTCGATCGGCACCCCGCGCTGGGTGAAGTCCCGGACCATGTTGTAGACCGCGTTGCTCTTCGCGTTGATGCCGTCCGTGTTGTAGTCGTTGTAGCAGAGCTTGGCGTTCGGGTCGGCGGCCCTGGCGGTGCGGAACGCCTCCTCGATGAAGCCGTTGCCCAGCCGGTCCTGGAACGGGGAGGACCGCCGGGCGCCGCTGTTGCCGTCCTGGAACGCCTCGTTGACGACGTCCCAGGAGTGGATCTCGCCCCGCCAGTGCTGCATCACCTGCGTGATGTGGTTGTTCATGGCCGAGCGCAGGTCGTTGGTGCCGAGCCCGCTCACCCAGCCGGGCAGCTGGGAGTGCCAGACCAGGGTGTGACCGCGGACGTCCATGCCCCGGCTCTGCGCGTGGTCGACGATGCGGTCGGCGTTGCCGAAGGTGAAGTTGCCGCGGGAGGGTTCGAGGGCGTCCCACTTCATCTCGTTCTCGGGGGTGACGCTGTTGAACTCGCGGTTGAGCGTGCCGGTGTAGTCGGACTCGCCGAGGTGGTTGGCCGCGACCGCGGTGCCGAAGTACCGGCCGCGCTCGGCCGCCGCTTCGCCCAGGGTGCCGGCGGCGTGTGCCGTGCCGGACAGCGCCACGAGCCCGCCCGCGGCCATGACGCCCACCGCACACGCCGCGAGCGCGCGCCGGGCGCGCGCTCGCCAGAGCGGGCGTCTGTATCCGCTGTGTCTGCGCGAGGACTGAATGATCATTGCAACCCCTTTTCCCAGGGACCTGACTGTGCGGACGCACCGCCCGGATGTGATGACCTGCCGCGGCTCTGGGCCCGCGAGGGCCCCGCGATCGGCAACGATCGCTGGGGAGTATGCGCCGCGGCTGAGGGGTCGTCAACGCTTCTTTCCGGTAATTCTCGGATGGTTGCCGCAGTGTCCAGGTGGCCATGCTGCCGTGGTGACCTGCTCAGTTGTGGAACGAACCGGGTGCGCCCCGTGCCGCACACCGCCACTGAGCAGCGGAAAAGCAGTGCGCCTTCCGGTAGTTGGCTCTTTCGGCACCGCGTGGATGCCTGCCGCGCTCCCGTCCGGATTTTTGGCGCGCGCTTCCGAACTGCCCTGACGTGCGAGGAGGCTGATGCCTGGTCCGCTATACGTGCCGAAAACTTCCGGACTTTGCGTGGAAGCTTTTCGGGAAACGGTACCGGGGGCTCGGGTGTTCCCTCGTCCGGCACGCGGCAGGCTTGAAGTTCACGCCGTGAGGGAAGGGCGTTCCAAGGCTGTTGCCAGTCCCAATAAAGCGCATTATCTTCTCTGTGGCCCGCACGACAGGACATCTTGGAAGGCAGCACAAGCATGGCACCACCCTTGGGCGTTCAGCTCTACACGGTCCGTGACGCACTTGCCGCCGACAGGGACGCGACGCTCCGCCGGATCGCCGACATCGGGTTCACCGCCGTGGAGCCCTTCGACCCGACCGCCGACCCCGAGGGCTTCCGGCGCGTCGCCGATGGCCTGGGCCTGCGCGTCATCGCCATCCACGCCGGGCAGTTGGTGAAGGGTGACCCCGAGCCGGTCCTCGACGCCATCGAAACGCTCGGCACCGACCTGGCCATCGTGCCCGCCGGTATCCCCGCCGAGGAGTTCACCACCCGCGACGGCCTGGCACGTACCGCGGCCCTGCTCAACGGCCTCGCCGAGCGGGCCGCGGCCCGCGGCATCCGGCTGGGCTACCACAACCACTGGTGGGAGATCGAGCCGGTCATCGACGGGCGGCACGCGATCGAGCTGCTCGTCGACCAGCTCGCGCCCGGCATCGTGCTGGAGATCGACACCTACTGGGCGGCCGTCGGCGGCGCCGACGTGCCCGCCCTGCTGCGCCGCCTCGGCGACCGGGTGGGGGCGCTGCACATCAAGGACGGACCCATCGACCGGGACGAACCGCACCTGGCGGTCGGCGCGGGCGCCATGCCCGTTCCGGAGCTCCTGGCCGCGGCGCCCGACGCGCTGCGCATCGTCGAACTCGACACCTGCGCCACCGACTTCTTCGACGCACTCGCCGACAGCCGCGGTTACCTGGCCCAGTTGGAGGCGGTATGAGCACCGGCGGCCCCGTCGGTGTCGCGGTCGTCGGCGCGGGCGTCATCAGCGGCGAGTACCTGCGCACCCTCGGCTCCTTCCCCGACGTGCGCGTGCTCGGCGTCGCGGACCTGGACACCGACCGCGCCGCCGCGGCGGCGCGCGAGCACGGCGTGCCCGTGGCGGGCGACCTCGACACGGTGCTCGCCCTGCCCGAGGTGGAGATCGTCGTCAACCTGACCGTTCCGGCCGCCCACGCGGAGGTCGCGACGGCGGCGCTGCGCGCGGGCAAGCACGTCTACGGCGAGAAGCCGCTGGCCACCGTGCCGGCCGCGGGCGAGAAGGTGCTCGCCGAGGCCGCGGAACGCGGTCTGCTCGTCGGGAACGCGCCCGACACGTTCCTCGGCGCCGGCATCCAGTCGGCGGTGCGCGCCGTGCGCGCGGGCACCATCGGCACGCCGGTCGCGGCCTCGACGGCGTTGCTGAGCCTCGGGCCGGAGTCCTGGCACCCGGATCCGGCCTTCTTCTACCAGCCGGGCGCGGGCCCGCTGTTCGACATCGGCCCCTACTACCTCACCGCGCTGGTCGCCCTCTTCGGACCGGTCTCCCGGGTGACGGCGACCGCGGGCAAGGGGCGCGCCCGCAGGACGACCGGATCGGGGCCGAAAGCGGGGGAGACGTTCCCCGTGGACGTGCCCACGCACGTCGGCGCGCTGCTCGACTTCGCCTCCGGGCCCGCCGCGCACAGCGTCTTCAGTTTCGACTCCTCGCTGCGGCGCATCCAGTTCGAGGTCACCGGCAGCGAGGGCACGCTCGCCGTGCCCGATCCGAACACCTTCCGCGGGCCGCTGCGGCTGCTGGCGAACGGCGAGGACGAGTGGCGCGAGCTGCCGGTGGACGGCGCGACGGCCGGTCGCGGCCTCGGCGTGCTGGAGATGGCGCGGGCGCTGCGGTTCGGCGAACCGCACCGCGCGTCCGGCGCCCTGGGCCTGCACGTGCTGAAGGTCATGGCCGCGATCACGGACGCCGCGGAGCACCGTGACGTCCGCGAGCTGGGCGTCCCCGCGCCGGACGGCGTCGCCGTCACCGCGCCCGAGCCGCTGCCGCTCGGCTGGGACCCGTCCGCGCCGCTGCTCGGCGCCGGCTGAGCCCCGCCCGCCGCCCGCCGCCCGCCGCCGGTCAGGCCGCGCCGGGCGGCGGGGCGAGGGCGTCCGCGCCGCGCAGGGTGCAGCTCAGCGTGCTGCGCAGCGGCCCGCCGCCGGTCCGGCCCAGCAGGCGCAGCAGCAGCCGGACGGCCTCACGGCCCAGTTCGTGGCGCGGCACGTCCACGGCGGGCAGGCCGGGCGCGCGCCCGCCGCCGAGGTCCACCACCGCGAAGGCGCCCGAGCCCGCCGCCCCGCGCAGCCCCGCCGCCGTCGCGGGCTCCTCGGCCAGCAGCGCCGTGGCACCGCCCGCCGCTGCCCAGGCCGCGAGGCCGGCGGCGTCCGGGAGGCCGCGGTCCGCCGCGCCGTCCCCCGTTCCGCCGCCGAGGTCCACGACGGGCGCCTCCGCGGCGGTGAGCCCGAGCGCGGCGCGCGCCTGCCGGAACCCGGCGCCCCGCAGGCCGGACACGCGTCCCGGGCGCCCGTGCCGCACCAGGGCGATGCGGCGGTGCCCGCGCGCGGCGAGGGCGCGGACCGCGTCCGCGGTCCCGCCGGCGTGGTCCGCGCCGGCGCAGGAGAGCGCGGGGTCCGCCGCCAAGGCGTCGCCGACCAGGACGAACGGGTACTCCTCCGCGGCGAGCGCGGCGGCCTCCGCGGCGGCCCGCGCCCCGCCCGCTTCGGCCCCGTCCGCTTCGGCCCCGCCTGCTTCCGCTTCGCCCGCTTCGCCCGCTTCGGCCTCGCGGCCGGGCGGCTCCGTGGTGATCAGCACGGAACCGTCCGCGAGCTGGAGGCTGTTGACCCCGTCCGCGTAGACGGAACGGCCGGCGGCGGCATCCTGCGCGGCGGTGAAGAGCAGCAGGTTGTATCCGGCACGCCCGGCCTCCTCCTCGATCCCGGCGAGGAACGCGCGGCCGGGATCGCCGTCCACGGCCGTCATCAGCGGGCGGTAGGCGAACACCCCGATCAGCCGGTTGCTGCCGCGGGCCAGGTTCCTCGCCGCGATGTTCGGCACGTAGCCGAGGTCCCGCACCGACCGCCACACCCGGTCCCTGGTCGCCTGGCTGACCCGGATCGAGCCGTAGTCGCGGCCGTTCACCACGGAGGACACGATGCCGGTGGACACCCCCGCGTGCCGGGCCACGTCGACCTGCGTGATCCGCTTCCTGCCGCCGGTGCCCGCGGTCTGCTTCGCCCTGCCCATATGCGCCCCCTCGTCGTGCTTCCGCGCTCCCCCGCGGGCAGGGTAGCGCATTGCCCAATGCGCTTTATTCGGCGGGCGCACAGTCATCTCCTCACGCCCCTCGCGGACTTGAGGCGCCCTCCCCGAGGACTTGAGGCGCGGCGCGCGGGTACCCGCACCACGAGCGCGTTCCGGTCGGACCGCGCCCCGGTCTGCGCCGTCGTCTCCCCGGAGCGGCGCGGGCCGTCACCGCCCGGCGGTCGCCCCCGCGGCCGCCGGGCTCAACGCGGGGCCTGCGGACGGCGGGTGGGCCTGGCCGCGTACTCCTCCGCGAGCTGCCGGAACGCGCGGGCGGCCGGCGTGAGATGGCCCTTGCGGCCGATCAGCGCGATCCGCAGGTGCGCGGTGGGCTCGATGGGCGCGACGGCCGCGCCGCAGCTGCGCGCCAGCGCCGCCCAGGCCGCGGGCAGCACGGCGATGCCGGTGCCGGAGAGCACCAGGGGCAGCAGCGAGGTGCGGTGGTCGACGACGGTGGCGATCGTCGCCTCGGTGCCCGCCACGATGTCGTCGACGATGCGGCGCATGAGGCTGCCGGGGCGCGAGGCCACGAGCCGGTGCCCCGCCAGATCGCCAGGGGCGACGGGGCGGCCGTCGAGGAACGCGCCGCCCGGCGCCGCCACGACCACGAACGGCTGCTCCTCCATGCGCAGCACGTCGAGGCCGGCGGCGGTGACCGGCCCGTCCGAGCCGAGCAGGCCCAGCTCACAGGCGCCGGTCCGCACCATCCGCACCACGTCGTCCGGGGTGAACGCGGCCCGGGCGCTCACCGTCAGGTCCGGGTGGCGCTCCGCGCACCGGCGGATCAGCGTGGCCAGCGGCTCCACGCCGGGCGAGGGCATGGTGGCGACCTCCACGGTGCCGCGGGCCAGGCCGGAAAGCGCCGCCGCGGTGTCCCGCACCGCCGCCAGATCGCGCAGCACCTGGCGGCTCGGCTCCAGCAGTTCCGCGCCCGCCTCGCTGAGCACCACCCCGCGCCCGACCCGGTGGAAGAGGGGCAGGCCCAGATCGGTCTCCAGGCTCGCGATCGCCTGGGAGAGTGAGGGCTGGGCGATGTGCAGGGCCGCCGCGGCCCGGCTGAACCCGCCATGCTCGACGACCGCGAGGAAGTACTCCAGCTGCCGGGCGTCCATGGCGTCCCTCCACCTCGTCCTGCGTGCGCCTCGTCCTGCGTGCGCCTCGTCCTGCGTGCGGCTCGCCCCGTGCGGCGGCGCGGCCGTGTTCCCTCCCCCTACCTTTACCGCCGGCCGGCTCCGCGGCGATCCGGGCTCCCGGCTGGAGAAGCGGCGTACCCAGCCCCTACCGTTTCCGTCCGTAGCCCTTCACGGAGTCCCGGGACCAACGATCGGCCTTGCATGCATCAGTACATCGGCGGAGCCCTGACCACGGGCACCGCGGGGGAGACCGCCGTCGTCGTCGACCCCTCGACCGGCGAGGTCCTTCGAACGGCCGAGGCCGCGGGGCCCGCCGACGTGGACCGGGCGGTGGCCGCGGCGGCCGGTGCGTTCCCCGCCTGGGCGGACACCGCCCCGGATGCCAGGGCCGCGGCACTGGCCCGGGCCGCCGCCCTGCTGGAGGACCGCGCCGAGGAGTTCGCGCGGGCGGAGACCCGCCAGACGGGCAAGCCGATCGGGCTCAGCCGCCGGTGGGACGTTCCGGCCGCCCTGGGCGCCGCCGCGCTGAGCGCCGCCGCCGCCCGGCAGGCGGCCGGCGGCGCGGGCGGAACCGTCAGGCGCGAGCCGGTCGGCGTGGTGGCGTGCCTGACGCCGCGCAGCCACCCGCTGCGGACGGCCGCGGCCGTGGTCCTGCCCGCCGTCGCCGCGGGCAACGCGGTGGTCGTCAAACCCCCGGCCGCGGCGCCGCTGACCGCCCTGCTGCTGGCGCGGCTGCTGACGGAGGCCGGGCTGCCCGACGGGGTGGTCAACGTCGTCACCGGCAGCGGGCGCGTCGCGGGCGCGTCCCTGGTGCGGCATCCCGAGGTGGCCGCGGTGGCGTTCACCGGCTCCCGCGCGGCCGCGCGGGAGGTGGCGGCGGGCGCCGCGGGCGGGCTGCCGCACCTCCGCCTCGAACCGGGCGGCGCGGCGCCCTTCGTCGTGCACGAGGACGCCGACCTCGCCGCCGCGGTGCCAGGCGCGGTGGCCGCCGGGCTGCTCAACAGCGGGCAGGACGGCTCGGCTGCCACCCGCGCCCTGGTGCACCGCTCGCTGCTGGCGGACTTCGTCGCCGGTGTCGCCGAACGGTTTGCCGCCGTACGCATCGGGCCGCCGGGGGACGAGGCCACCGAGCTGGGTCCGCTCGCGTCCTTCAGCCGCCGGCACCGGGTCGCCGCGCTGGTCGAACGGGCCCGCCGCCACGCCCGGATCGTCACCGGCGGCTCCGCGCCGGGCGGCGGCCTCGCCGCCGGCGCCTACTACCGGCCCACGCTGGTGACCGGCGCCGCCGCGGACAGCGAGATCGCCCGCGCCGCGGTGCCGGGCCCCGTGCTGGCCGTGCTGCCCTTCGACGCCGAGGAGGAGGCGGTCCTGCTGGCCAACGACGTGCCCGCGGGGCCCGCCGCCTCGGTGTGGACCCGCGACCTGGGCCGGGCGCGCCGCGCCGTGCGCGGAATCAGGGCGGGCTGTGTCGGCGTCAACGAGCACCCGCGGGACGGCGGCGCCGCCCAGGCCGGATTAGAGGCGTACACGCAGGTCAAGCACGTGGTGTACGGCGAGGATTGAGGGGGCGGGCGCGGCCGGGCTCCCGCGCCCGCTGCGCCGCTCCCGCCCCCTGGCGGCCCCGGTGGCTAGCCGACGCCGACCAGCTCCACCATCAGCGGCAGGCCCAGGATGATCACTACGGCACCCAGGATGTCGAATCCGAAACCGGACCTGATCATCGTGGTGATCGGCACCACACCCGAGCCGTAGGCGATGGCGTTCTGCGGGGTCGACACCGGCAGCATGAAGCCGAACGAGGCCGCGAACGTCGCCGCGAGCGCCGGGACGAACGGATCGACGTCCGCCGCCACCGCGATGGGCAGAATGATCGGCACCACCACCGCCGCGGATGCCGTATTGCTCGTGGTCTCCGACACCAGGATGGCCAGCACCACCGCGAAGGCCGTGATCGCGAAGACGCTGGACAGGCCCAGCCAGTCGTTCGCCTCGGTGCCGATCGTCTCCGCGAGACCGGTCGATGCCAGCAGCGAGCCGAAGATGATGCCGGTGCCGAACAGCAGGATCGTGCCCCAGTCGATGCGGGCCGCGTCCGACCAGTTCAGCGTGGCCTCCCGGCGCCCCCAGTGCGTCGGCAGCAGGAACAGCAGCGCGGCCCCGAGCACCGCCACGATGCCCTCGTCCAGACGGCCGCTGATCGTCTCGTACACCGAGGAGTCGGTGCCCGCGACCAGCGCGATCACGCCGGGCGTGATCCACAGCACCACGGTGATCCCGAACGCGATCAGCGTGTTCCACTCAGCCCGCGACAGCGGGCCCAGCTCGCTGCGCTGCTGCGCGACGTACTCCTCGACCCCGTCGATGCGCCGGATCTCCGGCTTGTTCAGCAGCAGCAGGACGACGGCGAGTACGACGAACATCAGCGCACAGATCGGCAGCGCCATGCCCATCCACTGGGCGAACGAGATCCGTTCGCCCGTCGTCTCCTCGATCAGGCCCCGGCCGATCAGGTTCGGCGGCGAGCCGACCGGCGTGAGCAGACCGCCCACGGACGCGCCGTACGCCAGCATCAGCACCAGCGCCGCGCCGACCCGCAGCCGCGTCGGGTCGAAGTCCTCCGCCACGAGGCCGCGGTCCTGGAGCAGTTTGGCGATGACCGTCAGGATGCCGAGCGCCGTCGGCAGCAGCATCGCCACGGTCGCGGTGTTGGACACGAACGCGGACAGCACACAGGTGATCGCGCCGAAGGCGGTGATCACGCCGAACGTCGACCGGCCCACCCCGGGAAGTGCCAGAATCCGGAACGCGAAGCGACGGGCGAGACCGTGTTTGAGCATCGCCTGCGCGAGGATGAACGCGCCGATGAACGTAAAGATCGTCGTGGAGCCGAAGGGCGCCAGCGCATCGTCCGCGGGCACCACCCCGAACAGCACGATGGCGCCCACGCCGATCAGCCCGCCCACCGGGATCGGCACCGGTTCGGTCACCCACAGCACCACGACGCCGAGCAGGATGCCCGCGAGCGTCTGCTGACTCGGCGCCATGTCGAGCGGCAGCGCGAGGAAGATCGCCGCCACCAGCGGCGCGAGCCACAGTCCCGAGGTTCTGCGGGCCCGTTCGAATTTTTCTTCGGCGGGTGTGAGCCGCTGCTCTCCGAGACTGCGGTACGTCGCGTGCCCAAGCAGCGCCTTCTCCACGTCGGTCCTGGCTGACACGATCCACCTCCCAGGTCACGAGCGTCCGCCACACCGCGGACGCCTCGGTAAAACCTGTCCCCTCCACGCCCCCCGCGTACAGGGGTCGCGCAAGAGAAGTTGTGTGTGGGACGCGTGTGCCACCGCGAAGACGCCCTGTTCCGGGGCTGTTCCCTGGCGAAACGAGGCGGGGCCGGCCTTCCCTGTTTGCGCCAGGGACGGCCGGGCATGCGACCTGTGTGCTTCGGACTGCAGGCACGCCCGCGGGAGCGGCTTTCGCCGCACCACGCGTGCGGCCTGTGGTCCGTTCGCTCCCGCGGTGACCAGAAGTCCACCGGAGAGGGAGCGATACCGATGCCCGCCACACACGTCCCCACCAGGTCCCGCCGCCGGCACTCGCACCACGACGCCCCCGACACCGCCGCCGCTTTCCGTAGGCTCGCCACCATGGAGTGCGGCCCGGAGCGCGACGGCCTGCGGAACGAGATCGTCCGCGCCTGGATGCCGATGGCGGCCCGCCTCGCGCGGCAGTACCGCAACCGCGGGGAAAACCTGGAGGACCTGGAGCAGGTCGCCCGCCTCGGCCTGGTCAAGGCCGTGCGGCGCTACGACCCGGACCTGGGCACCGCCTTCGAGAGCTACGCGGTGCCCACCATCGTCGGCGAGATCAAGCGGCACTTCCGCGACCACCTGTGGAGCATGCACGTGCCGCGCCGCGTGCAGGAGTTGCGCAACCGGGTGCGGGTCGCGAGCCAGGAGCTGACCCACACCCTTGACGGCCGCCGCCCCGACGCCGCGGAGATCGCCCGGCACGCCAACATGACGAAGGACGAGGCCAAGGCCGGTCTCGAAGCGCTCAACAGCTTTGCGGTCCTGTCCCTGGACGCCGAGCTGTCCGGTGCCCCCGAGGGCGGCTACGCGCTGATCGACACCCTCGGCCGCATCGAGCCCGGCTACGACCGCGTCGTGGACCGCGAGTCGCTGCGCGGGCGGCTGCGGGCCCTGCCCGAGCGCGAGCGGCAGATCCTCTACCTGCGGTTCTTCCGCGGCATGACGCAGAGCCGCATCGCCGAGCACATCGGCGTGTCGCAGATGCACGTCTCCCGGCTGCTGAACCGCACCTGCACGCGCCTGCGTGAAGAGGTGGAGGCAGGCAGTGCAGGATGACGCCATGCCGAGAGCCAGGCCGCGGAACGAGACGCCGCCGGAGCGCGACGACCGCAACTTCGTCGAGCTGCTCCAGGAGCTGCGGGTCACGCAGACCGGCGTGCAAATCCTGTTCGCCTTCCTGCTGACCCTGGCGTTCAGCGCACGTTTCGACGACCTCGACGGCTTCCAGCGCGGCACGTACATCTGCACGCTGCTGCTGGCGATGACCGCGACCGTCCTGTTCACGGCGCCCGCCGCCCTGCACCGGCGGCTGTTCCGGCGCGGCGCGAAGCGCCAGATCGTCGAGGTCTCCTCGGTCCTTGCCACCGTGGGTCTCGGCGTCCTGGCCCTCGCCCTGACCGGGGCCCTGCTGCTGGTCGTGGACGTGGTCCTCGGCCGGGCCGAGGGCGTCGTCACCGCCTGCGGCGCGCTCCTGCTGTGCGGCGCGCTGTGGGGAGCGCTGCCGTATGCGATCAAGCGGCGCGCAGAGCCAGTGCGATATGCCGCGACATCCGCTCCATCGCGCTCGCCTCGGCAAGCTCGAACGCCGGGCGACCGGCCGCCCTCAGCAGAGTGAGCACGCCGAGGACCGCCCCCGAGGGCAGGCGCAGCGGAACGCACAGCAGCGACGCGGTCTCGGTGAGCGCGAGCACCGGCAGCCCGTCGGCGCTCTCGCCGAGTGCGAACATGTCCTCCGGCCGGATCTGAAGGGCCGAGGCGCCCGCCCTGGCCGCCTCGAGTATCAGCGGCGCGTCCGACGGGTCCTGCGCGGCGATGGCCGCGGCGCCGCCGCCGTCCGGGGCCTCCTCGGGCGCGAGCACGGCGGCCCGGCGCAGCGGCCCGCCGCCCGGCTCGGCCCGGTCGGCGATCACCCAGTCCGCGAAGCGGCCGTGCAGCACCCGGCCGGCCCGCTCCAGCGGCGAAGCGCCGTGGCGGCCCTCGTCGAGCAGCGCGGCGGTCATGTCGTCGAGCAGGTCCATCAGGGACACGTGGCTGCTGACCTCGGCCGGGTCCGGCCGCTGGGCGGGCACGGCGGGGGAGGCGGGCGCCGGTGGCCGTCCCGCCGCCCCGGCCAACGGCTGGCACACGGCGAGCACGGCCGTACGCCGGTGCCCCGGCGGGCGGACGGCGGTCAGCGTGACCCACAGCCGGCCGGGGCGTTCCGTCTCGCCGGAGAGGCCGTGCATCAGCTCCACCGCGAGGCTCCGGCTGCCCTCGTGCCGGGCGACGGCCGCGACCTGCCCGCGGAAGGCGGCGCGGCCCTCGTGGTTGAAGGAGGCGGTGATCGACCGGCCCGCCGCATAACCGGCGCGCAAACCGAACAGTTGACTGGCGGCAAAGTTCAGTCGGTTGACGACGCTGTCCCCGTCGAGCAGCAGGACCGGCAGCGGCAACCGCTGGAAGACCGCACGAAGCAATTGGAGCTCCTTGGGGTCGGCGGGCCGCGCGGTCTGCCGCTGCGCGGCGACCAGTTGCTCGTGCCGCGGCCACAGAACATCGGACACGTATTGCAGTTCGAAGAGGGCGGCGTCCAGGGTGGCCGGCCGCGCGCCGTCCGGAAGAGCGCGTGTCGCGCGCAGCTCGGCGACCCGCTTGCGGAAGTCGTTGAGCTCGGCGCCATAATCCTCGGCTTGGACCATGGCGGCACAGTAACCGCATTCCAGTCTGATTATCGAACCCTGCACCGTTTCTGTGAGATGTCCCGGGGCAGGCGACGGCTATGTCCCTGTCACGCGCACCCGCCCCGCCAGGCCAGCCCACGGAAGTCTCCGCCCGCGCGCTGACCAGACTCGCGGAGGAGGCGGTCCAGTGCGCGCCCGGTGCCTGTGGCGCGGCGGCGACCGCGGGGATCGACGGCGGCCAGGAGGCCCCCGCCGCCGTCACCCACCCCGACCTCGCGCCCCTGGTCAGCGTGCAGTTCGAGTCGGGCGTTGGCCCCATCCCCGCCGCGGTGCGCTCGGGCGAGCCCGCCGCGGTCGGCGACCTGCTGGTCGAACGGCGCTGGCCCGACTACCGCGCCGTCGCCCTCCAGGCGGGCGTCCGGTCCAGCGCCACCCTGCCGTTCCGGCACAACGACCTCACCGTCACCGTCACCGTCTGCGGTTTCCGCCCCGGCCTCATGGACGCCAGGACCCACACGGTGGCCTCCCTCATCGGCGACTTCGCCACTCGCACCTTCGCCCGGGACCGCGCCTACGAAAGCGCCCTCACCGAGGTCGACCAGCTCGACACCGCGATGCGCTCGCGGCCCGTCATCGACCAGGCGTGCGGCATCCTCATGCACGTGCTCGGCTGCGACGCGGACACCGCCTTCGACGTGCTGCGCCGCCAGTCCCAGCGCACCAACAGCAAGCTCGCCGATCTCGCCCGGGGCGTCGTGCGCACCAAGGGACACGGCATCGAGGCCGGACTCGCCCGCCTCGCCCCCGGCCGCTGAGCGCATCAGACGCCGCGCGGCGGGTACCCGCAGCACCTCGTTGTGTCCGAGTACCTGTCCCAAGGAGGTGGCGCATGAGCCGGTCCCGGATCGTGATTGTGGGAGCGGGATTCGCCGGGTACCAGGCCGCCAGGTCCCTGTCCCGAACGGTGCGCAAGCACGCCGAGGTCGTGCTGCTCAATCCCACCGACTACTTTCTCTACCTGCCGCTGCTGCCGCAGGTCGCCGCCGGCATCCTGGAGCCGCGCCGGGTCACCGTCTCGCTGACCGGAACGCTGCCGCAGGCCCGCCTGGTCCTCGGCGAGGCGGACGGCGTCGACCTCGACGCGCGGCGCGTCCACTACACGGACCCCGAGGGCAATACCGCCGACCTCGGCTACGACACGCTGATCCTCTCCGTCGGCAGCGTCAGCCGGCTGCTGCCCATCCCCGGTATCGCCGAGCACGCCCGCGGCTTCCGCGGTTTGCCGGAGGCCCTGTACCTGCGGGACCACATCGTGCGGCAGCTGGAGCTGGCCGCGCACACCGAGGACGAGGACGAGCGGCGGGCCCGTTCCACGTTCGTCGTGGTCGGCGCCGGTTACACGGGCACGGAGGTGGCCGCGCACGGCACGCTGTTCGCCGACGCCGTCACCCGCCGGACCCGCGGCCCGCGGGTCACGCCCCGCTGGATGCTGCTCGACATCGCGCCCCGGGTGCTGCCCGAGCTGGACGAACGGCTCTCCCGCACCGCCGACGCGGTGCTGCGCCGCCGCGGCGTCGACGTCCGCACCGGCACCTCGGTGAAGGAGGCGAGGCGCGGCGGCGTGCTGCTCGACGACGGTGAGAGCGTCGACACCCGCAGCCTGATCTGGTGCGTCGGCGTCCGGCCCGACCCGCTCGTCGCCGACATGGGCCTGCCAACCGAACGCGGCCGGCTGGTCGTCGACCGCTACCTGAACGTGCCGGGCCACCCGGAGGTCTTCGCCTGCGGCGACGCCGCGGCGGTGCCCGACCTCACCAAGCCGGGCGAGTTCACGCCCATGACCGCCCAGCACGCCTGGCGGCAGGGCAGGACGGCGGCGCGCAACGTGGCCGCGCACCACGGCCTCGGCGAACGGCGCCCCTACGAGCACCACGACCGCGGCTTCGCCGTCGACCTCGGCGGCGTGCAGGGGGCGGCCAACCCGTTCCATGTCCCGCTGTCGGGACCGCTGGCCGGCGCGGTGACGCGCGGCTACCACCTGCTGGCGATGCCGGGCAACCGGATCAGGGTCGCCGCCGACTGGCTGCTCGAAGCCGCGCTGCCGCGCCAGGCCGTCCAGCTCGGCATGGTTCGCTCCGGCTCCGTACCACTGGACACGGCCTCGCCCGAGCTGGCCCGCACGCCCAGAAGTTGACTGCGCCGCACCACGGCGCCCGCCCGGAGGTTTCCCTCCGGGCGGGCGCTGTCCTTATCGCTCAGCCGCCGCTCGGGGGCGCCCCGCTGATGTCCGCGAGTGCCGAGTCCGGGTCCTGCGCCCGCGCGACGTCGCCGATGCTGACGACCCCGACCATGCCGAGTCCCTCGACCACCGGCAGCCGCCGCACCGCGTGCTCCCGCATCAGGCGGGCGGCCTTCGCCAGGTCGTCGTCCGGCTCCACGCACACCGGGTCCGGGGTGCAGACCGACTGGCAGGAGACGGTGACCGGGTCCAGGCCCTCCGCCACGGCGCGCAGCGTGATGTCGCGGTCGGTGAGCACCCCGAGCAGGACCCCGTCCTGTGCCACCAGCACGTCGCCGATGGCCTGCGCGCGCATCAGCCGCGCCGCCTCCACCAGCGAGGCGTCCGGCCGTACGGCGGCGACCGCCGGCGTCATGACGTCCCGCACCCGCCGGTTCATGGCCGACCGCCTCCCCGCGTGCTCCTCCGCGTTCCGCTGCCCATGGCCTTGCCGCCTCCGGCCTTACCGCCTCGGAAACGGCGCCGGGCGGGGCCCCCGCCCGGCACCTGTGCCTACGCCACGATCCTGTCGCTGTCCCGGTCCCAGTGCCGGTGGCGGGCGATCACGTCCGCGAACGCCGCGGCCACGTCCGTCACCGCGGCGCCGTCCGCGCTGCTCACCACGCCGTGGTCGTCCACCACGCCGTCGCCCTCGCCGGACAGCCGGATGCCGGGCAGGCCGAGACCGCGGACCAGCCCGACGCCCTCGCCGAGCGCCGCCACGCCCTTGCCGTGCTTGAACGCCTCGGCGACGTAATGCCTGGCCAAACCGTCCTCGCCGAGCGTGCCCGCGCTGTCCGCGCCGCCCGGCACGCACACCGCGTCGTACAGCACCGAGGCCATCGTGTTCATGGCCCGGTCCACTTCGACCGTGCCGCCCTCCGCCGCGCGCACCGCGCCGTCGTGCGGCGCCAGCACCTCGGGCACGGCGCCCGCCTCGGACAGCGCGCCGCGCAGCGCCGAGACCTGCTCCTTCGCGACGCCGTCCGCTACCAGGATCGCGACGCGGCGGGTGGCGACGGAGTCCGTCGGGCTGTTGGCCAGGCTCAGGGCCGGTGAGGTCCTGCCGTGGTTGCGGCCGGCCGGCTCGGCGGGCGGCGGCACGCCGATCCCCTCGGCCACGGCGGTGGCCAGGGTGTGATCGATGTGGTTCAGCTGCTCGACGGTGCGCTCGCGGATCTCGCGGTGCGTCGTCTTGCCCAGCTCGAAGCGGTACGCGGCGACGATGTGCTCCTTCTCCCAGTCCGCCATGCTGTTCCAGAACAGCGTGGCCTGGCTGTAGTGCTCGGAGAAGCTCTCGCTGCGCTTGCGGATCTTCACGCCGTCCACCCGCTCCTGGTGGTGCACGTAGGCACCGGCGTCCGGGGACGCGAGTACCGGGCAGCCGCCGGACACCGAGTTCGGCGCGTACGACGATTTGCCCGGGTGGATGCGGTGCTGCCCGTAGCCGTCGCGCTGGTTGTTGCGCACCTGCGCCACCGGCCGGTTCACCGGCAGCTGCTCGAAGTTGGGGCCGCCGAGCCGGATCAGCTGCGTGTCCAGGTAGGAGAAGTTGCGGCCCTGGAGCAGCGGGTCGTTGGTGAAGTCGATGCCCGGCACCACGTGCGCGGTGTGGAAGGCGACCTGCTCGGTCTCGGCGAAGAAGTTGTCCGGGTTCCTGTTCAGCACCATCTTCCCGATGGGCCGCAGCGGCACCGTCTCCTCGGGGATGATCTTCGTCGGGTCCAGCAGGTCGAAGTCGAAGCGGAACTCGTCGTCCTCCGGCACCAGCTGCACCGCGAGCTCGAACTCGGGGTGGTCGCCCTGCTCGATGGCATCCCACAGGTCGCGCCTGTTGTAGTCCGGGTCCTTGCCCGCGATCGTCTGGGCCTCCTCCCACACCAGCGAGTGGGTGCCGAGCACCGGCCGCCAGTGGAACTTCACGAACGTCCCGCGGCCCTCCGCGTTAACGAAGCGGAACGTGTGAACGCCGAAGCCCTGCATCATGCGGTAACTGCGGGGAATCGACCGGTCGGACATCAGCCACATGACCATGTGCATCGATTCCGGCTGGAGCGAGACGAAGTCCCAGAACGTGTCGTGCGCCGACTGCGCCTGCGGGATCTCGTTGTCCGGCTCCGGCTTCACGGCGTGCACGAAGTCGGGGAACTTGATGGCGTCCTGGATGAAGAACACTGGGAAATTGTTCCCGACCAGATCGTAATTGCCCTCGCGCGTATAGAACTTGGTGGCGAACCCGCGGACGTCGCGCACCGTGTCGGCCGAGCCGCGCGACCCTGCCACCGTGGAGAAGCGCACGAACACCGGTGTCTCCCGGTCCTCGCTCTGGAGGAAGTCCGCCTTCGTGTACTCGGCGAGCGACGCGTAGGGGCGGAAGTACCCGTAGGCCCCCGCCCCCCGCGCGTGCACCACCCGTTCCGGTATCCGTTCGTGATCGAAGTGCGTGACCTTCTCGCGGAAGTGGAAGTCCTCCATCAGCGTGGGGCCGCGCTCGCCCGCCGAGAGGGAATTGTCCGTGTCGTCGACGCGCGAACCGAAGTTCGTCGTCAGCGGGCCGTCCTCCGGACGGTCCCGCAGCGGATCGAGTTGTTCCTGTTTGGCGCGCGCCTCGTCCGTGGACATGGGGCTCCCTCCGGTTCAGCCGCTCGAGGTGCGAGAGTGCCTCACCGGTTACCCGTTTACCGCATTGCAAACATCCTCGGGCCCGCCGGTGCGCAGCGTGTCGAGCAGCCCGTCCGCCGGGTCGGGTGCCGTGCCGAGCTCCACCTTGCGGCGCCGCGCGACCGTGCCGCCGCGGTTCAGGCACCACGTCAGCCACACGTCGAGCCGCCGCTCGTCCAGCAGGTCGGCCGGCACGAGCGCGGGCCACCGGCACGCCCTCGCCTGCGCCGTCACCTTCGCGCCGCCCGCCACCGGGTCCACCGCGATCGGCGGGACGCCCGTGCGCAGGCCCAGCACCAGCCCGTGCAGCCGGTCGGTCACCAGCGCGTCGAGCCGCCCCACCACCGAGAGGAACTGGTCCGAGGTGCCGCACAGCAGGCCGTCGCCGCGGTCCAGCCTGCTCTCCAGCACCACCGGCGCGCACCGTGCGCCCGCCAGCCACCGCGTCACCGTCTCCGCCACCGCGCCGTGCATCCTGCGGTCGCCGTACTCCCGCTGCCCCTGCGTCAGCAGCACCCCCACCACCGGCACCGGTGTCCCGCGCGGCGCCCGCAGCGACAGGTCCCGCAGCGGCTCACCGCCCGCCCCGTCCCGCGCGAGCACCCGGTGGAAGCCGGCCACCGCCGGATCGTCCCGGTCGATCACCGAGACGCCGACCGCGATCCGGTGGCAGTGCGCGAACCGTTCGTGCAGCCCCGCGGGCAGCGGCCCGTGCACGGGCCCGCAGACGAAGACCAGCCGCGTGTAGTCCGCCGGCCGCGCCCGTTCCAGGGACAGGCCGCGCGGCTCGAACCGCGGGCTCCACGCCACGTCGTACGGTTCGCCGCCCTCGTCGAGGACCTGCCGCACCCGGTCGAGCGCCAGCACGTCACCCGCCGTCGCCTCGCCGTCGACGAAGCTGAACCACCCCGTAAGCAACGTTCGTCCGCCGTCACTCTGCATTCACGCCGAGTGCCCTGGGCGACCGCCCCGAAACGACCGGCCGCCCCGTATGACCCCTTCATCCCTGTTTGCCGTCGGCTGATGCGGGCACTCGGGACCGCGTGTCTGCCGCCACCGTCGGCGTGGTCATCGCCACCCGGAACCGCGCCACCCGACTCCTCGCCACACTGGACCGGCTCACCGCCCTGCCGGAGCGCCCGCCGATCCTGGTCGTCGACAACGCGTCCGACGACGGCACCCGCGCGCGGCTCGCCGACCGCTTCCCCGAGGTGCACGTCCTCGGCCTGCCCGCCAACCGCGGCGCGCTGGCCCGCAACTACGGCGTCCAGGCTCTCTCCGCCCGCTACATCGCCTTCAGCGACGACGACTCCTGGTGGGCACCGGGATCGCTGGCCGCCGCGGCCGGACTGATGGAGGCCCACCCGCGCCTCGGCCTGCTCGCCGCCCGCACCCTCGTCGGCGAGGCCCGCACGCCCGACCCGCTCAACGACGTGCTCGCCGACTCGCCCGCCCCCGCCCGCGACGGACTGCCCGGGCCCCCGGTCCTCGGCTTCCTCGGCTGCGCCGCCGTCGTCCGCCGCTCCGCGTTCCTCTCCGCCGGCGGCTACCACCCGCTCTTGTTCTTCGGCGCGGAGGAGACCCTCCTCGCCTACGACCTCACCGCCGCCGGCTGGCACGTGTGCTACGCCCCGCAGATCACGGCCGTGCACCAGCCCGCCACCGGCCCGCGGCCCAGCCGCGGCACCCTCGTGCGGCGCAACGAGGTGCTGACCGCCTGGCTGCGCCGCCCCCTGCCGGAGGCCCTGCGCCAGACCTGGCGCCTCGCCCGCGACGCCCCGCGGGAAGGCGCCGCCCGCCACGCGCTCGCCCAACTGCTGCCCCGGCTGCCCGCCGCCGTGCGCGGCCGCCGGCCGCTGCCCGACGACGTGGAGGCCCACGTCCGCCGCCTGGAGCTGTCCCATGCCGCCCGATGACCGCATCTCCGTCGTGATCATCACCCGCGACCGCCGCGGCGAGCTGCTGCACACCCTCGACCGGCTGGCGGCCCTCCCCGAGCAGCCGCCCGTCCTGGTCACCGACAACGGCAGCACCGACGGCACGGCACAGGCCGTGGCCCGCCACCACCCCGCCACCCTGGTCCTGACCCCGGGGGCCAACCTCGGCGCGATCGGCCGCAACCTGGCCGTCCGGCACGTCACCTCCCCCTACACCGCCTTCTGCGACGACGACACCTGGTGGGAACCCGGCTCGCTGACCCGTGCCGCCGACCTCCTGGACGCCCACCGTGAAGTCGCCGCGGTCACCGCGCGCATCGTCGTCGAGCCCGACGGCACCGAGGACCCCATCGTCGAGGAGCTGCGCACCTCGCCGCTGCCGCGCCCCGGCTGGCTGCCCGGGCCCGCCCTCGGCTCGTTCCTCGCCGCCGCGACCGTGCTGCGCACCGACGCCTTCCGCGCGGCGGGCGGCTTCCACCCCCGGCTGTGGCTCGGCGGCGAGGAGGAGCTGCTCGCCGCCGACCTGATGGCCGACGGCTGGTGGCTGATGTTCGACGAGAGCCTGACGATCCACCACGCGCCCTCCGCCGTGCGCGACCCCACCCGCCGCCGCGCCGACGGCATCCGCAACACCCTGTGGTTCACCTGGCTGCGCCGGCCCGCCCGCCCCGCGCTGCGCCGCACCGCGCATCTGCTGCGCACCGTTCCGCACGACCGCACCACGGCCGCGGCCCTGCTGCGCGCCACGGCCGGCCTGCCCTGGGTCCTGCGGGAACGCCGCCCCCTGCCGCCCGAGGTCGACCGCCGGCTGCGCACGCTGGAAGCCGCCCAGCGCGCCTCGAACGCCCGCCGCTACGTGGGCTGACGGCCCCCGGGCGGCAGCGCCGCCACCGCCGCCGCGGCCTCCGCGACGGAGATGCGCAGCAGACGGCGGTCGGGGGCCGGGCCGTGCGGATCTCCCGGGCGCAGGTCGCCCGGCCGGTCCGGATGCCACAGCACGCGGTGCCGCGGCGTGCGCGGCGGGCCCCACAGGCGCGGGGAGACCGGGCCGAACAGCACGACCGAGGGCGTGCCGAGCGCCGTCGCCAGATGCGCCACGCCGGTATCGCCGACCACCACCGCGCGCGCCTGCGCGAGCAGCGCGGCCAGCTTGCAGAACGGCGGCGCGTCGGCGCGCTCGAGCCCTCCCGGGGCCGCCACCCGCCGTGCCAGGTCGCCCTCGCCGGGACCCGAGGTCACCACCACCCGGTGCCCGGCGGCCCGCAGTTCGCGGCCGAGCGCCGCGAAGCGCTCCGCGGGCCAGCGGCGCGCGGGCGCGTCCGCGCCCGGGTGCAGCACCACCGCGCCCGGCGCGGGCGAGGGCAGCTGCGGCGCGGGCAGCCGCACATCCGCCGGGTCGGCGGGCACTCCGTACCAGGACAGCAGCCGGCACCAGCGGTCCCGTTCGTGTTCACCCGCCCGCCACGCGGGGCCCTGCGGGTGCGCGTAGCCGTAGAGCCGCCCCGGGCGCAGCGCGCGCAGCGCGCGCAGGCTCTCCTCGCCGTTGCCGTGCAGGTCGACGGCGTGCTCGGGGAACGGCCCGGCCCACGGGATGTGGCCGGGCACCCCCCGGCCCGGCGCGGTCGCGGGCACCAGACGGTCGACCGCGCCGGTGGCGGCGGCGGCCTCCGCGAGCCAGGCGGGCGCGGCGAGCAGCAGCCGGTGCCCGGGGAACGCGCGGCGCAGTCCGCGCAGCGCGGGCACCGCCGTCAGCAGGTCGCCCAGGCCCAGGGCGCGCAGCACGACCAGCCTGGGCACGGCGCCGGTCATGGCGAGGCGCAGGCGGCGCGGCGCGCCAGCTCCGTCGTGGACCGCCCGTCCAGGTACGGCAGCACCAGCGTCTGGGCGCCCCACTCGCGCAGCGCCGCGGCCTCCGGCAGGTCGCGCACGCTGTAGTCGCCGCCCTTCACCCAGACATCGGGCCGCAGCCGCCGCAGCAGTGCCTCGGGGGTGTCCTCGTCGAACGCGACGACCGCGTCCACGCAGCCGAGCCCGGCCAGCACGCGCGTCCGGTCGGCCGCCGGGTTGAACGGCCGGCCCGGGCCTTTCAGCCGCCGCACCGACGCGTCCGAGTTCACGCACACGATCAGGCAGTCGCCGGTGCGCCGCGCGTTCTCCAGGAACTGCACGTGTCCGGCGTGCAGCAGGTCGAAGCAGCCGCCCGCGGCCACCACCGTCCCGCCCTCGGCCCGCACCGACGCGATCAGGCCCTGCACGTCGCCCGACTCGGCCACCGGGGCGGGCGGCCGGGCGGCGGTCAGGGCCGCCCGCGGGGCGAGCGAGGCCGGGCCGCCCGCCGCGATGAACGCCGAGGCGGCCTCCGTGGCCTGGCCGACGGCCTCGGGCGGCAGGCCCCCGTCGGCCAGCACGGTCGCGGCCGTCGCGGCGAAGCAGTCGCCCGCGCCGCACGGGTCGCCGTCGAGACCGGCCGCGACCGGCACGTACAGCGGATCGTCGCAGTGCGCCCTGGCCAGCACCGCGCCGCGGCAGCCGAGCGTGACGGCGACGGACAGCGCCTCCCAGCGCTCGGCCAGCAGCGCCCCGCGGCGGCTGTGCGCGCGCAGGGAGTCGTCGCCCTCCCGTTCCCGCTCGCCGCAGAACCAGCGCGCCTCCCGCTCGTTCGGCGTGACCAGACGTGCCCCGCCCACCGGGGGGCGCCCGCGCGGGTGCGGGTCCCACACCACCGGCACGCGCCGGGCGGCATCGGCGAGCGCCTGCCGCAGCACCGCGGCCGTGCCCTGCCCGTAGTCGGCCACCAGCACGGCCCGGGCCTCCCGCAGCGCCCGGTGCACGGCCGGCCCTGGTGACCCGGGAACGCCGCCGCCGCGGTCGACGCGCACCAGCGGTTGCCCGTCGGCCAGCACCCGCGACTTCACGGGCAGGCAGCCGTCCAGCGGCAGTTCGGCGAGCCGGACCCCGGGCGGCAGCATCCCGCGCACCGCCTCGCTTGCCGGGTCGGTGCCGAGCGCCGTCACCAGCACCACCTCGCGGCCGTCGCGCGCGGCGAGGGCCGCGGCGAGCCCCGCGCCGCCGGGCCGGCGGCGTTCGCCCGCGACCTCGACGACCGGCACCGGCGCGTCCGGCGCGAGCCGGGCGGCGTCCCCGGCCACGTCCTCGTCCAGCAGCAGATCGCCGACCACCACGATCGGCTGGTGCCCCGTCATGACGCGTCCCCTCGGGTGAGCACGGCGGGCTGGGGCGCGGTGACGGGCCCCGGGCCCGGCAGCGCCTCGTCGAAGCTCTCGCACACCACGTGCAGCGCGACCAGGTGCGCCTCCTGCACGGTGGCCGTGCTCTCCGTGTCGATGCTCAGGACCGCGTCGGCCTGCGCGGCCAGCGGATTGGGCACGGGACCCGTCATCGCCCACACCCGCAGCCCGGCCGCGCGGCCCGCGGTGGCCGCGCCCAGCAGGTTGTCGCTGCTGCCCGAGGTCGACATCAGCATCAGCACGTCCCCGGCCCGCCCGTGGGCGGCGACCTGGCGGGCGAAGATCTCGTCGAAGCCGTAGTCGTTCCCGATGGCCGTGACGCTGGACGTCTCGGCGTGCAGGGAGATCGCGGAGAAGGGCCGGCGCTCCTGGTCGTAGCGGCCGACGAGCTCGGCCGTCAGGTGCTGGGCCTGGGCGGCGCTGCCGCCGTTCCCCGCGCACAGCAGCCGCCCGCCCGCGGGCAGGATGCCCGCCAGGTTCCGGCCCCAGGCGACGGCCTCGCCGAGCCCGTCGTCGCGGAAGCGGTGCAGCGCGTCCTGGAGGGACAGGCAGTGCTCGTGCGCGGTGCGCGATTCTTGCATGGGACGGGTTCCTCCCTGTGTCGGGCGCGGTCAGGCGCCGCTGACGGGGGCGGGGTGGCGGCTGCTGACTTCTCGGTAGACCTCTTCCGTGGCGGCGGCCACCGCGGCCCAGCGGAACCGGGTCAGGACCCGCCGCCGCCCGGCCGCGCCGCAGGCGGCGCGTTCGGCGGGGGAGGCGAGCAGCGAGCCCGCCGCCTCGGCCAGGGCCACCGGGTCGCCCGGCGGCACCAGGCGCCCGGTGCCCGGGTCGGCGACGGTGTCGCGCTGGCCGCCGACGGCGCTCGCCACCACGGGAACGCCGCAGGCCATGGCTTCGAGCGGCACGATGCCGAACGGCTCGTAGTCCGCCGGGCAGAGCACCAGGTCCGCGCTGCGCAGCAGCGGCGGCACGTCGGTGCGGGCCAAGCCGCCGGCGAAGCGCACCCGGTCGGCGACGCCCAGCGAACGGGCGGCCTCGCGCAGGCGCCGCACATCGGGGTCGGCGTCGAGGCGGCCGGCCCGCGGCCCGCCGGCGATGACGAGTTCGGCGTCCGGCAGCGCCGCCAGCGCGGCCAGGGACACCTCGGCGCCCTTGCGCGGCACGAGGCGGCCCAGCTGGAGCAGCCGGTGGGGGAGCGGGCCGCGGGGCGCGGCCGCCCCGTCCGGCGTGAACAGGGCGGGGTCGACGCCGCAGGGCACGATGCCGACCCGCTCGGGCGGCAGGCCGAGGGCCATCAGCTCCTCGACCTCGTCCCGGCAGGTCGCCACCGTGCGGTCGCAGCTGAGGCCGACGTACCGCTCCCAGGTGACCCGGTCGGCGGGGCTGGTGTCCGCGGGCCCCTGGTGGCGCCGCTTGACGGCGCCGAGGGCGTGAAAGGTGTGCACGAAGGGGATGCCGAGCGGCCGGGCGGCCTGGAGCGTGGCGACCCCCGACATCCAGAAGTGGGAGTGCACCACGTCGGGCGGGGTCCGCGCCCATTCCCGTTCCAGCACGGCACCGAACTGCGGCATGAACGGCAGCAGCCGGTCCTTCGGCACCGGCTCGGCGGGCCCGGCCGGCACGTGCCGCACCGTGACGCCCGGCCGCAGCCGCACGGTCGCGGGCAGCGAGACGGAGTCGCGGCGGGTGTAGACCGTCACCGCGTGCCCGCGGTCCGCGAGTTCCCCGGCCAGCTGCGCGACATGCACGTTCTGGCCGCCGGCGTCCTCGCCGCCGAGGGCGGCGAGCGGGCTGGCGTGCTCGGAGACGAGGGCGATGGTCAGCCCCGCGCGCAAGGGTCGCCTCATCAGCGGATCACCTCCTCCATCAGCAGGTCCCAGTCGTCGAGGAAACGTTTGAGTCCGTAGCGCTCCAGCGCGGCGTGCCGCGCCGCCCGCCCGGCCTCGGCCGCCGCGTCCTGGTCCGCCAGGAAGCGGGCCGTGGCGCGGGCCAGGACCTCGGGCCTGGTGGAGAGGACCCCGGCCTCCTCCGGCACCGCCTCGGCGGCCTCCGTGGTGGCCAGGGCGACGATGGGCATGCCCAGGTGCATGGCCTCGATGAGGGAGAGCCCCAGGGAGGTCCACCGCACCGGGTGCAGGTAGACGCGGCGGCGGGCCATCTCGTCGTGCAGCCTGGCCTGCGGCAGGTCGTAGCTGCGGCACCGTTCCCAGGGAATGCCGAGACGCTCCGCCAGGTCGCCGGTGCGCATGCCGAACACGTCGAGCGGCGCGGCCTCGGCGAGCCCCGGCAGCAGATCGGTGCCGGTGACACGGCCGCGCCGCAGCGGCTCGTTGACGACGACCGCGGCCCGGGCCAGATCGCCCCGCCAGTGGTGCCCCGGGTCCACCACGCCGTGCTCGACGACCGTGGTGGCGGTGCCGCCGCAGTCCCAGAACAGACGGTTGAAGTGGGTGACGTGCACCAGCAACAGGTCGTCCCGGTCGGCGAACGGGTGCCGGGTGTCGGGCACGTTCCCGGCCGGCGCGTTGTGCTCCACGTACACCGCGGGCACGTCGCGTCCCGGGCGGCGCCCGCCGAGCCAGGCTTCCGCCAGCTCGGCCTCGTGCGGGCGCTGGAGGACCACCAGGTCGACCGGCTCCCGCGCCAGCTGCTCCGGCGGCACCTCACGGACCGACTCGGGCCACTGGTAGGTGCGCGCCCGGCCGAGACCGTCCGGGCCCCGGTCGGGCAGGACGGGGACCAGGTAGGAGTGGGGGCCCTGGACGAACGCGGTCGTCCAGGCGCCGTGCACGTGCCAGATCAGGATGTTCATGCCGCCGCCTTCCGTCCGGCGCCCTCCGGGCGTGGGCCGCCCACCGTCAGCGCGGCCACCGCGCCGATCACTTCCTCGTCGGTGATGGAGTCCAGGCAGGGGTGCCCGGCGACCGGGCACAGCCGCGCACGCGTGTTGGCGCACGGGCTGTTCTGCCGCCCGAGCAGCAGGTGCGGCACCCGGTAGGGCAGCCAGCGGTCCGCGCTGACGACCGGGGAGAAGAGGCTGACCACGGGGGTGCGCACGGCCGCCGCCAGGTGCGCGGGCCCGGTGTTGCCGGCCACGACGACGCGGGCGCCCGCCAGCACCCCGGCCAGCTCCGGCAGTCCGGTCCTGCCGCCGAGGTCGAGGGCGTGCGCGCCGGCGACCCGCCGGGTCAGTGCCTCCTCGCCGCGGCTGCCGGTGACCACGACGCGGTGCCCGGCTCCGGCGAGCGCCGCCACGGCCCGTGCGGCGCGCTGCGGGGACCAGGCGCGGGCCGGGACGGCCGCGCCCGGGTGGACCACCACGTAGGGATCGCCGCCGGTGAGATGGGCGGTGTCCGGGTGCGCGCCGACGCGCAGGGCGCCGCAGTCGCCCTCGGGCAGGGAGAAGCCGGCCGCCTGCGCGAGTTCGAGCGCGGCGGCGGCCTCGTGCCGGTACGGCGCGCGCCGGTGCCGCAGCTGGAGCAGCGATCCGGGGTAGTGCTCGCTGTCCGCGCCGATCCACGGCACCCCGGCCAGCTTCAGCAGCAGCGCCGCGGGCAGCGGGCTCTGGTGGTGCGAGGCGAGGACCAGGGCGCGGTCGAAGCGGCCGGCGGCGAGCCGGCCGATCAGTGCGTCCACGCCCGGCCGTTCCAGGGGCGGCGGCTGGAGACTGACCCACGGGGCGTCGAAGACGATCACGTCGTCGACGCCGGGCAGCAGCCGGCCCGCGGCCTCGCCGCCGGGGCCGCACAGCAGGGCGGTCGCCGAGGAGCCCGCGGCGACCGCCCGGACGGCGGGCCCGGCCAGCAGCACGTCGCCCGCGCTGTCCAGGCGCACGACCAGGGTGCGGGGTGCGTCGTTCACGCCGTCGCTCACGCCGTCGTTCATGCCGCACCTCCCGCCGGACGGCCGCCGAGCAGCAGCCGCACGGCACCGAGCAGGTCGGCGGCCCGTTCCCGCGCCGCGGCGATCTCCGCCCGCCGGGTGGCCGCGGTGGGCACCAGTACGCCGCGGGCCCCGGCGGCGCGCGCCGCGGCCATGTCGCTGCCGATGTCGCCGATGACCGCGACGCGGTGCGGCGCGACGCCGAGCCTGGCGCACGCGGCGAGCACCAGGCCGGGCTCCGGCTTGCGGCAGCCACAGCCCTGGCCGGGGGCGTGCGGGCAGACGGCCCACACCGCGAACGGGCCGAGCAGCTCCTCCGTGCGCCGCCGCACCGCCTCGACGCCCGCGCGGTCGAAGCAGCCGCGGGCGGCGCCCGACTGGTTGCTGACCACCCCGGCGCCGATGCCGTGGGCGCGCAGCAGGTCGAGTGCCGCGCGGGCGCGGGGGAGCGGGCGGACGAGGGCCGGGTCGGCGTTGTAGGGCACGTCCTCGATCAGCGTGCCGTCGCGGTCGAACAGCACCGCGTCCGGCCCGGGACCCGCCCGCCGCACGGGCCGGGCGCCCGGCGCCGCGGGCGGCAGCAGCCAGGGGCCGCCCGCCCGTGGCTCGGGGAGCGTCGACGTCGTGGCCTTAGTCATGAACGACTGAGTTGCCCGAATTGACCGAATCAAACAGCGGGTGGTCCGCGCCGCGCCGACCGGCCGAGCCCGGGGGAAGCGGCGCCACGGAGCGGTGCCGCAGCTCCCCGGCCAGCCAGTACGCCACGGCCGTGGGCGGGATCGCCGCGCTGGTCACCAGCATGCGCCGCACCTCGCTGCCCGTGCGCGGCCCAGGACGCACCCGCGCCGCCGCGAACTCGGCCGTGCCGGCCAGCCACAGCGCCGCGCAGAGCGCCGCGCCGCGCCGCCGCCCGGCCGCCGCCGCGCCGAGCGCGGCCGCGGCGGCGGCCGTCACGGCGAGGTGGCGCGGCAGCCGGCCGCGCGGCGCCTGCGCGCGCGCCCACCAGCCGGGGCCGTGCAGGCGCCGCATCAGCACGTCGTCGGCGTTCCCCGCCTGGGTGCGCACCGACACCCAGCGCCCTGCGGGGCGGACCGGGTGGCGCGTCCTGCGTTCGCCCAGGGCCAGCACCCACCCGGCGGCCAGCAGCCGCAGCGCCAGGTCGGCGTCCTCCCGGAACGCGCGGGGGAAACGTTCGTCGAAGCCGCCGACCGCTTCGAGCGCCTTGCGCCGGTAGGCCATGTCGGCGGTGATCCAGCGGGCCGTGGCGAGGCCGGCCGTGCCGCGTTCCCAGTCGGTGGGCCGCCGGTCCTGCGGCAGCGGCACCTCGATCCGCGCCTGCACGCCCGCGATGTCGGCCTCCGCCGCCGCCAGGTCGGCCGTGAGCGCGTCGGCCCAGCCCGCGCCCGGCACCACGTCGTCGTCGAGGAACGCGATCCACGGCTCGGGCGCGCGCCGCCAGCCGGCGTTGCGGGCGGCGGCAGGACCCGCGCCCCGGCCCGGCACGATCTCCACCAGGTCCCGCAGTACGGCGGGCACCGCCACCGGCAGCGGCGTCGGGTCGTGCGCGGGCCGGTCGTCCACCAGCAGGACGCGTGCGGGGCGCGGCCCGCGGTCGGCCGCGAGCGCGGCGAGCACCCGGCCGAGGCTCGGCCGCCCGAGTGTGGGGATCACCACCGCGTAGGCGGTGTCCGCGCCCCGGTCCTGGCCCCGGGCGTCGGGGCCGCCCGCGGCCGTCACCTGGCGCCGCCGTCGAACAGCGCGCGGCGGCGCACCAGGAACGGCCCGATCGCCAGCATGTCGACCGGCGAGGAGCCGAAGCACTCAAGGGCGTCCCTGGGGTCGTCGACCATCGGCCGGCCCGCGGTGTTCAGGCTGGTGTTGACGACCACGGGCAGTCCGGTGCGCTCCTCGAAGCGCGCGAGCATCCGCGCGACCAGCGGTTCCGCCGCCGCGTCCACGGTCTGGATGCGCGCGGTGCCGTCCACGTGCACCACGGCCGGGATGCGGTCGCGCCAGCCGGGCCGGACCTCGTGCACGAACAGCATGTACGGGCTTGGCAGCGGGCCCTCGAACACCTCGGCCGCGCGCTCGGCGAGCACCATCGGCGCGACGGGCCGGAACTGTTCACGGCCCTTGATGTCGTTCAGCCGCTCCAGGTTGCCCGACTTGCCGGGATGCGCCAGCAGCGAGCGGTGGCCCAGCGCCCTGGGCCCGAACTCGGCGCGGCCCTGGAACCAGGCCACCACCGCGTTCTCCGCCAGCGCCTCCGCGACCGCGCCCGCCACGTCCTGCGGCCGTTCGAAGGGCACCGCGGCCGTCTTCAGCCACGCCTCGATCTCGGCGTCCGACCAGCCGCGCCCGAGGTCGGCGCCTGGCGGCGGCCGCACCGGCGCGGTGCCGGCGAGGGACGCGTGGAGCAGCGCGCCGCCCAGCGCGGTGCCCGCGTCGCCCGCGGCAGGCTGCACCCACACGCGGTCGAACGGCCCCTCGCGGGCGATCCGCGAGTTGGCCACGCAGTTGAGCGCGACGCCGCCGGCCATCGTCAGTACGTCGTCATTGGTCTGCCCGTGCAGCCAGCGGACCAGGTCGAGCAGCGTCTCCTCCAGACAGGACTGCGCGCTGGCCGCCAGGTCCGCGTGTTCCTGTGTCCAGGCCCGGTCGGCGCGGCGCCGCGGGGCGAACTCCGCCCACGGCACGTCCGCCGCCCGGAACCCGCCGTCCCCGGTGGGGTGCACGTAGCGGCGCAGCTCGGGCAGGAAGCGGGGGGTGCCGTAGGAGGCGAGCGCCATCACCTTGTACTCGTCGCTCGACCGCAGGAAGCCCAGATGCTCCGTCAGCTCCTCGTACACCAGGCCGAGGGAGTGCGGCAGTTCCTGCGCGGCCAGCGGCTCGAGCACCTCGCCGGTGCGGCGCGCCGCCAGGTGCGAGGCGGACTCGCCGCGCCCGTCGAGGACCAGCACCGAGGAGTTCTCCGCGGCGGGCGCGGCGAAGGCGGCGGACGCGGCATGCGCCATGTGGTGCGGAACGAACCGCACGCGTTCCCGGTCCAGTCCCGGCAGCGCCTCGGTGAGGAAGGAGGGCGCCTCGCGGGCGTATGTCACCCGCAGGTGGTCCCACGGGTCGTGCAGCCCCATCGTCTCGGCGGGGCGCGCCAGCGACGGGTCGAACGAGTAGGTGACGGCGTCCAGGTCCTCGGGGCGCAGTCCGGCCTGCCCCAGGCACCAGGCCGCCGCCTTCTCCGGCAGCTCCCAGGCGGCGAACGGGACGGGCCGTTTGCCGTGCTTGCGGCGGGAGAAGCGTTCCTCCTCGGCCGCGGCCACGGTCTGTCCATCGATGACGAGGGCCGCCGCCGGGTCGTGGAACAGGGCGTTGATTCCGAGTACGCGCATGGGGCCCTCCGGGGGTGTGCGGGTGACGTGGGTGTGCTCAGGCCGCCACCGGCGCGCGGTACCAGGCGATGGTGCGGGCCAGGCCCTCCTCGGCCGGGGTCCGCGGCTCCCACTGGAGCTTGCCGCGGGCCAGGGTGATGTCGGGGCAGCGCACGGTCGGGTCGTCGGTCGGCCGCTCCACCATGCGCACCCGCGACCCCGACCCGGTCAGCCGGATCACGAGGCGCGCCAGCTCCAGCATGGTGACCTCCTGCGGGTTGCCGATGTTGACGGGGCCGCGCAGATCGGACCCGGCCATGGCCAGCACCCCGCGCACGGTGTCCTCGACGTAGGTGAGGGAACGGGTCTGCTGCCCGTCGCCGGTCACCGTCAGCGGCTCCCCGGCCAGCGCCTGCCGGATGAACGTCGGCACGGCGCGCCCGTCGTAGCCGCGCATCCGCGGCCCGTAGGTGTTGAACAGCCGCACGATCCCGGTGTCCGTGCCGTGCACCCCGGCCTCTGCCGTGGTCAGCGCCTCCGCGAAACGTTTGGCCTCGTCGTACACGCTGCGCGGGCCGACGGGGTTGACGTGCCCCCAGTAGTCCTCGCTCTGCGGGTGCTGCTGCGGGTCGCCGTACACCTCGGAGGTGGAGGTGAGGACCAGGCGCGCGCCGTGCCTGCGGGCCAGCGCGAGGGCGTTGCGCGTGCCGAGGCTGCCGGTCTCCAGCGTGTGCAGCGGCAGTTTCAGGTAGTCGGCGGGCGAGGCGGGCGACGCCAGGTGCAGCACGAGGTCGGCGGGCCGCGCCACGTCGAACGCCTCGCGGACGTCGGCGCGCGTGAACGTGAACGCCGGCTGCCCGCGCAGGTGCGCGATGTTCTCCTCGTCGGCCGTGCACAGGTCGTCGATGCAGGTGACGGCCGTGCCCTCGGCCAGCAGCGCGGTGCACAGATGCGAGCCGAGGAAGCCGGCTCCGCCGGTGACGACCGCGTGTCGGAAGCGCATGTCATCTCCTTTCGTCAACGACCGCACCCAAGTACCCCCTCGCCAAAACCGGCAAACGGGTGGAATCGGGGCGGTGTGCCGCCGCCCGTACCGGGGTACCCGGCGCGAACGCGTTTCAACAGCTTCAACGGCTGAGCCGGCCGAGCCGGCCGACCCCGCTGACAAGGACTGGTGCCGATGACTTCCGCCGACGGCAAGCGCGTCGTGGTCGTGGGGGCGACGGGCAATGTCGGGAGCGCGCTGGTGCGTGCGTTCGCCGCCGACCCGGACGTCTCCAGCGTCCTCGGCCTGGCCCACCGCCTCCCCGCCTGGGAGGTCGAGAAGACCACCTGGGCCGCGGTCGACCTGCGCGACGCGGGCGCCGCCCGCGCGGCGCTCACCGCCCACTTCCGCGACGCCGACGCGGTGGTGCACCTGGCCTGGCTGATCCAGCCCGCCCGCGACCCGCTGATGACCTGGCGCACCAACGTGCTCGGCACCGGTCACGTGCTGCACGCCGCCGCGGCCGCCCGCGTGCCCGCCCTGGTGTACGCCTCATCGGTCGCCGCCTACGCCCCCGGGCCCAAGGACCGGGCGGTCACCGAGAGCTGGCCCACCCACGGCTGGCCGACCGCGTCCTACAGCCGCGAAAAGGCGTACGTGGAACGCCTGCTCGACACGTTCGCGCACGAACAGCCCGGTATCCGCGTGGTGCGGATGCGACCGGGATTCATCTTCGCCCGCGCCGCCGCCTCGTCCCAACGCCGCCTGTTCGCGGGACCGTTCCTTTTCGGACCGATGGTCCGCCCCCACCTCAGCCCCGTCGTTCCCGACGTGCGGGGCCTGCGCTTCCAGGTGCTGCACGCGGCCGACGCCGCGGAGGCGTACCGGCTGGCCGTCCACCGCCCGGTGCGCGGCGCGTTCAATCTCGCGGCCGGACCGGTCGTCGACGCCGGGCTGCTCGGCGACCTCTTCGACGCCAGGCCGGTGCGCGTGCCCCGGCCGCTGCTGCGCGCCGCCCTCGCCGCCGCCTGGGGCGCGCGCCTCGCCCCGGCGCCGCCGCCGCTGTTCGACGCGTTCATGCGGCTGCCGCTGATGGACTGCGCGCGCGCCGGCGCCGAGTTGGGCTGGGAGCCGCGGCACACCGCGCAGGACGCCCTGCGCGATCTGCTCGCGGGCATGCGGCACGCCACCGGGCTGCCCACCCCGCCGCTCGAACCGAAGCTGCCGCACGGCCGGTTCGACGAGCTGGCCACCGGCGTCGGCAAGCGCCCCTGACCCGCGCCGGGTTTCCGCCGGGCACCGCGCGGTTACCCGTGGCGGCGCCACGCCGGAACGGACAGGGAGAGGGGCAGTCATGACGTCGTTCGGCTACTTTCTGGCCAGCGAGGACCACGGACCGCAGGCTCTGGTGGAGCAGGCCGGGCAGGCGGAACGCGCCGGATTCAGCGGGCTGTGGATCTCCGACCACTACCACCCGTGGATCGATGCCCAGGACCAGAGCCCGTTCGTCTGGGGTGCCATCGGCGCGCTCGCCCAGGCCACGACGCTCCCGGTCGAGACGGCCGTGACCTGCCCGACGGTCCGCATCCACCCGGCCGTCATCGCCCAGGCCGCCGCCACGAGCGCGGTACAGCACGAGGGCAGGTTCCGGCTCGGCCTCGGCAGCGGCGAGGCCCTCAACGAGCACATCCTGGGCACCCATTGGCCGCGCGCCGAGGTGCGCCTCGAAATGCTGGCGGAGGCCGTGGAGATCATCCGGCGGCTGCTGACCGGCGAACGCGTCAGCCACCGCGGCCGGCACTACACGGTGGAGAACGCGCGGCTGTACACCCTGCCCGAGGAGCCCGTCCCCGTCGACATCTCCGGCTACGGCCCGGCCGCGACCGACCTGGCCGCCCGCATCGGGGACGGCTTCGTCACCATGGGCCCCGAGGCGGGGCTTCTGCGCCGGTTCCGGGAGGGCGGCGGCGGGGCGAAGCCGACGGCCTGCGGCATCAAGGTCTGCTACGACACCGACCGCGAACGGGCCGCCGCCACGGTGCTCGAACGCTGGCCCAACCTCTTCCTGCCCGGCGAACTCGCCGCCCAACTGCCCGAGCCGCGCCACTTCGAGCAGGCCACCCGGCTGGTGACCGCCGACCACGTGCGCGACGGCGGGCAGGTGCCGCTCGGCGACGACCCCGAGGAACACATCCGCGCCCTGACGGCCTGCGCGGAAGCCGGCTTCGACCACGTCTACCTGAGCCAGATCGGGCCCGACATGGACGGCTTCTTCGAGTTCTACCGCACCAAGGTCCTCCCGCAGCTGCCCCGCTGAGAGCCGGGCGCTCAAGGCTGAAAGGTCAATGATGAGCCAGACAGTCGCCGACTTCGTCCTCTCCCGGCTGCGCGCCTGGGACGTCGACGTCGTGTTCGGCTACCCCGGCGACGGCATCAACGGACTCCTCGCGGCCTGGGGCCGCGCCGACAACGAACCCCGCTTCGTCCAGGCCAGGCACGAGGAGATGGCCGCGTTCCAGGCCGTGGGGTACGCGAAGTTCAGCGGCCGGGCCGGGGTGTGCACCGCCACCTCGGGACCCGGCGCCATCCACCTGCTCAACGGCCTGTACGACGCGGCCCTCGACCACGTCCCCGTGGTCGCCGTCGTCGGCCAGACCAGCCGCACCGCCATGGGCGGCGCCTACCAGCAGGAGGTCGACCTGCACGCGCTGTTCAAGGACGTCGCGGCCTTCCTGGAGACGGTGAATGTCCCGGAGCAGCTGCCGAACGTGCTGGACCGCGCTTTCCGTACCGCCTACGGCCGCCGCGCCCCGGCCGTCGTCGTGCTGCCCGCCGACGTGCAGACCCTGGACCACCACGAGCCGGAGCACGCCTTCAAAATGGTGCCCTCCAGCCGCGACGACAGCGCCTGGACGGTCACCCCGACCGACGACGCGCTCGCGCGCGCCGCCGAGGTCGTCAACGCGGGCGAGAAGGTCGCCGTCCTCGTCGGGCAGGGCGCCGCCAAGGCCCGCGCGGAGGTCGGGGAGCTGGCCGAACTCCTCGGCGCCGGCGTCGCGAAGGCGCTGCTGGGCAAGGACGTCCTGCCCGACACGCTGCCCTGGGTGACGGGCACGATCGGCCTGCTCGGCACCCGCCCCTCCTACGAGTTGATGCGCGAGTGCGACACGCTCGTCACCATCGGCTCCAGCTTCCCCTACAGCCAGTTCCTCCCGGAGTTCGACCAGGCCAGGGGCGTGCAGATCGACATCGACCCCGGGCTGATCGGCATGCGTTACCCGTACGAGGTCAACCTCGTGGGCGACGCCACGGCGACGCTGCGCAAGCTGCTGCCGCTGCTGCACCGGAAGGAAGGCGCGGCGCAGCGGCACCGCGAGCTGGCCGAGCGGGCCGAGCGCTGGCACGAGGCGCTGGCCCGGCAGGCGGAGCTGGTCGACGCCGACCCCATCAACCCCCAGTACGTCGCGCACGCCCTCGACCCGCTGCTGCCCGACGACGCGATCCTCGCCGCCGACTCCGCGTCCGTGACCAACTGGTACGCGCGCCACATCACCATGCGCGGGACGATGCGCGGCTCCCTGTCCGGCACGCTGGCCAGCATGGGCTGTGCCGTGCCGTACGCGATCGGCGCGAAGTTCGCCCACCCCGACCGGCCCGCCGTGGCCCTCGTCGGCGACGGGGCGATGCAGATGAACGGCATGAGCGAGCTGATCACCGCGGCCAAGTACCGGCACGCCTGGGAGAATCCGCACCTGGTGGTCGGCGTGTGGAACAACCGGGACCTCAACCAGGTGACCTGGGAGATGCGTGCGATGTCCGGCGCCCCGCAGTTCCTGCCCTCGCAGGAGCTGCCCGACGTGTCCGCCGCGGCCTTCGCCCGCTCCCTCGGCCTGACCGGGGTGCGGGTGGAGAAGCCGGAGGACGTCGAGGCGGGCTGGCGCGAGGCGCTGGCCGCGCCGGGGCCCGCGGTTGTGGAGTTCCTCACCGATCCGGCGGTGCCGCCGATCCCGCCGGCGGCGACGTGGGAGCAGATCGAAGCGACCGCCAAGGCGCTGCTGAAGGGCGACCCGGACCGCGCCGACGTGGTCAGGAAGGGGCTCAAGGCCAAGCTCCAGCAGTACCTCACCGGCGGTGACCAGAGCAAGGACTGAACGGGAAGCACCGTGCCGCGGGCGATCCGGCCGCGCGGCGGCGGCCGCGGAAAGGAGCGTCAGATGACGGCACGAGAGCCCGAACCGCAGGACCCCACCGAGCGCCACCCCGCGCCGGAGTTCGCCGACCAGTCGCAGGAGCCCCCGGGCGAGACCGGGGAGATGTCGCCGCGGCCGGACCACGGCGAGCGCACGTACCGCGGCTGCGACCGGCTCGCGGACCGCCGCACCGTCATCACCGGCGGGGACTCCGGCATCGGCCGCGCGGTGGCCCTGGCCTTCGCCAGGGAGGGGGCCGACGTGCTGTTCACGCACCTGCCCGAGGAGGCGGACGAGGCGGAGGAGACGTGCCGTCTCGTCACCGAGGCGGGCCGCCGCGCGGTCGCGCTGCCGTGCGACATCCGGGTGGAGGAGGAGTGCCGCCGGCTGACGGACCGGGCCGTCGCCGAGTTCGGCCGCGTCGACGTGCTGGTCAACAACGCCGCCTATCAGATGGCCCAGCCGGACGGCATCGAGAAGATCACCACGGAGCAGTTCGACCGGATCGTGCACACCAATCTGTACGGCATGTTCTGGCTGTGCCGGATGATGCTCCCGCACATACCGGCGGGCGGCAGCATCATCAACACGACCTCCGTGCAGGCGTACCGGCCGAGCCCGAAGCTCCTGGACTACGCCATGACCAAGGGCGCCATCGTCACCTTCACCCAGGGCCTGGCCGCACAGCTCGCGCCCGAGGGCATCCGGGTCAACGCCGTCGCCCCCGGACCGGTGTGGACGCCGCTGATCCCTTCCACGATGCCCGACACCAGCGAGTTCGGCGCGCAGTCAGGACTGGGCCGCCCGGCCCAGCCGGGCGAGATGGCGCCGGCCTACGTGTTCCTCGCCTCGCAGGACGCGGGCTTCGTCACCGCGGAGATCCTGAACGCCACCGGCGGCAGCGCCCTGCCCTGACGGCGCACCGACGAAGGCCGCGGGGCCCGCCGCCTCAGGGGCGGCGGGCCCCGCGGCGCCGGTGCCGCTGTACGGCGCGCCAGACCTTCCGCCCGATCCACAGGGCGAGCAGCGGGCGCCGCAGCGGGCCGGGACGCACCTCAGGCCACCGTTCCGCCGGCGGCGGGCGCGGGAGCGGCCGCGGGCTCCATCGTGCCGTCGTGGCCGTCCACCTCGGTGCGGATGCGTTCGCAGGCCCGGCTCAGCAGCCGCGAGACGTGCATCTGCGAGATCCCCAGGTGCCGCGCGATGCGGCTCTGCGTCATGCCGTGGAAGAAGCGCAGGTACAGGATGTGCCGCTCGCGCTCCGGCAGCGCCTGCAAGGGGCTCTTGACCGACTCGCGGTCCACCACGCGGTCGAACCCGGGCTCGTGCGAGCCCAGCGTGTCGAGCAGCGAGTAGTCGCCGTCCGCACCTGGAAGTTCAGCATTCAACGAGAGAGTGCTGAAGCTCTCCAGCGCCTCCATGCCGGTCCTGACCTCGTCCTCGGTCAGGCCGCTGTGCTCCGCGATCTGCTCCACGCTCGGTCCCCGCTCGTCGAGCCGGAAACTCAGCTGCCGGGCCGAGGCCCGCACCCGGTTCCGCAGCTCCTGCGTGCGCCGCGGCACGTGCAGCCCCCACATGTGGTCCCGGAAGTGGCGTTTCACCTCACCGACGATCGTCGGCACGGCGTAGCTCTCGAAGGGCCGCCCGCGGCTCGGATCGAACCGGTGGACCGCCTTCACCAGGCCGAGCGCCGCGACCTGCTCCAGGTCCTCCAGCGCCTCGCCACGGTCGCGGAACGTCCGCGCCAGCCGGTCCGCCATCGGAATCCACGCACATATCACGTCCCGGCGCAACGCCTCGCGCTCCGGACACGGAGGCAGCTCGGCAATGCGCTGGAATTGACTGCTCGTGTCCGGCGCGTCGTCGTGCGGATGTCGCTTCTTGCGGGGGTTTGCGGGTGTATTCATTCTGCTCTCCCAGGTGAGGGTGGGCGTGCGATTCGCGCTGCTCGCCACGGGAAGAGGCCGTTCCCGACAAGTCTGCCCGCATTTGCCCGCGCGCACATCTCGAACGCCGGAGGGTGCCGCCGAGGTTTCCCGCGCGCCCCGCTGGTTACGCGGAGGACGCGACCTGGAAAAGACGGAAACGCAATCGACAGGAAAGGGCGGCACCGTGTCCTACAGCGCCTTTCTCTCGACCGTGCGCGAGCGCGGGGAGTACCCCGCCGACGAGGCGGAACGCATCGTCGAATCGGTCCTGATCACCCTCGGCCGGCGCCTTCCCGGGCCTTCCGCCGAGCACCTCGCGGACCAGCTGCCCATGCCGCTGGCGGAAATCCTCCACAGCGCGGACGACACCGGACGCAGCTGGGGGGTCGAGGAATTCATCAGCAACGTCGCGCACCACGCGGACGAGGACGTGGAGACCGCGGAGACCGATACCCGCGTCGTTTTCTCCGTTCTCTCGGAACGCGTCGCGGGCGGCGCGATGAACAAACTGCTCAGTCAGCTGCCCTCCGGCTACGCCGATCTCTTCGGATATGCGGAGCTGACCTGAACACCGCATCCGCCCGCATCGTCGTCACCGGGGCAACCGGCAATATCGGTACGGGGGTCGTGCGGCGCCTCGCCACGGACCCGCGCGTCCGGTCCGTCGTGGGCATCGCCCGCCGCCGCCCGGAGACGCCCCGGGACGGCGTGACCTGGATCGGCGCCGACATCACCGAGGAGCCAGCACTCGACCGGCTCTTCGCCGGTGCCGACGCCGTCATCCACCTCGCGTGCCTCTTCCAGCCCGCCCACCGCCCCGAGGTCACCTGGCGCACCAACGTCCTCGGCAGCGACCGGGTGTTCGCGGCCGTGGCCCGCGCCGGCGTGCCCGCGCTGGTCCACGCCTCCTCCGTGGTGGCCTACGCCCCCGGGCCCAAGGACCGCCGCGTGGACGAGTCCTGGCCCACCGACGGCTGGCCGACCGCGCCCTACTGCCGGGAGAAGGCGTACACCGAACGGCTCCTGGACGTCTTCGAGCACACGAACCCCGGCGTGCGCGTCGTCCGGCTGCGGCCCGGCATCGTCATCGCCGCGGACAGCGCGCCGCAGCAACGGCGGCTGTTCGCCGGCCCGTTCCTCCCCGCCCGGCGGCCCCCGCGCCCGCTGCGCGTGCTCCCCGACCTGGCCGGGCTCACCTTCCAGGCGCTGCACTCCGACGACGCCGCGGACGCCTTCTGCCGCGCCGCGCTCCAGCAGGTCCGCGGCCCGTTCAACATCGCCGCGGAACCCCCCGTCGACCCGCGCCTGCTCGCCCGCCTCACCGGTGCGCGCCTGCTGACCGTGCCCTACCGGCCGCTGCGGGCCGCCGTGGACGCGGCCTGGCACCTGCGCCTGGTGCCCACGTCGGCGTCCATGCTGGACGCCGTCCTCACCTTCCCGCTGATGGACACCGGGCGGGCCCGCCGTGAACTCGGCTGGCACCCGCGGCACTCCGCGGCCGACGCCGCCGCCCGCTTCCTCTCCGGGCTGCGCGGCAGCGGCGGCGGCGACACCCCGCCGCTGCGCCGCCGCCTGCCCGGCGGCGGCCGCCTGCGGGAGGCGGCCAGGGGACCGGGGGAGCGGCAGTGACCCCGCGCGGCGCGCCGGACGCCGTCGTGATCGGCGCGGGTCCCAACGGCCTCGTCGCCGCCAACATGCTGGCCGACGCCGGCTGGCACGTGCTGGTGCTCGAAGCCACCGCGGCACCGGGCGGCGCCGTCCGCAGCGACCGCGGCGTCCACCCGGACCACGTCAACGACCTCTTCAGCTCCTTCTACCCGCTGGCCGTCGCTTCCCCGGCCCTGCGGCGGCTCGGCCTCGAACGCTGGGGCCTGGCCTGGCGCCACGCCCCCGCCGTCCTCGCCCACCCGCTGCCCGACGGCCGCTGCGCCGTGCTGCACCACGATCCTGAGCACACGGCCGCCGCGCTCGATGCGTTCGCGCCGGGCGACGGCGACGCCTGGCTGCGCCTGGTGGCGCGCTGGGACCGGCTCGCCCCCGACCTCCTCGACGCGCTCCTCGGCCCGTTCCCGCCGCTGCGCCGCGGCGTGGCCGTCCTGCGCCGCCTGCTGCCCGCCGCCGACGGACTGCGTCTGCTGCGCATGCTGGCCCTGCCCGCGCGGCGGCTCGGCGAGGAGGAGTTCGCCGGGCCCGGCGGGCCGCTGCTCCTCACCGGCAGCGCGCTGCACGCCGACCTCCCGCCCGAGTCCGCGGGCAGCGGCGCGTTCGGCTGGCTGCTGACCATGCTCGGCCAGCGGTACGGCTGGCCCGTCCCGGCCGGCGGCGCCGGGCGCCTCACCGACGCCCTGGTCCGCCGCCTGGCCGACCGCGGCGGCGAGGTGCGCTGCAACACCCCCGTCGACCGCGTCCTGGTGCGCGACGGGCGCTGCCTCGGCGTGCGCACCGCGGACGGCGAGCCGGTGCCCGCCCGCCGCGCCGTCCTGGCCGACGTGCCCGCGCCCGCGCTGTACGGCGGCCTCGTCGCCTGGGCCGACCTGCCGCGCCGGCTGCGCGCGGACCTGCGGCGTTTCCAGTGGGACCACCCCACGTTCAAGGTCGACTGGGCCCTGACCCGGCCCGTGCCGTGGACCGCGGAGGCCGCCGCGGCGGCGGGCACCGTGCACCTCGCCGAGAGCCGGGACCACCTGACCCGCTACGCCGCCGACCTGGCCTGCGGAACCGTCCCCCGCCACCCCTGCGCCGTCTTCGGCCAGATGACCACGGCGGACCCCGGCCGCTCCCCGGCCGGCACGGAATCGGCCTGGGCCTACACCCACCTGCCGCGCGGTGCCGCGGGGGCGGGGCCGCCCGAGGCCCTGGCCGACCGGCTGGAGGCGGCCGTCGAACGGTTCGCGCCCGGCTTCCGCGACACGATCGCCGCCCGGCGGATACTGCCCCCGGCCGGTCTCGAAGCCCTGAACCCCAGCCTGTACCGGGGGGCGCTCGGCGGCGGCACCGCCGCCCCGCACCAGCAACTGGTCTTCCGCCCGATCCCCGGCACCGGCCGCCCCGGCACGCCGGTGGCGGGCCTGTACCTGGCCTCGTCCTCCGCGCATCCCGGCGGCGGTGTGCACGGGGCCTGCGGTGCGAACGCGGCCCGTGCCGCCCTGCACCGAGCCCGATGGAACCCGCGCGTGAGGAGCCGCACATGGCCGTGAGGCCCGTACTGATCCGACGCCCCCCGTCCGCGGTGTGGGCCGTGCTCGCCGACGGCACCAGGTATGCCGAGTGGGTGGTCGGCACCGCCGGCTCGCAGCCCGTGGAAGGCACCTGGCCCGAGGTCGGGGCGGCCCTCCGCTACACCGTCAAGGTCGGCCCGGCCACGCTCCACGGGCGCACCGTCGTGCGCGCGTGCGAGCCCGTCGGCGTGCTCGAACTGGAGGCGGTCAGCCGCCTGGTGGGCACCGCCCGCATCGGCATCGACCTGCGCCCGTGGGGCGAGGAGAACACCCTGGTGACCATCGACGAGCACCCGCTGACCGGCCCGGGCGGCCGGCTGCACAGCATGCTGTCCGAGGCCCTGCTCCAGATCCGCAACCGCCGGATGGTCCGCAGGCTGGCGCAGGTTGTCGAGGCGGACTCCGCCCCGCCGCCCGGCGGTCGCTGAACGTCCGCACACGCCCACGAACGAGTCAAACCGGCCGGGGTCGCCCGCACACCGATAAAACGGGCCGCGACCTTCAGGGAAAGGACCCGTTCATGGCGACCGTCACCGAGGCGCGGGCCGACGCACGCGGCCCAGCGCCGAAGAAGCCCAGAACCCCCGGCCGGATCGTGGTGTCGTGGCTGACCACGACCGACCACAAGCAGATCGGCTCGCTCTACCTCGTCACCTCCTTCCTGTTCTTCCTGGTCGGAGGCGTACTCGCCATGGCCATGCGGGCCGAACTCGCCCGCCCGGGAATCCAGATGCTGTCCCACGAGCAGTACAACCAGGCGTTCACGCTGCACGGCACGATCATGATGCTGCTGTTCGCCACCCCGTTGTTCGCCGGGTTCGCCAACTGGATCATGCCGCTCCAGATCGGCGCCCCCGACGTGGCGTTCCCCCGGCTCAACGGGCTCGCCTACTGGCTGTACCTGTTCGGCGGGCTGCTGGTGCTCGCCTCCTTCCTGACCCCGCAGGGCCCGGCCAGTTTCGGCTGGTTCGCCTACAGCCCGCTCAGTAACGAGATCCACTCCCCGGGCGTCGGCCCCAACATGTGGATCATGGGCCTGGCTCTTTCCGGCTTCGGCACCATCTTCGGCGCGGTCAACTTCATCACCACCATCATCTGCATGCGCGCGCCGGGCATGACGATGTTCCGCATGCCGATCTTCACGTGGAACATCCTGCTCACCAGCGTGCTGGTGCTCATGGCGTTCCCCGTACTGGCCGCCGCCCTCTTCGGGCTCGCCGCCGACCGCGTCTTCGGCGCGCACATCTTCGACTCCGCCAACGGCGGCGCCCTGTTGTGGCAGCACCTGTTCTGGTTCTTCGGCCACCCCGAGGTCTACATCGTCGCGCTGCCGTTCTTCGGCATCATCACCGAGGTCATCCCCGTCTTCAGCCGCAAGCCGATCTTCGGCTACATCGGGCTCGTCGGCGCCACCATCGCCATCACCGGCCTTTCGATGACCGTGTGGGCGCACCACATGTTCGCCACCGGCGCCGTGCTGCTGCCGTTCTTCTCGATGCTGTCCTTCCTCATCGCCGTGCCCACCGGCGTCAAGTTCTTCAACTGGATCGGCACCATGTGGCGCGGCTCGCTGTCCTTCGAGACGCCCATGCTGTGGTCCATCGGCTTCCTCGTCACCTTCCTCTTCGGCGGCCTGACCGGCGTCCTGCTGGCCTCCCCGCCGATGGACTTCCACGTCACGGACAGCTACTTCGTCGTCGCGCACTTCCACTACGTGGTGTTCGGCACCGTCGTCTTCGCGATGTTCGCCGGGTTCTACTTCTGGTGGCCCAAGTTCACCGGCACCTGCCTCGACGAACGGCTCGGCAAGATCCACTTCTGGACGCTGTTCGTCGGCTTCCACGGCACGTTCCTCGTCCACCACTGGCTCGGCGCCGAGGGCATGCCCCGCCGTTACGCCGACTACCTGGCCGCCGACGGCTTCACGGCCCTCAACATGATCTCCAGCATCGGCGCCTTCCTGCTCGGCCTGTCCACCTTGCCGTTCCTCTACAACATCTGGCACACCGCCCGGCACGCGCCGAGGGTCGAGGAGGACGACCCGTGGGGCTACGGCCGTTCCCTGGAGTGGGCCACCTCCTGCCCGCCGCCGCGCCACAACTTCACCACCCTGCCCCGCGTCCGCTCCGAAGCGCCCGCCTTCGACCTGCACCACCCCGACGTGGCCGTCGTCGACCAGTCCCGCCAGACCGGCCGCCGGGACATCGCCGAGTCGGGAACGCACGCCCCCGGCCCCGGCCCCGCCCCCGGCCCGCGGGAGTCCGGCAGATGAGCACGGGCGGCAGCGAACGCGAGGCCGCCGCGGGTATCGCGCAGCTGGAGGGCTACCTGCTGTGGCAGGCCGAGCTGGCGGGTGCCCGCGCCGAGGCCGAGATGTTCGCCGCGCGGCTGACCGGCCTCAGCGAGGAGCAGCGCGCCGAGCTGGCCGACCGGTACGCGGAGGAACGCATCGCCCTCTCCCGCCGCGTCCTGGTCGCCGTCGCCGACCGCTGCCGCGGCCTCCAGGCGGAGTACACCGACCGCTACCGGTGCCTGCGCAGGCGCGTGCTGTGCGCGGCGGCCTGCGCCGTGCTGGCCGCCGTGGGCCTGGCGGCCGGCTCCCTGCTGCTCACCACCCGCGGCTGATCGTCCCGCGCCCGCCCGACTGACCCCGGCCCGGCGGGGTACTCGCCCGGCGTTCTTACGCCGGACGACGGGAACCGGAGGCAGGCGCCATGAAGGCAGTGGTGTGGCACGGCAAGCGCGACGTGCGGGTGGACGAGGTGCCGGAACCCCGCATCGAGGAGCCGACGGACGCGGTGATCCGGGTGACGTCCACCGGCCTGTGCGGGTCCGACCTGCACCTCTACGAGGTGCTGACCCCGTTCATGACGCCGGGGGACATCCTCGGCCACGAGCCGATGGGCGTCGTGACCGAGGTCGGCTCCGCCATCACCGACCTGCGCCCGGGCGACCGGGTCGTGGTCCCGTTCCAGATCGCCTGCGGCTCCTGCTTCATGTGCGAGCGCGGGCTCCAGACGCAGTGCGAGACGACGCAGGTCAGGGAGCAGGGCACGGGTGCCGCGCTGTTCGGCTACACCAAGCTGTACGGCTCCGTACCCGGTGGCCAGGCCGAGTACCTGCGGGTGCCGCAGGCCCACTACGGCCCGGTCATCGTGCCGCCCGACGTGCCCGACGACCGGTACCTGTTCCTGTCCGATGTGCTGCCCACGGCGTACCAGGCCGTGGCCTACGCGGACGTCCCCAAGAACGGCACGCTGGCCGTGCTCGGCCTCGGCCCGATCGGCGACATGTGCTGCCGCATCGCCCTCCGCCAGGGCGCCCGGCAGGTCATCGGTATCGACCTCGTGCCCGAACGGATGGCAAGGGCCCGCGCACGCGGCGTGACCACCCTCGACGTCACCGGCAAGGACGACGTCGTCGAGGCCGTGCGCGACCTCACCGACGGCAGGGGCGCGGACTCCGTCGTCGACGCGGTCGGCATGGAGGCCCACGGCGGCACCGCGGGCAAGCTGGCGCAGAACCTGGGCGGGCTGCTGCCCGGCCGGGCCGCGGAGAAGATCGCGGGCAAGGCGGGTGTGGACCGGCTGTCCGCGCTGTACCTGGCCGTCGACCTCGTCCGCCGCGGCGGCACCATCTCCGTCAGCGGCGTCTACGGCGGCATGGCCGACCCGATGCCGATGCTCACCCTCTTCGACAAGCAGATCCAGCTGCGCATGGGCCAGGCCAACGTGCGGCGCTGGGTGCCCGACATCCTGCCGCTGCTCGCCGGGGACGACCCGCTGGGCGCGGACGACTTTGCCACCCACCACCTGCGGCTCGACCAGGCGCCCGACGCCTACGCGATGTTCCAGCGCAAGGAGACCGGCAAGGTCGTCCTGCGGGTGTGAGCACGGGCCTGAGCGCGGTGTGAGCACGGGTGTGAGCAAGCGCACGCAGTGCGTACGGGCCAGGCGCCCCAAGGAGTGACGGCACCGGCGACCGCGTCGGGGTGATCTTGGTCTTCCCCGGCTTCCGCCGCATTTGCCATGGTGGGCGGCGTCCCCGGCACCGTCCGGGGCCTTCCCCGCCCCCCACCCCCCTTTTCCCCATGTCTGCACTCGCGCCTGCCCCCGCCACCCGCCGTAGCCCGTGGCGCTGCCTGCGCTACCCCAGCATGCGCTGGTGGTCGCTGGCCAACCTGGTGTCCAACGCGGGCACCTGGATGCAGCTCACCGTCCAGAACCTGCTCGTCCTCCAGGTCACCGGCTCCGCCGCCATGACCGGCGTGTCCCTGGCCGTCCAGGCCGGTCCCGGCCTGCTGCTCGGCCTGATCGGCGGCGCGGCCGTCGACGCCTGGCCGCGCAAGCTGACCGCCGCGCTCAGCCAGGCGGCCCTCGGCGCCGTCGCCTTCACCACGGCCGCTCTCGTCGCGTTCGGCGCGCTGAACGTGCCGCTGCTGCTGATCCTCTCCGCCGTCACGGGCGTCATCGCCACCGTCGACAACCCGGCCTGCGCCCTGCTCGGCAACGACCTGGTGCGCACCAGGGACGTGCCCTCCGCGATCGCCCTCGGCTCGGCCGTGCACAGCGTCGGCCGCCTCGCCGGAACGGCGCTCGCCGGCGGTGCCGTGGTGCTGTTCGGCACCGCCGCCGCGTTCGTCGCCAACGGCCTGTCGTTCGTCTTCGTCGCCGCGGTCATCCCGTTCCTGCGGCTGATCGACCGCTCGACCGACCCGGACGCCCAGGTGGCGCCCGCCGAGGCCGCGCGGCCGAGCGCCGACCCGCGCGAAGGCCTGCGCTTCTTCTTCGGCCGTCCGCGGCTCGTCGCGCTCGCGGCCATCACCGGCCTGAGCGCGATCTTCGGCCGCAACTACGCCCTGACGCTGGCCGTTCTGGTGACCGGCCCGCTGGCCGCCGGGCCCGGCGCGTTCGGCACCGTCTCCACCGCCCTGGCCATCGGCGGTATCGCGGGCGCCCTGCTCGCGGGGCTGCTCCAGCGGCCCTCCGTCCGCCTGGTCGCGGCGATGGCGGGCGCGGGCGCCGTGCTCCAGATCGCCACCGGGTTCACCCCGACGCTGGCACTGCTGATCCTGCTCGTCATCCCCATGGCCGTCGTCGAATCCGTCTCCGACACCGCGGGCACGACCGTCCTCCAGACCGACCCGCCGCCGCATATGCGCGGGCGCGTCCTGGGCGTGTGGCGCAGCCTGAGCACCGGCTGGGGCCTGATCGGCCCGCCCGTGATCGGCGTGCTCATGGAGCTGGCCGGCGCGCGCGCCGCCCTCGTCGCCGGCGGTCTCGTCATCGCCCTCGCCGCCACCGCGGGCCTCGCGCTCGGGGCCCGCCGCGCCCCGCGGCCCGCCGCCGAGACGGCGCCCGCGCCGGAGCCCGCCCCGCGCCCGGCGGAGCTGGCCGCCGTGGCCTGACCCGCGCCGCCGCCCGCGCCGCCTCAGCCGCCCGCGCCGTCCCGGCTGTCCGCGCCTCAGGCGCCGGTGCCGGGGCGGCGCCACGTGTGCTCGCGCATGTGGGACCCGGCCATCGGGCCCATCCGCAGCATCCCGCCGTCCACCGGCCAGGACACGCCGGTCACGTACCCGGACCCGTCCCCGGCGAGGAACGCGACGACCTCGGCGACCTCCCGCGGATCGCCCGGCCGCCCCAGCGGCACGCCGGGCCGCTCCCGCGTGGTCACGTCGACGCCCGCCTGCCCGGTCATCGGCGTGGCGATCTCGCCGGGTGCGACGGCGTTGACGCGGATGCCGTGCTCGGCCAGTTCGAGCGCCATCACCTGCGTGAGCAGCCCCAGGCCCCCCTTCGCCGCGCAGTACGGCGCCGCCCCCACCCGCGGCTGGTGCTCGTGCACGCTGGTCACGTTCACGATGCGCCCCCCGCCGCCCTGCGCGATCATCCGCCGCGCCGCCCGCTGCCCGCACAGCAGCGGGCCGACCAGGTCGACGTCCAGCACGTGCCGCACCGTCGGCAGGTCGAGATCGGTGAACGGCGTCGCGGGGCTGCCCGTTCCCGCGTTGTTGACCAGCACGTCGAGCCGCCCCAGCCGTTCCGCCAGCGCGTCCACCACGTCCGCGGCGGCGGGCAGGTCCGCCAGGTCCATCCGTGCGGTCTCCGCCCGGCGGCCGGCGGCCCGCACCTCCCGTGCCGTCTCCTCGGCGTCGGCCTCGCTGCGGTACCAGGTGATGCCGACGTCCATGCCCCCCTGCGCCAGCCGGATCGCGGTCGCCCGGCCGATTCCGGACTCCGCCCCCGTCACCAGGGCGACGGGGGCGGTGCTGCCGGGCTGTGACCCGGTCACTCGAAGATCGCTTTCTCGACGTCGTTCGGGCCGTCGAAGCGGTCTCCGGGCATGTCGGCGATCTTCTTGACCAGCCCCTTGTCCGCGCCGTTCGCCCTGGCCCGCTCGACGAGCTCCGGCTTCCCGGCCGGGTAGTGCGTGTCCTTCAGGGCCTTCTGGACCTCGATGGGATTGGTCTTGCCCATGGCGTCCTCCGGATTCTCGAATCGTTCCTCATCGGGTGACCAGGGCCGTGTACCCGACGCCTTCAGAAGCCATTCGCACCGGGACCGCCCAGCTCGGCCGGCACGTCCTCCATCGCGCGGCGAACCGCGCGGCGAACCGCGCGACGTCCGGCGGCGTACCCCTGTCGCCGGTCACGGCCACGAGGGTGCGTCACCCGCGGCTCGCATCGCGGTCAGCGCGTCGTCCGGCGGCGTGCCCGGCCGCACCCGCACCACCGGGGTGCAGGGGGCCTCCCCCGGGAACGGCCGGTCGCGCCGCGCCCAGCGAGCCCTTCACATGCAGGAATCCGAGCACGGTGCCGCGGCGGCCCCCGGGTTCTCGCGTTTTCCCGTGCCTGTGCCGGAGACCCCCGCCTCGCCCCGCGTCTCCACCCGCAGCCCCCGCCGCCCAGGCCGCGCAGCGTTTCCGCAGGCCGGGGGCCGGGTACTCGGCGCGGGCCCCCGCGCGGCCGGCGCGCGGCGCCCGCGATGCGACGGAGGTGGCCATGACGGCGGAGACCGACCCGTACGTGGCGGCCGAACCCGCGCCCGACGGACGGCACCTGCGTGTCACGCTCGCCTCGGGCCGCATGCTGACCCTGTCGTGCACCGTTCCCGTCGAGGGCGTGCTGCGGCTGCGCGAAGCGGGCACCAGCGGCGCCCCCGAGTACGGCACGCCCCTGCTCGCCGGGTTGCCCGACACCCCCGCCGAGCTGACCCGCGTGCCCGAGGGCACCCGGATCAGCGGTCCTGGTGTCGAGGCGCTGTGGGACGGCGGACAGGGCCTCACCTGCGGTGCCTACCGCAGGTTCGCCGACCCCGAGGCCGACACCGTGCCGTTCCGCGCGGGCTACCGCCCGCCGACCGCCGAGCACCCCGACGGCTGCTGGGTGGAAACGGTCCACCTGGCGCCCGACGCCGCCGTCTACGGCGGCGGTGAGAGTTACCAGGGCATCAACCTCCGCGGCCGGCACCGCCGACTGCGCAACACCGAGGAGAGCCGCGCCGCCGGCCGCGCCACCGCCTACCTCAACATCCCGCTGCTGTGGTCCGACACGGGCTGGGGCCTGTACGCCCACACCGGCGGCACCGTCGAGGCCGACCTGGGCGCCACCCACTCCGAGGCCGCGAGCGTCGAGATCGGCGGCGACACGCTCGACCTGTTCCTCATCACCGGCGACGCCCCCGGCATCCTGCGCCGCTACCTGGCCCTCACCGGCCGCCCCCACGCCCTGCCCGAATGGGCCTACGGGGTGTGGATGAGCCGTTCGTCCTACTTCACCGCCGAGGAAGTCGTCCGCACCGTCGACGAACTCCGCGCGGCCGACTGCCCCGTCGACGTCATCCACGTCGACGAGTGGCTGGAGGAGTCCGTCCTGCACGACGCCGCCTGGAGCACCGGGCCCGACCGCAGCCGCTTCCCCAGCGGCTGGACCGCCCCGCTGCGGGACCGCGGGGTGCGCACCAGCCTGTGGATCAACCCGTACGTCACCCGCGGCTCCCCGCTGGCCGACCGGCTGGGCGACCTCGGCTACCTGGTCCGCGACGCCGCCGGCCGGCCCGTCCCCGCCGCCGACAACGAGAACGTGCTCGTCGTCGACTTCACCAACGCCCGGGCCAGGGCCTGGTGGTCGGACCGCCTGGCCCACACCCTGAAGGACGAGGGCAACGCCGCGGTCCTGGCCGACTTCGGCGAGGAGATTCCCGACGCCGCCGTGTTCGCCGACGGCACCACCGGCACAGAACGCCGCAACAGCTACGGCCTGATCTACCAGGACGCGGTCCGCGAGACGGGTCTTGCGACCCGCCCTGGCGACTTCGTCGCCATCGCCCGCTCCGGCACCGCAGGCTCCCAGCGCGATCCCGCGCACTGGGCGGGCGACCTGCCGTCCACCTGGAGCGGCCTGGTCTCCACCCTGCGGGCCCTGCTGTCCATGTCCCTGAGCGGCGCCTCACTGGTCACCCACGACGCCGGCGGCTACTGGACGCCCGCGTCCTACCGGGCGGCCATCGCCCAGCGCGCCAGCATGGCGCCCTACGGGACGCCCACCGACGTCGAGCCGGAACTGTACGGCCGGTGGGCGCAGTGGGCCGTGTTCTCGCCGATCACCCGCTTCCACGGCGTCGGCCGCCGCGAGCCCACGGCCTACCCGGAGCCGGTGCGCTCCGCCGTCATCGCCGCCTGCCGGCTGCGGCACCGGCTGCGGCCCTACCTCGCCGAGTCCGCCGCGGACGAACTGCCCCTGATGCGGCCGATGCCGCTGGCACACCCCGGCGACCGAGCCGCCCGCGACGCCGACCTCCAGTACCTCCTCGGGCCGGACGTGCTCGTGGCACCGATCCTTCAGCCGGGCGGCCGGCGCCTGCTGTGGGCGCCGCCGGGGGAGTGGACACCACTTCTCGGCTGCCCGCCACTGACCGGCCCCGGCTGGCACGAAGTGCACTGCACCCCCGACCAGTTCCCGGCATTCACCCGCACCGAACGCGGCATCTCCGCGGTACTGCGGGACTGAACCGGAGGCGGTCACCGCGGCGTTCCCCCGCGCAGGCGGGGATCGACGAGGCGGGCAGCCCACAGGACGGTGGTGGCGTTCATCGTCAGGATCTCCCCGGTGATGAACGTCAGGCGCTTGCGACCCGGGCCCAGCGCGGTCATGTCCCTGATGGTGAACGGCTGTCCACCGATCATCAGTTGGTCGCCACGCTTGACGGTGCGTGCGTCGACCTCGACGGAGACCAGCACTCGGGCGGTGGGCGGGGTGGCTATGCGGTGCACGGGCTGAGGCGTCATGGCAGTGGCACTCCGGTGTCTGTACTCGGGGATGTCAGTGCGTCCTGGAAGGCGGTCTCGTACGGGGTGCGGTGGTGCCGCGGCCGGGGGCCCCCCGCTCTCCGAGGCTCGCCCTGGGCGTGCCGGCTGTGATGGCAGCACGCGGGCCGGCCTGCCCGGCCCGGTACGTGGAGGAGCGCATGCGCGTGTGCTTCACCGCGCGGGGCGGGTCGTCGGGCGGAGCCGACGCGCTGAAATAACCACGCCCGGACGCGGCGGGGTTGGCGGATCACTTGACCGCTCCTGGGCCTTGCTGTCCGAGGTGCTCGCGTACCCGCTGGGCGAGTTCATCGGCTTGGGCGAGAAGTTCCGCCGTCGTCGGACGGTCTCCGGGATCGGGGGCCTCCGTCGGGGTGGAGGGGTGCGGAGGAGTGCTCATGGGGTCACCTGCCGTTCAGCCGTTCCTGTGACGCACAGACGCGTGGGAAGCCCGGGGCTCCAGACAACGCGTCACGTGATGACGTGACTTCACTCTGTTGCCGTCGCGGCAGAAAGTGCAAGACTACAAATCGTTGTTCCGGTCAGAACCTTTCGAACTGGTGACTCGCCTCCCAGAACGGGGAGCGGAACCACTACAGACCGGGCGATGAAAGTCCTTCAGAATGAATGACAGGGAGAGGGAGGGGCCGTGACAACACGTCCGACCGGCTCGACCGTGCCGAGGCGCCAACTCGGGCGTCACCTGCGGGAGCTGCGCATGAAGGCGCGGCTCACCGTACGGGCGGCGGCGCGGCGCCTGGAGTGGTCCGAGCCGAAGCTCTGGCGCATTGAGACCGGGCAGACCAGTCTCCGCAGTCTCGATGCCCAGGCCATGTGCATGATCTACGGGGCCTCACCCGAGATGACCGAGGCGCTGATGGGGCTCGCCAAGGAGACCAAGGCGCGTGGCTGGTGGCATGCCTACGGCGACGTGATTCCCGAGCACTTCGATGTGTACATCGGTCTCGAAGAGGCGGCAGCGAGGATCGACCTGTACCACGGTGATGTTGTCCCCGGTCTTCTCCAGACCGAGGAGTACGCCCGGGAGATCATCCGCACTCACGTGCGCGACGTGGATGACGACGATCTCGACCGCCGCGTGGAGCTGCGCCTGGAGCGCCAAGTGCTGCTGAACCGGGTCACCTACCCGCCATCGCTCCGCATCGCGCTGGGTGAGTCGGTCCTGCGGCGCCCCGTCGGCGGCCACGGGGCCATGTCCCGGCAGCTCGCGCACCTGATCTACGTCTCCGAACTGCCCAATCTGGAGATCCGGGTCGTCCCGTTCACCGCCGCCGCGCACCCGGGCCTCGTCACGGGCCCGTTCAACGTCCTGCGGTTCCCGCTCAACGGCGACGGTGCCGAGACGGAGCCTCCGACCGTCTACGCGGATGGCTACACAGGGAGCCTGTACCTGGACAAACCCACGGAGGTGCAGAAGTACGACGATGCGTTCGCAGAAATCTGGCGGGCCTCACTGGATGAGCAGGCGTCGCGGCGCCTCATGGCAGACGTAGCGGGGAGCTATGAACAGCAGGATTGACGACATGGCCTGGCGCAAGTCGAGCTACAGCAACGGGACCGGCGATTGTGTCGAGGTGGCGGACGCCCTTCCGGGCTTCGTGCCAGTGCGGGACGGCAAGGTGCGGAACGGTGCCGCACTGGTCGTTTCGGGAGATGCCTGGTCGGCGTTCGTCGCCTCGGTCAAGGAGCGCGGCCGCGTGTGACACACCACAAAGGTCATGCCCACTGCGTTCCGATCGGCCGGTGATCAGTACTCCAGTCGTAGATCGCGACCTGACACGCGTCATCTCCGTTGCATTGGCTGACGAGGATGGCGACGGCCGGGTGCATCGGCTTGCTCCAAATCTGCTGTTCGTGGGTCGGCTTCACGGCCGGGTGTGTCGCTCGGCGGCGTCGAACGCGGGTGCGAGCGGGGCCAGCGCCGAGCGGAGCCGGTCGGGCAGTGAGCCGGAGGGCACGACCAGTCCTCCGGCGCCGGAACTCTTGGCGGACTCTGTGTGCCCGGCCGGCCGGAGCCAGCCTTCCAGCGCGATGCGAACCGCCGCGGCCACGCTCGCCGCGAGAACGCGGGCCGTGTGCGCCCCGGCGTGATCCAGGCGTTCGGTGATCACCGCCGTGAGAGGCGGTTCGATGCCGGCGGTGGCATCCAGGAACGCGTCGCGCAGCGCGGTCCCGGTGGTGATCAGCAGCAGCGCCTTGTGTTCGCGCTCACCGGTGTCCGTGTACTGCTCGACCACTGCTTCGGTGACGGCGTCGGCCAGGCGCACTCCTGCGGGCCGGGCCGCCACCGCCGCCGCGATCCGCGCCTCCCGGTCCGCGGTCACAGCGGAGACGATCGCCTGCTCCCGGCTGGCGAAGTAGTTGTTGTAGGTGCGCGGCGAGACCCCGGCCGCCTCGGCGATGTCCTCGACCCGCACCTGGTCCGGTCCGCGCTCCACGGCCAGGCGCAGGGCCGCCTCGCGCAGCGCCTCGCGCGTGGCCTGCTTCTTTCGCTCCCGCAGCCCTGGTGGTGGTGTCGTCACGGCGTCAGCGTTCCACACAATGCTGCGTGCGCGCAAACTTGCGCGCACGCACTTTTCCTGTCAGCCTCGGCCCGACCGGGACCGGCAGAGAGGACGTCATCATGCGAGCAAGAGGAATGACCTACGACACCGGATTCGTCGTGCACGGCCAGATATCCCGCGAGCACTTCGACCCCGCGGTGGTCCGGCGCGAGCTCGCCATCATCCGCGACGACCTGCACTGCAACGCGGTCCAGATCATCGGCGGCGACCCCGACCGACTGGAGCTGGCCGCCGGTGCCGCCGCCGAACTCGGCCTGGAGGTCTGGCTCTCGCCCTATCCGCTGGAGCTGGACCCGGAGCAGATCCTCACGCTCCTCCGTGACTGCGCCGCGCGAGCGGAACGGCTGCGGCAGCAGGGGGCCACGGTCGTGTTCGTCGCAGGGGTCGAGCTGAGCGTGATGAACCGCGGGTTCCTGGCCGGAGAGAGCCCCGAGAAACGGGTCGGGCGGCTGATGAGCCAACCCGAGCGGCGGGCCGAAGCGATACGCGAACTCGGCGTGCGCATCAACGCATTCCTCCGCGACGCCGCGGCCACGGTCCGCGAGCACTTCCAGGGCAAGCTCACCTACGCGTCCATCCAGTTCGAGCAGGTCGACTGGACGCCCTTCGACATCGTGACGTTCGAGCTGATCCGCTCCGCCGAGGTCGCCGACCGGTTCCGGGACGCGGTGCGCACCCTGGCCCAAGGTCCGAAGCCGCTCGCCATCACCGGGTTCGGCACCGCGGCCTACCGCGGCGCGGGAGACCGCGGTGGGCGGGTACTCGAAGTGGTCGAGTACGACCCACAGACCAAGGCCCCGGTACGGCTGAACGGCAGCTACGAGCGTGACGAGGCCGGCCAGGCCGCATATCTGAGCGAACTGCTGGAGATCTTCGAGACCGAGGGCGTGGACAGCGCGTTCGTGTTCTTGTTCGCCTTGCCCGGCTACCCGCACCGCCCGGACGGCGACCCCAGGGACGACTTGGACCGGGCCGGCCTGGGCATCGTCAGACTCCTCGAAGGGCACCGGGGGCAGACCTACCCCGACATGGAATGGGAACCCAAGGCCGCCTTCGCGGCCGTGGCGCAGCGGTATCGGAGATGACGGGCCCCGAGCGGCTCCGCTTCCCGTTATCGAGGAAGTCGGCCCGTCCGGCCCGCCCGGCCTGCCCGGCCCCTGCGGTCGTCGCGATTCCGCTTTCTCCGACGCTCGGTGCCGTCGCGCTCCCCGTCCGTCCGGGTCACCAGGGGACGACGCCCTCGTCGTCGAAGAAGCCGCCTCGCGGCCCGTCGTCCGGAAGGGTGGCGAGCCGGATCGCGATCGCGGCGCCCTGCTCGGGCGTCCGTGGCGCGTTGAAGCCGGTGAAGTCGGTCGCGACATAGCCGGGGCAGGCGGCGTTCACGATGACCTTGCTATCGGCGAGTCGGCGGGCGTACTGCGCCGTGACGCTGTTGAGCATCGACTTCGACGGTGCGTACGCGGCCATGATCGGGCCGGTCCGCAGCGTCAGCGAGCCCATGTTGCTCGACATGTTGACGATGCGCGGCGAGCCTGCGCGGCTGAGCAGCGGGAGCATCGCGTTCGTCACCCGGACGACCCCGAGCACGTTCGTTTCGAGGACGGTGCGGACGACGTCGAGGTCGAGCGTCGTCGGGTCCTGCGCGTCACCGTCCGTCCGGCCGGAAATGCCCGCGTTGTTGACGAGCACGTCGAGTCGTTCCGCCGTCCGTTCGATGGTCGCCGCCGCCGCGGCGACGCTGATGTCGGAGGTGACGTCGAGGGCGACCCCGAACGCGTCGACGCCCGCGGCACGCAGCCGCTCGACGGCCGCCTCGCGCCTGGCGTCGTCGCGGGCCCCCACCGCGACCGTGAAGCCGATGGCCCCGAGGCCCTGTGCGATGGCGAAGCCGATTCCTTTGTTCGCGCCGGTGACCAGCGCGGTCTTTGTGTCGTTCACGCGATCCATGCTCGGCGAGTTGCGCACTCGCCGTCCAAGACGGATTCGGTGCCCCGTGATACTTGCCGGGTATCAGCCGGTAGGCTCCGCCCGTGGACGATCTCGAGACCCGCGAGCTCCGGTACTTCGTGGCCGTCGCCGAAGAGCTGCACTTCGGACGTGCCGCCGTTCGGCTCGGGATGGCGCAGCCGCCGCTCTCACGCGCGATCCGCCTGCTGGAGCGGCGGCTCGGCGTCCGGCTCCTCGACCGGGACCGCCGTGGAGTGGCGCTCACCGACGCCGGCCGGGTGCTGCTCCGTGAGGCGCGGGCGGCCCTCGACGCGGTCGCGGCCGCTGCGCGCAGAACGCGGCGTGCCGGAGAGCCGAAGCGGCCACTGGTGCTCGTGACGAAGGCCGGGGCGTCCCACGAGCTGCTGCAACGGCTCCTCGACACGCTCGCGAGCGAACCCGGTGCGGCACCGGTCGAAGTCCTCCTGTGCGAGGTCGGCGAGCAGGCGGGGCTGTTGCGCGGCGGGCGCGCCGACGTGGCACTCATGCACCGGCCGTTCGACGACCTCGCCGGGTTCGACACCGAGGACCTCTGCGTCGAAGGCCAGATCGCCCTCTTGCCCGCGGGCCATCCGCTCGCGTCGCGCGAGCAGCTCACGCTGGCCGACGTCCGCGACGTGCCGGACCTGCCCATCGCGCGGTGGCCCCGGCTCGACGGGTCCTACCCGGACGGGCCGGGACCGGAGGTGCGCACCCAGTCGCAGCTCGCCCAGCTCGTGGCGCTCGGCAAGACACTGCTTGTGATTCCGGCCTCCAGCCGCGCCTGGCAGTGGCCCGATCACGTCGCGGTGCCCGTCGTCGACGCGCCGGACGTCACCACGGTCATCGCCTGGCCGCCGAACAGCCACTCGCCGGCGATCGCCTCACTCGTCCGCGCGGCGGCCGGGCTCCGCGGCACCGCGCTGCCCGCGCCCGCGGGCTGAGGCCCCGCCACCGCGGGCCCGGCACAGCTCGTGCCGACCCGCGCTTCTCGCCCGTGGCGAACCACCCGCACGCCCACGGCCGTTCCCGGCACGGGACGGTTCACCGCCCCGAGCGGCAGGGAGCGCTGCTCGGTTGCCGCGTCCGTGCAGGCGGTGCCGGACCGGCCGGGACCCTTGTTGCGGGTCCCGGCCGGCGAGCCGGCCGATCACGCCGTCCGCTTCGTCCGACCCCGTCTGGGGAGGGCCGCCTCCGGAACGGCCGGTTTCTCGTGGTTATGGCGCTGCGGCCGAGTTGTTCCTAGGGGAGCAGGGGAATGTTGTGGACACTGACGTCCGGCACGCCGTCCCCCCACCGGCAGACCCTCGTGCCGTCAAGCTCCTCCCGGCACGCGTCGGCCCACCGGATTCCGGTGATCTCCCAGGTGTCGGGCCCCGATTCTTCTCCGTCGTTGTTCGGCTCCGGGTACCACCGCTCGGACCATGCCCGCTCGCCGTCCTCGCACAGCGTGACCTGCCCCGGGTCGATGTGGTGGTGACCGGTGAGCCCCTGGTCGACCCTGAAGTCGGCGCGGGCCACGGCACACAGCCCGTCGTCCAGGGTGTCGTGCAGGTAGAACTGGAGATAGTGGCCCTGGTCGTCCTCCCCGTAGTGGACGATCGCGTAGGCCCCGTCGTCCTGGAAGTTGATCGAACGCTGCTCCCGTAGCTCCGCGTGAGCGGCCGGCGCCGTCAGCAGCATGGTGGCCACCAGGGCCACCGGGATGCCGAGCCAGCGCAGCAGGCGGTAGCCCGACCACCGCTGTGGTAAACGACGTAATAAGGCTGTCCTCACCCTGTCCTCCTGAGAGTTGACCGGCACCTGCCTCGGCGCCGGAACCGAACGGTCCGATCCTGGCGAAGCCCTGCGTCCGTACCCAGCCATTCGATCGTCGTCGCACACCTTGACAGGCGGACGGTCAGCGGGCGATGCGTTCGATCAGGGCTTGCCAGCTGTCGCCGAGGAAGTGGTCGACGTCCGGTGCCGGGGGCGCGCTCGTTTCCGACATGGACAGGTACAGCAGCAGCGGGCCTTCGAGGGCGGCGGTGAGCTGGACCGCGAGGCCGTTCAGGCTGGGCATCCGTACCTGGGCCCGGCCGAGCAGCATGCGGATGTGGAGCTGGGACACCGACGGGTCGCCGGCCGGGGCGGGCCGGCCGCGGTCGAGGGACGCCCGGGCCACGGCGTGGTGGTCGAGGAGGAAGGCGATACGGGCGCGGCCGTAGGCGACGAGGCGCGCCACCGGGTCGGCGCCGGGCCCCAGCGGCGGGGGGCCGGAGAGCACCTGCTCCTGGAACCGCCGTTCGTCCGCGTCCAGCAGCGCCCTGAAGATGCCGGCCCGGCTGCCGAAGTGGCGGAACACGGTGCCCTTGCCCAGCCCGGCGCGCTCGGCCAGGCCGTCCATCGTCACCTTCGCGACGCCCCGCTCCGCGATCATCTCGCGGGCCGTCTCCAGCAGGCGCTCACGGTTACGCACCGCGTCGGCGCGCTCACCACGCGGCTTTCCGAAGGGCACTACAGGCGGTTCCACACGTTCAACCTACCCCGGGGAAGAAGAAGCGGGGTAGAGTCCGTTTAGATCGGACGGAGCCGCGGCCCCGGCCTCAGGCCCGCCGCCGTCCCCCGTCGAGACCACACCCGTGGCCCATCCACCTGCGAGGAATCACGCCATGAACCTGTTCCGCCTGGACGCCAGCATCCTGCCCGGCGCCTCCGCCAGCGCCGAGATCGCCGACATAGCCGAGGCCGAGTGGACCGCCGCACGCCCCGACGCCGCGGTGACCCGCCGCCACCTCGGCACCGACTCCCTTCCCGCCGACGCCTGGGCCCTCGCCACCACCGCCGGCTTCACCGCCGAGACGGACCGCACCCCGGCGCAGCACGAGGCCCTCGCCCTGGCCGCGGCCCTGGCCGACGAGCTCCAGAACGCCGACGCCGCGATCCTGGCCGTACCGCTGTACAACTTCGGCGTCTCCCAGCACTTCAAGGCCTGGGTGGACCTCGTCATCGCCGGCGGCGGCTCCACCACCCCCCTGCTGAAGGGCACGCCCACCGTGCTGGTCACCACCCTCGGCGGCGGCTACGGCCCCGGCGCCCCGCGCGAGGGCTGGGACCACTCCACCCCCTACCTGGAACGTGTCCTTGCCGACATCTGGCAGGCCGACCTCACCGTCGTCAAGCGGGAGCTCACCCTCGCCGCCACCACCCCCGCCATGGAGAGCCTGCGGGGCCTCGCCGAACAGCACCACGCGCAGGCGCTCGACGCCGCCCGTCAGGCGGGCCGGGCGCTCGCCGGGAACTGACGGTCCCCACCCGGTGAAGGACCCGGAGGACCCGGAGGACCCGTGGAGGGGGCGAGGCTCCGGAATGGCACAGTGGACAGACCACCGCCACTCGCCTCACTGGAGACAGAACCGTTTATGCGACTGCTGCTCGTTCGACATGGCCAGACCCCCTCCAACCTCAAGCACCTGCTGGACACGGCCGAACCCGGCCCCGCGCTGACCCCGCTGGGACAGGAGCAGGCGGCTGCCCTCCCGGAAGCGCTGTCGGCGGAGACGATCGACGCGCTCTACGCGTCCACGCTCCTCCGCGCCCAGCTCACCGCGGCACCGCTGGCCGCCCGGACGGGTCTGGAAGTCGGTGTGCGGCAGGGCATACGGGAGCTGTCCGCCGGTGATCTGGAGATGCGGGGGGACCACCAGGCGATCGAGACCTACCTGACCACGGCCTTCGCCTGGTCGGCGGGGGACACCGGGCGTCGCATGCCGGGCGGGGAGAACGGCGTGGAGGCGCTGCGGCGTTTCGACGCCGTGGTCGAGGAGGCCGCGGGCACCGGAGCCGGGACCGTGGCCATGGTCAGCCACGGCGCCGCGATCCGCATGTGGGCGGCGGCCAGGGCGGAGAACATCGACGCCGCCTTCGCGTCCACCCACGAGCTGCGGAACACCGGTGTCGTCATCCTCTCCGGCGCCCCGGCCGAAGGCTGGCGCGTCATCCGCTGGGAAGACCGGTCCGTAGGCCCCGAGGACAGCACTCCGCACGCGAGCGGCCCCGCGGGGGAATCCGTCGAGGACGCCGACGGCTGAGCAGCGGCCGACGGCTCGGTCGGTCGTTGCGGCCGGGTCCTCAGCGGCCGGGGCCGTCCGGGTCGTCGGGGTCCTCCGGGTCGTTCTGCCGCACGCGTGCCGGGCCCGCGGACAGGCTGATCACCGCCTCGCCGGAGTCGAGGTCGATCGGCCCCCGGTCGGGGGCGAGGCCGCCTGCCTCGACGAGCGTCAGCGCCAGCCGGCTCCGCTCCTCGTGCGTGTGATGGCTGCCGGGAGCGAACAGTTCCTCAAGCATATTGACTGTGAGCACGAGGCTCCCCTCGTCGGAACGGGCACGGCAACTCCGCCGCCCAGCTTACGCGTTCACGGCCCGTCACCGTACGGTTCGCGGAAGGCCGCGACGAGTCGCTCGGCCGCCAGTGTCGCCGTCAGCGTGCCCCCGCGGACCTCTTCCTCCACCAGCGGCGCGAGGCCGCGCACCGCGGGGTGCCGCTGCAATCCGGTCATCAGGTGCTCCCGCACCATCGACCACACCCAGTCCACCTGCTGGTCGCGCCGCTTCGCCGCCAGCCGCCCGTCGGCGTCGAGCACCGCGCGGTGCCGCTCCAGGCGTTCCCACACCGTCTCCAGGCCCGCCTGCTCCAGCGCGCTGCACGTCAGTACCGGCGGTGTCCACCCCTCCTCGGGCGGGTGCAGCATCCGCAGCGCGCCGGACAGCTCCCTGGCCGCCGTGCGCGCCTCGCGCTCGTGCGGCCCGTCCGCCTTGTTCACCGCGATGACGTCCGCCAGCTCCAGCACGCCCTTCTTGATGCCCTGGAGCTGGTCGCCCGTGCGGGCCAGCGTCAGCAGCAGGAAGGAGTCCACCATGCGGGCCACCGTCGTCTCCGACTGGCCGACCCCGACGGTCTCCACCAGCACCACGTCGTAGCCGGCGGCCTCCATCACGACGATGCTCTCCCGCGTCGCCTTCGCCACGCCGCCCAGCGTGCCCGCGCTCGGCGAGGGGCGCACGAACGCCGCCGGGTCCACCGACAGCCGCTCCATCCGCGTCTTGTCGCCCAGGATCGACCCGCCCGTCCGGGTGGAGGACGGGTCGACCGCGAGTACCGCCACCTTGTGCCCGAGGCCCGTCAGCATGCTGCCGAACGCGTCGATGAACGTCGACTTGCCGACTCCAGGCACTCCGCTGATCCCCACGCGCCTGGCCCGCCCGGCATGCGGCAGCAGGTCGAGGAGCAGTCGCTGGGCCAGCTCCTGGTGGTCGGCCCGCGTCGACTCCACCAGCGTGATCGCCCGGGCCACATGGGACCTGGAACCGGCCAGGACGCCCTTGGCGTACGCCTCGATGTCAATGGTGCGCGGCATGTCCTTCGTTTCTACGGGTCGTCTACAGGTCGTCGTGACCGAGACCGGCGGCCACCGTCGTCAGCAGGTCGAACGCCGCGTCCGGGATCACCGTGCCCGGCAAGAACACAGCCGCCGCGCCCGCCTCGTGCAGCGCCGTCACGTCCCCGGGCGGAATCACCCCGCCGACCACGATCGTGATGTCCTCCCGGCCCTCCTGCGCCAGCTCCTTGCGCAGCGCGGGCACCAGCGTCAGGTGCCCGGCCGCGAGCGAGGACACCCCGACGATGTGCACGTCCGCCTCGACCGCCTGCCGCGCCACCTCCGCCGGTGTCTGGAACAGCGGGCCGACGTCCACGTCGAAGCCCAGGTCGGCGAACGCGGAGGCGATCACCTTCTGCCCGCGGTCGTGGCCGTCCTGGCCCATCTTGGCCACCAGAATCCGCGGTCGCCTGCCCTCGGCCTCCTCGAACCGCGCCACCAGGCCCCGGGTGCGGGCCACCCCGGGCGACTCCTGCGCCTCCTGCCGGTACACACCGGAAATGGTACGGATCTGCGCCGAGTGCCGCCCGAACACCTTTTCCAGGGCGTCCGAGATCTCGCCCACCGTCGCCTTTGCCCTGGCCGCACCGACCGCGAGCGTCAGCAGGTTCCCGTCCAGGCCCGCGCCCCGCCCGTCGTCACCCGCGGCCGTCGTCAGCGCGTCGAGCGCCGCCCGGCAGGCCACCTCGTCCCGTTCCTCCCGCAGCCGCCGCAGCTTCTCCACCTGCTGGGTCCGCACCGCGGAGTTGTCCACGGCCCGCACCTCGATCGTCTCGTCCGCGTCCACCCGGTACAGGTTGACGCCGATAACCGGCTGCCGCCCCGAGTCGATGCGCGCCTGCGTCCTGGCCGCCGCCTCCTCGACGCGCAGCTTCGGAATGCCCGCGTCGATCGCCTTCGCCATCCCGCCGGCCGCCTCGACCTCCTCGATGTGCTGCCAGGCCCGCCGCGCCAGGTCGTGCGTCAGCCGCTCCACGTACGCGCTGCCGCCCCACGGGTCGATCACGCGGCACGTCCCGGACTCCTGCTGGAGCAGGATCTGCGTGTTCCGCGCGATGCGCGCGGAGAAGTCCGTCGGCAGCGCCAGCGCCTCGTCCAGCGCGTTGGTGTGCAGCGACTGGGTCTGCCCCTGCGCGGCCGCCATGGCCTCCACGCAGGTGCGGGTCACGTTGTTGAAGACGTCCTGCGCCGTCAGCGACCAGCCGGAGGTCTGCGAATGCGTCCGCAGCGACATCGACTTCGCGTTCTTCGGCTCGAAGCGCCGCACGAGCTTGGCCCACAGCAGCCGGGCCGCCCGCAGTTTGGCGATCTCCATGAAGTAGTTCATGCCGATCGCCCAGAAGAACGACAGCCGCGGCGCGAACGCGTCCACGTCAAGCCCCGCGTCGAGCCCGGCCCGCAGGTACTCCACGCCGTCCGCCAGCGTGTACGCCAGTTCGAGGTCGGCCGTGGCCCCGGCCTCCTGGATGTGGTACCCGGAGATGGAGATCGAGTTGTACCGCGGCATCCGCTGCGAGGTGAACGCGAAGATGTCGGAGATGATCCGCATCGAGGGCTGCGGCGGATAGATGTAGGTGTTCCGGACCATGAACTCTTTCAGAATGTCGTTCTGAATGGTCCCCGCGAGCTTGTCCGGCGTCACCCCCTGTTCCTCGGCCGCCACGATGTACAGCGCGAGCACCGGCAGCACCGCGCCGTTCATCGTCATCGACACGCTCATCCGGTCCAGCGGAATCCCGTCGAACAGCTGCCGCATGTCGTAGATCGAGTCGATCGCCACCCCGGCCATCCCGACATCGCCCGTCACCCGCGGGTGGTCGCTGTCGTACCCGCGGTGCGTCGGCAGGTCGAACGCCACGGACAGGCCCTTCTGACCGGCCGCCAGGTTCCGCCGGTAGAACGCGTTGGACTCCTCCGCCGTGGAGAAGCCGGCGTACTGCCTGACCGTCCAGGGCTGGTTGACGTACATCGTCGGGTAGGGGCCCCGCAGATAGGGCGCCACCCCGGGGTAGGTGTCCAGGAAGTCGAGCCCGGCCAGGTCGTCCGCCGTGTACAGCGGCTTGACGGCGATCCCCTCGGGCGTCTCCCACACCAGGTCCTCGGCGCTGTGCCCGGCCCCCTCCTTGACCCGCTGCCGCCACGCGTCCGCGGTCCCGCCGCCGGCGGCCGGCCCGAGGCCGATCTCCGTGAAGTCGGGAATCTCCATCACGCCACTCCCATGAGGTCAAGAACGGAGGACAGGACGGCGATCGCGTCACAGCCCACGAACACGAAGTCGTCGACACCCGCCTCTTCGAAGGCGTCCCGCAGCTCACCGGGACGGCCCGCCAGGAAGACCCGTCGCGCCCCGGCGTCCTTCAGCGCCGCGGCTACCCCGGCCGCCTGCTCCGCGTACAGCGCATCGCTGCCGCACAGGCACGCCACCTCGGTGCCGACCGCCCGCAGCGCCGCCCCGGCCGTTCCGGCGTCGACCGACTCCGGCTCGTGCACCGGCTCGATCCCGGCCGCCTGGAACAGGTTCGCCGCGAACGTCACGCGCGCCGTGTGCGCCGCGGCGGAACCGAGCGCCGCGAGCAGCACCCGCGGCCGGGCGCCCGTCGCCGCCAGATGCGCGTCGCTGCGCGCCCGCAGCGCTTCGAACGCCTCGTCCCTGCGCACCCGCGGCAGCCCGCCGGCCGGCGGCGCGGGCGCCGGAATCCGCTCCACCGGCCGCTCCGCCAGCGTCGGGAACTCGCTCACCCCGGTCACCGGCTCACGGCGCACGGCCAGCTGCCGCGACCGCTCCCGCCAGGTGGCCGCGAGACGCTCCGCGACCATCCCGGACGCCAGCGCCCCGGCCTGCCCGCCCGCGCCCATCAGCTCCTGGAAGAACGCCCAGCCGGCCTCGGCCAGCTCCCGCGTCAGCTCCTCCGCGTACCAGGAGCCGCCCGCCGGGTCGATGACGCGCGCCAGGTGCGACTCCGCCATCAGCACCGACGAGGTGTTGCGCGCGATGCGCCGGGAGAAGGCGTCGGGCAGCCCGAGATCGTGATCGAACGGCAGCACCGTCACCGCGTCCGCCCCGCCCGCGCCCGCCGCCAGGCAGGCCACGGTGGTGCGCAGCATGTTCACCCAGGGGTCGCGCCGCGTCATCATCACCGGCGACGTCACCGCGTGCTGCCGCTGCGCCCGCGCCTCGGGCGAGGCACCGCACACCTCGGCCACCCGGGCCCACAGCCGGCGCGCGGCCCGCAGCTTGGCGATGGTGAGGAACTGGTCGGCGGTGGCCGCGTACCGGAACTCCAGTTGCCCGCAGGCCGCGTCCACGTCGAGACCGGCCTCGGTCAGCTCGTGCAGGTAGGCCACGCCCGTGGCCAGGGAGCAGCCCAGCTCCTCGGCCGCCGAGCCACCGGCCTCGTGGTAGGGCAGCGCGTCGACGCCGACCGCGGTCAGCCGCGGGTACTCCCGGTGGCACCGCACCGCCAGCTCGGCCGCCTGCGCGAGCTGGGCCGCGAGCCCGCCGTCGCGGCCGGTGCGCGCGACCAGGGCCAGCGGATCGGCGCCGAGGTGGCCGAGCGCGTCGCCGGGCGCCACGCCCCGCTCCTCGAACAGGCGCAGCAGCTCCCGGGCCGCGGCCCCCGTCTCCGCGCCCGCGTCGAGCACGACGGGCGCCAGATCCAGGTAGACGCCGGACAGGGCCTTCTCCAGGCCGCTCACGGGCAGTCCCGCGGCTCCGACGGTCAGCCACAGCGATGTGGCGCCGTTCTCCAGGTCCGCGAGCGCCGCCTCGTTGGTCCGCGCCGGGTCCGGATCGTTGTGCCGCTGCCGCACGTCCCAGCCGGTGACCGCGGTGCCTTGCGGCCTGCCGCCGCGCACGAACGGGGGGAAGCCGGGGTACCCGCCCTCGGCCCGGCCGTTCTCCGCCGTGTACAGCGGGCGGGTCACCAGGCCGTCGCCGAGCCGGGTCGCCAGTTTCGCCTCGGCGTCCGGGCCCGCGAGGTCGCCCCGCCCGGCCTTGCGCAGCACGCCGGCCACCAGTTCCTGCCACTGTTCTCGCGTCACCGCGGGGAACTCTGCGGCCAGGGGGAGTTCCTCATCACTCATGACCGTCATGCTTCCAGAACTGGGGGTCGCGGTGAAACCGCTACCCACCCCAGCTTCGGCACCGGGGTGCCACCGCCCGGTCAGCCGTCGGCGGGGATCACGCGCCCGCAGCGCTCCCGCGAGGCCAGCACCAGTGTGGCGTTCGGCACATCGTTGGTGTCCACCCAGGCGCGCGCCGCGGCGGTGGTGCGGCCGTGGCCCGTGTGGCGGCTCATCAGCCGGGCGTCGCGGACCGCGTCGGCGGCGTCCACGTACCAGACGTCGTCCATCAAGGCGCGTGCCTCGCGCCAGCCGGGGAGGTCGCAGGCCAGGTAGTTTCCCTCGGTGACGATCAGCCAGGCGCCCGGCGGGACCCGGTGCCTGGCGGCCACCGGTTCGTCGAGCCCGCGGTCGAAGTCGGGCACGTACACCTCACGGGCCGGGTCCCCGCCCTCGCCCGCGGTCAGCCGCCGCAGCAGGGCGGCGTAGCCCCAGACGTCGAAGCTGGGTTCCGAGCCCTTGCGCGACCGCAGCCGGAGGCGGTCGAGCTGCGCGTTGGAGAGGTGGAAACCGTCCAGCGGAACGTAGGCGGCCTCCTCGCCGAGCGCCGCGACCAGGGCGCGGGCCAGCGTGGATTTGCCGGCCCCCGGCGGGCCCGCGAGACCGAGCACGGCGCGCCGTCCGGCCCGCCGCAGGCCGCGGGCGTCCGCGGCGAGCGCGTCGAGATCCATGGGCGGCAACCCTACGGGAGCGCGCGCAGCGCTCCTCAGCGGTCGTTCCCTGGCGGCGGTCCCGGCAGGGTGATGCCCTCCGGGGAACGGTCGGGGCGCAGGCCGCGCCAGGAGGGCTGGCGCAGCCTGAGGTCGCGGGTCCAGGCACGGAAGGCGACCTCTCCGACGAGGCGCGGCTCGGTCCAGCGGGCGGTGCGGGCGTGCTCGCGGGGCACGGGCCCGTCGAACGGGCTGGTGGCGCGCGCCAGCGGAGTGAGCCGGCGCAGGAGGTCGGCGAGCGTGGCCGCGGTGAAGCCGCTGCCGACGTGGCCGATGTAGCGCAGGTGTCCCTCGGCGTCGTGGGCGCCGAGCAGCAGGGAGCCGACGGTGCCGGAGCGGCGGCCGTCGCCCGGCTGCCAGCCGCCGATCACGGCCTCCTGCGTGGACACCAGCGGCCGTTTGATCCACAGCCGTGAGCGGCGGCCCGGCTGGTAGGGGGAGTCGAGCCGCTTGGCCAGCAGCCCTTCCAGACCGTGCTGTTCGGCGATGCCGAGGAGGTCCTGCGGGCCGATGCCGGGTCCGGTGTAGTGCGGCGGAACGGCCAGCCGGCCGCCCGCGGCCGGCTCCGCGGCGGCGGCGAACCGGCTCAGCGCGGCGCGGCGTTCCGCATAGGGGGCCCGCAGGTGGGTGTCCTGGCCGCGCAGCAGGAGGTCGAACGCGAAGTAGGTGACGGCGGGTGCGGCCGGGCGGCCGGTGCCGGGGCGGCGCTGGTGGCGGCGCTGGAGCAGGCCGAAGTCGGGCCGCCCGGCCGCGTCCAGGGCCACGATCTCGCCGTCGAGGACGGTGGCCAGCCCGCCGAACGCGGCGGGCGGGACGCCGGCCAGCTCGGGGTAGGTGGCCGTGAGGTCGTTGCCGTTACGGCTCGTGAGGCGCGTGGTGCCGTCGGGCGCGGCGCGCAGGCAGCAGCGGTAGCCGTCCCACTTGTACTCGTAGGCCCAGGCACCGGTGGGCAGTTCGCCGTCGACGGCCAGTATCGGCGGCACGGCGCCGGGGATGTCGGTCATGTGCCAAGTACACGCGGTGTGCGCGTAATCGCCACGGACGGTAACCGGAACGGCAGATGTGGGCGCGTGTCCCCGCGCTGTGTGCCGGCGCACATCACCACTCCGCATCTGGCGATCTGCAATTTTCAAGTTACCTATTGCGACCTGAACTTGGCAGTGCCATAGTGAAGTGGACGCGCCTCACCTGGGCAAAGGGGGACGCGCGGGACATCGGCAGACGAAAGGCGACAGCATGGCTCTTTCCGCCACCGCGCCTTACCGGGGGACTGTCCAGCCGCGACGTCCGGGGGGCGCCGCGGCGCCCGCGGTGCCCGGCTCGCTCGCCGCGGCGCGACCGCCCCGGCGCGGGCATCCCGGCGCGACCGTCCGGCCGCCGGGGCGGAGGAGAGCCGCCGGTGCCGCGCGCGCGTGCGCGCGGCCGGAGCGGCGGGGCCTGACCTGGTGTCATGTTCCCGCCGACAGCAGGAGGGGAGCGGCGCCTGCGGTCTCCGTTCATCCGGGTCGGCGCGCGCGGGCCATCAGCACGCTGTGGGGCCTGGCGGTGCCGCCCGGCGTCGGCTGCGGGGCCCGGTCATTCGCGTCCCGGCGCCGTTAGCGCGGGCGCGCCCATGGACCACCGACCACGTGCCCATGCCTGTCGCGGCGGCGCGGCGGTGCCCGCCGCCCGCCCCGCCCCACTCCACCTCCCGGTGACCACGCCGGACGGCCTGGCCGGGGACGCCGTCGGCGTCTCGGAGGACCACGGCCGCCGCATCATGACCAGCCTGCCGCGCGCCGGGGCGGTCTTCGCCGCCGGCCGGCGCTGGTGGTGGGTCGTTCCCTCCGAGTCCCAGGTCGGGCTCGACTGGCCGCCCACCGCCCGCTACTGGGCGGGCGCCTGCCTGCCGGGGCCCGCGGTCAGGGACTCCTCGGCGATGACGGTCCGGCCGGTGCCGCAGCTGATCCACTGGCCCGAGGACGCGGGACCCTACACCCATCCGCTGCTGCTCTACATCGCGGTCTGCCGGCTGGCGGGCGTCTCGCCCGTGACCTCCGTGTCGCCGCTGGCCACGGGCCTCAGTCCGGGCTGACGGCATCCACCCACGCGGGCAGTGGCTCGCGGCGCGCGAGCCACGCCGCGGGCACCCCGTCGAGCCCGGTGCGGGCCGCGACCACGCCGCCGGTGATCGCGCACGTGGTGTCCACGTCGCCGAGCCCCTCCGCCGTGCACCACAGCGCGTCCGTCAGGCTGCCGGGGTGCCGTGCGGCCGACCACAGCGCGAACGGCACGGTGTCGGCGGCCGTGGCGCGCCGTCCGTTGCCGAGCACGTCGGCCGCCTCCTGCGGCGAGACGTCCGCCGGCAGCTCCGCGGCCCGTTCGAGCCCCCCGCGCACCGCCCCCGGCGGCGTGCGCCCGGCGACCGCCCGCAGGAACGCCGCCGCCCCGGGCGCGGCGCCGCCCGCGGCGGCGCGGGCGGCGGCCACGGCCACGGCGACCGCGCCCGCCACGCCCTCGGGATGACCGTGCGTCACCCGTGCGGCCAGCCCGGCCTGCGCGGCGGCCCGTTCCTCGTCCGCGCGGAACCACGCCCCTAGCGGCGCCGCACGCATCGCGGCGCCGTTGCCCAGGCTGCCCTCGCCGCCGAAGAGCCGCGTGGTCTCGGTGCGCCAGGCCGTGGGGTCGTCGGCCAGCCGGGGCAGCAGCTCGTGCATGCCGTAGCCGTAGCCCCGCGCCGGCTCCGCCAGGTAGCCGTCGGCGAAGACCCGGGCCAGCCGGTCGGGTCTGATCTCGCCGTCGGCACGCAGCGCCCGGAAGACGCCGAGCGCCATGGCGGTGTCGTCGGTCCAGGGCCACGTCGGCTCCTGCGGCGTGCGGCGCGCGTGGATGGCGGCGCGCGCCTGGTCAGGTCCGCGCCGCAGCGGGAACCACCGCTCCCCGAAGGCGTCGCCCAGGGCGAGTCCGTGCAGGCTGTCCCGGGCCGCTGCCCGGCTGTTCCTCATGCCGCCCCATGCTGCCCGCACCGGCGGGCCGCGGCCACCGGTTCGCGCGAAGGCCGCCCGCGGGACGGCTCAGGGGGCGTCGTACCGCCCCTCCCGCGCCTGCTCGACCTGCCGTGCCACGCGGCCTTGCCGGCCCGCTGGCCTCGCCCGAGGCGCGCGCCGTCAGTACCGCGAGACCGGCAGCCGCTCCTCGGGCACGCCGAGTCCGAACCGCGGGTACGCGGGCAGCTTCCGCACGACGTGCGCCGCACGGGCCCGGTGCTGCCGGGGGGCCTGCGCCTGGCGAGCGACGGGACGATCGGACACGCGGGCTACTCGTTCGGCTGACGTGCTCTGCCGGTCTCGCCCGCGGCGCGCCCCGCGGCAGATCCGCGCCGGCGCGCCCGTCCTGCCGCCCGCCAGGCCAGGTCAGGTCCGGCCAGGGCCGCCGCTCAGGGCAGCTCGGTGTAGCCGGAACGGCCCGGGCCCGTGCCCTCCGGCGGGTAGTCGCAGTCCAGGCTCTGCACCTCGCGGTCGCCGTCCTCCGAGTCGATCACCACGGCCGCCGTACAGGCCCGGCCGTGTTCGTCGGTGAAGGTGGCGATCTCGGTGCGGTCGGACTGGGAACAGGCCGTCAGCACCAGTACCGCCCCCGCCGCCACGGCCGCCCCGAGCCCTGCGCGTGCGTTCATTCCTCGACCCCCATGTCCCGGCAGCGGTGGGATCGTATGCCGGGCCGCCCGGCGCCGGTAGTCCCGCGGCCGGCCCTGCGGGCCAACAGCAGATGAACGCCGTGCGGCCGGGCGTCAGGTGAGGACCAGTCCGTAGGCGTTGAGGACTTCGCCGATGGGCTGGTAGTAGGTGGTGCCGCCGGTGGCGCAGTTGCCGCTGCCGCCCGAGATCACGCCGATGGCCAGCGAACCGGTGAAGACGGGGGCGCCGCTGTCGCCCGGTTCCGCGCAGATGTTGATGCGGCCCAGACCGCTGATGATCACGCCGTTGCCGTAATTGACCGTGTAGTTGAGCCCGGTGATGCTTCCGGACCGGCAGCCGCTGGGGGCCGCGACGTGCACCGGGCCGCCGACGGTGCCGCCGGTCGCGCCCGTGATGTCGATGGACCGGCCGTTGCAGTTGACGGTGCCGGGCCGCGGGATGTCGGGGTTGGTGTACTGGACCAGGCCGTAGTCGCTGCCGGGGAAGGTGCTGCCCGCCGTGGAGCCGATGAGAACGGTGAGTCCGGGATCGGCGTACCAGTCCGGGTAACCGTCGGTGCAGTGACCGGCGGTCACGAAGAAGTCGGTACCGCCCGACCTGGCGTTGAATCCGGCGGTGCAGCGCCAGCCGCCGGTGGCGTAGACGGGTTCGCCGCCCTGGAGCCGCGGTTCGAGCCGGCCGGGGACGCGTTCGATGTCCAGCGCGGCGGCGAGCGGGCCCGCGGCCCGCCGGATACCGGCCAGATCCTCGGCGGTCACGGTCTCGTCGGCCGCGACGCGCACGGTGCCCGCCGCCGGGTCGGCGGCCCACGCGGTGCCGCGGACGTCGGCCGCGCGCACCGCGTCGGCGGCGAGGGCGAGCCGGTCGGCCGCGAAGGCGGGCGGCGGGGCGGCGTGGGCCGCACCGGGCAGCAGGACGGCGGCGAGGGCGAGCAGGCCCGCCGCGGCGGCGCCGAGGCGGCCCCGGCGGGCCGGGCGTCTGCGAGGGGTGGTGGGGGACAGGGGCACGGGGTCCTCCTGGGTGGGCATGTGCCTGACAAGGTGAGAACGGAGTCTCTCCGGTGCCCGCCGCCTTGCCAAGCCCGCCTTTCGGCCACCTGGCGGAGCGGCCCCGCAAGGTCCCTGCACACAATGTCCAGTGATTCTCCCGTTCAGCGCGGCAATCTGGACAGTCGGTCCAGTGTGGAGTGCCCTGCTTGCGCAGGGCATTCGTGATCAGGTGTCCTTGTTGTACAGCACCGATGTCGCACGGAAGCGAGGAAGCCGATCGTGGACACCGATCTCACCCTCACCAGCCAGGAACGGCTGGCCGACCTCGATCCCGCACAGCTCCACCGGCTCCTCGGTCTGGTGGAGTACGACGCCGCAGCCGACCCGTTCCCCGTCTCCGGCTGGGACGCGGTGGTCTGGTCGGTCGGCAACGCCACCCAGGCCGCGCTGTTCTACCAGGTGGTCTTCGGCATGGAGCTGGTCGCCTACTCGGGCCCGGAAACCGGCAACCGCGACCACCACGCCTACGTCCTGCGCTCCGGCGCGGTGCGCTTCGTCCTCAAGGGCGGCACCGATCCGGCCGGCCCGCTGCTCGACCACCACCGCCGCCACGGCGACGGCATCGTCGACATCGCGCTCGAAGTGCCGGACGTCGACCGGTGCATCACCCACGCCCGCGCCCAGGGGGCCACGGTGCTCGAGGAGCCGCACGACGTCTCCGACGAGCACGGCACCGTCCGCGTCGCGGCCATCGCCGCCTACGGCGACACCCGCCACAGCCTGGTCGACCGCTCCCGCTACGACGGCCCCTACCTGCCCGGTTACGTCGCCCGGACCTCCGGCTACCGGCAGCCGGACGGCGAGCCGAAGCGCGTGTTCCAGGCCCTGGACCACGTCGTCGGCAACGTCGAACTCGGCCGTATGGACGAGTGGGTGGACTTCTACAACCGGGTCATGGGCTTCACGAACATGGCCGAGTTCGTCGGCGAGGACATCGCCACCGAGTACTCCGCCCTCATGAGCAAGGTGGTCGCCAGCGGCAACCACCGCGTCAAGTTCCCCCTCAACGAGCCGGCCGCGGGGAAGAAGCGGTCGCAGATCGACGAGTTCCTCGACTTCTACCAGGGTCCGGGCGCCCAGCACCTGGCGCTGGCCACCGGCGACATCCTCACCACCGTCGACGTGCTGCGCGCCAGGGGCGTCGAGTTCCTCAGTACCCCCGACTCGTACTACTCCGACCCCGAACTGCGCGCCCGCATCGGCGAGGTCCGGGTGCCCATCGAGGAACTGCGCAGCCGCGGCATCCTCGTGGACCGCGACGAGGACGGCTACCTGCTCCAGATCTTCACCAAGCCGGTGGGCGACCGGCCCACGGTCTTCTTCGAGTTCATCGAGCGCCACGGTTCGCTCGGCTTCGGCAAGGGCAACTTCAAGGCGCTGTTCGAAGCCATCGAGCGCGAACAGGCCAAGCGCGGCAACTTCTGACCGACCGACCGACCGATCGACCCCCGACCGTTCGACCGACCGCGCCCGCGGTGCCGCTCCGCGCGAGCGGCACCTCCGGCGCGGTGGCGCACCCGTTCCCCGCCCCCGACCGGAAGGCCGCCCATGACCGCCGCCGCCCGCCACGGCACCACCTGGCTCGGCCTCGACCCGGCCCACCCCTTCGGCATCCACACCCTGCCCTACGGCAGCTTCACCACCCAGGACACTCCCGCCCGCCGCGTCGGCGTCGCCATCGGCGACCAGGTCCTCGACCTCACGGCCGCCGCCGAGGCGCTGCTGCCCGGCGACGCGGCGCTGTTCGCCGCCGGCACCCTCGACCCGCTGCTCGCGGCGGGCCCCGATACCTGGGCCCGCGTCCGCGCGGCCGTCACGGACTGGCTCGGCGACGAGCGCCACCGCACGGCCGTCGAGCCGCTGCTCCGGCCCGCGGGCTCCGTGGACCTGCACCTGCCGTTCACCGTCGCCGACTACGTCGACTTCTACGCCAGCGAGCACCACGCCACCGCGCTCGGCCGCATGTTCCGCCCCGACGGCGACCCGCTCACCCCCAACTGGAAGCACCTGCCGATCGGTTACCACGGCCGCGCGGGCACCGTGGTGCCCTCCGGCACGCCCGTCGTCCGCCCCACAGGCCAGCGCCGCACCCCCGAGGGGGACGTCGTCCTCGCCGCCTCCGCCCGGCTCGACATCGAGGCCGAGGTCGGCTTCGTCGTCGGCACCCCGTCCACACCCGGCCGCCCGGTGCCGCTCGCCGGCGCGGGCCGCCACCTCTTCGGCGTCTGCCTCGTCAACGACTGGTCCGCCCGCGACATCCAGGCGTGGGAGTACGTGCCGCTGGGCCCGTTCCTCGGCAAGTCCTTCGCCACCTCCGTCTCGCCGTGGGTCGTGCCGCTCGCCGCCCTCGGCCACGCCCGCACCGCGCCGCCGCCGCGCGACCCGAGGCCCCTGCCGTACCTGGACGACACCGCGGACCCGGCCGCCGAGCCCTGGGGCCTCGACCTCACCCTCCGCGTCACGCTCAACGGCCACCCCGTCTCCGCGCCGCCGTTCGCCGCGATGTACTGGACCGCCGCCCAGCAGCTCGCCCACCTCACCGTCAACGGCGCGTCGCTGCGCACCGGCGATCTGCTGGCCTCCGGCACCGTCAGCGGTCCCGGCCCGGGGGAACGCGGCTCCCTCATCGAGCTGACGGCCAACGGGGGCAGCCCGCTGACCCTGCCGGACGGCAGCACCCGGGCGTTCCTCGAGGACGGGGACGAGGTGGTCATCACCGCCGACGCCCCCGGGCCCGGCGGCACCCGGATCGGGCTCGGCGAGGTGCGCGGGCGCATCGCCCCGGCGGTGCCCTCGCCCTCCTGACCGACGCGCCCCCGCCGTGACCCCGCCGTGCGTCTGTGTTATGCATGAGTCATGCATGAATTGCGGCGTACGGCGAACCTCCTCGGGGCAACCGCGCTCACCGTCGCGGACACGGCGCTGACCGGCGCCGCCCGTGCCGCCGGCATCAGCCCCAGCGGCGCGGCGGCCCTCGTGGTCCTTTCGACGTTCCCCGGCCTCGGCAGCACGGGCCTCGGCCGCCACGTCGGCCTGACCCAGTCGGCCGCCGCCCGGCTCATCGACTCCCTGGCGTCCGACGGGCTGGTGCGGCGCCGCAAGGGCGCCGGGCGCTCGGTGCCCGTCACGCTCACCGCCGAAGGCGCCCGCGCCGCCCGCGCCCTGCTCGACGCCCGCGCCGAGCTCCTGACCGACCTGGTCGCCGTCCTCGACCCGGCAGAACGGGCGGAGCTGACCCGGCTGCTGGGCAAACTGCTGACCCGGCTGCACGACCGCGTCGGCGACGCGGACCTGATGTGCCGCATGTGCGACCGCCGCGCCTGCACGCACGGCGCCGCCTGCCCCGTCGGCCGGGCCGCCCGCGCCGCGCCGGACACCGGGACCGGCTGACGGGACCGGCCGATGGGACCGCTCCTCGCGCTCGGCTCCGCGCTGGCCTACGGCATCGCCGACTTCGGCGGCGGGCTGCTGGCCCGCCGCGCCCACTTCGCGGTCGTCGCCCTCCTCGGGCAGGTCGGCGGGCTCCTGGCGACCCTCGCCGCCGCACCGCTGTGGCCGGACCGCTCGCCCACCGCCAGCGACCTCGCCTGGGGCGCGTTGTCCGGCGTCGGCACCGGCCTGGCCATGGCGTTCCTCTTCCGCGGACTCGGCCGCGGCGCGATGAGCGTGGTCGTGCCCGTCAGCGCCGTGAGCGGCGTCGCCCTGCCCGTCATCACCGGCGTGGCCCTCCTCGGCGACCGGCCCTCCCTGCCCGCCTGGGGCGGTATCGCGGTGACCGTGCCCGCCCTCTGGCTGGTCTCGCGCAACGGCAGGGGCGGCGGCAGCGGAACGGGCGGCGCCGCCCGTGACGCCCCGGCGGCGACCACCGACGCCCTGCTCGCCGGAGTCGGCATCGCCGTGCAGTACCTGGCCCTCGCCCAGGCCGCGCCGGAAGCCGGTATCTGGCCGGTCGCCGCGGGCCGGGCCGCCGCCGTGGCGGCCGTCGCCCCGCTCGCCCTCGCCGGCCGCGCCCGCCGCTCCTGGGCGCCGCTGACGTGGCCGCTCGCCGCGGGCGCGGCCGCCACCGGGACGACCGCGGCCGGTGCCCTGGTCCTGTACTCCCTGGCCGTTCAGCAGCAACTCGCCGTCGTGGCCATCGTGCTGTCGTCCCTCTATCCCGCGGTGCCGGTGCTGCTCGGGCTGACGGCCCTGCACGAACGCGTCACCGCCCTCCAGGCCATCGGCCTCACCGGGGCCGCGGCCGCCATCACCCTGCTGGCGCTCGGCTGACGTCCCCGGCGCCAAGGGCGGGCCGGAAATGCGGTTGAGGCCGGGGACCGCCCTGTGTTTGCCTCGGTCCGCAATCCGGCAGCCGTGAGGAGCCCCAGGCAGTGACGACGTACACCTCCGCAGACATCGCCTACGACCGGGCGGGTCCCCGCGGCGAGCCGCCCGTCGTGCTGCTGCACGCGGGCGTCGCGGACCGCCGGATGTGGGAGCCTCTCTGGCCCGCGCTCACCGCGGAGCGCGACGCCGTCAGGCTCGACCTCCGCGGCTTCGGCGCCTCCGTGACCCGGCCGCGGGGCGCGCTCTCCCCGGCGGACGACGTGCTCGACACCCTGGCCGAACTCGGCATCGCCGACTGTCACCTCGTCGGTGCCTCCTTCGGCGCCGGCGTGGCCGTCGAGGCCGCGCTCGCGGGCCGGGAGCGGGTGCGCTCCCTGCTGCTCGTCGCGCCCGGCGGCTCGCTCATCCCCGGCGTCACACCGGACCTGCGCGCGTTCATCGAGGCGGAGGACGCCGCGCTGGACCGGGGCGACCTGGACGCCGCCGCCGAGGCGAACGTGACCTGGTGGGCCGTCGGCCCGCACCGGGAGGCCGACGCGGTCGCGCCCGAGGTCCGCGACCTGGTGCACCGGATGCAGCGGCGCGCGTTCGAGGTGACGGCCGGCTGGGACGACGTGGCGGAGGCGGAGCCCGAGCCGCCCGCCCTCGACCGGCTCGCCGAGATCCGCGTTCCCGTCCTCGTTCTCCTCGGCGCACTCGACCTCCTGGCCATTCACGACGCGGCCCGGCGGGTGGCCGCGGGCATCCCCGGGGCCCGCCGCGTCGACTGGCCCGACGCCGCCCACCTGCCGTCGCTGGAGCAGCCGGCGGAGTTCCTGACGCTGCTGCGCACCTGGCTGGCGGCCGAAGGAGCCTGAGGGCCCCGCGCGCCGCGGTGTCAGTCCCGCACCCAGAAGCAGAACGGGTGCCCCGCGGGATCGAGCAGCACCCGCACGTCCTCCTGCGGCTGGAACCCGGCGAGCGCCGCGCCCGCGCCGGTCGCGAACTCCACCGCCGCGTCGAGGTCGTCGACCTCGATGTCGAGGTGCAGCATCATCTGCTGCCGCCCGCGGACGGCGGGCCAGGCGGGCCGCTCGTAGACCGGCTCGGTCTGGAAGGACAGCCGGGCGCCGCCCTGCGGGGCGGCGAGTTGCACCCAGTCCGGCTCGTCCTGGGTCACCTCCCAGCCGAGCAACGACCGGTAGAAGCCGGCCAGTTCGCGGGCGTCCGGGGCGTCGAGGACGGGGGTCGGCGGACCGAGGCGCGGGCGGGTGCGTTCCGTGGTCATGCCCGCGAACGTAACGCGGGTCGCGGGCGCGGCGCACGGGTGGGCGACCCCCAGTTTCCCGGAGGCCGCGGCGGTGGGTATCTTGCAAGGACCGGGATCGGAGGGCTTGGGCCCGCCGCCCGGAAGCAGCACGGCGGCCCCGCGGTCGCCGCTCTCCGGGAACGGGTCCCGGTGGGAGTACGTGCATGTGTGGCTGGGATTGGATGTGTTGATGGTTACGGGAAAGGTCGTACGGTTCGACGAGCTCAAGGGCTATGGGTTCGTCGCACCCGACACGGGTGGCGAGGACGTGTTCATCCACGTCAACGATCTCGAGTTCGACAAGCGCCTGCTGGGGCCCGGCATGGTGGTGCAATTCGAGGTGGAGGAGGGGGACCGCGGCCTGAAGGCCAGCCACGTCCAGCTCCAGGAGGGTGCGGAACGGCCGATGTCCGCGCCGGTCAGAAGCTCCTCGGGCGTCTCGCCCAACGAGGAGCTGTGCGACGTGCTTTCGGTCCGTGAGTTCGTCGAGGAGATCACCGAGGCGCTGCTGCACGCCGCGCCGACCGCCACGGCGGAGCAGGTGCTCCAGATCAGGCAGCGGCTGATCCAGGTGGCGCATTCGCACGGCTGGGTCGACTCCTGACCAAGCCCGCATGACCCCGTTCCGGCGACGGGCCTCCCGGCCGCCGGAGCGGGGTTTTCGTATTCTGCGCCGCCGCGCGCCGCACGCGGACTGCCGCGCGCCGCCGGTGCCCGCCCCGGTGACGCGGTGCGCCCGCCCGGGCGCGGCACCCCTGTGGCAGGGGGCCGCGGCCCCGCCGCCGGCTGCCCGCGGAGCCGCTCCCGGCGGGCACCCAGCGCCCCCGCCCCCGCTCCGACCAGCACGTTCGCCCCTCCGGGGCCCCTCGGCCACCCCCTCGTGCGGCGCCTGCCCCGGGGCCGAGCTGGCCTAGGGGTCCTTGAGGGGTTTCCCGCGCTCGGGGGCACTTCATAGCGTGGGGTCCGCACGCTTCGACTCCGGGCCGGCAGCCGTCGGACGCGAAACCTCCCGCACCACCGACGGAGCAGTGAAGCGCTGGAGCAGTGGAGCACTAGAGCGCCAGGGGTGGAAACGCACATGAGAGGTTCGTCGACGGCCGGGGCCACCGGAGCCGGGTCCGCGGAAAGGGTGTCGCTGAGCGAACTGACGACGTCTGATTCGCCCCGGCGGTCGGGCACCGACGCGGAACACATCCGTCTCCTGGCCGAGTCGGCCGCCGAGCTGCCGCCGATCCTCGTCAACCGCCGCACCATGCGCGTCATCGACGGCACGCACCGGGTGCACGCGGCCGCGCTCAGGGGCGAGGACAGCATCGAGGCGGTGCTGCTGGACTGCGACGACGACGAGGCGTTCCTCCTCGCCGTGGAGGTGAACGTCACGCACGGACTGCCGCTGACCCGTGCCGACAGGACGGCCGCTGCCAAACGTATCATCGCCTCCCACGCCGACTGGTCGGACCGGGCGATCGCCTCGGTCACCGGACTGTCCCACAAGACCATCGGCTCGATCCGGCGCCGGTCGAGTGGGGAAATTCCCCAGTCGGCCACCCGGCGGGGCCGTGACGGCCGGGTGCGTCCCGTGGACGCCTCCGCCGGGCGCATCCAGGCCGGCCGGATGCTGGCCGACCGACCGGACACCCCGCTGCGGGAGATCGCCAGGGAGGCGGGTGTCTGTCCGGCGACGGTCCGGGACGTGCGCGCCCGCATCCAGCGCGGCGAGGCGCCCGTCCCGGCGGGCCGCCGCGTCGCGGTGGCGCCCGCGGCAACACCCCTGCGGCCGCAGGCGCGTGCCGAGGAGGAGGACGAAGGGCCGGAACTCTCGGTGCGGATTCGCAATCTGCGCAAGGACCCTTCGCTGCGCTTTTCCGAATCGGGCCGCACCCTGCTGCGGCTGCTCGACGCCTGCACCGTGGGGCCCCAGGAATGGCACCGTATCAGCGACAATGTGCCGCCGCACTGCGTGGAGATCATTGTGTCGGCCGCTCGTGAATGCAGCAGGGCATGGGAGGACTTCGCCGTGGAACTCGACCAGAGGCGCGGCAGACAGAAACCAGGTTGACGGTACGCAGGTTGACGGTACGGCGCCTGAAAGGCCGGAGCATTGTTGTGCTTTCTCGGTGGGCGGATTCCGGACGGGGTGTTCACTCGTTTCGTATCCGTGCCGCGTGATTGGTGATCCTTCATGACCTCAGAAACAGTTTTCGACATTTCCGTCGGCACGTGGGTGCCAGCCGCCCCGGACACCGTGTTCGCCTACGTCAGCGACCTGACGAGGAGCGGCGAATGGAGTCCCGAATGCCTGGGCGGTGAGTGGACGGAGGGCGCGCCCGCGGCCCTCGGGTCGGTATTCACGGCGCGCAACCACCGGGCGGCCGACGTGGTTTCCTGGGCCCCCGTCGTGCGCGGAGAATGGACCACTCAATGTGAGGTCGTTGCGTCGGAAGCCCCCCGCGTATTCAGCTGGGCGATGCGGGACAGTTCCGGGTGTCCGCAGGGAAGTGTATGGTCGTTCCTGATCGAGGCGGCGGCCGGGGGGAGCGTGTTGACCCACGCGTTCCGTATGAGTGATCTCACGGAAGGCATGCGTGAAATCCTGGCCAAGCTGAGCGGCGACGAGAAACAGCAGTTTCTCGCGGACTGGTCCGGCAAGCTCGACGGGGACATGCGCCGGTCGATCGCCCGGATCAAGACCGTGCTGGAATCCACCTCCTGATGGACGGATACGCACCGGAAGGCCGCGGACCACACCGCGCAGCCTCCCGCACCTAGCCGATCGCGTGAAGGGAAAGCTCAATTGTCGCAGGGGAATGCGGTCGACCATGAACATGTGATCGGCTGGCTCGACGACCCGTCGGAGCGGCGGGGTGTGCGGTTCCGCCAGGACGACGGCACCTGGCAGCGGCTCACCTACCGGGAGTTGGCGGCGCAGACGCTGCGCGCCGGGGCCGCGCTCGCCGACGAGGGCGTGCGCCCGGGGGACGTGGTGCCGCTCGTGCTCCCGGCCGGGCCCGACTTCGTGTCCCAGTTCTTCGGCCTGCTCGCGATCGGCGCCACGCCGTCGGTGCTGCCGCTGCCGCAGGCGCTGCGGGCGGGGGAGGGCTACCAGAACCAGCTGCGGGCCATCGCCGCCCGCATCCGCCCGAAGCTCGCCGTCGCCGACCCCAGGTACCAGGACGTCGTGCGCGAGAGCGTCGCCGAACTCGGCACCGCCACGCGCGTCGTGGCGCCGGTGCACGCCGACCGGGAGGACGCGGCGCCGCGCGCGAACGGCGAGCTGGCCGTCCTCCAGTTCACCTCGGGCTCCCGCGGCGCGCCCCGCGGCCTGCGGATATCCGTGGCCAACATGGCCGCCAACCTCCGCATGATCCAGAGCTGGATGGGCCTCGAAAGCCACGGCGCCGTCACCTGGCTGCCGCTGTACCACGACATGGGCCTGGTGGGCGGGCTGCTCGGCGGACTGACCGTTCAGGTCGAGCACGCCCTGATGCGGCCCGAGCAGTTCATCCGGGACTCCACCGGCTGGCTGGCCGAATACGGCCGTCACCCGTACACCAGCATGTGCATGCCCAACTTCGGATTCGAGCGGGTCCTCGCCCGCACCCGGCCCGAGCACCTGGACGGGCTTGACTTCGCCGGCCTGCGCGCCGTCGTCAGCGGCGCCGAGCGCATCGACCCGGCGGTGCTGGCCCGCTTCGTCGCCCTGCTTCAGCCCCACGGTTTCGACATCCACGCGCTGATGCCCGCCTACGGCCTGGCCGAGGGCACCCTCGCCGTGACCGGCGTCGGCCGGCAGCAGGTGCCCCGGCTGGTGCGCGCCAGCGGCCTCGAACGGCGCTTGGGGGAGAAGCTCGACGTCGGCAGCGTGGTGGAGCTGGGGGCCGAGCCCGTTTCCGAGCCCTGGTTGTGGCAGGTCAGCTGCGGCCGCCCCATGGACGGCGTGCGGGTCGACATCCTCGACGAGGAGGGCGCGCCGCAGCCGGAGGGGGTGCTGGGCGAGATCTACGTCGAGGGCCCCTCCGTGGCCGAGGGCTACGTCGACGCCACCCCGGAGGACCGGGCCAAGCTCGGCGACGGGAAGCTGCACACCGGCGACGCCGGCTTCCTCCTGGACGGCGAGCTGTACGTCGTCGGCCGCCTCGGCGACAGCGTGAAGATCAACGGGCAGACCGTGTTCGTCGAGGACATCGAACTTGAGCTGGTCGCCTCGGGCGCCATCTCGCGCAACCACGCCACCGTCGTCGCCGGTATCACCGCGGGCACGCCCACCGTGCTCGTCGTCACCGAACGCCCCCTGGGCGAACGCCTCGACGAAGCGCTGTCCGTCATCAGGTCGTTCACCGGCGACGCGGCGAGCGCCCGGGTCATGTACGTCAAGCGGGGGGCCATCCCCCTCACATCGAGCCGCAAGCCGCGCCGGAGGGCCCTGTGGCTGTCCTATGCCGCCGGCGAACTGAAGGAGCGTAAGGACTCGTGAGTTTCGTGGCCGCACCCCAATCCCCGGCCCCAGGGCTGTTCGCGGACGGGCCGTTCGGCGCGCGTGTGGAGGAGGCCCGCAAGGAGGTCGCGGGCCTGCTGACGCAGACCTTCGAACCGCTGGCGAGGGCCGCGGAGACCGAGGGCCGCTTCCCGCGCGCCGCGCTGGCCGAGCTCGGCGGCAGCGGGCTGTTCCGCAGACGCTGGGAGACCGCGCCGCACGGCGACCCCGGCCTCGGCGTCGTCATCGCCGAGGAGAGCGGGCGTCTCGGCTGGGCGAGCCTGTCCGTCGGTCTCAGCCTGCACTGCGAGACGGTGCTCTCCATCCTCACCCGCTACGCCGAAGGCCCGCTGCTGCGCGAGTACCTGGAAGGCGCGCTCGACGGGCGCCTCGTCGGCTGCCTCGGGGCCTCGGAGCCCACCGGCGGCTCCGATCTGAACGGCGTGCGCACCGTTGCCCGCAAGGTGCCGGGCGGCTGGCACGTCACCGGCGAGAAGAAGTACCTGTCCCTCGGGCTCGTCTGCGATTTCGCGCTCCTGCTGTGCCGCATCGACGAGGGCGAGGGGCCGGTCGCGGGCCGCCTCGGCCTGGTCGCCGTGCCCCGGTCGGGGCTCACCCCGAAGAAAAAGCTCAGCAAGGCGGGTACTGCGGCGCTCGACACGACCTGGATGGTGGTCGACGCCCGGGTCCCCGGCGAGGCACTGGTCGGCCGTCCTGGCGCGGGGCTCCTCGCCGCCATCTGGGGCCTCAACCACGAGCGGCTCTCCATCGCCGGGCAGACGGTCGGCGGCGCCGCCCGCGCCATCGGGCTGACCACCGCGCACCTGCACCGCCGCAAGCAGTTCGGCAAGCCGCTGATGGAGCACCAGGCGCTGCGGCTGCGCCTGGCCGAGCTGACCTCCCGGCTGGTGGTGCTGCGCTATTCGGTGTACGCCGCCGCCCAGGGCGTCGCGGTCCCCGGGGCCTGCGGCACGCGGGAGATCGCCGCGATGAAGACCACCGCCGCGCGGTTCGTCGAAGAAGTCATGAGCGAGTGCATGCACATGTTCGGCGGTCCTGGCTACCTCGACGACGAGACGCCGCTGTCACGCATGTGGCGCGACTCGCGGCTGGCCCGTCTCGGCGGTGGTTCCGACGAAATGATGTGGGAGCTGGTGGCCAGCGGGCTGGTCCCCGACTTCGCCGCCTATGACGAGAATGTCGAGCTGGGATGAAGCTGCTGCTGACCGGCATCACCGGGCAACTGGGCACGGCCGTCGCCGAGGCCGCCGCCGAACGCGGGGTCGGGATCGTTCCGGTGGTGCGCCCCGACCGGCCCGGGCTGATGCCCTTCGACCGGGCGTTCCCCGCCCTCGCCGCCGCCCGGGTCACCGGCGACGTACGCGAACCCGCGTGGGGCCTGTCCGAACGTGACCTGGACGAGCTGGCGGAGTCCGTCGACGCCGTCGTCAACCTCGCGGGCAACACCAACTGGGCGGGCAGCGGGCGCGATCTGTACGCCGTCAACGTGCTCGGCGCCCGCAACGGCCTCGACGTCGCGCGCGAACTCCAGCGCAGGTCGGGCCGCCGCGTCCTCTACACCTACGCCTCCTCCATCTTCGTGGCGGGCGGCGTCATCGGCCGCATCGCCGAGGAGCAGCTGGCCGCCGACCGCCACCGCACCGCCTACGAGCAGAGCAAGTGGCTGGCCGAGCGCGAACTGGCCAAGCAGCACCGGGCGGGCGACCCGGACGTGCTGATCAGCCGGGTCGCCGCGCTGCTGGGCGACTCCCGCACCGGCGCCACCCTCAAGCGCAACTCCCTGTACCTGCTGGCCGAGCGCTGGGACGACCTGCCGGGCAGGCTGCTGCCCGCCATGCGCGGCGCGAAGGTCGACGTGCTGCCGCGCGACATGGCGGCCGGTGCCCTGCTGGACGCCGTCACCGGCATGCTGCGCGGCGGTCCGCGGACCGAGCCCGTGGTCACCCACGTCGCCGCGGGCGAACGGGCCCCGACGATCCGCGGACTGCTCGAGGTGGCGCGCGCCCTGTCGCCGCTGTCGTTCGGCAAGTGGGTACGGCCGATGCCCGCCACCGCGGAGCAGGTGCTGTGGGTCTCGGCCAACGCGGAACGTTTCCTCCCCCTGAGCCAGGCGTGGCGCAACAGCATCATCGGACTGCGCTACATCGGGCTCGACCGCGTGATGGAGCGCGGGCGCCTGGCGGAGCTGCTGGACGGGCCGCTGCCCGCGCCCTCCACCGAGCTGCTCGCCCGCCTGCTGTTCGACCTCCCGGCGCCGCAGCGTCCAGTGGCGCCCGCCGACAGCGGATTGTCGAGGTTCCTCGCATGAACGTGTTGATACTGGGCGGCTCCGGCTACCTGGGCGCCGCCGTGGCGCAGGCGTGCGCCGCCTCCGGCGCGGAGGTCCGGGTGCTCTCCCGCAGCGGGCGGGCCATCGCGGGCGAGGCAGTCCGCGGGGACATCCGCATGCCGCGCCTCGGCCTTCCCGCGCGGGAACTGGCCCGGGTGCGCGAGGAGACCACGCACGTCGTGCTGTGCTTCGGTTCCGTGTCCTGGACCTCCGGGCCCGGCGAGGCGCTGGAGACCCACAGCTCCGGCATGCGGTCCGTGCTGACGTTCCTGCGCGGCCTGCCCGCACTCCGGCAGGCCGTGCACGTGTCCTCCCTGCTGGCGCTCGGCCGCGCCCAGGGCCGCGTCACCAACCGCGAGCTGTACACCGGCCAGCGCTTCCGCAACTGGTACGAGTACGGCAAGTACTGCGCCGAGCGGCACGTCCGCGACTCGCAGCAGGACCTGCCCATCGGCATCGTCAGGTTCGGTCCCGTGCTCGGGCCCGACCCGCGCGGCGGACGGCCGGACACCGAGCACGGCCTGCCCAAGGTGTTCCCGCACCTGCTCGCCGGCTACCCGGTGCACCTCGCGAGCCGTGGCGACTTCCCCTGCTGGGTCACCGACGTCACCTCCGCGGCGGACCTCGTGTGGAAGGCGCTCTCCGCGCCGATCGGCCGCAGCACCTGGACCTGGTTCGACCCGGCCAGGCCCACCCTCGGCGAGGTGTTCACCGAGGTGTGCCGGCCCTGGGGCGTCGTTCCCAAGATCGTCGAGGCCAGGCCGCTGGGCCGGTTCACGCGTTTCATCGGCGAACGCGTCGGCACCCCGCGGGAACTGGCCGATTACGCCGAGCCCTGGTTCGACCTGGACCCGGGCGTGCTCGATGACATTCCCGGGCCGTGGCCCGTGCCGGAAGCCGACTACCTGGCGGCGACCGGACGTGCCCTGCTCGGCCGCGCGGAAAGGGAGATCGGGGTATGAAGGAGAAGACCGTGTCGGTGGACACCGACCTCCACCCGTACTTCCGCATCTACTCCGCGGGCAACTTCGGCGAGGTCGCCCCTCAGCGGCTGTCCCCGATGTCATGGTCGCTGGTGGGCGACCCCATGGAACGCGGCACGCGCAAGCTCGCGCAGCGCCTGTGGGGCCGCCCCGCCTGGACCGAGGGCTCGCACTACGTCTTCGTCGGCTACTTCGGCTGCCGCCCCTACCACAATCTCGCGGCGTACTGCCACCTCTCGCGCGGTATCCCCGGACTGAGCGCGAACGACGTCACCGACGCCTACTTCGAGGGCATCGACTCCCCGGCGGAGATCACCGCGCTGCGCTCCGGGCGCACCCGCCGGCTGTCGGCAGCCACCAGGCTGCTGCGCGAACTGCGCGATATCGGGCCCCGCCTGCGGGCCCTGGAGGAGCGCGTCGCGGAACTGGAGTGGGCGCTGCGTGCCGCGACGACCGCGAACAGCCCGATCGCCCTGTTCAGCGTGCTGCGCGACGCCAAGCCCGTGCTGGAGGAGGCGTGGGCCGTCCACATCCTCACCACCTCGGGGTGCGTGCCCATCCGCGCGCTCCAGCAGCGCGTCTACGGCCGGCTCGCCCGCCACGGCGACGAGATCGCGCACTGGCTGACCCGCCCGCGGGAGCTCGTCTGGGACCGGCTGCACACCGCGGCGGCCACCATGGACCCCTTCGGCCCCGGTGACTTCCTGGACTCCTCCTTCTACGAGGTCGCGGATTCGAGCGACCCCTGGCAGGACTATGCCGTGCGGCACAAGCTGGCCGCCAACTCCGGTACGCAGGCGGCCGTCGCGCCGATCGAGCCGTCCGAGGCCCTGGCCGGGATGCTGTCCCCCTGGCGCAGCCGCACCGTCCGTTCGCTCGCCGTCGCCGTCGGCGAGGTGATGGCCGGGCGGGAGCACTCCAAGTCCCTCGCCATGCGGACCCTGCACATCTACCGGCGCCTGCTCCCCGAGCTGGCCGGCTCGCTCGGCGTCGACCCCGGCCACTGGCCGTACCTGACGATCCGCGAGTTCACCGACCTGGCCACGGACCCGGGCCTGGCCGCCCGCGCCCTGCCGCGCATCGCGGCCTGCCGCGTCGCGCTCGGGACCCCGATGCCGGAGCACCTGGACCTCAGCGACGGCGACGGAACGATCCGCCCCTGGCTGAGCGAGTCCCCTCAGACGCACCGGGGCGTCGCCCCCGGCATCGGCGTCGGCGTCGCCATGACACCGGACGGCGAACTGCCGGACGAGCCCGTCGTCATCGTCTGCTCCTCGGCCGACGCGGACATCGCTCCGCTGCTGCCCTTTGCAGAAGGCGTGCTCAGCGAGCGCGGCAGCGACCTGTCGCACATCGCGATCCTCGCCCGCGAGTACGGAATCCCGTGCGTCGTGGGATACCCCGGCGCGGCGTCGCTGCCTGCGGGCACCGCCGTGTCCATCAACGGCAGTACCGGAGAGGTGAACATCCTTGACCAGTCCTGAGAGCACCAGCGCCCCCACCGAGACCCTCACCGCCCTGGAGGAGGTCTACGCAACTGTCAAGCGCGTCAACCGCGACCTCCGTCCCACGGACCGCATCATCCAGGACCTGGAGGTCGACTCGCTCGCCACCCTGGAGATCCTGCTGGCGCTGGAGGAACGCTTCGGCGTCTCCCTCGTCGACAACCCCAGGGCCGCCAAGCTCCAGACCGTCGGCGACCTCGTCGGGCTCCTCGACGAGCTGCGCTCCGCCAAGACCTCGTGACCCCGGGAGATCCCGTGCTGCCCGACACCGTTTCCTTCGACGTACTGCACGCCCTGGTCGTCAAGGGCATGGCGCAGTCCGCGCCCCTCGCCGAGATCACCGGCCGCGGCACCGACGAGGTCCTGCGGGAGCTGGAGGCGCTGCGCACCGAAGGGCTCGCCACGCACATGGAGCGCCGCGGCCTGTGGCGCGTCACCCCCAAGGGCCGCGCCCGCCACGGCGAGCTGATGGACGAGGACGTGCCCGCCCACGACCGCGATCTGCTGCGGCCCGGCTACGAGCACTTCGTGCCGCTCAACGGCCGTTTCAAGGACACCTGTACGCGCTGGCAGGTGCGCGACGGCGTGCCCAACGACCACACCGACGCCGCCTACGACGAGGCGCTGCTGAAGGAGCTGGAGGCCCAGCACGAGGAGGCCGTCGCCATCATCGGCCGCCTCGCGGAGGTCCGTTCCCGCTTCCAGCGCTACGGGGACGCGCTCGCCGACGCGCTGGCCCGGCTGCGCAACGGTGAGCAGAAGGCGTTCACCGGCGTCATGTGCGACTCGTACCACGACGTCTGGATGGAGCTGCACCGCGACCTGCTGGTCTCCATGAAGATCCAGCGCGAGGACGAGGAACGGGCGGGGACGGCGCGGTGAGCACCGGCGGAGGGCTGCTGCGCCTGACCGGCGCGGTGGACACGGACCGGCGCGCGGCGCTCGGCGGCAAGGCCGTCGGGCTCGCCGCGCTGCTGCGGGCCGGGCTGACGGTCCCCGACACCTGGGTGGTGCCCGTCGGCGCGGACCCGGCCGGGGCCGAACTGAAGGCGCTGGCCGGCGTCGCGCCCCGCTGGGCCGTGCGCAGTTCCGCCACCGTCGAGGACGGTGCTGCCCTGTCCTACGCCGGTCTGTTCCGCAGCGAACTCGACGTGCCCGTCGACGATCTGGCCGACGCCATCGCCGCCGTCCGCGCCTCCGCGGACAGCGACAGGGTCGCCGCCTACCGGGAACGCACCCACGCAGGCAGCGGCCTTGGGGTCGGGATGGCCGTGCTGCTGCAACCGTTCCGCACCCCGCTGCGCAGCGGGCTGTGGCTGGGGCGCGGCCTGGGCAAGGGCCGCCTGGAGTGGGCCGCCGGCAGCGGCGACGCCCTGGTGTCCGGCGCCGTCACGCCCTCCTGGGAGGAGTGGACGGCGGCCGGCCGCGTCGGCGGCTGGGGCCTGGGCGAGCTCGAGGCCGGGGGCCGGCCGGTCGGCGCGGCGTGCCTGGCGGTGCAGCAGACCCTGGGCGTGCCCGCCGATCTGGAGTTCGCCGTGCTCGACACCGGACTGGTGTGGCTCCAGTTCCGTCCGATGACCAGTGAGCTGGTGGACGCCGTGCCGCACCGCGCGCAGGGGCCGGGGGAGGAGGGGCGGACCGTGCACGGCACCCCCGCCTCCTCGGGCCGCGCCACCGGCCGGGCCCTGTGGGTGCGGGAGGTCGACGACCCGCAGTGGGAACCGGGCACGGTGCTGCTGACCGAGCAGACCGACCCGGACTGGGTACCGCTGATGGCCGAGGCCGCGGCCCTGGTCACCGCCGAGGGCGGCATGCTGTGCCACGCCGCCATCGTCGCCAGGGAACTCGGCGTGCCCTGCGTCACCGGCGTGGGCGCCGACGCGCTCGCCAGACTCGCCGCGGGCGGCACGCTCGTCGTCGACGGCAGCGCGGGCACGGTGTCGATGCCATGACCGGAACGGGGAACGCGGCCGCGACGGCGATGCGCGGGACGGCGGAGCTGGCCGGTCTCGCCGCGGAGCAGCGGGACTTCGCCGATCTGCTCGCCTCGCTCGGCGCGGCGGACTGGGCACGGCCCTCCGCCGCGGCGGGCTGGTCGGTCCGGGACCAGGTCGCGCACCTCGCGGACACCGAGGAGGTCGCGGCGGACACCCTGACGGGCGGTCCCCGCGCGTTCGCCGAGGCCGTGTCGCCGCACGCGAGCGCGGAGGACTTCACGGCCGCAGGCTGCCGCCGCGGCGACGGCATGACGCCCGCCGAACTGGCCGGCTGGTGGCACCCGGCCGCCGAACGGACCAGGGGACTGCTGGCCGGCCTGGCCCCCGAGGACCGCGTCGCCTGGGGATTCGGCATGCCGGCCCGCACGTTCGCCACCGCGCGGCTGATGGAGCACTGGGCCCACGGCCTCGACGTCCGCGACGCGCTCGGCCTGCCCGTGGCCGAGACCGCGCGGCTGCACCACGTCGCCGCGCTCGGCCTCGCCACGCTGCGCTGGGCGCTCGCGCGCGGCCGGGTCCGCTGGCCCGCGGGCCGGTCGCTGCGGCTCGACCTCACCGCCGCGGACGGCACCCGGCACGCGTTCGGCGACGAGGACGCGACCGACGTGCTGCGCGGGCCGCTGCTCGCGTGGTGCCGCGTCGCGACCCGGCGCACGCGCGGCGGGCCGCCCCCGGAACTCCGGCCGGAAGGAGAACTCGCGGAACTCGCCCTCCAGCACGCAAGGGCTTATCTGTGATCCGGCCCCGACCGGTGAAAGGCGGTAATCTGTCAGCATGGTGAGGGTGGAAAAGGAACGCGTCATCGCGTGCACGCCCGACTTGTTTCTCAATTTCGTCATGGACGTCGAGCGGTACATCGACGTCGACGACAAGATCGGCTCGATCGCATGGGCGAACAGGGAGGAAACGCTCACCGAGTTCAAGTTCCAGCCCCGCATGCCGGGTCTTCCGCTGCCGCAGCCCAAAGCGGTCGCCCAGATGCGGCTCACGCCGGGAAAACGCATCGACATCCGGCTCGCGCCGAGGCCGCTCAACAAGCTCAATCACCGTATGGCGCACTTCGAGGCGAGCTTTTCCTGTGAGGCGGTCGAAGGCGGCATCAGGGCAACCCGCATGATCTCCTTCGCCTTCAACCCCGTGCTGCGTCTGATCCTGGAGCCCGTGCTGCGGCGCACCCTTCCGCAATCGGTCGAGCGCGAGCTCCGGCTGACCCAGGAAACCCTGGAAAAAGACCGGCGTTGACGAAGGACCGATGACGAAGGGGGACCCATGACGGTCTCGACGAGCGCCCCGCGCACCGCCGAAGCCGGCGAGCGGCAGGCGCATGTCGTCGTGATCGGGGCCGGCCTCTCCGGAATAGCCGCCGCGGTCAAACTGCGCCGTGCGGGCATCACGGACGTCCTCGTGCTGGAGAAGGCCGACCGGGTCGGCGGCACCTGGCGGGAGAACACCTATCCGGGGTGCGCGGTGGACATTCCCTCATCCGTCTACGAGTTCTCCTTCCGCCCCAACCCCGGCTGGAGCCGGCTTTTCGCCGGCCAGGCCGAGCTGCTCGCCTACATCGAGGACACCGTGGCGGCGTCCGGCCTCGGCGACGCCCTGCGCCTGCGCACCGAGCTGACGGAGGCCGCCTGGTCCCAGGAGCGCCGCCGCTGGCTGCTGCGCACGAACCGCGGCCGGTTCGCCGCGCGGCACGTCGTCTTCGCCACCGGCCTCCTGCACGAGCCCCGTATCCCCGCCGTTCCCGGCCTGGAAGGCTTCCCCGGCGAGGTGTTCCACTCGGCCCGCTGGAACCACGGCGTCGACCTCACCGGGAAACGCGTCGCCGTCGTCGGTACCGGCTGCTCCGCCGTCCAGATCGTTCCGGAGATCCAGCCGGTCGTGGGGCACCTCGACGTCTTCCAGCGCACCGCCTCCTGGGTCCTGCCGCGCCCTGACTTCCCGGTACCCGCCGCCGTCCGGCGGCTGTTCCGCCGGGTCCCGGCCGCCCGGCGCCTGTTCGGCGGCGTATGCGGCGCCGCGCTGCGCGTCCTCGCGCTGGTGATGCGCCGCGCGGGCACCGCGCGCCTGCTGAACCCGGTCGGCCGCCTGGTCCTGCGGCGCCAGGTCCGCGACCCGGCGCTGCGCGCCCGGCTCACGCCCGGCTTCACCGTCGGCTGCAAGCGCCTGCTGCTGTCCAGCACCTACCTGCCCGCCCTGACCCGCGCCAACGTGCGGCTGATCCCGCACGCCCTCGCGGCGGTGGAGGGCAGCAGGCTGGTCTCGGCCGGCGGCGACCGCACGGAGGCCGACGTCATCGTCTTCGGCTCCGGCTTCGAACTGCGCCGCCCGCCGGTCGCCGCCAGGATCAGGGGCCGCGACGGCCGCCCGCTGTCCGAGACGTGGGACGCGGCGCGACCGGAGGCGTACCGGGCGACGACCGTTCCCGGCTGCCCCAACGCCTACCTTCTGCTCGGCCCGAACATCGTGACCTACCACTCGCTGCTCGCGCTCGCGGAAGCCCAGCTCGACTACGTCACCGAGGCCATCACGGCCGCCGAGGCCCGCGGTATCGACGCATCGGAGATCCGGCCCGAGCCCTTTCGCGCGTTCAACGACGCGGTGCAGCGCAGCCTCACGTCGAGCGTCCACAACAACGGCGGATGCCGCAGCTTCTACCTGGACGACGAGGGAAACAACTTCGTCACCTGGCCGTGGTCGATCCGGCGGCTGCGGAGTGAGCTGGCCCGCTTCGACATCGAGAACTATGCGACCACTTCCGCGGAGAAGTAAATGTATGACTACACGCAGGCGCTGAGGCGAAGCGAAGCCAGCCGGGCCAACGGCCACGAGCAGACGGACGTCGACATCCGCGGTGAAACCTGGACGATCCTCAAGGGGGTGTTCTCGCCCGCGCACCACAACTCCAGCCTGGCCCAGCTGGACCTGCTCGAATTTCCCGTCGGCGGCTCCTTCCTCGAAATCGGCTCCGGCACCGGGCTCATCGCGGTCAACGCGGGCCGCGCCGGATGCCGCACTGTCTGGGCCACCGATCTGAACCCGGCAGCCGTCACGAACACCGCACTCAACGCCGAACGTTTCGGTGTCGCCGACGCGGTGACCTGCGTGCAGAGCGACCTTTTCGCGTCCCTCACGGCGGCACCGCGCTTCGACGTCATCTACTGGCATTCCAACAACGTCTGGGTGCCGCAGGATCTGGAAATCAAGCACATTCACGAACTGGCGTACGTCGACCCCGGATACGACGCACACCGGCGGTACTTCGCCGAGGCGAGAAACCATGTGGCGCCCGGCGGCCGGGTGCTGATCGCGCTCAGCAGCAGGGCCGCCCGCGCCGATCTGGAGGAGCTGGCCGAAAAGGAGGGCCAGCGCCTCACCGGCGTCAGATCCGCCGTCGTGCAAGAACCCGAGGGCCCGGTGTCCTACGACCTGCTCGAAGTCGTCCCGCTCCAGGACACCTCCCCGCACCCCATCGAGTCGAGAAGAGGCCACCCTTGATATTCGACAAGCTGCTGGCGCTCCCCCGTGACGCCGCACCGTGGATCGTCGACCACGAGCCGATCATCGTCACCGCGCGGGACGAGAAGATCCCGCCGGCGGACATCGCCGACGCCGCCGCCCGCACGGCGACCGCGCTGCGCGCGCGTGGCCTCGGGCCGGGGAAGCGGTGCATCGTCCGGCTGGAGTCGGCGACCGACACCATCGTCGCCTATGCGGCCATGACCGCGCTCGACGCCGTGCCCATCCTCATCAGTCCGACGCTCGACGGGCCCACCGTCGCCGCCATGGTGAAGGACGTGCCCGACGTCACGGCGATCCTCACCAGCGACGACCGCCTGGCGGAGAGCACGGACGCCTTCCCCGGCCTCGACCAGCTCGACTGGCGGGAGATCGCGGCCGAACTGCCCGCGCACGAACGGTTCTCCCGCGGCAAGGAGGTCGCCTCCGAGGACGCCTACGTCGTCGTGCACACCTCCGGCACCACCGGCGTGCCCAAGCTCGCCGAGTGCTCAAGCCGCAGCATCGAGTTCAACTCCAAGGTGCAGGCGGTCATCCACTTCGTCTCCCGGCTGCGCGGACACATCGCGTTCGCCATCTCGCCGGTGCACGGCAGGACCGTCGTCGGCATCTACGCGGCCCTCATGCGCAAGGCGCCGCTGCTGCTGCTGGACGACCACTCCCCGGAGAACGTCGAGCGCATGCTGAAGCGGCACCGCCCGACCTACCTGGAGACGCACCCCAACACGTTCCGCGCCTGGCAGCACCTCTCGCCGGGCGGCGCGTTCAGGTCGGTGCGCTTCTTCGGCGCCGGGTTCGACGTCATCCACCCGGACACCGTCCGCGCGCTGCTGAAGGGCTCCGACCGGAAGTTCGCCGTGTGCGTGGAGGTCTACGGGCAGAACGAGACGGGCCCGGTCGCCATCCGCAGCCACCTGAAGACGTCGCCGAAGCTGCGCCGGCTGCGGCGTTCGAAGCTGTTGCGGGGACATCACGCGGGGCCGCGCTTCCCGTTCTGCAAGGTGCGGATCTCGGACGAGTCGGGCAAGGCGGTGCCCGCCGGGACGCCCGGGCGCATCGTGGTGCGCACGCCGGGCGTGTTCTCCGGCTACATCAACCGGCCCGACCTCACGGCCGACGGCGTCGGGAAGAACGACTGGTGGGACACCGGCGACTGGGGCGCGAAGTCCCGGTTCGGGAACATCACGCTGATCGACCGGCAGGTCGACAAGGTGTCCGGCGCCCTCAGCGGCATCGGCATCGAGGACGTGCTGCTCGAGAAGTTCCCCGAGTTCCTGGAGATGGTGGTGCTCGAGGTGGACGGGCAGCTCCAGCCCGTGCTGTCCGTGCGCCCCGGCACCGAGTTCAGGAAGCGCGACTGGGAGAAGGCGTCCCGCCCGCTGGCGAAGATGGCCGACCCGCTCATCATCCCCGACAGCGAGTTCCCGCGGACCATCACAGGAAAGATCAAGCGGGACCAGCTGAAGCGGTCGATCACCGACCGGACTCTTTCCACCGCCCCCTGAGGGAGCCAGCCGCATGACCGCAACTGCCGCACCCGGCACCACCACGGCCCCCGGCGGTGGGAAGGTCCTTGCCTACCTCCAGCTCGGCAAGGCCCGCGTCTACCACCACGCCTACGGCTGGGTCCTCGCCCTGCTGCTCCTGCGCCTGGACGGCCACGTCGGGCGCGACACGGCCGCCGCACTCGCCCTGCTGCTCGTCATGGTGCTGACGACGCAGTGGGCGGGCGGCGCGGCCGACGACCTCGGCGGGTACCGCGACGGCAGCGACGCCCGCAACTACGCCGGGCGGCCCGCGAGAACGATGTCGCGGAAGCCGCTGCTGACCGGCGTACTGACGGAGGCCGAGGCCGTCAGGTTCGCCATTGTGATGTTTGCTGTCGCGGTGGCGTCCGGGCTCGTCGCCGTCCTCACCCTGGACGGCGGGTCGCCGTTCGCCGCCGTGGCCGTCATGCTGGTGGCCCAGGTCTGCTCGGTCCAGTATTCGGTCGGAATGAAGCTGAGTTACCGGCCTTTCGGCCTTGAGACGACGATTCTCTTCATCATCGGATGCATCGCCCTGCTGCCGTACTGGCTGGTGGCCGGATCGCTCAATGCGGAAATCTGGTACACCAGCGCCCTGGTGGGTCTGTGGTTCCTGCTGATCGTGAACTACGGGAACGCGTCCGACCGGCGCGGTGACGCGGAAGTGTCCCGCCAGACCCTGGCAGTTTTCCTGCCGCCTGCCGTGTTCAAGGGCGTTCTCGTGCTGCTTTTCCTCGGCAGTGTCACCCTGCTGACCCTGCTGTTCACGACGACGCGATTCGATACGGCGCTGGGTCTCGCGACCGTTCCCGTGGTCGTGCTGCACGCCGTTCAGCTCTACTACGGTGTCGGCAAGGAGGACTGGCGAAAAGCTCGTTTCATCGGGTTGAGCGGAGTGGACCTGGGCTGCGTGGGCCTGGCCGTGGCCTTCCTGCTCGCCTGACCGGATTCAGGCTGTTGACGCCCCGTACACACCGGGGCACTGGAACACGAGGGAGCAGCCGATGCTGCGGATCTTCAGCAAGCAATGGTGGGAACAGCGAGTTCTGCGCATGTACGACTCGTGGCGGCACCCGGTGACCTGGAAGGTCAAGGCTTCGCCGAACGCCCCCGATCACCTCGGGGGAATGCGGGGCAAGTTCGCCTTGCTCGTCACCTACAAGCGCAACGGCGAGGGGGTGCCCTCGGCCATGTGGTTCGGCCTCAAGGACGGGCGGGCCTACCTGCGCACGGGCTGCGACTCGTGGAAGGTGCGGCGCATACGCAACAACCCGAACGTGCTGTTCGCACCCTCGACGATCAGGGGCAAGCCCAAGGGGCCCGTCATCCACTGCACGGCCCGCATCCTGCCCGACGAGGAGAAGGAGGCCGCCGCCAAGATCATCATTGACGCCTACGGCGCCGGCCGGAAGGTGTACGACCGCACCGTCGCCACCGTCTACGAGGACGCCGCCTACATCGAGATCACCCCGACCGCCGCGCTCGAACGCGAGGCCGGCCGGGACGCCGAGGCGGCAGGGCAGGCCGCGGAGGAGAAGGCCGCGGAGGAGCCCGCCGAGCAGCCCAGGCAGTGAGCGGCGCCGCCGCTCGCACGGCCGAATGCCCCCTCTCCCGCCGCGGGAGAGGGGGCATTCGGCCGTGACGGCTCAGGCGGCCGCCCTGCGGTTGACCCGCATCGCCCGCAGCAGCGTGCCGGGCGTCACCAGCGAACGCGGGTGACTGCGCATGTACGTCACCGAGTTGAAGCGCACCGCGGTTCGCCGGTCGGTCATCGAGGCGTCGACGATCTGCCCGACCAGCCACTTCGACAACGCGTGGCCGCGCGGGTAGGGCCCGTCGATGTCGTGCCGTGCCAGGTCGGCGGAGGTGGAGATCTGCCAGGCCGCGTCCACGACGACCCGCTGCATGTGGAGGAACGCCCGGGCCGGCACGTTCAGATCGGGCTTTCCGCGCAGGTACTCCGACAGGGCGGAGGCGTGCAGCGCCGCCGAGGACATGCCCTGTCCGTAGATCGGGTTGAACGAGGCGACCGCGTCGCCGACGCTGATCAGGCGGGCCGGGAAGCGCTTCAGCACGTGGTAGCCGCGCCGCCGGCTCTCCGCCTGGTGGTAGGTGACGATGGCGGAAGCCGGCTCGTTCCGCACGGCCTGCCCGAAGACGGGCGGCAGGTCCTTGGCGGCCAGCTCGCGGAACTCGTCCAGCTCCTTGATCGGCGGCTGCTTCCCGTAGGAGGCGAGCGTCACGAGCCAGCGATTGCCCTCGATGGCGTTGATCGCGCCGGTGGCCACCCGGGGCGGCGTCGCGCTCGGCGTGCGGTAGGCGATGGCCGCGGCCAGCTCCGGATCGTCCTCCGGGCGGCTGAAGTAGCCGGTGGCGTAGTCGACACCGATGGCCATGCGCTGCATCGGGGGACGCTCCCAGCCGCCCGACTCCAGCCACTCGCCGAGCTTGCTGGCCCGTCCCGTGGCGTCCACCACGAAGTCGGCGTCCTCGGTCCACTCGTCCTGGCCCGCGACGCACCGCACACCGGCGACCGCGTTCCCCCGGAACACCAGGCCGCGGGCCCGGCCGTTGAGTACCTTGACGTTCGGCAGCGCCAGGGTGCGCCTGCGTACCTGGGACTCGAGGAACGGCCTGCTGCTCGATATGAGCCCCATCTGCCCGTCGCTCACCTTCGGCGTCCCGTCGGCGTACGCCCTGATGTTGAACGGCGAGGAGAGGATGGCGCCCTCCGCCTGTGCCTGCTCGGCGAATCCCGGAAAGAAACGCTCCAATTGCATCCGCCCGCCGTGCATCAGCGTGTGCAATTGGCCGTCGTGCGGAGTGCCGGAACGCGGGGCCGCGGCGGCGGGCAACTCGTCACGCTCGATGATGAGTACGCTCTCCGCGTGGTCCGACAGCACGCGGGCCGCCAGCAGTCCGGCCATGCTCCCGCCGAGCACGACGGCCCGGCCCATGAGGACCTCGGTTTTCGTGATCGGCTCGTCCGTACTGATCCGGGCGAACACACGGGCAGCTGACTCGAACACGAAGACCTCCCGATGAATTCCGCTCCGTCCAGAATAGGGTCGCCGCACGTGGATGCGGCCGGATGACAACTCCTTTCTGCGCGCGGGATATCCGAATTCCTTTGCTCGCGCACGGGCGGTCCGTGGGGCAGGGGCCGCGTCAGCCGTCGGACGGCCGGAAGTGCGGGGGACGGCGTCACCCCGCCCGCCGCCCCGATACTGTGCGAAAGCGAACGGCGTGGAAACGAGCCGGAACGTGCCCGCCTCCGGCCGCCGCCGCGCCGCCGCGGGCCCGTAGGATGACTGACCGTCGGTCCCCTCGCGGAGCGCTCGGCGCGACCCGGTCCTGCCCAACGTGGCGACGTGCGTCAGGAGTACGCCCATGGCTGACGAAGACCCGGCCGTCAGGACCGTGTCGACCCACTGCCCCTACTGCGCCCTCCAGTGCGGCACCCGGCTCACGGACCGCAGCGGCGCCGTCGCCGTCCGTCCCTCCGCCTTCCCCGTCAACGCCGGGGGCCTGTGCCAGAAGGGCTGGACCGCGCCCGCGCTGCTCGACGCGCGGGACCGGCTGCGCACCCCGCTGGTGCGCGGCCCCGGCGGCACGCTCGCCCCCGCGGACTGGGACACCGCGCTCGACACCGTCGCCACCCGGCTGCGCGCCATCCGCGCCGCCCACGGCGCCGACGCCGCGGCTGTCTTCGGCGGCGGCGGGCTGACCAACGAAAAGGCGTACCTGCTCGGCAAGTTCGCCCGCCTCGCGCTCGGCACCAGCCAGATCGACTACAACGGCAGGTTCTGCATGTCCTCGGCCGCCGCCGCGGGACTCGCCGCGTTCGGCACCGACCGCGGGCTGCCGTTCCCCGTCACCGACCTCGCCGCCGCCGACGTGGTCCTGCTGGCCGGCGCGAACCCCGCCGAGACGATGCCGCCCCTGATGCGGCACCTGGAACGCCCCGCCCTGGTGGTCATCGACCCCCGCCGCACCGCGACCGCGCGCCGCGCCGCTCTGCACCTCCAGCCCGCCCCCGGCACCGATCTGGCCCTCGCCCTCGGCCTGTTGCACCTGGCCGTCACCGAAGGGCACTGCGACGAGGACCACATCGGGCGGCGCACCACCGGCTTCGACGCGGCCCGGCGCCGCGCCATGGCCTGGTGGCCGGAGCGCGTCGAGCGCGTCACCGGCGTGCCCGCCGCCGACCAGCGGGCCGCGATACGCCTCCTCGGCGGCGCGCGGAGCGCCTACGTGCTGACCGGCCGCGGCGCGGAACAGCACAGCAAGGGGGCCGACACCGTCGCGGCGTTCATCAACCTCGCCCTGGCCCTCGGCCTGCCCGGCAGCCCGGCCGGCGGCTACGGCTGTCTCACCGGGCAGGGCAACGGGCAGGGCGGCCGGGAGCACGGGCAGAAGGCCGACCAGCTCCCCGGCTACCGCCTGATCACCGACCCCGCGGCGCGGCGGCACGTCGCCGGGGTGTGGGGCGTGCCCCCCGACACCCTGCCGGGCCCCGGCCGCAGCGCCTACGAACTCCTCGACGCGCTCGGCCGGCCGGAAGGCCCCAGGGCCCTGCTGGTCTTCGGGTCCAACCCGGTGGTCTCCGCGCCGCACGCGGGCCACGTCACCGCGCGGCTGTCCGCGCTCGACCTGCTGGTCGTCGCCGACTTCGTGCCCTCGGAGACCGCCCGCCTCGCCGACGTCGTGCTGCCCACCACCCAGTGGGCCGAGGAGGAGGGCACCATGACCAGCCTGGAGGGCCGGGTCCTGCGCCGCCGCCGGCTGCGGCCGCCGCCCGGCGGGGCCCGCAGCGACCTGCACGTGCTGCACGAACTCGCCGTCCGCCTGGGCGAGCCCGGCCACCGGTACCCCACCGAGCCCCGCCGCGTCTTCGAGGAGCTGCGGCGCGCCTCCCGCGGCGGCCCGGCCGACTACTCCGGCATCACCTACGAGCGGCTCGACGCCGGCGAGGCCCTGTACTGGCCCTGCCCCGACGAGGCGGACCAGGACCGCCCCGGCCGCCCGCACCCGGGCACGCCGCGGCTGTTCCTCGAACGGTTCGCGCACCCCGACGGCCGGGCCCGCTTCGCCGAGGTCGAGCACCGCGAGTCCGCGGAAACCCCGGGCGGCGCCTACCCGTTGTACGCGACGACCGGGCGGGTGCTGGCGCACTACCAGTCGGGCGCCCAGACCCGCCGCGTCCCCGAGCTGCACGAGGCGGCCCCGGAGGCGTTCGCCGAGATGCACCCCGACACGGCCGCCCGCGCCGGCCTCGGCGAGGGCGCGCTCGCCCGCGTCAGCTCGCCGCGCGGCAGCATGCTGGCCCGCGTGCGCCTGGTGGGCAGCATGCGGACGGACACCGTGTTCCTGCCGTTCCACTTTCCCGGCGCCGGACGGGCCAACCTCATCACCGGCACCGCCCTGGACCCGCGCAGCAGGATGCCCGAGTTCAAGGTCAGCACCGTCCGCGTCGAGCCCGCCCCGGACGAAGTCGCGGGGGACGCGCCGTGACCCGCGTCCTCGTGGTCGGCAACGGCCCGGCCGCCCACCGCCTGACGGAGCGGCTGCACCACCACGGCCACCGCGGGCGGGTGACCGTGCTCGGCGCCGAGCCGCACCCCGCCTACCAGCGGGTGCTGCTGCCCTCGGTGCTCGCGGGCGGCCTGCCGCCCGAAGCCGTCCTGCTGCCGCCGCACCCGGCGGGCACCCGCGTCCTGCCCGGGACCACCGCCACCGGCATCGACCGGCGACGGCGCGTGGTGCTTGCCTCGGACGGCGCGGATCACGCCTACGACACGCTCGTGCTGGCCACCGGGGCCGCGCCCGTGATCCCCGCGGTGCCGGGCCTGCGCGCCCCGGGCGGCCAACTCGCCCGCGGTGTGCGGACGGTGCGCACCCTCGCCGATACGGCGGCCCTGCCGTCCGGGCGCGTCGTCGTGCTCGGCGGGGGCGTCCTCGGCGTCGAGACGGCCCTCGCCCTGCGCGCCGCGGGTCACGCCGTCGCCCTCGTCCACCCGCACGCCCACCTGGCGGGGCACCTGCTGGACCCGGCCGCCGGCCGCATGCTCGCCGACCGCATGACCGACCTGGGCGTGACGCTGCACCTGGGTGTCGGGGCCGCCGAGTACGTGCCGGGCAAGCTGCTGCTGCGCGAGGGGCCGCCGCTGCCGACGGACGCGCTGCTGCTGTGCACCGGCGTCGCGCCCGTGACCGGACCGGCCCGCGGGTGCGGGCTCGCCGTGCGCACCGGCGTCGTGGTCGACGACCGGCTGACCACGAACGACCCGCGGATACACGCGATCGGCGACTGCGCCGAACACGCCGGGCAGGTGCCCGGGGTCCTGTCCGCCGCCTGGGAGCAGGCCGACGTGCTGGCCCGAGTGCTCACCGGGCACGACGCCCGCCACACGCCCCGCGGAACGGCCGTGCGCCTGCGGTCCGCGGATGTCGACCTGCTGTGCGTCGCGCCCCCGCCGGAGGCGGGCGGGGCCGCGGACGGCGGGCACACCGTCACCTTCTCCGACCCCGCCGGGCGCCGGTACGCCCGGCTGCACCTGCGCGAGGACCGCATCGCCTCCGCCGTCCTGCTCGGCCTGCCCCGGGCCATCGCCGCCGTCGGCCAGCTGCACGACTCCGGTGCGCCGGTGCCGTCCGACCGGCTCGCCCTGCTGCTCGGCGCCCGCCCCGCGACGCGCCCGGCGCCTGCGGCGTCGGCGGACGCGGTGGTCTGCGCCTGCAACAACGTCACCGGCCGCACGCTCCTGGACGCCGTCGCGGCCGGCGCCCGCGACACCGCCGCGCTCGCCCGCGCCACGCGGGCGACCACCGGCTGCGGAACGTGCCTGGAACCGGTGCGCCGCCTGCTGGCAGCCGCCACTCCGGCCGGGGCGGGCGGTGCCGGATGACCCGTGCGCTCGTCGTCGTCGGCCACGGCATGGCCGGTCACCGCCTTGCCGAACAGGTCCGCGCGGGGGACCCGGCGGGCGCCTGGCGCATCGTCGTGCTGGGCGAGGAGCCGCGCCCGGCCTACAACAGGACCGCCCTGTCGGCCTGGCTGGAGGGCACGGGCCCCGGCGCGGGCGCGGAACGGCTGGCCCTCGTCCGGGCCGGCTTCCTGACCGACCCGCTGGTCGACCTGCGGACGGCCACCCGCGTCACCGCACTCGACCGGGCCGCGCGCACCGTGACCTGCGCGGACGGCACCCAAGTCCGGTACGACGCCCTGGTGCTTGCCACCGGTTCGCGGCCGTTCGTGCCGCCCGTCCCGGGACACGACCTGCCCGGCTGCCACGTCTACCGCACCGTGGACGACCTCGAACGGATTCGCGCGGAAGCGGTGGCGGGCCGCCCCGGCGCGGTCATCGGCGGCGGGCTGCTCGGCCTTGAGGCCGCGAACGCGCTGCGGCTGCTCGGGCTCCGTTCGCACGTCGTGGAGCTGGCCGAGCGGCTGATGCCGCTCCAGATGGACGAGGGCGGCGGCCGGGTCCTGGCGCGGCTGGTCGCCAGGCGCGGCCTGCACGCGCACTGCGGCGTCGCGCTGCGCTCCGTGGCGGCCGGTCCCGACGGGCGCGTGCGGGCCGTTCACCTCGCCGACGGCACGGTCGTCGACGCCGATCTGGTGATCTTCTCCGCGGGCATCCGCCCCCGCGACGACCTGGCGGAGCCGGCCGGGCTCGCGCGCGGTCCGCGGGGCGGCTTCCTGGTGGACCGGCACTGCCGCACCGCCGACCCGTTCATCTGGGCGGTGGGGGAGTGCGCGGCCGTCGAGGGCCACTGCCACGGGCTGGCCGCGCCCGCCCACCGCATGGCGGAGACGGTGGCGGCGCAGCTGCTCGGCGCCGCCTCGGAGCCGTTCCCGGGCGCGGACACGGCCGCGCGGCTGAAGCTGCTCGGCGTGGACGTCGCGAGCTTCGGCGACGCGCACGCCCGCACCCCGGGCGCGCTGGAGCTGGCGTACACCGACCACGCGGCGGACACCTACGCCAAGCTCGTGCTGAGCCAGGACGCGCGGGTGCTGCTCGGCGGTGTCCTCGCGGGCGACGCGGGCGCGTTCCCCGTGCTGCGCTCGGCCGTCGGCCGGGAGCTGACCGCCGCCCCCGAGGAGCTGCTGGCGAGCGGCGGCCCGTAGGGCGGACCGCCGGTCCCGGACGAGGCCGCTGAGCATTCAGGACGTGTACAGCGACTCCAGCCTGGTCACCCGTCCCTCTCCGTCGAAGCTCAGGTCGTACCCGACGCGCGAGCGGGCCGAGGACGGCTGGGCCGTCAGCCGGCTGACGAACTCGGCCTGGGAGTACGACGAGGCCCGGGATTCGTCGCCGAGCGGGACCGCCAGCAGCACCTGGGCGTCCTCGGCCACCGGCACCTCGGTGTAGGGCCCCTCGCCCGGGACGACCACCCAGGCCTCGGAGTGGTCGGTGACGTGCGCCTCCTTCTGGGCGGGCCGCACCGACAGGTACGTCCGTCCGTCGCTCGTCCAGGCGTCGTCGATCTGCACGAACTGCTTGGCCCCTGCCCAGGGGGCCGCATCGGTCGGCTCGGAGGTGTCGTCCGGCTCCGAGGTATCGTCCGGCGCGGTGGTCGGGGCCGTCTCGTCGGCCGGGGCGGAAGGCGGCGCCGACGTCGCGGGTGCGGTGGCTGCCGCCTGCCCGTCGCCCTCGCCGCTGCACCCGGTCAGGGCCGCAAGGCTGAGGGCGAGCGCGGTGAGGCAGCGTACGGCGGCCCGGCGGCGTGCGAAGTACATGGTCAAAGGTCCCCCAGGATCGGGTGTGTTCCGGATACATGGGCTCTACGCGCCACCCCACCCCTCGGGTTGCATCCCGATCCCGTTTCTTCGCCGTGGGGACTCACTCGGAGAGCCAGTACGCCTCCCGCAGCGAGTGCACCCGGCCCTCACTGTCGTAGTCGATGACGAACACCCACCGCGGCCCGTCGGCCAGCCGGCTCACCAGCCGGTCCAGCCGTACGTCCGCGGGGTTCCCGTCGGCCAGCTGCCTGGTTTCGACCAGCGTCCCCCGCGGCAGCGTCAGCGTGTGCACCGGACCGACGGGTGCCACGGTCCCTCGCACGGCACGGATCCGCTCGACGGTGACCTGCACCGTGTCCCCCCTCAGCACCGCCCCGTACACATAGCCCAGCTCGCTGGCGTACTCCTCACCCGGAGCGGGCGTCGGCGGCACGAACGGCGAAGCGGTCGGCGTCGGGGGAACGGCGGGTGGCTCCGGCCCCTGGGCGGCGCGGGTCAGTGACAGTCCCCCCAGGGCCAGACTCGCGGCCAGCAGCGCGCCGCCGGACGCCAGGGCGGTCCGCCTGCGGCGCAGGCGCCGCTCACCGCGCGCCCTGATCCGCTCCGCGGCAAGCGGTTCCGCGTGCCGCCGACCCGACTCGGCGAGGTCGGCGAGGCCGGCGAGGTAACCTTCCGGCTCAGTTCCGTCAGCCATGACGCACCTCCCACCCGCGGGCAGTCCGCGGGTCCAGCTCGGTATCGGCCAGCAGCCGTGCCAGCGCTGCCCGCCCCCGGCTCAGCTGCGCCTTGACCGTGCCGACCGGGCAGTCGGCCTCGGCGGCCACCTGCTCGACCGTCAGGTCACAGAGATGGTGGAGCACCACGGCCCGTCGTTGAGCCTCGGGGATCTGCCGCAGCGCCTGAACCAGCAGCACGTGGTGCGGTTCCGGTGGCGGCACCGTGGCCGGCGGGCCCTGCCGTCGGGCGAAGGCGAGCGCGGTGCGCACCCGCCGCCACCGGCTGACCGCCAGCCGCCAGGCCACCGTGCGCACCCACGCCTCGGGAGCGGCGTTCAGGTCCAGCTCGTCGCGGCGTTCCCAGGCCCGGACGAAGGCTTCCTGGACCACATCCTGCGCCTCGGCGAAGTCGCCTGTCATCGCATACAGCTGACCGATGAGCCGGCCGACGCTCGCGGTGTAGAAGGCGTCGAACGCCTGCTCGTCCGCAGCCCGGCCGCCGCGCTGTTCTTCTGGTGGTCGCATGCCTCTCCTGTTCCGCTGCACGGTGCCACTTGGCTCCCTCGCGGCACAAGGAGTCGGCCACTCGCGCGCACGCGGGCCCCGACGCCGTCGCCCCCGTCACGGGCCGCGTCGGTCCCGGGCGGCGGCCGTCGCGGTGAAGTGCTCGCCGTTCCCGGGCACGCCCACGTTCCGCCAGCTGAACGGGACGCCTCGCGCGGTGCGCAGGTCGGGCCCGTCCATCAGCTGGAAGTGGACGTGCGGCTCCGAGGAGTTGCCCGAGTTCCCGCAGCGCGCCAGCTGCTGACCCGCACGGACCCGGTCGCCCGCGCGCACCGTGAGAGAGCCGCGTTCGAGGTGGGCGTACAGGGCGAACACGCCGTCACCGAGGTCGAGTACGACGTGGTTGCCGACGATGTGGCCCGGCCCGCCCGTCTCCCGGACCAGGGCCTCGCCGAAGAGGTAGAGGAGCGCGGGCCAGGACGAGCGGCTGAGGTGGTCGCGCCGGTGGTCCTCGGCGTGCACGACGCGCGCGTCGGCCGCGGCGAACACGGGGCGGCCGAACGCGGGGAAGTCGCGGTTGCGCCGCAGGAGCGGCGTCCAGCCGAACGAGGGCCGCGGCCGGTCCTCCGGGTCCGCCACGATGTCGATGGCGAACGTCTGCCCGTAGCCGTGGGTGCCGTGGCTCGGCACCTTGTCGGCCGGGCTGTTGAGCGCCGACCAGCGGCCCTCGACCGGCGGCTCGACCTCGACGGCGGGCGCCGGCGCCCCCACCGGGCGCGCCAGGCGGCCCGCCACCAGGGCCAGCGCGATGGCCGCGGCGATGAGCAGCCATCCCCACAGCATGGTGAAGTCGACGAAGAAAGAGACGACGAGCTGCCCGAAGAACGCGGCCCAGCAGGCGCGGTACAGCACGGCGACGACTCTGGCCGTTCGGCGCACGGGAGTGTCCTTTCCTTCGGTGACGGGTCACGAGCGGGTGGCGGTGAGGGCGACCAGCAGGGGGACGACCCGCACCGGCGGCACTTCGTACCGTCCGCGGGCCGCGGCGTGCAGCCAGCCCGCGGCCGTCAGCTGCCTCAGGTGGTGATAGATCTGCCCGGTGGTGCCGAGTCCGTCCAGGCGGGCCAGCTCCGCGACCGTGTCCCGGCCGCCGAGGATCTCCCTCACCAGGCGCATCCGCACCGGGTGCCCCAGGGCGGCGAACCGTTCGGCGGCCTGCGTCCAGTCCGCGTCGAGCACGTCCCCGGTGGGCAGTCCGTACTGCCATTCGTACCGACCGCCCGCGGGGATGCGCACGGCCCCGGTGAACAGCACCGCGCCGTCGGCGGCCTCGGCGCCCGTCCCGGCCAGCCGGGCCTTGAGCCCTTCGAGGGCCCAGAAATCGGCTGCCACCGGCTCCGCGTGCCCCCGGGCGGCCCCGGCGGCGCCCTCGGTCTCCAGTGCGGCGACCCGGCGCTCCAGCTCGGCGACGCGCTCTTCCAGCTCCATATCGGCGTAGCGTATACGTAATTACGTAATAGTGAAAACTCGCTGTTGGGCGTCCGACCAAGATGAGCGGCAGATGCGAGGTGCCTGGGTTCACGAGCGCGCAGATGCCATAGCATCGTGGAGAACGACCCGCACATGCGGATCAGCCGCGCCGTTCCCGGGTCCCGACCGTGACAGGACGCGAGACAGATGCCCCGAAGCCGCCACCCCATCCGGTCCCGCCGCCCGGCGCGCCTCGCCGCCGCCGCGTCGGCCTGCGCGGCGCTGCTCGTCCCCGTGGCGGCCTGCTCGGCCGGCGGCGCGGACGACGGCGGGGGGAGCGCTTCGCTGCGGGTCCTCGCCGCGGCCTCGCTCACCGACGTCTTCGAGGCCGCTGGGGCGGCGTACGAGGAGGAACACCCGGACGTCGAGGTCGAGTTCTCCTTCGCCGGCTCCCAGGAGCTGGCCGCCCAGGTCGAGCAGGGCATCCCGGCCGACGTCCTGGTGACGGCGGACACCGCGACCATGGAGTCTGTCGCGGACCACACCGGGGAGAGCGCCGTCATCGCGCGCAACGCGCTGACCATCGTCACCCCGCCGGACGATCCGGGCGGCGTCGAAGGGCTCGCCGACCTCGCCGACCCCGGGCTGCGCCTGGTCCTGGCCGCGCCCGAGGTGCCCGCCGGCCGGTACGGCCGGCAGGTCCTCGACGCGGCGGGCGTCGATGCCGTTCCCGACTCCCAGGAGCCGAACGTCCGGGCGGTCCTCAGCAAGGTGCGGCTCGGCGAGGCCGACGCGGGACTGGTCTACGTCACCGACGCCGCCGCGGCCGGGGAAGCCGTGCGCACCGTGCCCGTACCGGCGGGGCAGAATGCGGTCGCCGCCTATCCGGCCGCCACCCTGGCCGGCAGCGGACAGCCCGGGGCCGCGGCCGACTTCGTCGGCTGGCTCGGCGCGGCGGAGGCCCGGGGCATCCTGGCGGACGCCGGTTTCCTGCTGCCCTGACCCGGGCGGCCCTCGACCGGGCCCCGCACCTTTTATAGTGCCGTCACACCGGCGTCCGCCGCCGGCACATCCCGCCCGCGCCGGCCCAGGAACGGCGCGGAGAAGAGAGTGGTGACGATGAGCCAGCTGACCGAGGCACTGCTGAACGGCGCGCCGGCCGAGGAGATCGAGCGCGCCGCTCTCCCGGGCGACTACACCGCGGCACACTTGCGCGTGGAGGACGTCGACACGTTCCGCGGTGTGGAGGACAAGGACGTGCGCAAGTCGCTGCGGGTCGGCCGGGTGCCGATGCCGGAGCCGGCGCCGGACGAGGTCGTGGTCGCGGTCATGGCCAGCGCGATCAACTACAACACCGTGTGGTCGGCGATGTTCGAGCCGATACCGACGTTCCGCTTCCTCAAGCAGTACGCGAAAACCGGCGGTTGGGCCCGCCGCCACGACCTGCCGTACCAGGTCGTCGGCTCCGACGGGGCCGGGGTGATCGTCCGGGTCGGCTCGGGTGTGCGCCGCTGGCGGGCCGGCGACCATGTGACCATCAGCCCGGTGCACGTCGACGACCAGGAGCCGGCGACGCACGCCGACGGCATGCTCGGCGCGGAGCAGCGCGCGTGGGGTTTCGAGACGAACTTCGGCGGCCTCGCCGAGTACACGGTGGTCCGCGCCAGCCAGCTCATCCCCAAGCCCCCGCACCTGACGTGGGAGGAGGCCGCCTGCAACCCGCTGTGCGCGGGCACCGCCTACCGGATGCTGGTGGGCGAGCGGGGCGCCCGGCTCAAGCAGGGCGATGTCGTGCTGATCTGGGGCGCGGCCGGCGGACTCGGCGGCTACGCCGTCCAGTTCGTGAAGAACGGCGGCGGCATCCCGGTCGGGATCGTCGGCTCGGAGCGCAAGGCGGAGGTGGTGCGCCGCCTCGGCTGCGACGTCGTCATCAACCGCGAGGAGTTCGGCCTCGCGGACGATCCGTCCGGCGACCCGGACGAGGTCATCGCCGCGGGCAAGCGGCTCGGCCGCCTCATCCGCGAACGCGTCGGCCGTGACGCGAACATCGTCTTCGAGCACGTGGGGCGGGCGACGTTCGGCATCTCGGTCTTCGTCGTCAGCCGCGGCGGCGTCGTGGTGACCTGCGGGTCGAGCACCGGCTACCACCACGTGTACGACAACCGGTACCTGTGGATGAAGCTGAAGCGCGTGATCGGCAGCCACGCCGCCAACCTCCAGGAGCAGGTGGAGTGTTCACGGCTGATCGAGTCGGGACGCGTCGTGCCGACCATGTCCGCGGTGTACCCGCTGGCCGAGGCCGCCGAGGCCACCCGCCAGGTGCAGACGAACCGGCACGTCGGCAAGGTCGCCGTGCTCTGCATGGCCCCGGAAACGGGGCTCGGCGTGACCGACCCCGCCACGCGCGCCAGGATCGGCGAGGACCGGCTGAACCCGCTGCGCGGCCTCACCCCGGGCCCTGTCTGACCGGATGGTCCCGTGGCAGCTGCGCGGGGCGGGTCACGCGGACACGTTCCGACCTGCCCGGGAACGGGGGCGCCCATGGTCACCGCGCCGGAATTCTCCGCCCTTGGGGAGAAAATCGTTACAAGCTGTGTCGGCGGCAGTGGATGAGTGTACTGGAGTTTTTCCCGTTCACGCGGCACGGCCTGCTCAACATCGCCGTGCCACTTTTTCTGCCGAGCACCGCATCGGCGGATGGCTGTACCCGTGGAGGCTTTGGGTGCAGCAGGTCCACAAGTCCGGCCCGCGGTGCGCGCTTCACGGTTGTAGCCTGCGGCACACACCGGTGAAACTCACCTTTGCCCGTCATGCCGGGTCGTTCGGCCAGAGGGGAGCGGCGCGCGCCAGGGCGGGCAAACAGGCCGGAAATGTACAAGGCGCCGCACCGGATGCCTGTGAGACAGAGCCCATGTGGTGCGGTGAGCCGGACGCTGACGCGCTAATCAAGCACTGCGGAGGGCGCTGAGACGTACGCGGAGTCATGGGTGGCCGCGCGTGACGTCATCGGACGCAACGGCCGGGCAGTGAATTCAACATTGTTTCGGAGGTGTTACTCTGACTGGTCTGGCGGGGCGCAGGAGATGTATGCGCGCGCGAGTGCGGTCTCGTACCGCGCAGGGCTCCGCCTGGCCGGGCCGCGGTGCGGTCCCGGCGTGGACGCGGTGCCGGCTCGTGCGCGGCGGCCCGTGCCACCGGGGCCGACTCGGCGCCCAACGCAGGAACTGTCGGGTCAGGGCGCTTCATCGGGACAGTCGGGTCGAGGGGACCCGTCCGCCCGCGCGGCATCCCCGGGGGAAAAGACGATAAGGGAAAAGCCGGGCCGCCGCGCCCTCGCGGCGCCCGCAGCGCCTTCCGGCGGTGTGGGTGATCCGGCTGCGTGGGGGGCAGTTGAACGCGCTTCCATGCCGATGCAGCTTGAGCTATCGTTGCCTTGACCTTGCCATCCCACGCCGTTGCCATCCCAACGGCAGGTGATGCGCTTATTTCGGGGCGATGTACTCGCTGTTAACGGGGTGATCGGGGAGGGGCTCCCCGGTGTCCGATATATTGTCGGGCCTTTTCTCCTCGTCCCGCTTGTTCGCTGCCCTGAATGTTCCCGGTAACTCGTATTCCAGCGTACCCTCGTGTGGAATAGGGGTCGCCTTGGGTTTAATTATTCAGTCAGTTCTGAGGGGAAGGGCATCTACATGCTCACGCGGACCAGACCGACCGTCCTCCTCGACAGTTCTTCGTTGATCGAGCGCGGTGAGGAGCTGCGTTCCCTCGAAGCATTGCTTGCTTCCTGTCACGACGGCGACGGGGCTTTCGTCCTCGTCGAAGGAGGGCTCGGTTCGGGGAAGAGTTCGCTGCTGAGGGCGCTCAGGAAGGGGGCACTCGGCGTCAGTTCCACCGTTCTCCAGGCACGAGGTACCGAGTTCGAGTCCGGTCATCGCTACGGTCTGGTGCGGCAGATGCTGGAGCACTGGCTGGCCATGGTCGGCCCCGCCGAGCGCGAGGTGATGCTGTCCGGGCCCGCGGCCATGGCGGTGCCGCTCCTGGACCATCACGAAGGGCTTCCCCCCGGAGAGTCCGACGCTCGGCAGGAGGAGCATGTACATCACGCGCTGCTCGACCTGCTGACCAATCTCGCCGACGAGCGTCCGCTGGTGCTCCTGCTCGACGACGTGCACCTGGCGGACTCCGCTTCCATGCGCTTCCTCAGACACCTCGGACGGCACCTGCTCGAGCGCCCCATCCTCTGCTGCGCGACCACCTCCCTTCCCGCGACCGGCGGTGGTGAGCACGGCGCGGCGCCGGGAACGGTTCAGGCGTTCCTCGGCCCGGCAGTCCTGTGTGCCTTCACGCTGCGGCCCTTGAGCGAGGACGGAGTACGGGCCTATCTCGCGTCCGCCCTGCCAGGTCAGCTCAGCCACGAGGCAGTGCGCGCCGCCTGCGTCGCGACCACGGGAAACCCCTTTTTCCTGCGCGAACTTGTGAGTGAACTCGCCAGTGCCCGCCAGGCCGGACGGACCCCGGGCCCCGCCCACATCGCAGGCATCGGCCCGCGCACCGTGGCCCGTGTGGTCCAGCGCTGGTCCCAGCACTCGCCTCGCCGGCCGGTGCGCGCCTCGACGTCCTGCGTGCACGCGCTCGCCGTTCTCGGCAGCGCCGACAGTGTCGCCCAACTCGCCGAGGTTGCAGGGGTCGAGATTTCCGACGCCGCCGACGCCGTGGACGCGCTGCGGGAGGCCGGCGTCATCGCCCAGGAAGCCCCCCTGCGCTTCACCGCCCCGATCGTGCGCAACGCCATCTACCGTCACATGCCCCACTCGTTCCGCTACCGCGCCCATTACGCGGCGGCCCAGAGCCTCTTCGAGGAGGATGCGCCGCCGGAGCGGATCGCCGAGCACCTGCTGCACCTTCCGCCCGCAACGGACGGCCGCGCGGCGGACGTACTCGTCGCCGCGGGCCGCACTGCCCTCGGCAAGGGCGATCCCGTGTACGCCCTGTCCCTGGCGCGCCGTGCGGCCCGGGAGGACGTACCGGTGAGCATGCTGCCGGCGCTGCTCGCGGTGCGGGGCGAAGCAGAGCACCGGACCGGGCATCCGCATGCAGCCCGTCACCTGCGGCAGGCTCTGGAGCTGAGCACGGAGTCCTTCGAGCGTGCGTCCATCGCTCTCCACCTCGGCGCCGCGCTCGCCTCCGACGCCCGCTGCGAAGAAGCGGCCGAGGTGTACCGCGATGCCTACGGCGAGGTGCGCACCAGCCATCCCTCCCTCGCCCGACGCCTGCACGCGGAACGCGGCTGGCTCGGGCCCTGCGCGCCCGGAACGGAGGAGATCGCCGCGGAGATCAGCAGGGAACTCGGTGGCACGGCCCGCAGCGGCGGCGCTGAAGGTCCCCTGAGCACGGCTCAGTATCTTGCGCTGCGCGCGACCCGGGCACTCCTCGGCGGCGAGCCGGGCGATGAGGTCATCGGCCTGGTCGAGCAGGCGCTCAGCCACGACATCTCCATTCGCGAAGGCGGCCTCGGCGCCCGTGTGCCCTGGTTCCTGGCCTTCTGCCTCTTCGCCTGCGGAAGATTGCCCGAGGCCGGAAAGCTGCTCGACAACGCTATTCAGCAGGCCGAGCCGTCCGACGCCGACTCGGACAATCTCCGGGCCTTGCGTTCCTGCGTCAACCTGAGCCGCGGGCTTCTGTCCGAGGCGGAGAACGACGCCACTGCCGCCCTGGAGCGCTCCGGTGCCTGCGATGAGCGGAACCTCGGTCGGCCGTTCGCCGTTCTCGCACTCACGGAACTGCTCCTACTGCGCAACCAGCCGGACGCGGCGGAACACGAGTTCGCCAAGCACGGAGGCTGGGAGGACTCGCGGCCGGGAGGGTTCAGATCCCTCCCTCTGATGATCGCCCGCGGACACCTGCACAGCGCCAGGGAGGACGGTGGGGACGACGTGCAGGACTGCCGGCGCATGCTCGAACTGCTCAGGGAGACCGGCAGCGGCGCCTCCGCCTTCAGCCCGGCGCCCGGCATCGTGAGACGTTTGCACGCACTCGGGCAGAAGGAGGAGGCGCGCCGTCTCGCGCTCGACCACCTCGCCGCCGCCCGGAAGTTCGGAGTACCCTACGTTGTGGCCGAGGCGCTGAGCGCCTACGCCGGCACCGTGCGGGGTGACGAGGCCGTCGTCGCCCTGGAGGAGTCCGTTCGGCTGCTCGATGGCTCACCTGCCGCCGTCAGGCGGTGCACCTCCCTCGCGCAACTCGGCGCGGCCCTGTACGCGGCCGGGCAGCCGACCCGCGCAAGGCGCCGGCTGTGGGCCGCCCAGGAGATCGCGGAGGCCGCGGGCACCACCGTGCTCGTCACGCGGATACGGCGCGAACTGGCCGCGATGGGCGTGCGGGTGCGCAGCACTCTCCGGGCGGGTACGCCTTCTCTCACGCCCAGGGAACAGCGCGTGTCCGCCCTGGCCGCCGAGGGCAAACGGAATCACGAGATCGCCCGCATCCTCTTCGTCACCGTCAAGACGGTCGAATGGCACCTCAGCCAGGTCTACCGGAAGCTGGGCATCGCCTCCAGGAACGAACTGGGCAGGATCACGGCCGAGGGCCTCGAACTCGCAGGGACCGGCTCCCGGCTTCCCGCGATGACTGGGGGAGTGGCCAGGGGGTGCCCCGAGCGGTCCGCGACCCGGGCGGCGCAGAATGACCGTGACGGCGGAGTGCGGCAGCGTTGACCGGCACCGGTCCGCGGACATGGCGTCCGCGACCGCCCGCCACTCCTCAGGGGCCGGGCAGGGAAAGCAGCCCACGCCGGTCCGCGTACCGCACATGCCTGCCCACCGGAGTTGATCCTCACTGCACGAAGCGAGAACAGTCGGAAGTCGCCCTCGCTTCGACAAGAGACGGAGTGTGAGCCATATGTTGCAGCTGGAGCCCAATGTCCTTCTGCGCGGCGGCCCGGTCGAGGTGCCGGAGCAGAAGCGCACCTGTTACGTCGGAGACGTCGAGCAGCCCGTCAAGGTGTCGCTCGGGAACGCGTATGAGCACTTCCTGCCCACCCGGGAGACGGTCGAGCACGAGGGCGCCACGCTGACGGTTTACGAGTGGAGCCGACGCACCTACGTGGCCGAGTGAGACAGGGCGGTGCCCCGGGCCGGTGCAGATGCCATGGGGTAGGCCCCGTTCCGTCTTGGCGTGAAATGTACGCCCATCGGGGACGGTACCCCGGGGTGCAGGGGTGATGACTCCCCCTATGTCTGGGGTAGGGGCCAGGGGTGGGCACTGGGATGTCCGCTGCTTCCGTTCCCAAGAATCGGAGGTGCGGACGTGATTGACCAGGGGCGGCCCGGGGTTGCCGTCAACTCCGGTGTGGCTAGGTGAAACCGTTCGAGCCGGCTAGTGAATGGATTGTGCAGGTGAACGAAGCCGAGCGTGATGCGACGCCCATCCCTGCCAAGATGATGTCCGGAGGTGCTCTGGCCGTCGAACACCCGGGCGCGTGATGCCGTTGGCCTTCAGCTGCGTCGTCGAACGGACCGCTCTGCTGTCGCCCACCGGTGTCCGCCTTCGAGCGCTCGCCGCTCGTCGGACGTCCCGTCCCGGGGCGCGTTCCGTGCGCGTGGCGGTTGTTGCGATTCCATAAGGTGAGTTGGCCCCGACCAGGCCGGCGCACCAGCGCGCGGGTGCGGAATGCGCGCATGAGTGAGTGGAGAGGGGACGAACCGATTGTGTGAGGCAGGCCGAGGGACGGCGTTGCGCCACAGGCGTCAGGGTTGACCCTCAGGGGGCCGGTCCGAACATGAGCGGCCCTCGGGCGATGGGGAAGTGAATGTGCTGAAATCGGGGGATTCGCCATGCGCGTGCGAAGCGCTTTACTGTTTGAACGTGACCGGGAACTGGGCGCGATTGACGCGGCCATCGAGAGCTGCCGAAGCGGTAATGGCCAAATACTGATTGTCGAGGGCGCCCCGGGGCTCGGTAAGACCGCCCTGCTTACAGCCCTGCGCGACCGGGCGCGCAGCGCGGAGTTCACCGTCCTTCAGGCTCGCGGCACGGAGTTCGAAAGCGAGTTTTCCTACGGCGTCCTGCGTCAGCTGTTCGAGGACTGGCTCTGTTCGGTCGGTCGGCAGGAACGGAACCGTGTGCTGAGCGGGCCCGCCAAGCTCGCCGCCCCTCTTTTCGAGTACGGCGCGGCGCAGGCGTTCGAAGGAGACGACGGAACCGGGAACCGCTACTCCTACCTCTACGGCCTCTACTGGATGTGCGTCCACATCGCCGAAGTGACGCCCCTGGCGCTCCTGATCGATGACGTGGAAGCCGCCGACTGGCTCTCACTCCGCTTCCTGCACTACCTCGCTGCGCGCATCGACCACTGCCCCATCCTGCTGGCCATCACGACCGATCCGGCCACCAGCGACCCGCGGAGCGAGATCACGCGCGCGATCACGGTCAGTCCGATGGCGCAGCTCCTCAGGCCCCAGGCGCTCACCGAAGCTGGTGTCCGCGACCACCTGACGTCGGCACTCGGCGGCACGGTGGCGGCCCGTTACGCCCATGCCTGCCACGCGGCCACCGGCGGCTTGCCCTTCCTGCTCTCCGAACTGACCGGCGAACTGGCAGCCGCCGAACGGGAACAACCGGACTTCCGCCCTTCCGATATCGCCGAGCTGGCACCGCCGAAGGTCGTGCGTCTGGTGCTGCGCCAGCTGGACCGGTTGCCACCGAATGCCGCCCGTCTGATCGAGGCCATGGCCGTGCTGGGCAACGAGGCCGGTCTCAAGCCCGCCATCGAGGCCGCTGGCCTTGACCAGTGGGAAGTCCCCGAGGCGCAGGGGGCGCTCGCTGACGCGGGTCTGCTGCGTCCCGACATGCCACCGCGCTTCGTCCACACGATCGTCCGTGCCGCCGTGTACCGCAATCTCACCGCAAGCGCCCGAAACGTGGCGCACGTGCGTGCGGCCAAGGCGCTCATCGCCATCGATGCGCCCGTGGACGACATCGCCGCTCACCTCCTGCGCGCTCCGGCCGCCGGTGACCCCGAAACCGTCCGCATACTGTGGGAGGCCGCTCGGAAGGCCGTTGCCGAGGAGCGGGACGCGGGCGCGGTGACCTACCTGACCCGCGCCCTTGCCGAGCCACCGCCCCCGGACGCCCTGCCCCGCGTACTCGTCGACCTCGGCAGGGCCGAACTCCGGCGTCTCGACCCGAAAGGTCTGGATCACCTGTTCCAGGCCGTGGAGCTGATCGACGAGGCCGCTGTCCGTGGCAAGGTCGGGCTCGACCTGGTCGCCGCACTCACGGCTTTCTCCCGCAACGAGGAAGCCGTCGCCCTGCTCCAGACGTTGCGAGCGGAAGCCGGCCACGGCCAGGACGAGGAGCATACGGCGCTGCTCGACGCGGCGCTGCTGTCCGTCGCGGAGCAGATCCCCGATCTCCGTCCCATCGCTCGCCGCCAGCTCAGGCAACTGGAGGCGGCACCGTCCGTGCACCCCAGTCTTGGCCACCTCCTCAGTGCGGAGCGCGCCGCCGAGGCACTCCGCCGCGGGGAGCCTGTCCATGCCGTGATGGACCCGGTGGAGGAGATACTCAAGGAGAGTTTCGCCGACGGCAGCACCCTGCCCGTCCACGACGCCGCAGCGCATCCCTGGTGCCTGACCGCTTTCGTCCTGGTGCAGTGCGACCGCCTGGGCGACGCCGACCGCCTGCTCACCATCCTGGTGGACGGCGCGCTGAAGCAGGGCGCCATGCTGGCCGCCGATACGGGGTACTGCCTGCGGGCCTGGGTCCGGGCGGCGGCCGGCCAGCTCGCCGACGCGGAGAGCGATGCACGGCGGGCCCTCGACCGGCTCGGGGGCGCGGGTGCCGGGGGCCCGGCAGTCCTGGCCGCCGCGGCCCTGGCCGAAGTCCTGATCACCCGGCAGGACCTGGGCGAAGCCCGTCTGCTGCTCGACAAGTGCGACGGGGACGAGGGCGCACGCTCCCTGCTCTTCCAATTGCCCCTCGCCCTGGCCAAGGGACGGCTGTACGCGGCGCAGGGCAAGACAGAGGCCGCTGTCGCCGTCCTGGGCGAGGGAGGCAGGCTCCTTGAGGAGCAGGACCTGCACACCCCGGCGCTCAGCCTCGCGAACGAGTCGGCACTCGTCCTGGCCAGGGCGGGACGCGTCGAGCAGGCGCGGGCACTCGCCGACATGCGCCTGACGCGGGCGCGTGCCTTCGGCGCCCCACGGCTCGTTGCCGGCGCGCTCCGCGTGCGCGGGCTCGTCTCTGCCGGCCCGGAGGCTGTCGGTTACTTCCACAAGGCCGTCGAGGCCCTCCAGAGCACCGGGGCACGTCTCGACCGGGCCGCGGCGTCGATCGACCTGGGCGCCGCTCTGCGCGACGACGGCCGCCTGGAGCAGGCAAGGGCCGAGTTGACCCGGGGGATGGAGCAGGCCCAGAGCTGCGGCGCCTGGGGCCTGGCCAAGACGGCCAGGGCCGAACTCGCCGCCATGGGCGTACGCGTCAGGATCACGAGGACCACGGGGGTCGACGGCCTCACGGAGCAGGAACGCCGTGTCGCCGTACTCGCGGCCAAGGGAAAGAGTAACCGGGACATCGCGCACGCGCTGTTCGTCACCATCAAAACGGTCGAGTGGCATCTGAACCGGGCCTACCGGAAGCTCGGCATCGCCTCCCGCGGTGAGCTGCCCGGGGCACTGGCCGGTCAGCTGGCCACTCGTTGACGGCCCGCCTCCGGGCGGGCACGGGTGTGCGGGGCGGAAAGGGTCGTGACGTGCACTTTCTGGCCGGGCGGTGATCCGGATACCGAAGGCCGCGACCGCCGCGGCTGTGGAGCGGCAAGCTGCGGCCGGTTGCCCCGCCGGTTCAGAGTGCCCGGCCCCATGTCCCACCGCAAGTACGGCGTCCCCCGGACTTGTCCTGCCAGGGCCGGTTCTGGGGCTCGGCCGTGTCCGCGCCTGGGGTGCCCCCCCAGAGCTATTGCCGCGGTTCGGTGTGAGAGTCACCTTGAGGGGACGACGGGATGCGGGACACGTCCCGGTCGGCTCCGGTATGAGCCGTGTGCCGACGGGCGACCGCGTGCACCAGGCTCCCATCCTATCGGCTCCGACTGCGGGAGTGATTCAGACGATGAAGACCATCTCCGTACAAGAAGGCAAGATGGGAACGGTCGTTGAGGACCTCGACCCGCTGCATGCGCCGGCGGCGGATCTGACGGCCCTGAAGCAGCTCGTGTACTCCGACCGGATCGTGGTGGTGAAGGGCCAGCATCTGTCGTCCGCCGAGTTCGTCGAGTTCGGCCGACGGCTGGGCGAGGTGGAAACCTACTACCAGCCCATGTACCACCACCCCGAGCACCCGGAGATATTCGTCTCCTCCAACGTGAAGACCGACGCCGGACAGGTCGGCGTGCCGCAGACGGGGAAATTCTGGCACCACGACTACTCGTTCATGCCGCGTCCGTTCGGCCTCACACTCATCTACCCGCAGGTGGTGCCGCAGAAGAACCGCGGAACCTTCTTCATCGACATGGCGAAGGCCTACGAGGCCCTGTCGGACGACCTCAAGAAGGAAATCAGCGACACCCGGTCCCTGAATAGCGTCCGGCGGTATTTCAAGATCCGGCCGACCGACGTCTACCGGCCAATCTCCGAGGTGATGGCCGAGATCGAACGCGAGACGCCGGCCGCCTCCCACCCCACTGTCTTCACCCACCCCGTCACCGGCGAGACGGTGCTGTACATCAGCGAGGCCGTCACCTTCCGCATCGAGAACGCCGACGGGAGCCCGGCCCGCGAAGGGCTCCTCGACGACCTTTTCGCCGCCTGCGGCCAGGCGGACACGACCTTCGAGCACGAGAACATCCACCTGCAGACCTTCGAGAAGGGCGATCTGCTGATCTGGGACAACCGGGCCCTCGTGCACCGTGCCCTGCACACCGTCAGCTACGAGCCGGCCGTCTCGCACCGGGTCACCGTGCACGACGAGTACGCGTTCTATCCCGGGATCGGAACCCGCTGACCGCGCTACCAGACACCGACGCCCACTCAGGAAGGTGCCGCCGTGGAATTCGGGCACGACAAAGTCCTGCTGGATAGCGTACTCGCCGTGTACAAACCGCATTGCCGCTACCTGCGGGAGACTTCGGTCACGGTCAAGGGGGATCCGCAGGACAAAGGCGGGCTGATCCGACTGCGCGGAGACTTTCGCATACCCGAGTCCTGCTACATCAAGGATACAGGGCACTTCAACGCAGTCGAGTTCAACATCTGTTTCAACCAGATGATCTACTTCATCATGGCGAAGTCCCTCAAGGAGCGTGTGCTGCGCGCGTTCGACTCCTGGACGATGGAGGATTTCTGGGCCCGTCAGCTGCCCGACATGTTCATCGTCGACTTCTCCAGTTCTTTCCGCGATGCCATGCGCGGGCGGCGTTTCTGGGGTGAACTCGATATCGTCAGGGCCGTGAACCGCGAAGGGGGAAACGGTCAGTTGATCATTATCGACACGCTGTGCCGATATGGCGAAACCGAGACCGCCGCCTGTCACGGCAAGGTCCGGCTGGCCCTGAAAAACACCGCGCCCGAGGCCGCCTGACCCGGGCCGGGTGCCTTTCGTGCCGCAGGACGAGCGGCCCACGCGGCGGTACAACCTTCGCGCACCACGGGCCGAGGAGGAGTCCCCCACCGTGTCCACCCCTCAGGAACCGGTAGCCACCGTGGGCATCGGCCTGCGCCTGCCAGGTGGCAACAACACGCCCGAGGGCTTGGCCGAGTTCCTGCGCAGCGGGGACCTCACCGGCATGGGCAAACAGCGCCTCGACGACACCGACGCCCGCCAGACCGTGGCCCAGTTGTACTCCGCGGGCGTGCCCATCGACCGGGCCGGCCACCACGCGGGACGGGAACGCCGCCGTGTCCCGCTGCCCACCTACGCGTTCGACCGGCGCGGGCACTGGCTGCCCGCCCCGGCCGCGGACGCCCACCCCCTGCTCGGCGGGGAGATCACCACGGAGGAGGAACGGGGACGCGGCACACGGACGTTCGCGTCCGCGGTCAGCGCCACCCGGCCGGACTACCTCACCGACCACGAGGTCATGGGCAAGATGGTCTTCCCCGGCGCCGGCTATGTCGAGATGCTGCTCGCCCTCCAGGACGCGGTCCACGGCGAGACCAGCCTCGAACCGGCCGCCGACGTCGGCATCCGGATCACCAGCCTGGTGCACGAGCCCGGCGGCGCCGACGACGCTTCTGACACCGCCGGCGGCGGGCCCGGCGCGGACTCCATCGAACGCACCCACGTCACCGCTGTTCTCCGGCCCACCGCCCTGCCCGGCACGGACAACGACCTCGCCGTGGAGGAACTCCTGCGGGAGGCGGCCCGCGCCGCCTCCGCCCCGTTGTCCAGGCGCACGGCCGATGAGACGCACGCCGGCCTCGGCGTCGACTACGGCCCGTCCTTCCGCGGACTGCGCGTCAGCGAAGCGCACCCCGGCCTGCTCGCCCTGGGTGAACTGGCCGGCCCGGAGGCCGCGCCCGGCTCGTACCTGCCACCGGACCCCCGCCTGACCGAGGCTGCCGGCCTCGACTTCGCCGAACAGGTGCGGGAGGCGACCGGCGGGCGCGCTGCCGGCACCGTCATCGAGAGCTTCACCCGCGAGTTCACCGAGGCCGCCCTCGTGGCCCCGGCCCCCGGTACCCGCTTCGTCGGCCTGGGCCGGGACAGTGCCCTCGGCCGGGACGAGGTCCACGCCGCCCGCCCCGTCCTGACCTGCCTCGACCGCTCCCGGGCGTCCGAGGAGCAGGCTTTGCGATGGGCCCACGACACCCTCGGCGAGCTGGCCGGCCAGCTCGCCGAGGGCCTCCTCTCCGCGGTTCCCGTCACCGCCTACATCCTCGACGAGACCGAGGAGACGTTCACCGCGGTCAGCCGCGGCACAGGCACGGCCGCCCCCCTGGCCGCCGTGGAACTGAAGAACACCCTCGAACTCTGCTTCCGTATCCCCCTGTCCACCGCCGCCACCTTCGACCACCCGTCCGTGAGCGCCCTCGCCGAGTTCGTCGAAGGTCGGCCGGCCACTCCCCAGGAAGACGAACGATGACCAGCGTTGCCGCCGCCCCGACCGGTCGCCTGCCCACCCTCGCGGCCACCGCCGCCCACCACGCCGCCCACCGGCCCGACGAGCCGGCCGTCGAATGCGCCGGCCGCACCGTGACCTTCCGCGAACTCCACCTGCGCAGCAACCGGACGGCCCACGCCCTGCTGGCCGCGGACGCCGTTCCCGGCATGCGCATCGCCTACCTCGGACACGACAGCGAGCACTATTACGACCTGCTGCTGGCCTGCGCGAAGACCGGCACCGTCCTGGTGCCCGTGGACCCGCGCCTGACGCCGGGGGAGATCGGTCACGTGCTCGGCGACTCCGGTGCCGAAATCCTCTTCGCCGACCCCGGCCACCTGCGGGGCGTGGAGGGCATCCGCCCCGGCCTGTCGGCGTTGCGTATCGTGGTCGCCCTCGACGAGGCCACCGCGGATACGCCCGTACTCGCCGACTGGCAGACCGGCCACCCGGACTCCGATCTGCCCACGGCTCCCGGGCCCGGCGGCGCCCTGGTGCAGATGTACACCAGCGGCACCACGGGCGCGCCCAAGGGCGTTGTCCTGGCCCAGAGCACCTTCTGGGCCATCAACGACCTGCTGGCCCGGCACGACCTGGACTGGCTCGACTGGCTGCCCGAGGACCGCAGTCTGAACGTGCTGCCCGGCCACCACATCGGCGGCCCCTGGTGGTTCCTCCAGGGCTTCCGGGCCGGTGCCACCAACGTTCTCTCGCAGGGCTTCGACGACGCCATGGAGCTGCTCTGCGACAGCAGAATCACCACCACCCTCGTTGTGCCGTCCATGCTCCAGATCCTGCTGTCAGAACCCGGCGCGGGAGCCGAGAAGTTCACCGAGCTGCGCAAGGTCGTCTACGGCGGTTCCCCGATGCCGGAGCCGCTGCTTCAGCAGTGCCTGGAAGTGCTGGGTTGCGAGTTCGCCCAGATATACGGCCTCACCGAGACCTGCGCGTCCGCCGTCTGCCTTCCCCCGGCCGACCACGTGCCGGGCAACCCGCGCTTGAAGGCCGTCGGCCGCCCCTACCCGGGCGTCACGGTCCAGGCCGTGGACCGTGGTGGCAATCCGCTGCCGCCGGGGGAGGTGGGGGAACTGTGGATCGACACCCCCGCGGTGATGACGGGCTACTGGAAGCAGCCCGGCCAGACCGGGCAGGTCCTCGCCGACGGCTGGCTGCACACCGGCGACGCCGGTCACGTCGACGAGGACGGCTACGTCTACCTCCACGACCGCATCAAGGACGTCATTCTCGTCGGCGGCGAGAACGTCTACCCCGCCGAGGTCGAGGAGGCCCTGCGCGCCCATCCCGATGTGGCCGACGCCGCCGTCGTCGGCATCGCCCACGAGGTGCGCGGCGAGGCCGTCCGGGCCTGCGTCGTCTCCCGTCCCGGCACCCGGCTCACGGCCCGCGACCTGCGGCTGTTCCTCAAGGATCGGCTGGCCGACTACAAGGCCCCCACCGACTACGAGTTTCTCGACGAGCTCCCCCGCAACGCCGCGGGCAAAGTCCTGCGCCGCCACCTGCGCGACGAGTAACGCCTTCCTCGACGACCGAAGCGGGGAAGGACGTCATGGATCGGTCGCCGCGCGACCCGGGCTCACCCGGCCTGCTCGACCTTCCCATGCCGAAGCAGGCCGAGTACTCGTTCGGGCCCGCCCCTGAGTTCGCCGGGCTCGGCGCCGAAGCCCCGTGACCCGGGTGGCCTGCCCGCCGCGCCGCATGCGTCTCGCCGCCGCTCTCGTGTCTCCGCCGCGGAGACACGAGAGCGGCGCGGCCGCGGTTCAGACGGCGAGGTCGTTCTCCAGGACATCAAGGGCGCGGTCGATGACGTCTTTGAGGTCTTCGTGCATCCCCTGATCGGACCAGTACAGCATCGCCTCCCGGTACCCCCCCACCACAGCGCCCACGAAGACCCGCAGTTCCAGCCCGTCCGGTGGGTGACCGGTGCGGTCGGCCAGGGCCCGCGCGAGGTAGTCACTGGTGAGTGCCATCGTTTCGGGCAGGCGGGAGCGCAGCGTCGGTACGGATGAGATCAGTCTCATCCGCCGGAAGACCTCGTCTCTCGCCTCAGGAGTGGCGTACTCGGTGCGCATCGCCTCGTGCAGCGCCCCACGCAGTGCGGCCAGCGGCGTTTCGTGCTCGGGGCGAGCACGCAGGGCGGCCTCCAGGACGGGATTCTCCTCGCCGGCGAGCACGATGTCTTCCTTGGTGGGGAAGTACCGGAACACGGTGCTCGCGGAGACTTCGGCTACCTCGGCGATCTGGTCCACGCGGGTGGCCTCGTAGCCGTACTGGTCGAACAGTTCGTACGCGGCCTTGCGGATGGCCCTGCGGGTACGGACTCGCTTGCGTTCCCGCAGGGCACCCTGAGGCGCGGACGTCGGGGATGGGGCGGGTCTGGAACTCATAGGGGTCATTCTGTGGGACGCGGCTCGTTGACGGCCAGGTCGGCCCCGGACTCGGACTCGGTCGCGGTCGTGTCACCGCGTGGTGTGCCGTCCGCGCTCTCACCCGCGTCGTCGTCCGGCGTGTCGTCCGTGTCGTCACCGTGCTCCGGGGGCCGCGAGGGCATGAGCCAGGCCACCAGCAGTGCCATTACCAGTGCCCCGCAGGCGCAGACCAGCAGCGTTGTGGTCATGGCGTCGACGAAAGCCGCGTTGGCCGACTCGACCAGGCCGGCGCCGACCGGTCCGCCCACCTCCTCGGCCACCAGGTGTGCGGCGACCACCGACTCGTCGACCACCTCGGCGGCGTTCCCCGGCAGCCCGTCGGTGCTGACGCCGCCCTGGTAGACCTGGGCCAGCACGCTGCCAAGCAGTGCGACACCCATCGCGCTGCCCATCTGCCGTCCCGTCATCAGCAGTCCCGAACCGACGCCCGACCTGCCGGGCGGCAGATGCGCCAAGGTGGCATCCGTGGCGGGGATCGTCGTCAGCCCGGTGCCGAAGCCGGTGATGACCAGCCAGGTGGCGGCAAGTCCGTAACCGGAGCCCACGTCGGTGGTGCTGCCGATGAACCCGGCCAGCGACAGGAACAGCAGTCCGATCACGATGGTTGAGCGCGAGCCGATCGCCTTGACCAGGATGCTGGCGGCGCGCGCCGCGACCAGCAGGCCGCCCATCATGGGCATGAGCCGGACGCCGGTGGCCATCGCGCTTTCGCCTTGAACGGCTTGCAGGTACTGGGGGACGACGAAAAGGAGACCCGTCAGGATCAGGGCCGCCATGACGGTGCTCAAAGCGTTCCAGGTGAAGCCGGGGTTGCGCAGCAGAGCGAGGTCGAACGTCGGGAGTTCCTGCCTGCGTTCCCGGAGCACCAAGGCGGTCAGCAGTATGACCGATCCGATCAGGCAGGCGATGACCAGCGGGTCGTCCCAGCCGCGGCTGGCGCCCTCGATGATTCCGAAGACGAGGGCGCCCAGGCCGGCGACGCTCAGCACGGTGCTCAGGGGGTCCACCCGCGGGGCTGCCGAGTCCTTCGACTCGGGAACGAGGAGCAGACATGCCACGATGCCGACGGCGGCCATCGGGATGTTGATCAAGAAGACCGAGCCCCACCAGAAGTTGTCGAGCAGCCAGCCGCCGAGGAGCGGCCCCAGTGGCAGGCCGGCCGCCAGCGCGGCGGCCAGCACGGCAATGGCCTTGGGCCGTTCGGCCGGGGTGAACAGCGTGGGCACCACGGAGAGGGCCAGCGGCACGACCAGCGCGGCGCCCAGGCCCATGATCGTGCGGGCGACGATCAGCATCTCGGCGCTGTCCACCAGGGTGCCGACCAGCGAGCCGACCAGCAGGGCCCCCAGTCCGATGACGAGCATCCGGCGCCGTCCGTACCTGTCGCCGAGCATGCCCGCGGGCAGCATCGTCGCCGCGAAGACGATCAGGAAGGAGTCGATGATCCACTGCTGCTCGGTGGTGGTGGCGCCGAGATCCCCCGCGAGGGTGGGGAGCGCGACGTTCAGGATCGTCGTGTCGAAGCCGAGGACGAGCGTGGCCAGCGCCAAGGCGCCCAAGGCCCACCATCGGCGTGAGTGGTCGTCGCGCGTCCGCACGGGGTCGTCCTGGGAGGAGCTCATGCCACACCTTTCGGGAGTCACTGTCAATAGACAACTACAGTCAAGCGACTGTGACTGTCAATATTCCCTTTTGTGGCGTGCTCATGCCCCGTCGGCTCGCAGGAACCGGCCGGCCGTTCCCCGGCCCGGAGGGCGTCCCGCCGCAGCCGGATCGGCGTGCCGGCGGGGCAACGACTGGGGTCGGGTCCGGGGGGCGGCACGGGGGCGCCACGCGGCCTGGGGACACAGAATCGGACGGCTATCCCAGCGTCGCGCCACGAGTGGCAAGGGCGTGAACCACGCACGGCACAGCGGGAGTCAGGAAACATGACGGTCCAGAAGTCGAAGGTGTCCGTGGAACCCGGGCGTTCCGATGCCGACGCCGTCCCGGGCGAGCCGGCGTCACTCGGGGACGAACCCATTGCCGTCGTCGGCCTCGCGTGCCGCCTCCCCGGGGCGCCTGGCCCGGCGGAGTTCTGGAGCCTGCTGCGCGACGGCACCGACGCCGTGGGCCCGCCTCCCGCCGGCCGCCTGAGCGCTGCCGGGGCGGAGGAGCCCGGCAGCCCCGCCCCGGCCGGATACCTGGAGCGCATCGACACGTTCGACGCCGCGTTCTTCAAGATCTCGCCCCGCGAGGCAGCGGCGATGGACCCCCAGCAGCGCCTCATGCTGGAACTTTCCTGGGAGGCCGTCGAACACGCCGGTATCGTCCCGGCCGACCTGAAGGGCACCCGCACAGCGGTGTTCGCCTCGTCCATGTGGGACGACTACGCCGAACTCTCCGTCCTGGGCGGCCTCGATGCCGTCGGCCCCCATACCTTCACCGGCACCCGCCGCACCATGCTGGCCAACCGCGTCTCCTACGCGCTCGGCCTGACCGGGCCCAGCCTCACTGTGGACACGGGGCAGTCCTCGTCCCTGGTGGCGGTGCACCTGGCCTGCGAGAGCCTGCGGCGTGGCGAAGCCACCACGGCGATCGTCGGCGGCGTCAACCTGATCGTCGGCCAGGGCTCCACCGCCACCTCCAACGGCATGGGGGCGCTGTCCCCGAGCGGGCGTTGCCATACCTTCGACGCCAGGGCCGACGGCTACGTCCGCGGGGAGGGTGGCGCCGTGTTGGTGCTCAAGCCGCTGCGGCTTGCCCAGGCGGCCGGCGACCCGGTGCACTGCGTGATCCGTGGCAGTGCCGTCAACAACGACGGCGGCGGCGACAGCCTCGGTGCTCCCCGGCGCGAGGCGCAGGAGGAAGTGCTGCGCCTGGCCTACGAGCGGGCCGGCACGAGCCCCGACCGGGTGCAGTACGTCGAACTGCACGGCACCGGGACCCCCGTGGGTGACCCGGTGGAGGCCGCTGCTCTCGGTGAAGTCCTCGGCGCCGCCCGGGCGGCCGACGAGCCGCTGCGGGTCGGCTCGGTGAAGACGAACATCGGTCACCTGGAGAGTGCTGCCGGTATCGTCGGCCTGCTCAAGGTCATCCTGAGCACCGTCCATGGTGAGCTTCCCCCGAGCCTCAACTACGCGACTCCCAACCCGGAAATACCCCTTGACGCCCTCAATCTGCGGGTCGGGACGGAACTCCGGCCCTGGCCCGAGCCCGGCGAGGCGCCCATCGCAGGCGTGTCCTCCTTCGGTCTGGGCGGCACGAACTGCCATGTCGTCGTCGCGGGCCTCGAAAAGCAAGAGGCGCCGAAGCGGCCGACCGGGGACCCGGCACCGGACGCGCTCCCCTGGGTGCTTTCGGGCGCCGACCCCGGCGCCCTCCGCGAGCAGGCCATGCGGCTCTCGGCCTT
>NZ_LZNS01000001.1:977512-979361 GCF_001984575.1 Streptomyces sp. MP131-18 | reverse complement strand
GGGAGAGCCACTGGCTGCCGGACGGCGCCGCGCCCCTCCCACCCACCGGCCGCCGGTCGGATGCCGCGAGCAGGACGCGCCCCGCCGACCCCGCCGGGGCGAGCACAGCCGCCTCGCCGGTGACCGGGCTCGCCGGGCGCAACGCCGACCAGCAGCGGGACGTGCTGGCCGACCTGATCCGCCGCCACGCCGCGGCGGTGCTCGGCCACGCCGATCCCGAACGCGTCGCCAGGGCGGTCCCCTTCAAGGAGGCCGGCTTCGACTCGCACATGTCCGTCGAACTGCGGGACCGGCTCAATGCCGCCACCGGCCTGCGCCTGCACTCGGCCGTCCTCTACTCCCACCCCACACCGGACGCCCTCGCGGAACAACTGCGCCGCGACCTCACGGCGGACGGCTCCCTGGAGGATGACAGCCCCGCCGTTCCCTCGCGGGCCACCGCGCACGACGACGATGATCCGGTCGTCATCGTCGGCATGGCCTGCCGTTTCCCCGGCGACGTGGCCACCCCCGAGGACCTCTGGCAGCTGGTGGCCGAGGGGCGCGACGCCGTCAGCGGCTTCCCCACCGACCGCGGCTGGGACCTGGACGCCCTCTACGACCCCGATCCGGACCACCACGGCACGTCCTACACCCGGGAGGGCGGGTTCCTGGACGGCGCGGCCGAGTTCGACGCCGCCTTCTTCGGGATTTCGCCGCGCGAGGCCCAGACCATGGACCCCCAGCAGCGGCTGCTCCTGGAGACGTCCTGGGAGGCGATCGAGCGCGCCGGGATCGACCCCCTCGCGTTGCGCGGAACCGCCACCGGCGTCTTCGCCGGCGCCATGGCCCAGGAGTACGGCGCGCCGCTCCACCGGGCGCCCGAGGAGTTCGAGGGCCAGCTGCTCACCGGCGGCGCCGCCAGCGTCCTGTCCGGCCGGGTCGCCTACACGCTGGGCCTGAAGGGCCCCGCCATCACCATCGACACCGCTTGTTCCTCGTCATTGGTCTCCCTCCACCTCGCGGCCCAGGCACTGCGCCAGGGCGAATGCTCCATGGCTCTGGCCGGCGGCGTCACCGTGATGCCGAATCCCGGGATGTTCCTGGAGTTCAGCCGCCAGCGCGGGCTGTCCCCCGACGGACGCTGCAAGGCGTTCGCCGCCGGCGCCGACGGCACCGGCTGGGCGGAGGGCGTCGGTGTGCTGGTGCTCCAGCGGCTGAGCGACGCGCGCGGCCAAGGCCGCCGGGTCCTTGCCGTGCTGCGCGGCTCGGCGATCAACCAGGACGGGGCAAGCAACGGGCTCACCGCCCCCAACGGCGCTGCGCAGGAAGAGGTCATCCGGCAGGCCCTGAACGCGGCCGGGCTCGGCCCCGCCGATGTCGACGCGATGGAGGCGCACGGCACCGGCACCACACTCGGTGACCCCATCGAAGCCACGGCGCTGCTGGCCACCTACGGACGCGGCCGGGACGGCGACCAACCGCTGTACCTCGGCTCGCTGAAGTCGAATATCGGGCACGCCCAGGCCGCCGCCGGGGTCGGCGGCGTGATCAAGATGGTGATGGCCATGCGCGAGGGGGTGCTGCCTCGGACGCTGCACGCGGACGAGCCGTCCCCGCACGTCGACTGGTCGTCCGGCGCGCTCTCCCTGCTCGCCGAGCCGCTGCCCTGGCCCGAGCACGGCCGCCCGCGCCGCGCCGGCGTGTCCTCCTTCGGTATCAGCGGCACCAACGCCCACGTCATCCTGGAGGATGCCGGGCCCGCCGCCGGCCAGCCGCGGCGGACACCGGCCTCTGGCCCGGTGCTGTGGCCGCTGTCCGCCCGCACCCCCCACGCACTGACGGCTCAGGCGCGGCAGCTGGTGGAATA
>NZ_LZNS01000001.1:964636-976873 GCF_001984575.1 Streptomyces sp. MP131-18 | reverse complement strand
GCCGGCGCTACTGGATGGCCCCGCCAGTTGCCGGCCAGGAGACGAAGGACCATCCGGTCGCCGAAACCGTGGTGCAGCTCGCCGGCGGCGACGGGGCGCTGCTGGTGGCCACCCTGTCGCACGCCGCGGTCCCCTGGCTCACCGACCACGCCGTCGAGGGCGCCGTGCTGCTGCCGGGCACGGCCTTCGTCGAACTTGCCCTCCGGGCCGGAGAAGCCATCGGCTGCGGACGGCTGGAGGAACTGACCCTCCAATCCCCGCTGCGCCTGCCGGAACGCGGCTCCGTTCAGCTCCAGATAGTCGTGCAGGCCCCCGAGGGCTCGGACGTTGCGGAGGGCCGTCACACGTTCACCGCCCATTCCCGGCACGTGGACGCCGACCGGGACGAGCCGTGGACCTGCCATGCCACGGGCGTGCTTGCCCCCGTCCGCGGAAGCGGGCCCGAGGCCGGGCCACGGAGCTGGCCCCCGGCCGGGGCCGAGCCGGTCGACGTCGCCGGGCTCTACCCGGGACTGGCCGCCAGGGGTTACGAGTACGGCCCGGCGTTTCAGGGGGTGAAGGCCGCGTGGCGGCGCGGCGACGAGGTCTTCGCGGAGGTAGCGCTCCCACTGGAACATCAGTCCGAGGCCGGGCGTCACGGTTTGCATCCGGCTCTGCTCGACGCCTGCCTGCATGGTGCGCTCCTGCACCAGTCCGAGGAGGGAGCCGGCGCCCTTGTGCTGCCGTTCACCTTCTCCGGTGTCGAACTCCATGCCACGGGCGTCGCCGCCGCACGTGTCCACATCGCGCCCGGCGGGCCGGATACCCTTGTCATCCGGTTGACCGACACTGCGGGCCGCCCCGTAGCCGTCATCGAGTCCCTCGTCATGCAGGAGATGCGCCAGGACGCCGCCGGCGCTTCCGACGGTCTCTACCGGGTCGACTGGGTCCCGGCCCCGGAGGCAGCCCCCGAGCCCCCCGAAGGAAGCGGGCTGGTGCTCGGCCCCGGCACGGCGGACCTGTCGGCGGTTCCCTCTCCGCCGCCCGCGACCGTGGTGGTCCCCATGTCCGGCGGGCGCGACATCTCCGAGGCCGTGAACGACGCTCTCGCACTGGTACAGGCGTGGCTCGCCGAGGATCGTTTCTCGGCTTCGCGGCTCGTCTTCGCCCTCACCGGCGACACCCCGGCGGCGGCGGCGGTCGCCGGACTGGTGCGCAGCGCGCAGAACGAACACCCAGGCAGGTTTACGCTGGTCCACGCCGTCGACGACCCGGACTTCGCGTCGAGCGCCGCGGTGGCGGCCACCGACGAGCCCGAACTCCGCGTGAACGGCGGCCAGACGACCGTGCCCCGGCTGGCGCGCGCCGTGCGGCGCGTCCTCACCCGCCCCGAGGGCCACTGGCGGCTCGGGGTCGCGGCCAAGGGCTCGGTGGACAATGTGGCGGCGCTGCCCGCGCCGCGGGCGAACGCCCCGCTGCCGGAGGGCTCCGTCCGGATCGCGATCGGTGCGGCAGGACTGAACTTCCGGGACATCGTGATCGCCCTGGCGATGGTGCCGGGGCTTGAGGACATGGGAGTGGAGGGTTCCGGCACCGTCACGGAGGTCGGTCCCGGCGTGACGGATCTGCGCGTCGGCGACCGGGTGATGGGCCTGGTGCCGGAAGCCATGGGGCCGGTCGCCGTCGCGGACGCCCGGACCCTGACGCGGCTGCCGGACGGCTGGACCTACGAGCAGGGGGCATCCGTCCCCGTCGCGTTCCTCACCGCGTGGATGGGCCTGGTCGACCTCGCGGGCCTCTCCGGCGGCGACAGGGTCCTGATCCACGCCGCGACCGGCGGGCTCGGTCTGGCGGCGCTCCAGGTCGCCCGGTACGTCGGCGCCGAGGTCTTCGCCACCGCGAGTCCGGCCAAGCAGCACCTGCTGCGCGGACTCGGTCTTGACGACGACCACATTGCCTCCAGTCGCGACCTCGACTTCCGCGCACGGTTCCTTACCGCGACAGGCGGCGCGGGCATGGACGTCGTGATGAACGCCCTCAGCGGCGAGTTCACCGACGCCTCCCTCGACCTCCTGCCCGGCGGCGGCTGGTTCGTCGAGATGGGCAAGACCGACATCAGGGAAGCGGATGTCCTCGCCGCCGCTCACCCGGGCGTCCGGTACCGCCACTTCGACCTGAAGGCGGAGAGCCCCGACCGCGTCCGGGATGCCCTGCGCACGCTCGACGCCCGGTTCGCCGACGGCAGCTTCCGGCCGCCGCCCATCAGCAGCTGGCCGATAGACGCCGCCCCCGAGGCGTTCGATACGCTGCGGCGCGCGAACCACCTCGGCAAACTCGTCCTGACCACCCGCCGCCCCTGGGACCCGGGCCGCACCGTGCTGATCACCGGCGGCACCGGTGTGCTCGGCGCCCTGCTGGCCCGCCACCTGGTCACCGAGCACGGCATCCGGCACCTGCTGCTGACCAGCAGGCGCGGACCGGAGGCCGAAGGCGCGGCCGAACTCGCCGCAGAGCTGGCCGCGCTCGGTGCCGAGGCGGACGTGGCCGCCTGCGACGTCGGCGATCGCGAGTCCCTGAGCTCGCTCCTGGACAGCATCCCGGGGGACCGGCCGCTGGGCGCGGTGGTCCACGCCGCCGGGCTGCTCGACGACGCCACCATCGAGGCCATGACGCAGGAGCAGGTCGAACGCGTGCTGCAGGCCAAGACGCGGTCCGCCGCGCTGCTGGACGAGCTGACCACCGGCCTCGACCTGGACGCTTTCGTGCTGTATTCCTCCGTGGCCGGCGTGCTCGGCACCGCCGGCCAGGCCAACTACGCCGCCGCCAACGCGGCGCTCGACGCCCTGGCCCGCCGCCGCCGCGCCCGCGGCCTGCCCGCGGTCTCCCTGGCCTGGGGGCTGTGGCGCGAGGCCAGCGGCATGACGGGGCACCTGGACACCGAGGACGTGGGACGCCTCTCCCGGACGGGCATCGCGCCGCTGGACTCCACCGAAGGGCTCGCCCTGTTCGACGAGGCGGTCGCCGCGGGCGATCCTTGTCTGGTGACGGCCCGGCTCGACACGGCCGGGCTGCGGGACCGGGCGGCGGGTCAGCTGCCCGCCGTGCTGCGGGGCCTTGGCGGTGCCGTCCGGCGGCGCTCCGCTCCCCTGGCCGACCGGACCACGGACACGGACGAGGTCCCCTTCGCGCGGCAGCTCGCCGATGCCGTCCCGGAGGAGCGCCGGCGCCTCCTCCTCGACATGGTGCGCTCCCACGCCGCCGCAGTCCTGCGGCACGGCACCGCGCAGGACGTCGAGCCCGACCGGCCCTTCCGCGACGTGGGGTTCGACTCGCTCACCGCCGTCGAGCTGCGCAACCGCGTCAACGCCTCGACCGGCCTGCGGCTGCCCAGCACGGTCGTCTTCCGGCATCCCACCCCCTCCCAGCTCGTCGACCGGTTGAGCACCGACCTCTCCGCGCAGCAGGAGACGGCGGCAGGCGCGGCCGTGCTCGAAGACCTCGACCGGCTGCGCACCACGCTGACCGGCATGGGAACCGACAACACGAACCGGCAGGCCGTGATGGACAGACTGCGGGCCCTGCTGAACGAGTTCGACAGCCCTGCCACGGAGCCGGCTGCGGCGCGGGGCGCGGAGCTGGCCTCGGCCACGGACGACGAAATGTTCGCACTCATCGACAAGGAGCTGGGCATCGAGTGACGAGCCCGTCGGCCCATGACGACGCTGGCGGGGTGTTCACCTTCACCACCCTCCCGGGCCCGGCCGCGGTTGCGCGCACCGTGCCGGGGAAGGACACCGGTGCCCCTCGGCATCCGCCGGGGCGGCGCGCCGCTGCCCGTCGCGCGTCCGGGACACGGCACCCGCTGTCCGCGAGTTCACGGTTCCCGCAGGCGGCAGACACCGCGAACGGCCCGCTCCGCGGAGGGCCCGAGCGGCACCGGTGTGTGCCGCACCGCCGACGGCCGAAGACCGTGGCTTTCTCGTCCGCCTCGCCGCTCCGCGCGCATGTTCCGGCACCGTCCTGCGGGCTCGCGGGACGCGGGCGGGCGCGTGCTCGCCCGGCCTCGATCTCTCTTGGTCCGCCGCGGGCCGGGGCCGCTGGTGAGAGCTGGGGTGTTGCCTGGGGTCCGCCCCCAGAGCCGGGTCACCGGAAGGGAACGCAGAATCGGGGAGCAAGAACACGGGGAGCGTGCAGTGGAAGACGCGCAGACCGCGGGGGAAGCCGAACGGCATGGAGCGGCACAACAGGGACCGTCACTGCCCTGTGGCGATATGCCCATGACTGACCCGGCATCCCGTGCGAGCCGGATATTCAGCGGATTGCCGCACACATTGCCGTGACCGGCCTTCAGCCTCCGTTTCAGAGAGTAACTTTCCGATGTCTGCGAACGAAGAAAAGCTCCGCGATTACCTCAAGCTGGTCACGGCCGATCTCCGCGAGACTCGGCAGCGCCTGAAGGAGACGGAGGACGGGGCCCACGAGCCGATCGCCGTGGTCGCCATGGCCTGCCGCTACCCGGGCGGTGTCGCGTCTCCCGAAGATCTCTGGCGGCTCGTCGCCGATGGCGCGGAAGGGCTCTCGCCCTTCCCCGAAGATCGCGGCTGGGAGACGGAAGAGCTGTACGACCCCGATCCGCTGAGCCTCGGCAAGAGCTACCTGCGTTCCGGCGGATTTCTCCCCGACGCCGCCGAGTTCGACGCCGAACTGTTCGGGATCTCGCCGCGTGAGGCGCTGGCGATGGACCCGCAGCAGCGGTTGCTGCTCGAAACCTCCTGGGAGGCCCTGGAACGCGCGGGGCTGCCCCCCACCGGTCTGCGCGGCGAAGACTTCGGCGTCTTCGTCGGCGCCGCCCCCCAGGAGTACGCGCCCCGCTTCGGTGACCCCGCTGCCGAGGAGTTGGAGGGCCACCTCGCCGTCGGAAACACCACCAGCGTGATGTCCGGCCGTATCGCCTACTCCTTCGGTCTGCGAGGCCCCGCACTCACGGTGGACACCGCCTGCTCCGGCTCGCTCGTCGCCCTGCACCTGGCCGTACGTTCCCTGCGGCGTGGTGAGTGCCGCATGGCGCTGGCCGGCGGCGTCACCGTCATGTCCACACCCAGCTGGATCGTCGACCTCAGCCGCCAGCAGGCCCTCTCACCCGACAGCAGGTGCAAGGCGTTCTCGGAGGCGGCCGACGGTTTCGGCCCCGCCGAGGGGGTGGGCATGCTCGTACTGGAACGGCTGTCCGACGCCCGCAGGAACGGCCACCGCGTGCTGGCCGTGGTGCGCGGCTCGGCCGTCAATCAGGACGGCGCCAGCAATGGCCTGACCGCGCCCAACGACGAGGCCCAGGAGGACGTTATCCGGCGCGCCCTGGCCGACGCCCGGCTGTCGGCCGCCGATGTGGATGCGGTGGAGGCACACGGCACCGGCACCAAACTGGGCGACCCCATCGAGGCGCAGGCACTGCTGGCCACCTATGGGCAGGACCGGGATGCGGAACGGCCCCTGTGGCTGGGCACGGTCAAGTCCAACATCGGTCACACCCAGGCCGCCGCCGGGGTTGCCGGGGTCATCAAGATGATCATGGCGCTGCGTCACGGCGTCCTCGCGAAAACCCTGCACGTCGACCAGCCGTCCTCGCACGTGGACTGGGAGTCCGGTGCGGTGGAACTCCTGACAGAGGCCAGGGTCTGGCCCCGGGGCGACGCGCCGCGGCGGGGCGCGGTCTCCTCGTTCGGTATCAGCGGAACCAACGCGCACGTGATCCTCGAAGAGGCGGAGACCGCGGACGACGCCCCGTCCGGGACACGTCCCGCGGCTGCGGCCGGCACCGCGCCCACCGCGTGGCCGCTGTCCGGCCACATGCCCGACGCGGTGCGCGAGCAGGCCGCCCGCCTGCGGGAGTTCCTCGGGGACGAAGCCGCCGGCCACCCCGTGGACGTCGCCTGGTCGCTGGCGGCGACCCGGGCCGCGCTCACGCACAGGGCCGTGGTGATCGGTGGTTCCCGGGAGGATCTGCTGGGCGGACTGGACGCGGCGAGCTCCGGAGCCGAACGGCCCGGCATAGTCCGTGGCACGGCCCGCGGCGACGCAAGGGTTGGCCTGCTGTTCGCAGGACAGGGCGCCCAGCGGCTCGGGATGGGTCGCGAACTGTACGAGACGTACCCGGTTTTCGCGGCGGCCTGGGACGAGGCCGCCGCCGCCCTCGGCCCCCTCCTGCCCCGCCCGCTGACCGAGGTCGTCCACGGCGAGGACGAGGAGGCGCTGCGCCGGACGGAGTGGGCCCAGCCGGCCATCTTCGTGTTCGAGGTCGCCCTGTACCGGCTGGTGACCTCCTGGGGCGTGCGCCCCGACTACCTCGCGGGACACTCGGTCGGGGAGATCGCGGCGGCGCACGTCGCCGGCATCCTCTCCCTGCCCGACGCCGCCGCGCTGGTCGCCGCCCGGGGCCGGCTCATGCAGCGGTTGCCCGATGGGGGCGCCATGGTCGCCATCGCCGCCCCCGAGCACGAGGTCGCCGAAGCGCTCGCGGACCACCGCGACGCGGCCGGAATCGCCGCCGTCAACGGACCCGCCGCCACTGTCGTCTCGGGATCCGAAACGGTGGTGACCGCCGTCGCCGACGACTTCGCCGGCCGGGGAGCGAAGACCCGCCGCCTGAACGTCAGTCATGCCTTCCACTCGCCGCTGATGGACCCCATGCTCGCCGAATTCCGAACCGTGGTGCAGGAACTCACCTTCCATCGGCCCCGACTGCCCATCGCCTCCACGCTCACCGGCCGCCGAGCGGTCGACGGGGATCTGGCGTCGGCCGACTACTGGGTACGCCACGTCCGCGAAGCCGTGCGGTTCGCGGACGCCGTCCGCGTGCTGGAGGCCGAGGGCGTGCGCCACATCATGGAGATCGGCCCCGACGGCACCCTCACCGGCCTCACCGCCGAGTGCCTGCGGGCCCCGGACGACACGGTGGCCGTCGCCCTCCTCCGCAAAGACCGCCCGGAGCCGGAGACGGCCCTGGAAGGGCTGGCCCGGGCCTGGGCCACCGGCGCCGACGCCGACTGGCCGGCCGTGTTCGCCGGCGGCACGCGGGTCGACCTGCCCACCTACGCCTTCCAGCGGCAGCGTTACTGGGTACAGCCCGGCACCGGAGCCGCCGACGCGGCAGCGCTCGGCGTCCGCCAGGGCGGCCATCCGCTGCTCGGCGCCGCAGTGGCCCTGGCCGACGGCCGTGGCGTCCTGTTCACCGGGCGCCTCTCGGCATCGGCCCATCCGTGGCTGGCCGACCACCGGGTGGCAGGGACGACGCTGCTCCCGGCGACCGCCTTCGTCGACCTGGCCGTCCGGGCCGGCGACGAGGTCGGCTGCGGCAGGATCGAGGAACTCACCCTCCAGGCGCCCCTTGTGCTGCCGGAGAGCGGGGCCACGCAACTCCAGGTCGTGGTCGGGGAAGCCGACGACGCCGGACACTATCCCTTTGGTGTGCACTCGCGCCCCGAGAGCCGTGACGACGCCCCTTGGACCCAGCACGTTTCGGGACTCCTCGCCCCCTCCGGGACCGGCGAGCCGGCCGACGGCCTCGCACAGTGGCCCCCGGCAGGTGCCGAGCCTCTCGACGCCGCCGACTTTTACCCCCTGCTCGCCGAGGCCGGAATGGATTACGGCCCCGCCTTCCAGGGCCTGCGAGCCGTGTGGCGGCGCGAAGCGGAGGTCTTCGCCGAGGTCGCCCTGCCCGAGGGCTGCGGCAAGGACGGCTTCGCCCTGCACCCGGCCCTGCTCGATGCCGCGCTGCACCCGATTCCCCTGCTGAGGATGGTGTCCTCGGATGGGAAGCCGGTGCTGCCGTTCTCCTTCGCAGGCATTGAACTCTTCGCCTCGGGCGCCGGTACCCTCCGGGTCAGGATCGCCCCGGCGGGAGGCGGTGCCGTGTCGCTCCTGCTCGCCGACGGCACCGGTGCGCCCATCGCCATCGTCGACTCCCTCGCGCTGCGGTCGGTATCCCCCGAGGGGCTGCGCGCCGCGCCGATCGGACAGGAATCCCTCTTCCACGTCGAATGGACTCCGCTCGCCCCGGCGCCCGAGTCCGTCCCGGGACCGAGCGTCGCCGAACTGGCTGCAGGAGCCACCGACCTGACGGAGATCGCCTCCGACGATACCCCCGGCCTCGTTGTCGCCCGCGTCGGCGCGGAGACCGACGCGCACGGCGCCGTCACACGAACCCTGTCGCTGCTGAGGGAATGGCTGGCGGACGAGCGCTTCGCGGACTCCCGCCTGGTACTCGTCACCCGCGAAGGCTCGCTGGCGCACGCCGCGGTGTCGGGCCTCGTCCGCTCCGCACAGGCCGAGAACCCCGGCCGGTTCGTGCTCGTCGACAGCGACGGCGACCGTCTCTCCCCGGAGAAGATTCTGGCCGCCGTGGCCACCGGTGAGGAACAGCTCCGGCTCCGCGGCGAACAGATATTCGGCCCGCGCCTCGCCCGCGCCGAGGGCACCGAACGCCTGCGCCCCCCGTCCGGTGCCGACTCCTGGCGGCTCGGCATCACCAGCACGGGAACGCTGGAGAATCTGGTGCTCGAGCCGTGCCCCGAGGCCGACGCCCCCCTCGAAGCGGGCCAGGTCAGGGTCGCTGTATCGGCCGCCGGAATGAACTTCCGCGACGTACTGATCGCCCTCGGCATGTACTCGGGAGAAGCCGCCCCCTGGCTCGGCGACGAGGTCGCCGGCATCGTGCTTGAGACCGGGCCCGGCGTCACCGGCCTCGCCGCTGGTGACCGGGTCATGGGCATCGTGCCCCAGGGGTTCGCCACCCGGGTCGTCGCCGATGCGCGGATGCTGGCCCGCCTGCCCGAGGCATGGTCCCTCGAAACGGCCGCCGGGGTGCCGGTGGTCTTTCTCACCGCCTGGCTCGGCCTGGTCGAACTCGCCGGCGTCCGCGCCGGGGAAGCCGTCCTGGTACACGCGGGCGCGGGTGGCGTGGGCATGGCGGCCGTGCAACTCGCCCGCCACCTCGGTGCCGAGGTCTTCGCCACGGCCAGCCCCGGGAAGTGGGAGACACTGCGCGGCCTCGGACTCGACGACGCACATATCGCCTCCTCGCGGACACTCGACTTCCGCGATGCTTTCCTCGGTGCCACGGACGGACGCGGCGTCGATGTCGTCCTGAACGCGCTCTCCGGCGAGTTCATCGACGCATCTCTGGAACTACTGCCGCGCGGCGGCCGGTTCCTGGAGATGGGCAAGGCGGACATCCGTGACCCGCGCCTGGTCTCCGAGCAGCACGCCGGGGTCGCCTACCAGTCGTTCGACCTCCTCGCGGCCGGGCCGGAACGTATCGGCGCCATGTTCGCCCGCGTCGCCGACCTGCTGGCGGCAGGATCGCTGACGCCGCTGCCCGTCCGGACGTTCGACATGCGGCGGGCCCCGGAGGCGTTCCGGTTCGTCAGCCAGGCCCGGCACGTGGGCAAGGTCGTGCTCACCCCGCCCCGGACGTGGGACGAACACGGCACCGTCCTCATCACCGGCGGCACCGGCACGCTCGGCCGGCTGGTGGCCCGCCACCTGGTCACCGAGCACGGCGTCCGGCACCTGCTGCTGACCAGCCGACGCGGCCCCGCCGCCGAAGGCGTCAGCGAGTGGAGCGCGGAACTGGAGCGCCTCGGCGCTTCGGTGAACGCGGTCGCCTGCGACGTCACCGACCGCGACGCACTGGCCCGCGTACTTGCCGACGTCCCCGCCGAGCACCCTCTACGCGCCGTCGTGCACACCGCCGGCGTGGTGGACGACGCCGTGATCACCTCCCTCACGGACGACCAGGTCGCGCGGGTCTTCGCCCCCAAGGCGCAGGCAGCGCTCGTCCTGGACGAACTCACCGCGGACCTCGACCTTTCGGCCTTCGTGCTGTTCTCCTCGGCCGCTGGCGTCTTCGGCAGCCCGGGACAGGGCAACTACGCCGCGGCCAACGCGCTCCTCGACGCCCTCGCCGTCCGCCGCCACGAGCGGAGCCTGCCTGCCGTGTCGCTGGCCTGGGGCCTGTGGGAGGAGGCGAGCGGCATGACCGCGGCGCTCGGCGCCGGCGACCGGGCCCGCCTCGGCCGCATGGGCCTGCGTGCGATGAGCTCGAATGAGGGACTTGCCTTGCTCGACGCCGCGCTGGACCTCGGCGAGGCCGCCGTGGTGCCCACCCGGCTGGACCTGGCGGCGGTCCGTGCCCGTGGAACGGCTGACGGGAACGTGCCCGCCCTGCTGCGCGGCCTGGTCCAGGCCCCGGCGCGCCGCGCCGTCGGCAGCACGCCGGACGCCGCCGTCGCCCAGGAGGCGATGCGCCGCCTTGCCGGTGCCCCGGAGGGGGAACGCCGACGCATGATGCTGGAGTTGGTCTGCGAGCACGCGTCTGTCGTCCTCGGCCACGGCGGGGCGCGCGAGATCGACACCGAACGATCGTTCCGGGACGCCGGATTCGATTCGCTCACCGCCGTAGAGCTGCGCAACCGACTCAACGTGGTGACCGGGGTCCGCCTGTCGGCCACCGCCGTCTTCGACCACCCCACCCCGGTGGAGCTCACCGAGCACCTCCTCACCGACATCGCGTCGGAAGGGGACGAGGCTGCCGCCACCAACGTCCTCACCGAGCTCGACCGGCTCAAGGCTGCCCTGTCCTCCTTGACTGCGGCCGACGAGGTGCGCAGCGAGATATCGATGCGGCTGCGGTCGCTGCTCTCGCAGTGGGACGGCCAGGGCGGAACGGCCAAGGGCGAAGCTGGCGACGACGACTCAGTGCAGTCCGCGTCGGATGCCGAACTGTTCAACCTTCTCGACGAACTCGAAACTTCCTGACGCGGTCTCGGACAGGTGACGCTATGAGTAACGAAGAGCAGCTCCGCGACTACCTCAAGCGGGCCACCAGGGACCTGCGGCAGGCACGCAGGCGGATCTCCGAGATGGAGGAAGGCAGCCACGAGCCGATCGCGATTGTCGGGATGGCCTGCCGTTTCCCGGGTGAGGTGCGTTCTCCTGAGGATCTTTGGCGGCTCGTGTCCGAGGGCGGGGACGCGATCACGGAAGTGCCGGATTGGCGCGGCTGGGACGCCGATGGCTTCCACTACGGGGACCCCGGATACTCGCGGACGAGTTACGTGCGGCGGGGTGGTTTCCTGCATGACGCCGATGAGTTCGATGCGGCGCTGTTCGGGATCTCGCCGCGTGAGGCGCTGGCGATGGACCCGCAGCAGCGGCTGCTGCTCGAAACGTCCTGGGAGGTCCTTGAGCGAGCCGGAATCAACCCTGCCGACCTGCGCGGCAGCGAGACCGGCGTCTTCGTCGGCGCCGGTAACTCCGGATACGGCGGCTCTCTTATCAGTCTTCCAGATGAGGTCAAGGGCTACTCCCTGACGGGTAAGTCCACATCCATCATCTCCGGCCGCGTCGCCTACGTATTCGGGCTCGAGGGCCCGACCGTCACTGTTGACACGGCGTGTTCCTCCTCCCTGGTCGCGCTCCACCTGGCTGCCGCCTCCCTGCGCTCAGGCGAGTGCTCCCTCGCCATCGCGGGCGGCGTCACCGTCATGCCCACTCCGGAGAGCTTCATGGAGTTCAGTCGGCAGGGTGGGTTGGCTTCGGATGGGCGGTGCAAGGCGTTCGCCGAGTCGGCCGACGGCACCAGCTGGGCCGAGGGTGTGGGTGTGCTGTTGGTGGAGCGGTTGTCGGATGCGCGGCGGAACGGGCATCGGGTGCTGGCGGTGGTGCGGGGTTCCGCGATTAATCAGGATGGTGCGAGTAATGGTCTGACGGCGCCGAACGGGCAGGCGCAGCAGCGGGTGATCCGGCAGGCGCTGGCCAATGCGCGGCTGGCGTCGAACGAGGTGGATGTGGTCGAGGCGCATGGTACGGGTACGTCGCTGGGTGATCCGATCGAGGCGCAGGCGCTGATCGCGACCTATGGCAAGGGACGTGACGCGGACCGTCCGTTGTGGCTCGGCTCGCTCAAGTCCAACGTCGGCCACATGCAGTGGGCGGCGGGTGTTGCGGGTGTGATCAAGATGGTGATGGCGATGCGGCACGGGGTGCTGCCGCAGACGCTGCACGTGGATGAACCGACGCCGCATGTCGACTGGACGGCGGGCGAGGTGCGGTTGCTTACCGAGGCGCGGGTGTGGGCGGAGGGTGGGCATCCGCGGCGGGCGGGTGTGTCGTCGTTCGGGATCAGTGGGACGAATGCGCATGTGATTGTTGAGGGGGTTGCGGAGGGTATTGCGGAGGGGGTTGTTGAGGGGGCTGCGC
>NZ_LZNS01000001.1:960657-962221 GCF_001984575.1 Streptomyces sp. MP131-18 | reverse complement strand
CGTGGGTGCGGAGTCCGAACTTCCGGAAAAAGCCCGGCCGGCGGCCACGTTCCTGGCCGAGGACGAGCCGATAGCGATCGTTGGGATGGCCTGTCGCTTCCCGGGTGAGGTGCGTTCTCCGGAGGACCTGTGGCGGTTGGTGGACGACGGAGGCGACGTGATGTCCGGCTTCCCGGCCGACCGGGGCTGGGACCTCGACGGGCTCTACCACCCTGACCCGGACCACCCCGGGACCACCTATGCCCGTGCGGGCGGGTTTCTTGAGGATGTCGGGAACTTCGACGCGGGGTTTTTCGGGATCTCGCCGCGTGAGGCGCTGGCGATGGACCCGCAGCAGCGGCTGCTGCTGGAAACGTCCTGGGAGCTTTTCGAACGATCCGGGATCAACCCGGCGTCCCTGAAGGGCAGCCCGACGGGCGTCTTTGTCGGCGGCACCGGCACCGGCTACGGCGCCTCGCCCCGGACGGCGCAGCAGGTGGAGGGTTACAGCCTCACGGGCGGGCTGACCAGCGTTATTTCCGGACGTGTGGCGTACACCTTCGGGCTTGAGGGTCCGGCGGTGACGGTGGACACGGCGTGCTCCTCCTCTCTCGTCGCTCTCCACCAGGCGGTCCAGGCCCTGCGCCTTGGCGAATGCACCATGGCCGTGGCCGGCGGTGTCACGGTGCTGGCCTCACCGGTCGGCTTCATCGAGTTCAGCCGGCAGCGGGGGCTGGCCGCGGACGGGCGGTGCAAGGCGTTCGCGGCCGGTGCGGATGGCACCGGCTGGGCCGAGGGTGTGGGGCTGCTGCTGGTGGAGCGGTTGTCGGATGCGCGGCGGAACGGGCATCGGGTGCTGGCGGTGGTGCGGGGTTCCGCGGTGAACCAGGACGGTGCGAGTAATGGTCTGACGGCGCCGAACGGTCCTTCGCAGCAGCGGGTGATCCGGCAGGCGCTGGCCAGTGCCCGGCTGGCGTCGAACGAGGTGGATGCGGTCGAGGCGCACGGTACGGGTACGTCGCTGGGTGACCCGATCGAGGCGCAGGCGCTGATCGCGACCTATGGCCAGGAGCGGGAGGCGGGGCGTCCGCTGTGGCTCGGCTCGGTGAAGTCCAACATCGGCCACACCACCGCGGCGGCGGGTGTCGCGGGTGTGATCAAGATGGTGATGGCGATGCGGCACGGGGTGCTGCCGCAGACGCTGCACGTGGATGAGCCGTCCGGCCACGTCGACTGGACCGCGGGTGCGGTGGAGCTGCTGACCGAGGCCAGGCCGTGGCCGGAGGCCGGCCACCCCCGCCGGGCTGGTGTGTCGTCGTTCGGTATCAGTGGGACGAACGCGCACGTGATCCTGGAGCAGGCGGAGCCGGGGGAGCAAGCAGATCCGGTGGAGCCAGTGGGGGGTTCGGCCGGGGGTGATGAGGGTGCCGGTGTGTCTGCGGCGGGTGTTGTGCCGTGGGTGCTGTCGGGGCGGTCGCCGGAGGCGTTGCGTGCTCAGGCCGAAAAGCTGGGGGCGTTCGTCCGCGAGCGGGACGCGGTTGACGTGCTGGCTGTCGCGCGGGCACTGAACGAGTCCCGGGCGGTG
>NZ_LZNS01000001.1:954281-958264 GCF_001984575.1 Streptomyces sp. MP131-18 | reverse complement strand
TGTCGGCGGACGATGACGAGTACACCGTCCGCACGGCGGGGCCGGCCGACGAGAACGAACGCCGTTTCTGGGACGCTGTCGAGGCCGAGGATTTGCGATCGCTCAGCTCGATGCTGGACGTGGGCGACGACCAACTTCAGTCGGTGCTCCCTGCGGTCTCGGAGTGGCGTCGACGGACGCGTGACCGCTCCACCGCGGCATCGTGGCTGTACCAGGCGGTCTGGGAGCCGTTGTCCGGAACGTCGGCAGCACGGCTGGAGGGCACCTGGCTGGCGGTCGTGCCGCCGGACGGCGGCACGCAGACCCAGGGGAGTGCGGCCTCGGCCGTCATCCGTGCCCTCGCCGCGGCCGGGGCCGACGTCCGAACTCTCACCGTTGACCCGGCGACCGGGGACCGGGCAGCGATCACCGAGGCCCTGTCGCAGGCTGTCGACGAGGCCCAGTTCAGCGGTGTCCTCTCGTTGCTCGCCTTGGAGCAGCGTCCGCATCCGGCTCACCTCGAACTCTCCGCCGGGGTGGCCGGCAGCCTGCTCCTCGTCCAGGCCATGGTGGACCTCGGTGCCCGCCGGTCCGGTGCCCGCCTGTGGTGCGTCACCCAGGGCGCGGTCACTCTCGACGAGCCCGGTGAGAATCCCGCGCAGGCCCAGGTCTGGGGCATCGGACAGGTGGCGGCGGTCGAGCACCCCGAGGTCTGGGGCGGGCTCGTGGACCTGCCCGGGGCCGAGGCCGCGGAGACCGTGGATGACGAGACCCGTACGGACTGGCTCGTCCGGAACCTCGGCGCGGTGCTGGCGAACGAGGCGGATGAGGATCAGTTCGCGCTGCGTCCCACGGCTGTCCACGTCCGTCGGATGGCGCGCGTGCCACTGAACGCTTCGGACGGCGCCGAGGAGTGGCGGCCCAGGGGAACCGTGCTGATCACCGGAGGCACCGGGGCGGTGGAGGCCCATGTGGCCCGCTGGCTGGCCGACCGGGGAGCGGAGCACTTGGTCCTGACCGACGCGACCGCGGCCGAGGGAGCCGAAGCGACCGCCGAGTCGCAGCGGTGGGCGGCCGAATTCGGCAGGCTCGGCGTCAGGGTCACCGTCGAAGCCTGCGACCCGGCCGACCGCACCCGACTCGCCCAGACGCTGAAGGGCCTCGAAGCGCAGGGCGACACCGTTCGGGCCGTCGTGCACACCGCCGCCATGGTCGAGTTGACCGCGCTCGCGGAGACCGGGCTTCCGCAGCTGGCACGGGCCGTCGCGGCCAAGGCCCTCCCCGCGCAGCATCTGGAGGACCTTCTCGACCAGAGTTCCCTGGACGCCGTCGTCTACTTCTCCTCGGTCGCGGGATTTTGGGGCAGCGGTGACCACGCGGCCTACGCCGCAGCCAATGCCCACCTCGACGCCCTGTCCCAGCGCCAGCGCGCTCGCGGTCAGGCGGCGTTCTCGGCGGCCTGGGCGGTGTGGGACGTCTTCGAGGCGCGGGAGGGCGACGATCCCGCAGTGGCGCGGGCTCTGAGGCACGCCCGTGGCAACGGACTTCCGCCCTTGGACCCGGAACTGGCGCTCACCGCGCTCCAGCAGGTCATGAACCGGGGGCCGGCGACGGTGGCCGTCGCCGACGTCGACTGGGAGCGTTTCGCCCCGACCTTCACCCTCGCCCGGCCGAGCAGGCTGATCGAGGGCGTGCCCGAGGCCAGGGCCGTCCTGGTGGCCGCCGAGGAGAGCGCTCAGGCCGACGGGCAGGCGTCCGGCGTATTGCGGGAACGGCTCGCGGACCTGTCGCCGGAAGAGCGGCGGCAAGAGCTGGTCACGCTCGTGTGCACCCACGCGGCAGCCATCCTCGGACACGGGAGCGGTGGCACGGTAGAAGCGCAGCGGACCTTCCGCGACCTGGGGGTCGAGTCGATGACGGCCGTCGAGCTGCGCAACCGGCTCAACCAGGCGACCGGGTTGAGCCTGCCGGCCACCCTCGTCTTCGAGTATCCGACCCCGTCGGCGCTGGCCGAACACCTCAACGCCGAGCTGGTTCAGGACGGGACGACGACCGTCGCGGCCCTGCACGCCGAACTCGACCGAATGGACACCGGCCTGACCCGGGTCGTGGCCAGTGAGACGGAACGCCTGCAGATCACGCAGCGCCTCGAAAGCCTCCTCTCCAAATGGAACAGCACAGAGAATTCGCAGTCCGGCACGGCTGAGACCGTTGCCGAAAAACTCGAATCGGCGTCGGACGACGAAGTATTCGAGTTCCTCAAGGAGCTGGGAAAGCCGAGCTGATCGGCCCTCGCATCGGCCGCATCGGCCTAGTACGTCCCTCGACTAACCCAGGGAGCCCGTGATGGCGAACGAAGACAAACTCCGCGACTACCTCAAGTGGGCGACGGCTGAGCTGCATCAGACCCGGACCCGGCTGGAGGAAACCGAGGCGGCCGGCAACGAGCCGATCGCTATCGTGGGCATGGCGTGCCGCTTCCCGGGCGGAGTTACTTCCCCGGACGAGTTCTGGCGGCTGATCAGCTCTGGCGGAGATGCCATTTCGGGCCTGCCCCGAGACCGCGGCTGGGATGTCGAGCGGCTTTACGACCCCGAGTCGAACGGCGAGGGCACCACCTATGCCCGTGAGGGCGGATTCCTTGAGAACATCGCGGACTTCGACGCGGGGTTTTTCGGGATCTCGCCGCGTGAGGCGCTGGCGATGGACCCGCAGCAGCGGCTGCTGCTGGAAACGTCCTGGGAGGTGTTCGAACGCGCCGGTATCGACCCGGGCTCACTCACGGGCCGGCAGGTCGGTGCATTCATCGGCAGCAACGCAGTCGACTACGGCTGGTCCCTCCCGAAGTTCCCCGAGGGGTTCACCGGCCACCTGGTGACCGGCACGGCGGGCGCCGTGCTTTCCGGCCGTCTCTCCTATCTCTTCGGACTCCAGGGCCCGGCGATGACGGTGGACACGGCGTGCTCTTCCTCCCTGGTCGCCCTCCACCTCGCCACCCAGGCCCTGCGCAAGAACGAGTGCTCGATGGCGCTGGTCGCGGGTGTAACGGCGCTCTCCTCCCCGATCCAGCTGATCGGCTTCAGCTCGCAGCACGGACTCGCACGCGACGGCCGGTGCAAGGCGTTCGCCGAGTCGGCCGACGGCATGGGGCTGGCCGAGGGCGCCGGTGTGCTGCTGGTGGAGCGGTTGTCGGATGCGCGGCGGAACGGGCATCGGGTGCTGGCGGTGGTGCGGGGTTCCGCGGTGAACCAGGACGGTGCGAGTAATGGTCTGACGGCGCCGAACGGGCAGTCGCAGCAGCGGGTGATCCGGCAGGCGCTGGCCAGTGCCGGGCTGTCGGTGGGCGAGGTGGATGCGGTCGAGGCGCACGGTACGGGTACGTCGCTGGGTGACCCGATCGAGGCGCAGGCGCTGATCGCGACCTACGGCCAGGGCCGCACCGGGGACCAGCCGCTGAGTCTGGGCTCGGTGAAGTCGAACATCGGCCACACGGGTGCGGCGGCGGGTGTCGCGGGTGTGATCAAGATGGTGATGGCGATGCGGCACGGGGTGCTGCCGCAGACGCTGCACGTGGATGAGCCGTCCAGCCACATCGACTGGACCGCGGGTGCGGTGGAGCTGCTGACCGAGGCCAGGCCGTGGCCGGAGGCCGGCCACCCCCGCCGGGCTGGTGTGTCGTCGTTCGGTATCAGTGGGACGAACGCGCACGTGATCCTGGAGCAGGCGGAGCCGGTGGAGGATTCTGCCGAGGGTGATGAGGGTGCCGGTGTGTCTGCGGCGGGTGTTGTGCCGTGGGTGCTGTCGGGGCGGTCGCCGGAGGCGTTGCGTGCTCAGGCCGAAAAGCTGGGGGCGTTCGTCCGCGAGCGGGACGCGGTTGACGTGCTGGCTGTCGCGCGGGCACTGAACGAGTCCCGGGCGGTGTTCGATCATCGTGCGGTTGTGTTGGGTGGGGATCGTGGTGGGGTGTTGGATGGTCTGGGTGAGTTGGTGGCGGGTGGTTCTGG
>NZ_LZNS01000001.1:946267-951229 GCF_001984575.1 Streptomyces sp. MP131-18 | reverse complement strand
TTCCTGACCAGGCCGGCACGGCCCTCGTCGACGCGACCGGCCTCGGTCTGACCGGGGCCGACCACCCGCTGCTCGGCGCCGCCGTGGGGTTGGCCAACGCGGACGGACAGCCCGGCGGGGACGCGGTCGTCCTGACGGGTCGGCTCTCGCTGAGCACGCACCCCTGGCTGGCCGATCACGCCGTGTCGGGGACCGTGCTGCTGCCGGGCACGGCCTTCGTCGAACTGGCCGTGCGCGCCGGGGACCAGGTGGGCTGCGACCGCGTCGAGGAACTGACCCTGGAAGCCCCGCTGGTGCTGCCGACGGAGGGCGCCGTGCGGCTCCAGGTGGCCATCGGAACGGCCGCCCCTGACGGTCGGCGCACGGTCAGTGTCCACTCCCGACGCGAGACCTCGGCGGACGAAATCCTGGACGGCGGCGAGAGCTGGGTCCGCAACGCCAGTGGCCTGCTCGGCGCCCGGCCCGCCGACGGCTCCCCCGTTCCCGCGACGCAGGCCACCTGGCCGCCCGCGGGTGCCACCGCCCTTGAGGTGGATGACCACTACGATCGCGCCGCCGCCGCCGGCTACGGCTACGGCCCCGCCTTCCAAGGGCTGCGCGCCGTCTGGCGCCTCGGCGACGATGTGTACGCCGAGGTGGCTTTGCCGGACGCGCAGCGGCAGGAGGCCACCCGATTCGGTCTGCACCCCGCCCTTCTGGACGCGGCCCTGCAAGCCATCGGCTTCAGCGCCCTCAACGCGGAATCCGGTCGGCCCCGGCTGCCGTTCTCCTGGAGCGGCGTGGCGCTGCACGCTACGGGGGCCACCGAACTGCGGGTGCGGGTGTCGGTGAACGGGCCCGACTCGGTGACCCTGACGGCCGTCGACGGCGCGGGCAACCCCGTCGTCTCGGTGGGCTCGCTGGTCAGCCGTCCCGTCTCCGCACGGCAGTTGGAGCGAGCGCGTGACGGGGTGGACGATGCGCTGTTCCGGCTGGAGTGGACGGCCGTGCCCGCGCCGCCCGAGCCCGCGACGGCGGAGTGGCCCGTCATCGGCGACGCGGACGGACTGCTGGGAGAAGCCGGGTTCGGCGCCTCCCACGCCGACGTCGCGGAACTGCGTGCCCGACTGGGGGAGGAAGACTTCGTTCCGGCCGTGGCACTGCTCGCCGTCGGCGGTGCCGATGGCGAGGTCCGTGGATCGCTGCGCCGAGTGCTTGAGGACATACGCCAGTGGCTGGCGGAGGAGCGCTTCGCCGGAGCCCGCCTCGTCGTGGTGACGCGGGGAGCCGTCGCCGGGGAGCATCTGGCGGGCGGCTCGGTGTGGGGTCTGCTGCGCTCGGCCCAGAGCGAGCACCCCGACCGGCTCGTCCTCGTCGACCTGGCCGCCGACGAGCCCTCCCTCCGGGCCCTGCCGTCCGCGATAGCCCTGGGCTTGTCGGGCGAGGAGCCGCAGATCGCCGTCCGGGGAGAGCGGCTGCTGGTCCCGCGTCTGGCACGCGCGGACGCCGACGGCACATTGTCCGTTCCTCAGGGCGGAATGCCCTGGCGGCTGGACACCTCGGCGCCCGGAACGCTGGAGAGCCTGGTCCTGATGCCGCATCCGGAGGCGGCCGAAGCACTTGACGAGGGCGAAGTCCGGGTCGAGGTGCGGTCCGCCGGCCTGAACTTCCGCGATGTGATGATCGCGCTGGGGATGTACCCCGATGACGTGCGGATGGGCACCGAGGGTGCCGGGATCGTCGTCGAGACCGGCCCGGGCGTCACCAGCCTGGCTCCCGGCGACCGCGTGATGGGACTGCTGCCCGCCGGTCTGGGCTCGCACGCCGTGGCCGACCAGCGGCTGCTGGCACACGTTCCCGAGACGTGGACCTTCGAACAGGCGGCCTCTGTCCCCGTGGCCTTCCTGACAGCCTGTTACGGGCTCGCGGACCTGGCGGATCTGCAGGCTGGAGAACGGGTACTGGTGCACGCCGCGGCCGGCGGTGTCGGCATGGCCGCGGTGCAGCTGGCGCAACACCTCGGCGCCGAGGTGTTCGCGACAGCGAGCGAGGGCAAGTGGGCGACCCTGCGGTCCCTCGGCCTGGACGATGACCACATCGCCTCCTCGCGGACACTGGAGTTCGAGGAGAAGTTCCTCGCCGCGACCGGAGGGCGCGGCATGGACGTGGTGCTGAACTCGCTCGCCAGGGAGTTCGTGGACGCGTCGCTGCGCCTGCTGCCGCGCGGCGGGCGGTTTGTCGAGATGGGCAAGACGGACATCCGCGATCCGGAAGGCGTCGCGACCGACCACGCGGGTGTGGTCTACCAGGCGTTCGACCTGTTGGAGGCCGGGCCGGACCGCGTCAGGCAGCTTCTCGACCGCGGCGTCGCACTCTACCGAGAGGAAAGGCTGACGCCGCTGCCCACGGTGACCTGGGACATCCGGCGTGCCGCCGACGCGTTCCGGTTCATGAGCCAGGCCCGGCACGTCGGGAAGATCGTGCTGACCACGCCGCGGACCCCGGACCCGGCCGGCACCGTGCTGATCACCGGCGGCACGGGCACACTCGGCGCGCTCGTGGCCCGGCATCTGGTGGCGGAATATGGCATGCGTCACCTGCTGCTGACCAGCCGTCGTGGTACCGACGCGCCCGGAGCCGCCGAGCTGCGGGACGAACTCACCGGGCTGGGCGCCGAGGTCGTCATCACCGCCTGCGACGTCGCGGACCGCGATGCTCTGGAGGCGCTGCTCGCCGGAATCCCCGGCACCCGTCCGCTGACCGCCGTCGTGCACACGGCGGGCGTGCTCGACGACGGACTGATCGACGCGCTCACTGACGAGCAGCTGGAGCGCGTGCTGCGGCCGAAGGCCGACGCAGCCTGGAACCTTCACGAGCTGACGCGTGATGCCGACCTGAGCACGTTCGTCCTCTTCTCTTCCGCCGCCAGCGTGTTGGGTGGCCCCGGCCAGGGCAACTACGCGGCCGCCAATGCCTTCCTCGATGCGCTCGCTGCGCGCCGGCGCGCGCTCGGCCTGCCGGCCGCCTCCCTGGCGTGGGGGCTGTGGGCCGAGGCCAGCGGCATGACCGGTCACCTGAGCCGTGAGGACAGGGCCCGCATGGCCCGCAACGGCGTAGTTCCCTTTTCCAACGAACAGGGGCTCAGGATGTTCGACGCCGCACTGGCCTCGGACGAAGCGCTCCTGCTGCCGACCCGTCTCGACCTGACGGCACTCCGTGTCCTCGCGCGCGACGGCGCACTCCCTGCGATCACACGCGGGCTGGTCCGCGCTCCGGTCCGACGGGCGGTGGCGGCGGGAGCGGAGACGGGCGAGCACTCGCTTCGCCAGCACCTGGCGGGCCTGCCTGAGGAGCGGCGGGAACAGGCACTGACCGATCTGGTGCGGAGCCACGTGTCGGCCGTGCTGGGGCACGGTAGTGCGGATGACATCGAGACGGAGAAGGGGTTCAAGGCCCTCGGCATCGACTCACTGATGGCGGTGGAATTGCGCAACCGCTTGAACGTCGCCACCGGCCTGCGGCTGTCCGCGACACTCGTCTTCGACTACCCGACCCCGGCTGTGCTGGCCCGGCACCTGCGCGCGGAACTGCTGGAGTCGGGTACGGACGGTGCCGAGACGGACCGGCCCCCGCTGTCGGCCGACACCGCGGTCTCGGCCCGGGAACCGATCGCGATTGTCGGGATGGCCTGCCGTTTCCCGGGTGAGGTGCGTTCTCCTGAGGACCTTTGGCGGCTCGTGTCCGAGGGCGGGGACGCGATCACGGAAATCCCGGAGCGGCGAGGCTGGGACGCCGAGGGCTTCTACCACCCGGACCCGGAACACCCGGACACGAGCTATACACGGCGGGGTGGTTTCCTGCATGACGCCGATGAGTTCGATGCGGCGCTGTTCGGGATCTCGCCGCGTGAGGCGCTGGCGATGGACCCGCAGCAGCGGCTGCTGCTCGAAACGTCCTGGGAAGCGATCGAGCGGGCCGGCATGAACCCCGACTCGCTGCGGGGCACCCAGACCGGTGTGTTCACCGGGCTGGTTGCCCAGGGCTACATCTCCCGTGTCCGCCAGATCCCCACGGAACTGCACGGCTACCTCGGCACGGGCAACACGGCGAGTGTCGGCTCCGGGCGTGTGGCGTACACCTTCGGGCTCGAGGGGCCGGCGGTGACGGTGGACACGGCGTGCTCCTCGTCTCTCGTGGCGCTGCACATGGCCGTGCAGGCGCTGCGGCAGGGCGAGTGCGACCTGGCCTTGGCCGGGGGCGTCACGGTGATGTCCGAGCCCAGCTTGTTCGTCGAGTTCAGTCGGCAGGGTGGGTTGGCTTCGGATGGGCGGTGCAAGGCGTTCGGCGAGTCGGCCGACGGCTTCGGCCCCGGCGAGGGTGTGGGTGTGCTGTTGGTGGAGCGGTTGTCGGATGCGCGGCGGAACGGGCATCGGGTGCTGGCGGTGGTGCGGGGTTCCGCGATTAATCAGGATGGTGCGAGTAATGGTCTGACGGCGCCGAACGGGCAGGCGCAGCAGCGGGTGATCCGGCAGGCGCTGGCCAATGCCGCGCTGTCGGTGGGCGAGGTGGATGCGGTCGAGGCGCATGGTACGGGTACGTCGCTGGGTGACCCGATCGAGGCGCAGGCGCTGATCGCGACCTATGGCAAGGGACGTGACGCGGACCGTCCGTTGTGGCTCGGCTCGGTGAAGTCGAATCTCGGGCACACGCAGGCGGCGGCGGGTGTTGCGGGTGTGATCAAGATGGTGATGGCGATGCGGCACGGGGTGCTGCCGCAGACGCTGCACGTGGACACTCCCTCGCCGCACATCGACTGGTCGGCCGGAGCTCTCGGATTGCTTACCGAGGCGCGGGTGTGGGAGGAGGGTGGGCATCCGCGGCGGGCGGGTGTGTCGTCGTTCGGGATCAGTGGGACGAATGCGCATGTGATTGTTGAGGGGGTTGCGGAGGGTATTGCGGAGGGGGTTGTTGAGGGGACTGCGC
>NZ_LZNS01000001.1:941350-943197 GCF_001984575.1 Streptomyces sp. MP131-18 | reverse complement strand
GGCGCCCGATGACGGCGACAGCAGAGCCGGTGTGCTCAACGAGATCGACCGGCTGGAAAAGTCCCTCATCTCGCTGGCTGCTGACGAGCAAGTGCACGACGAAGTGACACTCCGCTTGCGTTCCCTTCTGTCGCGCCTGGACGGAAAGAGCGAGCAGGCGGAACAAGAGGCAATTGCCGACGCGGTGCAATCAGCGTCGGATGATGAGCTGTTCGACCTTCTCGATGATCAACTCGAAACCCCCTGACGTGGTCCTGGACAAGGTGACACAAAGATGAGTAACGAACAGAAACTCCGTGACTACCTCAAGCGGGCCACCACGGATCTGCACAAGGCGCGCAAGCGGATTTCGGACATCGAGGAGCAGCTCCACGAGCCTGTGGCCATTGTGGGCATGGCCTGCCGCTATCCCGGTGGCGTGAGTTCCCCGGAGGATCTGTGGCAGCTGCTCGCTGATGGGCGCGACGCCATCTCGCCGTTCCCCACGGACCGTGGGTGGGACCTCGACGGGCTCTACGACCCGGACCCGGCCACCCCTGGGACCAGCTATGTCCGCGAAGGCGGCTTCATCTACGACGCCGATGAGTTCGACGCGGGGCTGTTCGGGATCTCGCCGCGTGAGGCGCTGGCGATGGACCCCCAGCAGCGGCTGCTGCTGGAAACGTCCTGGGAGGTCATCGAACGTGCCTCCATCAACCCGGCGTCCCTGAAAGGCACCGGTACTGGCGTGTTCGTCGGCGCCGGCTACGCCGGATACGGACGTGCGGGCAGCGAGCTTTCCGCAGAGGTCGAGGGGTACGCCCTGACCGGCCAGGCGTCCAGCGTGCTCTCCGGCCGGATTTCCTACACCCTCGGGCTTGAGGGTCCGGCCGTGACGGTGGACACGGCGTGCTCCTCCTCTCTGGTCGCCCTCCACCTCGCCGTCACTGCCCTGCGGTCCGGCGAGTGCTCGCTGGCCATTGCCGGCGGTGTCAACGTGATGCCGAGTCCGGAGATCTTCGTCGAGTTCAGCCGGCAGCGGGGGCTTGCTGCGGACGGACGGAGCAAGGCGTTCGCGGCCGGTGCGGATGGCACCGGCTGGGCGGAGGGTGTGGGGCTGCTGCTGGTGGAGCGGTTGTCGGATGCGCGGCGGAACGGGCATCGGGTGCTGGCGGTGGTGCGGGGTTCCGCGGTGAACCAGGACGGTGCGAGTAATGGTCTGACGGCGCCGAACGGTCCTTCGCAGCAGCGGGTGATCCGGCAGGCGCTGGCCAATGCCCGGCTGTCGGTGGGCGAGGTGGATGTGGTCGAGGCGCACGGTACGGGTACGTCGCTGGGTGACCCGATCGAGGCGCAGGCGCTGATCGCGACCTATGGCCAGGAGCGGGAGGCGGGGCGTCCGCTGTGGCTCGGCTCGGTGAAGTCCAACATCGGCCACACTGCCGCGGCGGCGGGTGTCGCGGGTGTGATCAAGATGGTGATGGCGATGCGGCACGGGGTGCTGCCGCAGACGCTGCACGTGGATACTCCCTCACCGCACATCGACTGGGAGTCCGGTGCTGTCGAACTGCTGACCGAGGCCAGGCCCTGGAACGGCGCCGACGCGCCGCTGCGCGCAGGCGTGTCGGCGTTCGGCGTCAGTGGGACGAACGCGCACGTGATCCTGGAGCAGGCGGAGCCCGCCGGGGAGCAGGCCGGTGCGGCCGAGCCGTCCGGTGCGGTCGAGGGCGCCGTGCCCTGGCTGCTCGCCGCCGCGGACGACGAGGCGTTGCGTGCTCAGGCGGCGCGGATGCGGGAGTTCGTCGAGGAGCGGCCGGAGCTGGACCTGGCCGAGGTGGGCTGGTCGCTCGCGTCGACGCGGGCGGGGC
>NZ_LZNS01000001.1:936074-939400 GCF_001984575.1 Streptomyces sp. MP131-18 | reverse complement strand
GGAGTACGCCGGCCCCTGGGTCGAGGCCGCCGGACGCGCACTTCGCGACGCGGGAGCGCGGATCGTGACCGTGGAGGTGTCCACCGGGACCGCCGACCGCGCCGCCATCGCGGAGAGCGTCTCCGCCGCGCTCGCCGAGCACCGTGACGACCTGGCCGGTGCACTGTCCCTCCTTGCCCTGGACGAGTCCGCCCACCCGGAACACCCCGCGGTCCCCGCCGGGTACGCGGCTTCGCTCGCCTGGGTTCAGGCGATGGGCGACATCGGGCTCGAAGTCCCCCAGTGGTGCGCCACCAGGGGGGCAGTGTCCACCGGTGCCGACGACTGGCTCGACCATCCGGCCCAGAGCCTGATCTGGGGCCTCGGCCCCGTGGTAGGCCTGGAGACGCCCGGACTGTGGGGGGGCCTCGTCGATCTGCCCGAACAGCCCGATGCCCCGTCGCAGTCCCGGCTCGCCACCGCCGTGGCCGGTTCGGGTGCCGAGGACCACCTCGCGGTGCGCCCCACCGGCCTCATGGCCCGCCGGGTCGTGCGCGCGCCGCTCGGCGGCGCAAGCCCGCTCCGTACATGGCGGCCCGAGGGCACCGTGCTGATCACCGGCGGTACGGGTGCGCTCGGTGCGCACGTTGCCCGCTGGGCCGCCCGCAACGGCGCCGGGCACCTGGTGCTGCTCAGCCGTCGTGGTGCCGAAGCGCCCGGCGCCGCGGAGCTGAAGGCCGAGATCGAGGCCCTGGGTGCCCGGGTCACGCTGGCGGCCTGCGACATCGCGGACCGGAACGATCTGGCACGATGCATCGCGGGCATTCCCGAGGACCAGCCGCTGACGGCCGTCATCCACACCGCCGCGGCACTTCACGACGGCTCCGTCGCCTCCCTTGGCCTGGACGAGGTCGCGGCGGCCCTGCGCGGCAAGGCGCAAGGTGCGCTGAACCTGCACGAACTCACCCAGGATCTCGACCTTTCCGCGTTTGTCCTCTTCTCGGCCTTCTCGGCGACCTTCGGCGCGCCTGGCCTCGGCAACTACACGCCTGGGAACGCCCTGGTGGAGGCGCTCGCCGAACACCGCCGCGCCGCCGGGCTGCCCGCCACCGCGATCTCCTGGGGAACCTGGGAAGGGGCGGGCATGGCCGACGGCGGTGTAGCCGAACGCGGCAGGCGGCATGGCATCGACGCCATGGACCCGGAGCGCGCCCTGTCGGCGCTCCAGCAGATCCTCGACCACGACGAGACCAACACCATGGTCATCGACATACGCTGGGACAGGTATGCGGTGATCTTCACCTCGGAACGGCCATGCCGCCTCATGGACGAGCTACCCGAGGCCCGCCAGGCGCTCGATGCCGTCGAGGCCGCCGCGGCGGCCGAGGAGACGGATGCCCGTTCCACCCTCGCGGGGCGACTGCGGGAGATGCCCGCCGCCGATCAGGAGCGCGAGCTGACCGAGCTGGTGCGGACGAACGCCGCCGCGGTGCTCGGACACGACTCGGCCGCGGCTGTCGACGCGCAGCGCCCGTTCCGGCAGACCGGATTCGATTCGCTGACCGCCGTTGAGCTGCGCAACCGGCTGAACAACCTGACCGGTCTGCGGTTGCCCGCCACGCTGGTGTTCGACTACCCGAACCCGGCGGCGGTCGCCCGCTACCTGCGCGACGAGCTGGTCGGCGAGGCTGCCGAGGCCCCGGGCGGCGCCCTGGAGCGTCAGGGCCCGCTGGTGCCCGGTGACGACGACCCCGTCGCCATCATCGGCATGGCCTGCCGCTACCCCGGCGGGGTGCGATCGCCGGAGGATCTGTGGCAGCTGGTCTCGGACAGCGCGGACGTCATCTCGGAGCTGCCGACCAACCGGGGCTGGGATGTGGCCGGCCTCTACGATCCCGACCCCGGAGTCCCCGGCAGGAGCTACGCCCGCGAGGGCGGCTTCCTGCACGACGCCGACGAGTTCGACGCCGCGTTCTTCGGGATCTCGCCGCGTGAGGCGCTGGCGATGGACCCGCAGCAGCGGCTGCTGCTCGAAACCTCCTGGGAAGTCATCGAGCGAGCCGGCATCGAGCCGAAACAACTCCGGGGCACCCGCACCGGCGTGTTCGCCGGCCTCTCCTACTTCCACTACGGCCTCACTGATGTGGGCACAGGTGCGGACGACCTGGAGGGCTACCGGGGTATCGGTACCTCCTCCAGCGTCGCCTCGGGCCGGATTTCCTACACCTTCGGGCTTGAGGGGCCGGCGGTGACGGTGGACACGGCGTGCTCCTCCTCTCTGGTCGCCCTCCACCTCGCGGCCCAGGCCGTGCGGCAGGGCGAGTGCTCGCTGGCCATCGCCGGTGGCGCCACCGTGATGGGCACCTCCGGCGCCTTCGTGGAGTTCAGCCGGCAGCGGGGGCTGGCCGCGGATGGGCGCTGCAAGGCGTTCGCCGAGGCGGCCGACGGCTTCGGCCTCGGCGAGGGTGTGGGTGTGCTGCTGGTGGAGCGGTTGTCGGATGCGCGGCGGAACGGGCATCGGGTGCTGGCGGTGGTGCGGGGTTCCGCGGTGAACCAGGACGGTGCGAGTAATGGTCTGACGGCGCCGAACGGTCCTTCGCAGCAGCGGGTGATCCGGCAGGCGCTGGCCAGTGCCGGGCTGTCGGTGGGCGAGGTGGATGTGGTCGAGGCGCACGGTACGGGTACGTCGCTGGGTGACCCGATCGAGGCGCAGGCGCTGATCGCGACCTATGGCCAGGAGCGGGAGGCGGGGCGTCCGCTGTGGCTCGGCTCGGTGAAGTCCAACATCGGCCACACCCAGGCCGCCGCCGGTGTGGCGGGTGTGATCAAGATGGTGATGGCGATGCGGCACGGGGTGCTGCCGCAGACGCTGCACGTGGATGAGCCGTCCAGCCACATCGACTGGACCGCGGGTGCGGTGGAGCTGCTGACCGAGGCCAGGCCGTGGCCGGAGGCCGGCCACCCCCGCCGGGCGGGCGTCTCCGCCTTCGGTATCAGTGGGACGAACGCGCACGTGATCCTGGAAAAGGCAGAACCGGTGGAGGAATCTGCCGGGGGTGATGAGGGTGCGGGCGTGTCTGCAGCGGGTGTTGTGCCGTGGGTGCTGTCCGGGCGGTCGCCCGAGGCGTTGCGTGCTCAGGCGGCGCGGATGCGGGAGTTCGTCGAGGAGCGGCCGGAGCTGGACCTGGCCGAGGTGGGCTGGTCGCTCGCGTCGACGCGGGCGGTGTTCGATCATCGTGGGGTTGTGTTGGGTGGGGATCGTGGTGGGGTGTTGGATGGTCTGGGTGAGTTGGTGGCGGGTGGTTCTGGTGGTGGGGTGGTTTCGGGATCGGTGGTGTCGGACGGGC
>NZ_LZNS01000001.1:931049-934916 GCF_001984575.1 Streptomyces sp. MP131-18 | reverse complement strand
GGCATGGCCGAGGAGGCCACCGACGGGCTGCTGCGCACCCTGGCCGACCGCGGTACGACCGCGGAACGGCTGGATGTGGGCATCGAGGACATGGACCGGGGCAAGCTCGCCGCGCGCATCGCCGAAAGGGCGGGCGACGGCAGCGGGCTGGCCGGCGTCCTGTGCCTGTGGGCTCTGGACGACAGTGACCACCCGGACCTCCTCGGCACCAGCGTCGGAAGCGCCGGCGGCCTTGTCGTACTCCAGGCGCTGCACGACCTGAGCTTCACCGCCCCGCTGTGGATGCTGACCCGCGGCGCGGTCTCCGTGTCCGGCTCCGACCACCTCACCAGCCCTGGTCAGGCGCAGACATGGGGCTGGGGCAGGGCCGCCGCGCTGGAGCACCCCGACTTGTGGGGAGGTCTGATCGACCTCCCGGCACGGCTCGACGACCGCGCGCTACGGCGCGTGTGCCAGATCCTCGCCGACCCGGACGGGGAGGACCAGCTTGCCGTTCGATCCTCCGGAGTCTTCGTCCGGCGCCTGGTCCGTGGCGCCCTCGGCGACCGCACACCGCCTCGCCAGTGGACTCCGCGCGGCACCGTGCTGGTCACCGGAGGGACGGGCGGCATCGGCGGGCACCTCGCCCGCTGGCTGGCCCGCAACGGCGCCGAGCACCTGGTGCTCACCAGTCGGCGCGGCCGTGAAGCGCTCGGCGCCCCGGAACTGGAGGCCGTCCTCACCGAGATGGGCGTCCGCGTCACCATCGCCGCGTGCGACGTGGCCGACAAGAAGGCGCTGAGCGAGCTGGTGCGGCAGGTCGAGGCCGAAGGGCCGCCCATTCGCGCCGTCATCCACACCGCGGCCCACATCGCCCTCGGCATGCTGGCCGAGACCACGCCGGCCGATTACGCGGAGATCTGCCGCGCCAAGGTGCTGGGCGCCCAGTACCTGGACGAGCTGTTCGACAAGGACACGCTCGACGCGTTCGTGCTGTTCTCCTCCATCGCCAGTGTCTGGGGCAGCGGCGACCACGGGGCCTACGCCGCCTCCAACGCCCACCTCGACGCACTTGCCGAGGAACGGCGCGGTCGCGGGCTGCCGACCACCTCGGTGTCGTGGGGCATCTGGGACGCGGCCAACGACTGGGACCCCCTCAACACGGAGCTGCGTACCTACAAGAACCAGAAGTCCAGCCGTCACGGCCTGCCACTGCTCGACGCCGAACTGGCCTTCGCCGCGCTCCAGCAGTCGCTCGACCACGACGAGACCTTCGTCGCGGTCGCGGACGTGGACTGGGAGCAGTTCGTATCCCTGTTCACCATGGTCAGGGACAGCCGTCTGATCACCGAGATCCCCGAGGTCCGCCGGCTCAAGGAAGCGCCGCTGCCGGAGTCGGCCGGCACCTCGGCGGCGACCGGACAGTTCGCCGAGAAGCTCGTCGGGCTGTCCCGGCCCGAACAAGAGCACCTGCTGCTCGACCTCGTCCGCGCCCAGGCGGCGACGGTGCTGGGGCACGGGGCCGCGGGTGACGAGGTCGAGGCAGGCCGCGCCTTCCGCGACATGGGCTTCGACTCGCTGACCGCGGTCGAGCTGCGGAACCGCCTCGAGGCGCAGACGGGTCTGAAGCTGCCGGCGACGCTGGTCTTCGACTACCCGTCGCCGACCCACCTCGCGGCCAGGCTTCTCGTCATGCTTGCGCCGGAGGACTCCGCGGCGAAGCCTGTCCTCGGTCAGCTCGCCGAACTCGAGGCCGCGCTGGGCGCTCTCGAACCCGACGAGAGCACCCGCGAGGACGTCGCCAAGCGTCTGCAAAACCTTCTGTGGCGCTGGAACGAGAGCGCGTCGCCCGCCCCCTCGTCCGGAGTGGACGGTGACGGCGCCGACGCCGCGGACACGGGGAACGGTGGGGTGGATGTCTCCTCGGCGAGTGCCGACGAACTGTTCAACATGATCGACCGAGAGCTGGGACTTCCCTGAGTTCCCGCGTCCGCCAGAACGACCTTTGGCTTTCCCTGGAGACATCACCATGCCGAACGATCCCAAGCCAACGCAGAACGAGCAGAAACTCCTCGACTACCTCCGGCGTGTCACCGGCGATCTGAAGCTCGCCCAGCAGGAACTCACCACCGTGCGGGCGCGGGAGCAGGACCCCATCGCCATCGTCGCCATGGCATGCCGCTACCCCGGTGGAGTGCGTTCGCCAGAAGATCTGTGGCAGGTGGTCTCCACCGGCACCGATACCATCTCCCCGCTGCCCGCAAACCGCGGCTGGGAACTCGGTGAGCTGTACGACCCGGACCCCGACCAGGAGGGCAAGACCTACGTCGAGGCGGGCGGCTTCCTGTCCGAGGCCGGGCAGTTCGACCCGGCACTGTTCGGCATCTCACCACGTGAGGCGCTGGCGATGGACCCGCATCAGCGCCTCACCCTGGAGCTGGCCTGGGAGACGTTCGAACGCGCCGGAATCGACCCGAAGTCACTGAAGGGCAGCAGCGTCGGCACGTTCGTCGGAGCCAACCCCCTCGACTACCGCAGCGGTATCTCCGACACTTCGGGCGGAGTCGAGGGCCACCTGGTCACCGGCAGCTCGGCCAGCATCGTCTCCGGCCGCATCGCCTACTTCTTCGGCCTGTCGGGGCCTGCCATCACCATCGACACCGCATGTTCCTCATCACTCGTCGCCCTGCACCTGGCGGTCGGCGCGCTCAGGCAGGGCGACTGTTCGCTGGCCCTGGCGGGCGGTGTCGCGGTGATGTCCACCCCGGCCGAGTTCGTCGGTTTCAGCCGCCAGCGCGCCCTCTCCCGCGACGGCCGCTGCCGCGCGTTCTCCGCGGACGCCGACGGCATGGGGCTGGGCGAGGGCGTCGGCATGGTGCTGGTGGAACGGCTGTCCGAGGCGCGGCGGAACGGGCACCCCGTACTCGCGGTGGTGCGAGGCTCGGCCATCAATCAGGACGGCGCGAGCAACGGCCTGACGGCTCCCAACGGTCCTGCCCAGCAACAAGTCATCGAGGCTGCCCTCGCCAATGCGCGACTGGCCCCCGACCAGGTCGACGCCGTGGAGACCCACGGCACCGGCACCAAACTGGGCGATCCGATTGAGGCGCATGCCCTGCTCGCCACCTACGGGCAGAACCGGCCGGCCGACCGGCCACTGCTGATCGGTTCGCTGAAGTCCAACATCGGGCACGCTCAGGCGTCGGCCGGCGTCGGCGGCGTCATCAAGTCCGTGCTCGCCCTGCGCCATGGGCTGCTGCCCAAGACACTGCACGCCGACAACCCCACGCCCGAGGTCGACTGGGACTCGGGCGCGGTCTCCCTGCTCACCGAGAACGCCCCCTGGGCGGACCGGGGCCGGCCGCGTCGCATCGGCATTTCGGCGTTCGGTGTGAGCGGTACGAACGCACATGTGCTGCTGGAGCAGGCCCCGGAGGCAGACACGGCCGGGGAGAAGAGCCAGCAGCCGCAGGGCGTCCCCGTCCTGCCGTGGGTGCTGTCGGCCGGAAGTGCCCGGTCGCTGAGCAGCCAGGCCGGGCAACTGGCCGACCTGGTAAGGGACAGGCCGGAGCTCCACCCGCTCGACGTGGGCTGGTCGCTGGCGGCGACACGGGCGGCGTTGGAGCACCGCGCCGTCGTGGTGGGCTCCTCGTCTGCGGACCTGCTCGCCGGAACCGAAGCCGTGGAGTCGGGTGCGGAGCGGGCGGGCGTCCTGAGCGGCCTGGCGCGCGGCGGGAGCCGACTTGGGCTGCTGTTTGCCGGTCAGGGGGCGCAGCGGTTGGGTATGGGGCGGGAGTTGTATGAGGCGTTCCCGGTGTTTGCGGAGACGTTTGATGAGGTGTGCGGGGTGTTGGATGGGTTGTTGGACGGGTCGTTGCGGGAGGTGGT
>NZ_LZNS01000001.1:887609-930465 GCF_001984575.1 Streptomyces sp. MP131-18 | reverse complement strand
CGCGGCGCGGGGGCGGTTGATGGAGAGGCTGCCGGCGGGTGGGGCGATGCTGGCGGTTGCGGCACCGGAGGATGAGGTGCGCACGGTGGTGGAGTCGGTGGGCGGTGTGGTGGGGATCGCCGCGGTGAACGGGCCGTCGGCGGTGGTGGTGTCCGGGGTGGAGGAGCAGGTGCTGGCCGTGGGCGAGGTGTTCACGGGGCGGGGTGTGCGGACGCGGCGGCTGCGGGTGAGTCATGCGTTCCACTCGCCGTTGATGGACCCGATGCTGCGGGAGTTCCGCGACGTGGTGGAGGGCCTTCGGTTCGACCGGCCGCGGTGCGGCGTGGTGTCCACGTTGACGGGTCGGCGTGCGGGTGAGGGCGACTGGACATCGGCCGAATACTGGGTCCGGCACGTACGGGAGGCCGTGCGGTTCTCCGACGCGGTGGGCGTGCTGGAGGCGGAGGGCGTGCGGCACCTGCTGGAGATCGGTCCGGACGGGACCCTGGCGGGGATGGCAGGAGAGTGCGTGGGGGAAGCGGCTGGGACCGTTGTGGGAGCGTTGGGACGCCGGGACCGGGAAGAGCCGGTCGCGGTACTGGAAGGGCTGGCCCGGATGTGGGTGGCGGGCGTCGCGGTGGACTGGTCCGCCGTGTGTGCCGGCGGGCACCGGGTGGATCTGCCGACCTACCCCTTCCAGCGCGACACATACTGGCTGCGCACCGGCGGCGGTACGGAGGCCGCGGGCGAGCTGGGGGTGCGGGCCGCGGGGCACGAGCTGCTGGGCGCCGCCGTCACGATGGCGGACGGCAGCGGAGTGATGCTCACCGGCCGGGTGTCCGCCGTGGGACATCCCTGGCTGGCCGACCGCGAGGTGGGCGGCGCCGTGCTGCTGCCGGAGACGGCGCTGCTCGACATGGCCCTCCGGGCCGGCGACGAAGTGGGCTGCGGCCGTGTCGGGGAACTCACGGTTGAGGCGCCCCTGATCGTGCCCGACAGCGGCGCCGTACACCTCCAGGCAGCCGTCGGCGGGCCCGACGAGGCCGGCACCCGTACTTTCTCCCTCTACAGCCATCCGGACAACGCCGGTGGCGAGCCGGGGGACGAGAAATGGATACGCCACGCGACCGGCACCCTGTCCGCCGGTGGCGGCAGCCAGGCCGTCGACCTGGCCGAGTGGCCGCCCGCTGACGCCGAAACGGTCGACTTGGCCGGCCTCTATCCTGGGCTGGCGCAATCGGGGTTGGCCCACGGCCCGCTCTTCCAGGGGGTGCGCGCCGTATGGCGGCGCGGGGCCGAGATCCTGGCCGAGGTCGCCCTGCCGGAGGGCACCATGACCAGCGGCTTCGGTCTGCACCCCGCGCTGCTGGACGCGGCACTGCACCCGACCGCTCTCGACCGCGACCCTGTGGCCGACGGGCGGCCCTGGGTGCCGTCCGCCTTCACCGGCGTGGAACTCGCCGCCTCCGGTGCCGACGTGCTCAGGGTCCGCCTGGAGCCCTCGGGCCCCGATGCCGGCGCCGTGGAACTCACGGCCGCCGACACGGCGGGTCGGCTCGTCGCGCGCATCGACTCCGTGACACTGCGTCCCATGTCGGCGGAGAGCATGCGGGAGGCGTCGCGCAGCGCCCACTCGCTGTTCACACTCGACTGGGTTCCCGTCACCGGCCAGGGCGACACGGCCGTGCCGAGCACCGCCACGGTGGAAAACGCCGAGGAACTGGCGGCGCTCGCCGAGGGCGGCCTCCCCGAGCTGGTGCTCCACCATGTCCAGGAAGACGCCGCAGTGCGTGGCGCCTTCGGCCACGCGCTCGCCATGGTGCGGGCCTGGCTGGCCGACGAGCGGTTCTCGGACGCCAGGCTGCTGCTCATCACTCGCCGGGACGTGACCTCCCACGCCGCGGTGTGGGGACTGATCCGTACGGCGCAGAACGAGAACCCCGGCCGGCTCCTGCTGGTCGACTCGGACGAGGAAACGCCGGCCGTCGAACGCTACGCTGCGGCCCTGGCCGCCGGTGAGACGCAGCTCCGGCTGCGCGGTGACCAGGTTCTCGCGCCGCGGCTCGTCCGGGCCGCCGAGTCCGGCGGCCTGCCGCTGCCGGCCAACGGCCCGTGGCATCTTGCCGTTCGAGAGGCGTCCCCGACAGCGGACGACCTGGCGCCGGTGGTGCTGCCCCCGTCGGCCGATGAGGAGCCGCTGCTGCCCGGGGAGGTCCGCATCGCCGTGCGGAACGTCGGCCTGGGCTTCCGGGACGTGCTGGCGGCCCAGGGCGCGCTTCCCGAACAGCCGGTGCGCGGGCTGGGCGGCGAAGCGGCCGGCGTGGTCGTCGACGCTGGCTCCGAAGTCACCGGACTCGCGCCGGGCGACCGGGTGTTCGGCCTGGTCCCGAACCCCGTCGGCCCGGTGGCCAGGGTGGACCGGCGCCTCTTGGTGCGGATTCCCGACGGATGGACGTTCGCCGATGCCGCGTCGGTGCCGACGGCGTTCCTGACGGCCTGGATGGGGCTGGTCGAGCTGGCGGACGTCCGGCCGGGCCACACCGTGCTCGTGCACGCCGGGGCCAGCGGGATCGGCATGGCGGCCGTGCAACTGGCCCGCCATCTCGGTGCCGAGGTCTTCGCCACGGCCAGTCCGGGCAAGCGTGAGGCGCTGATCCGGCTGGGCCTGGACGAGGCGCACGTCGCTTCCTCCCGGTCACTTGACTTCCGCGAGGCGTTCCTGGCCGAGACCGAGGGGCGCGGCTTCGACGTCGTACTCAACTCCTTGCCCGGCAAGTTCGTGGACGCCTCCCTCGACCTGCTGCCCCGGGGCGGATACTTCCTGCACCTGGGCGCCGAGGATCTCGGGGAAGCAGAGGCGGCGGCGACCCGTCCGAACGTGGTCTACCGGTCACTCGGCCTCGACGACGCCCTCCCCGACCAGATCGCCGCCTGGCTGCCGCGGATGGTCGAACTGCTGGACGGCGGAGCGCTGCGCCCGCTGCCGGTCAGGTCCTGGGACGCGCGGCGCGCTCCCGAGGCGTTCCGCCACCTGCGCGAGGCGCGGCACGTCGGCAAGGCCGTGCTGCGGATGCCGCGCGCCTGGGAGCCCGACGGCACGGTGCTGATCACGGGCGGTACCGGAACGCTCGGCAGCCTGGTCGCCCGCCATCTGGTGACGGAGCACGGGATACGTCACGTGCTGCTGGTCAGCCGCCGGGGCATGACGGCCGACGGCGCCAGGGAACTGGCCGCCGACCTCACCGCGGCGGGCGCCGAACCCCGGGTCGAGTCCTGCGACGTCTCCGACCGGGAGGCGCTCGCGGGGCTGCTTGCCTCGATCCCGCCGGACCGGCCGCTGCGGGCCGTGGTGCACACGGCGGGCGTGGTGGACGACGGCGTGATCGGCTCCCTGACGGACGAGCAGATCGAGCGGGTGATCCGGGCGAAGGTCGACTCGGCTCTCAACCTCGATGAACTGACGGCCGATCTGGACTTGGCGCAGTTCGTCCTCTTCTCGTCCGTGGCCGGTGTGCTGGGCGGCGCCGGTCAGGGCAACTATGCGGCGGCCAACGCCGTTCTGGACGCCCTGGCCACCCGGCGGCACGAACGTGGCCTGCCCGCCGTGTCGATGGCCTGGGGCCTGTGGGAGGCCGACAGCGGGATGACCGCCGGGCTCGCCGCGACCGACCGGGCCCGCGTGGCCAGGGCCGGCGTCCGGCCGATTCCCTCGACGGAGGCGCTGGCGCTGTTCGACGCGGCTTTGCAGCGAGGCGAGCCCACAGTGGCACCGGTCCAGCTCGACCTGTCCGCCCTCAGGGCCCGCGCGGCGGCCGAGGGGGGCGTCCCGCCGATCTTGCGGGACCTCGTCCCGGCCCCGGCCCGCCGGGCGGCGGGCGGCGAGACGTCCGCCGCTTCCGAGGCGGCGGACCTGCGCCGCAAGCTGGAGAGGGCGGGCGAATCGGAGCGGCTCGCGATCCTGACCGAGCTGGTCCGGGAGCAGGCCGCAATCGTGCTGGGTCACACCGACCTCACGCGGGTGGACGCCGACCAGCCGTTCCGCGACGCGGGCTTCGACTCCCTGACCGCCGTGGAACTGCGCAACCACCTCGGCGCGGCGACGGGCATACGGCTGCCGGCCACCATGGTGTTCGACTTTCCCCGGCCGTCCGAGTTGGCCGAGCACCTGCTCAGCGAGATCGCTCCGCAGGAGAACGCGCCGGGAGGCGATGCCGACCCATTCGAGGGCGAATTCCGGAAGGCGCTGGCGCAGATACCGATGTCCACGTTCCGTGACGCGGGCGTCATGGGAATTCTGCGCCGCCTGGTCGGGCTCGGTGACGAGGCCGACCAGGCGGCCGACAAACCGGAGGCGACGGCGATCGCCGCCATGGACGTGGCGGACCTCGTCAACAGGGCGTTGCACAAGAACAAGCCCTGACCGGAGCAGACCTGAGCCCCGCGTGTCCCCGAAGGGCCGGTCCTGGCACGCCCGCACTCCGCGTGCCAGGACCAGTCCCGGGGACGAGTCTGGGGGTCTGGCCGGGGGCGGGTCCCAGGGTGGCCGCCGGCCGTGCCCCCCAGAATCGACCCAGGGTCCGAGCGCCATCCTCCATGTCCGACACGCCGATCCGTTCGGCGCGTGTGCCCGGACGGGCCGGAAGAACGACAGCTGGGGCACGGTCACCGGCGACAACTGATGTGAACGGAGATCACCGCCATGAGTACCTCTGCTGATGAGATCATTGAGGCACTTCGGGCGTCGCTCACGGAGAACGAGCAACTACGCCACCAGAACGAAGAGTTGCTCGCGTCTGCGCGTGAGCCGATCGCCGTCGTGTCGATGAGTTGCCGATTCCCCGGCGGCGCCACCTCCCCCGAGGCGCTGTGGCGTTTTCTCCTGGACGAGGGCGACGCCGTCTCCGGCTTCCCGGAGAACCGCGGTTGGCCGCCGGACAGCGGGCACGGCGCGGAAGCGGCGTTCCTGTCCGACCCCGACCAGTTCGATCCGTCCTTCTTCGGGATTTCGCCCAGGGAGGCACTCACCATGGACCCCCAGCAGCGCCTGTTGCTGGAGACCTCCTGGGAGACGCTGGAACGCGCTGGCGTGGTGCCCGCCACGTTGAAGAACAGCCTGACCGGCGTCTACATGGGCGCCACGGCAACCACCTATACGCAGGGCGCCACCGAGGAAGTCAAGGGCAGCGAGGGCCACCTCGTCACCGGGGTCGGGTTCTACTCCATCGCCGGGCGCCTCGCCTACACCTACGGTCTACAGGGGCCGGCCGTCACCATCGACACCGCTTGCTCGTCCTCGCTGGTGGCCATCCACCACGCCGTCCAGGCCCTGCGGGCGGGCGAGTGCACTCTCGCGCTGGCAGGCGGCGCCACGGTACTGGCGTCGCCGGAGATGTTCGTCGGGATCAGCTCGCTCGACGTCCTCACCTTCAGCGGCCGGTGCCGTGCCTTCGCCGGCGCGGCCGACGGCACCGCGTTCTCCGAGGGCATCGGTGTTCTGTTGCTGGAGCGGCTCTCCGACGCCCGCCGCAACGGGCACAACGTTCTCGCCGTGATCCGCGGCACCGCCGTCAACCACGACGGCCCCAGCAACGGTCTGACCGCCCCCAACGGGCGAGCCCAGCGACGGGTCATCCAGCAGGCGTTGGCCAACGCTCAGCTCACGCCCGACCAGGTCGACGCCGTCGAGGCGCACGGCACCGGCACTACGCTCGGCGACCCCATCGAGGCACACGCCCTGCTCGCCACCTACGGCCAGCAGCGGACGAACGGCGAGCCGCTGTGGCTGGCGTCCATCAAGTCCAATATCGGGCACACGCTCGCCGCAGCCGGCGTCGCCGGGGTCGTCAAGATGGTCGAGGCCCTGCGCCACGGGGTGCTCCCCAAGACCCTTCATGTCGACGAGCCCTCCCCGCAAGTGGACTGGTCCACCGGTGACGTCCGGCTGCTGGAGGACACCAGGCCCTGGCCCGAACACGGCAGGCCGCGCCGAGCCGGCGTCTCCTCGTTCGGCATCAGCGGCACCAACGCGCACCTGATACTGGAGCAGGCCCCCGAGCAAGCTGTCCCGTCCACCGCCGAGCAGGCCGACGAGGGCCGCCTCCGCTGGCAGACCCCCGTGGTGCCCTGGGTGATCTCCGCGAAGACGGAGGCCGCCCTCAGGGCGCAGGCCGAGCGGCTGGCGGACTTCGCCACCGACCGCCCCGACCTCGACATCGCCGCCGTGGGAGCGGCCCTGACCCGGCACCGTGCGGCGTTCGACCAGCGCGCGGTGGCGGTCGCCGCCGACCGTGGCGAACTCATCGCCAGCCTGCGCGCCCTGGCCGCCGACGAACCCGCCCCCCAGTGGACCAGGGGAGCCGTGGGCAAGCCCAGCCGCGTGGTGTTCGTCTTCCCGGGCCAGGGCGCCCAGTGGGAGGGCATGGGCCGCGAGCTCCTGGCGACCTCTTCGGACTTCGCCGCGGCCATCGCCGACTGCGAGGCCGCGTTCGCCGGCCAGGTCGACTGGTCGCTCACCGAGGTCCTGACCCGGGCGCCCGGCGCCCCCGACCTCAGCCGGGTGGACGTGGTGCAGCCGGTGTCCTTCGCGGTCATGGTCGCCCTGGCCGCGGTGTGGCGCGCGCACGGCATCGAACCGGCCGCCGTCGTCGGCCACAGTCAGGGCGAGATCGCCGCCGCCCACGTTGCTGGAGCCCTGTCGCTCAAGGACGCCGCCCGGATCGTCATCCGGCGCAGCGCCGCCATCGTCCGGCTCGCCGGCCGCGGCGCCATGGCCTCCGTCAACGACGAGCCCGACGCCGTCGCCGCCCGGATCGCCCCGTGGGGAGGCCGGCTCTCCCTGGCCGCCGTGAACGGACCGAGGGCCACCGTGGTGGCCGGTGAACCGGCGGCAGTATCCGAACTGCTGGCGGCCTGCGAGGCCGACGGGGTACGGGCCCGGGCCATCGCCGTGGACTACGCCTCGCACTCGCCGCAGGTCGAGGAGATCGAGCAGGAAATTCGCGAGCCCCTCGCGGACATCACCCCGATCGCTTCACCGGTGCTGTTCTGTTCCACCGTCACCGGTGAGCCCCTCGGCACCGCCGAGTTGGACGCCGGCTACTGGTACCGCAACCTGCGTCAGCCGGTCCAGTTCGAGACGGCCGTGCGGCACCTGGTCGACCTCGGCCACCACACCTTCATCGAGGTCAGCTCGCACCCCGTCCTCCGCCTCGGGCTGACCGAGACTTTCGAGCAGGCCGGCGCCCCCGCCGTTGCCCTCCAGACGCTGCGCCGCGACAGCGGTGGACCACGCCAGTTCCTGCTCGCCATGGCCGAGGCCCACACGATCGGCCTCCCGGTCGACTGGGAGCCTGTGCTCCCGGCGCCGCCCGTCGGCCTCGACCTGCCCACGTACGCATTCCAGCGGGAGCGTTACTGGATCGCGCCGTCCTCCGCCCGCGTCGGCGATCTTGGCTCGGTTGGCATCGGCGAGGCCGGGCACCCCTTGCTCAGTGCCCTGGTCGCGCTGGCGGAAGGGGACACCGTCGTGCTGACCGGCTGTATCTCGCGCCGTGCTCAGCCGTGGCTTGCCGGCCACGCGGTGGGCGGGACCGTGCTGGTGCCCGGCGCGGTCTTCGCCGAACTCGCCGTCCGGGCGGGCGACGAGGTGGGCCACGAGCATCTGCACGAACTGACCCTGGAGACCCCGCTCGTGCTCGACGAGCACACGGAAGTCCAGATCCAGCTCCGCGTCGGCCCGCCCGACGGGGCCGGGGGCCGGCCGGTCAGTATCCACTCCAGGGATCGGGCGGCGACCGGCGTGCCGTGGACACGCCACGCCAGCGGAATTCTCACAGACGCCGTCGGCGCGGTTTCCCCCGAACCTGTCGACGGTACCTGGCCTCCTACCGGGGCGCAGGCCGTCGAAACCTCCGGCTTCTACCAGCGGCTCGCCGAGGCCGGATACCAGTACGGGGCGGCCTTCCGCGGCCTGCGCGCCGCCTGGCGACGCGGCGACGAGGTCTTCGCCGAGGTGGAACTTCCGGAGGAGCAGCGGGAGGAGGCTGCGGGATTCGGCATCCACCCCGCGCTGCTCGACGCCGTCCTGCACGCCGGGCTGCTCAGCGCCGCCGGACGGGACGGCGCGGACGACGACGCCCCGGTCCAGGTTCACCTCCCGTTCGTCTGGAACAGGTTCGCCCTCTCCGCCACCGGCGCGACCCTGTTGCGCGTGCGGGCCGTCACCGCGGAGGACGGGGCGCTGACCGTGTCCGCCACGGACCCGGTGGGCCGCCCCGTTCTGGCGGTCGACTCCATCCTCACCCGGCCCGCCGAACTCGGCGGTTCCGACCGCCTGTCCCAGGACCTGGCCGACTCGTTGTTCCGCGTGGAGTGGACGGACCCGGGCGCCACAGCCGGGGGCGCACTCGAAGCGGATATCGCCGTCATCGCCCCGCGCGACTCCGGCCTCGTCCCCGATCTGGGCGCCGCGCCCGTCCACGAGGACCTCGCCGCGCTGGCCGCCGCCGTGGACGGTGGGCGGCCGGTGCCGGACACCGTCCTGCTGCCCTGCCCCCCGCCCCGGACCGACGCGGATTCCCTGCCCGACCCCGCTCGTGTTCAGGCCGCGGTCCTCGATGTGCTGGGCGTGCTCCAGGACTGGCTGGCAGACGAACGGTGGGGGGAGTCGCGGCTCGTCGTCGTGACCCGCGGCGCGGTCGGCCTCGCGGCCGGGACCGGCGTGGAGGACATGGCCGCGGCGGCGGTGCGGGGACTGGTCCGGTCCGCGCTGGCCGAGCACCCGGAACGGTTCGGACTGGTGGACGTGGGCGCGGACGGCGCGGGCTGGGACACGCTCGGGGCCGCGCTCGCGCTGGGCGAGAACGAAGTCGTGGCGGGTGAGGACGGCCGTGTCCTGGTGCCTCGGCTCCGGCGGATGGGCAGCGGCGGAGGATTGGTGCTCCCCGGCTCCGACGGCTGGCAGCTGGAGGTGGGTCGCTCCGGCTCCCTCGACGACGTCACGCTGGTGGAGACACCGGCCGCCTGGGACCCGCTCGGCCCGGGGCAGGTACGCATCCGAGTGCGCGCCGCGGGGCTGAACTTCCGTGACGTGGTCGTGGCGCTCGGCATGCTGCCGGGTCAGGACGATACCGGCGCCGAGGCCGCCGGGGTCGTGGTGGAGGTCGGACCCGGTGTCGAGAGGCTCGCCGTCGGGGACCGGGTGATGGGCCTGATGCCCGGCGCGTTCAGTTCCGTGGGCATCGTTGACGAGCGGCTGATGGTGCCGGTGCCGCCGGAGTGGTCGTGGGACGTCGCCGCGTCGCTGCCGATCGCCTTCGCGACGGCGTGGTTCGGCCTCGGCGACCTCGCCGGGCTGGCCGCGGGGCAGACCGTGCTCGTCCACGCCGGCGCGGGCGGCGTCGGCATGGCCGCGGTGCAGCTCGCGCGGTGGTGGGGCGCGGAGGTCTTCGCGACGGCGCACCCGAGCAAGTGGGACGTGCTGCGCGGGCTCGGCCTGGACGACGACCACATCGCCTCGTCCCGCGAGCTGGGCTTCGAGGAGAAGTTCCGCACGGTGTCGAACGGCCGGGGCGTGGATGTCGTGCTGAACTCCCTCGCGGGGGAGTTCGTGGATGCCTCCCTGCGGCTGCTGGCGCCCGGCGGCCGGTTCCTGGAGATGGGCAAGACCGACAAGCGCTCCGACGAACAGGTCGCGGTCATCCGCACAGACGTGGCCTACCGGGCGTTCGACCTGCCCGAGGCCGGCGAGGACCGCCTCAACGAGATACTGCGCGAGCTGGTGGACGCTCTCGGGCAGGGCCACTTGACGCCGCTGCCGGTGCGGGCCCGGGACATCCGGCGCGCTCCGGAGGTCTTCCGGTGGATGGCGCAGGGTCGGCACGTGGGCAAGAACGTGCTGCGGGTACCGGGCCCGCTGCCGGCCGCGGGCTCGGTGCTGATCACCGGCGGCACGGGCACGCTGGGGCGGCTGGTGGCGCGCCATCTGATCGAGCGGCACGGCGTCGGCCACGTCATCCTGGTCAGCCGCCGTGGCGCCGACGCCCCGGGCGCGGAAGAACTGCGCAAGGAGCTGGAGGAGCTGGGCGGGCGAGTGACGCTGGCCGCCTGCGACACCACCGACCGCGACAAGCTGGCCGCGCTGATCGCCCAGATCCCCGAGGACCTCCCACTGGTCGGCGTCGTCCATGCGGCCGGCGTGCTGGAAGACGGCATGATCAGCACTCTGGGCCCTGACCAGGTCGAGCGGGTACTGCGGCCGAAGCTCGACGCCGCGCTGCACCTTCACGAGTTGACCGCGGACATGGATCTCCAGTGGTTCGTGCTGTTCTCCTCGGCCGCCGGCCTCTTCGGCGGCGCCGGACAAGCCAATTACTCCGCGGCCAACACCTTCCTCGACGCGCTGGCCTACCACCGGCAGAGCCTCGGACTGCCCGCGGTCTCACTGGCCTGGGGCCACTGGGGACAGGCCAGCGGCATGACCGGACACCTGACCGAAGCCGACCACAAGCGCATGGCGCGTTCCGGCATTGTGCCGATCACGAACGAGCAGGGACTCGCCCTCCTGGACGCCGCGCTGCGCACCGACGAGCCGCTGCTGCTGACCGCAGTGCTCAACCTCACCGCGTTCGGTGGCGGCGAGCCCCAGCAGATCCCGCCGATCGTGCGCGGCCTGGTCCGCCCCGCCCGGCGACAGGCCGCCGGCGAGGAGGCATCGTTCGCCGACCGGCTGGCGTCCCTCCCGGCCGCGGAACGTGCGCAGCAGTTGACGGACATGGTGCGTGCCCAGGCCGCGACCGTCCTCGGCCACGGCGCCGTCCAGGCGGTCGATCCCGAACGCGGCTTCACTGACCTGGGGTTCGACTCGCTGACCGCCGTCGAACTCCGCAACCGGCTCACCGCGGCCACCGGTCTCCGTCTCCCGGCCACGCTGATCTTCGACTACCCGACGCCCGCGGCACTCGCCGGAATGCTGCTGTCCCAACTCGCGCCCGCGGACACCACGTCCTCCGAGGCCTCCCAGGACTTCGGCGAGGCCGACATCCGGCGTGCCCTCGCGACCGTGCCCTTCGAACAATTCGAGAAGGCCGGCATCGCGGACATCCTGATCCGGCTCGCCAGAGGCGAGGACCACGCCGGTGACGACGGCGCGCCTGACCAGAGCAAGGAGTCGATCGCTGCCATGAGCGCCGACGACCTCATCCATCTGGTTCTGGGCGACACCGAATCCTGACCGCTTGAGGAGTGGACTCCTTCATGACCAGTTCATCGCCAACCGCTTCCACCGACAAGCTGGTTCAGGCACTACGGGCCTCCGTCGCCGAGGCGGACCGGATGCGCAAGCAGAACCAGCAGCTGCGCGCCGCCGCCACCGAGCCGATCGCGATCGTCGCCATGGCCTGCCGATTCCCCGGCGGCGCCGACTCCCCGGACGAGTTCTGGCGCTTGCTGGACGAGGAACGCGATGTCGTGGCCGCGTTCCCGGACGACCGCGGATGGGACCTGGAGACGATCTATCACCCGGACCCGGACCACGCGGGCACCACCTATGTGCGCGGCGGAGCGTTCCTGCCCCGAGTCGGCGACTTCGACGCCGCGGTGTTCGGCATCTCGCCGCGCGAAGCCCTCGCGATGGACCCGCAGCAGCGACTGTTCCTGGAGACCTCCTGGGAGGCGTTCGAACGGGCGGGCATCAACCCGCTGTCGCTCAAGGGAAGCCGGACGGGCGTCTTCGCGGGGACGATCGCCTCCGACTACACCAGCATGCTGCGGACGATGCCCCCCGAGGTGGAGGGCTACCTCGGCACCGGCAACATGACCAGCGTCGTCTCCGGCCGGGTCTCCTACGCCTTCGGTCTGGAAGGGCCGGCCGTCACCATAGATACGGCGTGCTCCTCCTCGCTGGTCGCCATCCACCTCGCCGTCCAGTCTCTGCGCCAGGGTGAGTGCACCCTTGCCCTGGCGGGCGGCGGCACGGTCATGTCCACCCCGTACGGATTCATCGAGCTGAGCCGGCAGCGCGGGCTGTCCGAGGACGGGCGCTGCCGCGCCTTTTCCGCCGACGCCAGCGGCTTCGGCCCAGCCGAGGGCAGCGCCGTCCTGCTCCTGGAACGCCTCTCCGACGCCCGGCGCAACAACCACCCGGTGCTCGCCGTGGTGAGCGGCTCCGCCGTGAACCAGGACGGCGCATCGAGCGGCCTCACCGCCCCGAACGGCCCCGCTCAGCAGCGCGTCATGCGCGCCGCCCTGCAAAATGCGCGCCTGCGTCCGGCGGACGTCGACGTCGTCGAGGCGCACGGCACCGGCACCACGCTCGGCGACCCGATCGAGGCTCAGGCACTGATCGCTACCTACGGCCAGGAACGTGCGGGCCGGGAAGCGTTGTGGCTCGGCTCCGTCAAATCCAACATCGGCCACACCCAGGCCGCCGCCGGCGTCGCCGGCGTCATGAAGATGGTTCTCGCCATCCGGAACGGGCGGCTTCCGAGGACCCTGCACGCGGACGAGCCCTCCCCGCACATCGACTGGGACACAGGCGAGGTGCGGCTGCTGACCGAGAGCCGCGCGTGGCACGCGGGCGAACAGCCCAGGCGCGCCGGCATCTCCTCGTTCGGCATCAGCGGCACCAACGCGCACGTCATCATCGAGGAGCCCCCACGCGCCGAGGCCGCCGGATCCGCCGAGCCCGGGCCCCAGCCGCCCGCCGCTCCCGGCACCCCGGCAGTTGTGCTGCTCTCGGGCCTGAGCCGGACCGCACTGCGCGAGCAGGCGTCCCGGCTGCGTGCGCACGTCGCCGCCCATCCCGAGATCGGGCTGCCCGAACTCGCCGCTTCCCTGGCCCGCACCCGGGCCATGCTGCCCGAACGCGGACTGGTCCTGGCCACCGACCGCGACGCGCTGCTCGACTCGCTCGACGCCCTGGCCGAGGGCCGCCCCTCGGCGGAGGTGATCGAGGGAACCGCGGGAACGGCGGACCGCGTCGTGTTCGTCTTTCCGGGGCAGGGCTGCCAGTGGGCCGGCATGGCGCTCGAACTGCTGGACACCACACCGGCTTTCGCGGCGCGATTCGCCGAGGCCGCCGCGGCGGTGGAGGCCGAGACCGACTGGTCGGTCGAGGCCGTGCTGCGCGGCGCCGACGGCGCCCCCGACCTGGAGCGGGTCGACGTGGTGCAGCCCGTGCTCTTCGTCGTCATGGTGGCGCTGGCCGAGCTGTGGCGGACCCACGGCGTTCGGCCCGCAGCCGTCGTCGGCCACTCCCAGGGGGAGATCGCCGCAGCGGTGGCCTGCGGCGCCCTGTCACTGGCCCACGGCGCCCGGGTCGCCGTCCGGCGCAGCCGCCTCATCGGGCGCCGGCTGGCCGGCCACGGCGCCATGGCCTCCCTCGCCCGCAGCCGCGAGGAGACCCTCGCCTTGATCACCCGCTGGGGCGGTCGGCTGTCGGTCGCCGCGGCCAACGGCAGCAGTTCCACGGTGGTGGCCGGGGACCCGGCCGCCGTGGAGGAGCTGATCGCGGCGTGTGCGGAGCAGGACGTCCGAGCCCGTCGCATCCCGGTCGACTATGCCTCGCACTCCCCGCAGGTCGAGGAGATCCGCGAGGAACTGCTGCGCGAACTCGCCGGTATCGAGCCGCGCACCAGCGACATCCCCTTCTACTCGACCGTTGACGGCGCCCCGGTCGACACCGCCGGTCTGGACGCCGACTATTGGGTGCGCAACCTCCGGCAGACCGTGGAGTTCGAGAAGACGACCCGGTGCCTCGAGGAGGCCGGCCACACGGTGTTCATCGAGTGCAGCCCCCACCCGGTGCTCACCATGGCCGTCGAGGAGACCACCGGCTCCGACTGCACCCCGGTCGGCTCGCTCCGCCGGGACCAGGGAGGCCCCGCCCGCTTCCTGACCTCGCTGGCCGAGGCGTGGGCCAACGGAGTCGGCGTCGACTGGTCGAGCCTGCCGGGCGACCCCATGACGGCGGTGGCCGGCCTTCCCACCTATCCTTTCCAGCGGCAGCGTTACTGGCTTGAGCAGCAGGTGGAGGCCGTCACGGCCCCGGCGCCCGCGGGCGAAGAAACGGAAACCCGTTTCTGGGAGGCCGTCGACCGCGGCGACCTCACCGCGCTCACCTCCGAACTTGGTATCGATGCCGACCGCCCGCTGAGCGACCTGCTGCCCGCGCTCGCCCTCTGGCGTCGCCGCAACGCGGCCCGCGACACCATCGACTCCTGGCGCTACCACGTCACGTGGAAGCCGCTCCCCGTATCCGCCACCGGCCGCCTCAGCGGAACGTGGCTCGTGATGGCGCCCGCCGCCGGGGCGGAACGTGCCGCCACCGTCGTCGGCGGCCTCCGGGCCGGCGGTGCAGAGGTCGTCGTCGTCCAGTTCGATGAGCCGTCGCTGACCAGAGCGGCGCTCGCCGCCCGCCTCACCGACCTCACCGCCGCACTCCCGGCGCCTTCTGGCGTCCTGTCCCTGCTGGCACTCGACCCGGCGACGGCGCTGCCCCACACCATGCTGCTCATCCAGGCGCTCTCGGACGCCGGTGTCCCGGCACCGCTGTGGTGCGCCACCCAGGAAGCCGTGTCGGCGGTCTCCGCCGACACGGGCGCGGATGCCCTCCAGGCCGAGCAGTGGGGCTTGGGCCGCGCCGCGGCATTGGAACGGCCCCCCCACGCCTGGGGCGGACTCGTCGATCTGCCGGAGCACCTGGACGACCGTGCCCTGGCGCGCCTGGTGACCGTGCTGGCCGGACTCGAAGGAGGCGAGGACCAGGTCGCGGTGCGGGCCGCCGGTGTGTTCGGCCGCCGCCTGGTCCCGGCGCCCTTCGGCGACAAGGCCCCCTCCCGCCAGTGGCGGCCGACCGGAACTGTGCTCATCACCGGCGGCACCGGCCGGATCGGCGTCAACCTCGCCCGCTGGTTCGCCGAAAACGGTGCCGCGCACCTGGTGCTGACGAGCCGACAGGGCGATGCTGCGCCGGGCGCCCGTGAGCTGGAACGGGAACTCACCGCCACCGGGGTCCGGGTCACGCTCGCCGCGTGTGACGTCGCACGCCGCGACGAGTTGGCGGCCCTCCTGTCGACGATCCCCGCCGACCTGCCGCTGACGGCCGTCATCCACGCCGCCGGCTCCACCGAAGGCATGCCGCTGGATGCCATGACGCCGGAGGACCTGGAACGGATACGGAGTGCAAAGGTCGACGGCGCCCGTCACCTGGACGAACTGCTCGGCGACCAGCACCTCGACGCGTTCGTCCTGTTCGCCTCCCACACCGCCGTCTGGGGCGGCGGCAACCAGAGCGCGTATTCGGCGGCCAACGCCCACCTCCTCGCGCTCGCGGAACAGCGCCGCGCCCGCGGGCTGACGGCCACATCCATCGCCTGGGGGGTGTGGGGCGGCGGCCCCATCGTCAACGACGAGGCGTTCCTGGACCACATGCGCCGGCGCGGGATTCGGGAGATGCTGCCGGACCTGGCCATCGACGCCATGGTGCAGGCCGTGGAGCACGAGGAGACCTCGGTATGTGTCACCCGCGTCGAGTGGGAGACCTTTGCCGCCAGCTTCACATCGGGACGGCCGAGCCCGCTGCTGTCCGACCTGCCCGACCTGCGCAGGGCGCGGCTCGCCGCGGTTCGGCAGGAGGCCGCCGGCGTCGCCGCCGACGAAAAGCGGTCGACCTCCGAGCTGACCCGGCGCCTGTCCGCGGCGGCCCCGGCGGCGCGGGAGGCGATCCTGATCGACCTGGTGTCCGAACAGGCCGCGGCCGTGCTCGGGCACACCTCCACCGAGGCGATCGGCCCCAACCGGCTGTTCCGGGACCTCGGGTTCGACTCGCTGACCATCACCGACCTCCGCAAGCGGCTCTCGTCCGCGACCGGCCTGACACTTCCCGCATCTCTCGTCTTCGACCATCCGAGCCCGGGCGCCCTGGCCCGCTTCCTCCAGGGGGAGTTGCTGGGCAGTGCCGTCGGCGTCGACGAGCGGCGGGAACGGCCCGGGACCGCCGTGGCCCCCGACGAGGACCCCATCGTCATCGTGAGCATGAGCTGTCGCCTTCCCGGCGGCATCGAGCGGCCCGACGAACTGTGGGAAGCGCTCGTCAACGGCAGGGACATGGTCAGCGCGCCCCCGGCCGACCGCGGTTGGGGCTCGGGAGCGGTCGAGGAGGACGAGGAGGACACGCCCCTCGGGGGAGCACTCCGGCGCATCCGTGAGGCCGGGCTGATCACCGGCATAACTGAGTTCGACCCGGAGTTCTTCGGCATCTCCCCGCACGAGGCCGTCGTGCTCGATCCCCAGCAGAGAATCCTGCTCGAACTCGCCTGGGAGACCCTGGAAAGCGCCGGAGTGAATCCACGCGCCGGGACGCGAGAGCAGATCGGGGTCTTCACCGGCATCAGCTACCAGGGCTTCAACCCCGGCCCGCGCATCCCCAAGGACAGCGAGCCGTACCTCGGCGCCAGCGGGTCCCCTGCATTCGCCTCCGGACGCCTCGCGTACACACTGGACCTCAACGGTCCGACGCTCACGGTGGACACCGGCTGCACCTCATCGGCCGTGTCCCTTCACCTGGCCGCCCAGGCGGTGCGCAACGGCGAGTGCGATCTGGCCCTCGCCGGCGGCGTCACCGTGCTCGCCCACCCGTACGCCTGGTTCCAGCTGACCGGCGGCGCCGCCGAGGACGGCCGCTGCAAGCCCTATTCCGACGAGGCCGACGGGCCCGGATGGGGCGAGGGCGGCGCCATGGTCGCCGTCGAACGGCTGTCGAGGGCCCGCAGTCTGGGGCACCCGGTCCTGGCCGTGCTCCGCGGCTCGGCCGTCAACCACAAGGGGGCGAGCAACGGGCTCACCGCCCCCAACGCCCGTTCGCAGCAGCAGCTGATCGAACAGGCCATGGCCAACGCCGGCCTGACCCCCGGTGAGGTCGACGCGGTCGAGGGCCACGGCACCGGCACCAAGCTCGGCGACTCCGTCGAGGTTGAGGCGCTCTTGGCCACGTACGGCCGCGAGCGGCAGGCCGGGGAACCATTGCGACTCAGCACTGTGAAGTCCCACATCGGCCACTCGCAGAACGCCTCCGGAGTCACCGGCGTCATCAAGGGCATCCTGTCGATGCGCCACGGGCTGCTGCCCGGAATGATCCACGTCAAGCGGCCCGTTTCCGACGTCGACTGGTCCACCGGCACCGTCGATCTGGTCACCGAGAACGAGCCGTGGCCGCAGACGGCCCGACCGCGCAGGGTCGGTGTCTCTTCCTTCGGCGCCAGCGGCACCCAGGTGCACCTCATCCTGGAACAGCCGGAAGCAGACGTCGCGCCGACCCCTGACGGGCCCGTTGGGACGGGGGAGTCGGCCCTGCCCTTCCCGCTGTCCGGTCGGTCTGCTGCCGCCCTTCGGGCCCAGGCCCGCCGCCTGCGGGACCACCTGGTCGACCGGGCCGACCTGTCGCTCACCGACGTGGGGTACACCCTCTCCGCCGGCCGGGCAGCCTTCGAGCACCGTGCCGTCGTCCTCGCCGGTAACCGGGCCGAACTGCTCGACGGACTCGCGGCGGTGGAAACGGGCACCACCGCGCCGAACGCCATCGCCCCTCCGTCCCCGGCCGAGGGCCGCCTGCGGACGGCGGTGCTGTTCACCGGCGCCGGCGGCGGCGCCCAGGAGCTGTACGACACGTTCCCGGTCTTCGCGGAGGCATGGGACGCGGCACGGGCGCATCTGGATGTCCGGCTTGCCTCCCTGCCGCCCTCGGCGGAAGCGTTCCTGCGGGAGGTGGCGCTCTTCCGGCTCTACGAAAGCTGGGGCGTCGGCCCGGAGAAGCTACTGGCCGCGGAGAGCGGTGGCCCGGCGGCTGCGCACGCCGCCGGCTGGCTGACACTTGAGGACGCCGCTGCGGTGATCTGCGCCCTCGCGTCGGACCGGCCGGTGGAGGAGCTGGCGACCGTGCTGGGCGCGGTGGCGTTCGGCGAGGCCGGACTGCCAGTTTTCACGGTGGGCAGCACCAGGCCGCTCACGGCCGACGACCTGGCCGGCTCCGGCTTCTGGCAGGCCCTGCCGCCCGCCACCGGGACGGCAGAACCGGGCACCATCGCCCTGCACGCCACCTCCGTCCGCGACGCCCTATCGGCCCCGGCCGGCCTGTACGCCCATGGCGGCGACATGCGCTGGGAAGCGGTCTTTGAGGAGCGCGGAGCCCAGCTGACGGAGCTGCCGACCTATGTCTTCCAACGCGAACGGCACTGGCTGGGCGAACCCTCGGCTCCCTTCGACAGCCGTGACTACCAGCACTTCGCCATAGCCCCCACCCCGACCTTCAAGAGGAAACTGATGCTTGACGAGCAGAAGCGCAAGGACATCGTTCTCGAATACTTCGACAAGCTGAATTCCGGCAAACTCGAGGATATTCTCGCGATGTTCGCGGACGACGCTGTCGTCGAGGACCCCTACGGCCAGGCCAAGCACCAGGGTCGGGCGGCGGTGCGGGAGTTCTTCACCACCGTGCTGGGGACCGACATCAACATCGTCCCCGGCCGGCCCTCCGCCGCCGCCGACGGGAAGCTGGTGGCGGTTCCGCTCACCGCTTCGCTCATCAACACGACGGACGCCGAGGGTCCCCGGGTGCGCGTTCAGGCGGTGGATCTCTTCGAGGTCGGCGCCGACGGCCGGATCGAGAGCATGAAGGCCCTTTTCGGGCTGAGCGACATCAGCCCTGAGTAGTCGGGGTCCGCACGGATGACGATGTGCCCGGCCGGCACCCGGTGTGCCGGCCGGGCTTTACGCTGTCCCTCGTGGCCAGGTGCGGGACAAGTCCGGGAGCCGTGGTGTTCCTCGGTTTTCCGCCCTGCCCGACACCTCGGCCGAGGTGACGGGGATCGGGCCGGCGACAGTGGTCATCATCGACGCCACGGTGATCCGCATGGTGCCGGTTCCCTCGCTGATGAGCTTCCTCGGCGACCGCGCCCGGTGGCGACCGCTCGGCCGCGCGGGACGCGAAGGGCCTGCCGCCGGCTGCGGCAGGCCCTCCGCCCTGTGGGGGGTCGGTGATGGTCGGTTCGGTTCGGTGGCCGGTTACAGGGGCCTGATCCGGACGTCGCGGAACGAGACCACGTCCGAGGTGCCGTGGGTCTGCAACCCGATGTGGCCCGCCTCGTGCTGGCGCCCGTCGGTGCCCGGGTCGTCGGCGCGCGGCGGCGAGAACAGCTGTCCCGGCGCGTTGGTGAACTCGTTGATCAGCAGGCCGTTGCGGTAGACGGAGTAGTGCTGGTCGACCACGCGGATCTCGTAGTCGTTCCACGTGCCCTTCGGGGTGGTCAGCGCCTCGCCGCGGTTGACCAGGTCGAAGCCGTAGACGGAGCCGGTCTTGTACTGGTCACCGCCCGCGCCGTCGTAGATCTGCACCTCGTGGCCGTATTTGATGGCCACCCACTCCGGCCGCGACTCCTCCGGGTGGCCGTGGACCCGCGGGAAGCCGACGAAGACCCCGCTGTTCGCCGAGCCCGTGCCGGGCGCGTCGTCGCGGAACTTCAGCCGCAGCACGAAGTCGTCGTAGGTCCGCTCGGGGAACCACAGCATCCCCATGCCGCCGACCTCGGTGCTGCTGGTGATCGAGCCGTCGTCGTTCAGCCCGAACGCGCCGCCGCCGACGTGGGCCCAGCGGTCGAGGGACTGCGCGGTGCCGGTGAAGATGTCCTCGTAGCCCGTCCGGTTGCCGGGGTCGCCGACATCGGAACGGTCGGCCGCGGCCCTGATCTCCTCCGCGCCGCGCTGGTCGATGACGCCGTCGTCGATCAGCGCGGTGGTCACCTGGCGGACGTGGTTGAGGAAGGAGCCGTGGGAGGACCAGGCGGCCTCGTCCTCGATCCGCTCGTTGACGGTGCAGCCGTCGCGGTCGGTGCGGTTGGGCACGTTGGTCAGCTCGTCGCCGACGACGACCAGCGGGCGGTCGTCGGACTCCGGGCAGGCGGCCGGCTCCTCGCCACCGCCGTCGTCCTCGACGACGGTGAAGGAGGCCGAGCCGGGCTCCGAGGAGTTCCCGGCGTTGTCGGTCGCCCGGTAGCTGACGGTGTGCTCGCCGACGCTGTGCACCATCACCGGCTCGGTGTAGGGCGCGAAGTCGCCGCCGTTGACGGCGTATTCGATGCCGGCCACGCCGGAGCTGTCGTCGGTGGCCGCCAGGGTGACGGTCGCCATGGTGAGGTAGTTGCCGTCGGCGTCCTGTTCGCCGTCGACGGTGGCCGATACTTCGGGCGGGGTGGTGTCCTCGCCGGAGGGCTCGACCACGTTCACGGTGGTCTCCTGGTCCTCCGAGACGTTCCCCGCCACGTCGCTCGCGCGGTAGGTGATGGTGTGCTCGCCGACCGTGTCGAGCACGACCGGCGCCTCGTAGGGCGCGAACTCGCCGCCGTCGAGGGCGTATTCGATGCTCTCGACGCCGGAGCCCTCGTCGGTGGCCGCCAACGAGACGGTGGCGCTGCCGACGTAGTTGCCGTCGGCGTCCTGCTCGCCCTCGACGGTGGGCGTCACCTCGGGCGGGGTGGTGTCCTCGCCACCGCCGCCGTCCTCGGTGACGACCAGCTCGCCCTGCATCGCCCCGTGACCGGGGATCGCGCAGAAGAAGCGGTAGGTGCCCGGGGTCAGGGTCGCCGTGACCTCCCACCGCCCGCCGTTGGCGTCATTGGGGTTGGCCATGATGTTGACGTCGACGTCGTTGTTGTAGTCGGGGTTGGAGGTGTCGAACGTCAGGGTGTGCGGCATGCTGGTGGTGTTCCCAGTGGCCGCGCTGTTCTCGAAGATGATGGTCGTCTCGCCCGCGACCGCCGTGGTCGGCTGGGTCACGTAGCGATCGAGGTCATTGCCGGCCGTCCAGACCAGTTCCTGGACCGCCGCCGGTTCGCTCCCGCCGCGGGGCGCGTCGGCCCGGGCGGACGGGAGGGTCACCAGCGTCAGCGCACCCAGGCAAAGGGTCACCAGCAGGGCCAGGAGGCGCCGTGTCGTGGGCGCCCGGGAGAGGAGTCTCGGGCCTCGGGGACCGCCCCCGAGGACACTGCCGTGCGTCATACGTGTTTCCGTCCTTCTCGGAGCCTTGCTTCGCTAGCCGGCCAGGTCCTGGGGGAGCGGGGTCGCCTCGCCACCCGTGTAGGTGACGCGCCACAGCGCGGATTCCCCGGTCACGGTGAAGAAGCCGCGACCGTAGTCCAGGACGTACATCGAGCCGTCGGGCGCGAACTTCCAGTCCATGAGGTTGCGGATGCCGCCCTCACCGATGGGGATGATCTCGTCCAGACTCTCCGCGTGCACCGGAAGTCCCCCGCTGCCCGCGTTGGCCGGGTCCATGACCACCGCGTGCCGTGGCTGGTCGGCGTCGTAGTGGTCGCCGACGAACCACTTGCCGTCCCAGTACTCCGGCCACGCGACCGGGCTGTCCTGGGAGTCGTCGTACCGGTAGACGGGTCCGTTCATCGCGGCCTGGCCGCCGCCCGTGAGCCACGGCAGCCGCAGGGTCTGCTCGTCGAGCTCGTAGCTCGGGACGCCCTCGGCGTTGCGCGGGAAGTCAGGACCGCCGCCCTGCGGGGAGTACCAGATGTTGTTGTCGGTGACCGGCGGGATGTCCACCAGGCCGTCGTTGTTCGGGGACTCGTTCTTCGGGGCGTCGCAGTCGTACCAGCCGAGCGGCTGCGTCGGGTCCGGCAGGTTGCGGTCCCGGTACGGCTGGCTGTTGCCCATGCAGTAGGGCCAGCCCCGGTTGCCCGCCTCGGTGATGACGGCGAACGTGTCGTACTTCGCCGGGCCCCAGGTGGTGCTGGGCTCGGCGGCGTCGGGGCCCACCCAGCCGACCTGGAGCGAGTCGTCCTGCGGGTCGATGGAGATGCGGGACGGGTTGCGCACGCCCATGACGTAGATCTCGGCGCGGGTCTTGCCGCCGCCCTCCTCCTCACCGGTGAAGAGGTTGCCCTCCGGGATGGTGTAGGTCCCGTCGTCCTCCGGGTGAATCCGCAGGATCTTGCCGTTGAGGTTGTTGGTGTTGCCCGAGGTGCGGCGGGCGTCGGCGAACGAGACGCCCTCGAAGTTCGGCTCCGGGTTGTTGCCCGAGTAACCATCGGTGAACTGGGAGGAGTTGGTGTCCCCGGTGGCGATGTACAGATTGCCCGCGGAGTCGAAGTCCATCCCGCCGCCCGCGTGGCAGCAGCTGTGGATCTGCACCGGCCAGGACAGCAGCACCTGTTCCGAGGCGAGGTCGAGCGTGCCGGTCTCCTGGTCCAGGGTGAAGCGGGACACGCGGCGTTCGCCCATGTGCGTCTCGCGGTCGATCTCGGAGTGCGGCGTCCAGTGCAGGTACATCCAGTTGTTCTCGGCGAAGTCCGGGTCGAGGACGATGCCGACCAGGCCCTCCTCGATCTTCACCAGCTCGCCGCCGCCGCCCTTGTTGCCGAAGACGTCCAGGGTGGCGACGAGGGACACCTCCTCGGTCGCCGGGTCGTAGACGTGCACGGTGCCTTCGCCCAGCCCGATTTCCGGGTCGTTCCAGTCCGTGACCACGGGGGTGTCGGCCCAGTGCCCGCCGCGGCCGATGTAGAACACCCGGCCGTCGTCGGCGATGTCGAGGCCGTGCGGCTCGCCGATCTGGTCGAGTTCGCCCGGCTGGTTGGGTGCCGTGAGCCGTTCGGCCTCGTAGTTGTCGGTGATCGTGGCCTGGCAGTCGGCCCGCGCCAGGCGGCTGGTCCACAGCAGGGCGCCGCGCAGGTGCTTGCGGAAGTTGTTCTCCGTGAAGCTCTGCGCCGTGCCGCCCATGCCGGTGTAGAACGACCGCCCGCCGTCGTAGTCGCGGCACCAGGAGATCGGGTGGTCCCAGCCCTCCGCGCCCTCGCCGGGCCCGTAGGTGCTCTCCCGCACGCGGGCCACGGTGTGCACCTGGCCGGTGGGGTTGGTCTCCCAGTTGAACCAGACGTCCGACTTGGCCCACTCCAGCGGCAGTCCTGACGTCGCCGGGTTGGTGCGGTCCCCGACCTCCACGACGGCCCGCTGCGGGTCGGCCGGGCCGCCCGCCTCCGGCCTGGAGCCGATGAGTCCGGTGAACCACTCCGACTCCGGCTGGGCCAGAGCGGCGTCGTGGACGCCGACGAACCCGCCGCCCAGCCGCACGTAGTTCTGGAGCGCGGACTCCTGGTTCGCGTTCAGCACCGCGCCGTCCGCGGACAGGAAGACGACGGCGTTGTAGTCCAGCAGCCCGGACGGGGTGAAGACCGCCGGGTCGCTGGTGGCGTCAACCGCGAAGTGCTCGTCGGCCGGCCCTTCGGCCCCCAGTGCCTCAATGGCCGAGATCCCGGCCTGCGTTCTGTCCTCCGGTGCGTCGGCGGCGTGGAAGACGAGCACGAGCGGGTCCTGGGCCCCCGGCAACGTGCTCGTTTCCTCGTTCTGTGCGGCTGCCGGGGCGGTGCCCAGCAGCGCGATGGTCATGGTCGCAGCGAGCGCCAAAACCTGTGGCTTGCGGCCCATAGCTCGCCAGCCCCTCTCAGGTGACAGCAGCAACGCCCTAGGAAGCTAGACCTCTTTTGCTGAGTCGCCAATAACTATGACCAGGAAAGTGGAAACTTTGTCCTGAGGGTGGGCAAACTCTTGTCGCGGCCATACCATGAGGCGCCATCAGGACCCCTGACCGCCGACTCAGGAAGGCGCAGCACATGCGGCGACCAGGCTTTTCCCGACGAGCATTCACCGGTGGCGCAGCCGCGGCGGCCATCGCTCCGGCCGGTCTGACGGCAGCCCTGCGATCGACCTCGGAGCCCGCCGCGGCGCCACGGGCCGAGGTCCGCCGGATCACCATGTACGCGGAGAATCTTCCGAACGGGCAGCTCGGCTACGGGCTCGCCCCCGGCGAGGCGCAGATACCCGGGCCGCTGCTGGAGATGTACGAGGGCGACACCCTCCAGATCGACCTCGTCAACAACGCGGATGTCGCCGTCAGCCTCCACGTGCACGGCGTCGACTACACGATCGACAGCGACGGCACGCGCATGACCAACAGCATCGTCGAGCCCGGCGAGTCCCGGCTGTACACCTGGAACAGCCACGCCCCCGGCACGCGCGAGGACGGCACGGTGATCGCCGGCAGCGCCGGTTACTGGAACTACCACGACCACGTCGTCGGAACCGACCACGGGACGGGCGGACTTCAGAAGGGCCTGTACGGGCCGCTGGTGGTCAGACGCCAGGACGACATCGTGCCGGACCACCAGTTCACCGTCGTCTTCAACGACATGACGACCAACAACAGGACGCAGGCCCCGAACTTCACCGCGAAGCTCGGCGAACGCTGCGAGTTCATCGTGATCACGCACGGGGAGCTGTACCACACCTTCCACGTGCACGGTCACCGGTGGGCCGACAACCGCACCGGCTACCTCGCCGGACCCGACGACACCAGCCAGGTCATCGACAACAAGATCTGCGGACCCGGCGACTCCTTCGGCTTCCAGGTCGTCGCGGGCGAGAACGTCGGTCCCGGGCACTGGATGTACCACTGCCACGTGCAGAGCCACTCCGACATGGGCATGGCCGGGCTCTTCACCGTCACCCGGGCGGACGGCAGCGTGCCCGGCGGGGACCCGGGACACGGCGGGCACAGTGGACATGGCAGTCACGGCTCGGACACCTCAGGCGCTTCGGAGTCCGCGGACGCGGCGGACTCCGCGGACATGGGCCACGCGCACCACTGACCTTCCTCGCCGCGCCGCCGGTCGCACCGCACGGCCGGCTCCCCCCCCGCCAGGGCCGGCAGTAGACCTCCGAGGCCCGGCCGGGGCCCGCCGCGCCACGGGCGCGGCGGGCCCCGGCACCATGCCGTCCCGCCGCCTCAGGACCGGGCGGGCCAGGGACTGCGTTCCATGATCGCGGCCTGGCCCCTGGAGACGAGCCCGGGGTAGGAGCGGCCCGGGTACCAGGGCGCGGTCTCGATCCGGTCGAAGCCGGGCAGCTCCGCCATCCAGGCCGCCATCCGCTCGCGCAGGCCGGCGTCCGGCAGTTCACCGCGCATGGCGCGGACGTTCTCCGCCACGTGCTCGGGCCGCGAGGTGGCGGGCAGCGCGCAGGTGACCGCGGGATGGGACACCACCCACTTCAGGAAGAATTCCGCCCAGCTCTCGATCCCCAGGCCGTCCACGAAGTCCGGCAGCGGACGGCCGGCGACGACCTCGTGCAGACGCCCCTTCTCCAGCGGCATGTTGACCATCACCGCCGTCCCGTGGTCGGCCGCGGCGCGCAGTACCCGCCGCTCGGCGTCCCTGGTGCGGATGGAGTAGCGGACCTGCATCGAGTCGAGCGCGCCGCGTTCGATCCAGTCGGCGAGCAGGTCGAAGTACGCCAGGTCGTGGTGGGTGACGCCGACGTGCTTGATGCGCCCCTCCTTCTTCCAGGCGTGCAGCAGCGGCAGCACCACGTCCACGTTGACCAGGTTGTGACAGGTGACCACGTCCAACGGGCGTCTGCGGGACAGGCGTTCCATGGAGCGCTCCAGGCTGCGCCTGGCGTGGCTCTCGTCCCACAGGTACTCACCGGTCGACCAGATCTTGTTGTTCATGAACACCCGGTCGGCGAATCCGTCGATGGCCGCCCCCGTGTTCTCCTCCGCCGCTCCGTACAGCGGCGAGGTGTCGATCACCCGTCCCCCCGCTCGCCAGAACTCCCGTACGACCTCCCGCACATGGGGGCGGTGCTCGCCGGGCAGCGAGTCGAAGGTCATGAACGTGCCGAGCCCGATCACCGGCAGCCGCTGCCCGGTCGCGGGGAAGCTCCGGGTGATCACGCGGCCCTCCCCGCCGCTGCCGCCGCCGGCCTCGGCGGCGCCCGCCGCCCCGAGCGACAACGCGCCCGCCGCGGCGGCGAGCCCGCCCGCCTTGATCACGCCGCGCCGCGTCGCGCCCGCGTTCCCGCCGTCGTTCCTCGTGCCGTCTTCCGCCTGATGCATGGGTTGTGCGCTCGCTTCGTCTCATGTGCCAACACGGTCAACCAAGCGATGCCCCGGGCACAGATGAACGAACAGACCCGTCCGGACGGTCGGCATACCCTACGGGTATGGCCGTTGACCTCAGACTGATGCGGTACGTCATTGCGATCGCGGATACCGGCAGTTTCCAGGCCGCGGCCGAGCGGCTGCACATCAGCCAGCCGCCGCTGAGCCGCCAGATCATCGCGCTCGAACGGGAGCTGGGCGTCGCCCTGTTCGAGCGCCGCCCCACCCGGCTGACCGAGGCGGGCCGGGTTTTCGTCGCCTCGGCCCGCGAAGTCGTCGACCACGCGGAACGGGCCGTCAGCCTCACCCGCCAGGCGGCCCGTGCCGCGGACGGCGTCGTCCGCATCGCCTACGGGCCGAGCGCCGCCCACGCCGAACTGCCGCTGCTGCTCGCCGAGATGACCGAGCGCCACCCCGGGGTTCAGGTGCAGGCGCGGGAGATGTGGGACGCCGAGCTGCCGGCGGCCCTGGGCGCGGGCGAGTTCGACGTCGCGCTCGGCCGCCACCCGCCCGTCCCGGCCGGCTGGACCGCCGAGGTGCTGCGCACCGAGGAGTACACGGTGGTCGTGCACGCCGGTCACCGGCTGGCGGGGCGCGCCGCCGTCTCCCTCGCCGACCTGCGTGGCGAAACGTTCCGGTTCATCACCAGGGAGCCCGCCCCCGGCTATGTGGACGCCGTGCTCGCGGCCCTGGGCGCCACCGGGGAGACGTTCCCCGTGTGGGAGAACCCGGTGCCTGGCCTGCGCAACCACACGGAAGTCTCCCGCGGCGGGTTCATGCTGCTGCCCCGTTCCGTCGCCGAGCACCTGCTGCCCGCCGCGGCGTGCCTGCCGGTCCTCGACGACCTGCCGCCCGTGCCCCTCGCCCTGGTCCGCCCCGGCCGCGTCACCGCGCCCGCCGTCGCCGCCCTGATCCGCACCGCCCGCGCCGTCGCCGTCCGCGAGGGCTGGCGCCGCCCCGGCCACCGGCGTTCAGGACCTCGCCCGCCGCGCACCGGTCGGGACGGGGCCCAAGCGGCTCACCCGGCCGGCGGGGGCGCCGTGTTCACCACGAACGAGAACTCGTAGCGGTCCCCCCGGCACAGCGACTCCCCGTACTCCACGACGCGGCCCGCGGCGTCGAACGCGGTCCGCCGCACCAGCAGGGCCGCCGAGCCCTCGGGCACGCCGAGCAGCGCCGCCCGGCGCCCGGTCGCGTTCACCGCCCTGATCTGCTGGCCGGCCCGCACCACGTGCACCCCGTGGACGGTCCGCAGCTCCTCGGACAGCGACCCGGAGAGCCGCGCGGGGTCGAGGCCGGGGAAGCGCTCCGCCGAGAGGTGCACCGTCTCCAGACAGAACGGGACCTCGTCGCCCAGCCGCAGCCGCTCGATCCGGTGCAGGGCGGTGCCCGGGTCCACGCCGAGCGCCGTGGCCAGGTGCAGGTCGGCCTCGACCCGCTCCGCGGCGAGCAGCCGCGCGCCGGGGCGGTGGCCGCGCGCCCGCAGATCCTCGGTGAACGACGTGAGCACGGACGTCTTGACGATGTGCGGATGCGCGACGAACGTCCCCACCCCCCGCACGCTGCGGATCAGCCCCTCCTCGCGCAGCGACTGGAGCGCCCGCCGCGCCGTGGACCTGCTGACGCGGTAGCGCTCGGCGAGCAGCCGCTCGGTGGGCAGCGCCTCGCCCGGCCGCATCGCGGCGATGTCGTCGCCGAGCCGCCGCCGCAGCGCCTCGTGTTTGAAGGCCCAGGACGCCGCACCGCCGCGCCCCGGTCCCTCCTCTTCCTCCGCCACTGTCAACTCCGTGATCCCGCCCGTCCGTTACTCAAAGTGTCCGCGATGGCGCGACCACAGCTCCCGCGCCACCCCGGCCGTCGTCGCCCCGGCGCGCGGGCCGGAAGACTCCTCGGGCACGTCCCCCGCGACCCAGCGCTCCTCCCACGCAATCATCGACGCCTCGAACTCCTCGGCGCGGTACGGGGCGCCGTCGCGGATCGCCCCGGCGACGTGTGCGCACCAGCGCCGCCAGCGCGGCAGGTGGAAGGAGCGGACCAGACCGGCCCAGTGCCGCCCCGCGTAGTCGTGCAGCTCGCTGCGGGAGTGCCCCCAGAGCGTGAGGACGCGCCGCGCGTTGGCCTCGTACAGCCGGGCCTCCGACGGCGTGGCCGCCCAGCCGCGCGCCTCGTCCAGCCAGTCGGCCAGGCGGTATTCGGGCCGGGTGGCCAGCAGCGCGTCGAGGTCGGCGATGCCGGTGAGCAGCGCGTCCGCCGCGGAGGCGAAGCCGTCCGCGTCCCGGGCCAGCGCGGCGTCCGCCGCCCGCCGCTGCCGGGCGCACGCCAGATGCGTGAGCACCTGCGCCGCCACGTCGCACAGGTCCCGGCCGAGCGGTCCCGCGCTGTCCTCCGGCCGGCACGCGCCGAGCAGCAGCGCCCACGCCTCGGCCAGCTCCGGCGGAACGCCGGGGGAGGCGGGCGCCGCCAGGTGCAGCGGCGCCTGCGGGCGCATATCGCCCGCGAGCGTGGGCCGGCAGACGACGACCGAGCCCGGCGGCCCGGGCCCGTCCGCGGCGTAGACGGCCGTGTGCAGCAGCTCCCAGGCGCGCCGCAGCTCCGGCGTGCGGCGGCCGTACCTGACCTCCGCCCAGTGCGCGAGCCAGGCGCCCACGTCGCCGACGCCGCCCCGCCAGGCGACATCGGCCAGCAGCTCGTACAGCACGGGGTCGCCGCCGAACGCCTCCATACTCGCCCCGACCCCGGCGAGCGCGCCGCCGCGCGCGTCGGCACGCGCCGCCGCCGCGCCGCCCGCGACCTCCGCCAGCTTCCCGTACAGGCCGGGCCGGCCGCCCAGGCTGTGCAGCATGCACCACACCCACGGCTTGCCGCGGTAGCCGCCGGCCTGCCGCCACACCGGCTGGTGTTCGGCCCACAGGTCGAGCACCAGCATCCGGTCGTCCGGGATGGCGTCCAGGAACGCCGCGGTCCGCTCCGGCGTCCAGTAGTCCGCCCGGTAGGAGAACGGCCAGCCCTGCAACACCCACGTGGCCCGTTCGTCGGCGGCGGCCATCGCGCCGTGCACCGCCGCCGCCACGCGCGCGACCTCGGCCGGGTCCGTGACCGGCGGCGTGGTCTCGATGAACGGGTCCGCGGCGTAGAGGTGGTCGGTGCCCAGCAGCCGGGTCTGTTCGGTCAGCAGCGCGGTGCCGAACTCCGCGAACAGCGGGTCGCGCGGGTCCAGGACGGACACCTCGAAGTCCCACCAGGGCAAGGTGGCGGCCCGCGCGCCCCGTTCGGCCGCCAGCGCCGCGGGCACGTGGCCGGAGAAGCCCTGGAGCACCGGCCGCATGCCGAGGGAACGCTCCCGCTGAAGGATGCGCAGGCCGAGCCGCGCGTGGCCGTCGATCCAGCCGCGGGGCAGCGGCCCCTGCCAACCGGCGGCCGAGGCGAGCCAGTTCCACGGCAGGTAGGCGGGCCCGCCGAGGAACCGCCGCGCCGCCGCGTCGTCGAGACCGGCGGCGAGCAGCGTCCGGTGCCACACCGCCTCGGCTCCCGTCATCGCCAGCGGGGTGGTCACGCCGTGCAGCGCCATCCAGTCGATGTGGCGCTCCCAGCGCGCCCAGTCCCAGAACGCCGTGGTGTAGCCGAAGGTGCAGACGTTGAAGTGGTAGCGGTGCCGGTAGGGCGAGGTGACCGGTCCTTCCGTGCCCGCGTGCGGCAGCCGCGGCGGCAGTGCGGGGCGGGGCGCGTCCCACGTGATCTGGGTGCGGCAGGCGGTCCGCAGGTACCAGCGCAGCGCGGAGGCGACGGCCACGCCGCTCGACCCGCGCAGCGCGACGCCCGCGGGTCCCGCGTCGACCTCGAACCAGTCGGGCCCGCCCGCCCCGTGGACCACGTCGGCGGTGAAGTCCGCGGCCCGTTCGCCGAGGAGGCGGCCGAGCAGCTGCCGGGCCGCGTGCGTCTGCCGTTCGCCGGGGGATGTCATCGTCCGGATCTCGCCTCCCGGCCGGGCTCAGGGGTACACGTGCGCGGTACGTACCACGCGGGCGTCACGGTAGGCCGGTCACGGCGGGCGGTCAAGGGGAAGGAAAGCGTGGAAAACGGGCCCTTCGCCGGGGGTGGTGCGCCTCCGCGACTCTCTGGTACGGTCCACGCCACTCCGGCGGCCGTCCGGCCGCCGCCCCGCGGTAAGGAGGCCCGTTGACCGCCGACCTCGCCTACTTCGCCGCCCTGAAGGACACCATCGGCGCGCTCGCGGACGCCGAGGCGCCCGCCATCGACCGTGCCGCGCTGGCCGTCGCGGACAGCGTCGCGGCCGGCGGAGTCGTCCACTACTTCGGCAGCGGACACTCGCACCTGGTCGCCACCGAGCCGCTCCAGCGCGCCGGCGGCCTCGCCCCCGTCAACGTCGTCGCCGCCCCGGCCCTGACGCCGTCCGCCCCGCGGCACGCGGGCGCGGCGGAGCGCGTCGGCGGCTACGCGGCGGCGATCCTGCACACCGCGGACATCAGGCGGGGCGAGGTCGTGGTCGTGGTGTCCAACTCCGGAATCAACGTGGTGCCGGTCGAGTTCGCGCTGGGCGCCCGCGAACTCGGCGCGACCGTCGTCGCGATCACCAACCGCGCCCACTCCCTGGCCGCCGAGCCCCGCCACCCCGGCGGGCTGCGGCTGCTCGACGCCGCCGACATCGTCATCGACACGCACGGCCGCCCGGGCGACACGGTCGTCCCGCTCGGCGGGCTCGCCGCGGGCGCGCTGTCCACCGTCGTCGGCGCGGCCGTCGTCAACGCCCTGACCTGCCGCGCCGCCGAGCTGCTCACCGAACGCCACGGCCTGACCCCGCCGTTGCTCGTCAGCCAGAACGCGCACGGCGACGCCGAGCGGCACAACGAGGCGCTGCTGGCGCGCACCGCGGACCGCTGCCCGCGCGGCTGAGCCACCGGCCGCCCCCCCCGACCCCCCACCCCCGACTTCCCCCCCCCCCCCGACGAGACCCGCAAGGAGGCCGATGATGGGCACCGATCGCCCGCCCGGCCGCGCCCGGCGCGCGCGCCCCCGCCGAAGGGCCGCGGCGGCCTGTGCGGCGGCGGCGCTGCTGCCGCTGGCCGCCTGCGACGCCCTGACGCCCGGCAGCGCGGCCGAGGCGCCGGGGCCGCGGAGCGTGCCGTCGCGGACGGCCGTCCCGGACGAGGACATCACCCTGCGCCTCCAGTTCGCCGACGCGCCGCTGATGGTCGACGCGCTGATCGCCGCCTTCGAGGAGGAACACCCCCGCATCACGATCGAGCCGCAGTACAAGACGTTCTCCGACTACGTGAAGAACCTCAAGCTCACCATGACCTCCGACAGCGCCCCGGACATCGCGCAGTTCGCGGTGGGCATGACCGACCTGGCCGAGGACGGGCACGTACTCGACCTGGCGCCGTACCGGGAGGCGTACGGCTGGGACGCGTCGATACCCCCGGTCAGCCTCGACCAGCTCACCGCCGGGCGGGCCAGCGAGTCCACCGGCGGCCGGGCCCTGTTCGGGGTGCCCGCCGGTCTGTCGATGACCGGGATCTACTACAACAAGGAGCTGGCCGCCCGGGCGGGGATCGAGCAACCGCCGCGGACCCTCGCCGAGTTCGAGGACCAGCTCGCCGCCGCCGAGGAGGCGGGCCTGACGCCGCTCGGTGTCGGCGCGCTCGACTCGGGGGGCCTCCACCTGTGGGCGGCCCTGCTCAACCACACCATGTCCACCGACGACTACTGGGACTGGGTCAACGGCACCGAGGGCGCCACCATCGAGACGCCGCAGGCCATGGCCGCGAGCGAACGCGTCATCGAGTGGGGGCGCCTGGGCTACTACAACGACTCCGCGAACGGCACCGGGCAGGTCGACTCCACCGCCCAGTTCACCCGCGGCGACAGCGTCTTCCTGATCAACGGCAACTGGGCGGCCGGGCAGCTCGCGACCGCGATGGGCGACAACGTCGGCTTCTTCCCCATGCCGGGCGGGCACCCCGCCGACCCGGTGGTCGCCTCCGGCTTCAGCGTCTCCTACGCGGTCTCCTCGCGCACCGAACACCCGGAGGCCGCGGGCGCGTTCCTCGACTTCCTGACCACGCCCGAGGCGGGCCGCATCATCAGCGACAACGGCTTCCTGCCGACCAACGCCGAGGCGGCCGAGCCGCCGCGGGGCGTGCTCGCCGACGTGGCCGAGGGCCATCGGCTGGCCGTCGCCGACGACGGCATCACCACGTTCCCCGACTTCGCCGCCCCGGCCATGCTCGACGCGCTGCGCTCCGGCGTGCAGAAGCTGATCGCGGGCCGCGTGGAGCCCGCCGACTACCTGGACGCGCTACAGGACGTGTGGGATGAGCAGCACGCCGAGTAGGCCGGCAGCGGACCGGCGCACCGCCTCCCGCCCCGCGCGCCGGCGCGGCCGGTGGCGCGGCTACCTGTACGTGCTGCCCGCGCTCGCCGTGTACCTCGCCTTCGCCGTCCTGCCCGCCCTGCACACGGCGTACCTCTCGCTGTTCGAGTGGGACGGCGTCACCCTGGGCCGGTGGGTGGGCCTGGACAACTACCGCGAGGTCTTCGGGGACGCGGTGCTGCGCAGGTCCGTGCTCAACGCGCTGACGCTGGTGGTGTTCTTCTCCTTCCTCCCGATCCTGCTGGGCCTGGTGACGGCCGGTCTCCTGGCCCGCTACCGGCGCCCCGGCATGGCGGCGTACCGCTTCCTGTTCATGCTGCCGCAGGTGGTGCCCCTGGTCGCGGTGGGCGTCACGTGGCGCTGGCTGTACGGGGACGACGGGCTGGTCAACCAGGCGCTGCGGACGGTCGGCCTCGACGGCGTGACGCGGGCCTGGCTCGGTGACTTCGACGCCGCGCTGATCGCCGTCGGCCTGGTCGGCACCTGGGTGCTGAGCGGCCTGTGCATGATGCTGTTCCTCAGCGGCGTGCAGAAGGTGGACCCGAGCCTGTACGAGGCGGCCCGGCTCGACGGGGCGGGCCCGGTCCGGGAGTTCGTCTCCGTGACGCTGCCGCACCTGCGCGGCGAGCTGGCCGTGGCGATGACGGTGACCATGGTCGCCGCGCTGGCGAGCTTCGACATCGTGTACGTGACGACGAACGGCGGGCCCGGCGAGCAGACCACGGTGCCGGGGCTGCTCGTCTACCGGCTGGCGTTCTCCGACGGGAAGGTCGGCCTGGCGTCCGCCCTGGCCGTCGTCCTCGCCTGCCTGATCCTCGTGCTGGTCTTCGTCGTCAACCGTCTGTCGAGGTCGGAAGAATGAACAGCGCCACTCGAACGGAACGCTGGTCCGGCTACGCGCTGCTGACCGTGATGGCGGCCGCCGTGATCATGCCGTTCCTCAGCGTCTTCCTCGCCTCGGTGCAGCCCGCGGGCACGCCGGTGGTCGGGCTGGCCTGGCCGGAGCAATGGAGCTGGGACAACTACCGGCAGGCGTGGACCGTCGCCGGGTTCTCCGACCTGATCCGGGCGAGTTTCGTCATCGCGGCCGGGGTCGTGCCCGCCACGCTGGTGCTCGCCGCCTCGGCCGGCTACGCGCTGGGCACGATGAAGCTGCCGGGCGGCAACGCGGTGGCGGCGTTCTTCGTCGCCGGGCTGACCATCCCGGTGGAGCTGATCGTCGTACCTCTCTACTACGACCTGCGGGGCGTGGGGCTGACCAACTCCTACCTGGGCGTGATCCTGGCGGAGATCGCGCTGTTCATGCCGTTCAGCGTGTTCTGGATGCGCACGCACTTCCGCTCGACGCCGCCCTCGCTGGTCGAGGCGGCCCGCGTCGACGGCGCCTCCTCCGCGACGATCCTGCTGCGCATCCTGCTGCCGCTGGCCCGCCCCTCGCTGATGACGCTCGGGCTGCTGGTGTTCATGTGGTCCTGGAACCAGTTCCTGCTGGTCCTGGTGCTCATCCAGGACACCACCATGCACACCGCCCCGGCCGGCCTCGGCTTCTTCGTCGGGCAGAACAGCACGGACATCCCCACGCTGGCCGCGGGGACCATCATCGTGATGCTCCCGATCCTGACGCTGTTCGCCGTCTTCCAGCGCAGTTTCATCGCCGGACTGCTCCAGGGCGCCACGAAGGGGTGAGGAACGGGGCGGGCAGCCGGGACCCGGCTGCCCGCCCCGGTCGGCTCACCGTCCGGACTGGAGGGCGGCCCACGTCTGCGGGCCCACGATGCCGTCCGCGTCCAGCTGCCGTGAGCTCTGGTAACTGCGTACCGCCGCCTCGGTGTTCGGGCCGAACTGCCCGTCGACGGCCAGCGTGCTGCCGCGCGCGGCGGTCAGGGCCCGCTGGAGCCTGCTCACGGCCTCGCCGCTCGACCCGTTCTGGATCATCGGCGTCGCGCCGGCCGACAGCAGTGCCGTCCAGGTGGACCGGCCCACGATGCCGTCCGCGGCGAGCCCCCGCCCGCTCTGGAAGGCCGTCACCGCCTCGGTCGTGGCGTCGTCGAACTCCCCGGTCGGAGTGTCGTCCGGCATGGTCACCCCGGCCGACTTGAGCAGGCACTGCGCCGCGGACACCTGCGGGCCGCTCGCCCCGGCGGCGAGTTGCGGGTAGGACGGGAAGGTGAGGTTGACCCCGCCGCAGCTCGCCGGCGGCGGGGTGCCGGCGCCCACGTCCAGGTAGTTGCGGTCGATGTTGATGCTGACGCCGCCGTGGGTCTCCGTCACCTCGCCGACGAACTGGTGGATGCGCTGGTGGTCGGCCCAGAGCTCGGCCGGGGCGTACTGCCCGGTGTCGGTGTCGGCGCGGCCGTTCCACCAGGCGAACCAGATGTGGTCGACCCGCGTGTACGCCGGGTTGTCGTGGGCGTTCGCCACGTCACGGATGCCGGAGGCCGCGCTGGAGTAGACCCCGGCCAGGTAGCCGTTCGCGTGCAGCCCCTCGGTCCAGCCGGAGAGGTAGTTCAGCACGCCCGTGGTGCAGGAGCCGCCCGGGGTGTACGCCTCGATATCGCTGTACAGCGTGCTGCCCGCCGGTATACCGAGCGACGCGGCCGACGCCACCGATGCGTTGGCGGCCGTCACACCCTGCTGGCGCGCGGTGGCCGGGTCGGTGGAGATGCGGTTGGCGTAGCTGGTGCACGGTGCCTGCCGCCCGACATCGATCGGTATGAGGTGCCAGCCCGCCGAGGTCTGGGCCTCCACCCAGCCGGCCGTGAGGTTGGGCTGCGCGCAGCCGCGGGTCGCGCCGCTGATGTAGACGCCGATGGCCTGGAACGGCGAGGCGGACCGCCAGGCGTTCATGGCCGACTGCGAGGGCGCGGTGCAGGCGTCGAAGCCGAGCCCGAGGAAGTCGCCCGGCTGCGGCCCGGCCTGCGCCGCCCGCGGCATGTTCTCCCGCGGCGCGGGCGCCGCGGCGGGCTCGGCGTCGCCGGTGACGCGGGCCCGTTCCAGAACGGTCCGCACCGTGTCCTCGGTCTGCGGCGCGTGCGCGGCGGTGACGAGCACCCCGGCGTCCTCCACGGCGACCTCGATGGTGCCGCCGGCGGACACCGCGCCGGCCGCGGCGCGGGCGGCGCCCTCCCGGCCGGTGTCGCGCTGCGCGACGGCGGTGCGCGGGCTGATCCGTTCCGCCGCGACCTCGGTCAGCGGCTCGATGACAAGACCCGCGGTGCGGCCGACGACGCGGGCGGGGCAGTCCTGCTGCTCGCCGGGCGTTCCGACGTAGACGGTGGGCCGGTCGAAGCGCAGGCAGGCGGCCGGGTCCTCGTCGAGGTCGACCACCCGCCAGTCGGCCGGCACTTCGACCTCGTAGCCGCGGTAGGTGACGGTGCGGGAGTCCTCGGCCGCCGGGGCGGCCGAGGCCGTCACGGGGGCGGCGCCAAGGGCGGTGGCGGCCAGGCCGGTCAGGGCGGCGACGATGGCCGGCCACCCACGGCGGACGCGTGGAGCGGAGCGTGGCATGCGGTCTCCAGGAAGGGGTGGGGGAGGAGAGCGGGCGGTGCACGACTGGCGGAAAATTTTGACATGCCCACTCCTTTCGGAGGAAGATATCGTCCTGCCGCAAGATGTCGCGCCACCGCGGACTCCGCGCACGGTGTTCGCCTCACGTTCGCGCGAGCGGGCCGGGACGGTCCTACCGTGGGCCGGTGGTCCCGCTCCTCCCGACGCCACAAATTCCCTTCACGGAGGCCGACTTGCCCCGCGACAGCCATCGTTTCCGCCCGGCGCACCTGGCCGTTGCCGTCCTCACCCTGCTTGTGTCCTGCCTGTTCGGAGCACCGGCGGCACCGGCCGCCTCCGCGGCGGAACTGCCGGGCGGCAAGGCCAGGTTCGCCGTCGCCGTCGGCGGTCTGAACGCCGGCTCCACCACCAACTGGGTCCGGCTGGGACAGTACGAGTTCGCCGCGGACGGCACCGTCTCCGAAGACCACTGGCACTGGACGCAGCGGCGCCGCGAGGTCCGTTCCTCCACCGGCGTCCAGGCCGCCGGCTGCCCCACCCGATCCTGCACCGTCCGCACCGCGTACGGCTACCAGTCCAGCGCCGCGCCCCAGTCGCTCACCGGCACCTACACCCTCGACGCCGGGCTGCTGCGCATCACCTGGGCCGGCGGCCAGGGCTGGGAGGAGTGGAACGTGACCGAGGCGTCCGACGGCTCGCTCGCCACCCTCGCGTTCGTCCGCTCCGGCTTCGGCGCCACCCACGGCTTCGGGCACGGCAGCAACGCCGCCTGGAACGCCCGCGCCTCGGCCGCCACCGTCGCCGCCGCCGACCACGCGTCCTTCGACCACGACTACTTCCTGTGGAAGGTGAGCGGCGAGAACGACCAGCCGCACATCGACGCCGGAGCGGGCAGCCCGTTCTGGATGCGCGACTGGAGCGTCTGCGGCAGCGGCCGCTGCCTCGCCGGCCGCAGCCCGAGCGACACCGACTACTACGTGACCTCCGCCAACACGTCCACCAGCCACCGCCGCGACACGCTCTGGCACTGGCGCACCGCGCTCGCCGACGCCAGGGGCGAGCACTGCTACACGGGCAACTCGCACGTCAAGCCGATGATTCAGATCATCGACGACGACGGCACCTTCCGCGGCTGGGTCGGCGTCGAAGCCTCGCTCAACCAGTCGGCCCCCGACCAGGGGCGCTACGCCGACGACATCGGCGTCTTCCGCATCACCGACGGCTAGGCCCTGTCCTGCCGATCTTGCCGGGCCCGCGACTCCCCCAGACTCCTCCCCCAGACTTCGTCTGGGAGGTGCCCCCAGGGAGGTGCCCCCAGCTACGGCACCTCGCTGCGTTACCGAATCGCGCGAATACGGACAGGTATGAGCTGCGATCCGGTGCCGATGGGGGCACCTCCCAGCCGCCAGGCTGGGGGAGCACCGCATCTGACGCCGCGGGCTGATGCGAGATCGACAGGACAGGACCTGGGCCCGCCGGGGAAAACCGGTCGACAGGCCGGCCCGCCGTGCCGTGGGATGGGGACCGACAGCCCGGCGCACGGCCCGGGCCGGCCCTGGAGGAAGCGCACGTGCCAACCGGCGGAACCACGCACTCACGCCCCGCGATCGACACCGCACTCGCCAGGCGCCTGGTGGACACGCAGTTCCCCCAGTGGGCGGGGCTGCCGCTGCGCCCCTTCGAGCCGGCCGGCTCCGACCACGTGATCCACCGGCTGGGCACGGAGCTGTCCGTCCGGCTGCCCCGCCACGCCGGGGCCATCGGGCAGGCCAGGAAAGAGGCCGAGTGGCTGCCGCGCCTCGCCCCGCACCTGCCGCTGGCCGTCCCGGTGCCGGTGGCCGTGGGCGAGCCGGCCCTCGGCTACCCGTGGCCGTGGTCGGTGAACCGCTGGCTGCCCGGCGAGGTGGCGACGGTCGAGGCGCTGGGCGACTGTGCGGAAACCGCCGTGCGGCTCGCGGAGTTCCTCACCGCCCTCCACCGGTTCGCGCCCGAGGAGGTGCCCGCCGCGCAGTCCCGGCTCGCCGCGCCGCCGCTGGCCGACCGCGACCGCGCGACGCGGGAGGCGATCGCCGCGACCGCCGGGGTGTTCCCCGCCGCGGCCATGACCGAGCTGTGGGAGGCGGCGCTGCGCGCTCCCGCCTGGGCGGGCCCGCCGGTCTGGTTCCACGGCGACTTCCACACCGGCAACCTGCTGACCAGCGAGGGCCGGCTGAGCGCGGTCATCGACTTCGGCGGGCTCGGCATCGGCGACCCGGCCTGCGATCTGACCGTGGCCTTCACGTTGATGTCGGCCGGGAGCCGGGCCGCCTTCCGCACCGCGCTCGGCCTGGACGACGCCACCTGGACCAGGGGCCGCGGCTGGGCCCTGGCCACCGGCCTGAACGCCTACACCTCCTACGCCGCCGTCAACCCCCGGATCGCGGCACAGACCAGCCGTCAGGTCACCGAGGCCCTCAACGGGTGAGCCGTGTGCCAGGGCTTGTCGACAGGCCGCGCGCGTGGAAATGACAGACATCGCCTCCGCCGTGGGCGGCACACTGTGCGAATGGATCTCCGCTCCGAGCAGGTTGCCGCTGCCTTCGGACTGGGCCGGCCACTGGGACGGTGGCGTCCGATGTCCTGGTCCGGGACGATCACGTGGCCGCAGGAGCCGGTCGGCGAGAGGCTGACGTCGTTCGCGTGGAGGCACACGGGTCAGCTCGTCGTCGTGGATGTTGACGCGGAACAGCCCGACATCCTCGGAAGGCGTCGGCTCCGGCTCCCCGGTGGGCGGGGGCTCGGATGTGACACTCCGGTCCATGGTGGGTTCCGGGGCCGAGTCCTTTGACGAATTCCCGCCGGAGCAGGCGCCCCCGCTGCATGTGTGCCCAGGTGCCGTGCGCTCGTTGTCTCAGCTTGCCGCCGAACGTACGCCGCCGCCCCGGTCTCCGCTGACGCCCGGGGGGTGGCGGGTGCGCTATCGGCCGGGGCCAGGTCCTGACCGCGTTCCGCCGGTGAGGTGCCGTCGTGCCGCGGGTCTTCGCGGCCGGTGTGCCCTGGTCATGTGTTCCCCGTTCGTTTCCGTGTCCTCTGTGCGACCTTCCGCATCATCACCCCGGCCCGCGACACCGCGGGAACAGTACGTGACGACAATGTCAACTCGCCGCACGCCCCGGGGCGGTCACGGGGCGATTACCGGTCAAAGGCTGGGTCGATCAAGCCAAGGCCGACTTTCCTCCTTCACCGCCGCGCACGGGCGTGCTTAGCATCATCGCGACCGAGCACAGTCGCATGTGTCCTCTTTTCGACCGGTTCATCAGTCCTGCCATGCGACGACGTCCACCCACGGCCACGGCCGCCGCCAGGCCCTGCCCGCCTGCCTGCCTGCCTGCCTGCCAGGTGAGACCTGCTCGTACCACGCGAAAGCAACCTCCTTCGTTTTGCACGCCCATGCCCCGGTCCCGCCGGGCCGCGGCGAACGACCCGCACACCCGCGAACAACCACTGTCCGTGAGGAATAAGGAGCGCGCGAACATGAACTCCCGTACCCGCCCCGCAGAATTCGACGTGATCGTCGTCGGCAACGGCGTGCTCGGCTCCTCGCTCGCCGTCGAACTGGCCGGCCGCGGCGCCTCGGTCGCGCTCGTCGGCCGCCCAGAACGGCCCCACGCCGCGTCGACCGCCACGGGCGCCCTCCTCGGCTGCTTCGGCGAAGTCACCGCGGCCTCCCTCGGCACCGACCACGGCGCCGGGGCGTTTGCGCTGCGCCTGAAGGCGAGAGACGCCTGGCCCGCCTGGCTGCACCAGCTGGCCGGCGGCACCTCCGACGGCCGGGACATCCTCACCGGCAACGGCACCACCGTCCTGCTCAACTCCGTCGGCACCGGCGGCATCGACTCCGCCAACTTCGAGGCGATCCGTTCCGTACTGGAGCAACACGGCGAACCCCACGAGACCGTCGACCCCGAGGACGTCGGCTGGCTGGACCCCGACCCGCACGCGCGCCCCCTGCGGGCCCTCCACATCCCCGGCGAACGCGCCCTCGATGCGGGCAGGTTGCTGCGCCGCCTCGACCGGACCGCCCGCGCCCGCGGAGTGCGGGTCGTGGCAGCCGGCGCCGCCTCGGTCATCGACGACGGCGGCCGGGCCGGGGGAGTGGTCCTCGACACCGGCGGAACGCTGACGGCGGCCAGGGTCGTCCTGGCCGCGGGCGTCGGCACCCAGCAGCTGATCGACTCCGTGCCCGGACTCGGCGACTGCATCCCCCGGCTGGTCGCCGCGGCCGGCCTCTCGGCCGAACTCACCACCGAGGACTGCACGCAGCCCGAGACGGTGATCCGCACCCCGAACCGCGCGTTCGACAGTGCACTGCACGTCGTTCCGCTCGGCATGGCCCGGGCCTACCTCGGCACCACGGGTGCCGTCGTCCCCGACCCGCTCGCCGACCCGATCGTGGCGGACCTGCTGTCCCTGCTGGACGACGCGCACCGGCAGATCCGCCGCAATCTGCACGCCGGCAGCGTCCTGCGGGTGCACGTCGGCAACCGGCCCTTCGCCCTCGACGGATTCCCGCTGCTGGGCGAGACCCCCCTCAGCGGCCTGTGGACGATGACCGGCCTGCACCGCGACGGACTCATCCTCTCGCCGCTCCTGGCACAGGAGTTCGCCCGGCGGCTGACCGGGGAACAGCCCGTGCTCGACCTCGGCGCCTGCACGCCGGAACGCGTCCCCCTCGCCCCGGCGACGCGGCAGCAGACCGTCGAGACCACCGCGGCCCACGCGCTCGCCGCCGGATACGGCCGCCACGCCCGCGTTCCCACCGAGTGGCAGGAAAGCCTCGGCGACGACCTCACGACCGTGCACGCCGCCTGGGCGGACCGGATCGACGCCGACTTCACCCCGCCGCCGGAACTGCTGGCCGCCGCCAGGCGGTACCCGCGCATCGCCGAGTGGCTGCGCGCCTACTACGCCCACTGCCGGGCGCGGTTCGGCCCCGCGACCACGGCCGCACCCGCCGTCCTCCCGCTGCGCGACCACCTGGCGTGGGCGCACAGGACCCTGACCGAGGCGCAGGTGTGGACCCCGGAGCTGGACGCGCTCGTCCTGGCCGGGCACGCCGCCGGCACGCGCCCGGAGGAGCTCGACCACGAGGCGGAGCTGCCGGCCGGGACGGCCGCCGAGTTCCGTTCCCTCGTCCGGCGCCGGGCGGACCGGGAGCCACTGGAGTACATCACCGGGCGGGCCACCCTCTTCGGCCTCGAATTCGAGGTCGGCGAGGGCACGTTCATCCCGCGCGTCCACTCCGAGGCCATGGTCGGCCAGGCGCTGGACCGCTGTCCCGACGGCCCCCTCCGGGTCGTCGACCTGTGCACCGGCTCCGGTGCGCTGGCCCTGGCCGTCGGCGCGCTCCGCCCCGGCTCCGACATCACCGGCGTCGACATCTCCGCCTCCGCCGTGCAGTGGGCGAAGCGGAACGCGGAACGGCTGCGCGCCCGGGTCCCCGGCGCGGTCGACTTCATCGAAGGGGACGTGGCCGACCCGCGGCTGCTGAAGGACCTGGACGGCCGTGTCGACCTGCTGATGGCCAACCCGCCCTACGTTCCCGACCGGTTGCGCATTCCGCCGGAGTACGGGGTGCACCAGCCGCCGGAGGCCAGCTTCTCGGGGGCCGACGGCCTGGACGCGATGCGGGGGATCGCCGTGACCGCGGCCCGGCTGCTGCGCGGCGGCGGGGTACTGGCCGTCGAGCATCTCGACGCCCTGGTCGACGAGGTCGTCGACATCATCGGCGCGGCCGGGTTCGAGGACATCACCAGCCACCCCGACTTCACCGGCTTCCCGCGGTACGTCACCGCGCGCCGCCCCGTCGGCTGAGCCACCCGCCTGTCGGCGCCCATGCGCAGCCGAACGGCCCGCCGGTCGAACCGGCGGGCCGTCCTCGGGGATGGGCGTCGTCCCGACCGCCCTGCCGCGTCAGCGTCCCTTGTTCACTCGTATCACTTACTCGTAGACCCGCACCCAGTCGACCTCGAAGACGGCGGGACGCAGCCCACCGGCCCCGGTGAAGTTGTCGAGCTGGATGTTGAGATGCCCCGAGGGCATGTCCTGGATGTTCCCCCGCTCGGAGTTGGCGCCGTCCGACATCCGGAACCATTCCTCACCGTCGACGTAACCGACCAGCGCCTCCGGCGTCCACTCGAACGCGAAGTTGTGCCACTCGGTCATGTCCATGGGGCACAGCTCGTGGCGCTCCTTCTCGTCCGTGGGGCTCTGCGGGTAGTGCAGCCACGCCGAGAGGCACTGGTCGTCCGGGTCGGAGTACTCGACCCAGTCGTACTCGCCATTCTCCAGCCGGTTGCCCTCGGTGGGCCAGATCAGGTGCAGCGGGTGGTAGAGCCCGCCGCTGTCACCGATGTTCCGCGAACGCGAACGGATCTCCCACCGGCCGTACTGGGTGTCCAGCTCCTGCCGGAGCCATCCGGTGTCACCGTTCTCCTCACCGAGCATGGTGAGCATGCCGTCCGCGACGGTGCTGTTCTTCGCGCACCGGCGGCCGTTGCCCGCATGCCCTTCCCAGCAGCCCTCCGTGCCGCCGTACTCACCCGAAGGAACGGCCCACTTGTCCGGGTCGACCGGACCGGTGTAGTCGAACTCGTCGGATATCGGCAGCGGGGTGCCCCAGCCGTGGCGCACCGCGGCCTCGGTCTCGTCGGACGACTGGCCGTCGTCGTGCGTGACGTTCAGGTCGTAGATCTCGACCTCGCCGTAGTTGTCGCCGCTGCACGGGGAGGAACGGTCGCAGTTGGCCTGCGTGTAGGCGCCGGCCTTGAAGTAGTTGCCGTCGCCGGAGTTCTCGATCGTGGTCTCGAGTTCACCGTTGTAGTAGATGTCGATCTCACCGTCGTTCACCACGTACTGGAGCTCGAAGACGTCGCCCAGCTCGTACTCGTCGGTGATCAGATGGTGGTCGGTGGTGTCGTCCTCCGTGATGTAGAGCTCGGAGCCCT
>NZ_LZNS01000001.1:879410-886591 GCF_001984575.1 Streptomyces sp. MP131-18 | reverse complement strand
AGCCGTCCCAGGACTGGAGCTCGAAGACGTTCTGCCGGCTGGTGCCCTGGTGCACCGCGAGTTTGACGTGGCTGACCGTCTCCTCCGAGCCCAGGTCCAGCTCCAGCCAGGCGCCGTCGCCCTCGCCCGACCACCGGGTGCCCAGATCGCCGTCCACGGCGTTCGCCGGCTCGTTCTCATCACTTGTACTGGCCGTGACGGCACTGCCGTCCGGCGTGACCTCCACCGCCGCGGCCTGCGCCGTCGCCGGTGCGACCAGCAGCCCCGTTCCCGTCGCCAGAAATGCGACCGCCAACGGCAGCCGCCTGCGGAACAAGCGGGTACGTCTCACAGGGTTGTCCTCCTTATTCGACCTTTTCCCCTCGGCCCCGGCCGTGGGACGTTGCCGAAGCCATGAGGCGTCAGGCGTGACCGTAGAGGCCACGCTTCGGGAGGGGTCACGAGCACCGTGGGGCAGGGCGGCATCGCCCCGGGCGGCGGCGGGTGGGCGCTCAGTGCTGGATCAGGCCGCCGACCGGAACGGCGGCGACGTGGCCGGTGGCCGGCCGGGCCCGCGCCAGGGCGAGGCCGATGTCGACCAGCGATGACCGGCGCAGGCCGGCCACGTCGGGGATCGGCGTCCAGACCGACTCGGCGGTGTCGCCGTTCGGCTCGGGCCGGAGCAGGCCGCCGGTGATACGGACCTGGTAGAAGATGCCGACATTCTGGTGCTCGGGCAGGCCGGGCCGGCGGTCGGCTGCGGGAATCACCCGCGAGTCCACGCCCAGCAGACGTTCGACCACCGCGTCACAGCCGGTCTCCTCGGCGACCTCCCGGATCACCGCATCGAACGGATCTTCCGCGTGCTCGACCCCGCCGCCCGGAAGCGTCCAGTTCCCCGACACATGACGGCCGAGCAGCACCCGCCCGTCCTCGATACACACGGCATAGGCCGCCAGCCGAAAACTCATAACCCCGAACCATAGATCCGCGCACGGCCCTGGCCGTGCGCGGCGGTACCGGGGCCGGTTGCCCTACCGCACCGCACGATGGGGCAAGCGATGAGTCCGCAGACAGTCGGCCTGGCGATCAGGCGGTGCCCGTTCTCCCGGCCTTGACGCTTGCCACGAACGACGAGAACGCCGCGGTCGGGAAGTTCAGCACCGGACCGTCGAAACTCTTGGAATCACGGACAGGAACCACACCGTGCGTCGTGGCGAAGTTGTCGGCGGCCTCCACGCAGGCGCCACCGTTGTCGCTGTAGGAGGACTTGAACCAACGTGGAGCTTCGGACGTCACGGGATACCCTTTCGCAACTGCTGGATCGCGGCGACGGAGGCCGACTGAGACAGCGCTTCTGCCTGTAGTTGATGGTAGGCCGCCAGCATGGGCAGCACGAACGTGCTGTCGCGCTCAACCTGCCCCCGCTGGGCAGATTCCGCGTACGACACCAGCGAGCGGTCCGGCATCGTCAGTATGTAGACGGGCAGGTCAAGGGTACGGCGCACGCCCATCTCGAATGGGGCCGGAACACGTCCTGGTGCTGACCGAGACGGCTCCGAGCAAAGGGTGTGACCTTCTTGCCGACCGATTCTCCAGAGCGGCGTACGAGGAGATCCGCTGAAGTGATCTTCGCTTGCCGGTAAGGGCGCGGCAATGGAGGGCCCACCCGGCCGTCTGGCCGTGGAGTGCGTCCGCGGGGCGTGGCGGGTGGGGGCGTCGGTGGGCCGGGGGCGGGGGCATGAAAGAACCCAGGTCACTTGGGGTTTTGGTGGTGTCCGAGGGCGGACTTGAACTTTCTCTCCTCCAACCCACTGCTGTTGGGTCGCTGATCTGCGGTAATAGCCACAACAGTTGCACTCCGGACGGGTCAGCTGCTGTCCCTGGTACCTGAGCTGCCGCTGGTGACTCCGACCACTGTTGTGCACGCGTTGTGCACGTCATTCACGCCCCTGGGCGAGCGGGCGGCAGAGGATGTGATCCCCCACCGCCCGTAGCGGGTCCGCTGGCGTCCCCGTCCCTCAGCCCCATGGACGTGGTGACGGCGCTTTACTTCACTGCGCTGAGGATTCATTCACGCGGGACCCGGGTGCAGGCGCGCCGGAACCCCGTGTCGCCCCTCGGCGCCACGGGTGCACCCAGTGTGCCGAGATCAGCGAGTCTCGAAGGCGCCTTCCCTCACTGCGGCGGTGAAAGCGGTCCAGTCGCTCCCATCAAAGGTCAGGCCCGGGCTGTTTGTGTCCTTGGAGTCGCGGAGGTCCATGCCGCCGTCAGCGCGGCGCCGGGCTTCAGCGCAGTCACCGTTCTGCGCGCTGTAGCTGCTCTTGAACCATGCGGACTGGTTTTCCTGCATCACCCTCGATATCTTTCTATGCGCTTGCTTCCCTGATGATGCCCTCGATCAGGGCCTTGCTCTTCAACTCGCCCAAAGCCGTCGCTCGCAAGTGGTTGAAGATGTCTGCGTAAAACCCGATGTCACTCGGGTCTTCCAGGTACGTGTGACTGACATGGTTCTCCAACAGCACGACCTGCATGTCGGACGGCTCGGGGAACCGGTAGACCTTGAACGGGAAGGGTCCGCCTCGGTAGGCCCCTACTGAGAAGGGTAGTACCTGCAACGTAACGTTCGGAAGCTTCGCCAGATCGATGAGGTGGCTGAGCTGGGCCCGCATGACGGCCGGCCCTCCCATTCGCTGGCGCAGCGCCGCCTCGCCGAGGATCATCCAGACCTCGATCGGGTTCTCAGCGCGAGTGAGGGCCTTCTGCCGTTCCAGGCGAACGTCAAGCTTCGTCTGTTCGTCCGATCCGAGTGGGCCGGGAGATCCACCGCCGATCACAGCTTCGGCGTACTCCTTGGTCTGGAACAGCCCGTCGATGACGCCTGGCTGGAACCCTCGGCAGTACGACGTGTCCTCCTCCAGCCCGATCAGGTCGAGGAAGTCCTGCGGCAGACGGTCTTCGAGGACGCGCCACCAGCGCTGCTTCTTGCTTTCACGAGCCAGTGACAACCAGCCCTCTCGGGTGTTCAGGTCCCGGACCTGGTAGAGGTCGAGGAGTGCCTTGAGATCCAGCGGCCTTATCGGGCTGCGGCCGGACTCGATGCGACTGACCTTCGAGATGTTGCAGCTCAGAACCCTTGCAGCGTCCTCCAGGTGAAGCCCATGGGCCTCGCGCAGGCGTCGGAGGTTGGTGCCCAGCACCCGGCGACGGACGGTTGGCTTCGGATCATCCGGCATATGCCCCTCCTCCGTGGTCGCTCGACAGCGTACCGCCCCTCACCGAAGGGTGATCGTGGAAACCAATCACGGTGTACCACTTGCACGGTGCAACTCTTTGGGTCCATGCTGGCCGAGTGAGCCCTGCTACACGTTGCGTAGTGGTAGGCCGCAACTGGCCTGGCCGCACCCAATTTTGGCGTGCGTGCCACTCCGTCACCGGGAGGTGCCCCATGACCGTCGTCACTGTGCAAGGCATCGCGGAACGCGAGGTGTACTCCTGGCGCTTAACGGCTTGTCCGGGGTCCGTCGCGCGGTGGCGAAGGGTGGCGGCGGAGACGGTTGCGATGCTCGGCGGCGACCAGGATGCGGTGGCGCTTGCCCGTTTGGGTCTCTCGGAGTTGCTGAGCAACGTCGTCAAGCATGTTGCGGACCGCCGTTGTCTGCTGGTGATCGCGGCGGAGGGGGAGAACCTTCGGGTCACGGTTCAGGACCGGTCGGTGGAGGTGCCGGCTGTCATGAACCCGCGCACGGACGAGGAGTGTGGCCGAGGGTTGTGGCTCCTGCGGGAAATGGCTAAAGACCTGGGCTACATCTGCTTGCCCGGCGGGAAGGCTGTGTGGTTCCGGTGTCCCCTCGTGCGCGGGAGCGAGGGAGGTGTCTGTGCTCCCCTAGGCGGAGAGTGAGTTCCTGCGGCCGGTGCCAGCTGGTACCGACGACGGGAACGTGTGGTGCTGGTTCTTCTGCGGCCACCTGTTCACGCGGGTGCTCCCCTCTACCCGACGGCAGGCGCCGAACCGCCGCATGTTCTGCGCTTCCGGCGCGGGCGTCACCGCCGTGCGCGGACCCGTCGGCTCGCGAACAGCCCGCGCAGGGTGTCCCGGCCGTGCGAGACATCCCCTCAGGAACGAGAGACAAGGAGAGACCCGGCGATGACGCAGACGCGTTTCGTGCATGTCGGTACGAACGAATTCGGTTCGACGTGGGTGAACCCCGACCGGATCACCGGCTTCTACATCCAGCGGCTGGGCGGCGCCATGGACGGGGAGGGCCCTGTCTACGGTGCGCAGCTCCTCACGCCTCAGGGAGTTCAGCACCTGGTCGACGGCAAGGGGGAGAAGGCGTTCTGGCCCACGCCCGAGGCCGCCACGACGGCAGTGGCCGCCCTGCTGAAGACTCCGCTGGACGGCGGCGGCCTCCACGGGGCCTCCGAGTTCGTTGCTCCTTCGCCGCGGCGGCTGTCCGGGCTGGCGCTGATCCGCAACGAGCACGGCGATGTCCTGGTGGTCGAGAAGGCGTATCGGCGGGGACAGGAGCGGTTCGGGCTCGTCGGTGGTCACGCCGAAGGCGGGGAGGCCGCGGTCGTCGCCTGTCACCGGGAGATCGCCGAGGAAACCGGATTGCACATCGTGCCCGGCCGGGTGCTGGCGGCGCATCACATGCCCGCCACCGACACCGTTGCGGAGGGCGTGAGCATGGTCTTCGACTGCGGCACCGTTTCCACGGAACAACCGCTCACCCTGCCCGAGGGCGAACTGCTGGCCTATCAGTGGCTCAGCCCCGCGCGGTTCGCGGAGGTACTGGCGCCCTACCAGGCGTGGCGCGTGAACGTGGCCCTGGACGCCGCGGGCGGTGGGCCGGTGCGCTACCTGGTGGGCCATCCCGCGTCCCCCGTCGGCGGCGAGGACACCCGGCCGTGAAACGCGTTCACCTCAAACGGGGGTCGGCGGGGGACGGTGTGCTGCTGGTGCTGCCGGGCCTGGCCGTGTCGGTGATGGTCGCCAGGCTGCCGCGCCGGTCGGCCAGGGCCGTGCTGCGGGAACTTCTCGGGCGGTGCGATGCCGCCTGGTTCGAGTTCTACCAGGGCGCGCTGTGCCACCTGGACGGGCACCTCGAACCGGCCGGGAAGATGCGTGGCACACGCCGGTACCCCACAGAGGCCGAACTCTTCCAATCGATGTTCGGACCCGATGAAAGGCCGTCGCACGGCACCGGCGGCGATGCGAACGGCTCCTGCGCTCCGGACCCTTCCTGACAAAGGGGGGTCAGGGTCGCACTACCAATCCCAACGATGAAAGAGGAACACCTGTGAAAGAGCCCGCGGACCGCGATGTCCTGGTGGCCGTGACGTGGAATATCGAGCGAAGCGGTATCGATGCCGATGGCCGTGATGACCGCTGGCACCTGGCCATGGATGTCCTGGCGGAGATCCGCCCGCACCTGTTCTTCCGGCAGGAACTCAAGGACCCGGGCAAGGACGGCGGTGCGGCGTTGTTCGAGGAAGCCGAACGCCTGAAACTGACGCCACTGGCTGCCGCGCCGATCCCGGAGAGCCGTAACGCGGTGGCCGTCATGGCCGATCCCGACCTGTTCACCGTCACCGCCCACCACGAGCACGCCACCCGCATGTGGCATCCGATCAGCAACCCCGTCGTCCGCCTGCGCGACCCGCAGGGCCGCCCGCACGGCCGCCCGATCCACCTGGCCTCCATCCACCTGTGCTCCCACGACCCGGCCGGCCGCGCCACCGAAGCCCAGCGCCTCACCACCCTGGGCGACCACGGCCGTTCGGCGCTTTTCGCCGGGGACATGAATTCGTTCGTGCACCGCCCGCAGTGCGAGATCCAGCCGTTCCCCGACTGGGCGGAGATCGCGGACTCCGTGTACTTCCGCCAGCGCACTATCCGCATCGGCGACGAGCACGTCCCCGACACCGAGCCCGACCGCATCCTGGCCGGCATCGGCCCCAACGGACGGTCGGTCTTCACCGAGCTGGGCCACTTCGCGGCAACGGAACTCGGCCAGACCGAAGCCCTCCAGCCCACCGCAACGCTCTGGCGCACGGACCAGGGACCCCCGCAGCGCATCGACAGGCTCTACAGCACCGACGACATCGCCGACGCCCTGATCAGCGTGACCACCGTCGTCAACGACGACGTACGCGAAGCCTCAGACCACGCCCCGGTCGTCGCCAAGTTCAGCCTCCCCCGCCTGCGCCACAGCCTCGGCCTCGGCGTCTGATCCCCCATACGCCGCCCCCTGCCGGGGAGAGCCCCAGCGGCCCATCACCCGGCTCGCGAAAAGCTACGGAATCACCGGGCCGGGCATGAGGACCGAAAGCAGGAAAAACGAAATCAGCGGCTTCAACCGTACGGGCCCTTCCCATCCGAGGGGGATCTTCGGCCGTCAACGCACCCGAGGTCACGCGCCTCCTGCACGTGCTCAAGATTCAGGAAGCTGAGCTGAGCGAGTCAGTCCCATGGCCCTGGGAGGCGGCGATGCCGGTGTCGCCGGTAAGGGCGCGGTAATGGGGTGCTCACCCGGCCGTCCGGGGGTGGAGCGCGTCCGTGGGGCGTCGCGGGCGGGGGTGGGGGCTGTGGCGGGGCTGTCGGCGGGCCGGGGGGCGGGGGCTCACCTCGGCCGGTCGAGAGGGGTGGCCGTCGGGCGGCCCGGGAGGGCGGGGGCATGAAAAAACCCCAGGTGACCTGGGGTTTTGGTGGTGTCCGAGGGGGGACTTGAACCCCCACGCCCTTAATCGGGCACTAGCACCTCAAGCTAGCGCGTCTGCCATTCCGCCACCCGGACAGGGTGTGCGCGGGTCATGAGTGACCGGCGCTCCGTGGCCAACCATACCAAGGTTCCGAGGGGCGTTTCACCCGCTGGGCGGCGGGCCGGGAGCGGTTGTACCGCGGGGGTACGGGAAGCCTGTAGGGGCCCTCTAGCGCAATGTGCACACTCATGAACGGACAGTTTCTGTCGCGGGCGGGATCGGTGGAGGAGAGCCTCATGGGATCACAATCGGCGTTCCGGACGCGGGTCGCGGAGTTGCGTGCGATTCGGGAGGAGGCGTGGGCGGGGCCTTCGGAGCGGGCGACCGCGGCGCAGCATGGGAAGGGGAAGCTGACGGCGCGGGAGCGGATCGCGCTGTTGCTGGACGAGGGGTCGTTCCGTGAGGTGGGGGTGTTGCGGCGGCATCGGGCTTCCGGG
>NZ_LZNS01000001.1:623937-879150 GCF_001984575.1 Streptomyces sp. MP131-18 | reverse complement strand
TGTGGCCCACTTCGCCTACGAGGGTGAGGCGGAATGCCTCGCCGAGGTGCGGCATCTGCTGTCGTTGCTGCCGTCCAACAACCGGGAGAATCCGCCGGTGGTGGCGTCGAAGGACCCGGCGGACCGGCGGTGCGAGGCGCTGGTGGACCTGGTGCCCGTCGACGGGAAGCAGCCGTACGACATGCGGGCGGTGATCGAGGAGCTGGTGGACGACGGGGAGTTCCTGGAGGTCCACGAGCGGTGGGCGGGGAACATCATCTGTGCGCTGGCGCGGCTGGACGGTCAGGCGGTGGGGGTGGTGGCGAATCAGCCGCAGTCGCTTGCGGGGGTGCTGGATATTTCGGCGTCCGAGAAGGCGGCGCGGTTCGTCCAGATGTGTGATGCGTTCAATATCCCGATCGTGACGCTGCTGGATGTGCCGGGCTTTCTGCCGGGCGTGGACCAGGAGCACGGAGGGATCATCCGGCACGGGGCGAAGCTGCTGTATGCGTACTGCAATGCGACGGTGCCGCGGATTTCGCTGGTGCTGCGGAAGGCGTACGGCGGGGCGTACATCGTGATGGATTCACAGTCGATCGGGGCGGATGTGACGCTGGCCTGGCCGACGAACGAGATCGCGGTGATGGGTGCGGAGGGCGCGGCCAACGTGATCTTCCGCAGGCAGATCGCCGCGGCCGAGGACCCCGAGGCCATGCGGGCGGAGATGGTGAAGGAGTACCGCACCGAGCTGATGCACCCCTATTACGCGGCGGAGCGCGGCCTGGTGGACGACGTGATCGACCCGGTCGAGACCCGCGAGGTCCTGATCGGCGCGCTGGCGATGCTGCGCAACAAGCACGCCGACCTGCCCGCCCGCAAGCACGGCAACCCGCCCCAGTGACACCGCACCGGCCCGGGCTGCCGGTGCCCGCCCGGGCGGCTCAGCGGCGGCCCGGCACCATGCGGGTGGTGACCGCGATCCTGTTCCAGGAGTTGATCGTGAGGATCACCGAGATCAGCCGCGCCAGCTCGTCCTCGGAGAAGTGCTCGGCCGCCCTCTCGTAGACCGCGTCCGGCACGAAGCCGTCGGTGAGCACGGTGACCGCCTCCGTCAGCGCGAGCGCTGCCCGTTCGCGCTCGGTATAGACCCCTGCGGCCTCCTCCCAGGCGCTCAGCAGGTAGACACGCTCCTCGGTCTCGCCCGCCGCGCGCGCGTCCCTGACATGCATGTCGAGGCAGAACGCACAGTGGTTCAGCTGGGAGGCGCGGATCTTCACCAGCTCGGTGAGGACAGGGTCGAGCCCCTTCTTCGCGGCCCGCTCCAGGGCCGACATGGCCTGGTAGACATCGGGCGCGACGTGGAAGAGGTCCATACGGGGGGAGTGTTCTTCTGCCGTCATGACACCGACCCTAATCCCGGGGTGGGCCGGGCGCCGGTGCCCGCGTGGTGCTGCTGACACCTGCCCACCAGTTCCCCATGGGAACATCCCTGCACCCCCGTCGGCGGGCGCGGTGGCCGACTGGACGCGCGCGACGACGCGACGTTTCGCTATGACCGTGCGCCGGTCGGTGCCCTGACGCTCGCCGACTTCCTCGCGGGCGGGGGCTTCGACCGCCACGTGCGGCGCATGCGCCGGCGCTACCGGGCGCGCCGCGACCAGCTCATGGCCACGCTCGCGGAACGCGCTCCGCAGCTGTGGGGCAGCGGTATCGCGGCCGGGCTGCACGCCGTCGTCGAGCTCCCCGCGGGCGCGGAGGACCGGTGCTGCGGGCGGCGCGTCGGTGCGGCATCGTGCTGAACGGGCTGGGGAGTCACCGCCATCCGGCGGCGGCGGGCGAGCTCCCCGACGGGCTGGTGGTGGGGTGCGGCGCACCGCCCGACCACGGGTTCGCGGGCGCACTGGACGCGTTGTGCGGCAACCTGCCGCCGCTCAGTGGTGGCCCGGCTCCACGGCCCGGGGCACCGAGGCGGCAGCCGAGGCCCCGAGGGACTTGAGCCACGAGGGGCCGCTGAGCAGCTCAAGCAGCAGTAACAGGCGGGTCAGCGGCTCCCAGTCGCCCGCGCCCGGCGCCGCGGGGCCGCTCGCGCCCGGGGCCATCAGCAGGGCCCAGACCGCCTTGCCGCTGTGGTCGGGGGTCGTCCAGCCCCAGCGTTCGGCGAGCGACTCCAGTACGTGCAGGCCGCGGCCCGACTCCTCGAAGAAGTCGGGCTCCCTGACGCGCGGCACGTCGGGCCCGGGGTCGAAGACGGCGCACAGCGCCGCGTCGCCGCAGTGCACCAGGCTGAGCAGGATCGGCTGCTTCTCGGATGCGGGCGGCAGCGGACGGGCCCGGCCCGCGGGCAGTCCGTAGCGGAGCGCGTTGGTGACCAGCTCGGAGACGACCACCGCGGCGTCGTCGACCAGGGCGTCAAGTCCCCAGCCTCGCAAGGTGGAACGCGTCACGCCGCGTGCCGTGCCGGGAGTCTCCCGCGACACGGCCAGCGGGAACGTGGCGAACCCGGCGGTGTCCACCATCCCGTTCCTCACGTGTCGCGCCTGATGGGGCGACATGAGGGCGAACGGGAGTGCTGTCATTTCCGACCTCCGCGGCGTTCCTGATCGTTGACCCTGGGGCGGCGGCTCCGCAGGGTCCATCTTTGTGGACGCAGCGTATCCCTGCAAGTGCATCTGAAATAACGAATGCAAGAACAGATGCAAGAACAGGTGCAAGAACGCTACGGGGGAGGGCACAATCCGTTCAGGAGCCGTCCACCACCCCCCACCGGGCGGCACGTGCAACCGAAGTAGGAGTGGACATGCCGCAGTTCGTCAACGGAGTCCCGGCCGGCACGCTCGCAGGAGCCGCCTGGCGGAAGAGCGCCCGCAGCAACCCCAACGGAAACTGTGTCGAGATGGCCGGGCTGCCGGACGGCGGCGTCGCCGTCCGCAACAGCCGGGACCCGCAGGGCCCGGCCCTGATCTACACCCGCGCGGAGATGACCGCCTTCCTCCTGGGGGCGAAGGACGGCGACTTCGACGACCTCATCACCAACTGATCGCCAACCGAGAGCCAACTCGGCGTCAAGACTGACCGATTCACCCTGAGTATCGCGGGGGCGACTGTACGCCTCGTCCGAACAGTGCAACACTTGGCCGCGAATTCAACACTCAGGGGACACACATGGCGTCAGCTCAGGCAGGTCGCGCCTCCTCGGTGCGGGACATTCTCTCGCATCCCCGCGGCGGCCCGACCGTTCTGCGGATCGTACTCGGCACCCACCTGCGCCGGCTGCGGGAGGGAAACGGCATCACCCGGGAAGCCGCCGGGGACGCGATCCGGGGCTCGCACGCCAAGATCAGTCGCCTCGAACTGGGGCGGGTCGGCTCCAAGGAACGGGACATCGCCGACCTGCTCACCCTGTACGGCGTGGACGACGAGGAGCAGCGCGAGCAGTTCCTCGCGCTCGCCCGCCAGGCGAGCATGCCCGGCTGGTGGCAGCGCTACAGCGACGTGCTGCCCAGCTGGTTCGAGACGCTCATCGGTCTGGAGGAGGCCGCGTCGATGATCCGCACCTACGAGGTGCAGTTCATCCCCGGCCTGCTCCAGACCCCGGACTACGCCCGCGCCTGCATCCGGCTGGGCAACCCGCGGGCCTCCGACCGGCAGGTGGACCGCCGTGTCGAGCTGCGGATGGAGCGCCAGCGGCTGCTGACGAAGCCGCACGCCCCGAAGCTGTGGGCGGTCGTCGACGAGGCCGCGCTGCGCCGCCCGCTCGGCGGCACCGATGCGATGCGCACGCAGATCAGGCACTTGCGCACCATGGCGGAACAGCCCAACGTCACGCTCCAGATCGCGCCGTTCCGGCTCGGCGGCCTCGCCGCGGCGGGCGGCCCCGTGACCATTCTGCGCTTCCTTGAGCCCGACCTGCCGGACATCGTTTACCTGGAGCAGCTCAACAGCGCGCTGTACCTCGACAAGCGGGAGGACGTCGAGGACTACCTCGCGGTGATGGACAGCCTGTGCGCCACGGCCGAGCCGCACGGCAAGACCGAGGAGTTCCTCGACGGGCTGCGTTTCCTCGAAGGGCTCAAGCGCAGCCTGTGACCCGGTGGTGACGCGGCCGGGGGCGGCCCGGAAGTATCCGGGCCGCCCCCGGCCGCCGCCCGTGCGGCCTCAGGGCTTGCGGGCCACACCGCCGTACTCGATCCACTCGTCCGTCTGCTGCTTCGGGCCGAGATCGGTGTCGGGACGCCAGGTGCTGATCTCCACGAGCCCCGGGTCGAGGATCTCCAGGCCCTCGAAGTACCGCTGCACGTCGTGCTGCCTGCGCACCCGCCCCCAGTTGCCCTGCGTGGCGGTCGCCATGAAGTCCGTGATCTCCTCGCGGAGCGCCGCGTCCTCACTGACCAGCTGATTGATCACCAAGAAGCTGCCGGACGGCAGTCGTTCGGCGATGCGCCGCACCAGACCCGCCGGATCGTCCGCGTCCGGTATGCAGTGCAGCACGGACACGAACAGCGCGGCCACCGGCTGGTCCAGGTCGATCAACCGCGACACCTCGGGGCTGGCGAAGATGCCCTCCGTATCGCGGAAGTCGGCCTTCAGCACCGCCGTGTTCGCATTCTCCTCCAGCAGGGCCCGCCCGTGCGCCAGCACGATCGGGTCGTTGTCTATGTACACCACATGCGCGTCCGGATCGACGCGCTGCGCGATCTGGTGCACATTGTCCTGCGTCGGCAGCCCTGAACCGTGGTCCAGGAACTGCCGCACCCCGTAGTCCTCGGCCAGGATGCGCACGGCGCGCTGGAGGAACCTGCGGTTGTTGAGCGCGAGCGGCCTGGTGCTCGGTGCGGCGGCCTCGATCTGATCGAACGCCTGCCGGTCCACCGCGTAGTTGTCCTTGCCGCCCAGGGCGTAGTCGTAGATGCGGGCCACGCTGGGCACATTGACGTCGACTTCGGCAGACGCGTCCTCGCCCGAATCGGCCATCGGCCATTCCCTCCCTGTCTCATGGCAGTGCAACGCACGAATCCTTCCATGATCCAAGGGAGTTGGCAGCACGCGAGGCGCGCCGGCCGGGCGCGGGGCCGGGCTCGCGGCGAGCGGGCCGCCCGCCTCAGCCGGTGTGCGCCGCCAGCCAGGCCGTCAGATCGGACCTGACCTCCTCCCGGTTCGTCTCGTTGAGGATCTCGTGCCGCGCACCCGGATAGGCGCGCCAGGTCAGATCACGCGTGCCGACGTAGCGGAAGTCCTCCAGCAGCTCGTAGAAGAGGCTGAGCCCCGCGTGGCACGGGTCCTGGTCGCCGACGACCAGGTGCACGGGCAGCTCCCGCGGAATCCTGGCCTGCGCGGCCGGGTCGTTGATCTTGCGCACGCCGAGTACCCAGTCCAGCGAGAGGCCCGCGCTGAACGGGAAGCCGCAGCGCTCGTCCGCGACGTAGGTGTCGACCTCGCCGGTGTCCCGCGAGAGCCACTCGAAGCCGGTGCGGAAGGGATAGGGGTCGTTGAAGGAGGAGAAGAGGTCGGGCACGAAGTCCGAGGGCGCCGCCCGGCCGCCCCGTTCGACCTCCTCGGCGAGCTGCGCCGCCGCCGTTGCCGTCTCGCAGCCGGGCAGCGAGCGGAACGTGCCGCACAGGATCAGTCCGCGCAGCGCGCCACCGTGCTCCTGCGCGTAGTCGCGGGCCAGCTGCGAGCCCATGCTGTGCCCGAACAGCACGCGCGGCAGCCCCGGCAGCTCCGCAGCGGCCCGCTCGCCGACGGTGTGCAGATCCGTGACGACGGCCCGCCAGCCGGACTCGCCCACCACGCCGTAGCCGCCGGTGTGCGGGGCGGTCGCGCCGTGCCCGCGGTTGTCCGAGGCGATCACCGCGTAGCCGTGTGCCGTCAGGTGGCGGGCGAACGCGTCGTAGCGCAGCGCGTGTTCCGCGGCGCCGTGCACGAGCTGCACCCAGGCGCGCGCCGTTCCCTCCGCCGGCAGCCAGGTGTAGGTGGCGATCGGCACGCCGTCGAAGGCGGCCGTGAAGTCGGCGCGGGCCGGCGCCGTCGGCTGGGTGCCCACAGTTCACTCCTCGTCCAGGGGTCAGGGCCGGGGCCAAGTATGGAACGCCGCGCGGACGAGGGGAGCCCTCAGTCGTGGTGCATTCTGCTGAAGTAGTGCAGCGCCGCCTGGGCGTAGACGATCCGGTCGTCCAGCGGCTCCCGCCCCGGCCTGCGGTATCCGACCCGCAGATGGCCGAACGTCAGCACGCGGCCGGCCACGGGCGGCGAGCCCTGCCGCCGCCACGCCACGCTCTGCGGCCTGCTCCAGGCCAGCAGCTCGGCGACGTGCCCGAACGTGAGCAGCGCGACCAGCAGCGACCCGGCGAACAGCGCCACCCACAGCGGCAGCGTGAGCACGAACACCGCCCAGCCCGCCAGGGTGCCGTCCCGGCCGACGACCGGCCGGCCGCCGTCGGCCGTGTCGATGCGCCAGCCCCCGCGGCCGAACCGGGACGTCTCCCGGGTGATCAGGCACAGCGGCCGGTCCGCCGCGTCCGTGACCGCGAACCGCCGCGGCCACGGCACCCGTTCCTCGGGGCGCACGGTCGCCGACGGCGTCCCGTCGGTTTCGGAGAGCGCGAGCACGGGGTGCGCGACGCTGCCGCCCGCCCGCTGCCGCGCCTCGACCTCCGCGACCGTGACCGGCCCCGAGGCACCGGCCGGCCGCTCGCCGTCCTGCGCCAGCAGCCGGACCCGGGCCGTCGGCTCGTCGTTCCGCTCGCACCTGATCCAGAACTCCTCGCCGTCGGTCCACGCGCCCGCGCGCATGCCCTCCGCTCCCGCTATGTCCACGGTGAAGCCCGCAGCCACGTCGGTTCCCTCCCCGGCCGGTGACAACTCGGGGCATTGTGCCAGGCGTCACTCGTGCGCGTCCCCAGTGCGCGCTCAACAGACGCGGAACCCGCTGCCGCACCCGCCGCGCGCGATCGGCGGGCCGGCCCGTTCGCCCCGGTCCGTTCAGATGCGCGTGAGGTGGTCGAGCAGGGCGAACCCGTGGCGGTCGACGCCGCGGGCGGTGGCGCTGAGCACGACCACGGCGGCCCGTGGCTCGGGCGCGACGGCGAGCAGGGCGCGGTAGCCGCCGGTGCCGCCGTTGTGGAACAGCACCCGGTGGCCGCCGCGCCCGCGCGGCGTCCGCATGCCGAACCAGCCAGGGTGCGCGGTCGTGCCGTGGCCGATGGGGTGCGCGGTGGCGTGGGTGAGGGCGATGGCGGGCCGCAGCCGCTCGGGGGCGTCGCCGAGCTGGGCGAGGGCGAAGGTGAGCAGGTCGGGCGCCGTGGAGTACAGGCCGCCCGCCGGGGACATGGCGGCCGTGTGCCACGGCGGGCGGGCCCGGCCGGTGAACGAGTGGCCGGGCGCGAGCCGCGTGGCGGACCCGGCGGCCGGCTCGGTGCCGGTACCGGCCATGCCGAGCGGCCCGGTGATCTCGGCGCGGATCAGCGCGGCGAAGTCCTGGCCGGTGTGCCGGGTCAGCGCGAGCCCGAGCAGGGCGGCGCCGAGGTTGGAGTAACGGAAGCGGCTGCCGGGCGCGGAACGCGGCCGGGTCCTGCCGAGCGCGTCGAGGAGTACCTCCTGGGTGCAGTGCGCGTAGGGGTCGGCCGGCGGGCGCAGGGTGCGCGGCAGCAGGCCGGGGGGCAGCGCGGGCAGGCCGGAGAGGTGGCAGGCCAGGTGGCCGAGCTCGATCGGCCGGTCCCCGCGGACGGGCACGGCGGTGCCGGCGGGCAGCAGCCCGGCCAGCGGCCGGTCCAGGGCCAGTTGGCCGCGGACGGCAAGCGCGGCCAGCGCGAGGGACGTGAACGTCTTGGTCACGGAGCCGATTTCGAAGAGCGTGTCCGGGGCGGCGCCGCCGAAGGCGCACTCGTCCCCCCGGACGGCCCCGACGACGACTGCCCCGCGGCGCCCGGCGGCGACGCGCTCGGCGGCCCGGGCCACGTGCTCCTCCAGCGAGACTGCGGTCTGTACGGTCAACGGTCCTCCTCAGTCGTCCTTGCGGCCGAGCACCCCGCGCCCGCCGTACTTCTTGTGCACCGCCTGCTTGGTCACGCCGAGCGCCGCGGCGATCGCCGCCCAGCTCGCGCCGCCGTTGCGCGCCCGGCGCACCTGTACGGCTTCTTCTCGCTCCAGCAGGCGGCGCACCTGCGCGGTGTCGCGCAGCGCCTGGAGCGGATCGGATTCCCCGGTGAGCGGGGAGAAGTCGACTTCACCCATGCGTCAACCATTGTTGACGAATGGCCGCCTGTCAACCCAGGTTGACGCACGGCGCCTGCCCGGCCCGCCTTGCCGGAACGCAGCCGTGCCCCGAGGATGTGAGCCGTTCGGAAACATGGCCGGACGAAAAGGAAACGGGAAGAAAGCGGAAGGAGATGACTCGTGAACGCGCGCGTGACCGTGGTCGGCGAAGCCCTGGTCGATCTTTTGTGGCGGTCCGGTGCTCGTGACGTGCACGCGGCCCCCGGCGGCAGCCCGGCCAACGTGGCCGTCGGTCTGCAACGGCTCGAACGCCCGGTCACGTTGCTGACCACCTGGGGCGACGATCCGCCCGGCGCGCTGGTGCGTGCCCACCTCGCGGACACCGGCCTGGACGTGCGGCGGGTGCCCGCCGACGCGGACCGCACCATCGTGGCCCTCGCCTACCTCGGTGCCGACGGGGCCGCCACCTACGACTTCCTGGCCGCCTGGAGCCCGCGGGACCTGACCGTTCCGGAGGACACCGCGGTGCTGCACACCGGATCGCTCGCCGTCGTGATCGAGCCCGGCGCCTCCCGCGTCCTCGACCTGTGCCGTGCGCAGCGCGGCGCCGGCCGGACGGTCGCCGCCGACCTCAACGTGCGGCCCGCCGTGCAGCCGGACCGGGATGCCTACCGCGCGCTGTGCCTGCGGCTCGCGGGTGCGGTGGACGTGGTGAAGGCCAGCGACGAGGACCTGGCCTGGCTCTGGCCGGGACGGCGGCCGGCCGAAGCGGCCCGCGCCCTGCTCGCCGAAGGCCCGTCGCTCGTCGTGGTGACCCTCGGCGGTGAGGGCGCGTTCGCCGTGACCGCGGGGGAGGAGGTGCGGGTCGCGGCACCCGCCGTCGAGGTCGTCGACACCATTGGCGCCGGGGACACCTTCCAGGCCGCGCTGCTCGACGCGATCGTCGCGCACGGCGGCCCGCCGGCCGGCCGGGAGACCCTGACGGAGGTGCTGACCCGGTGCGCGACCGCGGCGGCGATCACCTGCACCAGAAGGGGTGCCGACCCGCCCACGCGCGCCGACCTCACGTTCGTGTGACTTCCGTGTGAGGAAGTTGAAAGGGGATTAACAGACCCGAAACAGAACGCTCGTGATCGAACGTCAGGTCTCGTAAGAGACTCGGGTGGACGGTAGCCACCTCGCGCCCTGATGATACGATCGCCGGGCTTGCCAAACGAGCCGAGCGCGCGTAAGTCGTTGAGCCAACCGGTAAACAGCCGAGAGGGTTTCACCCTGAGGAGCAAGATGCCGTCAGTGGGGCGCATGGAGCCGCGACGGCGGTTCGGCGGGCATACCCTCCGCCCTGCGTGGTGGGTGACATCCCGGCAGGCCGGGTGGCCTCAGTTGCCGTGCCGGGCCGGTTGGTAGGGCGGAATCCGCACGGGGGGGAAGTCGGATTCAGGAGTACGGCATCCTCAATTTTTATTTACCTGGCGGACTAGCTTTGAAGAGAATCTCATGAGCCAATACCTTCAGGACCCAGCCCTCTGGGGGCTGGTCGTCGGGGCTCCCCTCGCCGCAACAGTGATATATCGAGGGCGGAAGTCCAATGCGAAGCTGCGTCTTGAGAAGACCGAGCTCGAATCGCGCCATACCGAGCTGGAGGACACCTTCAGCGACGCCGTAGAAGAGGCGCGGCTGCGCGCGGAGGACGCCACCAAGACGGCCCTCAAGTCGGCCATGCGAACCCTTCAGGGCCTCGCGAACGAGCAGCAGCTCGCCATTTCCAAGGTGCAGGGCAAGTACGGCGACCAGCAGTTCCTCCAGGACCTCCTGGAAATCGACCACATGAACTCGCAGTTCGGCAGGCGGGCACAGTCCGTCTCCGTGCTGTGCGACGGCTGGCTGGGACGGCAGCGGACCGTTGCCTCGGTGTACGACGTGGCGCGCAGCGCCAAGGGCCGCATCCGGCACTTCACCCGCGTCGAGATCCGCTCGCAGACCAACTTCGCGGTCATCAGCCAGGTCGTCGAGCCGGTCGCCCTCGTCCTGGCCGAGCTGCTGGACAACGCCACCAGCTACTCGGCCCCCGAGACGACCATCGACATCAACATCAGGACCGTTCCCAAGGGCGTCTGCGTCATCATCGACGACGCGGGCGTCGGCATGAACGAGGAGGAGAAGAGCAGGGCCGCGCGGCTGCTGTCCGGGGAACACCCGGTGAGCGTCACCGAGTTGGGCAACCCGCCGCAGTTCGGCTTCGCCGTCATCGGCGTGCTCGCCGCGCGCTACGGATTCAGTGTGTCCGTGGACACCGCATCACCCTATGGGGGTGTGCGCGCCGTGGTCCTTCTTCCCCAGGAGCTGCTCACCAGCATGCCTGAACCGCAGAACGCGCCGGTGCCCGAGACTCCCGCCGCCATGCCCGAGCCGGAAGAGGCCGGGGAGACCGCGGGCGGGTTGCCCAAGCGCCGCAGGAGGGCTCCCATCGCCATCGTTCCCGAAACGGACGCCGCGGACGCCTCGAACCGCGCGCGGTCCAGCGAGGAGACCGCCTCGATCATGGGCGCCTTCCAGCGGGGCACGCAGTCCGGCCGCAGCGCCGATCCGAGCAGGGAAGGGTTTGAGGTTCAGTGAACACCGAACTGGCGTGGATGCTTGAGGGCGCGCTCGAGGTCCCGGGGGCGCGGCACGCGATCCTGGTGTCCGCCGACGGCCTGCTCATGGCACGTTCCAAGGACGTCGACAAGGACCATGCGGACACGGTTGCCGCCGCGATGAGCGGCATGCAGTCCCTCAGCCGCACGGTCGCCGGTTTCAGCGGCGGCGCGGCCATGCAATGGCGGCAGACCGTCGTGGAATTCGACGGCGGCTGGGTCTTCCTCATTTCTGCCGGTGAGGGCGCCTACCTGGCGGTTTCCGCTTCGCCCAGCGTCGATATGGCAGACATCACCTTCCGGATGCAGCAGCTGGTCGCGCAGCTCGGTAAGGCACTGACCACCCCGCCCCGCGAGAATACTGGTATTCAGGCATGACCGCACCCGATGAGCAAGAGCCCGAATCCGTCGGATTAGTACGGCCGTATGTCATCACAAATGGCCGGGAAATCGCCGATGGTGACAGGTTCGAGCTGGTCACGCTGATCACAGCGGCCCCCGACCAGCAGCAGAAGAGCCGTCTCGACCCGGAGAAGAGAAGCCTGGTCGAACTGTGCGAGGGCGGCTACCTCTCCGTGGCCGAAATAGCCGGCCACATGAGACTGCCCATCGGCGTCGTCAAGGTTTTGCTGTCCGATCTCGCCGAGGGCGGCCACATCCTCACCCGTGCCCCGGTGCCTGCTGCCCAGCTCACCGACATTCAGGTCCTTCAGGAGGTGCTGGATGGACTCCAGGCACGTTTCGGGTGACGCGCGGCATCTGCACGACAAGGTGCAGATCGCCGCAAAGATCCTCGTCGTGGGCCATTTCGCGGTAGGCAAGACGACGTTCATCGGAACGCTCTCCGAAATTCCCCCGCTGCGCACCGAGGAAACGATGACGCAGGCGGCGGCGGACGTGGACGACCTCAAAGGGGTCAAGGGCAAGACCACGACCACCGTCGCCATGGATTTCGGACGTCTCACCCTCAACGACCGGCTCGTTCTCTACCTCTTCGGCACACCGGGGCAGCAGCGCTTCGTCCAGGTGTGGGAGGACATGACGCGGGGGGCGCTCGGTGCGCTGGTGCTGGTCGACCCCCAGCGGCTCAAGGAGTCCTTCGCCGTGATGGACCTGGTGGAGAAGTACGGCATTCCGTACGCCATCGCCGTCAACCACTTCGACGGCAACCAGGCCAGGGCCGAGTCGGAACTCCGGGAAGCGCTGGACCTCCTTCCCGAGACGCCGATCATCACCTGTGACGCGCGTGACGAGAAGTCATCGGCCAAGGCGCTGGTTTCGCTCGTCCGCTACCTCCAGAGTCGCACCCGTCAGGAGCAACGATGAACTCTTTCTCTGGTCCCGGGACACCACCCCCCGGCTGCCCCGCGCACCAGGGCGGAAGCCCCGCCCAGGACGCAGCCACCAGGATTCCGCTGTACGGACCGGAGTTCGCCGCCGACCCCCAGGCCTACTACGAGGCGATGCGCGCCTACGGGCCGGCGGCACCCGTCGAACTGGCACCGGGGGTGGACGCCACCCTGGTCACCGACTACGCGGCGGCCCTGCAAGTCCTCCAGAACCCGGACGCGTTCACCCGGGACTCACGCCGCTGGCGAGCGCTGGAGGACGGCCTCCTGCCGCAGGACAGCCCCGTCCTCGGCATGATGGGCTACCGGCCCAACGTGCTCTTCGCCGACGGCGCGGAGCACCTGAGGCTGCGCCAGGCCGTCTCCGACAGCCTGGCGCGGCTCGACGCCTACCGCGTCAGCCGCCATGTGGAGCGTGTGTCCGCCTATCTGGCCGACCAGTTCAAGTACAAGGGCACCGTCGACCTGCTGAACGACTACGCGAAGCCGCTGACGTTCCTGGTCTTCAACGAGCTGTTCGGCGCCTCCGCGGAGATCGGTGACCGCCTGATCCACGGGTTCACCGGCATCTTCGACGGCATCGACGCCGAGGCTGCCAACCAGGAGCTGGCCGGCAGCCTGATCCAGCTCGTCGCCCAGAAGCGCGCCGAGCCGGGCGACGACATCACCTCCTGGATGATGGAGCACCCCGCGAAGCTCTCCGACGAGGAGATGCTGCACCAGATCACGATCATGCTGGGCGCGGGCATCGAGCCGGAGCGCAACCTCATCGCCAACGGCCTGCTCCTCATCCTGTCCGACGAGCGCTTCTTCGGCGGGCTCTACGGCGGCGGACTGCTCGTCGAGGACGCACTGAACGAGGTGCTGTGGAACTCGCCCCCCATAGCGAACTACGCCACGCACTTCCCGGTGCGGGACACGGAACTCGGCGGGGTGAAGCTCCCGGCCTACTCTCCCGTGCTGATCAGCTTTGCTGCCGCCAACACCGATCCGGCGCTCTCCTCCTCGCGGCAGATGCTCAGCAAGCGCGCCCACCTCGCCTGGGGGGCGGGCCCGCACGCGTGCCCGATCAAGGAGTCCGCCTCCCTGATCGCGACCGGAGCCATCGAGCGCCTTCTCAACGAGGTGCCGGACATCGAACTGGCCGTGCCCGCCGAGAGCCTGGAGTGGCGCCCGGGGGTCTTCCACCGTGCGCTGAGCTCCCTCCCCGCGCGCTTCACTCCGGTCCAGCGGCCCACCACCCCCGCGACCGCCGCGGACCGGGGGCCTACGGCGGGTTCCGGCCAGGCCAGGGGCCGTGCGGAGCGCAAGGGCTGGTGGAGCTCCTTCCTCAACTGGTGGCGCGTGTGACGCTGCGTGTGACACAGTTAACGGGGGCATACCCCCACGGCATATGTGTGAAAAACGGATTACGGGGGTAATGGTGCCGGAGGTCGCATCGACTGCCAGACCGCGCGTCGGATGACGGGCAGTCATGTGACCTACCCGGCGGGCCTCAAAGGAGTATTCGTGGAACTTGCTGAAGGAATCACGGCGATCGATCCACGTTCCATTGTCTCCCAAGTATCGCGTCTACGCGCGTCGCGGGGACAGGCTGACCCCTATCCCATATACAGCGAATTCAGGTCCATGGGAGATGTCGTTCCCGCACCCTGGGGGGCGCATTTCCTGACCACCTACGAGGTGTGCGACCAGGTCCTGCGCAGCAAGACCTGGGCCGCGCTCGATGACGACTGGCGCGCACGTCAGCAGGCCGGCAGCCGCTGGCAGGCGCCCGCCTCCCGGGAGCTCGGACACGTTCTCCAGGGGCTCAACCCGCCGGAGCACACGCGTCACAGGCGCTCCGTGGGCAACATATTCGACCGCAACACGCTCACCCGGCTGCGCGGGCCGGTGACCGACATAGTCAACCGCCTTCTCGACAACCTCACCGACCACATGCGTGACGGTGAGGCCGACTTCTCCGCCCTGGTCAGCGAAGAACTGACGATCGCGGTAATGGGCCACTGGCTCGGAATGCCGAACGAAGACCATGCGACGGTCCGTTCATTCAGCCACGCCCATCTCTACGCACAGGAATTGCTGCCCTCGCCCAGTCAGATGGCCGCGGCCGACGCCGGCGCCGTTGGCATGCGCGACTACTTCACCGGCCTGGTCCGCGACCGCCGTGCCCACCTGGGCGACGATGTGCTGTCCGGCTGGATTCGTACGTGGGACGAGCTGGAGCCCGACCGCGAACGGGCCGACGAGGCCGTCTACTTCCTCGCCATGTTCATCGTGGGCGCCGCGCTGGAGACCACCTCCATGCTGCTGAACAACCTGGTGGTGCTCCTCGACCAGCACCCCCGCCAGCGGAACTGGCTCCGCGAGCACCCCGAGGAAGTCCCGCGCGCCGTCGAGGAGATCCTGCGCTACGACCCGCCGGTGCACGTCACCACGCGCGTCGCCGGCGAGGACACCGTCCTGGCCGGTGTCCCCTTCCGGGCCGACGAGCTGGTGCACGTCCTGATCGCATCCGCGAACCGCGACCCGGCCAGCGTTTCCGACCCCGACGTCTTCGACATCCGGCGCTCCGGCCGCAGCCTGAGCCATCTGGCGTTCGGCGGCGGCGTTCACTACTGCATCGGTGCGGGGCTGGCCCGGTTGCAGGCCCAGGTGCTGCTCGACGCGCTCCTGCGGCGGTTCCCCTCGCTGCGCGTCAGCTCCCCGCCGCAGTGGGAGCCACGCGTGGCGTTCCGCCGCCTGGCCGCTCTGCACGTCGTCGACCGATGAGACCTGGCGCGGGGACGCCCCCCGAGTTCCGCAGTCTTTTCGTCAGCCGGGACGGGCACGTCGTGCAGGTGCGGCTCAACACCCCGGAGTCGGGCAACGCCGTCACCGAAGAGGTGCTGGCCGAGCTGCTCACCGTGCTGACCGCGGTCCGCGACGACCCGGGTATCCGCGTGCTGGTGCTCTCCGGCGCGGGCGCCGACTTCTCCCTCGGCGGCGACCTGGGCGAGTACGACGCCCTCATGGCCCAGGACCCCACCGGCGGGCGCATCACCGCCCTGGGCGCCAAGGCCCGCGACGTGTGCGACGCGCTCGCGGGCAGCAGCGCGGTCACCATCGCCCGGCTGCACGGGCGGGTGGTCGGTGCCGGGCTGGCACTCTCGCTGTTCTGCGACCTGCGCGCCGGCGCGGACACCACCCGCTTCCGCATGCCGGAGCTGGCGGTCGGCCTGCCGATCGCCTGGGGCGGGGCCCTGCCCCGGCTGGTGCAGGAGGCGGGCGCCGCCCGCGTCCGTGAGCTGCTGCTCCTGGGCAGCAGCTTCGACGCCGCTGCCGCCTGGCAGATGTCGATACTCCACCGGGTCGCCGCCGAGCACGAGCTGGACGGCGTGATCCAGGAGTGGATCAGGCCCCTGGTGCGGCGCTCACCGGTGGCGCTGCGCGTCACCAAGTCCGTGCTGAACTCCTACGCCGCCGCCTCGCGCATCGCGGACGCCTCGATCCTGGAGGGCGATCTGCTCGCCGCCGCGCTCGCGGCGCGCCGGCACGAGCGCGGCGAAGGCTGAGGGAACGGGCGGCCTGGGCGGGGCGGCTCAGCCGCCCGCCCCGTCCCCGTCGCCCTCGCCCGCCTCCAGGCGGAAGCCGACCTTCAGCCCCACCTGGAAGTGCTCGACACTGCCGTCCACGATGTGCCCGCGGATCTGCGTCACCTCGAACCAGTCCAGCTGGCGGAGCGTCTGGGCGGCCCGGTCGATCCCCTTGCGGATCGCGTCGTCCAGCCCTTCGTGCGAGGACCCGACGATCTCGGTCACCCGGTAGATGTGCTCGCTCATGTTCGCCTCCCGGCGTACCTGCGCTCGGTTTTCTCCGGTTACCACCGTGCACCAGGGGCCGCGGTTCCGCATGCGCACGGGGGTTGACCCTGCGACGGGCGCCGTGGAATCGTTCCCACGGGCCGGTTTAAACGATTCAAGGTGGAGGGGTGCCCATGACCCCCGTCGGACGCAGAACGGTCATCGGAGCCGCGGGCGCCGCCGCTGCGGCAGCCGCCGCAGGACCTGGCGCCGCGGCCGCCGCCGCGGACGCCGCGCCGGCCGGCCCGCCACCGCCCCGCGGCCTGCGGCTGCCCGAGCTGTGGGCGCACGACCCGTTCATCGTGGCCCACCGCCGCCACGGCCACTACTTCCTCTACCTGCGCAACCGCCCCGAGGCCACCGGCATCCCCGGCACCGGCACGCTGCTGTACCGCAGCCGCGACCTCGTCACCTGGCAGGGTCCCTGGTCCGTCTTCACCGTCCCCGACGGCGCCTGGGCGGCCGACGGCGGCTGGGCACCCGAGGTCCACCACCACGCGGGCAAGTGGTACCTCTTCCTCACGCTGCACGACGAGGAGCAGACCCTGGCCGAGCCGCCGGACGTGCTCATCCGCACCTACCGGCGCGGCACCTCCGTCGCGGTCGCCGACTCCCCCTACGGTCCGTTCCGGCTCCTGGACCCCGGGCGTCCGCACACCCCCGACACGTTCATGAGCCTGGACGGGACCCTCTTCGTCGAGGACGGCGAGCCCTGGCTGGTCTACGCCCACGAGTGGATTCAGCGACTCGACGGCACCATGGAGGCCATCCGCCTGCGCCCCGACCTGAGCGGGACCACCGGCGACCCCGTCCACCTCTTCCGCGCCTCCGGCGCCCCCTGGCTGGAGACGCGGCTGGCCACCGACGAGGCGGCCCTGCCGCCCTACGTCACCGACGGCCCCCAGCTGTTCCGCAGCCGCACCGGCGAGCTGCTGATGCTGTGGTCCACCTACCTCGGCCCGGCCGGCACCCAGGGCTACGTGCAGACCCAGGCCCGTTCCCGCTCCGGCACGCTCGCCGGCCCCTGGGACCTGCTCCCCGTCCTGGTCGGGGACAACGCGGGCCACGGCATGCCGTTCCGCACCTTCGACGGCACTCTCATGCTGGTGCTGCACCGGCCCTTCGGCTCCCCCGACAGCCGCGCCAAGCTCTACGAGCTGCACGACGCCGGCGACCGCTTCACGCTCGGCCGCCGCAGGAAGGATCTGGACGGCGGCGACTGAACGGGCGGTGCTACCCTCGCACGGGGCCGTGACTGGCGCGTCTGGATGGGAAGAACCATCGGGGAGCGGTCCTTCCTAGCGACGTGAAGCCGTGCGCCTGGGCTTTCGCGACGACACGTCAAGGAGGCCCCGTGAGCGCAGAACCTGCCCGCACCACCGAGTCCACCGCCTTCCGCAGCGGGCTCGAAGTGATCCGCGGCATCGAACCCCGCATCGCCGACGCCATTGCGAACGAGATCGACGACCAGCGCGCCTCACTGAAGCTCATCGCCAGCGAGAACTACGCATCCCCCGCGGTCCTCCTCACCATGGGGAACTGGCTCAGCGACAAGTACGCCGAGGGCACGATCGGCCGCCGCTTCTACGCCGGCTGCCGCAATGTCGACACCGTCGAGTCGGTCGCCGCCGAGCACGCCCGCGAGCTGTTCGGCGCCCGCCACGCCTACGTCCAGCCGCACTCCGGCATCGACGCCAACCTCGTCGCGTTCTGGGCCGTCCTCGCCCAGCGCGTGGAGAGCCCGGCGCTGGAGCGGGCCGGCGCCCGCCAGGTCAACGACCTCTCCGAGGAGGACTGGGCAGCGCTCCGCCGCGACCTGGGCGACCAGCGGATGCTGGGCATGTCCCTGGACGCAGGCGGCCACCTCACGCACGGCTTCCGGCCCAATATCTCCGGCAAGATGTTCCACCAGCGCAGCTACGGCACCGACCCGGAGACCGGCCTCGTCGACTACGACGCCCTGCGGGCCACCGCCCGCGAGTTCCGGCCGCTCATTCTCATCGCCGGCTACTCCGCCTACCCCCGGCTGATCAACTTCCGGATCATGCGGGAGATCGCCGACGAGGTCGGCGCCACGCTCATGGTCGACATGGCCCACTTCGCGGGACTCGTCGCGGGCAAGGTCCTCACCGGCGACTTCGACCCGGTGCCGCACGCCCAGATCGTCACCACCACCACCCACAAGTCGCTGCGCGGTCCGCGCGGCGGCATGGTGCTGTGCGACGACTCCCTCGCCGACCAGGTCGACCGCGGCTGCCCCATGGTGCTGGGCGGTCCGCTCCCGCACGTCATGGCCGCCAAGGCCGTCGCGCTCGCCGAGGCCAGGCAGCCGGCGTTCCGCGACTACGCCCGGCGCGTCGTCGACAACTCCCGCGCCCTCGCCGAGGGCCTGATGCGGCGCGGCGCGCGCCTGGTCACCGGCGGCTCCGACAACCACCTGGCGCTCATCGACGTCTCCGGCTACGGGCTCACCGGGCGTCAGGCCGAGGCCGCGCTGCTCGACTCCGGCATCGTCACCAACCGCAACGCCATCCCGCAGGACCCCAACGGCGCCTGGTACACCTCCGGCATCCGCATCGGCACCCCCGCGCTGACCACGCGCGGACTCGGCACCGCCGAGATGGACGAGGTCGCCGCCCTCATCGACACCGTGCTGTCCCGCACCACCCCCGGCACCACCAAGAGCGGCAAGCCCTCCAAGGCCGCGCACGTGCTGGAGGACGGCGTCGCCAAGCAGGTCGCGGAGCGCGCCGCCGACCTGCTCGCCAAGCACCCGCTCTACCCGGGGATCGATCTCAGCTGACCATGCCCCGGCACCACCCGCACACCACCCCGGCCGACGCGGCGGAGGCGGAGGCCATCCAGCTCCGCCTGCGCCGCCGGGTCCGCCTGGACGACTCGGGCCCCGCGCCCGGAGCCCCGGGAACGGTCGTCGGCGTGGACGTGGCCTACGACGACGGCCGCGGCATCGTCGCCGCCGCGGCCGTCGCCCTCGACACCGCCACCCTGGCCGTCGTCGAGGAGGCCACGGCCGTGGGGCGGGTGACGTTCCCCTACGTTCCCGGGCTGCTCGCGTTCCGCGAACTGCCGGCCGTGCTGGACGCGCTCGACCGGCTGCGGCACACGCCGGGACTCGTCGTCTGCGACGGGTACGGCATCGCCCACCCCCGCCGGTTCGGCCTGGCCAGCCACCTCGGCGTGCTCACCGACCTGCCGGCCATCGGCGTCGCGAAGAACCCGTTCGTCTTCCGCCACGAGCCGCCCGCCCCGCACCGCGGCGCGCACACGCCGCTGCTCGACGGGGCGGAGGAGGTCGGCCGCGCCCTGCGCACCCGGGACGGCGTCAAACCCGTCTTCGTCTCGCCGGGCCACCGCACCACATGCGCGTCGGCCTGCGCCCACACCCTGCACCTGACCGGCGCCTACCGCCTCCCGGAAACCACCCGGCGCGCCGACCGCCTCTGCCGCGAGGCGCTGCGCGCCGCCTGACCCGGCCCGTCAGCCGCGCGCCGCGCCCGCCGCCGACGCCAGCACCTCGAGCGCGCGGTCCACGTCCTGCTCCGTGTTGTACAGATGGAACGCTGCGCGCAGCAGCCCGCCCCTGACCGCCATGCGGACCCCCGCGTCCGTCAGCGCCCGTGCCGCCCCGCCGAGCCCGGGCACGGACACCACCGCCGAATCGGCCGGCACCGGCGGGAAACCCAGTGCGGTGATACCGCTCCGGAAGCGGCGGGCCAGCCGCAGATCGTGCGCCCCGATCTCCGCCGCGTCCAGCCCCGCCAGCAGCTCCAGGGAACGCGCCCCGGCCACCCACGACAGGAACGCCGGGCTCTCGTCGAACCGCCTGGCGCTGCGCGCCGGCCGCGTCACCGGCCCGTACGTGCTGTTCCACGGCTCCTCGCCCGCCACCCAGCCCGCGTGCAGCGGCGTCAGCCCGCCGCCGTCCGCGGGCACCGTGAGGAACGAGACGCCCCGCGGGCACATCAGCCACTTGTAGCCCGCGCACACCGTGAAATCGAAGTCCGCGGCCGACACGGGATACCAGCCGGCCGCCTGGGTGAGGTCCACCAGCATGCGCGCCCCGTGCTGCCGCGCGGCCGCGCCGATCGAGGGCAGATCGGCGATCCGCCCGTCCAGCGACTGCACCGCGGACACCGCCACCAGCGCGGTACCCGCCCGCACCGACTCGGCCAGTGCCGTCAGCGGCACCGTGCGCAGCCGCGCCCCGTGCTGCGCGAACGGCGTCACCAGCGAGCTGAACTCCTGTTCGGCGCACAGCACTTCGGCCCCCGGCGGCAGCGCACCCGCCACCAGGGCCACGTGCAGCGACACGGCGGCACCGACGGCCACCCGCTCCGGCGGCACACCGACCAGGCGGCCGAACGCCGACCGCGCGCCGCGCACGTCCTCGAAGTAGGCGGCCACGTCCACCCGGCCCTCGGCGATCTCCGCGGCGGCACCCCGCAGGGCGGCCACCGCGCTCGCCGGAAGCAGCCCGTGCGACGCGGTGTCCAGATACGTCGTCTCCGGCGCGAACTCGCCGCCCACCGTTGTGTCCACGCGTCTCCCGTCCCGCATCGCCCGGCGGCGTCGCCCGCCGCCATGGACCGCCGCCATGGACCGCCGCCCGTGCCGCGGCCCGCCCTCCGCATTCTGCCCCGCCGCGGCGGCCGGGACCCCGGCAGCGGCCGTTCCGCCCGGCGGGTGGCGTGAGACGATGCCCGCCCCCGCCCGCCCCGCGGCCCGCAGGAGAGTCATGACCGACCGGCAGCAGCCCCGCGCCATCGACGCCTCGGCGCCGCACTCGGCGCGCATCTGGAACTACTGGCTGGGCGGCCGGGACCACTGCGAGGCCGACCGGTCCATGGGCGACCAGATCATGAAGTACTTCCCCGAAATCGTGGAGAACGCCCGCGGGAACAGGTACTTCCTGTGCCGTGCCGTCGGACACCTCTGCGGCGCGGCCGGCATACGCCAGTTCCTCGACATCGGAACCGGCCTGCCCACCGTGGACAACACCCACGAGCTGGCCCAGCGGATGGCCCCCGAGTCACGGATCGTCTACGTCGACAACGACCCGCTGGTCCTCGCGCACGCCCGCGCCCTGCTGACCAGCACGCCCGAGGGCGCGACGGACTACCTGGACGCCGACGTGCGCGATCCGGCGGGCATTCTGGCGAAGGCGGCGGAGACGCTGGACTTCTCCCGGCCGGTGGCGCTGATGCTGCTGGGCATCATGCAGTTCGTGGAGGACACCGACGAGGCCGGCCGGATCGTCGCCACGCTGCTCGACGCCCTGCCCGCGGGCAGTTACCTGGCCCTCTCCCACCCCACGAACGCGGTCCGCGGCGAGCGGATGGACGCGGCGGTGAAGCAGTGGAACGAGGGCGGCGGCCCACCGCGGCTGACCCTGCGGACGCCCGCGGAGGTGGCCGGGTTCTTCGACGGCCTCGACGTGCTGCCGCCGGGCATCGTCTCCACCGCCGAGTGGCGGCCCGAACTGCTGGACGTCGGCACCTCGGGTCCGATCGACGACTTCGGCGGGGTCGCCCGCAAGGACTGACCCCCCGCCAGCGCCCGCGCGGCACGGCAACAGGCCACGTGCGGCGGCCCTTCGGGGTGCGCGGCCCCGCCCTCGGCGGGAACCACCCGGCTCCGGATCGGTTCCGGGATTCACCGTGTATTGACACCTTCTCGTCGACGCCGCAACACTGCGGACACCGGTGGGAGAGCGCTCTCCCGCCGTTCCGACACGGAGGTTCGCATGGTACGCAGATCAGCCCTGCTGTCGGGGTCCCTCGTGACGGCCGCGCTCGCACTCGTGGCCGCCGGTTTCGGTGCGATGGGCGCCGCCGCCGCGTCCGCGGACGCCGGCGGGCACGCACAGCACCACGCCGTGGCGATGGAGCCCCCGCCGGGGGAGTGGGTCCCGGTGGACGAACCCGTCGAGGGCATCCCCCCGCTGGAGAACCCGCCGTTCGCCGAGCACCGCGAATTCCAGGCCAACTGCTCGGTCAGCCACACCGCGCCCGACGACCCGATCGTCTACCCGGGGCAGCCGGGTGCCTCGCACGACCACACGTTCATGGGGAACGACACCACCGACGCGCACAGCACGGTGGAGTCCCTGGCCGGCGGCACCACCAGTTGCAAGGTGCCGGCCGACCTGTCCGCCTACTGGATGCCGACCATGTACAACGGCGACGAGGAGGTCCGCCCGATCGGCGACCAGGTCATCTACTACAAGTCCGGTATCAGGGACCAGACCACGGTGCGGCCCTTCCCCACCGGCCTGCGCTACGTGGTCGGCAGCCCCATGCAGTCGGAGGAGGAGTTCATCGAGGCGACCGTTCAGGGCTGGGAGTGCGGCGATTCCTACGACAACTCCGACATCCCGGCTCAGTGCCCCGCGGGGAGCCAGCTCAACGTCCGCTTCCAGGCACCCAGTTGCTGGGACGGGCGGCATCTTGACTCGCCCGATCACCAGGCGCACATGGCCTATCCCGTCGTGGAGAACGGCGCGGACGTGTGCCCGGCCGGCCACCCGGTCGCCGTTCCGATGATCGAGTTCAAGATGGCCTTCCCGGTGGACGGGGACATGTCCGAGGTCCGGCTGGCCAGCGGGCCCGGCTACTCCTTCCACTACGACTTCTTCAACGCCTGGGACGAGGCGACCCTCGCCCGCATGGTCGAGCACTGCATCAACGGCGGGCTCCAGTGCGACGCCCGCGGCTACGACCAGTTCCACCCCGAGGCCGGGGCGGCGCTGAACGAGGACTACGAACTGCCCTAGCGCGAGAGCGCTTTCCCGGACCCGGCCGGGGCCGGTCTCACCAGCCTCGGCCGGTCGCCCGTCGACGTCGATGCCGATGTCGACGGGCACGGGCTGGTGTGCGCGTCGAGGCCGACCGGTCCGACGGCAACGCCGCCCACCTGATCCGGCCGGCGCCCCCCTCTCACCCGAACGGGCGGGAGGGGGGCGACGTGCCGCGCCGCCACGGCGTAGCGTGGCGGAAGTGCCGAAGGGAGGGCAGACGTGAACGACACCGCACGCGCGACCTGGGTCACCTACATCCGGGACGAGCGCGTCGAGTTGCCGGCCACGATCGACGGCATCAGAGCCGCGTTGCCCGGTGACGCGGAGCGCGCGGCGTTCGACATGGAGGTGTCCCGCACGCCGGGCCAGGACCTGCACCGCGTCCTCGCACGCTGGTCACTGGCCACCCGCCCGGACGCGGCCGAGGCGAACGACGAGATCGTCGAGCGGCTGCGCGCCGGTGATTTCTCCGGTCTGGTCTTCCCTTACGAGGTCGCCGAGGACACCGCCGAGGACACCGACGAGGACCGCGAAGCGGACAAGAAAGAGGAAGAGGGTGCCGGGTAGGTTGGCCTACCGTCTCGCGTACGCCGGGCAGGCCGAGTCCGCCCGGCGGCAGATGGCGGCGCACCGGCGGCGGCAGTTCGACGCCGAGATGGGGCGCACGATCGGCCGCGCGCCGTACGCGCACAGTTCCACGCCCATCAAGGGGGAGCGCGACTACCGCGAGGCGACCGTCGCGGGCGCCATCGTCGTGTACTACGTGAGCGCGGGGGTGCTGACCCTGACCGCAGTCCAGCTCATTGCCGCGTAAATGCATCCGACGCGGGATTGAGCGCGGGGGCGCACACGGGGCGGCGCGCAGATCCTGGCGTGGCGCTGCGTCGTAAGGAGAGTCGTGAGGAGAGGAGTGCCGGGCCTTACTTGGGGGGTTAAGGCCCGGCGTCACCGGAGCCGTCAGGCTCCGGCCCGGGGAGGCGCCGGGGGCCGCGGGAAGGCCGGGCGCCGAACTGGTGTACCGCCCTGGTTCGCGGGGCAGGAAAGGGCGTTGCCGCGATGCGCCGGTCCGGCTAAGGTGAAACGCGTGACTGCCGGGTCGGCCTTTGGCCAGAAGCGAGTAGGGTTCCCGGCCTCCGCGTGACCCCGCGGCGGGCCCGAGGCCCGCCTCTTCGCATCATTCCGCGGATTCCGTGTTCCTTCCGCATTCCGCGCTTCTTCTTATCCTGCCGGGCGCGGGAAGGCGCATGTCGCCACCCTGCCGGCAGTTCTCCCACCTCTTTTTCCCGCACCGGCCGCGCCGGGCCTGCGGCGTACTTCCACGCCCTTTCCCCCGTCGGTGCGGTATCGCTCCGCGGCAGTTCCGTGCTGCCCGCGACCTCTCTGTTCCGCATGCCAGAAAACGAAAGAACGGCACGTATGCCCATAGATTTCAACCAGCAGATCATCGATGAATTCCGCGCCAACGGAGGGCGCGTAGGAGGCCCGTTCGAGGGCGGCAGGCTCATCCTGCTGACCACGACGGGAGCCCGGTCGGGGGGCCGGCACACGACACCGCTCGGCTACCTGCCCGACGGGGGCGAACGGCTGCTGGTGATCGCCTCGGCCAACGGTTCGCCCCGCCACCCGGACTGGTACCACAATCTGCTGGCCGAGCCGCGCGTCACGGTCGAGGACGGCGTCTTCACCTACGAGGCGGAGGCCACCGTGCTGCGGGGCGCGGAACGCGACGAGATCTTCGCCCGCGCCGCCGAGGCCGACCCCGGCTGGGCGGAGTACCAGGCCAGGACCACACGGGTGATCCCCGTCGTCGCGCTGAAGGAGGCGGGCGGCGGCCCGCCCGACATGTCCTCGCCCGGCACCGCACTGAAGCGGCTGCACGACGCGTTCCGCCGGGAACTGTCCGTGATCCGCAAGGAGTTCGCCGCATCGGGTCCCGGACTCGGCGCCCAGCTGCGGATCAACTGCCTGACGGCCTGCCAGGGCCTGCGCTATCACCACACCAGCGAGGACGGCGGGCTCTTCCCCTTCCTCGCGGACCGGCGCCCCGACCTGGCGCCGGTCCTGGACCGGCTGGCCGAGGAGCACGAGCGGATCGCCGTGCTGCTGGAACGGCTCCAGCACACCGTCTCGGACGCGGAGGCCGAGCCGGGCGCCGCGCTCGCCGAGGTCGAACGCCTCACGGAGGAGCTGGAGCGCCACCTCGACTACGAGGAGGAGCACCTGATACCCGCCCTCGACGCGCTGGCTGCCTGAGGCTCCGGCCCCCGCCCGCCCCGCGGGCCCCGGGCGGGGAGAGCCCGGGGCCCGCGGGGCGGCGTGCCGCGCCCGTCAGGAGCGGTACACGCCGAACTCGTACAGCGAGTAGCCCCAGCCGGTGCCGCGTTCCGTGCCGAGCACCCGGACGTAGCGCCCCGAGCCGCTGACCGCGGCGGTCTCCGCCCCGCCCGTGCCGCCGGTGACCTCGTGCACCGTCCGCCAGTCCGAGCCGTTGTCCGAGACCTGCACCTGGTAGGAGCGGGCGTACGAGGTCTCCCACACCAACTGCACGTGGTCGAACGACGTGACCGAGCCGAGGTCGACCTGGAGCCACTGCGGGTCGCTCCAGTCGCTGGCCCACCGCGTCTGAAGATCCCCGTCGGTGGCGTGCGAGGGCAGGAACGGCGCGCCGTCGCCCTCGGCCTGGTGCGAGGAGGCGGTGGTCGCCGCGCCCAGCGCGATGTTGGTGCCGTCCACCAGCGGTGGCACGACGCCCACGGACGTGGCCTCGATGCCGATATTGCCCTGCCCGTCCCGCGCGGCCAGGTACACCTTCCACGGCCCCGGCCGCGCCGGGGCGGTCACGGAGAAGGAGCCGTCACCGTTCGCGGTGAACTCCGCCGGGGTCAGCGCGCCGTTGTCGTCGAGGTACTTGCTGCTGAGCAGCACCTCGTAGGACAGCTGGTCGCCGTCCGGGTCGGCCACGTCCGCGGAGAGCGTGAACTCCTGCCCCGCGGGCACGGCCGTGCGGTCCCCGCCGACGGCGAGGCCGCTGATGACGGGCGGGGTGTTCGCCGGGCTCCCGCCGCCGTACAACTCGGCCACCTCGTAGTAGGAGAGCCGTCGTTCGCCGCCGGGCAGCAGGTTGAACCAGACGCCGCCGAAGTCCTCCTCCAGGCCGTAGTGGAAGAGCGTGCCGCCCAGCGCCACGCCCTCGTGACCCATCAGGCACTCCCAGGCGGCGCGGTAGCCGTCGCGCTTCTCCACATCGGTCGGCTCCTCGGGGACGCCGTTGACGTCGTCCTCGACCTCCCACTCGCCCGCCGGGCCGCCCTCGGTGAGGATGTACGGCCGGTCGTAACCGCCGGCGGTCCAGGTCTCCTGGATATTGCAGACGTCGCCGTAGGAGTTGACCGCGAGCAGGTCGAGCGCGGGGGAGTGCTCCTGGTAGTACGGCCAGGCGCCGGTCCACGCGTCGGTCGAGGTCACCGGGTGGTTCGGGTCCAGCGCCTTGATCTCCTCGGCCGCGTCGTTGACGAACCGGGCGTAGGCGTCGCGCTGTGCCTCCAGCTCCGCGCCCGAGTAGCAGTTCTGGAGGCCGAGCAGCGACTCGTTGCCGACGTTCCACATCAGCACGCCAGGGTGGTCCTTATAGGCGCCGACCCACTCGTTCATCAGGTAGAGCTGGTAGCCCTTGTAGTCGTGGTCGTTGACGTAGTCGACGCAGCCGCCGCTGCCGGGCCCGCCGCCGGGCTGGAGCCAGAAGCCCGCGATGACGCGGATGCCGTTCGCCGCGGCGGCGTCGAGCAGCGGGGCCGTGGTGGCGTCGGTGCCCCAGGTGCGGATGGTGTTGACGCCCATGGAGACCAGGTCGGGCATGTACTGGTCGGCCTGGTCGACCGCGGGGCCCCAGGTGAGGCCCTGTACCGTGTAGGGCTGCCCGTCCACGGTCAGCTGCCAGTCGCCCTGGCTGCCGGTCACCTCCACCACGCCGGCCTGGGCCGGGGCGGGGCCCGCGGCCCCTGCGCCGGAGGGGTGGGCCAGCGTGAACATGCCGGCCAGCAGGGCCAGTACGGCCGCGACGAGCAGCGGCGGCCTGGCGCGGCGCGCGACCGGATCTCTGACAGGTAGCACAACTTCTCCTCTGCGGGGGGTGGCGGCGGCCGCACGCATCCACCTGCGGCGCCATTGGAGAGCGCTCTCCCAGGAGAGTGGCCCCGCTCCGTGACGGGTGTCAACGCCCCTGCGCGGAATCCGGAACCAGGGCCCGTTCAGGCCGACCGGCGCACCACGAGGGAAGGGTCGAAGATCACCGAGGTCGGGCGGCCCTCCGGGGCCGCGATCCGGTCGAGGAGCAGCCGGGCCATCTCGCCGGCCATGTCCTCCACCGGCTGCCGCACCGTGGTCAGCGCCGGGCGGCTCGCCCGCGCCGCGCTGCTGTCGTCGAACCCGACCACGGCCACCTGCCCCGGCACGTCGCGCCCCTGCTCGCGCAGCACGTGCAGCGCACCGGCCGCCATCAGGTCGTTCGCGGCGAAGACGCCGTCGAGCGCGGGCTCCTGCGCGAGCAGCCGCGCCATCGCGCGTTCGCCGCTGTCCTGCGTGAAGTTGCCCTCGGCGGTGGGCACATAGGGGTGTCCGTGCCGGGCCATGGCATCCCTGAACCCGGTCAGCCGGTCCTGGCTCGCCGGCACGTCGAGCGGCCCCGCGATGGTCACCACGTGGCGGCAGCCGCGGGCGACGAGGTGGTCCGCGGCCAGGCGGGCGCCGTCCTGATGGGCGAGGTCCACGTAGCTGACCGGCATGGGCCGTGGCGGCCTGGCGAACCGCACGACGGGCACCCGCGCCGCGGCCAGCCGCTCGGGCAGCGGGTCCTTCGCGTGCGTGGAGACCACGACCGCGCCGTCGGTGTGGCCCTGCCGCAGATGGGTGAGGACCTGCTGCCGGGCGTCCGCGGAGTCGGCGAGCATCAGGACCGGGTGCATGCCGCGGGGGCGCAGGAAGCCCACGACGCCGGAGGCGATCCGGCCGAAGAACGGGTCGGTGAAAACGTCACCCTCGGCCTCGTCCGGCGCCAGGTCCCGCTCGTCGTCACCAGCGCCGGAAAGGACCAGGGCGATCGAGTCGGCCCTGCGCGTGACCAGGGAACGGGCCGCGCGGTTGGGCACGTAGCCGGTGGCCTCGACGGCGCGCCGCACGAGGTCCTGGATCGCCGGGTCGACGTTGCGAATCCCGTTGATCACCCGTGAGACGGTCGCCCGGGAAACGCCCGCGGCCCGCGCCACGTCCTCCAGAGTGGGCGAGCCACTGACCGCCTTGTCGCTCATGATGGCCTTTATAACACAGGGATAGAGCGCTCTCCCACGCTGTCGCGGGCCCCGGCCGGAGCCGGCCCCCGACCGTCGCGGGCGGGCCGCCTGCCCGGGTCACGTTGTGGTTCCGGGAGCCCGGGAAGCGGCGGCCGGGTCCCCGGTCACCCGGTAGGTTGCTCGCGGAGGTCGACATGGCTGAGGAGAAGCGGCAGACGGTCCGCGACCTGCGCCGGGCCAACCGCGCGGCGCTGCTGCGGCACCTGTACTTTCACGGGCCGCTGAGCCGGCACGAGCTGGGCGGCGCGACCGGCCTCAGCTCCGGCACCGTCAGCAACGTCACCGCCGGGCTGCTGGCCGACGGGCTGCTGCGCGAGGCGGGTTCGGTGGACTCGGACGGCGGCCGGCCGCGGACGCTGCTGCGCGTGCGGGCGGACTGCGGGCGGCTGATCGGCGTGGACGTGGGGGAAACCCGGGTGCGGGTGGAGCTGTTCGACCTGGCCCTGGCCGAACTGGCCCGCGCTGAATACCCGTTGACCGACGAGGGGCACGATGCCGGCCTCGTCGTCCAGCGCATCGGGACGGGTGTGGCCGAGGTGCTCGACGCGGTGGAAGGCAGCCGGGATCTGCTGCTCGGCGTCGGGCTCGGCGTTCCCGGCATTGTCGAGCACGGCGCCGGGGGAGGCGCCATCGTGCACGGGCAGACGGTCGGCTGGGACGCGGTCCCGCTGGAGTCGCTGCTGCGCGCGGCCGTCGACCTGCCCGGGGACGTCCCGTTCCTGGTGGGCAACGGTGCACGGACCTTCGGGCAGGCCGAGATGTGGTTCGGGGCCGGGCGCGGCGCGCGCGACGCCGTCATAGCCCTGATCGGTTCCGGCGTGGGGGCCTGCATCGTGACCGGTGGCGTGCCGTACGGCGGCGCCGACAGCGCGGCGGGGGAGTGGGGCCACACCACGCTGAGCGTCGGTGGCCGCCGCTGCCGGTGCGGCGCCCGCGGCTGCCTTGAGGCGTATGTCGGGGCGAGTGCGCTGCTCGAGCGGTGGGCCGAGGCGGGGGGCGAGGTGCCGGGGCGCGACCAGGAAGCGGGGCTCGCCGCCCTGCTCGCCGCGGCCGAGGGCGCGGACCCGCGTGCCGCCGGGCTGCTCGACGAGACGGCCGAGTACCTCGGCGCGGGCATCGCCGACCTGGTGAACCTCTTCAACCCCGAGCGGATCGTGCTGGGGGGCTGGGCGGGGCTGCTGCTCGGCCCGCGCCTGCTGCCCGCCGTGCGCGAGGCCGCCGGGGCGTACGCCCTGCGGCACCCGGCCGGCCGCGCGGTCATCGATCTCGGCCGCCTCGGACCCGACGCGGTGACCGTCGGCGCGGCCACCCTGCCGCTGGCGGACTTCCTGGCCCGCGGCGGCCGGAAGCGGTCGGAGGGCGGGGGCTGAGGAGCACGAGGACGCGGCCGGCGGGCCGGGCCGGACGGCGGGCTTGCGTTCGAGGTGCCGCTGTACCGCCTCGGCAAACTTGTGCGGATGGATATCAGGGAAGCGACCGCGAACGACTGGCCGGCCATCCGGCCGTTCTTCCGCCGGATCGTGGCCGCCGGGGACACGTTCACCTTCCCGCCCGGACTCGGCCGGGAGGAGGCGCGCGGCCTGTGGATGCCGGCCGCCCCGGATCGTATGGTCGTCGCGGTCGACGGGGACGGCACGGTCCTCGGCACCGCGCCGATGAACAGGAATCAGCTGGGGAACGGTTCGCATATCGCGAACGCCGGCTACATGGTCGATCCCGCGGACTCCGGACGCGGCGTGGGCCGGGCGCTGTGCGAGCACACGATCGAGTGGGCCCGCGCGGCGGGTTTCCGCGCGATGCGGTTCAACGCGGTCGTGGAGACGAACGAGTCGGCGGTGCGGCTGTACCGGCGGCTCGGGTTCGAGGTGCTCGGCACCGTGCCGGAGGGCTTCCGGCACCCGGCGAAGGGCTACGTCGGCCTGCACGTCATGTACCGCGCGCTCTGACGGGGCGCGCTCGCCGCCCCGCGGGCTTGTAAAAAATGAAACGTGTTCTTATTCTCGCCCCTGTCACCGCTCGTACCGCGATACGTCAGGGGGGCCGATGACAGCAGCGACGGCGGGAAGTGGAACGGCAGAAGGCGGCGGGCCGCTGGTCGGCATGCGGGTGGTCGAGCTGGGCGGCATCGGGCCAGGCCCCTTCGCCGCCATGCTCCTGGGCGACCTCGGCGCCGACGTGGTGCGGGTGGACCGGCCGGGCGGCGCGGGCTCAGGGCTCGATGCGGGGGCGGACATCGTCAACCGCAACAAGCGTTCCGTACTGATCGACCTCAAGTCACCGGACGCCGCCGGACTGGTCCTCGGCCTGGCCGCCCGGGCGGATGTACTGATCGAGGGCTTCCGGCCCGGCGTCGCCGAGCGCCTCGGTGTCGGGCCCGAGCCGTGCCTCGCGCGGAACCCGCGGCTGGTCTACGGGCGGATGACGGGCTGGGGCCAGGACGGGCCGCTGGCCCCGCGGGCCGGACACGACATCGGCTACCTGGCCCTCACCGGCGCCCTGGCCATGACGGGCCCGGCCGAAGGACCGCCCGTCGCCCCCGCCAATCTGCTGGGCGACTACGCGGGCGGCTCCCTCTACCTCGTCACCGGCGTCCTCGCCGCCCTGCACGCGGCCCGCTCCACCGGCCGCGGCCAGGTCGTCGACGCCGCGATCGTCGACGGCGTCGCCCACCTGAGCACGCTGATCCACGGCCTCCTGGCCGCCGGGGCCTGGCAGGACAGGCGCGCGGCCAACCTGCTGGACGGCGGCTGCCCCTATTACGGCGTCTACGCCACGGCCGACGGCGGCCACATGGCCGTCGGCGCGCTCGAACCGCGCTTCTACGCGGAGTTCGCGCGGCTCCTCGGCCTGGACGAGGCCGAGCGGGACACCGCGGACCGCGCGGACCCGGCCCGGTGGCCGGCACTGCGCGCCCGCATCGCCGCGCGCTTCGCCACCCGCACCCGGGCGGAGTGGGCACAGGTGTTCGACGGGTCCGACGCGTGCGTGGAGCCGGTGCTCAGCCTCGGCGAGGCACCGGACCACCCGCACCTCGCCGCGCGCGGCACGTTCACCGAGCACGGCGGCATCCGCCAGCCCGCCCCGGCGCCCCGCTTCTCCGGGACCCCCGCGGCGATCCGCCGCGGTCCCGCGCTGCCCGGCGCGGACGCCGAGGCGGTCGCCAGGGACTGGGACCTGCCGGAGCTGAAGACGCAGGGGGGCGAGGACCGGTGAAGCGGCAGATCTTCACGCCCGAGCACGAGGCGTTCCGCGCCATGGTCCGCACGTTCCTCGCCAAGGAGGCCGAGCCGCACTACGAGGAGTGGGAGCACAGGGGCATCGTCTCCCGGGAGGCGTGGCTCGCCGCCGGGCGGCAGGGGCTGCTCGGCCTCGCGGTCGACGAGGAGTACGGCGGCGGCGGAACGCCCGACTTCCGGTTCGCGGCCGTGCTCGGCGAGGAGTTCACCCGCGCCGGGGTCCGCGGTTTCGCCGTCGCCCTGCACAACGACGTCATCGGCCCCTACTTCACCGCGCTCGCCACCCCCGAGCAGAAGCGGCGCTGGCTGCCCGGCTTCTGCTCGGGCGAGCTGATCGGCGCCATCGCGATGACCGAGCCGGGGGCGGGTTCCGACCTCCAGGGCATCCGCACCTCGGCCGTGGACCGCGGCGACCACTGGCTGCTCAACGGCGCCAAAACGTTCATCTCCAACGGCATCCTGGCCGACCTGGTGATCGTCGTGGCGCGCACCACGCCCGAGGGCGGGGCCAAGGGCCTCAGCCTGCTGGTGGTGGAGCGCGGCATGCCCGGTTTCGAACGCGGCAGGAACCTGGACAAGATCGGCCAGAAGGCGCAGGACACCGCGGAGTTGTTCTTCGCGGACGTGCGCGTGCCCAAGGAGAACGTGCTCGGCCGGCTCCACGGCGGCTTCGGCCACCTGATGGACCAGCTGCCGCAGGAGCGCCTGACCATCGCCGTCGGCGCCATCGCGGGCGCGGAGCACCTGCTGGAGATCACCACCCGCCACGTCAGGGAACGTGAGGCGTTCGGCCGCCCGCTGGCCGCGCTCCAGCACGTCCGCTTCGAGATCGCCGAGATGGCGACCGAATGCGCCGTCACCCGGACGTTCGTCGACCGGTGCATCGAGGAGCACACCGCGGGAACGCTCGACGCGGTGCAGGCGTCGATGGCCAAGTGGTGGGCCACCGAGCTGCAGAAGCGCGTGGCCGACCGCTGCCTGCAACTGCACGGCGGATACGGGTACATGACTGAGTATCCGGTCGCCCGCGCGTTCACCGACGGGCGTATCCAGACCATCTACGGCGGCACGACCGAGATCATGAAGGAGATCATCGGCCGGTCGCTCCTCACCGACCGGCCGGACCGGACAGGGCGCCCCGGCGGAGCCGGACGTTCCGCCTGAGCCCCGCGGACCGGCGGCCGGACGACACGCGAACCAGGAGAAGACGACCGTGACCGCAGAAGCCTACGTGTACGACGCGATCCGCACCCCCCGCGGGCGGGGCAAGGCCGACGGCGCGCTGCACGGCACCAAGCCCATCGACCTCGCCGTGGGCCTCATCCACGCGCTGCGCGAGCGGCTGCCCGACCTCGACCCGGCCGCGATCGACGACGTCGTCCTCGGCGTCGTCTCCCCGCACGGCGACCAGGGCTCCGACATCGCCAAGATCGCCGCCATTGCCGCGGGACTGCCCGAGACGGTCGCGGGCCTTCAGGAGAACCGCTTCTGCGGCTCGGGGCTCGAAGCCGTCAACATCGCCGCCGCCAAGGTGCGTTCCGGCTGGGACGACCTGATCCTGGCCGGCGGCGTCGAGTCCATGTCCCGCGTGCCCCTCGGCTCCGACGGCGGCGCCTGGGCCATGGACCCGATGACCAACCTGGCGGTCGGCTTCGTGCCCCAGGGCGTGGGCGCCGACCTGATCGCGACCCTCGAAGGGCTCGGCCGCCGCGATGTCGACGAGTACGCCGCCCTCTCCCAGGAACGCGCCGCCCACGCCTGGAAGGAGGGCCGCTTCGCCCGCTCGGTGATCCCCGTCACCGACCGCAACGGGCTGACGGTCCTCGACCGCGACGAGCACATCAGGCCCGGCACCACCGCCGACTCCCTCGCCCGGCTGAAGCCCGCGTTCGCCGCCCTGGGCGAACAGGGCGGCTTCGACGCCGTGGCGCTCCAGAAGTACCACTGGGTCGAACGGATCGACCACGTGCACCACGCGGGCAACTCCTCGGGCATCGTCGACGGCGCCGCCCTCGTCGCCGTCGGCAGCGCCGCCGTGGGCGAGCGGTACGGGCTCACCCCGCGGGCCCGCATCCGCGCCGCCGCGGTCGTCGGCTCCGAGCCGACCATCATGCTCACCGGCCCCGCACCCGCCACCCGCAAGGCCCTGGCCAGGGCCGGGCTGACCATCGACGACATCGACCTCGTCGAGATCAACGAGGCGTTCGCCGCCGTCGTCCTGCGCTTCGTGCGGGAGATGGGCCTCGACCTGGAGAAGGTCAACGTCAACGGTGGGGCCATCGCCATGGGCCACCCCCTCGGCGCGACCGGCGCGATGATCCTCGGCACCCTCCTGGACGAACTCGAACGCCGCGACCTGCGCTACGGCCTGGCCACCCTGTGCATCGGCGGTGGCATGGGCATCGCCACCGTGATCGAGCGCGTCTGACCCTCCCGCCTCCTGGAGAACAACCACACCATGCCTGAGCCCACCCGCACGCACGGCACGATCCGCTGGGACCGGGACGCCGACGGCGTCGTCACCCTCACCCTCGACGACCCCGGCCGTGGCGCCAACACGATGAACGCGGCGTTCATCGCCTCGCTGACCGAGGTCGCCGACCGGCTCGCCGCCGAGGCCGACACGATCCGCGGCGTCGTCATCACCTCGGCCAAGAACACCTTCTTCGCCGGCGGCGACCTGCACGACCTGCTCGCCGCCCGCCCCGAGGACGCCCGGCGCGTCTTCGACACCAGCATGCGCGTCAAGCACGCGTTGCGCCGTATCGAGACGCTCGGCCGCCCCGTCGTCGCCGCGGTCAACGGCAGCGCGCTCGGCGGCGGCTGGGAGATCGCCCTGGCCTGCCACCACCGGATCGTCCTGGACGCTCCCGGCTGCCGCGTCGGCCTGCCGGAGGTGACGCTCGGCCTGCTGCCGGGCGGCGGGGGCGTCGTCCGCACCGTCCGGCTGCTCGGCCTCGCCGACGCGCTCCAGCACGTGCTGCTCGAAGGCCGCCGCATCCGCCCGCAGCGGGCCCGCGAACTCGGCATCGTGGACGAGATCGTCGACACCCCCGAGGCCCTGGCCGAACGGGCCCGCGCCTTCGTCCTCGCGCATCCGGAGGCCGCGCAGCCCTGGGACCGCCCCGGCTACCGCATCCCCGGCGGCACCCCGGCCGACCCGCGGCTCGCCGCGGTGCTCCCCGCGTTCCCCGCCACGCTCGCCAAGCGCACCGGCGGCGCCCCCTACCCCGCGCCGCGCAACATCCTGGCCGCGGCCGTCGAGGGCGCGCAGGTCGATTTCGAGACCGCGCAGACCATCGAGGCCCGCTACTTCACGGAACTGGTCACCGGCCGGATCGCGAAGAACATGATCCAGGCGTTCTTCTTCGACATGCGCGCGGTCAACTCGGGCGCCGGCCGCGCCCGCGCCGACGAGGTGCCCCCGGCCGCCCGCGTCGCCGTTGTCGGCGCGGGGCTGATGGGCGCGGGTATCGCCCATGTCATTGCCGCCGCCGGTCTCGACGTCGTGCTGAAGGACGTGACGGCCCAGGCCGCCGCGCGCGGGAAGGAGCACTCAGCGGGCCTGCTCGCCAAGGCGCTGGACGCCGGCCGCCTCACCGAGGAGGCGCGCGACGCGCACCTGGCGCGGATCACCCCCACCGCGGAGACCGGCGACCTCGCCGGGTGCGACGTGGTGATCGAGGCGGTCTTCGAGGACCAGGCGCTGAAGCAGAAGGTGTTCGAGGAGATCAGGCACGTGGTCGCCCCCGGCGCGCTGCTGTGCACCAACACCTCCACGCTGCCGGTGTCCCGGCTGGCCGATTCCACCGGCAGGCCGCAGGACTTCGCCGGGCTGCACTTCTTCTGGCCCGCCGACCGCATGCCGCTGGTCGAGATCGTCCGTGGGGAGCGGACCGGCCAGGAGGCCCTGGACCGCGCCGTCGCCCTCGTGCGCAGGATCGGCAAGTCACCCATCGTCGTCAACGACGCCAGGGGGTTCTTCACCTCACACGTCATCGGCCGCTTCCTCGAAGAGAGCCTGGCCATGATCGAGGAGGGCGTCGACCCGGTCTCGCTCGAACGGGCCGCGGCCCGGGCCGGCTACCCCACTCCGCCGCTCGCCCTGCTCGACCGGATGACCCTCGGCCTGCCGCGCCGCATCTGGAACGAGGCGAAGGCGGCGGCCGAGGCGGCCGGCGAGCCGTGGCGGCCCGCCCCGGGCTCGGCCGTGATCGACCGGATGATCGACGAGTTCGACCGGCCGGGGCGCAGCGCCGGAGCCGGCTTCTACGGTTACGAGAACGACCGGCGCACCGGCCTGTGGCCCGGGCTGCGGACGCACTTCGCGCGGGCCGACGCGGCGGTGCCGTTCGACGACATGGGGGAACGGCTGCTGTTCGCCGAATCCCTTGCCGCCGTCCGGCTGCTCCAGGACGGAGTGCTCACGTCCGTCGCCGACGCCAACGTCGGCTCCATCCTCGGCATCGGCTTCCCCGGCTGGACCGGCGGCGTGCTCCAGTACGTCAACGGCTACCCGGGCGGCCCGGCCGGCTTCGCCGCCAGGGCCGACGCGCTGCGCGAGCGCTACGGCGACCGCTTCGAGCCGCCCGCGCTGCTGCGGGAACGGGCCGCGGCCGACCGGCCGTTCCGCGACGCCTGACGGGCACCGGCCGGCGCGCCGGGCGGCCGCCTCGTCAGACCACGGGCCGCCCGGCGCCCGCGTGCACCCGCACCCACACCTGCTTGCCCTCCTCGGTGAGCGCGTAGCCGAGCCCGTCGGCCATCTCGCGCAGCAGCCAGAGACCGCGGCCCTCCTCAGCGGTCCAGTCCGGCAGGGTGATCTTCGGCAGGGCCGAGGAGCGGTCGTGGACCGTGACCTGCACGGTGCCGCCGAGCAGCGCGAGTTCGAGCGTGCACCGCGGGTCCTCGACGTGCCGGGCCACGTTGGACAGCAACTCCGTCACGCCGTGCAGCACCAGCTCCGCCACCTCCTGCGGCTGCCCCCACTCGCGCATGGCGAGCGATGCCAGGCGCCGGAAGTGCGCGAGATCCTCCCGGCGGGCGGTCAGCAGCCAGCTGCGGCAGCGGTGGTCCGTGTCGGTGTCCTGGCCGGTGAGCGTCATGGGTCCCTCCGGAGCTCCACGGGGTGTCATGAGGTGAGTGCACTGTGTCACTTGTCGCACCCTGCCCTTAACTCCCGGCAGTTCGCAAGGAATTCAGCTGCACGTGTGCTGTTCATATCACCCGGGAGGGTGGTGTGGTCAGTCCTCGGGTGACCTGGACCGCCCCCAGGTGACGGCCTGGGGCAGTACCCGCAGATGGCTCTCGACCGTGGCCGACAGCGAGGCGATGGACGTGTCGCCGCCCTTCCCCCAGGACAGCGACGCCTCGGTGATCGCCGCGGTGAAGGCCGCCGCCAGGAGCACGGGCCGCAGATCGCCCGGCCGCGCCCGCTCCCTGCGCGCCACCACGTCCGCCAGCTTCCGCTGCTCCTCGGCCCCGAAGCGCAGGCAGGTCGCGTGGGCCTCGGGATCGGTGCTGACCACACGCAGCGTCAGCCGGTACAGCCCCGGCATCCGCCCGGAGACCAGGCGCAGCGCGGCGAGCCCGCCCTCGTACAGCGCCCGGAGCGGCTTCTCCTCGGCGGGGCGCCGCGCCACCTCGGCGAGCAGTACCTGCCGCGCCTCGCGCAGCGGGTGCAGGACCAGCTCCTCCTTCCCGGCGAAGTACCGGAAGAAGGTGCGTTCCGAGACCGCGGCGCGCTCCGCTATGTCGCCGACGGTCGTCCCGCCGTACCCCCGGTCCAGGAACAGTTCAAGAGCCGAACGGAGCAGGTCCTCGTGCGTGCGCTGCTTCCTCCGCTCGCGCGGCCCCGGCCGCGTCGTGTCGGGTCCCATGCAGGCATCGTACGGCGAGCGATTCGAACTCACCGCCGGATTGGTGCCGTTGATCCCCCGCTCCCCGTCCCGGCCGCCGGCTCCCCGGGGCCCGGGCGGCGACGGCTCGCGGCGCCTGGCGTGCCTCTGCGGGCCGTTGTCAGTGCCTCCTGCCAGAATGCACAGCGCGGCGCAGAGCGCGCCGGGGAAGCGGAGCGTTGATCGTGACAGAGTCCGTCGCAGGCCGGTCCATCGAAGGCAGGATCGCCGAGGAGCTGGGCGTCCGGGAAGGGCAGGTGCGGGCGGCCGTGGAGCTGCTCGACGGCGGTTCCACTGTGCCGTTCATCGCCCGCTACCGGAAGGAGGTCACCGGCACGCTGGACGACGCGCAGTTGCGCACCCTTGAGGAGCGGCTGCGCTACCTGCGGGAGCTCGAGGAGCGGCGCGAGGCGATCCTGGAGTCCATCCGCGGCCAGGGGAAGCTGGACGACGCGCTCGAGGCCACCATCCGCGCCGCCGAGACCAAGGCCAGGCTGGAGGACATCTACCTCCCCTACAAGCCCAAGCGCCGCACCAAGGCGCAGATCGCCCGCGAGGCGGGTCTCGAGCCGCTGGCCGACGGCCTGCTCGGCGATCCGGGGACGCTTCCGCAGGCCGCCGCCGCGGCGTTCGTCGACGCGGACCGGGGCGTGCCGGACGCGGAGGCCGCCCTCCAGGGCGCCCGGGCGATCCTCACCGAGCGGTTCGGCGAGGACGCCGATCTGCTGGGCGAGTTGCGCGAGCGCATGTGGACCAAGGGCCGCCTGGTGGCCAAGGTCAAGGACGGCAAGGAGAGCGCCGGCGCCAAGTTCGCCGACTACTTCGACTTCGCGGAGCCGTTCACCGAGCTGCCCTCCCACCGGGTGCTCGCGATGTTCCGCGGCGAGAAGGAGGATGTCCTCGACCTCACGCTGGAGCCGGAGGAGGCCGCACAGGACGCGGGGCCATCCTCGTTCGAGCGGGCCATCGCCCACCGCTTCGGGGTCGCCGACCGCGGCCGGCCCGGCGACCCCTGGCTGCTCGAAACGGTCCGCTGGGCCTGGCGCACGCGCATCTTCGTCCACCTCGGCATCGACCTGCGCACCCGCCTGCGCACCGCCGCGGAGGACGACGCGGTCGGCGTCTTCGCGACCAACCTGAGGGATCTGCTGCTCGCGGCCCCGGCCGGCACCCGCGCCACCATGGGCCTCGACCCCGGCCTGCGCACCGGGGTGAAGGTCGCGGTCGTCGACGCCACCGGCAAGGTGGCCGCCACCGCGACCGTGTACCCGCACGCCCCCCAGCGGCGCTGGGACGAGGCGCTGGCCACGCTCTCCGCGCTCGTGCGGGAGCACGGCGTGGAGCTGGTGGCGATCGGCAACGGCACGGCGTCCCGGGAGACCGACAAGCTCGCGGGGGAGCTGATCGCCGCGCTGCCGGAGCAGCAGCCGGCCAAGATGGTGGTCTCCGAGGCCGGGGCCTCGGTCTACTCCGCCTCGGCCTTCGCCGGGCAGGAGCTCCCCGATCTGGACGTGTCGCTGCGCGGCGCGGTCTCCATCGCCCGCAGGCTCCAGGACCCGCTGGCCGAGCTGGTCAAGATCGACCCGAGATCCATCGGCGTCGGCCAGTACCAGCACGACCTGTCCGAGGTGAAGCTCTCGCGCTCGCTCGACGCCGTGGTCGAGGACTGCGTGAACGGGGTGGGCGTCGACGTCAACACCGCGTCCGTGCCGCTGCTGGCCAGGGTCTCCGGCATCGGCACCACCCTCGCGGAAAACATCGTGGCCCACCGCGACGTCAACGGCCCGTTCCCCGACCGGGGTTCGCTGAAGAAGGTGACGCGTCTGGGGCCCAAGGCGTTCGAGCAGTGCGCGGGCTTCCTGCGTATCCGCGGCGGCGATCCGCTCGACGCCTCCGCCGTGCACCCCGAGGCGTATCCGGTGGTGCGCCGCATCGTCACGACCTCGGGCTCGGACGTGCCCTCCCTCGTCGGCAATGCCACGGCTCTGCGGGCGCTCGACCCGGCCGACTTCGTCGACGACACCTTCGGCCTGCCGACCGTCTCCGACATCCTCAAGGAGCTGGAGAAGCCCGGCCGCGACCCGCGGCCGGCCTTCAAGACCGCCCGGTTCAAGGAGGGCGTGGAGACCCTGGGCGACCTGTCGGCGGGCATGATCCTGGAAGGGGTCGTGTCCAATGTGGCGGCCTTCGGCGCGTTCGTCGACATCGGCGTCCACCAGGACGGCCTGGTCCACGTCTCCGCGATGTCCCGGAAGTTCGTCTCCGACCCGCGGGACGTGGTGAAGCCCGGCGACATCGTGAAGGTCAAGGTGCTCGACGTGGACGTGCCGCGCAAGCGGATCTCCCTCACCCTTCGTCTGGAGGAGGAGCGGGAGCCGGGCGGCGCCCGGGGCGGCAAGCCGCAGGAGGAGCGGGGCGGCGGCCGGAGCGCCGCGCCCCGGCAGCGCGACCGCAGGGGCGGCCAGCGTGCCGAGGGCGGCGGGCGGCGCCGCGAAGGCCAGCCGCCGGTCAACAGTGCGATGGCCGACGCCCTTCGGCGAGCCGGTCTGCTCGACTCCGAGCGGCGCAAGCGGTAGGCGGACGCACACGCCGCGTTCGGTGGGGAAGGCCCGGGCCGTCATCGGTCCGGGCCTTCGCGTGTGCTATTTCCGCCATCGCTTCTTGCCAGACCGACGAGTAACAACTTACGGTGCCGTAACCTACGGTTTCGTAGGTACATCGCTTTTGATCGGCAGGAGCTATCCGTGACCCTCGACCCCAGCACCGCCCCCGGGCCCGACGAGTGGACCGACACCCGGTTGCTTTTCGCCCTGGAGGAGGTGGTGGAGCGCGAGCTCAACCGCCATCTGGCCGTGGCCAAGGACTGGATGCCCCACGAGTACGTGCCCTGGAGCGAGGGGCGCGATTTCGACGGTCCGCTGGGCGGTGAGCCGTGGCAGCCGGACCAGTCCAAGGTCACGGACATCGGCCGTACCGCTCTCGTGGTCAACCTCCTCACCGAGGACAACCTGCCGAGTTACCACCACGAGATCGCCTCGATCTTCGGCCGCGACGGCGCCTGGGGCACCTGGGTGCACCGCTGGACGGCCGAGGAGGGGCGGCACGGCATCGTGATGCGGGACTACCTCCTCACCACCCGGGCCGTGGACCCGGTGCAGCTGGAGAACTTCCGCATGGCCCACATGTCGGAGGGCTTCGAGTCGGACAATCAGCACTCGATGCTGCACTCGGTGGCCTACGTCGCCTTCCAGGAGCTGGCCACCCGGATCTCCCACCGCAACACCGGCCGCGAGTCAGGCGATCCGGTGTGCGACCGGATGCTGGCCCGCATCGCGACCGACGAGAACCTGCACATGGTTTTCTACCGCAACTTGCTGCGTGCCGCGTTCGAGCTGGCGCCCGACCAGACCATGCGGGCCGTACGGGACGTCGTCGTCGGCTTCCGCATGCCGGGACACGGTATCCCCGGCTTCGAGCGCGCGGCGGCCCGCATGGCCATCGGCGGCATCTACAACCTGCGCATACACCATGACGAGGTCATTCAGCCCGTGCTGCGCTTCCTCAAGACCATGGACCTCGGCGGCCTGGGCCCCGAGGGCCAGAAGGCGCAGGACGAGCTGGGTACCTTCCTCGGCGGCCTCGACACGGAAGCCACCGTGTTCGACGAGCGCCTGGCCGCCCGCCGCGCCCGCATCGCGGCCCGCGCCGAGGGCAAGTCCGCGTAGGGCCCGTCCGCAAAAGGGGCGCCCGCTCGGCGGGCGCTGCGTCGGGCGGTTTCCGGGCAGCTCACGCGGGCCCCGGCCCACTCGCGGCTGCCCGGACCTCGGGCCGATCCGGCGCCGCGCACTCTCCTCGCCCGTCCCGGGTGCCTTGCCTGCCCGGCCCGGGTGGCCGGAAAGTCGTTTGCCCGGAGCCGGGAGCGGCGCCTACGCTCGGTCCTGGCCCTGTTGCCGTTGATGGGAGAGGCCCTTGTCGCTCTGAGGTCGAAGACACCGTGAGCCCGCCGGACGTGCCCGTGCACGTGCCGCGCCTCGCGACCGACCTCGGAAGTGAACGGCCGTTTCCCGCCCTCTTCTCCTCCGGTCAGCCACTGCCCGGCTCCGGGCCCGGTGTCTCCACGTGTCGCTGGACAACCCACCCGAGCACACCCCGGAGGCCCTGATGGTCGCAGCCACCACGCACATCACCATTTCTGGACTGTCCTACTCCTGGCCCGACGGCACCCCCGTCTTCGACGGCCTCGACCTGGCCATCGGCCCCGGTCGCACGGGGCTGATCGGGCTGAACGGCACGGGCAAGTCGACCCTGCTGAAGCTGATCGCCGGCGAATTCCCCCCGGCCGCGGGAACGGTCCGGGTCACCGGCGAGATCGGCCACCTCCCGCAGAACCTCACGCTGGACACCACCCGGCGCGTGGACGAGGTGCTGGGCATCGCCCGCGCCCGCGCGGCGCTGCACGCCATCGAGGCCGGCGACCCGGACGAGGCGCACTTCGCCGCGGTCGGCGAGGACTGGGACATCGAGGAGCGGACCAGGGCCACGCTCGACCAGCTCGGTCTGTCGCACATCGGTCTCGACCGCACCGTCGGCCAGGTATCCGGCGGCGAGACGGTGCTGCTGCGGCTGGCGGCCCTGCTGCTGCGCGGCCCCGACGTGCTGCTGCTCGACGAGCCCACCAACAACCTCGACCTGGACGCCAGACAGCGGCTGTACGCCGCTGTCTCCGCCTGGCGCGGCGTGCTCGTCGTCGTCAGCCACGACCGCGAGCTGCTGGAGCGCGTGGACCACATCGCCGATCTGCGCGCCGGTGAGGTGCGGTGGTTCGGCGGAACGCTGGCGGAGTACGAGGAGGCGCTGACCGTCGAACAGGAGGCAGCCGAACGGATGGTCCGCGTCGCCGAGGCCGACGTGCGGCGGCAGAAGCGCGAGTTGATCGAGGCGCACGACAAGCTGGCGGGCCGCACCCGCATGGCGAAGAAGGCGTTCGAGAACAAGAAGGAGCCGCGCGCCGTCATGCGGATGCGCAAGCGGACCGCGCAGGAGTCGGCGGGCAAGCACCGCATCATGCACGAGGAGCGGCTGGAGAAGGCGCGCGAGCGCCTGACCGAGGCGGAGGGCGCCGTCAGGGACGACGACGAGATCCGCGTCGACCTGCCGTTCACGGCCGTGCCGCCCCGCCGCCGGGTGCTCAGCCTCGACGGTGTGGCGGTCAGGTACGGCGCCCGGGCCAGCACCGAGCTCCAGGGGCCTGAACGGGTGGCGCTGGTGGGGCGCAACGGTGCGGGCAAGACCACGCTGCTGAACACGGTCGCCGGCGAGCTGCCTCCGGAGGCGGGCGAGGTCACGGTGCACGTCCCGCTGCGCTACCTGCCGCAGCGCCTCGACATCCTCGACGAGTCGCTGAGCATCCTGGACAACGTGCGTGCACTGGCGCCGGGGACGGACCCGCAGCGGGTGCGCGCCCAGCTGGCGCGGTTCCTCTTCCGCAAGGAGCGCCCCGACCAGCAGGTGGGGACGCTCTCCGGCGGGGAGCGGTTCCGGGCCTCGCTGGCGGCGCTGATGCTGGCCGAGCCCGCCCCGCAGCTGCTGCTGCTCGACGAGCCGACGAACAACCTGGATCTGAGCAGCGTGCGGCAGCTCACCTCGGCGCTCGCGTCCTACCGCGGCGCGCTGCTGGTCGCCAGCCACGACGTGCCGTTCCTGCGTGGCCTGGGGATCACCCGGTGGCTGCGTCTTGACGGCGAGCTGAGCGAGTCGGAGCCGCTGTGACGGCCCGCCGGGGCGCCCTCCGGTCCGTTGCCGGACCGGTGCGGGCGCCCCGCACGGCGGTCGTCAGCTCATCTGGGTGGCCTGGAGCCTGGCGTAGGCCCCGCCCCGCCTGAGGAGTTCGGCGTGGCTGCCGATCTCGCTGATGCGGCCGTGCTCCATGACCACGATCCGGTCGGCGCCGCGCACCGTGGACAGGCGGTGGGCGACCACGAACACGGTGCGCCCGCGCATCAGCCGGTCCATCGCCTGCTGGACCAGTGCCTCGGAACGGGTGTCGAGGGCGGACGTGGCCTCGTCGAGCACCAGGATGCGCGGATCGCGGATCAGGGCCCTGGCGATCGCGATGCGCTGACGCTGCCCGCCGGACAGCCGGGCGCCGCGCTCGCCGACCACGGTGTCGAGCCCGTCGGGCAGCCGGTCGACGAACTCCAGCGCGTTGGCGTCGCGCAGGGCGTTGCGGACCGCCTGGTTGTCGATCTCCCGCATGCCGTAACCGACGTTCTCCCTGATGGTGCCCTCGAACAGGACGGACTCCTGGGGGACCACGGAGAGGAAGCGGCGGTAGCTGCGCAGGTCGAGTGTCGACATGTCGGTGCCGTCGAGGAGGATGCGGCCCGACTCCGGCCTGATGAAGCCGATCAGCAGGTTGAGGATGGTGGACTTGCCCGCGCCCGAGGCGCCGACGAGGGCGACCGTCTCGCCCGGCGGCACGGAGAGGGCGAAGTCGGTGATGGCGGCCGCGCCTTCGCCGTCGTAGCGGAAGTTCACGTTCTCGAAGACCAGGCGGCCCTTGACCGCGGTCACCTCGGTCTTGCCGGCGTTGACCTCCAGGTCGGGTGCCTGGAGCACCTCGCCAGCCGAACGGACCGACTCCAGGCCCTTGGTGATGATCGGCGCCAGGCCCATCAGCATGGTCATGGAGCCGGTGAGGGTGGTGAAGAACGTGCTGAGCATCACCACGTCGCCCGCCGTGACCGGCAGCCACTGGTAGTAGGAGACGAGCGCGGAGCCGGTCAGGAAGCCGATGCCGATGACGTTGAGCAGGATCCAGGCCAGTGCGCCGAAGTGCCCGTTGAGCAGATCGAGCCGTATGCCCGCGCTCAGCACCTTCCGCAGCGAGCCGTCCACCCGGAGCAGCGCGGCGCGTTCCAGGCCGTGGGCGCGGGTGACGGGGATGAGGCTGGTCATCTCGCCGACCCGGGTGGACAGGTGCTCCACCTGCCGGCGGAACTGCTCGTTCTGGCCGCGCAGCCGGCCGCGCAGGCGCTGCACCAGCAGGGCCGCGGCCGGGACGATCAGGATGAACGCCGGGAGCGCGGCCGGCACCCGCAGGGCGATGACCGCGAGGCCGCCGGTGAGCGTGATGACCGCGGCGAGCCCGGTGTCCGCGCTCTGCTGCACCGAGGTCTCGATGTTCTCCACATCGCGGATCACCTTTGTCTGGAGCGCGCTGGCGCTGACCCGGGAGTGGTAGCCGATGGACAGTTCCTGCATGCGGCGGCAGAGCGCGGAACGCAGGCTCGTTCCCGTGCGGCGCACGCTGCCGTGCATGCACCGGACGTAGAGGATGTGGGTGGGGTAGTTGAGCAGCAGGACCACCACCAGCAGCGCGGTGTTGGCGCCCAGCTCCTCGACCGGCCGGTGGTCGACGACGATGTCGATGATGTTGGCGGTGACCAGGGGAAGCAGCCAGGCCGGGCTGTGCTTGACGATGAACGCCAGTACGGCGACCAGGAGCCGGAGGCGGTCCTCCCGGAAGAGATAGGCGAGGGTCCGCACCGGATGTTCCCCCTGGTAGCGATGCTCCAGGGGACCTTGCGGAAGTGCCATGACAGCTGCGCTCCAACGTCCAGGGGATTCAGTCGGGATGACCTTGCCCCTGAAGCGCCTCGGACACTCACCGATATGTCGACAGCAAAAGGGATCTGCCCTTTTCCTTCTGGTTAGGGCTAATTCATATACATGGTGATAGTAGTCATGCGCCGGGCTGGTCGAGGCGCAAAGCCGGTGGTCGTCGCCCTCCCCGGGGGTGGCCGCCCCTGGTGCGCATCGCCGCGCCCCGCGGACCCGCGCGAACCGGCGCTCGCCCGAAAGCGTCAATCCGCCGCGCGTTCACAACGGTGCGCCCGCCTGGTCGGGTGACTGCTTTCGGCTGCCTCAGGCGGCCTCGACCCGCAACCGGGGTTCGCAGAACATCTGCACGTATCCGCACTGGCCGCAGATCAGCCCGGTCGCCGACCTGCTGTCCCAGTCGAGGCCGAGGAAGGACATGCCGCCGCCGTCGAGCTTGATGTCATGCCGGTTGAACAGGTGGTACCGGCAGAACGGGCAGTGAACCTGCTGATTGCCCACGAACACCCGCATCGCACGCTGGCCCATCGCGTTCCCTCGCTCCCTCCGGTCCTTTGTTTGATGATCATGCCACCCCCGCGGAGTCCGCCGGGAACGGGCAACAGATCGATCACAGATCGAATGGAAATGAATCAACTTGATCTGGGTACGCCGCATATGTGGCGAGTTGTGGTCAGTGGGTCATGAGGCCATGGCACATGCCAACACTCGGAACCAGTGGATGAGCACACGAGCGAGAGGGACTGGTACCGGAGCCCATGGACAGTCGATCAGGCGCCCTGCCGCACCCCACGGTTCCGCCCGCGCCCGGCCACACCGGAGTCTGGCGATTCACCGTCGCCCCCGCGGAGGTGTCCGTGCCCCGAATACGCCACATGGTGCGCGACCTCGTCCGCGGACGGCGGGCCCCGCTGTCCGACGACCGCCTCCAAGCGGCGCTGCTCGTGGTGTCCGAGCTGGTGACCAACGCGGTCAGACACGCCGCGCTGCTCACCCGGGACATCGGCGTCGAGGTCGCGCTCGACGCCCACTGGCTGCGGCTCTCCGTCGAGGACGGGCACCCCTACCGGCCGCGCGCCCTCGAAGCGCTCCCGGAGGAGCAGCACACCTCGGGGCGCGGCCTGCTCCTGGTGAAGGTCACCGCCCTCGACGCGGGCGGGGACTGCGGTGTGGAACCGACGGCCATCGGCGGCAAGATCGTCTGGGCCACGCTGCCGCTCGACCTGGTCTGACCCGTGCCCTCACCAGCCGGCCGCGGCGCCCGTCAGGTCGCGCAGGGCCGGGCGCGCCGCGTCGAGCACGGTGGGGAACCACGCCGAGAAGGCCCCCTCGGACCGGAGCCGCGCCAACTCGCCCGGGGAGACGAACGCGGTGTCCGCGATCTCCTCGGGATCGGGCCGCAGCGGCATGCTCACCACCCCGGCGAACAGGTGGTTGTACTCCTGCTCGACGAGGCCGGAGGCGGGGTCGGGGTGGTTGTAGCGGACGGTGCCCGCCGCCCGCAGCGACTCGGGCGCCGCGCCCAGCTCTTCGACGGTGCGCCGGGTGGCGGCCAGGAACGGCGGCTCCCCCGGGTAGGGATGTCCGCAGCACGTGTTCGACCAGACGCCGGGGGAGTGGTACTTCCCCGGCGCGCGGCGCTGGAGCAGCAGCCGCCCCCCGGCGTCGAACAGGAAGACCGAGAAGGCCCGGTGCAGCCGCCCGGGAGCCCGGTGCGCGGACAGCTTCTCCGCGGTACCCACCGTCCGGCCGTCCTCATCGACCAGTTCCAGCATGACCGGCTCCGCCGTGGCGTCGGTGCTGTGCGGCATGTCCACCTTCCCCGCGCTTCGTCCCTGCGTCCCGCATGCGCGGGCTCGGACCAGTGTGCCGCACCGGATCAGTGGCAGAGGCCCACTTCGTGTGCCGCATGCCCCGAGGGCTCCAGCTGGAACGTGCAGTGCGCCACGTCGAAGTGCTCGCCCAGGCAGCCCTGGAGGTCGTGCAGCAGCCGTTCGTGCCCCACCGCGTCCAGCGTCTCCCGCGCGACGACGACGTGCGCGGACAGCGCGGGCATCCCCGAGGTGATCGTCCACACGTGCAGGTCGTGCAGGTCCTCCACGCCGGGCAACTCCAGTATGTGCGCCCTGACCTCCGCGACCCGCACGTCCTTCGGCGCGGATTCGAGCAGCACGTCCAGCGCCTCCCGGGCCAGCTTCACCGTGCGCGGCACGATCAGCAGCGCGATCAGCAACGAGGCGACCGGGTCGGCCTGCTGCCAGCCGGTGAACACGATCACCAGCGCCGCCGCCACCACCGCGAGCGAACCCAGGGCATCCGCGGCCACTTCGAGGAACGCGCCGCGCACGTTCAGGCTTTCGCGCTGCCCGCGCATCAGCAGCGCCAGCGAGGCGCAGTTGAGGAGCAGGCCGACGACACCGAAGACCACGGTCAGCCCGCCGGGGACCTCGGCCGGGTCGCGCAGCCGGCCGATCGCCTCGACCAGGATGTAGCCGCCGACGCCCAGCAGGAGCACGCAGTTGGCCAGCGCGGCCAGGATCTCCGCGCGGGCGAAGCCGAAAGTGCGCCGGTCGCTGCCCGCGGGCCGGTTGGCAACGTGGATGGCCAGCAGCGCCATGCCGATGCCCACGGCGTCCGTCGCCACGTGACCGGCATCCGCGAGCAGCGCGAGCGAGCCCGTTGCCGCGGCCCCGGCCAGCTCCGCCACCAGCAGCACGCAGGCGATGGCCAGGGCCACCCGCAGGCGCCCCCGGTAGGCCGCCCCCGCCGTGCCGGGCCCGGCGGGCGGCGCTCCTCCGTGGTGGTGTCCGGCTCCCATCGCACGCCCCCTTTTTTCGTCGGCACCCCACAGTGAACTACGGGTCCTGGCCCTTCGGCAACGCGGCACTGAACACCGTTGTCATGTGCTCTGACCTGCGCGTTCATCCGGAGTGCGGCCCGGTCGCCTGACGTGCGGCGATGGTGGAGGAGCTACATCTGTGGGTGCAGATGACACCAGCCCGCCCAGGCCGAGGAGACCATCTCCTCCAGACCTCGCCCGGCCGTGAAGCCCAGCCGTTCCGCGGCCAGGTCGACCGAGGCCACGACCCGGGCCGGATCGCCCGGCCTGCGCCCCGAGATCCGCGGCGGGCCGCCGTGGCCGGTGACCTGTCCGACCAGCGCCGCCAGCTCCTTCACCGAGGCCCCGCGCCCGGTGCCGATGTTCACCGTGAGGTCCTCGCCCCCGGCCGCCGGGCGGCCCGAGAGGTGGCGGGCGGCCGCCAGGTGCGCCTCCGCCAGATCGGCCACGTGCACGTAGTCGCGCACGCAGCTGCCGTCCGGCGTCGGGTAGTCGTCGCCGAAGATCTCCGGCGCCTGCCCGCGCGCCAGCCGCTCGAAGAACATCGGGATGACGTTGGCCGCCCCGGTGTCCGCCAGCTCGGGGCGTGCGGCGCCCGCCACGTTGAAATAGCGCAGGCAGGCCGTGGCGATGCCGTGCGCCCGGCCCGCCGCCCGCACCAGCCACTCGCCGGCCAGCTTCGTCTCGCCGTACGGGCTCAGCGGGTGGCACGGCGTCTCCTCCGTGACCAGGCCGCCGCCCGGCATGCCGTAGACGGCCGCCGAGGAGGAGAAGACGAACGTGCGCAGGCCGGCCGCCGCGACCGCTTCGAGCAGAACCGTCAGGCCGTGCACGTTGGCCCGCCAGTAGCCGGTCGGCTCGGCCACCGACTCGGCCACCTGCTTCCTCGCGGCCAGGTGCACCACCCCGGTGACCCCGTGCCCGGCCAGCGTCGCGTCCAGCAGCTCCCGGTCGAGCACCGAGCCGCGCACCAGCGGCACGTCCGCGGGCAGCCTGGCGGGCGATCCGGAGGACAGGTCGTCGAGCACCACCACCCGCTCGCCCGCCGCACACATGCTCTCGACGACGTGCGCCCCTATGTATCCGGCGCCGCCGGTGATCAGCCAGCTCATGTCGGCAGCCTAACCGCTGCGCGGCACCCGCCCCTTGCGCTGTGTGTCCGGCCCATCGCATAGAGTCGCATCGACCGCCGCTTCGGCCGCCGGACATGAACTCGGGGTTTCCTGATGTCAACGCCATTCTTGCCGTGTGGTGGTCATCGGATAATCTCTGCCGACGTGCAGCCGCAGGGACGGTTCTGCCCCAAGGAGTGAGTCAGCTGTCGACCGCCATCCTCACCGGTCCGCCCCCACCCGGGTCGCCGGTCGAACACGACCTGCGCGAGCTGGGTTTCTCCGTTCGAGTGGCGGACGGCACGGCCGGGTTGACGCGGGCGCTCGACGCGGTCCCCGCCGCCGAGCGCGTCGCGGTCGTCGACCCGCGCTTCGTCGGCCACCGGCACAGCCTGCGCCTCGGTCTGACCGACCCCAGGTTCGACGCGGCCGCCGTGCCGGGCGCCGTGACCGTACTCCCGCGCGAGCGCGGTGCGTTGGCCGGCGCGCTGACCGCCGTCACCGCCCAGGGAGCGGGGCGCGCGCCGGAGGCCGCGGGCCGCACCGTGGCCGCGCCGCCGGCGGCCGGCTGCCTCGCCGACCGCCTGGCCACCGGCCTCGACGCGGCGGGAACGCGTGTGCACCGTCCGGAGCTGGGTACCCTCGTCGCCGCCGTCCCCGCCTCGGAGGCGGAGCGGGCGCGGGCCGAGGCCGCCGTCGCCGCCGTCGACGAGGAGGCGGTGCGGCTGCGTTCCGCCGTGAAGTCGAGGGACGGCTTCTTCACCACCCACTGCATCAGCCCCTACTCCCGCTACCTGGCCCGCTGGTGCGCCCGCCGCGGCCTCACGCCCAACCAGGTCACGACCGCCTCGCTGATCACCGCGCTCGTCGCGGCCGGCTGCGCGGCCACCGGCACCCGCGGCGGGTTCGTCGCCGCCGGGCTCCTGCTCCTCGCGTCGTTCGTCCTCGACTGCGCCGACGGCCAACTGGCCCGCTACTCCCTTCAGTACTCCACGCTGGGGGCCTGGCTGGACGCCACCTTCGACCGGGCCAAGGAGTACGCCTACTACGCCGGACTCGCCCTCGGCGCCGCCCGCGGCGGGGACGACGTATGGGCCCTGGCGCTCGGCGCGATGATCCTCCAGACCTGCCGCCACATCGTCGACTTCGCGTTCAACGAGGCCCACCCGCCCGCCCCCGGCGGTACCTCGGGCGGCGCGACCGCGCTGTCCGGCCGGCTCGACCGCATCGGCTGGACCGTGTGGGTACGCCGCATGATCGTGCTGCCCATCGGCGAACGCTGGGCACTGATCGCCGTCCTCACCGCGCTGACCACCCCCCGCGTCACCTTCACCGTGCTGCTGATCGCCGGCGGCCTCGCCGGCTGCTACACCACCGCCGGGCGACTGCTGCGCTCCCGCCGCCTGCCCGGCGGCGCCCCGGGCACGGCCGCCGCGCTCACCGGCCTCGCCGACAGCGGCCCGCTCGCGGAGGGCATCGCCCGGCTGCGCCCCAGGGCCGCGGGCAGCAGCCGTACCGCCCCGCTGTGGGCCCTGACCGGCACGGCGCTGCTGCTCGGCCTGCTGCTCCTCCCCGGCGTCGCGGGCAGCTGGACGGCCCTCGCCGCGGCCGGGCTCTACGCGCTGTGCGCCGGCCGCGCGGTCGCCGCGGAGCCGGTCAGACCGTTCGACTGGCTGCTTCCCCCGCTGTTCCGGTGCGGCGAATACCTGACCTTCCTGGTGCTCGCGGCCGACTCCGGGGTAAACGGAGCGTTGCCGGCGGCTTTCTTTGTGGTGGCGGCTTGCGCCTACCATCACTACGACACGGTGTACCGCCTCCGGGGCGGCGCCGGGGCGCCCCCCCGCCGGCTGGTCCTGGCCACCGGCGGTCACGAGGGGCGCGTCCTGGTGGCCTGCGCAGCCGCCGCCCTGTGGGCGGACGGTCAGGGCTTCACCACCGCGCTTGCGGTCCTTGGCGGGGCCACGGCGCTCCTGGTGCTGGGCGAGAGCATCCGCTTCTGGGTCTCCTCCCAGGCACCGGCCGTACACGACGAAGGAGAACCCGCATGATCGGCCTCGTGCTGGCCGCCGGCGCCGGACGGCGTCTTCGCCCCTACACCGACACCCTGCCCAAGGCGCTGGTGCCGGTCGTCGAGGCGGACGGCGAGAACAGCAGAACGGTCCTCGACCTCACTCTGGCCAACTTCGCGGAGGTCGGCCTCACCGAGGCCGCCGTCGTCGTCGGCTACCGCAAGGAAGCCGTGTACGAGCGCAAGGAGACCCTGGAGCGCCGCCACGGGGTGCGCCTGACCCTCGTCGAGAACGACAAGGCCGAGGAGTGGAACAACGCGTACTCCCTGTGGTGCGCGCGCGATGTCATCAAGGAGGGGGTCATCCTCGCCAACGGCGACACCGTTCACCCGCCCTCCGTCGAGCGCACGCTGCTCGCCGCCCAGGCCGCCGGTGGCAGGGACGGCGGCCGCATCATCCTCGCCCTGGACACGGTGAAGAAGCTGGCCGACGAGGAGATGAAGGTCGTCACCGACCCCGAGAAGGGCGTGCAGCGCATCACCAAGCTGATGGAGCCCGCCGAGGCCACCGGCGAGTACATCGGCGTCACCCTCATCGAGCCCGCGGCGGCCGACGCGCTGGCCGACGCGCTGCGCACCACGTTCGAGCGTGATCCGCAGCTCTACTACGAGGACGGCTACCAGGAGCTGGTCCACCGCGGGTTCCACCTCGACACCGCCCCCATCGGGGACATCAGCTGGGTCGAGATCGACAACCACGACGATCTTGCGCGGGGACGGGAGATCGCGTGCCGGTACTGACCCGCCTCATCCCGTCCCCCGTCTCGGTCGACATCACCGCCGGGGCCCTGGACAATCTGGCGGGGCTCCTGGCCGACCAGCGGATCTCCTCCTCCGGCCGGCTCGCCGTGGCCATCAGCAACGGCTCCGGCGCGGCCCTGCGCGAGCGTCTGAGCCCGGCCCTGCCGGGCGCCGACTGGTACGAGGTCGCCGGTGGCACCATCGACGCCGCCGTGCAGCTGGCCGATGCCATGCGCTCGGGCCACTACGACGCCGTGGTCGGCCTGGGCGGGGGCAAGATCATCGACGCCGCCAAGTACGCCGCCGCCCGCGTCGGGCTGCCGATGGTCGCGGTCGCCACCAATCTCTCGCACGACGGCATCTGCTCCCCGGTGTCCACGCTGGACAACGACGCGGGCCGCGGCTCCTACGGCGTCCCCACCCCGATCGCGCTGGTCATCGACCTGGACGTGATCCGCGAGGCACCGGTCCGCTACGTGCGGTCGGGTATCGGCGACGCCGTGTCGAACATTTCGGCCATCGCCGACTGGGAGCTGTCCCACCGCGAGACCGGGGAGCAGATCGACGGTCTCGCCGCGGCCATGGCCAGGCAGGCGGGCGAGGCGGTGCTGCGGCACCCCGGCGGCTGCGGGGAGGACCCGTTCCTCACCGTGCTGTCCGAGGCGCTGGTCCTCTCCGGCATCGCCATGTCGATCGCCGGCCACACCCGGCCCTCCTCCGGCGCCTGCCACGAGATCTCCCACGCCCTGGACCTGCTCCACCCGCGGCGCTCCGCGCTGCACGGCGAGCAGGTGGGCCTCGGTGCCGCGTTCGCCATGCACCTGCGCGGCGCTCCCGACCAGTGCGGGCTGATCGCCGAGGTGCTGCGGCGCCACGGGCTGCCCGTGCTGCCCGACCACATCGGCTTCACCGCCGACGAGTTCGTGGCGGCGGTGGCCTTCGCCCCGCAGACCAGGCCCGGCCGTTACACCATTCTCGAACATCTCGACCTGACCACCGACCAGATCAGGGACGCGTACGCGGACTATGTCAAAACCATCGGTAGCTGAACTCCGGCCGGTCGTGCACCCCTCGGGGGTGAAGGACCGGCGCAGCGGTGAGCACTGGGCCGGGCGCCTGTACATGCGCGAGATCTCGCTGCGCTGGACCAGGCACCTGGTGAACACGCGGATCTCGCCGAACCAGCTCACGTACCTGATGGTTCTCACCGGCGTCGCCGCCGGAGCGGCGCTGCTCGTCCCCGGTCCGGCCGGGGCGCTGACCGGCGCGCTGCTCATCCAGCTGTACCTCCTGCTCGACTGCGTGGACGGCGAAGTCGCGCGCTGGCGCGGCCAGACCTCCATCACCGGCGTCTACCTGGACCGCGTCGGCCACTACCTGGCCGAGGCCGCCCTGCTGGTCGGCTTCGGCCTGCGCGCCGCCGACGTGTTCGCCGTGGAGGAGGCCGCGCCGAACTGGCTGTGGGCGTTCCTCGGTACGCTCGCCGCGCTCGGCGCCATCCTCATCAAGGCGGAGACGGACCTGGTCGACGTCGCCAGGACCCGCGGGGGCCTGCCCGCGGTCCGGGACGACGCGGCCATACCCCGGTCGTCCGGTCTCGCGCTGGCCCGCAGGGCCGCCGCGGCGCTGAAGTTCCACCGGCTGGTCGGCGGCGTCGAGGCATCGCTGCTGATCCTGCTGGTGGCGGTGCTCGACCTGGTCCGGGGCGATCTGTTCTTCACCCGCCTCGGCGTGGCCCTGCTGGCCGCCGTCGCGCTGGTGCAGACTCTGCTGCACCTGGTGTCCGTACTGGCGTCGAGCAGGCTGAGGTGAGTGTGGTGGGTACGGCGCAGCTCAGACTGGGTGCGGTCATCCTGACGATGGGCGACCGCCCGGAGGAACTGCGGGCGCTGCTGGACTCGGTGGCCGCGCAGGACGGCGCGGCCATCGAGGTGGTGGTCGTCGGCAACGGTGCCGAGCTGCCCGATCTGCCGCCCGGTGTGCGCACCCTGGAGCTGCCGCAGAATCTCGGCATCCCCGGCGGGCGGAACGTGGGCATCGAGGCGTTCGGCCCGGGGGGCAGCGAGGTCGACGTACTACTGTTTCTGGACGACGATGGTCGGCTTCCGGACAAAACTACGGCCGAAACGGTTCGTTCCGCGTTCGAGGCCGATCCCCAGCTCGGCATCGTCAGTTTCCGCATCGCCGACCCGGAGAACGGCAGTACGCAGCGTCGGCACGTGCCGCGGCTGCGTGCCTCCGACCCGATGCGCTCCTCCCGGGTCACCACCTTCCTCGGCGGCGCCAACGCCGTGCGCACCCACGTCTTCCAGCAGGTCGGCGGCCTGCCGGACAATTTCTTCTACGCCCACGAGGAGACCGACCTGGCCTGGCGGGCGCTGGACGCGGGCTGGCACATCGACTACCGCGCGGATCTGGTGCTGCACCATCCGGCCACTGCGCCCTCCAGGCACGCCGTCTACCACCGCATGGTCGCGCGGAACCGGGTCTGGCTGGCCCGGCGCAACCTGCCGCTGCCGCTGGTCCCGGTCTACCTCCTGGACTGGGCGCTGCTGACCCTGGCCCGGCGGCCCTCGCGCGCTGCCCTGAAGGCGTGGTTCGGTGGCTTCTTCGAGGGCTGGCGGACGCCGTGTGGTCCCCGCAGGCCGATGCGTTGGCGTACGGTATGGCGCCTGACCCGACTCGGACGACCTCCTGTCATCTGACAAGCTCGGGTCTGAGACCATCCAGTAGCCGCCGCCGCGCGGCTTCTTCTTCCAGCTTGTGCCCTGCGAGGACGAGAGTTCGAGTGAGTGAGACCACGCACGACAGTGCGCCCCCCCGCGACGTGCCCCTGGCCGAGCTTGCGGCCCGTCACGGCCTGTCCGTCAGTGGTGCCCGGCCCTCCCTGCCGGGCTACGTCCGGCAGCTGTGGGGGCGCCGGCAATTCATAGTCGCCTTCTCCCAGGCGAAATTGGCCGCCCAGTACAGCCAGGCGAAGCTCGGCCAGATCTGGCAGGTGCTCACCCCGCTGCTGAACGCGTTCGTGTACTTCCTGATCTTCGGCCTGCTGCTCGGCGGACGCGGCGGTATGGAGAACGACGAGTACATCCCGTTCCTGGTGATCGGGGTGTTCGTCTTCACCTTCACGCAGAACTCCGTGATGTCCGGCGTGAAGTCGATCTCGGGCAACCTCGGCCTGGTCCGGGCCCTGCACTTCCCGCGCGCCTCGCTGCCCATCTCGCTTTCCCTCCAGCAGCTTCAGCAACTGCTGTTCTCGATGGTGATCGTGCTCGTCATCGCGCTCGGGTTCGGGCACTACCCGTCCTGGCTGTGGCTCCTGGTACTCCCGGCGCTCGCTCTGCAACTCGTGTTCAACACCGGGCTCGCGCTGTTCTTCGCCCGGCTCGGCAGCGCCACACCCGACCTGGCCCAGCTGATGCCGTTCGTCCTGCGGACATGGATGTACGCCTCCGGCGTCATCTTCCCGCTGCGCCACATGGTGGAGGAGAAGGACGACTGGCCGAGCTGGGTGGACCCGAGCCTGCTGGCGGATATCCTGGCGGCCAATCCGGCCGCCGTGTACATGGACCTGGTGCGTTACGCACTCATGGACGGGACGTTCGCCGAGAGCGTCCCGATGATCACCTGGCTGTACGCGCTCGGCTGGGCGCTCGTCGTGGGGGTCGGCGGGTTCGTGTACTTCTGGAAGGCGGAGGAGCGGTACGGCCGTGGCTGAACAGGACATCCCCGCCGGCGGGGCGGACGAGGCACGTATCCCCACCGTCATCGCAGATGATCTGCACATCGTCTACCGCGTGCACGGCGGCGGTGGCCGGGGCACCGCCACGGCCGCGCTGCGCCGCATGGTCCGCCGCGAGCGCGGCTACAAGATGCGCGAGGTGCACGCCGTGCGCGGCGTCAGCTTCGTCGCCTACCGCGGCGAGGCCATCGGCCTCATCGGCAGCAACGGCTCGGGCAAGTCGACCCTGCTGCGGGCCATTGCCGGTCTGCTGCCGCCCGAGCGCGGCCGGGTCTACACCGACGGCCAGCCCTCGCTGCTCGGTGTCAACGCAGCCCTGATGAACGATCTCACCGGCGAGCGCAACGTCATCCTCGGCGGCCTCGCCATGGGCATGACGCGGGACGAGATAAAGCACCGCTACCAGGACATCGTCGACTTCTCCGGGATCAACGACAAGGGCGACTTCATCAGCCTGCCGATGCGGACCTACTCCTCCGGCATGCAGGCCAGGCTGCGGTTCTCCATCGCCGTCGCCAAGGAGCACGACGTGCTCATGATCGACGAGGCCCTGGCCACCGGCGACAAGAAGTTCCAGCGCCGCTCGGAGGCCAAGGTGCGCGAGCTGCGCGCCGAGGCCGGCACGGTGTTCCTGGTCAGCCACAACAACAAGTCGATCAGGGACACCTGTGACCGCGTCCTGTGGCTGGAGAAGGGCGAGCTGATCATGGACGGCCCCACCGATCAGGTGCTGAAGGCGTACGAGGAGGAGACCGGCAAGTAAGGGCGCTGCCCGTCCCGCCACGCGTGTCCGGGGCGGGCCATTGTCCGACCATAAGGTAGAAGAGTAAGTATGACGGCAATGGTGATGACGGGCCGCCCGTGCTGACCGCCACCGCGGAGGGGGACGCGACCCTCGCGAAGGCTGCCCACGAGAACTTCCCCGTGGCCCCCCGCTTCCTGCCGCGCGCGTGGCGCGGCGACCTCATGGCCGTCTACGGATTCGCCCGCCTCGTCGACGACATCGGCGACGGCGACCTCCCGCCGGGCGGCGCCGACGCGGCCCGCCTCGGACTCGCCCCCGGCCGGGCCGACGACCGGCTCCTGATGCTGGACGCCCTCGAAGCCGACCTGCGCCGCGTCTTCGCGAGCGCCCACGGCGGCGCACCGCCCCGCCACCCGCTGCTGCGCGAGCTCATCCCCACCGTCCGGCGCGCCGCCCTCACCCCGGACCCGTTCCTCGCCCTGATCGAGGCCAACCGCGTGGACCAGCGGGTCCGCCGCTACGCCACCCACGCCGACCTCCTCGGCTACTGCGAGCTGTCGGCCAACCCCGTCGGCCGCCTCGTCCTGGGAATCACCGGCACCTCCACCCCCGAGCGCATCCGCCGCTCCGACGCCGTGTGCACCGCGCTCCAGCTGATCGAGCACCTCCAGGACGTCGCGGAGGACCTCGCCAGGGACCGGATCTACCTGCCGGCGGAGGCCATGCACCGCTTCCACGTCACCGAGGCCGACCTCGCCGCCCCCACCGCGAACGCCTCCGTCCGGACCCTGGTGGCCCATATGAGCGACCGGGCACGTAGGCTGCTCGACGAGGGCGCGCCCATGATGACCGGCGTGTCCGGGCGGCTGCGGCTGCTGCTCGCCGGATTCGTCGGCGGCGGCAGGGCGGCGGCCCAGGCAATCGCCGACGCCGGGTACGACGTCCTGGCGGGGCCACCGCGGGCATCCAAGGGCGGACTGCTGTACGCGGCGGCCACGACACTGCGAAGAGGAACGTGAGCTTCGAGCCCGTGACCACAAGTTCACCCCTGCCTCCCCCCGTCGTTGCCGCCTACCACTACTGCCACAGCGTCGCCGAGCAGCACGCGAGGAACTTCAGCTACGGTGCCCGGCTCGTGCCCGCGCCGAAACGCCGGGCCCTCACCGCCGTGTACGCCTTCGCCCGGCGCGTCGACGACATCGGGGACGGCCGGCTCGACCCCGCCGCCAAGGAGGAACGACTCTCCGCGACCCGCGCCCTGCTGGAGCGCGTCCGTGACGGCGCCGTCCAGCAGGACGACACCGACCCGGTCGCCGTCGCCCTCGGCGACGCCGCCCGCCGCTACCCCATCCCGCTCGGCGCCCTCGACGAGCTGATCGACGGCGTGCTGATGGACGTCCGCGGGCACACCTACGAGACCTGGGACGACCTGCGCGTCTACTGCACCCGCGTGGCCGGGACCATCGGCCGCCTCTCCCTGGGCGTCTTCGGGGTGCTGCCCGGCGCACGCGAGGCGGAGCGCGCCCCCGAGTACGCCGACACCCTCGGTCTTGCCCTCCAGGTCACCAACATCCTCCGCGACATCCGCGAGGACGCCGCCAACGGCCGCGTCTACCTCCCCGCCGAGGACCTGCGCAAGTTCGGCTGCCCCGAGGGGCCCGGGCTGGCCGGCCCCGGCCCCGAATCCGACTTCACCGGCCTGATCCGCTTCCAGGTCCGCCGGGCCCGCGAGCTGTTCGCCGAGGGCTCCCGGCTGCTGCCCATGCTCGACCGCCGCTCCGGCGCCTGCGTCACCACCATGGCCGGTATCTACCACCGCCTCCTCGACCGCATCGAGGCCGACCCGCGCGCCGTGCTGCGCCACCGCGTCACCCTGCCCGCCGGCCACAAGATCCTCGTCGCCGCGCGGGGGCTCACCGGCCTCGACGCGCGCCGCGCCGCCCGGCGGGAGCGGCTGTGACCACCCCCCGCCGCCCGGGGCACACGGTGGTCGTCGGCGGCGGTCTCGCGGGGGTCACCACCGCGCTTGCCCTGGCCGACCGGGGGCAGTCCGTCACCCTGGTCGAGTCCAGGCCGCGGCTCGGCGGCCTCGCGTTCTCCTTCCGCCGCGACTCGGCCGCCGGAACGCTCACCGTCGACAACGGCCAGCACGTGTATCTGCGCTGCTGCACCGCCTACCGCGGCTTCCTCCAGCGCATCGACGCCGCCGCGCTCGCCCCCCTGCAACGCCGCCTCGACGTTCCCGTCCTCGACGGCGCCACCGGCCGCATGGGCCGCATCCGGCGCACCGGCCTGCCCGTGCCGCTGCACCTGGCCGCCAGCCTCGCCCGCTACCCGCATCTGACGCCGGGCGAGCGGGCCGCCGCCGCGCGGGCCACGCTGGCGCTGCGCGCGCTCGACCCCGCCGACCCCGCCCTCGACGGGCAGGACTTCGCGAGCTGGCTGCGGGCCAGGGGGCAGACCGACCGTGCCATCGCGGCCCTGTGGGACCTGATCGGCGTCGCCACTCTGAACGCCCGCGCGGCCGACGTGTCCCTCGCCCTGGCCGCGATGGTCTTCCGTACCGGCCTGCTGACCGAGCCGGGCGCCGCCGACATCGGCATCCCGCGGGTGCCGCTCGGCGAGCTGCACGACACCCGCGCCCGTGCCGCGCTGGACCGTTCGGGCGTCACCACCCTGCTCGCCACCCGCGCCCGCCGCCTGCGCCCCGCGCCCGGCGGCGGCTGGCACGTGACCGTGACCGCACCGCGCGAGGAGCCGCGCACCGGCCGCGAGCTGGCCGCGGACGCCGTCGTGCTGGCCGTTCCGCACGATGCCGCCCACCGGCTGCTGCCCGCCGGTGCCCTGGCCGACCCCGGCCGGCTGCGGCGCATCGGCAGCGCACCGATCCTCAACGTCCACGTGATCTACGACCGTCCCGTGCTGCGCCGCCCGTTCCTCGCCGCGCTGCACAGCCCCGTGCAGTGGATCTTCGACCGCGGCGGCCCCGCCGGGCTCGGCGTGCCGGACGGCCGTCGCGGCCAGTACCTGGCACTGTCGCAATCGGCGGCGGGCGAGGAGATCCAGCTGCCGACGGACGTGCTGCGCAAGCGCTACCTGCCGGAGCTGGCCCGGCTCCTGCCGCGGGCCGCGGGCGCCGGGGTCCGCGACTTCTTCGTGACCCGCGAACGAGAGGCCACCTTCGCGCCCGCCCCCGGCGTCGGGCAGCTGCGCCCCGGCCCGCAGACCCGCGTCGCCGGCCTGTACCTGGCCGGCGCGTGGACCGCCACCGGGTGGCCGGCCACGATGGAGGGCGCCGTGCGCAGCGGCCACGCCGCGGCCCGGGCGGTCCTCGGCCGGGCGCGGACATCGCACGGACATGACTGAGGAGAGCACGTGAACCAGCCAGCCCACCCGGACGGTGGCGTCCCGGCACTGCTGGAACGCGGCCGGGCGCTGGCCGCGCCCGCCCTGCGTGCCACCGTCGGCCGCCTCGCCCCGCCGATGAACACCGTCGCCGCCTACCACTTCGGGTGGATCGACGCCGAGGGCCGCCCGGCCGCGAGCGACAGCGGCAAGGCCATCAGGCCCGCCCTGGCCCTGCTGTCGGCCGAGGCGGCGGGCGCGGCGCCGGAAACGGGCGTGCCCGGCGCCGTCGCCGTCGAACTGGTGCACAACTTCTCCCTGCTCCACGACGACCTGATGGACGGCGACGAGCAGCGCCGACACCGCGACACCGTGTGGAAGGTCCACGGCCCGGCCCAGGCGATCCTCGTCGGCGACGCGCTCTTCGCGCTGGCGAACGAGGTGATCCTCGCCGCGGACACCGCCCACGCCGCGCGCGCCGCGCGGCGGCTGGCCGCCGCAAGCCGCCGGCTCGTCGACGGCCAGGCCCAGGACATCGCCTTCGAGCACCGCGAGCGCGTCACCGTCGCCGAGTGCCTGGAGATGGAGGGCAACAAGACCGGCGCGCTGCTCGCGTGCGCGGCCTCCATCGGCGCCGTACTCGGCGGCGCGGACGACGCCCTTGCCGATAGCCTGGAGCTGTACGGCCAGCACCTCGGGCTCGCCTTCCAGGCCGTCGACGACCTGCTCGGCGTCTGGGGGGACCCGCGCTCCACGGGCAAGCTGACGTGGAGCGACCTCAGACAGCGCAAGAAATCGCTGCCCGTGGTCGCCGCACTCGCGGCCCGCGGGCCCGCCGCGGAGCGGCTGACCGCGCTGCTGACGGCCGACGCCAAGAAGACGCAGGAGGAGTTCGACGACTTCGACGAGGCCGAGTTCGCCGTCAGGGCCGATCTGATCGAGGAGGCCGGCGGCCGGGCGTGGACCGAGGCGGAGGCCCGACGCCAGTACGACACGGCCGTGGCCGCCCTGCACCGCGTGGACATGCCGGAGCAGGTCAGGAACCGGCTGACCGCGCTCGCCGACTTCGTCGTGGTCCGCCAGAAGTGAGCCGGCCGGGACCGGCCGTGCCCGGCCCGGGCGGGGCCGCCGGTCAGCCGGTCAGCCGGTCAGCAGCGCGGCGCGCAGCCCTTCGCGCTCCGCCGCGGTCACGCCGAGCCCCTCGCTCAGGTACCGCTCGGTGCCGCCCCACGTCGCGTCGATCTGGTCGAACGCGGCCAGGATGTACTCCGCCCTGGCGTCGAAGAGAGGGGCCAGCAGACGGGCCACCTCCGGGTGCAGCTCCGCACCGCCGCCCTCCGTCTCGGGACCGCGCCGCACGCGGTACCGCCGGTGCGGCGCGTTGGACTCCAGGTAGTCCGCCAGGATCGTCTCCCGCGCCACGCCGACCGCGAGGAGCGTCACGGCCACCGTCAGCCCCGCCCGGTCCTTCCCCGCCGAACAGTGCACCAGCGCGGGCAGGCCGCCGCCGGACAGGGTCCGCAGCACCTCGCCGTGCTCCGCATTGCGGTGCAGCACCATCTCGCGGTAGCTCTCGATCATCCGCCGCACCGTCCGCTCCTCGGTCAGCTCGGCCCGCAGCCGCTCGAGGCTCCCGTCGCGCACCAGCGCCCAGAACTCGGCGCCGTCGGCCGGGTCGTTCAGCGGCAGGTTCACATTGCGCACCCCGGGCAGCTCGACGTCCAGGCCCTCCAGCGCCTGGTCGGTCGCGTTCCTGAAGTCGAAGACGGTGCGCAGCCCCAGACCGGAAAGGAACGCCCGGTCGGCCTCGGTCGCGTGGGCCAGATGCCCGCTGCGGTAGAGCACCCCGTGCCGCACCCGCGCCCCGCCCGCCGCCGGCAGGCCGCCCACATCGCGGAAGTTCCGTATCCCCACGAGCGCCGAATCACCCGTCTGCTGCCCCGTCACGTGCGTCTCCCTCCGTCGGCTGCCGCCGGCGCCCCGCCGCTGCCACCGCAGGGGCCGGTTCCCGGGCCGACCCTACGGCATGCCCCGGCCGGCGGCCCGGCCCTTCTTCTCCCGGGTGAGGATGGGGAGATGAACGACGAGCTGTTCCCGCGCGAGCGGGTCGAGGTGATGCCGGGCGCCGTGCACCTGCCGGGCTGGCTGCGGGACGGGCGACCGGCCGAGCTGCTGGCCGCCTGCCGCGCGTGGGCGCTGCCCCCGGCCGGGCTGCGCACGGTACGGACGCCGGGCGGCGGGGAGATGTCCGTCCGGCAGCTCAGCCTGGGATGGCACTGGTACCCCTACGGTTACGCCCGCACCGTCGTCGACGGCGACGGTGCGCCGGTCAAGCCGTTCCCCGCCTGGCTCGGCGACTGGGCGCGGCAGGCCGCCGCCGACGCCGGTCCTTCGGTCACCGACGCGGGCGGACCGTCCGGCATCCCGTTCGACATCGCCCTGGTCAACTTCTACGACGCCGGCGCCCGGATGGGCATGCACCGCGACAGCGACGAACGCTCGCCCGCGCCCGTGGTCTCCTTCAGCCTCGGCGACACGTGCGTCTTCCGCTTCGGCACCCCGCAGAGCCGCGGGCGTCCGTGGCAGGACGTCGAGCTGCGCAGCGGCGACGCGTTCGTCTTCGGCGGGCCCTCGCGCCTCGCCTACCACGGAGTGCCCCGCACCCGCCCCGGCAGCGGCCCGGCGGGGCTCGGACTGAGGGGCAGGCTGAACGTCACGGTCCGCGCCGCCGGGCTCGACTGAGTTCCTCCGGAGGGGGCCGCCGACGGGTGCCGCCGTCACGGCCGGGCCGGCTGTTTTCACTCGTTGGAAGGTGGCGAGGGGTGGCGAATGCCGGAACTGTGCCCGTTCGCCTACCTGTTGACGCATAGCGTGGCCTTACGCCCACTTGACCTGCCTGATAAGGACACCGATGCCAGAACAGCCACGCCACGGGGGAGGCGCGCCCCTGCACAGCCGGCTGGCCTTCGGCGCGCCGTGCGGCGGAGAGCTCGGGACCAGACGCCGCCTCCTGCGCCTGGCCACGTTCCCCGCCGTGCTGGTCGCCGTGATCGCAACCGCGGCCGTCGTGTATCTGCTGGTCGGCGGCCGGCCCGGGGCCCCCCACGGCGACTGTCCCCTGTGGGCCGTGCTCGCCTCGGCCGTGCTGCTGACCGGTGCGGTGGTCGTCGGGGCCGCCGTCGTCGCCGCGGGCGAGGCCAGGTCGCACACGGCCCGCCTCGCCGGGCTGCGCCGCCAGGCGGCCCGCGGGCGCGTGGAGCTCCAGGCGCTGCTGGTCAAGGTCGAGCGGGGCGAGCGCATCAGGCCGCCCGAGGGCCCGGCGCCCGCCGAGCCCGCCGAGGACCAGCTCGACCAGCTGCGGCACGAGATCGAGGCCGCCCAGCACGCCGCGGAGTCCGCGGTCTTCCAGGCGTCCTCCCTCGTCAGCGGCGGCGGTGACGAGCGGGTCGAGGTGTTCGTCAGCCTCGCCCGCCGCCTCCAGTCCTTCGTGCACCGGCAGATCGAGTACCTGGAGGAGCTGGAGGAGGACGTCGAGGACCCGGAGCTGCTGAAGGGGCTGTTCCACGTCGACCACCTGGCCACCCGCGTCAGACGGCACGCGGAGAACCTCGCGGTGCTCGGCGGCGCGGTGCCGCGCCGCCAGTGGAGCCGCCCGGTCGACATGTCCGAGGTGCTGCGGTCCTGCATCGCGGAGGTCGAGCACTACGCGCGGGTCAAGCTGGTGCCGCCCGTCGAGGGCAGCGTGCGGGGGCACGCCGTCGCCGACGTCATCCACCTTCTCGCCGAGCTCGTCGAGAACGCGACCGAGTTCTCCGCCCCGCAGACGCAGGTGCTGCTACGCGTGCAGCGCGTCACGGCGGGCATCGCGATCGAGGTGGAGGACCGGGGCCTGGGCATGACCCCGGCGGAGCAGGTCCGGATGAACGCCCTCCTCGCCGGCGCGGAGCGGATGGACGTGGCCGAGCTGCTGGAGGACGGCCGGGTGGGCCTGTTCGTGGTCGCCACCCTCGCCAGGCGGCACGACATCGTCGTACAGCTCCAGAGCAACATCTACGGCGGCGTGCAGGCCGTGCTCGTGCTGCCGTCCGAGCTGCTCGGCGACGGTCCCGGCGCCGGGCAGGGTGCGGGGCGCGCCATCGGGGCGCTCAGGGCCGCGCCGCTGGACAGCCTGTCGCGCGCCCCGCTGCCGCGCCGGCCGTCGCTGGTGCCCGGGGTCATGGCGGCGTCCCCGCAGGGCGCGGGGCTCGCCGAGGAGGCCGACGACTGACGTCACATCCGCTCGCGCCCCGTGGGAGGGAGGCGCCGCGGCCAGGACCGCGCGGACGGGCGGAGCAGTCGGCCCGGCCGGCGGGGACGGCGTGAGGACGGCGACTCCGGCCGCCCTCAGCCGGCCTCGGTCCTCAGCCGTCCTGGCCGCCGAAGCGCTCCCGGTACGCGTCGAGGTCATCGTCGGTGATCTTCGTGAACAGCACGGGCGGCACGGTGAAGTCCGTCCCGGCCGGCACCGTGTCCAGCGACCGCGCGGCCTCGGGCGTCACCCAGCGGGCCTCGCCGCCCGCGCCGCCCTCCGCGGCCGTCGCGAACACCGAGCGCAGCGTCCCGCAGGTGAACGGAATGACCGGCTCGGAGACCACCGCGTAGAGATGAATCAGATTCATCGCGGTGCGCAGCGTCAGCGCCGCGGCGTCCTGATCGGTCTTGATCTGCTGCCAGGGCGCCTTCTCCTCCAGGTAGGCGTTCCCCGCGCTCCACAGCGCGCGCAGCTGAGCCGTCGCCTTGCGGAACTGGAGCGCCGACAGGTGCTCCTCGTACTCCGCGAGGAGCCGCGCGACCTCCTCACCGAGCCGCCGCTCCGCCTCGCCCGCCGGATGCCCGGCCGGGACCCCGTCGCCGAAGCGCTTCCGCGAGAAGGTGAGCACCCGGTTGACGAAATTGCCCAGGGTGTCGGCGAGATCCTTGTTCACCACGGAGGCGAACAGCTCCCAGGAGAAGGACGCGTCGTCCGACTCGGGTGCGCCCGCCATCAGGAAGTACCGCCAGTAGTCCGCGGGCAGCAGCTCCAGCGCGGCGTCGGCGAAGATCCCGCGGCGCTGCGAGGTGGAGAACTTGCCGCCGTAGTACGTCAGCCAGTTGAACGCCTTGACGACGTCGACCTTCTTCCAGGGCTCGCGCGTGCCCAGTTGCGTGGCCGGGAACATCACCGTGTGGAACGGCACGTTGTCCTTGGCCATGAACTCGGTGTACCGCACCGCCTCGTCGGCCTCGTACCACCACGCGCGCCAGTCGCGCTCCTCGCCCTCGCCCGCCGCGTCCGCCCACTCCTTGGTGGCGCCGATGTAGCCGATCGGGGCGTCGAACCAGACGTAGAAGACCTTGCCCTCGGCCGCCAGCTCGGGCCAGACGTCGGCGGGGACCGGCACGCCCCACTCCAGGTCCCGGGTGATCGCCCGGTCGAGCAGCCCCTCGGTCAGCCACTTGCGCGCGATGGAGGAGGCCAGCGTCGGCCACTCCTTGCCCGCGGTGTCGACGAAGGACTCCACCTCCCGCTCCAGCTTCGACTGGAGCAGGAACAGGTGCTTGGTCTCCCGCACCTCCAGATCCGTGCTCCCGCTGACCGCGGAGCGCGCGTCGAGCAGATCCGTCGGGTCGAGCACCCGGGTGCAGTTTTCGCACTGGTCGCCGCGCGCCGCCTCGTACCCGCAGTAGGGGCAGGTGCCCACGATGTAACGGTCGGGCAGGAAACGGCCGTCGGCGGGCGAGTACACCTGCCGCGTCGCGCGCTCCTCGATGAACCCGTTCTCCTGGAGTTTGCGGGCGAAGTGCTGGGTGATCTCGATGTTCTGCGGGGACGACGTCCTGCCGAAGTGGTCGAAGCGGAGCCCGAAGCCGTCGTACACCGCCTTCTGCGCCTCGTGCTGCCGCGCGCAGAACTCGGCGACCGGCAGCCCGGCCGCCTTGGCGGCCAGCTCGGCCGGGGTGCCGTGCTCGTCGGTCGCGCAGATGTACAGCACGTCGTGGCCGCGCTGCCGCAGATAGCGGGCGTATACGTCGGCGGGGAGCATCGAGCCCACCATGTTCCCCAGGTGCTTGATCCCGTTGATGTAGGGCAGCGCACTGGTGATGAGGTGTCGGGCCATCCTCGGATGCTCCAATGGGTGAGTAGAGTCAATGAGCCCTGTCGGGCCGTGAATTGGGCCACGGAGTGTGACGGATCACGTTTATGGGCTTCACTCATCCTACCGAGCCGGTGGCGGGCGTCCCCACCAGGTTTTCCGGCGACCGGCCGTGGCTGGTGATCGGCATGCTCAGCGGCACCTCGTACGACGCGGTGGACGCCGCCGTCGCCGAGCTGGCCTTCGAGGGCACCGACCTGTGCCTGCGCCCCCGTGGCCTGCACACCGAGCCGTATCCGGCCGCGCTGCGCGGCGAGCTGGCCGGCTGCCTGCCGCCCGCCGCCACCACCCTGGAACGGGTCTGCCGGCTCGACACCGGACTCGGGCAGTTCTTCGGCGAGGTCGCGGCGCGCGCCGACGCGGCCCTCGCCGGCGGGCGCGCGGACCTCGTGGTCTCGCACGGACAGACGGTCTACCACTGGGTGGCGGACGCCCGCGCCCGCGGCACCCTCCAGCTCGGCGCCGCCGCCTGGATCGCCGAGGCCACCGGCCTGCCCGTGGTCTCCGACCTGCGCACCCGCGACATCGCACGCGGCGGGCAGGGCGCGCCGCTGGCCGCGCTGCTCGACGCGCTGCTGATCCTCGACGAGGCGCCGGGCGCGCCCGCGCGCGGGGCGCTCAACCTCGGCGGAATCGCCAACATCACCGCCCGCGGCGCCGACGGCGGTGTCCTCGCCTACGACCTCGGCCCGGCCAACGCGCTGATCGACGCGGCCGTCACCGAGGCGAGCGGGGGAGCGGAGTGCATGGACACCGGGGGCGCCCGCGCGGCCCGCGGCACCGTGGACGCCGGGCTGCTCGACGCGCTGCTGGACGAGCCGTACTACCGGCTGCCGCCGCCGAAGTCGACCGGCAAGGAGCTGTTCCACGCGGATTACCTGGGAACGCGGCTGCGCGCCGTGGGCCGGCGCCCGGCCACGGACGACCTGGTCGCCACGCTCACCGAGCTGACCGCGCGCCTGGTCGCGGCGGCCTGCCGCGAGCACGCGCTGACGGAGCTGGTCGTCTCGGGCGGCGGCGTGCGGAACCCGGTGCTGATGGACCGGCTGCGCGCGCTCGCCGCACCGGCCGCGCTCGTTCCGCCGGAGCGCTTCGGCCTGCCGGCGCAGGCGAAGGAGGCGTACCTGTTCGCCCTGCTCGGCTTCCTCACCGTGCACGGCCTCGCGGGCTCCGTGCCCTCGGCCACCGGCGCCGGTGGCCCCGCGGTCCTCGGCTCGCTGACCCCGGGCGCCGCGCCGCTGCGGCTGCCCGCGCCGCGCACGGCGCCGCCGCGGCGGCTGCGGATCGTGACCTGAGGCGGGCGGCCGCCCGCTCAGACCGCCTCGGGCAGGCGCTCCGGAGGGCCGGGGCGTGCGTAGAACCAGCCCTGGGCGGAGTCGCAGCCCAGCTCGCGCAGCTGCTCGGCCTGGGCGGATGTCTCCACGCCCTCCACGGTGACGGACAGTTGGAGGGTGTGGGCCAGCGAGACGATGCCCTCGACGATCTTCAGGTCGACCGGGTCCGCCGGGTCGCGCTGGAGGCCCTGCGTGAAGGAACGGTCCAGCTTGAGCGTGTCGGCGGGCAGACGGCGCAGGTTGGCCAGGTTGGAGTAGCCGGTGCCGAAGTCGTCCAGCGCGATGCCGACTCCGTACTCGGCCAGCTCGCGCAGGGGCCGCAGCTCGTTCTCGTCGGCCTTGATCATGGCGGTCTCGGTGACTTCGAGACACAGCGAGCTGGGTTCGAGCCCGGCCTCCTCCAGCACGGCGATGGTGTCCGCGACCAGCTCCGGGTGGTGCAGCTGGCGCGGCGAGAGGTTCACGTTGATCTTCAGCGGCCTGGCCCCGCCTATCCCGCGGACCTGCCACTGGCACGCCTGCCGCACCGCCTCCTCAAGGACCCAGCGGCCGAGCGGAACGATCAGCCCGGTGTGCTCGGCGAGCGGGATGAACCGGTCGGGGCCGAGCACGCCGTGCCGGGGGTGGCTCCAGCGCACCAGCGCCTCTGCACCCTCGATGCTGCCGTCCTCCATCTTGACCAGCGGCTGGTACTCGATGAAGAACTCGCAGCCCTTCAGCGCGGCCGGCAGGTGGTGCGTGAGGTGGTGGCGGCTGATCGCCCTGGCGTCGGAGTCGGGGTCGGCCAGCGCGTAGCGGTTGCCGCCCTCGGCCTTGGCCCGGTACATCGTGATGTCGGCGCTGCGCAGCACCTCGGCCGACGTCAGGTGCCGGGTGGCCCCCTCGACGACGCCGATGCTGGCCCGGACCAGCAGTTCCCTGCCGCCGACCTCCACGGGCGTGGCCAGGGCTTCGAGCGCCCGCTCGGCGAGCTCGGTGACGGCCCGCGGCTCGGGCGGGTCGGCCACCAGCGCGACGAACTCGTCGCCGCCGATCCGGGCCAGCATCTGGCCGGGTCCCGAGGCGCAGCCCTGGAGGCGCTCCGCCACGGCGATCAGCAACTGGTCGCCGACGGCGTGCCCGAGGCTGTCGTTGACGGCCTTGAACCCGTCCAGGTCGAGGTAGCACAGGCCGATGCGGGCCGGACCCGAGCCGCTGCGGTCCAGCGCCTGTTCGAGGCGCTCGAAGAAGAGGGAACGGTTGGGCAGGTCCGTCAGGGCGTCGTGGGTCGCCTGGTAGCGCAGCCGGAGATTCAGCAGGCGGCGCTCGCTGACGTCCTCGGTCATCGCGAGCATGTAGCGCGGCTCCCCTGAGGCGTCGCGCAGCAGCGAGACCGTGAGATTGGTCCACAGCGTCGTGCCGTCGTCCCGGGGATAGGACTTTTCGACCTGGTAGTGCTCACGTTCGCCGCGCATCAGCTCCTCGAGCATGCGCCCCGCCTCGGGGTGGTCCCCGGGGCGGGCCCAGTCCAGTACGTTCCGGTGGCGGATGTGCTGCTCCGAGCCGCCGAACATCTGGTTGAGGGCGTCGTTGACGTCGAGGATGGTGCCGTCCATGTCGGCGATGCCGATGCCGAGCGCGGCCCCCTTGAAGACCGCGCGGAAGCGCGCCTCGCTCTCGTGCAGCGCGTCCGCCATCTCCGTCTGGGCGGCGAGGGCCGCGCGCGACAGCGCCTCCTGTTCGCTCCTGGTGCGCTCCTGGAGGGCACGCGCGAAACCGGCGGACACCGCGTGCTGGAGCCGGGTGCAGCGGGCCCTGCTCTCCGAGGCGTCAGGACCGGCCTCCCCGTCCGTCGGGCCGCAGTGCGCCACCAGGTGGGAGTCGATGACGGCCAGGATGCCGGGCAGCGCGTCGGGGGACGTGCAGTGGGCCGCGACCAGGGCGGCGCCGACGGCGTGGCCGGGCGCGGGGTCGAAACGGGGGGCGCGCAGCGCGTCGGCGAGCCGGCGCGCGAGACCGAGCAGCAGCGCCTCGAACTCGGGTCTGGAGAGCGGGGTGGCGGCGCGCGGGTGGACGGCGCGGCACCAGAGGGCGGCGAAGCGGCGCAGGCCGTCGGACGGCTCCGTGCTGTCGCCGGTGCGATGGTGGCCGGTGGGCCCCGTTGGCGAGGATGTCACCCTTTGCGTCCTACTCCCGCGAAGCCGCTGTTCACCTTGGGACCCTCCTCGTCGGGCGGCCCGTCGGGCCGCCAGTCGGGCAATGGGACCACGCCTGGGGGAACGAGGTCGAAGCCCTCGAAGAAGTGCGTGATCTCCGCGCCGGAGCGCAGCACCAGCGTTGCGCCCGCCCTGCGGTAGACCTCCGAGATCCGCGCGTCCGGCACCGAGGCCGTGGGGCGGTGTTCGGGGGAGGCGTGGGTGAGGGCGAGCAGACTGCCCGGCGCGAGCATGTCGCGCAGTTCGGCGATCCGCTCGTGGGGCTTGTCGTCCTCGCCGAGGAAGTGCATGACGGCCACGAGCAGCAGGGCCACCGGCCGGCCGAGGTCGATCAGCCGGCCGACCTGCTCGCTGTTCAGGATCGCGGACGGGCCGCGCAGGTCGGCGGCGAGGATGTCCGTGCGGTCGTCGCCCGCGAGGACGGCACGGCTGTGGGCGACGGTGACGGGGTCGTTGTCGACGTAGACGACGCGGGTGTCGTCACCGGTCCGCCGGGCGATCTCGTGCACATTGCCGAAGGTCAGGATGCCCGACCCGATGTCGACGAACTGGGAGACGCCCTCCGCCACCGCGTAGCGCACGGCCCGCCGCAGGAAGGCGCGGTTGGCCAGGGCCAGCGCGGGCAGGCCGGGGAACGCCGCGATGGCCTCCCTGGCGGCCGCGCGGTCCGCCTCGAAGTTGTGGGAACCGCCCAGGTAGAAGTCATACATCCGGGACAGGCTGGGCACGGATGGATCGATGCCGGGCTGAGCCCAGGCGGATCGTTCCATCGGCGTCTCCAATGTCCCCTGCATATGCACGAATTGAACCCAGGCGGTCGAGACTACTGACCCTGCGGCAGATCGGGGAAGGAAACGGAGGAGCAACATCCTTCTGCGGGGCGGTTACCTGTCCATCTGTCCCGTATTGAGCGCCCGTCATGCGGCGGCATCAAGCCACCGCATGGCCGGAATGCGCCCACGCTCAGAGGGAGACGCCGTTCCCCCGCAGATAGGCGAGCGGATCGATGTCCGTGCCGAACGACTCCCCTGTCCTGATTTCGAAGTGCAGATGCGGTCCGCTGGAGTTGCCCGTCGAGCCGGACCGCCCCACCTGCTGGCCGTTGCCGACCGGCTGCCCCTCGGAGACGGAGATCGCGGAGAGGTGCGCGTACTGGCTGAAGTGCCCGTCCGGATGCCGGACAATGACCTCGTAGCCGAACGAGCCGGACCAGCCCGCCGAGACCACCTCGCCGGCCGTCACCGACTTCACGGACGTGCCCGTGGCAACGGGGAAGTCCACCCCGGTGTGGTAGCCGAGCGACCAGGAGCCGCCCGAGGCGTGGTAGGCGGTGCCGGTGCCGCCGCCGACCGGCGCGGAGTAGGCGGGGGCCGGGTCGGCGGGCTCCTCGGCCCGCTCGCCCTGGGGCTCCTCGGCCTCTTCCGGCTCGGGCTCCGGCTCCTCGCGCGGCTGCTCGGCCGCGGGCTCCTCCGGCTCCTCCTCCCGCTGCTCCTCGGTCTCCGCGTCGCGGTCCTGCGCGCGCAGCCGCAGCTCCTGGCCGGGCAGGATCAGGTCCGGATTGCCGCCGACCGTCTGCCGGTTCATCTCGTAGAGGGACTGCCAGCCGCCGCGGACCTCCTCGGTGCGGGCGATGCCGGACAGCGTGTCGCCGCGGACCACCTCGTACAGGTCGGCCGCGCGCTCCCCGCGCTCAGCCTGCGGGCGCGTCTGCGTCGCGGGGGCGGCGGCCTGCTCGGCCGCGGGCGCCGGGTCCGTGGCGATGTCGGGCCGCACTCCGTCGCGGGTCAGCCCGGCCTCGGCGGAGCAGGCGGGCCAGGCGTTCGGCCCCTGGCCCTCCAGCACCTTCTCGGCCACCGCTATCTGCTGGTCCCTGGTGGCCAGGTCGGCGCGCGCGGCGTACTCGGTGCCGCCGTACGCCTCCCAGGTGGTCTGGAGGAACTGGAGCCCGCCGAAGTAGCCGTTGCCGGTGTTGACGTCCCACCGGCCACTGCTCTCGCACTCGGCCACCTCCTCCCAGGTGTCCACGGAGGCGGCGGCCGCGCCGCTCGCGCCCATCAGCGGAATCGCCAGGCCGGCCCCGCTCGCGGTGACGGTGAGCGAGGCACGGGACACGGCATTCGGCCGGTATCGGCGGTGACGTCCACGTGTGGTCATGGGCGGGTCCCTCCCCGGGCCGAGTGCGCGAGCGCCGCGTCAGATTATGTCCTGATCAAGCGAGTTGTACGGCGGATCAACGATATGGGTGCGGAATGCACGGGGCAAGGGAGTCGCGGCGGCAGCCTGATGCCCCATCAGGCGCACGGTGGCACAGGAGCGGGCGCGGGGGGAAGACGGCCTGCCGGCGCTCCTCCGCCCGCCCCCGCACGGCCGAGGCCCCGCGGACCAGCAGGACCGCGGGGCCTCGGGGGCGCCGGCGCCGTTCACTTCTCGGGGCGCGCCGCTTCCACCGGGGGCGGCGCGGGGGCGGCTTCCCGAACCGCGCCGAGCCGCTGCCCTTCTGCGCCGGGTGCTGCCGCACCCGCGGCCGCGGGATCGGCCGCCGGCGCGCGTGCGGGTCGCGGTGGGCGCAGCACCATCAGCACGACCGCGAGGATCGCGCACGCCACGAGGCCGTCCATCCAGTAGTGATGGGCGGTGGCGACGACCGCGAGGATCGTGATCAGCGGGTGCAGCAGCCACAGCCAGCGCAGGCGGCTGCGGGTCGCGACGATGAGCGCGACGGCGATGAACACGGCCCAGCCGACGTGCAGCGAGGGCATCGCGGCGAACTGGTTGGCCATGGAGTCGGGCTCGGGCTTGTCGTAGACGGCGGGCCCGTACACCACGCCCGTGTCGATCATGTCCGCCGTGCCGAACAGGCGCGGCGGGGCGAGGGGCACCAGCAGGTGCAGGACGAGCGCGGCGCCGGTCAGCCAGGTCAGCACCCAGCGGACCCACAGGTAATGGCCGGGGCGGCGCCAGTACATCCAGATGAGGAAGACGACGATTGCGGGGAAGTGGACCGTCGCGTAGTACACGTTGATGCCACGGATGAGTGTCTCGCTGTTCAGCACGAGGTCCTGCACCCACGCCTCGCTCGGCAGCCGCAGGGCGCGTTGGAAATCCCACACCCGTTCGGCGTTCCGGAAGGCGTCCTCGAACTGCCCGTTGGCCGCCCGTCTGCCGAACTTGTACGCCATGTACAGGGCAATGACCAGCGGAAGCTCACGGATGAGCGGCGGGCGGGAGGTGGGCATGGACCGCTCCCGGTCCCGCGTGGTGAAAGGTCGTTTCAGCACGCGCGCGCTTGGCATAGGCACTATTCCCGATAGGCGGGGTTGGCGGACCGCGGTGATGAAACATGAACACCCCGATCGTTCATGTCTCGATCTTCTGTTCCCCGCATTGAGTTTACGGTGCGCCTTCCCGGCGTCCCGCACTGCCACACGCGAGTGCGCCGGCCCGCCGGGCCTCCGGGGCCCGCGCTCGCCCGGTGGCGGTGTCGGTGCAGGTCATGGCCCCCCGCTCCCTTGCTTTGTCCTCATTGAGGAAAAAGTTGAAGCGATCCGTGCAGAACTTCTTCCCACTCCGCCGGGCCGCTGCTAGATTCCCCACCCAAGCCCGGCGCGGATCTCGCGTCGGCGCCCGATGCCGACGGTGGCGGGAGGGACAGCGTGAGGCGCATGACGGCTCGGCCCGGGAACGCGCACCAGGCGCGGCTGCTGAGGCTGCTGCGCGATGGCGGGCCCAGTTCGCGCGCCCAACTGGGCGACCGGATCGAGCTGTCGCGGTCCAAGCTGGCGGTCGAGATCGACCGGCTGCTGGAGACCGGCCTGGTGGTGGGCGACGGATTCGCCGCTTCCCGCGGCGGACGCCGGTCCCACAACGTGCGGCTCGCGCCGCGGCTGCGCTTCCTCGGCGTCGACATCGGCGCCACGTCCGTCGACGTGGCCGTGACCAGCCCCGAACTGGAGATCCTCGGCCACCTGACCGAGCCGATGGACGTCCGCGAAGGCCCGGTGGCGGTCTTCGAACAGGTGCTGTCCATGGCCAACAAGCTCCGCGACGCCGGTCTCGCGGAGCGCTTCGACGGCGCCGGCATCGGCGTCCCGGGCCCCGTACGCTTCCCCGACGGGGTCCCGGTGGCGCCGCCCATCATGCCCGGTTGGGACGGCTTCCCCGTGCGCGAGGCGCTCGGCCAGGAGCTGGGCTGCCCGGTCATGGTGGACAACGACGTGAACCTGATGGCGCTCGGCGAACAGCACGCCGGAGTCGCCCACTCCGTCCAGGACTTCATCTGCGTCAAGATCGGCACCGGCATCGGCTGCGGCATCGTCGCGGACGGCAAGGTGCACCGCGGCGCCACCGGCAGCGCGGGCGACATCGGCCACATCCGAGTCGAGGCCGACGGCAGGCAGTGCCCGTGCGGCAACCGTGGCTGTCTTGAGGCGTACTTCGGCGGCGCCGCGCTCGCCGCCGACGCCGAGTCTGCCGTCCGGGACGGACGTTCGCCGGAACTGGCCGCCCGGCTCTCGGCCGCGGGCGTACTCTCGGCGGCCGACGTGGCCGCGGCCGCGTCGGCCGGTGACGTGGCCTCCCTCGACCTCATAAGGCAGGGGGGAAGCCGCACCGGGCAGGTCATCGCCGGCCTCGTCAGCTTCTTCAACCCCGCGCTCGTGGTGATCGGCGGCGGCGTGACCGGCCTCGGCCACACGCTGCTGGCCGCCATCCGCACCCAGGTCTACCGGCAGTCACTCCCGCTGGCCACCGGCAACCTCCCCATCGTTCTCGGCGAACTCGGCCCCGTGGCCGGCGTGACCGGCGCGGGCCGCCTGATCAGCGACCACCTGTTCAGCTACAACCCGACCTGACCGACCGGGGGCCACGGCGCCCCTCAAGAGCAGTACACGGCCCGCACCGGGCGCGTCCGCACCGGCCGCACGCACGAGCCGCACACCAGCACCGCACGCCACGTCCCTACCCACGCACGCCCGTGCGCCGGCACAGTCGCCGAGGAGGCCAGCATGGAAAGCGCGCAAACGCCGCTTCTCACCCTGACCGGCATCACCAAGTCCTTCCCCGGCGTCCGCGCCCTGGACGGCGTCGACCTCGACGTGGCCCCCGGCGAGGTCCACTGCCTCCTCGGGCAGAACGGCGCCGGGAAGTCCACGCTCATCAAGGTGATCTCCGGTGCCCAGCCCCCGGACACCGGGGAGCTCGCCTGGCAGGGCGAGACCGTCGCCATCGGCTCGCCGACCGCGGCCATGCGGCTCGGCATCGCCACCATCTACCAGGAACTCGACCTCGTCGAGCACCTGTCCGTCGCGGAGAACGTCCACCTCGGGCACGAGGCGTCCAGCGCCGGGTTCATCCGCCGGGGCGCGGCCCGCGCCGCCACCGCCGCGCTGCTCAGCCGCCTCGGCCACCCGGAGATATCGCCCGACCGCATCGTGAGCACGCTCTCCGCCGCCGGGCGCCAGGTCGTCAGCATGGCCAGGGCCCTGTCCCACGAGGCCCGGCTGATCATCATGGACGAGCCGTCCGCCGTGCTCGACCCGGACGAGGTCGGCAACCTCTTCCGCATCGTCCGGGACCTCACCTCCGAGGGCGTCGCCATCGTCTACATCTCCCACCGCCTGGAGGAGATCCGCGAGATCGGCGACCGGGTCACGGTGCTCAAGGACGGGCGGGCCGTCGCGCGCGGCCTGCCCGCCGGCACCACCGAGACCCGCGAGATCGTCGCCCTGATGACCGGCCGCGACATCGAGTACGCCTTCCCCGAGCGCCCCGCGCCCCAGGCGCGGGAATCCGGCGCCACCCCCGTCCTCGCGGTCGAAGGGCTCAGCAGGCGCGGCGAGTTCGCCCCGCTCGACCTCCAGATTCAGGCGGGCGAGATCGTCGGCCTCGCCGGACTCGTCGGCTCAGGACGCTCCGAGGTCCTGGAGACGATCTACGGCGCCCGCCGCCCCGACACCGGCCGCGTCCTGGTCGAGGGCCGCCCGCTGCGCCCGGGGAACGTCACGGCCGCCGTCCGCGCGGGCCTCGGCCTCGCCCCGGAAGAACGCAAGGGCCAGGGCCTGTTCCTGCTGGATTCGGTGACCCGCAACGTCTCCATCTCCTCCCTCCCGCGCTTCTCCAGGGGCGGCTGGATCGACCGGGCCGGTGAACGCGGCGCCGCCGCCCAATTCACCCGGGAGCTGTCGCTGCGGCCCGCCGACCCCGACGTCCAGATCCGCACCCTCTCCGGCGGCAACCAGCAGAAGGCCGTACTGGCCCGCTGGCTGCTGCGCCACTGCAAGGTCCTGCTGCTCGACGAACCCACCAGGGGAGTGGACGTCGGCGCGCGGGCCGAGCTGTACACCCTGATCCGCCGCCTGGCCGACGACGGCGTGGCGGTCCTGCTGGTCTCCAGCGAGATCCCGGAGGTTCTCGGCCTCGCCGACCGGGTGCTGGTGCTGCGGGAGGGCCAGGTCGTGCACACCGCCCCCGCCCGGGAGCTCGACGAGCACCGGGTTCTCGATCTCGTCATGGAAGGGAGTCAGGCGTGACCCACGGCGCCACCTCCGAACCCGCATCGTCGCCCCCGCTCGGCAAGCCGCAGCCGGACGCCCCGCCGCCCCCGGCGCCCGGCAAGCCCGTCGGCCGCGTCCTGCTCGGCCGCCTCGCCGACGTGCACAGCCTCTCGCTGATCGGCGTGCTCGCCGTCCTGGCGATCATCGGGGCCATCACCAAGCCCGACGCGTTCCTCAGCACGGACAACCTCCAGCTGATCCTGACGCAGGCGTCCGTCATCGGCGTGGTCACCGTCGGCGTGACGTTCGTCATCATCGGCGGCGGCATCGACCTGTCCGTCGGCGCCATCGTCGCCCTCGCCTCCGTGTGGTGCACCACCGTGGCCACGCAGGACTACGGCATGGCGGGAATGATCTTCACCGCCCTCATCGTGGGCCTCGGCTGCGGCCTGGTCAACGGCGTGCTGATCGCCTACGGGCCGATGGTCCCGTTCGTCGCGACGCTGGCCATGCTCGCCTCCGCCCGCGGCCTGGCCCTCCAGATCACCGAGGGCCGCACCCAGGTCGTCTCCGTCGACGCCGTGCTCGACCTCGGCGGCCGTGACGCCTACATCTTCGGGATACCCCCGCTCGTGCTCATCTTCGCCGGGGTGACGGCCATCGGCTGGGTCCTGCTCAACCGCACCACCTTCGGCCGGCGCACCGTGGCGATCGGCGGCAACCCCGAGGCCGCGCGGCTGGCCGGCATCGCCGTCAAACGCCAGCGCCTGATGATCTACGCCCTGTCCGGCCTGTGCTGCGGCATCGCCGCGTTCATGCTCGTCGTGCTCAGCGGCTCCGGCCAGAACACGAACGGCAACCTCTACGAGCTGAACGCCATCGCCGCCGCGATCATCGGCGGCACCCTGCTCAGCGGCGGGCGCGGCACGATCATCGGCTCCGTGCTCGGCGTGCTCGTGTTCACCACCATCACCAACTTGTTCACCCTGAACAACCTGGACAGCGCGGGCCAGCAGATCGCCCAGGGCGCGATCATCGTGGCCGCCGTCCTGCTCCAGCGCCGCTCCGCCGCACAGCAACCCTGACGATTGACGATTACGGAAGGTCCGCATCCATGAGTGCTTCATCCGCCAGGCGTTTCGCCAGCCGCAGAGGTCTCCTGTTCGGCGGCGCCGCCGCCTCCGCAGGCGTGCTGCTCGCCGGCTGTACCAGCAACGACACCGGCGACGACGAGGAGGACAGCCAGCAGGCCCCGGCCGCGGAGGAGAGCGAGGGCCCGCCGGTCACCATAGGTTTCGCCGGCCCGCAGGCCGACCACGGCTGGCTGAACGCCATCAACGAGAACGCCCGCTCGCGCGCCGAGACCTACGCGGACGTCACGCTGGAGATCACCGAGGGCTCCAACGACACGGCCACCCAGATCGGCCAGATCGAGACGCTGATCAACAGCGAGGTCGACGTCCTCGTCATCCTCCCGGCCGACGGCATCGCGCTGACCCAGATCGGCCTCACCGCGATGCGGGCCGGCATCCCCGTGATCAACCTGGACCGGATCTTCGACAGCCCCCAGGCGTACCGCTGCTGGATCGGCGGCGACAATTACGGCATGGGACTCAACGCCGGACACTTCATCGGGGAGCAGCTCCGTGACGTGCAGAACGCCCGGGTTGTGGAGCTGTCGGGACCGGACAACCTGGAGCTGACCGGTCAGCGCACCCAGGGCTTCGACGACGCGCTGGCCAACTACCCCAACATCGAGAAGGTGGCCAGGCAGGCGGCCGAGTTCACCGTCGAGTCGGGGCAGGAGGTCATGTCCGGACTGCTCCAGGCGCAGTCGGAGTTCGACGCGCTGTGGAACCACGACGACGACCAGGGCGTCGGCGCCCTGCGCGCCATCGACCAGGCCGGGCGCGACGAGTTCATCATGGTGGGCGGGGCGGGCGCCAGGTCGGCGATGGACGCCATCCAGGCCGACAATTCGGTCCTCAAGGCCACGGTGCTCTACCCGCCGACGATGGCCGCCTCGGCCATCGACCTGGCCCGCGCGCTGGGCCAGGCGAAGGGTATCGGCGGGCTCGCCGAGTTCGAGATCCCGTCCTCCGTCACCCTCTACTCCGCCGTCGTCACGAAGGAGAACGTCGAGCAGTACCTGCCGACAGGCTTCAACTGACGCTTCATCCGCAACCGACAGGGAACCAGATGCCGCATTCCACCTCCGCCCCTCCACTCGGCGTCGGCATGGTCGGCTACGCCTTCATGGGAGCCGCCCACTCGCAGGGCTGGCGCACCGTGGGCCGGGCGTTCGACCTGCCGCTGTCCCCCGTGCTCGCCGCCGTGTGCGGTCGTGACCGGGCGGCCGTATCGGCGGCGGCCGACCGCCTCGGCTGGGCCGCCGCCGAGACCGACTGGCGGGCGCTCATCGCCCGCGACGACGTGAGCCTCGTCGACATCTGCACGCCCGGCGACAGCCACGCCGAAATCGCCATCGCCGCCCTGGAGGCGGGCAAACACGTGCTGTGCGAGAAGCCGCTGGCCAACACCGTGGCCGAGGCCGAGGCCATGACCGAGGCGGCGCAGGCCGCCCGGGAACGGGGCCAGCTCGCCATGGTCGGCTTCAACTACCGGCGCGTTCCGGCGCTGGCCCTGGCGCGCCGCCTGATCGCCGAGGGCCGCATCGGCACCCTGCGCCACGTCAGGGTCAGCTACCTCCAGGACTGGGGGGAGGACCCCGACCTCCCCCTGGTCTGGCGCCTCCAGAAGGACAAGGCGGGCTCCGGCGCGCTGGGCGACCTCGGCGCGCACATCGTCGACCTCGCCCAGCACCTCTCGGGCGAGCTGCTGACGGGCGTCTCCGCACAGACCGAGACCTTCGTCAAACAGCGGGCCCTGCCCGGCGGGGAGGCCGGGCAGCTCGGCGAGGTCACCGTGGACGACGCCGCCGCATTCACCGGCCGGCTCGCCTCGGGCGCCCTCACCTCGTTCGAGGTCAGCCGGCTCGCCGCGGGCCGCAAGAACCAGCTGCGGATCGAGCTGAACGGTGCCGCGGGCTCGCTCGCCTTCGACCTGGAGCGGCTGAACGAGCTGGAGTTCCACGACCACACCCTGCCCGCGGCCGAAGGCGGCTTCCGCCGCATCCAGGTGACCGAGGGGGACCACCCCTACCTGGAGGGCTGGTGGCCGCCCGGCCACGGTCTCGGCTACGAGCACACCTTCACCCACCAGGCCAGGGACCTGGTGCACGCGATCGCCTCCGGTACCCAGCCGGAGCCGAGCTTCGCCGACGGCCTCCAGGTCCAGCGGGTCCTGACCGCGATCGAGGAGAGCGCGGCGAAGAACGCCGTCTTCACCCCCGTCCCCGTTCCCGAGTGAGGAGAGGCAGGAGTAAGCACCATGCCACGCAAGTTCACCCTGTTCACCGGCCAGTGGGCTGACCTGCCCCTGGAAGAGGTCTGCCGGCTCGCCCGCGACTTCGGCTACGACGGCCTGGAACTGGCCTGCTGGGGCGACCACTTCGAGGTCGACCGCGCCCTCGCCGAGCCCGACTACGTCGCGGGGCGGCACGCCCTGCTGGAGAAGTACGGCCTGGAGTGCTTCGCCATCTCCAACCACCTCGTCGGCCAGGCGGTGTGCGACAACCCCATCGACGAACGCCACCAGGGCATCGTGCCCGCCAGGATCTGGGGCGACGGCGAGCCCGAGGGCGTGCGCACCAGGGCCGCCAAGGAGATGGCCGACACCGCCCGCGCCGCCGCGGCCTTCGGGGTGCGGACCGTCATCGGCTTCACCGGCTCCTCGATCTGGCACCTCGTCGCCATGTTCCCGCCGGTCCCGCCCGGCATGATCGAGCGCGGCTACGAGGACTTCGCGACACGCTGGAACCCGATCCTCGACGTCTTCGACGCCGAGGGCGTGCGCTTCGCGCACGAGGTGCACCCCAGCGAGATCGCCTACGACTACTGGACCACCAAGCAGGCCCTCGAAGCGGTCGACCACCGCCCGGCGTTCGGGCTGAACTTCGACCCGAGCCACTTCGTGTGGCAGGACCTGGACCCGGTCAACTTCCTGTACGACTTCAGGGACCGCATCTACCACGTGGACTGCAAGGAGGCCCGCCGCCGCCTCGACGGCCGCAACGGCCGCCTCGGGTCCCACCTGCCGTGGGGCGACCCGCGCCGTGGCTGGGACTTCGTCTCCGCCGGGCACGGCGACGTGGTCTGGGAGGACGTGTTCCGGATGCTGCGCTCCATCGGCTACGACGGGCCGGTATCCGTGGAGTGGGAGGACGCCGGCATGGACCGGCTGGCCGGCGCGCCCGAGGCCCTGGCACGGCTGCGCTCCTACGACTACCCGCCGCCCACCGCGTCGTTCGACGCGGCCTTCGGCAGCGAGTGACCCCGGCGTCCCGCACCGGAGCGGTGCGGAACAAGCGGGCTTGAGCCGGCCACCGGGTACGCATGGCGTGCTGAGTGCCTTTGCGATGCGTACCCGGTGAGGCAGCTGAAGGGTGCGGCGGTCGCCCGCCGCGGGCTCACTGCACCGCGAGTACCTCGATCGCCTGGTCCACGAGCTCCTCGGGCGTCGGACGGACGTCGAGCACCGCGCCGTTCTCCCCGGCGCCGAGCGGCTCCAGGTCGGAGAACTGCGAGGCCAGCAGCGCCGGCGGCATGAAGTGCCCGGTGCGGCGCCCGAGCCGCTCCTCTATCAGCTCCTTGCTGCCCTCCAGGTGGAGGAAGAAGACACCGGGCGCGCCCGCCCGAAGCGTCTCGCGGTACGCCCGCTTCAGCGCCGAGCAGGTCATCACCCCGCCGCTGTCCTCCTTCTCGCGCTCGCCGAGCCACGCGCCGAGCGAGCGGAGCCATGGCTCGCGGTCGGCGTCGGTCAGGGGAGTGCCGGCGGACATCTTGGCGACGTTGGCGGGCGGGTGGAAGTCGTCCGCCTCGGCGAACGGCACGCCCAGTCGCTCGGCCAGGGCCCGGGCGACGGTGGTCTTGCCCACGCCGGAGACACCCATGACGACGACGGTCGAGTAAGCCATGCCCCTACTATCCGGCGCGCCGGGCGGCTTCTCCAAACGCGTGCAGGACCCGGCGTCCGGCTCACTCCGGGGCGCGCAGCAGCGTCCTGGCCCGCCGGAGCTCCGCCTCGGACTCCCTGCCCATCGTGGCGATCACGTGCAGGGACTGCCCGGCCCGTTCGGGTGCCGCGTCCAGCACCCGGTCCGCCGCCTCCGCGTGCACCACCATGCCCGCGACGCGGTGGCCGGTCAGGTCGTACATCTCCCGGCAGATCTCGGCGCGCTGGTCCGCCACCGCCGCGCGGTGCCGGTCCGAGCGCAGCTGCGCCAGGCCGTCGGCGCGTTCCGCGAGCTGCCTGCGGTAACAGCGGCGGCAGCGGGCCCGGAAGCCGAGCGCCCAGCTGAGCGCGATCGGCACCGACAGGGCAACGGTCATCTCCACCGCCGTGCCCAGGCCGCGGTCCTGCCGCACCGCGGCGAGGGCGGCCGCGCCCAGGCCGCCGATCAGGGCGAGCCGCACAGCCCACCGGGCGCCCAGATCGGCCGCGGCGCAGACGATGGCATACACGGCGAACGCGGCGACGGCGGGTCCGCCCGACCACACGATCTGCGCCAGGCACACCGCCAGGGCGAGCACCAGGGTGCGCTCCGGGACCCGCCGCCGCAGCGCGACTCCCAGGGACAGGGACAGCGCCGTCACCGCGCTCGCCGCCGCGGCCCAGCCCCGCAGCTCGGGATCGGCCACGATGTTCACACCGCACAGCACGAGCAGCAGCACCGCCCAGACGAGGTCGGCGTCCACGGGGCGCCGGTGCGGGGAGCCCGGCTTCACGGCGGCCACATTCATGGCCGCCAGGTTACGGCCGCCGCCGCGCCCCGAAGTCGGCCCCAGGGCCGATCCGGCGTTCCCGCACATCCCCTTCAGGGTGGATGCGCCGCGGGGATGCCGCGTGGCCGGCCCCCGGCCTTGCGCAGGGTGACTGGTTGTCACCCCGATGGATTAAAGTGGCGGCAGCCGCGTCCTGGGAGGTCCACGTGCCCGATTCCTCGTCTCCTCCGACCCGCACCCGTGCCCGCGCCCCGCTTTCCGCCCGCCTGCGGCCCGCCTCGTTCGGCGGCCGGCCCACGGGCGAGCGCCTGGAGCGCATCCGGCGTTCGCCGCAGTACCGCGACGGCGCGTTCCGCAATGCCCGGCCGGTGCGCATGAGCGGCCCGTTCGAGATGCTGCCGATGCTGCGGGACATGCTGCGCAGGGCCGACCGGCTCCGCAGGGCCCCGGCCGGCCGGCTGCCGCTGGCGAAGCCGGCGGCCGTCACCGGCGGCCCGCCGGCCTCGGGGCTGCGCGTGACGTGGCTCGGGCACGCCAGTGTCCTGGTCGAGATCGACGGCCGGCGCGTGCTGTTCGACCCGGTGTGGGGCGAGCGCTGTTCGCCGTTCTCCTTCGCCGGACCCCGGCGGCTGCACCCGGTGCCGGCCGAGCTGTCCGAGCTGGGGCCGCTGGACGCCGTCGTCATTTCCCACGACCACTACGACCATTTGGACATGCCGGCGATCAGGGCCCTGATCGCCACCGACGCCGTGTTCGCCGTGCCGCTCGGGGTCGGAGCGCATCTGGAGCGCTGGGGCGTGCCCGCCGCCCGCCTGGCCGAGCTGGACTGGCACGAGTCGGCGGACGTCGCCGGCCTGACGCTGACCGCCACGCCGGGTCAGCACTTCTGCGGCCGCGGGCTGCGCGACCGGTGGCAGACCCTGTGGGCCTCGTGGGTGGTGGCCGGTCCCGAGCACCGCGTCTACCACAGCGGCGACACCGGCTACTTCCCCGGTTTCGCCGAGATCGGCGAGCGGCACGGCCCGTTCGACGCCACCATGATCCAGATAGGCGCCTACAGCAGTGAGTACTGGCCGGACATCCACATGACGCCCGAGGAGGGTGTGCGGGCCCACCTCGACCTGTCGGGCGGCGAGCCGGGCGGGGTGCTGCTGCCCATCCACTGGGGCACGTTCAATCTGGCGCTCCACCCCTGGGAGGAGCCCGTCGAGCGCACCGTGCGGGAGGCCGGGGCCACCGAGGTGACGGTCGCGGTGCCGCGGCCGGGGGAGTCCTTCGAGCCTGCGACCGGGCTTCCGCTCGACCCCTGGTGGGAGGCGTTCGCGGTGCGCTCGGCCGCCCGGAGGTCCGCGCCCGACCCCTCGCTGAACGCCAGACCGGCCGACGGCTGACACGACGGGCGTGCGCCGTCGTTCGCTTGTGGGGGATGATGTGCGGCTTTAGGGTTCCGGCAGTGAGCCGCTGCCCCGAAAGAGGTCCCCCGATGCCGTCGAGCACGCCCCGGATCACTGCCATCGAGACCTACGACGTCCGGTTCCCCACCTCAAGAGAGCTGGACGGGTCGGACGCGATGAACCCCGACCCCGACTACTCGGCCGCCTACGTCGTCCTGCGCACCTCGCACGAGGACGAGCCCGACGGCCACGGCTTCACGTTCACCATCGGTCGCGGCAACGACGTGCAGGTGGCGGCGATCCGCTCGCTCGCGCCCCACCTCGTGGGCCGGGACGCCGCCGCGCTCGCCGCCGACCCGGGCACCCTGTACCGGGACCTGATCGGCGACAGCCAGCTGCGCTGGCTCGGCCCCGAGAAGGGCGTGATGCACATGGCCATCGGCGCCGTCGTCAACGCGGCCTGGGACCTCGCGGCCCGCCGCGCGGGCCTGCCGCTGTGGCAGCTGCTCGCCGAGGCCGAGCCCGAATGGCTGCTCACGCAGGTCGACTTCAGGTACCTCACCGACGCACTGACCCCGGACGAGGCCCTCGGGCTGCTGCGCCGCGGCAGGCAGGGCGCCGCGGAGCGCACCGCGCTGCTGCGGGCCGAGGGCTGCCCGGCCTACACCACCTCACCCGGCTGGCTCGGGTACTCCGACGCCAAGCTGACCCGGCTGGCCGAGCGGGCGGTCGCCGAGGGCTTCACCCAGATCAAGCTCAAGGTGGGAGCCGACCTGGAGGCGGACCGCCGGCGCCTGCGCGCGGCACGCGCCGCCGTCGGGCCCGGTGTGCGCATCGCCGTGGACGCCAACCAGCGCTGGGACGTGGACCAGGCCGTCCAGTGGGTGTCGGCCCTGCGCGAGTTCGACCCGTACTGGATCGAGGAGCCCACCAGCCCGGACGACGTGCTCGGCCACGCGGCCGTCCGCAGGGGCGTCGCGCCGGTGCGGGTGGCCACCGGCGAGCACGCGCAGAACCGGGTCGTGGTCAAGCAGCTGCTCCAGGCCGGGGCCATCGACATCTTCCAGCTCGACGCGACGCGCGTGGCGGGCGTCAACGAGAACCTCGCCATCCTGCTGCTGGCCGCCAAGTTCGGTGTGCCGGTCTGCCCGCATGCGGGCGGCGTGGGCCTGTCCGAGCTGGTGCAGCACCTGGCCATGTTCGACTTCGTGGCCCTGGCGGGCCCCACGCCCGAGCGGGTCATCGAGTACGCCGACCACCTGCACGAGCACTTCACCGACCCGGTGCGCATCCGTTCCGGGCGCTACCTCGCTCCCACCGCCCCCGGTTTCTCCGCGGCGATGCGCCCGGCCGCGCTCGCCGAGTACGCGTACCCGGACGGGGAGTTCTGGGCGACCGAGCTGGCCGTCGAGGCCGGCCCGCCCCGCCCGCACCCCGGGCTTTGACACGGTCCGGGCCCGGCCCCCCACAGGCCGGGCCCGGACCGTGCGGCCCGGTGCTACGCCTCTTCGGCGCGCAGCGGGTCGTGTCCCAGGCTCATCAGCCGCCTGCGCCAGTCCGGCTCCGGCACGGTCGCGCGGGGGCCCGCGGCCCGCTCGTTGCGTACCGTGTCCACGATGTCGTACATCAGGTCGACGTCGGCGTCCGTGAGGTCCATCCGCCGCTTGCGGAGGATGGCGAGCACGCCCCGGCCCTGCTCGGGCCCCGCCTCCTCGGGCGGCTGCTCCGTCTCCTCGCCCGCGCTGCTGGTGCGCAGCCACGCCGCCAGCTCCTGGGACGTCATGTTGACGACGTTGTGGAACTCCGCCCACAGCGCTTCCAGTTCCAGAGCTTCGGTGTCGGCCATCGTGCGCCTCCCGGTGGGTCGTACGGATCGTCCTGCGGGTTTCCGGCCGGGCCGCTCGGAAACCTCTCAGCGGCCCGCGAGCTCCCGTACGTCCTCGGCGAGGCCCTTGTCCAGCGAGACCCGGACCAGGCCCGCCGTCAGCCGCGTCACGTCGTCGTCGCCGACCAGTCCGCCCAGGCTCCTGGGGGAACGCGGCAGGCCGACGCGTTCGGCGCCGTCCTGCGCCTTGCGGTCGATGTAGGGCGCGTACTCGGGCCACACGGCCTGGACCTCGCGCAGGAAGATGTCCACGCCCATGGGGCCGATGCCGGGGTATTCGCGCAGCCGTTCTGTCACGTTGTCCCCGCGCAGCCGGCGCAGGTCGCCGCCGTACCGGTCGAGGAGCAGGCGCGCGCCGTCGCCCAGCTGGGTCGCGGTCCGCTCGTCGTACCTGCGGTAGCCGCCGACGCCCAGCGCATCGACGCGCTGCTGCCAGGTGGCGTCCCGCATGCGCCGCGGATCGCGCGTCCCGGCGTCGAACAGGGCCCGCGCGGCATCCACCGCGATGTCGCTGCGGATGCGCGCGGACAGCAGGTGCGCGAGCACCAGCACCTGGTAGAGCGGGCCCGGCGTGTTCTTCAGCCGGATTCCGGCCTGCTCGGCGTACGTCTGCCCGCACCGTTCCAGCAGGGCGCGCGCGGTTTTCTCCGTCTTCTTGCTCATGCGGAACGTCCGCCTTCCGTGCCGCCTTCCCGTGGCCGCCGGTCAGTCCGTCTCCGGCAACTGCTCCTCGAAGCCGCCGCGCTCCGACTCCGGGCCGAGGCCGCGTTCGGTGCGCGGCCCGCGGGACTGCCAGTGCGGGTCGCTTTGCAGGGTCTCGTTGGCCTGCGCGTTGGCATGCCGGTCGGGAACTCCGTGCCCCTCGGCGTCCTTCCGCAGGTGCGCGCGGTGGATGTCGTACTTCTTGCTGCCCGGTTCAGGCATCCTTATCACCTCGCGCCGCCGGGTTCCCCCTGGTCCCCCGGCGAAACGTGCGCACCCGCGGACCGGCTCAGACGCGCCGGCCGTCGGCGAGCCGGACCGACACGGACGAGGCGCCCTCGGGAACGGTCACCGGCTCGGCGTAGCCGTCAGGACCCGCCACCGAGACCCGCCACGGCCCGGGCGCGCCCGCGGCCGCCACCGTGACGACGTCGCCGTGGCGCGTCGTGCGGAAGACGGCGCCGGCCTCCCCGCCGGGGGCGGGGACGCGCGTAACGGTCTCCACGCCGTCGGCCGGCGCGTGGACGCGCAGGGTCACGCCGTTCGCCCAGTCGTACTCGGGCGTGTCGTCCTGGGCGCCGAACGGGATGACCGAGCCGGGCCTGGCGAGCAGCGGCAGGCTGTCGAAGCCGAATCGCTCGCGCCGCCACCCCGGCCCCTCGATCTGCTCGCCGGACAGCAGATGCGTCCAGGTGCCCGCCGGCACGTAGTACTCCGCGACGCCGTCCTCGTCGAGGACGGGCGCGACCAGGAGGTCGCCGCCCAGCATGTACTGCCGGTCCAGCGGGTGGCAGCCCGGGTCGTCGGGAAATTCGAGCAGCATGGCCCGCATCACCGGGGTGCCCTGCTCGCCGGCCTCCTCCGCGGCCCGGAACAGGTACGGCATCAGGCGGTGCTTGAGCCGGGTGAAGTCACGGGTGACCGCGACGGCCTCCTCGTCGTAGTCCCACGGCACGCGGTAGGAGTTGCTGCCGTGCAGCCTGCTGTGCGAGGACAGCAGTCCGAACTGCACCCACCGCTTGAACACCGCGGGTGTCGGGGTGCCCTCGAAGCCGCCGATGTCGTGGCTCCAGAAGCCGAAACCGGACAGGCCGAGCGAGAGGCCGCCGCGCAGGGACTCGGCCATCGCGTCGAAGCTGGACTCGCAGTCGCCGCCCCAGTGCACCGGGTACTGCTGGCCGCCGGCGGTCGCCGAGCGGGCGAAGAGGACCGCCTCCCCGGCGCCGCGCTCCTCGGTGAGCACCTCGAAGACCGTCCGGTTGTACAGCTCGGTGTAGTAGTTGTGCATGAACTCGGGGTCGGAGCCGTCGTGCCAGACCACGTCGGTGGGCACCCGTTCGCCGAAGTCCGTCTTGAAACAGTCCACGCCCTGCCGGACCAGTCCGCGCAGCTTGTCCGCGAACCAGGCTCGGGCCTCCGGGTTGGTGAAGTCCACCAGGGCCATGCCGGCCTGCCACATGTCCCACTGCCACACGCCGCCGTCCGCCCTGCGCACCAGGTAGCCGTGCCGCCGGGCCTCGGCGAACAGCGGCGACTTCTGCCCGATGTAGGGGTTGATCCATACCGAGATCCGCAGGTCCTGCTCCTTCAGGCGGGCGAGCATCCCCTCGGGGTCGGGGAAGACCGCCGGGTCCCAGGTGAAGTCGCACCACTGGTACTCGCGCATCCAGAAGCAGTCGAAGTGGAAGACGCTGAGCGGGATGTCACGTTCGGCCATGCCGCGGACGAAGCGGTTGACGGTGGCCTCGTCGTAGTCCGTGGTGAAGGACGTGGACAGCCACAGACCGAACGACCAGGCGGGCGGCAGCGCGGGCCGGCCGGTCAGCGCCGTGTAGCGGTCCAGGATCTCCTTGGGCGTCGGGCCGTGGATGATCAGGTACTCGATGGACTGGCCCTCGACGCTGAACTGCACCTGCCCGACCGACTCCGACCCGATCTCGTAGGAGACCAGGCCCGGGTGGTTCACGAACACGCCGTAGCCGCGGTTGGTCAGGTAGAACGGCACGTTCTTGTACGCCTGTTCGCTGGCGGTGCCGCCGTCCGCCTGCCAGATGTCCACCGTCTGGCCGTTCTTGACGAACGGCGTGAACCGTTCGCCGAGCCCGTAGACCAGCTCGCCGACACCCAGGGACAGCTGGCCGAGCGAGAAGTGCCGGCCGTCGTGGTCCGTGAGGAAGCCCGTGCCCCGCTTGCCGGCCGAGGTCAGGGTGCGACCGCCGGCGGTGAAGTCCAGCCGCCAGGGCTCGGCGGTGTCCACCCGCAGCGTCAGGGAACCGCTGGTCAGCTCGGCGACGGAGCCGTCCGTCCTGGTCTTGCCCGCGTGCCCCGGCTCGCCGCGCAGCGGAAAGCCGGGACCGCGCTCCTCCCCGCCCGAGTGGTGGGTCGTCCGCACGCCGATCACGCCCTCCGCGGGGGAGAAGCACTCCACCGTCAGCAGCGGGCTGTTCAGCGTGTGGCCGCGGCGCTCGACGGGCCGCACCGCGGCGTAGAGGGTGAGCCGGTCCTCCGAAACGTCCGTGTCGGCGACCTGCTTGGCGAAGGCCGCGGTGACGCCGTCGCGCATCAGCCAGTAGCCATCGGTGAACTTCACAGTTACTCCATGTCCCCTTCCCCGCGGCGGGGAAGTTCGGGCGGTGCGGTGGGTCGTGCCGGTGCGGGGACGGGCCCGCGGCAGGTCAGGTGTGTGCCTGCCGGTGGGCGCCGATCATGTCCCGGTACCAGCGGTAGCTGTCCTTGGGCAGACGTTCGAGGGTGTCGTAGTCGACGCGGACGATGCCGAACCGCTTCGCGTAGCCGAACGCCCACTCGAAGTTGTCCATCAGGGACCACACGTAGTAGCCGCGGACGTCGACGCCCGCCTCGATGGCCTCGGACAGCGCCTGGAGGTGATCGCGCAGGTAGGCGACGCGGTCGGCGTCGTGGACCTGGCCGTCCGCGGCGACGGAGTCGTCCTCGGCGGAGCCGTTCTCGGTGATGACCACCGGCGGCAGCGCCGGGTAGCGCCGGCTCAGGTCGACGAGCAGGTCGGTGAACGTGTGCGGCACGACGGGCCAGCCCATCGTGGTGTGCCGCACGTCGTCCCGCCACGTCTCCCGGACGCGGACGTCCACCGCGGTCCGCGTCGCCGGGTCCTCGTCCCGGTACGGCGCGTCGGCGATGGTGATGGGGCGGTAGTAGTTGATGCCGACGAAGTCCAGCGGGGCGCCGATCGTGAGGAGGTCGCCGTCCCTGCGGTAGGAGCCGTCCGCCATCGCGCCCCAGGTGTCCGCCTCGCCCTGCGGGTAGCGGCCGGCGAACAGCGGGTCCAGCCACACATCGTTGTGCAGGGTTTCCGCGCGCCGCACCGCGGCCAGGTCCTCGGGGGACCCGGTCGCGGGCAGCAGCCGGTCCGGGTTGAGGGTGATGCCGACGTCCGTCGCCCCGGCCTCGCGCAGCGCCCGCACCGCGAGCCCGTGGCCGACCAGCAGGTGGTGCGCCGCGGCCAGCGCGCCGCGCCCCTCGCGCGCGCCCGGCGCGTGCCGGCCGATGGCGTAGCCGACGAACGCCGAGCAGAACGGCTCGTTCAGCGTGATCCAGCGCGGCACCCGGTCCCCGAGGCGGTCCACGACCAGCCGGGTGTAGTCGGCGAACCGCTCGGCCGTCTCCCGCACCCGCCAGCCGCCGCGGTCCTCCAGGGCCTGCGGCAGGTCCCAGTGGTACAGGGTGGCGGCCGGCGCGATGCCGGCGGCGAGCAGCTCGTCGACGAGCCGGTCGTAGAAGTCCAGGCCCTCGGCGTTGGCCTTGCCGCTGCCGTCCGGCTGGATGCGCGGCCACGCCACGGAGAACCGGTAGCTGTCCACGCCGAGGTCGCGCAGCAGCGCGACGTCCTCGGGGTAGCGGTGGTAGTGGTCGCAGGCGACGTCGCCCGTCGCCCCGTCGGCGACGCGGCCCGGCTCGCGGCAGTAGGTGTCCCAGATGGACGTGCCCCGGCCGCCCTCGTCGTGGGCGCCCTCGATCTGGTAGCTGGCGGTGGCGGCGCCGAAGAAGAAGCCGCGCGGGAACCGGGGGAACCCGGTCGTTTCGGTGGCAGTCATATGTGGTGTCTGGCCTTACTTGATGGAACCGCCGGCGATCCCGGCGGCGATGTACTTCTGGGCAACGACCAGCAGAATCGCCGCGGGAATCGCGGAGAGTACCGCGGTGGCCATCACCGCACCCCAGTCACTCACATGCGCGCCGATGAACTGATAAATGCCCAGCGTGACCGGTTTCACATCGTCCGTCGTGTTCAGCGTCAGCGCGAAAATGAAGTCGGCCCACGCGAACAGGAACGCGAAGAGACCGGAGGTGATCAGGGCGTTGCGGCTCATCGGGAGCACGATGCGCACGAACGCCGTGAAGCGGTTGGCCCCGTCGACCATCGCCGCCTCGACGACCTCCGACGGGATCGAGACCATGAACGCCCGCAGCAGGACGATCGCGAACGGCAGCCCGAGGGAGGCGTCGGCCAGGATCAGCCCCAGATAGGAGTTCACGAGATTCAGCTCGGCATACGCGCTGTACAGCGCGTTCGCCACCACGATGCCCGGCACCATCTGCGTGATCAGCGTGCCGAACACGATCGCCCGGCCGCCGCGCAGCCCGAACTGCGCGAGGCCGTAGGCCGCAGGGGCGGCGAGCGCGAGGCAGACCACCACCGCGCCGAGCGCGACGATCAGGCTGGTGACCAGGGAGCCGCCCTGACTGTCCAGTGCGTTGCGGAAATTGTCGAAGCTCGGCGAGGTCGGGATCAGATCGGCCGAGGCGATGCTGGTGTGCGGCTGGAGCGCCGTGCTGATCATCCAGTACACCGGGAAAAGCATCACGGCGAGGATCAGCAGCGCGGCCACGGTGTTCCACGTGCGGCGCACCCGGGCGCGCCCTTCCGTGCGGTTCATCTCGTCACTTCCCCGGCTGGTGATCGGCGCGGTTGACGCGCAGGTACAGCACCGCGAAGACGGCGCTGATCAGGATGAGGACGTTGCCCACCACGGCACCCTGGCCGAAGTCGAGCTGGAGGAACGACAGCTGGTACGTCAGCGTGCCCAGCGTCTGCGTCGAGTCGGCCGGTCCGCCGCCGGTCAGCGCCAGGATCAGATCCAGAATCTTGATCGTCGACATGAAGCCGAGCACGAGCACCACCGTCACCACCGGCCGCAGCATCGGCAGCGTCACGCTGCGGAAGGTCCGCCACGGGCCGGCCCCGTCCAGCGAGGCAGCCTCGTACAGCTCGCGGGGGATCTCCTGGAGACCGCCGTACAGGATCACCATGTTGAACGGAATGCCGATCCAGATGTTCACCAGGATCGCGGAGAGCAGCGCCACGCTCGGGCTGCTCAGCCACGCCACGCCGTCCGACGAGAGGCCGACCGTTTCGAGAAAGCTGTTGAGGACGCCGTGGTCCTCGTCCATGATCCGGCGCCACACGACGGCGGAGACCACCATCGGCACCAGCCACGGCAGCAGCAGGATCGCCCGGACGAACGCCGACAGGTGGAACCTGCGCGAGAAGAAGACGGCCAGGCCGAGGCCGATGGTGAACTGCCCGACCAGCGAACCGATGGTGAACAGGATCGTCTGCCACAGGGCGTCCCCGAAGAGGTCGTTCTCGAAGACGCCGCGCCAGTTCTCCAGGCCGTTGAACGGTGACTCGCCCGTGAAGTACGTCCGCGGCGTGAACTCCTGGAAGCTCATCAGGACGTTCCGCACCAGCGGATAGCCGAAGAACGCCAGCATGTAGACCAGCGCGGGCGCCACGAACAGCCACTGGTACAGCCTTCTGCGGCCTGCGCCGCGCCGGCTCGACCCGGTCGGCGGCGCCGCCTTCTTCTCCTGGGTGGCCGTGGTCATGCCGCTCACCTCACTCACCCGCCGTCGCCTGCTGCTGCGCGCGTTCCAGGGCATCCTCCGGCGAGGACTGGCCGGTCAGCACCGACTGGAAGGCCCCCGCCAGCGCGTCGCTGATCACCGGCCAGCGGGTGCCGACCTCGGCGGTCCGCGACCGCGCGGTGGTCACCAGGTCCGCGAACGGCGCCAGCTTCGGGTTCTGCTCCCGGTAGGTCTGCGCCGCGGCCTCGCGCGTCGGCACGTTGTTGATGCGCTCGCCCCAGGCGAGCTGGTTCTCCTCGGAGTTCAGGCAGTCGAGGATGCGCCCCGCGTTCCGCTCCCGCTCCCGGTCGTCCTCGTTCTTCGGCACGGTCATCACCGTGCCGCCGATCGGGGCCACCGGGTCCAGGCCTGCCTCCGGCACCGGGATGCTCGCCACGGCCCAGTCCACGTTGTCCTGCCCGTCGAGCACCGGCACCTGCCAGGGGCCGTTGATCATCATGGCGGCGCGGCCGGAGATGAACTGGTCGTTGACGTCCTGCTGGTTCCAGTTGACGACCGACCTGGAGGCGGAGCCCGCGTCCACCAGGTCCTGCCACAGCTGGAGAGCCGCGGCGCCGCCGCCCTCGTTCAACTGCGCCTCGTCGCCGCCCGCCGACCAGAAGAACGGCAGGAACTGGTATACGCCGTCCGCGTCCGGCGAAGCGCTGAACGCCATGCCGTACGTGTCGCCGCGGGTCAGCTCCGCGGCTGCGGCCTGGAGTTCGTCCCAGGTCTCCGGCGGCTCGATACCGGCCTCGGCCAGCAGCTCGGTGTTGTAGATCAGGGCGAGCGAGTTCACCGAGCGGGCGACGCCGTACTGCACTCCGTCGAAGGAGCCCAGCGTGTTCGAGCTGGTCGAGAAGTCGCCGGTGTCCACGCCGGTCTCGGCGAGCGGGCGCAACCCGGCGGTCTCCGCGAACTGCGGCAGCTCCGAGCCGTCCAGCTCCAGGATGTCGGTCAGCGAATCGGACGAGGCCATGCGCAGCGCCTTCGACGCGATCTGCGGGGCGGGCACGCTGATCTGCTCGACCTCAAGGCCGAGCGGCTCGGCGCAGCGGTCGAAGAAGTCCTGGTTCGCCTCGTGCTCGGCGGCGTCCGTCGCCGAGTTGAGCACGGTGACGGTGTCCGGGTCCGGCTCGGCGGCGCAGCCCGTCAGGCCGAGGGCGGCCATCGTGCCCGCGAGGGCGAGTGCGGTGGCGGGCTTCGGTATGCGCCCGGTTCTCAGTCGCATCGGTTCTGGGTCTCCATTCGCGGGACGGGGGCGGGGCGGTCGGCGGGGCCGCCCGGCGGCCGGACGCCCTGGCTTTCTGCCATCCGCGGCGCGATCAGCTCGTGCCGGGGGGCGGCGCCGCCGATCGCCTCCACGGCGAGCCCGGCCACGGCCGCCGACATCTGGCCCACAGGGAGGTCGATGCGCGGCAGGGCGGGCCCGCCCGGCTCGTCGGGCAGGCTGCCGACGAGCACGATCTCCAGGTCCTGCGGCACGCGCAGGCCCAGGGCGGCCACTTCGGCGAGCAGCAGCGGCAGCGGAATGAGGTGCTGAACGATCAGCGCGGTCGGTGCGGGCGCGGCCATCAGCGCCGCGCGCAGCCGCCCGCGCAGCAGCGCCGGGTCGGCCGCCGAGGGCTGGACGCGGACATCGGCGCCGGTTTCGGCGGCGGCGGTCCGCGCACCGGCAAGGCCGTGCAGCGCGTAGCCGCGGCGGGCCTCGATCTCGTGGTCGGCCGACGCCCAGAACACCATCCGCCGATGCCCGGCGGCGGCGGTTTCGTGGACGGCCAGGGCGACGGCCGCCGCCCAGTCCAGGTCGACCCAGGAGACGCCGGACTCCTCGCGCCCGTCGCCGTGTCCCAGCAGGGCGGTCGGGAAGCCCAGCTCGTGCAGGGCGGCGACCCGGGGGTCGGCCTGCGCCACCGCCATCAGCACGGCGGCGTCCGCCAGGCCGCTGCGGGCGATCCGCAGCAGCCCGTCCACGCCGTCGGGCTCCGTCATCATCAGCAGGTCGTAGCCGTGGCCGCGTGCCGCGTCGCTGATCTCGATGGCGAATCTGCCGTCCATGGCCCGGTACTTGCCCGACTCCCTGGGCACGGCGAGCACCAGCACCTCGCTGCGCGCACTGCGCAGCGTGCGGGCGCTGGCCCGTGGGTGGTAGCCCAGCTCGGCTATCGCCGCGCGCACGGCCTTGGCGGTGTCCTCGGAGATGCGGCGCGAGCCGCTGAGCACGTACGACACGGTGCTCGGCGCGACCCCCGCCCGTTCCGCGACATCCTTGATCGTGGCCATTCCGCTCCTTCGCGGCCCGTGCTGCCCAGCGCGGTGAAGCGCTTCGTCGAATCGGTTCGTCGAATCGATTCGACGGCATGGTAGGCACAGGTGTGCGACGCAGGCAAGAGGCGATTTCGAAGCGGCCGGCTGACGCCCCGGCCCGGCCGCCAGGCCGGGCCGGGGCGTCAGCCGGCCGGGTTCCGCCAGTGGCCGCCGAGTGCGGGGGAGAGCCAGTGCGTGGCGCGGGCCCGGAAGTCCGCGGGCGCCAGGGCGCCCGCACCGGCCGGCACGGCGCCGGCCAGCGGGGCACCGGCCGCCAGGGGCAGGTCGGTGAGGTTGCACCGGGCCGCCAGGTCCAAAACGGCCGGGCTGCTGCCGACGACCACGCCGCGGCAGCGCAGGCCGCGCGTGCGCAGCGCCTCCGCCGTCAACGCCGTCGCGTTCAGCGTGCCGAGCCCCGCGGTGACGACGACGAGCACCGGCGCGCCCAGCAGCGCGGCGGTGTCCGCGAGCGTGCCGCCCATGTCGTCGAACCGCACCAGCAGTCCGCCCGCGCCCTCGACCAGCACCAGGTCGTGGTCGTGCGCCAGCTCCTCGGCCGCCTTGGCCGCCTCCGCCGGCCGCACCGGCGGCAGGCCCGCCCGCCGCGCCGCCGTGGCCGGGGCCAACGGCTCCGGGTACCGGGCCAGTTCGCGTGCGGTCACCGGCCCGGCCAGGCGGGCGGCCGTCGCCGCGTCGCCCGGCTCGCCGGGCGCCAGGCCCGTCTGGGCGGGCTTGAGCACCGCGACCGACCGGCCCGCGGCCAGCGCGGCGGCGGCCACCGCCGCGGTCACCACCGTCTTGCCGATCTCCGTGCCCGTTCCGGACACCACCAGGATCTCGCCCGATATGACCACAGACCTCAACCCGCTTCCGCCGCCGCGCGCATCGCCCGGCAGATCAGCGCCAGGTCCGCGTCGTCCGTGACGTACGGCGGCATCGTGTAGATCAGCCGCCCGAACGGCCTGAGCCAGACCCCGGCGCGCACCGCGGCCCGGGTCGCCGCCGCCATGTCCACCGGGTGGTCCAGCTCGACCACGCCGATCGCGCCGAGCACCCGCACGTCGCGCACCCCCGGCACCCCGGCGGCCTCGGCCAGCCCCTCGCGCAGCCGGTCCGCGACGCGGGCCACCTCGCCCGCCCAGTCCCCGGCGAGCAGCAGTCCGACGGACGCGTCGGCGACCGCGGCCGCCAGCGGATTGGCCATGAACGTCGGCCCGTGCGCCAGCACCGGCACCTCGCCACGGGAGATACCCGCCGCGACGCGCGGCGTGCACAGGGTGGCGGCCATCGACAGGTAGCCCCCGGTCAGCGCCTTGCCCACGCACATCACGTCCGGCGCGACGCCCGCGTGGTCCGCCCCGAACAGCGCGCCGGTGCGCCCGAATCCGGTCGCGATCTCATCGAACACCAGCAGGACGTCGTGCTCGTCGCACGCCTCGCGCAGCACCCGCAGATAGTCCGGGGAGTGGAACCGCATGCCGCCCGCGTTCTGCACCACCGGCTCCACGATCACCGCGGCGGTCTCGGCGGCGTGCCGCCCGATCAGCTCGCGCAGCGCCGCCGCGTAGCGCGGCTGCGGCTCCGCGTCGAAGCCGGGCGGTGGCGCGTCCGCGAAGATCTGCCGCGGCAGCGCCCCGGACCAGATGTGGTGCATCCCGCCGTCCGGATCGCACACCGACATGGGGTGCCAGGTGTCGCCGTGGTAGCCGCCCCGCCAGGTCAGCAGGCGCCGTTTGGCGGGGCGGCCCAGGGAACGCCAGTACTGGAGGCACATCTTCACGGCCACCTCGACCGACACCGAGCCGGAGTCGGAGAGGAACACGTGCCGCAGCGGCCCCGGCGTGACGTCCACCAGGCGTTTGGCCAGCCGCACGCCCGGCTCGTGCGTCAGGCCCCCGAACATCACGTGGCTCATGCGCTCCAGCTGGTCGCGGGCGGCGGCGTTCAGCACCGGGTGGTTGTAGCCGTGCACCGCCGACCACCACGAGGCCATGCCGTCGACCAACTCGTCCCGTCCGAAGGCCGGTTCGGCCAGGCGCAGCCGTACCCCGGCGGCCGACTCCACCACGAGCGGTGCCTGGCGCCCCGGCATCGGGCCGTAGGGATGCCAGACGTGCTCCCGGTCGAGCGCCAGCAGTTCCGCGGGGGAGAGACCGCCGCCCGCCGCCTTCCCGTCACGCATTGGGCGGCAGCTCCGTGCCCGCGCCGCGCCGGCGCACGGCCACCAGACCGGTGCGGTGGCCGGGCAGCGTGGTGGTCTCCGCGCCCTCCACCTCGAAGCCGGCGTCCGCGATCATCTCCAGGTCCGCCTGCCCGGCCTGGCCCTCGCTGGTGAGGTAGTCGCCCAGGAAGATCGAGTTGACCACGTGCAGCGCCAGCGGCTGCAACGTCCTCAGGTGCAGCTCCCTGCCGCCGGAAAGGCGCACCTCCGCGTCGGGGCAGACGAAGCGCACCATCGCGAGGATGCGCAGCGCGTGCTGCGGAGTCAGGTTCCACTCCGAGGCCAGGGGCGTGCCCTCGAACGGGATCAGGAAGTTGACCGGCACCGAGTCCGGATCGAGGTCCCGCAGCGCGAACACCACGTCCACCAGGTCCGCGTCGCTCTCGCCCATGCCGGCGATCAGGCCGGAGCAGGCGGAGAGCCCGGCCGCCCGCGCCTGCCGCACGGTGGACACCCGGTCCGCGAAGCCGTGCGTGGTGCAGATGTCGGCGTAGGTCGCCTCCGAGGTGTTGAGGTTGTGGTTGTAGGCGTCGGTCCCCGCCTCCCGCAGCCGTTCGGCCTGGCCCTCGCCGAGCAGGCCGAGGCAGGCGCACACCTCGACATCCGCGTGGCGTTCGCGGATCGCGGAGATCGTCTCCGACACGCGCTCCACGTCGCGGTCCGTCGGCCCGCGTCCGCTGGCCACCAGGCAGACCCGCTTGGCGCCGCCGGCCACGCCGGCGCTCGCGACGTCGGCCGCCTCGGAGGGCTTGAGCCACGTGTACTTCAGCACCCCGGCCTGCGAGCCGAGCCGCTGAGAGCAGTAGGAGCAGTCCTCGGGGCACAGCCCGGACTTGAGGTTCACCAGGTAGTTCAGCTTCACCCGCCGCCCGAACCACTTGCGGCGCACCTTGCCCGCGGCGGCGATCACGTCGAGCAGCTCGTCGTCGGCGGTGGCCAGCACTGCCAGCGCCTCGTCACGGGTGGGCAGTTCGCGGCGGAGGCCCTTGTCCACCAGGGCGTTCAGCAGTTCCATGAGCCGATCCTCACCCAACGCCACCGGCCGGGTCGAGGATGAAAGCTACAACAGGCCCTGGTACCCGGTGTCGTTATCGCCACTGTCGGGGCGTTCCGCCGGGCACTACGTTTATGCGTAACCCACAAGACGACGGAGGACGGCGGCCGGTGCACGACGACGACTCCGCCAGGGTCTTCGACTGGCTGGACGCCGCGGCGGAGCGCCGTCGGCGGGCCGGCCTCGTCAGGGAGCTGCGCCCGCGCGCCGCGGACCGGGCCGCCCACGATCTCGATTTCGCGGGGAACGACTACCTCGGCCTGTCCCGTCACCCCGCGGTGACCGGCGCGGCGCGGGCCGCGCTGCGGGAGTGGGGGGCGGGTGCCACCGGCTCCCGGCTCGTCACCGGCAGCACGCGGCTGCACGCGGACCTGGAGAGGGAACTCGCGGCGTTCTGCGGTTTCGAGGCCGCCCTGGTCCTGTCCTCCGGCTACGCGGCGAACCTCGCGGCGCTCACCGCTCTCGGCGGCCGGGAGTCCCTGATCGTCTCCGACGCGGGCAACCACGCCTCGCTCATCGACGGCTGCCGCCTTTCGCGCGCCGAGGTCGCGGTGGTGCCGCACGCCGACGTGCCGGCCTTCGCCAAAGCGCTCGACGGCCGCACCGGGCCCGCGCTCGCCGTCACCGACGCGGTCTTCTCCGTCGACGGCGACGCCGCGCCGCTGGCCGCGCTTGCGCCGGTGTGCCGCGCGGCAGGCGCGGCACTGGTCGTGGACGACGCCCACGGCCTCGGCGTGCTCGGTCCCGGCGGGCGCGGCGCGACGGCGGCGGCGGGCCTGGCCGGGGCGCCCGACGTGGTGGCGACGGTGACGCTGTCGAAGTCCCTGGGCAGCCAGGGCGGTGCGGTGCTCGGCCCGGCGCGGGTGATCGCGCATCTGGTCAACGAGGCGCGCCCGTTCATCTTCGACACCGGCCTCGCCCCGGCGGCGGCGGGAGCCGCGCTCGGTGCACTGCGGCTGCTGCGCCGCGAGCCCCAACTCGCGGCGCGCGTCCGCGGGAACGCCACGGCGCTGTACCGGCGCCTGACCGCGGCAGGGTGTGACGCCACCCGCCCGGACGCGGCCGTGGTGTCCGTGCGCGCGCCCTCGCCCGCGACCGCGGTGCGCTGGGCGGCGGCCTGCCGGGCGGCGGGGGTGACCGTCGGCTGCTTCCGCCCGCCCTCCGTGCCGGACGGCGTCTCCCGGCTGCGGCTGACCGCACGCGCCGACCTGACGGAGGACCAACTGGGCCGCGCCGTGCGCGAGATCGTGCGCGCCGCCCCACCGGGCGCGGCGGGCCGCGGCCCCGGCTGAGCCGCCGGGTCAGCGCTCCAGGACGAGGGCGAGACCCTGGCCGACGCCGACGCACAGGGCCGCCACGCCGGTGCCCGAGCCGTGGGCGGCGAGCTGGTGCGCCACGGCCCCGGCCAGGCGCGCGCCCGAGGCGCCCAGCGGGTGGCCGATGGCGAGCGCCCCGCCGCGCGGGTTGACCACGGCCGGGTCGAGTTCGGGCAACTCGGCGAGGCAGCCGAGCACCTGCGCGGCGAACGCCTCGTTCAGCTCGACGGTGTGCAGGTCGGCGAAGCGCCTGCCCGCCTTCGCCAGCGCCCGCCGCATCGCCTCCACCGGGCCGAGGCCGAACAGCCGCGGCTCGATGCCGGTGACCGCGCCGGCCGCCACCCGCGCCAGCGGCTCGCGGCCCGTCGCCGCAAGGCCCGCCTCGTCGGTGATGAGCAGGGCCGCGGCGCCGTCGTTCAGCGGTGACGACGTGGCGGCGGTGACCGTGCCGCCGGGGCGGAAGGACGGCTTCAGGCGCGCCAGCGCCGCCGGGGTGCCGCCGTCGCGGATCGTCTCGTCGCGCGGCAGCTCCGTTCCCGGCACGGGACACGCTTCCGCGGTGTAGTGGCCGTCCCGCCAGGCGCGGGCGGCCTTGGCGTGGCTGGCGAGGGCGAACGCCTCCTGCCGCTCCCTGCCGATGCCGTGCCGGTCGGCGATCAGCTCCGCGCCCTCGCCGAGGGCCACGGTCCACTCCGGTCGCATCCGCGCGTTGACCAGGCGCCAGCCGAGCGTCGTGGAGATCAGTTCCTGGTGCCCGGCGGGAAAGGCGCGCTCCGGCTTGGGCAGCACCCAGGGGGCGCGGCTCATGGACTCCACGCCCCCCGCGATCACCACGGAAGCGTCGCCGACCGCGACGGCACGGGCGGCCTGCACGACGGCCTCAAGACCGGAGGCGCACAGCCGGTTGACGGTCGTGCCCGGCACGGTGACGGGCAGCCCGGCGAGGAGGGCGGCCATGCGTCCGACGTTCCGGTTCTCCTCGCCCGCCCCGTTGGCATTGCCGAGCACCACGTCGTCCACGCGGGCCGGGTCGAGGCCGGGGGAACGGGCCAGCAGGGCCGTCAGCGCGTGCGCCGCCAGATCGTCGGGCCGTACGCCGGCCAGCGCTCCGCCGTACCGGCCGACCGGGGTCCTGACGGCGTCGGCGACATACACCTCGCGGACGGTCATGGCTGTCCTCCTCCAGGGCGCCGCCGGGCGGACGGGCGCGTGGGAGTCTCGGCCCGTCCGGCGGGCGTGTCAAGGGCGCGTGGCGCGCGCCGCGCCGCCCGCGCGGTTACGTTGAGGAACAAAAGCACATCGCGCGCGTCAGGGAGGCCCCGTGACCAACGACCCGTCCACCCCGGCCGCCGGGTCCGCCGACTCGGGCGACCCGGTCTCGAAGATCGACACCTCCGTGCCGCACTCCGCACGGATCTGGAACTACTGGCTCGGCGGGACGGACAACTACGAGGTCGACCGCATCGCCGGCGACCAGTACCGCGCGGCGTTCCCCGGCATCGTCGACATCGCCAGGTCCTCCCGGGAGTTCCTGGTGCGCAGCGTGCGGCTGCTCGCCCGCCGGGCGGGGGTCCGGCAGTTCCTCGACGTCGGCACGGGACTGCCGACGGCCGACAACACCCACCAGATCGCCCAGCGCGTCGCGCCGGAGACCCGCGTGGTCTACGTCGACAACGACCCGCTGGTGCTGATGCACGCCCACGCGCTGCTCACCTCGGCACCCGAGGGGGCCACGGACTACCGCGAGGCCGACCTGCGGGACCCGGCGGCGATCCTTTCCGCCGCCGCCGCGACGCTGGACATGTCCCGGCCGGTCGCCCTGGTCCTCAGCGGCATCCTCGGCCACGTGCCCTCCTACGCCCGCGCGAAGGAGATCGTGCGGCAGCTGATGGACGGCCTGCCGTCCGGCAGTTACCTCTCGCTCAACGAAGGCACCGACACGGACGAGACGTACGTCCGCGCCCAGCGCGCCTACAACGAGTCGGGCGCCGTGCCCTACCACCTGCGGTCCCTCGACGAGATCGCCGGCTACTTCGACGGTCTCGACGTCATGGAGCCGGGCGTGGTGCCCGTCACGCGGTGGCGGCCCGAACTCGCGGACGTCGGCGGCCGCGACGGCATCGGGCAGGCCGGCGGGGTGGGCCGCAAGCCCTGACCGCACCCCCGCAGCCGGCCGGCGCCGAGGAACGCCCGGCGGGCGCGGGTGTATATTGGTGAGCGGCACGTCAGTACGCCCCTTTTCTGCGGCGTCCGTGCCGATCCCCTTCTCACCGGTTCCCCCGGCGCCCGCCTTCCGCGGTATGTGCGCCTTCTCCGGGGCCGGTTCACCCGTGCCGACCGCTGCCGCACCGCGGCGGGGCCGGCCGCGTCCGCCGTGCTCACGGCATCTTCCTCGAACCCCGCCTTCCCGTATCGCCGTTCCCTCACCCGCTGGAGTCTCCCGCATGTCTGTCCTTCCCCCTCCAGGCGAGGAGCCCGTCACCGGCGTCGTCGACACCGCCGGCGGCAGGACGTTCCTCCGCCTCGACGGCTATCTGCCCGGCCCCCGCGACCCGCAGCTGCCGGCCGCCCAGGTGCACCGGTCCGGGCTGCGCCGGGGTGACGCGGTCGCCGGTGCCCTCGCCCCGCCCGTGCCCGGCGGGCGGGCCGGCGCGCCCCGCCCGCTCGCCCGCATCGACGCCGTCAACGGCGTCGCGGACGTCCCGCCGGACGTCCTCGCCGCCCGGCCCGACTTCGGCACCCTCACACCGCTGCACCCCGACAGCAGGCTGCGTCTTGAGACCGGCCGCGGACACCTCGCCGGCCGTCTCATCGACCTGCTCACGCCCCTCGGAAAGGGCCAGCGCGGACTCGTCGTGGCGCCGCCGAAAACCGGCAAGACCACCATCCTGCGGACCATCGCCTCGGGCATCGCCCGCAACCACCCGGAATGCCACCTGATGATGGTGCTCCTCGACGAACGGCCGGAAGAAGTCACCGACATGCAGCGCTCGGTGCCCGCCGAGGTGATCGCCTCGCACTTCGACCGCCCCGCCCAGGACCACACCGCCGTCGCCGCGCTCGCCGTCGAACGCGCCAAGCGCCTGGTCGAGCAGGGCCGCGACGTCGTCGTGCTGCTCGACTCCCTCACCCGCCTGTGCCGCGCCTGGAACAACAGCACGCGCACCACCGGCCGCATCCTGACCGGCGGCATCGACGCCGCCGCCCTGCACCCGCCCAAGCGCCTCTTCGGCGCCGCCCGCAACATCGAGGAGGGCGGCTCGCTCACCATCCTGGCCACCGCCCTGGTCGGCACCGGGTCCAGGGCCGACGACTTCTACTTCGAGGAGCTGAAGAGCACCGGCAACATGGAACTGCGCCTCGACCGCGTCCTGGCGGACCGGCGGATCTTCCCCGCCATCGACCTCGACCCCTCGGGCACCAGGCGAGAGGAGATCCTCACCACGCCCGCCGAACTCGCCGCGATCCACGGCCTGCGCCGGGCCCTGAGCGACCGCGACCCGCGCCAGGCCGTCGAGATGCTTCTGACACGGCTGCGGGCGACGGGCAGCAACGCCGAGTTCCTCGGCGGGGTCAGCCGGATGTTCGCCCCCGCCTGACGCCGCGGTCCTTGGCCCGGCTCGGCTGCACCCGCTTCGGCTCGCCCGCCGCCTTCGGGTGGTCCGGGGGATAGGGCAGGTCGCCGAGGCCGTGGTCGCGTTCGTCACGCTCGGCCAGTTCGAGCACGGCGTCCAGGCGGCACGGCCGGTCCGCCATGCCGGCGTGCACGTCCCCGGCCTCGGCGAAACGCCCCGGCATCGTCGACAGGTCGAAGTCCTCCGGCCGGGCGTCGGGCAGCTCCGCCCAGCGCAGCGGCGCGGACACCGGCGCCCTGGGCCGGGGACGCACCGAATACGCGCTGGCGATCGTGCGGTCCCTGGCCGTCTGGTTGTAGTCGACGAAGATCCTCTCCCCCCGCTCCTCCTTCCACCAGGCGGTGGTCACGCGCTCCGGCGCGCGCCGCTGAAGCTCCCGGCCGATCGCGATGGCCGCGCGCCGCACCTGGGGAAAGGTCCACTCCGGGACGATCGGCACGAAGACGTGCACCCCGCGGCCCCCGGACGTCTTCGGCCAGCCGCACAGGCCCAGTTCCTCCAGCAGCTCGTGCAGCTCGCCCGCGGCGCGCACCGCGTCCGTGTAGTCCGTTCCCGGCTGCGGGTCGAGGTCGATCCGCAGCTCGTCCGGATGCTCCGTGTCGCCGCGCCGCACCGGCCAGGGGTGGAACGTCAGGCAGCCGAGGTTCGCCGCCCATACCACCGCCGCCGGTTCGTCAGGACAGATCTCGTCGGCGAACCTGCCGCTGGGGAACGCGATCCTGCCGGTGGGAATCCAGTCCGGCAGGTTCTTCGGCGCCCGCTTCTGGTAGAACGACTCGCCCGTCACGCCCTCCGGGTAGCGCTCCAGCGTGGTGGGCCGCTCCCGCAGCGCGCGCACGATGCCGTCCCCGACCGCGATGTAGTAGCGGGCGAGGTCGAGCTTGGTGAAACCGCGCTCGGGGAAGTACACCCGGTCCGGGTGCGAGAGACGCACCGTTCTGCCGCCGACGTCGAGGTCGAGCGCGTTCCTGCTGGCACCGCCCATGGGCCCACGGTAGGCCGGGGCACCCGAACGCGCCCGTCGGCGGGCGCCCGCCTACCGGCGCCGCCACAATCCGGATCATGGATCTGCCGGTGATGCCGCCCGTCAAACCGATGCTCGCCAAGGCCGTGGCGCGCATCCCCGAAGGCATGCACTACGAGGCCAAATGGGACGGCTTCCGGGCCCTGGTCTTCCGCGACGGCGACGAGGTGGAGATCCAGAGTCGCACCACCAAGCCGCTCACCCGCTACTTCCCCGAGCTCGTCGACGGCCTGCGCGCCAGGCTCCCGCCGCGCTGCGTCGTGGACGGCGAGATCGTCGTCGTGCAGGGCCCCCGGCTCGACTTCGACGCCCTGCTCGGGCGCATCCACCCGGCCGAGTCCCGCATCCGGATGCTCGCCGGAACCACCCCGGCCGACTTCGTCGCCTTCGACCTGCTCGCGCTTGGCGACACCTCGCTTCTCGACACCCCGCTGCACGAGCGCCGCGCCGCGCTGGCCGACGCGCTGCGCGACACCCGCGGGCCCGTCTTCCTCGCGCCCGCCACCCGCGATCCGGACGTGGCGCGGCAGTGGTACGACGCCTACGAGGGCGCGGGCCTCGACGGGGTGGTCGCCAAGCCCCTCGACCTGCCCTACCGGCCCGACGAACGGGTCATGGCGAAGGTCAAGCACGAGCGGACGGCCGACTGCGTGGTGGCCGGGATGCGCCACCACAAGAGCGGGCCCGTCGTCGGCTCGCTGCTCCTCGGCCTGTACGACGACGCCGGCCGCCTCCAGCACGTCGGCGTGTCCGCGTCGTTCCCGATGCGGCGCCGCGCGGAGCTGGCCGACGAGCTGCGGCCGCTGGTCATGGACTCCGTCGAGGGGCACCCGTGGGAAGCCTGGGCCCGCGAGGAGGCGCACGGGACCAGCCGCATGCCCGGCGCACCGAGCCGCTGGAGCGGCACGAAGGACCTGTCCTGGCAGCCGCTGCGGCCCGAGCGCGTGGTCGAGGTGGCTTACGACCACATGCAGGGGGACCGCTTCCGGCACACCGCGCGCTTCCGGCGCTGGCGCCCCGACCGGGAGCCCCGCAGCTGCACCTACGCGCAGCTGGAGGAGCCGGTCGGCTTCGACCTCGCCGACATCCTCACGCCCCGTCCGCACTCTCGCTGAACGCCGCGCGCAGCCGGTCCGCCACCTCCCGCGCCTCCGCCGCGGAGGCATACCGGGTTCTGGGCCAGAAGAAGCCGCGCAGCCCGTCCTTGCGGCGACGCGGCACCACGTGCACGTGGAAGTGCGGAACGGACTGGCTGACCCGGTTGTTCGCCGCCACGAACGTCCCGTCCGCCCCCATCCCGCGCTCCACGGCCCGGGCGGCGGCCCGCACCCGGCGGAAGAACGGGCCGGTCTCCGCCTCCGGCAGATCCGTCAGGGTCTCCACGTGGTGCCGGGGCACCACCAGCACATGGCCGGGGAACAGCGGCCTGCTGTCGAGGAACGCCACCACCGCGCCGTCCTCGTACACGCGGTGCGCGTCCGACGCACCGCTGATGATCGAACAGAAGACGCACGTCACGCACCCAGTCAACTACCCGCCGCGCCCGGGAAGGCGGAACGCCGCCCGACCGTTGAAAGCGGTATGAACGAAGTGGCGGTTCTCGTCGTCGGTGCCGGCCAGGCCGGCCTGTCCAGCGCCTACCACCTCAGGCGCCGCGGGCTGCGCCCCGGCACGGACTTCGTGGTGCTCGACCACGCGCCGCAGCCCGGCGGCGCCTGGCAGCACCGCTGGCCCACCCTGACCTACGGCCGGGTGCACGGGATGCACGCCCTGCCCGGGATGGAGCTGACCGGCGCCGACCCGGACCGGCCCTCCTCCGAGGTGATCGGCGCGTACTTCGCCGACTACGAGCGCACCTTCGCCCTGGCCGTGCGCCGCCCGGTGCACGTCAGGTCCGTGCGCGACGCGGGGGACGGCACACTCCTGGTCGAATCCTCGGCGGGGGAGTGGCGCACCCGGGCGCTGATCAACGCCACCGGCACCTGGGACCGGCCGTTCTGGCCGCGCGTGCCGGGCCAGGAGACGTTCCGCGGCCGCCAGCTGCACACCGCCGGCTACCCGGGGCCCGACGCGTTCGCCGACCGGTCGGTGGTCGTCGTCGGCGGCGGCACCTCCGCCGTGCAGCACCTCATGGAGATCGCCGAGGTGGCCGCCGCGACCACCTGGGTGACCCGCCGCCCGCCGCTCTTCCGCGAGGGCGGCTTCGGCGAGGTCCAGGGCCGGGCGGCCGTCGCCCTGGTCGAGGACCGGGTGCGCCGCGGGCTGCCGCCGCGCAGCGTCGTCTCGGTCACCGGCCTGCCCATGACCGAGGCCATGCACCGCGCCAGGGAGCGCGGTGTCCTCGACCGGCTGCCGATGTTCGACCGGGTCACCCCCGAGGGCGTCGCGTGGGCCGACGGCCGTGCCGTCGCCGCCGACACCCTCCTGTGGGCCACCGGCTTCAGGGCCGCGATCGACCACCTCGCCCCGCTGCGGCTGCGTGAGCCGGGCGGCGGGATACGGCTGGACGGCAGCCGTGTCGTGCGCGACCCGCGGGTGCACCTGGTCGGCTACGGCCCCTCCGCGAGCACCATCGGCGCCAACCGCGCGGGCCGCGCCGCCGTCCACGACGTACTCGCCCTGCCGGGGATGCCCGCTCCCGCTGCCATTTCTCCACGTATCGAAGACACTTTGTCGACGAAACGATAGGCGGCGTCTATGATGCGGTGCTGTTATGGACCTCCGTGAGCTGCCTCCCCCGTCCGCCGCGGCCACGCCCGGCCCGGTCGTGGCGCAGGACCCGCCGTGCGCCCGGAGGCAGTCTGTCGGCGACGTCGTCGGCACCGGCCCTTTAGCCCGCCGCTGATACGACGTTCTCCCGCAGCGCAGGACGCCGCACCGTCCCCTCACGCCACCTCCCACGGCACGACCGCACGGCAGCAACAGGAGAAACACCCCGTGACCGATGAAGCACCCTTGATCGACACCTCGGTGCCGCACTCGGCTCGGATCTGGAACTACTGGCTCGGCGGACGGGACAACTACGAAGTCGACCGGGTCGCGGGCGACCACTACCGCAGCGTGTTCCCCGGCGTCGTCGACGTGGCGCGCGCCTCCCGCGGCTTCCTCCTCAGATCCGTCCGCTACCTCGCGGCCGAGGCGGGCATCCGCCAGTTCCTCGACATCGGCACCGGACTGCCGACCGCGGAGAACGTCCACGAGGCCGCCCAGCTCGTCGCCCCCGAGTCCCGCATCGTCTACGTCGACAACGATGCGCTGGTCATCGCCCACGCCCGCGCCCTGCTCACCAGCGGTCCGCCGGGCGTCACCGACTTCGTGCGTGCCGACCTGCACGACCCCGACGCCGTCCTCCGCGGCGCGGCCCGCACCCTGGACCTGTCCCGGCCCGTCGGGCTCGTCCTCAGCGGCGTGCTCGGTCACGTCGCGGCCTACGAGGAGGCCAGGTCGATCGTCGGCAGGCTCCTCGCGGCGCTCCCCGCGGGCAGCCACCTCACCCTGAACGACGGCACCGGCGTGTTCCGCCACGAGTTCGTGACCGCCCAGCACGCCTACAACGAGAGCGGCGCGACGCCCTACCACCTGCGCACTCCCGCCGAGATCGCCGGATTCTTCACCGGCCTCGACCTGGTCGAGCCCGGCGTCGTCTCCTGTCCCGGCTGGCGGCCGGTGGCCGGGGAGCCGGACGGGGCGGACGGGGCGGACGAGATCGACGTCTTCGGCGGCGTCGGCCGCAAATCCTGAACGGACCGCACCGCCGCGTCGGCGGGTGAACGCGCGGGCGCGCGACGAGGGCCGCGGCGCACGTTCGCTAGGTCCTGTCCTGTCGATCTTGTCGGATCAGCTCGCGGCGTCAGACGCGGTGGATCGCAAGGCGGAGGATCGCAGCTCGTACTTGGCCGTACTCGCGCGATGCGACAACGTAGCGAGGTGCCGTAGCTGGCGTCGCGAGCCCGGCAAGATCGGCAGGATAGGGCCTAAGCTCGAATGATCGGAAAGGTGGGTGCCAGCCGCTGATGGTGTACACGTACGGGCGTACCGTCACACACTGCCCCTACTGCGGAGTCGGCTATACGGTCACCTCCGCGTGGCCCAGGGACTGTCCCGGCTGCGGGGAGACCCACTGGGCCAACCCGGTCCCCGTGGCCGTCGCCCTCCTGCCGGTGACCGGAGCTGACGGCGGCGGACTCGTGGTCGTACGCCGCGACATCGAGCCCTGCCGGGGCGAGCTGGCCCTCCCCGGCGGATACATGGAGATCGGCGAGACCTGGCAGGAGGCCGCCGTGCGGGAGCTGTGGGAGGAGACCAGGCTGACCGCGTCCGCGGCCGAGGCCACGCTGCTCGACGTGCAGAGTGCCGACCGGACGCTCAACCTGTACGCGCTCTTCCCGGCCGTGGAGGCCGGGGCGCTGCCGCCACCGGTCGCCACCGAGGAGGCCACCGAATGGCTGGTGCTCACCGCGCCCGCGCCGCTCGCGTTCCCGGGCCACACCGCGGTGACCGAGGCGTACTTCGCCGCGCACTGAGCACGTGCCGAGCGCGGGGCCGTGCGTTCAGACCACGCCGGCCCGCTGTTCCGCGGCCGGCCGGCGCCGGCCGGCCAGCGGTTCGGCCGCGGCCCACCGGCCCAGCGAGATCTCCGCCGTGATCCCCGGGCCGAAGCCGGCGATCACCCCGCGCGCCGACTCCTCGGCACCTCCGTCCTCGAACAGCCGGTCGAGGGCGTCGAAGACCACGCAGCTGGCGATGTTGCCGCGCTCGGTCAGCGTGGCCCTGCTGTAGCGGTACATCTCCGGCTCCACGCCGAGGTAGTGGCACAGATCGTCCAGGATGCGCGGGCCGCCCGCGTGGACGATGTGGAAATCAAGGCCCGACACGTCCCACTCGTGCGCGGTGGCCAGCGTCCGCAGCGCGGGCGCCAGCATCTTCATCGTGGTCGGGACCCTCTTGTCGAGCAGGAAGTGGAACCCGGTGCCCTTCACCGCGTACGAGATCCAGTCCTCGGTGTCCGGCACCAGATGCGAGCCGTTGCGCTCCAGGCGCACCCCGGTGCCGCCGCACCCCCGCACCACGGCCGCGGCGACCGCGTCCCCGAACAGGCCGTTGGACAGCAGCGAACCGACGCCGAGATCGGTCGGCTGGTAGCACAGGGAGCAGAACTCGCAGGCCACGATCAGCACGTTGGCCTGCGGGTAGGCCAGGCAGAAGTCGTGCGCGCGGTTGATGGCCGCGCCGCCCGCCGCGCAGCCGAGCTGCGCGATCGGCAGCTGTCTGGTGTCGTTCGCGAAGCCGAGGGTGTTGATGAGCCAGGCCGTCAGCGAGGGCATCATGAACCCGGTGCACGAAACGTAGACGATCAGGTCGATGTCGCGGACGCCGAGCCCCGCGTGGTCGAGCGCCCCGAAGACCACCTGCGGCACGCGGCGTTTGGCCTCGGCTTCGTAGATCCCGTTGCGCGGCTCGAATCCGGGGTGCCGCAGCGTCTCCTCGATGGGCTGCACGATATGCCGGGTGCGGACGCCGGTGTTCTCGATGAGGCGCAGGGCCAGGCCGAGCTGCGGATGGTCGGCGTGGAGCGTGCGCGCCAGCTCCAGCGTCTGCTCCATCGTGAGCACATGATCAGGTACGGCAATGGATGGCCTGCACAGAGTTGCCATGATCCCCTCCCCTTGCCGCGCGGCCACGTCCGTGGCCGTCGCGGTACCAATGGCCGAGCCAGCGGGTGCCCCCGGTCACCAGGTGACCGGAAGCTCGTACGGATAGCGCCAGATCGACTCGTCGTTCCACCGCACCTCGGCGGCCGGGACGGCGAGCGCCAGGCGCGGGAACCTGCTCAGCAGGGTGCCGATGGCCAATTGGAGCTCCATCAGGGCCAGCGGCGCCCCGATGCAGTGGTGCGCCCCCCAGCCGAAGGTCATGTGCGGCGACGGCGGCCGGTCCAGGTCCAGCCGGTCCGGGTCGGGGAAGCGGGTCGCATCCCGGTTCGCCGCGAGGTACGAGACGTGCACCGTGTCGTCCTTGCGGATCGTGACGCCGCCGACCTCCACGTCCTCGGTGGCGATGCGCGGAATCCCGACGCCCTTGCGGAACGGGATGTACCGCAGCAACTCCTCCATGGCCTGTGGCAGTTGCTCGGGCCTGGCCCGCAGCTTCGCCAGCTGCTCCGGATGTGTCAGCAGCGTGTAGGTGAGGTTGCTGAGCTGGTAGGTGCTGGTGTCGTGACCGGTCATCAGCAGCACCATGGCCATCACGGTCAGCTCGTCGGCGCCCAGCACCTCGTCCCCGTCGCGGGCGGTGGCGAGCACGCTGATCAGGTCGTCGCCCGGGTGCTCGCGGCGGCGCCGCGTGAGATCCGCGAAGTAGGCCCGCAGCTCTGCCTTCGCCCGCACGGCGCTCTCCCGCGTCGCGGCCCCGGTGTTCATCATCGCCATGGCGCGGGCGCGCAGCTCGGTCCTGTCCGCCGCCGGGATGTCGAGCACCTCGCAGATCGTCGTCAGCGGCAGCCGCGTCGACAGGTGCTCGACGAGATCGGCGGGCGGTCCGTGCTCGGCCATCCCGTCGAGCAGCTCGTCCACGATGCGCTGCGTCGCCGGCTTCATCCGCGCCACGCGGGGCGCGGTGAACGCCTGCGAGACCAGGCGGCGCAGCCGGCTGCTCTGCGGCGGATCGAGCAGGTTGATCGATTCGTCCTGCACGATCGGGGCCGGGGTCATGCGCGGGAAGTCCCGGCCCGCGACGGCGGCCCGGCTGAAGCGGCGGTCCGTGGTGACCGTTCTGACGTCCTCGTAGCGGGTGACGAGCCACGCCTCGCCCTGGCCGTAGGACATCCGGATTCTCGCGATGGGCGCCTCGGTCATGAGTTGCCGCAGCAACGGGTCGAACTCCAGCCCCTCGGCGAAGTCGAAGGGACAGGTCCACACGGTGCCGGGATTCTCCACTGGGGCGCTCCTTTCCTCGGGGACGTCATGGCAGGGCGCCGGCCGTGCCGGGCCGCGCCTGGACGAACGGTGTGTCCCCACCCGTTGCGGAGGTCATGTGCGCCGCCCGTGAAATTAACCCGTTAGAGGACAGGCAAGGTGATGTTTGTCACGGCGAACGAGGGAAGCCCGGAAGTGTCTTGACGTCTTCGCGGCAACCCCAGGTGCCCCGGACGCCATCCGCAACGGGGCCGCCGCAAGGCGGCTGCGCGAGACGGGGGCGCCTGTGATGCTCTGCTGTCGCCGCCCCGCTGACGCGAACGGGGCCCAGGCCTCGGGCCTTCAGCTCGTCAGCATCCCGTTCAGTGCATCACGCCGGAGCTCCTGCGTCAGTGAGAGGCGCTCCCGCAGCAGCCGCTCGTGTTCGTCCAGTCGCGTCATCGCGTCGGCGAAAACCTGCTGTGTTCCCGGATCGGGCAGTGCGACCGGGATCTCTTCCAATACCTGGAGAGAGATGGTCTTCATGGTCATACTTCCCGTGGAGCGGGCGTCGAGCCACTTTCGTGCCTCGGAGCTGCGGAGATACGCGGCAAGGTAATCGGCGTTGAGCTCGGCGGGGGGCCGAAGCACGAAGCAGCCGGTTCCGCAGACCCAGCCCTGCTGTTCCTCACGAACGACAGCACACCGCCCCAGCTCTCCACGGCGGGCCAGTACGACATCGCCACGGTGGAGGCGGAAGCGGTCCAGCCTCCTGGCTTTCTCTTCGGTGACGTATCTGATGCTCTCCACGCTGAAACCGCTGCCTGTCAGGTCCTTGGGCATCACGACGGGGACCCCGGCGTCCACGTAGTCATCGGCGCGGATGAGACTCCCCGAGGGACCGGCCAGGAGCAGACCCGGCGTTGCGTCACCGACTCCGCCTCCCGCGGTACCGCCGATGATATCCCGGAGCCGAACCAACGGAGTTTCCAAGCCGCTTCGGGTCAACCGCTCGCACATGCCGAAACTTCGCCGGAGGTCGCCGCTCGAACCGGACATTGCCTCGTCATGCCGATCCAGCTCATCCAGCATGCGGCTCACGTCCGCTGCCCTCGTCGGTCGCTCCTGGCCGACGCTGATGTAAAGGCGGGGGTCGAGGCTGCCCTCGTTTTTGAGGATCTCTTCGTACGCGACCGCACGCGAGAATCCTGCCTCGTCCGGCGTCGCACGAGGGGACCGCCGCCACGCGTGCAGCCGGCTGCCGATGCGGTCCACGTCCCCTGCGGTCAGTACGCGTGGCTGCCGCGGCGCCTGAACTCCGAGACGGCCGGCGTCGATGAAGAGGACGGCATTCGCCTCGCCGACGGGCCCGTGGCGGGAGTTGTCGCGAGCGAGTATCCAGATGTGCACGGGGATGGCCGTGTGGGCGAAAAGGTTCGGGGGCAACGCGATGATGCCGAGCAGCGCGCCGCTGTTGACCATGCTTCTGCGGATCTGCGCCTCCGCGCCGCTGGACCAAGCGGCTCGCGGCGGCATGATCATCGCCGCGATCCCGTTCTCGCTCAGCCGGGTCCAGGCGAGCTGGAGCCAGGCGAAATTCGCATTGGCCTCGGGCGGCGGACCGAAAGGCCAGTCGACGCCGTGGACATCCTCGATGCGCTGGTTGAAGGGCGGATTGCTCACCACCCGGTCGGCAAGGCCGACGCCTCGGCGTCGGAACAGCGACACCGGGTCCGCAACACGTACAGTCGGCCGATCGACCCCGTGGATGGCCAGGTTCATCATCGCCATCCGCGGATTGCTGTGATCCGTGGCGTACGCCTCGAAAGAAGCGCCGTCGACGCGGCCGGACCCGGTGATTCTCCGCGCGGCGGCCGCGAGCAGACCGCCGGCCCCACAGGCCGGATCAAGTATCCGGTCTCCTGGCTCCGGGGATGTCAATGCGACCAGCAGGTGTGCGACCGCACGCGGCGTGTGGAATTCCCCCGCCAGGAATGTGCCCTCCTGCACGTGGCGTTCGAGGAGCAGCTCGCCGACCTCCGGCAGACCGGCCTCGGTCAGCGTCGGACGCTGCTTCAGCGCGGTGAGGAAGGCCGCTGTCCACGGCACGTCACCGGACTCGTCGTCACCGTCGAGGAAGCCGAGGCCGAGGTTGAGGATGTCGGACACAGGGAAGCGGGTATCCCTGCCGGCGCTCCGCATGGCACCGCGCAGATCCATCAGCGGCGAGAGACCGATGCGTGCCTCCGCGACGGCTCGGGACCATCGCCTGACGAACTCGTCCTCCGGCTCGCCCTCCGCCTCGACGAATCCCGCGAGCACCAGGATCGCGAGCATGGAGGTAAGATCGCCGCTCGTGTTCCGGCCTCGCTGGAAGGGCGCGTACGCACGCCAGAGCCGGTCGACGACGATCGCGGCGCGAGTGTCGATCTCCATGATTTTTCCGTACCTCCTCATGCCACGCCGGTTCACTGAAGTTGGCTGATGACATACGCCGCTGCGGCGGCCAGCATCAGCAGGCACAGGCGCAAGGTCATGCCCGTGCTCTGCATCGCCTTTCCGAGCAGCTCGATTAAAGCCTTCACGCTGGGCCATCCCCTGTCCTCGGACCGTCAGTACTGCGCAGCATCGCTGCGCACCTCCCGCCAACGCGATCCCCGGCGCCATGAGGCGCAGGGGAGGATGAACGGACAGGAATGTAGCAGCACTCGACGACAGGGGTCCGCCGCAACGGCGTCGCATCCGCCGGGCAGACACCGGGTGCGCAGTGAGACTGCGCACCGTCACGCCGGCGAGACCGCTGCTCATGGACGCGCAGGGGCTGCACCACACCGGGGCGTCGGCAGCAGGAACAGTCCGAGATGTGTCGCGGACCACAACCGCCGTGTGTCCAGGAGGGCTGCCCCACCGCCCCGCGGTAATGCCGGGCATCTCCACCGGCGTTGATACCGCCGCCGCACAGAGGTGGGGCCCCGACGGGACCGACCAGCCGGACGGGGCACTCTCAGTGGGCCGCGGGCTGGCCGGTGGGCTCGGCGTCGCCGAGGTTGTCCGGCAGCCGCAGGCCCTCGCGCAGCGGTACCAGCTCGGACTGAAGGACGAGCGCCGCGGCGCCGATCGCGGGCGCGGTCGCCGCGGAGCGGGAGAGGCGGACCGGCACGGAGTGCGTGGCACGGGAGAAGAACGCCCGGTCCAGCTCCTCCTGGACCACGGGGAGGTAGATGGAACCGGCGATGGCCAGGCTCGGGCCGGTCAGGACGAGCTGCTCCAGGTCCATGACGTTGGCCAGGGTGCGCGCGGCGACCGCCAGGTAGCGCGCCGAGCGCTCCAGCAGCGCCCTGGCGCGCTGGTCGCCGCGCAGCGCGGCGCGGGTGATGGCCGCGAAGTCCGCGACGCGCCGCGGCCGTTCGCCGGTGCTCGCGAGGCCGGCGGAGCGGGTGAGGTCCGCGTCGGCCAGGGCCGCGCCGACGACGGCGCCCGGCCCGGCCAGCTGCTCGGTGCAGCCGCGCGCCCCGCACCAGCAGTCAGGGCCCGCGACGTCGAGACAGATGTGCCCGATCTCCCCCGCGTTGCCGCCCGCGCCGCGGTAGGTCACGCCGTTGATCATCAGTCCCGCGCCGATGCCCGTGCCCATGTAGATGGCGGCGAACGTGGCGGTGCCGCCGACGTCCCCCGACCAGTGCTCGCCGAGCGCGGCGGCGGTGGCGTCGTTGTCCAGGACGACCGGGAGGCCGACGGCCGTGCCCAGTTCGCGGTCGAGGGGGAAGCTTTTCCAGTGCCGCATCGCCGGTGGCGTCAGGGGCATTCCGCCGGTCTGGTTCAAGGGGCCGGGAGCGACGAGCCCGAGGCCCAGTATCCTGCTTCGGTCGATGCCGGCGCCGTCGATCAGCGCGTCGACTTCTGTCGCGATCCTGGCCACCACGACCGGGGGGTCGTCGGCGCCGACACCCGCGCGGGACATCCGGGCGACCACCGATCCGCCCAGGTTGGTGAGCACGTAGGTGAGTCCCGCGTGATCCAGATGCACGCCGACAGCGAACCGGGAGGACTGGTTGAGCTGTAGCAGCACGCGGCGCTTGCCGCCGGTGGACTCCGCCCGCCCTGTTTCCAGGACGAGTCCGTCGTCGATCAGCCGCCGGACCACCGTCGAGATCGTCGCGCCGGTGAACCCGGTGGCCTTGACGAGCCCGACGCGGCTGATGGTTCCGGCCGCACGGATCACGTCGAGGACCGCAGCCCGGCTGCTGGCGTGGGGAGTGGCCCCCGCTGGTCCGCTCACTGAGTCCTCCGCATCGTTCACGGGAGTTGGCGACTTCGTGGCGCAGCCCCGTGGTAACGCTGCGCGTTGCTTAGTTTATTTGCCTGACGAACGAGTTTGCCAGAGTCTCCCTCGAGCGGTGACGACGTATCCTGATTTGTTGCGCAAGGTGGTCTTGTGACCGCGCAGCGTGGCGAGCATGATTCACACACGTCGTTGTCTGTTCGTGTCTTTAGAGGGTTGACTTTGTTAATTCGGCGGCTTAACAATCACATACCCCCGGGTGACTCCGCCCATGCCCCAAAGGTGGGGCAGGCCATGAGAGGAACGAAGCATGTCCTTGCACGCAAGGTGGCGGCGCGTACGAACAGCGGCGATAGGAGCGGTGACGATCGGGCTGCTGGCCGTCGGTTGCGGCGGTTCCAGCAACGGCGGTTCGAGCACTGACAGCGACACCCTGATCGTCTACACCGGTCTCGCCGGCGACTGGCCGCGTGTCTTCAACCCGTACCTGCCGACCGTGTCGGAGGGGCCGGGCACGATCTTCGAGCCGCTGTTCTTCTACAACATCGCGCGGCAGGACGACCCCGCGCCCCGCCTCGGCACCGAATACGCGTGGAACGAGGACGGCACCGAGCTGTCCATCACCCTCAGGGAGGGTGTCGAGTGGTCGGACGGCGAGCCGTTCACCGCCGACGACGTGGCCTTCACCCTGAACATGCTGCTGGAGCACGAGGCCCTCAACACCCAGAACTTCCAGGGCGAGCCCACCGTCGTCGACGACACCCACCTCACCGTGTCGTTCGACGAGCCCGCCTACATGAAGGCGCCCGACCTGCTCGGCAAGACCTGGATCGTGCCCGAGCACATCTGGTCGCAGATCGAGGACCCGGCCACCGACCAGATCCAGGAGCCCATAGGCACCGGCCCCTTCGCCCTGACGGACTTCAACCCGCAGGCGTTCACGCTGAGTGCCAACGAGACCTACTGGGACGGCGCCCCGGCTCTGCCCGAAGTCCGTTACGTGGCCCTCTCCGGCAACCAGGCCGGTGCCGATGCGCTGGCCGCCGGCGAGATCGACTGGCAGACCGGCCCCGTGCCCGACATGGAGAACTTCGAGCAGAACCACCCGGGTTACAAGTCCATCACGGTCAACGCCTTCCAGATGGTGCTGGACACCTGCTCCAACCCGGACCTCGGCTGCACGGGACCGCAGACCGACCCGGCCGTGCGGCAGGCGATCTACTACGCCATGGACCGCGAGCAGCTGAACGCGCTGGCCTTCCAGAACACCGCCGCCGAGATGTCCCCCGGGTTCGCGCTCCCCGAGCGTGACGCCGGCTACCTCTCCGCGGACCTGGAGAACCAGACCGTGCCGATGAACGCCGACGTGCAGCAGGCCCAGGAGATCCTGGAGGGCGCCGGCTGGACCATGGGCGGCGACGGCATCTACGAGAAGGACGGCGAGAAGCTGTCCCTGACCGTGCGCGTGGTGACCGGCTGGACCGACTACATCACCGCCGTCAACACCATGTCCGAGCAGCTGAAGGAAGCCGGCATCGAGCTGACGCCGCAGCCCGCCTCGAACAACGAGACGATGGACGCCCGCGGCCGCGGTGACTTCCAGCTCCAGATCGACTCGCTGTACCCGGGCCCGACGCCTGACCCGTACTACGTGTACAACAACTTCTTCAACAGCGACAACACGGTTCCGGTCGGCGAGTCCGCCAACCCGAACTTCTCCCGCTACTCCAACCCGGCCGTCGACGAGGCCATCAGCGAGCTGAACCAGATCGACCCCGTCGACACCGAGGCGCGGCAGCAGCACTACGACACGATCCAGGCCGAGATCGAGCGGGACATGCCGTACATCCCGATCCTGCTCGGCGGCACCACCAGCCAGTTCAACTCGGAGAAGTTCACCGGCTGGCCGACGGACGTGAACCTGCACGCGTACCCCGCGGTGTGGCAGCGTCCCGACCAGGCGCAGATCTACCGCAGCCTCGAACCGGCTGGCGAGTGACGTAAATCCATGAGGTACTACGCCCGGAAGCTCGGGTTCTACCTGGTCGCCCTGTGGGCGGCCCTGACCCTGAACTTCTTCATTCCTCGAATGATGCCGGGCAACCCGGTCGACACGCTGCTGGCGAAGCTCCAGCAGCGTGGCGGCTCGGTTGGCCCCGACGTCCGCGAGTCCTACGAGCTGATGCTCGGCACGGACACGGGCGATGCACTGTGGAACCAGTACTTCTCGTACCTGGGCAACATGTTCCGCGGCGATCTGGGGGTGTCCGTCAGTGTCTTCCCCGAGGAGGTCACCACGGTCATCTCGCAGTCCCTGCCCTGGACGATCGTCCTGGTCGGCATCGCGACCTTCCTGTCGTTCCTGGTGGGCGTTGTGCTCGGCATGGTGGTGGGCTGGAAGCGCGGCACCTGGCTCGACTCGCTGATCCCGGCCACCACCGTGCTCTCGGCCGTGCCGTACTTCTGGCTCGCGCTGATCTTCGTGATGATCTTCTCCACGTCACTGGCCTGGTTCCCGCTCAACGGCGGCTACGACGTCGCGCTCGCGACCGGCTGGAACTGGGAGTTCATCAACTCCGCGATCTACCACGGCTTCCTGCCGGCGCTGACGATCGTCGTCTCCTCCGTCGGCGGCTGGCTGCTCGGCATGCGGAACATGATGGTCTCGACGATGTCCGAGGACTACATCCTGACCGCACAGGCCAAGGGACTGCGCAACAGGCGGATCATGACCCGCTACGCCGCGCGGAACGCGGTCCTGCCCTCCGTGGCCGGCTTCGCGATCTCCCTCGGCTTCGTTGTCTCCGGCTCGATCATCACCGAACAGGTCTTCTCATATCCCGGCATCGGAGGAAAGCTGCTCCAGGCCGTGGAGAACAGCGACTACGCCCTGATGCAGGGGATCTTCCTGATCATCACGGTGGCGGTGCTGGCCGCCAACCTGGTCGTCGACCTGCTGTACGGCTTCATCGACCCGCGTACCCGAGTCGAGAACTGACCAGGAAGGAGCAGGCATCGTGACCAATCTCAGCCCGCTCACCGGCAGCGCCGACGAGAGCGCGGCCGCGGCGGCCCCCGTCAAGTCTGCATCCGCGCCACCGTCCCGCGGCCGCAGCGGCATGCGCGCGCTGCTGCCGAGCTGGTCCCCCAAGCTCGTCATCGGCCTCGTCCTGGTCCTCGGCATCACGCTGTTCGCCATCATCGGCCCGTGGCTGGTGGGCGACCCGGACGCCATCGACAGCATCGGCATGACCGAGCCGAGCGGCGAATACTGGCTCGGCACCACGCAGACCGGCCAGGACGTGTTCGCACAGCTGGCGCACGCCGTCCGCGGCTCGCTGCTGGTGGGCCTGGTGGTCGGCATCCTGGCGACCATCCTGTCCGCCCTCTTCGGCATCATCGGCGGGTACGTCGGCGGCGCGGTCGACGAGGGCTTCTCGCTGCTGTCCAACGTCATGCTGGTCATCCCCGGCCTGCCGCTGGTCATCGTCATCGCCGGGTTCGTCCCGCCGCAGGACCGCGGCTGGTGGACCGTCGCGCTGGTGCTCGCCATCACCGGCTGGGCCGCCGCCGCGCGCGTGCTGCGCGCCCAGACACTGTCCCTGCGCAACCGCGACTACGTGGCCGCGGCCCGGGTCGCGGGCGAGAAGCGGTGGCGCATCGTCTCGGTGGAGATCCTGCCGAACCTGCTGCCGCTGCTCGCCTCGCAGTTCGTCTTCGCCGTGATCGCGGCGATCCTCGCCGAGGCCGGCCTGTCGTTCCTCGGCCTCGGCGCGGCCAACTCCCACACGCTGGGCACCATGCTGTACTACGCCCAGAACGGCTTCGCCCTCCAGTACGAAGCCTGGTGGTGGTTCGGCCCGCCCGGTCTGATGATCGCGCTCTTCGGCTGTGGTCTTTCGCTGATCAACTTCAGCATCGACGAAATCATCAACCCCAAGCTGCGGGTGCCCAAGCCGGTGGCCGCGAAGGGCGGCACCCCGCCCCCGGTCGCCCCGCCCGCCCCCGTCACGGGTGCCGCGGCCCAGGCGCCGCCCGCGCCCGCGCGGGCGGCGGACGGCCGGGACGTGGTGCTGTCCGTCCGGGATCTCAACGTCATCTACCAGACCGAGAACCCGGTGCACGCGGTCAAGGACGTCTCCATCACCCTGGGCCGCGGGGAGATACTCGGCCTGGCCGGCGAGTCCGGCTGCGGCAAGACGACCCTGGCCTATGCCGTGAACCGGCTGCACCGCCCGCCGGCCGAGGTCGCCTCCGGTTCGGTGATCTTCCACGACCGGGACGGCGGCGACATCGACCTGCTGGCTCTGGACGCGGAGGAGCTGCGCCAGTTCCGCTGGGCGAAGCTGTCGATGGTCTTCCAGGGCGCGATGAACTCGCTCAACCCGGTGATCTCCATTCACGAGCAGCTCGACGACGTGCTCACCACGCACAAGCCGGACATGTCCAAGCAGGCCAGGCGCGAACGCTGCGAAGAGGTCCTGCGCCTGGTGCGCGTCGACCCCACCCGGCTCGACTCCTTCCCGCACGAGCTCTCCGGCGGCATGCGCCAGCGGGTCATGATCGCCATGGCGATGCTGCTCGACCCGCAGGTCATGATCATGGACGAGCCCACCACGGCGCTCGACGTCGTCGTGCAGCGCGGCATCCTGCGGGAGATCATCCGGCTGCGGGACGAGCTGGGTTTCGCCGTCGTCTTCATCACGCACGACCTGCCGATGCTGCTCGAACTGAGCGACCGCATCGCGGTGATGAGGGCGGGCGAGGTCGTCGAGTACGCGCCCGCGGAGCAGATCTACGAACGCCCCGAGCATCCGTACACCCGTCAGCTGCTCGGCTCCTTCCCGAGCCTGACCGGCGAACGCGGCGCGTTCATCCGCACCGGCGAGTCGTCGCCACTTACGAAGAACGAGGGAGCGCCGCGATGACCGCTCTTGAGGTCCGCGACCTGGTCAAGGACTACCCCATCCGTTCGGGCCTGCGGTCCTCCCGCCTGCGCGCGGTGGACCACGTCTCCTTCACCCTCACGCCCGGCAGGACCGTGGCGCTGGTGGGGGAGTCGGGCTCGGGGAAGTCGACCGTGGCCAAGATGATCGCCCGCCTGGAGAAGCCGACCGGCGGCGCGATCGTCGCCACCAAGGACGACGGCCGTCCGGTCGGGGACCGGGAGTACCGGGATCACGTGCAGATGGTCTTCCAGGACCCTTTCGCGTCGCTGAACCCGTTCCACACCATCGAGCACCACCTGGCCAGGCCGCTGCGGCTGCACGGCAGGACCAAGGGGCGAACGGACACCAGGCGCCAGGTCGAGCAGCTGCTCGAACGCGTCAACCTCACGCCCGCGCACGCCATCGCCCCGCGCCGCCCGCACGAGCTGTCGGGCGGCCAGCGCCAGCGTGTCGCCATCGCGCGGGCGCTCGCGCCCGGCGCGCAGGTGGTGGTGGCCGACGAGCCGGTCTCCATGCTCGACGTCTCCATCCGGCTCGGCGTGCTCAACCTGCTCGCCCGTCTCCAGCGCGAGGACCGTCTCGCGGTGCTCTACATCACCCACGACCTCGCCACCGCGCGGCACTTCTCCGACGAGATCCTGGTGATGTACCGCGGGCACGTCGTCGAACGCGGCCCAGCGGACGACGTCATCCTCACGCCGCAGCACTCCTACACCAAGCTGCTCGCCGCGGCCGCGCCGAACCCGGAGGAGCGCGGCCGGTCCCTGGCGGAAGGGGTGGGCGCGATCGACGAGGCGGACCTGACCCGGATGTTCGACCACCACACCAAGTCGTGGCATCCGTTCGAGAAGGCCGCCCCCATCGCCGCGGCCCTGGCCAACCCGGCCGGAGGGAAGCAGTGATGGCGGCCAGGACCCTGCTGACCTGGCGCGGCGGCGACGCGCGCCTGGTGCTCGGCGTGGGCGGCGACCTGCCGGTGGCGCTGCTCTCGCTGCGCCCCGGCGCGGCCGGCGCCGCGCCCCCGCCCGACGAGGCGGCGGCCCCGCCGCTGGTGGAGCTCCAGTTGCTGGGGCACGGCCGGTTCCCGGGCAGCCACCGGTACGCGGACACCTGCGTGGGCGCGCGGCTGCGGTACGTGCGGCACACGGAATCGACCGGCGCCGCGGGTGCGGAGCTGCGGGTCACACAGGGCGACGAGGTCACCGGGCTCACCGTCACCACCGTGTTCGTCGCGGCCGAGGGCGTGCCCGCGGTTCGCGTGTGGACCGAGGTGGGCCTGGACGCGGGCGCGGACGAGGTGCGGCTCCAGGCCGTCACCTCGGTGGTGACCGGCGCCTTCCTGGCCGACGCGGGGCGCACCGTGGACGAGGTCGACGTGGTCTGCGCCGACTCGGACTGGGTGGCCGAGTCGCGGTGGCGCCGTGCGCCGCTGCGCGCGTGCGGACTGATCGCGATGGACCCCGAGGTGCACCACCACGCCTCGCGCAGCCGGTTCCCCGTCACCTCCCGCAGTTCGTGGTCCACCGGGGAGCGGCTGCCCACCGGCGCCGTGGTGGCGGGCGACGACTCCTGGGCCATGGCCTGGCAGATCGAGCACAACGGCGCCTGGCACTGGGAGTTGGGGGAGCGCAAGACGGGCGCGTACCTGGCGCTGCTCGGCCCGACCGACGCGGAGCACCAGTGGAACACGGTGGTGACGGCGGAACGCGGCTTCACCACCGTCCCGGTGTCCCTGGCGGTCGCCGCCGGCGGGGTGGAGGAGGCGTTCGGCGCCCTGACCCGGCAGCGCCGGGCCCTGCGCGCCGGCCGCCCGAGCGACCTGCCGGTGATCTTCAACGACTACATGAACACCCTGATGGGCAGCCCGACGACGGCCAAGCTGCTGCCGCTGATCGACGCGGCGGCGCAGGCGGGTGCGGAGTACTTCTGCATCGACGCCGGCTGGTACGACGAGGACGGCCGCTGGTGGGACAGCGTGGGGGAGTGGCGCCCCTCGGCGACCCGCTTCCCCGGCGGTCTCGGCGAGGTCGTGGACCGCATCAGGGACCGCGGCATGGTGCCCGGCCTGTGGCTCGAGCCCGAAGTGGTGGGCGTCCGCTCGCCGATGGCGGAACGGCTGCCCGACGAGGCGTTCTTCCAGCGGTACGGCGAGCGCGTCGTGGAACATGGCCGCTACCACCTCGATCTGCGCCACCCCGCGGCGCGGGCCCACGTGGACGGGATCGTCGACGGGCTGATCGAGGAATTCGGCGTCGGCTTCTTCAAGTTCGACTACAACATCATGCCAGGCCCCGGCACCGACCTGGGCGGTTCCGCACCGGGCGAGGGGCTGCTCGCGCACAACCGGGCGCATCTGGAGTGGCTGGACGCCCTGCTGGCGCGGCACCCGGATCTGCTCATCGAGAACTGCGCCTCGGGTGCGATGCGCATGGACTACGCCATGCTGTCCAGGCTGCACCTCCAGTCGACGTCCGACCAGCAGAATCCGCTGCTCTATCCGCCGATCGCCGCCGCGGCCCCGGCCTCGGTGCTGCCGGAGCAGGCGGGGAACTGGGCGTACACGCAGCCGGAGATGTCCGTGGAGGAGTCGGCGTTCACGCTGGCGACCGGCGTCCTCGGGCGGCTGTACCTCTCCGGGCACCTCAATCGCATGACGCCGGAGCAACTGGCGCTGGTCGGCGAGGCGGTGGCCGTGCACAAGGAGCTGCGCGAGGAGATCGCCACGGCGCTGCCGTTCTGGCCGCTGGGCCTCACCGCGGAGGCGGGCCCGTGGGTCGCGATGGGCCTCCGACCGCAGGAGCCCGCGGGGAGCACGCTGCTGACGCTGTGGCGCCGGCCGGGCGCAGAGCCGGAGCTGACCGTTCCGGTGCCGCATCTGCGGGGCGTGGACGTCACCCCCGAGGTGCTCTTCCCCGGCCCCGGCACCGGCGCCGCCGAGTGGACACTGGCATGGGACGCGGCATCGGGCGTACTGCGCCTGACGAGCCCGGACACCGGGCCCGCGGTCACCGCCCGGGTCGTCCGGCTCCGCTGAGGCGCCGGGTGCCGCCCGGCGTTCCCCGGCCCCGCCACCGCGGGGCCGGGGAACGCCGGGCCGGACGGCTAGGCCGTGGCGCGCAGCAGGACCAGGCGCTCCGGGAAGAGGACCGGGGCCTGCAACCCGGCCTCGGCCAGGGCCCTGCCCGGCAGGTGGACCCCCTCGGGCGTCCACCACGGCAGGGGAACGCCCCACCGCGCGGCGTTGCCGTCGGTCACGTCGCCGGGCGGCAGGGGATGGACGTGGTACGTGACGTCGGGGCGCAGCCCCGGCAGCCGGACCGGTCCTGGCGGGTACAGCTCGGACGTGGCCGAGGCGACGATCGCGAACACCGCGTCGGAGCCGTCCTCGGCGACCACGCCGGTCACGTCGTAGGCGGGGTCCGCGTGGTCGGCGTGCACGGCCGTACCGGTGTGCAGCAGTCCGCGCAGCTCCTTGTAGAGGGCGACCCACGCGCCGAGCCGCGCCAGGTCGTCCGTGTCGGCGCGGGTGAGGTCCCACTCGATGCCGAAGTGGCCGAACAGCGCCGTTCCGGCGCGGAAGTCCAGCGGGTGGCGCCGGTGGGTGGTGTGGGCCAGCCCCGCGCCGACGTGGGTGCCCATGAGTTCGAACGGGATCAGGGCGTTGGTCCAGCGCTGGATGCGCTGCCGCTCCAGGGCGTCGATGCAGTCGGAGACCCAGACCCGGTCGGTGCGCTCCAGGATTTCCAGGTCCACCCGTCCGCCGCCGGAGGAGCAGGACTCGATCTCGACGTCCGGGTGGCGGCGGCGCAGCTCGTCCATGAGCCGGTAGACGGCGTGTGTCTGGTCGTGCACGCCGGCGCGGCCGTCCGGCTGGTGCCCGGCCTCGACGAGGTCGCGGTTGTGGTCCCACTTGAGATAGGAGACGGGGTAGGTGGTGAGGAGGTCGTCCAGTCGTTCCAGTATGTACGCGAACGCCTCCGGCCTGGCCAGGTCGAGGACCTGCTGCGCGCGGGCCGCGCCGGGCAGCCGGCCGCCGGTGGCCATGATCCAGTCCGGGTGGGCGCGGGCGAGGTCGGAGTCCTCGTTGATCATCTCGGGCTCGACCCAGATACCGAACTGCATGCCGAGTCCGGTCACATGGTCGGTCAGCGGGCCGAGCCCGTCGGGCCACACCTCGTCGGAGACGTACCAGTCGCCCAGGCCGCGGCGGTCGTTGCGGCGGGAGCCGAACCAGCCGTCGTCCAGGACGAACCGTTCCGCGCCGACCGCCGCCGCCGCGTCGGCCAGGCTGCGCAGGCGGGTGAGGTCGTGGTCGAAGTAGACGGCCTCCCAGGTGTTGACGACCACCGGCCTGGGCCCGGACGGGTGGTGCGGGCGGGCGCGCAGGTGGCGGTGGAAGCGGGCCGACACCTCGTCAAGTCCGTTGCCGTGCGCCCCGTACTGCCAGGGGGTGGTGTAGGAGGCGTCCGGTGCGAGCGTGACCTCGCCGGACAGCAGGAGTTCGCCCGAGCCGAGCAACGAGACGGAGTGGAAGGTGCGTTCGGCGAAGGTGCGGTGGTTGCCGGACCAGGCGGTGTGCACCGCCCAGACGCGTCCGGAGCGGTTGCCGAAACCGGCGGTGCCGGCCGCGAGCAGGTAGGCCGCGTCGTATCCGGTGCGCCCGGTGCGGTTTTCGCGCACGCGCAGGCCGTGGGTGAACGGGGTGCGCTGCGGGCTGCGTTCGCGCAGGTGATGGCCCGTGAAGTCGAGGAGTTCCGTCGCGTCGGGCGGCACGGGGAGGGTGAGGTTCACCGCGTCGACGGCGAACGGGCCGGTGCCGCGGTTGGTCACCGTGGCGCGCTGGCGCACCAGTCCCTGCGCGGTGAGTTCGACGGTGAGCTCCAGGCCGAGGGCGGCGACGGGGTCGTGTGCCGTCACCTCGAGCCGCCCGCCGTTGCCCGTTCCGTCGTCGTCGAGGTCCGCGCCCGTGACGCGGAAGGCGGTGGAGAAGTCGGCGCCGCCGCGGTTGCCGACCAGGCCGGGGGTGCCCAGCCAGCCGGCGGACTGCTCCGGCAGGACGGCGACGTCGACGGGGCCGTCGACCGAGAAGCCGATGGGCTGCGGCCTGGCGGCGAGCCGCAGCGCCGCCAGCGCCGCCTGGTCCAGCGGACCGAGGTCGGCGCCCCAGTGCACCACGCGGGGGAGCGTGCCGCCGGAGAGGTCGAGCACGAGGCCGACGCCTGCGCTCCGCAGGTGGATCAGACCGGGCTCGGCGAGGGGGACGGATGAAGGTGCCACGTGGATCTGCGTCCTTCGCTGATCGATGGTGTGCTGGTTTGTTGACTCTGTTGACTTACTTTATTCGGCTGCATAAGAATCTCTACCCGGTTCGAGCAGATAACTTCCAGGGAGTGTTCAAGGATGATCCGCCACGCGTTGCATGACGGTTGGCACCTGACGGCGGCTGCCGGGCCGGTACCCGAGCACATCGCGGGTCGCACCGTGCCCGCGCAGGTCCCCGGGAGCGCCCACCTCGACCTGCTGGCGCAGGGGCTGATCCCCGACCCGTATCTGGACCGGGCCGAGGAGGAGCTGGCCTGGGCGCACCGCACCGACTGGCGCTACGCCACCACCGTCACGGCCGGTCCCGCCGCCGCCGACGAGCGCGTCGACCTCGTCTTCGAGGGCCTGGACACCGTCGCAGACATCCAGTTCGGCGGCCAGGCGCTCGGCACAGTCGCCAACATGCACCGCTCCTACCGCTTCGACGTCCGCGAGCTGCTGACCGGCCGGGAGACCGACCTCGTCGTCACCTTCCGCTCCGCGCTCGCCTACGCGGAGGAGATCCAGGAGCGGCTCGGCTCGCGGCCCCGCGCCTACCCGCACCCCATGAACACCATCCGCAAGATGGCGTGCAGTTTCGGCTGGGACTGGGGACCTGACCTCCAGACCGCGGGCATCTGGAAGCCCGTCCGCCTCGAACGCTGGCGCGTCGCCCGCCTCGCCGAGGTGCGCCCCCTGGTCACCGTCGCCGAGGACGGCACCGGCCGCGCCGAGGTGCACGCCGTCATCGAACGCTCAGGACTCGGCGAGGACACCGAACTGGCGCTCACCGCCACGGTCGACGGCCGCACCGTCACCGCCGTCGTCCCGGCCGGTGCCACCACCGCGCAGGTCACCGTCGAGGTGCCGGACGCGCGCCTGTGGTGGCCCGTGGGCCACGGCGACCAGCCCCTGTACGACCTGGAGATCGGCCTCGCCGCCGGCGGCCGGGCCGGGACGCCCCTGCACACCGTCGAACGCCGCATCGGCTTCCGCACCATCACCGTCGACACGACGCCCGACGAGCACGGCACCCCGTTCACCTTTGTCGTCAACGGCCGGCCGGTCTTTGCCAAGGGCGCCAACTGGATTCCCGACGACCACTTCCTGACCCGCATCACCCGTGAACGCCTGGAGCGCCGCGTCGACCAGGCCGTCGGCGCGCACATGAACATGCTCCGGGTCTGGGGCGGCGGCATCTACGAGACCGAGGACTTCTACGACGTCTGCGACGAGCGCGGCATCCTCGTGTGGCAGGACTTCCTTCTCGCCTGCGCGGCCTACCCCGAGGAGGAGCCGCTGTGGGGCGAGTTCGAGGCCGAGGCCCGCGAGAACGTGGCCCGCCTGACCTCTCACCCCTCGCTCGCCCTGTGGAACGGCGGCAACGAAAACCTGTGGGGCTGGATGGACTGGGGCTGGCAGGAGGAGCTGAAGGACCTCAGCTGGGGCCTGCGCTACTACACCGAGCTGTTCCCCCGCATCGTCGCCGAGCTCGACCCCACCCGCGCCTACGCCGACGGCAGCCCCTACAGCCCGCGTTTCGCGCCGCAGGAGATGCACCCCAACGAGCAGGACCACGGCACCCGGCACGAGTGGGCGGTGTGGAACCGCGTCGACTACACCCACTACCGCGACCACATCCCGCGGTTCTGCTCCGAGTTCGGCTTCCAGGGCCCGCCGACCTGGGCCACCCTCACCCGGTGGATCCACGACGAGCCGATGACGCCGACCTCGCCCGGTTTCCTGCTGCACCAGAAGGCCGAGGACGGCAACGGCAAGCTCGACCGCGGCATGGCCCCGCACCTGCCCGAGCCGCGGACCTTCGAGGACTGGCACTGGGCGACCCAGCTCAACCAGGCCCGCGCCGTCGCCTTCGGCATCGAGCACTTCCGTTCGCACTGGCCCCGCACCGCGGGCTCCCTGGTCTGGCAGCTCAACGACTGCTGGCCGGTGACCTCCTGGGCCGCCGTCGACGGCGACGAGCGGCCCAAGCCGCTGTGGTACGGGCTGCGCCACGCCCACGCCCCGCGCCTGCTGACCGTCCAGCCCCGGGACGGCCGCCCGACGCTGGTGACGGTCAACGACACCGACGAGCCCTGGAACGGGCAACTGCTCCTGAAGCGGCTGTCGTTCGCGGGCGAGGTGCTGGACAGCGCTACGATTTCCCTTGACGTCTCGGCGCGTTCCGTCGCCGAGATCGAGCTGGCCGACTCGCTGCTCAAGCCGGCCGACGCGGCACGGGAGGTGCTGGTGGCAACCGCGGAAGGGACCCGTGCGGTCCATCTCTTCGCCGAGGACCGGGATCTCGCCTACGATCCGCAGGCGCTGACGGCCGAGGCGGTCGCCGTGCCCGGCGGCTACCGGGTCGACGTGCGGGCCACTTCCTTCGCCCGGGACGTCGCGATCCTGGCCGACCGGGTGGCGCCCGACGCGCAGGTCGACGACATGCTGGTGCCGGTCCTGCCCGGCGAGACGCGGTCCTTCACCGTCCGCACCGAGGCCGACCTCGACCCGGCACTGCTGACGGGGCCGCTGGTGCTGCGCAGCGCGGGATCGCTCCACTCGGTGCCGGCCTAAGTGAACCGGACCGAAGCCATCGGGTTGGTGCTCGCCCGGCCCGCGCGACTGCTCGGCGTGGAACCGTTCTTCATGGAGTTCATCGCCGGGATAGAGGAGAAGCTGGCGGAACGCGGCCTCTCCGTGCTGCTCCACGTCGTCGCCGCGCACGACGAGGAGATCGCCACCCACCAGCGGTGGTCGGAGCGCCGGCTCGTCGACGCGGTCGTCGTGGTCAACCTGACCGACGGCGACCGCCGTCCGGCGGTACTCGCCGAGCTGGGGCTGCCGGCCGTCATGGTCGGCGCCTGGGACGGCGGGCCGGACACCCCCGCGGTGATCACCGACAACGAGGGCCCGGTTGGCGAGGCGCTCGGCGTGCTCCTCGGCCTCGGACACCGGCGCCTGGCGCGCGTCACCGGGCCCGCGGAGCTGGTGCACACCAAGGCGCGGACGGCCGCTATGCGGACGGGCTGCCGGGCGGCGGGCATCGAGCCGGTGCTGCTCGAGGGCGACTACTCGGCGGAGGTCGGCGCCAAGCTGACCGCGCAACTGCTGCGCCGCCAGGACCGGCCGACGGCCATCCTGTACGACAACGACGTGATGGCCGTCGCCGGGCTCGGCGTCGCCAAGGACCTCGGCATCGCCGTGCCGGACGAGCTGTCCCTGATCGCCTGGGACGATTCGACGCTGTGCCGCCTGGCCTCGCCCGCGCTCTCGACCATGAGCGTCGACGTGCATCAGTTCGGCATCTTCGTCGCCGAATCCGTGCTGGAACTGCTCGACGGGGGCCCCGTGAACCGGCGGTGGTCGCCGCCCGCCCGGTTCACGGCCCGCGGCACCACCGCACCGGCGCCGTCCGGCGGCTGAGCGCCCGCCCCCGCGCCCCCGCTCCCGCCCCTGCGCCCCCGCCGTCACGAGGCAGGCGTGGGGGCGGTCTGCTCCTCGTCCTCGGCCGGCAGGCGGCGCGTGGCGCGCTCCGCCGTGCCGACCGCCCAGCGGCCCGTCGTCACCACGCCGAGGATCAGCACGACGATGCCGCAGCCGGCGATGACCCACAGGCCGGCCGTCCGCGACCCGGCGACGAGCACCGTGCCGACCACGGCGACGCCGAGCGCGGAGCCCACCTGGCGGCCGGTCGAGGCGATGCCCGCGGCCACGCCCGACTGCGCCCGCGGCATGCCCGTGACCGCGGTGTTGGTGATCGGGGCGTTCACCAGACCGAAGCCGATCCCGAACGTCACGTACGCCGTGAACAGCACCGGCAGCGGCGTGCCCGCGTCCAGGCCGGTCAGCAGGAAACCGCTGAAGGCAATGGCGATCCCGGCCGGGACCAGCGGCACCCGCGGCCCGATACGGCCCACCAGGTACCCGGACAGCGGCGCGAAGAACAGGGTCATGCCGGCCATCGGCAGCAGGTACAGGCCCGCCTCCAGCGCCGACAGGCCGCGCGTGTCCTGGAGGTAGAGCGTGTTGAGGAACAGGAAGCCGCCGAGCGCGGCAAAGGCCGCCATGGCGATGACGAACGCGCCGGTGAAGGGCGCGCTCCGGAAGAACCGCAGTTCGAGCAGCGGCTCGCGGCGGCGCGGCTCGTACACCAGCAGAGCGGCCAGCGCGCCGAGGGTGACGGCGAAGCACCCCAGCATCACCGGCGAACCCCACCCGTCGTGCCCGCCCTCGATGATGCCGAACGTCAGCGAGCCCAGCAGCACGATCACCAGCAGCTGCCCGACCGGGTCGATGCGGCGCGGCCTGGCGGCGCGCGATTCGGGCACGTAACGGGCGGTGAGGAACAGCGCGGCCAGGCCGATGGGCAGGTTCAGCCAGAAGATGGCCCGCCAGCCGAAGGCGTGGGTCAGCGCGCCGCCCAGGATCGGGCCGATCGCCATGGAGATCCCCACCACCCCGCCCCACACCCCGATGGCGCGGGCCAGCTCGCGCGGCTCGCGGAAGGTGTTGGTGATGATCGACATGGCCACCGGGTTCAGCATCGAGCCCCCGACGGCCTGCGCCGCCCTGAAGACGATCAGCCAGCCGAGGCCGGGCGCCAGCGCGCACAGCAGCGAACCGGCCGTGAAGAGCACAAGACCCGTCCGGAAGACCCGCCGCCGGCCGATCCGGTCCGCCGTCGAGCCCGACAGCATGAGGAAGGAGGCCAGCACCACGGTGTAGATGTCGACCGTCCACTGGAGCCCCGAGACGTCCGCACCGAGCTCCTGCCGCAACGACGGCAGCGCAACGTTCAGTGCGGTCACGTCCAGGCTGACGATCAGCAGGCTCATGCAGCAGATCGCCAGCACCAGGTACGGTCGGGGCCGGCCGGGGCTGTCAGGCATGGGCATGTCTTATCAGGCCGCGCGGGGTAGCGGCGGGAGGAGCGGGGAATCCCAGGAGGGAATAGCGGCCCCCCGCGCAGCGTTGGGCCCACCTCGGCACACCTGCCGACCGCCGACCGCCGACCCAGGAGGGCCCGTGCCCGACGCCACTCCCGAGACCCACGTCATCGCCTACCGCGCGGCGGAAGCGCTCCTCGAAGCCCGCGACCCGCGCGGGGCCCTGAAGCTGCTCGACCCGCTGATCACCGTGCACCCGGAGAACACCGCGGCCCGCCTGCTGCGCGCCCGCGCCTTCTTCCTGGGCGCCCAGCTCCGCCTGGCCGAGCTGGAGTTCCAGCTCGTGCTGGAGCGCGAGCCGGACAACTCCTTCGCGCACTTCGCGCTGGGCAGGACCCTGGAGCGCGCCGGCCGTGACGCCGAGGCGCTGCGGCACTTCCGGCTCGCCGCGGCGCTCGACCCGCGCCCCGACTACGTGGCCGCCGCCCGCTTCGAAGAGACCCCCTGAGGTCGGGGAGACCCCCTGAGGCCCGCCCGCTCCGTGCACAAGCCAGAATGGCGGGCATGGATGCGAACGAGGCACGCGCGGCGGCGGCGGACTGGGTGGCGCGTCACGGCCGCGGGCTGCCGGGTTTCCACGGCGCCTACTTCAGCGGATCGACGATCGCCCTGGCGCCGGACGACCCCGTTCCGCCGGGCTCCGACGTCGACATCGTGCTCGTCGTCGACGATCAGGACCCGGGGCCCAAACCCGGTAAGTTCCTGTACCGCGGCGCGCTCCTCGAAGTCACCCTGCTGCCCGCGGAACTGCTGGCCTCGGCCGAGGACGTGCTGTCCCAGCACCACCTCGCGCCCTCCCTGCGCACCGACACACTCATCGCCGACCCCACGGGCCGCCTGCGCGCCCTGCACGAGGAGGTCGCCCGCCGCTTCGCCGAGCCCCACTGGGTGCGCCGCCGCTGCGCGTCCGCGCTGCGGCTCGTGGAGAACGGACTCGGCGGCCTCGACACCACGGCCCCCTGGCCGCAGGCCGTCACGGCCTGGCTGTTCCCCACCGGCGTCACCACGCAGGTGCTGCTCGTCGCGGGGCTGCGCAACCCCACCGTGCGGCTGCGGTATGCGGCGGTCCGCGAACTGCTCGCCGAACACGGCCTCCTGGACCGCCACGAGGAGCTGCTCGCCCTCCTCGGCAGCGCCGCCCTCACCGCCGGGCGCGCCGAGCACCACCTGCATGCACTGGCCCGCACCTTCGACGCCACCGCGGCCGTGGCCCGCACCCCGTTCTTCTTCAGCTCCGACATCACCCCGGCGGCGCGGCCCATCTCGATCGACGCCATCCTCGGCCTGATCCGCGCCGGTCTGCACCGCGAGGTCGCCTTCTGGATAGCGGCGACGTTCGCCCGCTGCCACACCATCCTCGACGCCGACGCGCCCGAGGCGCTGCGCCGCGATCACGCGGGGCCCTTCGCGGACTTCCTCGCCGACCTCGGCATCACCTCGGCCGCCGACCTGGCGTCCCGTGCCAAGGACGTCCTGGCCTATCTGCCCGTGCTGACGGAGACGACGGAGGCCGTCCTTCACGCGACGGTCGGCTCGTCGAGCTGACGCCGCACCGCCGCCACGATCGCCGCGGCGTCGATCCCCGCGTCGCGCAGCTGCTCCTCGGGGCTCGCCGAGCCCGGCATCGTCTCCACCGCCAGCCGGATCAGCCGCGGAACGGGCCGCCCGTCGGTGAACGCGTCCAGCACCGCGTCGCCGATGCCGCCCTCCGGGCGATGGTCCTCGACCGTCAGCAGGCAGCCGGTGGCCTCCGCGGCCTCAAGCAGCGCATGCGCGTCGACGGGCTTCACCGAGTACAGGTCGAGCACGCGCACCCGGATGCCGTCCGCCGCCAGCCGGTCGGCCGCGGTCAGCGCCTCGTGCACCGTCACCCCGGCGGCCACCACGGTCAGCCGGTCCTCGTCGGAGGAACGCAGCAGCTTGCTGCCGCCCACCGGGAACCCCTCGTCGGGGCCGTAGATCACCGGGCCGGCGCCGCGGGACGTCCGCAGGTACCTGATGCCGCCGCCGTCGGCCATGGCGGCCACCAGCTTCGCCGTCTGGTTGCCGTCGCACGGGTACAGCACCGTGCTGCCGTGCACCGAGCGGAACATCGCCAGGTCCTCAAGCCCCATCTGGGAGGGGCCGTCCTCGCCGATGGCCACCCCGGCGTGCGACCCGGCCAGGCTGAGGCTGGCGCGGCTCACCGCGGCCATGCGGATGAAGTCGTGCGCCCGGGTGAGGAACGCGGCGAACGTCGAGGCGAACGGCGTCCAGCCGCGGACCTGCATGCCCACCGCCGTGGCCACCAGCTCCTGTTCCGCGATGTAGCACTCGAAGAACCGGTCGGGGTGCTGCTTGGCGAAGAACGCCGACCGCGTGGAGTCGCTGACCTCGCCGTCCAGCGCGACCACGTCGCCGCGGTCGGCGCCCACGGCGGCCAGCGCCTCCCCGTACGCGTTGCGGGTGGCGACCTGCTCGCCCTTCGACCAGCGCGGCAGGTCGGCGTGCACCCCGTGCGCCTGCCGGGGAGCGGTGGTCGCGGCCGGCCGTTCCACCTCGATCCGCAGCTCGCGGACCCCGCCCAGCTCGGCTATCGCCTCGTCGGTGTCCGGCACCGGCTTGCCGTGCATGCCCTCCCGGTCCTGCACGGCGGACACGCCGCGGCCCTTCTGCGTGCGGGCCAGGACGACCGTCGGCCGGTCGGTGACGCCGGCCGCCTCGGTGTAGGCGGCGTCGATCGCCGCCGGATCGTGGCCGTCCACCTCGACGGTGTGCCAGCCGAACGCGTCGGCGCGGCGCGCGTACGCGTCCAGGTCCCACTGGTGGCGGGTCGGGCCGCGCTGGCCGAGGCGGTTGACGTCGACCACGAGCGTCAGGTTGGACAACTGCTCGAACCCCGCGTGCTCGAACGCCTCCCAGTTGGAGCCCTCGGCCAGCTCGCTGTCCCCGCACAGCACCCACACCCGGTACGGCATGGGGTCGAGCCGGCGCCCCGCCAGCGCGATGCCGACGCCCACGGGCAGCCCCTGCCCGAGAGAGCCGGTCGCGACGTCCACCCACGGCAGCCTGGGCGTGGGATGCCCCTCCAGGCGGCTGCCCGAGGCGCGGAAGGTCATCAGCTCCTCGTCCGTGATCGCCCCGGCCGCCTTGTACGCGGCGTACAGCAGCGGCGACGCGTGCCCCTTGGACAGGATCAGGTGGTCGTTGCCCGGATGGTCGGGCCAGTCGAAGTCGTACCGCAGGTGGCGTGCCAGCAGCACGGCCATCAGGTCCGCCGCGGACATCGACGAGGTGGCGTGCCCGGACGCGGCGTGCGACGTGGCACGCACCGCGTCCACGCGGAACTGCTGCCCGAGCTCGGCCAGGTCCTGGTCAGTGGTCATGCGGTCCTCCTCGAATGGGCCGGCCGGTGGGGAAGTCCGTGCGCGGGTACCCCCCGCCCGGCGCGCTGAAAACGCGGCCGGCCCCGGCACGGGCCGGGGCCGGGTCGGCAAGCGGGGGCGGCGCGGGGACTCACCGTTCCGGCCGGGCGCCGCCACCGGGGACCGCACCCTGGTACGGCCAGCGCAGCAGCGCGCCGAGCCCGCCGACCGGCACGGCCCCATCCGCGCCTGGCCGCCCGCCGTCCCCGGCCGGCAGCCCGATCACCGTGGCGCCGGTGGCGGCGGCGGAACGCAGCAGCGCGTCGTCGGCGCGGGCGGCCGCGGGGAGCGGCTCGCCGAGGTACTGCGACTCGGAACGGCGCATCGCCAGCTGATCGGGCTCGGTGCCGACCCAGACGTCGTGGTGCAGGTCGGCGCCGCCCGGCCGCAGCAGCAGCTCGTCGATGCGGTGCTCGCGCGCGGCGTCCACCAGCGCGGGCACGCCCTCGGCGGCGTCGATGCGGTCCCCGGCCGGGGCGCGGCCGGCGCGGAAGCGGCTCAGCGCCTCCTCGGCGTGCGCGCGGCTCCGGTCGGCGCGGGCCCGTTCCACGTCCGCGTCCAGCAGCTCCTGGGACGATCCGGCCGCCCGGCCGCCGTGCTCGCTCTCGACGGCCGTCGCGCGCAGCTCCTCCGGCAGGCGGTCCCGTACGGCCCGCCGCTCCCGCGGGTCCCCGGCCAGGACCAGGACCTCCGCCTCCGTACGACCGGCCTCGTCGGCCAGCGCCCGGGCGATGAGGGCCGCGTTCTCCTCCCAGGTGTTCTCCACGGCGAGCTGGAAGTGGCGTTCGGACCAGTCGTCGCGGCCGGTGCGGTGCAACGGCCACTGCTGCCCCGTTACCTTGCCCGCCGGGCGCGGCCTGCCGTGCCCGGCGCGCAGCTGGAGGTCCGCGCCCTTGCGGTCCACGAACGCGACCAGGCACGCGGGCTCGCCGCCGTACTCCAGCAGCGGGGCCAGGCGCGGCAGTACGGCCCAGTCCGCCGTGGGCGGGGCGGGCGGCGGCGAGGCCAGCGGCACGTCGAGGACGACCTCGCCGTCCGTGGCGAACACCGCCCGCCCGGCGTCGTCGCGGGAGGCCCCGGCGAGCGCGCCGTACACGGCGCGGCACGTCGCCTCGTCCGCGCCGAGGCCCGCCAGCCGGTCGCCCGCGTCGCGGGCCTGGAGCTCCTGGACCGCCACCGCGTCCTCCGCGATCGCGGAAGTGTCCATGTACACCGAGGCCCAGGGGCCCGGCCGGTGCAGCAGCGGGTTGAGGAATCCGAGATTCATGGTTATGCGGCGACCTTTCCGAACTCGCGCAGCATCGCCTCGCCGAAGTAGTCGAGGTCGGCCGGCTTCCGGCTGCTGACCAGGGTGTTGGGCCCCTCGTGGCAGACCTGCACCTGCTCGTCGACCCAGGTGCCCCCGGCGTTGCGGATGTCGGTTTGCAGGCTGGGCCACGAGGCCAGGGTGCGCCCGCGCACGACATCGGCCTCGATCAGCGTCCACGGCGCGTGGCAGATCGCGGCGACCGGCTTGCGGGCGTCGAAGAAGCCCTTGGCGAAGGCCACCGCCCCGGGGTGCATCCTGAGCGCGTCCGGGTTCGCGACGCCGCCGGGAAGCACGAGCGCCTCGAATTCCCCTACGGACACCTCGTCCACGGTGCCGTCCACGGGGAACGTGTCCGCCTTGTCGAGGTGGTCGAACGCCTGGATGGTGCCGGGTTTTGTGGAGATCAGCTGAGGCGTCTCGCCTGTCTCCGTCAAGGCCCGCCAGGGCTCGGTCAGCTCGATCTGCTCCACACCCTCCGGTGCCATCAGGAATGCGATGCGCATGGGGTTTCACCGTCCTTCGTGCCTGTCGGGTCTGTGGCCCGCGACCCGGGTAACCGGCGGGGCGGGCAGGAAACCCGGGCGCGCGGCGTTTTCCGGCCATGGGCCGGGGAACCCGTCGCCGGCCATGAGTGCACGAAGCGGACGGTACGAGGTCCGGGCCGGCGGGCGGCAGGTCACCGTCACCCGCCCGGACAAGGAGATGTTCCCCGAGGAGGGGATCACGAAGGCGGACCTGGTCGACTACTACCGGTCCGTCGCCCGCCCCATGCTCACGCACCTGCGCGACCGGCCGGTGGCGATGGAGCGGTACCCGGACGGCTACCGGGGCAGGTCCTTCTTCCACAAGGACGTGCCGGACTACTTCCCCGACTGGATACACCGCCTCGAAGTCCCCAAGGAGGGCGGCACGCTGGACATGGCCGTGTGCGACGACGCGGCCACCCTGGCCTACCTGGCCAATCAGGCGTGCCTCACCCCGCACGCGTGGCTCAGCCGCACCGGCGGCCTCGACCGGCCGGACCGGCTGATCTTCGATCTCGACCCGCCGGGCGACGACTTCGGGGTGGTGCGGTGGGCCGCCTTCACCGTGCGTGACCTGCTCCGCGACGTCGGCCTGCGCCCCGCGCCCATGACGACCGGCTCCCGCGGGGCGCACGTGCTGGCGCCCCTGGACGGCAAGGCAGGCTTCGACGAGGCGCGGGACTTCGCCCGGCTCGCCGCGGAGGTGCTGGCCGCACGCCACCCGGACCGGCTGACCACCGAGATCCGCAAGAACCGGCGCGGCGGCCGGCTCTACCTCGACGTCCAGCGCAACGCCTATGCGCAGACCGCCGTCGCCCCCTATGCCGTCAGGGCCCGCCCGCACGCCCCCGTGGCCACCCCGCTCACGTGGGACGAGCTCGCGGACGAGCGCATCGGCCCCCGGCATTTCACGCTGCGTACCCTGCCGGCGCGTCTCGAACAGCGGGGTGACCCCTGGGCCGGGCTGCGCCGCGACCGGCGCTCGCTCACCGCGGCACGCCGCCGTCTTGACCGGCTGGCCCGGGAGGAACGCGCCGTCCCGCACTGATATGTGATGATGACCGCAAATCGCGAACATCGGGCCGCTGTTCAACGCCGCAAATGGGGCCTTGATGGTTTGTTGACATGTGCCGCCCGAGGAAGTTGCATCGAAGGCGACCAGCCAACATCGTTTGCCCCGTAGGTGACCAAGTCGGGGAAATCTGGCCAAAGTCGGGGAAAGCGGGCCGACATCCGCCCCAGGCTCGGCATCGTGCAGCAGCGCTGGGGCCTCGCGGCCTCGGAACGGGTCGGCACGGAGCTGCTCGGGCCGCCGCGGGCCGGGGAGCTGACGCCCCAGCAGTGCGTGACCCTCGCGGACCTGTGCTTCCGGCACCGGCACATCGACGCGGCGACCGAGGCGCTGGCACGGGGGCGCGAGGCCGGTGCCCGCGTGGCGGAGGGGACGGGCGTGCGCCTGATGGGCAGCCCCCAGGCCGCGGTGTGGACTTCTGCCACTTCTGGGGCACGCGGGGACACGCGCGACCCGGACCCCACGCGGGAGCGCCACTACGTGCTGCCGTGGATCGCGCCGGTGCGGGCCACCCACGGCGACGTGGTGAGCTCGGCGGAGAAGCTGTTCCAGCGCACGGTGCTCACCGACTCCTTCCCCTTCATTCGGCCGGAAACCGTTCTCAACGGTAGGGGGACGAGGCACCCCCGCGGGCCACCTCCCCTGGTCTCCGGGCTCCGGGGGAGTGCGCGGCGTTAGGGGGGCTAGGGGGGTGCGGGAGAAGGCCCGGGGATGCCTGCGGGGGGCGGGGGGATACGGAAGGCGCGTGAGCCGGTTGTTCGCCCGTGGCGCCGATGTGAAAGGGTGATTCCGCTTGTGTGGATCGCGAGCGGCCCGGACGGCTTTATGCCGTGGCGCGTCAATTATTGTTCAGCCGACGAATTTCCGAGGGGCGGTGAGCCGTGCGTTTGCTATCACCGGAGTGCTTCCCGCGGGGTCGCCCGAAAGTTGCCGCTGTGTTGCGCAGACGCCTCCGTCGGGCGGCCATCGGGTGTCACATGCCTGACGTTTCTGTTGCTTTTTATCTGGTCTGGCATCCTTTTCTGTTCTTCGCGCCGTATTGCCGCGCCGGTGCGTCGTCATCCGGCTGCTCGATGTAGCAGCGCAGGGGTAATAAAGACTCTTAAAAGCCGATAGAGCGGCTATGTCTTTCTTGTCTCATCGGTATGCTTTGCGTCCAGCAGGCCTCAAGGTCTTTAGTTGACAGGGGTGCCGGGTACAGGGTTGTATCGAGCCTGGTTGTTCCGTTCATCGGTCATGGGTTCGGGAAGCTGGGGACAAAGGTTCTGCATGCTGCACACAGGCCTCCAGGAATTGAAATCGGCGCTCGCTGAATCGGCATTAGGCAAGGCGCGAATAGTCGTCATAGAAGGCCCGGCCGGCTTCGGCAAGAGCGAACTCCTGGAAGCCATCGCGGCCCATGCGACCGACGAGGCGGCCGTCGTTCTGCGGGCCGCCGCGCTGCGGTCGGAGGACTCCCTCCCCCTGGCCGTCCTGCGGCAGCTCGTCAACTGCCCGACACTGCCCGCCCCCGCGGCGGGGCGGCTGCGGACCCTCGTGGACGACGCCCAGGCGGCGCCCGGCACCGGCGGTCCGGAGGCCCCCGCGCTCACCGCCCGCATGCAGAAGCTGTGCACGGCCTTCCACGACCTGATGCGCGACCGGCTGGTCGTCATCGCCGTGGACGACCTCCAGTTCGTCGACGCCCCCTCGCTCCAGTACCTCCTGTACCTGGCCGGCCGCTCCCGCGGCACCCGCCTGCTCATGGTCCTCACCGAGACCCTGTACCACCACCAGCGCGATCCGGCCTACCGCACCGAGTTCCTGCGCCAGCCGCACTTCCGGCGCCTGCGGCTGCACTCCCTCGGCCGCCGGGACGTTGCGGCGCTGCTCACCCGGGACGGCTCCCCGCCGCCCGACGAGCGCACCGTCGAGGAGTGCTGGGAGGTCACCGGAGGCAACCCGCTCCTGGTGCGCGCGCTGCGCGAGGAGCACGCCACGGCACCGGCCGGGCCACCCGGCCAGCCGGACCCCCTGCGGCCCGTCACCAGCGAGGCGTTCGTCCTGGCCGTGCTGACCTGCGTGGACCGCAGCGGGCCGACGGCCGCCAAGGTCGCCGACGCCCTCGCGATCCTCGGCGCGCTGAGCAGCCTCGACCGCCTCGGCAAGCTCTGCGGACTCACCGGCACCGCCACCGCGCAGGGGCTGCGCGCCCTCCAGGCCGCGGCCGTCATCGACGGGCACCGCTTCCGCCACCCCGCCACCCGCGCGGGCGTTCTGGAGAGCATGGACGCCGCCCGGCGAGCGGAGCTGAACGGCAGGGCCGCCGTCCTCCTGCGCGCCGACGGCGCCTGCGCCGCGGACATCGCCCGCCACGTGCGCCGCGCCGAGGGCATCGACGAGCCGTGGTGCGTCTCCGTGCTCCAGGACGCGGCCGAGGAGGTGCTCGCGGAGGACGACGACCGGCTCGCGGCCGACTACCTCGACCTGGCCCACGGCTTGTCGACCGAGGCGAGGCGCCGCGTCGAGATCCGCGTCAGGACGGCAATGGTCCTGCGGCGCAGCAACCCCTCGGCCTCCGAGCGGGTCGCCGAGGAGCTGCTCGACCTGATGCGGGCCGGCCGGGTGCCGGAGGACCAGCTGTTCATGCTGGCCGACCTGTTCGTGCGCCACCGGCGGCTCACCGAGGTCAACGAGATCCTCGCCGCGCTGCGGGACAAGACGCCCCCGCAGACGCCGATGGCCTTCGCCTGGTCGGACGGCGGGCTGACGGCCGCCGCCGACCCCTACAGCCCGGCGCCGACCGCGCCCGAGGGCGAGGGGCGCAGGCCGCCGCTCACCGAGGCGAGGAACCGGGAGAGCCTCAGACCCTGGAGCACCCTCGTCGCGGGCGACCACGACAAGATCAGCGTCGCCGCCGAGGAGTTGCTGCGGCGGTCCGTGCTCACCGACGCGACGATCGAGCCGATCCTCAGCGCCGCCAAATGCCTGCACTTCGCGGGCAAGGTGGACAAGGCACGCCACTGGATCGAGACACTGCTGAAGGAGAGCCTGCGCAGGAACGCGGGCGGCTGGCACGCGATGTTCTCCATCCTGGGCGCCGACATCGCGTTCCAGCAGGGGGACCTCGCCGAGGTCCTGGTCATCGTGGACAGCGGGCTCGCGAGCCTTCAGGACCGGCAGGGCAGCGTCCTGGCCAGCGGACTTCAGGCGATGAAGGCACTCGCCCAGACGGCCATGGGGGACTTCGAGGCGGTGGCCAAGGAGCTGAACCGCACGGCCCCGCGCGCGCTGTTCGGCAGCATCAACGGCGTCGTGCACCTGCGCGCCCGCGGCCACTACAACCTCGCCACCAACCGGCCGCATGCGGCCCTGGACGATTTTCTCGCCGTCGGGCGGCTGGTGGAGAGCTGGGGCCTCGACCGGCCCTGGTGGGCGGCCTGGCGCAGCGACGCCGCGGAGGCGTGGCTCCAGCTCGGCCACCCGGAGGAGGCGCACCGGATGGCGCGGGAGGAGCTGGCTCTGACCGACCTCAGCCACGCCAGGGCGCGCGGCATCTGCCTGCGGCTGCTCGGCATCTCGGCCGATCCGGGCACGCGCCTGACGCTGCTGACCCGCGCGGTGCGGCAGTTGCAGCTCGCGGGGGACCGTCTGGAGCTGGCCAAGGCGCTCTTCGAGCTGTCGGAGACCCAGCGGCGTCTCGGGCACGTGGCCGAGGCCGCCGTCGGCTCGCGCCGGGCCTGGCAGCTGGCCAAGGACTGCCGGGCCGAGCCGCTGTGCGCCCGCATGCGGCTCAGCCAGGAGGAGCCGGCCTGGGAGGCCGTTCCGCAGGCGCCGGTGAAGGAGGGGAACGAAGCACTGCTCAGCGAATCGGAGAAGAAGGTCGCGGTGCTCGCCGCCTGCGGCTACACCAACCGCGACATCTCCTCCCGCCTGTACATCACCGTCAGCACCGTGGAGCAGCACCTCACCCGGGTCTACCGCAAGCTCAACATCGACGGCCGCCAGCAGCTGCCGGTCGGCCTCCAGTTCGAGGTGAGCGAGATCGGCTGACTCAGCCCCGCGGCGTCAGGGCGCGCAGCCGCTGGTCGAGTTCGCGGTGGTAGAAGTCCGCGAAGCCGTCGGGGTCGGGACCCGCGTTCTGCATCACCAGCCGGTCGAAGCCGGCATCGACGTAGTTCTGGGCGACCTCGGCGTAACGATCCGGGTCGGTGCCGCACGCGAACTGGGCGAGGATGTCCTCCTCGCGGACCGTCGTGGAGGCGGCCTCGAAGTTCACCGGGTTCGGCAGCTCGCTCATGACCTTCCAGCCGGTCACGGCCCACCGGCTGGTCTCCAGCGCCGCCGCGGCCGCGCGATGGGTGTCCTCGGCCCAGGCGACCGGCACCTCGGCGTAGCGGGGTCCGGCGCCGCCGCTGTCGTGGTACCGCTGGACGATCTCCTGCCGCGGCTCGGTGGCGAACAGGCCGTCGCCGAGCGCGGCGGCGATTTCCGCCGCCTCCTCGCCGCCGGCGGCCACCGCGATCAGCGGCGGCGCGGCGGGCAGGTCGAAGATCCTGGCGTCCTCCACGCGCAGGTACCTGCCGTCGTAGGAGCGGTATCCGCCCCGCCACAGCAGGCGGATGATCTCCAGCGCCTCGCGCAGCATCTCGTGCCGCACGTGAACGGAGTCGGGGAAGCCGCGGCCGACCACGTGCTCGTTGAGCCGTTCCCCCGAGCCGATGCCGAGCGTGAACCTGCCGCCGGAGAGCAGGCCGAGGGTCGCGGCGGCCTGGGCCACGATCGCCGGGTGGTAGCGGACGGTGGGGCAGGTGACGCCCGTCGCCAGGCCGATGCGTTCGGTGCGGGCGGCGATGGCGCCCAGCACGCTCCAGGCGAAGGGGGAGTGCCCCTGGTTGTCGAGCCAGGGGTGGAAGTGGTCGCTGATCTCCACGAAGTCGAACCCGGACCGCTCGGCCAGCTCGGCCTGCCGCACCAGCTCTTCCGGTCCGTATCCCTCCGCCGCCAGCTTGTACCCGATCTGCATGTGCTCCTCAATTCCCGTGGCCGTGCCGCTGGTGCGCGCGTACGTCCCGCGCCCCTGCCGGGCACGGTGCCAGGCGCGGGGAGGCGTCTTCGGCCGACAGGCCGCCCACCGGCGGCAGGTCCCCCGTACGGCCGACGGAGCAACCGTTCACGGTGCGAAGGCGGGCCGGAGCCGCGGCCGTCGAGCGACGGTGAACGTGCCGCACCCGAACACCTCTTGAGGCTCGCTCGGGTTCCGCTGGGGTCCCGCTCACGGCCGGTGCCGCCCGGCGCCTGACGTCTCCGCAGGCCGCGCGCCCCCGACCCGCGACGGACGCGCGGGTCCGCCGCCGCGTCCGGGGCGGCCGCGGCAGCCGCGAAACCGTTCGCGGTCGTAACGGTCCGCGCCGTTATGGCGGTGCGGGGAGCGGGTCCTGCTCGACCGCCGTCTCGCCCGCGTGGAACCAAAGGCCCATCGTGACCACGACACACTTCCCGCTGGTCAGACCAAGTAAAAGGATTTATCAGTTCACTTCTTGAAGGCAAAATCAAAAGTAGAGCGCTCTCAAAACAATCTGGTGTGATCTATTGACGGCTCGTGAGCGGAGCGGTTAACTCCCACGCAACTTCGCCGGAACCGGTTCCGGAACCGGTGTCGGCGCTGCCGCCGCACGTGCGGCGCGCAGCCTGCTCAGCTGCCGAGGAGCCCGTCCATGCGTGTCACCATCGCCGATGTCGCCCGTAACGCGGCGGTCAGCAAGACCACGGTCTCGCGTGTGCTCAACGGCAAGGGCGAGGTGGACGCGGAGACCGCCGACCGGGTCCGCGCCGTCATCGCCAAGTTGGGCTACGTCCCCAGTTCGCGTGCCGTCGGCCTGGCGCGCGGCAGCAACCGCACCCTGGCCATGCTCGTTCCTTCGCTGACCTGGCCCTGGGTGGGGGAGGTGCTCCAGGGCGTCGCGGACACCGTCGAGGCGGCCGGGTACGGCCTGCTGCTCTTCACCTGCAACCGGGGTGAGGACTCGATGGCCCAGTTCACCAGCCAGGTGTCCGCGCGCGCCTTCGACGGGGTGCTGGTCATCGAGCCCGAGAACACGCTGCGTTCCATCGCCGCCCTGCACCGGCAGGGCCTGCCGCTGGTCATGGTCGACGACCGCGGGCAGCGCCCCGACTTCCCCTCCGTGGCGACCACCAACGCCGAGGGCGCCGCGGCTGCCGCCGCGCACCTGCTGGACTCCGGCCGCCGCGCCCCGCTGATCATCACCGGGCCCCGGCACTTCGGGTGTGTGCAGGACCGGCTGACGGGATTCGTCGGGGTGCTGCGCGAACGCGGGGTCGCCCAGCCCGCCACCCGGGTCGCCGCGGGGGATTTCACCGTCCGCTGCGGCCAGACCGTGATCGAACGCGCCCTTACCGAGGGCGTCCCCTTCGACTCCGTCTTCGCCCACAACGACCTCAGCGCCACCGGCGCCCTGCACGCCCTGCGCGCCGCCGGCCGCCGGGTGCCGGACGACGTCGCCGTCATCGGCTTCGACGACATCCCGATCGCCGCCTACACCGAGCCGCCGCTGACCACGGTCCGTCAGCCCATGCGAGCCATGGGGGAGGCGGCGGCCCGCCGCATGATCGAGCACCTCGGCGGCGTCACCCCGCTCCAGGCGGCCCCGACCGTCCTGCCCACCGAATTCGTCATCCGGTCCTCCGCTCCCGGCTGACGATCCCCACGGTCCCCCCGACGTCCCAGCAGATCCGACCCACAGTTCACGATCCCGGGAGTTTCCCCATGAGAGTCCATGCGCGAACGCGCAGTACCATCACGGCCGCCGGCAGCGCCCTGCTGGCACTTGCCGTGCTCGCCGGCTGTTCGGGCTCCTCCGGCCCCGAGGGGCCGGGGAGCGGCAGCGGCGGTGTGCTGAACGTGGGCATGCCGAACGGGCCCCAGGCCGACAACAGCAACCCGTTCCTGGACACCTCGGCAGGCGCGTCGCTGGGCTACCGGGCCATGATCTACGAACCGCTCGCCATGACGAACGTGGTGCGGCCGGAGCAGGAGCCGAAGCCGTGGCTGGCCACCGCCTGGGAGTGGGCCGAGGACTTCACCTCGGTCAGCTTCACCATCCAGGACGGGCCCACCTGGTCGGACGACGAGCCGTTCAGCGCCGAGGACGTCGCGTTCACCTTCGAACTGCTCGCGAGCAACGATGCGCTCAACACCGCGGGCATCCCCTACGAGGACGTCGTCCTCGACGGCAGCACCGTCACCGTCAACTTCGCCGAGTCCCAGTTCGTCAACCAGACGCGGATTCTCGACACCTACATCGTTCCCGAGCACATATGGGGCGAGCTGGATGCGCCGGAGACCTTCGAGAACCAGGAGCCGGTCGGCACCGGCCCCTACGTGCTGGAGAGCTTCACCCCGCAGACGGTGACGCTGACCCGCCGCGACTCCTACTGGCAGGACCTGCCGGCCGTCGAGGAGCTTCGGTACACCTCCTACAACGACAACAACGCGCAGACCACGGCCCTCGCGAACGGCGACACCGAGTGGTCGTTCGTCTTCATGCCCGACTACGAGAACGTCTTCGTCGACCGGGACCCGGAGAACCACAAGCTGTGGTTCCCCACAGGGCTCGGCATTCACGGGCTGTGGATCAACGTGGAGCGTGAGCCGTTCGACGATCCCGCACTGCGCCGCGCGATGGCCATGGTGATCGACCGGCAGGCCATTCACGAGCAGGCGCACGCCGGCCTCTACCCGGCGCTGGAGAACCCGACGGGCCTGCCGCTGCCCGCGGGCGAGTCCTTCCTGGCGCCCGAATACCAGGGCGTCACGCAGGAGATCGACGTCGAGGGCGCCCGGCAGGTCCTGGAGGAGGCCGGGTACGAGCTGACCGGCGACACCCTCAACACCCCCGAGGGCGAACCCGTCAGCCTCACCCTGACCGACCCCGCCGGCTGGTCGGACTACCTGACCGCCCTGTCCATCATCTCCGACAACCTCGCCGAGATCGGCATCGAGGCCACCGTCGAGACGCAGACCGTGGACGCCTGGACCAACTCGGTGAACGCCGGCGGCTTCGACGCCACCCTGCACTGGACCAACACCGGCGCCACGCCGTACGACATGTACCAGCACATCATGGACGGCGACAATTACAAGCCGATCGGTGAGGCCTCCCCGGCCGGGAACTTCGGCCGCTTCCAGCACGAAGAGGCCGACCAGGCGCTGGAGGAGTACGCCAACGCGACCGACGAGGGAACGCGCACCGAGGCGCTTCACACCCTCCAGCGCATCCTCGTCGAAGAGGTCCCGATGATCCCGACCGTCGCCGGGCCCATCGGTGCGGAGTACAGCACGAAGAACTGGGTCGGCTGGCCCACCGAAGAGGACCCGTACGCGCCGCCGCAGCCCACGCAGCGCGGAGCGCTCGACGTCGTGCTGAACCTGGAGCCGGCCAACGCGGCCGACTGACACCGCCGTCAGCCGGTCCCGCACGCCCGCCCGCCCCCGCCGCAACCACCCCCGCGCCTGCCGCGGCGGGGGCGGGCGCCCCTCACGCCGCCCGTCACCCAAGGACATCCGTCATGCCCGAAAAACCTGATGCGCCCCGCGACGCCCCCCGTCCCGACGTGGTCCTCGAGGCCCGTGATCTCAGCAAGCACTTCCGGGTGCGGCGTACGCTGCGCAGCATCGCCGAACGCGACCGGCCCGTGGTCCACGCCGTCGACGACGTGTCGCTGCGGCTGCGCCGCGGCACCGTGACCGCCGTGGTGGGGGAGTCCGGCTCGGGGAAGTCCACCATCGCGCGGCTGCTCGCACAGCTCTATCCGGCGACCTCGGGCGAACTCCGCCTGTCGGGAAAGCCGGTGCGCGCCGCCCGCGGCAAGTCGTTCCGCGCTTACTGCCGTCAGGTCCAGCTCATCTTCCAGGACCCCTTCGGCTCCCTCAACCCCACGCACACGGTGCGCTACCACCTCACGCGCGCCCTGCGCATCCACGGCCGCGCCGGCCGGACCGCCGCCGAGCTGGAGCAGGCCCTCACGGAGCTGCTGGGCCGCGTGCACCTCACGCCGCCGGACCGTTACGTCGACAAGTTCCCCCACGAGCTTTCCGGCGGCCAGCGCCAGCGCGTCGCCATCGCCCGCGCCATGGCCGCCGACCCCAAGGTCCTGCTGGCCGACGAGCCGGTGTCCATGCTGGACGTGTCCATCCGGCTCGGCATCCTCAACCTCCTGCGCGACCTCAAGGAACGCCTCAACCTGGCGATCCTGTACATCACCCACGACATCGCCTCCGCCCGCTACTTCGCCGACGAGACCCTGGTGATGTACGCGGGACGCATGGTCGAGGGCGGCGACAGCGAGACCGTCACCCAGCGGCCCGCCCACCCCTACACGCAGCTGCTCATCGGCTCCGCCCCCGACCCGGACCGCATCACCGGCGCGGGCGAGGAGCCCGGGGCCGGCGACGCCACCGAGGGCGGAGAGGCCGGCGGCGAGCCGCCCAGCCTCATATCGCCGCCCCCGGGCTGCCGGTTCCACCCGCGCTGCCCGATGGCGATGGCCCGCTGCCGCACCGACGTGCCGCCGCGCTTCGACCTCGCCGACGGCCAGTGGGCCGCCTGCTGGCTGTACGACGGCACCACCGAGGAGCGGCCCGCCCCCCAGGAGGCACCCGCGTGAGGTACCTCGTTCAACGCCTGGCGTTCTACGTCTTCACGGCCTGGGCGGCCATCACCATCAACTTCTTCATCCCGCGGATGATGCCGGGCGACCCCGTGCAGTCCCTGATCAACCGCTATCAGGGCCAGCTCAGCACCCAGGCCATCGACTCCCTGCGCACCCTGTTCGGCCTCGACCAGGAAGCGTCCCTGTGGCGGCAGTACCTGGACTACTGGGGCAACCTGTTCGACGGGGACCTGGGCACCTCGTTCACCTACTTCCCCACCGGCGTCTCGGAGATCATCGGGCAGAGCATGCCCTGGACGCTGTCGCTGATGGGGATCACCACCATCATCAGCTTCCTCCTCGGCACCGGGATCGGCGTCTACGCCGGGTGGCGGCGCGGCTCCTGGCTGGACGGCATGCTGCCCGTCACCACGTTCCTCTCCGCCATCCCCTACTTCTGGCTCGGCCTCATCGCCATCGCCCTGTTCGCGGTGCAGTGGCCGGTCTTCCCCGCCTCGGGCGGCTACGACAACGGCCTGGTGCCCGAGTTCAGCTGGGATTTCATCTCCAGCGCCATCTACCACGGCGTCCTGCCGGGCGTCACCATCATCGTCAGCGCCATCGCCGGCTGGATACTCGGCATGCGCAACATGATGGTCTCCGTCTCCGCGGAGGACTACGTGCTCGTCGCGCACGCCAAGGGCCTGCCCGAGCGGCGCGTCATGTTCTCCTACGCCGCGCGCAACGCGATCCTGCCGAACATCTCCAACTTCGCGCTGTCCCTCGGCTTCATCGTCGGCGGCACCCTGCTGGTGGAGATGGTCTTCTCCTACCCCGGCATCGGCTACGTGCTGTTCCAGGGCGTGGGCGCCAAGGACTACCCCCTCATGCAGGGCGTCTTCCTCTTCATCACCCTCGCCGTGCTCGCCGCCAACCTCGTCGCCGACCTCGTGTACCTGCTCCTTGACCCACGCACCCGACGGGAGGCGTAGCGACCATGGCACTCCAAGCCACAGAAACCGCCGTCGTCGCCGGGGAAGCGGCCGAGGCCCCCCGGCGGGACCGGCTGCGATTCCTGCGCAACCGGAAGACCCTCATCGGCCTGATCATCCTCGGCGTCTTCGTCGTGCTGGCCGTCGCCGGCTCCTGGCTGGCGCCCTACGACCCCTCCGCCCGCAGCGACGACCTGCTCCAGCCGCCGTCCCTCGACCACCCGTTCGGCACCACGCAGACCGGGCAGGACATCTTCTCCCAGATCCTGGTCGGCACCCGGGGCGTGCTCGTCGTCGGCTTCACCGCCGCCGTCGTCGCCACCGTGCTCGGCGTGCTCATCGGCGTCACCGCCGGCTACCTCGGCGGCGTCGGGGACGAAGTGCTCTCCTCGGTCAGCAACGTCTTCCTGGTGATCCCGGGCCTGCCGCTCATCATCATCGTGACCAGCCTCCTGCCCGAGACCAACGACCTGACCATCGCCATGGTCATCGGGCTCACCTCGTGGGCCTGGGGTGCCCGGGTGCTGCGCGCCCAGACGCTGTCGCTGCGCAGCCGCGACTACGTCCAGGCCGCCCGCGCCACCGGCGAGTCCACCTGGCGCATCATCGTCTTCGAACTGCTGCCCAACCTCACGCCCGTCATCGCCTCCGGATTCATCGGCACGGTGATCTTCGCCGTGCTCGCCGAGATCACCCTCGCCTTCATCGGCGTCGCCGACATCTCGCACTGGAACTGGGGCACCGTCCTCTTCTGGGCCCAGAGCAACCAGGCACTCGCCCAGGACGCCTGGTGGTGGTTCGTGCCCGCCGGACTGTGCATCGCCCTGCTCGGCACCGCCCTGTCCCTCATCAACTTCGGCATCGACGAGTTCATCAATCCCCGGCTGCGCTCGGAGGGCCGCCCCGACCGGTCCGTGCGGATGCGCGTCGGCTTCACCCCTGTGGTGCGCGCCCCCCGGGACGAGACGACGACCCGGAAGGACACCAGCACATGAGCAGCCCAGCCGTCCTCGACATCAGCGGCCTGTGCGTCGACTACGGCCTCGGGGACTCCGCCGTGCACGCCGTGCGGGACGTCAGTCTCACCCTGCACCGCGGCGAAGTGCTCGGCCTCGCGGGGGAGTCGGGCAGCGGCAAGTCCACCCTCGCCTACGGCGTCACCCGCCTGCTGTCCCCGCCCGGCGTCATCACCGGCGGCTCGGTGCGCTACCACCCGCGCGCCGGGGGCAGCTCCGACATCCTCGACCTGGAGCCGGACCAGCTGCGCGCGTTCCGCTGGCAGGAGATCTCCCTGGTCTTCCAGGGCGCGATGAACTCCCTCAACCCGGTGCACACCGTCCGCACCCAGCTGACGGATGTGCTCCAGGCCCACCGGCCGGGCATGAGCCGGGCCGAGCGGACCGCCCGCGCCGAAGAACTGCTGTCGCTGGTCGGCATTTCCAGCGACCGGCTCGCCAGCTACCCGCACCAGCTCTCCGGCGGTATGCGCCAGCGCGTCATGATCGCCATGGCACTCGCCCTCGACCCGGAAATCGTCATCCTCGACGAGCCCACCACCGCGCTCGACGTGGTGATGCAGCGGCAGATCCTGCGGCAGCTGACGCGGCTGCGCCGCGAGCTGGACTTCTCTGTCGTGTTCATCACCCACGACATCTCGCTGCTCATCGAGTTCTCCGACCGCATCGCGATCATGTACGGCGGGCGCATCGTCGAGGAGGCCAACGCCAAGGACATCTACGAGACCGCCCTCCACCCCTACAGCGACGGGCTGCTGCACTCCTTTCCCGCGCTGCACGGCCCGCGCCGGGAGCTGACCGGCATCCCGGGATCGCCGCCCGACCTCAAGGCCATGCCCGCCGGCTGCGCCTTCCACCCCCGCTGCCCCAAGGCGTTCGAGCCCTGCGAACGACGCGTGCCCGAGCTCCTGCCCCTCACCCGGGCCGGCGGGGACACGCCGCCCCCGGGCGGCGCCGACCGCACCGTCGCCTGCTGGCTGCACGCCGACCACTGACCAGGAGCCTCATGACCGCCACCGCAAAGCCGCCCGTGCCCGCCACCGGCCGGGCGCCCGCCGTGTCCATTCCCGAACTGTCCGATGGCTTCCGCTGGGGCGTGGCCACCTCCGCGTACCAGATCGAGGGCGCTGCGGACGAGGACGGCCGTACCCCGTCCATCTGGGACACCTTCTGCCGTGTGCCCGGCGCCGTCGCGGGCGGCGACAACGGCGACGTCGCCTGTGACCACTACCACCGGGTCACGGACGACGTCGACCTGATCGCCGGCCTGGGCGTGGACGCCTACCGCTTCTCGCTGGCCTGGCCCCGTATCCAGCCGGGCGGCCGGGGCCCGGCCAACCCGCGTGGCATCGCGTTCTACGACCGCCTTGTCGACACCCTCCTGGACCGCGGCGTCACCCCCTGGGTCACGCTGTACCACTGGGACCTGCCGCAGGAACTGGAGGACGCCGGGGGCTGGCCGGCCCGCGACACCGCTCACCGCTTCGCCGATTACGCGGAGCTGGCCCATGCGGCCCTCGGCGACCGGGTCGCGCACTGGACCACGCTGAACGAGCCCTGGTGCTCCGCCATGCTCGGCTACGACCAGGGCGTGCACGCCCCCGGGCGGCGCGACTTCGGCGCGGCCATGCACGCCGTGCACCACCTGCTGCTCGGCCACGGCCTGGCCGCGCAGCGGCTGCGCGCGCACGCCGCGCCCGGCCTCGAACTCGGTATCACCCTCAACCTGGGCCACGGCTCGCCCGCCACGGACTCCGCGCAGGACCGCGAGGCGGCCCGCCGCGCCGACGGCCTCGGCACCCGCATCTACCTCGACCCGCTGGTCCACGGGCGCTACCCCGAGGACGTCGTGGCGGAACTGGGGGAGCGGGGAATCACCCTGCCGGTGCGGGAGGGCGACCTGGCCGCCATCGCCACGCCGCTGGACGTGCTCGGCGTCAACTACTACTCCAGCCACCGGTTCGCCGGCACCGCGGAGGACGGCTCGGCGGTCGACGGGGAGGGCAGGCCCGTCGTGCGCGGCGTGCCGTTCGGCCGTCCCCGCACCGCCATGGACTGGGAGATCGTTCCCGAAGGGCTGACCAGCCTGCTGCTGCGGCTGCACCGGGACTACGGGCTGCCGACGGTCATCACGGAGAACGGCGCGGCCTTCGACGACACCGCCTCGGCGGACGGGGCCGTGCACGACGCGGACCGCACCGCCTACCTGGCGGACCACCTGCGGGCCGTCGCCGACGCCCGTGCGGCGGGCGCCGACGTGCGCGGCTACTTCGCGTGGTCCCTGTTCGACAACTTCGAGTGGGCCTACGGCTACGAGAAGCGCTTCGGCATCGTGCGCGTGGACTACGACACCCAGCGCAGGACGGTCAAGGACAGCGGCGCCTGGTACCGGGACACGGTGCGCCTGACGCGCGGTCACTGACCCCGGGCGGGAGCGGGGCGGTCCGGCCCGGGTGCCGGACCGCCCCGTGGCTCACTCCTTGCGCTCGCTGCGGTCCCCGCCCCACAGCGTGTGGTAGGAACCGTCCTTGTCCGTGCGCTGGTAGGTGTGGGCGCCGAAGTAGTCCCGCTGCCCCTGCACCAGCGCCGCGGGCAGCCGGCCGGCCCGCAGCGTGTCGTAGTACGCCAGCGCCGCGGAGAAGCCCGGCGCGGGAACGCCCAGCTCCGTCGCCCGGGCGACCACGTGCCGCCACGCGTTCTGCGCGGCGCGCAGCGCCTCGCCGAACGTCGGGTCGGTCAGCAGCGTCACCGGCGCCTGGCCGCCGCGGTACGCGGCGCGGATCTCGTCGAGGAACCTGGCCCTGATGATGCAGCCGCCGCGCCAGATCGCCGCGACCGAGGCGCGGTCGATGTGCCAGCCGTACTGCTCGCTGCCGGTCTGGATCAGGTGCCAGCCCTGCGCGTAGGCCACGATCTTCGAGGCGTACAGCGCCTGTTCCACGTGCTCCGTGAAGCGGGCCGCGTCGTCCGGGTGCAGCTCCGGCCGTTCGGGCCCCGGCAGGTCCGCCGCCGCGGCCCGCAGCTCGGCGTGGCCGGACACGGAGCGGGCGAAGACCGCCTCGGCGATACCGGAGACGGGCACCCCGAGGTCGAGCGCGGTCTGCACCGTCCACCGGCCGGTGCCCTTCTGCTCGGCGCGGTCGGCGACGATGTCGACGAACGGGCCGCCGGTGTCCGCGTCGGTGTGGGCCAGGACCTCGGCGGTGATCTCGATGAGGTAGGAGTCGAGCCGCCCCGTGTTCCACTTGCGGAAGATGTCGGCGATCTGCGCCGGCTCGTACCCGGCGACCTTGCGGAGCAGGTCGTACGCCTCGGCGATGAGCTGCATGTCGGCGTACTCGATGCCGTTGTGCACCATCTTGACGAAGTGTCCCGCGCCGTCCGGGCCGATGTGCGCGCAGCACGGCTCGCCGTCGACCTTCGCCGAAATGCTCTCCAGCAGGGGGCCGAGCGCCTGGTAGGACTCGGCGGAGCCGCCCGGCATGATGCTCGGGCCGTTCAGCGCGCCCTCCTCGCCGCCGGAGATGCCGCAGCCCACGAAGTGCAGGCCGCGCTCCTTCAGCGCGGCCTCGCGGCGCCTGGTGTCCTCGAAGTGGGCGTTGCCGCCGTCCATGATCATGTCGCCGGGCTCCAGCAGCTCGGCGAACTCGTCGATCACCGCGTCCGTCGCGGCGCCCGCCTTGACCATGATCACCAGTCGGCGCGGTCGCTCGAGCGCGGCCACGAACTCCTGCGCGGACTCCGCGGGAACGAAGTCCCCCTCGTGGCCGAACTCCTCGACCAGCGCCCGCGTCTTGGCGGCGGTGCGGTTGTGCACGGCAACGGTGTGCCCGTGCCTGGCGAAGTTGCGGGCGAGATTGCTGCCCATCACCGCAAGCCCGGTGACACCGATCTGTGCCTGCCGCGCCATCTCATCAACTCCTGTCGTCACATCACTGTCGTACTGCCCAACTACGGGCGGGCGGGCCGTTGTTCCAAAGAGCGCGGTGAGCGTATCCCGGCGTGGTGGGCAGTCGGTCAAAACTCCTCGTGCGTGTCGGGGTCGCCGCCGAGCCGCCGGTGCGGGCGGTCGGACACGGCCGCCATCTCCTCCGCGTCCAGCGCGAAGCCGAACACGTCGAAGTTCTCCCGCTGCCGCCCGGGGTCGCCCGACTTCGGGATGGGTACCACACCGAGCTGGACGTGCCACCGCAGCACGATCTGCGCGGGCGTGACGCCGTGCTTCTCGGCGAGCCGCCCGATGCCCGCGTCGCGCAGCAGGGTGCTGCCGCGGCCCAGCGGGCTCCAGCTCTCCGTGATGATGCCGTGCTCGGCATGGAAAGCGCGAGCCTCGTCCTGGGGAAATAGGGGGTGCAATTCGATCTGGTTCACCGCGGGCAGCACCCCCGTCTCCTCGGCGAGGCGGCGCAAGTGAACGGGCGTGAAGTTGGAGACGCCGATGGACCGCACCAGGCCGTCGTCCCGCAGCTTGATCATCGCCCGCCAGGATTCGGTGAAGGCGCCGATGCCGGGGAGCGGCCAGTGGATGAGGTACAGATCGACGTGCCCCAGCCCGAGCCGTGCCCTGGACTCCTCGAAGGAGGCCAGGGTCTCGTCGTAGCCGTGGTGGCGGCCCGGCAGCTTGGTGGTGACCACGACCTCGTCCCTGGGCAGGCCCGAGGCGGCGATGCCGCGGCCGACGCCCGTCTCGTTCCCGTAGTTCACCGCGGTGTCGATGAGCCGGTAGCCGAGGCCGAGGGCCCCGGCCACCGCCGTCTCGGCCGCGGCATCGTCCAGCGGGTAGGTGCCCAGGCCGAACGCGGGCAGGTCGTGCGAGTCGTTGAGCGTATGGGTGGGCGCTGCGGCCACTGCTCCTCCTTGGTCGGCGGGGCGCCCGCCGGGCCGGAGAACAGCGCGACCGTTCACCACGCGGCCGTTGCCCTCTCCTCCGCGGGCGCCCGTCCATTCTGTGGCCGCCGCCCCGGGGCCGCACGTCCGGTCCGGAGCCGGTCTGCTCAGCCGACCGGGATGCCCGGGTTGGTGAGGCCGTTGCCGCCGGTGACGGTGTTGTCGCCGGTGACCGTGACGGGGCAGGTCTCGGGGTCGTGGCTGGTCACGTTGATGGCGTACCGGTCGGGTCCGGCTGAGCCGGTGAGGTCGGCGTGGTTGCCGCGGAATACGGTGTGGCAGCCCCAGCCGGCCTGCACTTCGTGCGTCTGGAAGCCGTCGTTGGTGGTGTGGACGCCGGTGTTGCCCTCGACCAGCACGTGATTGCCCTTGATGTCGACCCAGGAGTCGTCGTAGTTGGCGCCGGTCAGGCCGCTGCCGTCGAAGGTGTTGCCGATGATGCGGGCGCCGGTGGTGCCCTCCTTGATGTCGATGTTCTCGCCGCCGATGCCGGGACCGAGGGTGTTGCCGCGGATGAGGACGTGGTCGCTGTGGTCGTCGGTGCCGCCCGCGCTGCCGACGTAGACGCCCTCGCCCATGCCGCGGCCGTCGTTGCCGGTGTCGTGGATGGTGGAGTCGGTGAGCGAGCCGTGGGAGCTGGAGTTGCGGAAGTGGACGGCCTCCATGGTCAGGCCGTGAACGGTGACGGCGTCGATGTGGACGTGGTCGGCCGCGTCGGTGACGATGCCCTTCTGCCCGCCGGTGACGGTGAAGCCGGACAGATTCCAGTACGAGGCGCCGTCGAGGTGCAGGCCGTACCCGCCGCGCGCGGTCAGCACGGCGCCGGACGAGCCGGTGAGGGTGATGGGGGCGCCCTCCGTGCCGCTGGTGGTGGCGTCGAAGTTGCCCTGGTAGGTGCCGTCGGCCAGGCGGATGGTGTCGCCGGGGGCGGCGTCGGCCAGGGCCTGCGCCAGCTCGTCGGCATCCGTGACGTCGAGGACCGCCGTCGCGGCACGGTCCGCCGCCTGCACGGTGCCGCCGGTGGCCGCGGCGGTCAGCAGGACGGCGGCGAGCAGCGCGGGGCTGCGCGGTGCGGACATGGGACTCCCGGTGGTCGTCGCCCGTGGCCGGGCGGATGGCGGTCGAAGGGCGCCGCCGAGGCACGGCGCCTGCTCCAGGTATACGAGCGCGGCCGCGTTCCGTGAATACCTTCGTTGTGCGGTTTGCGAGGTTTTCGTCTGGTTTGCGGTGGTAACCCGGCTCCGGAACAGGGAGGCACACCCGCATCCCGGAGAAGGAGAGATCCATGAGTGAGTCTGCGCATGTGGACACGCACCGTGCCCAGCAGAGCGGAGACGGGTCCCGGGGGTTCACCGACACCGCGCGGGAGCAGACCCGGGCCGTGACGGACCAGGCCAGGAGCCAGGCGCGGACCACCGCCCACGACCTGCGCGGCCGCGTCACGGACGAGGCCGACACCCAGACGCACCGCACCGCGGGCGCCGTCCGGCAGTGGGCCGACGACATGGCGGGCCTGGCCCGGAACGCCCCCGCCGACTCGCCGGCCCAAAGCCTGGTGGCGCAGGCCGCCGACCAGGGCCACCGCGCCGCCGACTACCTCGACCGGCACGGCTTCGGCGGGCTCGTCGAGGACGTGCAGGGCTTCGCCCGGCGCCGGCCCGCCGCCTTCCTCGGCGGCGCCGCGCTGGCGGGGCTCGCCATCGGGCGGCTGGTCAAGGCCGGCCGCGCCGAGGCCGACGGGCACGGGTCCGACGGGCACGGGGCCGACGAGACCGAGCAGCGGGAGGTGTGACATGACGCTGACGTCACGGGAACCGCGACAGGCGGAAACCGCCGCGGAACGGGACGGGTCCATCGGCGGCGCGATCTCCGAGGTCACCGCGGACGCCCAGCGGCTCTTCCGCCAGGAAGTCGAACTCGCCAAGGCCGAGGTCCGCCAGGAGGTCGGCAAGGCGGGGAAGGCCGCGGGCATGTTCGGCGGCGCGGGATTCGCCGGCTACATGGTCGCCTTCTTCCTCTCCCTGGCCCTGATGTTCGGCCTGGCCAACGTGGTCGACGCCGGGTGGGCCGGACTGATCGTCGCCGGGGTGTGGGCGGTCGCGGGCGCCGTCCTGTTCGTCGCGGGGCGCGCCCGCATGAAGAGCGTGTCCCCCGCACCCGAACAGACCGTGGAAACCCTCAAGGAGGACGCACGATGGGCACGTCACCCGACCGCATAAGGGCCGACATCGAGGCCACCAGGAACAAACTGGCCGGCGACCTGGACCGGCTCGCGGACCGGGCCAGCCCGCGCCGCATGGCGCAGCGCCGGGGCGCACGCGTGCGCGACACCGCCTCAGGACTGCGCGAGCGCATCGCGGGCTCGGCCTCCGGAAGCATCGGCGGGGCCAGGGAACGCGGCAGCCGGGCCGCCAGGTCCACCCGCGACACCGCGGCCCAGGCCGGCGGCGGCGCGGGCCGCGCCCCGCAGGAGGCCGCGCGCCGCACGCGGGGCAACCCGCTGGCCGCCGGGGCGGTCGCCTTCGGCGCCGGGTTGATGGCCGCCTCGCTCGCGCCGGCGAGCCGCCAGGAGCAGCAGGCCGCCGAACGGCTGTCCGAACGTGCCGGGCCGGTGCGGGACGCCGCGTTCGAATCCGCTCGCCATGTGCGCGCCGACGGCGGTGACACGGTGCGGCAGGCCGCGCAGAGCCTGAAGGACTCCGCGGCCGGCACCGTCAGGAACCGCTGAGCGACCCGGTCCGGCCTCGGCGGGCGGCGCACCGGCCGCCCGCCGAGGCCGGCCGCGACCCCGCCGCCCGCCGGGCGCCGCCCGTTCGCCCGCGGCGGCCCGCCGCACCGGGGCACCGCCGCCCGGACGGGCGGCGACCTGGCGCAGACTGGACCCCATGGAGCTGCACATCACCGCCACCGACCCCGCCCACCCCGCAACCCTCCTGGACCTGCCGTGGGACGTCCCGCTGGCGGAGTGGCCGGAGAAGCACCTCGTCGCCCTGCCGCGCGGCATCTCCCGCCACGTGGTCCGCTTCGCCAGGGCGGGCAGCGAGGTGGTGGCGGTGAAGGAGGTCGGCGAGTGGGCGGCCGTCCGCGAATACGCCCTGCTGCGGGACCTGGACCGGCTGGCCGTGCCGTCCGTCGACCCGGTCGCGGTGGTCACCGGCAGAACCGGCGCCCACGGCGAGCCGCTCGAACCCGTGCTGATCACCCGGCAGCTCAAGGGCTCCCTGCCCTACCGCTCGATGTTCGAGACGACGATGCGCCCCACCACCATCAAACGGCTCCTCGACGCGCTCGCCGTCCTCCTCGTGCGGCTCCACCTCAGCGGCTTCGCCTGGGGCGACTGCTCCCTGTCCAACACCCTCTTCCGACGCGACGCCGGCGCCTACGCCGCCTACCTCGTCGACGCCGAGACCGGCCAGATCCAGCCCCGGCTGACCCGCGGCCAGCGCGACTACGACCTGGAGGTGGCCCAGGTCAACATCGTCGGCGAGCTGATGGACCTGGAGGCCGGCGGCTCCCTGCACCCCTCGGTCGACCCGGTGCCGTTCGGCCAGGAAATCGTCGAACGCTACGGCGACCTGTGGCACGAGCTGACCCGCACCTCCATCTACCCCAAGGACAAGCGGCACTACATCGACCGCCGCATCCGCCGCCTGAACGAACTGGGCTTCGACGTCGCGGAGATGCAGATTCAGCGTTCCCCCGACGGCGACCACGTCACCTTCCTCCCCAAGGTCGTCGACGCCGGCCACCACCAGCGCCAACTGCTGCGCCTCACCGGCCTCGACGCCGAGGAGAACCAGGCCAGGAGCCTGCTCAACGACCTGGAGACGTGGATGGCCGGCCAGGAGGACTACGCCCCGGGCGACCCGCTCGGCGCCCGCCCCGAAGTGCTCGCCCACCGCTGGGTCCGCGACGTCTTCCGGCCCGCCGTGCGCGCGGTGCCCCTCGACCTGCGGGACGGCGCCGACACCGCGCAGATCTACCACGAGCTGCTGGAGCACCGCTGGTACCTCTCGGAGCGCGCGCAGCGCGACGTCGGCCTGGAGACCACCGCGCAGGACTACATAGAGACCATCCTCCGTCCCCGCGCGGAGGCGGCGGCCCGCGACGTAACGTGAGCGCATGCCTGAATTGCCTGATGTGGAGGGTTTCCGGCGCGTTCTCGATGAGTGCGGCCGCGGGCGGCGCATCGCGCACGTCGGCATCGCCGACGCCTCGGTCCTGCACGACGTGACCGCGCCCCGGCTGCGCAAGGCCCTCAAGGGCCGCCGCCTGGCCGAGCCGGAACGCCGCGGCAAATGGCTCGTCGCCCGCACCGAAGGACCCACGGCCCTGATGCACTTCGGCATGACCGGGCGCCTGGTCTGCCAGCACCCCGACGACCTGCCCGACCGCCACGACCGCGTCACGTTCGGCCTCGACGACCGGCACGAGCTGCGCTACCGCGACCAGCGCAAGCTCAAGGGGATCTGGCTCGCCGCCACCGAGGACGACATCGGCCGGGTCATCGGCGAGCAGGGGCCCGACGCGCTGCACGTCACCCGCGCGCAGCTCGACGAGCTGCTCACCGGGCGCCGCGCCCGCGTCAAATCCGTCCTGACCGACCAGACGGCCCTCGCCGGGCTCGGCAACCTCCTCGCCGACGAGATCCTGTGGCGCGCCCACATCCGCCCCGCCCGCCCGGCCGGCGACCTCGGCGCCGCGGAGCGCCGCCGACTGGCCGAGGCCATGCGGCAGGTGCTCAGGACGTCCGTGCGGGCCGGCCGCGTCCCGCCGCGGCAGGACTGGCTCACCGGCCACCGCGACGCGGACGAGCCCCGCTGCCCCCGTTCCCACGGGCCACTGCACCGCGACCGCGTCGGCGGGCGCGGCACCGTGTGGTGCCCCGTCTGCCAGCGCGACCCCGACTGAACGGTCCCTTTGAGGTCGCGGCGGCCCGCCCAGGCACGGATAGTGGAGGTGTCCTTGCGGAAGGGAGCCAGGCTCATGGGCGACGCCATCCTGACGGAAGGGCTGTCCAAGCGGTTCGGCGACACCACCGCGCTGGCCGGTGTCGACCTCCGCGTCCCCGCCGGTACCGTGTTCGCTCTCCTCGGCCCCAACGGGGCGGGCAAGACCACCGTCGTGCGCGTCCTCGCCACTCTTCTGTGCCCGGACGCCGGACGCGCCGAGGTCGGCGGCCACGACGTGCTGCGCGAGGCCCACCGGGTGCGGCAGCTCATCGGCCTCACCGGCCAGTACGCCTCCGTCGACACGCGGCTCACCGGGATGGAGAACCTCCAGCTCATCGGCCGCCTGCTCGGCATGCCCCGGCGCGAGGCCAGGCACCGCGCCCGCGAACTGCTCGACCAGTTCGGACTCGCCGACGCCGGGGGCAACGCGGTCGGCACCTTCTCCGGCGGCATGCGCCGCCGCCTCGACCTGGCCGCCAGTCTGGTCGGCCGCCCGCCCGTCCTCTTCCTCGACGAGCCGACCACCGGCCTCGACCCCCGCGCCCGCAGCGAGCTGTGGGACCTCATCCGCCGGCTGGTGTCCACCGGTGCCACGGCGCTGCTCACCACGCAGTACCTGGACGAGGCCGACGCACTCGCCGACGAGGTGGTCGTGATCGACCACGGCGAGGTCGTCGCCACCGGCACCTCCGAGGAGCTCAAGTCGCGCGTCGGCGCCCGCACCCTCGCCGTCCGGCCCGCCGACCCCGCCCGCGTGCAGGACGCCCGCGCCGCCGTCGCGGACCTGACCGGGGCGGCCCCCGACGTCAAGGACGACCTGATCACCGCGCCGGTCGGCGACGCCGCGCTCCTGCCGGCCGTCGTGCGCAGACTCGACGACGAGGGGGTCCTGGTCGCCGAACTGACGCTGCGCGGCTCCAGCCTCGCCGAGGTCTTCTTCACCCTCACCGGCCGCCCGGCCGAGGACGGGGCGGGCGGCGGGCAGGCGGGCGCCGCATGACCGGTCCTGGGAACGGAACCGCCACCGCCCCGCGCGTCACCCTCGCCCAGGGCGTGCGGCAGAGCCTGACGCTGGCCTGGCGCACCCTGGTCCAGGTCAGGCACAACCCGTTCGAACTGACCGACTTCAGCATTCAGCCGATCATGTTCGTGCTGCTCTTCACCTACGTGTTCGGCGGCGCGGTCGCCGGCTCCACCGACGCGTACCTGAAGTTCATGCTGCCGGGGTTGATCGTGATGAACATGCTGTTCGTCACCCTCTACGTCGGACAGGGCCTCAACACCGACGTCACCAAGGGCGTCTTCGACCGCCTGCGCTCACTGCCCATCGCCCGCTGGGCCCCGCTGGCCGGCCGTATCGCCGCGGACCAGGTGAAGCAGGCCTGGTCGATCGTGCTGGTGCTGGCGGTCGGGCTGATCCTCGGCTTCCGCCTCGGCTCGCCCGGCGTCCCCGGCGTGATCGGGGCGGCCGTCCTGCTGCTGGCGTTCGCCCTCGCCTTCTCCTGGGTCGCGGTGCTGGTCGGCCTGCTCGCCAAGGACGCGGAACGGGTCCAGATCTTCGGCTTCACCAGCCTGTTCCCGCTCACTTTCGTCAGCAACGTGTTCGTGCCCGTCGACTCCATGCCGGGCTGGCTCCAGGGCTTCGTCAACATCAACCCCGTCAGCAAACTGGCCGACGCCTGCCGCGGACTGATGCTCGGCGGCGAGGTCGCCGAGCCCGTGATCGCCTCCCTCGCCTGGGCCCTCGGCATCGCCGCCGTCTTCGCGCCGCTGTCCGTGCGCGTCTTCAAGCGGAAGATCTGAGCCCGCCCTACCAGCGACCGTGCACCAGGTGCCGGATACGCGTGTCGTACACCGCCCCGATCGCCCTCAGCGTGGCCTCGGACAGCGGCGGCAGCGCCGCCGCCACGTTCGCCCGCACCTGCTCCGGCGAGCGCGCCCCCGGGATCACCGTCGTCACCCCCGGCTGCTGGACCACCCACCGCAGCGCCGTCTGGGCCGGCGTCGCGCCCTCGGGCGCCAGCCCGGCGAACTCGGCCGCCGCCGCGACCCCGGCGGCGAAGTCGACCCCGGAGAACGTCTCGCCCCGGTCGAACGCCTCGCCCTGCCGGTTGAAGGTGCGGTGGTCGTCCGCGGGGAACACCGTGTCCGCCGTGTACCGGCCCGACAGCAGCCCGGACGCCAGCGGCACCCGCGCGATGATGCCCACTCCGGCCTCGCGCGCCGCGGGCAGCACCCGCTCCAGCGGCTTGCGGCGGAACGGATTCAGGATGATCTGAACGCTCACCGTGCCGGGGCGCGCAATCGCCGCCAGCGCCTCCTCACACGTCTCCACGCTCACCCCGTAGCCCGCGATCCGCTGCTCGGCCACCAGCGTGTCCAGCGCGTCGAAGACGGCGTCCGAGGAGAACACGGGCGTCGGCGGACAGTGCAGCTGCACCAGGTCCAGGGTGTCCACGCCCAGGTTGGTGCGCGAGCGGTCCGTCCACGCCCGGAAGTTGTCCAGCACGTAGTTCTCCGGAAGCTGCGGCAGCCGGCGGCCCATCTTGGTGGCCACCGTGATCCCCGCACCGGGCGAGGCCCGCAGGAAGGCCTCGATCAGCCGCTCGCTGCGCCCGTCCCCGTACACGTCGGCGGTGTCGAAGAACGTCACACCCGCCTCGGCCGCCGCCTCCAGGACGGACATCGCCGCCCGCTCCGGCACGTCCCCCCAGTCCGCGCCCAGCTGCCACGTGCCCAGGCCCACGACCGACACCGGCCGTCCCGACTTCCCGAGTATCCGCTGCTCCATGCGCCGCATTCTGCCTCAACCGGACGACGGGCCGCTCGCCCCGGGCGTCCCCCGGGAAATCCCGATACTGAGTTGGGCCCCAAGCTCCTGGAAGCCCAGTGCGGCCGCGACGCGCCGAGACGCGGGAACCCGGGCCCGCCACTGCGGCAGGAGCCCGGCCGCGAGCGCGTGCGCGACCGCCGCCGAACCTGTCAGCCGGGCCAGCCCCCGCCCCCGCCACTCCCGTCCGGTCAGCACGCTGACATGGGCCGCCAGGCCCGGCCAGAGCTGGTAGCCGGCAGCCGCGACCACCTGACCGCCCTCCCTGACCGCGAACGCCGGCGAGGTGATCCCGTCCAACCCGGCCTCACCCGCCTCCTCCTCGCCCACGGACGCCGCCAGGTCCCGCAGATCCGCGTGGCCGCCGGGCAGTCGTTCGACGGTCGGCACACCGGCCTCCGCGGGCCGGAAGTGCACGGGCGACACATACGCCAACGCCGCAGGACCGAGCAGACCGGCCACCGGCAGCACCTGGCGGACCACGTCCGCGTCCACGACTGCCTCCGGGGGCAAAGGAGCCAGGCCGTCACGAACGAGGACGGCCGTCCTCCCGTCCGGCGCCGTCGCGATCGCCGATCCGCCCAGAGCGACCACCCCGACCCAGCCGGGCGGGCACATGCCCGATTCCGGTGAGACGACCACGTTCAGCCCTCCGACCGGGCCGAAAGAGACCGGCACTCCTGCCCACCCTGTCCACAGGGCGCGGGCCGCGGAGAGCAGCGGATCAATCGGCATGCCCCGACCCTGGCAGTCCCCGCATGCCGTCGGCAAAGGAAATTCGGAGTCAGGCGATGGCGTCGCAGAGCACGTTGTCCATCAGGCGCATGGTCGCCGTCACGCCGCGGGTGATCTGCTCGGGGCCACCCGTGCCGGTGTGGTGGACCACGACGGCCGTGCGGCCGTCCTCCGTGCACGAAAGGTAGGTCTGGCTGCCCGCGCCCTGGCCCGCCGGGGTCCACACATGGCTGCCGCACGGCAGGGTCCGGCGCACCATGCCCAGGCCGTAGCGGCCCTCCGGCAACATCTGTGCCATCTCGCCCGCGAGGGGAACGGAGCGCAGCATCGCCCGCAGCTGGGGCGGGGGCAGCAGCTCGCCGCGGAACAGGGCGGTCGTGAAGCGGTCCAGGTCGCCGGGGCTGGTGATGATCTCGGCGGAGGCGCCGTAGAAGGTCATGTTCCGCATCGTGGTGTCGGTCCACTCGGCGCGGTTCTCCGGGAACCGCTTGTACGTGCGGGCGTGCGGCGCCGGCAGTGCCGTGTCGTCGGCGGGCGCGTAGGTGCGGCGCAGGCCGAGGGGGCGCGCGATGCGCCGGTGCAGCTCCCTGCGCCAGCCGCGGCCGGTGACCGCCTCGACGACCATGCCGGCGACGACGAAGTTGGTGTTGGAGTACTCGAAGTCGGGTTCGGGGTCGTCCGGGTCGGCCGGGGGGAAGCTGGGCGGCTCCGCCAGCGCCATGGCGACCAGCTCCACGGGTTCGTAGTGGCGTTCCCTGTGACGCCGGAACGCCTCCCCGGTCTGGTCGAAGTCGATGAGCTGGGTGTGGTTGGGCAGCCCGCTGGTGTTCTGGAGCAGGTTCCGCAGGGTGATCGCGTCGCCGTCGTAGCCGTTGCCGGAGATCAGGCCCGGCAGCCAGTGCGACACGGGGTCACCGAGGGACAGGCGCCCTTCGGCCTCCAGCAGGAGGACCAGCGTGGCGACGAATGTCTTGGTGACGCTGTTGCCGCGCACATAGCCGTCGTACGGCGCCGGCTCGCCGGTTACCAGGTCGGCGACGCCCGAGCGGGCGCGGGCGCGGTGCCGGCCGTCGCGCAGGTGGGCCACGAGGCTGACGAAGCTGCCGTCGGCCTGGGCCCGCTCCACCTCGCGCCGCAGCGCGTCCGTGCCGGCGGCGGCCGGGGCCGCCTGCGCCGTGGTCGCCGTGGTCGCCGCGGATGCTGCGGATGCTGCGGTCAAGGACACCGGGGCGGTGGCCAGGGCGGCCAGGCCTGCGCCGACGACGGCGCGACGGCGGTGATGCTGTGACGGTGTGTCCATGCGGGGGACCTCTCTCGGTGGTCTGCGGTGTGTGGTGTGCGGTAACCCACCGTCGTCGAGCACGCGGTCACCCGGCAATCGGGCCAACCCCCGTCCGGCCCTGCGGCTGTCACCCGGTCCAGGCGACCGGCGGGCCGTTTCGTTCCCGGTCGGAGGGGAACTCGGCGGCATGGCCTTCTTCCAGAGACTGCCCAGTAGCTCATCCGCCGTCCGCGCCCTGCTGCCCGACCGCGAACGGCCAGGGCGGGTGCTGTCCGCCATGGACACCGTGGAGTCGACCCGGTGGGCCGACCCGCTGATCCGGGTGCTGCGGGGCGCCGTGCACACGATCCCCGCCGGGGCCCGCGACGTCCTGCACGGCACCTGGCTCGGCCATCCGGTGCACCCGCTGATGGTGCAGGTGCCGATGGGCACCTGGCTGTCCGCGGCCGTGCTCGACCTCGCGCCGGGGCGCCGGCGCGGTGCGGGCGCGCTCGTTGCCGTCGGCCTGGCCACCGCGGCCCCCGCCGCGGTCGCGGGCTGGGCCGACTGGGCGGACCTGCGCAAGCCCCAGATGCGCGTCGGCCTGGTGCACGCCGCCGCCAACTCGGCAGCCGTCGCCCTCTACGCCGCGTCGCTGACCGCGCGCCTCCGCGGCCGCCGCATGGCGGGCCGCGGGCTCGGCTTCGCCGGGCTGGCCGTCGTCAGCCTCGGCGGCGCCGTCGGCGGGCACCTCGCCTACCGGCAGGCCGCGGGCGTCAACCACGCCGAGCCGGTGCCCGACCTGGTGGAGCCGGGCTGGCACCGCCTCGGGGACCTCGGCGAGTTCCCGGTCGGGCGGCCCGTCCAGCGCACCGTCGGCGACGTACCGGTGCTGGTGGTGCGCGAGACCGACTCCGTCGTACGGGTCCTCGCCGACCGGTGCAGCCACCAGGCCGGGCCGCTGTCCCAGGGCGAGGTCGAGGACGGCTGCGTGCGCTGCCCCTGGCACGGCAGCGTGTTCCGGCTCGCGGACGGCTGGCACGTGGGCGGCCCGGCCACCGCCCCGCAGCCGGCGTTCGAGACCCGGATAACGGACGGCCGCGTCGCGGTCCGCCTGCCCGGGACCGCGGCACAGAGCTGACCGGACACCGGGCCGGCCGACGTCCCGCCTCCTGGTGCCCGGTAACGATGACGACTTGCCGGCCCTGTCTCCGTCGCGGTCTCCGTTGCGGTCTCCGTCGAGGGCGACGGGGGGTGCCGACAACTGGCAGAGGAAGTCAGGCAGGTGTGTGAACCCGGTTCAGGAAGTCCCGGACCAGGGGGACGACCTCGGCCAGGTGCGTTTCCAGCAGCCAGTGTCCGCCGTTGAGCAGGTGCAACTCGGCCCCGGGGAGGTCGCGGTGGTAGGCGCGGGCGGCGCCTTCGGGCATGTAGCCGTCGTTCGGGCCCCATACGATCAGGGTCGGCGGCTGGTGTTCGCGCAGGTACGCCTGTTGCCGGGGGAACCAGGCCAGCGTCGTGGGCTGGTCCTCCAGCAGCCGGACGAGGTTGGCCACCCGGGCGGGGTCGGACATCAGGGACCAGTGAAGGGTCCACAGGTCCGGGGGAACGCGGTCGGCCACCTCGGCCGGGAGTTCGCCGGCGAACTCGTCGCGGAATCCGTCGAGGCTCACGTGCTGGGCGATGCCTCGCCTCGACTCCGGGCCGGGATTGGTCCAGAACCTCCGCAGTCCGTCGTACTTCGGTCCGAACTCGTCCTCATAGATGTCGCCGTTCTGGATGATCAGGCCGGCCACTCGCGCGGGCTCGCGCATCGCGAGCCTGAATCCGAACTGTGAACCGTAGTCGTGGAGCCAGATGACGTACCGGTCCAGTCTCATCTCCTGGGCGAAAGCGAACAGGAAGTCCGCGTAGGCGTCGAAGGTGTAGTCGAAATCGTCCGGTGCGGGTGTCCCGCTGTAGCCGAAGCCGGGCAGGTCCGGGGCGATCAGGCGCCACCGGTCCGCGAGGGCGGTCAGCAGGTGCCGGTAGACGAAGGACGACCCGGGATAGCCGTGCGGAAGCAGCAGCACCGGGGCGTCGGGGTGTCCCGCCTCGCGGTAGAAGATCTCGATGCCGTCGATGTCCACGGTGCGGTGCGAAGCGGGTCCGGGTCCGGGGCCAAATGGCATGAGTTCCCCCTCTTTCGGGACCGTCCGGGCATTCACCGTAGGCCGGCCCGGACACCGCTCCAAGCCTCACGCGCGCGGGAGACGGGTAAGGACAGGCACCGCTCCGGCACAGCCGCGCCTCGGCGCCGTCCGCCGCGCACGCGCACGCGGCGAACGGCGCCTCGGTAGTCCCGGGCCGGCCTACCCGCCGGACGGAGTCCCCGCGCGGCCGCCCGCGGAGCAGCTCGGTGCCGGGACGACCTCCGCGGCGGCCGGGGCCGTGCCGAGGTATCCGAAGGACACCTCGCCGCCCGGCGGCAGCTCCGCGTTCCACGGCCTCGGCGTGGCCCGTAGGAAGTCCGGTGTGGTGGACAGCGTGGCGTTCCACGCCTGCCCGACCGTGTCCCCGGACGGCACCCGCCAGGCCACCTCCCAGCCGGAGACCGGCGCCGTGCGCGTGCTGCGGACGGTGACGTCGGCCAGATGTCCCGTGCCCCAGCCCTCGACGACCCGGTGGGTCGCCGTGCAGCCGCCGTGGTTCTTGAAGTCGCCCAGCTCATCCAGCGTGATCACCCGTGGATGGTTGTAAACGTGCTCCAGATGCTCGCGCGGATTCGTCACCCCGTCGGTCAGGAAGTCGCCGGACCAGGTGACGAACCAGGCCCAGTCGGCCTGGTAGGACTCCAGCAGGTCGGGGTCCGGGATCGGGCCGACCTCGGTGAGGGCCACCAGCTTCCGGTCGTCGGCCAGCTCCACCAGCTTCTCGTAGGTCGCGCTGACCGGGCCGTGGTCGCCCGCGGGCGGGTAGGAGTCGGCGCTGACGATGTCCACGACGTCGTCGCCCGGGTACCAGGCCGGGTCCACCGAGTTCCACACCCAGATGAGGTGGTGCAGGCCGTGCACCTCGGTCATCCGCTCGTACATGATCCGCCAGAGCTCCTTGGCGGGCTCCGGCCCCTTCGCGCCCCACCAGAACCAGCCGCCCTCCGCCTCGTGCAGCGGGCGCCACAGCACGGGCACGCCCGCGTCCTTCAGCCGGGCCAGCTCGACGGCGATGGCGTCGATGTCGCGCAGCAGCAGCCGGTATTCCTCGGACTCCTTGTCCGCCAGCGCGGCCTGGAGGTCGAACGTGGTCGCGTCGGTGTAGAAGCCGCGCCACCATTCGCGGCCCGGCTCGTCGATGAGGCCGGTGGGCGCGTTCCAGTGCCACACGAACGTCGTGATGCCGCCCCGCTCGTCCCAGGCCAGCGCGTTCTCCACCTCCTGGGAGACCGTGCCGCGCTCCACGCGGCTCGGTGAGTAGTCCATCATGTCGAGCCCCGCGACGGCCGGGGTGCGGCCGATGTTCTCCTCCAGCCACGCGATGCCGGACATGTCCTGCTGCCCGCTGAGGATGCGGCTGCCGTACCCGTCGGTGAGGTAGCGCAGCAGGGCTCGCGCCTCGGGCGTGGCCTGCGGGTTCACCGGCTCGCCCGTCACCTGGTGCGGCGGGCGCGGCGGAACGGGCGCGATGGCGAGCGCGTCGATCTCGTACCAGCCCCAGCTGCTGACCACGGTGAGGGTGTTGGCCCCGGGTTCGAGCAGCACCTTCCCGGCCGCCGCGGTGGCGAACTCGGTCGTCTCGGTCAGCGTCACCTCGCCCATGCCCGCGCCGTTCAGCAGCAGTCCGGCGTTCTTCTGCCCGTACGGCGCGCGGTAGTGCACGGTCAGCTCGTACAGGCCGCCCGGGCTGTCCGGGATGGTGACCGTCACCTGGTCACCGGCCTCGTCGAAGCCCTCCACGTAGCCGGTGCCGGAGTAGCCGGGTGCCGTCGTGCCGACCGACACCCCCTGGAGTTCGCCGTCCTCGGCCTCGTACACCTCGGCCTCGGCCGGGGCGGCGGCGCCGCCCGCGGGCCCGCCCGCGGACCCGGCCGTGGCGGCTCCGGCCGTCGGCGGTGCGCCGAGCAGCGCCAGCACGCCCGCCACCGCGGCGGCCGCGCATCCTCTGACAGCAGTGCGGAGTTCCATCAGGTCCCTCACCTCCCACAGATCGTCTGGGAGCGCTCCCAACGCGGATTGCACCGCAAGCCCAGGTGGCTGTCAATGCGTCCGGCGGCGCCGGTGCCGCGGCGGACGGTCCGGGAAACCTCTTCGGGATGTGCCCACGAGCTGGCATTCTCTGCGGGGCGCGGCCCGGCGCCACGACACGACCGTGAGGAGTACCGATGACACCGCGCCAGACCCTGCGGGCCCTGGTGGACCGCATCATCCCCGAAGGGGACGGCCACCCCGGTGCCTGGGAGGCGGGCGCCGCCGGCTTCCTGCCGCGGATGCTGGCCGGCGAGGCGCGGGCCGACGCGCCCCTGATCGAGGCCGGGCTCGCCCGGCTCGACACCGAGTCCGCCGCCCGCCACGGCGGCGCCGCCTTCGCGGACCTGGACGCGGCGCGGCAGGACGGCATCGTGGCCGAGCTGCTGGCCGGACGGCCCCGCGCGCCGTGGGGCGAGGTCGCGCCCGACACGTTCGTCCTGGCGGTGATCCGGCTGTGCGCGCAGGGCTACTGGGGCGATCCGGGCAACGGCGGCAACCGGAACGCCGCCTCCTGGCGCATGATCGGATACCGGCCCGTGCCCGGAGGCGCCGCCCCGCCCGAGCCCGCCCCCGCGACGCCGCCCACGACGCCGTGGGAGCGGGTCGCGGACCGCTACGACGCCGTCGTCGTCGGCTCGGGCGCCGGCGGCGGCGTCGCGGCCTGCGTGCTCGCCGAGGCCGGGCACCGGGTGCTGCTGGTCGAACGCGGCCCGTGGCTGACGCCGGAGGAGCTGATACCCGACCACCTGCGCAACCAGCGGGGCGTTCCGCGGGTCGGCGGCGCCTACGACACCCCCGCCGGGCCCCCGGCCCGCGGCAACCCCCGGGTCCACGCCGGGCCTTCGGGGGACGAGGTGGTGTGGCCCGCCGACCCGCGCTGGTCCAACAACGCGATGACCGCGGGCGGCGGCACCCGCGTGTACGGGGCGCAGTCCTGGCGGTTCTGCGCGGAGGACTTCGCGATGGCCACCACCTACGGCGTTCCCGAGGACAGCTCGCTCGCCGACTGGCCGTTCGGCGAGGCCGACCTCGCCCCCGACTACGACCGCGCCGAGTGGGAGCTGGGGGTCAGCGGCGACCCCGCGGGCAACTCCTGTGCCGGACCGCGCGCCCGCGGCTACCCCATGCCGCCGGTGCGCCCCAACGGAACGGCCCGCGTGCTGGCCGCGGGCGCGCGGCGCCTCGGTCTCGCGACCTCGCCCGTGCCGCTGCTGATCAACTCCGTGCCCCGCGACGGCCGTGGCGGCTGCGTCGGCTGTGCGACCTGCGTGGGTTTCGGCTGCACCGGCGAGTTCAAGAACGGCACGCACAACACGGTCATCCCGCGCGCGGTCGCCACCGGCCGCTGCGACGTGCTCACCGGAGCGCAGGCCACGCGCGTGCTGACCGGCGGCCCCGGCGGGCGCGTCAGCGGTGTCGCGCTCGCCGCGGAGGCGGGCGGCCGGGTCCTGCGCCGCGAGGTCGCCGCCCGCCACGTCGTTCTGGCGGCCGGTGCCGTCGAGACGGCGCGGCTGCTCCTCAACAGCGCCTCCGACCGCGAACCGCGGGGCCTTGGCAACGCCCACGACCAGGTCGGACGCCATCTCCAGGGCCACGTGTACGCCGGGGCGTTCGGCCTGTTCGACGAGCCGGTGCAGGACTGCGTCGGGCCGGGGCCGAGCATCGCCACCAACGACTTCAGGCACCACAACGAGGGACTGGTCGGCGGCGGGATGCTCGCCAACGACTTCGTGCCGACGCCGCTGCAGACCTTCGGTACGCTTACCGCGCTCGGCGCCGTTCCGGCGTGGGGCGCGGCGGCCAAGGAGGGCATGCGCGCCCTCTACACGCGGCTCGCGCTGGTCACCGGCCCGGTGCAGGAGATCCCGCGGGCCGGCGTGCGGGTCACCGTGGACGCGGGCACGCGCGACCGCTTCGGCGTGCCGGTCGCGCGCCTGGCCGGGAACCTTCACCCCGAGGACGCGCGGAACGCGGCGTTCCTCTCCGGCCGCGCCGCCGAGTGGCTGACGGCGGCCGGGGCCACCACGGTGTTCCCGCATGGCGGGCCGCCGGCCGCGGGGCCGAGCGCGGGGCAGCATCAGGCCGGCACCTGCCGGATGGGCACCGACCCGGCCGCCTCGGTCACCGACCCCTTCGGAACAGTCTGGGGCCACGACAACCTGCACGTCGCCGACGCGTCCCTGCACGTCACCAACGGCGGCGTGAACCCGGTCCTCACCGTTCTCGCGCTGGCCTACCGGGTCAGCGGTCATATCGGTGCGGCCTGACTGCCGCCCGCCGTACGGGATTTGGACGACATTGCGGACCAACCCCAGGGCCGGTTACCGTTTTCGGATTCGCGGTCACGTCTTGTCGCCGCGCCACGGCCGGGCGCCGCCGCGCGGGAACGCGCCATCGCCCAGAAGGGGACACCGTCATGGCGCACCGCGAGGATCTGACCGGCCGCAAGGTTCAGGAACGTGCCGGCCCGCGCGTGTGCGATCTGCGGGGGGCCGCCGGTCTGCCGGAGACTCTGCGGTGGGCGGCCGGCGAGCGCGTCGTCGTCTCCGGCCTGCCGGGCAGCGGCAAGTCGACCCTCATGCTCAGGGCCCGCGGCGCCGCGGCCGTGCTCATCGACTCCCAGGAGGTCAGGGAGCGCTGGGCGCGCCGCCTGCCGCGCCGCCTCCCCTACCCCGTGTACCGCCCCGCGGTGCGCCTGGCGCACTACGCCAGGCTGTGGCGGGCGCTGCGCTCGCCGTCCGCCGTGCTGGTGCACGACTGCGGCAGAACGGCGTGGGTGCGCCGCTGGCTCGGCCGCGACGCGCGGCGCCGCGGCACCGGCTTCCACCTGCTGATCCTCGACGTGCCCGCGGACACGGCCCTGGCCGGTCAGCGCGAGCGCGGCCGGGCCGTGTCCCTGCGGGTGTTCGCCCGGCACCGGCGGGCCATCGCCCGGCTGGTCGCGGACGTGGTCGCGGGCCGGCTGCCCGCGGGCTGCGCGTCCGCGGTGCTCCTCGACCGGTCGGCGGCCGCCGCGCTGGCCGGCATCGTCTTCGCCGTGCCGGGACCGGCCGGACCGGCCGACCCCGGCACGGACGACCGCAGGCCGTCCGTGCCCCCGGGGTGCGCCGCGCGGGGTCAGAAGGAGTAGTCGTCGATGTTCTCCTCGGTGAAGACCGTCGGCGGGCCGAGGACGACCGTGCTCTCCTCGGCGATGGTGTACTCGCCCAACTCCCCGGCCGTGAACGTCTCGCCCTCCGCGCCCGTGATCTGCCCGGAGGCCAGCGCGGCGCCCGCGTAGGCGGCCAGGTAGCCGAGGTCGGCCGGGTTCCACAGGGCGAACGACTCCACGGTGCCGTCCGCGACGAACTCCCGCATCTGGTTGGGCGTGCCGAGGCCGGTCAGCGCGACCTCGCCGCCGTACTCGGAGCCGGACAGGTAGCGCGCGGCGGCGGCGAGCCCGACGGTGGTCGGCGAGACGATCCCGGCCAGGTCGGGGTAGGAGCGCAGCAGGCCCTGCGTCTCCTGGAACGACTTCTCGTCCTCGTCGTTGCCGTAGGCCACCGTCACCAGCTCGATGCCCGCGTACTCGGGCTTCGCCAGCTCCTCCTCCATCAGCGCGATCCAGGCGTTCTGGTTGGTCGCGTTGGGGGTCGCGGAGAGGATCGCGATCTGGCCCTCGCCGCCGATCTGTTCCGCGATCAGCTCGACCTGCGTCTGCGCGATGCCCTCGGCCGTCGCCTGGTTGACGAACAGGTCGCGGCACTCGGGACCGGTGTCCGAGTCGAACGTCACCACCCGCGCGCCCGCGGAGCGCGCCCCGTCCAGCGCGCCGCAGACGGCCCCCGGGTCGTTCGCGGCGATGGCGATGACGTCGGTCTGCTGCTGGGACAGCGTGTTGATGTAGCTGACCTGGGAGGAGGCGCTGGCCTCCGAGGGGCCGGTCTCCTTGTACTCCCCGCCGAACTCCTCCACGGCGACCCGGCCGCCCTCGTCCGCGACCGTGAAATAGGGGTTGTTGACCTGCTTGGGCAGGAACGCGACGGCCAGGTCCTCCGCCAGCGGCGCGGAGGGGTCGGCCTGCGCGGTGGACTCCGCGCCGTCGTCGGTGTCTTCGTCGTCGTCACCGCGCGTCGTTCCCGAGCAGGCCGCGGAGGCGAGCAGGGCCGCGCAGGCGGCCAGGGCGATGCCGATGCGCGGACCGGTACGCGGACCACCGGTGCGCGGACCGCGAGGAATCAGGTTCATCGGAAGGTTCCTTTCGCTGGTTCCTGGGTGCTTCGTGGTGCCGCGGCAAAGCCGCGGAACGCGGGCGGCTACGGGGCGTTCCCCGGCCGTGGGGGAGGGGCGGAGCCGGAGCGGGGGCGCCCGAGCCGCGCCCGCAGCAGCACCACGGCGTTCGGCACGACGACGGAGGCGATCAGCAGCGAGCCCGTGACGATGTCCAGCGTGTCGGAGGGCACGTCGGCCAGTTGCAGCGCGTTGCGCAGCGTGCCGAGCAGCAGCACGCCCGCGCACACGCCCGCCAGCGTGCCCCGGCCGCCGAAGATGGACACGCCGCCCAGCAGCACGGCGGCCACGACGGCAAGTTCGAGACCCTCGCCGTTGTCCGCGCGGGCGCTCGCGTACCGCAGCGTCCAGTACACGCCGGCCAGCCCTGACACCGCGCCGGACGCGACGAACAGCCAGAACTTCCGGCGCGCCACCGCGATGCCGGAGAAGCGGGCGGCCTCGGCGTTGCTGCCGATCGCATAGAGCTCCCGGCCCGGGGGCGTCGCGTGCAGCAGGATGCCGAAGACGACCGCGAGCAGCGCCGTGCCCACCATCGCCCAGGGCAGCGCCCCGCCGGGGACGGTCCCGACGGCGGCGTCCGTCCACTCGCCAGGGAAGTCCGCGACCGCCTGGTCGCCGAGCACGACGAACGCGAGACCGCGGTAGGCGGCCAGCGTTCCGATCGTCACCGCGAGCGACGGCAGCCCGAAGCCGGTCACGAACAGCCCGTTCACGGCCCCGAGCACCGCGCCGAGCGCCACGGCGGCCGGCACGATCAGCTCCAGCGGCCAGCCGGACAGCCACAGCTGGCCCATCACCGCGCTGCACAGGCCCAGCGTGCTCGCCACCGACAGGTCGATCTCGCCGGTGACGACGATCAGTGTCATGGGCAGCGCGACCAGGCCGATGGCCACCGCGTCCAGGAGCAGGAACTCCGCGTTGCGGCCGGTGGCGAAGCCGTCCACCAGCAGCGCCGCGCCCACCACCACCGCGATCAGCCCGAGCACGACCGTGGTGTCCCAGCGGCGCAGTACGGCGGCGAGCCGCCCGCCGCCGCGCCCCGGCGCCGGGCCCTGCGGCTCCTGCGGCTGCGCGTACAGGGTGTCATGCGCCATGGCTCGTCCCTTCCCTTGCGCGTCCCTGCGAACGGACCGCACGCGCCGCCATGCGCGCGGCGAGCAGCCGGTCCAGGCCGATCGCGGCGAGGATCAGCGCCCCGACCACGGCCTGCTGCCAGAACGGGTCGACCCGCAGGACCGCGAGCGAACTGCCGATCGTGGCGAGCAGCAGGGCGCCGAGCGCGGCTCCCCAGGCCGTTCCGCTGCCGCCGAAGATGGCCACGCCGCCGACCACGACGGCGGCCACGACCTGGAGTTCGAGCCCGGTGCCCACGGTGGCGTCCACCGTGCCGTACCTGGCCGCGTGCAGCACGCCGGCCAGGCCGGCCAGGGCGCCGCTGACCAGGAAGGCCGTGAACACCCTGCGCCCGACCGCGATGCCGGCCAGCCGCGCGGCGGCCGGCTCGGAACCGATCGCGTACAGCTCCCGCCCGCTGCGGTAGGAGGAGAGCCACACCGCCACGACGACCAGCACCGCGGCGGCGAGCAGCGCCAGGACGGGCACGCCCAGCAGCGTGGCCGTGCCCAGGTCGAGGAACGAACGCGGCATGTCCGCGGCGTTGATCTGCTCGCCCGAAGCCCAGGAGTGGTCGATGCCGCGCAGCACGTACAGCGTGCCCAGCGTGATGACCAGCGCGGGCACCCGGGCCGCGGCGACCAGCGCGCCGTTGAGCAGGCCGCACAGCGCGCCGAGACCGACACCGGCGAGCACCGCGAGCAGGATCGGCGTACCGGGCGCCGCGACGAACAGCTTGCCCGTCGCGAACGCGGTCAGGCCGAGCACCGAGCCGACCGACAGGTCGATGTTGCGGGTGACGACGACGACCGTCTGCCCCACCGCGAGCACCATCAGGATCGACGCGCTCAGCAGTACGTCCCTGATGCTCTGGGCGGACAGGAAACGGGAGTTGTCCGCCGCCGTGACCGCAACCAGCAGGGCGAGCGCCAGGAGCACGCCCAGCTCGCGCGCCGCCCATACGCGGCGCGCACCGGAGCGCGGGTGCGCCGTTCCTTCCACCGGCCGCTTCATGCCCCCGCCCCCGGCTGCCCGGTGGCGGCGAACATCACCGATTCCTCGGTGGCCCGGGAGCCCGGCAGCTCCGCGGTGATCCGGCCCTCGCGCATCACGAGCACCCGGTCGGCCATGCCCAGCACTTCGGGCAGTTCGGAGGACACCATCAGCACCGCCATGTCCTCGGCGGCGAGGCCGGACATGATCCGGTGCACCTCGGCCTTGGTACCCACGTCGATGCCGCGCGTCGGCTCGTCGAGGATCAGCACCTGCGGCGAGGTCGCCAGCCACTTGGCCAGGACCAGCTTCTGCTGGTTGCCGCCGGACAGCGTGCCCACGGCGTCGCCGAGGCCGCCGTGCCGCACGTGCAGCCGCCGGGCCAGGTCCGTGGCGGCGCGCCGTTCGCCGCGGCCGGAGAGCAGCCCGAACCTGGCGAGCGGACGCAGCCGGGTCAGCGTCGCGTTCCGCTCCACGGACAGCTCCATCACCAGCCCCTGCTGGCGGCGGTCCTCCGGCACCAGGGCGATGCCCTGCGCCATGGCCGCGGCCGGGGAGCCCGGCGGCAGGAGCCGGCCGCCGACGCGCACGTCGCCGCTCTCGTAACGGTCGATGCCGAAGACGGCGCGGACGACTTCGCTGCGCCCGGCGCCGACGAGCCCGGCCAGCGCGACGATCTCGCCGCGGCGGACGGTGAGCGAGACGTCCTCGAAGACGCCGGTTCTGGTCAGCCCGCGGACGTCGAGGACGACGTCGCCCGGCTCTACGTCCTGCTTGGGGAACAGCGCGGAGACCTCCCGGCCCACCATGCGCCGCACCACCGTGTCCACCGTGACGTCGGCGACGCGGTCGGTGGAGACCCAGGCGCCGTCGCGCATGACGGTGATGTCGTCGCACAGCGAGAAGATCTCGTCGAAGCGGTGGGATATGAAGAGCACCGCGGCGCCGCGTTCGGTGAGGCCCCTGATGACGGCGAAGAGGCGGGTGGCCTCGACGCCGGACAGCGCGGCGGTGGGCTCGTCCATCACGAAGACCTTCGCCCGGCGCGAGAGGGCCTTCGCGATCTCGACGAGCTGCTGGTCGGCGATGGACAGGCCGCGGGCCTGCCGGTCGGGGTCGATGGCGACGCCGAGCCGGGCGAAGAGGCGGCCGGCCGCCTCGTTCATGGCGCCGCGGTCGATGCGGCCGAATCTGCCGGTGGGCTGACGGCCCATGAAGATGTTCTCGGCGACCGGCAGATCGGGGAAGAGGGTCGGTTCCTGATGGATGACGGCGATGCCGGCCGCCTGCGCCGCGGCCGGGCCGTCCGGGGAGATGGGACGGCCTTCGAGTTCGAGGCCGCCGGAGTCGGGCCGGTGCACGCCGGCCAGCATTTTGACGACGGTCGACTTGCCGGCGCCGTTCTCGCCCGCGAGGGCGTGCACGCGCCCGGCGTGCAGGGCGAACGACACCCCCTTCACGGCGGCGACCGGTCCGAAGGATTTGGCGACGTCCCGTAGGTGGAGCAGTGGCGATGCGGCGGCGGGGCCGGACATGGCACTCCTTCTTCCACACGTTCTTCCACGTGCAACGCGTCGTGAAACGATTCAAACACGTGCCGAGGAACATAGGCGCGAGGTGAGGGAGTGTCAAGAGGTGCGGAACGGCCCCGCCGCCGGCCGGTCAGCCCGGCGTGTGGCTGCCGCCGCCGAGGCCGAGCTCGTGGATCAGGACCGGGAGGCCGGTGTCGAGCGAACGGTTGCCCGCGATGCCGACCGCGACGGCCCGCAGCCCGTCGGCGACGCCCGCCGCCCTGCCCAGCGGGTCGGGCGGCACCTCGCGGAAGAGGGCCAGATACAGCTCCGCGTCGCCGCCGCCGTGGCCGCCGGTGGCCTCCGGGATGGGCACCTCGCGCGCGGGCTCCCAGTGCCGCTGGAGCACCAGCCGTTCGCCCTCGGTCCTGCTGTCCTCCGCCGCGCCCGCGGTCTTCGCGGTGACGCTGGGGTCGACCGCGACGTGCCCGTCCTTGCCGGTGAGCACGGCGGCGCGCTCCACGACCTCAAGCTCGGCCCGCCCCGCCGTCCCGTTGACCGCGACCCGGTAACCCTCCCAGGGGCTGTGGGCGTTGAGGGAGTAGGAGAGGGCGGCGCCCCCCGCGTAGTCGACGACGAGCGCGAGGTTGTCCTCGATGGTGATGCCGGGGCCGAACACGTCCAGGTCGCGCAGGTAGCCGTCGTGGTGCTCGGTCTCCAGGTAGAGACGGCGCAGGCTTTCGTCGTCGCGCAGGTCCAGCAGGAACGGGTCGTCGGCGCTCCCCTCGGTCGTGCCGCGCTCGGGACGGGGACCGAGCCCGCGCCGCGCCGCGTTCTGCGCGCCGTAGAAGCGCAGGCCGCCGGAGGCGAACACGCGCCGGGGCGCGTCGTCGAGCCACCAGTTGACGAGGTCGAAGTGGTGGGACGCCTTGTGCACCAGCAGCCCGCCCGAGTTGGGCTTCTCCCGGTGCCAGCGGCGGAAGTAGTCGGCGCCGTGCTGGGTGTCGAGCACCCACTCGAACTGCACGCCGGTGACCTCGCCCACCGCCCCTGAAGCGATCAGCTCGCGCAGTGCGCTGTTCCTGGGGGAGTAGCGGTAGTTGAACGTGACGACCAGGTCCCGTCCGGTGGCGTCGAGCGCGGCGGCGATGCGCCGCGTGCCCTCGGCGTCGGTGGTCAGGGGCTTCTCCGTGATCACGTCGGCGCCGGCATGCAGCGCCCGCACGATGATGTCGGCGTGGGCGTGGTCGGGGGCCGTCACGATGACCCGGTCGATCCGCTGTTCCGTGATCATCCGTTCCACGTCGTCCGAGCCGTAGCGGGCGGGCGGGGCCACGCCCGTTCCCAGATCGCGCACGAGCTCCTGGTAGAAGTCGAGCCGTCCGGGGTTGGGGTCGAGGAACGCGGCGAGCGTGGCGACGTCCCGGTGATCGCGGCACAGGGCGCGCACGTATTCACGGCCCCGGCTCCCGGTGCCGAGGAGCGCATACCGGCGGTGGGTGCCGTTCGTCGAGGTCGGCATGGCCAACGCACTGGTCCTTTCCTGGTGGTGTGCATCCGAACACCGGATGCCTCCGGCACTCTATGGAGGTTTCCGTGGGTTGGCGAAGCATCCTGCGGATACTTGTTTGATCTCGATGCGTTCCGCGGGGTTTGCGGGGTCGAAAAAGATTTTGCATTCTCTGCATTTTTTCATACTCTGCAAGGTGTGAAGGATGCAGGCGCTCCGGTGGGGCTCAGGGAACGGAAGAAGCGGGCCACGCGAGCGGCGCTCGCCGAGGCGGCCGTGCGGCTCGCCGCCGAGCACGGCGTCGACAACGTCACCGTGGAGGCGATCAGCGAGGCGGCCGACGTCTCGCCGCGGACCTTCTTCAACTACTTCGACAGCCGGGACGACGCCTTCGTCACGATCGACGCCGAGGTCGGCACGCGGATCCGGGAGGCCGTCCTGGCCGCGCCGCCGTCCCTCGACCCGCTGACCGCGGTCCACCGCGCCTTCGCGGACGAACTGGCCGACGTCGAGAGACGTCACGAGGTGTGGAACCTGCGCGCCGAGGTGCTGAAGCAGGCCCCCCACCTGATGGTCCGCTCCCTCGGTGCCCACCTGGAGGACGAGCTCGGCCTGGCCAGAGCCATCGCCCAGCGACTCGACCCCGGCTCCCCCGAGCCGGAACGGCCCGGCCTGTACCCGCGGCTGCTGGCAGCGGTCGCCGGTACCGCGGTGCGCATCTCCATCGAGCACTGGAGCGCCGGCGGCGCCACCGTGCCGTTCCTCGCCGTGTTCGAGCGGGTCTTCACGCACCTGGCCGCCGGACTGCCGGCGCCGCCCCCCGACGACCGCTGATCCCCACGGGTCCGCGTCGGACCGCTTTCCCCTTCCCTCACCGCACAGTTCATGAAGAAGGACGTTGTGACCACAACAGAGGTGCCGGAAAACGCACCGCCGCCCATGACAGAACGCCAGATACTCCAGGCCATGTCCGGTCTCATGGCCGGCATGTTCGTCGCCATCCTGGCCGGCACCGTGGTGGCCAACGCGCTGCCCCGCATCATCACCGACCTCGGCGCGAGCCAGTCCTCCTACACGTGGGTCGTCACCTCCGAACTGCTGGCGATGACCGCCACCGTTCCGCTGTGGGGCAAGCTCTCCGACCTGTACAACAAGAAGCTGCTGCTCCAGGCTTCGCTCGCCCTGTTCGTCGTGGGCTCGCTGGTGGCCGGCTTCTCGCAGGGCATCGAGGTGCTGATCTTCAGCCGCGTCGTGCAGGGCATCGGCGCGGGCGGTCTGACGGCGCTCGTCCAGGTTGTGATGGCCGCCGTCATCCCGCCGCGCCGGCTCGGCAAGTACGCAGGGATATTCGGCGCCGTCTTCGCCGTCGGCACCGTCGCCGGGCCGCTGATCGGCGGCCTGCTGGTCGACACCTCCTGGCTCGGCTGGCGCTGGTGCTTCTTCATCGGCGTGCCCTTCGCCACCGCCGCGATCTTCCTGCTCCAGCGAACCCTGTCGCTCCCCACCCTGCGGCGGGACGTCAAGATCGACTACCTGGGCGCGTTCCTCATCGTCGCGGGCGTGTGCTCGCTGCTGATCTGGACCTCCCTCGCGGGCAACCAGTTCGACTGGGCGTCCTGGCAGACGGCCGTACTGACCGGCGGCGGCGTGCTGCTGCTCGTGGCCGCGGTGATCGTCGAGACGCGCGTGCCCGAACCGGTCATCCCGATGGGCATCTTCCGCAACCGCACCGTCACCCTGACGACCGTCGCCAGCCTGCTGGTCGGCCTGGCGATGTTCGGCGGCACCGTCTTCCTGTCCCAGTACTTCCAGGTCGCGCTGGGCAAGTCCCCGACGGTGGCCGGGCTGATGAGCCTGCCGATGATCTTCGGTCTGCTGGTGTCGTCCACCGTCGCGGGCCAGCTCATCACCGCCACGGGGAAATGGAAGATCTACCTCGTCATCGGCGGCGTGGCCATGACCGCGGGACTCGCCATGCTCGCCACCGTCGACGCGGACACCGGCTTCGGCCTGCTCAGCCTCTACATGGCCGTCCTCGGCATCGGCGTCGGCCTGCTCATGCAGAACCTGGTGCTGGCCGCGCAGAACGACGTTCCGGCCGCCGACCTGGGCGCGGCCACCTCCGTGCTGTCGTTCTTCCGCAGCATGGGCGGCACCATCGGCACCAGCGTCCTCGGCGCGATCCTGGCCAACCGGGTCGCCAGCGAGATGTCCGCCAACCTCCCGGGCGCCGAGGGCGGCGGCGAGGGCGGCGGAGGCGGGCACGGCGCCGTGCCCGACATCGCGGTGCTCCCCGCGCCGGTGCGGGAGGTCGTGCAGGACGCCTACGGCACCGCCACCGCGGACCTGTTCCTGGTGGCCACCCCGTTCGCCGCCATCGCGCTGCTCGTCGTCCTCTTCATCAAGGAGAAGCCGCTCAAGACCACCAGCGGCACCGAGCGGCTCGCCGAGGAGGCCGAGGCCGCACGGCTTCAGGAGGCCGGGGAGACGCCCGGGGAGGCGGCGACGGAGCGGGGCACCGAGCCGCGGAACCTGGCCGAGGACGGGCCGCGGGACGCCGGCGAGGCGCAGGACGAGGCACCCGTCACCCCGGCGCGCTGACGCCCGTACCCCGGGGGCCGGCCCCCGGGCACACGGACGCGAGCGATTGTGCGAGCGCCCTGGAACGCAGGCCGTCGAGGCGGCGTTCCAGGGCGACGTGCGTGCGCCGGACGGCCAGCCGCCCGGCGCACGCCGGCGCGTCCCGCTGCGACCCCGCCGCGGCGAGCGCCGCCACCAGCGCGCGGTCCGCCGCGTCGATCTCCCCGCGCACCCCCGCCAGCCCGCCGGGCTCCGTGGCCGGGCGCGACGCGGGCCGTACGGCCCACCGCCGGTGCAACGCCCGCTGCACCGTCTTGCTCGCCGCGATCTGGTCGGCGAGCACCCGTTCCGCCACGGCGGGATCGAGTCCGGCGCCCGCGGCCAGCGCGCGCCCGCGGGCGAGCACCTCGCCCTCCCGCGCCGGGTCGTCCACGGGCGTCCCGGTGGCCCACTTGACCGCGGCCACGTCGGCGGCCGTGGCCAGCCGCCGCTCGGACGCCTCGGCCACGCGGTGGAGCGGATCGGCCGGGGCCGCCGCCGCGGGCGGGGCGCCGCCGAGCAGGGCGAGGGGCAGGAGAACGGCGACGGGCAGCGCCCGCCGCAGGAGCCTGATGCCGGTCATGCGCACCGGTATACCGGCACCCCGGGGCGGCGCCCCCGCGCAGCGGCAGCTGCCACCCGGCGCACGCATTTTCCCGCGGGCTGTCCGCGGGTTCTCCGCGGCGTCGGCGCCGGCCGCCTTACCGGACGAGGACCCCTGGCGGCGCGGGCGGCAGTCGGGGTAGCGTCCGAACTCGCCCGTCGCACGCGTCACATGACGGTCTCAGCGCCATCGTCACAAGGAAGCCCCCACATTCCTGGAGTCGATATGCCACGCCGCCGGACCGGCCGCCTGCTCGCGGCCCTCGCCCTGACCGTACCGATCCCCCTGGCCCTCACCGGCTGGACGGCCGGTGCCTCCGACGACCCGGGGCAGGAGCCGCCCGCCCGGGCGGCCGCCCTCCCACTCGAAGAGCTGGCGGCGAGCGCCACCCAGGTCGCCTCCGGGCTCGCCCGCCCCACCGCCGTCGCCGCCCCGGACGACGGCAGCGGCCGGCTGTTCATCACCGAGAAGGCCGGTACCGTCCGTGCCTACGACCCCGAGGGCGGCCTCGCCGCCGAGCCGCTGCTCGACATCGGTGACCGGGTCGACAACTCGGGCAACGAGCGCGGGCTGCTCGGCATCGCCACGCCGCCCGACTTCGCCGGGAGCGGGCAGGTGTACCTGGCCTACACCGCCCTGCCCGACGGCGCGGTGACGCTGGCCCGCCACGACCTCGCGGACGGCGGCCACGAGGTGCTGCTCACCCAGGAGCACGCGCAGTACGCCAACCACAACGGCGGCCAGCTGGCGTTCGGCAGCGACGGCCACCTCTACTTCGGTATCGGGGACGGCGGCGGCGCCGGCGACCCCGCGGGCAACGGGCAGCGCACGGACACCTTGCTCGGCAAGATCCTGCGCCTCGACGTGAGCGCCACCTGCGGCGAGCTCGCCTACTGCATCCCCGAGGACAACCCCCTGGCGGGCGTCGAGGGCGCGCGCGGCGAGATCTGGTCCTACGGCCTGCGCAACCCGTGGCGCTTCTCCTTCGACCCGGCGGACGGCTCACTGTGGATCGGCGACGTCGGCCAGGGCGGTCAGGAGGAGATCGACCACATCGGTGCCGACGAGGGCGGCGCGAACTTCGGCTGGTCCTGCCGTGAGGGCCTGGAGGAGTTCAATCCCGACCAGTGCGCGCCGGACGCCGAGCTGACCGACCCGGTGTTCACCTATCCGACGTCCGTCGAGGGCTGCGCGGTCATCGGCGGCCACGTGTACCGGGGCGCGGAGTTCGCCGACCTCGCCGAGGGCACCTACGTCGCCACCGACTACTGCTCGAACACGGTGTGGGGGCTGCGCCAGGCCGAGGACGGCAGCTACGAGAGCGCGACCATCGGCGAGTTCCCCACGCAGGTCACCGCCTTCGGCGCCACGCCGGAGGGCGAGCTGTACGTGGTGAACGACCTGCCCGGCGGCCTGCACCGGGTGACGTTCTCGGCGGCGGGCGCCGAAGGCTGACGCCCCGCGCCCGCGGGCTGCCGGGCGCGCCCGGCAGCCCGGCCGGCGGGCGCCGCACCGCCCCGGTCACCGTCTCCCGGTCAGGCCGGTGCCGTCCCGCTCCCGCCCGTGGCCCGGGCGGGCCGCGGTGTGCCGTACTGAACGGCCCGGGTGGGCACGACCGTCCGCCGCGGCGCCCCCCCGGCGGCCGGTGCGTTCCGCATGCGGTCGGTCAGCAACCGGCCGGCCTCGCGGCCGAGTTCGTCGCTGTCGTACGCCTGGATGGTCAGCGGCAGACCCAGCGAGTCCGCCAGTTCGAAATCGTCGAAACCGGCCAGCGCCGTGTCGCCGCCCGCCGCGCTCACCGCCCGGAAGGCGCCGATCGTGTTGCGGTTGTTGGAGCAGAACAGCGCGGTCGGCGGCGCGGGCAGCGCCAGCAGCCCCGCCGCGGCCCGCTCCGCGGTGGCGATGTCCTGCTGCCCCTGGCTGATCACGTCGTCCGTGGCGGGCAGGCCCGCCGCTTCGAGCGCCGCCCGGTACCCGCGCAGCCGCTCGGTGCTGGTGTACACGGCGGCCGGCGGGCCGAGGAAGCCGATGCGCCGGTGCCCCAGCGCGAGCAGCCGCTCCGTCGCCTCCCGCGCCCCGCCGAAGTCGTCCACCAGCACGTGGTCCGCCTCGAAACCCGCCGGCGGCCGGCTGGCGCAGACCACCGGCACCCCCTGCGCCACCGCGGCGGCCAGATGCCGCTGGTCGGTGCCCGCGGGCACCGCGATGATGCCGTCGACGCGGCGGCCCACCAGGTCAGCCACCAGCTCCCGTTCGACGTCCAGGTCCTGACGGGTGTTCCCGATGACGGTCTTCAGCCCGTGCGGCCCGACCACGCTGTCCACGCCCAGCGCCAGCCGCGAGTAGAACGGGTTGGCCAGGTTGGTGACGACCAGTCCGACGAGGCCGCTGCCGCGCCCGAGCCGCAGGCTGCGCGCGACCGTGTTCGGCCGGTAGCCCAGCTCGGCGACGGCGGCGAGCACCCGTTCCCTGGTCCCCGGCAGCACCCGCGGATCGTCCCGCAGCACGCGGGTGACGGTCATGGCGCTGACCGCGGCCCGCTTGGCGACGTCCCGGAGAGTCGGCCGATCGGCCCTGTGCCCTGGCGCGTGCGGCATCGTGCCCGGCTGTCCTTTCTCGGCTATCGGCTCCCGGCCGCGGCATGCGCCGCGCCGAGCAGCGGTGCGTCGGCGCCTAGGGCGGCCGCCGTCACGGCGGCCGTCACCGGGCCGAGGCCGGCCCGCAGCGCGGGACCCACGAGGTCCCAGGAGCCCGCCATCGATCCGCCGACCACGAGCCCGGAAGCACCGAAGGAGTCTAGAGCGGGTGCCAGGACACTGCCAAGGTCGCGCAGCGCGTCCCCGAGCACCCGCCCGGCCCGTTCCTCGCCGGAACGCGCCCGCGCGGCGATGTCGGCGACGTCGGCGTCCCGATCGCCGTACGCGGCGAGGATGGCGCGGCGCGACACCGTCTCCTCCAGCGGGCGCCCGTGCAGCGTCAGCAGGTCGACGCGGCCGTCCGGCGGCACCCCGGGCCCCGCGCGGCACACCCGGCCGCCGTCGAGGAACGCCGAGCCCACGCCCGTGCCGAGCGTGATGCCCACGCAGCGCCGGTGCCCCCGGGCGGCACCGGCGTGCCACTCGCCGACCAGGAAGGCGTGCGCGTCGTTGAGGAAGACCACGCCGGCCGGCCGGCCCGGCAGCCCGGCGAGCAGCGCGGCACGCATGTCCACCCCGTACAGGCTGTCGAACTTCCCGACTCCCTCGTACCGCGCGATCCCGCCCGCGTAGTCGAACGGGCCCGGCACCGCGACCCCCCATACGCCGTCCGGCGGCTCGGGCAGCGCCGCGGCGCAGCCGAGCACCGCGCCCAGAATGTGCTCCGCGGCGCCGTGCGGCAGGAGCGGGTCCCGGCGGCGGGCGGCGACCACCGCCCGCGCCGGGTCCACCAGGGCGGCCGTCACGTGGGTGCCGCCGATGTCGAGTACCGGAATCACCGCACGAGCGCCTTGACCACGCGCGCCGGCCCGCCGTGCGGCACCAGCCGGTAGGCGCCGACGGCCGCGGGCACGGTCAGCGTTTCGGCGAACGCCAGCTCGTGCCGGTCGCCCGCCGCCGTTTCCACGGTCACGCCCGCGCCCTCCACCACGTTCAGCACGTGGAACCGGCCGGCCGTGTCGTCCTCGGCGCGTGCCCCCGCCCGGAGCGTGAATCTGCGGACCTCGTAGAACATCTCGTCCAGCGCGCCCACCACCTCTTCCTCCCAGCCCTCTCCGCGGCGCAGCGTACGCGGGCGCGGCACCAGGTCGCGTTCGACCGCGGCGCCGCGCCGCGCCGTGTCGAGGTTGGCCAGACCGTGCCGGAACGGCAGCGGGCGCGGGCGGCCGTTCGCGTCGGGGCGCTGCCAGTCGTAGAACCGCAGGCTGTACAGGTAGGGCGTGGCGCTGATCTCCAGCACCAGGTTCCCCGCGCCGCTGGAGTGCGGGGTGCCCGCGGGGATCATGAACAGCTGCCCGCGTTCCGCGGGGAACGTCAGCACGTGGTCCTCCGGGCGCATCGGCACCTGCTCGGCCGCGGCCTTCTCGACCTCCGTGCGGAACAGGTCGAGGTCCACGTCCTCGCGCAGGCCGAGGAACACCCGCGCGTCGGGGCCGCCGAACGTCACGTAGTACGTCTCGTGCTGCGTGTAGGACCAGCCGAACCGCTCCCGCATGTACCGCTCCCGCGGATGGCAGTGCACCGACAGGTTGCCGCCGTCCACCGTGTCCAGGTAGTCGAAGCGGATCGGGAACGAGGTGCCGAACGCCGCGTGCACCGCCTCGCCCAGCACCTCCCGCGGATGCAGCACGCACATCAGCTGGAACGGCAGCTCCACCTGGCGCCCCGGCCCCTCGCCGACGAGGATGCCCGACTCCGGGGCGATCAGCTCGTACCCGAGGGCGGTGTTGCGGGCCCGCGGAGCGAAACCCAGCTCGCGCTGCGCCCAGTGACCGCCCCACGGCGTGGAGTTGAAGTACGGCCTGGTGCGCACCGGGCGGCGGGCCAGCCGCGCCAGCGTGGCCCGCATCCCGTCCCCGTCCAGCAGGGTCGGCGCCCCGGCCTCCTGCACGTCCAGCCACCCGTCGATCCGGGGTGCCAGGGCGTCCCGGTGCCGGTCGAGCATCGGCCAGTCCACGTAGAACAGCCGCCGCAGATCGGCCGGCCTGCCGGGCAGGCCCAGGTTCTCCCCGCCGCCCGCCGCCACCGCGGCCTCCGCGTACCGCTTCGGCAGGTCCGCGTACCACAGCACGTCGTGCGCGGTCAGCGCCGCCCCCGGGCCGTAGACCAGCACCAGTCCGTCGGCGGGCCGCGGCACGGACGGCGGAGCGTCGAACAGGTCGTCCAGGGCATTTTCCGCCAGGCGCGGGAAATAGGGGTCGTCGGCCTCCTCGGGGAGGGTGCGGCGGCTCACCGTTCCCGGTGGCGCGTAGTGCGTGCGCACGTCCAGCAGCTGCACCGCGGTCGCGCGCCCTGCCAGCTCCTGCCGCAGCCGGGCGGCCAGGGCGGGCCAGTCAACGGACGGCGGTCCTTCGACCGCGACGACCGCGGGGCCTGACGGAAGTCGCGCCGCCACGGCGGGCCACCCGGTGGCCAGGGCCGCCTGCGGCGCCGTGGGGTAGCGCGGATCGAGCCGGTACACGCGTTCTCCTTGCGTTCGTTGCTCTCGTGAAGCAGAAGGGGGTGGGGAGCCGCCCCGGGTCAGGGGCGCTCCAGCAGCACCGCGGTCGTGCCGAGCGCGGGAACGGGCACCGTCACCCGGCCCTCCTCGACCGGCAGCGCGCCCCGGGCCGTTCCCAGGTAGTCGGCCTCGTGCGCGGCGGCGACCGGGAAATGGACGTGCACCGGGCAGGACACCGGCTCCTCCGCGAAGGACTGGAGCCGCAGCAGCACCGAACGCCCGCCCGCCGGGGTGATCGCCCCGACCAGCCGGACGCGCGCGTCCCCGACCTCGGCGAATCCGAGCGCGGCCGCCGCCGCGCCGTCGGCGACGGCTTCGCCACGGGCGCGCACCGCGTGCAGGGGGCGGCTGAACGCGGCCGCGGTGCGCGGCCCGAGACCGGCCGACCGCTCCGCGGGGGCGCACGCGACGCTGTAGCGGAAGGGGAACTCGAAGCCCTGCTGACTCGGGAAGTTGGTGTCCCACAGGTTGTTGTGAATCCAGGAGAACACCGTCGCCGGCTCGTCCTTCTCCAGGGTCGCGGGGAACGGTGCGTACGGCAGTGCGATGTTGCCGAACTGCACCAGCGGCGCGTCCTGCGTCGACCACGCCACCGTCAGCCCGTCCTCCTCCAGCGTCACCCAGCGGCGCACCGCCCGCATGTGCCGCGCGGACCCGGGGACCACGGGCAGCCCGCTGCCGGTCGCCCCGCCCGACGCCTCCATCCGCACCCGCGGGCTGCCGAAGGCGAACGGGAACGCGAAGTAGGCGCTCTCCTTGCCCAGCGTGGCGTCCTTGTCCACGCTGTTCGCCACGTCGAGCCTGGCGATGCCGTGCGGCAGCGTCAGCGTGGTGCGGACCCGGTTCGCGCCCGCGGGGTGCGTCTCGTACACCAGGATCTCGGCCACCGCCGTGGACCGCCGGTCGATCAGCGCCGCCGGCGGCGCCACCGCGCGGACCCCCAGGTGCTCCAGCCGGTCGGAGGCCGTGGTGCGGCTGGAGTTGTGGTTGAACGCGCCCGCCGTGGTGTAGCTGTCGTGCAGGTAGCCGTTGAACCCGACCACCGCGTCCTGCCGCACCAGTTCGGCCCCGCTCGCCTTGTCGACGATCGAGGCGATGCACGCCCGCGCCAGGTCGACGCGCACCCGCAGGTGCGCGTTCTCCAGCACCGTCGCGTCCGGCCGCGCCAGCGCCCGCTCCGCCGTCCCGGCCGGGTCCTGCCGGTCCGTGGTGCCCGTCGGGTTCCGGCGCATGATGGAGTCCGGCACCGCACCGTCCCCGCCGACCCCGTCCCCGGCGGTCGCCACCACGTCCAGCCGCACCGAGCCGGCCGGCGGCACGTCCGTCACGCGCAGCACGAGGAACCGGCCCGCGTCCCGGTGCGTGTCGTTGACCTGTCCCTCCTCCTGGTGTTCCAGGCGCTCCCCGGTGCGGGCGTCGAGCACCGCCACCGGCTGCTCCAGCGGCACGCTGCTCTCGGGCAGGAAGATCCGCGCCACCTCCGTGCGCGTCCACGAGCAGGTGTTGACCACGTGGAACGCGGCCGCCGCGCCGGCCGGGCGCGCCAGCCGCTGGCCGAGCCGCGCGGCGGCACGGTTCAGCAGTGACTGCCCGTCGTCGTGGCCGCGCCTGGCCTGCCCGTACTTCCAGTGCCACTGGTCCTCGCCCGAGTGCCCGTGGTCGTGCCCGTGCGTCCACGGGTCGCTCGCGCCCCAGGTGTGCTCGTCGAACAGCGACACCGCCTCGTACACCCCGGCCGCGTCGCGGGTGTCGTCCTCGGCGCCCGGCGCGCCGAGCACCCCGGCGAACGTTCCGATGGTCTGCGCGTCCGCCACGACCCCCTGCGCGGTGCGGGCCAGCGAGAGCGGCATCGCGCCGGAGCCGACGCCGTCCACCCACCAGTCGGTCCAGTCGCCCTCGAAGGTCTGGATGCGGTCGCCGAGCCGCGCCTCGGCGTCGGTGAAGAAGTCCTCGTTGCGCGACAGCCGCAGCTGCGGGTAGGCCCACGTCTCGTTCCAGCGGCGCACGGTGTCCGCGATGATCCGCCGCGGCGGCGCGTTGTCGCCGAACTTCCCCTGCACGCGCAGGTGCAGCACGTCCCACGGGTAGGGCTCCCGGGAGATCTGCTCGCGGTCCATCGGCCAGCCGAAGACGCCCTCCTCGTACGGGTAGGGGTTGTTCGCCAGCGAGGTCAGGTAGGCGGGCAGCAGGTCGTCCACCGAGGCGTAGTCGGTGTCGAAGCCGAGCAGCGGCCCCTCCATGTAGGCCAGCCCGTGCGGGGTGTCGGTCATCCACACCAGCACGCTGCGGCCGCTGGGCGCGCGCCAGCGGAAGAGGCGCGGCAGCTTGTCGCCGCCCACCAGGTGCGGAACGGAGCGGCCCGCCCAGTTGTGCGCGACGGACAGGTAGCGCACCCCGGCCGAGGCCAGCGCGTCCACCAGGCCCACGACCGAGCCGGGCACGTCGGTCTGCATCGCGGAGGTGAAGGAGACGCCGAACCGGTTCGCCACCTCGCGGGCGGGCCGCAGCAGTTCGTGCAGCTCGTCCGTCGAGCACGTCTCCGTGTGCAGGTTGAACGGCATCGCGGTCAGCTCGATGCGGCCCTCACGGACCCGCCGCACAAACTCCTCGACCTGTTCGACGGGCCGCGCGTCGGCCCACTGCTGGAAGGACAACAGTGACTCCACGCACCAGCGGAACTTCGACTCCTCCGACCAGGAGTCGGTGGCGCCGGTCAGTTCGAGGCAGGAGTCGAGGAACGACAGGTGTTCCGCGAGTACGTGGCCCTGCGGGTCGGTGTAGCCGATGTCCAGGTGCGAGTGGTGCACCAGGTGGATGGTCCACTGCCGCTGCGGCGTCAGCTCCACCTCCACCCCGTCGGACGGGTCCGCGGCGCCGTCCGCGGTCACCGTGACCCGGCGGGCCGCGTCGACGGCCGGCACCAGCAGCCGCACCGAGCCGTTCGGCCCGGCCAGTTGCTCGACCGGGAGGGCGCCGGAGGACGCGGTGCGCACCGTGAGCCGCGCGGGCGGCGCGGCACCGCCGACCGCCTCGACGCGCAGCGACTGGAGCAGCCCGCCGCCGGCCGCGCGGCGCAGCAGCGGCTCCTGGGTCAGCCGGACGGGGACGCCGCCGAGGGTGCCCTCCGCGGAGACCACCGAGGCCCGCAGGCTGTCGCGTATCCGGTCGTTGTCCCAGGCCGTGGTGCGGACGAGAGCACGAGTGGTCATGAGTATCTCTCCGAGTTCAGCGTGCGGTTGCGGTGACGCCGCGCAGGAACAGGCCGCGGAACACCAGGAAGATGACGAGGGTGGGCAGCGACACGATCAGCGCGCCGGCGAGGATCACCGGCGGCCCCGAGGCGCTGTAGGCGGTGTTGAGGGTGGTCAGGGCGGCCATCACGGGCTGCACCTCGGGGCTGCGGGTGAGCGTGATCCCGAACAGCAGGTCGTTCCAGACGGCGGTGAACTGGAAGATGAACGCCGCGCCGAGCCCCGAGCGCAGCAGCGGCACGTGGATCGACCAGAAGATGCGGGTGAAGGAGGCGCCGTCCAGCATGGCCGCCTCCGTGGCCTCCGGCGGCATCGTGGTCATCTGGTTGCGGATCAGGAAGAACGCGAACGGCACCGCCCAGGCGGCGTAGATCAGCATGAGGCCGAGGCGCGTGTCGTAGAGGTTCGCGTCGGCGTACAGGCCGAACAGCGGGGCCAGGAAGATCTGGAGCGGAAAGACCGTGCCCGAGTAGATCAGCCAGAACCACGCGGCCGGCCGCGGCAGGGGCAGGACCACCACGGCGAACGCGGCCATCGCGGCGACGACCACGGCCGCGGCGCCGCACACCACCGCGTAGAGCAGTGAGTTGAGGAAGCTGTCCCCGATCGCCGCCTCGTCCCACGCGGTCCTCATATTGTCCAGCAGGGCGAAGTCCCCCGGCAGCCAGTCCGGTTCGCCGGTGTAGCCGCCGGCGGGGGTCAGCGCGTTGACGATCAGCAGGTACAGCGGCACCAGCCACAGCACCACGCAGCCGGCGACGAAGAGATTGCGCATCGTGCGTCCCATCGGAATCCCTCCTCAGTCCCGGGCGGCGGACGGCATCTGGCGGCGCAGATACATCCACGCGGAGGCCACGACGATGACGGTCAGGACGAGGGCGATGGCGGAGCCGTAGCCGACGTGGAAGAGGCGGAACGTCTCCCGGTACATCGTCAGCGCCAGCGTCTCGGAGGAGCGCGAAGGCCCGCCCTGGGTGAGAATCCAGATCATGTCGAACGCCTTCAGGCTGTTGACGATGGCCATGCCGACGACCACCACTGTCACGGCCCGCAGCTGCGGCAGCGTGATCCAGCGGAACATCCGCCAGCCGGACGCCCCGTCCAGCTGCGCGGCCTCGACCGTCTCCCGCGGGATCGCGCGCAGCCCGATGGCGAACAGCACCACGTTGAGACCGGTGCCCTGCCAGGTGCTCGCCACGATCATCGACAGCGTGTTGTGCGGCCACTCCAGCAGCCATGGGTGCGCGAGCCCGTCGAGCCCGACCGCGCGCAGCACCTGGTTGACGGCGCCGTCGCTGGTCAGCATGAAGTCCCACAGCACGGCGGTGGCCGCGCCGGAGATCGCGTACGGCAGCATGATCACCAGCTGTGCCACGACGCCAAGACGCATGCGGTGCGTGGCCACCGCGATCAGCAGCCCGAGGAGCACCGGCAGCAGCAGCGTTCCCGCCACCCACATCAGGGTGTTGAGGACGGACCGCGAGAAGATCGGGTCGTCGGCCAGGCGCGCGTAGTTGTCGAGCCCGGTCCAGCGGCTGGTGAACCCGTTGTCCTCGAAGAAGCTGCCGTAGACGCTGCGCATGAACGGGTAGACCAGCAGCACGCCGACCAGCGCCAGGGCGGGCAGGGCCCACGGGATCGCGGTCAGCGGGCCGCCGAACGCGGCGGGCGGTCCGGTGCGGCGCGGCGCCCGGTGGGGCTTGCGCAGCGGGATGCGGCGCCGGGTCCTGCTGCCGCGGGGGGCGGGGGCGGGGGCGGTGCTCAGGGTGTCGGTCATGACTGCTCGGCCTCCCGCCACACCTGCCACGCCTCCTCGGCCCGCCCCTGCATGGTGCGCAGCACCGAGCGGTAGGAGGACGGGTTGAGCAGGAGGCCCGCGAGGTCGTCGACGGTGGCCTCGACCAGTTCGGGTGGGCCGAGCTCCCAGAAGCGGTTCAGCAGCCACAGCCGGTCCCTGCGGACTGTGTCGACGACGCCCTCGAGCAGCGGATTGGCCGCGTCGACCCGCGGGTTGGGGGACCCGTCCTGGAGCGTGCCGGAGAACGCGGCGGACACTTCGGGGTGCAGCCAGGCGTCCGCGGCCCGGAGGGCCTCGTCGCGGTCGGGCCCCTTCACGGTGCACACCAGGGCGCTGGACTCGAAGATCATCGCGGGCCGGGCCCCGGGATCGGCCATGGGCAGGACGAAGGCGCCGATGTCGCCGCCGGGTTCGCCGCCCGCGGAGGTGAAGTTCGGTGTCATGAACGTGCCGCCGGGCATCATGCCGAGCGTGCCGTGCACGACTGAGGCGGCGGCGTCCACGTGGCTCATGTCCAGCGCGGTGAACCAGTCGCGGTCGAAGAAGTCGGCGATGGTCGCCAGGGCCCGTTCCGCGCGCGGATCGGTGTAGCTCTCCCGGCCGTTCATCAGCCCTTCGTAGAACTCGGGGTCCTGGCGGCTGAGCACTTCCATGAACCAGATGAACGCCGGCCAGCGGCCGTCCGTCGTCGCGTGCAGCGGGACGATGCCCGCCCGTTTGAGCCCGGCGCAGGTGTCGAGGAACGCGTCCCAGGTGTGCGGGGCCGACAGGCCGTGCTCGGCGAAGACCTCGGTGTTGTAGAAGAAGACCCAGTAGCTCATGTTCATCGGCAGGCCGTAGACCCGTTCCCGGTGGGTGAACGCCTCGCGCAGCGAGCCGTCGACCCAGCCGCGGCGCTCGGCGTTCTCCCAGGCGCGGGTCAGGTCCTCGATGCCGCCGGTACGGGCCAGGTCCCGCAGCCGGTAGCCGGACGAGTACTTGAGCATGTCGGGCGTCTTGTTGGTGCGCAGCGAGGACTTGACGATCTGCTCGAAGGACTCGAGCGAGGGAATGACCTCGGGCACGAGTTCGAGGCCGGCCACGGAGTCCATGCTGCGGCCCGCGGCGGCGAGTGGCTCCTCCCAGGAGGCGTTGTCGCCGTGCAGGGCGACCTTCCCGGCGGGCTGTCCCGCGGCGGTTCCGCAGGCGGTGGCGACCGCGCCGACGGCGGCTGCGAGCACCGTGCGGCGGGCGAGAGTGGGCAGGGGCAAGGGGTAACGACTACCTGACATGGCGGCTCCCTACAGGTACGCGTTAGCCGTGTTATCGTTAACACGTGCCGTGCAGCTTCCTGCCGCCGGTAGCTGTCTGTCAAGAAGGGGACGAAAAAAATCTCCCGCGATCACCATCGGTGACAGCGGGAGTTCAGGCATGCCCGCGCCCGCGCCCGCGCCTGCGCCCGCGCCCGGGCGCGGGCGCGGCGGCGTCATGGCCGGTGACCGGAGGCCGGACGGTGTCGCGGGCCGGTCGGTCGGGGGAGGGGGCGCGTCCTGAGCGGCGGGCGGCGGGCGGCCGGGTGCTTCCAGGCGGACCGTCACGCGGGCGGGGCGGTGCACGCCCCGTGGCTCCCGGTGGACGGACAGCCACCGCGATGGTGGCCGTGCCACTCTGCAAGTGGCAGAATGGCGCGGCACATTGTTGTCACACCTTCCGGGAAGGGGGCGCGGTATGCGGGTGTCGCGCTCCGGCCGCCCGACGGCCGCCCTGCTGCTGATCGGCGCCCGGCTGCGTGAACTGCGCGCCGCGGCCGGTCTCTCCGCGCGGGAGGCGGCGGACGAGCTGGGCACCTCCCCCTCCACCCTGCACCGCATGGAGGGCGGCCGGGTAGGGCTCAAACCGGCTCATGTGCGACGGCTGCTGACCGTCTACGGGCGCGAGGCCGAAGCCGGTTCGGTGCTCGCCGACGTCGAGCGGGCCAGCCGGCCCGGCTGGTGGCAGGCGTACCGGGACGTGCTGCCGCGTTCGCCCGCGGACCTCATCGGCCTGGAGGAGCACGCGCAGGTCATCCGTTTCTATGCACCCGCCGTCGTGCCCGACCTGCTCCAGACTCCCGCCTACGCCGAGGCGTTGCAGCGCGTCCAGCACCCCGAGGACGCAGACGGGCGCATCGCGCGGCGGGTGGAGCTGCTGAACCGGCGGCAGGCGGTCCTCGACCGGGCAGAGCCCGCGCCCCCCGTCCTGTGGGCGCTGATCGAGGAGGCCGCGCTGCGGCGCCGCGTCGGCGGGCCCGAGGTGATGCGCGGGCAGCTCGCGCACCTGCGGCGGCTGGCCGGGCGCCCCGGGGTGACGATCCGGGTCGTTCCGATGCGCACCCTGCACACGGCCCTGATGTGCGGGCCCGTTCAGCTGCTGCGCTACCGCCCGGCCGGGCTGCCCGACCGGGTGCTGCTGCACACGCTGGACGGGACGGAGGTCAACGAGGCGCAGGACGCGGTGACGCAGTACTTGATCGCGCTGGACTCGGCGGCCTCCGTGCCGGACAGCGCACCGATTACGGAATGGCGTACCGAATGGGAGGACCCCCGTGCTTGAGGACCAGATAGATCCCTACCGCCCGGACCCGGCGCGTGTCTACGACTGGTTCCTCGGCGGGAAGAACTTCTTTCCCGCCGACGAGGCCGCGGGCCGGCAGGTGGCGGGGATGTGGCCGGGGGTGCGCATCGCGGCCAGGGCGAACCGGGCCTTCCTGCACCGGGCCGTGCGCTGGCTGGCCGCGGAGGCGGGCGTGCGGCAGTTCCTCGACATCGGCACCGGCGTGCCCACCGAGCCGAATCTGCATCAGATCGCCCAGGCCGAGGCCCCGGACACGCGCGTGGTCTACACCGACAACCGGCTGATCGTGCTGCGGTACGCCGAGGCCCTGATGACCGGCACGCCCGAGGGCGAAACGGCCTACCTGCACGCCGATTTCTGCGATCCGACGAGCATCCTGGACAGCGATCGGCTGCGGGAGGTCCTGGACCTGTCGCGGCCGGTGGCCCTGTGCCTGAACGCCCTGCTCCACTACATCGCGGACGACGTGGAGTCCGGCGTCGCCGCCCGTGATCTGGTCGCCGAGTACGTCGCCGCCCTCGCGCCGGGCAGCTACCTTCTGATCACCCACGTCACCCCCGACTTCGACGTTCCCACCTGGGAGCGGATTATTTCGGGCAATCGCGGACTCACCGGGCAGATGGGGCAGGTTCGTGGCCGCAAGGAGATCCTGGCCTTCTTCGAGGGGCTTGAGCTCGTCGAGCCCGGCCTGGTCCCGCCGCAGGAGTGGCGCCCGGACGGCCCGGTGCCGCCGGAGGCCACCCCCGAAGCCGTCTCCATGTGGGCGGGTATCGCCCGCCGCCCGTGACCGTCAGGAGGGCAGGCCAGGACCCGGCGCCTCCGCGCGCGGCCAGGGCTCGCCCTCGTGCCGCTCGACCGTGATGTTGAAGCGGGTCAGCACCCGCGCCAGCGTGGCCAGTTCGCGCGGTGACCACTCGTCCAGCAGCCCGCTCAGGTTTTTGACCCGTGCCTCGCGGTCGAGGCGGAGCCGCCGCGCGCCCTCGTCGGTGATGCGGAGCCGGCGGGCGGTGCCGCCGTCCGGATCGAGAATCCGCTCGATCAGTCCGGCCTTGAGAATGACGGCGGTCTGGCGGTTGACCGTCGAGCAGTCGAGGCCGAACGCCTCGGCCAGCTGCCCGATCGACATGGGGCCCGCCGCGTCGAGCCGGCTCAGCAGGAGATAGGCACTGCGCTCCAGCCGCTCCTGGCCTTCGGCGGGCCGGCAGCGGCCGGCCGAGCCCATGGATGCATGGCGGCCGAGAAGCATCAGTTCACGCTCGATTCGGCTCATTTCCTCGTGCACTTCGACCTCCCTCTTCCGAATCGCGGTCAACTGATCGGCCGATTAAATGTATGGCGCATGATGTGTGTATCGTACATAGCTTGTGCATGCTGCACATCCAGCCTGCCTCGCCCTTCCTTCGAGCGGAGAACGCATGAGTCCGACCTCGCCCGTGCCGCGCAGCGGCGCCGTCGTGGGCGTGCTGGCCGGCGCCGGGATCGTCACGTCCCTGATGCAGGCCCTCGTCGTCCCGCTGATACCCGAGCTGCCGCAGCTGCTGGACACCACCGCGGCCAACGCCTCCTGGATCGTGACGGTCACCCTCCTCGCGGGTGCCGTGGCCACCCCCGTGGTGGGCCGGCTCGGCGACCTCTCCGGCAAGCGGCGCATGCTGCTCGCCTGCCTGGCCGTCCTCGTCGTCGGCTCGCTCATCTGCGCACTCGCCGACTCCCTCGCCCCCATGATCGTCGGCCGTGCCCTCCAGGGCATGAGCATGGGCATCATCCCCCTCGGCATCAGCATCATGCGCGACGTGATGCCACCGGAACGCCTCGGCTCGGCCATGGCCCTGATGAGTTCCTCGCTCGGCATCGGCGGCGCGCTCGGCCTGCCCGCCGCGGCCGCCGTCGCCCAGAACACCGACTGGCACGTCCTGTTCTGGGCCGCCGCCGCGCTCGGCACGGCCGTCGCCGTCCTCGTGCTGCGCACGGTCCCCGAATCGCCGGTCCGTTCGGGCGGGTCGTTCGACCTCATCGGCGCGCTGGTGCTCTCCGTCGGTCTCGTCACCCTGCTGCTGCCGATCTCCAAGGGCGGCGACTGGGGCTGGTCGAGCCCCACCACCCTCGGCCTCTTCGGCACGTCCGCCGTCGTACTGCTGCTGTGGGGCGCCTGGGAACTGCGCATACCCGCCCCCCTGGTCAACCTCCGCTCCAGCGCCAAGCGGCAGGTCCTGGTGACCAACCTGGCGTCCGTGCTGGTCGGCCTCGCCATGTTCGCGATGATGCTGGTCCCCGTACAGATGCTCCAGCTGCCCGAGGCCACCGGCTACGGACTGGGGCAGTCGATGCTCGCGGCCGGGCTGTGGATGGCGCCCTCGGGCCTGATGATGATGGTCGTCTCGCCGCTCGGCGCGCGGCTGTCCGCCGCCCGCGGCCCCAGGACCTCCCTGCTCGCAGGCGCACTGTTCATCGCGTTCGGCTACGTCATCGCGCTGGGCCTGTCCGGTTCCACCTGGGGCGTGCTGATCTTCACCTCGGTCATCAGCATCGGCATCGCGCTCGCCTACGCGGCGATGCCCGCCCTCATCATGGCCGCGGTGCCGGCCACCGAGACGGCCGCCGCCAACGGCCTGAACACGCTCATGCGTTCCATCGGCACCTCCACGTCCAGCGCCGTGGTCGGCGTCCTGCTGGCCAACATGACCACCTCCTTCGGCGGCGTCGCGCTGCCCTCCGAGAACGGCTTCCGCACCGTCCTGATCTTCGGCGCCTGCGCCGCGCTGGTGGCGACACTGGTGATCCTGGCCATCCCCGGCCGGGCCGCCCGCCCCGCCTCCGCGACCGCCCACGTCCCGCCCGCGCAGGAACCGGCCACGACCCCCGGAGCCGCCACCTCCTGACCCGGGAGGCCGCTCCGGCCGGGGATTTCCGGTGGTGCGGGGACGGGACGGGCAGGTAGCTTCCGTCCCGTGACTGCTACTACCAACGACGACCTCATCGCCGCGGCCGCCGCCGTACTGAACCCGCACCCGGTGGGCGACCGGCTGTTCGGAGACGTGGCCACCACGCTGGTCACCGAGGCGGGCAGCTTCCACTCGGGCGTATGCATCGACACCGGCTCGGGCACGGGCTTCTGCGCGGAGCACGCGGCCATCGCCGCCATGGTGACGGCCCGTGAGTACCGCATCGCAAAGATCGTCGCCGTGTGGCGCAACGAGAACGGCGCCCTGCACGTACTGCCGCCCTGCGGACGATGCCGGGAGTTCATCCGGCAGATCGATCCCGCCAACCTCCACACGGAAGTGGTGCTCGGCAGGAACACCTCGGCGAAGCTGGCGGAGCTGCTCCCCGCGCATGAGTGGCCGAGCCCGCTCGACTGACTGTGATGATGCTCGTGGCGGCGGAACGGCCGGTTCAATCGGTCACGAAGGTCGTCACGCTCCGGGCCGGAAGCTCGCCGGTGAAAGAGCCGTTCGACAGGGTGATCCCGCCCTGGGGCGCGAGATTCCTGCTCGCGTCCGTCAACCAGGACGACACGCTGGACGCGGGGACGTTCCCCAGGGTGAACGACTGACTCACCGGTGAGGTCCCCTTGTTGATGGCGACGATGACAACCTCGGAGTCACCGCCCTTGAACGCCGAAGTGTAGACATTCGACTGGGGATTCGAGGTCGCGTCGAGCCGCACATATCCTGGCCGGACGAACTTGGAGAAGTGCGCCATATTGGCACCGCGCTTGCTGATCTGCCCGTCCTCCCGCATGGGGCCGTAGCTGCGCCGGATGTACCACCACACATACGCCTGGAACTCGGCGTCCACGAGAGCACGGTGGACGTGTTCCCCCACGTCGAGCGCTTGGGGCCAGAGATCCGCCGAATCGCTGCTGTTGGGATGGTAGACCTCGGTCATCCAGAGTTCTTTGCCCTGGCCCTTTTCCCTGAAGAGGGGGTAGGGGAAGTTCCCGTACGGCGTGCCGTAGAGGTGAGCCCCGAGTATGTCCAGGTTGGCGAGCGCCGCGGGGTCGTTGAGGATCGGGTCCGAAAAGCTCTTCACGTACTGGAAGGACTCCGGCGCAATGACCTTGGTGCCGATCGAGCCGGCGTTCTCCCGGAGGAACCGGATCATCTCGCCCGGAGTCCACCACGTCCAGTCGTGCGCGTAATCGGGCTCGTTCTGCACCGAGATGGCGTACAGGTTCACCCCGTTGTCCCTCATGAACCCGTGGAAGTCGTTCAGGTGCTGCGCGTAAGCGCCGTACATGTCGTGCCGCAGCCGCCTCGCGTCGGACTGATTGCCGCGGACGAAGGTCTCGACCATGTGAGCGGGGGGATTCCACGGCGACGCGATGACCGTCGCCCCGTGCTCGATCGCACGCCTAGCCGTCGCCACCTCACGGCTCCAGTTCGCCCGGTCCTCGTGAACGGGGATTCTCAGCACGGAGAACCCCAGTTGCCCCTCACCGTTGCCGAATGCCGTGTCCCGCTGGGCAGGAGTCAGGTCGTTGATCCAGGCCGTGTGGTTCATGCCGCCGAAACCCCGGATCGTCTGCCGCTCCGCCGACGGGTCGACGATCACCTCGCCGGCCGCCGCTGCGGACGGTGCTCCGGTTGCCGCCGAGGCCGGCTTCGCGGCCACGAGGACCGGTAGGGCACTCATCGTGGCCAGCACGGACCTCCGACTCGGAGATGCAGGCCCGGTGGTGATGGATTCATTCCGACGTGACGTCATTATGTCTCCTCCTGACTTCTGAACGAGGTGGGAGCGCTCCCAATCGGCGGCAGGCGTCGACCCGGCCTGTCCTTTGCGGAGTGGGAAGACGAAAGGGCTGGAGAGCGCGTCCGATATTGCGAACGGTGCCCAAAATGCCGAATCGCTGGCAAAGTAGCGGCCCAACTCGCCACCGTCAACCCACCCTTGCGTCACGCTTCCGCGCGGAGTCGGCACCCCGGCCCGGCATGGACGCACCGCGACGCTCCGCCTTCGCGCCGTGGCATGCCAACCGCCGCAGGAGTCCGGTGAGTCGGGCTGCGGGCCGGGCGGACGGGTCCCGAAGTCGTGGTTCTGCGGCCTTCGCACACCTCCGTGGCCCTCCGGCACGAGGTGTGCGTGCACCGTAGTCCTCCCTGTTGGCGTACCGTACCGGCTGCACCTTCAGGAAAACGGCAACGTTGAGGAACGTGAGCGATGAGAACTTCGAAGTCGACGGTCATGCGCCGGGCCGGCAGCATATGCGTGCTCGCCGTGGCGGCGGCACTCACCATGACGGCCTGCTCGGACGACTCCGACGACCCGGCGGACACGACTTCGGATGCCGGCGAGTCGCAGGAGTCCGGCGAGTCTCCGGAGTCCGGCGAGTCTCCGGAGTCCGGCGAGTCTCCGGAGTCCGGCGAGTCCCCGGCGGCCGACGCGCCCCAGGAAGAGCAGGCCGTCGGCCAGGCCACGGGCCGTGAGGCGGTGGCGACGTGGGTCGCCGCGATCGTCGAGGACCGGCCCCTGGACGCCTGCCTCGTCATGGGGGCACCGGGCGCCGACGGTTCGCCCGCGGGTAACACGGCGGCGATGTGCGAGGACGGAAGCCCCGAGGCAGAGCAGGCGCGGCAGTTGGTGAGCACGCTGGCCGAATCGTTCACTCCCGAGAGCCTGGGAGAGCCGGCCGCCGTGGAGGTCGCCGAAGGCCAGGGGTCGGGCGGGACGGCGACGTTCGAGGGGCAACAGATCACCGTGGACGGCCAGACGATCGAGGAGATCGTCGTGTCGAACTCCACCGGAGTGGAGCCCGGTCAGATCGGCATCGAGATCGAAGCCACGGACATCGACAGCCTCTGGTACGTGACCGACTTCGACCTCTCCTTCGGCTGAGGTCGACGCCGAGCGGGAACGGCCCCGGCCGTTCCCGCGGGCCGTCGATGGGGGTGTGTGAGCGCCACCGGTCGGCGTCCGCACCGTCCCGCCACCGGCTCCGGCTCCGGCTCCGGCTCCGGCGACAGTATGTGTTCGGAATGCTGCACCAAGCGCTCTGCCGATCAGAAGACGATTCTGCCGGTGCGCGCGTGCCAGTGCCGTCCGGATCGGAGATGAGCCGTGTACGCCCTGCGCAGGGCCGTATCCTGTGGCAGCTCCGTGAGGAAGTTCGCGGTGACGGGACCGTTCTGGCTCGGTCGGCCGAAAATGTACTCCAGCATGTCGCCGTCCGCGTGCTCCCGATCGTCGGGAAGCAACGGCCTCAGCTCGAAGCGGCGGAGGAACCGTACGATGTTCGACCGCTCGGGTAGGTACTCGGTGATCTGCGGATCGAGTAGCCAGGAGTGGCAGACCAGGTACGAGACCGGTTCGTCGGGGAAGTGACGGCCGAAGAACTCCAGGGCCAGGTCGATCGATACGTCACAGGCTTCCGGGGACAGCGGTGCGCCGGACGGCACATGAACGTGCAGCAGGAACCCCGCCGTGCCGTCCGGGAGTTCGCCGCGACCGCGGTCGTACTCAAGCCGGCCAAGCCGGTACTCGGCCCCTCGGAACTTCAACGGTGGGCACCACTGTCCGAACCTCCCGATGCCACCGAGCCCGTGCACGGCCCGGTGCTCGGCCATCATCGGTCCCAGCGTCGCCAACGTCTCCCACGACCTCGCGCGGTCGATGCCGCGCTCCGCGTGGTAGCGCAGTGTCTCCGGGAGCACGGCGAGATAGAGCCAGACGTAGAGGTGGAGCGCCACCCGGTCGGCGTCAGCCGGCATCGCTGGAAAGCCACGATATCCGTCGACCGGGAGTCCCGAACCCATGCTGGACATCAGGTCGCGGCAGCACCGTTCCAGGTGTCGCCATAGCTCCCGATGGTCCCGTGGATCGGGTCGCGCCGCCAGCGTCTCGGCTCGATCGACGGCGCTCGCGCCCAGCCGTTCCAACAACCGCGCCGCTTCCGCATTCGAGGGAAGTTCAAGCACACGAAATAATCTACGGCAGACTGTCTGTCCGGGTGCCGGGGTGGCACGCCGACGACGCCGGACACCAGCCCGCGACACCGCGGCGGACTCCGCAGGTCGTGTGGTCGGCCGTCCGGGTTCGACGAGCAGCGCCGCGCGACCGCAACCGCGACTGCCCGGACGGTTCCTAGGCGATACCGCCGTTGCTGTGGAGCAGCTGGGCGTTGATCCAGCCGCCCTCGGTCGAGCAGAGGAACGTGACCAGGCGCGCGCAGTCCTGCGGCACGCCGATGCGTCCCAGGGGCGTGAAGCGGATCATGTCGGCCATGTGCTCCTCCGTCATCCACCCGGTGTCGGTCGGCCCGGGATTGATGGCGTTGCAGGTCACTCCCAGGTGGGCGAGCTCGCGGGCCGCGGCCAGGGTGATCCGGTCCATGGCCCCCTTGCTGGCTCCGTAGGGAAGGTTGCCGGCGGTGTGGTCGCTGGTCAGGCTGACGATCCGGCCGCTTCCGTGCTCCCCGCGGAACCGCAGCCCGTACTCCCGGATCAGCAGCCAGGTTGCCCGCGTATTGACCGCGAAGTGCAGGTCGAAGCTTTCCACCGTGGTGTCCAGCAGACCGGAGTCGACCGACTCGGCATGGCAGAGCACCAGCGCGGTGACGTTACCCAGCTCCCGCTCGACGCTGTCGAAGAGCTGAGCCGGCACCGCCGGGTCGCCCAGGTCCGCCTCGACCGCAAGGGTCCTCGCCCCGAGGGACGCCGCCTGCTGCCGCAGTTGCGCGGGCGCGCCCGGGTCCGTTCCCCACTGCATCCGTGCGTCATAGGGCGTCCAGTAGGTGAAGGCCACATCCCAGCCGGCCCGGGCCAGACCGACGACCACGGAGGCCGCGATCCCGGCCGAACGTCCCGCCCCCGTGACGAGGGCGAGCGGACGTTCCGGCCCTTCCCCGTTCTGCGGACCCTGTGTGTGCGTCTCACCGATCATGATCACCATCATGACCGGCCGCCCTTCGCACCGCACCCGAATTCCCCAGCGCGCCCGCATCCGGTCGTTGAGCGGTGATCAGGAACCGGTGCGCACGCACGTCGAAGCGCCCTTCCGAGCACATGCGCCGATGCAGGCGACGCAGCGCGGAATCGTAGCGCTCGGGGCTGAAGCCGGGAATCTGCCAGCTGACCAGGCGCAGGTGGTAGACCACGGCGCCGATGTCGTGGAACGTGAGCACCGGGTGCTCTTCTTCCTCTCGGGTCAGCTTCAGGCCCGCCCGGGTCAGGGCCGCACCTGCCGCGTTGAGGTTCCAACTGCCCGCAGGGTGCGCGGGCGGGGCACCGAGGGCTTCGTTCAGCTCGGCGCAGTCATCGCTGCCGACCTGCTGTGTCAGCAGGCGGCCACCGGGGCGCAGCACCCGCCGGACTTCGTGCGCGGCCAGCCGTCCGTGGCGATTGAGCACGACGTCGACCGACTGGTCTTCGAGCGGCAGTGTTTCCCGGTCAGGGGCCGGCACGACCGTGACCCCCAGCGGTTCCAGCCGGCCGCGGGCGACAGCGATGTTCGGCAGCCATCCCTCGGTCGCCCATGTGTGCCGGGGCAGTGGCCGAAGCGAGGCCAGCAGCTCACCGCCACCGGTGTCGACGTCCAGCAGGCGCCCGGCGGCGGCGATGTGCGCGCGGGCCAGCTCCGGGTAGGACCACGACGGGTCCGAGCCGTGGGCGCGTCCGGACAACCAGCCGAAGTCCCACCCCGCGGCCGGAGCCGCCATCGCATCGGCAACCAACTCGTCGTACCCAGGAGCGATCACGCCTGAAGGCTAGGAACCGCCGCCGGGGACAGCAACCGATAATCGCAGTTCTCGCCACCAAGCCGGCCGGTCAGCGGCCGGTCAGCGGCCGGTCGGCGGCCGGCCGCGTCGGTCGTCGGGTTCACCGGCGGCGGCAGTGGAATTCGGCGTGAGTCGTGCGGGGGAAGGCGCGGGAGACGAGGTCGAAACCGGCTCGCCGAAGCATGCCTTCGATGATCCAGGCGTAGGTGGAGAACTCGTCCCGCACATGGGTTTCGAAGTCGGCCTTGAGGAAGCCCTGCCCCTCGGGTCGGCCCGCGGTGTCGATCCAGTGCTGAAGGTGGCCCTGCGCGTCAGAGGGCTCGAAACTGTAGATCACGTCCCACAGATAGAAGGTGCCGCCGGGGCGGAGCATTCCGGCCGCGCGGAGAAGTGCCTGCTGTTTCCAGAAGTCCGGGAGCTGGTGCAGAGCCGACTTGGTCGTGACCACGTCGGCGAGCGGGGCGCGGTGGGCGTAGTCCAGGAAACCGGCGTGATGCCAGTGCGGTGCGACACCGAACTCCCGCGCCCTGGCCCGCGCGAAGGCCAGCATTTCCGCGGAGACGTCCACGCCGTGTGCGACGGCCCCGCGCCGTGCCGCCTGGACGGCCAGCGAGCCGGTACCGCACGCCAGATCGACCAGGCGGCTGCCTTCGGTGACCCCCAGGCGGTCCAGCAGCGCGTCGTCGGCCTCGGGGTCGGTGCCCTGATTGCGGTCGTAGGCGGTGACGGCGGCCCTGCTGCCCAGGTCGACGCCGACCGGGGTGTACTCGGAGAAGTACCAGGCGGGCCGGGGGCGTTCGGTGCGTTCGGTGTCGTCGTGTCGTCGCATGGCCCTGTTTGTAGACTCTGCACCGGCCGTGCGGCAACGACAACATACGCACGGTGATGTTGCGGAAGGTGAAAGATGCAGGACCGCGATCAGTACCGGCTCTTCCTCCATCTCGCGCAGACGCTCAGCTACACCCGCACGGCGGCCGATTGCCATGTCAGCCCCGCCACCCTGTCCAGGACCGTGCAGCGGCTGGAGGCCGCGACCGGGCACCAGTTGCTCGAACGCGGCCCGCGCGGGGTGGCCCTGACCACGCACGGCCGCGCCTTCCGCCGCTATGCGGCCGACGCCCTGGACTTGTGGTCCCGCTACCGCGACGGCGACACCACGGCGGACGATCTGGGCGGCCACCTCCGGGTTTTCGCCTCCGTCACCGCATGCCACAGCCTCCTGCCCGACCTGCTCGGCCCCTTGCGCACCGCACATCCGCGCGTGCACATCTCCCTGCGCACGGGTGATGCCGCCGCCGCCCTCGCCCTCCTCGACCAGGACGAGGCGGATCTCGCCGTCGCCGCCCTCCCGGCCCGCGTCCCCGCCACCCTGCTCGCCCGGGAGATCACGCACACTCCGCTGGTCCTCGTCCAGGGGCGCACCGCTCCGGCCGCCGAGCCGTTCTCCGTCGCCGACGAGCCCTTCGTCCTGCCGCGGAAGGGACTCGTCCGGACGGCCGCCGACCAGTGGTTCCGCAGCCTGGGCAGTCATCCGCACATCGCTGCCGAGGCCGACGGGCACGAAGCGCTGCTCACTCTTGTCGCCCTCGGCTACGGAACGGGCGTCATCCCCGGCCTCGTCCTGCGGCACAGCGGCGTCCGCACCGGACTTCGGCAGCTGCCCACCCCGCCGGGGCTGGGCCGGCTCACCATCGGGGTGTGCATCCGGCGGGCCGACGCGCATCGCCCTCTCGTCGCCGCAGCCTGGGCGGCAACGCGGCCCGGCACAGGCCCGCGGCCGGGCTCATCGGAAGCGGGAGCGGCAAGCCCGTAGGGCGGATCATCAGTACAGCCCGCGCGGAACGGCCGGCGCCGGGCCCGCCGCGGCCCCCATGCGCCCCCGAGCAGCGGCGCAGCGGCCGGCCGGGGCGTCGATGTCCCCGTGGGCGAAAGGCCCGGATCGCGCCTGAGGGGTACCGGGGTGCCTCCTGGCCGGAGAGCAGGAAGGGCTCAGGCCCGGCTGCCCGGTGGGGCGTCGTCGGTCGTTTCCCGTTCCGGGGCCGGGCCGCTCGCCCGTGGCGGTTGCTGTGCCGGGCGCAGCGGGCGGACGGCGGTGGCCAGGGTGCCCGCGAGCAGGACCACGGCCAGGACGGCGAGCATCGCGTTGCGCAGCCCGACCGCCTCCCCGAGGAAGCCGAGGGCGGGCGGCCCGGCGAGGAACGCCAGGTAGCCGGTGATCGCCACGGCGCTGACACGCGCCGCCGCCCCCTGCGGGTCGTCGCCCGCGGCGGAGAGCGTCAGCGGGAAGCCGAGCGCGGCACCCAGGCCCCACAGCACGACCGCCGCGGCGGCCGGTGCCGGGTGGGGCGCGAGCACGACGGTGGCCAGCCCGACCGCGGCGCACACCGCGCCGGCGCGCACCACGGTGACGCGGCCGAAGCGCGAGAGGAGCCGCTCGCCGCTGAAGCGGCCGACGGCCATCGACGCGGCGAACAGGGCGTAGACGAGGGAGCCGGTGGCCGCGTCGAGGTCGTAGCCGTCGACCATGATGAGCGGCAGCCAGTCGTTGGCCGCGCCCTCGGCCAGCGCCATGCCCAGCACGATGAGGCCGAGCAGCACCACGCGCCGTTCGCGCCAGACGGCCAGCCGCTCCCGGGCCCCGAGGGCCGGCGCCTCGGTCGAGCCGGGGCGCTCCTGCCCGGTGCCCCGCGGCACGTGCCGCAGGGCCCACACGCTCAGGGCGGCGCCGAGCAGCACGACGATCAAAAGGTGCCACTGCACGGGGAAGTCGACCGCCGTCAGCGCGACTCCGGTGGTGGCCCCCGCGAACGTGCCGGCGCTGAAGCAGCCGTGCAGGGCGGGCAGTACCGGCCGTCCGATCACGCGTTCCACCGCGGCGCCCTCGACGTTCACCGCGATCTCCATCAGGCCGCTGCCCGCGCCGAACAGCGCCAGGCCGCAGAACACCACCGCGCCGCTGCCCGCTCCGGCGCCGAGCGCCACCACCGCGAGCCCTGCCAGATTGACCGCGGCGCCCCCCGTGGTCACCGCGCGCCCGCCGTACCGGGCCACCAGCGAGGCCGAGCAGAGGACGCCGGCCATCGCGCCGATGGAGAGGCCGAAGATGATCAGCCCCATCTCGGCCGTCGAGGCGCCGACCCGGTCGCGGATGTCCGGCGTCCGCGTGATCCAGGAGGACATCGCCACGCCGGGCAGCAGGAACATGGCGAACAGCGCGGCGCGCCAGCGTGCGGTCCGCGGGTCTATGGCAGCCTTCGCCATTCGGAGGGGCCTCCCGGATCGGGCCGACGCCAGCAATGCCCCGACCAGCGGTGTTTTATCGCTACATCACGCTGTCACAGGAGTGACCGGGCGGGCAACCAGCACAGACGAGGAGGAGGGCGGCGTGGAAAAACCCGCGGTACCGTCTCACGTTCCGGCCCGGCGGGACGTCTACGGGGTGTGACCATGGAACCTTTCGAGCGCATCGTGACCGACCACGGGCCCGTGGTGCTCCGCGTGTGCCGGGCCGTTCTCGGACCCGACGACGCGGAGGACGCGTGGGCCGAGACGTTCCTCGCCGCGATGCGCGCCTATCCGGACCTGCCGCCGGGGGCCAACGTCCAGGCGTGGCTGGTGACGATCGCCCACCGCAAGGCCATCGACATGCTGCGCGCCAACCGGCGCCGCGCGCTGCCGGTCGGGGACGTCCCCGAGCGCCCCGCCGAGACCGGGCGGCCCGACGCCTGGGACGGCGACCTGTGGAACGCCCTGCGGGCCCTGCCGGAACGCCAGCGCGCCGCCGTCGCCTACCACTACCTGGCCGGGCTGCCCTACCGGGAGATCGCCGCCATCACGGGCGGAACGCCCGACGCCGCGCGCAGGGCCGCCGCCGACGGCATCAGGAAACTCCGTGGCACCTACCCCGCGCGCCCCGCCGACCAGACAGGAGCGGACCGATGACCACCACGTCCGGCACCCCGGAGGAGCGGCTTCTCGCGTCGCTGCCCGCCCACGACCCCGCGGCCCTCGACCGTCTGCGGGCCCGCCTCGCGGAGCGGGCCGAACGCTCCGGCCTGCTCGACGTCGCCTACCGCACCGTCGACACCCCGGTCGGGAGCCTGCTGCTCGCGGCGACGGAACGCGGGCTGGTGCGCGTCGCCTTCGCCGTCCAGGACCACGAAGCCGTCCTGGCCGACCTGGCGGAACGCGTCAGCCCGCGTATCCTCGCGGCCCCGGCGCGGCTGGATGCCGCGGGCCGCCAGCTCGACGAGTACTTCGCCGGCCGCCGCACCCGCTTCGACCTGCCGCTCGATCTCGCGCTCGCCAAGGGCTTCCGGCGCGAAGTGCTGGCCCAGCTGCCGCGGATCGCCTACGGCAGCACCGAGAGCTACGCGCGGGTCGCCGCCGCCGCGGGCAGTCCCAGGGCCGTTCGTGCGGTGGGCACCGCCTGCGCCACCAATCCGCTGCCGCTCGTCATCCCCTGCCACCGCGTCGTCCGTTCCGACGGTTCGGCCGGCGGCTACGCCGGGGGAGCGGCGGCCAAACACCACCTGCTGGCGCTGGAGGCCGCGGCCTGAGACGTCCCGGCGATATCTACAACCAGCGCGGCAGCCGGGGCAGTTCGCCGTGGTCGCAGGTCAGCCGCCGTGTCCCGCGCCCGGTGAGCCAGCGGGTCAGGTCGGCGGCCGTGCCCGTGACGGTCGGCCCGCCACCGGGCGCGACCGCGAGCGGGGCGTCCCGGTCGGTGGCGGCGAGTGTCAGCGCGGGGCGCTCCCCGCGCCGTTCCCACGCGGCGAGCACGTCGGCCGCCAGCCGGTCGAGCAGGCCGGGCGGGACGTCGCGGAACCCGCCGCCGCCGCCGCCGAGGTCGACGGCGTGCACCCACACCTCGCGGGTGCGCATCCAAGCCGTCTCCCGCAGCGGCACCGTCCGGCCCTGCGCGGTGACCACGCTCGCGTCCCAGGCCGGTCCTGGCAGATCCCGCCACTCCACGTTCAAGTGGACCTCGGAGTGCGCGAAGAGCGAACGCAGCGCCCGTGCGGGCAGTGTCGCGCCGCGGGCGATCTCCTCCGCCCGCTGCCGCGGCGAGGCGTACATCGGGCACTCGGTGCCGGTGCGGCCCCACGTGCACAGCCGCGTCAGGGCACGGGCGTTGTAGCCGACGTGCGCGATCAGCGCGCGCCGGTCCCAGCCCGGCAGCAGCGAGGGCGCGGAGAGGTCCGCGTCGGACAGCTCCGTCAGGGCGCGGGCGAAGAACGCGGTGCCGGCGCGCGCCCACGCCAGCTCGGTGTGCGGGGCGCCGTCCGCGTCGTACCGCGCGCCGGCGCCCTGCCGGGCGCGCAGCGCCGCGCGGGCCTCGTCCAGGGCGGTGCCCGCGCCGTTCACGTGCCTGCTGCCGCGGGCACCTGCTCGGCGACCGCGGTGTTGGTCAGTGTGCCGATGCCCTCGACGGTGGTGGTCAGCACCTGTCCGGGGGCGAGGTAGCGGGCGGGTTTGCGGGCGTGGCCCACGCCGCCCGGCGTTCCGGTGGCGATGACGTCCCCCGGCCGCAGGGTGAGGATCGTGGAGAGGTAGGAGATCAGCTCGGCGGGGCCGAAGACCAGGTCGTCGGTCCTGGTGCGCTGCACCTCCTCGCCGTCCACGGCCGTGACCAGGTCGCCGCCGGGCGTGAACTCGTCGGGGGTGACCAGCACGGGGCCGAACGGGGTGGTGTGCTCGAAGGACTTGCCGGGGAGCCACTGCATCGTGCGGTACTGCCAGTCGCGCATGGTGACGTCGTTGAGCACCGCGTATCCGGCGATGGCGCGCTCCGCGGCGGCGCGGTCCGCCCGCCGCACCTCGGAGCCGACGACCACGGCCAGCTCGCCCTCCCAGTCCACCTGGGAGGACTCCGGCGGCAGCAGCACCTGATCGGCGGGGCCGATCAGGGCTTCGGGGTACTTGGTGAACACGGTTGGCGCCGTGGGCAGTTCCCGGCCCATCTCCAGGATGTGACCGCGGTAGTTGAGGCCCACGCACAGGATCTTTCCCGGGGTGGGCACGACGGGGGCGAGGTCGGCCCGTTCGAACGCGTGCTCCCGGCCGGCGGCGGTGGCCGCGTGGTCCAGGGCGCCGGCGCGCAGCAGCGCGCCGACGTCCGCGAAGCCCAGCTCCGTCGCGGTGCCGCCGTCCACCCGCACCGCCGTCGTGGCGCCGCCGGGCAGCCGCATGGTGGCCAGTCTCATCGGTCTTCTCCTTCGATGTGGGTACGGGCGAAGTGCAGACGCTCCATCACGGGCGCGTCGGAGAAACGGAACAGGTCGAACGGCGACTCGGCCCGCAGGGACCACGGCACCCAGGACGGCACGGTGAACAGGTCGCCCTTCTCCACGCGGTGTTCCGTTCCGCCGAGCACCACCTGCCCGCGGCCCTCGAAGACCTGGAAGACGCACGAGCCGACCTCGCGCCGGGTGGCGGTGGCCGTGCCGGGGCGCAGCCGGTGGAACTCGGCGCGGATCGTGGGCATCACGTCGCCGCCGGTGGTCGGGTTCACGTAGCGGACCGCGGCGTGGCCCTGCTCCACCGTCGCCGGCAGGCCCTCCTCCTCAAGCAGCAGTTGCTCGGTCAGGGCGCGGTCGGTGTGCTCCCAGCGGTAGGCGCCGATGGGGGAGGAGACCGTGTCGCGCAGGCCGGACAGCGGGCGCAGCCCGGGGTGGCACCACAGGCGTTCGCCGCGCGAGTAGTTGGGCGTGGCGTAGTCGGTGACCCGGTCCGAGCCGAATTCGAAGAAGCCGGTGTCCGTGTAGTGCGCGAACGGGATGTCCAGCCCGTCCAGCCAGGCCATCGGCCGGTCCGTCTCGTTGTGGTGGCCGTGGAAGTGCCAGCCCGGGGTCAGCAGGAAGTCGCCGCGGCTCATCCGCACCGGATCGCCGTCGACGACCGTCCACACGCCCTCGCCCTCCACGACGAAGCGGAACGCGTTCTGCGCGTGCCGGTGTTCGGGCGCGGTCTCCTTGGGGCCGAGGTACTGGATCGCGGCCCACAGCGTCGGCGTCGCGTACGCGCGGCCGGACAGCCCGGGGTTGGCGAGGGCGATGGCCCGCCGCTCACCGCCCCGGCCGACGGGCACCAGGTCGCCGGCCCGTTGCGCGAGCGGGTACAGCGTGCTCCAGCGCCACACGTGCGCCCGCGCGGCGGGCGCGGGGTGCATGGGCATGAGGTCCCCGAGCTGCGTCCACAGCGGAACGAGGTGCTCGGCGTCGAAGTCCTCGTACAGCCGCGTCAGTTCGGGGCTGTCCTCCCCCGTCATCGCATTGTGGACGGAGCCGTGGTCGGTGGTGTCGGTGGTGTGCCGCTCGGTGGTCATGCCGGAAACTCCTTCCCGACCGCGCCGGACGCGCCGGCGTCGGGTTCGTTCTCGGGGCGGTGGCCGCGTTTCGCCTTCTGCACCAGCTCGTAGACGTGGGCGCGGAGTTCGCCGAAGCGCGGCAGATTGCGCGTGCCGAGCTGGTCCCGTTCGTCCGGCAGGTCGACGGCGACGTCCTCCATGATCACGGTGGGTCTGCCGGACAGGACCAGTACCCGGCGGCCCAGGTAGATGGCCTCGTCGATGTCGTGCGTGACGAACAGCAGCGTGATTCCGAGCCGGTGCCACAGGTCGCGGACCAGGTCCTCCAGGTCGGCGCGGGTCTGGGCGTCGACCGCGGCGAACGGCTCGTCCATCATCAGGATGTGCGGTTCGTAGGCGACGGCGCGGGCGATGGCGACGCGCTGCTGCATGCCGCCCGACAGCTGCCAGGGGTAGGAGCGGGGCACGTCCGCGAGGCCGACGGCCTCCAGCGACCGCTCGACCAGGCGGTGCCGCTCCGCCTTGGGCAGCCTCTTCTCGCGCAGGGGCAGTTCGACGTTCTGCGCGACGGTGAGCCAGGGGAAGAGGCTGCGCGCGTAGTCCTGGAAGACGACGGCCATGCCCTTGGGCGGCCCCGCGACCGGCCTGCCCTCCAGGGAGATGTCGCCGCCCGTGGGCGGCAGCAGCCCGGCGATGCAGCGCAGCAGCGTCGTCTTGCCGGCCCCGGAGGGGCCGACGATGCAGACCATCTCGCCGGCCGCGATGTCGAAGGTCAGGTCCCGGATCGCCTCGGTGGGCCGGCCGGCGGACTCGTACACCTTGTGCAGGCCGCGCACCGAGAGCATGCGGGTGGCGGTGGCCGGTCGGTCGGTTGCGGTGGTCATCGGTTGCCTCCTCGTTGAGACTGGCGCTGCCCGCGGTACCAGGCGAGCACGACGCGCTCGACGGCGCGGAAGATCAGGGAGAGCAGCACGCCCACGAGGCCGAGCAGGAGGATGCCGGTCCACATCTCGGGGAGCGCGAAGCTGCGTTGGAACTGGACGATGGAGAACCCGAGGCCGTTGTTCGCCGCGAACATCTCCGAGATCACCATGAGGATGATCGCGATGGACAGCGCCTGCCGCGCGCCGGTGAAGATCTGCGGGCTCGCTCCGCGCAGCACCAGCGTCCGCAGCCGCGTCAGCGGGCGCAGGCGGTAGGTGCGGGCCGTGTCGCGCAGCAGCGGGTCGATGCCGCGCACGCCTTCGACGGTGTTGAGCAGGATCGGCCACACGGCCCCGGTGGCGATCACGATGACCTTCATCGTGGTGCCGATGCCGAAGAACAGCATGAGGATCGGCACCATCACCGGTGGGGGAATCGCCCGGAAGAACTCCAGGACGGGCTCGGCGAAGGCGCGCAGCTTGGCCGAGGAACCGATGAGGACGCCCAGCACGACGCCGAGCACCACGGCCAGCGCGTACCCGGACAGCAGCCGGGTCAGGGACGGCACCACATCGCCGGTGATGCGGCCTTCGAACCACGTGGGGCCGAAGGTCTCCACGATCTCGCGCAGCGGCGGGAAGTAGAAGCTGTGGTACTCCTCCGACACCAGCCACCACACGGCGATCAGCACCGCGGGCAGGCCCAGCACGACCAGGGTGCGGCGGGCGGCGGCCAGGGCCCTGCGGCCGGTGCCGCGGCGAGTGGCGGAACGGGCGAGTGGCGCGGCGGCCCGCGGGGAGAAGACGGTCATGACGCGGACTCCTGTCGCACGGAGGGATGCCAGCGCAGCACGCGGCGCTCGACGAGCCGGGCCAGGAGGTTCACGGCCACGCCGAGCAGACCGGTCACGATGACCAGCGCGTACATCGACGCCACCGCGCCCGAGGTCTGGGCCACGGCGATGAGCCGGCCGAGTCCCGGGGTGCCGATGATGAGTTCGCCGGTGACGGTGAGGATCAGCGCGACGCTCGCGGCCAGCCGGAAGCCGACCACCGCGTACGGCAGCGTCGTCGGCCACACCAGGCGCGTCACTTCGGTCAGGAACCGGAAGCGGTAGCTGCGGGCGGTGTCCCTGGCCACCGGGTCCACGTCCTGCACCCCGGCCAGTACCTGGAGCAGGATCTGCCAGAACGCGGCGTAGATCACCAGCAGCAGGGTTGCCTCGCGGCCGGTGCCGTACATCAGCACCGCCAGCGGGATCAGCGCCACGGAGGGGATGGGCCGCAGGAACTCGATGACGGAGGCGGTGGTTTCGCGGAGCACCCGCACGGAGCCGATGAGCATGCCGATGACGACCCCGGCGGCCAGCGCGATGCCGAGGCCGATGCTCCAGGTGGTCAGCGTGTCGCCGAGCGCCCGCCAGAACTCGCCGGTCCCCGCCCGTTCGCCCAGCGCCTCGGCCATGTCCGAGAACGGCGGCAGGAAGCGGGAGTTGACCAGGCCGGTGCGCGGCAGCAGCTCCAGCAGGCACAGGAATGTCGCGACGCCGGCCAGGCCGAGCAGCGCCCTGTGGGGGCTTCGCGCCGGGCGGCCCCGGCCGCCGCGCGGGGCGGGCCGCACGGGTGGGGGGACTGTGGCAGTGGCAGTCATGACACCGGTCCGTTCGCCTCGTCGTGGTGGTGGACCCGGACGGCGGTGACCTCAGCCATCACGTCTCACCTCTTCTCTCCTCGCCTTCCGCGTCTCGGGCGTCTCGGATGTCGCCCGCGTCTCGGGCGTCGCCGGTTTCTCCCGCCGCCAGTGGGCGACGACGTCCGCGGTGGTGAAGGACCTGCCGAAGTGGCGCGCCATCACCGTGACCGCCGCGGCGTGTTCCGCCGCGTCGTACGCGGCGCAGGCATCGGACACGACCGAGGCGAGGTGGTCGGCGTCGACGGCCGACCGCAGGGTGCTCTCCACACAGACGTTGGTGGTCACTCCGGCCAGAACCAGCGCCGGGCGCCCGTGTGCGGCGAGCGCGGCCCGGAAGCCGGGCGAACCGAACGCGCTGTAGCGGTGTTTGACCGCGACGCTCTCGCCCGGCCGCGGCCGGAGCCGGTAGAACTCGGCGCCCCAGCTGCCTTCGAGGCAGTTGCCGGGGGCGGGCCGCTCGCCGGTGCCGATGCCCGCGGCATAGCGGTGCCGCCAGGCGTCCGAGTCGACGCCCTCGCCGTGGACCGTGCGGACGAACAGGGGCGGAACGCCCGCGCCCCGGGCCGCGGCGAGCAGCAGCTCCGCGTTGGCCACGGCGGGCGGCACGGCCGACAGGTCCATGCCGCGGCGCCCCATCGTGCCCCGGGGGTGGCAGAAGTCGTTCTGGACGTCGATCAGTACGAGCAGCGCGTCCCGCGGCGACAGGCGGGAGATGGGCCCGCCGGCCGGCCGGTCAGCGCCCGGTGAGGGCGTCGAGGTCGATGGCGTCATCGACGAATCCGTTCGTCAGCATGCGGTCCGCTATGAACTCGAGCGAGCTCTCGTCCAGTTCGCTCTTGAACTGGGGCAGCACCATCGCGTCCGCGACGGCGGGGTCGAGCTCCTCGATCTCCGGCAGCGCCGCCCGGAACCCGGCCGGGTCCTCGGTGATCGAGGCGGCGGTGTCGGCCACCGCGGCGTCGAACGCCTCGACCAGGTCGGCGTTGTCCTCGGCGAACTGCTGTGTGGTGAGGTAGGAGCCGACCTGGAGCCCCGCCATGGATTCCGCGTACGGGCGCAGCACGGGCCGGAAGCCCTGCTCGACGCCCATCGTCTGGAAGGGCTCGATGATCCAGGCGGCGTCGACCCGGCCGCTCTCCAGCGCCGGAAGCATGTCGGGAAAGCCGAGTTCGACGAACTCGATGCCGGAGGTGTCCACGCCCCGCTCCTCCAGCGCGGCCATGATCGTGATGTCGCCGATGTTCTGGAGCGTGTTCACGGCGATGGACGTACCGGCCAGGTCCTCGGCCGAGGCGATCGCCGAATCCTCGGGTACCAGCACGGAGGAGAAGTCCGACTCCACGTCGTCGGTGGCGAACGTGCCCGGCGCGACCATCCGCAGCGGAAGGCCCTGCCCGGCGGCGAGCATGCCGCTGACCACGTTGGACCCGGCGATGTCGAGGTTTCCGCCGACGAGCGCGGGGATCGCGGCGGCGCCGCCCGCCGAGGTGTCGATCCGCAGGTCGATGCCGTGCTCCTCGAAGAAGCCCTGCTGCTCGCCGTACTTGAGGAACGCGCTGGGCACGCCGTCGGTCTCGCCGACGCGGACGACGCCCTCGCCCGCCGCGCCCGCGCCGTTCGCGCCGTCCGCGGGCGAGGTCGCGGCTCCGCAGGCCCCGGCGCCGAACACCACGGCGCCCGCCGCGGCCACGGCCGTCATGCGATGTCTCATCGTTGTCCTTTCCTTGCCTGCCCCGGCCGGCGCGCCGGCTCGTCCCGTCGGGCGCGCCTGGCGGTCCACGGAATCCCGGTGGGTCCGGGCCGGGCGGGCCGGCCGACGGACAAGCAACATACGGAGACGGCCGTTCGGCGGCGGGATTCTGCCATCGAGATTCTGCTATGACGAATCTGGATTCTTCCTCGCCGAAGCGGGCGACCGCGGATCGTACGCTGTGGCGGCAACAGCCTGCGGCGATGGCTCCCACCGGGCCGGATGCCGCGGAGCCCCGTGCGTTCCTTACTGCGGAATCCTTGATCATCGGGCGAAGGCGTGGTGGCGCGGACCGCCCGGTCGGCAGGCGCGCACTCGTGTTCAAGAAAGGCAAGCCATATGAACGTCCTCGTCGTCGGCGCGGGAATCGGAGGGCTCACCCTCGCCCTCGAACTGCACCAGGCAGGCATCCCCTGCCGGGTTCTCGAGGCCGCCCCGGCCCTCGAGCCCATCGGTGCCGGCATCAACCTGCTGCCGCACGCGGTGCGGAACCTGGACCGGCTGGACGTCGCCGGGCGGCTGGAGGCCGTCGGTGTCGAGACCGGGGAGTCGGTGTTCTTCAACCGCTTCGGACAGCTCGTCTACCGGGAGCCGCTGGGCCGCCTGGCCGGCTACGGCCACCCCCAGATCTCCGTGCACCGCGGCGACGTCCAGCTGGCGCTGCTGGCAGCGGTGCGGGAACGGCTCGGCGCCGATGCCGTCGCGCTCGGCAGGCGCGTGGTCCGCACCGACGACGACGGCAGGCGGGTCGCCGTCACGGTCGAGGACGCCGCCACCGGCGCCCGCGGCACCGAGCACGCCACCGTCGTCGCCGCCTGCGACGGCATCCACTCGGCGGTCCGCGCGCAGTTCTACCCCGACGAGGGCCCGCCGCTGTACTCCGGCGTCACGATGTGGCGTGGCGTCACCCCGTGGCGGCCGTTCCTCAGCGGCGCCAGCATGGTCCGCGCCGGCTGGCTCGCCTCGGGGAAAATGGTCATCTACCCGGTGCGCGACGGCATCAACGAGGCGGGCGAGCAGCTCGTCAACTGGGTCGCCGAGGTCGAACGCCCGCGTCCCGCCCGCCGCGACTGGAACCGCACCGGCCGCCTTGAGGACTTCATCGACGTCTTCGCCGACTGGCACTTCGACTGGCTGGACGTCCCCGCACTCATCCGCGGCGCCGGCAAGATCCTCGAATACCCCATGGTCGACCAGGACCCGCTGCCGCGCTGGACCTTCGGCGCCGTGACGCTGCTCGGCGACGCCGCCCACCCCATGGTGCCGCGCGGCTCCAACGGCGCCGGGCAGGCCGTGCTCGACGCCTACGCGCTGCGCACCGCCCTGGAGAACGCCCCCGACCCGCGCGCCGCCCTGCTCCGCTACGAGCAGGAACGCCTGCCCGCCACCGCCTCGGTGGTGCGCACCAACCGCATCAGGCCGCCCGATACGATCCTGAAGGAAGTCTACGAGCGCACGGGCGACCGTCCGTTCGACCGTATCGAGGACGTCATCAGCACCGAGGAAATGGCCGCGATCTCCGACGACTACAAGAAGGTCGCCGCGTATGACAAAGAGCTCGTCAACCGGCAGGAGTGACGCGCCCGTGTCCGCATCCTCCTCCCGCGGCCGGCCCGGTGGCCCGCCGGACGACGAGACGCGGGCCGGCTGGTCGGCGGTGCCGCCGCCCTACAGCCTCGCCTCCGTGGACAACGCCCTGCGGCTCATCCACGTCCTCGACGAACGCGGCGAGCTGCGGGTCTTCGAGGCCGCGGAACTGCTGGGCGTCGCCCGCTCCACCGCGCACCGGCTGCTGTCCACGCTGGCCTTCCGCGGCTTCGCGACCCACGGCGGCGACAGCCACGTCTACCGGCCGGGGCCCGCCCTCGTCGACGCGGGGCTGCGCGCCATCGCGCGGCTCGACCTGCGCCAGGTCGCCAGGCCGCACCTGCTGGCCCTGGCCGAGGAGACCGGCGAGACGGTCCACCTCGTCGTCCTGGAGGGCAACGGGGCCCGCTTCGTCGACGGCGTGGAGAGCAGCCAGCCGCTGCGCGTCGGCCTGCGCGTCGGCATGGTGCTGCCCGCGCACGCCACGGCGGCGGGCAAGGCGATCCTCGCGGCCCTGCCGCCCGGGCAGGTCCGCGACCTGTACCCGCGGGGGGTGCAGGCCCTGACCGGCCGTACGCTCCAGAGCCTCGACGAGATCGAACGCCACCTGGCGACCGTGGACCGTGCGGGCTACGCCACCAACCACGGTGAGAGCGCCGACGACGTGGCGGCGGTGGGCGTCGTGGTCCGCGACCACGCCAGGGCGCCGGTCGCCGCGCTCGCCCTGGCCGCCCCCGCGGAACGGCTGCTCCCGCCGCGCATCCCGCTCATCGCCATCCGCATGCACCGGGCGAGCCTGGCCATCAGCGGTGACTTCGCCGCTCCCCGCTGAGCCCGGACGACCGGCCGGGCCCGGCACGGTCTGGATGCTGACGGCGGCCATGGGCCTCGGCCCCGCGAGCCTCTACGCGGTGACGGCCCTGAGCCCGCAGCTGCTGCCGGTGCTCGGGGCCGGCGAACGGCTGCTCGGCCTTGCCGTGGGCGCGTCGTTCGCCGTCGCCTCCCTGGCCTCGGCCGCGGCCGGCGCGGCCGTGGACCGGCACGGCGGCGTGCTGTTCATCCGCCTCATCGCGGTGTTCTCCGCGCTGACCGCCGTCCTGCTGACCGTTCAGGTGTCGACGGCGACCCTGGTGCTCGCCGTCGCCGTCGCCGGTCTCGCCCAGGCGGCGGCCAATCCGGCGACCAACGAGATCATCGCGCGTGCCGCGCCGCGGCAGGGCCGGGCCAGGGCGGTGGGGCTGAAGCAGAGCGGCGTGCCGGGCAGCCAGCTCCTCGCCGGGGCGGCCCTGCCGCCGATCGCCGCCCTCGGCGGGGTGCGCTGGGCGTTCGCGGCCCTCGCCCTGACCGCCGTCGTCCTGGTGGTGCCCGCGCTGCGCATGCGCGCCGGCCCTCCCGTCCGGCGGGCGGTCCGCGGCGGCCGGGTGCCGCTGTCCCGTCAGGTGCGGATCGTGCTCGGGGTCTCGTTCTGCTCGGGGGCCACGACCCAGGCCACCAACGCGTACCTCGCGCTCTTCGCGCACGGCTCGCTCGGCCTCGGCGCGACGGCCGCGGGCGCCGGCATGGCGGTCGTCGGCGGCGTCGGGATCGCCGGCCGCGTGCTGTGGACCCGCGCGCACGCCGCCGCGCGGCGGCCCCCGCTGGTGCTGACGGTGCTGACGGCGGGCGGCCTCGCCGCCTCCGTCCTGCTCCTCGCGGCCGCCGCGTTCGGCGCCATCGCCCTGTTCTGGGCCGCGGTGGTGGTGCACGCGCTGTGCGCGATGGCGGTGCCCGGGGTCGTCTTCCTCACCGTGATGGACCTGGTTCCGGCGCACGCCATCGGCACCGTCTCCGGATACGTGGGCATCTGCCAGTTCGCCGGCTTCGCCGGCGGCCCTCTCCTGGCCGGCCTCATGGTCGGTGCGGTCGGCTACCCGGCCGTGTGGACGGCGGTGGCGGGACTGGGCGCCGTCGCCCTCCTCCTGGCCGTGGCCGCCGCCCGGCGCAACTGACACTGGGTGATGCCTGCGGTTCGCAGGGTGATTCTCCGGCTGACTCTTGACGGAATTCGGGCATGAGTCCACACTTTCGGCTAAGTTCAGTCATCCGCACACGTTTGCAGTCAGTCGAGGCCGCGCATGCTCCCAGCCGAACGCCACCGCCGCATCACCGCCACCGTCAACCAGGCGGGCACCCTCAGCACCGAGGCGCTCGCCGCCGAGCTCGGCGTCTCCGCCGAAACGGTGCGCAGGGACCTCGCTCAGCTGGAGAGCCGCGGGGTGCTCAGCCGGGTGCACGGCGGCGCCGCGGCGCTGGCCGTGGCCAGAGGGCTGACGGGGGAGGAGGCACCCTTCGCGGAGCGCTCCGCCGCGCAGGCCGACGCCAAGGCCGCGATCGGCCGGGCCGCGGCCGCGCTGGTGCGCCCGGGCATGACCGTGGTCATCGACGTCGGCACCACCGCCGTACAGGTCGCCCGCGCCCTCCCGGCCGACTTCCGCGGCCTGGTCGCCACCTCCTCGCTGCTGGTGGCGGGCGAGCTGGCGGGCAGGCCGCAGGTCGAGGTGCTGATCCCGGGCGGGCGCGTCCGCGGCGGCGACCTGGTCTGCTCGGGGGCCCAGGCCGTCGCCTTCTTCTCCGGCCTGCACGCCGACGTGGCGTTCCTCGGCTCGGGCGGCGTCGACGCCGAGGCCGGGGTGACGGACTTCTACTTCGACGAGATCGCGACCAAGCGGGCCGTGATCCCGCGGAGTGTCCGCGCCTACGTGCTGGCCGACACCAGCAAGCACGGGCGGATCGCGCCCCACCGCGTCTGCGGCCTGGACGAGTGCGCCGGCGTCATCACCGAGCCGTCCGCGGAACCGGAGCTGGCCGCGGCCGTCAGCCGCGCGGGAGGCACCGTGATCACGGCCTGACCCGCGCAGCACAGGTTCCACCCAGGCAGTCCCGAGCCACGGGCGCCGTCCGCACGTGAAAGGCAGCAGGTCCCCATGAGTCACAGCGATCCCCGCCCCGCGGGCGGCCCCGCGGCCACCCCCCGGGCCGCCGGCTATCAGCAGGAGATGGCCCGCGAGCTCGGCTGGTACGCCTCCTTCTCCATCGCCTTCGGCTTCGTCTCCATCGCCACCGGCATCTTCACCGCCTACGGTTCGGTGCTCAGCACCTCGGGCCCGCGCGGCATCTGGGCCTGGCCCATCGTCGTCGTCGGCCAGCTCGCGGTCGCGCTGATCTTCGGGGCCCTGGCCGCCCGCATCCCCATCAGCGGGTACGCCTACCAGTGGGTCTCCCGGATCGTCGGCCCGCTGTGGGGCTGGATCATGGGCTGGATCTCGTTCGCGTTCCTCGGTGTCGTGGTCGTCGCCGTCGACTACACCATCGCCTCCACGATCCTCCCCGAGCTGTTCCAGTACCGGGGCACCACGCAGAACGCCTGGTTCATCACCGCCGTCGTCATACTTCTCCAGGCGATCCTGGTCGCCGCCTCCACGCGCACCACCCACCGCGTCAACAACGTGGCCGTCACCGTTCAGCTCATCGGCATGACCTCGCTCACCGCGCTGCTGTTCGTGGTCGGCGCGGTGACCGGCAAGCTCGACTTCGCCACCCTCTTCGAGGCGGCGCCCGCCGACGCGTCCGGCTACTACGCGCTGGGCGACATGACGCAGGCGGGGCCGTTCGCTCTGGCCTTCCTGCTGGGCGCCTTCACCATCGTCGGCTTCGAGTCCGCCGCCAACCTGGCCGAGGAGACCAAGGAGCCCGCCCGGGTCATCCCCAAGGCCATGGCGCAGGCCGTGATCTCCCTCGGGGTCCTCGGCTTCCTGTTCCTCATCGCGATCACCGCGCTGGCCGGCGACCCCGCGGAACTGGCCCGGTCCGACACCCCGGTGGCCACCGTCATCACGGCCGTCCTGGGCTCGGTCGTCGGCAAGCTGCTGCTCGTCCTCGTCGTCCTGTCCATCTTCTCCTGCGGTCTGGTCATCACCCTCAGCGGAACGCGCCTGGTGTGGGCCATGTCCCGCGACCAGCGCTTCCCCGGCTGGCAGGCGCTGCGCAAGGTCCACCGCAGCCGCGGCACCCCGCTCAACTCGTCGATCTTCATGCTGGTGATCGCCCAGGTCGTACTGCTGGTCTTCTCCGGCTCCACCGACGCGCTGTTCGAGCTCTTCTCGGCGGCCACGCTGCTGCCCGCGATCATCTACGCCGGTACGGTCATCATGTACATCGCCAAGCGCAGGTCGCTGCCGCCGAGCCGCGGCTTCTCCCTGGGCCGCTGGGAGATCCCGGTCATCGTCGTCGCCTCCGTCTGGCTGGTGTACGAACTGCTGCTGTTCCGCGACGAGTCCTTCCGGGCGCCCTGGGCCTATGTGCTGGTCCTGTTCGCCATCGGCGCCGTCTACCTCGCCTACCTGCTGATCAGCCGCGGCAGGTCCGGACTCTCGATGCCCGACATGACCGATATCGACCGCGCACTCGACGCCGACGAGCCCGGCAGCGCCGAGCCCGCGGCATCCGGCGGCGGCCGCACCGCGGCCGGCAGCGGTGCAGGACCCGGACCTGAGGAGAACCCGCGATGAGCACCATCCTGGCCATCGACCAGGGCACTTCCGGCACCAAGGCCATCGTGGTGGACACGGTGGACGGCACTCTCGCCATCGCCGAGGAGGCCGTCCGCCCCGCCTACCTCGACGGCGGCGGCGTCGAACAGGACCCCGGCGAACTCCTCGACTCCGTCCTCGGCGCCGGCCGCCGCGCCCTCGCCGCCGCCGGCCGGCCCGTCGACTGCGTCGCCCTGGCCAACCAGGGCGAGACCGTGCTGGCCTGGGACCCGGCGACGGGCGCGCCGCTGTCCGCCGCCATCGTCTGGCAGGACCGCAGGGCCGAACGGATCTGCGCCGAACTCGCCGACCACGCCGCCTGGGTGGCGCAGCGCACCGGGCTGGTGCTCGACCCCTACTTCTCGGCGCCGAAGATGGCCTGGCTGCGGCGCCACGTCACCCGGCAGGGCGTGGTCACCACCACCGACACCTGGCTGGTGCACCACCTCACCGGCGCGTTCGTCACCGACGCGGCCACCGCGAGCCGGTCGCTGCTCCTCGGCCTCGACGCGGTCGACTGGGACCCGGAGCTGGCCGAGCTGTTCGGCCTCACCGGGGAACGCCTGCCGCGCATCGTCGCCTGCGACGAGATCGTGGGCACCACCCGGGCCTTCGGCGACGAGGTGCCGGTGGCCGGACTGATCGTCGACCAGCAGGCCGCGCTGCTCGCCGAGGCGTGCCTCGCGCCGGGCACCGCCAAGTGCACCTACGGCACCGGCGCGTTCCTGCTGGCCAACACCGGGTCCACCGCGGTGCGTTCCGCGTCCGGCCTGACCACATCGGTGGCCTGGCGGGCCGCCGGCGGGACCCCGTACTGCGTGGACGGCCAGGTCTACACCGCGGCCTCCGCCATCCGCTGGATGCAGGACCTCGGCTTCCTCGGCACCGCGACCGATCTCGACGCGGTCGCGGCCCGCGACGCGGAGGGCGTGCTGTGCGTCCCCGCCCTCGCCGGACTCGCCGCGCCGTGGTGGCGGCCGGCGGCCACCGCCACGTTCACCGGCATGACGCTGTCGACCCGCCGCGAACACCTCGTGCGCGCCGTCCTGGAAGGCATCGCCGCCCAGGTCGCCGAGCTGTGCCGGCTGGTCGAGGCGGACCTCGGCGCGCCCGTGACCCGGCTGCGCGCCGACGGCGGCCTCACCGGCAGCCGCACCCTGATGCAGGCCCAGGCCGACCTCGCGCAGGTGCCCGTGGACATCTACCCCTCCGGCCACGCCACCGCGCTGGGCGCCGCCGCGCTGGCCCGGCTCGCGCTGTCGCCGGGACTCGGCCTCACCGAGGCCGTCGGCGCGTGGCGTCCCGCCACCGTCCACGAACCGGTCTGGCCGGCCGACCGGGCCGCCGAGTTCCGCGCCCGCTGGGTCGCGACCGTCGAGGCATACCCAGGCAAGGGAGGAACTCCGTGAACACCGCTTCGCCCACCGGCCCGCCCGAGATCTTCGACGTCGCCGTGATCGGCGCCGGGATCGTCGGCGCGGCCGTCGCCCGCGAACTGTCGGGACACGAGCTGTCGGTGGCGCTCGTCGAGGCCCGCGACGATGTCGGGGACGGCACCAGCAAGGCCAACACCGCGCTGCTGCACACCGGTTTCGACGCCAAACCCGGCACCCTCGAATCGCGGCTCGTCGCGCGCGGCCACCACCTGCTCGCGGACTATGCCGAGGCCACCGGCATCCCCGTCGAGCGCACCGGCGCCATCCTGGTCGCCTGGACCGCGGAGGAGCGCGACGCCCTCCCCGGCCTCGCGGAGAAGGCGGAGCAGAACGGGTACGACCGCTGCCGCCTCATCGGGCCGGACGAGGTCTACCGGCAGCTGCCCGCGCTCGGCGAGGGGGTGCTCGGCGGGCTGACCGTTCCCGACGAGTCGATCATCTGCACCTGGACCACCAACCTGGCGCTGGCCACCGACGCCGAACGCCGCGGTACCCGCGTCCTGCTGCGGCACGCGGTCACGGCCGTGGACGTCGCCGGGGACGTCACCACCCTCACCACCACCGGCGGCCGCATCGCCGCCCGCTGGGTCGTCAACGCGGCGGGACTGTCCGCCGATCGTGTCGACCGCATGTTCGGGCACGACCGGTTCACCGTCACCCCGCGCCGCGGCGAGCTCTTCGTCTTCGACAAGCTGGCCAGGCCGCTCGCCGACAAGATCGTGCTGCCGGTGCCGTCCTCGCGCGGCAAGGGTGTGCTGATCTCGCCGACCATCTACGGCAACGTCATGCTCGGCCCCACCTCCGAGGACCTGACCGACCGCACCGCCACCGGCACCTCGGCCGACGGCTTCGCGTTCCTGCTCGGCAAGGGCGAGCGGCTGATGCCGCGGCTGCTGGCCGAGGAGATCACCGCCTCCTATGCCGGGCTGCGCGCCGCCATCGACCACGGCGACTACCTCGTCGAGGCCGATGCCGACCGCCGCTACCTGCTGATCGGCGGCATCCGCTCCACCGGCCTGACCGCGGGCATGGCCATCGCGGAACACGCCCGCGACCTGCTGAAGGACGCCGGGCTCGCCCTCACCCGCCGCACCGACCTGCCCGCGCCGCCCCGCATGCCCAATATCGGCGAGGCCACCCCGCGGCCCTACCAGGACGTCGAACGCATCGCGGCGGACCCCGCCTACGGCACCATCGTCTGCTTCTGCGAACGCGTCACCGCCGGCGAGATCCGCGACGCCTGCCACGCACCGCTCCCGGCCCGCACGATCGAGGGGCTGCGCCGCCGCACGCGGGCCATGAACGGCCGCTGCCAGGGCTTCTTCTGCGGAGCCGAAGTCGAACGGCTCCTGACCACCCGGGGCACCGGCCCCGCCCACACCCCCCGGCGGCACGACGGAAAGAACTCATGAACCCCGACACCCCCACGCCGGGCACCACGCCACTGCTGACCCCCGACGTCCTCGTCATCGGCGGCGGCCCGGCCGGCCTCACCGCCGCCGCCCGCCTCGCCCCCCGCATCCCGGGCGAGGTGCTGGTCGTCGAACGGGAGGCCGAGGCCGGCGGCATCCCCCGGCACAGCGACCACACCGGCTACGGGCTGCGCGACCTGCGCCGCGTCATGCGCGGCCCCCGCTACGCGGCGCACCTGGCGGCGCGCGCGGCCGAGGCGGGCGCCGTCATCCACACCCGCACCATGGTCACCGGCTGGGCCGACGCACACACCGCCGAGGTCACCGGGCCCGCGGGCCGCAGGCGCATCCGGGCCAGGGCCGTCGTCCTGGCCACCGGCGCCCGCGAACGGCCCCGCCCGGCCCGCCTCGTCCCCGGCGACCGGCCGCACGGCGTGTACACCACGGGCCAGCTCCAGAACGTGGTGCACCTCCACCACGGGCGCGTCGGCCGGCGGGCCGTCATCGTCGGCGCGGAACTCGTCAGCTGGTCCGCGGTCCTGACGCTCCGCGAGGCGGGCTGCGCGGTCGCCCTCATGGCCACCGAGCACCCGGCGGCCGAGTCCTACGCCGCGTTCACGGTGCCCGGCCGCACCCTGCTGCGCGTGCCCGTGGCCACCAGGACCCGCGTCACCCGGGTGATCGGCCGCGGCCGGCTGGCGGCCGTGGAGATCGAGCACCTGGACACCGGGGCGCGGCGCACCGTCGAGTGCGACACCCTGGTGTTCACCGGCGACTGGATTCCCGACCACGAACTCGCCCGCGCCGCCGGGCTCGACCTCGACCCCGGAACGCTGGGCCCCCTGGTCGACACCGCGCTGCGGACCAGCCGCCCCGGCGTGTTCGCCGCCGGGAACCTCCTGCACCCCGTCGACACCGCGGACGTGGCCGCCCTGGACGGCGCGCACGTCGCCGACCAGGTGCTGCGCCACCTCGCGGGCGACGAGGACGAAGGAGAGGGCCCCGGCGTGCGCATCCTGACCGAGCCGCCCCTGCGCTGGATCGCCCCCGGGCTGCTGCGCCCCGGCGCGCCCGCGCCCCCGCGCAACCGGCTGCTGCTGTGGACCGACGAGTTCGTCCGCGTGCCACGCGTCACCGTCCGCCAGGACGGCAGGACCGTCGCCCGCCGCACCCTGCCCTGGCCCGCCGCCCCCGGCCGCGCGCTGCGCATCCCCTGGTCGGTGCTGCGGAACGTGGACGACCGCGGCGGCCCCGTCACGGTGAGCGTGCACTGAACGCGGGCGGTGCCCGTGGGCCCCGCACTTCGTTACGGTGAGGGCGTGTTCACTCCCCGGGGCCCGGCCCTCCACGAGCTGGCCGTGCAGGCGATGTCCTCCGTCGAGCGCGGCTACGACCTGCTGGCACCGAAGTTCGACCACACCCCGTTCCGCACCCAGGACCGGGTCCTGGGCGCCGTGGCCGCCGCCCTGCGGCCGCTGGGGCCGTTCGGCACCGGGCTCGACCTGTGCTGCGGCACCGGGGCCGGCCTCGGCGTGCTGTCCGGGCTCTGCGAACGGCGCGTCGTGGGCGTGGACTTCAGCGCCGGGATGCTCGCGGTGGCCCGCGCCGCCCGGCCCCCGGCGCCCGGCGGCCCGCCCGTGGACCTGGTGCGCGCCGACGCCAGGGCCCTGCCGTTCACCGGCGCCTTCGACCTCGTCGTCAGCTTCGGCGCGTTCGGCCACTTCCTGCCCGCGGAGCGGCCCGCGCTGTTCGCCCGGGCGTACGGCGCGCTCCGGCCCGGCGGCCTCTTCGCCTTTCCCGTCGCCGCGCCGCCGCGCGTCGGCTCGGCGCAGTACTGGACGCTGTGGGGCTTCGACGCCGCGATGCGCCTGCGGAACGCGCTGTGGCGCCCGCGGTTCGTCATGTATTACCGCACCTTCCCGCTGCCCCGGGTGAGCGAGGAACTGGGCGCCGCAGGCTTCGACGTGGGCACGTGGCCACTGGACGACCTCGGTGCGCTGCCCGACGGCAGCCCGCGCTGCCGCCTGGTCCTCGCGCGGCGCGGGCGCTGACCCGCGCCGCGCGCGGGTCGGCGCCCGAGGTCACGGCTTGCGGGCGACACCCCCCGCCATCAGCCGCTGGGCGACCGTCAGCGGCAGCGCGACGGGCGCGTCCGGCCGCCACAGCGGCAGGGACACCACGCCGGGCTCCAGCAGGTCGAGGCCCTTGAAGTACGCCGTGATCTCCTCCGTCGTCCGGAACCGCCCGGTGCCGAGGAACTCCAGCATCGTCTCCTCCACGCCGCGGGCCTCGGGGCCCGTATCGCAGAACGCGGTGATCACCAGGTGGCTGCCGGAGGGGACCGCGTCCAGGTAGGCGTCGACGATGCCCTGCGGGTTCTCGTCGTCGTGCAGGTGGTGCAGCATGCCGATCAGCAGCACCCCGACCGGCTCGGAGAAATCGATCAGCCGCCGCACGCCCGGGTGCGCCAGGACCGCCGCGGGCTCGCGCAGATCGGCCGTGACGACGGACGTCCGCTCGTTCTCCTCCAGCAGCGCCCGGCCGTGCGCCAGCACGATCGGGTCGTTGTCGACGTACACCACGCGCGCGTCGGGTGCGTACCGCTGCGCGACCTGGTGCGTGTTCTCCAGGGTCGGCAGCCCCGCGCCCAGGTCGATGAAGTGCCTGATCCCGGCGTCCTGGGCCAGATACCGCACCGTGCGGCCGAGGACGGCCCGGTTGAACCAGCCGACGTCGCTGATATGCGGCATCGTCCGGCGCACCTGGTCGGCGACCACCCGGTCGACCTCGTAATTGTCCTTGCCGCCCAGAACGGCGTCGTAGACCCGCGCGATGCTCGGCCTGCTCAGGTCGATGTCCGAGGTCTGGCCGCCCTCGGCTCCGCCGTTCTCGTTCGCCACCGCGAAAATCCCCTCCTCGTGCCGCGGCCCGCGCGTCCGAGCGGGCTCGCCCTTCCCGTGGCGCAAAGACTAACCCGCACCCGGCCCTCATCGCCCAGGTGTTCGCTGACCAACCGCCGTGCGGACCTGGCGAGTTGCCGCCGGTCGTGCCTGGTCACCGCCGCCGGACCGCTCAGGTCTGGCGCGCCCGCAGCCAGGACTCCACCTCCCCGACGTGTGCCGCCGCCGCGGCCCTGGCCGCCTCCGGGTCGCGCGCCCGCAAGGCATCGAGAATCCGCCGGTGTTCGTGGCGGGTGCGGTCGAACACGCCCTCCTCCTGGTAGCCGCGCCACACGCGGGCGCGGAACGTCCGCGAGGACAGGCCGTCGAGGATCGCCACCAGCGTCCCGTTGCCGCCTGCCACGGCCACGGCCCGGTGGAAGGCCAGGTCGTGGGCGAGGATTTCGCCCGGGTCCTCCGTCGCGTACATCGCGTCGAGGTGCGTCTCCACCTCCGCCAGCTGCTCCGGGGAGATGCGCGCGGCGGCGATGGCCGCCGCCGTGGCCTCCAGGGCGCGGCGGATCTCCATCAGCTCGATCAGCTGCGGCCCGCGCGAGAGGTCGGCCACGACCCCCAGCGTCTCCAGCAGATCGGCGGCCTGGAGCCGCGTGACGTAGATCCCGGAGCCGTGCCGTGCCTCCAGTACGCCCAGCACCGTCAGCGCCCTGATCGCCTCCCGCATCGAACTGCGCGAGATGCCCAGGCGCACCGCGAGGTCCCGTTCGGTGGGCAGGCGCTGCCCCGGCTCCAGATGCCCCTCGGAGATCAGCGACTTGAGCTGCTCGATGGCACGCTGCGTCACCGTCCCCCTGGGCGGTGTGCTCCGCTCCACGCTGGCCGACCTCCGGTGTCGTACGGAGCGGCAGTCTACCGCCCAGTGGCCCGACCAATCGGCTCCGGAATCGGGAATTCGATGCCGCATGGGTGCCCAACTGGCCTAAGTGGTCCGATAATTGATGCGTCACGGCGGTGGCGGGCGTTCCGGCGTCCGGCACGCACCCTCCCCGGACAAGGAGCCGTAGGCATGGCGGGTCAGTCACTTCGGCACACAACGCGCCGGCTGCGGGCGGCGGCCCTGGCCGCCGGTGCCGCGCTGGTGCTCGGCGCGTGCGGCAGCACGGCCGACTCCGGCCCCTCGGGCGGCGGCGGAGGAGGGGGGAGCGACGGCCCGGTCGGGGTGGTGCTCCCCCTGCTGACGTCTCCCTTCTGGCAGGCGTACAACGACTACGTGCCGCGGATGGCGGATTCCGAGGGCGTCGACGCGCTCGGCACGGTCAACTCCAACGGCGATTCGGCCCAGCAGATCACCGACGTCAACAACCTGCTCAACCAGAACGTCGCCGGACTGGTCGTCGCCCCGCTGGACAGCGGCGCCATCTCCGCCGCCCTCGACCAGGCCGAGCGGCGCGGCGTTCCGGTCGTCGCCGTCGACGTCGCCCCCGAGGAGGGCGAGGTCGAGATGATCGTGCGGGCCAACAACGTCGCCTACGGCGAAGCGGCCTGCGCCTACCTCGGCGAGCACGTGGAAACGGGCAAGGTCGTGCAGATCATGGGCGACCTGTCCTCCGTCAACGGCCGGGAGAGGTCCGAAGCGTTCCGCACCTGCGTCGCGGAAAACCACCCCGGTCTCGAGGTGCTGGAGATCCCCGCCGACTGGGAGTCGGACAAGGCCGCCGCGCAACTGGACACCCTGCTCAACGCCAACCCCGACATCCGGGGCATCTACCTCCAGGCGGGCGGCGTCTACCTCGCCCCCACGCTCCAGACCCTGCGCAGCAAGGACATGCTGCACCCGGCCGGTGAGGAGGGGCACATCACGATCGTCTCCAACGACGGTATCCCGCAGGAGCTGGAGTCCATCCGCAACGGCGAGATCGACGCGACGGTCTCCCAGCCCGCCGACGCCTACGCCCAGTACGGCATGTACTACATCAAGGCGGCGCTGGCCGGTGAGACCTTCGAGCCGGGGCCGACCGACCACGGCTCCACCATCGTGGAGCTGCCCAACGGGCTGCTGGAGGACCAGCTTCCCGCGCCCCTGGTCACCAGGGAGAACGTCGACGACCCCGAGCTGTGGGGCAACCGCGACCAATGAGCGAACGTCAACCTGACTCGGCGCCCCGGCCGTTGACCGAGGCGCGGGGCATCGTGAAGCGCTACGGCCCCGTCACCGCCCTGCGGGACGGCCAGTTGACCGTGCTGCCCGGCGAGTCCCACGCCCTCGTCGGGCGCAACGGCGCGGGCAAGTCGACCCTCGTCGGCATCCTCACCGGCCTGACCGCGCCCGACGAGGGAACGGTCTTCTTCGACGGCGAGCCCGCGCCGCCCCTGGCGGACCGCGACGCGTGGCGCAGAAAGGTCGCCTGCGTCTACCAGAAGCCGACCGTCGTCCCCGAACTGACCGTCGCCGAAAACCTGTTCATCAACCGCCAGCCCCTGCGGCGCGGCATCATCAGCTGGCGCCTGCTCCACCGGCAGGCCGCCGACCTCCTCGACACCTGGGACGTGCGGGTCGACCCGCGCGCCCGCACCGCGGACCTGCGCGTGGAGGACCGGCAGATGGTGGAGATCGCGCGCGCCCTGTCCTTCGGCGCCCGGTTCATCGTCCTCGACGAGCCGACCGCCCAGCTGGACAAGCGCGAGATCGAGCGGCTGTTCACGCGCATGCGCTCCCTCCAGAGGGCGGGGGTGACCTTCCTCTACATCTCCCACCACCTCCAGGAGGTCTACGAGGTCTGCCAGACCGTCACCGTGCTGCGGGACGCCCGCTGGGTCACCACCGCGGCCGTGGCGGAACTGCCCCGCCCCGCCCTGGTGGAGGCCATGACCGGCGAGGCCGTGCTGGCGCGCGGCCATGTGCGGCCCGCCCCGGACGCGACCGCCGAGGCGTGCCTGGTCGCCACCGGCCTGAGCGGACCCGCCTTCGAGGACGTCGGCCTGACCGTGCGCCGCGGCGAGGTCGTGGGCCTCGCCGGCAGCAGCGGCAGCGGCAAGGTCCAGCTCGCCGAGACGTTCACCGGACTCCACACGCCCACCGCGGGCGCCGCCGAAGTCGGCGGCGCCGCCCTGCCGTTCGGCGACGTGGCCGCCGCGCTGCGGGCCGGGGTCGGCTGCGTTCCCCGGGACCGGGACGAGCAGGGCACCGTCCCCGGCCTCTCCATCGGCGACAACAGCACCTTGACCGTGCCCGGCCGGCTCGGCAGGTACGGGTTCATCGGCCAGAAGCGCAAACGCGCCCTGGCGCGCGAGCTGATGGACCGTCTCGACGTCCACGCCCAGGGCCCGGACCAGCCGGTGTCCGACCTCTCCGGCGGCAACGCGCAGAAGGTCGTCATGGCCCGCGCCCTCGCCTCCGATCCGCGGCTGCTCGTCCTGATCAATCCCACCGCGGGCGTCGACGTCAAGTCCAAGGAGTCGCTGCTCGCGCGCGTCGACAGCGCCCGCGACAGCGGCATCGGCGTCCTGCTGGTCTCGGACGAGCTGGACGACCTGCGCCACTGCGACCGGGTCCTGGTCCTCTTCCACGGCCGGATCACCGACGAGTACCGCGCGGGGTGGCGGGACAACGAGCTGATCGCATCGATCGAAGGAGTCGACCGTGGCTGACACCGGGACGCCGTCCGCCCTGGGCCGCACCACCGGCGCACCCAAGCTCCCGGACGCGCCGGCCTCCCCGTCGCGCAACTCGCCGCTGTGGCGGCGCCTGCGGGAGCTGGCGCTGCTGCCCGCGCTGATTCTGCTCATGATCCTGGGCGCGTTCACCAACGACTCCTTCCTGACCGAGCGCAACATCATCTCGATCCTCGGCGCCTCGGCCGCCCTGGCGATGGTGGTGCTCGCGGAGTCCCTCGTCCTCATCTCCGGCAAATTCGACCTGTCGCTGGAGTCCGTCGTCGGTATCGCACCCGCCCTGGGCGCGCTGTTCGTACTGCCCGCAGCCCAGGCCGGATTCGGCGCCGAACTGCCGGTCGCCGTCGGGCTGTTGTGCATCCTGCTCGTCGGCGCCGGCATCGGCGCGGTCAACGGGCTGCTGGTGGTGAAGCTGAAACTGAACGCCTTCATCGTCACCCTCGCCATGCTGATCATCCTGCGTGGCCTGCTCGTGGGCGCCACGGAGGGCAAGACCCTCTTCGGCATGCCCGAGGCGTTCTTCACGCTCGCGACCAGCACGTTCCTGACCGTGCCCGCCTCGGTATGGCTGGCGGGCGCCGCGTTCGGCATCACCGGCCTGCTGCTGAAATACCACCGGTGGGGCCGGGCCCTGTACGCGATCGGCGGCAACCAGCAGGCCGCGCGCGCCGCGGGTATCCGCGTCGACCGGGTGCTGCTCGGGGTGTTCATCACGGCGGGTGTCCTGGCCGCGGTCGGCGGACTGATCCAGACCGGCTACGTCGGCGCGATCAACAGCAACCAGGGCGAGAACATGATCTTCACCGTGTTCGCGGCGGCCGTCATCGGCGGGATCAGCCTGGACGGCGGGAAGGGCAGCATGCTCGGCGCGCTCACCGGTGTGCTGCTCCTCGGCGTCGTGCAGAACCTGCTGACCCTCGCCCAGGTCTCGTCGTTCTGGATCCAGGCGATCTACGGAGGCATCATCCTCCTCGCGCTCATGATCGCCCGCGTCACCACGGGCCGCGCACAGGACTGACCCGGCGCACCGGGCCAGGGGCGGTATCGAGGTCGGCATCACCCCCGGCCGAGCCGCAGCCGCCGGGTGCTGCCGCGGGGCCGCACCCGGCACCCGGCACCCGGCACCCGGCACCCGGCACCCGGCACCCGGCACCCGGCACCCCAGTAGACTCGTGGGCGCGGTCGGCAGGCCTCCGCCGCCGGGAGGGGAACGGCCATGCTGGCCCGCATGGGGCGGTTGCAGGAGCTGGTGGGCGCGCGCCACCCGGAGGGCGTGCCGCACTGGCACCTCTCCCGGACCGCGGTGCTCCCCGGCCTGCGCGGCCGCGGTCTCGGCGGCGCCCTGCTGCGGTATCAACTGGCCCGCGCCGACGAGGAGGAGACGGCTGCCTACCTGGAGGCCGGCACACCGCGCGACGGCGCCCTGTACGAGCGCTGCGGCTTCCGCGCGCTGGGCGCCCCGACCGCCCTGCCCGACGGCGGCCCGGAGATCCAGCCGATGTGGCGCGCGGGCCTTTCCGCACCGCGGGTACACTGAGGGCAGCGAAGGGGAGTAGTCCCGCAATACCGGCCGGTCGACATACTGGCCATCCGCCCGCGGATGGCCCGGCAGCCGGGCCGCGACGCCGCAGGCGCCGCGGTGGACGAGACCTTCGGCCAGGTATGACCGCACCCACGTTCCTCGCGTGGGTGTACGACGTCGTGCCGGGCCGAGTGGTCCTCCCCGGCCCCCCGCGAGGGGCGTCACGTGAGCGCCGCGCGACCCGGCCCTCACAGAAAGCCAACGGAATGTCGCTCGACCTCCTGGCGGTGCTCACCGCCTTCGGTCTGATCTTCCTCGCGGAGCTTCCGGACAAGACGATGTTCGCGTCGCTGGCCATGGGCACCCGCATGCGCCCGCTGTACGTGTGGTTCGGCACCTCCACCGCGTTCGTCGTGCATGTGGCCATCGCCGTCGGCGCGGGCAGCCTGATCGGGCTGCTGCCCGACTGGTCCGTCCGGCTCGTGTCCGCGATCCTCTTCGGCTTCGGCGCGTTCCTGCTGCTGCGCGGCGGCGGTGACGACGAGGAGGGCGGCGGCGCGGCCCGGAAGGTGACCGGTTTCCTCCCCGTCTTCACCACCGCGTTCACGGCGGTGTTCATCAGCGAATGGGGCGACCTGACGCAGATCACCACCGCGAATCTCGCCGCCACGAACGACGCGCTGTCCACCTCCATCGGCGCCGCCGCGGCCCTGATGAGCGTCTCCGCGCTGGCCCTGCTCGTGGGCCGCTTCATCGCGCAGCGCGTTCCGCTGAAGACCGTCCAGCGCATCGGCGGCGTGTGCATGCTCGGCCTGGCCGTCTGGTCCCTCGTCGAGGTCTTCGCAGGCTGACCGCGGGCGGCGCGCGTCTCGCCGCCCGCCTGCCGGCCGAGGCGCTCGCCACACCGCGTGCCGCGTTCGCCGGCCGGCCCGGCGGGTAGGGTCCCGCGGGACCACAACACGGAGGTAGGAACCACCATGACCGGCTCGACGACATCGCGTGCCCTGCGGGTGACCGTGTGGAACGAGAACGTTCACGAAACCACGGAGCCCGGCGTTCGCGCGCGCTACCCCGACGGCATCCACGGCGAGATCGCCGCGGCGGTGGCCGAGCACGTGCCGGACGCCACCGTCCGCACCGCCACGCTCGCCGATCCGGAGCACGGTCTGACCGAGGAGGTGCTCGCCGCGACCGACGTGCTGACCTGGTGGGGGCACGCGGCGCACGACCGGGTGGACGACGCCGTGGTCGAACGCGTGCAGCGGCATGTGCTGGGCGGTATGGGCCTGGTGGTGCTGCACTCGGGGCACTTCTCGAAGATCTTCAAGGCCCTGATGGGCACCACCTGTGCCCTGGACTGGCGCGGCGGGCACGACAGGGAACTGGTGTGGACCGTCGACCCCACGCACCCCATAGCCGAGGGCATACCCAGCCCGTTGATCATCCCCGAACAGGAGATGTACGGCGAGTTCTTCGACATACCCGCCCCCGACGAGCTGGTGTTCATCAGCTCCTTCAGCGGCGGCGAGGTCTTCCGCTCCGGATGCACCTTCCGCCGCGGGCGCGGCCGGATCTTCTACTTCAGTCCCGGCGACCAGGAGTACCCCGTCTACCACCACCCGGACGTGCGCCGCGTCGTGGCCAACGGCGTCCGCTGGGTCGAGCAGCGGGGCGTTCCGCGCCGGGCGCCCGAGCTGCACCGGCGTGCCACCGGCTGGTACGAGGAGCGGGACCGGTGACCGCGCCGCCCCCGTTCGCCACCGTGCCGGGCGACGAGCCGCTGCGCGTGCTGCTGGTCGGCGCCGGCGGTATGGGCCGGGCCTGGCTGCGCACCATCGCGGCCGACGCCCGGGTGGCCCTCGCCGGGGTGGTGGACCTCGACCCGGCGGCGGCCCGCGGGGCGCTCGCCGAGCAGCCGGGCACGGAGGAGGTGCCGGTGGGTACCTCGCTCGGCGAGGTCGCCGCGCGCGGCGGTGCCCAGGCCGTCATCGACGTCACCGTCCCCGCGGCCCACCTGCCCGTCACCCTCGAGGCCCTGGACCTCGGCCTGCCCGTGCTCGGCGAGAAGCCGCTCGCCGCCGACCTGGCGCAGGCCACCGTATCGGTGAAGGCGGCCGAGGACAGCGGGCTGCTGTTCATGGTCAGCCAGAACCGCAGGTACGACCGCAGGCTGTGGGCCCTGAAGGCCCAGGCCGCCCGGCTGGGCGAACTCGGGCTCCTCACCCAGGAGTTCTTCAGGGCGCCGCGGTTCGGCGGCTTCCGGGACGCCATGGATCACCCGCTGATCCTCGACATGGCGGTGCACAATTTCGACGCCGCACGCTTCGTCCTCGACCGCGATCCCGTCGCCGTCTACTGCGACGAGTACAACCCGCCGTGGAGCTGGTACCGCGGCGACGCCTCGGCCACCGCCGTCTTCGAAATGGCCGGGGGCGTCCGCTTCGTCTACACCGGAAGCTGGTGCGCCGACGGCCTGGAGACCTCGTGGAACAGCCGGTGGCGGCTCGGCGGCTCCCGCGGCAGCGCCATCTGGGACGGCGAGGGGGAGCCCGAGGTGGAGATCGCGCACGGCCCGGCCGGTCCCGGGCCCGTGGCGCCGCCGCTCCCCGGCGAGGGAACGGCGGGCGCGCTGACCGATTTCGTGACCGCGCTGCGCACCGGGCGGGTGCCGATGGGGGAGTGCCACGACAACCTGCTGAGCCTGGCCATGGTGTATGCCGCCATCGCCTCCTCGGCCACCGGGGCCCGGGTGCAGGTCGCGGACGTGCTGCGCGCCGCGCGCGTGGAGGCGGGCATCCCTGCCGAGGTGCCATAACGCCCCGCGAAGAAAACGGAAAGCGGATTTCCCGGATATCTGCAACCGGGTGAATTCCGGCCGTAGTCACCCCTGTTCCCGTTCCCGGCGCCCCGTCATGGCACAACGGGGCGCCGCCCGCGGCGGGATCGCGGTCAACGGGAACGGCGGGCGCGTGCGTCCCCGATGTGACGCGCCTTCCCCGGCGTATATGGACCGCCACTCCATTGGCCGTATACTCCGGCCATGGCTAGGAAAGTTGTCACAATCTACACCGATGACCTCACCGGCGAAGACACGGATGAGGTCAGCACGCATACCTTCGCCATCGATGGCGTGAACTACGAGATCGACCTTGCGCCGGACTCGTTCGACCAGTTCCTCTCGGCGATGGGCCCGTTCGTCAACAAGGCGAGGAAGACCGGCAGGACGCAGCGGGCGGGCGCCGCGGCCAAGCGGGCGCCGCAAACGGTGGACACCGCCAGGATTCGCCAGTGGGCCAAGGAGAATGGGTACGAGGTGAACGAGCGCGGACGGGTCCCGGCCAATGTCCGCGAGGCGTACGAGAAGGCACACTGACGCGGATCGGGTCACCCCGCCGCACGCGGCGCCCTTCCTCCCGCACGGAGGGGAAGGGAGCCGTTGCCCCGCCGTGCCCCGGATGCGGTGGCTCCCGGGCCGGCTGACCGGAAACCGCCCACGGTCAATATCAGGACAAAGGTGGGCGAACCACCGGCATCCGCACCGGTATTGCCGCTCGCCTGTGCGGTTCCCCTCCGCCCGAGCGGCCCATCGGCGTACGATCTGCGCCGTGCGTAGCGACCTTTTCAAAGCCGAATACCAGGCCCAGCCGCCGACCGAGTCGGGCATGAGCCTGCAACACCACAAGGCGATCAAGTACGTCGTCGACGGCGAGTGCCATGCGCGGCAGGGCGCAATGGTGGCGTTCCGGGGCAATCTTCAATTCGAGGTGAAGCAGCAGGGCGTGGGCAACTTCCTCAAGCGTGCCGTCACGGGCGAGGGGCTTTCCCTCATGGCCGTGCGGGGTCAGGGGGAGGTGTGGTTCGCGCACAATGCCCAGAGTTGTTTCGTCATAGACCTGGAGCAACAGGACAGCCTGACGATCAACGGCCGCAACGTCCTGTGCTTCGACCCCTCGCTCGCCTACGAGATCAAGATGGTGAGCGGCGCGGGGATGACCGGCGGCGGCCTGTTCAACTGTGTCTTCAGCGGGCACGGCAGGATCGGCCTCACGTGCGACGGCGCCCCCATCGTCATCCCCGTGACCTCGCAGGCGCCCGTCCATGTCGACACGGATGCGGTCGTCGGCTGGTCGAGCCAGTTGCACACCTCGATCAACCGCTCGCAGAGCCTCAAGTCGATGCTGCGGGGCGGTTCGGGCGAGGTGTACCAGCTCGTGCTCCAAGGCGAGGGTTTCGTGATAGTGCAACCCAGCGAGGCGCAGCCGGCCGTCGAAAAGTGAGCGCCATTCGGCCCGTCGGACAAGGGAATTGAGGACCTTCTGACGCGTCTTTCCCCGGGGGCGCGCTTCCCGCGTCGCCGCCCCGCCGCCCGGCCCGGAATGGGAACACGACTGGAGCGGCGCGTTCCGCGGTGGCGTGCGCCGGGCGCAGACCGTCGTGCGCCCGGCGCGAGTTGGCTTCGTGCGTCCGGGGCGTTCCGGGATGCCCGGAGTTGCCCCCGACGGGCAGCACGGCGAACACAATGTGGCTCTCTGCGTTCGTCCGGTGTTCATCCGGGGACCATATGGGGCAGGAAATCATCGGTTCTGAGCCACCGGCGGGCCACTGCTCCCCTTACTCTGTGCCCTGCCGCAGTCCCCACAGCGTAGGAAGGTCGGCCGTGCAGGTGAATGAGATGGCTGTCTTCGGGGTCTCCAAATCGGAAGAAATGGTCTATCGGCACTTTCTGCGCCACCCCAATAGCGCGGCGGGCAATCTGCATCTGTCCCTCGACATCGCACAGGAGACGGCCCAGGAAGCCCTGGGGCGGCTGCTGCACCTGCGACTGCTCAGACCCGGGGACCCGCCCGAACTCCTCACGCCCGCCGACCCCGAGACCGCGGTCGCCCGGCTGACCCAGCTGCGCCTGCGCCACCTGTACCAGGAGGTGCAGCACATCACCACCTCGCACCACGTCGTCGCCGCGCTGCGCGCGGAGACGCGCCCCGGCCGGGCGCCGGCCGCCACGGGCGGCGCCGCACGGCCCGACGCGATCCCCCCGGTGGAGCACCTCGGCGGCCTGCACGAGGTGACCAGCCGCATGGAGGACCTGACGTTCTTCGCCCGCGACGAGATCCTCTCCGCCGATCCGTGGGCCGCCGCCCCCGCGGGGCACGCCCGCCACGCCCAGGCACTCGACCTGCGGGCCCTGCGCCGCGGCGTCAAGCGCCGCATGGTCGTCCCCGCCGCCGCCCTCGACGACCGGCCGACGCTGGCCCGCCTGGCGGAACTCGTCGCGCACGGCGCGAGGATACGCGTCGTGGCCGAAGTCCCCGCCCACGCCGTGGTCTACGACCGCAGGGCCGCGCTGCTGCCGCAGGACCCGGGCGAGGCGGGCCACGAAGCCCTGCTGGTACACGGCGAGGTGCTGCTCGCCGGGGTGGTCGCGCTGTTCGAGAAGACCTGGGAACAGGCCGAGGACGTCCCCCTCGAACTGCGCCGCCCCGTCGACGAGGAGGCGGGGCTCTCCCCCGTGGAACTCCAGGTGCTGACCCTGATGTGCACGGTCGGCAAGGACGAGACCGGCGCCAGGGATCTCGGCGTCTCGGTCAGGACCTACCGGCGGTACGTCGCCGACGTCATGCGGCGCCTCGGCGCCTCGACCCGCGCTCAGGCCGCGCTGCTCGCCCGCGAGCGCGGCTGGATCTGACCGCCGCCGAGCACGCGCCGGGCGGCGCTCGCCATCGCCACGATGCCCGCGGGCAGCGCCGTGCGCACCTCGGGGGCGAACGCGGGGGAGTGGTTGCCGGGCACGGACGCCCCGGCCCCGGTGCCGTCCGCAGCCTGTGCGGCGGCACGCAGACGGGCCGCCCCCACGGTGCCGAGCATCCAGTACCCCAGGCGGATGCCGCTCCCGCCGTGCAGCCCGGCCCCCGCCGGACCGAACCAGCCGAAGTCCTCGGTGGCCGCGGCCGGTGCCCAGCGCGTCACCCGCCCGGTCCCGAGCGCCGCCAGGTGCGCCGCGCGTACCTCCTCGGTCAGCGCGGCGTCCGCCACCAGCGGCGGCGCGTGCGAGACCACCTCGAACCGCGGGGGCCGCGGGCAGCCGGACGCCTCGCTCTCCGCGGTCACCACCCGGCGCACGGCAGCCTCCATCCGCTTCAGCGCGGCCTCCCCGAATGCCCGCAGGCTGATGCCGAGTTCGGCGTGGTCCGGCACCACGTTGCTGCGTTCGCCCGCGTGCAGCCTGCCGACCGTCAGTACGGCCTGCTCCGCGGGCGGCGTCTCGCGCGAGACCACGCCCTGGAGGCGCAGCACCGCGGCGGCGGCCGCCACCACCGGATCGACCGTCAGATGCGGGGCACCGGCGTGGCCGCCGGTGCCGTGCAGCACCGCGTCCACGGCCACGCTGCCGGCGAGCAGCGGGCCCAGGCCGTGCGCCACGGAACCGGCGGGCAGCGTCGCGGTGTGCTGCGCCAGCACTGCGTCCGGCGTGCCGAACCGCTCGTACAGCCCGTCCCGCAGCATGGCCCTGGCCCCGTCGAGGGTTTCCTCCGCGGGCTGGCCCACCACCACGATCGTGCCGCCCGCGCCAGGTGCGGACTCGCGCGCCAGCACGCGGGCGGCGCCGGCCAGCGCCGCGAGGTGCAGATCATGACCGCAGGCGTGCATCGCGCCCGGCACGCGGCTGGCGTACCGCAGGCCGGTCTCCTCCGTCACCGGCAGCGCGTCCAGCTCGGCCCGCAGCAGCACCGTCGGCCCGGGACCGCGGCGCAGCACCGCGGCCACGCCGTGCCCGCCGATGCCGCGCGTGACGGCGTAGCCGTCGGCCGCGAGCCAGTCGGCGAAACATTCCGCGGTGCGTTCCTCCGCGCCCGACAGCTCCGGGGCCATGTGCAGGCCGAGGTACAGCTCCAGGGCGGACCTGAGCACGGCGGCGGGCACCGTGACGGCGTCGGCCGTGGTCATCCGCGCCCTCCCTCCGCCGTGGTCATGCCCATCCTGCCGGGCCGCCGCGCCGGCGCGCGCACACTCCGCTGACACCGGGTGTCAGCGGGGTGAGAGGGGTTGCGCGGCCGAACTGCCAGCGGCCTCAGGTGCAATGGGACGCAGTGCCGACGGCACGGAACGGCCCGCAGCCGTACGGAAGACGACCGAAGGAGCATCCATGAGCGACAAGTCCGAACTGTCCACGCTGGCCGACGAGATCCTGGAGCTGGAGTCGGAGACCTTCGAGATCTCCGACTACTCGGACGAGGCCGAGGTCGTCCTCGCCGGCTCGACGTCCTGCTCCTCCACCTCGACCTGTTCCAGCACCACGAGCACCACCTCCTGCAGCGCCTGACCCGGCGCCCCGCACGGCGCGGCCCCCACCGGTGAATTCCCCCTCCCGGCGGGGGCCTGCGGCCGTTGTCCGCCGTACCCGCCACCGGGGGCGACGCGCTCACGGGAACGGGTGCGGCGCGGCCGTGAAGCGGACCCCGGCACCCGCGATCCGGCGCAGCCGCGGCATCCGCAGCGCGCGCTGCCGGTGCCAGCCGAAGTCGAGCGGCAGCAGCCCCGGCGCCAGCGTCGCCACCGTACGCAGCCCGAACGACCGCTGCTCCGGGGTGGTCTGGTCGACGGCGATCGCGTCATGGCCGGCCGCGGCCAGCTCGGCGACGACGAGCCGCAGATCGTCCAGCAGATCGGACGTCCGCGGCCGGCGCCGCTCCCAGCCCGCGAACACCTCGGCGAGCGGCCGGCCGGGCCCCGCGCGCAGGAAGCCGTCCGCGTGGCGGGCCATGCGCGGCAGCCCGTACAGCTGCGCATGGTCCTGCAACTGCCGCACCAGACCGAAGTCCTCGGCCATCGCGTCGAGTTCGGCGCGCCGTTCGGCGACCTGCCACGGCAGGTGCGGGATGTAGGTGAGGACTTCGCTCAGCGCGTCCGCCACCGCCCGTTCCGGATCGAGGCCCGCCGCGGCGCCGAAGGACAGCAGTCCGGGGCCGCCGTCCCTGCGCACCGCGAGGCCGGTCACCACCGGGACCGCCAGGTCGCTGCGCACGTCGAAGGCCCGCACGTCGTAGCCCAGCAGCGCGGCCCGGTCCAGCATGCCGCGCACGCGCGGGTCCGCGGGCGCGCCCAGGTCGAGCGGCACCGGCGGGCGGCGGCCGTACCAGGCCAGCAGGAACGCGTCCCGTTCGATCAGCTCCAGCAGGCCGAACAGCGCCGCCTCCGTCCAGCTGCCGCCGGTGGCACAGCCGTTGGAGCACTCGAACACGAAGTTGTCCGCCCGCACCCCGGCGCTGTAGTGGACGAGCCGGGCGGGCACCAGCACCGGGCGCCCCGCGCGCAGCGACCAGCCCCGCAGCCACGGGATCTCCCGGTCCGGGTCGAACGGCGCGACCATCGGGTCGTCCCGGTAGGTCTCCGGCGCGTAGAAGCCGCACGTCGCCGGGTCGAGCACGGCCGCCGCACCCTCGCGGCGCACCAGCGCGTGGTAGGAGCCGACGACGGGCAGCAGGCCGCGCCTGGCGTGGGTCCCCGCGTACCGCTCCAGGCCCTCCAGGTGGGCCAGCGTCCGGCTGGCGGCGTAACTGTCGGCCTGGCCGCTCCAGGTGACGTCGTTGAGCCCGGCGTAGCCGCGCACGAAATTGCTGCCGGACACGGGCGCGGTGGTCGTCGAGGCCGGGTTGAGGTGGGTGCGTGCGCCCAGCACCCCGCACACCGGGTTGACCAGCGCCTGCGCGGGCAGCGGGTAGGCGCCGGCGGGCCTGGTGCGGTAGGTGCCGGGCGACGGCTTGGCCGCGGACGCGGGCACGGGCAGCGCCGCGCCGGTGTCGTCCGGGCGCGGTGTCACGCAGTGCGGACACAGCGGCTCCGCCAGCAGCGGGAACGTCACCAGCGCCAGGGTCGCCAGGTCCACCCGCGTCACCCGCGGCAGCCCGTCCGCGGGCGTGCGCCCCGCGCGGGCGAGCACGGCGCGGTGGGCCGCCCACACCGCGTCCACGGCGTACGCCGTGAGCACCGGCCAGGCCGCGCCGCCCCGCGGCGCGAACGTGCCTTCCAGCGCTTCCCGTTCGGAACGGGTGCGCAGCCGCTGCCAGCGCATCGCCAGGCACCGGCCGCAGGCCGCCGGCGCGGCCCGGCCGCCCCACGGGCCGAGGAGCACGGCGCGCGCCGTCAGGTGCAGGCCGGCCGAGGGGCGGCGGGCCGCCTGCGGGTCGCCGTCCCGCGCCAGGGCGTCCGCGGCCCCGAGCGGCACCACGCACGGCTCGGGACCCGGGCGGCCCCCGGCGTCCCAGCGCGCCCGCAACTCCGCCTGGAGCTGGGCGCATCCCGCGTCGAGCGGCGGGGTCGCGGTCGTCATGTCCGGTCGCTCCAGCGGAAGCTGCGCACGGCCAGCACGCCGAAGACGGCGCAGAACACGGCGAGTCCGCCCGCGGCGAGCGCCATGTCGCCGGTACCGCCCGAGCCGGTCAGGGCCGCGGACAGGCCGTCGTTGAGGTGGCGCAGCGGCAGGACCCACGACAGCGTCTGCATCCAGCCGGGCATCGCGTCCAGCGGGTAGAACGACCCGGACAGGAAGGCCATCGGCACCATCAGGCAGTTGGCGACCGCGGCCACCGCCTCGGGCGTGGTGGTGAACGAGCCGACGACCGCCCCGAGCGCGAGGAACGCGGTGATGCCGAGCACCAGCAGCGGCACCGCCAGCGGCCAGCCGCCGTCAAGACGCAGCCCGAACGCCGGCAGCATCGCCACCGCCACGAACAGCACCGCCTGCACCGCGCCGACGCCGAGCGCCAGCGTGAACCGGGAGCCGAGCACCGCGAGAAGCGGCGCGGGCGTCATGCGGATCAGGCGCAGGATGTCGTCGCGCCGCCACTGCATCAGCATGAAGGCCACGCCGAACACCGCGGCGTTCGCCACTCCCCAGGACAGCACGCCGGGCGCGATGTAGCTGATGTACGGCCGGCCGCTCTCCTCGACATCCTGCCCGCTGAAGATCAGCCCGAAGACCACCAGGAACAGCAGTGGGAACGCGAACGTGAAGAAGAGGGTCGTCCGGTCCCTGGTGTAGGCCAGGTAACCGGCTCCCCGCAGCGCGGTGTAGGCGCTCATGGCGTGTGCTCCGTTCCGTCTCGCCCGGCTGTCATGGCTGCTCGGTGAGGTGCAGGTAGACGTCCTCCAGGGTCGCGGTGCGCGTCTGCACGCCCGCGAGGCCCGCGACCTTCTCCACGGCCGCGAGCAGCGGGCCCGCGTCGCCGGTCTCCAGGACCACCGCGTCGCCGTCGAGCACCGCGCTGATCACGCCGGGCAGTTCGCCCGCCTCGGCCAGCGACAGGCGTTCCGCGGGCACCACCAGGCGCGTCGTGCTGCTGCTGCGCGCGATCAGCCGGTTCGGCGAGTCCAGCGCCGTGACGCGCCCGCGGGTCATGATGGCGACCCGGTCGCACAGGGCCTCCGCCTCGTCCAGGTGGTGCGTGGTGTAGACGATGGTGCGGCCCGCGCCCTTCAGCTCCCGCAGCACCTGCCACAGCGAGCGGCGCGCCTGCGGGTCGAGGGCGGCGGTCGGCTCGTCGAGGAACAGCAGCTCCGGATCGTGCACCAGGGCGGAGGCGATGGCGAGCCGCTGCCGCTGGCCGCCGGACAGGTCCTCGCCCCGCACGTCGGCCTGTTCGCCGAGGCCGACCAGCGCGAGGGTCCGCGGCACCGCCGCAGGTTCCGCGCCGTAGAGCGCCGCGACGGTCGCCAGATGCTCGCGGGCCGTGAGCCGCACGAAGAACGCCGAGGTCTGGGTCTGCACTCCGAGCCGCGGGAGCAGCGCCCGGTTCCGCGGCCAGGGGCTCGCGCCCAGCACCGACACGGTGCCCGCGTCCGCCTGCCGCAGCCCTTCCATGATCTCCACGAGGGTCGTCTTGCCCGCGCCGTTGGGGCCGATCAGGCCGAAGAACTCGCCTCGGGCGACGGTGAACGAGACGCCGTCCACCGCACGCGTCTCCCGGTAGTGCTTGCGCACCTCGTTCAGGACGACCGCGGGGGCCGCCGGGTCGCCCGGGCCGGTTGTGCGGGACACGGGACTCTCCTTCCGACGTGTTCTCAACGGGTCAGCAGCGCGTGGACCAGCAGGACGAGCGCCGCCAGCAGCAGGCAGCAGACCAGCACGGCGCACGCCCCGTAGGCGGTGTAGGCGAGCCGCGCCCGCCGTGGGTACCGCGCCGCCTCGGGCGACCTGCGCAGCGCCAGCGCGAGGTAGCGGCGGCTCGACTCGGCCAGCCTGGTCGCGCCGAACGCCTGGCTGACGATGGTGTAACCGTCCAGCGGCGGCAGGGGAACGAGCATCGCAAGCGCCTGGAGGCTGCCGAGGAACAGCAGCCCGGCCAGCGCCTCGCGGGTGGCGCCGGCAGGCGCGGCCAGCCACCAGGCGAAGAACGGCAGAAGGAACAGCAGATTGGCGACCGCGCCCGCGCCCGCCACCGCGATCCGGTGCCGCCGCACCGACAGGTAGGGGTAGTCGTCCACCGTGCAATACATCATGATCACCGGCAGCCGCCAGCGCAGCCCGATCTCCCCGACCCGGCCGCCGTAGTGCCGGGCCGCCACCCCGTGCGCCAGTTCGTGCAGCGCCGTGGAGAACCACAGCAGCGTCGCCACGCCCACCAGCAGCACCGGATTGCCGAACACGCGCGCCGCGCCGTCGAGCAGCGGCCCGATATGCCACAGCAGCACCGCCTCCATCCCGGCCACGAGTGCCAGCAGCAGCACGGGCCACGGCCCGCGCAGTGCGAAGCCCGCCTTCCGGTGCAGCCGCCCCGCGGTCGCGTGCGCGTCCGCGACGAGCCGCACGCTGCCGCGCAGCGGCCCGTTGCGCCGGGCCGCCCCGCCGGCCCGCTCGGGCGCCGCGGGCGCGGCGCCGCCTGGCCCGCCTGGCCCACTGGTCAGCAGCCCGCGGCTGCCGAGCAGAGCGAGAAGCTGCCGCCAGTTGCCGTCCGCGAGCCGCCTGCCGAACGTGCCCGCGTAGGCGGCGCCGATCTCGCCCAGGGTCGCGTCGCCGTCCAGCCGCGCCATGAGGAACCGTTCCCTCGGCCCGACCTCGAACGACCGGCCGCTGACCGGGTCCTTCACCAGGTGCACCGTCTTCGGCCCGTGCAGCAGCGGCTCGCTGATCAGCACGTCGGGCCGCAGTCTCGGCCGCAGTTCGGCCAGGGCGGTCACCGCGCCCACTCCCCGGCGCGCGCGCCGCCCGGCAGCCGCAGGGCGCGGCCCAGCACGTGGGCGAGGTACGCCTCGTCCTGAATCGTGGCGTGCAGCCGGTTGTTGGTCATGTGCAGGTAGGGCGAGAGCAGCCGGACAAGCGCCTCGTCCGGGTCGGTGACCTGCTCCTCGCGTTCACCGTCCCAGGAGCGGAACACCAGATCGCCGCGCGCGGCCAGCTCCCGTACCCGCGTCCGCAGTTCGGCGCAGTGCGCCGCCCACCGCGCCAGGAACGCGGGCAGCCGGGCGCCGTCCTCGCCCGAGACGGCCGCGCGGATGCGGCGGTACCAGCGGGCCAGGTCCTCCGTCACCTCGTCGGCCTTCCGCTCGTACGCCGTGCTGCCGATGAAGCCGGTGCCGGGGAACGCGCGGTGCCAGAACGCGTAGTAGCTGTCCAGGTAGTCGGCGAGCTCCTCGTCGCCGCGCACGAAGGTCGCCGACATCACCAGCATCAGCTGCGCCGAGGTGCCGAGCAGCACCGTGCGCAGATGCAGGTTCTTCGTGCGGAACGCGTCGATCACCAGGTCGCTGGAGTGCCTGAAGTGCCACTCCGCCAGCGCCACGCCCGCCGGGCCGCCGTACTTGCCGTACTCCGGCTCGTACGGGAGCCAGCTGCGGGAGTTGTTGGGGCGCAGGTTCATCCGGCCGTCCGCGTCCAGGTACGCGGCGCGTTCCGCACCGGGGAACTCGATGTCGAACAGCTGGTTGTAGAACTGGTTGAGGAAGCCGGAGTCCACCTCGTACAGCGCCGGCCGCCTGGCGAGGAAGGTGTCGATCGCCTCCTCCGCGCGGTGCCGCACCTCGCCCTCGGCCCCCGGCTCGGAAGGCTTCAGCCGGAGCCGCACGTGCGGGCCCTCCAGCCAGTAGTTGATGAAGAAGTGCCCGGCCAGCAGCCTGTCCGCGGTGAGCCGCGAGATCAGCGGACGGATGCAGGACAGCAGCATCGGGCGCGGGTTGGCGGCGTAGTAGATGTGGACGGCCTGCCACTCGCCGGTGCGGTTCACGGAACGTTCCCTCCTGCCTCAGGGCCCGCGGGCCCGGCCGGGCCGGGGTCCCGCACGGTCTCCACGGCCAGTTCGGTGACGTGCTCGCCGTCGTCGGCGGCGGTGTGCGGCCCGGCCTCGCCCGGCAGCGCCTCGCGCAGCACGACCCGCGCGCCCGGCTCCCGCACCAGCGCCTCGAACGCGGTGAGCGACAGCGGGCTGTCGAAGTCCACGTAACTCGGCTTGGCGCCGGTCGCGCCGCGCGCGTCGCCGCCCGAGACGGTCGCGAACACCCGTTCCGGCAGTCCCTGTTCCCGCCGCCACCGGTGCCAGCCGAGGAACCACCGCGCATCGCCCGCGCCCCGGGCGCGCGGCGGCAGCGCGGTGGCCGGCGCGCTCCAGCTGCGCCGGCTCAGCACCAGCCGCCCGTACCGCACCCGCGGGCGCCGGGTGACGCCCCCGCGCGGCAGGCCCTCGGGGACGCCGCCCCACACGTCGAGCGGCGCCATGGACGTGGGGGAGAGCAGCAGCAGCGTCCTGGGCACCTCCGGCAGGGCCAGCGGCACCAGGTAGCCGAGGTAGACGGGCACCACCTCGACGCCGAGCCGCACCGACCGCAGGCGCAGCACGTCCGCGGCCGCGTCGTGCTCGATGACCAGGTCCTCAAGACTGATCCGGCACTCGGGCGGCACGCTGCTGCGCTCGCCGGGGCACACGATCTCGTAGTCGGTCAGCCGCCGGTGCAGGTTCAGGTTGCTGCTCACCGGGCCGCCGGTGACCTCAGCGAACACCGCGCCCGGCGGGGCGAGCCGGGCGGCGCGCTCCCGCAGCCCGGCCGCGAGGCCAGGACCCCGCCCGGTGTCCAGGCAGTGCGTGAAGCGGCTGAACGGGAAGGACAGGCCGCCGTAGCTGCGGTTGAGCACCACCAGCGGGCCGTCCTGCCCGGCGCCGGCGGGCTCGGCGAGCTGTACGTGGTGGCTGTAGAGGGAAGGACCGGCGGGCAGCGGCGCGAGCTCGGCCGCCACCTCCGCGACCAGCGCCTCGTCCAGGACCAGCTCGCTGTCACCGTCGCCGTCACTGTCGCCCGAGGCCGCCCACCTGGCCCGCATCCCGGCCACGAACGCGGCGCGCGCCGCGTCCAGCGCCTTCAGTTGCGGCAGCCCGAGCCAGTTCTCCTCCGGCACCGGATCGCCCGCGGCGTCGAACCGGGACCGCTTCGCCGTGAACGACAGGTACTGGTCGAAGAAGTCCTCGTGGAAGTCGTTGATCAGACCGAGCAGATCCGCACAGCGCCCGCCTGACCCGTGGCGCGCGAGGAAGAAGCCCTTGAACGTAAGCCGCTGCGGCAGCGTCAGGTCGAACGCGGGCAGCAGCGGCTCGATCCCGCGGAGCGGGGCGGACAGCGCCGCGCGCAGCCGCGGCCCCGCGCCGGTCACCGCGGGGGCGACGACGTCCTCGTACAGCACCGTGCGCGGCACCCGCGGCGGCGCGCCCAGATCCCGCTGTACCCCGGCGAGGTGCCCGCGCAGGTCGGCGAGCAGGTCGCGCCGTATCTCCGGGCCGGCCCCCGGATACCGGTCGAGGCAGTCGGCGGCCCCGGCCAGCGCGTCGGCCGTGCGGTCCGCCCACTCCCGGCCGAGCGCGCGCAGCGCGCTGCGGAAGGCGTCCAGCGGGTCGGTGTCGTGCACGTCCACCGTCAGGCACGGCACCTGGAGCATCCCCACGTCGAGCAGCGCCGCCAGGTACGCCTCCGCCTCCGCCTCCGGTACCTGCTGGTCGGCGGCCAGCAGGCGGGCCAGCTCGCCGTGGCGGGGCTCAGGACGTTCGGCGAAGAACGCCAGCATCCGTTCCAGGGCGCCGCTGCGGCGCAGGAAGAACAGCCGGTCCTTGACGGTGTCGAACGTGACGGCCGTGTCGTCGTCGCCGGTCGTCACCCAGCGGCGCACGTACCGCACCCGTTCCTCGTCGCGGCCCCAGCCGGAGGCGGGCGTCACCGGCAGGTCGGCGCGGCGCGCCGGGTCGGCCACGACGGCCTGCGCGATCCTGCCGAGCGCCGCCACGTTCAGCCGCGGGTGACTCGTCCAGGGGCCCGCGGTGGCGAGCGCGCCGCCCGCGTCCTGTGCCTCGGAGAAGGCGCCGAGCGCCACGGCCGTGAAGGAGCTGAACGGGCTGGTCTTGCACGCCGTGCGGTACAGGTAGGCCAGCAGCGACCGTTCGATCTTCCGGCTCCGCTTGTCCGTGCCCTCCGTGGGGGCGGCGAGCCAGCCGTCGAGCTGCGCGTCCAGTGCGGGCGACGCGAGCAGCAGCCCGTCCCGCAGCCGTGGCCCGGCGGCCAGGCGGCGCAGCTCCGCGCGGGTGCGCGCGGTCTCGGCCGCCAGCAGGTCCGCACCGGCCGCCTCCCGTTCGGCGAGCGCGAGGCGGTCCGACAGCCAGCGGCCGAACGCGTCGCCGGCCGCCGGGTCCAGCCGTGCCACCAGGCCGAGGGCGGCGTCCCGGTCGGCGGGCAGCCGGTTGTTGAACACCTCGCGGCGCAGCCGCAGCAGCGCGCGCCGCGCCGCCTCGTCGGCCAGGCCGCCGACGACGCCGTGCAGCAGGTCCCCGACGCGCTCGCCCTCGGCCGCGAGCCGCGCTTCCCGCGTCAGCACCTCGTCCGCCCAGCGCCGCGCCTCCGGCGAGCGCAGCAGCCGCACGGCCTCGGTCGGCAGCCCGGCGACGCGCGCCACGAACCGGGGGCCGAGCTGCCAGTCCCCGCCGGTGTCCACCGTGCCGTCCATGGTCACTCCTCGTCCCGCCGCTCAGGCGATCTCGTAGCGGAAGTCGGCGGCGGTGGGCCGTTCGTGGCCGATCATCATGATGAGCAGCGGCGCCTCGTCGGTCCCGGTCAGGCCCAGCTCCTCCCGGTAGGAGACGTTGTCGAAGCCGAGCGCCACGCCGCAGCCGAGGCCGAGCGCGGCCGACGCCGTGTAGGTCGCCTGCGCGACGGCGCCGATCAGCGCGTTCGCCAGGCGGTAGCCGCGGTCGCCGACGGCGTCGAGCACCGCGTGCGTGCGGACCGTGGGCACCAGCACGGCACCGGCCTGCTCCAGGTTGTAGTTCGCCAGGAAGTAGTTCTCCTGGAGGAACGGCCCGGGCGGTCCGGCCTGTACCCGCCGCAGGGCGCCGCCGTCCGCGGGCAGGTACTCGTACGCACCGGGCGCCACTCCTTGCACGTGCCCGGCGAACGCGTACAGCTTCACCAGCGCGCCGGCCCCGGCCCGGTCGCCGTCCCCGCCAAGACGCACCCCGGCCGCGGCGGCCAGGCAGGCCGCGAGCTGTTCCGCCGTCACGGGCCGCTCGGCGGCGAACCGGCCGAAGCTGCTGCGCCGCCGCCGCAGCGCGGTCCGCACGTCGGCGGACAGCGGCGCGGGCGCCGGCAGCGCCTCGGCCCGCGGCGTCGTCGGCGCGGCCGGCGCGGCGGCGGGCGCCAGCGCCCCGGGGCCTGGCCGACGGGCCGCGTCCGCGGACGTGGCCCGCTGCATCGCGTCGAGTGCCTCGAACGACAGTACGGTGCGGGAGCGTTCGGCGTCGCGGCGGCGCACCGCCGCACCCCCCGCGCCCGGCGCGGGGGCGGGCGCCCGCGCGCCGGTCCACGGCAGCGGGACCACCGCGAAGACGCCCTCCTCCTCGACGCGCACCCCGAGCAGCGCGGCCAGCCTCTCCTCGTCGAACCACAGAGCGGGCTCGACGGCCGCGCCGAGCGCGCCGAGCCACAGCCGCCAGGTGCCCAGCAGTGCGCCCAGGTCCATGCTGACCGCGTGGAAGGAGAAGCTGTTGTACTTGAACGCGTTCTGCCAGTACTTGATGCCGAGCACCAGGTACTGGTCGGTCTCCGGGCCCGGCGCGTCCGGCCCGAGTGCCGCCCGCACCTGCGCCGTCACATCGCCGGTGAGCAGGCGGCGCATCGCGTGGTGGCGCGCCGAGTAGTAGTGCACGCCGGGCGGCGCCGGGTCGCTCGGCCCGGACACCCAGTACACGGACACCGGGTAAAGGCCGCCGCCGGACGCGGTGCCGCGCGACCAGTTCGCCAGCGGATAGTGCGGCAGCGCGTCCAGGTCGGTGTTGGCCTGCACGCCGAGGCGGCGGCCCGTCAGCCCGCAGGAGTCCCGCAGCATTCCCGAGAGCAGCGCCCGGTCGAACACCGGTCCGCCGCCGGTTGCCTGCCCCGACAGGGCCAGGTCCACGGTGGCCGCCGCCGGATAGGGCGCGGGCTCGGGCAGCGGCAGCAGCTCCGTTCCCGGGTAGTGCTTGGTCTTGCGCGGCCCGTCGGCCCAGTCCGGCACGAAGTCCACCGGCTCCATCGGGGTCCGGCCGCGATGCAGGATCGCGTCGGCGTATGCGTGGGCGTAGCGCGCGTACCCCATGGGCTGCTCCTTTTCGTTCGCCGCGGTCACGGGAAGGGGTGCGGGGCCGGGTTGAAGTCGGCCGGGTCCAGGTCGCGTTCGGCACGGCCCGCCTCACGCAGCGCGGTCCGCAGCCGCGGCATGCCGAGCGCCCGCTGCCGCGCCCAGCCGAAGTCGATCGGCAGCAGCCCGGGAACGATCACACCGGCCGTCACCAGGCCCAGGTCCCGCTGTTCCGGCGTCGTCTGGTCCACGACGATCACCTCGAAGCCCGCCGCGTTCACCGCCGCCACGCACGCCGCCAGATCCTGGCCCACGTCGTCCGACACCGGCAGCAACGAGCCCGCGCGGAACGTGTCGTGCAGCGCGCGGCGCCGCGGCGGCGGATCGCCAGGCGCGCCGAGCAGGAACGCGGCGTGCTCGCCCATTTCGGGAATGCCGTACACCAGCGGGTGGTCGTGCAGCGCCGTCACCCGCGAGAAATCGGCGGCCATGGCGCGCAGCCGCGGCTCCTCGCGCGCGGTGCGCTCCGGGAGGTTGACGGCGTCGGTGGCGATCTCGCACAGCGCGGACGCCAGCGCCGCCTCCGGGTCCAGGCTCGCGCCCGCACCGAAGCACATCCGGCCCAGGCCCCCGTCCTCGCGGACCGCGACCCCGGTGACGACCGGCACGGGGAACGTGATGCGGCTGTCGAAGAACCGCGCCCGGTAGCCGTACATTGCCAGCCGGTCCACCATCTGCCGCGTCTCGGGGCGGTCGCTGGTGTCCGGGGCGATCTCGGGCAGCGGCACCCGCCCGTACCAGGCGAGCAGGAACGCGTCCCGCTCGACGACCTCCATCAGCCCGAAGTACGCTGCCTCCGCGAGGCAGCCGCCGGAGGCGCAGCCGTTGGAGCTCTCCTGCACGAACCGCTCCGCCAGGCCCGTCGCGTGGTAGTACGTCAGCACCTGCGGCACCAGCACGGGACGGCCCGCGCCCAGGGCGTGCCCCCACACCCACGGGATGTCCCGGTCCTCGTGGAACGGTGCCACGTGCGGATGCGCGCGGTGGAAGGCGTCCGCGTACAGGCCGCACGTGCGCGGGTCGAGGACCTCGTGGCCCGCGGCCCTGAGCCCCGTGAGGCTGCCGCGCACCGCCCCGGTGCGGGCGCGCGGCCGCATCCCGGCGTGACGTTCGAGGCCCTCCAGGATGCCCACCCGGACGCTGTCGCCGAAGGAGTCGGTGTGCCCGCCCCAGAACGTCTCGCGCAGGTAGTCGCCCGAGCGCAGCGAGAAGCAGCCGATGGTGGCCGAGGTCGAGGTGGAGGACACGTCGTAGACCACGGACGGGCCGAGCGCCCCGCACACCGGGTTGGCATAGGCGTCGGTCGGCAGGTCGAGGTCCGGCAGGGCGCGCACCCGGAACGTGCCGGGCCGGTGCTTGGGCGCCGGGCCGAGAACCGGCGGCTCCGGCCGCCGGGGCCCGGGTTGCGACCGGCCGCAGCGCGGGCATTCGGGGTCGGGCAGCAGCGGGTAGCGGCGCACGGTCAGCGCGGCCAGGTCCACCAGGTGCACCGCGGGCTCCGCCCGCCGCGCGGCGGCGGCCACCGCGGCGACGGTGTCGGCGGCGAACGGCGTGACGTACGGGTTCCGGCCCGAGGCCGCGGTGCCAGAACCCCGTTCGAGCGCATCGCGAAGCGCCGCGGAGCGCACCGCCTGCCAGCGGCGCTCCAGGCACTGCGGGCACGGCCGGCTCGGCGCGCCCCCGGCCGCCGGCAGCGGCCCGACGACGGCGTGCCGCCCGTAGATGCGGACCGGGACCGCGCCCGCCGTCCCGCCGCGCGCCGCGGAAGCCGCGGCGAAGGCGTCGTCCGTGCCCAGCGCGGCGACATCCGCGGTTGCGGGTGCGGACGGCCAGCCGGCGAGCGTGCCCTCGATCAGGTCGGCCAGGCGGCGGCAGTCCGCCGCCACCGGGCCCGCGTCAGCGTTCCGCATCGGCCGCGCCCGTGGTGAGCAGGACCCGCGCGGTGTGCAGCCCGGCCGACCGCAGGTCGGCGGGCGTGTCCGCCAGGTACAGCACGTCCCGCCCGGCCGCACGCAGCCGCCTCAGCACGGCGGGGAACGTCACCAGGGGCGGCCGCGAGGGCTCCGCGCCCACCGCGATCGCCTCCGCGGCCAGCTCGGGCAGCAGCGGGTCGCCGGTGTCCGGCGTCCCGCCCTCCTCGGCGGCCAGCTGGACCGCGCCGAGCAGGTCGCGCAGCGCGGCCACCGCGGCGGACTCCGCGTCGAGTGCGCGGCCGACGGCCCAGCGGGCCGCGGCGCCGCCCGCGGTTTCGCGGGCCAGCACCACGTGGGCGCCGGAGCGTTCGCCCTCGCCCAGGTCGAGCAGTTCGACGGAAGTGCCGAGCGTTCCGGCGGACTTCAGCAGGAAGACCGGCTCGGGCCCCTCGCCCGCGGCCACGGGCGCCACCGCCGTCGTGCCGCGCACGGCCCGCAGCAGCGCGTCGTGCGCCAGCGCGGAGAGCAGCGCGTGCCCGGCCGCCTCGCCAGGCGTGGGCCCGGCGCCGGTGCCCCAGGACCCGGCCAGCACCACCCGGTCCGCGTTGTGCGGGCCGAAGGGCCGCAGCGCGGCGGCGGGCACCGCGAAACGCTCCTTGGTCAGCAGCGAGGTGACCGCCGACCAGGCCGCGATCCCGGCCGCGTCCACGCCCGTTCCGGCGCCCACCGTCAGCGCGTCGGGCAGCAGGACGGGCAGGCCGCCCGCGCCGCCGGGCAGCGTCGCGGCCGGGGCGGCGTGCTCGGCGTGGACCGCGGCGGCGGCCCGCAGTCCGCGCAGGCGGGCGCCGGCCAGGTGGTGCACGTCGAAGGCGGCGATCCGCCGCGGGCCCGACGGCGAGGGCGTCAGCCGCACCCGCGTCACCTTCAGCGGCGTCTGCGGCAGCGTCTCGTCGTCGTAGGCGGTGAACACGCCGGTGTGCGGGCGGACCAGGGCCGTGCTGATCCGGTTCAGGTCCGCCACCAGCTCCTCGGCCGCGCGGGCCGACTCCGGCGTCGTGGCGGGCGTGACGGCCAGCTCGTCCGGCAGGGCGGCCGCGGGCTCACCGGCGTCCTGCCCGCACAGCCGGCACCGCGGGTGCGGGTGCACCGGCTCGGCCACCACGTCCAGTGAGTCCAGGTCCTGGATCAGGGCCTGGCCCGCCGTCTCCGGCGGCAGTGCCCCGGTGGCGGCGCGGAAGATCTCGTAGCCCAGCAGGTTGCCGATCATGGCCGCCACCGGCCCGGCGAGCAGCCCGCCGGGCGGGCCCTGCACCGGCACCGCCCCGCCCGCCACCTGGCTCCACAGCTCCGCCGCCGCGGCCGCGTCGACATTGCCGCCGAGCCGCAGCAGCGCGCACGACCAGCAGCCGGTGCTTCCCGCGGTGCTGCGCGGGCCGACGACGGCGCGGTCCCCGAACGTCCAGGCCGGGATCAGCACCCTGCCCTCCGGCAGCCCCGCCGCCAGCAGCCGGTGGGTGCGCACGGCGGCGTCCCGCCCGGTGACCACCACCACGTCGTGCTCGGGGCCCGGGTCGGCGCCGGCGGGCAGCCGGGTCAGCCGCACGGGGCAGCCTTCCGCGGCCAGCCGCGTCGCCTCCTGCCGTGCGGCCGGTGCCGCGGTCTCCGCGGCGATTTCCGCGCAGCCGTTGCGGACCAGGCTGAGCACGCACCAGCTGGCGGTCTCGCCGTCCCCGAGCACCGCGACCCGGGTGCCGCGGAAGCGGGCGAAGCGCGCCTCGGCATCGTCCGTGTAGTGGTCGACGTAGGCGATCTGCTCGGCGAAGCGGCGGGCGAGCTCCGTGGGCAGCGGGGCGCCGGAGGGTGGCGCGGCGTCCCTGGCGAAGTCCCGTTCCAGCAGTGAGGAGACGAGCTTGGCGACCATGGCGCGCTGTGTTTCGCCGATCCCGTCGCACAGCTCCGCGAGCCGCCTGCTGCCGTCCAGGCGCGGCACCAGCACGGACGCGAACCGGTAGGCGGTCCGCCCGGCCAGATGGAAGCCGCCGTCCGCGTTGTGGAAGAGAACGCCGTCCCGGGTCTGCGTGTACAGCACGTCACGCCGAATCCGCGGGCGGGTCCCGGCCAGCCGGTCGAAGTCCGTGGCCATCCCAGTCACACCTTCTCTCTCGGTCGGACGCGGCCGTGGCCGGTGCGGCGTGCGAACAGCCGCAGCAGCTCGTGCACGCGGTACGGGCCGGGCGGCCCGTCCTCCAGCAGACCCGCGTCGGCGAGCCGTTCCAGCACGGCCTCCGCGCCGGGCCCGGCGAAACCGGGCAGCCCGGCGCAGTCGGCGGCGTGGAACGCGGGCGACGGCAGGCGCCCGGCTGTCAGGAACGCCTCGGCCAGGTCCGGTTCGAGACGCTTCAGCGCCGAGGACAGCACCCGGCTCACGGAGAGCCCCGGGTCGTCGGGCAGTGCGAGCCGGGCCAGCGGGTCCTCGGCCAGCCAGCGCACCCCGTCCGCGAGCGGCAGCGCCGGCCGCGTCATCAGGCGCGCCGCGGCGATCATCAGTGCCAGCGGGTGGTGCCCGCAGCGCACCGCCAGGTCGCGGGCCGCCGCCGTGTCCCCGGCCAGGCGTTCGGCGCCGAGCACCGAGGCGAGCAGCGCGTGGGACTCCCGCGCCGCGAACGGTTCGAGGCGGTGCACCCGGCCGCCGTGCGTGGCGAGGAGCCCGGCCAGTTTCCTGCGGCTGGTGATCAGCACCGCACCGCCGCCCGCGAAGGGCAGCACCTCGCGCACCTGCTCCGCGTCCGCCGCGTCGTCGAGCACCAGCAGTGCCCCGCCCGCGGCCGGGTCAGGACGCCGCGCGGCCAGCTCGGCGCCGACCTCGGCCGCGGGGCGCGGCGCGCCGTCGGCGCCGGTGAGGCGCGTCAGCAGCGCGCCGCCGGGGAAGCGGTCCCCGAGCAGGTGGGCCACATGCTGGGCCAGCGCGGTCTTGCCGATGCCCGGGGCCCCGCAGATCAGCTCCCGCACCGGCTCCTGCCGGTCCGCGTCGCGGCCGAGCCGCTCCGCGAGCACCGCCACCTCCCGCGCGCGGCCGGTGAACCACGGCACCGGCGGCAGCGCGGGCGCGGGTTCGGGCCGTGCCGCGGCGGGCGCGGCGGCGCGGGCGCCGGGAGGTTCTGCGGGTGTGCCGAGGGATTCGCCGCGCAGCATGGCCAGTTCGAGCGCCCGCAGCGCGGCCGAGGGGCCGATGCCCAGCTCCTCGTCCAGATACTGCTGGTAACGCCGGTACTCGGCCAGCGCCTCGGTCTGCCGGCCGGACCGGTACAGGGCCTCGATCAGCTGCTCGCGGAAGCGGCCGTGGTCGGGGTGGGCGCGGGTGAGGCCCCACAGTTCGACGAGGGCCTGCCCGAAGTGCCCCAGCGCGAGCTGGAGATCGCAGCCGCGCTCCACGGCGCGCAGCCGTTCCTCGACCAGCCGCGGCACCTCGTCGCGGTGGATCGCCGCCGAGCGGACATTGGTCAGCGGGGCCCCCTGCCACAGCGACAACGCGACCCGCAGCATGGCAAGTTCGGCTTCGGGGTCGGTGGCGCCCGCGGCCTGGGTGACGGAGGTGCGGAAGTCCACCAGGTCCAGCGAACGGGCGTCCGCGAGGATGCGGTAGCCGCCCGGCACGGCCTCGATGGGGGTGTCGAGCACCCCGTGCTTGGTGAACAGGCGCCGCAGCCGCAGGACACAGGTCTGGAGCGCGGCCCGCGCGGTGGCCGGCTGTTCGTCGCCCCAGACCATCCGTTGCAGGTAGTCGGCCGAGACGAGGGTGCCGGAGTGGATCAGCAGGGCCGCCAGCAGGTTCGCGGGCTTGGAGGGCTGGAGGACGACGGTGTCGGAGCCGTCGCTCATGCCGAGCGGCCCGAGCAGTTGGAAGCGCATGCCCACCTCCCGCTCCACCGCGTCATCCTGCGGTCTCCCTCGGCGTCCGTCCGGCTGCGGCCCGACGCTACTCGCGTAGCGCGGGGGCGGGGAGGGCCGCGGGCGTCAGCTTGATGCAGCACGGCGGGTCAACTTGCTGCCAGATCCGGCACTTTCCGCGTTCCGCCCGCGCCCCCACGCACCCCGCGCGCCCCCGGCCGCGCCGTGCTGGGCGGGCGGGGCAGGCATACCGCCGTCAGCCGGCCCAGGGTTCGCGGGCCGTGGTCACCGGCTGCCCGGTGCGCGCGGACTCGGTGATGGCCAGGCCGATCAGATGGTCCTGGCAGCCCTCCGCCAGCGGGTAGGGCTCGGGGCCCTCGCCGCGGACCCAGGCCCCGGTGCGGCACAGCAGGTCGACGACGGCCAGGTCGTCCTCGGAGAACCCGGCGCCCGGATAGGCGTTGCGGTACACCACGCGTCCGTCGAACGCGATGTGGTGCAGCTCGCGGCCCTCCAGATTGAGGTCCGTGCCGGTCTGCCGCCTGACCAGCGGGGAGGCGACGGGAGTACGCGGATCGGCCATCCGCACCACCGTGTCGTCGACGATCTCGCCCAGCGAGCCGCGGACGACCATGCGCCGGGCGCGCAGCGGGTTCCACCACTGGTTGTCGGTGAAGTCGTACAGGCCGGTGCGCCCGCCGAAGTCCAGCAGCGCGAGGGTGGTCGCGGCGTCCTTCGGCGTCAGGTCGCCGGACCAGCCGTCCTTGGTCAGCGGATCGGCCAGCGGCGCGGAGAAGGAACGCGCGGTCACCGTGGCGGGCTCGAAGCCGATGCCGAGCAGGTGCCGTATCAGGGACACGGCGTGGTACAGATGCGTCGAGGACAGCTGAACGGACGTCACCTCGCCGATCACGCCCTCACCCGCCACGGCGCGCCGCGCCGCGTGCCCGGGCATCAGCGGGTACTGCTCGGCGACCTGCACCAGGCCGGACCCGCCGGTCTCCCGCCACACCTCGCGCAGTCCGGCGAGGTCGGCGGCCGGCGGCGTCTCCGCGAGCACGGGGACGCCGAGCGCGACGAGGCGGGCGGTCACCGGGCCGGTCTGCGACCAGGGAACGCTGGGGATGACGAACTCGGGCGCGGGGGAGGCGGCGGTCAGCTCCTCGACGGTGCGGAAGGCGGGCACCCCCCAGCCGGCCTCCACCTCGGCGCCGCGTGCGGCGGAGCGCGTCACCACGCCGGTCACCGCGAGCCGGCCGGGCAGGGCGCGGGCCAGCCGCACGAAGAACTCCGAGCGCCATCCGCTGCCCACGATGCCGAACCGTACGGGGTCTGCACTCATTCAGGTCGCTCCTCGCGCTCGTCCGCCGGCCGGGGGGCCGGGACGTGCCCCGCGGCACCGGCAGCGTACCGGCCGTTCCGCGGGCGGATATTTGAAAGAGCAGCCCAAGTGAGCTTAGGCTAACCTAAGCTCGCGCGCCCCGCGCCGCCGCTGCGCAGTCACCGGAAAACATAAAGGGATATCCATGCCGTCCAGCCCCACCCGCATACGACGTCAGGCGCTCGCCCTCTCGGCCGCCGCCACCGCGCTGGCCCTCGTCCTGAGCGGTTGCTCGGGGGACGAGGAGGAGGACACCTCGTCCGAGGGGTCGGCGGAGAGCGGCGGCGCGTTCCCCGTGACCCTCGACAGCGCGCTCGGCGAGGCAGAGATCACCGAGCAGCCCGAGCGCGTCGTCACCCTCGGGCAGGGCTCGGCCGAGACCGCGATCGCCCTCGGCCACACCCCGGTCGGCATCGAGAGCTACGAGTGGGGGAGCGACGACACCGGCTACCTGCCGTGGATTCACGAGGCCGTGACGGAGGCGGGCGACGAACTGCCCACCCAGTTCACCGGGGGCGAGGACATCGACTTCGACACCATCCTCGAACTCGAACCGGACGTGATCCTCGCGCCCTGGTCCGGTATCACCCAGGACCAGTTCGACATCCTGTCCGACATCGCGCCCACCGTGGCCTATCCCGATCTGGCCTGGAGCACCAACTGGGACGAGCAGATCGAGCTGATCGCCACCGCCCTGGGCAAGGCCGAGCAGGGCACCGAGCTGATCGGCGGCATCGAGCAGCAGCTGGCCGACGCCGCGGCCACCCGCCCCGAATACCAGGACGTCAGCTTCTCGTACATCTACACCTCGGGCCCCGGCACGCTCGGCGTCTTCCTCCCCGAGGAGCAGCGGGTCGAGATGGTCAGCTCCCTCGGCCTCACCGTCGACCCGGTCGTCGACACCTTCGAGGAGACCGAGGGCACCGACTCCGCGCTCATCGGCCTGGAGAACGCGGACCAGCTCGCCGAGAGCGACCTGGTCTTCACCTTCTACACCGACGAGGAGACCCGCGCGGAGATCGAGGACCAGCCGCTGTACGGCGCGATCCCCGCCATCGAGCGCGGCTCCGTCGTCGCCAGCGACGACAACTCCTTCGTCACCGCCTCCTCCATCATCAATCCGCTGACCGTGCCCTGGGTGATCGACCGCTACCTGCCGCAGATCGACGAGGCGCTCACCGCCCTCGACGGCTGATCCCCGAAGACCCGCCGGGTTCCATGGCCACCACAGAACG
>NZ_LZNS01000001.1:579370-623824 GCF_001984575.1 Streptomyces sp. MP131-18 | reverse complement strand
CCGCCCGGCTGGCGTACGCCCTGATCGCCGGACTCGTCCTGCTGGCGCTCGCCGTCCTGGCGAGCATCATGTTCGGCAGCAGGGCCACGTCCTTCGCCGAAGTCCTCGACGTGTGGGGCGGCTCCGCCGACCCCTACGTCACGACCGTCGTCGAGAGCCGCTACCCGAGAACGGCCCTCGGTGTGCTCGCCGGCGTCTGCCTCGCCGTCGCGGGCACCCTCATGCAGGGCATCGCCCGCAACCCGCTCGCCGATCCCGGGCTGCTCGGCATCAACGCGGGCGCCGCCGCCGCGGTCGTCACCGGTACCGCGTTCCTCGGCGCCTCCGGCCAGTCGGGCACCGTCTGGTGGGCGCTGCCGGGGGCACTGATCGTCGGATTCCTCGTCTACGCCATCGGATCGGCGGGCGCCGGAGCGGGCCTGGTCCGGCTCGTGCTCGCCGGCGCCGTCGTGTCCGCCGTGCTGACGGCCTACATCCAGGCCGTGACCCTCAGCAAGCCCGACGTCTTCGACAGCTACCGCTACTGGGTGGTGGGCGCCCTCGGCGGCCGGGACTTCGACGTGCTGCGGTCCGTCCTGCCGTTCGCCGTCATCGGCCTGGTCCTCGCCCTGCTGCTCGCGCCCGGCCTCAACACCCTGGCGCTGGGCGACGAGTCCGCCTCCTCGCTCGGTGCCAGCCCGACCGTGCTGCGGGCCGGCGGGCTCGTCGCGGCCACGCTGCTGAGCGCCGCGGCCACCGCGGCCGTCGGCCCCATCGCCTTCGTCGGCCTGGCCGTGCCCCATATCGTCAGGGCGTTCGCCGGCGTCGACTTCCGGGCGCAGATCGCGTTCTCCGCCGTCGTCGGACCGGCGCTGCTCCTGTTCGCCGACGTCCTCGGCCGGGTCGTCATGCGCCCGCAGGAGCTGATGGTCGGTGTCGTCACCGCGTTCGTCGGCGGCCCCGTGCTGCTGTACGCCGTGCGCCGGATGAAGGAGGGCGTGTGACCACGACCCCCACCCCGCACGTGTCCCGCGAGGCGGCGCCGCCGCGCCTGCTCACCGCCGGGCGCGCGCTGGCCCTCCCGGTCAACGTGCGGGCCGTCGTCATCGGGCTGCTGACGCTGCTGCTGCTCCTGGCGGCCGCCGTCGCCACCCTCTCCATGGGACGGCTCGGCATCCCGCTCGCCGACGTAGCGGGCGCGGTGTTCGGCGGGGCGGACGGCAAGGAGGAGTTCGTCCTCGAACGCCTCCGCGGCCCGCGCCTCGTCGTCGGCATCGCCACCGGGGCGGCCCTCGGCCTGTCCGGTGCGCTGTTCCAGTCGGTGACGCGCAACCCGCTGGGCAGCCCCGACGTCATCGGACTCGGCGCGGGCGCCGGGGCCGGCGCGGCCGTGGCGGCCCTGATGCTGCCGGGCACCCTGCCGGTGCCCGTGGGCGCCGTCGCGGGCGCGGCCCTGGCCATGGCCCTGGTGTACGTGTCCACGGGCACCGGCTTCCGCAGCCCCGGCCGCCTCATCGTCGCGGGCATCGGCGTCGCCACCATGGCGACCGCCTTCACCCAGTACGTCGTCTACGCCGTGGAACGGGACCGCGCGACCGCCCTGACCGCCTACCTCAACGGCAGCCTCGCCGCCAGGTCCTGGGACGACGCCACCACCATCTGGGTCGTGCTGCTGGTCGTGGCCCCGCTCGCCGCGCTGCTGGCGGGCCGCCTCCACATCGCGGAGATGGGCGACGAACTGGCCGCGGCCCTGGGCGCGGAGCCCCAGCGCACCCGCGCCCTGGCGGTGGTGCTGTCGATCGTGCTGTCCGCCGGCGCCGTCAGCGTGGCGGGGCCCGTCGCGTTCATCGCCCTCACCGCACCGCAGATCGCCCGGCGCCTGACCGGCGGTTCGGGCGCCCACCTCACCCTGTCGGCGCTGATCGGCGCGCTGCTGCTGGTGCTCGCCGACCTCGCCGCACAGCAACTGCCCTTCTCCGACAATCTCCCCGTCGGCATCTACACCATGGCCCTCGGCGGCATCTATCTCGGTTACCTGCTGATGCGCGAATGGCGAAAGGGAAGACTGTGAGCACCGAAGCCCCGCCGCCCGGAACCGGCCTGGCCGCACGGGACGTCACCCTCTCCTACGGCGGCGACCCCGTCGTGCGCGACCTCAGTCTCGACATCCCGCCCGGCGAACTCACCATGATCATCGGGCCGAACGGCTGCGGCAAGTCCACCCTGGTCAAGGCGTTCGCGCGGGTCCTGAAGCCAGTCGGCGGGCAGATCCTGCTGGACGGCACCGACATCCACGCGCTGCGCGGCAGGCAGGTCGCCCGGCAGCTCGCCCTGCTGCCGCAGAGCCCCATCGCCCCGGAGGGCATCACCGTGCGCGGCCTCGTCCGGCGCGGCCGCTACCCGCACCACACGCTGCTGCGCCAGTGGTCGCCCGACGACGACACCGCCATTGCCCTGGCCCTGGAGCGCACCGGTCTCGCCGGTCTCGCCGATGCCCGGGCGGCGCAGCTCTCCGGCGGCCAGCGCCAGCGGGCGTGGATCGCGATGGTGCTCGCCCAGCAGACAGGACTGCTCCTCCTCGACGAGCCGACCACGTTCCTCGACATCGCCCACCAGTATGAACTGCTGGAGCTGTGCGGCGAGTTGCACCGCGAGGGCAGGACGGTCGTCGCCGTGCTCCACGACCTCAACCAGGCGGCGCGCTTCGCCACCCACCTGGTCGTGATGAACGCGGGGCGCGTCGTCGCGCAGGGCCCGCCGTCCGAGGTCATGACCCCGCAGCTGGTGCGGGACGTCTTCGGCCTCGCCTGCGACATCGTGCCCGACCCCAGGACCCTGACCCCCATGGTCGTGCCCCACGCCCGCCACCCGGCGCCCACGGCTCGGTGACGGTTGAGGCCGCTGCCCCGCCGGCCGTAGTCTGTGCGGTGTCAGCCGCCGTCGTGCACGACGGCGGGCGGTTGGGAGTCCGGCTCCCGGGTGGGTGGGCATGCTCGAAAGGCATGTCGCCATGCAGGGCTACGTCGACGTCCTGAGGACTCCCGGCCTGCGCGTCCCGCTGCTGGCCACCGTGATCGGTGCGCTCCCCCTGGGCATGCTGGGTCTGAGCCTGTTGCTGTACGCGCACGAGCGGACCGGTTCGCTCGCCTTCGGCGGGCTGGCAACGGCCGCGTTCGGCCTGGGGAACGCCGTCGGCCTGAGCGCGCAGGGGCGGCTGATCGACCGTCACGGACAGCCGAAGGTCGTTGCGGCAGCGGGGGTGGCCTGCGCGGTCCTTGGCATCTTCCTGGTCACCGCCGCGCCGCTGGTGGACTGGCGGGGTTTTGTCGTCGTGGCCGGCGCCGGGATGGGGGCCGGCATTCCCGCGACGACCGGCAGTATGCGGGTGCTGCTGGCCGAGCTGGTCAGGGAAGGCGAAGCCAGGACGGCCGGATACGCACTGCTGGCGGTGCTGTTCCAACTGGCGGTGCTGACCGGGCCGTTGCTGACGTCGCTGCTGCTGGTGGCGGCCGGACCCGGGGAGGCCGTGCTGGCCGGCGGGTTCCTGGCCTGCGGCGCGGCGTTGCTCTTCGCGGGCACGCGAGCGTCGCGGACGTGGCGGCCTCTGCGCGGCTCGGTCAGCCGGGGTGGAGCCCGCACGGGCAAGGGCCTCGCCGTGCTGCTGTTGCTCATGGCGGGCGCGGGCGTCTCGGCCGGTGCCGTCGCCGTCGCGGTGCCGGCCGCCGCCCTCTGTCTGGGCAGCGCTGCCGACAGCGGAATGCTCATCGCGACGTCCTCCGCCGGCCAGATCATCGCGGGACTGGCCTTCGGAGCGGTCTCATGGCGCTGGTCACATGCTCGGCTGATGCTCGTGGCCCTGGCGGGTTCCGCCCTGGCGGTCGGTCTGGCGGCGTGGGCCGCTAACAGCCTCGCGCTGCTGTTCCCCGCGCTGTTCCTGGTGGGCCTGTGCGGTGGCCCGTCGGCGATCGCTTCCTCTGCGCTGCTGGACACGCTGGCTCCCCGGTCGGCGCTCACCAGGGCCTACACCCTGATGGTCAGTGTCTGGCTGCTGGGTGACGCGGTGGGCAACGCGGTGAGCGGGGCCGTGGCGGGGAGCCTGGGGCATCGGCCGACGCTCGCGCTCGGGGCCTGCTGGCTCGCCGCCCTCTTCGTCGTGGGAACACTGCTTCGCCGTGCCCTCGATCCCGGCCCCGAGCCGACGGCTGCCGGCCGTTCGGAAGAGCGGGGGCCGGACCGGGCGGGGTGAGAGCCATCGAGTCCGGACGGCCGGCCGGAGCCCTCGGCCGGCCCTCCGCCGAGCGCCTCGCGCCGCGGGGAATTCACCGTGCGCCCTTCGCGGCTTTTCGCGGTCTGCGGCCTTTTCGGGTGAAGTCAATTTGTTCGAGATAAGGGCTCCTTTTCGATATTCCGCGGAGGCGCAGACGGTCTTTACGGCGCCGGTAAGGTGTCCTTGAAGGCCGGGACACGCAGCCGGCACCGGTGCTGTTGGGGGGTGCATGGCCGAGTCCGGACCATCTGCGGCTGGACGGCTGGGCGGGTATGCGCTGGAACGGCGCCTCGGCGCCGGCGGGATGGGGGTCGTTTATCTGGCGCGAAGCGCCACGGGGCGGCGCGTCGCCCTCAAGGTGATCCGGCCCGAATATGCGGAGGACGCGGAATTCCGGGACCGTTTCCGGCGCGAAGTCGCGGCCGTGCGCATGGTGAGCGGCGCGTTCACCGCCTCCGTCGTCGACGCCGACACCGAGGGCAGCCCGCCATGGCTGGCGACCCAGTACGTGCCCGGCGACTCCCTGGCGGAACGGGTGCGCCGGGACGGCCCGTTACCCCTGCCGGAGGCCGTGCGGCTGGCCGCTCAGCTCGCGGAGGCGCTGAGCGACATCCACCGCCAGGGCATCGTGCACCGTGACCTCAAACCGGGCAACATCCTCCTCGCCGACGACGGCATCCGCGTCATCGACTTCGGCATCTCCCGCCCCGTCGGCGCCGGCCGCCACCTCACGCGCACCGGCAGCGTGATGGGCACGCCCGCGTTCATGGCCCCGGAGCAGCTCGACGGGCCGCACCATGTCGGACGCGCCACCGACGTGTTCGCCCTCGGCTCGGTCCTCGCCTTCGCGTTCCTCGGCCGCAGCCCTTTCGAGGACCGTGATGCTGCGGGCGCCGAGCCGATCGCCGCCGCCTACGCCGTCGTGCACCGTGAGCCGGACGTCCACGCCGTGCCCGAGGTGCTGCGCCCGCTGGTCGCGGCCTGCCTGGCCAAGGACCCGCGCCACCGGCCCGCCCTGCCCGAGGTGCTGCGCAGCGCCGTCGCGGCCGGCGCGGGCCGCGTGCCCGAGCCGCGCCGCACCGGCGAACGGCGCGCCGCCGCCCGCGCGTTCCCGCTGCCGCGCCGCCCCCCGCCCGCCACGGAGCCGGGCCTCGCGGCCCTCGCCGACCAGCTCGCGGTCGCCGTGCGGCGCCAGTGGGAGACCGAGGCCGGCGTGCGGGGGCTCAACGACCCGCGGCCGCTCACCGTTGCCTGGCGGCCCGCGCCCGAGCGGCTCGTCGAGGAATGGGACTGGCTGCGGCGGCTGGCCGACGACTGGGGCCCCGGCTCCGGGACCGCGGACTCCGGCTGCGCCTCGGGTCCTGGCGACCTCGCGGGCAGCGGCGGGCAGATCCTCCATGTCTTCAGGGAACGGGTGCCCACCCGCCGTCTCGTCGTTCTGGGCGCGCCGGGCTCGGGCAAGACGATGCTGCTGGTCCGGCTGCTGCTCGACCTGATCGAGCACCGCCACCGGGGCGCCGCCGTGCCGGTGCTGTTCACCCTCTCCTCCTGGGACCCGGCCGAACTCGACCTGGAATCCTGGCTGACCCACCGGCTGACGCAGGACTTCAAGGAGCTGGCCGCCACCGGGGGCGCCGCCCTCGGCGGCATCAGCCGCGCGCGGGCCCTGCTCATGCACCGGCTCGTGCTGCCCCTGCTGGACGGGTTCGACGAGCTGCCCGCCCAGGCCAGGGGCGCGGCCCTCGACCAGATCAACCGCGCGGTGCCGCAGGGCCAAAGCGTCATCCTCTCCAGCAGGACCAGGGAGTACAGCGAGGCCGTCCGGCCCGCCGCCGGGCTGCCGCACAAGCTGGTCGGCGCGGCCGGCATCGAGCTGCTGCCCCTCGACCCGCAGGAGATTTCCTCCTACCTGCTGCGGGACGCCGGGGGAACGGGCACGCCGACCGCGGCCCGCTGGGACTCCGTGGTGCACAGCCTGAAGCAGGGCGGGCCGGTCGCCGAAGCCCTGAGCACCCCCCTGATGATCTTCCTCGCCAGGACCATCTACAACCCCAGAACGGGCGAGCCGCTCGACGCCGCCCGCTCCCCGGCCGAGCTGCTCGAAAACCCGGCCCTGAGCAGCCGCGCGGCCGTGGAGGCCCACCTCTTCGAGGCGTTCGTCCCCGCCGCCTACCGCAGACACCCCGCGGCGCCCTCCCACTGGTCCGCGGCCGAGGCGGGCCGCACCCTCCGCTGGCTCGCCCGGCACGCGGAGCGCGTGCGGGCCGGGGCCACCGACCTGGCCTGGTGGCAGTTGCGCCGGGCCGTTCCGCGCTGGCTCCTGCCCGTGCTGCTCGGCGTGCTGGCCGGCGCCCTGGAGACCGCGGTGACCTGGCTGACCATGCAGGTCAGCGCGTACGGCCCGTTCTGGGGCGACCGGCACGGCGACGGGGGACTGACGTGGTCGCAGGCGTCCCTCGACGGGCTCTTCGCGGGGCTCGTCGGCGGGGTCACCGGCCGGATAGGGGGCGGCCTGATCGGCGCCTCGATCGGCGCGGCGGGCGTCGTGATCGGCCACGGCGATCCGCTCGGCGCCTGGACCTGCCAGGTTCTCACCGCCGGTCTGGTCTACGGGTTCGTCGGCGGCCTCGGCGGCGAGCTGACCGCGGGTCTCGCGGCCCGGCGGGCCGGCGGGGAACGGCCCCGGGCAGCTGGGCGCCGCCCGTGGAGCCGCGGCGCGGCCCTGCTCGGCGCGGGGATCGGGGGCTGTTACGGCTGCGCGCAGGGCATGCCGGCCATGGCGGTCGGTCTGGCCTGCGTCTTCGCGCTCATCGGCGGCCTGGCCGTGGGGCACGGGCCCGGCCCCGAGGAGGTGCCGCCGGCGGCGGACCTGCGGTGGTCCTGGGACTGGGCCGGGCTGTGGATCGGGCTCGGCGGCGGCCTCGCCGTCACCCTCCCGACCTGGCTGATCGGCTTCAGCGAGTACGGGATCTCGCACGGTCTCGCCGCGGACGTCGCGGGCGTGACCCTCGCCAGCCACTTCGGCACCATTCACGCCACCGGCGCCCTCACCGCCAACTGCCTGGGCTGCGCCATCATGTACGGCATCAGGGGCGCCACGGCCGACCTGACCCTCGCCCCCGCCCCCGCGGCGCTTCTGGCCCGCGACCGGCGCACGTTCCGCCGGCTCGGCTGTGTGACCGCCGGGGTCATCGGCCTGGCCCTCGGCCTCGTCTTCTGGTGCTCCAACTCCATCCGCCTGGCCCCCGCCACGACGGGCGAGGTGCGCTGGCAGGACCTCGAACTGGCCCCGACGCTGCCCGGCTTGGTCGGCGGTCTCTTCACCGGGGCCCTGCTGGGCGCCGTCGTCGGGCTGGCCGTCGCCTGGCAGCAGACGGCCTGCGGGCCGTTCACCATCACCCGCATCCACCTCGCGCTGTGCCACCGGCTGCCCCGCAGGCTGATGGCGTTCCTCGCGGACGCGCACGAACGCCGCGGCGTGCTGCGGCAGTCCGGCGCGGTGTACCAGCTGCGGCACATCGAGCTGCAACGGCACCTCGCCGCGGGCGACCACGGCCGCCCCGATCCCTGATACCGGCCCGGCCCACGCCTACCGCCCGCAGACGAACGGGAAGCCGAGCGGATGAACCGCCCCCCTGGAGGAATGGGCCTACATCCGCCCCTGCATCACCAAGACCGAACGAACCGCCGCCCTGGACGACTGCCTCCACACCTGCAACCACCATCGCTGCCACACCGCACTCGGAGGCAAGCCACCCATCAGCCGCGTCAACAACCCGCCGGCAATACACCTAGGCTCGGTGGCGGACGACCGCAGGACGAGGAGGACGGAGCAGGACGTGGCCGCCCCATCCGGAAGCCGGCGCAGAAGGCCGCCGTGGGCCTGGCTGGTCCCGAGCCTGCTGCTGCTCGCCGCCATGACCGCCTGGGGCGCGGTGCGCTATCCGGGCCTGCCCGACCGGCTGCCCCGGCACATAGGCCCGGGCGGCGTCGACGCCTGGACGGACAAGACCGTCCTGAGTGCCTTCGTCCCCGTCTACCTGTACGCCGGGGTCACCTTGCTCCTGGCCGCCTGCGCCGCGTGGGCCGCCCGCAGCACCCCGCTGGACGAGATGCCCGAGCCCGCCGACCCCTGGGCCAGGGCCGCCGCGGTCTCCCACAACCGCCCCGCCACCGCGGCCTCCGCCCGCCGCACCGCCAAGAAGCCTGCTGCTGTTCAACGCCGGCCTCGGGGCCGCGCTGCTGCCGCTGTGCGGACTCCAGTGGCGCACGAACCAGACGGCCGACGTGCCCGCCTGGCCGCTGCCCGTCACGGTACTGCTCCTGCTGCTGTCCGCGGCACCGCTCGGAGTGGCCTGGCGGCGGGACGCCGCCGAGAAAAAGGCGGTCTGAAACCAGGTATCCCGGCCGCCATTGCCGGTGCCGCTTCAACGGGACTTCGAAACGCCGAATCCGCGGAAGGGCGCGGTGGCCGCCCCGTTCAATAGGCCCGGTGCGCCGTTCGGCGCGTATCCGCCGGCCGGGCTCTTGAGCCGCGCCGAACCCCTCGCCCGCACAACGCTGTGCGCTGGTACGTTGCCAACGCAGGAAGCAACAACACCCTTTGTGCGGCCGCGTCCATCAAAGACCAACGACGAGGACATCCACTTTCCGGCCGGCCCGGGCCGTGCGAGAGGGGCGCAGTGACCCATGATTCGGCGGCATGAAATCCAGCGGCTGACCGGTCTTTTCACACAGGTGCAGGCGGAACGGACCGGCCGGGTCGTGCCGGTGAGCGGTCCCGTCGTCAGCGGCAGGACCACCGTCGTCACCGCCCTCGCCGACCACGCCGGGGCCGCGGGCGGCCACGTCGTCGGCGTCAACGCACACCAGCGACTTCCACGGCGCGGTCGCCGCCGCGGAGACGGCGCTCGCCGACGTGCCCAGGGGCATGTGGGGTGCGGATCGGCCTGCCGCTGGCGGGCGGGGTCCTCGGGCTGCTGGCACTCGGCGACCTCCCCGCGGCCCGGAGGCTGCTGGGAACGGCCCACCCGCCCGCGATGCTGCGCACCAGGTACGGGCCGGCCTACATCCAGGCGCAGGGCTTCTGCCACCTGGCGGCGGGCGACGGGGCGCTGGCCCTGCGGAAGTTCCTCGCCTGCGGCGAGCTGATGACCCGCTGGCGCATGGACAATTCCGCACTGCTGCCCTGGCGCCGGCACGCGGCCGAGGCCCTGATCGCCCTCGGCGATCAGGAGAAGGCCGGGGAGCTGCTCCGCAGGCAGATCGACCTCGCCCGCGGGACCTCGGCGGTGGTACACGCATCCTCGCTGCGCCTGCTGGCCGGCACCCTGAGTCCGGAACACCGCAGGAAGCCGCTGGAGGACGCCGTCCGCCTCCTGAGCCGGTCGCGCCACGCCTTCGAATACGCCGGCGCGCTGCTCCCCTGGCCCGCCACTGCCACGCGACCGGCGAGTACGCGCGCGCCGAACGCCTGCTGGGCCTGGCCGGGCGGCTCGCCGAGGACCTGGGCGCCCGTCCGCTGCGGGAGCGGATCGACGCGTTCGCCGCGGAAGCGGTATTCGTCGTGGCGGCGGGCGGCGGGCGGCGGGCGGCGGGCGGCGGGCGGCGGGCGGCGGGCGGCGGGCGGCGGGGAGCAGGAGCACGCGCCCGCGCTGAGCGGTGCGGAGCGGCGGGTCGCCGTGCTGGCCCGGGAGGGCTGCACGAACCGGGAGATCTCCGAGCGGCTGTTCACCATGCAGAGCACGGTCGGCCGGCACCTGACCGGGATCTACCGCAAGATGCAGTCAACCGCAGGGCCGACCTCGTCCGCCGCCTCCAGATGGTCCTGGCCGAGTAGCGCGCTACGACCGCATCGGCTCCGACCGCACGGGCACGGTCGGCCGTTGCGGCGGGGACCCCCGCCGCAACGGCCGCGCCGTGCCGCCGCCGGTCCGGTCAGTGCACGTAGGGCCAGCCTTCGGCGTCCCAGCCCAGCCAGTTGATGCCCAGCAGGGACCTGCCGTCGTCCGCGTAGTAGTGGTAGGCGAGGATGTCGTTGTCGGAGTCTGCGAACACGTCCTGGTGCCCCGGGCCGTTGATGCTGCCGTGCCCGGCCAGGATCTCGGTGCCGCCGCCCGAGTTCATCGCCACGCCGTTCCTGTCGTAGTACGGCCCGGTGACGCTCGTCGCCCGGCCGACCATCACCCGGTAGGTGCTGTCCGCACCCCGGCAGCACAGGTCGAACGACACGAAGAGGTAGTAGTAGTCCCCGCGTTTGAAGACGGTCGGCGCCTCGATGGCGCCGCCGCCCCGCCCGGCGATGGCGTGCATGGTCCCGTCGGCGCGCTTGCCGGTGGACGGGTCGATCTCCACCATCTTGAGCCCCGACCAGAACGAGCCGAACGACAGCCACCAGCGGCCGTCGTCGTCCACCACGAGGTCGGGATCGATCGCGTTGAAGTCGTCGGACTGCTGCGACTCGACCACCACGCCCCGGTCCGTCCACGTACCGGAATCGCCGCTCGGGCTGGTCGCCAGGAAGATCGCCGAGTGGTTCGAGCCGAAGCTCGACGCCGAGTAGTACAGGTAGTACTGGCCGTTCTGGTAAGTGAGGTGCGGCGCCCAGAGGTTGCGGCTGCCACCGGTGTACTCCGTCGTCCAGGGCGCCCCGTTGGGGAAGGCGCTCCCGGCGTTCCGGAACGCGGTGCGGTCCGTCGATGTCTTCAGGGCGATGTTGTCACCCGTGTGTGCCACCAGGTAGTCGCCCGACGGCCGCTTGACGAACGTCGGATCGTGCACGCCGATGTCCCCGGTGACCGCCCCGGGGTTGGGGTAGTCGGCCGCCTGTACCTCGGCCGCCGCGCTGGGCAGCCCGGTCGCGCCGGCCAGCGACGTCATCGCCAGGGCGCCCGCGGTCAGCAGACCGCCCAGCAGCCGCCGCCGGGACGGCCGCGCTCCCGCGCGCCTTCGGTTCTTGCTCACTATGCTCTCCTCGCCTTCTCCGTGAACGTGCTCTTACCGCTTTCTCATTGCGTGTTCCGCCGCGAAAGTGCGGCCGGTCACTCGCCGGACGGGCCCGGGAGCTCCACGCCGGTCGGCACCGGGGTGCCGAAGTCGGGGGTGCCGTCGTCGTTCCAGGTGAACCGCTGGGCGCGGGTGGACCTGTTCATGTCGCAACCGCCGCTGGCCGAATCGTTGGCGTGGTAGACGATCCAGTCCTCGGTGCCGTCGGGCGAGGTGAAGAACCCGTTGTGGCCGGGCGCGAAGACCCCGGCGGAGTCGTCCCGTTCGAACACGGGGTCGGGGTGCTTCGTCCAGTGCGCCCGGTTCAGCGGGTCGCTGCCGGTCAGTGTGAGCAGGCCCAGCTTGTAGTCCGGGCCCCAGCAGGCGCTCGCCGAGTAGACGATCATGATCCGGCCGTCGTGGTAGAGCGCTTCCGCGCCCTCGTTCACCGCGGCCGTCTGCTGCTCCCAGGGCAGCGTGGGGGAGCTGATGGTGCGCCGCTGGCCGCCGAGTGTCCAGGGGTTGCTCAGCGGGGTGATCGAAAGGCTCTGCGTGCCGTCGTGAATGCTGCCCAGCAGGTAGAGCTCGCCGTCGACCGTCAGGATGCTGGGGTCGAGCTGCCAGTCGTTCCCCAGATCGGCCTTGAAGTGGTACGGGCCCATCGGGTCCGTGCCTTCGCTTTCCAGAACGTGCAGCCGCTGCGTGGGATTGAAGTCGGGAACGTTCTGCCCGGCCACGTAGTACAGGTACCAGCGCGGCCCGTTGGGCCCGTCGAGGAGGTGGAACTCGGGCGCCCACATGTTGCAGCAGCCGTTCGGCATGCCCGACAGGTCGAACAGCGTGGTTTCCTGCGCACTCGCCAGCCCGCCCAGCGTCTCGGAGCGGCGCATCGTGATCGTGGAGTTCCACGTGGTCGTGGCCAGGTAGTAGTACCCCTCGTGGTACTGGAGCCAGGGGTCGGGCCCGTTGCGCTTGATCGGGTTGGTGAACGTGCCGGCCGTCCCCCCGCCGAGTTCGATCAGCTCCCACTGCTGGTTGGCGCCGTCCAGGTCCGGCCACTGGACGACCCGGCCGCCGTCCTCGGTCGAGAAGTCGAGCACGTCCAGGGCCTTGCCGCTGTTGCGGTTGATCAGCCGCACGGCGCCGCCCGCGGACTCCTCCAGCCTGAACTGCTGGCTGGCACGGTCCTCGTCGGCCCACTGGACGATGGCGGCGCCGTCGGCGGTGGAGGAGTCGAGTACGTCGAGGAACTTGCCGCTGTGCCGGGAGCGCACCTGGTAGTAGCCGTCGCCCGCGTCGACGAACTGCCACTGCTGCCAGGCGCCGTCGTTGCGGGTCCACTGCACGATCTCGGCCCCGTCGTGCGTCGCGAGGTCGTACACGTCCAGGGCCTTGCCGCTGTTCCGGTTGACCAGCACGTACCAGGCGTCGGTGTCGACGGCGGGTACCGCCGCCGCCTGCTGCGGCACGACGGCGGTACCGCCGCACAGCAGCAGGGCGAGCACCGCGAGCAGCAGTCCCGCGCGCCGGTGCCGTCGGCGCTCACGGGGGAGCGCCAGGGGAATGGGGGGCATGAAGAACCTCCTTATAACGTTTCAGGCCGAGCGCCGCGCAAGGTGCTTGGGAGCGCTCCCAGTGACATGCGTGCGACAGCTCCCGCGCGGCCGGGCGGGTACGGGGGTCAGACCGCGAACGGTCCTGGTGGGGTGGGGGACATGCGGCCCCGCGGGGGTCGGGGCCCCGCGGGGGGCGTGGGGGGACGGGGCATGCGGCGGCTCCATGTTCGAAATAGCGAATGCCATTCGGAATACTGGCCGGAACGTAGAGCAGGCGCCCGGGGCCGTCAACCCCCGGCGCAGCGAACGGCGTTGCCAGGGCCGCGGCGGGGCCCTGACGCGGGTGCCGTCCGGGGCGGCCGCGCGGCGCGGCCCGGCGGCCCGCCCGGGCGGGGGCGGCCGGTCCTCAGGTCCGCTGGTATCCGGCCCCCGCCGCCGCCGTCAGGAGCGTACGAACGTCACGTCCAGCGTCACGCCGAGGTGGCGCCCGGTCATGCCGCGGGACGCGCTCACCCCGAAGGCGACCCGGTCGACGGAGGCGGTGGCCCGGACGGTGAATTCCCCGGCCGACACCTGCGCCCGTTCGATCGTCAGCTCCACGGGCCGTTCGACGCCGCGGACGGTGAGCGTTCCGGCGAGGACGGCGGGGTCCGCGCGGTCCCCGTGCCCCGAGACGAAGGTGATCAGCGGGTGCGCCTCCGTGTCGAGGAATCTCGGGGAACGTACATGCTCGTCCCGCTTGGCGCTCCCCGTACGGAAGCTCCCCGCCTCGATCACCGCGTGCGCCCGGGACTCCCCGAGCGGCTCGGCGACATCGGCCGTGCCCGATCCGATGGCGAACGAGCCGCGCACCGGGGCGAGCCCGAAGACGGACTTCATGGTGAACGTGACGGCCGAACGATCGGGGTCGATCAGGTAGCGCCCCGGGCGGGGCGTCGTCGTGGCGTGGTCGGGCTTTGCATCCATGCGGCCCATTCCACGGCAGCGTGGGCCCGGTGGGAAAGGTGGGGCGGCAGGGTTCGTCAGAAGGCGAGGACGGCCACCGCGCCGGCGTAGACGGCGATCAGCAGGACGCCGTCGAACCCCAGGCGCCACCAGCCGCGTTCCTGCCGCACGAGGAGCCCGCCGAGCAGCACGCTCGTCATCACCAGGGCGGCGGCGGTGAGGAACAGCTGGTCGGGGCCCGCGGCGTGGAAGAGGGAACCGCCACCGTAGGCGAAATCGCCGATCACGAGGTTGAGCACGTCCAGGCAGTTGCCGCCGATCACGGCCGCGATGGCGAGGGTGACCGCGCCGCGCCGCACGGCCGCGATGGCGGTGACGGTCTCGGGCAGCGCGTTGACGATGCCCATGAGCACCGCGCCCACGAAACCCGCGCTCAGCCCGGTGCTCGCCACCAGCGTCTCCGCGGCGCGGGCGATGACCCAGCCGCCGACCACCACGACGGCGGCGACACCGAGGAACTCGGCCCACAGCGTGCCGGTGCGCCGCGCCTGCGCCTCGCCGCCCGGCTGCGGCACGTCCGGCACGGTCTCGAGGGTCCGCACCGCCACCCACATCGGGCGCGGGCGGTCGCTGATCAGGCGGATGCCGCCCCAGTAGAAGGCGATCATGAAGGCGGAGGCCGGGTGCAGGCCGAGCACGGTGACATCCGGGCTGAAGGCGGCCATCAGGGCGATGCCGAGCAGGCCGATGAGCAGGCAGCCGAAGAGGAGGTTCGGCAGCGAGGCGGCGGCGTGCTCCAGATTCACCCGCCGGTAGGTGGCATCGGCCGCGGCGACGGCCAGGGTCTGCGCGGCGATGCCGCCGACCGCGTTGCTGTATGCCAGCTCCGGCTGGTCGGCGGCGGCGGTGACCGCCGTCATGACGATCCCGGACAGGGACGTCACCACGCCGAAGAACACCGCACCGAACAGCGCCTCGCCCCGCCCCGTCCGGTCGGCCAGCACGTCGCCGAGCGTGGCCAGCCGGACGCTGCCCACGACGGTCACCAGCCCCGCCAGGAGGAAGACGGCAATGCTCCAGCTCAGCGGCCATTGGCCGGTGAGGATGTCGGACACGGATGCGCTCCTTGCTGCGGTCGCCGCACGGAACGGTATTGAGTACCACGGCTCTCGCCAGTCAATCCCGGTCCAGACCGTTCCGCGCGGCGGGGCAGTGTCAGCGCCGGGCGGGCGGCGGGCCGACCAGCTCGGTCAGGACGTCCTCCATCGTGACGAATCCGAGCAGCGACCCACGGTCGCTGATGACCGCGGCCAGGTGCGTGCTTCCGGCGCGCATCGCCGTGAGGGCGTCGTCCAGCGGCGTCTCCGGGCGGATGCGGGTGATCGGGCGCAGGGCCTCCCGCGGGAACGGCCTGTCCGCGGACTCCGCCTCCAGCGCGTCCTTCACGTGCAGGAAGCCCAGGACCGTGGTGCCGGGCCCTGTGACGGGGAATCGCGAGAACCCCGAGGTCGCGGCGGCCTGTTCGAGCCGGCGCGGCGTGGTGCGGTGGTCGACCGTCATCATCCGCCCGGCCGGGACGGTGATCTCGGCGACGGTCTTGGTGCCGAGGGCGAGCGCGTCGCGCAGCCGTTCGCTCTCGGCCGCCTCCAGCAGACCGGCGTCGCTGGAGTCCTTCACGATACGGGCGAGTTCGTCGTCGGTGAAGACCGACGCCACCTCGTCCTTCGGCTCGACCTTCATCAGCCGCAGCAGCGTGTTGGCGAACGCGTTGATGCCGAAGATCACCGGCTTCAGCGCACGGGTGAGGGCGACCAGCGCGGGGCCCAGCGCCAGGGCGGTGCGTTCGGGGGCGGCCAGCGCGATGTTCTTGGGGATCATCTCGCCGATGAGCATGTGGAGATAGGTGGCCAGTGCCAGGGCGATCGTGAATGCGATCGGGTGTACCAGGGCGTGGGGAACGCTGGCGGCCTCGAAGGCCGGTTCGAGCAGATGGGCGATGGCCGGCTCGGCGACCGCCCCGAGGACGAGCGAGGAGACGGTGATGCCCAGTTGTGCGGTGGCCATCATGGGGGAGAGGTGTTCGAGGGCCCACAGCACGGTGCGCGCGCGCCGCTGGCCGGCCTCGGCCCGCGGCTCGATCTGGTCGCGGCGCACGGAGATCAGGGCGAACTCGGCTCCCACGAAGAACGCGTTGGTCAGCAGCGTCAGGGCGCCGAGGGCGAGCTGGAAGGCGGTCATCGGGCTTCCCCAGGGGCAGTGGCGGACGGGCCGGGCGCGGCGATCCTGACCCGGTCGGCGCGGTGATGCGCGGTGGCCAGGACGGTCAGCCGCCAGCCGTCGACCTCGGCGGTGTCGCCGGTGGCCGGAATGCGGCTGAGGGCGGCGGCCAGCAGCCCCGCGACGGTCTCGTAGGGGCCCTCGGGCACGGACATGCCGATGGACGAGAGGGCGTCGACGCGCAGCCCGCCGTCCGCCTCCCACGCGCCGGGTCCGGCGGGCGCCAGGTCGGGCGCCTCCTCCGGGTCGTGCTCGTCGCGGACCTCGCCGACGACTTCCTCGATGATGTCCTCCAGCGTCGCCACGCCCGCGGTGCCGCCGTACTCGTCGACGACCAGCGCCATGGACGCGGTACCGCGCAGCTGCTCCAGCAGCCGGTCGACCGGCAGGGTGTCGGGCACCGGCAGCGGCTCGGTCATCAGCCCGGTGACCGGGGTCGCGGCCCGCCGGTCCGCGGCCAGGGCCAGCACGTCCTTGATGTGAACGGTCCCGACCACGTCGTCGAGGATGTCCCGGTAGACCGGGAACCTGGAGTGGCCGGTGGACCTGGTGAGGGCCGCCGCGTCCGCCGCGGTGGCGGAGACGGGCAGCGCGTGCACGTCCACGCGCGGTGTCATGACGTTCTCCGCCGTCAGCTCGCTCAGGTGCAGCGTGCGCACGAACAGCTCGGCCGAGTCCGGCGGCAGCACGCCCTGGGCCGCCGAGTGACGGGCCAGCGCGACCAGCTCCTGCGGGGTGCGGGCCGAGGCCAGCTCCTCCGCCGGTTCCAGACCGGCGCGGCGCACGAGGCGGTTCGCCGTGCTGTTCAGGTGCCGGATCAACGGCCCGAAGGCGGCGGTGAAACCGCGCTGCGGGCCGGCCACCACCTTGGCGACCGCCAGCGGGCGCGAGATCGCCCAGTTCTTCGGGACCAGCTCGCCGATCACCATGAGCGCGATCGTGGAGATCACCACGCCGAGCACGGTGGCCGTCGCGGATGCGGCGCCGCCGAGACCGGCCGATTCGAGCGGCCCGCGCAGCAGCGAGGCGAGGGAGGGCTCGGCGAGCATGCCGATCACCAGTGAGGTCACCGTGATGCCCAGCTGGGCGCCGGAGAGCTGGAAGGTCAGGCGCCGGACGGCCGCGAGCGCGCCCTCGGCGCCGCGCTCGCCCGCCCGCGCGGCGCGCTCGAGCTCGCCGCGCTCGATGGTGGTCAGGGAGAACTCGGCGGCGACGAAGATGGCGCAGGCGAGGATCAGCGCGAGGGCCACGAAAAGCAGCAGGATCTCGGTCACCGTGCCACCCCCGCCCCGTTGCTCGTCACTGCTGGGCCGGGAACGACACGGTTGGTACTGGGTGGTTCGCCCATGAGGGCTGCTGCTCCTTCAAAGATCGGACGGGCACTGAGCCCCATAGTAAAGGGTCGGTAAAGTTGCCGCCGGGAGGTGTGGGGGTGTGCCTGTCGGGGGTGCCTTTCGGCCTTTCTTCCGCCGGACGCCCGCAAGCGCGGGCGGCCCGCCGGGGGGCAACTATTCTTCTACAGGCGTGTAGAAACCGCGAGCGTCGGTTTCCGCGTACCGTCATTCGCCCCGCCCCGCGGCGGCCCACGGGCCTGCCGCCCGCCGCCGCGGCGCGGTGCCGACCCTCACGAACGTGTAAAGGAGTGAACGCCACGATGGTGTTCAAAAGGCTGCTCGGCTCGCTCGGCATGGGCGGCCCCACGGTGGACACGGTCCTGGAGGGCGGCGCGGTGCTGCCCGGCGGGCTGCTGCACGGGCAGGTCCACCTCGAAGGCGGGAACGCCGACGTCGACATCGAGCACATCACCCTCGAACTGCTCGCGCGCGTGGAGGCCGAGGGCCACGACGGCGAGGACGAAGGCGCCGTGATCTTCGAACGGTTCACCGTCGGCGGCGGGTTCCGCCTCGCCGAGGGCGAACGGCATGCGGTCCCCTTCGCCGTCACGCTGCCCTGGGAAACCCCGCTCACCGAGCTGTACGGCCAGCCGCTCGGCATCGTGCTCGGAGTGCGCACCGAGCTCGCGGTGGCCGGCGCCCGGGACAAGGGCGACCTGGACCCGCTGACGATCGGCCCGCTGCCCGTGCAGGAGGCGATTCTTGAGGCGCTCGGCGGCCTGGGCTTCGGCTTCGTCTCGGCCGACCTGGAGCTGGGGCACGTGCACGGTACGGGCCAGCAACTCCCGTTCTACCAGGAGATCGAGCTGACCCCGCCGCCGCACTACGCCCACGCGGTCAACGAGATCGAGCTCACCTTCCTCGCCTCCCCCGGCGGGGTGGAGATCGTCCTGGAGGCGGACAAGCGCGGCGGGTTCTTCTCCGGCGGCCACGACACGCTCGGCCGGCACGCGGTCAGCCACGACAGCGTCGCCCACACCGACTGGGCCGCCGAGGTCGACGCGTGGGTCCGCGCGCTGGTGGAGCACCGTGCGGCATACGCCTCGCACGGTCACCCGCCGCACGACGGCGGCTGGGCGCACAAGAGCGAGGGCCACGGGCACGACGAGCACCACGGCTCGGGCCCCGGCATGGGCACGGTGATCGCCGCGGGCGCCGCCGGCCTGGCCGTCGGCGTGGTGGGCGGAATGGTGGCCGCCGAAGTCGTTGACGAGGTCGGCGACTTCTTCGAAGGCGACGAGGAGGGCGAGGAGGACTGACCCCGCCACCCCGCCCGGCGGCCATCGCGGGCGGTCACGGCAGGCTCGTTCCGCCACGGAAAGATCAGAGCCCGGTCCAGGAGCCGCGGCGCCACCGGGGCCGGAACGAGAGACCGCCCCGGCCGGACGAAGCCGGCCGGGGCGGACACGTGTGCATCAGACGAGGGTCGCGAGCGCCTCGTTGAACGCGGCCGACGGGCGCATGACGGCCGTGGCCTTCTCCCCGTCGGGCTGGTAGTACCCGCCGATGTCGGCCGGGGAGCCCTGCACCGCGGTCAGCTGCCCCACGATCGTCTCCTCCTGCTCGGCCAGCGTCCTGGCCAGCCCGGCGAACGCCTTCGCCAGCTCGGCGTCGTCGCCCTGCGCGGCCAGCTCCTGGGCCCAGTAGAGGGCCAGGTAGAAGTGGCTGCCGCGGTTGTCGATGCCGCCGAGCCGCCGGCTCGGCGACTTGTTCTCGCTCAGGAACGTGCCGGTCGCCCGGTCCAGCGTGTCGGCGAGCACCTGGGCCCGCGCGTTGCCCGTGGTCTGCGCCAGGTGCTCGAAGCTGACCGCGAGCGCCAGGAACTCGCCCAGGCTGTCCCAGCGCAGGTAGTTCTCCTTGACCAGCTGCTGGACGTGCTTGGGCGCCGAGCCGCCGGCCCCGGTCTCGAACAGGCCGCCGCCGTTGATGAGCGGCACGACGGAGAGCATCTTCGCGCTCGTGCCCAGCTCCAGGATCGGGAACAGGTCGGTCAGGTAGTCGCGCAGCACGTTCCCGGTGACCGAGATCGTGTTCTCGCCGCGGCGGATGCGCTCCAGGGAGAACGTGATCGCCTCGACCGGCGCCATGATCTCGATGGTCAGCCCCTCGGTGTCGTGCTCCGGCAGGCAGGCCCTGACCTTCTCGATGAGGGCGGCGTCGTGCGCCCGCGTCGCGTCCAGCCAGAACACGGCCGGGTCACCGGTGGCCCGGGCGCGGCTCACGGCCAGCTTGACCCAGTCCTGGACGGGAATGTCCTTGGTCTGGCACATGCGCCACACATCCCCGGCGCTCACCGCGTGCTCCAGGACCGCGTTGCCCTCGCCGTCGAGCACCCGGACCGTGCCGGTCGCCGGGATCTCGAACGTCTTGTCGTGGCTGCCGTACTCCTCGGCCTTCTGCGCCATCAGGCCGACGTTCGGCACCGAACCCATCGTCGCCGGGTCGTACGCGCCGTTCGCCCGGCAGTCGTCGATCACGGCCTGATAGATGCCCGCGTAGCTGCTGTCGGGGATGACCGCGAGCGTGTCGGCCTCCTCGCCGTCCGGCCCCCACATGTGGCCCGAGGTGCGGATCATCGCCGGCATGGAGGCGTCGACGATGACGTCGCTCGGCACATGCAGGTTGCTGATGCCGCGGTCGGAGTCGACCATCGCCAGGGCCGGTCCCTCCGCCAGCTCGGCGTCGAAAGACTCCTTGATCGCGTCGCCGTTCGGCAGCGCCTCAAGGCCCTTGAAGATGCCGCCCAGGCCGTCGTTCGGCGTCAGCCCGGCCGCGGCGAGCGCCGCGCCGTGCTCGGCAAAGGTCTTCGGGAAGAAGGCCCGCACCACGTGACCGAAGATGATCGGGTCGGACACCTTCATCATCGTGGCCTTCAGGTGCACCGAGAACAGCACACCCTCCGCCTTGGCGCGGGCGACCTGCGCCGCCAGGAACTCGCGCAGCGCGCCCACCCGCATCACGGAGGCGTCCACGAGCTCGCCCGCCAGCACCGGTACCGACTCGCGCAGCACGGTGGTGCTGCCGTCGTCCCCGGCCAGCTCGATGCGCAGGGAGCCGGACTCGGCGACGATCGCGGACTTCTCGGTGGAGCGGAAGTCGTCGGCGGTCATGTGCGCGACGTTCGTCCGCGAATCGGGCGACCACGCCCCCATGCGGTGCGGGTTCGCCCTGGCGTAGCTCTTGACCGACGCGGGCGCCCTGCGGTCGGAGTTGCCCTCGCGCAGTACCGGGTTGACCGCGCTGCCCTTGACCTTGTCGTATCGGGCGCGGATGTCGCGTTCCTCGTCGGTCTTCGGGTCGTCCGGGTAGTCGGGCAGCGCGTACCCCTGCTCCTTCAGCTCGGCGATCGCCGCCTTCAGCTGCGGGATCGACGCCGAGATGTTGGGCAGCTTGATGATGTTGGCCTCGGGCGTCTGCGCCAGCTCGCCCAGCTCGGCGAGGGCGTCGCCGATGCGCTGCGCAGGCTCCAGGTACTCCGGGAAACCGGCGATGATGCGGCCCGCAAGCGAGATGTCACGCCGCTCCACACGCACCCCGGCGGTCGAGGCGTAGGCCTCCACCACGGGCAAGAACGAATACGTCGCCAGGGCCGGGGCCTCATCAGTGTGGGTATAGATGATGGTCGAGTCAGTCACCGGGTGCTCCGCTCCACGTATGCAACATTGCTCGACATCAAGATATCCTGTGGCCGCGCCGCTCCCGACAGGGCTCCGCCACCTTCCGGCCGAGTAACACCTGACACGGCAGGCGGCCGTCGGTGGTCGTCAGGGGACGGGGAGCGGGCTTCCGATGCGCAGGAGATTGCCGCTGCGGTCCACGAGGGAGAACTCGCGCATCCCGTAGTCCGTGTCGGCCGGAGGCACGAGCCGGCTGCCCGTCTCCGCCTCGGCCGGCACCCCGGCCGAGGACCAGGCGCGGTGCAGGGCGTCCGCATCCCGCACGCGCACGTAGCAACTCGCCGCGGTGGACAGCGGGTCCACCTCCGGGTGATGCCAGAAGTGCAGCTCGACCGCCCCCCGGGTCACCATCAGGTACCGGTGCCGCTCCGGCGGGTCTCCGTGCGGCTCGAAGCCGAGGTGGGTGTAGAAGGCCAGCGTCTCCGCCAGATCCCGGCTGGGCAGGACCGGCACCGCGTATTCGTCCATGACCTCAACGTAGCCGCAGGGTCCGACAGCCGGCCGCGGTCAGCGGGCCCGGTGCGGTTTGACCGCCCGCACCGCGAGCACCGCGGGGGTGGGCCGCCCGCCCTCGGCGAACCGGCTCAGCACCAGGCCCGCGGCGGTGAACACACCAAGCAGCTCGGGCAGCGGCAGGTGCGTGGCCCCGACCTTGTCGCGCACCCCGCGGTCCGTCCACGACGCCTTCGTCCAGTGGCCGTCGAGATACCCGGGCCCGATGACCACCGCGTCCGGGTCTCCCCGGTCGGCGAACCCGCCGCAGAAACAGGGGTGCACACCGATGTGCACCAGCACGCCCCCGGGTCGCAGCACGCGCGCGGCCTCGGCCAGTACCGCCGGATAGCGCGGCATGTCCGTGTGCACCATCATCGCCAGCACGGCGGGAACGGACGCGTCCAGGACCGGCAGCCGCGCCGCGTCGGCCCGGGCGGCGGGCAGCCGCCCGCGCGCGTGGCGCAGCATCCCGCCGGAGAGGTCGACGCCGACCGGGGTCCGGCCCAGGGAACGCACGCGCGCGGCATGGATTCCCGTGCCGCAGCCGATCTCCAGGCAGGTGCCCTCGCCCTCGCCGAGCATGCCGCGCAGCAGTCCGTCGAGGTCCAGCGGGTCGTCCCGCCCCGAGCCGTACCGCTGCCCGGCGATGAACTCCTCCTCGTACCAGTCCGCGATCTCGTCGTAGGCCGCCGTCGACGCCATGTGCCACTCCTTCGCTCCGCACCGGGCTCCCGCCCCCCCGCCATGCCTGCCCGCCCGCGCCGCGACCGCCCGCGTTTCCGCCCGCGGCGAACCCGCGGCGCCCCGCCCGTGCCGCCGGCGGTCGGGACGCCCGGCAGCAGGCCGCTCTCCCGCCGCGTGCGGCAGCCGGTCGCGCGGTATCCACGTGAGCGGGGCCGTCCCGTCCCGATCCGTCGCGGAGCCTGCCGCATCGCCGCGACGGGCGGGCCGCCCCAGGACAGGACAGGCCTAGGAGTTGGTCCAGCCGCGGGTGCTGAGTACCAGCCGGTAGCCGTCCGGGTCCTCGATGGTGGCACCCCATGTGTCCCAGTACGGGTTACGCGACCGCACGCGCTTACCGCCGTGGGCTTCCAGGCGTGAGAGCACCGTTTGCGGTACCTGCTCGCCGAGGTAGACGACGAGCAGGTCTTCCTCGGTCGGGCGCGGTTCGACGGCGGCGTCCTGGACGAGTTCCAGATGCCAGGAGGCGTCCGGCCAGCCGACCATCAGCAGGTCGTGTTCGTCCGGTCCGCCTTCGCTCTCCGCTCGGAACAGCACGCTCAGCCCGAGCCCGCTGACCCAGAAGTGCTCCGCCGCAGCGAGGTCGCGCGACGGCCGGGCGATACGGATATGGCTCTGGCCTGTGGCGGGCATGGGACACTCCTCGTGATCGGTCACGTTCGCTGCGGCAGCGTATGCGCGTGTGTCCCCCGCGGCATCGGCCGAAGGCTCCCGGACCGACCGGTCCCGAGTCCTACGACCGCGAGTCGGGCCCACCCCGAACAGTGTTCGCACTGACTCACTCACCTGAGATGTGCCGGACAGGCGGACGGCCCCCGCACGATCACGTGCTCCGTCACAAAGATCCATCACATGAGGGCCGCAGGGGGTATGACCCTGCCGCATCGCGACCGGCCACCGGCCACCGGGAACTGGGGAATCGGCACCGAGCCACCCGGCACGACGTGGGCAGAGTCCTCGCGCCCACCCACCACGATGTCGGGACCGAGCCATGGCGAACGGGTCGAGAGCCGAGCTGACTCGAATTCCTCCTGCCGACGGGCAGGATCTGCGCTGTACCCCACGGCCACCGCTGATCTTCGATTGTCCTCGCGCACATCGATGGTCAGCGGTGGCCGTTCCCATGTGCACACCGCTCGCCGACCAGGCAGATCACGAACGATGACGGGCGTACGGCAGAGGCTCCCACGGCCGTACGGATGCCCCCGTCGAAGGGAGGGGTCTGGTGGACCCTCCCTCCGGGCGCAGAGACCGGCCACCATAGGAAAGCCGCATCTGTCCGGCACGAAGGGAACCGCCATGCCCCTGCGCACGGGCCTCGCCCTGTCCCTGGCCACCGCTCTCACCGGCGTCACCCTCGCCCTCGCCCCCGGCGCGGCGGCCGAGGACGTCGCCGCCCAGGCGGGGACGTGCACCACGTGGAAGGAGTACTACGTCCAGAGCGACATCTACCTTCGTCAGCCCGTCAACGGAGCCACCGGCAGCCGGAACTGCACCATGGGCGTCGGCTCTCAGGGCCCGGCCGTACGGCAGCTCCAACTGGCAATCAGCCGCTGCTACTCCATGCCCATCGCGGCGGACGGCGAGTATGGCCCGGACACCGAGGCGGCCGTCGAGTTCGTCCAGCGCAACGAGGGCGCCACGGTGGACGGCGATTACGGGCCGGAGACGCGACGCGCCATGGAGTGGCCGAACCACCGCTCCCCCGAGGGAGGCTGGACTGGTCTCTGCTCCGAGGGCTACTAGTGCCCACGCTTGACTGAACGGCGTTGGTACGAGCCGGCCGGCGAACAATTGTGCCCAGGGGGCCCGTGGTTGCTAGCCTGACCCGCGCAGGACATGAGCACAGCATGTGTCACGGGGGAAGAAGCATGAGTGGTATACCAGGCGGGCCCTACGCGGGTCCGCAGCCGGGGCCTGTCCCAGGGCAGCCGGGGCCCGTCCCGGGGCCGGGCGCGGGCGGCAATGACGGGCGTCGGCTCGGCATCCTCGCCATTGTCGTCGTGGCCGCGGTGGCCCTTTCGTTCGGCCTCGCCAAGGCCACCGGCGCCGACGCGCGCGGCAACGCATCCGCCGCCGCTCCCGGCATCGGGGGCCCGGGGGCGATCGACGGCGGGGACCTCGGCGAGATACCCGGCCTGGAGGACCAGGACTTCGACGGGTCCGGCGGCGGCTCGACCGAAGGGCTCGGCGACATCGGCGGCTCACCCACGCCGACGCCCACTCCGACCCCCACCCCGACGCCCACGCCGACGGACCCGACGCTGGAGCTGTACCAGCAGGTCTCCGCGGGCGACTGTCTCAACAACTGGATGATTTCCGAGACCGAATGGGTCAGCGACACCCCCGACCCGGTCTCCTGCGACGACGACGGTGCCGGCGTCTGGGTGTCGGACACGGCGGACTCGGTGGGCGCCTGCCCCGTGGACGCCGGCCGCTCCTACCTGTCCTACAGCTCGGGGGCCGAGACCGTGGCCCTCTGCGTCACCCGGCAGTTCGAGGTCGGGCAGTGCTTCCTCGGCATGGCGGACGGCAGTGCCAACCTCATGAGCTGGGTGGACTGCGAGGGCGGCGTCGTTCCGCCCTACAGCCAGCTGTACAACGTCACCGGCGTCTACTCCGCCCCGGCGACGGTGACGGACGGCGCGTGCCGGCAGTCGGCCAACGACCAGAACACCTACTGGTGGTGGACCGCGGACGCCGAATCCGTCCTGGTCTGCACCGTCGTCTACACCGGCTGAGCCCGTGCCGACCGTCACGTCGTCACGGCCACAGGGGGGATCATGAGCCAGCCTTGGCAGCACCAACACCAGCCGCAGCCGGGACAGCCCGGGTACGGCTACCCGCAACAACCCGGGTACGGCTACCCGCAGCAGCCGGGGTACGGCTATCCGCAGCCCGGCATGGGCCCGCCCGCGCCGCCGCCGGCGCCCTACACCCGCAGGCCCCAGCCCGGGGTGGCCATCCTGGTGAGCGCGGCCGCCGCCCTCGCGCTGGCCCTGCTGTACGGCTTCCTCACGGGCATGGTCGTCGACTTCGAGTCCCTGATCGAGGACGCGGCCCGCAACGGCGACACCGAGATCGATGTCGCCCAGCTGACCTGGCTCGCCGCGGCCGTGGGCGCCCTGATCGGCCTCCCGGCCGCGAAGCTCGCCCCCGGACAGCCCGCGGCCTACTGGACGGCCGGGGCGCTGGCCGTGGTCGCCATGCTGCTCGGTGAGACCTTCGCGACCGCCGTGCTGGCCTCCGAGGCGACCGACGGCGCGAAGGGCGCGTTCGAGATGTTCTTCGACAACTTTTCCGATATGTGGGAGGGCTGGACGGAGAACGCGCACGGCATGACCTGGCCGCTGGCCGCGCTCGCCCCGGCCGCCGCGGTGCTCACCGGCTACCTGGTCGGCGGCACCACGCCCCCGCAGCCCCGCACCTGGCCGTGACCGGCCGGACCGGACGTGTGACCAACTCCCGCGTCGGCTAACGTGTTTCCCCACGCGGCGGGGGAGGCTGAATGGAACTGCTGACCATGTCGGCGGTGGTGTCGGCGGTCGAGACGGTGACCTCCGACGCCCTGTCGGGGGCCACCGGCGAGTTCGGGCGGCGCATGTCCGAGGCCCTGTCCGGCCTGGTGCGCAGATCGCTGCGCCGCGACGCCGACGGCGGAACGGCCCTGCCCGACGGGCCGCAGGAGCGCCGGGAGCTGGCGGAGCGGCTGTTCCAGGAGGCCGCCAGCGACCCCGCGTTCGCCCGCGACCTGGAGCTGTGGCTGCGGGACTCGGCCGCGGTCGGCGGGGCCGGCGGTCCGCGTGGCGCGACGGCCCGCCCACGCCTGCTGCCGCCGGGCACCGCCGTCTTCACCGACCGGGAGCACGTGCTCGCCGACGTGCGGGACCTGGCGGACGGGCTCGGCGAGGAGGCCCTCGGCCACCCCGGCATCGTGGTCCTCATCGGCCCCGGCGGCATCGGCAAGACCGCGACCGCCGTGCACTGCGCCCGGCTCCTCGCCGAACGTTTCCCCGACGGGCAGCTCCACGCCGACCTCAGGGGCGCCGCGGCGGCCACCGCCGTCGCCCCCTCCGACGTCCTCGCCCGTTTCCTCGCCGTTCTCGGTGTCCCGGCCGGCCGGATCTCCGGTGACGAGCAGCGCCTGCTCGACCTCTACCGCGACCTGACCGCCGAGCGGCGGCTCCTGGTACTGCTGGACAACGCGCATTCGGCGGCGCAGGTCGCGCCGCTGCTGACCGCCGCGCCGCGGTCGCTGGTGATGGTCACCAGCCGCTACCGGTTGCCCGAGCTGGTCAGGGACCACGGGGCCCGCGTCATCCGGCTCGGCCCGCTCCCGCCGGAGGACTCGCTGCGCCTGCTGGCCCGCCTCGTCGGCCCCGACCGCGTCGCCGAGGGCCGCGAGCACGCCGAGGCCGTCGCCGGGCGGTGCGCCGGGCTGCCGCTGACGCTGTGCGCCACGGGTGCGCGCGCCGCGGGGCGGGAACACCTCAGCTGGGAGCGGATTCTCCGCGACTTCACCGAGGCCGAATCCGGCGACGGCGGCGGGGACGGCGACGGGGAACGGCGGGAGGGAGCGATGCACAGCGGGCCGGACGACACCGCGGCCTTCCGGGCCACCGACCTGTCCTACCGCGAACTCGGCGCGCCCGCCGCCCGCCTGTACCGGCTGCTCGGCCTCCGCCCCTGGCCGGACATCTCCGTCGGCGCCGCCGCCGCGGCGGCGGGGGACGGGGACGAGGCCGCCGCGCGCGCCCTGCTCGAAGAACTGGCCGCCGCCCACCTCGTCGAGGAGACGGGCGAGGAGCGCTACCGCTACCACGACGTCATCCGCCGCCACGCCGAGCAGCGCGCGGCCCTGACGGACGGTCCGCAGGAGTCCGCGCGCGCCACGGGCCGCATCGTCCGCTGGTATCTGCGCGAGGCGGCCGCCGCCGACAGCGCGGTCCTGCCCGGCCGTTGGCGGCTCGGCCCTGCCTACGCCGAACGCGGCCTGCCCCGGAGCGAGTCCGCGGCGACCGGCCTGGACTGGCTGCTGCGGGAACGGGAGAACCTGGCCGAGGCCGTACGTGCCGCGGACGAGCACGGCTTCGACGACCTGGTCTGGCAGCTGTGCGAGGCGCTGTGGGGCCTGCACCTCAAATGCGGCTTCCACCGGCAGTGGGCCGAGACGCACCAGCGCGGCGTGGCCGCGGCCGAGCGCTGTGCCGAGGCGTTCGGGGACCCCCGCGCCGAGGGCCGGATGCGGGTCCAGCTGTCGTTCGCCCTCAAGGGGCTCGGGCGGTACGACGAAGCCGAACGGCAGCTGGCCCGGGCGGCGGAGTCCGACCGGCGCGCCGGGCACCACCGCGGCGAGGCCACCGCCCTGGAGGTGCTGGGTCTGCTGCGGCTCGACCAGTGGCGGTACGAGGAGGCCGAGTCCCGTTTCGCCGAGGCCAGGCACCGGCTCGGCCTCATCGCCCAGGACCAGGACGGGGCCGCCGACGTGCCGCGCGCGTTGGCGATCCTGGCCCACCACAGCGGGCGGGCGCTGCGCCTGGGGCGCCGCACGGACCAGGCCACGACCCAACTGCTCAACGCTCTCGCACTGTTCACCGAGCTTCCGGCGCCCGACCCGTACAACGAGGCGCGGGTGAAAATGAGCCTGGGCGAGACGTTCCTCGACGCCGGGGACCCGGGCGCCGCCCGGACGCCGCTGAGGGAGGCGTCCGCCGCGATGGCCGCCGACGGCGCGCCGATGCAACAGGCCGAGTGCGCGCGGCTGCTGGCGCGCTGCGCCATGGAGCTTTCCGAGCCGCGGGCCGAGGCGGAGCACCTGCGCACGGCGCGTGCCCTGTACGCGCAGACGGGGAACGACGCCCTCGTGGCCCGCATCGACGAACGTTTGCGCGGCCTCGGAGCCTCCTGACCGCAGCGCGCCGCGTACGCTCCTGGCATGCCGAAGGTCCTGGTCACCGGAATGTCGGGCACTGGCAAGTCGACCGCCCTCCGGGCCCTGGCCGGCCGCGGGCACCGTGCCGTCGACACCGACACCGACCGGTGGAGCCACTGGGTGACGCTGCCGGACGGCTCCGCCGACCGGGTGCGGCGTGAGGCGGCCATGAAGGATCTGCTCACCGGGCACCGCGATGGCAGCCTGTTCGTTGCGGGCTGCAAGAGCAACCAGGGGGACTTCTACCCGCTGTTCGACCGGGTGGTGCTGCTGAGCGCGCCCGCCGCGGTCCTGATGGACCGCGGCGCGGCACGCACCGGAAACCCCTACGGCAAGCGGCCCGAGGAGCGCGCCGCGATCCTGGCCGACCTGGCCGAGGTCGAGCCGCTGCTGCGGGCGACGGCCGATGCCGAGATCGACGCGACGGCGCCGCTCGCCCGCGTGGTCCGGCAGTTGGAGGCCCTCGCCCGGCAGCCCGCCGCCGCGGCGTGGTCAGCCGCCGGGCTCGACGCGGACGCGGTGCCGCGTCCCGCCGGTCCGCACCACAAGGCCGCCGGGGAGTGAACTCCCCGCCGTCAGCCAGGCGTGGAGCGCCGAGGCGTAGGCGGCCGGGTCGCACAGGTCCACGCGGCCGGACGGTTCCGGCTCCGCCGTCAGCCGCAACACCCGGCCGCCGCGCACCAGGACGGTGCAGCTGTCGGGCCCGGTGACGTACGCGGCCAGCCGGCAGTGCCGGTGCCGCCCCAGGACCTCCGCCGCCCACGCCCGCGGGGGGCCCGTCCGCGGATCGTCCACGGCGCCGTACCGCACGATCACGTCGGCGACCTCAAGACGCGTGACGTCGAGCCCGTCCTCGTGCACCACCGTGTGGGCGTCCTCGAAGCCGTCCACCGCCGGCTCCGCCGTGGCGCCGGCGTGGCGGGCCACCGCGACCTCGGGCGCCGCGCCCGCGCACACCCGGGTCAGGACGCGCAGCGGCGCGGTGCGTTCCTCGGCCGCCGGGGAGGGCAGGGGCAGCCGGGCCAGGGCGGCGGGCCGCCCGTGCGGCTCCGGCAGGCCGAGCAGGTCGTAGAACAGCGTGCGCAGCAGGGCCGCTGAGCCGCCGGGGGCCGAACTTGACAGGGCGCCGAGCGCCGCGTAGCGGCCGGGCACGTGCCGCCCCATCAGCTCGTCCAGCTGCGCGCGCAGCCCGCGGTGCGGGGCCAGCCGCGGCGCGGCCCGGCCCAGGGAGGCGACGGGGGAGCCGGGGTCCAGGTCCTCGTCGGGAAAGGCGGCCATGAGCACGGGGCGGCCGATCGCCGCCGCGTAGAACGTGACGGAGCCGTGGTCGCCGATGACGCAGTCGGCGGCGATGAGCGCCTGCCGCCACGGCCCGAGCGGCGGGATGAGCGTCAGCCCGCCGCGGCGCGCCTCCGCGAGCCAGGCCCGCACCTGTCCGGGGCCGTGCCCGTGCCAGACGTTGGGGTGCAGCACGGCGGCCGCGCGGTACTCGTCGGCCGGCAGCTCCGCGGTCAGCCGCGGCAGCAGCGAGAGCAGCGGGTCGGCCTCGCCGCCGTCGCCGAACAGGGAACGCTGCCCCCAGGTGGAGTTGACCACGACCAGCCGCTGCCCGCGGGCCACGCCGAACGCCCGCCGGAACCGTTCACGCAGCGGCAGTTCGGCCAGAATCCGGTCGTAGCACGGGTCACCGGCGAGCACGGCGGTCGGTGCGGCCTCGGGGCAGGCCGCGGCCAGCCGCTCCACCTGCTCGGGGTGCGAGAGAACGGTCGCGGCCGCTATCGGCCGGCCCCCGTGCAGCTGCCACTCGGGGCCGAAGCCAAAGGCCGCCGGCCCGTCCGCACCGGACGCCGACCGTAATTTCTTGTTGTAACCCACCCCGTGTGACAGGGTCACCAGGCGGCCGGGCAGTGCGTGCAGCCCGCCGCCGTAACTGGCCGTGACGGCCAGGTGCACCGGCAGCCGCACCGCCTGCTCCCAGGGCAGCACGGGCAGCCCCATCGTCTCCAGCGCCTCGGGAACGCCCGCGAGGAACGGCGAGGAACCGGTGCAGGTGGCCAGCAGCTGGAGGCGTGGATCGCTGTCGAGCAGCGGCAGGACGTCCAGCAGGCGGGTCGCGGAGGTCACGTTGTGCACCACGAACAGGGCGCGCCGCGCCGCCCGCCGGGTCACCCACCGTTCGGCGTCGGCGCCGACGGGCACCCGCAACCGCTCGGTGGTCAACGCCCGCCCCGCCTTCTCCTCGCCCGTCATTCGGCAATCGCCTCGGCCCGGCGCGATGTTACCCAAGGGGTGGCCGGAAGTCCTTCCATACGGGCGCCCCAAGGTGCCCCACGTGCCCCGTTGTTTCGATCGCCGCACATCGGGCCCGCGCCACTTTAGCCAGACATGACGGTCTGTTGATCAGTGCCATACAGTGGGTCTGCTAAGGTCGATCCCCCTGTGTGCGTCGGTGTACACCGCTTGATCTTGACTCACGGAGCGACTGGATGGCCAGGCAGGACCGCGCGATGCGCACACGCCAGGAGTTGATCCGTTCGGCGGCCGAGGCTTTCGACCGGGGCGGGTTCGCGCATTCCTCGCTGGCCGAGATCAGCAGCCGGGCGGGTGTGAGCACCGGGGCCCTGCACTTTCACTTCAGCAGTAAAAAGGAGTTGGGCGAGGCGGTGGAGGCCGCCGCCGCGCACACGCTCCACCGCATCATCGCCCATTGTCCGCTCGGACACGACGCGCCATTGCAACTTCTCGTCGACGCCTCGCACTTCCTGGCCCAGCGCCTGGAGGAGGACGTCGTCCTGCGCGCGGGATTCGGCCTCGGCAACGACCTGACCTGGGACGCCGGGGTCAAGCTGTGGCTGGAGTGGCGGAATTGGGTCAGGGGAATGCTGAATTTCGCCAGCGGTCAGGGCAGTCTGGCGGCGGACGTGTCGCTCGAGGACGCGGTCGGGGCGATCACGGCCGCCGTGGTGGGCATCGCGGTGCTCGCGCGCAGCGACCCCGAGTGGCCCCTGCGGCGCTCCGTCACCGGGTTCTGGCAGGTGATGCTGCCGCGCCTGTCCGCGCAGCAGGGCCTGGCCGCGCTGAATGCCAAGGGGACGGGCCTGGAGGTCTGGCACGCCGACGAGACGGCGAAGCTCGACTTGTGGTGGCTGGACGAAGGGCTGGCCGCGGTCGCGCCGACGCCGGACGCGGACCGGTAGCCGCGGCCGTGCCGCGGGCCGTGCCCCGCCGTTGACGCAACCCGCGCGCGGGCCCGGTGCGGCCGTTGCGTAGACTGCGCCGACCGGTCGGCCATCGGCCGGGTTCGTGCCCGGCCGCCGTTCGGCCGTGCCCCGTTCGCCCGCGCCGCATCCGGCCTGCGCACCGGCGCCGGCCCTTTCCCGCCCGCGCCGCGCCGGGCGGGCCTGCCCCTTGGCCAAGGTTTGTGTGGGCTTGGAGTACCCCCATCCACCATGGTTTTTGACGTCTGCCGATAGGCGGGCGTCGCGGCATGGCTGAGCGCGCCCGCCCACCGGCGGCGCGACCACCGGTTGGTGCGAAGTGGGGGATCGATGCAGTTCCGAATACTGGGCCCGCTCGAAGTGGTCGGCAGCGACGGGCCCGTGGCCCTGGGCGGCACGAAGCAGCGCGCCACCCTGGGTTTCCTCTTATTACAGGCCAATAGGGTTGTGGCGACCAGCCAGTTGCTCAACGCCCTGTGGGGCGTGGACGACGCGCCGACGACCGGACGCAAGATCCTTCAGAACGCGGTCTACAGCCTGCGCGGCATCCTGGCCGGCGGGCGTGCCGCGGGAGGCGAGAGCGCCACCCTGCTCACCCGGCCGCCCGGCTACATGATGCGGGTGGACCCGGAGCAGGTCGACATGTACCTCTTCCACAAGTGGGTGCGCCAGGGGCGTGAAAAGCAGGCGGAAGGCGCGGTGGAGCAGGCGGCCGCGCTGCTGCGGGACGCGCTCGCGCTGTGGCGCGGTCCCGTGCTGGCCGACCTGGTCGAGGTCGGCATCGACTGGCCCGAGCTCGGCGCGCTCCAGAGCCTGCGGCTGGACGCCATGGAGGACTACTTCGACGCCGAACTGGCCTGCGGCCGCCACAGCACCGTCCTCGCCGAACTGGAGACGATCTCGCAGGCCGAGCCGCTGCGGGAACGTTCATGCGCCCAGCTGATGCTGGCGCTCTACCGCTGCGGGCGGCAGGCCGACGCGCTCAACGCCTACAGCCGGGTGCGCTCCGCCCTCGTCGAGGAACTCGGCCTGGAGCCGGGCCGCGAACTCCAGCGGTTCCAGCGCGCGATCCTCACCCAGGACCCGGCGCTGTCGCAGACCCGCACCGGGGCAGGCGACGTCCTGCGGGAAATGGCGGGCGAGCCCGTCAGGGAACCGGAGCTGGTGGCCGCCTCCGCACCCGGCGCCCGCGAGCAGGCCCGCCCCCGCCGGCCCGCCGCCCCGGCGGCGCAGACGCCCCGGGTCACCGCGCCCGCCTCCGGCAACGGCGGCGCCGCGGCGGTCCGGCAGCCGGACGTCGACCGCAGGCGGGTCAGTGTCGTCGCGGTGCGCACCTGGATGGCCCCCTCCCTCAGCACCGGCGTCCGCGAGGACAGGGACGACCTCATGGACGGGGTGACGCTCGTCGTCGGCGAGCAGATCGAACGCTTCGGGGGCACCGTGATGGCCTCCATGGGCTCCGTCTCGCTGGCCCTGTTCGGGGTCCATGAGCCGGCCGATGACGACGCGAGACAGGCCGTGCTCGCCGGTCTCGCCATCCGCGACGCGCTGGACGTGTGCGACGAAACCGGCGCCGGACACGCCCGGTTCAGCGTCCACGTCTCCGTCAGCATGGGCCAGGTCCTGCTGCGCCGCCGCGGCCAGACCGCCACCCCCACGGTCGTCGGCGGCGTGCTGGACGAGTCGCAGTCGCTGCTCCAGGGCGTCCCCGCGGGCGAGGTGCGGGTCAACGACGCGATCCGCCGGGCGACGGAGAACACCATCGTCTACCACCAGGCCGATCCGCCCTCGGCGGGCTGGCGCGCCATCGGTGCCTGGTCCGAGACCCCGGACGGCCGCCCCGGCGGACAGGACCGCGGGTACGAACTCGACGTCCTGCACGGGCTGGTGAAACGCACCAGGCACCGTTCCGTCCCGCACCTGATCACCGTTCTGGGCGGGCCGGGCACGGGCAAGAGCCGCATGCTCGGGGACTTCGGGCATCTGATCGCCTCCCAGCCGGAGCCCACCCTCTTCCTGGCGGGCCGGGCCCCCACCGCCCCGCACGAGGACCCGCTCCTCGCACAGGCCCAGACCCTCGCCGCCTACTGCGGCGTCAGGCCGGCGGACGACGTGGTGGTGGCCAGGGCGGCGCTCGCCGCCAAGGTCCGCGCCCTGTTCGCCGACGGGCCCGCGGCGAGCCGGCACCTGGCGGTGCTCACGCCGCTGATCGAGACCGTGGCGGGCGCTCGCGCGGGGGCGGGCGCGGCCGAGGACGTGCTCGACGCGTGGTGCGGCTTCTTCCAGGAGGCGGCGCGGCGCGTTCCGCTCGTGCTGTGCGTGGACGACCTGCACCGCGCCGACGACGCGGTACTGCGGGCCGTGGAGGAGCTGGCGGAGTCCGCCCGGTCGGGCTCGCTGGTCGTCATCGCCGCCGCGTCCCCCGACCTGCTGCTGCGCCGCCCGACCTGGGCCGGCGGCAAGAGCCACGCGACCACCGTCACCCTCGACCCGCCGGCGCGGATCACCACCGAACAACTGGTGGAGTTCCTGCTGTCGGCGGCGCGCAGCGAACGGCCGAAGAGCCCTGCCGACACCGGCGTCTGAAACGGCGCGGAGCCCGCCGCCCCTTCCGGCGGGCCCCGCGCCCCGTTCAGTAACTCCGGTGGCAGGGCCGGGTAATCGGGCGACCATTTCCGGCAGCCATATGAGAACCCGATGGTGGCGCATGACTTGCTCGTGACCGCGCACTGGGGTGAAAGCGCGATGATGTCCGGAGGATCTCACGGGCATCAGGAGCGCAGCCGCCATCCGCCGGGGGCATCCGCTTCATGTCCGACAAGGAGTGGCATGAATTCTGAATCCGGCGCGACCGAGCTTGCCGAACCCAATCTGCGCGCCTGGCTGACGACGATCGGGCTCGACGTCGAATACGTCCGCGGTGCGGGGAATACGCTGTTCATGCGCGGCGACGACGGTGCCGAGATACCCGTCATCGACTACGCCGGCGGATACGGGGCCCTGTTCTTCGGGCACAACCATCCCGTCATCACGGCGCGCGCCCGCGAACTACTCGACACCGGGACGCCGGTTCTCGCCCAGTTCTCCGCGCATCCGCAGGCGAGCCGCCTGGTCCTGGAGTTGAACCGGATCATTCACCGGGAACTCGGCGACACCGAGCCCTATTACGCCACCTTCGCCAACAGCGGCGCCGAGGCCGTCGAGGCCGCCGTGAAGCATGCCGAACTGGACCGGGTCTCACGCCTTTCCGCCGTCACCGGCGAACTGGAGGCCGCGACGGCGCGGGCGCGGTCCGCCGTGCTGGCCGGCGAGGCGGCCGTCGACCCCGGCGTGTGGCAGCGCCTCGGCGTGCCGCGCCCGGCCGGGGACGGCGACGCGGTGGCGGACCTCGTGGCGGAGATCGCGCGGCGCAACGCGGTGCAGACCGCGCGGCCGCCCGTCTTCCTCGCCCTGGAGGGCGGCTTCCACGGCAAGCTGGGCACCAGTGTCCAGCTGACCCACAACGAGGGCTACCGTGCGCCTTTCCAGGCACTCGCCGCAGGGGCGCGCTTCGTGCCGCGGGAGCGCCCCGAGGTGCTGAAGGACATTCTCGCCGAGGAGTCGGGTACCCTGCTCGGCCTGGCCGTGACCGGCGGCGGGGTCCGGCTCGTCGAGCGCGACCACCACACCCTGTGCGCCTTCCTCGTCGAGCCCATCCAGGGCGAGGGCGGCATCAGGCCGCTGTCCGAGGAATTCGCGCGGCAGATCCAGGAGTTCTCCGCGGCGGCCGGCTGCCCGATCGTCGTCGACGAGATCCAGAGCGGCATGGGCCGGGTCGGCCGGCTCCTCGCCAGCTCCCACCTCGGGCTGCGCGCCGACTACTACGTGCTCGCCAAGTCGCTGGGCGGCGGCCTGGCCAAGGCCGCGGTGATGCTCGTGCGGGGCAGCAGGTACCGGCAGGAGTTCGAGCTGGTCCACAGCTCGACCTTCGCCAAGGACGGCTTCTCCTGCCCCATCGCGCTCACCGTCCTCGAACTCCTGGAAGCCGACGGCGGCCGGGCCTACACCCTGGCCCTCGAACGCGGTGAAGCGCTGGCCGGGATGCTGGAGTCGGTCCGCGCCACGTTCCCCGACGTCGTCAAGGAGATCCGCGGCCGCGGGCTCATGCTCGGCCTCGAATTCCACGACCAGTCCGGCTCCACCGACCCCCTGATCCGCGACGCGGTCGCCTCCGGAACGTTCGGTTACCTGATCGCCGGGCACCTGCTCCAAGCGCACCGGATTCGGACGTTCCCCACCGCGAGCGCGGTGAGCACCCTGCGCTTCGAGCCCTCCGTCCTGCTCACGGACGCGGAAATCGACCGTCTTGAGGAGGCGTTGACCGACGTCTGCGCCATCCTGCGCGGGCAGACCGGGAAACGACTGGCCATTCCCGTGGCCTGAAGCGGCCTGAAGCGGCCTTACGTGACCTGACGCGGCCTGCGGCCGGGACCGGCACGGCACCAGTTCCGTGCCGGCCCCGGCCCCGGCCCCGAGCCGTGTCCTTCGTCCGCGGAATTACCGATTACCGCTGTGTGGCCGCGCGCTGGAGAACGGATGCGCCTGCGGCGATAGCGTGCAGTGCCGGACTCGGAAAACACCACCCGCTTTTGTCGCGCGCGTCCCGTGCGCAGATCCAACGTCTCGTGTCGTGGGGATTCGATGAATGGAAGGGCGGCTGAACGTCATGATGGGTGAGCAGGCAGCTTCGGCGGGCGGACCCGCGGAAGAGGACGACCGCATTGCTGTCATCGGGCTGTCCTGCCGGCTCCCGGGCGCCGAAAACGCCGCGGAATTCTGGGACCTGCTGAACAGCGGCACGAGCGCCGTGCGGGACGTTCCCGAGGACAGGTGGGGGCCGGACGCACCGGCCGCCGTCACGCGGGGCGGATTCCTCGAATCCGTCGGCGACTTCGACGCCGGATTCTTCGCCATTTCCCCCCGCGAGGCACCCGCGGTCGACCCGCAGCAGCGGCTCGTCCTCGAACTGGCCTGGGAGGCACTGGAGGACGCGGGCATCGTACCGGCGTCCCTGCGCGACACCCGCACCGCGGTGTTCGTCGGCACCCTGCGCGACGACTACACGGCCCTGCTGTACCAGCAGGGCACCGACGCGGTCACCCAGCACACCATGACCGGCGTCAACCGGGGCGTCATCGCCGGGCGGGTCTCCTACCACCTGGGCCTGCGCGGGCCGAGCCTGACCGTCGACTCCGCCCAGTCCTCCTCGCTCGTCGCCGTCCACCTGGCCTGCGAGAGCCTGCGCGGCGGCGAGTCGACGGTCGCCCTGGCCGCCGGCGTGAACCTGAATCTGCTGGCGGAGAACACCGTCACCGAGGAACGGTTCGGCGCGCTGTCGCCCGACGGCGTCACCTACACGTTCGACGCCAGGGCCAACGGCTTCGTCCCCGGCGAGGGCGGCGGCGTCCTCGTCCTCAAACGGCTGCGGCAGGCGCTGGCCGACGGGGACCGCGTGCACGGCGTCATCCACGGCAGCGCCGTCAACAACGACGGCGCCACGGACGGCCTCACCGTGCCAGGACGCGCGGGCCAGGAAGAGGTGCTGCGGGCGGCGTACGAACGGGCCGCCGTTCCCGCCGACCAGGTCCAGTACGTGGAACTGCACGGCACCGGCACCCCCGTCGGCGACCCGGTCGAGGCCGCCGCGCTCGGCGCGGTGCTCGGTGCGGGCCGCCCCGCGGCGCAGCCGCTGGCCGTCGGCTCGGTCAAGACCAACATCGGGCACCTGGAGGGCGCGGCGGGCATCGCCGGGCTGATCAAGACGCTGCTCGGCATCCGTCACCGCACCCTGCCCGCCAGCCTCAACTTCGAGACGCCGAACCCCCGCATCCCGCTGGACGAACTGCGCCTGAGGGTGCAGACGACGACGGGCCCCTGGCCGCGCCCGGACCGCCCGCTGGTGGCGGGCGTCAGCTCGTTCGGCATGGGCGGCACCAACTGCCACGTCGTGGTCGCCGAGCCGCCGGCCGGGGCCGCCGCCGCGGAGCGGGCCGGGGGCGCCCCCGCCGTGCTGCCCTGGGTGGTCACGGCCGCGGGGGAGTCCGCGCTGCGCGCCCAGGCCGGGCGCCTCGCGGCCTTCGCGGCCCCCGGGGGGCGGGGCGCGGCGGAGCCCTCCGCCGATCTGGGGCGGTCGCTCGCCACCACGCGCACGTTCTTCCGGCACCGGGCCGTCGCCGTCGCGCCCGACGCCGCGGGCCTGCTGGAGGGCGTCGCGGCCCTGGCGGCCGGCCGCCCCGCCCCGGGCCTGGTGACCGGCGTCGCGGAACCGGGCGGCCTGGCCGTCCTGTTCACCGGCCAGGGCGCGCAGCGGGCCGGGATGGGCCGGGAACTGTACGCGGCCTTCCCCGTCTACGCCGCCGCGTTCGACGAGGTGGCCGCCGCGCTCGACGCGCACCTGCCGCACCCGCTGGCCGACACCATCACCACCGGGCGGCGTCTGGACGAGACGGCCGCCACCCAGCCCGCGCTGTTCGCCGTCGAGGTCGCCCTTTACCGGCTGCTCGCGTCCTGGGGGCTGCGGCCCGACTTCCTGGCCGGGCACTCCATCGGCGAACTGACCGCCGCCCACGTCTCCGGCGTGCTCGACCTCGCCGACGCGGCCACCCTGGTCGCGGAACGCGCCCGCCTGATGCAGTCCGCCCGCGCCGACGGGGCGATGGTGGCCCTGGAGGCCACGGAAGGAGAAGTGCTGCCCCTGCTGGCGGGCCGCGAGGACCGCGTGTCACTCGCCGCGCTCAACGGCCCGCGCGCCACCGTGATCTCCGGAGACCCGGACGCCTGCGCGGACATCGCCGCCCGGCTCGGCGCGCAGGGCCGCCGGGTGAAGCACCTCACCGTCAGCCACGCCTTCCACTCGCCGCACATGGACGGCGTGCTGGCGGAGTTCCGCGCGGTCGCGGCCCGGCTCACCTACCGCGAGCCGCACCTGCCGGTGATCTCCAACGTCACGGGCGTGCGGGCGGCGCCGGGAGAACTGGCCTCGCCCGACTACTGGGCCAGGCACCTGCGCGGCACCGTCCGCTTCGCGGACGGGGTGCGCCACCTGGAGAGCCTGGGCGTCACCACCTTCGTCGAGGCGGGCCCCGACGCCGTGCTCAGCTCGCTCGCCGCCGACTCCGTGCTCGACCCGGGGGCCGTCGCGGCCGTTCCGGTGCTGCGCCGCGACCGGCCGGAGGCGCAAACGGCCGTCACCGCCCTCGCGACCGCGTTCGTGCGCGGCGCGGAGGCCGACTGGGCCGCGCTGTACGAGGGCACCGGTGCCCGCCGCACCGACCTGCCGGGCTACGCGTTCCAGCGGAAGCGGTACTGGCTGGCGGAGCGGGCGCGCCCCGCGGCGGGCGCCTCCCGCGCCCCGGCCGCCGCCCCCGCCACGGAGCCGGAGCCGGAGCGGGAGCCCGGCGGTTCCCTGCGCGCCCGCCTGGCCGGGCTGTCGCCCGCCGAGGGCGAGCGGGCCGTCGCCGATCTGGTGAACGAGCTGGCCGCCGTGGTGCTCGAAGCGCCCGGCGGGCAGCGGATCGAGTGGCGGACGCCGTTCCGCGAACTGGGCTTCACCTCGATGATGACCACCGAGCTGCGCACGGCCCTGGCCGCCGCCACCGGGCTGCGCCTGCCCACCGGCCTCGTCTTCGACCACCCGACGCCCGAGGCGCTGACCGCCTACCTCGCCGCCGAACTGCTCGGCGGGGGCGACGCCCGTTCCGAGACGCAGGCAGGCGCGGCCGATGCGGCCGAGCCGATCGCCGTCATCGGCATGGCCTGCCGCTACCCGGGCGACGTGGCCTCGCCCGAGGACCTGTGGCGGCTGGTCGCGGGGGAGCGCGACGCCATCGGCCCGTTCCCCGCCAACCGCGGCTGGGACGAGGACCTGTACGACCCGGACCCGGAGCGGCAGGGCAAGAGCGCCGTGCGCCACGGCGGATTCCTGCACGACGCGGGCGAGTTCGACGCCGCGTTCTTCGGCATCTCGCCGCGCGAGGCGCTCGGCATGGACCCGCAGCAGCGGCTGCTGCTCGAAACGTCCTGGGAAGCCATCGAGCGGGCCGGGATCGTGCCCGGGTCCCTGCACGGCACCCGCACCGGCGTCTTCGTCGGCGGCACCGCCCTGGAGTACGGGCCCCGGATGTCCGAGGCGCCGCCGAGCGTCCAGGGCAACGTCCTCACCGGCAGCACCGCGAGCGTCATGTCCGGGCGCATCGCCTACCAACTCGGCCTGCTCGGGCCTGCGGTGACGACGGACACCGCCTGCTCGTCCTCGCTGGTCGCCCTGCACCTGGCGATCCGCTCCCTGCGGTCGGGCGAGACGAACCTGGCGCTGGCCGGCGGCGCCACCGTGATGGCGTCCCCCGGCATGTTCGTGGAGTTCTCGCGGCAGCGCGGGCTCGCACCGGACGGGCGCTGCAAGTCCTTCTCCTCGGACGCCGACGGCACCGGCTGGGCCGAGGGCGTCGGCCTGCTCCTCGTGGAGCGCCTCTCGGACGCCCGCCGCAACGGGCACCAGGTCCTCGCCGTCATCCGCGGCTCCGCCGTCAACCAGGACGGCGCCAGCAACGGCCTTACCGCGCCCAGCGGGCTCGCCCAGCGGCGCGTGATCCGCCAGGCACTCGCCGACGCCCGGCTGAACGCGTCCGACGTGGACGCCGTGGAGGCCCACGGCACCGGCACGAAGCTCGGCGACCCCATCGAGGCCGAGGCCGTGCTGGCCACCTACGGCAGCGACCGGGCGGCGGCCGGACCGGTGTTCCTCGGCTCGCTGAAGTCCAACATCGGCCACACCCAGGCCGCCGCGGGCGTCGGCGGCGTCATCAAGATGATCCAGGCGATGCGCCACGGCGTCCTGCCCAGGACGCTGCACGTCGCCGAGCCGACGCCGCACGTCGCCTGGTCCTCCGGCGCCGTACGGCTGCTGACCGAATCCGTGCCCTGGCCGGACACGCACCGGCCGCGGCGGGCCGCCGTCTCCTCGTTCGGCATCAGCGGCACCAACGCACACGTCGTGATCGAGCACGCCCCGGACGCCGAACCCCCCGCCGCGCCCGCCGCGCCCGCCATGGGCCAGGGGCCCGGACTGCCGGCCCCCTGGGTGCTCACCGGCCGCGACGAGGCGGCACTGCGCGCCCAGGCCGCGCGGCTGCGCACCCACCTCGGGAACGGGGCCGCGCCCGCCGCCATCGGGCGCGCCCTTGGCTCGACGCGCACCGTCTTCGAGGAACGCGGCGTGATCCTCGCCGACGACCTCGCCGGCTACCTGGCCGGACTCGACGCCCTGGCCGCCGGTACCGTCGCGGAGGGCGCCGCGGACGGCGCCGCGCCCGATGTCGTCCGCGGCAGCGCGGCCCCGGGCAGGACCGCTTTCCTCTTCACCGGCCAGGGCGCCCAGCGCGCGGGGATGGGCCGGGAACTGTACGCGGCCCACCCCGTGTTCGCCGCCGCGCTCGACCACGTCTTCGACGCCTTCGACGGCACGCTGGAACGGCCGCTGCGCGACGTGCTGTTCGCGCCCGGGGACAGCGACGCGGCGGCGCTGCTGCACGAGACGACGTACACCCAGCCGGCGCTGTTCGCCGTCGAGGTCGCCCTCTTCCGCATGCTGGAGCACCACGGCATGACGCCGGACCTGCTGGCCGGCCACTCGATCGGTGAACTGGCCGCCGCCCATGTGGCGGGCGTGTTCACCCTCGGCGACGCCGCGACGCTCGTCGCCGCCCGCGGCCGGCTGATGCAGTCGGCAAGGGCGGGCGGCGCCATGGCCGCCGTCCAGGCCGACGAGGAGGAGATCCTGCCCTCGCTCGCGGGCCACGAGGGGGCCGTCGCCATCGCGGCCGTCAACGGCCCGCGTTCGGTGGTCGTCTCGGGCGACGAGGCCGCCGTCGACGAGATCGCCGCCGCCTGGCGCGAACGGGGCCGCAGGACCAACCGGCTGACGGTCAGCCACGCCTTCCACTCCCCGCACATGGACGGCATCGTCGAGGCGTTCCGCGAGGCCGCGGCCCGGATCGCGTTCCACCCGCCCGCGATTCCCCTGGTCTCCACCGTGACCGGCGAGATCGCCACCGCGGAGCAGCTGACCTCGCCCGGCTACTGGGCCGGTCAGATCCGCGCCGCGGTGCGCTTCCGCGCCGCCGCCGAGGAACTCGCCCGCCAGGGCGTCACCGTTCTGGTCGAGCTCGGCCCCGACGCCGTGCTGACCGCCCTGGCCGAGGGAGCCCTGGCCGACACCGGGGCCACGGCCGTGCCGCTGCTGCGCAAGGGCCGCCCCGAGGCCCGCACCGCTGCCCTGGGCATGGCCCGCGCCCACGCGGCCGGTGCGCCCCTGGACGCCGCCACCTTCTTCCCCGGCGCGGCCCCCGCGGAGCTGCCCACCTACGCGTTCCGGCGGGAGCACTTCTGGCTCGCCCAGAAGACCCCGGCCGACGCGCGCAGCCTCGGCCTCGACCCGGCGGACCACCCGCTGCTCACCGCCGCGGTCGACCTCGCGGAACGCGGCGAGGCCGTTCTGACCAGCCGCATCTCCCTGTCCGGCCACCCCTGGCTGGCCGACCACACCATCGCGGGCACCGTGCTGGTCCCGGCCACCGCCTTCCTCGAACTGGCCGTGGCCGCGGGCGACCACCTCGGTGCCCCGCACGTGGGCGAGCTGACCGTCGAGGCGCCGCTGCCGCTGTTCCCCGACCGGGCCGCCCGCGTGCAGGTGACCGTCGGCGCCCCCGACGCGGGCGGCGGCAGGCCGTTCAGCGTCCACGCCTGCCCGGACGGCGGCGACGACCGCGAACGCCGGTGGACCCGGCACGCCACCGGCGTCCTGCTCGACCGGGAGCCGGCGGACGCCGCCGCCGCGCGGCCGGAGTCTGCCGCGTGGCCGCCCGCGGACGCCGCTCCGGAGCCCGTCGAGGACGCGTACGAGCGGCTCGCCGCGCTCGGCTACGCCTACGGGCCCGCCTTCCGCGGCCTGACCGGCCTCTGGCGCGCGGGCGACGACCTGTGCGCCGAGGTGCGGCTGCCCGGGGCACTGCACGCATCGGCGGGCGGCTTCGCCACCCACCCCGCGCTCCTCGACGCCGTCCTGCACCCGCTGGTGCTCGCCGCGGCGGCCGGGGCCGGACAGGACACGATCCGGCTGCCGTTCAGCTGGACCGGCGTCACCCTGCACGCCGCGGGCGCCACCGAACTCCGCGCCCGCATCAGCCCGCGCGGCCCCGACACGTTTGCCCTCACCCTCGCCGACGGGACCGGCGCGCCCGTCGCCCACGTGGAGTCGCTCGTGCTGCGGCCCGTGGCCAGGGAACGGCTCGGCGACGCCGCCCGGCACACGGCCGACGCCCTGTACGAGGTGCGGTGGCAGGAGGTCACCGCCCCGCGGCCGCCGGACCCGGCCCAGCACTGGGCCGAGGCGGGGGACGACCTCTCCCCGGTCGAGGGGGCCGACGTGGTCGTCGTGCGGCAGTCCGGGGGCGACGAGGACGCCGGGGGGCACGCGGCGGCGCGGCGCGTCCTGCGCCTGGTCCAGGACTTCCTGTCCCGGGAGGCGTTCGCCGACGCCCGGCTGGTCGTGGTCACCTCGGGCGCGGTCGCCGCGCGGACGGGCGAGGACGTCACCGACCTCGGCGCCGCCGCCGTGTGGGGCCTGGTGCGGTCCGTCCAGTCCGAGCACCCGGACCGGGTGACGCTGATCGACGTCGAAAGTTCCGGAGAAGCAGCCGCCGCGCTGCCGGCCGCCGTGGCCACCGCGGAGCCGCAACTCGCCGTCCGCGACGGCGTGCTGCGCGCGCCCCGCCTGGTGCGGGCCGCACCGCCGCCGGCCGGGCCGGCCGCGGCGATCGACCCGGAGGGCACCGTGCTCGTCACCGGCGGGACCGGCGGGCTCGGCTCGCTCCTCGCCCGCCACCTCGTCACCGCGCACGGCGCGCGCCACCTGCTGCTCGTCGGCCGCCGCGGCCCCGCCGCGCCGGGCGCCGCCGAACTCGCCGCCGAACTGAGCGGCCTGGGCGCCGAGGTCCGCATCGAGGCCGCCGACGTCGCCGACCGCGACGCCGTCGCCGCGCTGCTCGCCACCGTGCCCGCCGCCCACCCGCTGACCGCCGTGATCCACACCGCAGGCGTCCTGGACGACGCGACCGCGCTGGCGCTGACGCCCGAGCGGCTCGACGCCGTCCTGCGGCCCAAGGCCGACGCGGCCCGGCATCTGCACGACCTGACGCGCGACTCCGCCCTGCGGGCGTTCGTGCTGTTCTCCTCCGTCTCCGGCCTCACCGGCACCGCGGGCCAGGCCAACTACGCCGCCGCGAACAGCTATCTCGACGCCCTCGCCCAGCACCGCGCCGCCCACGGCCTGCCGGCCACCTCGCTCGCCTGGGGGCTGTGGGACGAGGACCGGGGCATGGGCGGAACGCTCGGCGAGGCCGAACGCGCCCGCTGGGCGCGGTCCGGCGTGACGCCGCTGGGCGCGGAGCAGGGTCTCGCCCTGTTCGACCGGGCACTCGCCACGCCCAGCCCGCTCCTCGCGCCCGTATCCCTGCGGATGTCCCGTGCCGTACCGGCCGAGGTGCCGACCCTGCTGCGGACCCTGCTGCCCGCGCCCGCCCGGCCCGCCGCACGCGCGCGTCGATCGGGCGGGGACCAGCCGGCCTGGGCGGGGCAGATCGTCGCGCTGCCCGCCGACGAACGGGAGGCGGCGGTCCTGCGTGTCGTCCGCGACACGGCCGCGGGCGTCCTCGGGCACTCCCGCGGCGACGCGATCCCCGCGGACCGGCCGTTCAAGGACATCGGACTCGACTCCATGGGCGGCGTCGAACTGCGCAACCGGCTCGCCGCCACGACCGGGCTGCGGCTGCCGGCCACGCTCGTCTTCGACCACCCGGCGCCCGCCCCCCTGGCCGCCTACCTCCTCGGCCGCGTCCAGGCCGACAAGTCACCGGCGGTGCCCGCCGCGCCGCGGCGGGCGGCCGGCACCGGGG
>NZ_LZNS01000001.1:574660-577832 GCF_001984575.1 Streptomyces sp. MP131-18 | reverse complement strand
AGCCTGACCGAGCGGGCGGGGCTCCTGGTCCCGGCCCTGCGCAAGGGCAGGCCCGAGGCGGAGACCGCCACGGCGGCGCTCGCCCTGCTGGGCCTGCGCGGCGCCGGGCCCGACTGGTCCGCCGTGTTCCCCGGCGCGCGCCCGGTCCCGCTGCCCACCTACGCCTTCCAGCACCAGCGTTACTGGCTGGAGGACCGGGCGGCCCCCGCGGACGCGGCCGGCCTCGGCCTGCACGCGGTCGAACACCCGCTGCTCGGTGCCGCGGTGGCCCGCGCGGACCGGGACGAGCACCTGTTCACCGGCCACCTCGCGCCCCGCGCCATGCCCTGGCTCGCGGAGCACGCGGTCGCCGGCGCGGCCATCCTGCCCGCCACGGCCCTGCTCGAACTGGCCGTCCGGGCCGGCGAGCAGGTCGGCACCCCGCGCGTCGAGGAGCTGACGCTCGCCGCGCCGCTCGCACTGCCGGCCCGCGGCGGTGTCCAGGTGCAGGTGCTCGTCGGCACCGCCGACGGCGGCGGTGCCCGCCCGGTCGGCATCCACGCGCGCCCCGACGGCGAGGACAGCGCCTGGACGCTCCACGCCGAGGGCACCCTGACCGCCCGTGACCCGCTGGCCGACGGTGCCGGGCTCGAAGCCTGGCCACCGCCCGGCTTCACCGAGGTCGGCATCGAGGACGCCTATGCGCGGCTCGCCGACCAGGGATTCGCCTACGGCCCGGCCTTCCAGGGCCTGCGCCGTGTCTGGCGCGGCACCGGCCACGACCTCTGTGCCGAGGTCGCACTGCCCGAGGAACTGCGCGATCAGGCAGGCCGGTTCATCCTCCACCCCGCCCTGCTCGACGCCGCGCTGCACCCGCTGCTCCCCAGCGTCGCGACCGAAAGCGGCCGGCCGCGGCTGCCGTACTCGTGGAACGGCGCCGAGGTGCACGCCGTGGGCGGGGCCGAACTGCGCGTCCTGCTGACGGTTTCGGACCAGAACGAGGAGACCCTCAGGGCCGCGCTGCAAATCGCCGACGCCACCGGGGCACCGGTCGCGACGGTGGACTCGCTGCTGCTGCGCCCGCCGGCCCCCGAGGCGCTGCGCGCCGCCGCGCGGACGGGCCGTGACGGGCTGCTGCACGTGGACTGGTCCCCGCTCCCCGGCGAGCACGGCAGCGCCGACACCGGGGTCCTGGCCGTGCTCGGCGCGTCCCCGTTCGCCGGCGTCACCGCGTACGGCGACCCGGCGGATGCCGCGAAGTCGGGCGCCGGAACGGTGCTGCTGCCCCTGCGGACCGGCGGCGCTCCCGCGGCCGGGGCGGACCTGCCCGCCGAGGCGCGGGCGGCGCTGCGGCAACTGCTCGCGGACGTGCAGGCGTTCCTTGCCGAGGAGCGGCTGGCCGACGCCAGGCTCGTGGTGGTCACCCGGCGCGCCGTCGCCGTCGGCCCCGAGGACGTCACCGACCTGACGCACGCCGGTGCCTGGGGTCTGCTGCGCACCGCGCAGAGCGAGCACCCCGGCCGCATCGTCCTGCTCGACACCGACACCGACACCGACACCGACACCGACACGGAAGATCTGCTGCCCGCCGCGCTGACGGGCGGGGAGCCGCAACTCGCCGTGCGCAACGGGCAGGTGCTCATCCCGCGCCTGACCAGGACCCGGGGCGTCGAGCCCCGGCCCGAGTCCCGGCCCGGGTCCGGGGCGCCGCGCTGGGACGAGGGCACCGTCCTGATCACCGGCGCGACCGGCACTCTGGGACAGCTGCTCGCGCGCCACCTGGTGACCGCGCACGGGGCCCGGCACCTGCTGCTGCTCAGCCGACGCGGCGAACAGGCGCCCGGTGCGGCGGAGTTGCGTGCGGAGCTGGCCGCCTCGGGCGCCGAGGTCACCTTCGCGGCCTGTGACGCGGCCGACCGCGAAGCGCTGGCCGCGGTGCTGGCCGCCGTGCCCGCGGAGCATCCGCTGCGCGCGGTGGTGCACACCGCGGGTGTGCTGGACGACACCGTGCTGGGGGAGCTGACGGCCCGGCGGCTGGACGCCGTGCTGCGGCCCAAGGTCGACGCGGCGTGGCACCTGCACGACCTGACCCGCGGCCTCGACCTCGACGCGTTCGTCCTGTATTCCTCCGTCGCCGGGCTCATCGGCACCGCGGGACAGGCCAACTACGCGGCGGGCAACGCGTTCCTCGACGCCCTGGCCCACCACCGCCGTGCCCAGGGGCTGCCGGCCCTTTCGCTGGCCTGGGGCCTGTGGTCGCAGACCAGCAGCATCAGCGCGGGGCTGAACGACACCGACCTGCGGCGGCTCGCGCGCCTCGGCCTGCTGCCGCTGGACGCCGCGGAGGCGCACGACCTGTTCGACGCCGCGCACGCCACCGGCCGGCCCGTGCTGGCCGTCACCCGGCTCGACACCGCGGCGCTGCGCGAACGCGGCGAGAGCCTGCCGCCCCTGCTCCGCGGTCTGGCGCCGGCCACGGCCAGGCGCGCCGCCGCGCGCGCCGCGGAGCAGGACCAGGGGCAGGCGCTGGCCCGGCGGCTCGCGCCGCTCGGCCCCGCCGAGCGGGCCGAGGCGCTGGCGGATGTGGTGCGCACCCACGTGGCCGGGGTCCTCGGCCACCGGGACCACACCGCGGTCGACGCGGAACGCAGCTTCCAGGACCTCGGGTTCGACTCGCTGACCGCCGTCGAGCTGCGCAACCAGCTGACGGCGGCCACGGGGCTGCGGCTGCCCGCGACCCTGATCTTCGACCACCCCAACCCGGTCGCCCTGGCCCGCCACCTGGCGGACCGGATCGGGCCCGACGACACGGCCGCCGCCGACTCCCTGCTCGAGGCGCTGGAACGCATGAAGCCGGCGATCGAGTCGCTCGGCTCCGACGACGCCTCGCGCGAACGCCTGGCCGCCCGGCTGCTCGAACTCGTCGGCCTCGCCGAAACGGCGGCCGGCGCGGGCGGCGCAAAGGAGGCGGAAGTCGATCTCGACTCCGCGAGCGACGACGAGCTGTTCGCCCTCGTCGACGGCCTCGACTGAGAACCGCCGGAATACCGCACCCCGCACCCCGCACACCGCACACCCGACGAGGAGGGGAAAACACGTGACGGACGAGAGCAAGCTCCGCGAGTACCTGAAACGGGCCATCTCCGACGCCCGCGATGCCCGCAGGCGTCTGCGCGACGTCGAGGAGAAGCAG
>NZ_LZNS01000001.1:573787-574635 GCF_001984575.1 Streptomyces sp. MP131-18 | reverse complement strand
CGGGCAAGACGGCGTTTTTGTTTACGGGGCAGGGGTCGCAGCGGGTGGGGATGGGGTTGGGGTTGTATGGGGTGTCGGGGGTGTTTGCGGGGGCGTTTGATGAGGTGGCTGGTGAGTTGGAGGGGCGTTTGGGGTGTTCTTTGGTGGAGGTGATTCGGGGTGGGGTTGGTTTGGATGAGACGGTGTTGACGCAGGCGGCGTTGTTTGCGGTTGAGGTGGCGTTGTTCCGGTGGTTTGAGTTTCATGGTGTGGTGCCGGAGTTTTTGTTGGGGCATTCGGTGGGTGAGGTGGTGGCTGCTCATGTGGCGGGGGTTTTGGATGTGGGTGATGCGTGTGTGTTGGTGGCGGAGCGTGGGCGGTTGATGCAGTCGGTGCGTGGGGGTGGGGGGATGGTTGCGGTGGAGGCGGGGGAGGGTGAGGTGCGTGAGGTGCTGGGGAAGTTGGGTGGTGCGTTGTCGGTGGCGGGGGTGAATGGTCCGCGGGCGGTGGTGGTGTCGGGTGATGTGGGGGTGTTGGAGGAGTTTCGGGGTGTGTGGCGGGGGCGTGGGGTGCGGACGAAGCGTTTGGCGGTGAGTCATGCGTTTCATTCGTCGTTCATGGATGAGGTGGTGGGTGAGTTTCGGGAGGTGGTGTCGGGGTTGTCGTTGCGGGAGCCGCGGTTGGGTGTGGTGTCGAATGTGTCGGGGCGTCTTGCGGAGCCGGGTGAGTTGGTGTCGGCGGATTATTGGGCGCGTCATATGCGGGAGGCGGTGCGGTTTGCGGACGGGGTGGGGGCGTTGGAGGAGTTGGGGGTCACGCAGTTCGTGGAGCTGGGCCCGGACGGCGTCCTGACCGCCCTCGTCCCCGAC
>NZ_LZNS01000001.1:487138-572903 GCF_001984575.1 Streptomyces sp. MP131-18 | reverse complement strand
GCGCTGAGCAGTCCCGGCGGCATCGAGGCGTTCCCCGTGCTGCGCCGCGACCGGCCCGAGCCGGACTCGCTGATGCAGGCCGTCGCCCGGCTGCACCACCGCGGCGTCGGCTTCGACTGGCCGAGGCTGTTCGCGGGCACCGGCGCCAAAAAGGCCGCCTTGCCCACCTACGCCTTCCAGCGCGACTCCTACTGGCTGCACCAGGACCCGGGCGCGGCGGGCCACGGCCCCGGCAGCACCGGCCACCCGCTGCTTGGCACCGCGGTGACCGCGGCGGGCAGCGGCGAGGTGCTGTTCACGACCCACCTGCCGCCGCACACCCACGGCCGGCTGACCGATCCGGCCCTGCCCGACGCGCCCGTGGTGCCCGCCTCCGCGCTGGCCGAGGCCGTCCTCAGGGCCGCCGGCGAGCTGGGTGCCGGGCCGCTCGAACGGCTGGCCGTGCACGTTCCGCTGCTCCTGCCCGAGCACGGTGCCGCGCAGCTCCAGACCGCGGTCGGCCCGCCCGACGACGCCGGGCGGCGCCCCTTCGCGGTCCACGGCCGGCACGGCGACGGCGAGGCGCCCTGGACGCTGCACGCCGACGGCGTGCTCGGCGCCGCGGAGGAGCCGCCCGCCCCCGCCCCCGCCGCCGGCCGCGGCCGGGAAGCGTCCGCGGAAGCCGCGCTCCCCGAGGAACTGCTGCCCGACGCCGCCGCGTACGGCATCCACCCGGCGCTCCTGGAAGCGGCCGTGCGCACCGCCGCCGGGGCGGCACCGGCCGGTACGGTCCGCGTGCCGGGCGAGTGGCTCGGTGTGCGGCTGCACGCCGCCGGGGCCACCGCGGTGAAGGTCCTGTCCGCCGACGCGGGCGCCGACGCAGGCGCTGACGCCGTCTCCCTGCGGCTGACCGACCCCGCGGGGCGGCCGGTGCTGAGCGTGGACCGGCTCGCGTTCCGCGACGTGCCCGAGGCCCGGTTCGCCGCGGCGGCGGGCGCGGACCGGTCGCTGTACGCGCCGGAGTGGACCGCGCTCGCGCCCGCGCCGCAGGGCGAGGCCGTGCCGTGGGCCGTGCTGGGCACGGCGGACGTCGAGGGCGCCGCGTTCGAGGACATCGCCGGGCTCGCGGCCGCCCTCGCGGCGGGAGCCCCGTTCGGCGCCGCCGTCACCGCCCTCGGAACGGGCCCCGACGCGCCCGCCGAGGCCCTGGACCTGGCCCGCGCCTGGCTCGCGGAGGAACGGGTCACCGGCCTGCCGCTCGTCGTCCTGATCCGCGGCGGCGCGCCCGTCACGCCGCCCCGCCCGGACGGCACCGGCCCCGAGGGCCGGGTGGCCGCCGCGTGGGGACTGCTGCGCGGCGCGCAGGCGGAGGCCCCCGGCCGCTTCGTGCTGATCGACGTCGAGGACGGCCGGGTGCCGGGCGAGCTCCTGTCCGCGGTGCTGGCCTCGGGCGAACCGCAGGCCGCGCTGCTCGACGGCGCCGCCCGCGTACCGCGGCTCGGGCGCGCCGCGGACCCCGGCGGGCCCGGCGGCGCCGCCCCCGAGCCGGCGGTGCGCTTCGACCCCGACGGCACCGTCCTGATCACCGGCGGCGCCGGAACGCAGGCCGCGCTGCTCGCCCGCCACCTGGTGGCCGCGCACGGCGTGCGCCATCTGCTCCTGCTCGACCCGCGCGCCGAAGGCACCTGGCCCGAGCCCGGACTCCTCGAAGAACTGGGCCGGTCCGGCGCCCGCGTCAGGGCCCTCACCTGCGACACCGCGGACCGTTCCGCGCTCGGGGCCGCGCTCGCCGCCGTCACGCCGCCGCTGACCGGCGTCGTCCACACCGCGGGCGCGGAGCAGGAGACGCCGCTGCCACACCTGACAGCCGACCGCCTCGCCGCGGTCCTGCGGTCCGGGGCGGACACCGCGCGGCACCTGCACGAGCTGACCCGCGACTCGAACCCGGCGGCGTTCGTGCTGCTCACCTCCACCGCGGCCGCGACCGGCACCCCGGGCCTGGCCGCCCGCGCCGCGGCCGACGCCGCGCTGGACGGGCTCGCCTTGCACCGGGCCGCGCTCGGCCTGCCCGTGACCTCCCTGGCCCTCGGCCCCCGGGAAGCGGAAGCCCCCGCGCCCCGCGAGGGCTTCCGCCCGCTGACCGAACGGGAGGCCACCGGGCTGTTCGACGCGGCGCTGCGCGCCGGGCCGGCGACGCTCGTCGCCCTCCCCCTCGACCCCGGCGCCATGCGGGCGGGCCGTGGCGTCCCCGCGCTGTTCCGCCGCCTGGTGCGCGCCCCGGCCGGGCCCGCGGCGGCCGGCACCGGCGTCCCGCTGGCCGAACGCCTCGCCGCGCTCCCGGCCGAACAGCGCCACCCGGCCGCCCTGGCCGTCGTCCGGGCGGAAGTGGCCGCGGTCCTCGGCCGCTCCGACCCCGGCGCGATCGAGGCCGACCGCGCCTTCAAGGAACTGGGCTTCGACTCCATGATCGCCGTGGAGCTGCGCAGCCGCCTCGGTGAACGGACCGGCATCAGGCTCCCGGCCACCCTGGCGTTCGACCACCCCTCCGCCCGGACACTGGCCGCGCACCTGGTCACCCTGCTGGCGCCCGACGCCGGGCCGGCGGCGCAGCCCCCCGCGCTCGCCGAGCTGGACCGGCTGGAGGCGGTACTCGCCGCCGGCCCGCAGGACGAAGGGGAACGCGGCGCGATCGTCGTCCGGCTCCAGACCCTGCTGGCCCGGCTGACCGAAACCACCGGCGGCGAAGATGCCCCGGCGCCGGCCGACGGCATCGAATCGGCGTCGGCGGAGGAGATCTTCGCCCTGCTCGACGGCCGGCCCGGCGGGCCGGCCGACTGACCAGGCACGCCTGTACCGACGTTCCCCGAAGGAGAACGAGGCTTCCATGTCAACTGTCTCCCAGGAAGAGAAGCTGCTCGCGTACCTGAGGAAGGCGACCACCGACCTCCAGAAGGCGCGCAGGCGGATCACCGAGCTGGAGTCCGGCAGGGACGAGCCCATCGCGATCGTCGGCATGGCCTGCCGCTATCCCGGCGCCTCGTCCCCCGACGCCCTGTGGCAACTCGTCCTCGAAGAGCGGGACGTCATCACGGACTTCCCCACCGACCGCGGCTGGGACCTGGACAACCTCTACGATCCCGACCCCGACAAGCCGGGCCGGACGTACGTCAGGCAGGGCGGGTTCATCGAGAGCGCGACCCGCTTCGATGCCGCGTTCTTCGGCATCTCCCCGCGCGAGGCCGTGGCGATGGAGCCGCAGCAGCGCGTGCTGCTCGAAACCGCGTGGGAGGCACTGGAGGGCGCGGGCATCGACCCGGCCTCGCTCAAGGGCAGCAGGACCGGCGTGTTCACCGGGCTCGTCGAGCAGAGCTACCTGAGCCTGGAGAACCCGGGCGAGTTCGACGGCTATCTGATGACCAGCATGCTCTCCAGCATGGCCTCGGGGCGCATCTCCTACACCCTGGGCCTGGAAGGCCCCGCGGTGTCCGTGGACACCGCCTGCTCCTCGGCGCTGGTGGCGCTGCACCTGGCGTCCCAGTCGCTGCGCGCCGGGGAGTCCGACCTCGCCCTGGCCGGTGCCTCCTACATCGCCGCGACCCCGCTGGGCCACATCGACTTCTCGCGCCAGCGCGGCCTCGCCGCCGACGGCCGCTGCAAGCCGTTCGCGGCCGGCGCGGACGGCATCGGCTGGTCCGAGGGCGTCGGCCTGCTGGTGGTGGAACGGCTGTCGGACGCGCGGCGCAACGGGCACACGGTGCTGGCCGTCGTGCGCGGCTCGGCCATGAACCAGGACGGCGCGTCGAACGGCCTGACCGCGCCCAACGGCCCCTCGCAGGAGCGGGTGATCCGCCAGGCATGGGCCAACGCCCGGCTGGGCGGCGCGGACGTGGACGCGGTGGAGGCCCACGGCACCGGCACCGCGCTGGGCGACCCGATCGAGGCGCAGGCCCTGCTGAACACCTACGGGCAGGAACGGCCGGAAGACGGCCGCCCGCTGTGGCTCGGCTCGCTGAAGTCCAACATCGGGCACGCGCAGGCCGCCGCCGGCGCCGGCGGCATCATCAAGATGGTGCAGGCCATCCGGCACGGCATCCTGCCCAGGTCGCTGCACGCCGAGGAGCCGACCCCGGAGGTCGACTGGACCTCGGGCCAGGTGGAACTGCTCGCGCAGGCCCGGCCCTGGCCGCGGACCGGCCGCCCCCGCCGGGCCGGGGTCTCGGCGTTCGGCGCCAGCGGCACCAACGCGCACGTCATCCTCGAACAGGCGCCCCCGGCCGCGGAAACCCCGGACGAACGGGCGCCCGCCGACGCCACCGCGCCCCCGGTGCCCTGGGTACTCTCGGCCGGCACGCCCGCCGCGCTGCGCGACCAGGCCCGCAGGCTCCTGGCACACGTCACCGAGCACGAGGACCTGCGGACCGCCGACATCGCCTGGTCCCTGGCCACCACCCGCTCGGCGCTCGGCCACCGCGCGGCCGTCACCGGAGCGGGCCGCGAGGACCTCATCGCCGGGCTGCACGCCCTGGCCGACGGCACGGCCTCCCCGCACCTGGTCCAGGGGAACGCCGCCCAGGCCGGCCGGACGGTGTTCGTCTTCCCGGGGCAGGGCGGCCAGTGGCCCGGCATGGCCCGCGAACTGATGGACACCTCACCCGTGTTCGCCGCACGCATCCGCGCCTGCGGCCAGGCGCTGGCCCCGCACGTGGACTGGTCACTCGAAGACGTGCTCCGGGAGGCCGACGGCGCCCCCTCCCTGGAGCGGGTGGACGTCATCCAGCCCGTCTCGTTCGCGGTCGCCGTCTCGCTGGCCGAGCTGTGGCGCTCCTACGGGGTCGAGCCGACGGCCGTCGTGGGCTCCTCCCAGGGCGAGGTCGCCGCGGCCTGCGTCGCCGGGGGCCTGACCTTGGCGGACGCGGCGCGCGTCGCCGCCGTGCGCAGCCGGGTCACCACCGCCCTGGCGGGCCGCGGCGGCATCGTGTCCGTCGGGCTCTCCCGCGACGAACTCACCGCGCTGCTGCGGCGGTGGGACGGCCGGCTGTCCGTCGCCGTCGTCAACGGCCCGGGCTCGACCGTCGTCTCCGGCGACCACGACGCGCTCGCCGAACTCGTCGAGCACTGCCGCGAACACGGCATCCGCACCCGGCGCTTCTCCGCCGACTACGCCTCGCACTCCGCGCAGGTCGAGGAGATCCGTGACCGCCTCGTCCGGGACCTGACGCCCATCAGGCCCCGGCGGGGCACGGTGCCGTTCTACTCCACGGTCACCGCGGGCCCGCTCGACACCGCGGAGCTGGACGCCGAGTACTGGTACCGCAACCTGCGCCACCCCGTGGAGTTCGAGCGGACGACGCACGTGCTCGCCGAGCACGGCCACCACACCTTCGTCGAGGTCGGCCCGCACCCGGTGCTGGCGCCCGTGCTCCAGGAAAACCCCGAGGCGGCCGTCGTCGTCGGCACGCTGCGCCGTGGCGAGGGCGGTCCCGAACGGTTCCTCGCCTCCCTGGGACGGCTGTGGGCGGGCGGCGGCACGGTGGACTGGTCCACCGCCTTCGGCGGGCACGGCGCGCGCACCGTCCCGCTGCCCACCTACGCCTTCCAGCACGAGCGGTACTGGTACGCCGCGTCCGGCACCGGTGCCGATGTCGGCCGCCACGGACTGGCCCCCGTCGGCCACCCGGTGCTCGGCGCGGCCGTGGCCGTGGCGGGCACCGACCAGACGCTGTTCACCGGCCGGGTCTCGGCCCGCACCAGCACCTGGCTCGGCGGCCACACCGTCCTCGGCACCGCCCTGCTGCCGCACGCGGCGCTCGCCGAACTGGCGGTCCGTGCGGGCGACGAGTTCGGCCTGACCGCCGTGGACGACCTGACGGTCGAGACGCCCCTGGTCCTTCCGGCGCGGCAGGCCGTCCAGCTCCAGCTGCGGGTGGGGCCGCCGGACGACGAGGCCGGGCGCCCGTTCACCGTGCACGCCAGGCCCGACGAGGGCGACGTCACCTGGACCCGCGTCGCCGGTGGCCGGCTCAGCCCGCGCGGCGCCGGGCCCTGGGCCGGGCCGGCCGCCTGGCCGCCGCCCGACGCGCTCAGGCTCCCACCCGCCGAGGTCCGCGCCCGCCTGACGGCCGAAGGGCTGCCGGAAGGGCCCGTGCTCGCCGGGGTCACCGCCGCCTGGCGCAAGGGCGAGGAGGTCTTCGCCGAAGCGCGGCTGCCCGACGAACTCCGCGAGACAGCCGCCGGTTTCGGCATGCACCCGGTGCTGCTGGAGAGCGCCCTGGCCACCGTTCTCCTCACGCTCGATGCCCCGCGGGAGGGCATTGCGCGCCTCGTGCGCCACGGCGGCGGCTTCCGGCTCCACGCCACCGGCGCCACCGCGCTGCGCGTGCACGCGGCCCCGGCCGGCGACGGCGCCGTCTCGGTGACGATGACGGACCCGGAGGGCCGCCCGGTCGCCACGGCGGGGCCGCTGACCTTCCGCGGGGTCACGGCGGAGGAACTCGGCGGCACGGGCGCGCGCCACCACGACGACCTGTTCCACGTCGGCTGGCGGCCGGTCGCCCTGCCCCGGCCCGAAGTCCCGCTGCGCTGGGCGCAGCTGGGCACCAACCGGTTCGCGGCCGAGCACCTGCCGGACGTCGCCGCCGCGCGCAAGGCCGCGGACAGCGGGGAGGCGATGGCGGGCGTGTTCTCCTGGCACGGCCCGGCGCCGGACGGCGACGTCGTCTCCTCGGTGTACGGCGCGACCCACCGTGCCCTCGACCTGGTCAGGGACTGGCTGGCCGACGACCGGCTCGGCACCACGCCGCTGGTGGTCGTCACCCGCGGCGCGGTCGCGGCCGGGGAGGAGGACGTGCGGGACCTGGCCGGCTCGGCCGTCTGGGGTCTGCTGCGCACCGCCCAGTCAGAATCGCCCGGCCGGTTCGTCCTCGTCGACGTCGACGACGAGGAGGCGTCCGCGGCGGCCCTGCCCGCCGTCGTCGCCTCTGGCGAGGCCCAGGCCGCCGTGCGCGGCGGGCGGGTGCTCGTGCCGCGCGCCGACCGCGTCGGGCCGCCCGATGCGAAGACGGCGCCCAGCGGCGCATGGAACCCGCACGGCACCGTCCTGATCACCGGCGGCACCGGAACGCTCGGCGCGCTGTTCGCCCACCACCTCGCCGCGGAACACGGCGTCGAGCACCTGCTGCTGACGAGCCGCAGCGGTCCTGACGCGCCCGGCGCCGACGCGTTGCGCGCCTCCCTCGAAGCGCTCGGCGCCCGGGTCACCGTCGCCGCCTGCGACACCTCCGACCGCGAGGCCCTCGCGGCGCTCCTCGCCGCCGTGCCCGAAGACCTGCCGCTGACCGGCGTGATCCACGCGGCCGGCGTCCTCGACGACGGCCTGATCACCGCCCTCACCCCCGAGCGGCTGAACGCGGTGCTGCGGCCGAAGGTGGACGCCGCCTGGCATCTGCACGATCTGACCCGCGGCCTGGAACTGTCCGCGTTCGTGCTGTTCTCCTCGCTCGCGGGCGTGATCGGCAGCGCGGGCCAGGCCAACTACGCCGCCGCCAACTCCTTCCTCGACGCCCTGGCGCAGCACCGCAGGGCCGCGGGGCTCGCCGCGACCTCCACGGCGTGGGGCCTGTGGGAGCAGCTGAGTGCCATGGCCGCGAACCTCGACCAGACCGACGTCGACCGCATCGTCAGGACCGGCTTCCGGCTGGTGGCGTCCGACCGGGGGCCGCGGACGCTGGACACCGCGCTCGCCCTCGGCCACGCCGCCGTCGTCGGCGTTCCGGTCGACATGGCGACACTGCGGCAGCGGCCCGCCCAGGCGCCGCTGGTGTTCTCCCGGCTGGCCCGCAGCCCGCTGCGCGGCACGGTGCGCGAGAACGGCATGAACGCGGAAACCCTCGCCGCGCTCCTCGCCGGACTGCCGGAGGCGGAGCGCCACCGCACCGTCCTGGACCTGGTGCGCGCCGAGGTCGCCGCCGTCCTGGGCCACCCCGACCCCGCCGGCATCGGGGAGGAACAGCCGTTCGCCGGGCTCGGCTTCGACTCGCTGACCTCCGTCGAACTGCGCAACCGGCTCGGCGGCGTGGTCGGCCGCCGCCTGCCGGCCAGCCTGGTGTTCGACCACCCGACGCCCGGGGAGCTGGCCGCCCACCTGCTCGGCGAGCTGCGGCCCGCGGATGCGGACCAGGACGCCGCGCAGCCCACCGACTACGCGGCCGACATCCGCCTCGCCGACGACATCCGCCCCGCCGACGAGGTCGTCCGCGTGGCCGAGGACCCGGCGGAGGTCCTGCTGACGGGGGCCACCGGCTTCCTGGGCGCGTTCGTCCTGCGCGACCTGCTGCGGACCACGAGCGCCACGGTGCACTGCCTGGTGCGGGCCGCGGACGAGGCCGGGGGCCTTCGCCGGGTCCTGGCCAACCTGGAGTGGTACCGCATCCGGGACGAGGTCGACACCGGCCGGCTGCGCATCGTCGTCGGCGACCTGGCCGAGCCCGGGATCGGCCTCGCGGCGGAACGGTTCGACGCGCTCGCCCGCACGGTCGACGCCGTCTACCACTGCGGCGCCTCGGTCAACTGGATTCATCCGTATCCGACGCTGAAGGCCGCCAACGTCCTGGGCACCGAGGAACTGCTGCGCCTCGCCGCCCGGCACCGCACGGTGCCGCTGCACCACGTCTCGACCACCGGCGTGTTCGCCGGGCCGGTCACCCCGGGTGTTCCCCTGGCGGTGACCGACCCCACGGGCCCGGGCGAGGCGCTGCCGAACGGCTACACCCAGAGCAAGTGGGTCGCCGAGCAGATCGTCGGCCTGGCCCGCGAGCGCGGCCTGCCGGTGAACGTGTACCGCGTCGACCAGGTCGCCGGGGACCTCCGCAACGGCGCCTGCCAGACCCGGGACTTCGTCTGGCTGATGGTCAAGGGCGTCGTGCAGTCCGGCGCCGCGCCGAAGGCACTGCCGGGGCTGTTCCGGCTGATGCCGGTGGACTACGCGAGCGCCGCGCTCGTCGCCGTCTCGCGGCGGGCCGCCTCCGCGGGCGGGACCTTCCACCTCGGCAACGAGAGCCACGTGACGATGGACGACATGGTCGCCGAGCTGCGGTCGTTCGGGTACCGGCCGGCGGAGGTGGACCCCGCCGACTGGATCGACCTCGTCCGGGCGGACCCCGACAACGCCATCGCGCCGCTCCTCGACGCGGTCGAGATGCTCGTCGAGGACAGCGAGTCGTTCTACCCGGCGACCGACACCGCGCGCACGGCGGCGGCACTCGGCGGCAGTGGCATCACCTGCCCCGCCGCGTCCGCCTCTCTCGTGCGCAAGCAGATCCGGTTCTTCGCGGAATCGGGCTGGTTCCCCGCTCCGGAAGGGAGCTGACCACCGGGCGGTGACCGTCCGATGGGTGCCTTTCGCCACACTCGTGTGTGACGTCGAACAGAGGAGACAGTATGGCCGGGACCGAGAGGGAAGCCGCGACTGTTCTGGACGCGGTGCGCGCAATTGTTCCGACGCTCAGGGAGAACGGGAAGGAAGGCGAGGACCAGCGCTGGATCTCGGAGCAGAATCTCGAACTCCTCGAAAAGGCCGACGTTTTCAGGACCGGTGTGCCCAAGCGGTTCGGCGGCCTGGAACTCTCCGTTCCCCAGCACATCGATCTGCTTCTCGAAATATCCAGGGGCTGTGGTTCGACCGGCTGGGTCTGCGAGGGCTTCATCACCGCGGCCTGGATGGTCCGCCTCTTTCCCGAGCGGGCGCAGCAGGAGGTGTACGCCGGCGGCTCGGCCCGCGTCTCCGGCGGCTTCACCCCCTCCGGCACCCTGGTGCCCACCGAGGGCGGCTACCTGCTCAACGGCGCCTGGCGGTTCAACACCGGCTGCCGCGGCGCCGACTGGAACCTGGCCGCCACCAACCTCCACCACCCGGACGGAACGGTCCAGCAGATGCTGACCGTGGTGCCCATCGGCGACATCACCTTCGATGACGACTGGGACACGATGGCCGCGGCGGCCACCGGGAGTTCGACGACGTTCGCGACCGACGTGTTCATCCCGGCGCACCGGGCCATCGACATGGGCGAGGCGTTCGCCGCGGGCGGCGGCGAGCCCACCGGGCCGGGCGAGGGCCGGGACTACGGCCTGATCAGCGTCGTCATGGCCGAGTCGACCTCGACGCTGATCGGCATGGCGCAGGGCGCCTACGACCTGTTCCTCGAACGCGTGCACCGGCCGCTGTCCTACACCGCGTGGCAGGACCAGGCCGAGCATCCGCTGACGCAGATCCAGGTGGCCACCGCCGCCAACCAACTGGCGGCCGCCCGCGCGCTGCTGGCCGCCCAGGCCGGCATCGTGCAGGAGCGCGCCGACGCCGGCGAGCGGCTGACCACGGAGGAACGGGCCACGCTGCGCGGCCAGTGCGGCTTCGCGGTGAAGCTGGCGCGCGAGGCCACCCAGACGCTGTTCGCCGCGAGCGGCGCCTCGGCGATCCAGCGCAGCCTGCCCATCCAGCGTTTCTTCCGCGACGTCCAGGGCTTCTCCATGCACGCCGTGATGACGCCGGACGCCAATCTGGAGGTGTACGGGCGGGTCCTGCTCGGGCTCGACCCGAACACCACGGTGCTCTGAGCGGCCCGGCCGCCGGCCGGGACAGCGATGCGGCCTCCACGCCTTCGCCGGCGTGGAGGCCGCATCGTGTGGGGGGCGGCGGGATCAGGTCCCCGAGTTCTTCAGCACCTCGGCCACCGCGGAGAAGTCGTCGTCGGCGAACCCGTCGGCCACCCGCCGGTCCATCAGCGACTGCATCGGGTCGAGCAGGTCCGTGCTGATGCCCTGGTCCAGGCTGGCCCGGCGGATGTTCCGGTACCCGACCTGCTGCATGCCGAGCGCCGCCACGACGTCCACCTGGTACTCGCCGGTGTCGATCTGCCGGGCGAAGTGGGGGATGATGCCCGTCATCGACGTCAGGTAGGGCACCAGCAGCTCGGCGGAGAAGTCCTGCGCCTTGACCCCCTCCGTGCCCACCACGGCAATGGCGTGCATGGCGCCGCCCAGCAGGCCGTACATCGCGCCGTTCAGGGCCAGGTCGAGCAGCGAGGCCAGGCCCGCGTCGTCCCCGACGAACCGGGCCGCGCCCAGGACTCCGAGCAGTTCCCTGCCCGCCTCGAACGCGGCCTTGCCAGGACCGCTGTACAGGACGAACGCCGACTCGCTCCCGATGATCTGCGGCACCGCCATGATGCCGCCGTCGACGTACTCGCAGCCCAGCTTCCCCGCCCACCCGGCGGTGTCGCGGGCCTGCCGCGGCGTGCCGTTGGTCAGGTTGAACACGGCGCGGCCGCGCAGCGCGCCGCCCACCGGGTCGAGCACCTCGTGCACGGCGTCGTAGTCCAGGAGGCAGACGACCACGACGGGGCTGGCCCGCACGGCCTCCTCGACCGTGGCCGCACGCCTGGCCCCCTTGCCGACCAGCGGGTCCGCCTTGTCCGCCGTCCGGTTCCACACGGTCGTCGAGTGGCCTGCGGCAAGGAAGGCGTCGGCGAGCGCCGCCCCCATGTTGCCGAGTCCGAGTACCGTCACCGCGGTTGTGTCCGCCACTGTTGCATCGTCCTTTCCAGCTGGTCGTTGATGGGGCGGTCGTCGCCCGGGCGCCCGGACCTCGGGCGCCCGGACCTCGGGCGCCCGTACCTCAGGCGCCGGGACCGCCGGCCTCCGCGCCGAGCACCGACACGGCGGCGCTCGGACAGCAGTCGGCCACGTCCTCCGCGGACGTGATGTCGTCGGCGTCGGTGAGTTCCCGCCGCACCGGCTCCGCGACGCCCGCGCCGTTGAGCCGGAACAGGTCCGGGTGCAGCGCGGCGCAGAGCCCGGACGCGATGCAGGCTCTTCCGTCGACGTGCAGCGTCCTGCTCATCCGGCGTTCTCCTCGCCCCTCACCGCGGCGCGTCGCCGTTCAGGTGGACGGGGAAGGACTGGATGCTGCGCACCAGCCACATGTCGTCGTACGTCAGCTCCTCGGCGGGCACCGCCGCCTGCATGGCGGGGAAGCGCCGCAGGATCGCCGGGATGGCGACGCTCGCCTCCAGGCGCGCGAGCGCCGCGCCGAGGCAGTTGTGCAGCCCGTGGCCGAAGCCGACGTGGCGCGGGCCGTCGCGGGTGATGTCCAGCCGGTCCGCGTCCGGCCAGCGCCGCGGGTCGCGGTTGGCGGAGGCGATGGAGGGGATGACGGGCGTTCCCGCGGGCAGCCGTACCCCGGCGAACTCCAGGTCCTCCCGGGCGAAGCGGAAGAAGCCGACGGCCACGCCGCCGTTGAACCGGATGAACTCCTCGGTCGCGCTGTCCTTCAGGTCGGGGCGCTCCATCAGCAGCCGGCGCTGCTCGGGGCGTTCCAGCAGGGAGAGGACGGAGGTGGCGATGAGGTTCCTCGTGGTGTCGAGCCCGGCCATGATCAGCACGGCCATCGTGGCGACGAGTTCCTCCTCGTTCAGCCGTTCGTCGCCGTCGCGCGCCTGGATCAGGGCGGAGGTGATGTCGTCGCCGGGCTCGCGCCGCTTGTGCGCGATCAGCTCACGGCCGTACTCGGCGATCTCCTCGAACGCGTCCCGGTTCTGCTCGTCGTGGTCCGGGTCGGTGTGGAAGGCCCGCTCGATGGCGTGCAGCATGTCCTGGAACCGGCTGAGGGAGAAGCCCAGGATGCCGCCGATCAGGTGCGCGGGGATCGCGCCGGCGTAGTCCATGACGTCCGGCCGCTCCTGCTCGGCCAGGCGGTCGAGCGCCTCCTCGACGATCCGGACGGTCGGCTCCTCCCACTGGGCGATCCGCCGCGGCGTGAAGGTGCTCATGGTCAGCTTGCGCACCCGCGTGTGGTCCGGCGGGTCCAGCATCGTGAGGATGCGTTCGACCGCCGTGCCCTGCCCCACCGCCATGCCGCCGTCGACGAACTCCTTGCTCGCGAACGCGGGATTGTTACTGAAACGCGTGTCGCCGAGCAGCCGCTGTACGTCGTCGAAGCGTGTGGCTATCCACACCGGAATATCGCCCATGGGGAACTTGAATTCGTGCATGGGCGAGTTTTCGCGCAGCCACTCGTAGGTGGGAAAAGGGTCCTGGTAGAAGTCGGACTCGAACAGTCTGGTCGGCGGTGCCATCGCGGTCATTCATGCCCCTCTCAACGGGCCGTGCATACGCTGCCGGAACGGGCTGGAGAGAACTCGCCGACAGGTTACGCGGATCGGGCAAGGGCGCAGTCATGAGCCGGTAATCGACCGGCGGCAAATACCGGGGAGAGGCGGCGGGGTATTTTGTCCCGGGGCCGGCGGGGCGCCGCGCCACGGAAAACGGGGCGGACCGCGCCCGGTTGCCCGGGCGCGGTCCGCGGTGCCGCTGGGTGCCGTTCCGGCCGCCGAGTGCCTACAGGCCGAGGATCTGCGAAGCCTGCACCGAGGCGGTGAACCCGGACTCGACCGCGCCGTCCATGAAGCCCGCCCAGCCGTTGGCGATGTCGCTGCCGGCGAACACGACCCGGCCCTGCGGCTGCTGCACCGCCCGGAAGGGGCCGGTCAGCAGCCCCGGCCGCCGCACGGCCCAGCCGCCCGCCGAGTAGGGGTCGTTGCCCCAGTGCTGGGCCTTGACCGCGACCACCTCGATGCCCTCGCAGAACGGCTGCAACTCCGCTTGGAGCCGCGTGCGGTTGCTGGGGTCGAAGCTGCCGTTGGAGGAGAAGCCGATCATGATGTTGCCGTCCGAGCGTTCCTTGAACGGGATGACCATGGCCACCGGTGCCCCGGGCGCGGCCTCGGCGTAGAACGCGTCCAGGTTGGCGCCGCGGACGTGCATGATGAACTTCTGCGAGGACCTGACGCCGATGCCGTCGGTGGACAGCGCGGTGTACTCGGTGGGCAGGGACGGCGCGAAGTCGATGCTGTTCCACAGGTTGACCGGGATGGCGAGGACCACGGCGCGCGCGGTGTGGGTCTCCCCGGACTTCGTGGTCACGGTCACCGAGGTGCCGTCGTCCGCGACGGAGGCCACCGGCGAGTTCAGCCGGAGCGTCGCGGTGGAGTCGTCGAGTATGGCCTGGGCCATCGCGGTCGAGCCGACCACGGGCCGGTAGGTGCTGGTCGCCGCGTAGTCGTCGAACGTCCAGCCGGACAGCGCCCACCAGTGGGCCATCGTCGTCAGGCCGATGGTCGAGGCCGACCCGGTCAGGCCGCCGATGCCGCCGCTGATCAGCGCCTCTTCGTCGGGCGAGTAGCGCATCTGGTCGAGCCGGTCGCGCATCGACAGCGGGTCCAGGTCCGCGAGCAGGTCCTCGCGGAAGAGCGGCTCGTAGGGCCGTTCGAAATACTGCTCCGAGCCCTCGAACAGCGGGGTGATGAGCTGCGACTGCTGGTTGTACACGTCCGTCGGGGTGGACTCCATGTACCCCGTCGCGGTGGGTGCCACGGCGCGCGTCGGAATGATGTCCGAGGTCAGGTCCCACCCGTAGCGCTGGACCTCCCGCCAGATGTTCGGCTGCCGCTCGTCGACCCAGGTGCCGCCCATCTCGACCTGCTCGCCGGCGAACGTCGAGGTCCACGCGCGGCCGCCGATGCGGTCCCGCGCCTCGAGCACCAGCGTGCTCAGGCCCTTGGCCGTCAGCTCGCGGGCCGTGGTCACCCCGGCTATGCCGGCGCCTATGACGATGACGTCCACGGCGTCGGCCTGCGTCTGGGTGCCGCTCGCGGCGCGGGCCTGGGAGCCGAGCGCGGTCATCCCGAGCGGCGCCGCCAGCGCCGCGGCCCCGGCCGTCGTCAGCACCGACCGGCGGGAAGGAGCGTGCGCGGTCGGGGAAGTGGGCAGCTTTTCTTCGGCGTTCATACTGCTTCCTTGAGGAGTCGGTCGTGGCACGGCTCTGCCGGGTTGGCGACGTGGGTGCACCACCCGGTCCCCCCGGTGCCGGCCGCGGACATGTGGTGCGCGCCCGGTGGGGGGATGAGCGTGATGCGCGTCGCGCACGACGGCGTCTCATCAGGAGCGCGGAAAGGACATGCTGGGCGCGCCGAGGGGTCGGTCGGCGGGACCCGGGTGCTTCGTTCGGCAGGTCGACGGACGCGGGCGGGCCCGGTCGTCCCGGCTGCCGCGCGTTCCGTGGCATGGCGTGGCGGTGGACAGCGGCAGGTCGGCCCGCGTCCGCCCCACTCAGGAGCGCGGCTTTCGCCGGAGGTGCCCGCTCACGGCCGGAGCCGAGGCGTATGTCTCCTTCCATCCCCCGTCGGGAACCGGCGCGTCTGCGCGGCCGGCCGGTCGGGCCGGCCACTCGCATACCGGTGCAAGGCCGCCGGCTTCCGGTCTGTCGGCGGCCAACTCACCTTATTCAAAGGCGGTGATGAACCCGCCATTGCGCGGTAATGGCCCGGTAATCGGTCGGCAGGGGGCCGGTGTGCGGGTCCGGCCCCCTGCCCTCAGCCCGCGGGCGGCGTCGCCTGGAAGCCGCCCCGCAGGAAGAGCAGGCCGGCGCCGTCCGAGCCGCTGCGGGCGCTGACCACGTCGCCGATGAAGATGGAGTGGTCGCCGGAGTCGTGGTACGTGGCGAGTTCGCACTCCAGCCAGGCCAGCGCGCCGTGCAGCAGCGGGGAGCGGGTCAGCGGCCCCGGCTCCCAGGCGAGGCCGTCGAACTGCTCGGCGCCCAGGGGCCGCTTCTTGTCGGCGAAGTGGCGCGCCAGGGACTCGTGTTCGGCGCCGAGCACCGAGACCCCGAAGCGGCCCTCGGACATGATCGCCTTGTGCATGACGGCGCTGTGGGACACGCAGCACAGCACGGTGGGCGGCGTGAGGGACACCGAGCTGAACGCGTTGGCCGTCATCGCGTGGATGTTGTCGCCGCCGACGCTCAGCACGATGACGCCGGTAGCGAAGCGGGACATCGCCTCGCGCAGGTCGGCGGGTGTCGTCCGCGGGTGTGCGGCGGTCTCCCCTGAGGTCACAGAACTCATGCCGGTCCTCACGTATCAGCCGGTGTAGGTGTAGAAGCCGCGTCGGGTCTTCCGCCCCAGTGCCCCGTCCGCGACCAGGCGGAGCAGCAGCGGGGGAGGGGCGTACGCCTGCTGCCCGAACTCCTCGTGCAGGGCGGTCGCTGTCGAGGCGACGACATCGAGGCCGATGAGGTCCGCGAGCCGCAGCGGGCCCACCGGGTGCGAGCAGCCCAGCTCCATCCCCGTGTCGACGACCTCCGCGGTGGCGAAACCCGACTCCACCATGCGGATCGCGGACAGCAGGTAGGGGAACAGCACGGCGTTGACGACGAATCCGGGCCGGTCGGGGGAGCGGATGACCCGCTTGCCCAGCACCTGGGTGACCAGACGCTCGGTCCGTTCCACGACCAGGCCGTCCGTGTGCACCGAGGCCGTCAGCTCGACCAGCGGCAGCACCGGAACGGGGCTGAAGAAGTGGACACCGACCAGCCGCTCGGCCCGGTCGGCCAAGCGGCCCAGGCGCACGATCGGGATGGAGGAGGTGTTGGACGCCAGGATCGCGTCCTGGGCCTCGACGATCTTGTCGAGCCGGGCGAACAGCTCGGCCTTGGCCACCTCGTCCTCGCGGATGGACTCGACGACGAACTGCCGGTCGGCCAGGGCGTCCAGATCGGGCGTCAGGGCGATCCTGGCGAGGGCCGCGTCGCGGCCCGCCGCCGTCAGCCGGCCCCTGGCCACCGCGCGGCCGAGCGAGTCGGCGATGCGGCGCCGTCCCGGCTCGACCGCGCCGGGCCCGGAGACGATCACCGTGACGTCGAGCCCCGCCCTGGCGCACAGCTCGGCGATGCCCGAGCCCATCAGACCACAGCCGACGACACCCACCCGGTGGATGTCCCACGCGTCCCCGCCCGCCGCGGTCATGCGCCCACGCGCCAGCGGAGCAGGCCGGCGCCCAGCGACATGCCGCCGCCGAAGGCGGCGAGCAGCACCAGGTCGCCGTCGCGCAGCCGGTTCCCGAGGTGGGCGGCGTCGAGGGTGAGGGCGACGGAGGCGCTGCCCGTGTTCCCGTAGCGGTCCAGGGTCCTGTGCGTCTCGGCCGCCGTCAGCCCGCACCGTTCCACGAGCTGGGAGAGCAGCACCCCGTTGGGCTGGTGCGGCACGAAGTGGTCGATCCGCTCCAGGGCGGTGCCGGTGCGTTCGCACAGCGCGTTGATGAAGTCCGGGAGGTTCTCCAGCACGAAGTCCCGCACGGCGCGGCCCTCCATGCGGAAGAAGTGACCGCCCTCCTCGATGGTCTCGGCGGACGCGGGTCGGCGGCTGCCGCCTGCCTCGACCCGGATCAGGTGATGCGCGTCGCCCCGGGCGGCCAGGTCGAACCCGAGGAACCCGTAGGGCGGTTCGACCTCGCCGACGACGGCGGCGCCCGCGCCGTCGCCCAGCAGAACGGCGGTGCGGCGGTCGGAGAAGTCCAGGCTGCGCGAGTACAGGTCGGCACCGATGACCAGCGCACGGCTGCCCGGCCGCTGGCGGATCAGCGCCTGCGCCAGCGAAAGGCCGTAGACGAAGCCGCTGCACACGACGTTGATGTCCAGGCAGGCCGCGGCGTTCGCGTTGATCCCCCGCTGGACATGGTAAGCCGTCGGCGGCTGGGGGGAGTCGGGGGTGGACGTGGAGACGATGAGGTAGTCGATCTCGCCCGCGGAGACGCCCGCGGACTTCAGCGCGCGCTCCGCGGCGCGGATCGCCAGGTCCGAGGTGGCCTCGTCGGGCGCGGCGAAGCGACGGCCCGTGATCTGCGTCCGGTCCGCGATCCACTCCTCGGCGACGCCGACGCGAGCGGCGATCTCGGCGTTGGTGACCTCGGTTCCCGGCACGTAGGAGCCGGTGCCGAGGATGCCGATGGAAGGTTCTGTCGTCACAGCAGCCCCCGCAGCGGGTTCAGGGCGGCGGCGCCGAGCTTTTCGCGCCGCGCGGGATCGGTGACCCCGAGTCCTTCCCGGGGCGCCTGGCAGAGCACGGCGACCTTGCCGAGGTGCCGGTTCGTCTGCACCAGCCGGGCCGCCTCGCCGACCTCGTCGAGGCTGTACACGCTGGAGAGCACCGGCGAGATCTTCCCCAGGGAGACCAGCCGGTTGAGCTCGGCCTGCTCCTGGAGGTTGGCCGCGTGACTGCCCACGATCCGCTTGGAGTTCATCCACAGATAGCGGTTGTCGTACTCGTGCACGTAGCCGGTGCTCGACCCGCAGGTCACGACGGTGCCGCCGCGGCGCACGACGAACACCGAGATGCCGAACGTGGCACGGCCCACGTAGTCGAACGCGACGTGGGGGTCCTCGCCGACCTCCTTGCGGATGATCCGGCCCAGGCGCTTGCCCTGCTCGATCACCTGCTCGGGCGTGGTGGCCTCGCCGAGGCCGACGTCGGCGCGGTTGACGATGACGTCGCAGCCCAGGGCCTGGAGCGCCTTGGCCTTGGTCTCCGAGCCGACCACTCCGACGGAGACGCCCCCGGCCTGCTTGACCAGCTGCACCGCGAACGCGCCGAGGCCGCCGGTCGCCCCCCAGATCAGGACGACGTCGCCCAGCTTGATCCGGGCGCCCTTGTCGCTGATGAGCATGCGGTAGGAGGTCGCGGCCGTCAGCAGGACGCCGGCCGCCTCCTCCCAGGTGAGATGGGCGGGTTTGGGCAGTACCTGGCTGGCCTTGACCACGGCGTAGTGGGCGAGCCCGCCGAAGTTCGTCTCGTAGCCCCAGGCGCGCTGACCGGCGCCGAGCATGGCGTCGGCGTGCGTCGCCGGCTCGTGGTCGTCGACCTGGATACAGGTCAGGACGACGTGGTCACCGGGGCGCCACCGCTGGACGCCCGCCCCGGCGCGCACCACGATCCCCGAGGCGTCGGAGCCGATCACGTGGTAGGGCCGGTCGTGCCGGGCGGCGGGCCCGCCCTCCCGGCCGTAGCGGCGCAGGAACTGGAAGGTCGGAACGGGCTCGAAGGTCGCCGACCAGACGGTGTTGTAGTTGATCGCGCTGGCCATGACCGCGACCAGCACCTCGTCCGGGGCCAGTTCGGGCATGGGCACGCGACCGACCCTGATGGACTTGCGCACGTCCTTGTCGCGAACGCCGTCGAACATCCCGACGTCCTCGGCCCGCAGGAATGCGGCGGTGTACTGATCCGGGAGTTCTTCCTGTGCCACGACCTCCGCGGACGCACCCGAAAGGAGAGTCTCGGTCAGAGAATCCATCGTGATCCATTCTCTACGGATGGGGGGCTGCCGGCCCGGCCGGTGAGGCCGGTCGGTGGGAGCGGTGACGGGCCCCGCGCCGGCGGACGGCGCCCGGCGCGGGCCCGGTCTCCGTTCGGCCCTGCGGTCCTTACGCGGCCGGCTTCATCACCGGGCGGTCGATGGCCATGACCCACTTGCCGTTCTCGTCGTGGACGAGAACGTCCGTGCAGGTGCCGTCGAGCTTTACCGGCTCGCCGTCGGGGCCCACGGTTTCGACGGAGAAGTCCACGATGAGGAGCATGGTGTCCGCGGTGCGGAAAGTCTTCAGCACCGTGGCGGTCAGCTTCGGCTTCGTGGCGAGGAATTCCTTGATGGCCTCGGTCCTCGCGGGGCCGGTGAGCGTCTTCCCCGTGAGGTTGGAGATCGCGTCCGCCCGGTACAGCTGGTCGAAGATGGAGCCGTCACCCGAATTGAAGGCTTCGGTGAACACGTCGTTCTGCTGGTCCGGGTCGTCGGTGAGAGAGAGATCGATGGTCGCGCTCATGGTGCGGGGGCCTCCTCGTTTGCTGGTCGAGTCCCGGGAAAGGCGGATGAATTACGTCAGGTCCGTGCCGTAGGGGTTGTCGATGGCGAAACGCCACTTGCCGTCCTTGCCGCGGCGCAGCACGTCCACACCGGTGCCCTGCTGCCGCTGCGGCCCGCCGGGCGCCCCGGGGATGTCAATGGTCCAGTCGACGGCGAGCAGGGCCGTGTCCGAGGTCACGTACGACTCGATGACCTCCGCCTTCATCACCGGCTTCTGCGCGAGGTATGCGGCCTGACCGGCCCGCCTTTCCGCGCCGGTGGCGGCCTTTCCTGGCTCCCACACGGAGACGGCATCGTCGGTGTACAACCGGTCGACGGCGGCTGCGTCGCCCGAGTTGAACTCCCGGATGTAGTGCTCGACGTGCGCGAATATTTCCTTTTTGAGATCGTCACTGTTGCTGACCACGGCGAAACCACTCCTCATCTGTGTTTCGGCTGTCAATGACCGTTTCCGCGATGGGGTGCGTGAGCGTCCTCAAAAGTGTATGAGGGCCTATCCCATCGACCGGTCATCGCCGGGCCTGAGGGTGCTGCGGAACACGTGGTTACCGGGCCGTTACTGCACTCCCGGCCGGCTCGTGTACGTTCCAGAACCGATGAATAGCGATCCCTATAGCCGCGCAGGCGGGCAACTCGGCCCCGTGGGAGCCCGTTCGGCGGTGCAGGGGGCGCTTTTCAAGATTCGGCGACTGGCGGCACCCGCGCGCGGCTGATGACGAACGGCAGCAGGAATACCGCAATTTCCGATCGGAGCATCTCGATGATCAATGTGTTCCAGCCCAGCCTGGGCGCCGAGGAACTCGAGGCCGTCCAGGAGGTGTTCGAGAGCAACTGGCTCGGGCACGGCCCAAGGACCAGGGACTTCGAGGCGCGGTTCGCGGAGCACCTCGGGGTGGAACCCGAGCACACCATCTTCATCAACGCGGCCACTGCCGGCCTCTTCCTCGCCACCGAACTGCTCGGCCTCGGCCCCGCCGACGACGTGGTGCTGCCCTCGGTCAGCTTCGTCGCCGCGGGCAACGCCGTGGCGGCCACCGGCGCCAGGCCCGTATTCTGCGACGTTGACCCGCGCACCCTCAACCCGACCGTCGAGCACGTGGAACGTGCGCTGACCCCCCGTACGAAGGCCGTCCTCCTGCTGCACTACGGCGGCCTGCCGGGCGAGGTCGCCGCCATCGCCGACCTGTGCCGCGCCCGCGGCGTCCGGCTCGTCGAGGACGCCGCCTGCGCGGTCGCCTCCGCCGTCGACGGCAAGGCGTGCGGGACGTTCGGCGATGTGGGGGTGTGGAGCTTCGACTCGATGAAGGTCCTCGTCACCGGCGACGGCGGCATGCTGTACGTGCGCGACGCGGAACTCGCCCGCCGGGCCCGCCGCCTGGCCTACCACGGCATCGAACAGGTCAGCGGCTTCGCGGCTGCCAAGGTGACCGACCGCTGGTGGGAACTGAACGTCAAGGACTTCGGGCGCCGGGTCATCGGCAACGACCTCACCGCCGCGATCGGGGCCGTGCAGCTGCGCCGCCTGCCCTCGTTCGTCGAAAGGCGCCGCGAGATCAGCCGCCGGTACGACGAGCTGCTCGCGGACATCGAGGGGGTCCGGCTGCCCCCGGCCCTGCCGGCCGGCCACGTCGGCACCCACTACTTCTACTGGGTGCAGATGGACCCGGCGATCCGCGACCGGGTGGCCGCCGACCTGCGCGACCGCGGCGTGTACACCACCTTCCGCTACCCCCCGCTGCACAAGGTGCCCGCCTACGGCGGCGACGCGGGGGAGCTGCCAGGCACCGAGGCGGCCTCCGAGTCCACGCTGCTGCTGCCCCTGCACCAGGGCCTGCCGGACGCGGACGTGCAGACCGTCGCCGACGAACTGCGCAAGGCGATCGAGCAGCGCGTCGGCGAGGCGAGGGGCTGACGGCCCGCGAGGAGGAGAGGCGGCCCGTCCGTGCACATCACAGAAACAGCGGTCCCGGGGACCTTCGTCGTCAACCCGGCCCAGCTCCCCGACGAGCGCGGCACGTTCTTCGAGAGCCTGCGCGCCTCCCGGCTGGCCGAGGCGGTCGGCCGCCCGTTCGTCCCCAGGCAGATCAACTTCTCCGTATCGCGCCGCAACACCCTGCGCGGGCTGCACGGCGTGGCGATCCCCCCGGGGCAGGCCAAGTACGTCACCTGCGTCCGCGGCGCGCTGCGCGACATCGTCGTCGACCTGCGCGTCGGCTCCCCGGCGTTCGGCCGGTACACCGTCAACGTGCTGAACGCCGAGTCCGGCCGGGCCCTGTACATCCCCGAGGGCGTCGGCCACGGCTTTCTCGCGCTCACCGACGACACCTGCATCTGCTACGTCCTGTCCAGCGAGCACGTCCCCGGCACGCAGATCGACATCAATCCGCTCGACGCCGACCTCGCGCTCCCGTGGGGGTTCTCCGAGCCTCCGCTGATGTCAGCGAAGGACGCGAAGGCCCGCAGCGCCGCGGAAGCCGAGTCGGCCGGCCTGCTCGCCACCTGGCGGGAAGCGACTCAAGGCACCCACTCCTTCGCCGTGAGGAAGACATGAAGGCTCTGGTCCTGTCGGGCGGGTCGGGTACCCGTCTGCGCCCCTTCAGCTATTCCATGCCGAAACAACTCATCCCGATCGTCAACAAGCCCGTTCTGGAACACGCCCTGGAGAACATCACCGACCTGGGGGTGACGGACATCGGGATCATCGTCGGTGACTGGGGCCCCGAGATCGCCGCCGTCCTCGGCGACGGGTCGAGGTTCGGCGCCCGGCTGACCTACCTCAGGCAGGACCGGCCGCTCGGCCTGGCCCACTGCGTCCGGCTGGCCCGGCCGTTCCTGGGCGACGACGACTTCGTCATGTACCTGGGGGACAACATGCTCCCGCAGGGCATAGGGGAGATCGCGGAGGAATTCCGCAGCGAGCGCCCCACGGCCCGGATCGTGGTCTGCAAGGTGCCGGACCCGCAGGCGTTCGGCGTGGCGGAGCTCGACGCCGAAGGCACCGTCCTGCGGCTGGTCGAGAAGCCACAGCAGCCCAGGAGCGACCTGGCCATGATCGGCGTGTACTTCTTCACGCCCGCCGTCCACGAGGCGGTCGCCGCGATCCGGCCGAGCGCCCGCGGCGAACTGGAGATCACCGACGCCATCCAGTGGCTGGTCACCCACGGCGCCGACGTCACGGCCGCCGAGTACGCCGGCTACTGGAAGGACACCGGACGAGCCGAGGACGTGCTGGAGTGCAACCGGTGGCTGCTCGGCAGCATCGCCCCGCGCGTCGAGGGCGACGTGGACGCGGCCAGCGAACTCGTCGGCCCGGTCGTCGTCGGCCCCGGCGCCCGCGTGGTCCGCTCCCGCATCACCGGCCCCGCGATCATCGGCGCCGGCACCCTGGTGGAGGACAGCCGCATCGGCCCCGCCACCTCCATCGGCGACCACTGCGTGCTGCGGTCCACCCGCGTCGCGGGCTCCATCGTCATGGCGGGCGCCGCGGTCAGCCAGGTGCCCGCGCTGGTGGACTCCCTGATCGGCCGCGGCGCCACCATCGGCCCGGCCGGCCGGGGCGCGGCCCACCACCGCCTGGTGATCGGTGACCACAGCCGGGTGGAGGTGGCGGCATGAGGGTCCTCGTCACCGGCGGCGCCGGCTTCATCGGCTCCCACTACGTGCGCACGATGCTCGGCGGCGGCTACCCGGGTTACGAACGAGCCCGGGTCACCGTGCTGGACAAGATGACCTACGCGGGCAACCGCGAGAACCTGCCGCTCGGCCACCCGCTCCTGGAACTGATCGAGGGCGACGTCTGCGACAGCGCCCTGCTGCGCGATCTGCTCCCCGGGCACGACGCGGTGGTCCACTTCGCCGCCGAGTCCCACGTGGACCGGTCGCTGACCTCGCCCGGTGCCTTCATGCGGACCAACGTTGTGGGCACCCAGGTGCTGCTCGACGCCTGCGTCGCCACCGGCGTGCCGCGCATCGTGCACGTCTCCACCGACGAGGTGTACGGGTCCGTGGCGGAGGGCTCCTCCACGGAGGACTGGCCGCTGCTGCCCAACTCGCCCTACGCCGCGTCCAAGGCGTCCTCGGACCTGATCGCCCGCGCGTTCTGGCGCTCCCACGGCCTCGACCTGTCGATCACCCGCTGCTCCAACAACTTCGGCCCGCACCAGCACCCCGAGAAGCTGATCCCGCTGTTCATCACCAACTTGCTGGAGGGCTCGGACGTCCCGCTGTACGGCGACGGGCTCAACGTGCGGGAGTGGCTGCACGTCGACGACCACTCGCGCGCCGTCCAACTGGTCCTGGCCGGCGGCAGGGCGGGGGAGATCTACAACGTGGGCGGCGGCAACGAACGCACCAACCTCGCCGTCACCGAGCGGCTGCTCGACCTCTGCGGCGCCGACCCCGGCCGCGTCCGGCACGTGCCCGACCGCAAGGGACACGACCTGCGGTACTCGCTGGACGAGACCAAGATCCGTGAGGAGCTGGGCTACGCGCCGCGCGTCGACTTCGAGGAGGGCCTGGCCCAGACCGTCGCCTGGTACCGCGACAACGTGCACTGGTGGAAGGCGTCCAAGCACCGGAAGGAGCAAGAGACGGATGCGTGACCGCGGCACCGCACGCGCCGCGGCGCGGCCGTCGAGGGCAGAGGGGAAGGCATGCCGATGAGCACCGTCACCATGCTGCGGGCCCGCCGTGACGACGGGGTGCGGGAGAAGTTCGTCCGTTCCGCCGCGTCGCTGGGCACCGCCGCCTCGCTGGGCACCGCGGAGTTCGCCGACTGGCTCGCCGGGCGGCGGCTGGCCCACCACTTCCGGGTGGAACGTGTGCCCTTCGCGCAGCTGGACGGCTGGTCCTTCGCGCCGGACACGGGGAACCTGGCCCACCGCAGCGGGCGCTTCTTCACCATCGAGGGCATCTCCGCGGAGACCGGCACCGCCCCGTTCCCACACTGGGAACAGCCCATCATCAGACAGCCGGAAGTGGGCATACTCGGGCTGCTGGCCCGGGAGTTCGACGGGGTGCTGCACTTCCTGATGCAGGCCAAGATGGAGCCGGGCAACCGCAACCTGCTCCAGCTGTCCCCGACCGTGCAGGCCACCCGCAGCAACTACACCAAGGTGCACCGCGGGGCGGACGTCAAATACATCGACCACTTCGTCCGGCCGGGCCGCGGCCGCATCCTGGCCGACGTCCTCCAGTCGGAGCACGGTGCCTGGTTCCTGGGCAAGTCCAACCGCAACATGATCGTCGAGACCGACGAGGACGTCGCCCTCGACGACGACTTCTGCTGGCTGACGCTCGGTCAGATAGGCGAGCTGCTGCGCCGGGACAACGTGGTGAACATGGACGCGCGTACCGTCCTGGCCTGCGTTCCCACCGGACAGGCCGACGAGGGCGCGCTGCACTCGGACCTGGACCTGCGGTCCTGGTTCTCCGGCGTGCGCGCGCGGCAGGACGTCCGGGTGACGCGGAAACCACTGGCGCAGGTCGCGGACTGGGTGCGCGGCCCGAGCGGCATCGAGCACGAGGACGGCCGGTACTTCCGCGTGGTGGGCGTGTCCGTGGAGGCGGACAGCCGGGAGGTCGGCGGCTGGAGCCAGCCGCTGATCGAGCCCCGCGGCACCGGCGTCACCGGCTTCCTGACCCGCCGCTTCGGCGGCGTGCCGCACCTGCTGGCGCACGCCCGGATGGAGGCCGGTCTCCTGGACACCGTCGAACTGGCCCCGACCGTCCAGTACACGCCGGGCAACTACGCCCACCTCACGGGCGGGCTGCGCCCGCCGTTCCTCGACGGCGTGCTGGCCGCTGAGCCGGCGCGCGTCCGCTACGAGGCCGTGCACTCCGAGGAGGGCGGGCGGTTCCTCAACGCCGAGAGCCGGTACCTGTTCGTCGAGGCCGACGAGAGCGAGGCGCCCCTCCGGCCGCCGCCCGACTTCTGCTGGGCCACCCCGGCCCAGCTCAACGAGCTGGTGCAGCACAGCCGTTACGTGAACGTCCAGGCGCGCACGCTCCTGGCGGTGCTCAACTCCGGTGCGGTGACGCTGTGAACGGCTTTGATGCCGCGCCGTCCCGCTCCGGGCCCTCCGTCCGACGACCCCGCCCGATTCAGCTGAGGAGCAGCAGAAGATGACGCCGACGCAACCGACGGGTGCATCCGTACTGGAAGCGGTCAGGGCCGCCGTCCCCACCCTGCGGGCGAACGGCCGCGAGGCCGAGGAGCGGCGCTGGCTCCCGGGGGACAACATCCGGCTGCTCGACGAGGCCGGCGTCTTCCGGATGGCGGTGCCCGGCCGCTTCGGGGGGCTGGACCTGCCCCTGGCCGAGCAGTTCACGATCCTGGAGGAGATCTCCCGCGGCTGCGGCTCGACCGGCTGGACCGCCGCCTCCTGGGTATCGACGGCCTGGATGATCACGCTCTACCCGGACTCGGCCCAGGAGGAGGTCTTCGCCGAGGGAACGGTCCGCGTCTCGGGCGGCTTCACCCCCGGCGGCACCGTGACGCCCACCGAGGGCGGGTACCTGCTCGACGGCACCTGGCGCTTCAACACCGGTTGCCGCGCGGCGGACTGGGACATGCTGGCGGCCCTGCTGGAGAAGCCGGACGGCTCGGTGGAGCTGGTCTACGCGCTGGTCCCGATGGACGAGCTGGAGATTGCCGACGACTGGTACGTGTCCGCGGCCAGCGCCACCGGCAGTTCGACCGCGACGGCCAAGAGCGTGTTCGTTCCCGAGCACCGGATCGCCGACGGCGAGGCGGCCGTCGAGGGCACCCTCACGGACCGCTGGAACTCCGGGGCGACCGGCCGCAATTACGGGCTGATCGGCCTCGTGATGACGGAGGCCGTGGCGGTCTACATCGGCATGGCGCAGGCGGCCTTCGACCTGTTCGTCGAGCGGCTGCCGGGCCGCGCGATCGCCTACACCAACTGGGAGGACCAGAGCCGGCACCCGCTGACGCAGCTCACCGTCGCCCAGGCGGAGAACCGGATCGCGGCGGCCAGGGCGCTCGCGGACGAGGTGGTGGACCTCCTCCAGCGCAGGGCGGACGCCGGGGAGTACCCCACCACGAAGGAACGCGCCACGGTGCACGGCCGCTGCGGCTTCGCCATCCAGTCCCTGAAGGAGGCCGTGGAGCTGCTGCACTCCGTGAGCGGGGCGTCCGCGCTGGCCCGCAGCGCGCCGTTCCAGCGCTTCTACCGGGACCTGGAGGGACTTTCGCTGCACGGGATGATGGCACCCGCCACCAATCTGGAGGTGCACGGCCGCGCCCTGCTGGGGCTCGAGCCCGATACCCCGGTGCTTTAGGGTCCGTCTTCAAAGGGGCGTCCGATCAGCGAGCGGCGGATGGCGCCCCGCTGGCAAGGCAACGCGGCCAGGGGGGCGCCAGCCGTCGCGAGCCGGGTAATCCCTTTGAAGACGGCCCCTGAAACGGCGGCCGACCCGCGGCGTGTCCGCGGGCCGGCCGTTCTGCCGGGCATGACGAGGAGCCCGGGTCCGGCGCCGGACAGCCCCCGGCACCGGCACCGGGCCCCGTCGGCGGCGGGCCCGCACGGGCGGGCCCGACGGTGGGGGGCCGGAGCCGAAGGTCAGTCCTTCTTCTCCGGCTTCAGGAACATCTCCGCCAGGGCGGAGATGTTGTCCTCGGCGTGACCCTCGGCGACGGCGCGGCGCAGCAGGTCGTGCATGGGGGCCTGCCAGCTGATGTCGACGTCCTCGTCCTTGCCCATCTGGTACTCGTCGTCGATGGCGGCGTGGAAGAGGCCGATGGAGGAGAACGCCTGGCTGTAGTCGCCCGAGTCGATCTGCTCCGCCAGCACCGGCAGGATGGAGTTGATCATCTCGAGCCACTTGATGGAGTACGGCACCATGGAGGAGACCTCGAGGCCGCGCTTCTTCAGCATGGCGGCGCCCTGGAAGAAGCCGACGAGCGCCGGTAGCAGGGTGGTGCCGACGGCCGCCTCGTAAAGCTTGGCGGTGTCCACGTCGGGGCCGAGGAAGACGGTGTCGCCGCCAAGCACCTTCACGGTCGACTCGTACTCGTCGAAGACGGCCTTGTCGCCGCTGTAGTAGATGAGCGTGTCAGCCAGGCCCACGGCCTGGGGCACATTCTTGACCGCCCCGTCCAGGAACCGGGCACCGTGCCCGGTGGCCCACTCCGCGAACTCGCGGGCGTGGCTGGGAATGCCGGAGTTGAGCGTGATCAGGGTGCGGCCGGACAGCGCGTCGGCGGCCGGCTCCAGCGCCTGCTTCGTCGCCTCGTAGGAGGTCATACAGGTGATCACCAGCCCGCTGGCGGCGACGGCCTCTCCGATGGCCTCGGCACGCACCGCACCCTTGGCGACGAGCGGCTCGGCCTTGGCGGCGGTCCGGTTCCACACGGTCGTGGGGTGCCCGGCCCCGACGAACGCCTCGGCCAGCGCCGCGCCCATCGAGCCCAGCCCGATGAGGGTCACGGGTATGCGGTTGTCCTCAGCCATGTTTTTTCCAATCTGCTGTCGATTCTTTGGAAAATGACGCGAAAGCCGCCGCTTTCGATCACAAATGATCTCTGTTATAGGCGTCCGGTCCATGATGGTTCCTGCACAGACGTCGCTCAACTGCTCATCATTTGTTTGTCACGAACCTTTTTGTCAGTGGCCAATGCCCCGTCAGATGGCGTGACGGTGCTGTGTGCAGGGCCCCGGATGCGCCGCGGCACGCGTGACGGGGCTCGGCCGGCGGGCCGGCGGCGGTGCGGGGTTACCCGGGAGTGGGCGCCCGGTTGCGTGCCCCGCTGTAGCGTCCAGGCTGACTTGCCCGATTGTTGCGTCTTCAGGCCCGCGGCTCATCGACGTGGTCGCGCTTCTCCGAGGGAGAGCTCTGTGCGAGTGCTCATGACAATATGGCCAGGCACCGCCCATCTGTACCCCGTGGTGCCGCTCGCCTCCGCGTTGCAGAGCGCAGGGCACGAGGTGGTCATCGCGTCCCACCCCGATGTGGCCGCGACCATCACCTCGGTGGGCCTCACGGCCCTGCCGCTCGGCGAACGCGCCGGCATGCCCACGGCGCGCGGCGCGGCGCAGCCCGTGCCGCCCGGCATGGACGAGGAGCTCGACAACGTCGCGGCCGCCCTGGCACTCGACGGCGAGGACCACCATCCGTGGGGCGACTTCCGGCAGTTCGTGCTCCCGGCGACGTGGGAGTTCCATCCCGCCGGCGCCTCGTCCGCCGAGCCGATGCCCGGCATCGACGACCTCGTTGCCTACGCCAGGGCCTGGCAGCCCGACCTCGTCATCTGGGACCCTGCCTTCCCCTCCGCCGCGGTGGCCGCCCGCGCCGCGGGCGCCGCCCACGCCCGGCTGCTGTGGGGCCCCGACTACTGGGGCTGGATCACCGAACGGCTGGCCGCCGCCCGCGCCGACGGCTCCGCCTCCGGAGCCGAGAGCCCCCTGGCGCGGGCGGTGCGGCCGGTAGCGGAACGGCACGGCGTCGAGGTCGACGAGGAACTGCTGCTCGGGCAGTGGACCATCGACACCATGCCCGCCCCGATGCGGCTGCCGACCCGCACCGTCCTGGTGCCGATGCGCTGGGTGCCGTTCACCGGGGCCGCGCCGATCCCCCCGTGGCTGCGCGAGGCCCCGAAGCGGCCGCGTGTGGCGCTGTCGCTCGGGGTGTCGGTACGTCAGTTCTTCAAGGGCGGCGAGGAGTTCGTCGGGGCCCTGCTGGAAAGCGTCGCCGACCTGGACATCGACGTGATCGCCACGCTGGACGCCTCACAGATCGCGGACTTCCGCGTGCCGCCCAACGTACGGACCGTCGACTACCTGCCGCTCACGCAACTGCTGCCGAGCTGTTCCGCCTTCATCCACCACGGCGGGATGGGCAGCTTCGCGGCCGCGACCGCGACGCGCACGCCGCAGCTCATCGTCGACGGCGACATCAAGATCGTGGTGGAGCACGCGGACGGCACCACGACCTCCTCCACCCACAAGCACATGGACATGCGCCCCACTTCGGCCTACGTCCTCTCGCGGGGCGCCGGGCTGCTGCTCGACCAGAAGGCGCACTCCGTCGAGGAGCTGACGAAGCGGCTGGCCCGCGTCCTCGACGAGCCGTCCTTCCACGCGGGGGCGCGCCGCATCCACGAGGAGATGATGGCGACGCCGAGCCCGCACGACCTCGTCCCCCAGCTGGAACGGCTGAGCGCCCGCCACCGGAGCCGGCCCTGACCGGACGTTTCCGCCGGCACGCCGTCCCGCCACCGCGTCAAAGCCCCGGAGAGCCAGAGAGGCAACCATGCGCTACACCCGTCTCGGCCGCACCGCCCTCCAGGTCAGCGAGCTGTGCCTGGGCAGCCTGAACCTGGGCGTCCGGGCCGACGACCAGGAGAGCCACGCCATCCTGGACACGGCCCTCGCACACGGCATCAATTTCGTGGACACCGCGAACCAGTACGGCTGGCAGAAGTACAAGGGCTACACGGAAGAATTCCTCGGCTCCTGGTTCGCACTGGGCGGGGGCCGCCGGGAAAAGATCGTCCTTTCCACCAAGGTCGGCAACCCCATGGACGACTGGCCCAATGAATCCGGTCTCTCCGCACGCCACATCATCGCCTCCTGCGATGCGTCGCTGCGCCGGCTGAAAACAGACTGGATCGACCTGTTCCAGATGCACCACGTCGACAGGAGCGCCCCCTGGGACGAGGTGTGGCAGGCGATGGAATTCCTGACGCGGCAAGGGAAGGTGCGTTACGTCGGCTCCTCCAATTTCGCCGGCTGGCATATCGCGGAGGCGCAGGAGAACGCCGCGCGCCGCAATTTCCTCGGTATCGTCTCCGAGCAGAGCGTCTACAACCTCGTCACCCGGCACATCGAGCTGGAAGTCATTCCGGCCTGCCTGCGGTACGGGGTGGCCGTGCTCCCGTGGTCCCCGCTGCACGGCGGACTGCTGAGCGGCGTGCTGCGGAAGCTCACCGAGGGCGAGGCGATGAAGAGTGCCCAGGGCCGGGCCGCCGAGGCCCTGGAGACCCACCGTGAGACCCTCGCCGCCTACGAGGACCTGTGCGCTGAACACGGTCTCGACCCGGCCGAGGTCGGCCTGGCCTGGACGATGACCAGGCCGGGGGTGACGGCCCCGGTCATCGGCCCGCGCAGCGTGGCCCAGTTGGAGAGCGCCCTGCGGGCGGCGCACCTCATCCTGTCGGACGAGGTGCTGAAGCGCCTCGACGCCCTCTTCCCGCCCATCGGCAAGGGCGGCCCGGGGCCCGAAGCCTGGGCCTGGTGACAGCCGGCCCGGGCCCGGCGCGAAGCCCCCGGCGAGCAGCCAGGACCGGGCCCCCGGGCGGGGGCGCCGGGGAGCACCGGTACTTCCTGGGCAGGCCCTACGGGTGGGACACGGTACGGCGGACGGTGCCGCCCAGGGCGATGTCGAACACGGGCCTGCCGTCCTGGGTGCCGCCCACGAGGAGCGTGTCCGCGCCGTCGGGGCCGGGCGGTCCCGCGGGCCGGACCTCGATCCAGCACGGTTCGTCCAGTTCGGCGAACCGCTGGTAGCTGCTGCGGACGGTGCGTACCGCGAAGCCGGGAAGCCGGGTCTGTGCGGCCTGGAGGGCCGCTTCGACGAGCACGAGCCCCGGCACGTGGTCGACGGGATGGTCGAACAAAAGCGTGTTGGCGACGTCGTTGCGCAACTGCCAGTGGTGCGGGCGCAGCCCCGGCGACAGCACCACGTCCGCGAGGGCCGCGCGGCCGACGGACTCGGGGGCGAGCGCGGCGGGGAGGGGCCACGCCCCCCAGGCGGCGGTGGAGCGGCCCCCGCGCAGGCGCCGGTAGACCGCGGGGGAGACCCACCCGAACTCGGAGCGGGACGTGACGACGGTGGCGCCGTGCGCCCTGAGGCGGACCTCCATGGTCAGGGACCTGGCGGTGCGGCCCTTGCGCCCGGCCTCGGCCACGACGACCTCGATCTCCAGGGGCGTGGGACGGTCGTCCGGCAGGGAGAGGCCCTCGGCGACGTCGTAGTCCAGGGAGTGGAGCAGAGTTTGATAGGCCAGCGGCACGTCGTATTCCGCATGGGCGATGGCCAGGCCGCTCTGTCTGATCAGCTGTGACAGAACGCGGGGATCGTAGGGCCGTATTCCGGCGCTTCCCGGCCATACGGCGGTGAGCAGAAACTTATGGGTTTTCAGCCGTTTCCAGCCGGTGATGAAGACAGTGTCCTCGTGTACGAGGTGAACGTACTCCCGCGGCACGGTGCGTACTTCTGCGGAGATGCCGAAAGGGAAGTACGTCCTCGGCCGGGCTAAAGGATCGGACAATGGATGCAGACATGCAGCAGGAGCCTCGGTCACGATCCCCCCGGGATGCGATGCAAGCGGCGAACAAACACTGATAAGATACCGGTTCTCCGGTCTGTTGCAAGATGCAGGTAAAGAAAAAGTCATTGGAGTCCCCGTTGGCGAGGCAAGATCGGGCAATTCGGACCCGTAGGCTCTTTCTGGAGGCCGCGGCCGAGGTCTTCAACGAGTGCGGCTACGACGCCGCCTCCATCTCCGCGATCCTCGACAGGACCGAATTGACCCGTGGGGCCCTGTATTTCCATTTCACCTCCAAGGAGGAGCTGGCGCGGGGCGTGCTCGCCGAGGCCGTCACCTCCGAGGGGCTGGTGCCGCAGACCCTCAAGCTCCAGGAGTGGGTGGATGTGGGCCTGCTGCTGGCCTACCGTCTGCCGAGGGAGCCGATGCTCAGCGCTTCGATCCGGCTCGCCGTCGACCCGAAGGCCCGCGGCCTGTTCGGTACCCGCTGGCCGGACTGGATCGTCCTCGGGAGGGACATGATCGCGGAGGCCCGCGCGCGCGGCGAGGTGCACGCCCATGTCGATCCGGCGGTTACCTCACGGCTGTTCGTCGGCTCCTGGACGGGAGTTCAGCTCGTGAGCGGCTCCCTCGACGAGTCGCCGCAACTGGTGGACGAGATCGCGGCCCTCCTGGAGCTTGTGCTGCCCAGCATCGCCGTCCCCGGCGTCCTGGCCCAGCTGGACACCTCGCCCGGCCGCGCCGAACGGCTGCTCGCGGCCAGCAGGGCGGCGGCGGAGGATCGGGGCCCCCGGTCGGCCGACGGGCCACCGACGGGCCGCTGACGGGCCGCTGGCGGACCACCAGACGTTCCGCTGGGCCCGGCGTGGCCCGTTCGGGCGCGTCCTGGGCCCGAAATACCGCCGTGCGGTGCCCGGATGGCCGGAGGCCCTACTGTTGAAGTGTCGAACGTCCGGTATGTTTATGGCAGAGGACGACGACTTGCTGTCACCGCGCCCTGATGTCCCGTCACGACGCTGTCCCCGCCCGCACCCCCACCCACCCGTTTCCCCAGGTGAGGGCGGTCTCCGCGTCGTGCGACGCTGGTTGACGTCCCTCAGGCAAACAAATGGAATGGTTGATTTATTGAGCCCGGCCCCACATCCGGATCAAGGGGGAGTGATGATAGCGACGTCAGACCCACCCGTATCAACCGGGCCCGAGCGATGACCTCGCCCCAGGCCCCGCCGCGCGAGCCGTCCGCCCCCGGCCTCCCCGCCGGCCTCGGGTCGCGGCTGTTCACCTCCTTGCCCCGCACCGGACAGCGGCTGAAAGCCGAGCAGTACGTGCGCGGACTGCTGGCGTTACGCGGCCGCAAGACGCTGCGCAACATCTCCGACTACATCGGCGGCGACGCCACGCTCCAGAACGTGCACCACTTCATCAGCGTCTCCCCCTGGGACTGGCGACCCGTGCGCCAGGCCCTCGCGCGCCACGTGCGGTCCCTCCTGGGGCACGAGGCCTGGGTCGTCCGGCCCACCGTCATACCCAAGGCCGGACGGCACTCGATCGGGGTCGACCAGCAGTACGTTCCGCACCTGGGCGAGATCATCAACGGGCAGCAGGCGGTGGGCGCCTGGGTGGCCTCGGAACGTGCCGCCGTGCCGGTGGACTGGCGCCTGGTGCTCCCGCGGCGCTGGACCGAGGGGCCGGTGCGCGAGCGGGCCAGCATCCCCGCCGAGGCCAGGGGCGGCAGCCCGGAGGAGTGCATTCGCGAACTGGTCACCGACCCGCACGGCGTGGTCGCCCCCGCGCCGCGGCCGCTCGTGGTCGACGCCGAGGGCGCGGACGCCGTCGCCCTCGCCCACCAACTCGCCGGGCACAGCCAGGCGTTCATCGTCAGGGCCGGACGGGACACCCGGCTCCGCATCGACGCCTCCGTACTGCCCGCCTACGGCGAGCGCCTGCGCAGCGCCGAAGAGCTCATCGCCACCCTCACCAGGCTGCGCCGCCCTGTGCGGATCGAGGGCGGGCACACCATCGCCGCCGCGGTCCCCGTGGTCGCTCCTCAACTGCCCTCCGGGCCCCGGGACCTGGGCGCGGGCCCGCATGGGCTGCTGCTGGTGGGGGAGTGGTCCGTCGAGGCGCGCAGCGATGTGCGGCTGTGGCTGACGAACGCCGGCGGTCAGTCCCTCCCCTCCGTGCTGCGCCTGACGCGGCTTTCGGACGTCGTACAGCGCGACTTCGACCGGATTTCGGAACGTGTGGGGGTGCGGGACTTCACCGGCCGCTCCTACCCGGGCTGGCACCACCACGTCACGCTGGCGTCAGTGGCCCACTTCGCCGCGGTGCTGGCCGACACGGACCGCCTCCTCGCGGACGAGGCCGTCGCGTGGTGCCGAGCGCAAGACGCCGGGGACGAGAACATACCAACCGGCCGGTAGTGTGACCTTTCCTTGTAGCACGTGGTCTTCGGTGGAGCTGGTCCACCGTTCCCAGCATCACCTGGTGACGCCCACAGGCGCCGACGCGCCAAGACAGGAGCGTGTGCAATGCAGCTCAACCTCATCGGTCGCTTCGAGATCGTCACCGATGACGGCAGAGAATACACAATCAATGCACCGAAGATCTCCCGGATGCTCGCGCTGCTGGCGCTCCAGCCCAGAGGCGTCGTGGCGACGGACCTGCTGATACAGGAGTTGTGGGGGGAGAATCCGCCGCGTGGCGCACTGAGAACGCTGCAAACCCACGTTTACCACGCGCGTAAACTCCTCATGGAAGAAAAGGTCACCGAGCCGGATCGGGACCTTCTCGTCACCCGTGCCCCAGGCTACGAACTCCAGGTCGACGACGACGAGGTCGACACCATCAGTTTTGAACGGCTCATTCAACGCGCCCAGTGGGAGCTGACCGCCGGCCGGGTCGAGCGGGCGGACGAGCAGGTGAGCCGCGCGCTCGGTATGTGGCGCGGCCCCGTGCTGAGCAATGTGCCCGTCGGCTGCGTGCTCGCCGGCCGGGTCGCCCGCGTCGAGGAGTTGCGCATTCGCGCTCTGGAACTGCACATCGAGACCGGCACCCTGCTGGGCAGACATCGCGAACTCCTGCCGGATCTGCGGACGCTGGTCCACGACTATCCCCTGCATGAATGGTTCCACGGCCAGCTCATCTCGGCGCTGCACCAGGTCGGCCGCCGGGGCGAGGCCCTTCAGGCATATCAGGACCTTTACCAGATCCTCAGCACCGAACTCGGCCTCCAGCCTTCGGACGACGTCCAGCGGCTCCAGGCCGAGATACTCAACGGCGCCGGCAGCGAGATGTTCCTGCGCCGCCCGCGCCCGGACGACTTCGGCCACGGCTCCGTGGCGGCCTCCCTCTCGGCGTGAGGGGCCGGGCCTGCTCAAGCAGGCCCGGCCCCGCCGGCCGGCTCCCGCGTCAGCCCTGCGCGACGGGAACGACCACCAGTTCGGCGATATTGACGTGCGGCGGCACCGAGACCGAGAACGCGATGGCCTCGGCGATGTCATCCGCGGCCAGGGGCTGCCCGTCGGCCCGCATGGCCGCCAACGTCTCCCGCATTCCCGCGTCGCGCATGTCAGCCCCCAGCTCGGTGACGGTGACACCGGGCTCCACGTTCCGCACGCGGACGCCGAGCGGGCCGAGTTCGACGCGCAGATTGCGGGTCAGGTGGGCCACGGCGGCCTTGGTGGCGCAGTAGACCGACCAGTTGGGGTAGAGGGCGTGCCCGGCCACCGAGCCGACGTACACGAGGTCCGCGGGGCCGCCCCCGGCCGCGGCGGCGATCAGATCGCCGGTGAACGCGCGCGAAGTGTGCAGCAGGGCTCGCAGGTTCACGTCGATCATGCGGTCCCACTCCTCGGCGTCGCCGGTTTCGAAGGGCGCGCCGAGCATGACCCCGGCGTTGGCCACCACGAGGTCCACGGGGCCGAGCGCCGAGCCGATGGTCCGGGCCGCCGCGTCGAGGGCTGCCGGGCGGGTGACATCGACCGTCACCGGCAGGATGGTTCCTTCGGCCGTGGGGCGCAGTGCTCCGGCCAGCTCGACGAGGCGGTCCTCGCGGCGGCCAAGCAGTGCGACGCCCGCCCCGGCCGCGGCCAGACGGCGGGCCGTAGCCGCGCCGATGCCGCTGGAGGCCCCGGTGACGACCGCGACCCGGCCGGCCAGCGGCCGGCCGGTACGGGCGCCGGTGCTGCCCGGGTTCGTGCCGAGAGATGAGGAAGAAGAGGAAGAAGAGGAGTGCGTCATGCCCTCCACCCTGGTTCAGTTCCGGAGGCGCGACCAGGCACTGCTCGGCCCGGTGGGGACGGCCCCGGGTACGGCACGTCCCCCCTCCGGGGGCCGGACGGGGTGCTCCGGGCAAAGGTAGGGTCGGTTCATGCACCGGAGCCGTGTGTACGCGCTGCTGATCGACACGCCGGAGGCCGAGGCGTCCGACGCGACGGCCTTCTGGTCCGCCGCCCTCGGCGCCCCCGCCGAACCCGCCCCGGAACAGGGGCAGTTCACCGTGCTGCACGAGGCCGTGCCGGGCATCGTCGCCGCGGTGCAGGCGGTCGACGACACCGCGCGCTACCACATCGACATCGAGACCGACGACGTCGAGGCCGAGACCGCACGCCTCGTCGCGCTCGGCGCGCGTCAGGAGGCGCAGTGGCTCGAGTGCCGCATCCTGCGCGCCCCCGGCGGACACCTGCTGTGCGTCGTCCCCGTGCACAGCGACCCGGAGTTCTTCAACTCCCGTGCGTCCAGCTGGCCCTGACCCAGAGCCTTTCTTGCTGCACGGATTTCGCGCTGCGCCGGAGCGAGACGAGCCCGCAGGGCGACGCGCGGCACCAGGGCAAGCGCGCGGTCATCGTCCGCCAGAAGCGGAGGAGCGCCCTCGGATTCCGTCCAGGAGGTACATGGTGCGCCGGTCGTAGTCGTCCCGGGGAGGCCGCTTGCCGTGCTTGAGGGCGAGGGCGTTGTCGACGACGAGTGCATGGAGGTCGTCCGCCGTGAACTCCGGCCGCAGCGCACCGGAGGCTCGTGCCGCTGCGGTGAGCTCCTCGTTGGCCTCGCTTCCGGCCCGGCAGATCTCCATGAGCTGCTGCGAATGCGGATATGTCTGCAACAGGACGTCATTGAAGGCGGGCTGGCGGTACTGGAGATCGCGTATCGCGGTGAGGTAATACGTGATCCGCTCGCCGACGTCGTCGATGGTCCGAGTGTGGTCGATGACGGCGAACAGCTCACTTGCCACGACCTCTTCGATGACGGCTTCGATGAGGCCGATCCGCCCGCCGAACCGGTTGAAGATCGTGGCCTTGCTCACCCCTGCTGCCTTGGCGACCTCCTCCAGCGGCACCGTCAGGCCCTGTCCCTGGAAGGCGCCGATCGCGGCAGAGCGGATCTGTTCGGAATTGCGCCGGGCGTCGGCGCGCAGCCGGGATTCCGAAGACGTCGCACCGGCCATGGCCCTCACCGTCTTTCCCTGTCGCCCATCGCCGTAATTTGACTCGCTGGGTCAGCTTACATACGGTCGCAGACGGAAGGGAAGCTGACCTGCTTGGTCAACTTATGACTTCAGGAAGGTCGAGAACGTGATCGTTGTCACCGGCGCTACCGGTGGGCTGGGCGGCGCCACCGTCGAGCACCTCCTCAGGCGCATACCCGCCGACCAGATCGGTGTCAGTGTCCGCGACACCGCCAAGGCGCGGCACTTCGCCGACCGTGGCGTGCGCGTGCGACAGGGCTCCTACGAGGACCCGGCCACGCTGCGCGACTCGTTCGCCGGTGCCGAGCAGGTCCTTCTGGTGTCCGGCAACGACCCAGCCGCCGATATGGTCAGCCTGCACCGCAATGCCATCGAAGCCGCGGTCGCGGCCGGCGCCCGGCGGGTTCTCTACACGAGCCAGCAGGGCGCCGTCCCGGGCAACCCGTACCGGCCGTCGGACATCCACCTCGCCACCGAGGCGATCCTCGGTGACTCCGAAGTCGCCTGGACCGCACTGCGCAACGGCGCCTACGGCCCGCTCGATCAGGTCCTCGGCCCGTGGCAGCGGACCGGCGTGATCGCCCAGCCGGAAGACGGCCCCGTACCGTATACCGACCGCGCCGATATAGCCGAGGCCACTGCGGTCATTCTCGCCGGTGACCGCTCCTTCGACGGCCCCGTGACCCTCACTGCGCCGACCGCCGTCACCTTCGACGATTTCACCAAGATCGCCTCTGACCTCACCGGTAGGACTATCAAGCGCATCGTCCTGGGCGACGAACAGTGGGTCGCCGACCAGATCACGGTCGGTGTGCCGGAGCAGCTGGCCCGACTCATGCTCACCTGGTATCAAGCTGCCCGCGCGGGCTACTTCGCCGAAGCCGGCCCTCTGGTGGCCGAACTCCTGGGCCGCGAGCCCCGCACCGCCACTGACCGGCTCGCAGCCCACATCGCCGCCTGAAGCTGAGCTTCTTCCCGATCGCCTGATCGGTGATCCGGGCACGCCCTTGACTGACGCGCAGTGGGCGCGGATCGAGCCACTGCTCCCGAGCCGAACACCACAGGGTGGCGGCCGGTGGTGAGATCACCGTTCAAGTTCCGGCCCGGGACGCAATGGGAGCCACGCGACCACGCCATCGGCCGGCCCCGCGGCGGACTGACCACGCGAATCCCCCTCGCCGCCGACGCCGGCTGCCGCCCTCTCGCGTTCGTCGTCACCGCCGGACAGGCTGGCGACGCACCCGCATGCACCGACGTCATGACGAAGCCCGCCCTCACGTCCGCTGAACAGCGAGAACAGCGATCAAGATCCAGTCGCGTCCGACACCCGGGCCTTGAACGGCAAGCGAAGGCGGCCGGGCCACCTATGAGATGTGACCTGGGACACATCACGTCATGATCCGGAGTGCTGCCTCGTCGTACTGATGAGACGAACACTCCACCCATCGAGTCAACGATGGGCCGAGGCGTCACCGTGGAGGTGGCGCAGACCAGGGAGGGGATTCCGTTGGAGAAGCGACTGTTCAGGTTCGCCGCGCCCGTGGCTCTCGCCGGAGCGCTTGTGGGCGGCTCGCTGGTGGTGGCCGGCCCGGCACAGGCCACTGCTGGCGACTGCTACAGGTACCTTGACTCGATAGTGGGCAAGGTTTCGCCGGAGCAGGTTGACGCCTGCGAGGTTGGTAGCCAGGGCACCGATTGGAGCAGGACCCTGTGCATTGGAATGCTCAAGGCGACCGGTGTGTCTGACTCCGGCTCCCGTACTGCGTGTCGGCTAGCTGCGGCGTGACCCTCCGCTCGGAGGGCGAGCGGAAGCCCCACCGTTGTGTGGGGCTTCCGTGTCCGGTGCTCCGACCGGAAATGATCACCGGTCGGGACTGCCGCTTTCGGCAGGGATTGGTGTGACGCGAGGTCGGACTACGGTGTGCGTCATGGCGAGAGAGGCCGATCGTGCCGCCTTGGCCGCCGAGGTGTGTATCGCGCTGGAGAGGTGTTGTCCGGCGGTGCCCCGGGTCACCGGCGCCCGTGGCCCCCGGCCCGCCCGTCACGCGCCGCAAGGCGCTCGATCACACCGGTGACGTACGCGGCGTGCGGACGCAGCCGCGGGAGCAGGTCATCCCAGCGCTCCTTCTCCTCGCCGAGGTAGACGGCGCGGGCGCGGGCCAGCACGGGCCGGTGCTCCGCCGGGAGTTCCCCGAGCGCCCAGGCCGCGGCCTCGTCCTTGGAACGGATGACCCCGGTCGCCAGAGTTGTCCAGATCCGGGCGAACGTGAGAACGACGTTGCGCGTGTCGTGCTCCAGATCGGCCAGCAACTCCGGCACTCCCGCGACGATCGCGCGCTCGACGTCCTCGTGGGGAACGGGGGCGAACACCTCGCCCGGCGGCGGCCCGAAGAGCACGGCGTTCCCGAGCAGGACCATGGTGATCAGCGGTGCGAGATCGGGGCTCGGCTCCGGCGACGGCACCTCGCCGCGCTCGTACGCGTCGCGCAGCCACTCGCCGTACTGGAACTCGCAGCGCGGTGGGTACCGCCAGGGGCGCACGTCGTCCTGGACGACGAGGGTCAGCTCGACCGGGCGGGCGGGGACCGGGCGGGCCTTCTCCCCGGAGATGCCGAGCAACTCGCCGACGAGCACCCTGCGTTCCTCGGCGGTGGTGCGCCGCCGCAGGACGACGAACACGTCGACATCGCTGTGCGGCCGCAGCCCGCCGAGCACGGCGGAGCCGTGCAAGTACGCGCCCACGACATCGGCACCGAGCACCCCGCGGACGAGACGGACGACGTTCTGTTCCGGTGTCAACGGCCCGCCCTCCCGGACCGGACGGCACGGCGCGGCACACGGCGCGGCACGCGGTGCGCCGGGAACCTGCGGCTCCGTGGCCCCGGTGGCGTCTGGGTAATGATCACGGCGCGATTGTAGGAAGCGGACGTGCCGCCGGCCAACGCGTTTGCGCGGGACGCGCTGTCCGCCGTGCCGCGGGCGTGCGAAGCTGGCGCGTGAGGGCGCCGCCCGGGCCCAGGGAGGGGGAGTGGCACCGTGGCGGACCACTGGGTCAGGCTGGAGCTCGATGTGTCCACCTTCGACGCCGCTTCGTTCGCGCCCTGCGTGGCACGCTGCCGGGCGGCCGGTATCCAGCTCACCACGCTGGCCGAGCTGGGGGACACCCCGCGCCACCGGCGCCTGCTGTACGAGCTGAACAGGGAGTGCTCCGCCGACATCCCGGAACGGGGAGCCTTCTTCACCTACCCCGAGTACGTGGAGCGCAGGTTCGAGGTCCCCTCCTACGATCCCCGCGGGGTCGTGCTCGCGCTCGACGGCGACACCTGGTGCGGCCTCGCCGCCCTGTCGGACCACCGCACCGCCGGATTCGTCTTCAGCGAGATGACCGGCGTCAGGGCCGCCTACCGCGGCCGAGGCATCGCTCTGGCGATGAAGACGGCCGGCACCGACTTCGCCACGCTGTGCGGCGTGGACCGGATTCGCACCTTCCACCACCCGGCGAACGCCGCCGCCATCGGGATGAACCGGCGGCTCGGCTACGTCGACGCCGTCCGGGACTGACCCGGGAGCCCCGGCAGCCGGGCGGCGCGCTGCCCGCGTTCAGCCGCCCGACCAGTGGAAGCGGCGCTCCGGGCGGCCGGTCGCGCCGTACCGCAGGGAGACCCCGGCCCGGCCCGTGGCGGCCCAGTACTCCAGGTACCGGCGGGCGCTGCCCCGCGAAAGGCCGCTGACGGCCGCGCACTCGGCCGCCGACAGGTCGCCGTCCGCCTCGATCAGTGTGCGGCGGACCAGCGCGGCGGTCTCGCGGGACAGGCCCTTGGGCATGCGGGAAGCCGCGGGGGTGCCGAAGATCCGGTCCACGTCCTCCTGCCCGGGCGCCCGCATGGCGGCGAGCTGCCGGTGGCGCCGCTCGTAGTCGCGCAGCCGCTGCTGGAGAACCGGCGCCTCGAACGGCTTGATGACATAGTGCACCGCGCCGCCCCGCAGCGCGCTCCTGACGGTCTCCGCCTCCCTGGCCGCGGTGACCACCAGCACGTCCGGTTCGGTGCCGCCGCCCGCGCCCGCCCGCAGCCGCCGGAGCACCTCAAGGCCGCCGAGATCCGGCAGATAAAGGTCGAGCAGCACGAGGTCGGGCCGCAGCCTGGCCACGGCGTCGAGCGCCGAGGCGCCGGTGTGCGCCTCGCTCGCCACCGTGAACCCCGGGGTCCGCTCGATGATCTTGCGGTGCAGCCTGGCCACCATGAAGTCGTCGTCCACCACCAGCACGCTGATCACCGCGCCGCCCCCGCTCCGTTCCGCCGGGCGTCCTGCCACGGCAGCCGCGCACGGAACGCGGCGCCCTCCACGGTCGCCTCGCCGCCCCTGCGGGCGCACACCAGCCGGGTGATGGCCAGGCCGAGTCCGCGGCCCGAGCCGTCCGCGGCGACCTTGGTGGTGAAGCCGTGCCGGAACACCTCCTCGGCCAGCTCCGGCGCCACCCCAGGACCCGAGTCGGTGACTACCAGGGCCACTTCGGGCCCGCCCGCGCCGTCCCGCACGGTCAGGTCCACCTCCACCCACGCCGACGGCCCGCTGCCGCGCACCGCGTCCAGCGCATTGTCGACCAGATTGCCGGTCACCGTGACCAGATCGGCGGACAGCGTCTCGGGGACCGGGCCGAGACTGCTGCGTTCCGTGATCCGCAAGGTGGCGCCCTGCTCGGCGGCCAGGCTGGACTTCGCGATCAGCAGCGCCGCGAGCGACGGGTCCGCCACCTTCGTCAGCACGCCCGAGGTGCGCTCGGCGTGCGCGCCGCCGACGCCGCGTATGTAGCGCAGCACCTCCGGATACTCGGCCAGCTCCACCAGACCGGCAATCACGTGCAGGTGGTTGGAGAACTGGTGCGCCTGCGCCCTGAGCGTGTCGGTGACGCTCCGCGTGGTCTCCAACTGGTGCTGGAGCGACGCCAGTTCCGTCAGGTCCCGCATGGTGGTGACCGAGCCGGCCGGCTGGCCGCCCGTGACCAGCGGCATCCGGTTCAGGGTGAGGATGCGCTCGCCGGTGAACACCACCTGGTCCCGCCCGCTGACGCGGCCCGCCAGCACGTCGTGCAGCCGCGGCTCCACCAGAAGCTCCGCCAGGGCGCGGCCGGTGGCCTGCCGCGGCAGCCGCAGCAGATCGCGAGCGCTGTCGTTGGCCAGGGTCACGCGGCCGTGGCCGTCCAGGCCGAGCAGGCCCTCCTTGATGCCGTGCAGCATCGCCTCGCGGTGCTCGACGAGACTGGTGATCTCGCCCGGTTCGAGCCCGAGCGTCTGCCGCTTGATGCGCCGGGCCAGCAGGTACGAACCCGCCGCGCCCAGCGCGCTGGCCACCGAGAGATACAGCAGCAGATCGGGCGCCGCGGCGGCGACCCGCTCCGCGAGCGGCTTCGCCTCGCTCGCCACCGCGACCACGCCCAGCAGCGACCCGGTCTCCGCGAACACCGGGACGTGCGCCACCAGGGACGTAGCTCCGTCCGCCGTGGTCGTCCCCGTCCAGGACCGGCCGTCCAGCACGTTGCTGCCGCCCAGCGGCAGTTCGCGGCCCACGCGCCGCGGGTCGGCGGCGGTCAGCGCCCGCAGGTCCGGGCCCGCGATCTCCACCGAGGAGGCGCCGGAGACGCCGCGCGCGTGCTCCGCCGTGGCCTGGAGGATGCCGCGCCGCGCCACGTCCGTCAGCCCGACCCTGACCGCCTCCTGCGAGGCCACCGCCTCCGCGACGTTCAGCAGCCGGCCGCCCTCGCTGCGCCGGAACTCCTGGTCCGCCTGCGCGACGGACACCGCGGCGATCACGGCAAGCACCACGACGATCAGGCCGAGTTGGAGCACCAGGAACTGCCCGGCCAGGGTGGGCCTCGGCAGGGAGAAACGCGCACCCGGCGTCCGCACGCCCATCCCTGACCCCCTGTCGGCAACGTCTCCGCGGCCACCGCGCCCGTGAGCACAATGACCAAAACAAGCACAAGTGGCAGCAACCCGCGCGGGTACTGACAGCCCCAGGGCCCGGCGGCACGATGACCGACCATGTTCACCAAGCATCCGCACCCGCGCCGCCGGCCCCTGGCCGCCGGAGTCTACGGGGTCGTGGTCACCGTGCTGGTCTCGCTGGCCGTGCTCGACGCGGGACTCGGCGAGTCCGGCGGCGGCGCGCGCAACAGCCTGACGCTGATGGCCCCCGCGGCACCCGGCGGCGGCTGGGACCTCGCCGCGCGCGAGTCCCAGCAGACCATGCGTTCCGCGGGCATCGTCAACAGCGTCCAGGTGGTCAACGTGCCCGGCGCCGCCGGGACCATCGGGCTCAGCCAGACCGTCGACCGGGCGGGGGACGCCTCCCTGCTGCTGATCACCGGCACCGTCATGGTCGGCGGCATCGAAGTCTCCGGCAGCGAGGACACCCTCCGGGACGTGACGCCGATCGCCCGCCTCGCGGACGACTACGGTGTGGTCGTCGTGCCCGCCGACTCGCCCTACCGGACGCTGGACGACCTGCTGGCGGACTGGCGGCGCGACCCGGAGGGAACGGCGATCGGCGGCGGTTCGCTGGGCGGTACCGACCACCTGCTCGCCGGGCTCCTCGCCCGGGAGGCCGGCATGGACCCGGACCTGCTGAACTACATCGCCTACCCGGGCGGGGGAGAGGTGACGACATCGCTGCTCTCCCACACCGTGGCGGCGGGCGTCAGCGGCTACAACGAGTTCTCCGACCAGATCGAGTCCGGCCGCTTCCGCGCGCTCGGCCTGTCCGCGGACGAGCGGATCGACGGGATCGACGTGCCGACCCTCGCCGAGCAGGGCCTCGACGTCGCCCTGCCCAACTGGCGCGGCGTGGTGGCACCCCCCGGCCTCACCGCGGAGGAACGGGCGGAGCTGGAGGACATCGCCACCGAGCTGGCCAGGTCGCCGGAATGGGCCGAGGTGCTGGAGCGCAACCGCTGGGCCGACACCTTCATGACCGGTGAGACCTTCGAGGCGTTCCTCGACGAGGAGACCGCCCGCGTGCACCAGGTGATCGAGGAGCTGGGACTGTGAGCGCCACCGCCGAGCGCGGCGGGAGCCGCCCACCGGACCCCGAAGGCCACGAAGGCCACGAAGGCCACGAAGGCCCCGACGGGCCCGAAGGCCCGGCACCCGCGCCCGCCGGGCGCGGCGAACTCGCCGTCGTGGCCCTCCTGCTGGGCCTCGGCGCCTTCCTCACCCACGGCACCGTCACCATGACCGTGCCCTCGACCGCCGGCTCCCCGGGGCCGCGCTTCTTCCCCGTCATCGTCATCATCCTCACCTTCTCGCTGGCCGCCGCCCTCGCCGTCCAGATCCTGCGCCGCCCGCGGGCCGCGGCGCCGCCCCCCGCGGACGCCCCCGCCGCCGGGCGCCCGCGCACCTACACGGACTGGCGGGCCGTCGGCATCGTGGTCGCCGCGTTCGCCGCGTTCATCGTGCTCCTGACGCCGGCCGGGTGGCTGCTGTCCGCCGCGCTGCTGTTCTGGGGCGTCTCCTACGCGCTGGACGGGAAACGGCCCCTGTTCGACACCGGGGTGGCGCTGGCCGTCTCGGCCGCCTTCCAACTGGCGTTCTCCGCGGGGCTCGGCCTCGATCTGCCGGCCGGCGTGCTGGAAGGAGCCTTCTGATGGACACCGTCCCGCTGCTCCTCGACGGCTTCGGCGCCGCACTGACCCCGCTCAACCTGCTGCTGCTCGTCACGGGCGCGCTCCTCGGCACCGCCGTCGGCGTGCTGCCGGGCCTCGGCTCGGCCATGGCGGTGGCCCTGCTGCTGCCGGTGACGTTCGGGCTCGACCCGACCGGCGCGTTCATCATGTTCGCCGGGGTGTACTACGGCGGCCTGTTCGGCGACTCCACCACCGGCATCCTGCTGAACACGCCGGGCAACAGCTCGGCGATCGCCGCCACCATCGAGGGCCACCGGATGGCGCGGGCGGGGCGCGCGCCGCAGGCGCTGGCCACCGCGGCCGTCGGGGCGTTCACCGGCGGCCTGATCGCCACCACCCTCATGGTGTTCTTCGCGCCCAGGCTCGCCGACTGGGCCTCCCTCTTCGGCCCGGCCGAGTACTTCGCGCTGGCCGCGTTCGCCTTCGCGGCCACCGCGACCGTCGTGGCGGACTCCGTCGTCAAGGGCGGCATCGCCCTCGCCATCGGCCTCGCCTTGGCCCTGGTCGGCGTCGACCCGACATCCGGCGCCGCCCGGTTCACCCTGGACCAGGCGCCGCTGTTCGACGGCATCGCCATCGTGGTCATCACCGTGGGGCTGCTGGCGCTCGGCGAGGTGCTGCACGTCGCCTCCCGCATCCACCGCGAACCGCAGGCGAGCCGGCCCGCCCTCGCCGGACGGCCGTGGCTGTCGCGGCAGGACGTGCGGCTGGCGTTCCCCGCCTGGCTGCGCGGAACGGGCTTCGGGGTGCCGTTCGGCGTGATCCCCGTCGGCGGCTCGGAGGTCCCCACGTTCCTCGCCTACGCCACGGAGAAGCGGCTCGACCGGCGGCGGAAGCGGCCGATGTTCGGCCGCGGCGCCATCCAGGGCGTCGCCGGGCCCGAGGCGGCGGGCAACGCCACCGCGGGCAGCGCGATGGGCGCGCTGCTCGCGCTCGGACTGCCGACGTCCGCGACGGCCGCCATCATGCTCGCCGCGTTCCAGCAGTACGGCATGCAGCCGGGGCCGCTGCTGTTCGAGCGGAACGGCGATCTGGTGTGGGCGCTGCTAGCCTCGCTGTTCCTCGGCATCGGCGTGCTGCTCCTCATCAATCTGCCGTTCGCGCCGCTGTGGGCGAAACTGCTGCTGATCCCCAGGCACTACCTGTACGCGGGCATCACCGTCTGCTGCGGCCTGGGCGTGTACGCGACCAGCGCCTCCTCGTTCGACCTCGTCCTCCTGCTGCTGATCGGCCTGCTCGGCCTTATGATGCGCCGCTACGGGCTCCCCCTGGCGCCGGTGCTGATCGCCGTCATCCTCGGGCCGCTGGCGGAGACCGAACTGCGGCGGGCGCTCGCCGTGGGCGAGGGCGACGTGGGAGTGCTGTTCGACAGTGGAATCGCGCTGGGCCTCTACGGGCTGCTGGTGGCGGGAGCCGTCGTGGCGGTGGCCGCCCGGCTCAGGCGCCGGCGCGCCACGGCCGCCGCGGGCTGAACGGGTGCGCAGGCGGCGGAACGTGGCGGCGGCCGGGGCGGGGCGGGCCGCGGTGTGCGTACTGCTCGCGTTCGCCGCCGTCGCCGCCTGCGCGGTGGGGCCCGACACGGCGGGGCGGCTTCGGGTGATCGTGCCCAACACCGCGGGCAGCGGCTACGACCTCACCGCACGGACGCTCGTCATCGCGCTGCGCGAAGCCGGACTCGCCGACGACGTACAGGCGTTCAACCTCACCGGCGGCTCCGGCACCGTGGCACTCACCCGGCTGGTGCACGAACGCGGCAACGACCGGCTGCTGCTCCTGATGGGCCTCGGGCTCGTCGGCAGCACCCGTGCCACGCCGGACGCCGCGCGGATCAGCGACGCCATCCCGCTGGCCCGGCTCGTGGGCGAGCCGGAGGCGCTGATCGTGCCGGCCGGCTCGCCGTTCACGACGGTCGGCGGGCTGCTCGGCTCCTGGGGCCGCGGCGAGCTGACCGCCGGGATCGGCTCGCACCTCGGCGGCCCGGACCACCTCGCGCTGACCCAGACCGCGCGGGCCGCGGGCATCGACCAGGAAACGGCCGCGGTCGAACGCTACGACGGCGGCGGCGCGTTGCTCGGCGCGCTGCTCGGCCACCGGGTCGACTTCATCATGACCGGCATCAGCGAGTACCGCCACGCCATCGCCGCGGGCGAAGTGCGCGTCCTCGCGGTCACCAGCGCGGAGCGGGTGCCGGGGCTGTCCGCGCCCACCCTGCTCGAGCAGGGCTACGACCTTGAGGTCGTCAACTGGCGCGGACTGCTCGCCCCGCCAGGACTGACCCCCGGGCAGCGCGACGACCTGCTGGCCCTGCTGGACGACCTGCACGCCAGCGACGCCTGGCGCGAGGCCCTGCGGGAGAACGGCTGGCAGGACGCCTACCTCACAGGAGAGCCGTTCGCCCGCTTCCTCGCCGAGGAACACGCCCGCGTCGGCACCCTCCTCGACGGCTGACCCGCACCGCGCGGTCAGGCGTCGGGCCGCTCGGGAGTGCCGCGCCGCCGGGCCCGGTAGGTGTGTCAGACCTGCTCGAAGTGGAAGGACTTGATGAAGCAGTCGCGGGGCTGGGTCACGGCGAAGAGGATGCACTCGACGAGCGACTGCGCGGTGAGAGCGTCCTTGGCTCCCCGCGGCGCGGTCTCCCACGCCTCGGCGAGCGGGTCGGCGTTGTCGAAGTCGGGTGGGTAGAGGGAGATCACCCGCACCCCCTGGGGGCGCAGCCGCCTGGAGAGGATCTCGGTGAATCCAGCCTGGGCGCTCTTGGCCGCGTAGAAGGCGTCGTGCGCGTCCGAGCGCTGATGGCCGGCGGTGCCGCAGGCCGAGACCATCGTGATCACGTCCGGCTTCTCCGAGTTGAGGAGCAGCGGCAGGAAGCTCTTGGTGACGAGGATGGTGCCCGTTGCGCCGGAGGCCACGGTGTCGACCACGTCGGCGTCGGAGGCCGACAGGAGGGCCGGTCCCTCCAGATAGCGGGCCCCGTTGTTGATCAGCACGTCGACCCGATCGGTGTGCGAGGCGACGCGCGAGGCGAAGTCACGGATCGAGGCGGCGTCCGTCAGATCGCAGGCGAACGCGTGGACCCGTCCCCGGTCGCCAATCTCGTCGCGCACGCGCTCCGCGGCGGCGAGGGTGCGGGCGGAGAGGAAGACCTCGGCGCCGAGCTCGGCGAGCCGGAGCGCCAGGGTCCGTCCGAAGTCGCGTCCGGCGGCGGTGATGACGACACGGTGATGGTCGAGTCTCATGAGGCTGCTCCTGGTTCCTGGACGAGCGGTGGACAGTCGGGGACCGCCGCCACGCGGGGCGTGGGACGCGAACGACCGCCCCAGCCCGTCACTGCGCCTGTGGTCCGAGCCTATGGTCCGATGTCCCCGGCCGGGACCCGCGCCGACCGTGCACGAAGGCTGCGCACGACGGCCGACGCCACCCGAAGACCCTCGCCCTCGCCCCGGCTCCGCACCGGCCGGTCGCAGTGAGAACGCGCCGGGGGCCCCGGAGTTACGTCGCCGGAAGACGAGGCACTCGGAAGAGGAACCCCCGCGGCCCCCGCCCCGCGCCACCGAATCGCCGATGCCCATGTCCCCCACCCGGCGGGGGACATGGGCATCAGGTACGCGCGGGAGTCTCCTCAGGAGGTGAGGATCTGCCGCGCCAGGTCGGCGATCGGCGCGCCGGCCCGTTCGCCGTAGTTGCTCAGGACCACCACGGCCCACTCGGCGGCCGGCGGGAAGACCTGGAGGCTCGTCGACACGCCCGCCGAGCCGCCGCTGCGTATGACCACCCACGTGTCGCCCGACAGGGTCAAGGGCGTGCCGTAGCCCTCGAACGTCATGGCGCGGCCGGGCTCAGGGACCACCGGATCGCCGCCGCCCGGCCCACCGCCCTCCCCGGGCCCGCCCGACCCGCCGCCCGGCAACGGCATCTTCGGGGACAGCAGCAGCTCCGCCTGCGCGGAGCCGACCAGTTCGCCCGCCGTCAGCGCCCGTGCGAAGCGCACCAGATCGAGGCAGGTGGCGAACGCCCCGCCCGCCGGGGTGCCGATGAAGCCGTGCGCGTCGATCACCTCGACCAGTTCCCCGCCGTCCGGCCCCGGCGCGTAGGGCCGCGCGACCTCCGGGTCCGCGCGCCACTCGGTGCGGGTGAGGAACGCCGCGCCGGCCATCTCCGCGGCCTCGAAGACCCGTTCCCGCACGTAGTCGTGGTACGGCACCCCCGCGACCTCCTGCACGATGGCACCCAGGACGTGGAAGGCGGAGTTGCTGTACGTCTGACCGGCGCCGGGATCGAACAGCAGCGGCAGTTCGCGCACCACGTCCGTGATGCCGTTCATGACCTCCTCGGCGCTGTCCCACGCGGGCGAACGTTCCCGGTAGGCCGCGCTGCCGTGGAAGTCGCCCATTCCCGAGGTGTGGGTCAGCATGTGGTGGACCGTCACCCGCTCCGCAGTCCCCGCGGGGAACCCGCCGAGCAGCGAACCCAGCGTGTCGTCGTAGCGCAGGGCCCGCTGCTCGACGAGCTGGGCGATGGCGACCGCCGTGAAGATCTTGTTGATCGAACCGAGGATGAACGCGGTGTCCGGCCCGTTCGGGACCGACCGTTCCCTGTTCGCCGACCCGTGGGAACGGGCCAGCACCTCCCGCCCCCGGCGGGCCACCAGCACGCTCCCGGAAAACTCGTCCCGCTCCGCCAGTTCGGCGATGAACCGGTCCAGCGCGCCATCAGGACGCAGATCGGCCGGCACGCCCCCGTGCCCCGAGCCCGTCCCCGACGCGGCGTGCGCCCGCGGGGCGAGCGCCGCAACACTTCCGGCGGCCACGGGAGCCGCCCCCATCAGGCCGAGAATCGACCGTCGAGTCGTCGTCATGCGGCCCATTTCTACGGCCCCCGGCCGTTCGCCGGCCGATCGCAGTTCCATACGCGGGCCATACGCGCCGCCTGCGACGCTGCCTGCCATGCGGGTGCTGGTGGTCGAGGACGAGCGGCCCCTGGCCGGATACATCGCCGCCGGGCTGCGCAAGCACGGCTTCGCCGTCGACCTCGCGCACGACGGCCGGGCCGCGCTCGACAAGTGCGCGCTGACCCCGTACGACGTGGTCGTGCTCGACCGCGGCCTGCCCGCCGTGCACGGCGACACGGTCTGCCGCGCGCTCGCCGCGCGCGGCACCGCACGCGTCCTCATGCTCACCGCCTCCGGAGCCGTGCAGGAGCGCGTCAACGGCCTGGCCCTGGGGGCGGACGACTACCTGGGCAAGCCGTTCGCCTTCTCCGAACTCGTCGCCCGCGTACGCGCGCTCGCGCGGCGCACCACCCGCGCCCGGCCGCCCGTGCTGCGCGCCGCCGGTGTCGTCCTGGACTCCGCACGCCGCACCGCCGAGCGCGACGGCCGCCTGCTGCACCTGACCCCCAAGGAGTTCGGCGTGCTGGAGCAACTCCTGGCCGCCGACGGGGACGTGCTGAGCGCCGAGACCCTGCTGGAGAAGGTCTGGGACGAGCACGCCGACCCGTTCACCAACGCGGTCCGCCTCACCGTGGGCACCCTGCGCCGCAAGCTCGGCGATCCGCCGCTCATCTCCACGGTGACCGGCGCCGGTTACCGGATCGTGCCGTGCGGCCCCGGCTGACCGCCCGCCTCACGGCCCGCGGCAGGCTGGCGCTGCTCCACACCGCGATGGTCTCGGTGGCGGGCGCGGTGCTGACCGTGCTCATCTACCTTCTGATGCGGCGCAGCCTGGGCACCCGCACCCTCGTCGAACGGCGCACCGCCCCGGGCGCCGCGCAGGAGCCGCCCGAGCCGCCCGGGCTGCCCGGCCTCGCCGAACGGGCGCGCGGGGAAGCACTGGCCACGCTCGTGACCCAGGCCGGGATCGCGCTCATGGTGGTCTCGCTGCTGGCCGCCGCGCTCGGCTGGCTGGTGGCGGGGCGCGTGCTGCGCCCCATCCGGGCCATGACCGTCACCGCCCGCCGCGTCTCCGCCGAGAACGTGTCGGAGCGCGTGCCCGTCAACGCCCCGGCCGATGAGCTTTCCGGCCTGGCGACCACGGTCAACGGCATGCTCGACCGCATCCAGCGCGGCATCCACGAGCGGGACGTGGCGCTGGAGAGCCAGCGCATGTTCACGGCCAACGCCGCGCACGAGCTGCGCACCCCGCTGGCCACCATGCGCACCGCGATCGACGTCACCCTCGACGGGGAGCCCGGCCGCGAGGAGCTGACCACCATGGCCCACGACGTGCGGGCCGCCGTCGAGCAGAGCAGGCGGACTCTGGACGGGCTGCTCGCCCTGGCGGGCAGCCAGGCAGCGCCCCGCGAACGGCTCCCCGCCGACCTCGCGGACGCGGCCGACGCCGCCCTGGGCGACGCGGCGGCCGAGGCACGGGCCCGCGGCGTCACCCCGCGGGCCCGCCTCCGCCCCGCGCGCGTGCGGGGGGAGCCGGTCCTGCTGGAGCGCATGGCGCGCAACCTGGTGGACAACGCCCTGCGCTACAACCATCCGGGAGGCCGGATCACCGTCCAAGCCGGTACGGCCGCCGGCGAAGCGTTCCTGCGCGTGGCCAACACCGGGCCACGCGTCGCCGCCGAGGCGGCGGACGGGCTGTTCGCACCGTTCGTCCGCGGCGACGACGACCGCGCCCGCGCCGAGCGGGGGGCCGGTCTCGGCCTCGCCATCGTCCGCGCCGTCGCGACCGCCCACGGCGGCGCGGTCACGGCCAAGGCCCGCCCCGCGGGCGGCCTCGACATCACCGTCCGCCTCCCGAGCGGGGACGGCGGGGCCGGTTGACGGCGCCGCCCGGGCCACCGCTCAGGCCAGCGTCGCGTGCAGCCCCTCGGCGAACTCGTCCGGGCGCCACATGTAGCCGACGTGGTCGCCGGGGAACTCCAAGGCCTCGGTGCCGAGCCGATCCGCCGCGTCCACGACGATGCGGGTCGCGATCTCGGCCCGGTAGTGGCCGACTCCCAGCACCAGTTCCGGCAGTTTCGCGCGCAGGCCGTCGAGGTGCGGCCGGTACCCGATGAACGGGAGCATCTCGTGCGCCAGCATGAACTCCAGATTGCCCTCGATGCGGTCGCCGAAGTCCGGATCGGCGTCACCGCCCGGGTAGGGCAGGTCGGTCGCCGGGTCCTTCTCCCCGGGATCGAGCGCCGCGAACTGCTCGTACGCCTCCAGCGCGCCCACGGTGCGATACGTGTGGTGGACCGCGTCGTACCTCGCCCGCAGCGCCGCGGCGTCCTCGAGCAGGGTGATGAACGGCGGCTCGTGCGAGACCACGCGGCCGAGGCGGTGTCCGTGGCGGGCGGCCAGTTCCAGCGCGACGACGCCTCCGCCGCTGCTGCCGAACACATGTGGTGTCCCGTCGGTCAGCTCCGCCAGCAGTCGCAGGGCGTCGTCCGCCTGCTGATCCACCCGCAGGTCGGTCGCCGGACCATGGAGCCGGCTCCGCGAATTCCCCCGGCGGTCATAGGTGATGACCGTGTACTGATCGGCGAGCACCGGCGCGATCGCGGCGAACGAACCGGCGTCGAGCTGGCCGCCGTGGATCATCAGCAGGGGGTGCCCGCAGCCCCGGATCTCGTAGTACAGGCGCGCTCCCGGCACCCGCAGATGCCCCGTTCGCACCGGCCGCCGGGCGCCCGTTGCGCCTGCGCGGCCCGCGCCCGTCGTCATCGCCCCGGCGGCGGCCAGGGAACCCAGGAGAACTGCTCGTCTGTTGATCATGCGTTGATTCCACCCCGTCACCCGCCGCCGCCGACAGCGCGCAAGGGACCCGTTCACGGCGGCCAGGACCCCTCGAACGGACCGGGACACCCGACTTTGGTAGGGGATTCACCGGCGGCCGGGCCGTCGGCCGGACGCGGCTGGGTACCGTCTCCCTCATGGGGCGTGCGCAGATCGTCGATGTCGGGGTGGTGGCCCTCGCCGGCCTGCTCACCTCGGTGAACATGGCGACCCAGATCCCGGCATTCCGCGCGCCGTACGACGCGATCGTCGGCGGCCTGCTGCTGACGGGCGCGCTGTCGCTGTGGTTTCGCCGGCGGGCGCCCGTCGCGGTCGCCTGGTTCATCGCGGGACTCGCCGCCATGCTGGTCGCAGCCGTGTGGATCTGGCCGGGCGCCGAGCCGGGGACCCAGGCGGAGGCGGACAGCACCCTGCTGCCGGCGGCGGCACCGTTCGCCGCGTACAGCGTGGAGGTCTTCGGCCGCGGTCGTCGGTCGGACCTGCTGCCGCTGGCCGTCGTCGGCGTCGTCGCCTGCCTGGGCGTGCCGCCCGCCGCACGTGTCAGCATCGTCATCGGCCCGGTCCTGACGCTGGTCGGCGGGCCCGCGGTGCTCGGCCGGTACCTCCGGGCCCGGGCAGAACGCCGGGAACGCGAGCACCGGCTGAGCGCCGAGCGGGCCCGGATCAGGGAACGTCAGCGGCTGGCCGCCGAAGTGCACGACATCGTGAGCCACCGGGTGAGCGTGATGGTTCTCCAGGCCGGGGCTTTGCACCTGACCACGGCCGACGAGTCGGCCCGGCGGGCGGCGGGGGAGCTGCGCGCCACCGGCTGCCAGGCCCTGGCGGAGCTGCGGGACCTCGTCGGGCTGCTCAGCGCGGACGGCCCCTCGCAGACCTCGGCGCACGCCGGCCGCGAGCCCCTGCCCGATCTGTCCGTGCTGGTCGAGGCGTCGGAGTCGGTCGGCATTCCCGTGGAGACCCGCACGGTGGGGGACCCGGCCCTGGTGTCCCCCGCGGTCGGCCGCACGGTGTACCGCGTCGTCCAGGAGGCGTTGACCAACGTGACCAAGCACGCGCCCGGTTCGCGGGTCCGGCTGGAGGTGCGTTATCTCCCCGCCGGAGTGGAGGTCAGCATTCACAACACCGCGCCGACCGGGACGGGCGACGCCGCGTTGACGTCCGCCGGCGGCGGCGCCGGGCTGCTGGGCCTGCGGCGGCGCATCGAGCTGATCAACGGCACGCTGCGGGCCGGGCCGTGCCCCGATGGCGGGTTCCGGGTCGACGCCGGGCTGCCCTCGTTCGTCCGCGCGACGGGTGAGGGCCGGTGATCCGCGTTCTCCTGGTCGACGACGACCCCCTGGTGTGCGCACATCTGCGGACGATCCTTGGGACTGCCGACGGCATGGAGATCGCTGCCGAGGCGTACGACGGCGCCGAAGCGCTCGAAGCCGTCACCAGGTACCGGCCGGACGTCGTGCTGATGGATCTGCGGATGCCCGGCGTCGACGGCCTGACGGCCATCGCCCACATCAGCGCGCTCAGCAAACCACCGGTCGTCGTCGCCCTCACCACCTTCGACACCGACCACCACGTGCTGGAGGCGCTGCGTGCGGGCGCGGCCGGGTTCCTGCTGAAGTCAACGCCGCCGGAGGACCTCATCGGACTGATCCGGGTCGCGGCGGACGGGCATACCGTGCTCTCTCCGGCCGCGACCCGGCGGCTGCTCGACACCGCGGTCGGCCGCCAAGCGGGCCGCGACAGCACCTCCGCGCTGGTCGGGACCCTGACGGGAAGAGAGCACGAGGTCCTGGCCTGCTTGGGGCACGGGCTGTCCAACGCCGAGATCGCCCGCCGGCTGCACCTCACCGAGGCGACGGTCAAGGGCCACGTCTCGCGCATCCTGGTCAAACTGGACTGTGCGAACAGAACGCGGGCCGGACTGCTCGCCCAGCAGGCCGGACTCCTTTCGCCGCCCCGGCCCGCAGGCGCCTGAACGACCGCACGCCGAGGGGGCCTTCGAGGTCCAGTCCGCACCGTGGCGGTCTGCACCCGGGCCTGCGCATACGGCCGTTCCGTATCGCCGATCGCGATACGGAACGGCCGTCCGCGGGCGCGGAAACGGGCGGTCAGATCCTGCCGGCCCCGGCGCGTGCGGTGACGCTGGACTTGACGCCGCTGGCGCTGTCCAGCGAGTACCCGTACGGGATCGAGGCGACCGAGCCGCCGGTCTCACCGGAGCCGGAGTTCACGAAGTGGTTGTTCCTGGCCACCAGCGAACCATCGTCGGAGGAGCCCTCACCGAGGTGGAACGGGTCGTCGGTGTTCTCGAAGTAGTTGCCCTCGACCAGGACGCCCGCGTTCTCCGTGGAGGCGACGCCGTAACTTCCGACGCTGTCGAAGTAGTTGTTGTACACGTGCACCGGGTTGCCGAACCTCACCCGGGGATTGCGCTGGTTGGTCCCGTCGAACCAGTTGTGGTGGTACGTGACCCGGAGCTTCCCGGAGTCCTCCGAACTATTGCTGTCCGAGTGGCCGAGCAGCATGTTCTTGTCGACGTCGTACGAGCGGTTCCACGACACGGTGATCCGGTCCGAGGCCCGCTTGATGTCCAGTGCGCCGTCGTTCGGGTTGGTGAAGCTGTTGTGATCGATCCACACGTTCGTCGCGTACTCGACGTTGATCCCGTCATCGTCCGAATTGCTGAACGTGAGGTTCTGGACGATCACATTGTTGACGCGGGAGATGTTGATTCCGCTCCCGTTGATGCGCGCGGAGGAACCGACCCCCAGGATCGTGGTGTTGGCGGACACCTTGACCATGCTGCTGAGGTTGATCGTTCCGTTGACACGCACCTCTTTGGCACCGGACCGCTGGACCGCGGAGGTGAACTCCGAGGCGTTGTACACGTTGATCGTGGTACCGCCGGCGCCGCCCGTGGTGGCGGCGCCGAAGCCGGTGGGGGAGCCGACCGCCAGGGTGTGCTGGTCGGACGTTTCCGCCGCCGTGCCCGATCCGGCCGCACCGACGGTAAGGCTTACCGCCGTTGCGAAAGCGACAATACCGGCCAATGTGAACCTTGCGCTCGTCCTGCGCATGATCTCTCCGATTCGCGGCAGGTGGTGCGAGGAATGGGGGGTGTGGAGCATGTGCAATGCCTGCGGAGGAATTCCGCTCGACCCGGCATGCGTGCCGATATTAAGCCCGAGTTGTGTGGGTGATGAGGGGCGTCGTGTGCACTATTCCGGTGTCCTCGTCCCCGGCGCGGCGCCCCGGCCCCCCGAAATGCGGCGAAAACTTTCGCATGGCCGGCCTGTCGCGCGTTCGACGATCGACGTTCAACGTTCGGCCCCGGTGCCGTCAGACTCGCTCGTAGACCGAGACGTGCTTGCGGCTCGCGGCCGTGAACGGGCTGCGGTCCCAGTCCCCGTACCGCTGCCGCAGGCGCATCCCGGCCACCTCCGCCATCAGGTCGAGCTCACTCGGCCAGCAGTACCTCAGCCGCAGCGGCCGCAGCGTGGTGCCCTGCGCGTCGAAGGCCACCCGCTGGTAGGTGACCGCCTGCTCGACCGGGTCGTGCAGCAGGAACTCCATGTGCACCGCGTCCTTTGACAGGGCGCGGGTCGCGACGCGCTGGCCGCGGTCGAACTCGGTCACGTCCTGGACGAAGCACTCGATCACGAACACGCCGCCCGGCTGGAGCACTTCGGCGACGTTGCGGAAGCAGTCGACCTGACGGGCCTGGTCCGGCAGGTTGAAGAGGGTGTTGAACACCAGGTATGCCAGGGCGAACGGCCCTGTCACCGGCACGTCCGCCATGTCCCCGATGACGGTCGGGACCGCCGTGCCGCCCGGCTTCGCCCGCATCCGTTCGGCCATGGCCGCCGATCCCTCGACGCCTTCGACGGCGACGCCCCGCGCGGCGAGCGGCAGGGCCACCCGGCCGGTGCCCACGGCCAGTTCGAGCGCCCGCCCGCCCGCGGGCACCAGCCCGGCGAGAAAGTCGACGGCCGGCGCGGGGTCGGGGGCATTTCCCTCGTCGTACTCGTGTGCGTAACGGTCGAAGAACGACGGGTCGTTGAGTCCGCTCATGCCGGAGACCCAACCAGCACCCGGCCGCCCGCCGCCACTGGTTTCCGCGGTCCGGCCCGCGGGCCAGGACCGGCGCCGGCGGACGCGGTCGCCCGCGGGGCATCGAAAGTTTTCCATGGTGACTTCAGAGAACGATTTCTGTTCATCTGCGCGATGATGACAGGCGTCTCCCTCACCCCACACAGGAGGTTACGCATTCATGCGGGACAATCGATTGCAGCCCGGCCGGACGACGAGCCGCCGTCGCCTGCTCAAGGCTTCCGTCCTCGGCGCGGGGGCGGTCGCCCTGACCGCGACCGCCCAGGTCGCCACGGGGGCCGGGGCGCCCGCGCCCCGCGCGGATTCCGTCCGCCCGCTGGCGTTCGCCCACCCCGGGATGCTGCACCGGCAGTCCGACTTCGACCGGATGGCCGACCGGGTCGCGGCCGGTACCCAGCCGTGGCTGGCCGGGTGGAACCGGCTCACGGCCAACGGCCACTCCGCCGCGAGCTGGACGCCCAGGCCCACGGCGACGATCATCCGCGGCGGCGACGGCCAGAACTACCCGCAGCTCTACAACGACATCCACGCCGCGTACCAGAACGCGCTCCGCTGGAAAGTCACCGGCGACACGGCGCACGGCGACAAGGCGCGCGACATCCTCAACGCCTGGTCGGGCACACTGACGACGGTGACCGGCAACGCCGACCGGTTCCTGGCCTCCGGCATCTACGGTTACCAGTTCGCCAACGCCGCGGAGATCATGCGCGGTTACTCCGGCTTCGACCTGGGCCGCTTCCAGCGCATGATGACCGATGTCTTCTACCCGCTGTGCGACAACTTCCTGGTCAACCACAACGACGCGTGCATCACGAACTACTGGGCCAACTGGGACCTGTGCAACATGGCCGCCATCATGGCCATCGGCATCCTCAACGACGACCAGGCCATGTTCGACCGCGCCGTCGACTACTTCCACAACGGCGAGGGCAACGGCTCCCTCCCGCACGCCGTCCCGTTCCTGCACGGCGACCTCGCCCAGTGGCAGGAGAGCGGCCGGGACCAGGGGCACAGCCTCATGGGCATCGGCCTGATGGGTTCGATCTGCGAAATGGCGTGGAACCAGGGCGTCGACCTCTACGGAACGGACGACAACCGCTTCCTGAAGGCGTGCGAGTACGTCGCCCGCTACAACCTGGGCCACGACGTGCCGTTCACCACGTACGGCTGGGGCACGGGCCAGAACTGCGCCTACCGCGAGCACACCGTCGTCTCCGCCGCGGGGCGCGGCCAGGTGCGGCCGGTGTGGGAGCGGATCTACCACCACTACTGGGGGCGGCAGGGCCTGAACACGCCGAACGTCGCGGAGATCGCCCGTGCCAACAGCCCGGAGGGCGGCGGTGGCGACTACGGGACCACCAGCGGCGGCTTCGACGAACTCGGCTTCGGCACCCTCACCTACGTGCTGAAGTGAGCCGTCACGGGGCGGCCGGCCCGCCGTGCCCGTGCGCACAGCGCGCGGCGCGGCGCGCCGGCGTGTGGAGCTGGGATCAACGTTCTCTCACTGCCTGAGCGGGTCGCATATTAGCCGTGTCCAAGTGGTTTTCCTCGTCGGTGCGTGCCTGTACCTTCCTCCTCTAGAAAACGTTTGCTATCCATCAGTTCGGAGGAGCGACATGCACGTGCCGCGAAGAGGCGCACCGAGACCGCAGCACCCGCCCTTCCGGCCGGTGCTCGGCCTGATGACGCTGCTGGTCCTGGTTGCGGGGCTGCTGACCGCGGTCCCCGCGGGGGCCGACGACCGTTCCGGCGGGGGCAACGTCGATGTCCTGACCTTCGGTGACGAGGCGTCCGAGGCGGCCCACGGCCTGGTGGCGCCCGGCACCACGGTGGAGACCGGGGAGGCGGGGAAGACGGCGCGGGTGGCGCAGCCGCCGGACCCGCCCGGCCCGCGGGCGGCGGACCTGACGTTCACCATGGCGGTCGACCCGCGCGACCAGAACTACCTGACGGTCAAGTTCTGGGGCGGGGACACCAGCACGGAGAAGTCGATCGTGTACGTCAACGGCGAGCAGCTCGGCTACCGCAGGTCGGGTGACTACGAAGCGCTCAACCCCGGGCACGCCCGCCCGGTGCCGGACCGTTTCGTCCACGCGACGGTCATGCTGCCGCTGGCCATGACCCAGGGCGAGGAGAAGGTGGAGATCACCCTCGCGTCCTTCGCGAACGACTTCTCCACCCCGCTGACCGAGCCCTCGCGCGGCTTCTACCGCGCATACACGCACACCGACGCCCGGGTGGACCTCTCGGCCGAGGAACTGCCGGCCGGGGACCTGCCCACGCAGGTGGCGGACGCGCTGCCGGCGGCGGAGCGGCAGGCTCTGATCGACGGGTACACGCAGACCCAGCTCGACAACTTCCACACCATGTCGGAGACGGTCGACGCCTCGGGCAGCGCCCGGCTGAGCATCGAACGCTACAAGGACGATCTGCGGTTCTACGCCACCGCGCTCACCCAGGACTGGTCACCGGCCGAAACACCGGAGGACAAGGCGGCGGCGCTCGAACGGATCTTCCGGACCATCGACAACCACGTCATCGACTACTACGGCAACACCATGCTCCTCGGCAACGGCGGCCACCAGTCCGACTGGGGCGGCTACTACGGCGCGCTGGGCGAGGCGCTGTACATCGTCGAGAACCTCATCGCGGACGAGGAGGTCTACGGCCGCGAACGGTTCGACGCCTTCCTCGACCAGCCCTTCGACACCGGCACCGAGGCCGGCGAGACCTCGCTGGCCGCCGAGGACTGGGACGGCGGCGAACTGACCCGCCGCGAGGCGTGGGAGCGCACCCTCAAGGCCAACTTCGACTTCGCCCGCTCCCGGCTCTCCTACATATTCAACCAGGTCATGTACACCTACGAGGGAGCCTGGGAGGCCCACGAGGGTCTGCGGGTCATCGGCAGCGAGTTCTACGAGGGCAAGGAACGCAGCCACGCCATCGTGCGGGAGTCGCTCGGCATCGCGCCGTTCCTCGGCGAGGAGGTGCTCGTCGGCCCGGAGGGCGAGGAACTCGACCTCTTCCACTCGCTCTTCTGGCACGACCGCACCGCCCGCTACACCGACGACTACCGGCAGATCGTGATGAAGGGCCTGGCGCGCAGCGCGGTCGACGAGGACGGTGGCGTCCGGCGCCGCCTCCCGCTCGGCGAGCACTACCCCACGATCACCGCGGCAGGTCTCACCCGGGAGAACGGCTACGTCGGCAACTACGGCGAGTCCACCAACTACTTCCCCGAGTGGTTCCACCGCACCTGGGGGCACGCGGGCGACGAGGAGCTGAACGACGAGATCCTGGAGATCACCCTGCGCAACCTCCATGCCCGCGGCTACACCCGCTACAGCGACACCGACGCGGACGGCAACCGCGTCATGCGGATGAACCAGGTCGTCGACGAGCGCAACACCGGCTTCCCCGGCAAGCTCGCCTACACCAGCGTGGACCGCCCGATGCACTTCGCCTCCCTGGAACAGCACATGGCCGACCACGCCGGGCACTACGCGGGCGAGGAGTGGGCGGACAGCTGGCGGTACGCGGCGGAGGCCGTCGGCTTCATGCAGCAACAGCTCGCCGACAACCAGTACTTCAACAACTTCGCGACCAACACCGGCGCCAAGTGGCGCGAGGATCTGCGGCTGGCCGAGACCTACGCATACGTCACCGGCGGGCGCGCCGCATACGAGCGGTTCGACGGCGAGGCGCGCGCCCGGGTGGTGCTGCCGCAGACGGATTTCGACCGTTACACCGAGGACCAGATCGCCGCGCTCGGCGTGGACCCGGCCGACTACGAGCAGTTCGCCTGGGTGGACGTCGACAACGCGTTCGTCTCGCTCCGCGACGGCGAGACCCGCATCTTCGGCGCGCTCAACGAACGCCAGCGCGGCTACGCGGGGAACGGCCGGCTGCATGTGCTGAACGGCGACCACCACGCGATCGTGCAGGTCGAGACCGAGGGCGTCTTCGCGTACGAGGACTACTACGGCAGGATGGACAACATCGACGTCGACTTCATGGAGGACCAGCAGACCGGCGGCGCCGACGCCCCGCAGGCCCTGGCCGGCGAGATCGCGCCGATCGTCCGCCAGCCGGGCGTCGGCGAGGTGCGGCGGGAAAACTTCGAGGCGGACCACGCCTACTCCGGCTACCCCGATCTGCTGACCGCCCAGTACGGCGAGTACTTCTTCGCGTTCAACACCACGCGTCCCGAGTACGGCAACGAGACCAGTCACGAGGTGCGGCTGCCCGCGGGCACCCGCGGGCTCGTGCTCGACCTCGTCTCCGGCACCGAACTGCGCGTGCACGACGGCGCCGTCGTCGTGCCGCCCCGTTCCGCGGTCGTGCTGAGGCTCGACGACCCGGCCACCGAGCGGCGGCCGTCGAACGTCGACTTCGCCCACGCGGCCCCGGGCGACGGCGAAACCGCGCTCAGCTGGAACCCCTCGGCGGGGGCCGAGTACTACATCGTCCGGCGCGCGAGCCGCGGCGACGGCGAGTTCGAGACCATCGCCCGCCGCGTCACCGGCACCGATTTCGTGGACGAGCACGCGCGGGACGGCCGTTCCTACTCCTACTCCGTGACCCCGGTCAACCGGCACGGCCGGGGCACCGCGTCGCATCCCGTCGAGGCGGACCTGACCGACCCGGTCTCCCCGCGGCTCGCGGGCACCGGCTGGCGCGACGACAGGCTCGGCTCCCTCACCGCCGGACGGGCCCGCGTCTCCCGCGACGGCATCACCATCACCGGCGGGAACGGCTCAGGACTGGGCGCGGGCGACGACTACATGCTCCACACGCGCGACATCGACGACTCGCTGCACTACGTCAGCCGCCCGCTGACCGGCTCGGGAACCGTCACCGCGCGGCTCGACGGGCACGAGGGGCCGGCGACCGGCGTCATGCTGCGCGACTCGCGCGACCAGGACACACGCCACGACCGCTACGTCTACTTCGGCGCCGACCAGGACGGCGACCTCGTGCTGGCCAACCGTTCCCGCGACAGCCGCCACGACTGGCAGGACGAGGTCCGCAGCCCCCTCAGCCTGCCCGCCGAGGGCATGGACGCCGACTCCCACCCCTGGCTGCGCCTGCAACGCGACGCCAGAACCGGCCTGGTCACCGCGTTCGCCTCGGCGGACGGCCTGACCTGGGAGTACGCCGGGGAGCTGTTCACCCCCTTCGCGCAGAGCGTCCACGCGGGGGTCACCGCGGCCCGGAGCGGCACGTTCACCGCCGTCGACGTGGACCGCACCGCCCCGAACGACGTCCTGCCCCACGCCCGGCGGGACGCCGACCGCGTCACCCTGACGTGGAACAAGCCCAAGGACGCCGTGGCCTTCGAGGTCTACCGCACCGACGACGCGCGCACCGCCCGGTACGACCCCGCCCGCCGCCCGCACGGCTGGGAACGCGTCGCCGAAGGCCCCGCCACCTCCGTCACCGACCACCTGCGCACCGGTCAGGCGTACTACAAGGTCGTCGCCCGGCTCGCCGACGGCGGCCACCGCACCTCGCGCCGGCCCGTCGCCGCCGAGGCCGAACCGCTGGAACAGGTCATCGCCCGTGCCGGGGACGTCGATCCGGGCGCCCACACCCGGGGCAGCCACTTCCTCTTCACCGAGGAGCTGGCCGCGGTCGAGGCCGCGGCGAGCCGGCCGGACGCCGACGTTCCCGCGCTGGTCGACCGCGTCTACGACGCCTACGGGCTGCTCGTCCCCCGCGACACCCTGCTCCGGCCGGTGCCGGTGACGAGGGACATGGTGCTCGCCTCCACGCCGCCCTGGGGCGGCGGGGGCACCTCGCAGGACAACGCCTGGCGCGCCTTCGACGGCGACACCGCCACCTTCACCGACACCACGGCGGCCACCAGCTGGATCACGGTCGACTTCGGCGACGCCGGGCCGGTCGGCGTCGACGCCGTGCGCCTCCACCCCCGCACGGGTCAGGTGACACGGGCGAACGGCACCCGGCTCCAGAGCTCGAACGACGGCGGCCTGACGTGGGAGACGTTCCACACCGTCCAGGGCGTGGGCGAACCGCGCTGGTACGACGTGGCGTTGGCGGAGCAGGTGAGCAGCCCGCTCTTCCGGATCTTCGACGACCACGACGGCCGGGCCAACCTCGCCGAGGTCGAACTCCGGTCCTGGACACGCGACCTCACCCTGGCCGCGCTGCTCCTCGAACGCGCCGCCGCGGTCGACCGCGGCCGGTACACCGAGGACACGCTGGCCGCTCTCGACGCCGCCGTCGCCCTCGCGCAGGAGGCGGTCGACGCGGCGGACGGCGGCCAGGAAACCGTCGACACCGCCGCCGACGGCCTGCTGGCGGCCCTGACCGGACTGGCGGAACGCGCCGTCTGACGCCCGCACCGCCCCGCACCGCCCCCCGCCCCCGTCGCCCGCCGTTCAGGAGCGCGCCGGGGGCGGCGGGGGCGCGGTGGATTCGCGGACCACCAGGTGGGTGCCGAGCACGAGGTGCTGGTCCGCCGCGGAGATCGTGCCCTCCCTGAGCCCCAGCGGCAGCCGCACGGCCGCGCGGCCCAGCTCCTCGTACGGCACGTGCACCGTCGTCAGGCGCGGGCGCAGATCGGTGGCCGGCGCGACATCGTCGTAGCCGACCAGGGACACGTCTTCCGGCACGCGCAGGCCGCAGTCGTTCAGGGCGGTCAGCGCACCGGCCGCGGCGCTGTCGGTGACGGCGAAGACGGCCGTGAACGCCAGGCCGCCGCGGATGCTCCCGACGATCCGGTCATGGGCCGTGTCCCGCTCGAAGTCCGACTCGATCACCAGCCGTTCGTCCGCATCGCCGCCGTGCTCGTGCAGCGCCCTGCGGTATCCGGCCAGCCGCGCCGTCGCCGTCGTCGTGCCGAGCGGGTCCGCGCCGACGAAGACGATCCTGCGGTGCCCGCGGGCCAGGAGGTGGCTGACGGCCGCATGCGCCCCGGCCTCGTTGTCGTACTCGATGACCGTCGCGGGCACCCCGTCGCCGATCGGCGGCCGGCCGCACAGCACGAGCCGCGAACCGGACGCCTCCAGGGAGCGGGCGACCTCCGCGAGCCGCCGCCGGTACCGTTCGTCGTCCATGACGCCGCCGACCAGGATCACCGCGCCCGCCCGCTGCGCGCGCATGGTGCGCACCACGGCGAGTTCGCGTTCCGCGTGCCCCTGGGTCGTGCAGATGAGGCAGAGCCGCCCGCGCCGGGCGGCCTCCTCCTCAGCCCCGTGGGCGACCAGCGCGAAGGACGGGCCGCGCACGTCGTTGACGACGAACGCGACCGACTCGGTCGCCTGCCCCCGCAGGGCGCGGGCATGCGAGTTGGCCACGTAGTCCAGCTCCTCGACCGCGCGCAGCACGCGCTGGCGCGTGTGCCGCGTCACCGGGTAGGACCCCGACAGCACCCGGGAGACGGTGGCGACGGACACCCCGGCTCGTTCGGCCACGTTCCGCAGTGTCTTGGGGCCTTCGTTCGGACTCACCGGCCGGACATATAGAAAAGGTTAATCTCCATCTCGCCGAGTGTAAGCGCGCGTTGCGCGTCCGGCCACCCTGGCCTGAGAAGTTCGGGCACGAGGATTGACGCGCTGTGAAAGGGGCGTCTACCGTGCCGGTACGGCGCGATCCGGGGGTACGGTCCCGGTGCGTGACGGCAGAAAAGGATTTCTCTACGTCGGGGGCTGTGCCGTACGACCCGCGGGTCGGTGTGGCGTTCCCCCTCGGATGGCGACTCCCCGTCGATGGATGAAGGGGGATCGGCACCCGGCTTGAGAAAACGTTTACTTTCAAAGTGCACCACGGACGGTCACGTCGGCGCCGGGGACCGGCGTGCGACGGCCCGCACCACGGATCGGAAATCTCAGGGAGCAGGAGCATGAAGAGCGCGATGAGGCGTTGCCTGACCTGCGGCGTGACCCTCGGTCTCGTCGTCGGCGTCACGGCGTGCGGCGGGGGCGGCGACGACGACTCCGGATCGGGCTCCGGCCCGGTGACGATCGAGCTGTGGAGTGAGCGCGCAGGCACCGAGACGGCGGTCGCCGCCTTCAACGCGGCGCACGAGGACGTCACGATCGAATGGGTCAACGTCCCGAACGCCGACCTGCCGAACAATCTCAACAACGCCCATGAGGCCGGCGATCCTTCCGGCACCGCCTGTCTGGCGCAGACCGACAACCGCAACGGCGCCATGCTGCTGGCGCAGGGGGTGATCGCCGACATCGGCGAGCAGGTCGAGCCGCATACGGACGCGTTCTCCGAAGGCGCCGTGGACGCCCTGACGATCGCCGACACCGTCTACGGGGTCCCCATCCAGCGCCAGCCGCTGTTCTCGGTGTTCTACGCACCGGCCTTCGAGGAACGCGGCCTCGACTACCCGACGACGTGGGAGGAGGCGATCGAGGCCGGGCGGGAACTGAAGGAGGACGGCATCCACATCTTCAACCTGGCCGGTGAAGACCCCTCCACGTTCATGGGCCTCGCCTGGCAGGCCGGGGCGCGCTGGTACCAGGTGGAGGGCGACGCCTGGAAGATCGACTTCGTCAACGACGCGTCGCTGTGGGCCGCGGACGTCATGCAGACGCTGCTGGACGAGGACCTGGTCGAGCGCATCTCCTACGCCGAGTACGCGGCGATGATGCAGCAGTACGACCAGGGGAGGATCGCCATGCGGCAGGTCTCAACCTGGCAGCTCACCGGCCACCAGCGCAACATGGACGCGTCACTCGGCCAGTGGGAGCCGGCGCCCAACCTCATGGACCCCGGCGCGAGCGCACCGGTCTCGGCGGCGGACACCGCGGGCTACATGGTTCCCTCGCTGTGCGAGAACCAGGAGGCGGCGGTCGAGGCGGCCGTGTGGCTGGCCACCCAGGAGGAGCCGGTCACCGCGATGGCCGACCCCGTCGACGGCTCCGGCTGGTACCCGGCCGTGGCCGACTCCCGGCCCTACCTCGACGCCGTCGTACCGCGCGATCTGTTCGGCGAGCATGCCGGGCAGGCCGTGCCGGTCATCGAAGAGGCGGCGGCCGAATTCGCCGAGGGCTGGGTCTACGGGCCGAATTCCACCGCCATGTACGAGGAACTCGCCGATCAGTGGGGGAAGGCGATGAACGGCGAGATCACCGTCGAGTCGGTCCTGACACACATGCAGGAGTGGACCGTGCGCGATCTGGAACAGCAGGGCCTCAACGTCGTCGAGTGACCCGGTTCCCGAACAAGGTGAGGCACCTTCCATGACGATTACCGTCACCAAGTCGGCGCCGGCTGGTACCGGACCGGACGCATCCGCTCGTCGCCGATCGCCACGCTGGCGGACACTGCGCGCGGCCAAGGGCGCGGGCTTCGCCGCCCCCTTCCTCCTCGGCTTCCTCTTCGTGTTCGTCGTCCCGGTGGGGTACGCCCTGTACGAGAGCCTGTTCTCCGAACGGAGTTCCGGCCTCGGCATCGGCGGCCGGGAGCGGGTGTTCGTCGGCTTCGACAACTTCTCCCGCGGCTTCGAGGACGGCGCCTTCTGGCTGTCCATCGGGCGGGTCCTGACGTTCGCGAGTATCCAGATCCCGGTCATGCTGCTGCTCGCCCTGACGATGGCGCTGCTGCTCGACACCGTCGCCACGCGCACCGCCCACCGGTACCGGCTGGCGTTCCTGGTGCCCTACATGATCCCGGGCATCGTCGGCACGCTCATGTGGATGTACCTCTACAGCCCACGGCTGGGACCGATCACGGACGTCCTCGACGGGCTCGGCATCAGTAGCAACTTCTTCGCCTCGGAGATGCTGTGGGTGTCGATGGGCAATCTGCTCACCTGGAACGGCGTCGGCTTCAACATGCTGATCATCTACGGGGCCCTGCGGGCGGTGCCGCGGGAGATCTTCGACGCGGCCCGGGTCGACGGCGCCTCGGAGTTCAGGATCGCCATGTCGATCAAGGTGCCGTACGTGCGGGGCGCACTGGTGCTGACCAGCATGCTGTCGATCATCGGGATGCTCCAGATCTTCAATGAGCCGCTGCTGTTCCGTCAGGTGGCGCCGGAAACGGTGACCAAGAGCTATACGCCGATCATGTTCATCTACTTCCAGGCGTTCGACAGCAACGACTACGGCTATGCCGCCGCCCTGTCGATCATCCTCGCGATGCTCGTCGGCGCCGTCTCCTTCGCCTTCTACAAGCTCACGAACAGGCCGCAGCCATGACCCTCACCGAACAGGACGCGACCACCACCGTGTTCCGTGACCGCAGGCGCCGGCGGGCGCAGCGCCGCGCCGCGGAGGACCGGGACGAACGCCCGCCGGGCGGCCGCCGTCCGGCCTCGTCCCGCGTGCTGGTACTGGTGGCCCTCGCCCTGCTGACGCTGTACTCCGTCGCCCCCGTGTGGTGGCTGATCGTGTCGGTCACCAAGGATCAGCGGGACCTGCTGTACTCCAACGGCCTGTGGTTCGCCGAGCTCAACTTCTTGGACAACCTTGATCAGGTATTCACCTACAACGACGGCATCTTCGTGCGCTGGATGGGCAATTCCCTGCTCTACGCCGGAGTCGGCGCCGCCGTCTGTACCCTGATCTCGGTCGCCGCCGGATACTCGCTGTCCCGCTTCAGCTGGCCCGGGCGGCAGGCCGCGATGGCCGCGGTCATCGGCTCGTTCCTCATTCCCGGCGCCATGCTGACCCTGCCGCTCTATCTCCTCTTCGCCGAGGTCGGCCTCGTCGACTCCGTCTGGGCGGTCCTCATCCCGACGTTCATCAGTCCGTTCTCCGTCTACCTCGCCAAGGTCTACGTGGACGGCGCCATCCCCGAGGAGATCATCGAGGCCGCACGGATCGACGGCGCGGGCGAGGTGCGGATCTTCTTCCAGATCGTCGCCAGGATGATGACCACCGGCAGCGCGACGGTCTTCCTGCTGTCCTTCGTCAGCAACTGGAACCAGTTCTTCCTGCCGCTGACCATGCTGCGCGGCGAGGACAAGTGGACGCTCAGCCTGGGGCTCTACTACTGGAACGCCAAGCGCGACGAGGCCGGGACCGACCTCACCGCGCTCGTGCTCACCGGGGCGCTGCTGTCCATCATCCCGCTGGCCCTCTTCATGATCGCCATGCAACGCTACTGGCGCACCGGCGTGACCCTCGGCAGCCTGAAGTAGCCGGTGCCGGTGCGGGTGCCGCAGGCGGGGGCCGCCCCCCTCCGCGGCGGCACCTCGCCGAGCCCGCCGCCCGCTCGTCCCGTCGGACCGCGGTGCGGTCGACGTGCGGGCCGTCAACTCCCTGTGTTCGGTGGGGCGGTGGTGGAACGGATGACGAGGCGGGTGGGCACGAGCGTGGTGCCGCGTTCGGGTGCGTCGGTGCGGAGCTGGCGCAGTACGCCTTCCACGAGCAGGCGGCCGACCTGCGCGAAGTCCTGGTGGATGGTGGTCAGCGGCGGGATGAACGAGGCCGCCTCCGGAATGTCGTCGAACCCGACCACGCTGATGTCTTCCGGCACGGCCCGGCCCTTCTCGTGCAGCGCGTGCAGCAACCCGAGCGCCATCTGGTCGTTGGCGGTGAACACCGCCGTGCAGCCGGGCTCGTCGGCCAGGCGCAGCCCGGCGCGGTAGCCGGACTCGGCCGACCAGTCGCCCCGCACCGGCGGCGGCGACTCCCGGCCGGCCTCCGTCAGGGTGGCCCGCCAGGCGTCGGCCCGCCGCTGCGCGGCGAAGGACTCCTTCGGGCCCGCCAGGTGCCAGACCGTGCGGTGGCCGAGGTCCAGCAGGTGGCGCACCGCCTCGCGGGTGCCGCCGGCCTGGTCGGTGTCGACGACGCTGTAACGGTCGCCCGCGTCGGAGTCGGCGACCACGACCTGCACGCCCGGCGGCAGCGAGACCGTGGCCGTGTCCAGCAGGTGCACCTCCATGATCACGATGAAGGCGTCCACGGCCAGCTCGCCGAGCCGCGTGAAGGCGCCGCGCACCTCGTCCTGCGTCGGCGCGGCCACCGGCAGCAGTGTGACGGCGTAGCCCTCGTGCGCGGCGGAGGAGGCGATGGCTTCGAGCGTGCGGACGTTCCCGGTGGTGGAGAGCGTGAACAGGATGACGCCCAGCGTGCGGAACTCGCCGCTCTTCAGGGCGCGGGCCGCGCTGTTGGGCCGGTAGCCGAGCTCCTTCATGGCGGCCAGCACCTGGAGGCGGGTCGCTTCGACGACGGTCGGGTGGCCGTTGGAGACGCGGGAGACGGTTTGCGAGGAGACGCCGGCCAGCCGTGCGACGTCCGCCATGGAGACCCGGCGCACCCGCCGGGCCGCCGGACCCGCGGCCGGGGGAGAGGGACTGCCCTCGCTGTCCACGGGCTCCGCCATGTTCGTCCGCCTCCCGAAGTCTTGACGCGTTCCAGGGAGAAGTGTAAACATCTCGCGACACCGATGTTTGCGTAAACATCGCATAACGCCCTCGCCGCCCCGGGCCGGATGTTTGCGCGAACGCGGATCTTCCCCGGCCGCACGAGCCGAGCAGCACGAGCCGAGCAACACGACGAGCGAGGTACCGCATGACGACGCTGTCCCCGCCCGCGCGAGCGGGACGCAACGCGCTGTCCCCGTCCGGGCCACGCCGCAGGCGCCGCTGGACGGGCTGGGCGTTCGTCGGACCGTTCATGGCGGTCTTCGCGCTCGTCTTCCTGGCCCCCATCGGGTATTCCCTCTACCTCAGCCTCTACCAGGATCAGCTGGTCGGCGGGAACTCGTTCGTCGGCCTGGACAACTACCAGCGCGCCCTGGAGGACCCGCAGTTCTGGGAAGCGCTGGGCCGGGTGGCGACATTCCTGGCCGTCCAGGTGCCGATCATGCTCTGCATCGCGCTGCTGGTGGCCCTGGCACTGGACAGCGGCCGGCTGTACGGCAGGGACTTCTTCCGCATCACGATCTTCCTCCCCTACGCCGTGCCCGCCGTCGTCGCCACCCTGATGTGGGGCTTCATGTACGGCACCCGCTTCGGCCTGGTCGGCAACATCAACGACGCCCTGGGCACCGATCTGCCCGACCCGCTCTCGCCCGACCTGATACTCGCGGCCATCGGCAACATCGTGACCTGGGAATTCGTCGGCTACAACATGCTGATCTTCTACTCCGCGCTCCGCGTCATCCCGCACTCGCTCTACGAGGCGGCCGAGATCGACGGGGCCGGGCAGTGGCGCGTGATCACCGCCATCAAACTGCCCGCGATCCGCGGCGCGCTGGTCATCGCGACGATCTTCTCGATCATCGGCACCTTCCAGCTGTTCAACGAGCCGAGCATCCTCCAGAGCCTGGCGCCGAACGCCATCACCAGCGACTACACGCCCAACCTCATGACCTACTCGCTGTCCTTCGCCGGCCAGCAGCACAACTACGCGGCCACGGTCGCCATCGTCATGGGCCTGCTGACCATGATCGTCGCCTACGTCGTGCAGCTGCGCGGCATGCGAAAGGAGTCGTGAGCGGCGATGAGCGCTCCCGCCCCGACCGTCAACGCGCCGCACGGCACCAGGAGCCGCGCGCCGCGGCTGCGCCCCGCCCGCCGTCCCGGCCGCGCCGCGGGCCGACCGGGCCAGCGCCGCCGCAGCGTCCCGCTGACCCTGGTCACCGGCCTGGTCCTGCTCTACACGCTGGTGCCGTTGGCGTGGCTGTTCATCAACGCCACCAAGACGCAGTCGAGCCTGCTCGACTCCTTCGGCCTGTGGTTCAGCGGCGACTTCGCCCTCTTCAGCAACATCGCCGACACCTTCACCTACGACGACGGCGTGTTCGGCCGCTGGCTGCTGAACACACTCATGTACGTGGCCCTCGGCGCCGGCGGTGCCACGTTCCTGGCCGTACTGGGCGGCTACGCGCTGGCCAAGTACGACTTCCCCGGCAAGCGCGGGGTGTTCGCCGTGGTCATCGGGGCCGTCGCGGTGCCGGGAACGGCGCTCGCGGTCCCCACGTTCCTGATGTTCAGCGAGATGGGGCTGACCAACACCCCCTGGGCGGTGATCATTCCGTCCCTGATCTCGCCGTTCGGGCTCTACCTGATGTGGGTGTTCGCCAGCGAGGCGATCCCCACCGAACTGCTCGAAGCCGCCAGGATCGACGGCTCCGGCGAGATCGGCACGTTCTTCCGGGTCGCGCTGCCGATGCTGGCGCCCGGCATCGTCACGGTCTCCCTGTTCACCATCGTCGCCACCTGGAACAACTACTTCCTGCCGCTCATCATGATCAAGGACCCCGACTGGTACCCGCTGACCCTGGGGCTCAACGCGTGGAACTCGCAGGCATCCACGGCAGGCGGCGAGGCCATCTTCAACCTGGTGATCACCGGCTCGCTGCTCACCATCGTCCCGCTGATCGCCGCGTTCCTCCTCCTCCAGCGCTACTGGCAGTCCGGCCTGGCCGCCGGAAGCGTGAAGGGATGAGCCGGCCGCGTCCCTCGACCCCCGTCCGCACCCCTTTTTCCTGACGGTTTCTCTGACGGTTCCTCTGACGACGAAGTGAGATGACGACCATGACCACCTTCAGACGCCCCCTGGTCCGCGGCGCGGCCGCGGCCTGCGCCCTGGCCCTCGGGCTCACGGCCTGCGGCTCCTCCGACGACGACGCCGGTGAGGAGTCATCGCCCGACGCGGTGCAGGCCGCCCTGGAGGAAGGCGGCGAGATCACGGTGTGGGGCTGGGACCCCACCCTGGAACAGGTCGTCGCCGACTTCGAGGCCGCCCACCCGAACGTGGAGGTCGACCTGGTCAACGCGGGCACCAACACCGACCAGTACACCGCGCTCCAGAACGCCATGTCCGCCGGCTCCGGCGTGCCCGACGTCGCGCAGATCGAGTACTACGCCATCAGCCAGTTCACCATCTCCGAATCCCTCACGGACCTGTCCTCCTTCGGCGCCGACGAGCTGGACGGCACCTTCTCGCCCGGCCCGTGGAGCACCGTGCAGGTGGGGGACGGCATCTACGGACTGCCCACGGACTCCGGCCCGATGGCGCTGTTCTACAACCAGGACGTCTTCGACGAGCACGGCATCGAGGTGCCGGCCACCTGGGACGAGTACGTCCAGGCCGCCCGCGATCTCCACGCGGCCGACCCCGACGTCTACATCGGTGCCGACGCCGGCGACGCCGGCTTCGCCACCAGCATGATCTGGCAGGCCGGGGGCCGCCCCTACACCGTGGACGGCACCGAGGTGGCGATCGACTTCACCGACGAGGGCTCCGCGGCGTTCGCCGAGACCTGGCAGCAGCTCCTCGACGAGGACCTGCTCGCGCCCATCACCGGCTGGAGCGACGAGTGGTACCAGGGCCTGGACGACGGCACCATCGCCACCCTCGCCACGGGCGCGTGGATGCCGGGCAACCTGGTGTCCGGCGCGCCGAACGCGGCCGGCTCGTGGCGCGTCGCGCCGCTGCCCCAGTGGGAGGAGGGGGCGAACGCCAGCGCGGAGAACGGCGGTAGCTCCCTCGCCATACCCTCGGCCGCCGGCAACAAGGAACTGGCCTACGCCTTCCTGGAGTACGCCAACGTCGGTGAAGGCGTCGCCGTCCGCGTCGAGGACGGGGCGTTCCCCGCGACCATCGCCGAGCTGGAGTCGGAGGAGTTCCTGAGCACCGAGTTCGAGTACTTCGGCGGTCAGACGGCGAACGAGATCTTCGCGGAGTCCGCCGCGAACGTCGGCGAAGGCTGGTCGTACCTCCCCTACCAGGTCTACGCCAACTCGGTCTTCAACGACACCGTCGGCCAGGCGTACGTCTCCGGGACCACGCTCACCGAGGGGCTCGCCGCCTGGCAGCGGATGTCCGCCGACTACGGCACGGAGCAGGGCTTCACCGTCCAGGAGTGACCGCCGCGGCGGGCCGCGCCCCGGCCCGCGGCCCGCCACGGCCGGCCCCGGAACGACCCTCGAGTGCACCGGCGTCACCGCCCGGGCCCCGCCCCGGCCGGTGTGCCGGGAACCGCACGCGCACAGCCAAGGAGAAGCACATGCCCCGCGCCTCGACACACCGCTGGCCGCTCCGGCCCGCCGCCACGGACGGCACCGCCCGTCGCTTCGAATACGGCGCCGACTACAACCCGGAACAGTGGCCGAAGGAGGTGTGGCGCGAGGACATCCGGCTGATGCGCGAGGCCGGGGTCACCCTCGTCTCCCTCGCGATCTTCTCCTGGGCCCGCATCCAGCCGGCGCGGGACACCTGGGACTTCGCCTGGCTGGACGAGGTGATGGGCCTGCTCCACGACGGCGGCATCGGCGTCGACCTGGCCACCGCGACCGCCTCCCCGCCGCCCTGGCTGACCACGGCGCACCCCGAGATCCTGCCCGTCACCGCCACGGGCGAGACGGTGTGGCCCGGCGCCCGCCAGCACTGGCGGCCCACCTCCCCGGTCTTCCGCTCCCACGCCCTGCGTCTGGTCACCACCATGGCGGAACGCTACGGCGACCACCCGGCCCTGGTCGCCTGGCACGTCAACAACGAGCTGGGCTGCCACAACATCTACGACTACTCCGACGACGCGGCCCGCGCCTTCCGCACCTGGCTGCGCTCGCGCTACGGCGGAATCGACGCCCTCAACGACGCCTGGGGCACGGCGTTCTGGTCCCAGCGCTACACCGACTTCGAGCAGATCCTGCCGCCCCGGCTCGCCGCCTCGCACCCCAACCCCACGCAGCAGCTCGACTTCAAGCGCTTCTCCTCCGACGCGCTGAAGGACTACCTGCGCGCCGAGCGCGAGGTGCTGACGCGGATCACCCCCGGCGTGCCGGTCACCACCAACTTCATGGTGATGGGCGAGACCAAGGGCATGAACTACGCCGACTGGGCCGCCGAGGTCGACTTCGTCTCCAACGACCACTACGTCCACCCCGGCCCGCAGGGCCTGGACGAGCTGTCGTTCTCCGCCAACCTCACCGGCAACCTCGCGGGCGGCAAGCCCTGGTTCCTGATGGAGCACTCCACCAGCGCCGTCAACTGGCAGCCCGTCAACCGGGCCAAGGAGCCCGGCGAACTGGCCCGGGACTCCCTGCTGCACGTCGCGCACGGCGCGGACGCCGTCTGCTTCTTCCAGTGGCGCCAGTCCGCGGCCGGCGCCGAGAAGTACCACTCCGCGATGGTGCCCCACGCCGGCCCCGACAGCGAACTGTTCCGCTCGGTCGCCGCCCTCGGCGCCACCCTGCGCGACCTCGCCCCGGCCGCCGGAACGGAACGGCTGCGCGCACCCGCGGCGATCCTCTTCGACTGGGAATCGTGGTGGGCCAGCGAGCAGGACTCCCACCCCTCCTCGCGGCTGCGCTACCGGCAGGAGGCGCTGGACTGGTACTCGGCGCTCCTCGCCCTGGGCGTGCGCACCGACGTGGTGCCCACCGGCACCCCGCTGGACGGCTACGGCCTGGTCGTCGCGCCGGTCCTGCACGTCGTTCCCGAATCCCTCGCCAAGGAGCTGACCCGGTACGTCGACGGCGGCGGCCACCTGGTCACCACCTACTTCTCCGGCGTCGTCGACGAGCACGACCACGTCTGGCTCGGCGGCTACCCGGGACCGCTGCGCGACCTGCTCGGCATCCGCATCGAGGAGTTCGCCCCGCTCCAGGACGACGAGCGCGTCACGCTCGACGACGGCACCACCGGCACGCTGTGGACCGACCTCGTCACCGTCACCGACCCGGCCACCGAGATCCTGACCCGCTATGCCTCCGGCCACGCCGCCGGGCGCCCCGCCATCACCCGCCGCGCCGCGGGGCCGGGCTCGGCCGCCTATGTCTCGACCCGCCTCGGCCCCGGGCAGCTGGCCGGAACGCTGACCCGCCTGCTCGACGCCGCCGGTGTGAGCGGCGAACTGCCGCGGGCCGTCCGGGGCCGCGCCGAGCTGACCGTGCGGACCGGACCCGACGCGGACTACTGGTTCCTGGTGAACCGCACCGACGAGCCCGTGCCCCTCGACGGCGTCACCGGCGAGGTCGTCGCCGGGCCCGCCGCCGGAGCGGACGGCGGGCCCGTGCTGCCCCCACGGGGCGTGATCGTCGTGCGGCGGCCGGCCGGCACCTGACCCCGGCCGCCGCACGATCTCCGCAGTACCTCGCAAGGAAGCGACAGGCACGAGGGAGAACCCATGAGCCGAAGAATCCGCACCACACCCCGCGCCAGGACGGGGCGCAGGGCCCTGGCCGCGTGCACCGTGCTGGCCGCCGCCGGCGGAACGCTCGCCGCCGGCCCGCTGCCCGCCGCGGGCGCCGCGGGGACGACCGCCGGGGCCGCCGACGCGGTCACCATCACACCAGATCCGTCCTATCAGGGCCAGGAGTTCGAGGGCTGGGGGACCAGCCTGGTGTGGTTCGCCAACGCCACCGGCGACTATCCGGACGAGATCCGCGAGGAACTGGCCGAGCTGGTATTCGGCGACGAAGGACTGGCCCTCAACATCGCCCGCTACAACGTCGGCGGCGGCAACGCCCCCGACGTCACCGACTACCTGCGGGCCGGCGGGGCCGTCGAAGGCTGGTGGCAGGCGCCCGAGGGCACCACCCGCGAGGACACGGACTGGTGGAACGCGGAAGACCCGGCCCACTGGAACGCGGACGCCGACGCCACCCAGCGCTGGTGGATCGACCGCATCGCCGAGGAGATCGACCACTGGGAGGCGTTCAGCAACTCCCCGCCGTGGTTCATGACCGAGAGCGGCTACGTCTCCGGCGGCTTCGACGCGAGCGCCGACCAGCTGCGCCGCGACTCGGTCGAGGACTTCGCCGCCTATCTCGTCGGCGCCGTCGAGCGGATCGAGGACGCGCACGGCATCGAGGTGGACACTCTCGACCCGTTCAACGAGCCCAACACCGACTACTGGAGCACCACGCTCGGCCCGGACGGCGAGCCCGTCGGCGGCCGGCAGGAGGGCGCTCACATGGGCCCCGAACTCCAGCAGGAGGTCATCAGCGCCCTCGCCGGGGAACTCGGCGCGGCCGGCACCGACGCCGTCATCTCCGCGATGGACGAAACCAACCCGACGACGTTCGCGGCCAACTGGCAGTCCTACCCTCCTCACGTGCGCGAGCTCGTCGACCAGATGAACGTCCACACCTACGGCACCGGCGGCCGCACGACCGTCCGGGACCTGGCCAAGGCGGAGGACAAGCCGCTGTGGATGAGCGAGGTCGGCGGCGACTGGGGCAACATCGGGCAGGACTTCGAGTCCATGGTCCCCGGCCTCGGCCTGGCCCGCCACATCGTCGACGACCTGCGCCAACTTGAGCCCTCCGCCTGGGTGTTCTGGCAGCCCGTGGAGGACTTCGACAACATGGCGCCGGGCGGCGAGTCCGAGGAGGGCGGCAACTGGGGCAGCATCCAGCTGCCGTTCAGCTGCACGGACGAGGACACGCTGGAGAGCTGCCCGATCCACACCAACACCAAGTTCGACACGGCGCGGAACTTCACCCACTTCATCCGCCCCGGGGACCGGCTGATCGGCACCGACGAGCCGGCCAGTGTCGCGGCCGTCGACGGCGCGGACGGGGCCACCGTGGTCCACGTCAACGACTCCGCCTCGGACCGTGAGGTGACCCTCGACCTGTCGAAGTTCGCCAGGCTCGCGCGCGGCGCGACCGTCACGCCCGTGGTGACCGATGCGGACGGCGCGCTGGTCACCGGCTCGCCCGTGCGCGTCACCGACGACCGCGCCACCCTGACCGTGCCCGCCGAGTCGGTGACCACCTTCGTGGTGGACGGCGCCTCCGGCGTCGCCAGGGACGCCGCGCTGATCCAGCGCGACGCCTCCTACTCCCTCACCGGGGTGCAGAGCGGCCGTTCGCTGTCCGTCTCCGACGACGGGGGCGCCGCGGTCATCCGCACCGCCGACCCGGCCGACGAGGCCCAGCGGTGGGAGGTGCGGAAGGTGACGCGCGGCACGGACAACGCACAGCGCTATGTGCTGAGCAACAGCGCGGACGACCAGCGCCTGGCGCTGCGCGACGGCGCGCTCGTCCTGGAACGCGACCGCGGGCGTGCCGGCGCCGCGGCCCAGTGGATCATGTCCACCACGGGCGACGGCACCTGGACCTTCGTCAACGCCGCCACCGGCGAACTCCTCGAAGTCCCGGGCCAGGCCACCCACGACGGCGCCCCCGCAGGCGCCTGGCAACCCAACTCCGGCGACAACCAGCGCTGGAACGTCACCCGCCTCGACCGCTGAGGAACAGGCGGCCTCCCGGCCCGGTTCCGCCCCGCGCACGGGGCGGAACCGGGCCTCCGCGTGCCGTGCCCTACCTGCCGGCGTAGCGGATGGCGGGGCGGGCGGGCTGCTCCATCCCGTTCCCCAGGAAGTAGCCGGTCCACGGCGGCTGGTTGTAGGCGACGTTCTGCCAGGCCACGCCAAGGCGGTAGACCGGGTCGTGCATCAGCGTGGGCAGGCGCATGCCGGTCTCGGCCGTGGTGGTGTAGATCCGCAGCGCGGACTCGTCCTGGGCACGGAAGAGGACCTCTTCGCGCCAGTCGCCCAGCAGGTCGGCCTGGAGCACCGGGTTGCCCTTCGTCCAGTTGTTGCTGTAGACGCCCTCCGGGGCCAGCACGACGTCCTGTTCGGCGTTCTCCCAGTCCCACTTCGCGATGTACGGCGTGCCCGCCGGGTCGGCGGACTCGTCGAAGTCGTGGTCGAGGATCTCGCGCAGCGGATCACCGTCCCACCAGATCACGAAGTTCGCCGGGGGAATGCCCGTACCGATCAACGAGCCGTCGGCCGCCCGCAGTTCGCCCTCGCGTGAGTTCCACGCGCCGGTCGTCGTCACCGCCCAGGACTCGGCGCCCGGGTGCCTCGGGTCGATATCGCCCGCCGCACCGCGGCCGATGTCCCGGGCGGCGGGCATCGACCACAGCATCTCGCCCGTGGCCGCGTCGCGGAACGTTCCGCCGCGGTTGCCCGAGGCGGACATGCTCTCGTGCACGGCGAACAGCTCCAGGCCCGGGCGGGACGGGTCGAGATCGCTCAGGTGCAGGGCGTCGCCGTGCCCGAGACCGGTGTTGTACAGCGGCGAGCCGTCGTCGTCGAGCGTCATCGAGCCGTAGACGATCTCGTCCCTGCCGTCGGCGTCCACGTCGGCGACGGACAGGTTGTGGTTGCCCTGCCCCTCGTACTCCTCGCCCCACTCGTCGGAGTCGAACATCCAGCGCTGCGTCAGCGATTCGCCGTCGAAGTCGTACGCGACCAGCGCCGCCCGCGTGTAGTAGCCGCGCGCGAAGACCGCCGAAGGATGCTCGCCGTCCAGATACGCGATCCCCGCCAGGAAACGGTCGGAACGGTTGCCCGAGCAGTCTCCCCACGAGCAGGTGTCGCCACGCCCGGGTGTGTAGTCGATCGTGTCGACCGCCGCGCCGGTCCGGCCGTCGAAGACCGTCAGGTACTCCGGGCCGTCCAGCACCCGGCCCGAGGTGTTGCGGTGGTCCGCCGCCGGGTCGCCGATGGTCACCCCGGCGCCGTCGACCGTTCCGTCCGCGGTCTTTGCCAGCACCTCGGAACGGCCGTCACCGTTCAGGTCGTACACCATGAACTGCGTGTAGTGGGCTCCGGCCCGGATGTTCCGGCCCAGGTCGATCCGCCACAGCTGCTCGCCGTCCAGCGTGTACGCGTCGAGGATGACGCTGCCGGTGTAGCCGGAACGGGAGTTGTCCTGGGCGTTGCTGGGCTCCCACTTCTGCACGATCTCGTACTGGCCGTCGCCGTCGAGATCGCCGACCGAGGCGTCGTTGAGATGGTAGGTGTACTCCTCGCCCGACGGTGTGCTGCCGCCGTCCGGACGGTTGACGGGGATGTCCCGGTACTGCTGGGACCACACCCCGAACTCCTCGGTGCGCTCCGCGTGCCGACCGCCGCGGACCTCGGCGATCTGGTAGACCGAGTCCGCCGTGCCGCGCCGGTCGGTGAAGCTCGTGACGTCGCGCAGCGGCCCGCGGGTGATGCGCTCGCCGTCACGGTAGACGTGGAAGGCGGTGTTCTTCCGGTCCAGGCCCAGCAGCCGCCAGCTGACGAACACCCCCTCGTCCGTCAGCACCGCCACGGGTGCCCGGTCGAGATATTCCATCTGCCTGACCGTCCGCTCCGGGGAGCCGCCCCCGCCGGCGGCGGCCCCCGCGGGTGCGGGCGCGGTCAGGACCGCGGCCCCGGCCGCGAGCGCCGCGGCACCCGCGACGAGTCTCCTGCGAACCAATGGGTTGCCGTGCGGCAACATGCCCATCCGTACTCCCTTGTCGAGGATGGTGTTGAATCGATTCATTTCCGTGGACGGAAACAACCCGGGAAAGCGTCCTCCGGGTGCCTGGCAGCATTCCCAACCCGTGCCGCACTGTCAATACATCTGCACACGTTCAAACAGCTTGCCCCACGAAGTTCCAGCGGCCGGCTGTTCGGTCCCGCGGCGCCGGGTGCGGCCCGCCGGCCGCGTGCCGTCCGTTACCGGCGGGCGGGCGCGGACTCGCGTGCGGCGCCGCGCGTGTCGAAGCGGCTGCGGGCGGCCTCGATCTCGTCGAGGTAGCGGTGCGTCCACGCGCACATGCCGTTGACCGTCTCGCGCAGCGCCTCGCCCGCTTCGGTCAGACGGTACTCGACGCGCGGCGGCACGGTCGCGTGCACCGTCCGGTGCACGACTCCGTCACGTTCGAGACCGCGCAGGGTCTGGGTGAGCATCTTGTGACTGATGCCGTCGACCGCGGTCCTCAGCTCGGTGAAGCGCAGCGTCCGGTCGCCCAGGACGTTGATGATCAGCAACGCCCACTTATTGGCCACGCCGACGAAGATTTCACGGGCCAGCGAATCGGCGCGCGTCACGTCCGCGTCGTCGGGATGACGCTTGCTCCGCTCGGTCACGACGGGCACTCCTCTCACCGGTAGGCGCGTTCTTCCTGGACACAGCTTACTTACCTGCGGTGAGCGAGTAACCATAAGTGCCCACCCGGGCCGGTCACGGGGCAGGTGCGTGAGGAGCGGTTGCCGGGGTGTTCTCGCCGGGTCCGGCGAAGCGAAGTCCGAGGCCCGCGTGGTCGGTTTCGGTCAGGCGGCCGCCCGCCACGCGCACGGGTGAGGGGTCCCGCAGCACGCCGAGGGCGCCGAAGCCCGCGTCCTCCACCTCCTCGACCATGACGTCCGCTCCGTCCGCTCCGAGGGTGAGCGCGAGCTGCCCCGACAGCTCCGGCAGGAGGTGGGGGTACAAGGCCGCGCCGTGTTCCCGCGCGAGCCGGACGATGCGCAGGAACGGCGTGATCCCGCCGACGCGCACGATGTTGGGCTGCACGATGCGGGCCGCCCCGGCACGCAGGAAGTCGGCGAATCGGTACTCCGTGTGCAGGTTCTCGCCCACCGCGACGGGAACCGCGATCCGCCGGGCGAGCTCGGCGTGCGCCGCGAGGTCGTCGGCGCGCAGGGGCTCCTCGACCCAGGCCGGTGCGTACGCCGACAGGGCGGTGACGGCCCGGGTGGCGCGGTCGAGGTCCCAGCGCTGGTTGGCGTCGATCATCAGCCGGCGCGTCGGCCCGAGAATGTCCCGGACCGCGGCGACGCGTTCGACGTCCTCGCCGAGGTCGGGCCTGCCGACCTTGACCTTCACCGCGTCAAAACCCGCGGCCACCCACCGTTCGGCCTGGGCGCGCAACTCGTCGAGGGAGTAGTGCAGGTTGACTCCGCTGCCGTACACCTCGACGCTCTCCCGCCTCCGGCCCAGCAGTCCGGTGAGCGGCATCCCCGCGCGGCGCGCGGCGGCATCCCACAGGGCCAGGTCGAGGCCGGCGAGGGCGATCGTCGTCAGCCCGCCGCCACCGGCCTCGTGCAGGTACTCCCACAGGGGCTGCCAGACCGCCTCGGGATCGGCGGTCCTGCCGAGCGCGGCCCCGGCGATGTCGTGCTTCAGGAGGGCGAGCACCGCCTGGGCGCCGATGGTCGGCGTCCAGGAGAAGCCGTGCCCCTCGGTGCCGTCGGAGAGCGACACCGTGGTCGCGATCACATGGACGCGCGGCACGTCGGGGCCCCACGGTCTGCTGAGCGGCACCCGGACCAGACGGGCGTCGAGCCCGGTGATGTGCGCCGTGCCGGAAGCCGGCGGCGCCGCCCTGCCGAGATGCATACGGCCCCCTGTTCGAAACGGCTGCCAGGAACCGTTTCACGTGCGGTCGGGTACCGCAACGCCGGGGGCGGCAGGCCCGGGGGCCTGCCGCCGGTGCATGCGCGGATGCGGCTGCTCAGCAGCTGTTGTCGGCGCTGTTCTCGAACGTGACGTTGCTGATCGTGGTGTTGTCGCCGCACGGGTTCTCCGTGAGGGCGGAGTCGATCAGCGTGAAGTTGGACAGGGTGATGTCCCGGTTGTTCGCGAACTCGGCACGTGCGGCGAGCCGAACCTCTCCGCCGCCCGAGATGGTGCCGCCCTCGCTCGCGATCGTGACGTTGTAGCAGTTCTCGATGAGCACCGCATTGTTGCCGGTGTCCGCGATGTCCACCCGGTCGATCACCGCGCCGCCGCTCTCCGAGACGCAGAAGATGCCGCGCCCGCCGCCGCGGGCGATGACCTCGCCGACGTGGATGTTGGTGCTGTAGTCGTTCAGGGCGCCGTTGTTGTTGGCCATGCGGAAGGCCGCGTAGCCGGTCCCGGCGCCCGCGTTCGTGGCGTTGACGGTGCCGATGTCGGCGTTGACCGTGTCGTTCAGCAGCAGCCCCGACTCGCCGACATCGGTGGCGGTGATGGTCCCGGCCGTGAAACCGTCGACGCCGTAGGTCTCCACCGCGTGGGCGCCCGCCCCGCTGATGGTCGCCGAGTCGATGCTGATGCCGGTGGTGCGCTCGCCGGTGTTGTCGTGGTTGTCGATGCGGATGCCGAGGCCGCCGGAGAGCTCCATCCTGATATCGCCCATCGCCACGTCGTGGGCGTTCTGGACGAAGATGCCGAAGTACGGGGCCCCGTGCATGTTCTCCAGGAACGGGATGGCCACGTTCTCCGCGTTCCGCACCCGGATCGGGGCCTGGTCGGCGGCCATGCCGCCGGTGACGTTCAGCGTTCCGCACACCTCGAGCGAGGTGTGACTCGGCAGGTCGAGCGAGGCGTCGGCGGGCACGTCCCCGGAGCCGCGTACCACGACCGACTCCATGTTCGTGCGGCCCTCGGTGAGGCTGGCCACGCCGGCGCGCATGGCCTCCAGCATCGAGTTGCCGCTGTAGCCCGGCGCGGTCCAGGTGCTCCCGTCCAGGACCACCTCCGCGTCGTAGCTGCCGTCGCCACAGGCCAGCGTCTCCGGCGCGTCGGCCGTGTCCTCGGCGGTGCCGGCCGTCGCGGTCAGGCCGACGCCCGAACTCACCACGGCCAGCAGACCGGCGGCCAGGAGGGTGAACCTGCGCTTCTTGCCGGGGGATGCGGCTCTGCTTCCCATTGTTGCTCCTGTGTGTGGGGGATGTGGCGGGCGCCGGATGGGGCCCCCGGGAGTGAATCGATTCATTCACGGGGTGTCCGAAGCCCGCATGTGGGGGATTCGATGATTGGCACAGGTGCGTGCCGCAAGCGCTTACTCAGCGCCCGTGGCCCGGGAGTATGGCAATGCGGGGCCCGGCCGTCAATGAATTCGGCAGCGCCGGGCGAGAGTTGCACGACCCCGGCGCACGACGTCCCCTTCCGCCGACCCGGTCGCGCGGGCCGCCGACCCGGTCGCGCGGGCCGTTGGCACGGGCCGTGATGCACATCTTCCACGGTTCCCGCGCACGTGGCGCGGTGCGTCAGGCGGGGGCCGGGGAGCCGCTGGAGGTGCGGACGATGAGGCGGGGCTGGAGCGTGAGCTGCCGGATCGGGAGGCTGTCGGGGCGGGGGTGGGTGAGGCGGTCGAGCAGGAGGTGGGCGGCGTGGACGCCCAGCTCGTGTTTGTGGGGGGCGACGGCGGTCAGCGGGACTTCGGCGAGAGAGGCGATCTCGTCGTCGTAGGCGATGAGGGCCAGGTCGTCGGGGATGCGGAGGCGGTGGGTGCGTGCGCGGCGCATGATCTCGATGGCGTCGTGGTCGGAGTGGATGAGGGCGGCACGGGTGTGCGTGGTGCGGCAGGCGTTGATGAAGTGGTCGTAATGGGTGGTGGCCTCGGCGCTGCCCAGGGTGGGGCGCCCGCTGTCGGTGGTGGGGGCCGCGGGGTCGAGGCCGAGCTGGTGGACGGCTTGGGCGTGCCCCTGGGTGACGAGCGGAGCGGTGGGGCTCCCGTTGGTGAACAGGGCGATGCGCTGGTGGCCGAGCTCCGCGAGGTGGCGGACGGCGTTGTAGGCGCCCTGCTGGTGGTCGGAAATGACGTATTCGCAAGCCACGTAGGGGTTTTGGGGCTGGCGTTCGAGGAGGACGTAGGGAAGTCCCGCGGTGGTGAGGTGGTCGAGGGTGGTGGGGGGAAGGTGGTGACCCCCGGTGGAGACGATGAGGAGGCCGGTGGCGCCGGCCGCGGTGAGTTCCGCGATCTGCTCGTGGTCGCGGGGCTGCGCGTAGTCGGTGAGACCGATGATCACGCGGGCTCCGCGTTCGGCCGCGGCGGCACGGACTCCGGCTATGACGCGGGGGTAGTAGTAGGTGGCGGAGGGGACGAGGAGGCCGAGGGTGTGGCCGCTGCCCTGGGGCACGGGGGCGGTGGGGGCCTGAAGCGTTGTGGGCGCGGCGAGGAGGGCGCCGCCGCGGACGCGGGTGACGCGGCCTTCGGTCTCCAGGTCGACCAGGTCGCGCCGGATGGTGGCGCGTGAGACACCGAGCCGGGTGGCGAGTTCGGTGATTTTCAGGACGCCGGATGCTTCGAGCTCTCTGACCAGCAGCTCGTGTCGTTGCGCGACGAGCATGTCGGCCATGGGCGCCTCCTATGAACAGATTTTGAGCATCCTAAAGCAACACCGCCGAAGCTGTTCAATTGCGGTGGGCCCGAGCGCTACGCACCGTACGCGAGTCCGAGGCACCGCCGGTCGGGGGCGGCGAGCAGCCCCGATCGCGCGTGGTGACCGGGTGGGCCGCGGAGCCGGCACGACCGGTCCCGCCGCCCTGCCAGGCCCGACGCCGCGGCGCGGCCGGGCGGGGCGCCCCGGGGCGTCGTGGGTACCAGCTTGCTTCAGAAGTGCGCACAGGCGGCGGGCGCGGAGCCCGTGCGGTGGTGCCCCGCGGCCATGCCCCGCGGTCGGGCCGGGAGGGCGGTGTGGCGGAGGGCAGGCTCCTGCCCGCGGGATGTGTGGGGTGGACCACGGGCGGAGCCGGCGGCGCACCTGCGAGCACTTCGCCGACGTCTGCACCTCGGCCGCAACCGCGGAACGGCTGCCCGAGGCCACGGCCTTCCGGCACGCGACTCGCACGTTGTCCGCGTCGCGAGGGCTGCAATCAAGGAACGTGCCATCGTCGTGGCGGACGGAACGGGCCGCCGCGCTGCTGCCTCAGGCACGGCCGCGCCCTCATCTGCTGAACCGACGCCGCATGAACTGTTCCTCCTGGCCCCGCTCCTCGTTGACGACGTCGAAGTCGAAGTCGAAGTCGACGGAGCCGATCTGCCTGACCTGGCCGAAGTTGCCGCTCTGTGGTGACTGTCAGCCGAAGTCGTCGGGAACGATGCGGAGTTTCTGTGCGATGCGGGCGAGGGCCTTCTGGTCGGTCGTGTTGAGCGAGTCGAGGACGATGCGGCGTACGGCGCGCAGATGTGTGGGCGCTGCCAGGCGCACGATGTCGAAGCCGGCGTCGGTGAGTTCGGCGAGGGTGTAACGGCCGTCGGCCGGGTCGGGCGTCCGTACGACCCAGCCGCGCAGTTCACAGCGTTTGATGACGTTGGACAGGCGGGAGAGCGACCCGCTGGCGAGGAAGGCGAGCTCTCCCATCCGCAGCTTGCGCCGCGGGGCCTCGGAGAGGTGGCTGAGCACGAGGTACTCGAACAGGGTGAGGCCGTGTTCCTGCCGCAGCGGCGACTCCAGCTTGCCGGGCAGCAGCAGGACAAGGGAGATCAGCCCCGTCCACGCCGTCTTCTCCTGCTCGTCGAGCCATCGCAGCTCCTCATCGTCCTGGTGTTCGCCCGTGCCGCTCATGGGCCCTTCCGTGCTGCTCACGGCTCTTACCGCCCTTCCGGCGAAGTCCGCCATCACTTTGCGCTTGAAGTCATCGCTTGCTAGTGTCACTTTACGCGTGAACTCATGCGAGAGGGGACGCACCCCTATGGACGGGAAGAGGAAGCATCATGAGCACCATCACCTTCGGCATCACTCCGGGCTACGGCGAGAAACTGCACGAGGCCCTCGGCTACAGCGGGGCCGTCCGCGTCGGCGACCGGGTCGAGATCTCCGGCCAGGCGGGGGTGGATGACGATCTGGTGATCCCCGATTCGCTGGAGGACGAGATCATCCAGGCTTTCGACAATGTGGAGCGCACGCTCGCCACGGTCGGGGCGACATGGAAGGACGTGATCCACGTCAACTCGTACCACAAGGTCGCACCGGGAGATGACGTCATCGGCGACGACCACAACATGGTCATGGCCGAGCAGTTCCGCCGTCGCCTCGACGGCCGCGCGCCGATCTGGACCGAGACCGGTGTCACCGTCCTCGGCCTCGCCGCGATGCGCGTGGAAATCCGCGTCACCGCCATCGTCGGCTCCGGGGACTGAGCCGCACCTCCTCGCCGCAGGCGGTCACCCGAAACCGGGGCGGCGGCCTGCCGCCCGCCCGTCCTGATCGCCCGACCGGACGCCAGGAACCGCTGCTGAGTCCCACCTCGGCGCCGTTGCGGACGACCACACGGTGGCCCGGATTCTGCGCATACGTGCCCTTTCGCTTCGATGAGGGAAGCTGACGTGGTATTTGCTCTGCGGGGTCAGC
>NZ_LZNS01000001.1:411451-486314 GCF_001984575.1 Streptomyces sp. MP131-18 | reverse complement strand
TGGCATGCGTGATCCGCAGTTCGAACGTCCCGTCGGCCACCTGCGCCGTCAGGTCCAGGCTGTGCACCGTTGCCGTGGTGCCGTCGTGTCCGTCGTGGCGGTGGTCGCGGACGGCGGCCCGCCAGCGGGTGGCGTCGTACTCCAGCAGCAGGGCCCCGGAAGGCCCCGTCACCAGGGCCCGGCCGGCCCCCGGCAGAGTGATGGGGAAGAACGACATGAATCGTTCGGTGACGTCGAGCGGCGCGCTTCCCGCGATCTCGTCCCGGACGGTGAGCGTTCCGGCGGCGAACTCGAAGTCCCGCACCAGCGAGCGGAGCGGGGCGACCGGGTAGCCACGGCTGAGGTCCAGGCGGAACCTGACGCGTCCGCCGCCGTGTTCGGCCAGCAGCACCTCGGCCCGTGCCGATGCCGAGCTCTGCTGGGCCGTTCCGTTCACCAGCGGAACGCTGTGCCCGTGGGAGCCGGTGCACAGGATGTCGTAGCGGGCCGGGCCGAAGTAGTCGCGGGTGTACAGACCGGAGCCCAGTTCGGCGAGCAGCGGCTCGCCGTTCAGGGCGACGACGAACGACCCCAGGTCGTTGTGGTTGTGCGGCTCCTGGTTGTGGCCGCCCTTGGCGGCGAAGGCCAGCTCCCGCCCGCCGTCCCGGTGCCGGCCGATCATCCACTGCGCGTCGGCCAGGTACCCGCCCTCGTCGGGGGCCGGGTCCTGCGCCGGGCGCGGGTGCCGCGTCGCCCACACCAGTGCGCGCAGCGCCGGACCCCAGCGTCCGCAGTGGTCCACCACGTCCGGCGCCGCCAGGTGTTCGGGTGCGTGCGTCACCGCGGGGAAGCGGTGGTTGAGCAGCGCGGCGAGTCCTGGTTCCCGCGCGCCCTTCGGGCGGGCGTCGGAGAAGGCGGCGACGACCGCGCCGGAGAGGAAGACGCGCTGCGGGAAGAGCGCGATGCGCTCCACCTTCCCGCCGCCGTCGGCGAGCAGGTCGATCGCCCCGTCGGTGCGGCGGCGCAGCGCCTCCGCGTAGCTGACGAAGAAGCCGAAGCCGTAGGCCCAGTAGTCGAGCCCTTCCAGGCAGGCCCCGTCGTCCCCGTAGCCCGCGAGGAACCGCTCCATGGCCGCGACCACCCGCACGGTGATCTCGACGAGTTGCTCCTCCTCGTCGTCCCCGAGCAGGTGCAGGGCGGCCATGCCGACTCCGCACGCGCACACCGCCGTCCAGTTGGTGTGGTCGTGCTCCCACCAGACGGGCGGCAGGTCAAGGAACGGCTCGATCACCCGGTGCCTGGTCTCCCGCGCGGCGCGCGCGGTCACCAGCGGAGCCAGCCGGGCGGGCAGCAGCCGGGGGATCTCCGCCAGGGCGAACGCCGTTTCGGCGGCGAAGAGGTCGATCTGCCGGGCGTGCGGTACCTCGGGGTCGGCCGCCAGCAGCCCCGTCAGGTGTGCGGGCAGGGCCCAGGTGTACTCGTCGCAGATCGCCCAGATGGTGTCCTCGAGCGCGGACACGCCGCCGTCCGGGTGGGCCAGGGCGTGCAGGGCCAGGTCGGCCAGTCGGCGCCTGCGGCCGAAGTAGCCGTTCTCGAACGCCCGGCGCGATCCGTCGTCGGCGAACAGCCGGTACCGGGAATGGGGCAGCACGGTGATCTCCGTGCGTTCCCACTCGGCGGCGCGGGCGTCGATCGCGCGCAGGTAGCCGTCGGCCGGCGGGGTGCGCCTGGCGCGTTCCCATAGTTCGGCGTCGGTGTATCCGTCGAGGACCGCTTCCCGTCGGCCGGCGCGCAGCGCCGCCCGAATCCCGTCCCTGCCCCGAGGCACGCGTCCCATCGTCTTCCGCTCCTTCGGCCGCCCGGCCTGTCGAGTGTCGCTTGTCGTGTGTCGAGTGTGTCGGGTGTGTCGGGTGGTCCTTCGGCGACCCCGGCCGCTCCCGGGCCGCGGCCGTCCGGCCGGACGTGCCAGGCCGACGCCGCGGGCGCGTACTAGCTTGGCGCCGGTGATTATTTCCTATTTAATTGTGTGCGGTGGTGTCTCGACTCGTGACCGCCTGACCCGCCTGTGTCTGGAGGACGCCGTGCTCTCCCCATTTCCCCGCGAAGGCCGGCTCGCCGGCCGGTGTGTCGTCGTCACGGGCGCCGCCTCAGGCATCGGGGCGGCCACCGCTCGGCGGGTGGCCGCCGAGGGGGCGGGCGTACTCGTCGCCGACGTGCAGCGCGACGCCGGCCAGGCCGTGGCGGCCGGCATCCGTGCGGACGGCGGACGGGCCGTCTTCCACCACTGCGACGTGGCCGACGAGAACGCCTGGGCCACTGCCGTCGCGGCGGCAACCGAGCACTTCGGCCCGGTGCACGGGCTCGTCAGCAACGCGACGACAGTCCGCCTCGCTCCCGCCGACGGCATGGCCCCCGCCGAGTGGAACCGGCAGCTGGCGGTCGGCCTCACCGGTTCGTTCCTCGGCTTCCGGGCCTGTCTGCCCGGCCTGAAGGAGACGCGGGGCAGCGCCGTCCTGGTCTCCTCCGTGCACGCCCTGGTGGGGCTGCCCGGACGGCCCGCCTATGCGGCGGGCAAGGCCGGACTGACCGGTCTGACCCGGCAGTTGGCCGTGGAGTACGGCCCCGACGTGCGGGTGAACGCCATTCTTCCGGGACCGGTCCTCACCCCGGCCTGGGACGGCGTCGGCGCCGCCGACCGGGAGAAGTCGGCCGGGCAGACCGCCGCCCGCCGCCTCGGCAGGCCCGAGGAGGTCGCGTCGGCGATCGCCTTCCTGCTGACGGCGGACGCCTCGTTCGTCACCGGGGCCTCGCTCGTCGTCGACGGCGGCTGGAGCGTGCTGAAGACCAGCTCCTGAGCGGTGTCGCCGGTCAGCCGCGGAAGGCGTCGTTGCACTGGCGCTGGAGGGTGACGTCCGCCCACATGGCGTGGTGCGGCGCGGCGTTGGAGCACACGACCGTACCAAGCGCGCCGACGCGGGCGCTCTCGGCGACCGCACGGCGGCAGATCGCCGCGCCGACCGGGCCCTCCTCGAACGTGCCGTGCGGTGGCGTGTAGCCCACCCAGCCCTCGCCGAAGACGAGCGGTACGCCGGCCGCCGCTGACCAGTCGGCGGCGGCCTCGATCCACGTGACCAGCCGCTGTTCCATCGCCTTCCGGTGGGTCGCGTACCGGTCGTACAGCCAGGCGTCCCACTTCTGCGGGTCGCACCAGTCGTGCACGTACACTTCGCGGGTGCCGACGATCGTCGCCTCCAGGCACCACCGCCGGTCGGCGGGCGGGGCCCAGTCGGCCAGCTCGGGGGCTCCGTCCCGCAGCAGCGCGCGGCGGGCCGCCTCCTGCGGGAAGGGTCGGTCTCCGTCGCGCAGCGCGAAGGTGTCGATCAGCTCGTCCAGCACGCCGTAGACATAGGGGTGGAAGACGGCGACGTCCACGTCGCGCGGGATGCCGCGCAAGGAACCGAGGGGCACCGAGGCGTAGTTGACGGTGACGGGCCGGTCCGGGTGGCGCTGCTTGAATCGCGCGATTCCGCGTGCCAGGCGGGGGCCGAGCGCGACGACGGGGTCGTCACCGGCGAGCCCGTCGGTCAGGTGACCGGCCTGGACCTCGTTGTGCAGCTCGGTGAAGGCGACGCGGTCGTCGAGACCGCCGTGCGCGGCGAGGAAGTCGATCAGGTCGGCCAGGGCGTCGGCCAGCACCTCGGCGCGCCGCTCGGGATCGACGGCCGTGAGGGCGTCGTGCCAGTGCCGGTCCTCGGCGAAGGATGCGCTCTGCTGGTATTCCCAACTGGAGAGGATGACGAAGAAACCGTGGCGGCGGGCGGCCTCGAAGAGCGCCAGCAGATGGGCGCGGCCGTCGATCTCGGTGGTGCCGCGGACGTCGTACCAGCGCACCCGCCGGCCGTAGTCGCCGCCCAGCGGCCCGAGCCGCAGCCGCGTGGTGTCGATGCCGGAACCGAACAGCAGGAACGGCATCGCGCAGATGCGAATGGTGTTGTAGCCGCGGTCGGCGGCCTCGGTGAACGCCCGGTCGAGATCGGCGAACGGCTCATCCGGTCCGGTGCGGGTGTACCAGGTGAAGTCCCACAGGGAGATCGTCAGCTTTCCGGGCAGGTGGGCGGGCAGCGGGGTGGGCACGGTGCGGGGCCTCTCGGTCGGGAGTTCTGGGCATGGCGCGCGCGAGGCACGCGCCGTTCCGGCGGGCCGCGGCCCGCCTCAGGCATCGTCACAGCCGGGCCCGGGACGCAGGGTGAGGCGGTGCAGGCGGACCAGGGTGGCGGAGTCCTCCCGGGCGGTGGCGCGGGCGGCGCCGAGGCCGGGCCGCGCCGCCGGGGCTGCCCATCGAGAGGTGGCCGGCGAGCGGCGGCGGGGCCTCCTGGGCGCGCAGGGAGAGCATGCGGGACTCCAGCGGTGAGCGGTCGTCGAGTGGCTTCATCGTCCAATCGGCTCCCGACGGTGTCAAGAAGTATTCATAAATAATGCTCACTGTAGGGTGGGGGTGTTCCCGTCCGCAGTCCCGCACCGGGGAGGGCAGCGCCATGGCGTCGTACTCGGGCCGAGGGGTCCACGGTCAGGTCGTTCAGCACCTTGGACTCCGCATCGTGGGCGGCGAGTTCGCCGAGGGCGACATCCTGGACATCCGGGTCATCGGTGCGGAGCTCGACGTCAGCCTCACCGCGATGCGGGAGGCGCTGAAGGTGCTGGCGGGCAAGGGGCTCATCGACGCCCGCCAGAAGCGCGGCACCTTCGTCCGGGCCCGGTCCGCGTGGAACCTGCTGGACCCCGACGTCATCCGCTGGCGCACCGAGGGCGGCGATTCCGAGCAGCTCATGCACGACCTGGCCGACGTCCGTTCCATCGTCGAGCCCGCCGCCGCCCACCGGGCCGCCCTGCGCCGCACCGAGGCCGACCTGGCCGCGCTGGACACCGCGCTGAGCCGCATGGCGGACGCCCGCGGCGACTCCGCGGCGGCTGCCGACGCGGACGCCGCCTTCCACCGGGCCCTGCTCAACTCGACGGGCAACGAGCTGCTCGGCCGCCTCGACCTGCTCCTGGAGCCGGGGTTGCGCGAACGCGACCGCCTGGTCCACGCCCACCTGGTCGCCGACCCCGTCCCCAGCCACCGCGCCGTTCTCGACGCCGTCCGCGACCGGGACGCCCCGCGGGCGCAGGCCGCCATGCTCGATCTCCTGGCCCAGGCCTCCGAGGACTTCGGCCGCGTCGCGCCGAAGCTGCCGGGCCCCGGCCGGCCGGAGGCGTGTGAAGAACGCGCCCCGGGCACGTGACGGCCGCCGCCCCGGCGTTCGCTACCGCTCCATGCGGGCCCGGTCGGCGGCGGCGAGGACGCGGCGCAGCTCGGCGGCCGAGAGCAGCCCCTGCTCGTGCCAGTCGTCGGCCGTGGCGCGCACGGCCTGCCGGAACCGGCCGCGCGAGCCGAAGGGCGCGCCCCGCCACAGGCGGTCGAGGAACGTATCGCCGTCCGCCGCCGCGCGGTTGGGCACCTCCGAGTCCGCCCCGCGGAACGCGATCACCGGCTCCGCACGCCGGAAGTAGGCGTGGAAGGGCTGGTCGTCCGCCCGGTGGAAGGGGGCCAGCGTCAGCCCGTGGGTGGTGAAGAACCCGGGCTCCGCCGCGGGCGTCACCACGGCGCCGAGATCCCCGTCGAGCCCGAGGTGGCGGTAGAAGGAGAACGGGTGCAGGTCCTGCGCCGCGTCCCGGGCGACCAGCAGGGTGGGCCCGTGGAACAGGGACTGCACGGCCGGGTCGTCCGGGGCCCGCTCCACCCGCAGCGCCAGCGGTGTCGCGACGTCGATGGTGTCCCCGTCCGACCAGGTCCTGCGGAGCGTGACATAGCCGTCGGGGCCGGCCGTCAGGTCCTGTTCCGTGCCGTTGACGGCCACGGTGAAACCGCGGGTGGCCCACGCGGGCACCCGCAGTTTGATGCCGAGCCGGCCGCGGCCCGCCACGGTCAGCGTGGTGTGGCCCTCGTAAGGGAGGCCGCTGCGCTGCACGACGCGGAGGCCCCGTTCGGTCCAGTCCAGCGTCGCGGACACGTAGAGATTGACGTAGAGCGTCTCGTCGTCGGCGGAGCGGAAGTACACGGAGTCCTGGTACTTGGTGTGGTTCTCCATGCCGGTGCCGCCGCAGCAGGTCCCCGTGTTGCCGAACTCGCGTACGACGCCGGGGCCCTGCCCGATGAAGTAGGTGACCTGCGGGTCCGCGGTGGCGCGCTCGTCGCGCCGGGAGCCGAGGATCTGGTTGAACAGGCCGCGCTCGCAGTAGTCCATGTAGGCCGCGGCCGGCTCCTGGAAGAACAGCGACCTGCTGAGCTTCAGCAGGTTGTACGTCGCGCACGTCTCGGCGTTGTCCCTGCCCAGCGTGGCGGCTATCGCCCCGCGCGCGGTGAAGTCCTCCGCCTTGCCGGTGCCGCCGATGCTGTAGAGGCGCGTGTCCACCACCATGGCCCAGAAGTTGCGGGCCGCCGTCAGGTAGTGCGCGTCGGCCGGGTGCTGATCGTAGATCCGGGCGTAGCCCTGGAACTGCGGGATGTGCTGGTTGGCGTGAATGCCGTCGAGCGTGTCGCGGTCGGCGGCGCAGTCCCGCAGCAGGCCGGTGTTGTCGAAGAGGCGCGCCGTCTCCAGAAACGCCTCCCGGCCGGTGAGGGCGTACAGGTCCGCCAGCACCTCGTTCATCCCGCCGTACTCACCGGCGATGTGCAGCGACCACATGGTGTCCAACTGCTCGCGCGGCAGCACCGAAAGCCTGCTGTGCACCCACTCCGCCATGCCGGTGACGATGCGCAGCGCCTGCTCGTTCTCCGCCAGCGTGTGGGCGTCGAGCAGCCCGCGCATGATCTTGTGGCAGGTGTAGTAGGGCGCCCAGATCTCCGGATACGGCGTGAACGACTCCAGCAGGACGAACTGGTCCTCCGGGTAGGCCGCCAGATAACCCGGGTGGCTGGGCCGGTCGGGCTCCGGCAGCGCCGCCAGCGCCTCCTGGCACTCGCCCAGTGCGCCGACCAGGTAGTCGAGCTTCGCGCGGAGGCCGGAAGTGCCGGTCCCGGCGAACGCCTGGGCGACCGCGGTCAGGAAGTGGCCCGCGTAGTGTCCGCGGAGATTGCCGTCGGCGGTCTCCCAGCCGCCGGGCGGCTGCGCCCCGCGGGTGTCGAGGCCGGCGTTCGCCCGGAAGACGGACAGGATGCGATCGGCCGGATAGCCCGTCAGGTACTCCAGCATGAGGTCCCGCTTCGCGGCGAACACTCCCTCGCCGAGCCGGACTTGGTGCAGACCGAAGGGCTTCGCGGCCCAGGTCGGCGGTACCGGCACGCCGGTGGCCGCGGTGGTGGTAGGGGCGAGCGGCGAGGCTCCGGTGGCGGCGGAGGCCGCGGACGCCGGCGCGGCGGCGAGCGCGGAGACCGAGGGGGCGACGGCGGCAGCCGCCGCCAGGCCGAGCACGCTACGGCGGGAGAACTTCTCTTGCACGGCGGTGTTCCTCTCTCCGGCGCGGACCTGCGAAAAGATGGGAAAACCTTTTCGTCGAGCCTAGGGCCGCCTGTCGGGAGGGTCAACCACCGTGCAATCCCCGACCGTTGAGGCCGACGGCGCACGCCGCCCCGCGGAGCGGGCCATCCCGGCCCCCGTGAAGGACCGCCCGGCGAGCACCCCGTGCGGGCCGCGGCGGGCGCACCGCTCCCGTGCCCGCCGAGCCCCGCCGGGGCCGGTCAAGGGGCCGTCAGGGAGCGGGGGAGCGGAGCGGGGCCGCGGACGGGACGCCCGTGGAGTCGCGGACGACGAGCCGGCACGGCACCGTCCTGACGCCCTGCGAGGGTTCGCCGTCGATCGCCTCCATCAGCGTCAGCGCCGCGGCGCGGCCGAGCTCGGTCAGCCCCATGTCGACGGTGGTCAGCGTGGGGCGGGACGCCTCGGCCATCACGTCCCAGTTGTCGTAGCCGACGAGGGCCACCTCCTGCGGCACCAGGCGGCCCGACTCGCGCAGCGCGTCCGCCGCGCCGCGGGCGATCTGGTCGTTGCCGCAGAACATCGCGTCCACCGCCGGATCGGCGTGCAGCGCGATGAGCGCGGCCTGACGCCCCCACGCCTCGGTCCAGGAGCCGTGGTGCGGCCGGCCGCCGGACAGCTGTGCACCGGCCTCCGCCAGGGCGCGCACGGTGTGCTCCGCGCGGACCGTCGCCGCCAAGTGGTGTGCGGGGCCGGTGAGGTGGGCGATCCGCCGCCGGCCCGTGGCCAGCAGGTGCTCCACGACGAGCCGTGCCCCCTCGGCGTCGTCGGGCACCAGCGAGATGTCCTGCGGATCGGTGGAAGGCCCCAGGGCATACACCACCGGCACCGGCGTCGGCAGCTTCAGCGGGGGACGCGGGTCGGTGCGGCGGCCGGTGACGATCAGCCCGTCGATGCGGCGCTCCAGCAGACTGCGGACGTAGTGCTGCTCGCGGATCTTGTCGCCGCGGGTGTCGCACAGGAAGACCGATATCTGACCCGCCCCCAGCGCGTCCTCCGCGCCCAGGAGCACGGGCAGGCTGAACCTGCCGATGTTGTCGGTCGTGATCAGCCCCACGGTGTAGGTACGCCCCGAATGCAGGCTCCGTGCCGCCGCGTTGGGCTGGAAGCCCAGCTCGCGGGCGACGGCGACCACGCGCTCGCGCGTCTCGGGGCGGAGCCTGCCGCGCCCGTTGATGGCCTTGGACACGGTCCCGGGGGACACCCCGGCGCGCGCGGCGACATCGTGGATCGTGACCACCCGCGCCCGTGCCCCCTCCCGAGGCGTCACCGTCATGCGAAAACCATTTCCTCTCTGCCGCCCGGGCGCAGGACCTGCCGGGACGGGCGGCCGGGCCACCGCCGTTCGCCCCCAATCATAGTCATTCCGCGGGCAGTCGGGGCCGTGCACGCCCCTTGACGCTCTTCCTCGGCGACTCCTAGCATCCCCGTTCGGGAATACAGTTTCCTTATTTTCCCCGATGGAGCGGAACCAGCCATGGCAACCGCCCTGGTCCTCCCCTCATGCCGCCGCCGCGCAGGCGGTGAACGAGTGTCCCGCAGACCCCCGTACGGAAGGCGGACGCCGGAAACCCGGGAAACTTCCCGCTCTCCGGCGCCCTGCACCGCGCATCAGGCGGGCGTGACCGGGCAGCGCGCCCCGTTCGGCTTCGCCGTGCCGCTCACCGGCCGCGACGAAGCGTACCGCCGCACTCCAAGGAGGTAGAGCTGTGCGTTCCCACCAGCGGCGCAGACGCCGCACGGCGGCGCTCGCCGCGACCATCATCACGGTGCTGCCCGTCACGTTCGCGGCGGCCCCTCCGGCCGCCGCCGACAACGACGCGATCGGGTACCCGGTGTTCTCCGGGGCCGAGAACCCGGTGCCGGACCTGGCGGAAGGCTTCGCCGTCGCCGGCACGCTGCGGCAGCAGTACGAGGCCGATCTGGCCGGCGGGGACGGCACCGACTTTTGGATGGACCGGATGCTCGCCCGGCGGGGCGCCGATCCGGCCGGGGACTGGCTGTTCACGCGCGGGCGTGCGCTGTTCATGAAGACGCACGATCCCGCGCAGCTCGGCTTCGGCGGCAGCGTGGCCTACTGGGAGAGCATCGACGACCGGTCCGCGTACACCGTCGAACTGCTCGTGGACGGCCGGGAGGTCGCCCTCCAGGAGGACACCGGCGCACGGCTCCAGACACCGAGCCACTGGCGCAGCGAGTACGCGGCCGACGGCGGACTGCGGGTCGTGCAGACGAAGTTCATCACCGACGACAACGTCGCCGTCACCAGCCTCGACCTCGTCAACACCGGCGATGCCGACCGGCAGGTCACCGTCCGCGCCCGCTCGCCGTACACGACCGAGGCGGCGGACGGGGAGCTGACCGGGACCGTTCCGGCCAGGAACGACCTCACCCTGCTGCACCCGCGGCTGTCCGGCGACGGGATGGCGCCGGCGGACGGGGCGCTCGAAGGCGTGGTCGCCGTTCCGGCCGGGGGGTCGGCCGGGACGAAGGTACAGATGGGCTTCGTCACGCAGGAACTCGCCGACTCCCGCCCGGCGTACGACGCGATCCGCGGGGCGACCCCGGCGAGCGCCTACGCCGACCACGTCCGGGAGTACAACCGGTGGTGGGCCGACAACCTCCCCTACCTGGACGTTCCCGACGACAATATCGAGAAGACGCTGTACTACCGCTGGTGGCTGCTGCGTTACAACTACCTCGACGCCAATATCCCGGGGAGCGGCTATCAGTTCCCGACGTCGATGGAGGGAGTGCTCGGCTACAACAACTCCATCGTCCTGACCACCGGCATGTTCGTGGAGGACCTCAAATACCTGCGCGAACCGGCCTACTCCTACGGACCCTGGGTCTCGGTCGGCGAGGTCTCGCGCAATTCCAGGTACACCGACAATCCCGGCGATCCGGAAAACTGGTCGAACAGCTACACCCAGTACCTGTCCGAGGCGGCATGGGACTCCTACACGGTCCACGGCGGCCCCGACGGTGTGCTGCGGAACCTCGCCCATTACGCGGAACAGGATGTCCGCGGGCAGCTCGAAACGTACGACGAGGACGGCAACGGCCTGATCGAGTACGACGCCGGGCACATGACGGGAAATGACGCGGACGCCGTATCGTTCCACTGGCGCGACGGGAATCTGGACCGCACGGAATCGGCCTACGTCTACAGCAACGCGCTGGCAGCCGCGAACGCTTACGACGCGCTCGGCGAGGAGGAGCGGGCGGCCGGTATGCGGGACGTCGCCGACACGGTCCGCACCGCGGTCCTCGACCACCTCTGGGACCCGGAGGACCAGCTCCTCAAGCACCGGCACGTCGAGAGCGGCGAGCTGGTCCCCTGGAAGGAGATCAACAACTACTATCCGTTCGGCGTCGGACTGATGCCCACGCCCGAGGAGGACCCGCAGTACCTTCAGGCCCTGCGGCTGTGGGCGGACGCCGGAGAGTACCCCGTCTTCCCCTTCTACACCGCCAACCAGGCCGACAAGGCGGAAGCCGCGGAACAGGGATTCCCCGGCAGCAACAACTTCTCCGTCATCAACTCCACGGTGACCTTCCGCTTCCTCGCCTCCGTCCTGCGCCACTATCCGAGCGAGTACATCGACAACGAGTACTACGCCAAACTGCTGTCCTGGAACGCGTGGGCCCACTACATCGACGGCGACAACAACTGGCCCGATCAGAACGAATTCTGGGCCGACGGCAGCGCCGATCCGCAGGACATCGGCTACCGTTCGTGGATTCACCACACCATTCTCGGCACCACCAACTGGACCGTCATCGAGGACGCGATGGGCTTCCAGCCCCGCGCCGACGACAAGATCGAGCTGTGGCCCATCGACATCGACTGGCCGCATTTCGCGGTGAGCGACATCAACTACCACGGCACCGACCTGGCCGTCGTCTGGGACGAGCCGGGCGACGGCGAGCGCCCGTACGGCCAGGACGTGCCGGAGGGCTACTCGGTGTACCTCGACGGCCGGCATGCGTTCACGGCCGACGACCTGGCGCACCTCGTCTACGACCCGGCGACGGGCGACATCAGCTTCCCCGAGGGCGGGGCCGAGGTGGTCGCCTCGCAGCGGGCGGACCTCCCGGCCGCGCACGACATCACCTACGGCGAGGACGACCGGCTGACCGAGGTATTCGCGCAGGCGGGCCGCGACATCACGCTCGGCGAGGAGCGGGAGAACCTCGCCGCCGGGGCGGTCGCCAGCGCCTCGTACGAGGCCGAGGGCCGCGACGTGTCCGCGGCCGTGGACGGGTTCACCATCAACGAGCCGTACTGGGGGACGGCCGGTTCGGGGAACGCGCAGGACTGGCTGCAACTCGACTTCGGCCGGCCGGTGAGCGTCGACAGCGTCAACCTTTACTTCGCGAGCGACAAACAACGGGGCGGCTACGCGGAGCCCGCCTCCTACACCGTTCAGTATCTCGACGGGGCGCAGTGGCGGGACGTCGGCTCCGCGGTCCGCAGCCCCGCGATGCCGCGGGCGAACCACAACGAGGTCCGCTTCGAGGAGGTGACCACCACGGCGGTCAGAGCCGTACTGAGACACCAGCCGGGAACGGCCGGCGGCCTGAAGGAGATCCAGGTGCTCGACACGGGCCGGGGCGGCGGTGAGTCGTCCAACCTGGCGCCGCAGGTCATCGCCTGGCAGGAGCACTCGCCGGTCACGGGCCAGTACCAGCTCGCCGGAATCGTCAAGGACGACGGGAATCCGCAGGGCCGGCTCGACATCCGCTGGGAGACGGTGTCGGCACCCGAGGGCGGTGCCGTGTTCTTCGGCGAGGAAACGGCTCCCACCACGACGGTGCGCTTCACCGAGGCGGGCACGTACGTCCTGCGCCTCACGGCCGACGACGGAAGCGAGCGCGGCTCGCGGGAGGTCACGATCGAAAGCGGGGACATCGGCCGCGTCAACCTCGCGGCAACCGCCACGCCCACCGCCTCCCACACGTCGACCTGGGAGTCGGTCGAGGCGATCAACGACGGGGAGGAGCCCGAGTCCTCCGCCGACTCCCCGCGCTGGGGCACGTGGCCGGAAAAGGGAACGCAGTGGGTCGAGTACAGCTGGGACGAGCCGGTGCGCGTCGAGGGCTCGGACATGTACTTCTTCCGCGACGCGGCGGCCGGGGACGCCGACGGCGTGGGCGTGCCCGCCTCCTGGTCCATCCAGTGGCGGGACGGCGGGACCTGGCGGGACCTGGCGGATCCGAGCGAGTACGGCGTCGCCGAGGACGCCTACAACAGCACGGCGTTCACCCCGGTCACCACGACGGGCCTGAGGGCGACGCTGAACGGGCAGCCGAACCTGGCCGTGGGCATCCAGGAGTGGAAGGTCTACGCGGAACTGCCCGAGTCCGTGCGCGAGACACACGTGCCCACGCGGACGGGAGTCGTGCCGGAGCTGCCCGCGGAGGCCACCCTCGTCTACGCGGACGGCTCGACCAGGTCGACCCCGGTGGACTGGTCCGCCGTCCGGGAGGACGACCTGGCCGAGGGCGGCACCGGCGTGCGGGTGCCCGGGCTGACCCGGTCGCCGCCCATGGCCGTCGAGGCGACCATCTGGGTGCGCCTCACGGACGCGGTCCACATCACCGCGCTCGTGGCGGAGAGCGTGCGGACCGATCCTGGCGTGGCTCCCGTCCTGCCCGCGCACGTCGTCGCCGTGTACAACGACGGCTCGCGGGACAGCGCCACGGCGGTCGACTGGGCGGAGATCTCCCCGGACCAGTACGCGCGGCCCGGGTCGTTCACGGTGGAGGGCGTGGTCGAGGGCACCGAGGTCAGGGCCTCGGCCGTCGTCCGGGTCGGGGACCGGGAGTGACGGTGCCCGGTCGCGGGCCGTGACAGCCGGGTCCTGTGGGAGACACCGACGTCTCCCACAGGACCCGGCTCCTCAGCAGCTCCCCCCGCCTCCGCCGTCGCCCCCTCCGCCCCCGCCCGAGCCGCCGTCCCCGCCGCCGCTGTCGCCCCAGCTGCCGAAGACGCCGCCGGAAGTGTGGTGCTCCCGCGTGCCGCCACCCGCTCCGAGCCTGCGGAGCCCGTACGCCATTGCGATCAGCGCACTGAAGACGAGCATGAGGATGCCCAGTCCGATCAGGGTTTCCATCGCACGTTCCCCCGTTTCCGCGAACGTTCCCTTCCCCGCCCATCCCCGGCGGTCCCCGGGCGACAAACGGCCGGTGGGCTTCCGTGACAGGGATGGGACACGGCCGGGACGCCCCCGTGGCGAACGGTTAGGAGGCTGCGGTCAGTTCCTCGAGGACCGGCAGCATCATGTCGAGGGCGTGGGGGATGGACAGCGGCGTGTTCGCGGCGAACGGCTCGCCGACCTCCGGGTCCATCACCCGCGCCCGGCCGTCCGCGACCGCCGGGACCGCCTGGTAGAGGGGGTCGCCCTCGATGGCGGACGCCTCCACGCCGATCGCCGTCATCAGAATCACGTCGGCGTCGAGCAGATCGAGCCGCTCGTTGGAGACCGGCACGGAGAACGCCTCGGTCGCCTGCTCCTGGATGGCCGGGTTGTTCTCGAAGCCAAGCGCCTCCAGGAACTCGATCCGGCCGCCGCCGCGCACGTAGGCGCCCCAGCCGCCGCTGTAGAGGCTGCCGACGGTGACGGTCCGGCCGGCGAACTCGGGGTGCTCCTCGGCCACGGCGGCGAACTGGCCCTCCAGCTGCGCGGTCAGCTCCTCGCCCTCCGTGGCCCGGCCCAGTGCCGTGGCGACCAGCCGCACCTGGTCCTGCCAGGAGGTCTTGTACTCGTCGGCCTCTTCGTCCGGCACGCCGATGGTCGGGGCGATCCGGGAGAGCTGGTCGTAACGCTCCTGGCTGCCGCTGGACTTGGTGTCCAGGATGAGGTCCGGGTTCAGCTCGCTGATGCGGTCGTACTCGGGCTCAAGGGTGCCGATGATCTCCGGCGACTCCTCGTAGAGCCCTTCGGCCCAGGGGCCGACGCCGTCGCCGCCGAAGGCGAGCCAGTCGCTCGCGCCGACCGGCTGGACGTCCAGCGCGAGGGCGGTCTCCGCGTCGCCCCAGCCCAGGGCGACGACGCGGCGGGGCTCCTCCGGCACGGTGACGGTGCCGAACTTGGTGGGCACCTCGACGGGGAACGTGCCGCCGCCCTCGGCGGAGGGCGCGTCGTCCGTCTCCTCGTCCCCCGACCAGGCACAGCCGGTGGGGAGCAGCAGGAACGGGAGCGCCACCAGGGACACTGCCGCGCGGGAGCGGCCGGTGCGGCCGAAAAGTCGTGCAACCATGCGATTAGGTTAGCCTCACCTTACTCCGAGGGTGCGGGCGGGGCGACTCCTGCCGGCCGGGCGCAGTGGTGACGACCCACCGGAACGACCATCGGCGTGCCCGACAGCGGGTCGGGCACCAGCGCGCAGCGCATGCCGAACACGTCCGCGACCACCTGCTCGGTGACCACCTCCGCAGGCGCCCCCTGCGCGACGATCTCGCCGGCGCGCAGGGCTACCAGGTGATCGGCGTACCGGCAGGCGAGGTTGAGGTCGTGCAGCACGGTGACGACCGTGGTGCCCTCCGTGCGGTTGAGATCGGTCAGCAGGTCGAGCACCTCCACCTGGTGCGGGAGGTCCAGATAGGTGGTGGGCTCGTCGAGCAGCAGCAGCTCGGTGCGCTGGGCCAGCGCCATCGCGATCCACACGCGCTGCCGCTGACCACCGGACAACTCGTCCACCGGCCGTTCCGCCAGCTCCAGCACGTCCGTCGCGAGCAGCGCCTCGGCGACCGCCGCCTCGTCGTCGCCCGTCCACCGCCGGAACCAGCCCTGGTGCGGGTAACGGCCCCGGCTGACCAGGTCGGTGACGGTGATGCCCTCGGGGGCGACCGGGCTCTGCGGCAACATGCCCAGTGTCGCCGCCACTTCGCGAGTCGGCAGCGTGTGGATGCTCCGGCCGTCGAGCAGCACGGCGCCCGATGCCGGCGCCAGCAGGCGGGCCATGCCGCGCAGCAAGGTCGACTTGCCGCAGGCGTTGGGCCCGACGATCGCCGTGAAGCGGCCGGGCGGCACCTCGAAGGAGAGCCCCTTGACCACTTCGTGGCTGTCGTAGGCGAGCCGCAGCCGGTCGGTCCGCAGCGAGTGTCCGTCCGTCATGCGCGTCGTTCCCGTGTCGTGTGCGGCGTGGTCCGTGCTTCGGCGTGGTCCGTGCGTCGTCGGTGGGGCGTGCGTCGTCGGTGGGGCGTGCGCCTCGTGCGGTGTGTTTCGCGGGGGCGTCATGGGGCGGTCATCCGCCGCGCCCCCCGCGGTTGGCGCGGGCCAGCAGCCACAGCAGATAGGGCGCGCCGATCATGCTGGTGACCAGGCCGACCGGGAACTGGTTCGGTCCCAGACCGTGCTGTGCGACCAGGTCGGCGACCAGCACGATCACCGCGCCGACCAGCGCGGACGGCACCAGCGCGGGCGTGCTGCGGCCCAGCAGCTGGCGGGCGATCGGGCCGGAGACGAACGCCACGAAGCCCACCGGTCCCGCCGCCGCGGTCGCCGTGCCGGTCAGCGCGACCGCGCAGCCGATCAGCGCCAGCCGGGAACGTTCCACCCGCGTCCCCAGACCGCTGGCCGCGTCGTCGCCGAGCTGGAGCGCTCCCAGCGGGCGCGCCGCCAGGGCCGTCAGCGGGAACAGCACGGCCACCGCGATCAGCAGCGGCCCCACCTGCTCCCAGGTGCGCCCGTTGAGGCTGCCGGTGAGCCAGACCCGCGCCTCCTGGGCGACCACGGCGGACGAACGCGTCATGGTGTGGGACACGACGCTGGTCAGCGCGGCGGCGATCCCGATTCCGATGAGCACCAGGCGCTGCCCGGTGACACCACGGCGCCAGGCCAGCAGATAGATGAGCGTGGCCGCGAGCAGCGCGCCGCCCAGCGCGGACAGCGACATGGCGGCGCCGCCGGCACCGAGGGTCACACTCGCGACGACCGCTGCCGCGCTGGCCCCCGCGCTGATGCCGATGACGTCCGGGCTGGCCAGCGGGTTGCGGAGCAGGGTCTGGAAGACCGCGCCCGCAAGACCGAAGGACAGCCCGATCAGGACGCCGGTGAGCGCGCGCGGCAGCCGCAGCTCGACGATCAGGTAGTACGTCGCCCGGCTGCCGCCGCCGCCGATCGCCTCCAGCACCTCGCCGGGGGCGACCGAACGGCCGCTGAAGCAGACGGTTCCCGCGAAGACGGCGACCAGCACGACCGACAGCAGCGCGCAGACGAAGACTTCGCGCCCCCGACCCGTGCGCCGCGCGGCGCGCACGGCCTCCCGGGCGGCGGCCTGGGCAGGGCGCGCCCGCCCGGCGGGGCGCGGCACGGCGGCGGTTCCGGGGCCGTTCACAGCTCTGCTCACAGCTCTGCCTGCTTCCGGCCGCGGACCAGCAGGACGAACGGGATGGCGCCGAGCACCGCGGTCACGATGCCGACCTGCACCTCGGAGGGCGGGGCGAGCAGGCGGCCGATCACGTCGGCCACGAGCAGCAGACAAGGGGCGAGTACCGCGGAATAGGGCAGGATCCAGCGGTAGTCGGAGCCGGTGAAGGCCCGCACGATGTGCGGCACGACCAGCCCGACGAAGACGATCGGCCCGCACAGCGCCGTGGCCGCGCCGCACAGCAGCACCACCACGAGCGCGCACGCCGCGCGCACCAGGCCGACCCGCTGGCCCAGCGCCCGGGCCACGTCCTCGCCCAGCGCCAGGGCATTGAGGTACCGGCCGCAGCCCAGCGCGGCCAGCAGGCCGAGCACGATGAACGGCGCGGCCTGCTCCACGGTCTCGGCGCTGCGGGAGAGGGTGCCGACCTGCCAGAAGCGGTACTGGTCGAAGGTGTCGGTATCGCTCAGCACCAGCGCGCTGGTCACCGAGCCGAGCGCGGCCGTCGTCGTGGCCCCGGCCAGCGCCAGCTTGACCGGCGTGGCGCCCTCGCGGCCCAGCGCACTGATGCCGTACACCAGCACGGCGGCGAGCAGGGCTCCGACGAAGCCGCACCACACGTAGCCGGAGAAGGAGGTGAGACCGAACCAGCCGATGCCCAGCACCACGAAAAGACCGGCGCCCGCGTTGATCCCGAGGATGCCGGGGTCGGCCAGCGGATTGCGGGCGATGCCCTGCATCACCGCACCCGCCAGGCCGAGGGCGACGCCCACGAGCAGTCCGGCGAACGTGCGGGGCACGCGCAGGTGCCGCACGATCAACTGGTCACGGTCGGTGGCGTCGTAGTCCAGCAGGGCGGTGAGCACCGTGCCGGACGGCAGGCTCTCGGCGCCGAACGCCAGACTCGCCGCACAGGCCAGGAGCAGCAGGAGGCAGGTGGCCAGCAGCCCGGCGGCCAGTGCCGGACGGCTGCGGACCGACCGGGCCGCGGGCCGCGCGGCGACGGCCCGGCCGGCGTCCGCGGTCACCACGGAGGGGTCCCCGGAACGGCGGCCGCACACCCATCAGACATGTCGTTCCCGGCCCTTGTCGCACGTCGTTACTTAGCTGAGGCTAACCTATCCTGCCCCGTGGGCCGTGCCGGGGCCGCCCGCCGCTCCTCGCCCCGGCGCCTCGTGGGCGGGCGGGGCGGCAGCGCCTCAGGCGCCCAGCTTTCCGGGCGCCAGACCCCGCCCCTGGTCAGCGCGCGGGAGCAGTGGAAGTAGACCTCCCGGGTGCGGATGACCAGGGCGAGCCGCGGGTGCACCCCGTCCAGGGCGAGCCGCTCGAAGAAGGGGGCGTCCCTGACCAGTTCGGCCGTGCCGTTGATCCGCAGGACCTCGCCGAGCCCGGGCACCATGAAGACGGTGCCCACCCGGGGATTGGCCAGTACGTTCCGCCAGCCGTCCGCGCGCCGGTTTCCCGGCCGGTCGGGGATGACGACGGTGGTGGGGTCGAGGACCTGCGCAAAACCGGGCGGATCGCCCTTGGGCGAGACGTCGCAGCTGCCGTCCGCGGCCGAGGTGGCGATCATGCAGAACGGCGAGTGTGCCAGCCACAGCCGTTCGAACTCCCCGATATCCGGCCGCACCTTGTCGATCACCACGGGGTGGGGCGTGCCCAGCAGCTCCGTGATCTCGGCCTCGGAGGTGATCCGTACGGCCCCGGCCAGCGGGTCACCGGCTGGCAGGCCACCCTCGGGGGCCTGCTGCTGGTCGTCGTACACGCGGCTGACCTTTCCTCGGTGGGCGGACGAAGGCCGCACGCCCGCCCGAACACGCGAACGGACCATATCACCCGAACCGCACCGCTCAACCGCGGCGGGGGCCGCCCCCGTTCGCGGGCGGGCGCGGCGCCTCGTGCGAGAAGTGGCGCGCGGTCGGGGCGAGGGCAGCGGCGGCGGGGGCGAGGAAGCAGAGCACCGCGCAGGCGCCGAGCACCCCTGTCGGTCCGAAACCGTCGAGAGCCGGGGCGATGAGGGCGAGGCCCAGCGGCGCGAGCCCGTAGGACAGCAGGAAGTCGAGGGAGGAGACGCGCGCGAGCAGGCGCGGGTCGACCTCGCGCTGTATTGCCGTGAACCAGGGCACGTTGAACAGTTCGATGCCAAGGCCCGCCAGCGCGTAGGCGCCCGCCACCACCAGGGCGGGGACCGGGAGGAGCAGACTCAGCGGGGCGAGGCCGTAGCAGGCGAGGCCCGCCAGGGCGGCCCAGCCCTGGTTGCGCGGGGACCGGCGGGCGAGCAGGGCGGCCCCGGCCAGGGCGCCCGCCGTGTAGGCCGTCATGGCCGCGGTGAGGACGGCCTCGGTGTCGTACCGGTCGCGGCTGATGAGCGGCAGCAGGACGCCGGTCGCGGAGTAGCCGGTGGCGATGACGGTGGTCAGCGCCGCAAGACCGGCCAGGAACCAGGGGTGCCTGCGTGCCTCGCGGACGCCCTGCGCGAACTCCGCGAGGACCGACTCGCGTTCCGGGGCGGGCGGCGTGCGGTGGCGTCCCCGGGGCGGGACGGTGGCGGAGACGAGCCACAGCAGCGCGGTGAGCAGCAGCAGCGCCCGCGTGGACAGGATCGTGGCGAGTGCGGCCGTGAGGCCGGGGGCGAGCAGCGTGGTGACGCGGACGGACAGCGAGGTCGCCGCGTTGGCCTGCCTGCGGCGTGCGGCGTCGACGACTTCGGCGGTGAGTGCCTGGTAGGCCGGGCGGCAGGCACCCTGGCCGGCGCCGACCACGGCCGCCGCGGCCCCCATCAGCAGCATGGAACGCCCCTGTCCCGTGGCGATCAGGGGCGTGGCGGCCGCGGCGGCCGCGCCGGACCAGAAGACGACGGCGCGGCGGGAGTGGCGGTCGGCAAGGACGCCGCCGATGGGAACGGCGGCGAGGAACCCGGCCGTTCGCGCGGCCAGCAGGATGCCCAGGCCGGTGGCGCCGAGCGAGCGGTCCAGGACGGCGAGGCCGAGCACGAAGGGCAGCGCCCAGGTCGCAAGTCCGGAGGCCGTCGTCCCGCACCACAGCCGGAGGAAGGCGGTGTCACGGAGCAGGGACGGCTGCTCGGCGGGCGGCGGAACGATGGGCGGCGCCGAGGGTGCGGCCACGGGACGGGACTCCTTTGTGCTGCCGGATGGCGTGCGGGACACGCGGACCCTGCACGATGAAATGATAATGCTTTCCATCTGGCGGGCCCGTCGCGTTCCCCGTCCGCTCGGCGCGGGTCGGCCGCGGGGGAAGGCCCCCGGGCCCGTGAAGCATGGGCCCGGGGGCGTGTCACCGCGGCTGCGACGTCCCCCGGCCCGGGGGCGGCCCCTGGGAAGCGGTGCGGGCCGGCCTGTGCGCGGGGGCGGTGCGGTGACGGTTCGGGAGGAGGGGCGGGGCTACGGGAGGACGGAGAAGGTGTAGTCCTCGGTGACGGAGGGCAGCGGGGTGCCGTCGGCCAGCGAGCCGCTGACGGTGAAGGAGACGGTGTACGTGCCGGGCTCGGTGAAGGCCCAGTTGGCGTGCAGGTGGCTGTGGGCGTCGAGTTCGGTGGTGTCGGACGCGTCGATGCCGTCACCGGAGTCGAACAGGCGCGTGTCGGTGGCGCACAGGCCGTCCTGGTAGACGCTGAAGTCACCCGGTCCCGAAACGCCGTCGAGGCTGAGGGTGAACGTGTCGTTCTCCAGTACGCCCGCGTCGATGTGGGCGGAAAGACCGGCCCACAGCAGGTCCGCGTCCTGGACCTGCGGGAGCCGGTGCACGGTGTCGCCCGCGCTGCCGAGGAAGGCGTGGCAGGAGCCGCCCGGCACGGTGTAGGCGGCGCCGGGGAGCGCTTCGAGTACGACGTCGGCCGGCGCGTGCTCCGCGCCGCCCGCCTCGTCGTGGACATGCACCTGGAAGGCGCCGCCCTCGACCTCGACGCCGACCACGTCGACGTGTCCGCGGGAGATCACGGTGGGAGCGGCGGCGGCCGCGGTGGCCAGGGAAGCGCACGCGAGGGCGGCGGCTATTCCGCCGGTGACGGTCAGAGCGCGTCTCGGAACTCGCACAGTAGATACCTCACTTGGTGAAGAACGGGCAGAACGTGCCGGCAATCAAACGATAATCATTTTCAACTAAAGGGCGCAAGGGTCCCTGCCGCGGCGCGCCGCGGACCACGGGCCGCGTGGCTCAGCGGGCGTCGGAGGTGCGCAACGTCAGGATGCGGACGGTGCGTTCGCCGCGGTGCGCGTCCCTGCCGTGCCAGCAGCGGTAGTTGTCGAGCGCGAGGACGTCGCCGGCGGCGATCTCGAACCGGGGAAGCGTCCGTTCCAGTGCCTGCGCGCTCTCCGCCAGGCGTTCCAGCATCGCCAGGACGTGGTCGGCGTCGGGATCGCGGTGCAGGGGCGCGGCTCCCTCCGTGCGCCGGACGATCCGGCGGCCCGTGCGGGTGAACTCGACGTGCCTGCCGACCCGCGGGGTCGCGGGCAGCCCCCGCAGCCCGGCCCACGCGCCGTAGAGGTCCACGTCCACCGTGGTGAGGAACGCGTGCAGCTGCGGATCGGCCGCGGCGCACCGCTCCACGAAACGGTAGGCGTCGGCCACGAAGGACTGCCCTCCCGAAAGGGCCGGCTCGACGCCCTGGATGAGGACGTGATCCTCGTCCGGGTCGCGCCGCCTGGCCGGCACGCCGCCGATGTCGACGACCACGTCGAAACCGTCCGCGTGCAGACGCACCGGCCCGCCGTCGCGCGAGCGCCGCAGGCGCGGCGGGAAGACCTCCCTCAGGCGGCTGCCCAGCAGCAGCGCGGCCGCGACGACCGGTGCGTCGGCGGTCGCCTCGAGTCCGGTGAGCACGACCGCCCCGTCGCGGGCGAGCAGCGACCCGGCCCGGTCCGCCTCGGCGGCACCGACCCGGGCCGGGACGACTCCGATGCCGGGGGAGTGGGTGGAGGCGGTCATCCGTGCTGCGGTCCCTTCCGGCGCGTCCTGCGTGCCTGCGTGCCGAGGATAACTGCAACTGGTGTGCAACTGCTCAACGGCCGGGCCGCGGCGCCCCTTCCCGTCCGCGCGGGAGGGGCGCCGGGACGAACGGCCGCGCCGTGGCGCGCCGGGCGCGGCCGGCGGTCACCAACTGGACTTGGTGACTCCGGGCAGCTCCCCGGCATGCGCCATGCGACGCAGGTTGATGCGGGAGACGCCGAAGGTGCGCAGGTGGCCGCGGGGGCGGCCGTCGATGCTGTCGCGGTTGCGGACGCGGGTGGGGCTCGCGTCGCGTGGCTGGCGGCGCAACTCCCGCTGCGCGGCGACACGTTCGGCATCGGTGCTGCGCGGGCTGCGGATGGTCTCCTTCAGCTCCGCCCTGCGGGCCGCGTAGCGGGCCGCGATCCGCTTGCGCTCCTCGTTCTTGGCGATCTTGCTCTTCTTGGCCATCAGACCTTCTCCCCCCTGGCGCGGATGCGGGCGACGGCGGCTTCGATACCGATGGCGTCGACGGTCTTGACGGCCCTGGCACTGAGGGTGAGCCGGACCCGGCGGCCCTCGCTGGGCAACCAGTAGCGCTTGTGCTGGATGTTGGGGTCGAACCGGCGCCGGGTGCGTCGGTGGGAGTGTGAGATGCGGTTGCCGAAGCTTGGCTGTACTCCGGTGAGCTGGCAGTGGGCGGACATGGGAACGGCGCCTCCACGGGTAGTTTTCGAAAACGAAAATCGTTGTCGTATACTAGCGCCTGTGGCCGGTGCCGCGCCGCCACGTCCGTTCCCGCAGGAAGCCCAGCGCAGAAGGAGGGCCCGTCCATGGAGCCCGGTGTGCAACCCCAGAACGGTCCGGTCGACTTCGGCGGGACGCGCAGGCCCGGCCGCGGCGCCGAGGGCGGCAGGCGATGACCGGTCCGCAGCCGATGCCCGTCGTGCTGGTCGCGGGCCTCCATGCGGAGGCCCGCGCCACCACCGTCGCCCACCTGCTGCGGGCCGTTCCCGGCAGCGTCGCCGTGCACCACGACCTGTCCTCCGCGGCGGACGGCGGGCCGGTCCGCCGCCTCACCTACGACGCGGTGGGTGAGCTGGACTCCGCCGGGCTTCCCGCCACTGGTGGCTGCGGCTGCTGCACCCTGCGCGAGGACCTGCCGCCGCAGTTGGCCGCGCTCGCCGCCGGGGGCACGCACAGCGTGGCGGTCGTCGAGCTGTGGGACGCCGTCGAGCCCCGCGGCATCGCCGACCTGATCGCCGCGTACGCGCGGGAGGGCGGGGGAGCGGTGCGCCTGACCGGCGTGCTCACCGCCGTCGACCCCGGCCTGGTACTGCCCTGCCTGAGCAACGGCGACGACCTGTCGGACGCCGGCCTCGCGGTGGCCGCCGACGACCACCGGGTGGTCGCCGACACCTTCGCCCGGCAGCTGGAATACCCGCCCGTGCTCGCCGTGGCCGACTCCGCGGAAGCCGACGCGGAGGGCCGGGCGCTGCTGCACCAACTGCATCCCACCGCGCGCCGGATCGGCGTCGGCTCCGCCGCTCTGCCCGGGCTCACCCGCAGCGGCTTCGACGCCGGGGCGGCCGCCGCCGCCCTCCACCCGGCCTGCGCCCGGCTGCCCCAGGAGGCGTCCGCGTCGGGCGTGACCACCCTCGTGTGGCGGCGGCGCCGCCCGTTCCACCCGGAGCGGCTGTACCTGGCCCTGGAGGACCTCGCCTGCGCCGCGGTGCGCAGCCGCGGGCGCTTCTGGCTCGCCGACCGCCCCGACGTCCTGCTGTCGTGGGACGCGGCGGGCGGCGCCCTGGGGGTGGAGAGCCACGGGCCGTGGCTGGCCTCGCTCCCCGAGGGCGCCTGGGACATGGCCCCGCCCGAACGCCGGGTCGCGGCGGCCCTTGACTGGCATCCGCAGCACGGCGACCGGGGCCAGCACCTGGTCTTCACCGGCCCAGGACTCGACCGCGATCACCTCGTCGGTCTGCTGGACTCCTGCCTGCTCACCCCGTCCGAGTTCGCGGCCGGGCCCGCGTTCTGGAAGCGGCTCCCCGCCGTCTTCGACACCTGGCTCGACCCCGTCAACTGAACCGGTCGGCCGCCCTTCCCCACCCATCCCACGATTGATCGGACACACCATGGCCGTGCCCAAGCGCAAGATGTCCCGCAGCAACACCCGTCACCGGCGGGCCCAGTGGAAGGCGACACCGCCGCAACTGGTGCCCATCACCATCGACGGCCGCACCCACCGGGTGCCGCGCCCCCTGGTCCGCGCCTACCAGCGCGGGCTGCTCCGCCCCGAGGACTGAACGGAGAAGGGCCGGCGCCGGTGGTCCCGGCCGCCGGCCGCGGCAGACACGGGGCGACGTCCGGTTGCGCCGGCGCAGCCTCAGCCGGATGAGAACAACCACCGTGACCACGACGGCGGTTGCGGCGAGCAGGGGACCGCCGACGGCCAGGGCGCGTTCGAGTGCGGGGGCCGCCGCATAACCGGCGCCCGCCTCCGCCCCGGCCCACAGCAGCGCGGCCGACGCGCTGTAAGGGGCCATGCGGCGGCAGGGCAGGCGCGTCGCACCGGCCAGGTGCGGGGTGACGGTGCGCACCACCGGCACGAACCGGGAGAGGAAGACGGCCTGCCCGCCGCGCCGGGCCATCAGCGCCTCGGCACGCCGCCACGCCGCGTCGGGAACACGCCGGCCCAGGCGTCCGGTGCGCAGCCGGGTGCCGAGCAGCCGCCCCGTGCGGTGCCCGAGGAGGTCGCCCGCCACCACGGCGCAGGCGGCGACGGCGACGACCAGGAACAGGTTCAGCTGCCCGGACCGCGCCAGCGCGCCCGCCGTCAGCAGCAGCGTCAGCGTGGGGACGAAGGCGCCCACCAGCAGCACCGACTCGGCCAGGACCACCGCCGCGAGCAGCCCGTAGGCGGCGGCGGGCGGTACCTGGCCGAGGGCGTCGAACGGAACGGTCACCGCACGGCCCCGGCCGTGGCGGGCCGCCGGCTCCGCTCCGCCGTCCCGCCCGGCCGCCGCCCCGTCGGGCGCCGCAAGTGCCAGACCTTCGCCGGGGGCAGGTTGGCCCACACCGTCCAGCAGCCGGTGGCGTACCGGCGCCGGTACGCGGCCAGCACCTCCTCCGCGGCGCGGTGCCTGCGCGCCTCGGCGCGCGAGGCCAGCAGGCCGCGGGCCGGGCGGGTGCCGCAGTAGGCGAAGTAGGTCAGCGTGCCGCCGGGGCGCAGCAGTTCCAGGTACCTGTCCATGATCGTTCCGACGACGTCGGGGCGGAAATTCGCGAACGGCAGACCGGACACGATCACGTCGTACCGGCGGGCGGGCACCAGGTGTTCCACCCGCGCGGCGTGCACGCGGACCCGCGCGTGCCCTCCGGTTCCGCCCGCCGGGCGCGGATGCGTGAGCGCCAGGTGACGCAGCCGTTCGGCGAACCGCGGGTTGGCCTCCACGATGTCCAGGCTGCTGCCCGCCGGAAGCTGCGGTATGAGAGTGCGCGTCACGGCTCCGGTCCCGGCGCCGGCTTCGAGAACGTCCAGCGGGCCGCCAGGGCTGGCCCGCACCGGTTCGGTCAGCAGCCGCGCCAGCGCGTCGCCGCTGGGCGCGATCGCACCGGTGGTGCGCAGATCGCGGGCCGCTTCGATCAGGAACGTCAGTCCCTCGGCCTTGCGCGGCGCGGGGGCGGGGGCGGGGGCGTGCGAGGTAGTCCAGTCGTCCACGCCTCGACGCTAAGAAGCCGTCGGCGCCCGCGAATCCGTCCTTCTGCGGCGGCGTCCCCCGACGAAAGTAGGGGGCCGGAGCGGCAGAAGGACGGAGGAGCGCACGGGACGCCGTGCTTAGGATTTGCGGGTGGGCCGGAAAGAAAGCCAGAAATGGGTCACATGCGGGCGTTACGCCCTGGTGGTGCTGCTGACGCTCGCCGCCGTCCAGAACGGCGCCTCGACCGCCGAGGGACAGTATCTCTCGCCGCACAGCGGCGTGGCGGTGCTGTGCGGCGCGGCGCTGCTGCTCCGCCGCGGGCACTGGCTGACGGCGCCGGTCCTCGTCACCGTGGCGACCGGGCTGTGGGGGTGGGCCATGCTGCCGCTGCTGCTCGTCGTGCTGTTCGACCTCGCGGCGCACCGGCGCACCGGCGTCGCCGTCGCCTGCGCCGCCGCCGCGCTGGCGGGCAACGCGCTGTGCCAGCCGGACGTGCCCCTGTGGCGCCCGCAGCAGTACGGCTCCAGCCTGTTCCTGCTGCTCGCCCTCGTGGGCGGGCTGTGGATGGGCAACCGGCGCCGCCTCGTCGAGGCGCTGAACGCACGGGTGGAGCACCTGCGCATCGAACGCGCGCTGCGCGAACGCGCCGCACGGGACGCCGAACGCTCCGCGATCGCCGCCGAAATGCACGACGTCCTGGCCCACCGCCTCAGCCTCATCGCCCTGCACACCGGCGTGCTCGGCACCACGCACAGCGACCTGCCCGCCCCCGTTGCCGAACGTCTCACCCTGCTGCGCGCCGCCTCCACCGAGGCACTGGCCGACCTGCGGGACGTCCTCGGTGCCCTGCGCGGCGGGCCCGACCCGGCTTCCGCCGCGACGCCCGCCGCCCCCGTCCTGCGCGATGTCCAGGAGCTCGTCGACCAGGCGCGCACCGCCGGGCAGCACGTCGGGATGACGGTCGAGGGCGGCCCGGAACACGCCCCCGCCGCCCACCGCCTGGCCGTCTTCCGCCTGGTGCAGGAAGCGCTGACGAACGCGCGCAAACACGCGGCCGGCGCGCCGGTGGACATCCGCATCGACTACGGCCCGCCCGCCACGCTCGTCGAGGTCACCAACACGCCCGGTGCCGCGGCCGAGGAGGCCGTGCCCTCGGGCTACGGAATGGTGGGGCTGCGCGAGCGCGTCACCGCACTCGGCGGGCACCTGACCGCCGGGCCCGGCGGTGCCGGCCGCTGGCGGCTGGCCGCACGCATCCCGCACCCCGTCCCCACCGAGCAGAACGGCAACCGCCCATGATCCGCGCCATGATCGTCGACGACGATGCGCTCGTCCGCCTCGGCCTCGCCGATCTCCTCGACGACGACGAGGACATCGAGGTCGTGGCCCAGGCATCGGACGGCCTGCACGCCCTCGAACAGGCCACCGCCCGCCGGGTCGACGTCGCCCTCGTCGACGTCCGCATGCCCCGCATGGACGGCATCACCGCGACGGCCCGCCTCCGCGCGCTGCCCCACCCCCCGAGGGTGATCACCCTCACGACCTTCGACCTCGACGAGTACGTCTACAACGCGCTGGCCGCCGGAGCCGACGGCTTCCTCCTCAAGGACACCGACCCCGCCGAGATCCTGCGCGCCGTCCACCTCGTCGCCGCCGGCTCCGCCATGCTGCACCCCGCCGCGGCACGCCGCCTCATCGACCGCTACCACCACGCCAACCACCCCAAGGAAGCCGCCGCCCGCGCCTGCCTCGACAAGCTCACCCCGCGCGAACGCGACGTACTGGCCCTCCTCGCCCGCGGGGCGACCAACGCCGACATCGCCGCCGGGCTCGGCATGCGGGAAAGCACGGTCAAGGCACACGTCAGCCGTATCCTCGCCGCGCTGGACGTCACCAACCGGGTGCAGGCCGCGCTGCTCGTCCGCGACGCCGGGCTCACGGCGTGAGGCGCGACGGTCAGTGAACGGGCCGTCGGCCGCCGGGCGTTGCCGCCCCCAACTCTCATCTGATGTTCACGGGCGGGTCGGGAGGCGTTCCTCCGCGCCAGAAACCGTCACCCAGAACCCACGATTCCGGTGCACGTAACTCACGGTCACCGGCCCGCGGAACACACGGCAACGAAGAGGCACCATGCTCCACACACGCATACGCCGGAGATCCTTCCGGCTCCGGGACGCCCGCGGAAGCGGCGACGCGCAACGCCCGGTGGACCCGCGGAGGGCCACCCGCCGGCGAGGGAAGGGCAGGTCCGCGGCCCTCGTCGTCACGGCGAGCCTGCTGGCGGGCACGGGCGTGGCCGCCGTCACCGCCACGAGCGCCCAGGGGGCCCCGGCGGACCTGAGCGCGTTCGACGCCGTGGACCAGTTCATCGGCACGCAGCACGACACCACGCAGAACAAGGGCAACAGCGCCTACGGCAACACGTGGCCGGGCGCGACCGTTCCGTTCGGCATGGTGCAGTTCACCCCCACCACGCACCAGACGTCCGGCGGGGACAACTGGGGCGGCTACGAGTACGGCGCCGACCAGCTGCGCGGCTTCGGCCTGACGCGGCTGTCCGGCACCGGCTGCGCGGGCAGCAACGGCGCGTTCGACGTGCCGATCCTGCCCTACACCGGCGAACTGACCAGCAACCGGGCGCTGCCCACCTCGCCCGCCGACGCCATCGGCGACTACTACCTCGACTTCTCGCACGACAACGAGACCGCCGAGCCCGGCTACTACTCCGTCGGCCTGGACAACGGCGTCGGCGTGGACCTGACCGCGACCACCCGCACCGGCGTCGCGACCTTCGACTTCCCCCAGGACCGGGCCTCCTCGACCCTGATCTTCGACGTCGCCGGCTCCAACAACGGCTCCACGGGTAGCTCGGTGACCGTGTCGGGGAACACGGTCTCCGGCTGGACCGAGACCAGTACGGTCTGCCGCGGCGGCACCTACCGCATCCACTTCTCCGCCGAGTTCGACACGGAGTTCGACTCCTCGGGCACCTGGAGCGGCTCCGACGTCACCGCGGGCGCCACCGAGGCCACCTCGACCACCGCGCACGGGTCCGGCGCGTTCGTCAGCTTCCCGCGGGGCGCGGACGTGACGGCCCGGGTCGGCATCTCCTACGTCAGCGTCGAGAACGCGGCGGAGAACGCCGCGACCGAGACCGCGGGCCGCTCCGCCGCCGCCATCCGGCAGGCCGCGGCGGACACCTGGCGCGACGCGCTCGGCACCCTGGAGGTGACCGGCGGCAGCGCGGAGCGGCGCACCAGCTTCTACACCGCGCTCTACCACGCGCTGCTGCACCCCAACACCTACGACGACGTCAACGGTCAGTACCTGGGCTACGACGGAACGGTCCGTCAGGTGGCGGAGGGCCGTCACCAGTACGCCACCTACGCCAGCTGGGACGGCTACCGGGGCCACGCCCAGCTGATCGCGCTGCTGTTCCCCGAGGTCGGCTCGGACATCAACCAGTCCATCACCGACCTCGTCACCCAGACCGGGCGCTGGCCGAACTGGCCGCACAACGGGGTATCGCAGCAGAAGATGAGCGGCGACGGACTCCAGACGGTCCTGTCCGCCACCGACGCGTTCGGAAGCACCGACTACGACCGGCAGGCCGCGCTGCGTTCGATGGCCGACACCCAGTCCCTGCCCGCGGACCGCAGCAACCGGCAGTTCCTCTACCAGTACGCAGGCCTTGGCTGGGTGGAGAGCCGCAACAACAACTCGGCGACCTCGCAGACGCTCGAGTACGCGATCAACGACTTCTCCATCGCCCGGCTCGCCGGCCGGCTCGGTGACACCGGGACGCAGGCGGCGTTCATGGCCCGGGCGCAGAACTGGCGCAATCTCCTCGACCTCGAGAGCGGCGAGATCCGGCCGCGCGACCGCAACGGCTTCGACCGGTCGTTCGACCTGGGGGAGCGCGGCGCGCAGTTCGAGCAGGCCACCGGCCACCAGTACGGCTGGCTGGTGCCGCACAACATGGCCTCGCTCATCGAGGCGCGCGGTGGCACCGACGCGGTGGCCGAGCAGCTCGACACCTTTTTCACCGAGCTGGACGCCGGTGTGTACGACACCCCGTACGCGTACCTGAGCAACCAGCCCACCATGCAGACGCCGTGGATATACAACTGGCTGGGCCGGCCCTGGCAGACCACCGAGGTCCTGGACCGCGCCGTCACCGAGATGTTCGACACCTCGCCGACCGGACTGCCCGGCAACGACGACCTCGGGTCGTTGTCCTCCTGGTACGTGTTCGCCGGCATCGGCCTGTACCCGGCCGTCTACGGCACGGCAGAACTGGCCGTGTCCACACCGATGTTCAGCCGCGTCGAGATCGACAGCGCGGGCAGCGACCGGTCCATCGTGCTCGACGCCCCGGGCGCCGAGCAGCAGCGTTACATCCAGTCGATGTCCCTCGACGGAACGGCCACCACGGCCACCTGGCTGCCGGAGTCCTTCGCGCGCGAGGGCGGCACCGTCACGTACACCCTGGGCAACGCGCCCGGGGACTGGGGTACCGGGGCCGGCGACGCCCCGCCGTCCTACCCGGAGGGCACCGACGCCTACAACAACATCGGCACCACACCGGAGGGGGCGGGCGACACCGGTTCCCTCGACGCCTCCGCCCACACGCTGCCCCGGGAGAGCCTGGCCGAGGCCGGCGCGACCCCCGGCGGCACGCTGCGTGCGGAAGCCATCGGGACGGAGTTCACCTGGCCGGACACCGGTCCTGGCGAGCCCGACAACTGGGTGCCGCACGGCCAGCGCGTCGACCTCGACGACGCGGGCGCCGCCTCCGTGTCGTTCCTCGGCCTCGCGACCAACGGTCCGTCCCAGGGCACGGCGACCGTCGAGTACACCGACGGCAGCAGCCAGGAGGTCCCGGTCCAGTTCACCGACTGGACGCCCGGCGGCTCCTACTCCTTCGGGAACACGCCCGTGCTGACCGTGCCCGGCCGCAACGTGGCCGACGGCACGCGCGACAACACCGAAGCCGTCGTCCTCGCCACGGCCCCCGCCGCGCTCGATCCGTCGAAGACGGTCGACGCGGTGGTGCTGCCCGAGGGCAGCGACCGGGGCGTCATGCACATCTTCGACGTCGCGCTGAGCGACCACGAGCCGCCCGCGCCCGACGAGACGCCGGAACGGGTCGTGCTGACCCCGGCCGGGGACCCGGCGACCGAGCAGAGCGTCACCTGGCGTTCCCTGGCCACCGAGGGCGCCGCGCAGGTCAGGGCGGGGCAGGACGGGGAGATCCGCACCGTCGAGGCCACGGCCGAGTGGGAGACGGAGACCGGCGGCAACACGGCGACCAGCTGGACCGCCGCGCTCACCGGTCTCGACCCCGGCACGGAGCACCAGTACCGGGTCGGCGACGCGGACGCCTGGAGCGAGTGGCACACGTTCACGACGGCGGCGGCCGGGGCCGACCCGTTCACGTTCCTCTACTACGGCGACAACCAGCAGGGGCTGACGGACGTATGGCCGCGCATCGCCGCCCAGGCGAACGAGGCGTACCCCGACGCCAGGGCCGCCGTGTACGTGGGTGACCTGGTCGACACGGCCAACGAGGCGCAGTGGTCCGACTGGTTCGCCGCCGATCCGGTGGCCCTGGCCGGCCGGCAGTCGATCGTGGCGGTCGGCAACCACGAGTTCAACGCGGGGAATGGACTGCTCCAGACCAGCCGCGCCTCCTTCGCCTTCCCGGCCAACGGCCCGGTGCCCGCCGACGCGGGCGAGGACGCCGAACGGTACGGCGAGCACCTCGCCGAGGCGATGCGCGAGAGCGTCTACTACAGCGACTACCAGGGCGTCCGGTTCGTCGTGCTGAACGCCAACCGCGACGATATCTGCGAGCTGGTCCGGCCGGATGGCCTGGCGGACTTCGACTGCGGCGAGGCCCGCGGGGTGTGGGTGCGGATGCAGGCGGCCTGGCTGGACCGGGTGCTCGCGGAGAACCCGCACCGGTGGAGCGTGGTGACTGAGCACCAGCCGGTCCTGTCGACCGCGGTCGGCCGCGACGAGCCCGACATCCGCGAGGCGTGGCTGCCGCTCTACCAGGAGCACGACGTCGATCTGGTGCTGGCCGGTCACGATCACACCTACGGCCGCGGGCACCTGGTGGCGGACGAGACCGATACGCCGGGACTCACCACGGGGCCCGTCTTCGTGGTGGCGAACGCGGGGTCGAAGTTCTACGACATCCAGCCCGAGGACGACAACGTGTGGACGCGGAACGGCGCCACGCAGGACGCCCGCGCGCAGCAGACCTCGACCTATCAGGCGATCACCGTGGACGGTGACACCCTGAACTACCGGTCGGTCATCGCCCACAAGGGCGACGAGCGGGCGGTACCCGGGGAGATCGGCGACACGCTGGACACGTTCACCATCACCGAGTACGACGACGGCACCAAGTGGGTCACGGAGGCGGGCGTCGAAATTCCGGCCGACGAGTCGGGCGACCCCGAAGGCCCGGGCGACCCCGGCGACTCGGGTGGTGCCGGCGGTCCGGGCGGTTCCGGGGACTCCGGCGGTTCCAGTGTCCCGGGCGGCACCGCCGGTGGCGGTCCGGGCAGCTCCGGCGGCTCGGGCGGGCCCGGGGGGACCGGCGGCTCGGGCAGCTCGGGCGGTTCGGGCAGCGCTGGCTCCGGGGGCTCCGGTGGCTCCGGTGACGGCTGGGGTCCGGGCTCCGCGCCGGGCGGCACCGGGCCGGGGACGCAGCTGGGGACGGACGGCGGCGGCGCGCTGGCCGGCACCGGCACGCAGGCGCTGCGGCTCCTCGGCCTCGCGGCGGCCACCGCCACGGCGGGCGCGGTTCTGATCCTGTGGCGCCGCCGGCGCCCCAGCCGATGAACGCACCGGCCGCTCCGGGCGCCGCCGCCCGGCCCTGACACCCGCGGGCGGCAGGGCCGGGGGAGTTCCTCACGCGTACGGCGCGAGGAACTCCTCGGGGCCCAGCTCCCGGCTGACGATCCGCGTATCGCCGATCCAGCCGTAGAAGCCCTGGCCGAACCGTTCGTTCGACTGGGTGCCGCCGATCGTGAACGGCTTGCCCAACGTGGCGATGCCCGTGGACGCCTGCGTGGGGTTGCGGGCGATCTTCGACCCCTCGACGTACAGGACCGTCCGGCGGCCGTCGTTGACGATGGCGATGTGGTGCCAGCGCCCGGTCTCCAGGGCGTGGCTCCAGGAGGTCGGGTCGGCGTCCTGCACATGCGGATAGACCACGAACTGGAGGAAGCGCTCGCCGGTGACGTTCAGGCTGCACGTCGGCTCGTCCGGGGACCAGCCGGTCGTCTTGCCCGCGTCGCCGTTGCGGCCCTGCCAGCTCAGAATGCCCATCCAGGCGTGCTCGCCCTCGAAGGGCCGGGGCAGCTTGATGAACGTTTCGATGGTGTAGCCCCGGGTGAACTTCCAGCTGTTGAGCGGCGCGTCCGCCGCCGTGGCGAGGATCGCGCCGCGGTCGGGGGCCTGGCCGCCGTCGAACCGCAGACTGGCGTGCGCGGGCTGGCCGTCGTGGTGCTCGCCCGACCTGAGCAGCAGCTCCTGGCCGCCGTCGTGCAGCCGCCGCGCGGTCAGATCGTTGCCCCGGCCGGTGAGGTCGCGTATCACGGTCCCGTCGGGCAGGGGTCCGTCCGCCGCGCCGCCGCCGAGCCCGTCGGCGTCGAAGCGCCAGTAGGCGACGGTGCCGCGCGGCATGACCTCGCGCGGCGGGCGCGGCGCGGCCGGTGGGACGGCCGCGAACCCGGCGAACCGTTCGGCGAAGTCGATGGCGAGGCTGAACCGGTCCACGTCACCGGTCAGTTCCACGGTCTCGGCCGCCAGCGGGGCGCGCTCCTCCGGGTCGCGCGCCAGGAACCAGGGGGCGAACGTCTCGACGTCGACCGCCTTGCGCGCCAGGTCGAAGGAGTACAGCCGGATCATCCCGGCGCCACCGTAGTACCGGTCCTGGTAGTTCGTGATGTGCACGTGGACGTCGTGGCCCGCGTCGTTGGTCAGCACGGTGCGCCCCGGCGGCCAGTAATGCCCGCCCAGGGCGAGGAAGATCTGGTCGTTGCCCCGGATCAGCTCCTCCCACAGCCGCGTGCCGTTGTCGGACAGCCGGGCCTGGCCCTCTTCGTCGGCCCACGCCAGATCGTGCGTGGTGAGGATGGCGGGCAGGCGCGGGTGCGCTTCGAGCACGCCCCGGGTCCAGCGGACCCCGGCGTCGGACAGCCGCCAGTCCAGCGCCAGGACCAGCCACTCGCGGCCACCCGCGCGCAGCACGTGATAGCTGTTGTAGCCGTCGGGCGAGGCACCGCCGAAGCTCTCCATGGACGCGAAGCGCTCCGGGCCGAACGCCGCCAGGTAGGCGGAGTCGCCGCGCTGGTCGTCGGTGTCGCCGGGAATGTCGTGGTTGCCGGCCAGAACGCTGTAGGGCACCTTGCCGCGCAGGGCCCGGAAGGTGCCGGCCGCCAGCTCGATCTCCTCCTCCGTGCCGTGCTCCGTCACGTCGCCCAGGTGCGTCATGAAGGCGACGTTGGCCTCGGCCCGGCTCTCGACGAGGTAGCGGAACGTCGCCCGCAGCGGCGCCGGGTCGGAGCTGTCCGCGTCGAAGAGGTACTGCGTGTCGGGCAGTACGGCGAGGGCGAAACGAGGGCTCTCCTCGTCGAACCGCCCGGCCCGGCCGACCGGTTCCCACGAACCCGGCGCGGCCTGCGCCTGCGCCTGCCCCGCGCCTGTCGCCGCGACCGCGGCCCCGGCCGCGGGCACCCCCACCGCGGCCTGCAAGAGCCGCCGTCTTCCCATCCCGTGTCCTTCAGGCATGTGTGCCACCGCAACTCTCCCTGCACTCGTCGCACATGTCGGCGGCAGTCTGCGGACCGACCATGGCCCTGCGATGGCACTTGCCTGAACACCCGGACACACGCCCCTGCCAGTTCGGCCGTGTTCGCGGTGATGCCCGGGTTCCCGGACGCGGAGGCGATGCGGCCGACCGGCGGCCACGGCGGGCACGGCGGGCACGTGCCGGACGGAATCGGGTGACCAGGGCGCGTCAGATGACTCCGCCGTTGGCGCGGAGTACCTGACCGTTGACCCAGTGGCCGGCCGGTGAGGCGAGGAAGGCGACGACGCCGGCGATGTCCGCGGGAGTGCCCAGCCGTTCCAGCGGGGCCATGGCGGCCAGGCGGGCCACGGTCTCCTCGTCCTTGCCGTCCAGGAACAGGTCGGTGGCGGTGGCGCCGGGGGCAACGGCGTTGACCGTGACGTCCCGGCCGCGCAGTTCGCGGGCGAGGACCATGGTGACCGCCTCCACCGCGCCCTTGCTCGCGATGTAGGCGCCGTAGCCGGGGAAGGCCAGGCCCACCTGGGAGGTGGAGAACGTGACGATCGACCCGCCCGGGCGCACCGCCCGCGCGGCCTGCCGGGCGACGACGAAGGTGCCGCGGATGTTGGTGCGGTGCAGCGCGTCCAGCTCGGCCAGGTCCAGGTCGGCGATCGGCGCCAGGCGCATCTGCCCGGCGGCGTGGACGACGACGTCCACGCCGCCGTACTCCACCTCGGCCCTGGCGAACAGCGCGGCCACGGCCTGCTCGTCGGCGACGTCGGCCCGCACGGCGACGGCACGGCCGCCGCCGGAGACGACCTCCTCGACGGCAGCCCCGGCGAGGTCCTGGCGGCCGGCGTACCCGACCACCACGGCATACCCGTCGGCGGCCAGCCGGCTCACGACCTGGCGGCCGATGCCGCGGGAGCCGCCGGTGACCAGGGCCACGCGGAAACGGTCGGGGTTCTCTTCTGGGCTCGGGAGGGGCACGGTGACTCCTGGGTCGTGAATCGCGGACTGCCGGGCCGTGGCGGCGACGCCGCGACCCGACGCCACTCACGTTCCGCCGTCGTTCCGTTCACAGCCAGGGCTGCGCCCACCCGGGGGCTGCCATCCCCTGGCTCGGCCACCGCCGAGGGGCGACGATGGACGGGTGAACCTTCCCGCGCTCGCCGTCTTCCTCAAGTCCCGCCGCGACCGCGTCCGGCCGGCCGACGTCGGCCTGCCCACCGGCCCGCGCCGCCGGGTGCCCGGCCTGCGCCGGGAGGAGGTCGCCCAACTGGCCGGTCTGTCGGCCGACTACTACACCGAGCTCGAGCGCGGCCGCGGCGCCCAGCCCTCCGCCCAGACCCTGGCCGCCCTCGCCCGGGCCCTGCGCCTGAACGGCGACGAGCGCGATCACCTCTTCCTTCTCGCCGACCGCCCCACGCCCCCGGCGGCCCACGGCACCACCGCCCACGTCCAGCCGGCCCTGCTCGGCCTGCTCGACCGGCTCACCACCACCCCGGCCCAGGTGATCACCGACCTGCACGAAGTCCTCGTCCAGAACCCCCTGGCCGTCGCGCTCGTCGGCCGTCCCCCGGCGGTGAGCGGCCCGGCGGCGAGCTTCGTGCACCGCTGGTTCACCGACCCGGCCGCTCGCCGCCTCTACCCTCCCGAGGACCACGCCCACCACTCGCGGGTCTTCGTCGCCGACCTCCAGGCCGTCGCGGCCCGCCGCGGCCGCGACCCCGCGGTGTCCCGGATGGTGACCGCGCTGCGGCGCCACAGCGAGGAGTTCGCCGCCCTCTGGGACACCCACGATGTGGCTCTGCGCCGGACCGACCACAAACGCATCGTCCACCCCGTCCTGGGGGTGATCGAGCTCGACTGCCACAACCTGTTCAGCGAGGACGGCCGCCAGCGTCTGCTGTGGTTCACGGCGCCGCCCGGCACCCGGGGCGCCGCCCGGCTCGAAATGCTGTCCGTCATCGGCACGCAGGACATGACGGCCGACACACACGCGATCGGCGGAGACACCGGGACGAACGCCGACCGGCGGGCGGGCGGCACCGTCGCCGTGAACGAGTGACGCCGGCGGCACTCCAGTGCCAGGCTATGGGGTCATGATGACGGTGAGAGCTGCCCGGCGGGACGATCTGCCGGTGCTGTGGACCATGGCCACACTCCCCAACATCGGAGCGACAGCCGACCCTTCGGTGCCCCTGCCACTTCCCGCCGCGACCGAGGCACCCGAGGAGTTCGCCGATGTCGCCGACCCTGAGCGGCATTTCGTGGGAGCCGGCGGATGCTTCCTGGTCGCGGAGGCGGCCGGACATGTGGCTGCCATGGGCGGATTCCGGCCTCAACCCGACCACCCCGGCCGGGCCGGGATTCTTCGCGTCCGAGTGCACCCAGCTCTTCGCCGACGAGGTATCGGCCGGGCGTTGATGGCTGCTCTCGAAGCCGAGGCATGCGCCCTGGGCTACCGGGAAGCGTGGCTGGACACCGCGACGAATCAGCCCGAGGCGATGGCCTTCTACCAGAGCCTGGGCTACCGGGAAACCGGCCGCGAAACCCGCCCCGAGTGGCATTGGACCCTCGTCTACCACCTCAAGGAACTGCGCCCCGCGCACCGAGTCGGCCGCAGACCGCCGGCCTCCCGCGAAGCCGACCGGGAGTGAATGCGTCTCCGAGGGCCGGGTCAGCTCGGCAGCTGTGCTTCGACGGCTGTCACGAGGTCCTCGGCCTCCGGCTCGGTCCGTGGCCGGTACCGGCCCACGACCTCTCCCTGCGGGGACACCAGGAACTTCTCGAAGTTCCACTGGACGTCGCCCGATTCCCCCGAGGCGTCCGCCGCGCGCGTCAGCCGCGCGTACAGCGGGTGCCTGCCCGGTCCGTTGACCTCGATCGGCTCGAACATCGGGAAGGTCACCCCGTAGTTCGCGGAGCAGAAAGTGCGGATCTCCTCGGGCGAACCGGGCTCCTGCCCGGCGAACTGGTTGCACGGGAAGCCGAGGACGGTGAAGCCGCGCTGCCGGTACTGCTCATGCAGCCGTTCGAGGCCCGCGTACTGCGGCGTCAGCCCGCAGCGCGACGCCACGTTGACCACCAGGAGCGCCTTGTCCCGGAACGCGTCGAGCGAGATGTCCTCGCCGTCGAGCGTGCGCAGTTCGATGTCGTACAGATCTGCCATAGTGTCTTCCTCGGTGTCTTCCTCTTGCCAGATGTGTGGGCTTCCCGCGTCCGGGCATGATCCCAGCCTCCCGGCCCACCGTAACGCCGACCGCGACGAAGGCCCTCACCGGTCCGAGCCCACACGCCCGGCGCCGGCTAGGTCCTGTCCTGTCGATCTTGTCGGATAAGCCCGCGGCGTCAGATGCGGTGCATCGCAAGGCGCCGGATCGCAGCTCATACCTGTCCGTATTCGCGCGATTCGGTAACGCAGCGAGGTGCCGTAGCTGGCGTCGCGGGCCCGGCAAGATCGGCCGGACAGGGCCTAGGAGGCCGTCGCCACGCCCACCGGGCGGCGCACGGTCTCCTCGTCGTCCAGCATCGCCAGCATCGCGTGTGCCAGATCGGCGCGGGCGAGTGACCGCCCGCCGGGCACGTTCGCGCCGATGACGCGCTCGTAGCGGTGGCTCGGCGGCTTGTCCAGCAGGCGCGGGGGCCGGACCACCGTCCAGTCCAGACCGCTGGCGGTGACGATGCGTTCCATCTCCGCCAGGTCCCGGTACACCGCCCGGAACGCCCGGCTGACGATCGGGTGCAGCACGGCCCGGTAGGCCAGGGATTCCCCCGCCGCCATCGGCCCGACCGGTACGGCGCTCACGATGAGCAGGCGGCGCACGCCGGCCGTGCTCATCGCCTCGGCCACCGCGCGGGCGGCCGGTGCGACGATGCCGGCGCTCTTGTTGGTGGTGCCGAGGGCGGAGAGCACCGCGTCCCGGCCGTCGACCACCTCGCGCACCCGCGCGACATCCGTGACGTCCGGCACCGGGGCGATGTCGAGACGGGGATGGGAAACGGCGAGCCTGCCCGGGGCGCGCACCGCCGCGACGACGTCGTGCCCGTCGGCGAGCGCCTGCCGGACGATCTCCTGTCCGGTGCCGCCGGTGGCCCCGAAGACGGCGAGTTTCATCCCTGCTCCTCCTGGTGGGTAAGTGTTCACTCACCGCTAGGGTGGGGGTTCCCCGCCTCGTCCGTCAAGCCGGAAGGACTCCGCCCCGTGTCCTCGTCCCCGCAGCCCACCCAGGTCCGCATCGTGGAGGCCGCCGAACGGCTCATGCGCTCGCTCGGCCTCGCCCGCACCACGACCAAGGAGATCGCCAGGGCCGCCGGATGCTCCGAGGCCGCCCTGTACAAGCACTTCAAGAACAAGGAGGAAATCTTCGTCCGGGTGCTGGAGGACCGGCTGCCCCGGATCGTTCCCCTCCTTGCCGACCTCACCGACGACCCGGGCGGCCGTGACGTGCGGGACTGCCTCACCGATATCGCCCGCCACGCCGTCCACTTCTACGAGTCCACCACCCCCATCGCCGCTTCGCTCTTCGCCGAACCCGCCCTCCTCCAGCGCCACCGCGAGGCGCTGCGCGCCCTGGAGACCGGCCCCGAAACCCTGCTGACCTCACTGGCGACGTATCTGCGGGCCGAGCGCGGCGCCGGCCGCATCGCGCCGGGCGCCGACCCCAGGGCCGCCGCGGCCCTCCTGCTCGGGGCCTGCTTCCAGCGGGCGTTCCTGCGGTGCTTCTGGGACGAGGAACCGCCCCAGCCGCTGGACGAGTTCGCCACCGCCCTCGCCGACACCGTGCTGGAGGGTGTCGCCGTGCGATCGTGACACCCGCGCGAATCCATGCCCCCGGCCACCGGTGCGTCCGGCGAACGCGGTGTCGCGGGGCCGCGTCGCGCGGTACCGTCCCGATGTGGTGTTCGACCCGAGCGACCCGGTCCTGCTGTCCGATCCGTACCCGGTCTTCGCCGCGTTGCGGGAGCGCGCGCCGGTGCACTGGCACGCGGGCATGGGGCTTGCGGTGGCGGTGTCGCACGCCGCCTGCTCCGAGGTGCTGCGCAGCCGTTCGGCCGGTCGCATCTGGACGGACAAGACGCCCGCGGCCGCGCCGCGGCGCTCGCCGCACTCGCCACCCGCCTCCCCGGTCTGCGGCTGGCCGACGAGCCGGAACGGCGTGGCGAGTTCGTGATCCGCGGCCTGCGCGCCCTGCCGGTGACGGCCTGATCGCCGCGGGCCGCGCCGAGAGAGCGGGAAGCTTCTCGGCCGACGGCCGTGTGGCGGCCGGTGGATGGTGGTAGACACCGCCATGAGCGGAGACCGGTGAACGGTCGGGCGGGCCACGGCAAATCGGGCAGACCGCGACAAAAGGGCATGGTGGGAGGGCCGATGACGCGGAAGTCCATCCGCATCGCGCTCGCGGGCGGCGTCAGTCTGCTGTTGGCCCTGGGCGGCACTACCGGGACCGCGCACGCCACTCCCGGTTCCGGGGTGACGGCCACCACGCTGGCGCAGTACAGCGCGGGCGGCAGGGACTACATTCTGCGGGAGATCACGGTGGCACCCGGCGGCAGCACGGGGTGGCACTACCACGAGGGCACCCTGTACGGCTGGGTCGCGAACGGCACGCTGACGCACAACGCGGCGGACTGCTCCGTCGACGGGATCTACGACGCGGGTGATTTCATCGTCGAGCCCTCCGGCGCGGACAACGTCCACATCGGGCGGAACCTCGGGACGACTCCCCTCGTCCTGGAGGTGCTGTACGTGCTCCCGGACGGCGCCCCGCCGGCGAATGACGCCCCCGACCCCGGGTGCTCGATTCGTTGACGCACGAGCTTCCCGGTGCGGGCCGCGACGGACGCCCGCCGGCGCGGGTTGTCCTGTCAAGTCACGCATTGTCTCCCGCGCCGTTCAGCGTTGCTTAACCTTGCCGCGCCTCCGCACACACCTGACGTCCTGACGCTGGCAGCCACACCGATGCTCAGCGCGCTTTGGCGCGGAAGGACTAACCCATGCCCAGCACCCCCCGCCTGCCCCGGGCAGCGGTCCTCGCCCTGCTCCCCCTGGTCCTGGCCGCCTGCGGCTCGAGCGCCGCGGAGGACAGCTCCGCGGACGGTCGCGACCCGGACACCCTGGTCCTGGCCGCCATTCCCTCGGAGGAGTCCACCGCTCTCGCGCAGCGCTACGAACCGATCATCCGGATGCTGGAGGAGGAAACGGGCAAGAACGTCGAGTTGCAGCAGGCCACCAACTACGCGGCCGTCATCGAGGCCCAGCGCGCGGGCAAGGCCGACATCGCCTTCTACGGCCCCCTCTCCTACATCGTCGCCAAGGACAGCGGCGTCGGTCTTGAGATCGTTGCCGCGCCGGTGGCGGAGCAGGGGGACGAGCCCGGCTACCGGTCGGTGGGCGTCTCCCGGGCCGGCTCCGGCATCGACAGCATGGACGACCTCGCCGGAGGCGAGGTCTGCTTCGTCGACGAGAACTCCACCTCCGGCTATCTCTACCCCGCCGCCGGCCTCATCGCGGCCGGTCTGGGCGAGGACGACTACGCGCCGATCACGGCGGGGGGCCACGACGCCTCGGTCCTGTCCGTGGCCGACGGGCAGTGCGACGCGGGTTTCGCGACGGAGGACATGGCCACCCGCCAGCTCGTCGAGAGCGGCCAGATCGGCGCGGACGACCTCACGGTCTTCTGGGAGTCCGCCATGATCCCCGGCTCGCCCGTCGCCATCAGCGACGACCTGACCGACGAGCTCCGGCAGACGCTCACCGACGCCCTTCAGAACAAGACGAACGCCGACCACCTGGAAGCCCAGGGCTATTGTGCGGGGGGCGAGGACTGCCTGATCGAGGGTAACTGGGGCTACGTTCCGGTCTCGGACGCCGACTACGCGAGCGTGCGTGACGTCTGCGCGACGACGCGGAACGAGCAGTGCGAGGCCGGTTCATGACGGCGGCCGCCCTGGTCCCGGGAAGGGAACGCACCGACGAGGACGAGGTCGCCGTCCGGATCGACGCACTGACCAAACGCTTCGGCAGCGGCGCCGCCGCGCTCACCGCCCTGGACGAGGTGTCGTTCCGGATCGGGGCCGGTGAGATCGTGGCCCTCCTCGGTCTCTCCGGCTCGGGGAAGTCCACGCTGCTCAAGCATGTGAACGGTCTCCAGGCCCCCACCTCGGGCGGCGGCACCGTCCTGGGCACCGACCTGGCCACGGCGAAAGCCGCGGAACTGCGGGCACTGCGCCGCCGGATCGGCTTCGTGTTCCAGCAGTTCCACCTGGTGGACAGACTCACCGTGCTGGAGAACGTCTGCACCGGGGCCCTGGGCTCGCTGCGCGGGCCGCGGCTCGGCCTGTTCACCTACCCGAGGCCGGTCCGGGAGGCCGCCATGGACCGTCTCGACCGGGTGGGGCTCGCGGACTGGGCGTTCCAGCGCGCGGACACCCTCTCCGGCGGCCAGCAGCAGCGGGTGGCGGTGGCCCGCGCCCTGATGCAGGAGCCGCGGATTCTGCTCGCGGACGAACCGGTCGCCTCTCTCGACCCGGAGTCCTCCGGGCAGGTGATGCGGTTGCTTCGGGACGTCGCGACGCAGGGCCGTCTCACCGTGCTGTGCAGTCTGCATCAGGTCGACGTCGCCCTGTCGTTCGCCGACCGGATCGTGGGCCTGCGTCGCGGCAGGGTCGTCATGGACGTGTCCACGGCAGGTATCGGCCGCGAGGAGGTCATGCGCCTGTACCGGGAAGTCGGTGCGGACCCCGAGGACCCCGGCGCGCTGCCGCATCATGGCGGGGGAGCGGGGTGAGTGTCCAGACGCGCCCCGACCGGCGGCGCTCTGCCAAGCTTCCCGCGCGCGAGGAGCGGCGGCGCACCGTCGCCCGCCCCACGCCCGCCGGGCTCGGCGCGACGTTCGCCCTGCTGCTGTGCGTCGGCGGCGGCGTGTGGGCCTTCGCGGAACTGCAGCTGAACCTCGCCACCGTCGTGGACAGCGCGGGCAACGCCAGGGATTTCCTGGAACGGATGCTGCCGTTGCAGTTCCCGCCGGTCGGCGAACTCCTCGACCTGACCTGGCAGACCCTCGCCATCGTGATCGCCGCCACGGCGCTCTCCGTGCTGCTGAGCGTGCCGCTCGGCCTGCTCGCGGCCCGCAACACGACTCCCGGCGGGTCGGTGAGGTCCGCCTCCCGGGCCCTGATCGTGCTGGCCCGCGCCATACCCGACGCGGTCTTCGCCATCGCCGCCTTCCGCGTCTTCGGGCTCGGCGCCATGACCGGCGTCGTCGCCATGGGCCTGCACTCCGTCGGCATGGTCGGCAAGCTCTACGCCGACGCCTTCGAGGAAATCGACGAGGGGCCGCGCGACGCACTGCGCGCCGCGGGCGCCGGACGGCTCCAGCAGATCGCGGGCGCCGTGCTGCCGCAGGCGCTGCCGTCGCTGGTGGCGACCGCACTGCACCGGCTGGACATCAACCTGCGGGTATCCGTGGTCCTCGGCTTCGTCGGCGTCAACGGCCTCGGCTACGCCCTGTCCAACGCCATCGCCCGGCTCGACTACCAGGAGGCCATGGGCATCGCACTCGTGGTCCTGCTGCTGTGCTTCGCGGCCGAGGCGGTCTCGGGCAAGATCCGCCGTTCCCTGCTGCGCGAGGTCGCGGAGGCGCCGCGGGCGGGCGTTCTGCGGCGCGTCGTCGGCCGGCGTCTTGCGGCGCGCACCGGCGCCGGGCGGCACGAGCCCGTCGCGGCCGGGCCGCAGGGGGCGGGCACCCGCCGGAGGACGAGTCCGCCGTGGGACGCCGGACGGGTGCGGCGCGCGGTGGTGACGGCCCTCACGTGCGCCCTCGTGGTGGCCTCCGGCGTGCGCGCCGGTATTTCCCCCGATGCGCTGGCCCGCGGCGCCGAGTCCCTGCTGCCGACCATCGGCGACTTCCTGCCCCCGTCGACCGGCGGCATCGGGGACATGCTGCTGGAGAACCTGTGGATCACGGTGCAGATCGCGCTCGCCGGCACCCTCATCGGTGTGGTGCTCGCCCTGCCGCTCGGCGCGCTGGCCGCGCGCAACGTGGTTCCCTCGCCGGCCGTCGCCCGGTTCTTCCGTTCCCTGATCCTGCTCGTGCGGGGGCTGCCCGAGCTGGTCCTCGCGATCGTCTTCGTCGTCGTCACCGGGCTCGGCCCGGTGGCCGGGGCCTTTGCGCTCGGCATCGGCTCCGTCGGCCTGCTGGGCAAGCTCGTCGCCGACTCGCTGGAGGAGGTCGATCCCGGCCCGGCACGGGCGGTACTGGCCACGGGCGCCGGCCGCGGCCAAATCTTCTTCACCGCCGTCCTGCCGCGCGCCTGGCCCACGGTGCTGGCCCACCTGCTGTACACGCTCGATGTCAACATCCGCTCCGCGACGCTGCTCGGCATCGTGGGCGCGGGCGGCATCGGTTACGACCTGCTCAACGCCGCCCGTGTGCAGCAGTTCGACGTCGTCACCGTCATCGTGCTGATGGTGCTCGCGGTGGTGCTGTTCGTCGAGGGCCTGGCGCTGTGGGTGCGCAAGGTGTTCGCCTGACGTCCGTCTCCGCCGCCGAGGCACGTTGACCGCCGCGCACAACCGCACCCGCCGGCCCGCACCGGGCCGGCGGGTGCCGCATTTCCGTCCGTTCCCGCGCGCAACAAGTGTCACGGGAGTTCACCGGAGCATGGAAGTCCGTTTCCATCCGAGGCGCTTGTCCGGACAAATTCCGCCTTCAGGATGCGTGGTGTGGCCAAAGGAAGCCGGTACGCAGAAATAGCCAACGTGCTCGCCGCCGAGATCGCCGACCAGTCGGCCGGCACGCAGATCGCCAGCGAGCACGAGATCGCCGCACGCTTCGGCGTCAGCCGGGCCGCGGCGAGAGCCGCGGTGCAGGAACTGGAGGGCCGGCTGCTGGTCCGCCGGGTCCGCGGCGCGGGCACGTTCGTCAACCGCCGCATCGACTACGTCCTCTCCCAGCGCAAGGCCCCCTCGCTGCACCAGACCGTGCGCGAAGCGGGCGGCGAGCCCCGCACCGTGGTGCGCGACGTGCGCCGGATGGCCCTGCCGGCCGACGTGGCCGCCCGGCTGGAACGCCCCGAGGGCAGCGAAGCCCACCTGCTCGTCAGACAGTCCTACATCGACGGCATGCTCAACGGCTGGGCGCAGGAGTGGATTCCCTCGGACCTGCTCCCCGAACTCGACGCCGCCGTCCACGCCGTCGAATCGCTGGACAGCATCCTGCGGCAGGTGTGCCGGGTGGACCCGGTCCGCGCCTGGTGCCGGGTCAGCTACTCGCTGCCAGGACCCGAGGTGGCCGCCGGCCTGGAGACGGCGCACAACCGGCCCGTGTGGCTGATCGAAAGTCTCAGCCGGGACAGGGGAACGGGCACGGCGCTCATGTGCAGCAACACCTGGAGCCGCCCCGACTGCACCCGGCTGATCGTCGAGCTCGACGGTCCGTGGAAGTGACCGGCGGGCGACCGACCATGGAAGGAGACGGCGTGCCCGACACGCTGACCCGTGAACGGCGCTGCGAGCTGCTCGCCGCCGCCGGACACGAGGAGATCGTCACCCTCGCAGAACGGCTGCTCGCCGACGGCGTGCCCCGCCCCACGGTGGTGCAGGCGCCCGAGGTCGGCATGGTCGTCCTTCAAGTGCGGGAGCCCGTGGAGGAGACCCGTTTCTACCTCGGTGAAGTGCTGGTGACCGAGTGCTCCGTCGAGCTGGACGGGGTGCCGGGCTGGTGCATGCGCTCCGGCGACGACCGGATCGCGGCCCTCGCCGGCGCCCTGCTCGACGCGGTCGCGGCGGCGGGACTGCCGGCCCTCACCGACATCGATGCCCTGTGCGCCGCCGTCGCCGAACGCCAGGCGGCCGAGGAAGCCGCCGAGTGGGCCGACATCCAGGCGACCACCGTCGCATTCGAGGAGCTCACATGACCGAGTCACCGGTGCGTACCATGCCCGTCGCTGCCCCCGCACCCGCGGGCGCGCCGCCTCGCGGGGACCGCGTCCGCACGCTGCGCCGCGGCCCGCGGGAGACCCAGCGCGACTTCACCGTCCTGCTCGACGTGCTCGCCAGGCCCGGGCGTATCGGCCGGCTCCGCCTGCCGGCCCACCCGCCGGCCGCCGCGGCCGCCGCCTGCGGACTCATCGACTTCGAGGTCCCCCTGCACGTCCTGACGGACGGCTCCGCCGAGGGCGTCGCCTGGGCCCTGGCCGTGCACGCGGCCACCGGCGCCCCGCAGACCGAGGCCGCGCGGGCCCGCTGCCTTCTCGCCCTGCGCCCGCTCGGCCCCGCGGACATCGGCCTCCTGCACCGTGGCAGCCCCCTCGACCCCGAGACCGGCGCCCGGGTGTTCGCCCAGGTCGACACGCTGAGCGACGGCACCGCGGGCGGAGCGGACGGCGCGGTGACGCTGGCCGTCACCGGCCCGGGCGTCCCCACCGAACGGCGCCTCGTCGTGGCGGGCCTGCCCGCCGCCTCGGTGCCGGCTCTCGCCGAGGCCAACGCCGCGTTCCCCTGCGGGGTCGACCTCTTCCTCGTGGCTGCCGACGGCTCGGTCGCCGGGCTGCCGCGCACCGCCCGCGTCCGCCTCCTCGGAGGGGCCTGACATGGGATATTCCGGAGTGCGCGGCGGCCAGGAGGCCATCGCGGCCGCGGAGCGGCTGGTGCAGGAGTCCAGGTTCGGGGGCCGCAGCGCCTGGCTGGAACTGGACCAGATCACCGAACGGCTCGGCCTGGGGGTCGACCGCGTCATGGGCGAAGCTGGCCTGTGGGCGCCCGAACTGGCCGCCCGCGCCGTGCGCCAGGCGCACGGCGACCTGCTGGAGGCGGCACAGCTGCTGCGCGCCCACCGCTCCACCCTGCCCCGGTTCGGCTACAGCCTCCCGGTCGGCCCGGCGGAACTGCGCGCCGTGCGGCGGGTGAGCCCCGCCCACCGCAACCCGCCGGGTGGCCAGGTGCTGGGCAGGACCACCGACTACACGCCCCGGATTCTGGACCTCACCCCCGAGGAGCGAGCCCGCCCGCGCCGCGCCCCCGGCCCGCCCGGCGCGCCGGCCGCCGCCCCCGCGCGGCGGCCGCGGGGCGACCGGCCCGACGCCGACGCCGGCCTGCGCGCGGCCGGACTGCTGCCGGACCGGCGGACCGGCGACGATCCGGAACCGTACGACATCACCCGCGCCCCCGCCCGCCCCGGCACCCCGCGATCGGCACGGCTCAGCGCCCTGGCGCGGGCGGAAACCGGCTCGCTCACCCACCTGTGGTACTCGTGCTCGCGCGCCCCCCGCCCCGGCGGCCACGAGATCCCTCTCGAACTGCGGCGCGGGCGGCTGCCGTTGCGAGTGGCGCACCCGCACACCGGCCGGCCGGTCACGGTGGCCGGCGTGCGGGTCACCGAGGCCCGCACGGTACGGCCCACCGCCCGGCCCCGCCCCGACGGAACGCGTTTCGACGCCGGATACGGGCTGTGCTACGGCGAGAACGAACCGAAGGCGCTGGCCATGGCCGGACTCGACCTGCTGGTCCACCGCGACCCGCACACCGACCGACTGGAGCAGAAAGTGCTGATCGCCCTGGACGGCCCGGAGGCGTCCGGCTTTCTCGAACACCTCAAACTGCCGCACTACGTGGACTTCCGCTCGACGGTGGAGCGCGTCCGGGCGGTGCGGGTCGGGGCCGGAGCGGGCCGGTGAGCGCCCAGGCGAAGGACCAGGACGCCGCCGTCGGCGGCACTGCCTGGCTGGAACTTGACCAGATCACCGAACGGCTCGGCCTGGGGGTCGACCGCGTCATGGGCGAAGCCGGCCTGTGGGCGCCCGAACTGGCCGCCCGCGCCCTGCGCCAGGCGCACGGCGACCCTCCGGAGGCGGCGCAGCTCCTGCGTGCCCACCGGACCGCGCTGCCCCGCCTCGCCATCGGCGAGCCGGTTTCCACTACGGAACTGAAGGTGGTCCGGCGCATCAGCTCCGCCTTCCGCAACCCGCCGGGCGGGCAGGTGCTCGGCAGGACCCTGGACTACGTCGGGCGCCTGCTCGACCTGATGCCCGAGGACGAGGGTAAGGCGCGGAACGCCGGCTCCCCGCACGCCGAAGACACCCGGCCGCACGCCCACGACCACGCCCACGACCACCGGCACCGGGACCCGGACCACGCCGTCCCCGAGGAGGCGGTGCGCACGCCCGCCCACGTCCTGGCGACGTTCCGCGATATGGGCCTCGTGGCGCCGCCGCGCGGCGACGGCGATCCGGAACCGTTCGACATCACCCGGCGCCCCGCACGGCCGGGAGCGCCCCGCTCCGCCTGGCTCCAGACGATGGCACGCGCCGACACCGGCTCGCTGCTGTACCTCTGGTACGGCTCCGACTGGCGGCCGGCCGGCCACGAGGTGCCGGGGGAACTGCGCCACGGCATCCTGCCCCTCAGGGTCCGCCACCCCCACACCGGCCGCCCGGTGACCGTCGCGGAGACCCGCGTGAGCGAAGTACAGACGTTCCACAGTCTGCCCCGCGCCGGTGAACTGCCCACCAGCCTCGACGTGGGATACGGCCTCTGCTTCGGCCACAACGAGCGCAAGGCCATCTCCATGGCCGGGCTCGACCTGCTGCTGGCGCACCACGAGGGCGCCACCGACCTGCAGCACGACGTTCTTCTGACACTCGACGGCCCGGACTCCACCGGCTACACGCAGCACCTGAAGCTGCCGCACCACGTCGAGTACCGCTCGGTACTCGAACGCGCCCACGCCGCCGCACGCGGGACGCGACTCACCGAAAGAGACACGGCATGACCGCCCAGCTGACCACCGAACTCGCCGGCCCGCCCCCCAGCCCCGGCATCTTCGACGAACTGTCCAAACGCGAGATACGCCGTGCCATGCTCAGCGGCATCGCCATCCCCGGCTATCAAGTCCCCTTCGGCTCCCGGGAGATGCCCGTGGCACGCGGCTGGGGCTCCGGCGGGCTCCAGGCCACCCTGTCACTCGTCGGCGAAGACTCCCGGCTCAAGGTCATCGACCAGGGGGAGGACGCCGGCGTCAACGCCTCCAACCTCCGCAGGCTCGTCGCCGCCCACGCGGGCTGCACGGAGGAGACCGACACCCGGAGCGCCGACATCATCCAGTCCCGCCACCGCATCCCGGAACAGCCACTGCGCGACGGGCAGGTGCTGGTGCTCCAGGTGCCGGGCGCCGAACCGCTCGCCGGAATCGTCCGCGACATGGACGAGCAGCGGCGCATGCACGCCGAGGCCGACTACTCCAAGATGTGGGTCCGCCTCTACGAGGACATCGTGCACAACGGCCTGATCACCGAGGCCGCCGGATACCCCGTGCTCGTCGAGGGCCGCTACATCATGACCCCCAGCCCCATTCCCCGCTGGGACGTGCCCAAGATGAACGACTCCGAGGCGATCACCGTCCTGTCCGCGGGCCGGGAGAAGCGGATCTTCGCCGTGCCCCCGCACACCCGCGTCGTGCCCCTGACCTTCGACGACAGGCCGTTCGAGGTCGAGCGGACCCCGGGCGCGGCCTGCCGGCTGTGCGGCTCCCAGGACACGTACATCGTGCAGGAGCCCGGACCCGACGGCACCTTCAGCGCCTGGGTCTGCTCCGACACCGACTTCTGCCGTCGCCGGCGCACCGGCGACGCCCCCGCCGCGCCCGCCGCCGGAGGGACCGCCCAGGGAGGCACCGCATGAGCAGCACCACCGTGGCCCCGCCCCGATGGGCCCTGAAAGCCGAAGGACTCGGCCGCATCTACGGCGTCCAGGGACCCGAGTCGCTCGACGGCACAGGGCCCGATTTCGGCACCGCTGTCTCGCCCGCCACCGGCGCCGTGGTCGCCGCCTGGGACATCGGCTTCGAGGTCGAGCCGGGCGAGGCCCTCGGCATCATCGGGGAGTCCGGCTCCGGCAAGTCCACGGTGATGCGCTGCATCGCCGGTGACGAGACCGCCACCGCAGGCCGCATCGCCCTGCGCGGCGTCGGGCACGGCGCCGTCAACATCCGCGAACTCGACCCGCCGGCGCGGCGCAAGCTGCGCCTGGACCAGATCGCCGTCGTCTACCAGGACCCCGCCGCGGGTCTCAACCTGGACGTCACGGCGGGCGGCAACATAGCCGACCCGCTGACGGCCGCCGGCTGGCGGTCCTACCAGCGCATCCGGGACCGCGCCGCCGACCTGCTGCGCCGCGTCGAAGTGCCGCTGTCGCGCATGGACGACCTGGCGCGGACGTTCTCCGGCGGCATGCGGCAGCGCGTGCAGATCGCCAGGGCACTCGCCAACGAGCCGCCCGTGCTGCTGCTCGACGAACCCACGACCGGCCTCGACGCCTCCGTCGCCGCCGGAGTGCTCGACCTGCTGCGCACGCTCCTGGAGGAGACCGGCGTGGCCGCCGTCGTCGTCTCCCACGACTTCGGCGTCATCGACATGCTCACCCGCCGCGTCGTGGTGATGCGGCACGGGCGGATCGTCGAGTCCGGCCTCACCGACCAGCTGCTCGAAGACCCGCAGCACCCCTACAGCCAGCAGCTCGTCGCGGCGGCCCGAGGATGAACGAGATGACCAGCCCGCAGCACACCGCTCCGCCGCCCGCGCCACCGGCCGGGGTGCCCGCCGGCAGCGTCCTGTCGGTCCGCGCCCTGCGCAAGGATTTCACCCTGCACACCATCGACGGCCGCGTCGTCGACGCACTGAACGGCGTGGACCTCGACGTCGCCCCCGGCGAGCACGTGGCACTCGCCGGCACCTCGGGCGCGGGCAAGTCCACCCTGCTGCGCTGCGTGTACCGCACGTACCTGTCGGGCGGCGGCGCCATCTGGTTCCGCACGTCCGGCGGCCACCTGGTGGACGTGGCCACGCTGTCCGACGCCGAGATCGTCGGCCTGCGCGGCCGCGAGTTCGGATACGTCTCGCAGTTCCTGCGCCCGCAGCCCCGCCGCTCGGTGCTCGACATCGTCTCCTCCGCCGGTGTCGCGCGCGGGATGGCCCGCGAGGCGGCCCGCGACGCGGCCGCCGCCGCGCTGCGCCAGGTCGACATCGCCGAACGGCTGTGGGACATGCACGCCACCGTGCTCTCCGGCGGCCAGAAACAGCGCGTCAACATCGCCGCGGGCACCATCGCGCCTCCCCGGCTGCTGCTGCTCGACGAGCCGGTCTCCGCGCTGGACCCGGCCAACCGGGCCGCGGTGCTCGACCTGATCGCCCGGCTGGAGGAAACGGGCACCGCGGTGCTGTCCGTGTTCCACGACCTCGACGCGATCGAACGCCTGGCCACGCGCGTGGTCGTACTCGGCCGCGGCCGGGTGGTGGCCACGGGCCGGCCGGGCGACATCCTGCGAGACCCGAACCTGCCACTGGAGGTGGCTCGATGAGCCGTCACATCTTCGCTCACGCGAGGGCCGTTCTGCCGGACCGGGTCCTCGACGACGCCCTCGTCGTCGTCGAGGACGGGACCCTCGTGGAGGTGGTCGAGGCGATCGGCGGCACCGTGCCCGCCGAGGCGCGCGACCTGCGCGGGGCGCTGCTGATCCCGGGCATCGTCGACACCCACAGCGACGCCCTGGAGAAGGAGCAACGCCCGCGCCCGACCGTCGAGTTCCCCCCGGAGTTCGCCGTGGCCAGCTTCGAGGGCCGGGTACGGGCGGCCGGTGTCACCACGATGCACCACGCCGTCAGCTACCAGACCCACGTGCTCAAGGACCGCACCATCGAACGGTCCCTGGCGCTGGCCGGCGCGGTGCTCGAACGGGCCGCCGGTGGGGTCGCGCTCGTCGACCACCGGCTGCTGCACCGCCTCGACGCCCGGGATGCCGAGGCGCTCGGCGTGCTGCGGCGGGCGCTGGACGACCTCACCCCGGACGGTGCCGCACCGCTGGTCTCCTACGAGGACCACACGCCAGGGCAGGGGCAGTACCGCGACCTGGACTCCTACCGCCGCATGATCCAGGACCAGGAGAAGATCAGCGCGGAGGCGGCCGAGGCGTGGGTGCGCAGGCGCATCGCCGAACGTGCCGACGGGATTCCGCAACGCGCGGTGGCCCTGGAATTCCTCAGTGAGCGGGCCACCTCCGGCCGCATCCGGCTGCTGGCCCACGACGTGGAGAACGCCGAGGAGGTCGCCCGGGTGCGGCGGGCCGGAGCGGCCGTCGCCGAATTCCCCACCACCGTCGCGGCGGCCGTGGCGGCGAAGGAGGCGTCCATGCCGGTCGTCGCCGGGGCGCCCAACGTCCTGCGCGGCGGTTCGCACAGCGGCAACGTCAGCGCCACCGAGCTGATCGCGGCCGGGCTCGTCGACAACCTGTCCAGCGACTACATGCCGACCACCCTGCTCGCCGCCGCCCTGCACCTGGCACGGCAGCGCGTGGTGCCGCTGCACCGCGCGGTGGGCCTCATCACGTCGGGCGCCGCCCGAACGGCCGGGCTGGCCGACCGCGGCGCCCTCGTGCCCGGCCTGCGCGCGGACCTCGTCCTCGTCACCGCGGACGGCGACCAGCAGACCGTTCGCATGTCCCTCCTCGCCGAGGAGTCCAGGGACGACAGCGACGCGCCGGTGTCCGTCGCCCGGCTGCTCAGCGCCGTCGGGGGGTACTGACATGGCACACCCCGGGCCGCACCCGGCGCTCACCGCCGCCGCCGACGCGGCACGCGCTGCCTACACGGACGCCCGCGCCCGCCACGACCGGGCGACGCTCGCCGAAGCCGTCGAACAGGGGGCGGACGGCACGCCGACCATGCGGATCGACCGGCTGGTGGAGGACGCGGTACTGCGGGCGCTGGTGCCCCACCGGGTCAACGTCCTGTCGGAGGAGAGCGGGTGGATCGATCGCGGCAGCGAGATCTCCCTGGTCATCGACCCGCTGGACGGCTCGGCCAACGGAGCGGCGGGAGTTCCGCTGACCGCGTTCGCCGGGACCGTCGCGGTGGCGGGCGAGTTCACGGAGTCGTACACCAGCTGGCTCGACACCGGCCGCGGCTGGTGGGCGCATCGCGAGGCGCCCACCGCCTACCGCACCTCGGGCCGCAGGGAACTCGCGGGCGCCGCCCTGTCCATGCTCCGCCCGCACACGGCAAAGCCCGGGCCTGCCGCCGCCTGGTGGGCCGCGGCCTCCCGCGCCGCCCGCGTCCGCATCCTGTCCACGACGTGCCTGGAAGCCGCGCTGGTGGCGGAGGGAGCCACGGACGCCTTCGCCGACGCCTGTTCGGACACCCACCGCCTGGTCGACCTCGCCGCCGCGACGGTGCTGGTCGGCCGGGCCGGCGGCGTGGTCCTCGACGTCCAAGGCCGCCCGGTGGAGTTCACCACGGACCTGACCCGCCGCTGGTCGGGTGTGGTGGCCGCCACCGAGGAACTGGGCCGGGAGCTCGTCGGTGTGCTGCACGAGGCGGCGGCCTCCGCCCGCCGCTGAGGCCGCCGCCACGGAGACCGGGCGCGGTGGCGCTGCCGCCGCGCCTACCGCGCGTGCATCAGCAGATGGCCCCGGCGGAACCGTTCGTCCTCGTGGGGCTCGCGCAGCATCCGGCCGACTTCGACGAAGCCGGCCTCGCGGGCCAGCCCGGCGAGATCGTCAATCGGCCACCGGTAGGCCGTCGTCACCTTGTGGTCGAACGCGGCGACCGGCCCGCCCTCGGACTCGAAGAAGGCGCACAGGAGGGTGCCACCCGGGGCCAGCACCCGGCGGAACTCGGCGAGGTAGCGCGGTATGTCCTGCGGCGGAGCATGGATCACCGAGTACCAGGACACGATGCCGCCCAGCGTGCCGTCGGCCAGGTCCAGGGCATCCATCGAGCCGACCTCGAACCGCAGGCCGGGGTGAGCCTCGCGGGCGAGGTCGATCATCACCGGCGACAGGTCGAGGCCGAAAACGTCCAGTCCCAGGTCCCGCAGGTGCGCCGTCGTATATCCGGGGCCGCATCCCAGCTCGGCGACGGGCCCGGCCTCGCCGGCCCGCGCGAGCTCGGCGAACGCGGCGAGGACCGCGCGGTCCAGCGGAAAATGGTCGAGTCCACGGCGGGCGAGATCGGCGTAGCGATGGGCGAGGGCGCCGTAGGCATCCGCTGTCGCTGCGAGGTACGGGGGGAGAGCGGTCATGGGGGAGGACCCTAGCGCCCGCGCGGTCGGGCCCGGCGGCTGACCTGCCGGAGCACGAACGCAGGCCGGCGCCCCCCGGGGACGGCCTCCCCGTTGCGGCGCGTCGCCACCGTGCACGGAGGCGGCCGAGCCGAACGGAAGCCGGACGAGATCATGGTGGCCGAGGGAAGGACGCCCCGTGACCATGGAGACTCACCGCCGCCGCGCTGCCGGCCTCCTCCTGTGCGTTTTCGCGGCGATGGGGTACCAGACCGGCGCGTGGGCCGTTTCGGTCCCGGCCATCGTGGCCGAGCTGGGCATGACGGTCAGCCAACTCGGCCTGGTGCTGGCCCTGATGGCCGCCGGGAGCATCGTGGGCTCCTTGACGCTGGGACGCCTGGCCGCGTGGCTCACGGTACGGCCGGTGCTCGTCGCCGCGGCCGCGGTGAGCGGGCTCGGCTATATGACGCTGCCCTTGCTGGGCACCACCGCGCTGTTCGCCGTGGGCGCCACCGGCACGGGCATCGGCCTGGGGCTCTTCGACGCGGCGGCGAACGCAACGGGAAGCCGGCAGGAGATCCGTACCGGGAGGCGTCTGCTGCCGCGACTGCATGCAGCGTTCAGCTTCGCCGCGGCCTTCGGTGTCCTCGCCACCTACCTGGTGGAGGGGCAGCAGGGCTTCGGGTGGGCGCTGTCGATCGCCGGGGGCGGCTGCCTGGCCGGTGCCCTCGCCGCGCTCCGGCTGCCGGACTCCCGGCAGTCCGACCCCTCCGGCGTCACCACCGCGGAAACGCACCCGGAGTGGGGCGGCCTCTCCGGTCGCCGTATGGCCGTCCCGGTTGCGGTCGTGGCGTTCACGGTCGTGTGCGGGGGGTTCGCGCTGGACTCCACTCTCGAGGGCTACTCCGCTCTGTTCATTCAGCAGTTGCCGCTCCAGGGGGCAGGTCAGGGCGCCTTGGGACTCATCATGCTGTATCTCGCGGCGACGATCGGCAGAGCGGTTTCCGGCCCGGCCCTGCGCAGAATGGGAGACTGGAAAACGCTGCTGTCCGGCGAGACCCTGGCGCTGGCGGGGGTACTCACCCTGATCGTCGACGGCAGTTCCTGGTCGATCGCGGTGGGGATGCTGATGATCGGTGTGGGGATGTCGCCGGCGATTCCGATTGCCTACTCACTGCTCGGCCGTTCCCGCTCCCGGGGACGGGAGCGGGCGATCGCCCGGCTGACCGCGTCGGGCTACGTGACGTTCACCATGGCTCCGGTGCTCGTGGGCGTGGTCGGGCGGGATTCCCTGCTCGATGCGTTCGCCTTGCTGCCACTGCTGCTGGCCGGAATGGCGTCCACCGTCGTCTGGTTCGGGTATCGGCAGCGGGCCGCGCCCTGGCACGGCCCCACGGTCAGGGGATGACGACGATCTTCCCCACGTGCCTGCCGCTGCGGAACTCGTCCTGCGCGGTGTGAAGTTCCCGAAGGGGGAACCGGGCGGCGACATACGGCTGGACGGCGCCGGTGCGGGCGAGTCCGGCCAGGGCGGCGAAGTGGGCGCGGGTGTGCATGGAGGACCCGATGAGGCTGAGGTTGTGCAGGTAGAGGCGCCGCAGGTCGAAGGTGACGACCGGTCCTGCCACAGCCCCGGCGATGACCCATCGGGCGCCGTCGCGGAGGGTGGGCAACACCCGGTCGAGCCAGGGACCGCCGGCGACATCGGCGACGGCGTCCAGCCCGTCAGGGGCCAGCGCCCGGAGGCGGTCCTGCAACTCGGCCGCCGTGGTGTCGCGGCCGAGGGCCGCGACCGCCCCCGCCCGCTCCACCGCGGCGGCCTTGGACCCGCTCGTCAGGGCGATGACCCGAGCGCCGCGCGCGGCGGCGAGTTGGACGAGCGCGAAGCCCACACCGCCGGAGGCACCCGTCACGAGAACGGTGTCGGCATCGGTGATCCTCGCGCGTTCGAGCATGCCCGTGGCCGTGCCGTAGGCAACCGGCAGGGCTGCGAGCTCCTCGTCGGAAAGCGGGGAAGCGGTCATGTCGTGCACGCGGTCGGCGGAGACGGCGACGTAGTCGGCGAAGCCCCCGTCCGCCTCGCTGCCCAGCAGCCCGACGGGCGGGGCATCCGCGCTTTCATCGCGGTAGAGAGCGGGGTCGACCAGCACCCTGCGGCCCACCCATTCCTCCGGCACGCCCGCGGCGGTCGCGGTGACCTGCCCCGCGATGTCGCCGCCCTGCACGCGGGGAAAATCCACCGGGCCGCGCCAGCCCGCCTTCGCGTCCGGGTCACCGGACAGGCCGTAGGCGCCCTCGCGCGTCCACAGATCCGTGTTGTTCAGCGCCGCCGCTCCGACCTGCACGAGGACCTGGCCTTCGGCCAGGCGTGGCACCGGCCAGTCTGCCCGCAGCTCAAGCGCGTCGGGACCGCCGTGCCGACGGAGGACGGCCGCTGCCATGACGGGACGATTGGACTGCATTCAGCCACTCTACGACCCTTATGGGTGGGCCGTGCGGCTACCGCGCCACGTGGAAATCGCTCAGGTACGAGCTCGTGGGGGCAGCGGGCGGAACGGCCGTTCTCCGCTTCTCCGTCGGCGCCTGAGGAAGCGGCGGTCCCCCTTCTCCGCCGTCACGGACCCCCGGCGGGTGAGCGCAGCGCCGCGATCAGCCATTCGAACGCCGGCACCTGCGGCGGCGCCGGCGGCCGGCCGTTGAGCACGCCGAGCAACTGCCAGTACCGCTCCACCCGGCGATCGGTGAAGGTGGCCAACCGGTCGGCCAGCTCGGCGCGTTCCGCCGCGGGCAGGTCCGGGCCGACGATGCGCTCCAGGATCTCCCCGCCCGCCGCCGACTCCGGGGCAACGCCCGTCCGCAGCGCCCCGCCGGCGTGCTCAAGGGCCCGCGCCGGGTCCGGGCCCTGCGGCTCCTGCCCCTCTTGCGCGCCGGCCACGGCCATCTCGCGCACCCGTTGCCTGAACCCCGCGTCGCTGACCAGCTCGGCCAGCTCCACCCAGGCTTCCACCTGTTCGGGTGCCGGGTCGGCGGGCAGCTCCGCCGGCAGGGCGCGCATCGCCTCGGCCAGGTGGGCGCCGGGCGCGCCCGGGGCGACGCCGTCGAAGATCTCGCGGACGAATTCGTCGATGACCCGCTGCCGTTCCTCGGCGGACATCTGGGCCAGTTTGTGCATGAGTCTCATCTCCTCGGTCGTGCTGCCACCTCGAGCGACCCACCGCAGCACCGCGCGCCGCACCTGAAGCATGCGGATCTCCGCATCCAGCGCGTGCAGGTGCGCCGTCGCCACGTCGCGCACCGTTGCCTGCCTGGCCAGCACCCGTCGCACCGTGGCCAGGTCCAGGCCCAGCTCGCGCAGGGTGCGGACCAGGTCCAGACGGGCGATGGCCCCGGCGTCGAAGAGCCGGTATCCGCCCGCCGAGCGGCCGGCCGGCGCAACGAGGCCGCTGTCGGACCAGAAGCGGATCGTGCGCACCGAAAGGCCGGTGCGGCGGGCCAGCTCGCCGATGGTGAACAGCTCGGTGTCGTCGCTCACGGTGTCAACCGTCGACCCTCCAGCCGCTGGAGACTCAAGCTCCTTTTTCCTGGGGCACCGGCAGGCTATCCGGCGTGGCGCGGGCGAACGCCCGTCGGCGCGGCCGCCCCGGTGGCGCACATGGCGATGGCCCGAACCGGCGGTGCTCTCTTCCCACCGCCCGCCCGACTGTCTACCTTCCGTTGTATGCCGACATCACCCGAATTACCCTCCCGGCGCGGCGTGCTGCGCACAGCGGCCGCCGCCGCCGGAGCCCTGGGCCTCACGGCCCACGCCGCCACCGCGCGGGCCGCCGCGGAGATCCCGGCGCCCTCGCTGCCCGGCGGTCTGGACCCCTACCGTTCCCCGTATCTGAACTGGGCAGGCGAAATCGCCCACCCCGGCCTGTGGACCTGCGCACCGAGCGACGGTCAGCAGATCGCCGACCTCGCCAACTGGGCCCGCACGGCGGGCTGGCGGCTGCGTGCGCGCGGCAAGGCCCACACCTGGTCGCCGCTGACGATCACCTCAGGCACCGACGTGGACGCCCGGGTGCTGCTGGTCGACACCACGACCCACCTGACCGCGACGGAGCTGGCGACGCCTCCCGCTGGCGTGCCCGGCGCGGTCCGCGCACAGACGGGCGTGACGCTGGAAGCGCTGCTCGGCTTCCTCGCCGACCACGGCCTCGGGGTGACCAACACGCCGGCGCCGGGCGAGCTGACGCTGGGCGGCACGCTCGCCATCGACGCCCACGGCACCAGCGTTCCGGCCGAAGGCGAGGCCGCACGGCCCGGCCACACCTACGGCAGTCTCAGCAACCTCGTACTCGAGCTGACGGCCGTGGTGTGGGACGCGGCGAGCGGCAGGTACGTGCTGCGCACGTTCACCCGCGGTACGGACGCCGCGTGCGACGTGCTCGCCGCCCACCTCGGGCGCGGCTTCGTGGTCGAGGCCGTGCTGCAAACGGGGGAGGAGAGCGCGATGCGCTGCGTCAGCCGTGTCGATGTGCCGGCCGACGAGTTGTTCGCCGCGCCCGGCAGCGAGGCCGCCGCCGGCGGGCGCACGTTCGCCGACTTCCTCGCCACGGCCGGGCGCGTGGAGACGATCTGGTTCGCCTTCACGGACCGGCCCTGGCTGAAGGTGTGGAGCCTCAGCCCGCAGCGTCCGGCGACGTCGCGGCCGGTGACCGGCCCGTACAACTACCCGTTCAGCGACTCGGTGCCGACGGTCGTGTCCCGGCTCGCCGGGCGCCTGGTCGCCGACGCCGCCTGGTATCTCGCGCCCGAACTGGGCGCGTTGCAGTACACGGTTGCGGCGAGCGGGCTGACGGCGACGCTGTCGAAGGACCTGTGGGGAGCCTCCCACCACCTGATGTTCTACCTGCGGCCCACCACGCTGCGGGAGACGGCTAACGGCTACGCCATCCTCACCAGGCGCGCGGACGTGCAGCGCGTGATCTCGGAGTTCGCCGGCTTCTACCGGGAGCGGCTGGCGGCGTGGGCCAGGAACGGACGGTTCCCCGTGAACGGGCAGGTGGAGATCCGCGTCGGCGGCCTCGACCAGCCGGTGGACGTCGCCGTACCCGGCGCGCGTCCGCCGCTGCTGTCGGTGGTCCGCCCGCATCAGGACCACCCGGAGTTCGACTGCGCGGTCTGGGTGGACGTCCTCACCCTGCCGGGCACCCCGGGCGCCCCCGAGTTCTACCGCGAGCTGGAACGCTTCTGCCTGGCGGCATTCGACGGCGGGCACGCGCTGGTCCGCGTCGAGTGGTCCAAAGGCTGGGGCTACACCGACACCGCGGCGTGGGCCGACCGCGAGGTGATCCACTCGGTCGTACCGGCCTCGTTCGGGACCGCGCAGTGGGCGGAGGGCACCCGGCTGCTGCACGAGCTCGACCCGCACGGCGTGTTCGGCAACACGTTCCTCGACGCGTTGCTCGCGCCCTGACCCGGCATGCCGCGGTCCGACGGCGTACCTGAGTCCGCTGCGCCCGCGCGCCCGGGCCAGGTGCCGCCGGTGCCGGTGCCGGTGCCGTTCAGCGGAACTGATCGGGTCCGTAGGTGCCGGCCGGCTGCTGGGTCATGATGCTCAGCCGGTTTGCCGTGTTCATGAAAGAGACCAGGATCATCAGGGCGGCGAGCTGCTGCTCGTCGTAGTGCTCGGCGGCGTACGCCCACGCCGCCTCGCTGACCCCGTTGGCCGTGTCCGCGACCCGGGCCCCCTGCTCCGCGAGCTCCAGCGCGGCACGCTCGGCCCCGGTGAAGACCGTGGCCTCCCGCCATACCGCGACCAGGTCCAGCCGCACCGGGGTCTCGCCCGCCGCGGCGGCTTCCCTGGTGTGCATGTCGACGCAGACGGCGCAGCCGTTGATCTGACTCACGCGCAGCGCCACCAGCTCCTGCGTCGCGGTCGGCAGCGGCGAGTCCTTGAGCACCTTGCCCGCCGGTACGAAGTGCTCGGTGGTCCTGCCGGCGGTCGGGCCGGCGAAGCGGTGCGGTCGCGCGTCCATGGCCTGCTCCTCTGGGGTCGTCAGTGGTTGCACCCCTGAGACGACGTAACCCGCCGCCCTGTGACATGGCCCGCGCACCTCGCCGTGGGCGCCCGGCCGGCGTGCCGTCCGGGCATTGCCCCGCCCCGGTGGACAACACGGGCACTTCGTCTCATGGCACGGTCCAGGCCAGACCATCCGTGGTGACGGCGAGTCCTCCCGGGGCGGTCGGTCCTGGGGCGTCGAGCGGGCCGCCGTAAAGCGCCTGTTCCTGGAGTTCGTTGCCGGTACGGAAGGTCTCGCCGACGACGCGGGCGGCAAGCAGCGGATTGATGCGGTCGTCCGCGGTCGCCAGCCGGCCCACCGCACTGTCCAGTTCGGCCGCCGCGGCACGCCAGTGCGCGCCGAGCTGCCGGGTGCCGACCACCGCCGCGTCGCCGGACACCAGCCCGCCGGCCAGCTCGGCGAACGCGGCCGCCTCGCCGGTGTCCACGTGGGTGACCTTCTTCGCCGACCAGAAGTACGAGTGCTCGTTGCGTTCCATGTCGTAGAACGCCATGAGGAACTCGTAGAACACGCCGTACTCGCGGCGGTAGCGCGCCTCGAACTCGGCGAAGCCGCGCGCCTCGGGCACGCTGCCGTCCAGGTCGGCATTCACCGCGCGGGCGGCCAGCAGGGCGCCGTAGGTGGCCAGGTGCACGCCTGAGGACAGCACCGGATCGACGAAGCATGCGGAGTCGCCGACCAGCGCGATGCCGGGTGCCCAGAACGTCTTCTTCCAGTAGGAGTAGTCCTTGCGCACCCGCACCCGGTCGTACGGCGGCTCGGTCGCGACCGGCACGTCCGCCACCAGCCGGTCGACCTCGGGGCAGGCCCGGATCATGTCCTGCCAGGCGGCGCGCGGATCGCGCTGGACCGCCGGGACGTGTTCCGGCGCGATGACGGCACCGACGCTGGTCAGGTCGTCGCGCAGCGGGATGTACCAGAGCCAGCCGGCGTCGAAAGCGGCGCAGAAGATGTTGCCGCTGTTCGGCGCGGGAAGCCGGCGCCCGCCCGCGTAGTAGCCGAAGACGGCGAGATTGCGGAAGAACTCGGAGTACACGCGCGCCCCGCCGACCTGGCCCTGGAGCCTGCTGGTGTTGCCGGACGCGTCGAAGACGAACCGGGCGTGCGCCGTGCGCCGGTTTCCTCCGGGGTCGGTGTACTCGACGCCGCGCACCCGCTCAGCGTCGGCGACCAGACGGCGCACCGGGCTGCCCTCCCGTACCTCGACGCCGACGCGGCCGGCGTTGCGCAGCAGGATCTCGTCGAACCGGGAACGTTCCACCTGGAAGGCGGTTGCCGTGGGCTCGGACAGCCGGGGCGTCATGGAGAAGGAGAACTGCCACGGCCGCGGGTCCCGCCCCCAGCGCATCGTGCCGCCGCGTTTGAGCGTGAAGCCGGCCCGGGCGACCTCGTCGGCGACGCCGAGGATGCGGCACAGCCCGTGCACGGTGGCGGGCAGCAGCGACTCACCGATCTGGTATCTCGGGAAGGTCTCCCGTTCCAGGAGCAGCACCCGGTGGCCGCGCATGGCCACGGCGGTCGCGGCGGTCGAGCCGGCCGGCCCGCCGCCCACCACGATCAGGTCGTACTCCGGGGTCATCCAGGACCTCCTGTTCTCATGCGTTCGTTCTCATGCCTGGTGCCCACTCGCCGTCACGCGCTCAGCCAGGCGCGGATCGCCGCGGCCGTCGTTTCGGCGTCGCGGTGGACGACGGAGTAGTGGTCGCCGGGGACGTCGACCGCGTCGTGCGGCAGCGGCCAGTGCGGCTGCCAGTCCCGGCCGGGGTCGATCCGCCGCATCTCCGCCGTCGGCCGGCCGCGGAGCAGGAGGGCCGGGACCGGTGACGGTTCGGGGCGCCAGTCCTCCAGCACCCGCGCGTAACCGCCGCCGGTGATCAGCAACGAGTCGTCGAACTGGTCGGCCACGTCGTCGGGCAGGCCGGCACCGGCGGCCACCAGGGCCAGCGCCCGCGCGTCGTCGCGGCGCAGCACGGCGGCGTCGGAGTCGAGCAGGACCACGCCGGCCGGCGGCCGGCCCGCCCGCGCGAGGTGCCGGGCCACGGCGTGCGCGATGGTGCCGCCGGCACAGTAGCCGACGAGGACGACCGGTCGGCCGGTGGGCAGGGCGAGCACCGCGTCGGCATGCGTGCGCACCAGCGTGGCCACACTGTCCGGGACCGCCCGGCGGTCGCCGAACCCGGGATGTTCGAGCAGGAACAGCTCGCGTTCGCCGTCGAACTGCTCGGCCAGGCCGCTGGGGACGCGGCGGTAGGGCGTGAGGTAATCCGGGATGTACGCGAGCGCGGTGCCCTCGCCGTGGGCGAGCCGAACCGGTGCGACGGCATACCGGGCGCGCTCGGCCGCGGGGAAGGACGGCAAGGCGTAGGACGCCAGGTAGCGCAGCGCCATGGCCTCCAGCGGGCCCTGCTCGCGCAGGACGCGGTGGTGGACGGCGCTGAACCCGTAGGACGGCGGGGGAGCCTGGCCCCCGGCTCGGGGCCCGGTCTCCGCCTCGTTCCCGGTCTCCGGCAGGCCACCGGCGTCGAGCAGCGCGGCGTGGACGTGCGCGGCCAGCGCCCGGAGCGTCGGGTGATCGAGAACGACCGTCGGCGCCAGCCGCACGCGCGTGAACGCGCTGAGCCGGTTACGGACCTGCACCGCGGTCAGGGAATCGAAGCCGAGCTGTCCGAACTCGCGGTCGTCGGGGAACGCGGACGGGTCCGCGAAGCCCAGTACCGCGGCCAGCTCCGCACGGATCAGCCCGGCCAGCACGGTTTCGCGCTCCGGCGCCGGAACGGCGGCGAGTCGCTCGCGCCAGGCGCCCGGCGCCTGCTCGGCGGCCGGCGGCGCGGTGACGGGCTGGTCCGGGTCCGGCCGCCCCGGCAGCAGATCCGCGAGGACCGGCGGTGCGGACGGGCCGCCGAGGGCGGTGAGGTCCAGCGGGACCGGCACGAGCACCGGCTCCGTCGTGCGCAGCGCGGCGTCGAGCAGGCCGATGCCCTCTTGCTCGGTGACCGGCAGCACGCCGTCCTCGCCGAGCCCGCGCGCGATCCGGCCCGCCATGCCCGCGCCGTCCGCAGTGGACCACGGACCCCAGGCCAGAGCCTGCGCGGGCAGCCCGTGCGCGACCCGTTGCCGGGCGAGCGCGTCGAGAAACCCGTTCGCGGCCGCGTAGTTCGACTGCCCCGGCCGGCCGAGCACGCCGGCGGCGGAGGAGTACAGCACGAACGCGGACAGCCCGAGATCCCTGGTCGCCTCGTGCAGGTGCCAGGCGCCGGCCGCCTTCGCCCCCAGCACGGCTGCCACCCGCTGCGGGGTCATGCCGTCCACCACGCCGTCGTCCACCACCCCGGCGAGATGGAACACGGCGGTCAGCGCCGGCCGGCAGTCCGCGACCAGTGCGCCGACGGCCGCCCGCTCGCTCACGTCGCACGCCACCGCGCGCACCTTCGCCGGCAGGTCCGCCGCCCACGCCGGGACCCGGCCGCTCCGGCCGGCCAGCAGCAGGTGCCGCACGCCGCGTTCGGCCACGAGGTACCGGGCGAGGCTCGCGCCGAGCGCGCCGGTGCCGCCGGTGATCAGCACGGTCCCCTCGGGGTCCGGGGCGGGCGCCGCGGCGGTCGGCGGGCCGGCGGCGGTCAGCCGGGGTACCAGGACGACCCCGTCGCCGAGGGCGACCTGGGGTTCGCCGGTGCGCAGCGCCGCGTCCAGCGCCGCCGGGGAGGCGGGACCGCCGCGGCGGTCGGCCAGCACGATCCGGCCGGGGTGCTCGGACTGGGCGCTGCGCACGAGTCCGGCGACCGCGGCCTCGGCCAGGTCCGGGTCGTCTCCTGTGGCGTTGTGGGTGAGCACCACCAGGCGGCCGGGCCGTGCGTCGGAGACCCAGTCGCGTACCTGTGCCAGCGTGGCCGTGACGAGATCCAGGACGCGCCCGGGCAGGTCGGTGTCCCCTGGCAGGCGGGCGGCCAGGCGCGCCACGTCGAGCAGTTCGTGCTCGGGGTCCGCGTCGCCGGCCGCGGTGGCGGGCCGCCAGGTCGGCCGGTACACCTCGGCACGGGCGGCGGACACCGCCGGAAGCGCCCGGGTGACCACCGACTCGATCGCGGCGAGCGGCCGGCCGGTCGGGTCGGTGAGGGTGACCCGGAGCTCCTCCGGTCCGAGCCGCTCAAGACGGGCCCGCGCGGCGGTCGCACCGGTCGCGTGCACGGTCACGCCGGTGCAGGCGAGCGGGGCCCGCGGCTCGTCCGGTCGCTCGGCCAGCAGCGCCGCGTGCAGCGCGGCGTCGAGCAGGGCCGGATGCAGGGCGTACGAACCGGCGGTCGCCGCTTCCCCGGGCGGAAGTGCCAGCTCGGCGAAGAGGTCCGTGCCCTGTCGCCACAGGGCGGTCACCACGCGGAACGCCGGCCCGTAACGATGGCCGTAGGCGGCGAGGCGCGCATAGTCGACCGGAACCTCCGCCGCGCCCGCGGGCGGCCACACCCCCACCGGAACGGCGGGCGGCGCGGCGGCCGGGGAGATCGCCGCGGTGGCGTGCCGGGTCCACGGCCCCGTGGCGTCGGCCGTGCGGGCCCAGACGGCGACCGGGCGGCTCCCCGCCGCGTCCGGCGCACCTGTGACCACCTGAACCTGCACGGGACCCGCCGCGGAGAGGACGAGCGGCTCCCGGAAGGCCAGCTCGGCCAGCCGCACGGCGCCGGACGCCCCGGCCGCGGCACAGGCCAGCTCGGCGAACACCGTCGCGGGCACGAGGACCCGGTCGCCGATCACATGGTCGGCGAGCCAGGGCTGGTCAGCGGTGGACAGCACGCCGGTGTGCCGGACGCCGGGCCCGTCGGCGTCCGGCTGCGGCTCGCCCACCAGCGGATGGCCGGCCGGGGCCCGGTGCCGTACGGCGTCAAGCCAGTAGCGCTGCCGCCGGAACGGATAGGTGGGCAGCGGGCGGCGCCGGGCACGGCGGCCGGCGTACACCGGCCGCCAGTCCACCGGCACGCCGTGCACGTGCAGTGCGGCCAGCGCCGCCAGCGCCGCTTCGGAGTCGGCGCACGCGGTGAACACCGCGTCCGCGTCCGGCGCCACGCAGCCCTCCGCCGACACGCTGAGCGCGGCGGCGGGGCCGGCCTCGACGAAGGCCGTCACGCCCTCGTTCGCCAGCCACTCCACCGCGTCGGCGAACCGGACCGTCTCGCGCACCTGCCGTACCCAGTAGCCGGCGGTGGCGAGCGCCCCCGGCTCGGGACGGCCGGTCACCGTGGACACCACCGGAACGGACGGCCGGTGGTAGGTCACCGACTCGGCGACCGCGCGGAACTCGGCCAGCATCGGATCGAGCAGCGGCGAGTGGAACGCGTGGCTCACCCGGAGCCGGGTGGCCGGGCCGCCGATCCGGGCGGCCAGCGCGGTCACCGCCGCCTCGTCCCCGGAGAGCACGATCGACGCCGGCCCGTTGACCGCCGCCACCGCGACCCGCGCCTCGTCGAGCCGGTGCGCCACGTCGGCCAGCGGCGCGCGCACCGCGATCATCGCACCGCCGGCGGGCAGGGCCGCCATCAGACGGCCGCGCGCGGCGACGAGCCGTACCGCGTCGGCGCGGGAGAACACGCCGGCGATGTGGGCGGCGGCCAGTTCACCGACCGAGTGACCGACCAGGTAGTCCGGTCGGACGCCGCACTCGGCGAGCAGCGCGTGCAGGGCGACCTCGAAGGCGAACAGCGCGGGCTGCGCGTAGTCGGTGCGGTCCAGCAGACCGCTCCCGGGGTCGTCGATCACCGTGAGCAACGGCCGGTCGAGCCAGGGCGTGAACTCCTCGCACAGCTCGGTGAACGCCGCGTCGAACGCGGGAAAGGCCGCGGCCAGCTCGCGGCCCATCCCGGCCCGTTGCGTGCCCTGGCCCGCGCACAGCAGTGCCACCTTCGGATTGCCGCGCGCGGTGCCCCGGTACAGCGCCGGGCCGTCGGCGCCGTCGGCCAGCTCACGCAAGCCCGCGAGCAGGCCGTCGGCGCCGTCGGCCAGCACGGCCGCACGGCGGGCCAGTGGTGTCCTGGTGGTCGCCAGCGAGAATGCGACGTCCAGCGCGTCCTCGCCGGTCACGTCGGCCAGCTCGGCCGCCAGCTTCGCGGCGTGGGCGCGCAGGCCGGCTTCGTCGCTGCCGCTGACCAGCCACGGCCCGACCGGCCCGCGGTGCGTCGCCTCGGTCCGGCCCCGGCCGGGACCGGCGTCCGAATCCGCGTCCGCATCGATGTCCGCATCGACGTCCGACGGCTGCTCGATGATCACGTGCGCATTGGTGCCGCCGATGCCGAACGACGAGATCGCCGCCCGCCGCGGCCGATCACGTTCGGGCCACGGACGCGCCCGGTCCAGCAGCTGCACCGCGCCGCCGGACCAGTCCACATGCGGCGACGGCTGCTCCGCATACAGCGACCTGGGCAGTTCGCCGTGCCGCATCGCCTCGATCATCTTGATCACGCCCGCCACCCCGGCCGCGGCCTGCGCATGCCCGAGGTTCGACTTGACCGAGCCCAGCCACACCGGGTCGTCCGGGCCGCGCCCCTGGCCGTAGGTGGCCAGCAGGGCGCCCGCCTCGATCGGATCGCCGAGCGCGGTCCCCGTGCCGTGCCCCTCGACCACGTCCACATCGGCGGCCCGCAGACCCGCGTCGGCCAGCGCCAGCCGGATCAGGTCGCGCTGCGCCTCGCCGTTGGGTGCGGTCAGCCCGTTCGACGCGCCGTCCGAGTTCACCGCGGAACCGCGCAGCACGGCCAGCACCGGATGGCCGTTGCGCCGGGCGTCCGACAGCTTCTCCAGCAGCACCAGGCCGACGCCCTCGGCCCACGCGGTGCCGTCCGCGCCCGCCGCGAACGACCGGCAGCGGCCATCGGGCGACAGCCCGCGCTGGCGGCTGAACGCGATGAACGGCCGCGGGCTCGACATCACGGTCACACCGCCGGCGAGCGCGAGCGTGCACTCGCCCGCCCGCAGCGCCGCGGCGGCCAGGTCCATGGCGACAAGTGAGGACGAGCACGCCGTGTCCACGGTCATGGCCGGGCCCCGCAGGCCGAGGACGTAGGAGATCCGGCCGGACGCCACACTGCCCGACGAGCCGATGCCGATGTGCGACTCCAGCTCGTGGCGCGACAAGCGACTGCCGTAACTGGCGTGCATCAGGCCGACGTACACCCCGGTGCTGGTGCCGCGCACGGAAGCCGCGGGCATGCCCGCGCGTTCCAGCGTCTCCCAGGCGACCTCCAGGAGCAGGCGGTGCTGGGGGTCCGTGGCCAGTGCCTCGCGCGGCGAGATGCCGAAGAACAGCGGGTCGAAGTCCGCCGCGTCGGTGAGGAAACCGCCGCGGCGCGTGTACGTGGTGCCGATCCGGTCCGGGTCGGGATGGTGCAGGGCGTCGACGTCCCAGCCGCGATCCGCGGGGAAGTCACCGGTGGCGTCCACGCCGTCGGCCACCAGCCGCCAGAGATCCTCGGGCGAGCGCACCTCGCCCGGGTAACGGCAGCCGACGGCCACGATCGCCACCGGCTCGGCTCCCGGCCCGCGCCGCGGTGGTGCCGGCGCGGGTGCGCGGCCGTGCAGCCGGGTGTCCAGGTAGGCGGCGACCGCCGCCGCGGTCGGGTGGTCCCAGACCAGCGTCGCCGGCAGCCGCAGGCCGGTGCGCAGGCTGATCCGGTGCCACAGGGCCATCGCGTCCATGGAGGTCAGGCCGAGATCGGCGAACGCCGTGCGGGCATCCCGGTCGCCGGGAGCGGCGGCCGTTCCACGGATGGCCGCGGTCTCCGTGCACACCAGGTCGGTCAGCGCGGCCAGCCGCTCGCCGGGCGTCCGGTCGGCCAGCCGCTCGAGCGTCGGCCCGGCCGGACGCCCGGCCAGCGCCTCGCGCAGTACCGCCCGCCGCGGCTTTCCCGCGGCGGTGCGCGGAACGGCGGGCGTGAAGAGGACGTCCTCCGGCACCTTGTGCGCGGACAGCAGCGCGGCGCAGGCCCGCAACAGGCCGGCCGGATCGAGCGTCTGCTCCGCCGGTACCACGAACGCCACCGGAACCTCGCCGAGCAGGGGATGCGCCCGCGCGACCACGGCCGCGTCACGTACGCCGGGCAGGCCGAGCAGCACGCGTTCGACCTCGGCGGGGTCGACGTTCTCGCCGCCGCGCACGATCCGGTCGTTCACCCGGCCGGTGACGGTCAGACAGCCCTGCGCGTCGAGCCGCCCCAGGTCACCCGTGCGATACCAGCCGTCGCGCAGGGCATCGGCGGTCGCCTCGGGTCGGTTGTGGTAACCGAGCATGACGCCGGGACCGCGCACCCACAGCTCGCCCTCGGCACCGGCGGCGTCGCGACCGGTCTCCGGATCAACCAGCCGGACGTCCGTGCCGGGGACCGGCGGCCCGCTGCTGCCGCGCATCCGCGGCCCGCCGACTGCCTCCATGGCGATCTTGCCGCAGGTCTCGGTGCTCCCGTAGCCGTCGAGCAGCGGGGCGCCGAACCGTTCTTCGACCTGCTCCCGCAGGTCCGGGGCACTGGGCGCGCCCGCGGTGACGCACACCCGAAGCGAGGGCACCGCGCCCAGACCGGCGTCGAGCAACTGCTGGTAGGTGAGCGGCACGCCGCCCAGGACGGTCGGCGCGAACTCATCGATCAGCCGCACGAGTTCCGCGGGGTCCGGTGCCGCGGTGATCCGGGCGCTCGCCCCGGCCACGGTCGTGCCCAGCACACAGAGCGAGTGGGCGTAGGTGTGCGCCAGCGGCAAAGGCCACAGCAGGCGGTCCGCCGCCGAGAGTTCGAGCCGCGGTAGGTAGCAGGCGACCGGAGTCCAGAGGGCGGAACGCTGGCTGGCCACCGCGGCCCTGGGCGCCCCCGAGGTGCCGGACGTGTAGAGCAGCCACGCCGGTTCGTCCAGCCCCAGGTCGTCACGGGGCGCGGCCGCCCCTCCGGCGGCGAGGTCCTCGAAGCGCGAGGCGTTGTCCGGGACCGGGCCCGCTCCGGTCACCACCAGACGGGGCGACCGGCCGGCGGTCAACCGGGCGATCCGCGGCAGGTTCCGGCGGTCGGTGACCAGCACGGCCGGATCGCAATCGGCCACCAGCGCCGCGAGTTCGGCGTCGGTGCCGCGGGAGCTCAGCGGCACTCCGACCGCGGCGGCCCGGACGGTGGCGAGGAGGCCCTCGACCAGTTCCACGCCGTTGTCCAGGCAGAACACGACCGCGGCGCCGCGTCCGACCTCCAGCCGCGCCGCCAACCGAGCGGTCCGGCGCTCCAGTTCGGCCCAGCTCACCCCGCGCCGGTCGTCGGCGAACGCGAGCTTCCCGCCGTGCCGCAGGGCGTTCTCGGCGAGCAACTCCGGGACGGGCCGGACCTCGGTCGCTTCCGCCACGTCCATGTCCATCGGACCTCCGGCTCGGTGGGGCTTGATCGAACCGTATCGGACCGCTGAGCAGCGTACGAAGACGGGATGAAGGGTGTACAGGGCCTCACCGGTCCCGGAAACCCAGCCCGGAAGGGTGCCCGTACGGTGGCCGGTTCGGCTGCGGTCGGCGGGCACGTGGACCAGATCGATCGCGAAGAGCGTGCCCACGGTGCCCCCGCCGGCGCGTCGGATGTGGCGGGCGCCGTCCGGCTCCGTTTGGCGCGGGCGGACAGGGGCACCCGTGCCGCGTACGTGAGTCCGAGGAGGGTGATGAGCCGCATCGCCGCAGTGCACAAGGTCCTCGGTCCGCACCGGCACCCGCAGGCGGAAGTCACGCGTCTCGCCCGTTCCTGCCTGCCCGACGCGGACGGGGCCCTGCTCGAACGGGTGCACGCGTCCGCGAAGGTCGGACACCGCCACACGGCGCTTCCGCTGGACGCCTACGCGGGCCTGGACGGGTTCCGGGCGAGCAACGACGCGTTCGTCTCCGCCGCCGTGAGCATGGGGGCCGAGGCCGTCTCCGGTGGGCTGCACGCGGCCGGCGTGGCGCCCGACGAGGTCGACCTGCTGATGTTCGTCTCCACGACCGGGCTGGCCGCCCCCTCCGTGGAGGCCCGGCTGGTCGGCCCGCTCGGGCTGCGGCCGGATGTGAGACGTCTGCCCGTGTTCGGCCTGGGCTGCGCCGCGGGCGCGGCCGGGATCGGGCGGCTCGACGACTACCTGCGCGGCTGGCCCGGCCAGGTGGCGGTGCTCCTCTCCGTCGAGTTGTGCTCGCTCACCTTCCAGCGCACGGACGCCTCCCCGGCCAACCTGGTGGGCACCGCACTCTTCGGCGACGGCGCCGCCGCCGTCGTGGCACGGGGCAGCGAACGCCGGCCCGCCCCCGGCGAGGGCCCGGAGGTCGTGGCGACCCGCAGCCGCCTCTACCCGCACACCGAACGCGCGATGGGCTGGGACATCGCCGACGAGGGCTTCCGCATCGTGCTCGACCCCGGAATCCCCGACATCGTGCGCACCCACCTCGCCGCGGATGTCGACTCCTTCCTCGCCGGCCACGGGCTGACGCGGAGCGACATCGGCACGTGGGTGTGCCACCCCGGCGGCCCCAAGGTCCTGGAGGTCATGGCGGACACCCTCGGCCTGCCGGACGGCGCCCTGGACGTCACCTGGCGCTCTCTCGACGAGGTCGGCAACATCTCCTCCGCCTCGGTGCTGCACGTGCTGCGGGACACCATGGACCGCCGCCCCCCGGCCGGCACCTGGGGCCTGCTGACGGCGCTCGGCCCCGGCTTCTCGGCGGAACTGGTCCTGCTGCGCTGGTGAGAGGAGGCGAGCGGTGTTCTGGTACTCGCTGCTGATAGCCGCGGTCGGGGCGGAGCGGCTGGCGGAGTTGCGCGTCGCGCGCCGCAACACCGCCTGGAGCCGGGAACGCGGCGGCGTGGAGGCGGGACGGCGGCACTATCCGCTGCTGGTGATCGCGCACACCGGGCTGCTCGTCGGCTGCCTGGTCGAGACGTGGGCCGCGGACCGGCCCTTCGTCCCCGCCCTCGGGTGGCCCATGCTGGCCGTCGTGCTGGCCGCCCAGGCGCTGCGCTGGTGGTGCATCCACACGCTGGGCCCACGCTGGAACACCCGCATCGTCGTGGTCCCCGGCCTGCCGCTGGTCGCGGCCGGCCCCTACCGCTGGCTGCCCCACCCCAACTACGTCGCCGTGGCGGCGGAAGGCATCGCACTGCCCCTCGTCCACGGCGCCTGGGTGACCGCCACGGTGTTCACCCTGTGCAACACGGCGCTCCTCACCGTGCGCATCCGCGCCGAGGACGCGGCTCTGCGCGCGGCGGCCCCGCGCCCGGCCGGCTGAACGCGGCGACGACGGCCGGAACGCTGCGGGGACGGAGGCGGGCCACGGTCGCCCTGGAAGAGCGCCAGGACCTCGCCGCGGCCGGCTCCGGGCCCCGGGGACACGGGAGGTGAGAGGGCATAACCTGAAGGGGGAAGCGGACGTTGAACCAGGACGGGCACGGTCACGGGCCCGGGCTGGCGCGGTGGGCGACGGGGGTAGCGATGGGCAGCGAGCCGAGCGACGGCATCGACGAGCCGCGGTCGTCTGGCGTCCGTAACGAAGTGTCGGGTGTCCATGCGGGAGCGCTCGTCCAGGCCGGCGTCGTGCACGGCGACATCATCACGGGTGCGGTTCGCTCGCCGCTCGGGCCGCCCGCTCAGGTACCGCCCAGCACCCGGTGGTGGGTCGACCGGTCCCGGACGCTGGCCGACTGGCGTCGGCTGCTCGATGAAACGGCACAGCTCTCGCCTTCCGTGGCTGTGCTCAGTGGGATGCACGGGGTGGGGAAGAGCGCGCTCGCGTACCGCATGGCGGAGGAGGCGCGGGGGCGGTTCCCCGGGGGCCAGATTTATGTGAACCTGGCCGACTGGCGGGACGAAGCCGGACGGGTGGACGTCTCGGGCGCCCTGCGGGGGTGTCTGCGTTCCCTCGGTGTCGGCGAGCCCTTCCTGCCGACCGCCCTGCCGGACCTGACCAATGACTTCCGCTCCCTCACCGCCGGGGACCGCGTTCTCGTGGTCGTGGACGAGGTGACCGAGCCGGCGCAGGTCGAGCCGTTCATCCCCAAGGCTTCGGGCAGTGTGGTCGTGGCGGTCAGCAACGGGAGACTGGCCGAGCTGATCATCCATGGCGCGCGGCCGATGCCGGTGGACCCGCTGCGCGCCCCCGACGCGATCAGCCTGCTGACGGCCCGCTGCGGCGAGCGGCTCATCGCCGAGGAGCGCGCGGCGGCCGAGTTGCTGGTCTCGTGGTGTGGCGGGCTGCCCCTGGCACTCGGCGTCATCGCCGGCCAGCTCGTGCTCCACCCCGACCAGTCACTGGCGGATCTGGTGAGTGAGCTGGCAGACGAACGCGGCCGGCTTGAGGGCTTCTCCGCGGGGGAGACTCGGACCATGTCCGCTGCCCTGACGCTGGCCTACCAGAATTTACCGCCGGAGTGCCAACGGCTCTACCGGGGGCTCGCGCTCTTTCCCGGCGACGTCTTCGACGCCGAACTGGCGGGCGTCATCGCGGAGATCCCCGCGGCCACCGCGCGGCGGCTCCTGCACAGCCTCTACGACGGCAGCATGCTCACCGCCGCCGAGGACGCTCACGGCCGCTACCGGTTCCACGAGTTGGTGCGGCTGCATGCGGTCGGCCTCGCGGCCCAGGAGCCGACGGCGGATCAGACGGCCCTGGCGCGGCGTGTGACGCACCGTTACGTGCGGTGGATCGCCTGCGCGGACCGTGCCCTGATGGGTGTGCGGTTGCGGATCTCCTCGCACGAGCACGTACCGACGGGCGCCGATGACCCGTTCAGCGGCCAGGACGGGAAACGACGGGCCCTGGCGTGGCTGAGCGCCGAGCGCACCAACGCGCTGGCGGTGCTGCGCGGCGCGGTGGCGCGGGGATTTTTCGCCGAGGCATGGCAGATGGCCGAGGCCCTCAGCGCGCTCTACCTTCACCACCGCGAGGTCCGCGACTGGATCGAGTCCGCCGAGCTGGGCATCATGGCCGCTTCGCGCGACGGGGACCTGGGCAACGCGGCGGCTCGGGCGCGGCTGCGGTGCCTGCTGTCGCGTCCGCTGCTGGATCTGGGCGAAGTGAGTCGTGCCCGGGCCGAGTTGGAGACCGCCGTGGCGGAGGCCGACACCACGGACAATCTGCTGCTGCGGGCGTCGGCGCGGGAGTTCCAGGGCCGGGCGTGGGAGGCCGATGACCCGCCGCGGGCCATCGCGCTCTTCCAGCAGGCCGCGGAGCTGAGCGCGGCGGCGGGCTCCCGGCGCGGCGTGGCGCTCGCCCACTTCTTCACCGGCTGTGCGGAGACCGCCGACGGCCGGCCGGAACGCGCGCTGTCGACCCTGGCCTCGGCGCTGCGCCTGTTCACCGAGGAGGAGACCGGCGCCGTCGATCGGCGTCGGATGGCCGGCCGGGTGCGGGTGGCCATGGGCATGGCGCACCGCGCCATGGGGCGGACGGCGGAGGCGAAGGCCGCCCTTGCCGACGGCGCCGACGACCTCAGGGCGGAGGAGGCGGCCCACTACGAGCTGCCCGCGCGCGAGTGCCTCGCCGAGATCGCCGAGGCGGAGGGCGACACGGCGGCGGTCCGCGTTCACCTCGGCCGCGCCCTGGAGATCCTGGAGGGCGGGCGCAGCCCTGGAGCACAGGGCCTGCGCGAGCGCATCGACGCTCTCGGCGCCCCGGACTGAACACCGTTCGACCCGACCGGGTCCGAACCGGTCGGACCCGGTCCCGTTACGGCGTCGGCCAGGGCCGCAGGGTCACGTCGGCCGAGCGTTTCCCGACCCGCAGCAGAAAGACGCCTTCCGGCGGGATGCCCGCTCGGAAGCAGGCGTATCCGACCGCCGACACCAGCCGGGCCGTCCCCAGTTCGCCTGCGGCGTGGGCCTGGGCCCGCCGCCCGTCGCGCCAGCCCAGCAGGACGCCGTCGCCCAGTGCCACGGCCGCGATACGGCAGCCCGGATGGTGCCGCAGTACGTCCTCGATCCGCCGCTCGGCCTCCCCGGGCGAGTCGTGCACCGTCGTGTCGGTGACCACGGAGGCGCTTTCCGCCCAGGACCGTTCCGGACCCGTCACCTCGCTCGACAGGTGGCTGAAGCACTGTGCCGACTCGGGCCGTTCGGGCTCGGCCGCCGCGGGATAGCGGCGCAGCTCGACGGACCAGGCGCTCTTCTCCCGCGCCATGCGGGTGATGACCACTTCCGCGGAACTCTCCGCCTGCTCGGGCACCGGCAGCGCGAACGGGCGCGGGGACGCGACCGGGAGGGGTGGCTCGGCCAGCTTCATGAGGTCGTAGACGGCCGAACGCAGCCGGGGCAGCGCCTTCCCCGGCCCGTGGAACGCCCGCTCGGCGACGCCCTGGTAACGCTCCGGCCGGTGCCGCTCGATCGCTTCCTCGACCTGCTCGCGCAGCCCTTTGCCGTGGTCGAGCGTGGGCGCGGCCTGCCCGAGCGCGGTCATCGCCGTGCCGGGCACCGACTCCTCGCCGAAGGCGGCCAGCAGCAACGGCTTTCCGGCCGCCGCCGCGTAGAGGGACAGCGAGCCGTGGTCCCCGACCACCACGTCCGCGGCCGTCAATGCGGCCTGCCACCCGGCGAAGGGCGGGATGAGGAGGAGCCCCGCGTCCAGGGCGTCCCGCTGGATCGTACGAAGCTGCCAAGGGCTGTGACCGAACCACACGTTCGGATGCAGGACCGCCGCCACTCGGTACTCGTCCAGCGGCAGTTCGGCCAGCAGGCGGCGGGGCAACTGGGGGGCGCTCCCGATCAGCGACTGCCCGCCCCACGTCGAGGTCAGCAGGACCAGCCGCGGAACGGGCCCCTCCGGAAGGCCCAGGGCCTGCCGGTACCGGTCCCGCAGCGACCGGCTGGCGAGCAGCCGGTCGTGGCAGGGATCGCCGACCAGCAGCGTCCGGTTGGCCAACTCCGGTCGTGTGGCGCCGAGCTGGGCGGCCTGCGAAGGATGCGAGACCGCGTACCACGAGCGTTCGGGGCTCAGCAACGAAGGCGGCACGACCCCGGAGAGCCGCCGCTCGGAACTGCGGGCGTCAGGAACGAACTTCTGGAATCCGACGCCGTGCGGCAGGACGAGGACGGGGGCCTTGAGGCGGTCGAAGCGGGCGTTCTCGCTGGCGGAGATGACGAGGTGGCAGGCCACGTCCGTAGCGTTTTCCCACGGAACGACGCGCACACCGCTCGCGCGCAGGAGCCCTCGGACGCCGCCGTTGAACGCCGACGACCGATCATGGCCGAAGATCACCTCGACGCGTGGGTCACCCCGGAAGACGTCGGGGAGGACTTCGAGCAGGCGGGTGGTCGATGTCACCGTCCGGGCCACCGCCAGGACCGTGCGCTCCGTGGCGAAGGTTTTCCAGCGCGCCGCGGCAACGTCCGGCGGAGGGCCGCTATCGTTCACGCGGCCCCGCAGAAGAGACTAATAAGCTCATGCGCCGCGGCTTCCGGCTTCC
>NZ_LZNS01000001.1:277306-411426 GCF_001984575.1 Streptomyces sp. MP131-18 | reverse complement strand
TTCCGGCTTCCGGCTTTATCATGTTTTCTCCCCCAGCGCGATTGTTCGCTATGGCCGCTTCGGCCGTGCCTGTCTCACCGTAAAGCCTTCCGGCACCGGGGCCACGGCCGGTGGTGGCCCCGGCGTGCGGATCACACCGCCGGCTTGCCGTCCACCAGGCGCGGCAGGCTTTCGGGGTTTGTCTCCTTCAGCGCGTCGGGCAGCAGGTGGTCGGGGAAGCCCTGGTAGGCGACGGGGCGCAGGAAGCGGGAAATGGCGGCGGTGCCCACCGAGGTGGTGGTGGGTGCGGTGGTGGCCGGATAGGGGCCGCCGTGCTGCTGGGCGTAGGTCACCGAGACGCCGGTGGGCCACTGGTTCCACAGGACCCGGCCGGCCCGGTCGGCGAGCAGCCGCACGAGCTCGGGGGCGACGGCGTCGTCGTCCTCGCCGACGATGGTGGCCGTGAGCTGCCCGTCGAGCGCCCCCGCCAGGGCCACCAGCTGGGATTCCTCGGTGTAGGTCACGACCAGGGCGGCGGGGCCGAAGCACTCGGCCAGCAGTTCGTCCCCGTCGGCGAGGACGTCCTCGATGCTTGCGGTGAGCAGGGCGGGCGCGGGCGGGTCGGTGTAGGCGTCCTCGCCCACGGCCAGCGGGCCGACCGCGTCGTGCCCGGCCAGCTCGCCGAGCCTGCGGGCGTAGCTCTCGGCGAAGCGCGAGGTGAGCATCGGGGCGGGGCCCGGCAGGGTGGTGGAGCGCAGCCGCTCCAGGACCGCCGAGCCCTCGGGCACCGCGAGGACGCCCGGCTTGGTGCAGAACTGGCCCGCGCCCAGCGTGAAGGAGCCGACGAAGCCCTCGGTGATCTCCTCGGCTCTGGCCGCGTCGGCCGCGCGCGTGACAAAAGTGGGGTTGACGCTGCCCAGCTCCCCGTAGAACGGGATGGGCTCCGGGCGGGAGCAGGCGATGTCGAACAGTGCGCGCCCGCCCGGGATGGAGCCGGTGAAGGAGGCCGCCTTCACGCGCGGGTCGCGCAGCGCGGTCACGCCCTGGTCCACGCCGTGGATCAGGCCGAACACGCCGTCGGGGGCGCCGGCGGCCCGCAGCGCCCCGGCGACGACGGCGCCGGTGCGCGCGGACAGCCGTGGGTGGCCGGGGTGGACCTTGACCAGCACGGGGCAGCCGGCGGCAAGCGCGGCGGCGGTGTCCCCGCCGGCCACGCTGAAGGCGAACGGGAAGTTGCCCGCGGCGAAGTTGAGCACGGGACCGAGCGGCATCAGCACGCGGCGGATGTCGGGGCGTGCGCCCATGGGCCAGTCGGCGTCCGCATGATCGACACGAGCATCGAGGTAGGCGCCGTCGCGCAGGAGTTCGGCGAAGAGCCTGAGTTGGAACGTGGTCCGCTTCAGCTCGCCCGCCAGGCGGCCGTCCGGCAGGCGGGACTCCTCCTTGGCGAGCGGCAGCAGCTCGTCGGCGCGCTCGTCGAGGGCGTCGGCCACCGCGGTCAGGGTGCCGGCCCGGTCGGCCGGGCTGCGGGCGGCCCAGCCGGGGGCGGCCTCTGCCGCCCTGGCGAGCAGCGCCTCAAGCTCCTCGGGGGTGGTGGTCTGGTCCGTCATGGTGCTCCCTCGGGATCGGGGCCGGGTCGTGGGTGCTCCGGAGCGTCGGTTGGCGGGGCAAGCGGCTGGTCGTCGGCGGGGCGCGGTGCGGGTTCTGACAGTGTGAGCCCGGCGAGCTCCCCGAGCGGAACGGGCGCGGCCAGGGGCCGTTTGGCGAGCGGACGCAGATCGCTCTCCTCGGCGGGGCGCCCCGCGCGGGAGGCGAGCAGCCCGGCGGTCGCGAAGCCGCACACCCGGCCCTGGCACCAGCCCATACCGGGCCTGGCCAGCATCTTGGCCGTGCGCGGATCGCCGGCGCCGAGGTCGTCCTGCGCGGCGCTCAGGTCTCCCGCGGTGACCTCCTCGCAGCGGCAGACGGTGGTCTGCGGGGTGAGCCACTCGTTCCAGTGCTCGGGCACCGGGTGGGCGCGGTGCATCGCCGAGGCGAACGCCTCGGCCCTGGCGATCCGCCCGAGCAGGACGCGTCCGCGGCGGCGGGAGGCGGGGCGCCCTTGGTCGACGGCGGCGGTCAGCCCGGCGAGCTCGCCCTCGGCCACGGCCTTGGCCGCGCCGCCGACGCCCGTCGCCTCGCCGGCGACGTACACGCCGGGGACGTCTGTGCGCCGCACCCGGTCGACGGTGGCGACCAGCGAGCCGTCCTCGCCCTGCCCGGTCCCGGCGCCGACGGCGAGCACGAGTTCGAGTGAGGGGGTGAAGCCCCAGCCGAAGGCGACGAGGTCGGCGTCGAGCCTGCGCTCGTGGCCGGGGACGACCCGGCCCGAGCCGTCGATCCGCTCCAGGGTGACGCCGTTGACCTCGTCGTCGCCGTGGACGCGGGTGACGGCGGTACGCGTCAGGTAGGGCACCCGGTGGCGCAGCAGGGCCGCGGCGTACCCCGCGCCTTCCAGGGCCTTGGCGGGCGCGCGGGAGGCGTCGAGGGGATGGCGCAGCCAGCGGGTGGGGCGCGCGGCCTCGCAGACCGCGAGGACCTGGGCGCCGGCCTCGGCGAGCCCGGTGGCGACGGGCAGCAGGAAGGGGCCCGTGCCGGCCACCACCGCGCGGCGCCCGGCGAGGGTTCTGTGCCCCTTGAGCAGGGCTTGGACACCGCCGGCCGCCATGACCCCGGGCAGGGTCCACCCCGGCACGGGGAGCTGGCGGTCGTAGCCGCCGGGGCACAGAATCAGTGCGCGGGCGGCGACCTCCCGCGTGGCGGCGCCCCGCTCCTCGGGCAGCACGGGGGTGAGCCTGAGGGTGAACGGTGCGGCGCCCTCCCTGTCGATCGTCCAGACCTGGTGGAGCGGCAGGTGGTGGATGCGGTGGGCGCCGATGTGCCGCGCGAGTTCCCCGCGCAGCCGCGTGAAGGTGTGCCAGTCGTGATGCCCCGCGCTCTCGTCCGCGGCATCCGCGGCATCCGCGGCGTCGGCGGCGGCGCGCTCGTCCGGGTGCCGCCAGAACTGGCCGCCGGCCTGCGCCGCCGCGTCGATCAGAGCTACGCGCAGCCCCGCCGCCGCCGCGCTGACGGCCGCGGCGAGCCCCGCGGGCCCCGCGCCGACGACCGCCGCGTCGAAGACGGCGGCCCCGGGTGCCTGCCGGGTGGAGGTGGAGGTGGAGGGGGCGCGGGTCACGGCCGGTCCCTCCCGTCCGCCGCCGTGGCCCCGGGAGCGAGCCGCCCCGGCAGCGGCAGCTCCGGCGGGGCGCTCGACAGCTCCATTCCGTCGCGGGCGGGCACCAGGCAGGCGCGCTGGTTCGGCACGCCGTCCACGGTGATCAGGCAGTCATAGCAGATGCCGATGCCGCAGAAGAGGCCGCGCGGCGCGCCGTCCTTGCGGGTGCTGCGCCAGGACTTGATGCCGTGGTCGGTGAGCGCGGCGCCCACGCTCTGCCCCGGGCGCGCGGTCAACGGCGTTCCGTCGAAGGTCAGGGCCAGGTCGGCCGGGCTCGTTCGGCTGCCGGGGGCGGGCCGGTGCCCGCGGTCGTGCTGCTGTGCCATGGGGATTCACTCCTCTCCCGTGATCGCGGAGTCGAAACGTTCCGGCGCGAAGGGCGCGAGGCCCATGTCGGTCGTCCTGCCCGTCAGCGCCTGGGCGAGCAGCCAGCCCGTGCCCGCGGCCAGGCCGATCCCCGCGCCTTCGTGCCCGCAGGCGTGCCACAGCCCGGGCGCCCTGGGGTCGGGGCCGATCACGGGCAGGTGATCGGGGCAGTAGGGCCTGAATCCGCAGTAGGCGCGCAGCGCGCGAACCCCGGCCAGGGAGGGGAACAGGGTGATCGCCTTGGCCGCCAGGGCGCGCAGTACCCGCGGGGAGAGAGTGGTGTCGAAGCCCACCCGCTCCCTGCTCGCGCCGATCAGGACCGTGCCCGACTCGGTGCCCTCCACCACGGGCGAGGTCTGCAACGCCGCGTCCGAGCTGGCCACGTCGCCGACGTACTCGGCCGCGTAGACCTTGTGCCTGACGGTCGGCGGCAGCGGCTCGGTGACGAGCACGAACCCGCGGCGGGGCAGCACGGGCAGCCGCACCCCGGCGAGCGCCGCCAGCTCCCCTCCCCACGGGCCCGCCGCGTTCAGAACGGCGCCCGCGGCCACGTCCCCGTCGCGGGTGCGCACCCCGGTGACCCGTTCGCCGTCCCGCAGCAGCCCGGTGACCTCGGTGCCGGTGCGCACCTCGGCTCCCCGCTGCCGGGCCAGGCGCAGCAGGTGGGCCACGGCGAGCATCGGCTGGAGCTGCGCGTCCTGCGGATAGTAGGCGCCGGAGACCAGGTCCCTGGAGAGATACGGCTCGTACTCGGGCAGCTCGGCCGCGCCCAGGTCCACCGCGGTCACGCCCGAGGCCCGCTGCCCCGCGGTGAGCCCGGTCAGCGCCTCGGCGCTCGCCTGTGTGGCGGCGACGATGACGCCGCCCTTGTCGTCGAACTCCCACAGCCGGCCGAACTCGCCGAGCTCTTCGCGCCAGATCCGCTGGGACAGCAGCGCCAGGTCGAGTTCGGGCCCCGCCTCCTTGTCGGAGACCAGCAGGTTCCCCTCGCCGCGGCCGGAGGTGCCGCCGGCGATGTGGCCGCGGTCGACGACCAGCACCCGCAGCCCCGCCAGGGTCGCGAAGTAGGCGCTCGCCGCGCCGACCACGCCGGCGCCGACCACCACCAGGTCGGGGCGGGCCCTCATGAGCCCCTCCCCGCCCTCTCGGCGGGCACGGCGGCCACGTCGGGGCGCGCGCCGCCGGCCCACTTGCCGCGGACGTGCCCGATGTGGCGGCGCATCAGCTCCTCGGCGCCGATCCCGTCGCCGGCCTGGATCAGGTCCATCAGCCGCAGGTGTTCCTCGGCCGAGTCCCGCAGTTCGCCGCTCTCGGCCAGCGAGGCAAGACCGAGCAGCCTGGTCTGCGAGCGCAGCTGGGAGATCGTGTCCACCAGCCGGGGATTGTCGCTGTACGCGAGCAGCGTCAGGTGGAACCGCCGGTCGGCCTCCGTATAGCGGATCAGGTCGGCCTGTTCGGCGAAGTCCACGATCTCGTCGGCCAGCCGTCGCAGGCGCACGAAGTCGGCCTCGGGGATCAGCGGGCTCACCCGCCGGATGGTGGGCGGCTCGATCAGCAGCCGCAGCTCGGTGATGTGGTCCAGGTCCGCCTCGGAGATCTTGGTGACGCGGAATCCCTTGTTCGGCACGGAGGCGACCATGCCCTCCCTGGCCAGGTCGAGCATCGCCTCGCGCACGGGCGTGGCCGAGACGCCGAAGCGGGCGCTGAGCATCGGTGCCGAGTAGACCACGCCCGGCTCCATCTCCCCGGAGACGATCGCCGCCCGCAGGGCGTGCGCGACCGTCTCGCGCAGGCTCTCCCGCTTCTTGAGCACGGTGAAGTTGGATGACGAGCTCGACGTGGTCATGGCACCTTCTCGGGCGTGTACTCGGCGTGTTCTGCCGCACGTGGGCGTACGTGTGCAGTTCTCGGCGGCCCCGGCACGGCCCGGCCGCGCGGGCTTACAGCAGGAATCCTGCGGGAAACGGGTCCTCCGGGTCGAGGTGGAACTGCGAAGTGCCGGTGATCCAGGCACGCCCGGTGATGGTGGGAACCACGGCCGGCAGACCGCCGACCGTGGCCTCGTCCACCAGCCGGCCGGTGAACCGGCTGCCGATGAAGGACTCGTTGACGAAGTCCTCGCCAAGGCCGAGCAGCCCGCGCGCGTGGAGCTGGGCCATCCTGGCGCTGGTTCCCGTCCCGCACGGGGAGCGGTCGAACCATCCCGGGTGGATGGCCATGGCGTGCCGGGAGTGCGCGGCGGTCGAGCCCGGTGCCTCCAGGTAGACGTGGTGGCAGCCGTGGATGTCGGGCCGCTCCGGGTGGCGCGGCGGGTCCTCGGCGTTGATGGCGCGCATGATGGCGAGTCCCGCGGCGAGCAGCTCGTCCCTCGCCGACCGTTCGAACGGCAGACCGAGCTCGGCCAGGCGCACGATGGCGTAGAAGTTCCCGCCGAACGCCAGGTCGTAGCCGACGCTGCCCAGGCCCGGCACCTCGACGCGCTGGTCGAGGGCGGCGGCGAACGCCGGCACGTTGCGGATCGTCACCGAACGCGCGGCGCCGTCCACCACCTCGACGTCGGCGGTGATCAGGCCCGCGGGGACGTCGAGCCTGATGGTGGTGACCGGCTCCGTGACCTCCACCATGCCGGTCTCCACCAGCACGGTGGCCACGCCGATGGTCCCGTGGCCGCACATCGGCAGCAGCCCGGAGACCTCGATGAACAGCACGCCGGCGTCCGCGTCGGGACGGGTGGGCGGCTGGAGGATGGCGCCGCTCATCGCGGCGTGCCCGCGCGGCTCGTACATCAGCAGCGTGCGCAGCTCGTCGCTGTTCTCGATGAACCACTGCCGCCGCTCGGCCATGGTGGCGCCGGGGATCGTCCCGACGCCACCAGTGATGACACGGGTGGGCATGCCCTCGGTGTGGCTCTCGACGGAGTGGAAAACGCGCTTCGATCGCATGGCGTGCCTTTCAGCGTTCCTTCTGCGTCCTCGCACCGCCGCGTGCCACGGCCCGCGTGCGGGCGTCCCGGTGCGTCATGGTGCCTGACGCCGCGGCCGTGCCGCGGTCAGCGGTGGCCCGCGGCGAGCACCGCCTCGGTGGCGGCGCGCACGGCGGCCTCGGCCTCGGGGACCAGCGGCGAGCGCGGCGGCCGGCAGGGGCCGCCCTTGCGGCCGGCTATGTCCATCGAGAGCTTGATCGCCTGGACGAACTCGGGCTTGGAGTCCCAGCGCAGCAGCGCGTGGAGCTCACGGTAGAGCGTCAGGGCGCGGGCGATGTCGGCCGGGTCGCCCGAGGTGGCCAGCCGGTACAGCTCCATGCTGGCGCTCGGCAGGGCGTTGGGGTAGCCGGCGATCCAGCCGACGGCCCCGGCGAGGCCGAGTTCGAGCAGGACGTCGTCGGCGCCGATCAGCAGGTCGAGCTCGGGGGCGAGCTCGCGGATCTCGTACGCGCGGCGGACGTCGCCGGTGAACTCCTTGACGGCGACGATCAGCCCTTCGGCGTGCAGCTCGGCCAGGAACGCGGGGGACAGGTCGACGCGGGTGTCGAAGGGGTTGTTGTAGGCGACGATCGGCAGACCGGCCTTGGCCGCCTCGCGGTAGTGGGCGAGGACCGTGCGCTCGTCGGCCCGGTAGGTGTTGGGCGGGAGCAGCAGCACCGACTGGGCTCCGGCCTCGGCGGCCTGCTCGATCCAGCGGCGGGACTGGAGCACGCCGTAGGCGGCGACGCCCGGCATCACCGTGAAGCCGTCGGGCGCCGCGGCGACGGCGGTCTCGACCACGCGCGCGCGCTCGGCGTCGCTGAGGCTCTGGTACTCGCCGAGCGAGCCGTTGGGGCACACGCCGTCGCAGCCTTGCTCGGCAAGCCAGGCGACGTGCTCGGCGAAGCCGTCGAAGTCGGCCGTGAGGTCGTCGTCGAAGGGGAACGCGGTGGCGACGTGGACGCCCCGCCAGGGCTGCCGTGCAGCGGTCATGGTGATCTCCTCGTAGGTCGGGCCGCTCTAGGAGTATCAATAAAATGTCACATTGCATAGTCGGGAAGAGCAAATTTACGGTCCGGAAAATCCTTCCCGCAGACCCATTGCTCGACCCTGCGGCATGTGACATGTTACTGAACCACATATGCGAGCCACCGGGAGGTTTGGAATGAGACAGGCACCGGGGAAGGTCCTCGCGGTTGCCGCCGGTGTGGCTCTCCTGGGCTCGGGGTGCGCCCCCGATACCGGCTCCGCGGACGGCGAGTACCGGGTCGCCGTGCTCGCGGCCTCCGCCCAGAACGGCTACAACCAGGCCGTCTACGACGGCGTCGTGTCCGGGGCCGAGGAGCTCGGCATCTCCGTGGACACCAAGATCCTCGACGGCGGTTTCGACTCCACCACGCAGCTGTCCCAGCTCCAGACGGCCGCCACCGTGGGTGGCTACGACGGTGTCATCGTCGTCCCGCACGACGGGCCCAGTCTCGCCGGTGCGTTCCCACTCGCGAACTCCGTCCCCGTCATCACCGTGCTCAACCCCATCGGCCCCGACGTCGACGACATGGAACCGCAGGTCGAGGGCGTCGCCTCCACCGTGGCCGTGCCACCGAGCGACGCGGCGGCACGGCAGGCGGAGGACGTGGTGGACTACTGCGCCGAGCTCGACCCCTGCAAGGTCTCCTTGCTGGTGGGCAGCCTCTCCTCCCCGCTCGACATCGCCCGCCGCGACGCCTATCAGGGGGTGCTCGGCGAGCACGGGAACATCGAGGTGGTCAGCACCGTCGAGGGCAACTACGACCGCTACCAGTCCCTGAGCGCGGTGTCCAACACCCTCCAGTCCAACCGCGACGTCGACGCCATCCTCAGCAGCGCCGACCAGATGACCCTGGGCGCCGAGCTGGCGCTGGAGAACGCCGGCATCGCGCCGGACAGTGTGTACCTCACCGGCGGAGGCGGCACCACCGAGGCGATCGAGGCGGTCCGCGAGGGACGCTGGAAGGCCAATTACCTCAACTTTCCCGTCAGCATGGGCGCCGCCGCCATGGAGCAGCTCGCGAACGCCATGACGGACAAGCCGGTCGAGACCGTCGTGAACGCCGACACCGTCGGTCCCGATGGCGTGGAGCCCTACGCCACCCGGGAGACGCTGTCCGAGCCGGCGGCCGAGGACTTCACCGGGGAGTGGAACGGCTGATGACGGAACGAGCAGGAACAGCCGAGGCGCCGGACACCGAGCGGGCCCCCGTGGTCACCGCCCGCGGCCTCTCCAAGTGGTTCGGCGGCACCCACGCCGTGAACGGGGTGAGCCTGGACCTGCTGCCCGGCGAGGTGCACGCGCTGGTCGGGGAGAACGGCGCGGGCAAGTCCAGCCTGGGCAAGCTGATCGCCGGGGTCTACCAGCGGGACGAGGGCGAGCTGGAGGTGGGCGGCACCGGGATCGGCCGCTGGGACCCGGCAAGAGCCGGCCGCCACGGCATCGCCATGATCGCCCAGGAGCTCGCCCTGGTCCCCGAGCTGACCGTGGTGCAGAACGTCTTCCTGGGCCGCGAGCACTCCAGGGCGGGCGTGCTGCGGCCGGGTACGACGACCGAGTTCGAACGGATCGACGCGATGGCGCGATTCGGTCTGCCGCCGCACCGCAAGGTCCGCGACCTGGGCATCGCCGATCAGCAGAAGGTCGAGATCATGCGGTCCCTGGCCAGGGACGCCAAGGTCATCGTGATGGACGAGCCCACCTCCTCCCTCACCGCCCACGAGACGGAGAAGCTGCACGAGCTGATCCGCACCCTGCGGGCCCAGGGCAGGACCGTCGTCTACGTCTCCCACTTCCTCGACGCGGTCCTCGAGATCGCCGACCGGGTCACGATCATGCGGGACGGCCGCCTCGTGCGGACCGGGCCCGCGGCCGAGGAGACCAAGACGAGCCTGATCGAGGGCATGCTCGGCCGCGCCCTCGCGGTCACCTTCCCCGAGCGGGCCGCCCCCGTTCCCCCCGGGACGCCCCCGGTGCTCGAAGCCGAGGGCCTGGCCACCGCCGAGGGCGTGGTGGACGCCTCCCTGACCGTGCGCCCCGGTGAGATCGTCGGCCTGATCGGTCTCGTCGGCAGCGGGCGTTCGGAGATCGCCCGCGCCCTGTACGGGGCGGACCGGCTCACCGCGGGCAGCGTGACGCTGTGCGGCAAGCCGCACGCCAGGCCACGGCCGTGGCGGTCGATCGCGGCGGGCCTGGCCATGGTCCCCGAGGACAGGCACGGGCAGGGCCTGGTACTCATGCGCTCCATCCGGGAGAACATCTCCCTCACCCACTCCCGCAGGTTTGCCACCGCGGGCGTGATCAGCCGCCGCAGGGAACGCGCCGCGGTCGGCGAGCTGGCCGCCAGGCTCCAGCTGCGCCCCGCCAGGATCGAGCTGGAGACCCGCGGATTCTCCGGCGGAAACCAGCAGAAGGCCCTGATCGGCAAGTCGCTCCTCGGCGATCCCCAGTTCGTCATCCTGGACGAGCCCACCCGCGGCGTCGACGTCGGAGCGAAGTACGCCATCTACGAGCTGATCACCGCGCTCGCCGCGCAGGGCATCGGCGTCCTGCTCATCTCCTCGGAACACGAGGAGGTCATGTCCCTGAGCCACCGCGCCTACCTGGTGCGCGAGGGCCGCACGATCGACGAGGTCGTGCCCGCGGAGACCACCATCGACCGCATCCTCACCGTCCTGTTCGACACCGATCAGAAAGCAGCACCGTGACCGCCACCACCGCAGAGACGCAGCGCAAGGCACCCGTGCGACCACTGCTGCTGGCCAAGGATCACGCCGTGCTGATCCTGCTGGCGGCTGTCATCGTGTGGCTGTCCATCGCCAGCCCCGCGTTCTTCACGTCGGACAACATCCTCAACATCCTCAACCAGAACGCCCCGCTGGCGATCATCGCGGCGGCCGGCACGTTCGTCATCGTCTCGGGCAACTTCGACCTGTCCACGGCCAGCATCTTCGCGGTGGCCAGCGTCTCCGCCGCCTGGCTCGCCGTGGAGACGGGCAATCCGCTGCTGGCGCTGGCCGCCGCGCCGGTGATCGGGATGGCGCTCGGGGCGCTCAACGGCCTGGTCGTCGCCTCCCTGCGCATCCACTCCTTCCTGGCCACCCTGGCCTCCTCGATGGTCTACTCCGCGCTCGCGGTGCTGATCACCGGCGGCGCGCTGATCACCGTCGACGTCGATGGCTTCGCCGACTTCGGACGCGGCAGCTTCCTCGACGTGTTCATCCCGGTGTGGGTGCTGGCCGCCGTGGTCGCCGCGCTGTGGTTCCTGCTGTCGGGAACGGTCTTCGGCCGGCACGTCTTCGCCACGGGCGGCAATGCGGAGGCCGCCGAGCTGTCCGGCATCAAAGTGGACCGCGTCAAGGTGCTCGTCTTCGTGCTCAGCGGACTCGCCGCGGGCATCGCCGCGGCGATCGCGGTCTCCCGCATCTCCTCCGGTCAGCCGCAGGCGGGTGCCGGCATGGAGTTGCAGGCGATCGCGGCGATCATCCTGGGCGGCACCAGCATCCACGGCGGCGTGGGTGCGGTGTGGCGCTCGGTGGCCGGCGTGTTCCTCATCGCGCTGGTCGGCAACGGATTCGACATCATGAACTTCAACCCCCAGCTCAAGGACCTGGTCACCGGACTGATCATCCTCGCCGCGGTCGCCCTGGCCGCCGTGGGCAGGCGCTCCCGTTAGCGCCGCCCCCTTCCCGCCCAGCTCTCCGGAAGAACCACAAGCACAACGCAGGAAAGGTGCGCCCGCATGCCGCAGGACATCCGCGTCGCGATCGACGTCGGAGGAACGTTCACGGACGTCGTAAAGCTCGATCCCCGAACGGGTGAACTCCGCTTCGACAAGGTCCCCACGACGCCCGCCTCCCCGACCGAGGGCGTGCTGAACGCGTTCGACCAGATCGCGGTCGACATGCCGGACGTGGCCATGTTCAACCACGGCACCACGCTGGGCCTGAACTCGCTGCTGACCAGGTCGGGCGCCAGGGTCGCGGTCATCTCCACCCGCGGCTTCCGCGACGTGTACCTGCTCGGCCGCACCGACCGGCGCGCCATGTACGACATCCGCCACCGCAAGCAGGCCCCGCTGCTCGAGCGCTACGACACCTTCGAGGTCACCGAGCGCTCCTACTTCGACGGCACCGTGGGCGCCCCGCTGGACGAGGACGACGCGCGCCGGGTCGCGCGGGAGATCGCCCACCGCGGGTACGAGGCGGTCGCCATCGCGTTCCTGCACTCCTATGCCAACCCCGCGCACGAGGCGCGGATGCGCGACATCCTGCTGGAGAGCAGCCCTGGCATCGAGGTGACGATTTCCCACGAGCTCTCGCGGGAGTACCGGGAGTACGAGCGGACCTCCACCGCCGTCCTCGACGCCTACATCAAGCCCGTCGTGCGCAGCTACCTCCACCGCCTCGAAACCGAGCTGGCCGACCGCGGCTTCGCCGGGCGCTTCCTGATCTCCCGCTCGGGGGGCGGCGGCATGACCGGCACGGCGGCCAGGGAGCAGCCGGTCAACCTGATCCTCTCGGGCCCCGCGGGCGGCGTGGTGGGGGCGGCGGCGTTCGCCAGGCTGACGGGCAGGCCCAACCTGATCACCATCGACATGGGCGGCACCAGCCTGGACGCCTCCCTGGTGCTCGACTCGCAGCCCGTACTCCAGCACGGCACCGAGTTCGAGGGGCTGCCGATCAACACGCCCTCGCTCTACATCCACACCATCGGCTCGGGCGGCGGTTCGCTGGCGTACCTGGACGACGCCGGCGCCCTCCAGGTCGGCCCGCAGAGCGCGGGCGCGGTGCCTGGACCCGTCGCCTACGGCCGCGGCGGAACGCAGCCGACGTTCACCGACGCCGCGCTCGCGGTCGGCTACCTCGGTACGGACACCCCGCTGGGCGGCACCCTCACCCTGGACTCCGAGGGCGCCCTGGCCGCGCTCGGGGCCATCGCCAAGGACCTCGGCCTCGGCACGACCGAGCTGGCCCGCGGCATCCTCCAGATCTCCAACACCAAGATCACCGGTGCCGTGCGGGCCATCACCGTCGAGCTCGGCCACGATCCGAAGGACTTCTCGCTGCTGTCCTTCGGCGGCGCGGGCGGCCTGGTCGCGGTGGACGTCGCCCGCCAGCTCGGCATCCCTTCGGTGATCATCCCGCCGGGCCAGGGCGCGTTCTCCGCGCTCGGCATGCTCATGGCCGATGTGCAGCACGACTTCGCCAGAACCTCCGTCACCGCGCTCGCCGACGTGGACCGGGCCACCGTGGACGCGGCCTACGCCAGCATGGCGGCCGAGGCCGACGCCGTCCTGGCCGAAGAGGGCTTCGACCCCGGGCGGCGGGAGCTGGCCCGCACCGTGGACGTGCGCTACACCGGGCAGGAGCACTCGGTCAGCGTGGCGCTCCCCGAGGACGCCGCGGACCCCGCGGCCGTTATCGAGGAGGTCTTCGCCACCCTGCACGAACGGCAGTACGGGCACGTGATGGCGGACCCGCTGGAGATCACCGCGCTGCGGCTGCGGGCGGTCGGCGTGGTCGACAAGCCGGGGCTGCCCACCCTGGCCCCCCGCGAGAGCGGCGCGCCGGCCCCGCGCGGGACGCGCCAGGTGCACGCGCCCGACGGCGCGGCGGCCGCGTACGCGGTGCACGTGCGCGAGGAGCTGCTCAGCGGCGACGCCATCGAGGGCCCCGCGATCATCACCGAACACACCGCGACCACCGTGCTACACCGCGGCGACCGGCTGACGGTGGGCCGGTACGGGGAGCTGGTCATCGCCATCGGCCGGGAGGCCGGGGACCCGGCGGGCGACGAGCGGAAGAACGAGCAGGGCAGCGAGCAGGAGAGCAAGGGGAAGGGCGAGAGCCGATGACCGACGCCATCACCATCGAGATCATCCGCCACGGGCTGCTGTCGGCCGCGGAGGAGGTCGCGCGCAACCTGTGCAGGACCGCCTACAACACCGTCGTCTACGAGATCCACGACTACGGCATCGGCATCCACGACGCGGCGGGCGACGTGGTCGCCGACGCCCCGGGGATCGCGATTTTCACCCGGGGGAACGACTACGGCATCAAGAAGTCCCTCGAATTCCTCGGCGCCGACGCGATGCGTCCGGGCGACGTGTACCTGCTGAACTACCCCTACTGGTCCTCGGCGCACACCCTGGACCCGCTGGTCTTCGCGCCGATCCACTTCGAGTCCGAGCTGATCGGCTTCGCCTCCTGCCGCATCCACGTGCTCGACCTCAACCAGAAGGACCCGGGCTACGTCCTGGACTCCACGCACAGTTCGCAGGAGGGGCTGGTCTTCCCCGCCACCAGGTTGTACCGCGAAGGTGAGCAGAACACGGACGTGTTCAACGTCATCAGGTTCAACTCGCGGATGCCCGAGCGGACCATCGGAGACATCCAGGCACAGGTGTCGGCCTGCGTGACGGGCGTTCGGCGCACCCAGGAGATCGCCCGCAAATACGGCAGGGACGGCCTGCTCGACGCCATGCGGGCGATCAACGAGCACGGCGAGAAGCTCGCCAGGATCGGTCTCGGCAAGCTGCCGAAGGGCACCTGGAGCGCGACCGACTTCGTCGACAGCGACGGCGTGGACCGCGAGACGCTGGTGAAGCTGACGGCCACCGTGACCGTCACCGACGAGGAGATGGTCGTCGACTGGACGGGCAGCGCCCGCGACGTGCGCGGGCCGATCAACCTGCCGCGCGGCCAGACCGAAGCCCTCTCCAGCCTGATCTTCAAGGCGCTCACCACCCCCGACAGCCCCGTCGTCGCGGGCAACTTCGCCCCGCTCCGGGTGGTCACCGAGCCGGGCTCGGTGATGCACGCCGAGCCGCCCATGCCCACCTTCACGCTGTGGACGGGGCTCCTGGCCGGCGAGGTGATCCTGAAGGCGCTCGCCGAGGGCATGCCCGACCTGGTGCCCGCCTGCTCCGGCGGCGACGTGTGCTCCATGATGGGCCTCGGCGTCAACCCCAGGACGGGTGAGGCGTGGCAGGAGGCCACCAACGAGGCTGTCGGCTTCGGGGCCACGAGGGACGCGGACGGCGAGGACGGCATCATGCACCTGTCCGAGCCGGGATGCCGCAACAACCCGGTCGAGGTGTTGGAGACCAAGTCACCCATGGTCATCGACTCCTACGGCTACCGCCCCGACACCGGAGGCCCCGGGCGTTTCCGCGGCGGCGTCGGCGTCAGCCGCGTCTACCGCTTCACCGCCCCCGCCACCGGCATCTGCCTGGTCTACAAGACCCGCACCAACCCGTGGTCCATCGACGGCGGCGGCGAGGGGAAGCCCAACAGGATCGTGCTCAACGCGGGCACCGACCGCGAGGTCGTGCAGGGCGGCAGCTACAACCACCTCGAAACGGGCGAGACGCTGGCGAACGAGACGGGCGGCGGCGGCGGTTACGGTGACCCGTTCACCCGCGACCCGGCGGCCGTGGCCAGGGACGTCCGCAACGGCTTCGTGTCGGCGCCGGCCGCCCGCGAGCGCTACGGCGTGGCCGTCGACACCACCGACTTCACCGTCGTCGCCGCCGAAACCGCGGCGCTGCGCGCCGCGGGGAGGTGATTCCGCGCCATGGCCGCAGGCGAGCTGACCCTTGACAACGCCCTGGTCTTCGACGGCTGGTCCGCCGAGCTGTCCGAGACCTCGCTGTTCGTGCACGACGGCGCCATCGCCGAGATCGGCCCCTCGGTCACCAGGGCGGAACGGGTCATCGACGCCCGTGGCCGCGCCGTGGTACCCGGGCTGATCGACGCGCACTTCCACGCCTACGGCGTCTCCCTGCACAACCTGGAGTTCGACGCCGGGCCGCTCAGCTACCTCGCCCTGGCCGGCGCCCGCAGGCTGCGGCGGGCGCTGCACCGCGGCTTCACCACGGTGCGGGACGTGGCCGGCGGCGACCCGGGGCTCGCCAGGGCGGTGACCACGGGCCTGATCGACGCGCCGCGCTACCTCTACACCGGGCCCGCGCTCAGCCAGACCGGCGGGCACGGCGACGCCAGGCCGGCCGAGTACGACATCTGCCTGCACGGCGGCCATATGAACGAGGTCGTGGACGGCGTGGAGAACCTGCGGGTGGCGGTGCGCGAGCGCTTCCGCCGCGGTGCCCACGCCATCAAGATCATGGCCTCCGGCGGGGTGGTGTCGCCCACCGACCCGATCAGGCCGGCGCAGTACTCCGCCGAGGAGATCGCGGCGGTCACCGCGGAGGCCGCGCGCCGCGGCTCCTACGTCGCCGCGCACGCCTACTCACCGGAGGCGATCCGGCACGCCGTGGCGAGCGGCGTGCGCTCGGTCGAGCACGGCAACCTGCTGGACGAGCCCACCGCGGCGCTGCTGGCCGAGCAGGGCGCATACCTCGTGCCGACGCTGGTGGCCTACGACGCGATGAACCGCAGGGGCGACGAGGTCGGCCTGCCGGCCGCGGGCAGGGCGAAGAACGCCGAAGTCCTCGACGCCGGGCGGGTCGCCATCGAACGTGCCCACGCCGCCGGGGTGCCGGTGGGCTTCGGCAGCGACCTGATGGGCGACCTGGAGGACGACCAGCTCCTCGGCCTCCGCCTCCAGACCGAGGCGTCCGGGGCGCTGGCCACCCTCCGCTCGGCGACCTCGGTCAACGCCCGCCTCATCGGCCGGGACGATCTCGGCCGGATCGCCGTCGGCGCCCGCGCCGACCTGCTGCTGCTCGACGCCGACCCGCTGAACGACCCGGCGGCTCTGTGGGACACCGCCAGGCCGCGCCTGGTGATCCGCGCCGGAACGCCGGTGGCCGCCGGGAACGAGCCGCTCGCGTGACCCCGCCCAGCCAGGACTGGCGGAACGTTCGCCGCCGTCTTCGGACCCCGGGCGGGACGGCGGGGAAGAGTTCAATATCGTGAACGTCGATCATGGCCCAGTCGTTCGGAAACGGGGAGCACATGCGGCAGCAGGCGGGCGGACACGGGCGGAAGGAACGGTCCGGTCTTGACCGCGAGCTCGAGCGGCTCGACGGTGCGCCGTACGGGCGCTACAAGGGGCTCGTCGGCGCCTGGGAGCTGCCCGGGGGAGCCACCCTGGAGCTGGTCAGGAGCCAGGCCGATCCGTTCGCCCCGCCCGCCCGCGTCGCCGTGCACGTACCGGGCCGACAGGCCGGATTTCCCCGTGAGTTGTGGGACTCGCCGGTGCGGCGCAGGGCGTTGGCCGGCTACGTGGTGCGCCGCGCGGCACGGGAGGCGGCGGGGGAGTCGGCCTACCAGGTGGACGCGGGTGGTCAGGAGGTGCTGGACCGCGGTTCGTGCACGGTCGGAGCCGCCGACGGATCGGTCACGCTGCGCCTCGGCGTCGCGCTGCCGGGACCGCGTCGGCGCATCGACGGCCGGGACGCGCGGCGGCTGCTGTGCCAGGGCCTGCCGCGGCTCGCCGAACGCGCGCTGCGCCACGCGGCGCCGGACGAGGCGGCGGTGCGGGAGTTCGTCGCGACGGTGGAGGACTCCGACGCGCTGCGCGCCGCGCTGCCAGGACTCGGCCTCGTCGCTTTCCTCGCCGACGGGGCGCTGCTGCCGCGCCGTTCCGGGGCGGACGACCGTCCCGCCCGGGGCTCGGGTCTCGTCCCCTTCCTGGCGCCCGACGAACTGCGGGTGACCGTGCGGCTGCCGCACGCGGGCCCGGTCACCGGCATGGGCATTCCCGAGGGGGTGACCCTGATCGTCGGCGGCGGGTTCCATGGGAAGTCGACCCTGCTGCGCGGCCTGGAGTCCGGCATCTGGGACCACGCGCCCGGTGACGGGCGGGAACGCGTCGTCGCCCGTCACGACACGGTGAAGATCCGCGCCGAGGACGGCCGCCGGGTGGAGCGCGTGGACGTGCACGCCTTCGTGGATCACCTGCCGGGCGGAGCGGACACCACGGACTTCTCCACCCCCGACGCCTCCGGCTCCACCTCGCAGGCGGCCTCCCTGTGCGAGGCCGTGGAGGCGGGCGCCCGGGTCCTGCTCATCGACGAGGACACCGCCGCGACCAACCTCATGATCCGGGACGCCCGGATGCAGGCCCTGGTCGCCAAGGAGCGCGAGCCGCTGACCCCGCTGGTGGATTCCGTGCGTTCCCTCCACCGCGATCACGGCGTCTCGACCGTCCTGGTCATGGGCGGCTCCGGGGACTACCTCGAAGTCGCCGACCGGGTCGTGATGTTGGACGCCTACCGCCCGTACGACGTCACCGGGCGGGCCCGTGAGATCGCCGCCCGGAACACCGGACGGCGTGCCGAGGCGGACTCCTTCCCCGGCGTGGTTCCCCGCCGCCCGGACCCGTCCTCGCTGGACTCCACCGTGCGGGGGCGCTCCCGCATCCGCGCCCGGGGCACGGACCACCTGGTCTTCGGGGAGCACGAGCTGGACCTGCGCGCCGTGGAGCAGCTCGCGGACGCACCGCATGTCACCGGCGTCGGCCTGGCGATGGAACTGCTGGTACGCCGCGGCCACTTGGACGGACGGCGGTCCCTGGCGGAGGCCCTGGACCTGCTCGACCTGGATCTCGACGGCCAGGACGGCGTGGCGGCGCTGAGGTCGGTGTACGACGACGACTTCGCCGTGCCCCGCCGCTACGAAGTCGCCGCCGCCGTCAACCGGTTGCGGACCCTGCGGGTGTTCCGCTGACGGGCGGCCGACGCGGCGCCGCGGCCCTCCCTCGATCGAGCAGCCGCTTCAGCCACCGGGCCGGATCGGTCCCGGCTGCACATGCTCGTGTTCCGTGGTCGGCCATGCGACGTCGTCGACCATCAGAAACGGCTCGTGGGGCACGGTCGCGGGGGTCGCTCCGGTGAACGCCAGGACGTCCCGATGCAGGTGGGACTGGTCGGTATAGCCGCCGTCGGCCGCGACGCGGGCCGCGCCCTCACCCGCGACCAGGCGGTGGACGGCATGGTCGAAGCGGACCAGCTTCGCGGCGCGTTTGGGCGGCAGGCCGAGCTGCGAGTGGAACCGGGACCACAGGCGCTTGCGGCTCCACCCGAGGTCGGCCGCCAGTTGGCCGACCCGGACCTGGCCGCGGCTGACGACGATCCGGTCCCAGGCCCGGGCCACCTCCGGGTCCACCCGCGACCGCGCCGCACAGCGGCGGGCGAGCAACGCGTCCGTCAGCGCGAAGCGCGCCTCCCACGAGGAAACGTCGCCCAGTTGCTCACCGATCCGTGACGCCTCCCGGCCCCACAGATCGTCGAGGGCCACCACCGCGCCGTCCAGATCGGCCGGGCAGGCGCCCAGCACCGCACGTGCGACCACCGGGGAGAGGCGCACCTGCACGCACGCCACGTTTTCGCCCCGCGCCCGGACCGCGCCTCCGCACCCGAATCCGGGCCCGGCGACGAGACTTCCCCACTGCCGCCGCCCGGCGGCTTCCTCCACGACGGGCCGCCCGGCGCCGAACATCAGAACCAGCATCACGGCCGGGTGCGGGACCATCCGGAGGCCGGTCAGGCTGCGGGCAGCGAACCCGGCCATGCTGACACCGGCCACCCGGCCGGGCCGCTGCGGACGTGCGACGTCCCACTGAGCCGGATCGTCATGTGCACCCGCCGTGGACCGCATCGTCACATGCTACGCGGGCCGACCGACGGAACATTTCTCCAAGCCACCGGCCCCCACCGGCGGCGACCGTGGGCTCATGTCTACTCATGACGGGGAATCCCGAAGCTCGATCCTGCACCTGGACGACGGCGACATCCACGTATGCCGGGACGGCTCCCGCGACGCCCCCGCGCTTCTGCTCATCCACGGGTCCGCCGCGTCGGTCCGCTCGTGGGAACCGCTGGTTCCGCTGCTGACCGAGTCCCACCGCGTCATCCGGATCGACCTGCTCGGGTTCGGCCGGTCGGCCAAACCGGACGATGGCCGCTACGAGGTCCCCGAGCAGGGCCGCCGGGCGGGCGTGGCACTGGACCGGCTCGGCGTCGAGCGCGCCGTAGCGGTCGGCCATTCCAGCGGCGGTATGGTCGCCACCGCCCTCGCCGAGCAACGACCCGATCTGGTGACCGCGCTCGCGCTCATCAACACCGGCCCCAGCCTGAACGCCTTCATCGCACCGGAGTCCGCCGCCGGCGGCCCCTCGCAGTGGCCGCCGACCGACGAGCAGATACGCCAGTTCGCGAGGACCGGTTTCAGCCGCGAGGGCTACCAGGTCCCGCAGGAACTCGTGGACGAGGTGCGCGGCATGACCCACCACTCGTTCACCGCGACCATGCGGGCGGCCACCGCCTACCTGGAGCAGCAGGCGCTTCCGGACCGGCTGACGGCCGTGGGCAAGCCGCTGCACGTGATCTTCGGCGACCAGGACCGCAGATGGCGACCCTCGTCCGCCGCCGACTACCGCGCCGTTCCCGGCGCGACAGTCGAGTGGCTGCCCGGTGTCGGACATTCGCCCATTCTGGAGGACCCGCCGCGGACCGCCGCACGGCTGCTGGCCTTCACCGCCCGCCACGCCGCGCGGCCGGACTGAACGGGACCGCGGCACCGGTCACTCGCCGTCACGGAAGAGGCGGCAGGTCCGCCGTGCCGCGCAGGTCCTCGGGCGCGAGCAGCCCTGCGGCACACAGACCGCGCGCGACCAGGCGCGCCACCTCGGCGGCGCCGTGCGGCCGGAAGTGGGTGTCGTCCCGGGCGCCGCGCGGGTGGTTGGGGTGCTCGCCGGGGGAGAGCCACAGAAAGGCGTCCTTGCTCCCTTCCGGTCCGAGCCGCTGCCACAGCGCGAGGGTCTCGGCCTGGAGGTCCAGCAGCGGGACGCCCTCCGCCGCCGCCAGTTCGCGCACCACTCCCGGGTAGTCGCCGTGGGTGGCCACGGCGCGGCCCGCCGCGTCGAAGCGGCGGCGTTCCACCGGGGTGAGGAGCACAGGACGCGCGCCCCGGTCGCACGCGGCCCGCACGTAGCGCAGCAGGCAGTGCCGGTAGGTGCCGAACGGGTCGGTCAGCCGCGAGGCGTCCTCCGTCTTCTGGTCGTTGTGGCCGAACTGGACCAGCAGCAGATCGCCGGGGAGCAGGGCCCGCAGTATCGGGTCGAGCCGGCGCTCCAGCAGGAAACTGCGCGAACTGCGGCCGTCGGCGGCGTGGTTCGCCACGGCCAGGTCCTGGGCGAGGAACCGGGGAAGTGCCACGCCCCAGCCGGTCATCGGGGCGGCCGAGGCCGGTTTCCCGGCCGCGGTGGAGTCGCCGGCGAGGTGGAGGGTGCGGCGTGCCGCCCGCCCGCCCCGGCCGCGGCGCCGCGGCGGAACCCGGGTGCGCCGGACGGCCCAGGGGGCGCCGAGCTCCGAGAAGAGGGAGAGGGACGCGGCGCTCGCGTCCACCAGCGCCCCGACGCCCGGAATCACGCGGCGCGGCGCCGCCCCGTCCGTCTTCGCGTGCCAGGCCCCCGGCGGCAGGCGCGCCGGGTCGGGGGCCGTGCGGACCGCCTCGACGACGCGGGTGAAGGCGCCGCTGCGTTCCAGCGGGCTCAACAGCCCGCCGCCGTCCCGCAGATGCGCGATCAGATCGTCCAGCAGGTCGGTGCGGGGATGAACGCGCTCCTCCGGCCCGTGGCCCGCGCGCTCCAGGAGGACCCGGTCCTCGGTGTACCACAGGACGATGCGGCCCCGTTCGCCGTGCACGACGACGTACGGTGCGGCGTTCCGTTCGGCGCACAGGGTGGCGGCGACGGTGACGATCGTCCCGCGCGTGGTCGTCAGCCGCAGGCAGGAAGTGTCGTCGGCCTCGATGTCGTGGGCCCGGAAGAGCTCGAGCTCCACCGCGGCGACGTCCTCGGCGCGGTCGCCGCCGTCGATCCGCAGGGCGGTGGCCACGGCGTGCGCCAGCGGGTTGGTCAGCACGCCGTCCACCACGTCGACCGTGTCCGCCGCGCCTGAGCCCGTGCCGAGACGGCGGCGCCCGGCCCACGGCGTGCGGACGTAGTACCGGGCGTCGCGCACCCAGGCCCCCGCGGCGCCGATGCCGTGCGGTCGGCCGATGGCCTCGTCCGCCACCAGCTCCCGTACGGCGGCCAGGGCGCGGGAGCCGAAGGACTGGAAGCCCACCTGGCATGCCAGCCCTGTCGCCCGCAGCGCGCCCGCCAGCTCCAGGAAACCGGCGAGCGAGGGGGTGGGCGGCTTCTCCAGGAGCAGGTGGGAGCCGGACCGCAGGGCGGTGAGCGCGAGGTCCAGGTGCGTGTGGATCGGCGTGGAGACGACCGTGATCGCGGGGCGCCGTTCGCTCAGCAGGGTGGCAAGGTCGGCGGACCACGCGGGCTCGCCGAGGCCGTCCAGCTCGCCGTCGGCGGGCGCCGCCGGGTCGCAGACGCCGACGACGCGCACCCGGCCTTCGCCGACGAGCCGCCGCAGGTTCGCGCGGTGGTGGCCGCCGTAGCCGCGGATGCCGCAGAGCACGACGGGGACCGGCGTACCGGCCTGCGGGGGAACGGTCATGCGCACACTCCTCGGGGGAGACAGGCGTTCGGTGCGGGCGGTCCCGAAAGTGGCCTCAAGGGGGGTGTTCAGCGTGGTGCCGCTGTGCTTCCATCAAGCTGGTATGCCAGATGCATGCCAAGGGAAGAGTAGCAGCGCTCTTCCGGTCTGCCGAGTCGTCGCTCCGCGGCGCGTCGGCGTAAGGAGCCCGTCCCATGCGCCTGTTCCGCCCACTCGTGGCACTCGCCGGGGTGCTCACGGTCCTCGTGCCGGCCGTCTCCCAGCAGGCCGCCGCCGACACCCCCGCGGCCCGTCCCGCGCCGGACCTCCAGCCGCGCGGGCTCGCCGATCCCGTCTGCGTGGACACCGCCCTGCGGCTGACCTTCGACGGCCCCGTACAACTGGGCGACCGCGGTCAGTTGCAGGTGCACCACGCCGACGGGACGCTGGTCGACAACATCGACCTCGCCGACCCGGGCACGTACCAGCGCAGCATCGGTGGCGCGCTGTCGGACTACGGCGAGGTGCACCGCTGGTTCTACGAGCCGGTGGTGGTGGACGGCCGGACCGTTTCGGTCCACCTGCACTACGTCCTGGACCCCGGCCAGGAGTACTACGTCACCATGGACGAGGGCTTCGTCCGCGGCCGGGCGGGCATCGAGGACCCGCAGACCTGGCGGTTCCGTACCCAGGAGGGGCCGGCGCCCGGCGCCCGGGAGCTGACGGTCGACCAGTCGGGCGGCGGTGACTTCTGCACCGTCCAGGGTGCCGTCGACTTCGTTCCCGAGGACAACACCGAGGACGTCCGCATCGACGTGGCACCCGGGATGTACCGCGAGATCGTCTACGTGCCGCAGACGAAGCCGCACCTCACGGTCGGCGGCAGCGGCGCCGGCCGCACCGTGATCGGGTATCCGAACAACAGCGTGCTCAACGGCGACGCCGCCATGGCCGACGTGCCGGCCCGGCAGAGCTACTGCCCGCGCCGCGTGCTCCCGCACCCCGACCGCTTCAACTGCTGGCGGGCGGCGTTCGGTGTGGACGCGGACGACTTCCGGCTGGAAGACCTCACCGTGCACAACCTCACGCCCGACGGCGGTTCCCAGGCCGAGGCGTTCCGCGGCAACGGGGACCGCATCGTGCTGGAGCGCGTCGCCGTGCTCAGCCACCAGGACAGCCTGCGGCTCCAGGGCCGGGCCTTCGTGACCGACAGCTATGTCGAGGGCGATGTCGACTTCGTCTGGGGCACCGGCGGCGTGTTCGTCCAGGATTCCGAACTGCGCTCCCTCGACGTCGGATACGTGACCCAGATACGCAACGCCCCGGACGGCCCCGGCAACGTTTTCGTCGACACCCGGCTGACCCGCGCCCCGTCGGTGCCCGAGGGGTCGGTGCTGCTCGGCCGCATCGACAGCCGTTTCCTCGGCAGCCAGGTCGTCTTCATCGACTCGGCCATGGACGCCCACATCGCCCCCGTGGGCTGGGCCCTCACGGACGCCGACTGTGCCACGGCGGACCGGCTGCGCTTCTGGGAGCACGGCAGCACGGACCTGACCGGCGCCCCGGTGGACGTCGGCGACCGGCTGCCCTGCTCGCAGCAGCTCGACGCGGGCGAGGCCGAGCGATGGCGCGACCCCGCGACCCTGCTCGACGGCTGGGACCCGCGCCGGCCGTAGCCGGCGCCCGCCCCGTCGCCCGGACCCGCCGTCCGGACCCCGCGCCCCCTCGAACCCGGCGACCACGACCACGGCAGGAGATCGCCTCATGTCCCCGGTATCCCGCAGAGCGCTCATCGGCACCCTCGGCACGACGGCGGCCACCGCCGCGGCCGCCGCAGGACCGGCGGCCGGCGCCGCGCACGCCGCGGCGTCCCGGCCCGTTCCGGCGCCGCCCCCGCCGCGGCCGGTGGCCCCCGTCAACGCGGAGGTGGCCGCCGCCCACGGCATCGACTACAAGGCGCTGCCGCAGGAGGCCGTCGGCGTCGACTGCGAGGAGCTGATGACGGTGCACACCGAGGAGGACGCGCGCACCCTCAGAGCCGCCCTGGTCGCGGAGGTCTGGAAGTCCGCCGACGGCCTGCTGCCCACGTCGCTGCCTGCGGTGGAGCGCGGCGTCGCCGCCCCCGAACTGCCGGCGTTCGAAGGCGTGCGCCGCGTCGACCGGCTCACCGTGCGCATGCCGTTCGAGCTGCGGTCGGTCGTCTTCCTGCTCCTGCCGCGCCACAGCGACCACACGCGCTTCGCGTTCTACCACAACGGCCACGGCGAGGAGCCCGGCACCATGACGCGCACCGCGCAGGCGCTGCTCGACGCCGGCTACGCGGTGCTGCTCTTCGCCATGCCGTTCTACCACTGGAACCCCAAGGAACTCCGGGACCCCGACGATCCGGCCCGAACGGTCACCGTGGAGTCGCACGACGACCTCGGGCCGTGGGAGACGCCGGGGTTCTCGACGCTGCGGTTCTTCCTGGAGCCGCTGACCGTCGCGATGAATCACGTGCGGCGGGAGTACCGGCCGTCCTCGGTACAGATGATCGGCCTGTCGGGCGGCGGCTGGGCCGCCACGGTCTACCCGGCCCTCGATCCCCGGGTGACGCGCAGCTATCCGGCCGCCGGCTCGCTGCCGTTCTTCCTGCGCTCCGCGCCGCCCAAGCCGAGCCCCACGACCGGCGACTGGGAGCAGCGCAGGGACAGACACCCGGCGTTCTACGGCATCTCCGACTTCATGGACCTGTACGCCCTGGCCGCCGTGGGAGAGCACCGCCGGCAGTTGCAGATCCTCAACCGCTTCGACGAGTGCTGCTTCAACGCCGTCGGGCACCGCGCATACGAGCCGGTGGTACGGCACCGCGTCGAGGTGATCGGTAATGGACACTGGGAACTGCTGGAGGACGCCACCCACGGGGACCACACCATCAGTCCCTTCGCCCTCTCCGTCGTCCTGTGGGACCTCGACGTGGCCTGCGGACATCTTCCGTAGCCCGGCCGCCCGGGCGAGCGGGCGGCCGGCCCGGGCGTCAGAGCGGCCCTTCCCGGGGTTCGCCGTTGACGACGACGTCGTGCATGCGGAGGCCGGTGACGGACTCCAGGAGGATGTCCTGCGCGGCGTCGTCGAAGGTCAGGCCGACCAGCCGCACGTCGCGCACGGGAGCCGCCGGGCGGGCGCGGACGCGCACCGGGTACTCGCAGGGGCCGCCCAGGGACCAGCGCGCCGCCGAGAGCCGCGAGACCTCGGCGAAGTGCTCGCCGCCGGTACCGCCCGCGTACTGGAAGGTCACCTCGAACGGCACGTATGTCCAGGCGGGCGCGTCGACGTCCGTCACCCGGACATCGCGCACGTAACCGCCGCGGGTGGGAGTCGACTTGACGTTGAGGACCCAGCCCACCGAGTCCTCTTCGAGGTCCGGGTCGCGTGGCAGGTACAGCCGGCGGGCGGTCACGTCGGAGACGCCGCCGCTCATCTCGCTGCCGATCGCCACCGCGGCGCCGCCGCTGAGGTAGACGCAGTCCTCGACGAGGATGTCGCGGGACGGGACGCCGACCCGCCAGCCGTCCTGGTCGCGGCCGGACTTGATGGCGATGCAGTCGTCATGGGTGGCGAAGGTGACCCGGCGGATGGTGACGTTCCGGCACGAGTCGGGGTTGCAGCCGTCGCTGTTGGGGCCCTGCGACTCGATCCGCACGTCCCGGACGGTGACGTCGCGGCTCAGGACGGGATGGATGTTCCAGAAGGGGGAGTTGCGCAGGGTGACGCCCTCGACGAGGACGTTCCGGCAGGAGTGCGGCTGGAGGAAGCTGGGCCGCAGGTAGTGCCCTTCTCCGAAGACCCGGTCCGCCACCGGGACGCCCTCCGCCCCCCACCGCTCCAGGTCGCCCCAGTCCGCCAGCTCGCTTGGCATGCCCGGCTCCCAGCCGTACTGGCCCGACCCCTTCCACGGCCACCAGTGCTCCATGTCGCCCCGCGCGTCGAGGACGCCGCGGCCGGTGACGGCGATGTCGTGCTGCCGGTAGGCATAGATCAGGGGGGAGTAGTTCCACGCCTCGACCCCCTGCCAGCGCGTGAGAACGAGGGGCAGGTAGGCCGCCGGATCGGTGTCGAAGAGCACCGTCGCGCCCTCGGCGACGTGCAGGTCGACGCCGCTGCGCAGGTGGATCGCGCCGGTGGCCCAGTCGCCGGGCGGGACCAGTACGTGCCCGCCGCCGGCGGCGTGGCAGGCGTGCACCGCCGCCCGGATGGCGGCCGTGCAGTCACTCGCGCCGTCGCCGACGGCGCCGTAGTCGGTGATCGGGAACCAGGCTCGGGGAAAGCGCGGGCACGTGGTGGCCCCGGTGACTCCGGGGGCTCCGTACGCGTCGCGGACGCCTGCGGCGCCGGCCAGGGGAACGGTGGCGGCCGCCGCGGCGCCCAGCCGCAGGACCTTTCTGCGTGCGGGACGGCTCATGGTCACGACTCCCGGTGCGGGGGACAGGGTAAGGGACCGGGTTCACCGGTCGGGTGGTGCGCGGGCGCGGGGTGCTCCCGGTGGTAGCGGGTCGCCTCGCCGGCGGCGTGCGCCGCGAACATCGGCCCCGCCGTGTCCGGGTCGCCGGCCCGCAGGGCGTCCAGCAGCTCGGCGTGGTACTCGGCCATCGCCCGCCAGTCGCCGGTGTAACGGGGGTTGCCCAGCACGTGCAGGCCCCACATGCTGGACTCGATCATGCGCCAGAGGCGGGTCAGCGCCGAGTTCCCCGCCGCTTCGCAGACATGGCGGTGGAACGACATGTCGGCATCCCGGAAGTCGCCGATGTCGCCGTCCTCGGCCGCCCGGCGCAGCCGTTCCACGTCGTCGGTGAGCAGCCGCAGGTGTGCGCCGTCCAGGTGCCCGCTCGCCCTGCGCGCCGCGTACTCCTCGAACATCACCCGGATATCGCGGACGTCCTGCGCCTGCTGCTCGGAGACCTGTGCGACGTACGTGCCCCGGTGCGACTGGGAGATCACGAGCCCCTCGTGCGCGAGCCGCTTGATCGCCTCGCGGGCGGGCGCCTGGCTGGTGCCGACCCGGCGGGCGATGTGCGACTCGACGAGCCGCTGGCCGGGCAGCAGTTCGCCCCCGACGATCCAGCCGCGCAGCAGCGCGTACACGTGGTCGGAGAGCAACTGCCTGGGCAGCGGCGTGGCGAGGGCCGTGTCGCCGCCGTCGGCGGGGGCGGCGTCGGCGGGGGCGGCGTCCGCCGACGGCCGCGCCTCCTCCTGCTCGCGCTGCTGCTCCTGCCAGATCCGGGCGACCGTGGACTGGGACAGGCCGAGCGCCCGGGAGAGCGCGCGGGTGGAGGGAACGGGGTCGCCGCGCCGGGTCTGTTCGAGCACGTCGGCGATACGGCTCTCCGCGTCCTGCCGGCTGCCGCTGCGCGGGCGCCCCGACCGGGGGGCGTCGCCGAGCCCGGCCACTCCCCGGCTCAGGTAGCGCTCCCGCCACTTGGCCACCGTCGCGGGGCTGACCTGGAGGCGCCTGGCGATCTCGGCGTTCGTCAGCCCCTCGGCACAGGCCAGCACCATGCGGCTGCGCATGCGCAGTGCCTCGGGCGGTCGCGAGGACCACTCGCGCAGGGTCGCGCGGTCCTCCTCGCTCAGCTGCGGAAACCTCGGCAAACGGGGATCGGTCACGGGCTCTGGTGTCTCCATGATGCAGAAATTTATGACTCGCTCGGCGGGGGCGGCAATGTCGCCGTCATCAATTTTTCAGTTCCGTCCTGCGCCTTGACGGGCGATTGACGTGAATCTATCAAATTATCGTTGCTCGATTATTGACCCACTAAACCATGATCGCCCAAGTCGAGGAGGCAGCCATGAGCCATGGGCCGGGAGATGCGGAGGCGGCTCCGCCGCGCGTCACCGCCTCCGTTCCCGTCGGTGTGCCGCCCCTGTGGGCCGTGCTCCAGCGCAGGCTCTTCGACGCGCTCGACGAAGCCTGGCGCGCCTTCGCCGGCCGCTACTGCGCGCCCGACGGCAGCCTGCGCTACGAGGGGCCCTCGGCCAGCCGTGACGGGGCCGACGACTTCTACGAGGCGTTCTTCAACTGGCCGACCCTCTACCAGCTCGGCGGCGCCGACGACCTTCTCGACGCCGCCAAGCACCACTGGCTGGGCGTCACCGCCCAGCTGACCGAACGCGGCTACGTCGTCGACGAGTTCGAGCGTGGCTACGACTGGTTCCACCTCGGGGAGTCGATGCTGCTGTTCTACGGCATCTGCGCCGCCGACCCGGGTGACGAGCACTTCGAGGCGCGCGCCCACCGCTTCGCCGAGCTGTACCTGCCGTCCTCACCGACGGGGAACTACGACCCGGAAGCGGCCGTGATCCGCGCCCCGCACAACGGCGCAGGCGGCCCCCGTTACGGGATCAACGAGGAGTGGGCCTCCTACGGCACCGGCCTGGCCTCGATGCGGCCGTACGGACTGCCGCTGCGCGACCTGCCGGGCATCTCCTCGTGGGCGGACCTGGCCGATCCGGCGAACGCCGCCCGCATGGGCGCCGCCATGCGGGAGCGGATCGGCCGCGGTGACGCCGTCGTCAACCTCGCCGCCACCAGCCTGGCCACCAACGCCTGGCTGTACGGCCACGACGACCGCTACCGCGACTGGGCGCTCGGCTACGTCGCCGCCTGGCGCCGGCGCGCCGAGGAGTGCGGTGGTGTCCTGCCGGACAACGTGGGCCCCTCCGGCCGCGTGGGGGAACTGCACGGCGGCCGCTGGTACGGCGGCAACTACGGCTGGACCTGGCCCCACGGCCTCTACAGCGTCGGCAACGCCGCCGTGATCGCCGCGGTCAACAGCGTGCTGCTGACCGGCCGCACCGACGGGCTCGACATCGGCCGCGGCCCGCTCGACCTCGTGGCCCGGCAGGCGGTGACCGGCGCCGTCACGGACACCGAGATGAGCATCAGCGACCGGTGGCACGCCGAACTCGGCGAGGACGCGGCCCGCCCCACCCTGCTGGTGCCCAACCGGTACGCCGACGGCGGCTGGTTCGACTACCAGCCGCCCCAGCTCGCCCTGCCCGTGTGGCTGTGGCACGCCGGAGCGGCGGCCGAGGACGCGGAGCGCATCGAGCGGCTGCGCGCGGCCGGCGGTTACGACTGGCGCACGGTGCGCGGCTTCCGCAACAAGGAGGAGGCGGGGCACGAGGCCCCCTGGCTCGCCTACCTGCGCGGCGAGAACCCGGACTACCCGACGGCCGTCCTCGGCGTCGCCCTCGCCCAGGTGGAACGGCGCATGGCGCTGATCGCCGCCGACACCACCACCCCGGGCAGCCTGGACATCCACCACTGGCAACGCCACAACCCCGTGCTCACCGAAGCCCTGCTGCACCTGACCACCGGGACCCCCCAGGTGCTGTACAACGGCGGGCTGCTGCCGCTGCGCCTGGCCTACGAGGACGCGCGGCGCGGCAGGCCGGGGCTCCCGGCCGACATCGCCGCCCTGGTCGACGACATCGGCCCCGACCGCACCTGCGTGCAACTCGTCCACACCGGCCTCACCGGCACCCGCCGCGTCGTGGTGCGCGCCGGGTCGTTCGGCGAGCACCGCATCGAGACGGTCCGCCTCGACACCCTCCGCGCCGGCGCCGCCGGGCCCGGCTACCCCGGCGACCCGCGCGCGTACACCGCGCCGGAAACCGCCGCCGGTACCCGCGAACTGCCCGTCGGCGGCCCCCGGCTCGAGGTGGAGCTGCCACCCGGCCGCCGGGTCCGCCTCGAACTCCGCCTGACCCCGCGCGCCTACCCGGCGGCCCACCACCGGCCGGCCCGCCCCGCCCCCTGACCCCGGCGTGCCACCACCCGAGCACCCGACACGACCAGAACCAGCGGAACGATGAGGAGAGCGTCAGTGGAGGACCACCCCGTGTGGGACTTGCCCGTGCGCGGCGCCACACCAGGCACCGCCGCCCCAGAACTCCTGCGCGAGCTGTCCGGCATCTCGTCGGCCACCGCGTGCGCCAAGCTCCACGCCCAGGGCATCCGGCGCACGTTCGTCTCCGGGCCCCGCCCGCTGACGGCCGGGCAGGCGGTCGTCGGCCGCGTCCGCACCCTCCAGTTCATGCCGCAGCGCGAGGACGTCGCCTCGGGCCTCGGCCACGAGTACGTCGAACGGCACACCGCCCTGTGGGCGGTGCTCGAAGCCGTCGAGCCCGGTGACGTGCTCATGGTCCAGGCATACGGCAGCACGCACACCGGCTGCTTCGGCGACATGCTCGTGCGCTACTTCCAGCGCAAGGGCGGCGCCGGGATCGTCGTCGACGGCTGCATCCGCGACCTCCCCCGGGTGCGCCAGACCGGCCTCCCCATCTGGTCGACCGGCGCCACCCCGCACTACGCCTCGCAGGCGGAGCTCTTCCCCTGGGCCTACGACGTGCCGATCGCCTGCGGCGGCGTCCTCGTGCTCCCCGGCGACCTGGTGGTGGCCGACGACGACGGAGCCGTGGTGGTGCCGCGGCGGCGCGCCGAGGCGGTGGTCGCCGCCGCCCGCGAACACGAGGAGTGGGAGCGCTTCAGCCGCGCCCGGATCGAGGAGGGAGGAGCACTCGCCGACTACTACCCGCTGACCGCAGAGACCCGTGCCGAGTACGAGCGCTGGCGCGACCGGAACTCCGCCTGACGACCCCGCCCCACCTCCGAACCCCCATTTCCCGGAACCGGAGAAGCCGACGTTCCGACACGCAAGGAGATCCCGTTTTGCTCAGAACCCGTAGACCGAACCGGAGCCTTCCGGTACTGGCGGCGAGCACCCTGCTGCTGGTCGCCGGCGCCGCACTGCCCGGGGACGCCGTCACCGCCGCCGATGGGTGCGAGCCCCGGCAGTTCTTCGTCTCCCCGGACGGCAGCGACCGCGCGGAGGGCGACAAGGACGACGCCTGGCAGACGATCGAGCACGCCCGCGACCACCTGCGCGAGGAGGGCCTGACCCGGCGGATGCGCTGCGACATCGTGGTGAACCTCCGGGCCGGTGACTACCAGGTGGACCAGGCCCTGGAGTTCGACGAGAACGACTCGGGAACGCGCGGCCACGAGGTGATCTACCGCAGCTACGACGGCCCCGGCGAGGCGCGCGTCGTCGGCGCCGAGCGGGTCACCGACTGGGAGGAGTACCAGGACGGCATCTACCGCGCCGACGTCGGCACCGACAACCCGTTCCACACGCTTTTCGAGGACGGCCGGCGGGCCACCACCGCCCGCTACCCCAACCGCGCCTCGGACGAGGAGTGGGCGCCGTACCTGTTCTCCGTGCTGAAGGAGCCGGAGAAGGAAGGAGTGCGCCAGTGGCTGTACTCCAACCCCGGTGACTGGGACCCGAGCTGGGACCTCGACGACGCCGAGGTGTTCATCTGGTCGGGCGGCAGCTGGAGCTGGTTCACCGACACCGTGCCGATCCAGAACCCCACCTGGGAGGACAACCAGATCACCATGGAGTACTGGACCCGCTACGCGCTGATCAACAGCCGGAGCGGATCACGGTACTTCCTTCAGAACTCCCTGGACTTCCTCGACCAGGCCGGCGAGTACTACCTCGACTACGACGAGGGCCAGCTCTACTACAAGCCGCGCGGCAACATCGAGGACGTCGAGATCATGGCGCCGGTCGCGGACACCCTCATCGAAGTGGCGGGCAGCAGCCCGGAGGAGCGGGTCGAGAACATCACGTTCGACGGTCTCGCCCTTCAGTACAGCGACTTCGTCGACTGGTACCGCTTCGGCTGGATCAGCGCGGGCGACTCGGGTTACCGGCACGAGTATCCGGAGTACGACCGGCAGATCGAGATGCCCCGCAACCGCTTCGGCGCGGTGACGGTGACCAACAGCCGCGACATCACCCTGTCGAACATGCGCATCTCCGACACGGGCTACCACGCCGTCTACGCCCTCTTCGCCAACGAGGGGCTGACCGTCCAGGGCAGCCTGCTGGAGAACATCGGCGCGGACGGCATCAAGGTCGAGGGCCCCTACCCGGGCGAGGGCGACACCTCCTACGGCCACCTCTTCACCAACAACTACATCACGCACTACGGGGAGCTGGTGCCCGGCGACGCCGCGGGCGTGGAGCTGATGAACACCGGCCGTAACGAGGTCAGTTACAGCCACATCGAGCACAGCGCCCGCTACGGGGTGAGCCTCGAAGTGCGCCCCGAGGTCGCGGCGGAGGACAACTACGCCCGCGACAACGTCTTCGAGTACCTGCGCATCGAGGAAGTCGGGCTGGACAGCGGCGACATGGGCGCCTTCTACACCTACGGCGTCGACAACGCCGAGCCGCACCCGATCGACAATCACGTGCGGCAGGTCGTCATCGGCGACGTCATCCCGGACGATTCGATGCCCGACAGCGGCACCCGGGGCGTGCACATGGACGCCGGCGGCTGCGGATTCAGCTTCACCGACATCGAGGTCGGCGAGGTCACCGACGACAAGTACCAGAGCTACCAGTGCAACACCGTGGAGAACGCCAACTGGCAGGACGGCTTCGACACGTCGCGGATGGAGTACGACCGGATCGGCGTCCAGGACTCCTTCCCCTACCCGGTGCCGGAGGAGACCTCCTGACAGCCGGCTGAACGGGCCGGACCGGCCCCGAAGCACCGCGGGCGGCCCGCCGCCGGGCCGTCCGCGGCGGGCGATCCACCACACGCGCGATCCGCGGACGGCGTGCCCGGCGCCCCGAGCGCCCCGGGCGGAGCCGCCGGCACAGCACCTCCGGGACGACGGGACACCGGACGACGGACAACGGGACAACGGGACAACGGGACAACGGAGGAAGCACCATGGGAATTCTGGACGGCTACCGGGTGGTCGACCTGTCGGTCACCGGGGCGGGGCCGCCCCCGGCGGCGCGCCTGGGCGACCTCGGCGCCGACGTGGTCACGGTGGAGCAGCGGCCGGAGCGGCCGGACGACGCGGGGGACGGCCGGGCGCGGGCCGCCGGGAGCACCGCGGCCATCACCCTTCCCGCCCGCGGCAAGCTCTCCCTCACCGTGAACCTCGCCACCGCCCGGGGGCGGTCGGTGGTGCTCGCCCTGGCCCGCGACGCGGACGTTCTCCTCCAGGACTACCTGCCGGGAGTGGCCGAACGGCTCGGCGTGGACTACCCGACGATCCGCCGGGCCAACCCCGGCATCGTGTATGTCTCGGTCTCCGGCCAGGGCCCCGCCGGACCGCGGGCTGACGACGCCCTGACCGCCGACTCCGCCCTGGAGGGGACGCTGGCGGCCCTGCTGCACCGGGAGCGCACCGGAGAGGGCCGGCTCGTCTCGGTGACAGCCGGGCGCCCGGCGCGAACGCCCGAGCCGCCCGGCCGTACCCGGGGCCGCGCCCCCTACCGGGTGTTCGCGACCAAGGACGGCCACCTCGCCCTGGCCATGCCGCCGCTCGAATCCCTCGGTGACGCCCTCGGTCTGCCGGAGCTGGGCGGCCGGGGCACAGGAGGCCACAACTGCCGGGACGAGATCACCGCGCTGGTCCGGCTGCGGCTGCCGCGCCGCACCACCGCGGAGTGGCTGGACCTGTTCGCGAAGCACGGTGTCGAGGCCGGGCCCGCCGCCCCGGACTCCGGGAACGGCACCGCCTCCAGGACCCGGCACGACGGCTCCCGCGCCGGGCCGGGCGGCCCCGGGCACCGGGTGTGGCCGCTGCTCGCCGAGGACTCCCTCGGCGTCCGGGGGGAGGCGTCATGACCGTTCCGGTGATCGCACCGCTCACGGCGGCCGGCGAACTGCGCGGCCTCACCTGGGACCACCCGCGCGGCTACGGCCCGCTGGAGGAGCTGAGCCGGATCGATGCCTCGGTGCCGACGGGCTGCGAGACGGTCGGCCGCCCGCTGCGCTGGGACCGGCAGCCGCTGTCGGGATTCGAGTCGACGCCGATCGCCGCACTGGCCGCCGACTACGACATCCTCGTCGTCGACCACTCCGGGCTCGGCGGCGCGGTCGAGGCCGGCTGCCTGGTGGCGATGGAGGTGCTCTTCGGCCCCACCGAGCTGGCGTCCTGGCGCGAACGCAGCGTCGGCGCCAGCTTCGACAGCTACGTCCTGGACGACCGCACCTGGGCGCTGCCGCTGGACGCCACCGCCCAGGTCGCCGCCGTCCGTCCGGACCTGATGGGGGAACGGGACCTGCCCCGCACCTGGGGACAGGTGTGCGCGCTGCCGAACGAAGTGCCGGTCACGCTCTGCCTGGGCGGGCCGCACGCCTTCCTCACCTTCTGCTCGCTCTGCCTGGCCCAGCGCGGGGAGCCCGCCACTGACGGCGACGACGACGCGCTCTTCCCGCGCGAACACGGGCTCGCCGCGCTGGAGACGATGGCCCGGCTCGCCGCCCGCACCCCGCCGGGACTGCGTTCCGCCGACCCGGTCGCCGTGCTGCGGACGATGGCCGCCGGCCAGGGACCGGCCTACTGTCCGCTGGTGCACGGCTACGTCACCTACACGCGCTCGGGCCCCTATCCCGTGGCCTTCTCCGCACCGCCCGCCTGGCTGCCCGGCGGGCGACCGGGCAGCGTGCTCGGCGGTGCCGGGCTCGCGGTCTCCCGCCGGCGGACGGGCGACGCCGCCGCGCGCTCCGCGGTCCGCGACCACCTGCGTCGACTGCTCGCCGACCCGGTGCAGCGCGAGCTGTTCCCGGTCACCGGCGGACAGCCCGCCGCCCGGTCGGCCTGGACCGACCGCTGGACCAACGATCAGTGGGGCGGCTTCTACCGCTCCACGCTCGCCACCGTCGAGCACGCCTGGGTGCGCCCGCGCTGGCCCGGCTACCCCGCGTTCCAGCAGGCCGCCGCGAGGCTGCTGCGCGACGGGCTGGCCGAGGGCCGGCCGCACCGGGCGCTGCTGGACGAGCTCGACGCCCGCCACCGTGCGGAGAGACGCCGATGACCACGGACTCCGCCCGGCCGAATTCCGGACCCCCGCCGTCCCCGCCGCCCCCGAGACGCAACTGGAGCCGAGCCATGCCTGAGTTGTCCCGACGCCATGTACTGGCCACCGCCGGAGCCGGCGCGGCGGCCACCGCCCTGTCCACCCGAGCCGCCGGTGCCGCGGAGCACGCCTCGAACGCCGAAACCCCCGGGGGAGCGCACGGGGAAGCGTCCGGTGCCGGCGGACACGGGCCCAACCCCATGCGACTGTGGTACGTCGCCCCGGCCGCGGAGTGGTTGCAGGCGCTCCCCGTCGGCAACGGCCGTCTCGGTGCCATGGTCTTCGGCGGCACCGACACGGAACGCCTGCAACTCAACGAGGACAGCCTGTGGGCCGGCGGCCCGCACGACTACGCGCGGCCCGACGCCGGGGAGTACCTGGAGGAGATCCGCCGCCTGGTGGTGGAGGAGAAGTGGTACCAGGCGCAGCTGCTGGCCGACTCCCACTTCCTCGGCACCCCCTCCGAGCAGGCGGCGTACCAGGTGCTCGGCGACCTCGAACTCGCCCTCTCCGGGGCCGGCGAGGTGAGCGGCTACGAGCGTGAACTCGACCTGGAGACCGCCGTCACCCGCGTCCGCTACACCCGCGGCGGGGTGCGCCACACCCGGGAGGTCTTCGCCAGCGCGCCCGACCAGGTCATCGTCGTGCGGCTGACCGCGGACGCCCCCGGCGCCATCGGCTTCACGGCCCGGTTCACCACCCCGCAGCGGGCCACCGGTTCGGCCGTCGACGAGCGCACGATCGCGCTCGACGGCGTCAGCGGCGACTGGTTCGAGACTCCCGGCTCGGTGCGCTTCCGCGCCGTCACCCGCGCGGTCACCGAGGGCGGGCGGACGAGCACCGACGCCCAGGGCGCCCTGACCGTACGGGACGCCGACGCGGTCACCCTGGTCATCTCCCTGGCCACCAGCTACCGCGACTACCTGGACGTACGAGCCGACCCGGTCGCCCGCGCCCGCCGCCACCTGATCCCGGCCGCCGGAACGCCGTACGCCCGGCTGCGGGAGCGCCATGTGGCCGACTACCGCAGGCTGTTCACCCGCGTCGGCATCGATCTGGGCACCTCGGACCGCGTGCACCTGCCCACGGACGAGCGGATCGGGCTCTTCGCGGACGGCGGCGACCCGCAGTTCGCCGCGCTGTACTTCCAGTACGGCCGCTACCTGCTGGCCTCCTGCTCCCGCGCCCCGGGCCAGCCGGCCAACCTCCAGGGCCTGTGGAACGACAGCATGAACCCGTCCTGGGAGTCCAAGTACACCGTCAACATCAACTTCGAGATGAACTACTGGCCGGCCGGGCCCGCGAACCTCGCCGAGTGCTGGGACCCCGCCGTGGACATGATCCACGAGCTGGCCGAGTCCGGCGCGCGCACCGCCAAGGCGCTCTACGACGCCTCCGGCTGGGTGCTCCACCACAACACGGACGGCTGGCGCGGCACCGCGCCCGTGGACCACGCCCATTACGGCCTGTGGCCCACCGGCGGCGCCTGGGTCAGCCTGATGCTGTGGGACCACTACCTCTTCACCGGGGACACCGGGGCCCTGAGCCGCAACTACCCGGTGATGAAAGGCGCGGTGCAGTTCTTCCTCGACACCCTCGTCGAGGACGCGGGCACGGGCTGGCTGGTCACCAACCCCTCGCATTCGCCCGAGGTCACCCACCACCAGGACGAGGGCGAGAGCGTCAGCGTCTGTGCCGGACCGACCATGGACATGCAACTGCTGCGTGATCTCTTCGACGCCTTCCGGCAGGCCACCGACGTGCTCGACCGGGACCACGGTTTCGCCGAGCGGGTCGGCGAGGTCCGCGACCGGCTGGCGCCGATGCAGATCGGCTACCTCGGCCAGCTCCAGGAGTGGCTGGTGGACTGGGAAGAGGCGGCGCTCGCCCAGAACCGGCACGTGTCCCACCTGTACGGGCTGTTCCCCAGCGCGCAGATCACCCCCAGGGGCACGCCCGAGCTGGCCGCCGCCGCCGTGAAGACCCTGGAGCTGCGCGGCGCCGCCGGAACGGGGTGGTCGCTCGCCTGGAAGATCAACATGTGGGCGCGGCTGCTCGACCCCGTGCGTGCCTACGAACGGCTCGGCGAGCTGCTCACCCCGGCCCGCACCGCGCCCAACCTCTTCGACCTCCACCCGCCGTTCCAGATCGACGGCAACTTCGGCGGGGTCTCGGGGATCACCGAGATGCTGTTGCAGAGCCACGCGGGCGAGGTGGAGCTGCTCCCCGCGCTCCCCGACGCCTGGCCCGCCGGCTCCTTCCGCGGGCTGATGGCGCGCGGCGGCTTCGAGATCGACCTGGAGTGGGGCCCGTCCGGCGTGACGCGGGCCGTCGTGCGCTCCCTGCTGGGCAATCCCGTCCGCGTCCGCACGCCGCACCGCGTGGATGTCACGGGTGCCGAGCCCGACCGGCCGGAGGAGCACGTGGTCGCCTTCGGTACCCGGCGGGGGAGCACGTACGTGCTCCGCCCCGCGTAGGCCGTTCCCCACCGACCAAGGAGTAGCGAACGTGACCGACATCAACGGAAGAGCCGCCCGGCACACGGGATTCGGGCGGCGCGCCTTCGTGACCGCGGCCGGCACCCTGGTGGGCTCCGCCGCGTTCGGCGGCGTGGCCCGCGCCGCCGCGCCGCGCGGGGAGGCGGTCGCCGCCCCCGCGGACGTGCCCGCGTTCCCCGGCGCCCAGGGCGGCGGCCGGCATGCCACCGGCGGCCGCGGGGGCTCGGTGTACGAGGTGACCACCCTCGCCGACTCCGGCCCTGGCTCGCTGCGCGACGCGGTCTCCGCGGGCGACCGCACCGTGGTCTTCCGGGTCTCCGGGACGATCCACCTGGCGGGCGGCCTGGACATCACCGGATCGAACCTCACCATCGCCGGGCAGACCGCCCCCGGCGACGGCATCTGCGTCGCCGGCAACGAGACGGAGATCAAGGCGGACAACGTCATCCTGCGCTACCTGCGCTTCCGCGGCACCGACGTCCTCGGCACCCCCATCGACACCTTCAAGATGGAGGGGCGCCGGGACGTCATCATCGACCACTGCTCCTTCAGCTGGGGCGTGGACGAGACCTGTTCCACCTACGGGAACCGGAACGTCACGGTGCAGTGGTGCATCGTCGCCGAGGGACTCACGATGTCCGCGCACGAGAAGGGCCGGCACGGCTACGGCGGGCTGTGGGGCGGCGACAACGTGACGTTCCATCACAACCTGCTGATCCACAACGGCGGACGCAACCCCCGCTTCAGCTTCGTCGAGGACGTGGACCTGCGGGCCGACCACCGGAACAACGTCATCTACAACTACGGCTACACCTCCTGCTACGGCGGCGAGTGGGCCGTCGGCGTCAACATCGCCGACAACTACTACAAGCCGGGCCCCGACACCGTCGCGGAGATCGCCCCCGTCCTCGTCGCCCCCGGGCGCGGCGGCTCCTGGTACGTCGCAGGCAACGTCATCGAGGGGCATCCCGACATCACCGCGGACAATGCGCGCGGCGTGGACATCCCCGTCGGCGGCGTCACGCTGCTGGACGAGCCCGTCGCCTTCCCTGACGAGATCGAACGGCAGACCCCGCAGGAGGCGTACGAGGCGGTGCTCGACGGCGCAGGGGCGATCCTGCCCCGCCGCGACGCCATGGACGCCCGGCTGATCGCGGACGTGCGCGCCGGAACGGGCCGCATGATCAACTCCCAGACGGAGGTGGGGGGACTGGTCACCCTGGCGTCGGCGACCCCGCCCGCCGACAGCGACCACGACGGGATTCCCGACGTCTGGGAACGGGCGCACGGCCTGAACCCGGACGACCCGGCCGACGCGGCGGCGGTCGACCCGGCCACCGGGTACACCCACCTGGAGCTCTATCTCAACTCCCTCGCCCCCACCGGCGCGCCCAACCCGGTCGCCGGGATCACCGCCCCGGCGGGCCACACGGTCCTCACCAGCGAGTCCGGCAGCCACGATGTGGTGATCGAGGCCGAGGCGACGGCGCACGAGGGCGCGGACATCGCCCGGGTGGAGTTCTACGCCGGCGCCGAGAAGCTCGGCGAGAGCACCGCCGCTCCGTACCGGCTGACGTGGCGGGACGCGCCGGAGGGCACGCACTACCTGACGGTCCTGGTCACCGACACCACCGGCACCGCCACCACCTCCACCGGGGTGCCGGTGCACGTCAACCGCGTCACCGACCTGGGGCCCTGGACCTCCGTGGACATCGGCGACGTGCCCATCCCGGGCGCGGCGGCGCTGGTCGACGGGGAGTTCACGGTGCGCGGCTCCGGCCGCGTCCAAGGGCGGAAGGACTCCTTCCACTTCGTCTACCAGCCGATCGAGGCCCCGGACGACGAGGTGGTGGAGATCATCGCCCGGGTCGACTCCGTGAGCCCCGTCTACGCGGACGTGCTGGGCGGCATCATGATCCGGGAGAACCTCACCGAGGACTCCGCCTTCTGCCTCATGGGCGTCGCCGTCTCGGCGGACGGGCTGGTCGGCATCTGCAAGCGCATCGCCTCGACCGGCGAGGAGATGAGCGTCGGCACCTACCCCTGGGAGGAGGGCGAGGTCCTTGAGGACCAGCCCTACTGGCTGCGGGTGACCCTGCGCGGCGACGAGTTCACCGCGGAGATCTCACCCGACTCGCTCCAGTGGACCCGCGTGGGCTACGAGCGGATCTCCATCGGTCCCGACCTCTATGCCGGACTCGTGGTCGACGCCAACAAGGAGGCGAACCTGACCGCCAACTACACCACGGCCAGGTTCAGCCAGGTGCGGATCAACCGCTGAGCAGCGGCATCCACACGCGCATCGCGCCGTCGCCGCGGTTGTCCCACTGGAAGTAGGGCACCGCGGTGACGGCCGCGGGCCGCCGGCGGTCGGCGGCCCGCGGCCCGCCGTGCCTGCGGTACGGCAGACCCGCCTCGTGCTCGCCCGCGACGGCCACCGCCTCGGCCCGCAGCACCACGGTGCGGCCGACCCCGTCGAGGTCCTCGCGCTCGACCTCCTGGAACGTGACGCCGGGCGGCAGCGCCAGGTCGTCGACGTCGGTGCCCGCCTCCTGGTCGACCTGCTCGAAGCAGTAGACCAGCGGCCCGCGTTCGACCGCCGCGCAGCCGCGGACGGCATCCACCCGCGGGTGCGGCACGGTCAGCCGGGGCGCCATGTCCAGCCGCAGCGTGACCGTGTCGCCGGGGCGCCAGACGCGGCGCAGCACGGCGTAGCCCCGCTCGTCACGTTCGGCGGGACAGCGCTCGCCGTTCACCTCGAGAGAGGTCCGCGCGCTCCACGGGGGTATCCGCAGGGCGAGCGCCCACGGCTGCGGGGGCGCCTCGGTGACGGTGACCGTGACGGCGCCGTCCCACGGGTACCCGGTCTCCACGCGCAGCCCGAGCCCGCCGCCCGCGAGCGGGCAGGACAGGGTCAGGGGCGCGAACTGCTGGAGGTGGAGGGTGGGGCACCCGGCGTCCTCCGAGACCGTCACCGCGTAGTGCTCGAGGGAGCCGGCCAGGCGCGTGACGGCCGGCGGGCAGCAGGCCGAGAAGAACCACTCGTCCCGCCAGCGCGGATCGCCGACCGCCTCCGCGTGGTCCGCCCGGCGTTGCAGCGGATTGCCCTTGTAGTAGCGCCGGCCGTCGGCGGAACGGGCCGCGCCGAAGGCATTGAACACCGTCCGCTCGATCAGGTCGGCGTACCGGGCATCCCCGGTGGCCAGCAGCAGCCGCCAGCTCCACTGGACGCTCGCGGCCGACGCGCAGGTCTCGTTGTAGGCCAGGTCCGGCGGGAGCTCGTACCGCTCCCCGAAGACCTCGCCCACCTGCCGCGAGCCGAGCCCGCCGGTCAGCGCCGTCTTCGTGGCCGCCATGTCGGCCCAGCGGGCGGCGGAGGCCGCCAGCAGCGCCGAGTCGCCCGTCTCCACCGCGACGTCGACGATCCCCGCCTCCAGGTAGAGGCCGCGCACGGCGTGCCCGGTCAGCGTCGGTGCCTCGCGCACCGGTAGGTGGTCCTGCCGGTGCGCCGAGCCGTGCTTGTGCCGGCCGACCAGGCCGTGGCCGCGGCGCTCGACGAACGCGGAGGCCAGCTCCAGGTACCGCCGTTCGCCCGTCACCCGGTACAGCTCCACCAGCGCGGTCTCCACCTCCGGGTGGCCGTCGAGCCCGGGGCCTGGGCCGGGGAGGAAGACGTCGGCGAGATGGTCGGCGAAGCGCCGGGCCACCGTGAGCAGCCGCCCGTCCGCGTCCACCGCGGCGCGGTGCGCGGCCACCGCCGCCTGCATCAGGTGCCCCGCGCAGTACATTTCGTGGCTGTCCACCAGCCGGGACCAGCGCCGGTCCGGCTCGGCCACCTGGTAGTGGGAGTCGAGGTAACCGTCCTCCTCCTGCGCCCGTTCCAGCAGACCCGCCGTGCGCCCGACGAAGTCCGACAGCGCGGCATCGGGGCCGTGCCCCAGCTCCCAGGCCGCCGATTCGAGGATCTTGTGGACGTCCGAGTCCATGTACACCGGCCCGCGGTACCCGCCCTCCGCCTCTCCCGCGGCGATCCGCAGGTTGCGCAGGTTGCCGGCCTTCTCCAGCCACTCGAGCGCCAGCGGCAGGCTCACCTCGCGGTTGACCCGCTGCCACCGCAGCCAGGGGCCGCCGGTCAGCCGGACGTGGGACGGACTCGGCGGCCGGTGGGCCGTGCGGGCGGTGGGGGAGGGGAGAGCGGGTCCTTCCATGAGCTTTCACTCCATCCTGGGTCGGGCGAGGAAGGCGATGGTCTGGTCGCGCACGCGGAGGATGTGGCTCTCCAGCAGCTCCCTGGCCCCGAGCCGGTCACCGCTCTCCAATGCGTCCACGATCGCGCGGTGCTCGGAGACGGCGGCGTTCAGGCGGGAGGCGGTGATGGGGGCTTCAAGACCGGTGCGCGTGACGTGGATGCTCAGGTGCAGGTCGTCGTGGAGGTCCAGCATCATGGGCAGGCCGCCCAGCTCGACCAGGGAGCGGTGGAAGGCGCTGTCGTTCTCCCGGAACTCGATGTACCGCTCCGGGTCGCGCAGCGACAGCCGGGCCAGCTCCCCGGCCTCGTCCACCAGTTGGCGCAGGCGCGCGGGCGGCTCCCGGTCGGTGCGCTCCGCGAAAAGGCGCAGGCTGTGCGACTCCAGCATCAGCCTCAGCTCGAAGAGCTCGTAGAGGCTGGAGAGCGAGGGGATCGCCACGGTGAAGCCGGCGGTGGCGTCGTACGCCAGCAGGCCCCGCTCGTACAGGCGCCCCACCGCGCTGCGGACGGGGGTGCGGCTCATGCCGAGCCGCCGGGCGAACTCGCGCACCGGCACGGGCTGGCCAGGGGCGGGCCTCTCCTTCGTCAGCCACTCCACCAGGGCCCGGCGCGCGTGGTTCTCAAGGCTCTCCGCGGCGGGCGCCGCGGACGACGACGCCGACCCCTGCTGGGCCGATGTCGTTCTCGGTGAGATCATGCCGCCTCCCTGGCGCTCCACGACTGGGTGTCCGGGCACTCGGCCCGGCCCCTCCGGCTGGGGGTCATGGTATGCCGCTGGTCGATCGTTCGTCTGCCCCGCTCGGACCGCTCCGATGCGGCCGCGCAGAATCCAGTCGCACGAGGGTTGACGCTATATTACCCGCCCTGCACACTCATGGCATACCACTGACATGCCCCCGGAGATGCCCATGCCGTTCCGGAACCTTCATGGCGTCATCGCGCCCGTCATCCTGCCCATGGCCCCGGACGGGGCGGTCGACGCCCGTTCCCTGGAATGCCACCTGCGTCACCTGTTCGACGCCGGGATCCACGGGCTCTGGATGAACGGCACCACCGGTGAGTTCCACGCCCTGGACGTGGCGGAGCGCGCCGTCGCCGTCCGCGTCGCGGCCGAGGTCGCCGCCGGCCGCGCGCCGGTGGTGGCCCACGTGGGCGACACCGCGACCCGGCTCGCGATCCGCCATGCCCGGGCCGCGGTGGACGCGGGCGCCGACCAGGTGTCCGTCATCGCGCCCTACTTCGCCGAGCTCGGCCGCGAGGAGCTGCGCGACCACTACCGCCGGATCGCGGAGGCCGTGGGATTCCCGATCCTCGCCTACCACATGCCGCGGCTGACCAAGTTCGCACTGACCGCGGACTGTGTGGTGCGGCTGGCGCAGGAGGGGGTGCTCGCCGGGATCAAGGACAGTGACGGCGACATGGCCTGGTTCCGGCGGCTGGTGCGCCGCTCCGCGGCGGCCGGCTCGGAGCTGCGGTGCTTCACCGGCGGCAGCGCCATCAGCGACCTCTCCCTGTTCGTCGGGGCCTCCGGGGTCACCTCCTCGCTGGCCAACCTGACCCCCCGCCACCTCGTGGCGCTGTACGACGCCGCGCGGGCGGGCGACTGGGCGCGGGCCCGGCAGATGCAGGACCAGCTCGACGACCTCCTGGAGGCGATGCGCCTGGCACGCCGGGCGCCGACTCTCTCCACGGTCGTCAGCACCTACAAGTTCGTACTCGCGAGCCTCGGCCACATCGACGCCGACCACGCCGCGGAGCCGCTGGCCCTCCTCGACGGGGACGAGCGGCAGCGCCTCACCTCGACGGTGGTGCCGATGGTCCGCGAGCTGGAGTCGGCGGTTCGCGCGAAGGAGCGTGGAGATGACACCTGAACGGAATGCAGGCCGGGCCCTGAACAGACGGGACCTGCTGCGCGGCGGTGCCGGGCTGTTCGTGGTCGCCACCGCGTCCGGCTGCGGCTTCTTCGACACCGACCCCGCGGGGGAGGAGAGCAGCTCCGGGGCGAAGGGCAAGGAGGCGCCGTCGCTGCGCGAGCGGGTCGAGCGAGGCGAACTGCCCCCGGTGGAGGAGCGCCTGCCCGACAGCCCGCTGGTGGTCGAGCCGCTGGAGCGGACCGGCGTCTACGGCGGCACCTGGCACTCGGCGATGCTCACCCAGGAGGACGTGTCCTGGCTGCGCTACACCCTCGGCTACGAGCCACTGGTGCGCTGGGCCCCGCATTGGGAGGGCTCGGCGGCCACCGAGATCCTGCCCAATGTCTGCGAGAGCTACGAAGTGGTGGACGGCGGCAAGGAGTACGTCTTCACCCTGCGGCGGGGACTGAAGTGGTCCGACGGCGAGCCCGTCACCGCAGACGACTTCGACTTCGCCTTCAACGACTACAACATCTACTCCGAGCTGCACCCGGACTCCATCTACACGCTGTGGCTCTCCCAGTCCGGGGAGCCCGCGCGGTTCGAGAAGGTCGACGACCACACCGTTCGCTACATCTACGAGGAGCCCAAGGCGGGCTTTCTGGAGCAGATCGCCGGCACCTCGGGCGTGGTGATGTGCCTGCCCAAGCACTACCTGAGGCAGTTCCACGCCAAGTACAACGACGACGCGGAGGGCGTGGCCCAGGACGCCGGGATGAACCGGTGGGTCGACCACATCGTGGTCCAGGCGGACCCGTGGGCGAACCCCGGACTCCCCACCCTCAACGCCTGGCTGGCGCAGAACGAGGTCGGCGAGGGCCCCTCCGTGATCGCCGAGCGCAACCCGTACTACTGGAAGGTCGACCCCGACGGCAGTCAACTGCCCTACATCGACAAGATGGTGTGCGAGGTGGTGCAGGACGTCGAGGTCGAGGTGCTCAAGGTCTCCAACGGCGATCTGGACATGCAGCTCTACCACTTCGGCACCATACGCAACAAGCCGGTGGTCGCCGCCAGCCGGGAGGAGGGCGGCTACGAGCTGATCGACTTCGTCCCCAGCACCGTCAACACGATGGTCATCGGCTTCAACCAGACCCACCCGGACGCCGCCCGGCGCGAGGTCTTCGCCAACAAGAACTTCCGGATCGGCCTGTCCCACGCGATCAACCGGCAGAAGATCATCGACACCCTCTTCGGCGGACAGGGCCATCCCTGGCAGTGCGCGCCCATCCCCGGCAGCGACCTGCACGACGCGGAGATGGGTGAGCAGTACACGGCGTACGACGTGGACCTGGCGAACGACTACCTGGACCGCGCCGGCTACACCGAGCGCAACGGGGACGGCATCCGGCTGCGCGAGGACGGCGAGGCCATCTCGTTCAACGTGCTCGTGGTGTCCGACTATGCCGACCAGGTCGACGCGCTCGACCTGATCCGCGCCGACTGGCGGGAGGTGGGCGTCGAGGCGACCATCCAGCGGATGGCCGAGACGCTCTACTGGGAACGGGTCGAGGCGGGCGAGGCCGAGGCGTCCACCTGGACCGGTGGCCCGTTCGACATCCGTACCGGCGCCGGCGGCAACCACTACTACCTGCCGTCCAATCCGCGCGGCTCCTCGCGGTTCGCCTCCGAATGGGCCAAGTGGTACACCCGCCCCGGCCGGGACGGCACCGAGCCGCCGGAGCGGATCAGGCAGCAGCTCGAACTCTTCGACGAGATGCTCGTCACCTTCGACGCGGCGGAGGCCACCGCCCTCGCCCGGCAGATCCTGGAGATCACCAAGGAGGAGTTCTTCTACATCGGGATCTCCACCCCGCCCACCGAGTACGGCGTGGTGAAGACGAGCTTCCACAACGTGCCGGACTCCTTTACCGGTTCCGTGGCCTACCAGGCCCCGGGACCGAGCAACCCGGAACAGTACTTCATCTCCGACGAGGCGTGACGGAGGCGGGGAGAGAAAATGCTCACGTTCCTCGTCCGGCGCCTGCTGCTCATGGTCGTGACCCTGTTCGCGATCTCGCTGGTCTCCTTCTTCATCATCAGCCTGCCGCCCGGCGACTACGTCTCCACGCTTGAGGCGCAGGCCGAAGCAAGAGGCGAGCTGATGAGCGACGGCGAACTGACGGCGCTCCGGGCGAGATACGGCCTCGACCAGCCCTTCTTCAGTCAATACTGGACATGGATCTCCAATATCGTCCTGCACGGAGACTTCGGCCAGGCGTTCGCCTGGAACGGCAGGCCGGTCTCCGATCTGATCTGGGACCGGGTCGGCCTGTCGTTCTTCCTGTCGGTCAGCACCCTGCTGTTCGTCTGGGCGATCGCCTTCCCGATCGGCATCCTCTCCGCCGTGCGGCAGTACTCGACCGGCGACTACCTCGCCACGTTCTTCGGGTTCGTCGGCATGGCGATCCCCGAGTTCATGCTCGCCCTGCTCTTCATGTACATCGGAATGCGGTACTTCGGCCAGAGTCCCGGGGGACTGTTCTCACCGGAGTACCAGGACGCGGCGTGGAACCTCGGGAAGCTGCTCGACCTGGCCTCCCACATGTGGCTGCCGGTGCTCATCATCGGCATGTCCGGGACGGCAGGACTGATCAGGATCACGCGGGCGAACCTGCTGGACGAGCTGTACAAGCCCTACGTGGTCGCCGCCCGCGCCAAGGGCCTGCCCGAGTGGAAGCTGCTGCTGAAGTATCCCGTGCGGATGTCGCTCAGCCCCTTCTTCAGCACCGTGGGCTGGCTGCTGCCCGGCCTGATCAGCGGCGAGACCATCATCTCGATCGTCATGAGCCTGCCCACGACGGGGCCGCTGCTGCTCGGCGGAGTGGAGAACCAGGACATGTACCTGGTGGGCAGTTTCGTGCTGATCCTCAGCGCCCTCACCGTCGTCGGCACGCTCATCAGCGACCTGGCGCTGGCCTGGTGGGACCCCCGCATCCGGTACCGCTACGAGGGAAAGTGAGCGCGCATGCTGTCATGGCCCCGTGCGCTGTCCAGGAAGGGACGGCGGGACACCGGCGGCGGCTCCTCACCCGAGGAGTCCGCGGCGCGGGAGGCCGGCGCCGACCCGGAGCTCGGCCGCGCCTCGCAGTGGCGCCTGGTCTGGCGGAAGTTCCGCAAACACAAGCTGGCCGTCGGCGGCGCGGTCGTGGTCCTGGCCGTCTACCTCGTCGTCGTCTTCGCCGAGTTCCTGGCGCCCGCCTCCGCGAGTGCCACCGACGAACGGCTCACCTATGCGCCGCCGCAGACGATCCAGGTGGACTTCAGCTTCTCCGACGGCCTCGATTTCTACGTCTACGGGTACGAGACCCGGCGGGACCCCGAGACGTTCGAGCAGAAGCACACGGTCGACACCTCGCAGAAGATCCCGCTCCGGCTCCTCCCCCGCGGGGAGTCGTACGAGATGTGGGGCCTCATCCCGATGGACCGCCACCTCTTCGGCCCGGTGGACGCCGACCAGCGGGCCTACTTCCTCGGTGCGGACAGATCCGGGCGGGACCTGCTGTCGCGCATCATCCACGGCGCGCGGGTCTCGCTGTCCATCGGGCTCATCGGAGTGGTCGTCAGCTTCGCGCTCGGACTGTTCTTCGGCGGCATCTCCGGCTACTTCGGCGGGGCACCCGACACCGCCATCCAGCGGCTCATCGAGTTCCTCATGGCGATTCCCACGCTGCCCCTGTGGCTGGCGCTCTCGGCCGCCGTGCCCCCCGACTGGGGCCCGCTGATGCGCTACTTCGCCATCACCACGATCCTGTCGGTGATCGGCTGGACCGGCCTGGCCCGGGTGGTGCGCGGCCGCTTCCTCTCCCTGCGCGAGGACGACTTCGTGATCGCGGCCCGGCTCGACGGGTGCGGCAGACGCCGGATCATCTTCCGCCACATGGTGCCCTCCATGTCCAGCCACGTGATCGCCTCGCTGAGCATGGCCGTGCCCGCCATGATCCTCGGCGAGACCGCCATGAGCTTCCTCGGCCTCGGCCTCCAGTCCCCGGCGGTCAGCTGGGGCGTGCTGCTCCAGGAGGCGCAGAACGTGCGGACCATCGAGACCGCGCCGTGGCTGATGCTCCCCGGCCTTGCGGTGTTCGTCACCGTCCTCGCCATGAACTTCGTGGGCGACGGGCTGCGCGACTCCGCGGACCCGTACAAGTGACACCGCCCGTACCGAGCCGAAGGAGAAGCCGTGAGCGAGACCGTCCTGCGGGTGAGGGGCCTGCGCACGCACTTCACCCTGGACGACGGCGTCGTCAAGGCCGTGGACGGCGTCGACCTGGACATCGCCCGCGGGGAGACGCTGGCCGTGGTCGGCGAGTCGGGATGCGGCAAGAGCGTGATGGCCCGCTCGATCCTCCGCCTCGTCGACCGGCCCGGGCGGATCACCGGGGGCGAGATCTGGGTCAGGCAGCCCCCGGACGGCATGGTCGACCTCGTGTCCGCCGACACCCGGGCCGTCCGCGCCGTGCGGGGCAAGCGCATCGCCATGGTCTTCCAGGAGCCGATGACGTCGATGAGCCCGATGCACACCCTCGGCAACCAGATCGGCGAGGTCATCCTGCTCCACGAGCGGGTCACGAAGGCCGAGGCCCGCAGGCGCACCATCGAGCTGCTCGGCCGGGTGGACATCCCCGACCCCCGGCGCCGCGTCGACGAGTACCCCTTCCAGATGAGCGGGGGCATGCTCCAGCGGGCGATGATCGCCATGGCCCTGGCCTGCAACCCGGAACTGCTCATCGCCGACGAGCCGACCACCGCCCTGGACGTCACCACCCAGGCCCGCATCCTGGAGCTCCTCCGCTCCCTCCAGGACGACTTCGGCATGGCGGTCATGCTGATCACCCACGACCTGGGGGTGGCGGCGCAGATGGCGGACCGCGTCGCCGTGATGTACATGGGCAACGTCGTCGAACGCGGCGACGTCGTGTCCGTCTTCCGCTCCCCCCGCCACCCGTACACGAAGGCGCTGCTGCGCTCGATCCCCAGGCTGGGCACCGGGGCGCGCGAACGCCTCAGGCCCGTCCGCGGCATGGTGCCCCACGCCTACCGCAGGCCGTCCGGCTGCCCCTTCCACTCGCGCTGCGAGGAGTTCATGGCCGGGCGGTGCGACGTGACGGTGCCCCCGCCCGTCGCGGGCCCGGAGCCGGGCCGTGAGGTGCGCTGCCTGCTCTACGAGGGCACCGGGGCCGCCCCCGACCGGGCCGGCGGCCCCGGGAACCACCCGGACAGCCACCGGGAGAGCCGCGAGGAGGAAGGCACGTGAACCCGCCGCCGGGAAAGGATGGTCCCGTGACCAGCACCACCGCAGCCCCGCGCGAGGACGTCGCGCTGCTCGAGACGCGCGGGCTGACCAAGCACTTCCCCCTCCGGCGCGGCCTGCTGGGGCGCGTCGCCGGCCAGGTGCGCGCCGTCGACGGCGTCGACCTGCGCGTCCCCGCCCGGCGTACCGTCGCGCTGGTCGGGGAGTCCGGCTGCGGCAAGTCCACCCTGGGGCGCTGCCTGCTCCGGGTGTACGAGCCGACCGCCGGCCAGATCCTCTTCCGGGACCCCGCCGACGGCGGCACCGTGGACCTCGCCGCGCTCGACGAGGCGGCGCTCAAGCCGTACCGCAGCCAGATCCGCATGGTCTTCCAGGACCCGTTCGCCTCCCTGAACCCGCGGATGACCCTGCTCCAGATCGTCGGCGAGCCGCTGCGGGTCAACCGCGGTCTCGGCCGGGAGGAGCTGGAGGAACAGGTCGCGGAGCTGCTGCGCCGGGTCGGCCTGCGCCCCGAGCACATGCGGCGCTACCCCAACGCGTTCAGCGGCGGCCAGCGCCAGCGCGTCGGCATCGCGCGGGCGCTGGCGCTCTCCCCGCGGCTGGTGGTGGCCGACGAGGCGGTCAGCGCCCTGGACGTGTCGGTGCGCGCGCAGATACTCAACCTCCTGAAGGACCTCCAGGACGAGGAGGACCTGACCTACCTCTTCATCTCGCACGACCTCGGCGTGGTCGAGTACATGGCCGACGAGGTGGTGGTCATGTACGTCGGCAGGATCGTCGAGACCGGCGCCACGGACGAGCTGTACGGCCGGCCGCTCCACCCCTACACCGAGGCGCTGCTGTCCGCCGTCCCCGACCCGGACCCGACGGCGCGCCGCCAGGAGCGCATCGTCCTGCGCGGCGAGGTCGCCGACCCCTCGCGGGTGCCGGCCGGCTGCCCCTTCCACCCGCGCTGTTTCCACGCCCGCGACCGGTGCGCCACCGAGGTCCCGGCGCTGCGCGAGATCCGGCCCGGCCGCAAGGCGGCCTGCCACTTCGCCGAGGAGCTCGAACTGAGGGGAGTCCGCTCGTGAACGATCCGCGTTTCGACGGCGTGGTCAGGACGTCGCCGCGGGACCCGGCGCTGCGGGAGGCGCTGCTGCCCGTGCGCCACCCGGGCGACAGCCACGCGGCCAACCTCCTGGAGCTGGACGACGGGGACCTGCTGTGCGCGTGGTTCAACGGCCCCGAGGAGGGCGACCCGGGCACCGACATCGTCCTCTCGCGGCTGAGCCGGGGCGGGGAGCGCTGGTCACAGCCGCTGCCGCTGGCCCAGGACCCGGAGCGTTCCGAGCAGAATCCCGTCCTCGCCCAGGACGCCGAGGGCACCGTGTGGCTGTTCCACCCCTCCAACACCCCGCACGACCAGAAGACGGCGCGGCTGATCGTGCGCACCTCGCGGGACCGCGGCAGGACCTGGAGCGAACCGCGCGTCCTCTTCGAGGGGCCCGGCATCTTCGTGCGCAATCCGCCGCTGTTCCTTCCCGACGGCTCCTGGCTGCTTCCCGCCTACTGGTGCCGTCCGGGCGGTGAGCACAGCACCGTCATGATCAGCCAGGACGGTGGCGGGACGTGGCGCGAGCACGACCTGCCGGACAGCGACCACCTGGTGCAGATGACCGCCGTGCAGCGCGCCGACGGAAGCCTGTTCGCGATGTTCCGCAGCCGCGCCGCGGACCGGATTCACGCCTCCGAGTCCTTCGACCTGGGCCGGACCTGGCAGCCGCTGACCAGGACCGAGCTGCCCAACAACAACTCCGCCGTCCAGCTCACGCGGTTGGCCGGCGGCGCCCTCGCCCTCCTCTACAACGACGCCACGCTGGAGCGCGACCAGTTCCGCTGGGTCGGCGAGGGGGCGGGGCGGCGGAAGAAGGCGCTGCGCACCCCGCTGACGCTCGCGCTGTCCGAGGACGGCGGACGCACGTGGCCCTACCGCCGCGACGTCCAGACGGCTGATGAGGAGTACCGGGACAGCCAGCTGGGCTACTCCTACCCCAGCATCGTCCAGACCCGCGACGGGGCGCTGCACCTCGCCTACTCCTTCCTCCGCAAGACGATCAAGTACGTGCGGCTCGACGAGGACTGGGTCAGGGTGGCGGCCCCCGGGCCGGGGGAGAGCCGCTCGTGACCGTGGAGCGTTGGGGGGTCTTCGAGGTCGCCCTCGACGGGCCGGTGCGCGGCAACCCGTACACGGACGTCCGGCTGAGCGCCGTGTTCCAGTACCGCAACCGGACCGTGGAGGCCGACGGCTTCTACGACGGCGACGGTCGCTACCGCATCCGGTTCATGCCGGACCGGGTGGGCACCTGGACTTACGTCACCCGCTCCGGCACGCCCGAACTCGACGGGCGGCGCGGCACGTTCGACTGCGTCCCGCCAGGCCCGGGCAACCACGGCCCGGTGCGGGTGACCGGCACGCGGTTCGAGTACGCCGACGGCACCCGTTACCTCCCCCTGGGCACCACCTGCTACCACTGGACGCACTACGCGGACGACGCCTTCGAGGAGCTGACCCTCCGCTCCCTCGCCGCCTCGCCGTTCACCAAGGTCCGCATGTGCCTGCTGCCCACCAGGCATATGACGCCGCCGCTGCTCGCCTTCCCCGGTGACACCCCGGGCGCGCTCGACCGCACCCGCTTCGAGCCCAGGTTCTTCGCCCGTTTCGAGCGGCGGGTGCGCGACCTGCTCGCCCTCGGCATCGTGGCGGACGTCATCCTCTTCCACCCCTACGACGAGGGGCACTGGGGCGTCGACGACATGAGCCGCGAGCAGGACCTCTTCCTGCTGCGCCACACGCTGGCGAGGCTGTCCGCCTACCGGAACGTGTGGTGGTCCATCGCGAACGAGTACGACTTCAACCGTGCCAAGACCCTGGAGGACTGGGACCGGCTGGGCCAGTTCGTCCAGCGGCACGACCCCTACCAGCGTCCGCGGTCCATCCACAACGGCACCCGGATGTACGCCTACGAGCGGATCTACGACTTCACCCGGCCCTGGACCACCCACCAGAGCATCCAGCACTGGGACGCCCGGCTGACCGGCGACTGGCTGGCGGGCTGCCCCAAGCCGGTGGTCATCGACGAGATCGGCTACGAGGGCACGGTCGAGCGGCGCTGGGGGAACATCACCGCCCGCGCGCTGACCCGCCAGTTCTGGCACGCGGCCGTGGCCGGCGGGTACGTGGGGCACGGCGAGTGCTACCCGGACGCCGACCGCGGCGGCGCCGCCTGGATCTCCAGGGGCGGCCGACTGCGCGGCGACAGCGTGCCGCGCATCGCGTTCCTGCGCCGGCTGCTGGAGGAGGGCCCGGCGGACCTTCCCGCGGCGCGGCGGCGGGGGGAGTACTGGCTGGAGTACTTCGGCGACCGGCAGCACGCCCACCGGGACGTCCGGCTGCCGGTCGGCGCCGCGTACCGCGTCGACCTGGTCGACACCTGGGGCATGACCGTAACCCCCCTGGACGGCACGTACCGCAACAACGTCCGGGTGGCGCTGGGCGGCCGGCAGGACATGGCTCTGAGGATGCGGAGGGTGGAGTGAACGACGCCGCGAACCGGGTGCGCCCGTCCGATGAGGTGGAGCGGTGGGGCGTCCTGGAGCTGCCCCTGCCCGGCCCGCCGCCCGGGCCTGGGCCGGGCCCCGAGGTGGTCTTCGTCCACGGCGGGCGCCGGTTCACCGCCGCGGGCTTCACCGACGACTCGGGCCGGCGCGTGGCCCGCTTCATGCCGGACGAGGAGGGCGTGTGGCACTACCGCGCCGCCGGCACGGAGGGCACCTTCGTGTGCACCCCCGCCGGGCCGGCCAACCACGGCCCGGTGCGGGTCCGCGGGCTCCGCTTCCACCACGCGGACGGGCTCCCCTTCCACCCACTCGGCACCACCGTGGCCCAGGTCACGCGGCCCACCCTGCGGGCGCTGGCGGCCGGCCCGTTCAACCGGGTCCGCCTCCGTTGCCCGGCCGGCGTGCCGCTCATCCGGCTGGAGCGGCAGGTCCGCGGCCTGCTGGCACTGGGCATCGAGGCCGAGGTGCCGCTGCACGGGCGCGACATCGCCGGGACCGTCGCCCGTCTCGCGGCGTTCCGCAACGTCTGGTGGTGCGCGCCACGCGACCCCGAACTCCAGGCCACCATCCTGGAGTTCGACCACGGCCGCCACCCGCTGACCGTCCACGGCAGCCCGGAGACCGACTTCGGCGCGCCCTGGATCACCCACGCCAGCGTGCGGCACGAAGAGCCGCGGGCCGTCGCCGGACTCGTGGCGGACCTGCGCAAGCCGGTGATCCTGGACGACTGCGGCGCCGAGGGCGACGCACAGACGCCCCGGCTGAGCCTGCCGGCGCCCGAGCTGGTCTCCCGGATCTGGGAGGGGGTGTGCCAGGGCGGCTACGCCACCCACGGCGAGTCCTACGGCTCCCGGCCCTGGCGGACGCACGGCGGCACCCCGCACGGCGAAGCCCCCGCCCGCATCGCCTTCCTGCGGGAGATCCTCGCCGACGCGCCCCCCGGCCTGCGGCACAACCCCGCGTACTACGACGCCTCGACGGTCGAGGTGCCGGGCGAGTACTGCCTGACGTACCTGGGCCCGCACCGCTATCCGGCGCGCCACTTCCGGATGGGCGAGGGGACCTGGCGGATCGAGGTCATCGACGTCTGGAACATGACGGTCGGCGCGCCGGTGACCGTGCGGGCCGACCGGTTCGACGTGGAGCTTCCGGCGCTGCCCTACCACGCGGTGCGCATCCGCCGGGCGCCCGCGGCGTGAGCCGCGCGGCGTCCGGCGGACCCGGCCGTCACCAGTCGAAGCCGGCCTCCGCCTGGGCGCGGATGTAGTTCGGGATGTCCACGGTCTCCGTGATGGTGAGCGCGGAGGAGACGGACAGCCCGTCCTTGAGCACGTGCTGGCGGAAGACCATGTACATCGGGATGTCCCAGTACTCGGTCTGCTCGTAGCCGGTCACCACGGCGTTGTCGCCCCAGAAGACGCCGGAGGTGTCGATGCCGGCGAGCGCGGGGGAGGCGCTGCCGAAGGCGTCGACGACGGCGTCGGAGCGCAGCGCGGGCTTGATGCCGTACGAGGAGAGCGCGACCTGCGCCTCCTCGGAGACCAGCCACTTCACGACGTCGAGTGCCTGCCGCCGCTTGTTCGACTGCGGCGGCACGTAGGCCGCGAGGGTGTTGGGCTGGTACGTGGCCTCGTCGCCGCCGCCCAGCACGGGCACGGAGGTGAGGGCGAGGTCGACGTTCTCCGCCAGGCCCCGCCACTGCTCAAGGTCCGCTGGGTCGATGTATATCTCGTTCAGCGCGTAGGAGTTGAACTTCCAGAGGGTGTCGACGGCCATGGCCACGTGGCCGGTCTGGAAGAAGTCGTCCACCGTGGTGAAGATGTTCCGCGGGATGAACAGGAAGCGCTCCATGTTGGCGCCGAGACGCTGCCACCCCGCCGAGGTGATGTCCACCCGGACGTCCTCCGGCGCGGGGTTCTCGCTGCCGGTCGGCAGGAACGGGTAGCGCCCGAGCTGGTTGTAGTCCAGGTAGTTGTCCGGGTGCTGGAGGTAGCCCTTGTAGGCGACCAGGTCCACTTCCCTGGTCAGCCGCTCGGCCAGCCGGAACGCGCGGTCGTACGTCATGCCGTTGGTCGGGTACGGCACGCGGAAGCGGTCGAAGATCTTCTTGTTGTGGAGCAGCACGAAGTCGTCGACGAACAGCGGCACCCCGTAGACGCCGCCGTCCGAGCGGGCCCTGATCAGCTCCACTGCCGCCGGGTTGAGGGTGCCGAGGTCGATGCCGGCGTTCGCCAGGTCGCCGGTGAGGTCGCTCACCCACCCGCGCGGCTCAAGCTCCCGGTCGATCCGCCGGCGCGGGTCGTCGATGATGATGTCGGGGACCACCCCCGCCGCCTCAAGATCCTCGTACCGGATCGGCTGGTCCCAGACGGCGACCTTCAGCGGGACGTCGGGGAACGCCGCGGCGAGCCCGTTCCCTATGACGGTGTCGAAGAAGCCGGCCAGCTCGAACGGCTTGTAGTTCGCGACGAAGACGAACAGCTCGTCATCGCAGACCTCGAACGGCTCGTCGTACTGGTTGGGGACCGGGGTGCAGACCGCTCCGGACCTGGTGGCATACCGGCTGGGTGCGGCGTGCGGGGCCACTGCCGCGCCGGCCGTGCCCGGCGCCAGGAGCGGCGCGCCGACACCGGCGGCGCCCGCGAGAGCGCCGGCGCCGACGAATTTCCTGCGGGAGAGCCGCCGGGCCTGCCGGTCGGCCTTCGAGTCCTCACTCATGGTCACACTGCTCCTTCTGCCGGGGGATTCGGTGGGAGACGCTCAGTTGTGCACGAGTGGCATACCATATGAATGCCATTATCCTGCGAGGTGCGGCAGGGGCGTCAACACTCGTGCAGCGTCTGTCTGCACTGCCGGACGAAAGGGGAGCCATGGACACCTCCGGGGCGGCGCGCACGCTGCGCGTCGAGGGCGAGGGGATGATCCTGGAGATCGAGGCCGACGGCCCGGCCGTTCGGCTGAGCCTGTCGGGGGAAGACGGCCGCTATCTCGCCGCCGGCCTCGGGGACCTGCTGGCCGTCTCCGTCGGACGGCCCTGGAGCCTGGCCTTCCCCGGCGCGCGCGAGCCCGCCGTCCGCCGCTCCGGCGCCGGGCTCACGGTGCGCTGCGGGGTCGGCCCGCTGGTGGCCGAGGCCACGTTCGCCTTCGGCGACGGCGCGCTGCACACGGAGGTGGTCTGGCGCAACGCGGGCGCCCGCCCGCTGCGGGACGTCGCGGTGGGCCTGGCGCTGCCCCTCCCGGGCGCCACGGCAGCGTCGGTCACCCTGCCCGGGGTCCTCTACCGCGGCAACCCCTCCGCCGACCCCGACCGCGTCGTGCCGAGGCTCGGCGTGGGGGCGCACGGCGGGCTCGTCGTCGAGGAGCACCGGCTGCCCGTCCCCGGCGTCCACGCGGAGTGGCCCGGGACCACCGGCCCCCGTTTCCTGACGCTGTACGCGCTCGACCCAGGCGACGGCTCCCTGGGCGCCCTCGCGCCCGTCCCGGGCGAGGGGACGGCGCTGCTCGCCCTCAGCGGCCCGGTGATGTTCAACGGCGAGCCGGACGTCGCCTACACGCACAAGGCGGCCACCGCGCCCCACCCCGGCGGCTACCGCGACCTCGCCCCCGGTGCGGCCATCACGCTCCGGCACGCCCTGCGCTGGGGGCGGCCGAGCCGCCCCGGCCACGGCTTCCGCGACCTGGTCCACCACGGGCTGCGGCGGTACGCGCCGTCCGGCGCCCGGCCGCTGTCGCTGGACGAGATCGTCGAGCTGAAGACCGCGGCCCTGGACCGCCGGTGGCACGACGCGGCGGGCGCCGCCGGGTACCTGAAGTTCCACGGACCCGGCCATGCGCCGGGCTTCATGTACGGCTGGACCGGCCAGTGCCTGCGGCTGGCGTGGTGCGACGCGCGCCTCGGCCTCGAACGCGGCGAGGAGTGGCGGCTGAGGCGCTGCCGGCGCGCGGTCGACTTCTACCTCGACGGCAGCGCCCAAGGGGCGCCGCCCGGCCTGCGGCTGAGCTTCCACCACGTCGGGGACGGCCGCTGGACCGGTTTCGAGCGCCACGGCCGCCCTGTCGTCTCCGCCCGCGCGTTCGGCGACACGCTGGGCGATCTTGCCGACGTGATCGTGCTGCTGCGCGACCACGGCCGCGCCGTACCCGATCGCTGGCTCCGCGCCCTGGACGAAGGACTCGGCGCCGTCCGCCGCGGCCTGCTCCCCGACGGCCTGGTACCGCTCGGCTGGGCGCTCGACGACGGGGAGCCGCTGCCCGAGCCGCCGGGCGCGGCGGGGCTGCCCTGCGTCCTGGCGCTGCTGAAGGCCCAGCGGGTGACGCCCTCGCCGGCGCTCCTTCGCGACGCCGCCGGCCTGCTCCGCCGCTACCAGCGGGCCCACGCGGACGACTTCGCCACACCCTTCTCCCACGCCACCCTGGATGCGGCGTGCGAGGACAAGGAGGGGGGCATCGCGTTCTTCCTGTGCGCGTACGAGCTCCTGCTGCTGACCGGCGAGAGCCGCTACCGCGAGTGGGCCGCGGCGGCGGCCGACTGGCTCCTCACCTGGGTCTACCAGTGGAATCCCACCTACCCGCCGGGCTCCCCGCTGCGCGAGCGCGGCTTCGCCGCCGCCGGGTGGCCGGGCGTCAGCGTGCAGAACCATCACGTGGACGTGTTCTTCCCGGTCCACGAGCTGGCCCGCTTCGGCGACCTGACCGGGCGTCCGGAGTACACCGACCTGGCCGACACGATGATCCACGCGATGGGCCAGGGCATCTGCGCCCGGCCGGGGGAGTGGGACTTCGCCCACCCGGGCGAGCAGGCGGAGGGCTTCTTCCCGACCAACTGGCAGGCGCGGGGCACCAGCAACACGTGGGACCCGTCCTGGGTGACGGCCCAGGTGCTCGCCGGCGCCCTCCGCCTCCGCGGCGCCCCGGCGGCGGACGGCTGACCCCCGCCGGGGAAGCGGCTCAGAGTCCGAGGCGGGCCGGGCCGGGGCGGTGGACGCCCGCGGGACGGTAGCCGAGGGCCTCACCGATGCCCAGGTGGTCGGCCAGCAGCCAGGCGATCGCCAGCCACATCTCCGTTCCCTGGAGGCCCGGTTGGTGGCGCGGTCCGGCGCCGGGCACCAGCGCGAAGGCGAAGCCCTGCCCGTCCCGCCAGCCGCCGAGCAGGCGGTCGAGCTGCCGGCGGGCCCACCGCCGGCCCTCGTCCAGCCGGTGCGCGGTCTGCCGGGCGCACGACCAGAGCGGATGGATGACGTCGAGAACGTTGCAGGCGTCGCCCCGGCCCGCTCCGAAGAACGCGGTGTCCGCGCTGTGGGTGAGGACGGTGTCCACGGCCCGCTCCGGGTACGGCAGCCCCAGCCCGAACTGGGCGAAGGTGCCCCGGGAGAGCCGGTAGAGGCCGTTGACCGGCTGGAGCCAGCGGTCGGCCGCGCCGGGGCGGCCCCACAGGCCGTGCCAGGGGTCGGCGTGGGTGAGCAGCCAGCCGAAGAGCGTGTCGGCGGCCGGTGCCCGCAGGCCGAAGTCCTCCAGGTTCACCAGGACCGCCGTGCCGACGCCGTCCACCCAGTGGCCGGAGCGCCAGGCAGCGCGTTCCCACGGCAACGCCTCCAGCCGGTCTGTCAGTTCCGTCGGGGTCAGCTCGTGGACCGCCCGCACGGGGTGCTCGAAACCGGAACCGAGCAGTTTGAGCGCGTAGCCGACGCACAGGATGTGGTACATCGCGCTGTCGTCGTCCAGCGTCGCCGGCCCGCCCCCGTGCTCGGGAACGAGGCCGGTCCGCCGGTCCTGCGCCCCGCGCAGCCGGGCGACCAGGTCGCCGGTGTCGATGCCGGGCGGCGGGCCGCCGAGCAGCAGGTGCGCGATCTCGACGGCGTCGCAGTCCGCCCGGACGGTGCGGGGCGCGCCCGGCCGGTCGGCGAACGCCGGGCTGCCGTCCGGCGCTTCGGCCAGGCAGCGGGCCAGCACCTCGGGCGCCTGCTCGCGGGCGCGCGCGGCGAATCCCTCCAGTCGCGCCTCCAGGCCGGTCGGCCCCGCCGCTGGGGCGGCGGCGCGCGCCGCCGGGGGGTCCCTGCGGTCGCGCAGCACCCGGGCCGGATTGCCGGCGGCGACCGACCACTCCGGCAGGTCGCCGGTGACGACCGCGCCCGCGCCGACGACGCAGTGCGCGCCGATGGAGACCCCGTCCAGGACGACGGCGTGCGAGCCGATCCACACGTCGTCGCCGATCTCGATTCCCTTCGAGACGAGCGGCTGCTTGTGCACGGGCCGGTCGGGGGCCATCGAGTGGTTGAAGCCGAGCACGGAGCTGTGCGCCCCGACGCGTACCCCGTCGCCCATGCGCACCCTGCCGCGCACGACCGTGTAGGGATTGACCGTGCAGTTCCGGCCCATCGTCACCTCGTCGGTGACGTACGCGTGCGCGGCGACGTACGAGCGTTCCCCCATGTGCAGCCGGTCGGTGAAGACTCCCGCCCACGGCGACACGTAGACGTCGCCGGTGAGTTCCGTCTCGCCGCCCTGGTCGGCCAGCCGTTCGGTCAGCCGCCGCTGCCACGCGCGCTGCGCGTCGCGCTCCGCGTCGGTGGCGGAGCCGAAGTACAGCCAGGGGCACCAGTCGTGGCGCCCGGGCACGGCACGGGGGTCCGGGGTGTCAGATGGCGTCATGGGGCTCGTCCCTCCGGGTCGGTTCCGGCCGGGACACGTCGTCCAGGACGAGCCCCTCGACGTGTTCGAGCCGGTCGGCCTCGTCCAGCGCGGCGAAGGAGCAGTCGGCCAGCCGGAGACCGCGGATGGGGGCGTGCGGGTAGCCGCGCGCCAGGAGCGCGCGCCGGGCCTGCCCCACGGTGACGTTGCGGACGCCGATGTCCCCGACGTGCGGGGGGTAATCCCCGGTGTCGCCCTCGCCGCGGTGGAAGTCGCAGGTGAGGAACTCCTTGGTGAGGTGCGTGACCGAGAGGTCGTCCAGCTGGACGTTCTCGGCGAAGCCGCCGCGGACGGAGTTGGTCTTGATGTAGAGGCCGAAGTACAGGCCGGGGCCGCCGATGCGGCAGCGGCGCGCGAAGACGTTGCGGATGCCGCCGGTCATGTCGCTGCCCAGGGTGATGGCGCCGTAGCGGTGGAGCATGACGCAGTCCTCGATGAGGATGTTCTCGCTGGGCACGTTCACGCGGCGGCCGTCGGCCTCCCGACCCGACTTGACGGCGATGCAGTCGTCGCCCGCGTTGAAGACGCAGCCGCGGATGACCACGTCCCGGCAGGACTCCGGGTCGCAGCCGTCGTTGTTGGGGCCGATGCTGTCGACGGTGACGTTCTGCACGAGGACGTTGCGGCACAGCACCGGGTGCATGACCCACATCGGGGAGCGGACGAACGTGACGCCCTCGACGAGGACGTTCTCGCAGTCGTACGTCTCCAGGAAGTTGGGGCGGAAGTGGTGGCCGGCGGCGTAGACCCGCTCCGCCACGGGGTCGCCCCGTTCGGCCTGCGCCCACAGCTGCGGCCAGTCGTCCTCCTGCTGCGGCATGCCGGGCCGCCAGCCGAACTCCTCCTGCCCCGACCAGGGCCACCAGTGGTCCGGGTCCGCCCGCCCGTCCAGCACGCCGGCGCCGGTGACCGCGATGTTCCGCTGGCCGTGCGCGTAGACGAGGGGGGAGTAGCCGTACGTCTCCACCCCCTGGAACCGGGTGAGGACGGGCGGCAGGTACGCGGCCGGATCGCGGCTGAACGCGAGCGTGGCGCCTGCGTGCAGATGCAGGTCCACCCCCGAGAGCAGCCGTACCGCCCCGGTGGCGTAGGTGCCCTCGGGGACGATGACGTGGCCGCCGCCCGCGGCATGGCAGGCGGCGATGGCGCCGGCGATGGCCGCGGTGCAGTCGGTGATCCCGTCGCCCACGGCGCCGTGGGCGGTGACGGGGAACTCCCGGTCGGGGAAGCGCGGCGGTCGCACGCGCGCGGCGATGGCGTCGGCCTGCCGCCGGGCGAGGTCCGCCGGCGAGGCGGTCACGCGCCTCCTCCATCGCCGGCGTCCGCGCCGTTGATCGTGACCTCGCGCAGCACCAGACCCGTCACGTTCTCGGTGACGTACCCCTCCTCGATACCGGCGAAGGCGCAGTCGTGCAGCAGCACGTCGCGGATGGGGTTGGCGTCGTTGCCCAGCAGGTTCCACGCGAGCGAGCCGGATTCGGCGGTGAGGTGGTGCACGGAGATGCCGTGCACGTCCGGGTAGTGGTCGCCGGTGTCGATGTTCTCGTAGTCCAGCGCGATCTCGATCACGGCGTCGCCGACCGTGCCGACAGTGATGTCGGTGAAGACGATGTCGGTGATGTGACCGCCGCGGTTCGGGTTGGACTTCAGGCGCAGCGCCCGGTCGAGCTGCGGGCTGTCCATCCGGCAGTCGCGGGCGAGGATGTTGTGCACGCCGCCGGTCATCTCGCTGCCGATGGTGACGCCGCCGTGGCCGTCGCGCATCTCGCAGCCCTCGACGAGCGCGCTGTGGCAGGGCACGTTCACCCGGCGGCCGTCGGCGTCACGCCCGGCCTTGAAGGCGATGCAGTCGTCGCCGGTGTTGAAGACGCAGTCCTTGATCAGGACGTAGGCGCAGGACTCGGGGTTGCAGCCGTCGTTGTTGGGGCCGTTCGGGCTCTCCACCCTGACGCCGCGGACGGTGACGTTGCGGCAGAGCACGGGGTGGATGTTCCACATCGGCGAGTCCTTGACCGTCACCCCCTCGATGAGGACGTTCCGGCAGTCGTAGAACTGGATCATGTTGGGCCGCAGGTGGTGGCCGCCGCCGAAGATCCGCTGCTCGACGGGCACGCCCTCCTCGGCCCAGGCGCGCAGGGTGCGCTTGTCGATGCTCTCCGGGGAGTCGCCGCCGTCCTCGCCCCTGGTCCAGTCCCACCAGTGGGTGTCGTCCGCCCGTCCGTCGATCACCCCGCTGCCGGTGAGCGCGATGTTCCGGCAGCCGTGGGCGTAGACGAAGGGGGAGTAGTTGAGGCACTCGATGCCCTCGTAGCGGGTGTGGACAGGAGGCAGGTACGCGGCGGGGTCCCGGCTGAAGCGGAGCGTGGCGCCCGCGGCGAGGTGCAGGTCGATGTTGTCGCGCAGGTGCACGGCGCCGGTGAGGTAGGTGCCCTCGGGAACGATGACGTGGCCGCCGCCCGCGGCGTGGCAGGCGGCAATCGCGCTGGCGATGGCCGCGGTGCAGTCGGTCGTCCCGTCGCCCACGGCGCCGTGGTCGGTGACGGTCACGGTGCGGCGCGGGAACCGGGGCGGGCGTATCCCCGCCATGATCCGCGCCGCCTGCGCGTCGCTCGGCCGCCGGGCCGGTGCGCCGGCGGCGGCCCCGGTCCCGGCACCGAGGGCGAGCGCCGCGGTCGAGCCCGCGCCGAGTATGAACGTCCTGCGGGCGGGGCCGGTCGCGGCATCGGGGCGCTCCGGTCCTTCGTTGCGGCTCACCACGACCACTCCCGGTCCGGGACGTGGAGGGCGCGGGGGCGCCGCGGGGCATTCGGTTCCAGGGTGCGGGGACTGTACATCGGTCGCGATCTGCCTTCCGGTTCTATGCCTACGAGGTCGTCGCCGCGCCACCGGGCGCGGAAGATGTGCCCGGCCGCGGCCTCGTCGGTGGTGGACTCCGCGAGGGGGAACGTGACGGTGATCCGCTCGCCCGCCCGGGGGCGTTCGAGGCGGAGGAAGCCGTCCGGCGCCCACAGTCCGGCGTCCCGTCCTGAGGCGGTGACCGCCGGTCCTGAGGCCGGGTGCCGGGCGACGGCGAGGTGGGCGTAACCGGCCCAGGGCGGCACGCGCAGCCGCAACTCCCGGCAGTCGGCGCGCACGTGGAGGTCCACCCGCCCCTCGTAGGGCAGATGACTGAGCACGTCGACGAGTGCGCTGCCGCGGTTGAGCAGCAGGTTGACGCGGAGGAGCCGTTCGTCGCCGGTGACCACCGCGTTCCAGCCCGTGAACAGGCCGCGCACCCCGGAACCGACGCAGCACGCCTGGACGTCGCTGGTGTGACCGCGGCCGAGCACCACGTCGGAGACGTAGTCGTTGGGCGCGCCGTAGCCGGCGAACGCGCCCCGTACCCGCTCCCCGACGCGGTGGTGCGTCTCCCAGCCCGGTGTGTCGAGCGAGCGGTCGGGCGCCGAGCGGACCCAGTCGGTGTCGGTGAGCTGGGAGGCGGCGAGGTGGTTGCGCAGGAAGCGCTCGACCACGGTCCAGTACGCGGTGTGCCCGGCGCGGGCCAGGGTGGTGCCGATGCCGATCAGATCGACGAGCGAGCAGGTCTCGTGCTCGTAGCGCTGGTCGGCCAGGTCGCCAGGGGTCCAGCCGAAGGCGGTGGCCTGCGTCAGCGCCCAGTCGAAGGCGTTCTTCACGAACTGGGTCAGGGAGTGGTCGCCGCTGAGGACCGCGTACCGCGCGATGCCGTCCAGCGTGCCGAGCCGGGTGTGGAAGTGGCCGCTGCGGTAGGCGAGCGCCGGGTTGAAGCTGCCGTCGGAAAGGAACACGCCGCTCTTCTCGGTGATGAGCCGGGTGAACCAGCCGCACAGTTCGAGGGCGTCGGCGCTGCCCGTCGCCTGGTGGTGGCGGAGCAGCGGCATGATGAGCCGGCCGCAGAACGAGGCGGGGTCGGGCGCCAGTCGGAGGTGGACCGCGTTGTCCGAGGGCCAGCCGCGGGGGGTGTATTCCGACGCGGGGTAGTACCACACGTCGCGCTCCTTGACGGCGATCCGCCGCAGGGCGGCGACGAGCCGGTCGGCGGCCCGCCGCGCCCGTTCGTCGCCGCTGTCCACGTACCAGGTGGTGAGCGCGAGGAGGGTGGCGCGCTGATCGATGAGGTTGGCGTGCGCCGCCCAGTGGCCGCGGGGGTGCGTGCGCCGGTAGCTCAGCCCGTCGTCGGCCAGCAGGTCGAGCAGGGTGGCCTTGTAGCGTTCCTCGGTCTCCTGCCACCAGGATGCGCCGGTCATCTGCCGGGCGAGGACGCAGGCGTCGGTGAGGCGGCCGTGGCTGGAGCCGTAGTCGTAGTCGCCGTGCACCAGCGAGGCCGGTTCGGCGAGGAGGTTGGCGCTGAAGAAGGGGATATGGCCGAGATCAGGGTCGGCGAGTCCGGTGACCGCGTTCATCGCCTGCTCGGCGCGCTCCTCCAACAGCAACGTTGCCGGAATGCTGGGCATGGGTCCGTCACACCGTTCTCAATGTTCGAACGAACACGAATGCCGGACAGGCTAGGAGTGGTGGTCGTCGCCGTCAACAAGGCCGGGCATCTGGATAGATATTCACCTCCCGCGCCACCGGCGCTGTTGACGCGGACGGGGTGCGGTTCTAGTTTCTGTTCACTCGAACAATCTGGGTCCGGTGGCGGGCCGCCGCCCACGGGGCGCGCGTCCGCGCCACCGGGCGGTGCGCAGATACTGCTCGGGGGCGGCGGAACGGGCGGCGACGGCCCGCCCGGCCCCCGGTACGCAGGCGCGAGACGAGGCGGAGTGGCATGGGAAAGAGCGGACGGACGCGCAGGGATGTCATCCTGCGGATGCTGGACGAGCGGGAGCGCCTGGAGGTCGCCGAGCTGACCCGGCGCCTCGGTGTCTCCGCGATGACCGTCCGCCGCGATCTCCATGAGTTGCAGCAGGACGGCGTGCTGCGCCGGGTGCACGGCGGGGCCGTGCGCCGGGAACGTTCACCGTTCGAGACCCGCAGGGTCGCGCACGCCGAGGAGAAGCTCCGCATCGCGGCCCGCGCCGCCGGGCTGGTCGACGACGGCGACAGCGTCGCGATCGACACCGGCACCACGGCGCACAGCGTCGCACGCGCGCTGCGCGGCAGGCGGGATCTGGTGGTCGTCACCAACTCCATCCACGTGGCAGGCGAGTTCCAGGGGGCGCCCGACTCCTCGGCCAAGGTGCTGCTGGCCGGCGGGGTGATCGCTCCGGAGCTGTGCCTGGTCGGATCGCTCGCCACGGAGACCATCCGCAAGCTGCACGTGAACAAGCTCGTCCTGGGCTGCGGCGGGCTCACCGCGGAGCGCGGTCTGACGTTCTTCGACATCGAGGAGGCCGAGGTGCGCCGCGCGATGCTGGAGATCGCCGAGAAGGTGATCGTCGTGATGGACCACACCAAGTTCGGCCGCACGGAGACGATCTCCGTCGCCCGCCTCGACCAGGTGGACGTGCTCGTCACCGACGCCGAGCCCCCGCCCCCGTACGCCCGGCTGTGCCGCGATAGCGGTGTGGAGCTGGTGATCGCCTGACAACGGGCAGACAGGAGACCTGATATGGCCAAGGCCCCCGCCGCGCCGACCCACCTGAGGACCGGGTATCTCACCGACCCCCTCGGCATCGACGCCGAGCGGCCGGACCTCTCCTGGCGGCCCGCCGCCGGTCGGCAGCGCGCCTACCGGATTCAGGTGGCGTCCACCCCCCGCCGGCTCGCCGGCGGCGAGCCCGATCTGTGGGACAGCGGCCGGGTGGCGGGTGAGCGCGGTGTCGCGGTGCCGTACGCCGGTCACCCGCTCGGCTCCGGCCGGCGGGCCTGCTGGCGGGTCCGGGTGTGGGACGAGGACGGCACGGCGTCCGCCTGGAGCCGGACGGCCGGGTGGGAGACGGGGCTGCTGGAGCCGGCCGACTGGGGCGGCGCGCGCTGGGTGACCGCACCCGAGTGGGCCCCGCCCGCCACCGAGGAGCACGACCCGGACCGCGCGATGCCGCTGCTGGCCCGGGACTTCCACCTGGACGCGCCCCTTCGCAGGGCCCGCCTGTACGCCACCGCCCTGGGCGTCTACGTCCCCACCGTCAACGGGCGCCGCATCGCCGCGGCCGAGCTCGAACCCGGCTACACCGCCTACGACAAGCGGCTGCTGTACGCCACCTACGACGTCACCGGCGCGCTGCGGGCGGGCGCCAACACCGTCGGCTTCCGGCTCGCCGGCGGCATCGCCCACGTTCCCGACGTGCCGGGCCGCTACCAGAAGCTGCACGTCAGCTACGGCCTGCCGAGGCTGCTCGCGGTGCTGCGCATGGAGGCGGAAGACGGCTCCGTCACCACCCTCGTCACCGACGAGAGCTGGCGCACGGCGCCCGGCCCGGTCACCCTCTCCGACTGGTTCGGCGGCGAGGAGTACGACGCCCGCCGCGAACGGCCCGGCTGGGACGCGCCGGGCGCCGCCGCCCGCGCCGGCTGGCGTCCGGCGGTCGCCGTGCCCGCCCCGGACGTCGCGCTCACCGCCCGCGCCCACCCGCCGGTCGAGGTCGTGGCGGAACTGACCGCCGTCTCCGTCGACGAGCCGCAACCCGGCGTCCACGTCGTCGACTTCGGTGTCAACATCGCCGGCCGCCCCGAGCTGCGTGTCGCAGGGCCCGCCGGTACCACCGTGACGCTGCGCCCCGCCGAGCTGCTGAACGACGACGGCACCGTCAACCAGCGCTTCACCGGCCGTCCCTGCTACGACGCCTACACCCTGCGCGGCGACGCCACGGGGACCGAGGAGGTCTGGCATCCGGTCACCGTCTACCACGGCTTCCGCTACGTCCAGGTCGAGGGACTGCCCGGGCACGCCAGCACCGCCACCGTCCGCGCGCAGGTGCTGCGCGCCGCCAACCCGCCCGCGGGGGGCTTCGACTGCTCCGACGAGCTGATCACCGGCATCCACCGGCTCGTCGACCGGGCCGTCCAGTCCAATATGTACAGCGTCCTCACCGACTGCCCGCACCGGGAAAAGCTCGGCTGGCTGGAGGAGACCCACCTCGTCTTCCCCGCCGTCGCGGACAACTACGACGTCGCCGCGTACTACCGCAAGCTGGTGCGCGACATGGCGGACGCGCAGACCGCCTCGGGGCTCGTGCCGGGAATCGCGCCCGAATACACCGTGTTCGCGGACAAGTTCCGCGACGACCCGAACTGGGGCGGCGCGATCGTCCTGGCGCCCTGGCTCCTCTACCGCAGGTACGGCGACACCCCCACGCTGCGCGCCCACTACCCGCACATGGAGCGCTATCTGGACCACCTGGCCTCCCGGGCGGACGGCGACCTGCTCTCCCACGGGCTCGGCGACTGGATGTCCTTCGACAACTCCACGCCGAAGGCGGTCACCGCGACCTACGCCTACCACCGCCTCGCCACCGCGATGGGCCGGATCGCCGCGGTCCTGGGCCGCGAGAACGACGCCCGGGACTACGCGGCACTCGCCGACCGGGTCGGCCGCGCCTTCCACCTGGCCTTCTTCGACGCCGGGCGGCACACCTACGCCACCGGCAGCCAGGCCGCCGACGCCCTCGCCCTGGAGCTGGGCGTCGTGCCGCCGGCCGAGCGCGACGCCGTGCTCGCCCATCTCGTCGCCGCCATCCGCGCCGAGGGCGACCACGTCACGGTCGGCGAGATCGCCCTGCCCTCGCTGCTGCGGGTGCTCTCCGCCCATGGGCGTGACGACGTCGTCCACGACCTCGTCACCCGGACCGACAGCCCCAGCTACGGCTACCAGATCGCGCACGGCGCGACCGCGCTCACTGAACGCTGGGACGGGCCCACCCGCGGCTCGTCGCAGAACCACTTCATGCTCGGCGCGATCCAGGAGTGGCTCACAGCCTCGCTCGCCGGCATCCGCCAGGCCGACGACTCGGTCGCCTTCGACCGCATCGTCATCAGGCCCGCCCCGGTAGGAGACCTCACCCATGTCGACGCCTGGTACGACACCCCCCGCGGCCGGGTCCGCAGCTCCTGGCGGCGCCCGCCCGGCGGCGGCTTCCTCCTCGACGTCACCGTGCCCCCGGGGGCGCCCGCCCGCGTCGAGGTGCCGCTGCCCGGCGGTGCCGCCCCCGCCCCGGCGCCGCCGGGCGCGCGGGCGCTCGGCGCCGAGGGCGACCGGGCCGTCTACGAGGCGGGTCCTGGCAACGTGCGCTTCAGCGCCGGGGCGTGACCGGGAAGTAGACCGCGTAGCTCTCCTCCTCGACCTCGTGCAGCGGCACGAAGCGCAGCCCCCGGTCCTGACCCAGGGCGCGCCAGGAGCCCCGCCAGGCGAACGGATCGCGCTCCTCGTCGGGGGCCAGCAGCGTCTCCGGACGGGCCGGGTCCCCGACCAGGCGGCGCTCCTCGTCGCACAGCCCGGCCAGGACCACGGGCCCGTAGCGGAACGCCACCGCGTCCGGCCGGTCGGGCAGGGGCACCGCCCGCAGCGCGCGCGGCAGTTCCAGGCGGACGACGTCGTCGTGCCACACCCGGCGGACGGTGGCGCGGCGGGCGCCGTCCGGCACCTCCCGCCGCTCGCCGTTCACCGTGAGCGTCACCGGGCCGCTCACCCACTCCGGCACCCGCAGCGCAAGCTCGAACTCGCTGGGCTCCGCGGCCCGCACGGTCAGCTCGACGGCCCAGTGGCCGGGACGGCCGCGCGTGCCCCGGTCGTCGGTGGCGGCGATGTGCGTGCCGACCTCCGGGTCGGGCCGCTGCGTGAGCTCCACCTCCCCGGCGCCCGCGTTCCAGCGGGCCGTGGAAGGTATGTACTGGCAGACGGACACGCCACCGTCGTGGCCGTAGTACACGTAGGCGTTGTGCCGGGTGTGGGCCTGCACCATCGTGCCGTAGCAGCACCAGAAGCTGTCCGTGGCGGTGCCCCACCGCTTCCGCGCGCCCGGCCGCAGCGGCAGGTAGTAGGCGGCCATGCCGGTGCGCGGGTGCTGCTGCGCCAGCACGCCGTTGTAGAGGTTGAGTTCGAGATAGTCCGCGTATGCGGGGGCGCCGGTCCAGCGCAGCAGGGTGTCCGCCAGCCGCATCATGTTGTACACCGTGCAGTGTTCCTGCGTCTTCGTTCCCAGGCGGGCGGCGAACGCGTGCGGCGGCGTCCACACCTCCTCGCTGCTCTGCCCGCCCGTGGCGAAGTACCCCCGGTCGGTCACCGCGCACCGCCAGTACGCCTCGGTGACGCGCCGCCAGCGTTCCTCGCCGGTGACCTCGTAGGCGCGGGCCGCGCCCAGGGCCTCCGGAATCGTGGTGTTGGCGTGCCGGTTGGTCAGCGGGTCCTCGCCCGCGAGCAGCCGGTCGAAGAGCCGGGGCCGGTCGTAGCGGTGCACGAGGTCCAGGTGGGCGGGGTCGCCGGTGATGCCGTAGAGGTCGGCCCAGACCTCCAGCATGCCGCCGGTCTCGTAGTCGAGGATGTCGTCGAGCCCGGCCCGGGAGAACCCGCCCGTCCACCGGTGGAACCACCGGGCCGCGCCCACGGCCGTCTCCAGCGCGTCGTCGCTGCCCAGGTAGCGGTACGCGTCGAGCAGCCCCATCAGCGTCTTGTGCACGGTGTAGTGCGGGGCCCACACGGGCTTCCCGGCCGCGACGCGGTGCAGGTACTTCTCCGGGATGGAGAACACCCATTCGCCGCCGTTCTCCCGCTGGAGCCCCGCCAGCCGGCCGACGATCCCCTCGGCCCGCGCCCGCAGCTCCGCGTCCCCTGTGGTGGCCACGATCCTGGCCGCCGCGGACAGCCAGTGGCCGAGGAAGTGGCCCCGCAGCTGCGAGGCCAGCGCCTCCCAGCCGCCGAACCCGGCCCCCGGCTCGGGCGGGGCACCGGGCGTGAAGACGCCCGCCTCGTGGACGAAGCCGCGCAGCAACTGCCCGGCGCCGAGGCTCATCAGGTAGGTGCGCACCAGGCCGAGACGGCGCTGGAACGGGTTGGGCAGCTCGGTGTAGTCGATACGGCCAAGGCTGGCCGGCAGGCGGACGCGGTCGGGGGGAAACGCCGTAAGCGCGGGAAACGGTCGCATCGCATCAGGAAGACGGCCGCGGCCGCCAGCTGTCAATACCTTTTCAGCTGTTTTCAGCCGTTCTCTGTATTTTATGGGGAGTTGTGATGCCGTCGTACTTCGAGGACCTCACCCCCGGCACGGGGCTGCGCCGGCCCCGCGCCGCGTTCACCTCCGACGCCGGGCGGCTGAGCCTCACCGGGACGTGGCTCTTCCGGCTCTCCGCGACCGCGGAGGGCGCACCGCTGGACTTCCTCGGCCCCGAGCCGCCGCCCGGCGGTTTCACCGAACTGCCGGTCCCCTCCCACTGGGTGCTGCACGGCCATGGCGTCCCGCGGTACACCAACACCGCCTACCCCTTCCCGATCGACCCGCCGCACGTGCCGGACGACAACCCCACCGGTGACCACCGGCTCGCGTTCGACCTGCCCGCCGGCTGGCGGGCGGCGGGCAGCGTGCTGCGCTTCGAGGGCGTCGACTCCTGCTTCCGCGTCTGGCTCAACGGGCAGTGCCTCGGCACCGCCAAGGGCAGCCGCCTGCCGGCCGAGTTCGACGCAGGACCGGCGTTGCGCCCCGGCCCCAACGTGCTCGCCGTGCGCGTGCACCGCTGGTCGTCCGGCAGCTACCTGGAGGACCAGGACATGTGGTGGCTGCCGGGCATCTTCCGCGAAGTCGCCCTGCTGGAGCGCCCGGTGGGCGGCGTCGACGACTTCTTCGTGCACGCCGGCTACGACCACGTGACCGGCCGGGGCACGCTCGCCGTGGACACCGGGGCGCCCGCCCTGATCACGGTGCCCGAACTGGGCATCGAGAACCTGCCCGCCGGGCGGGAGGCCACCGACCTGGCGGTGGAACCGTGGACGGCGGAGACGCCGCGGCTGTACGACGGCCACCTCACGACCCACGGGGAACGGGTCCCGCTGCGCCTCGGCTTCCGCACCGTCGCGATCACCGGCGGCCTGCTGACCGTCAACGGCACGCCGCTGCTGCTGCGCGGCGTCAACCGGCACGAACACGACCCCGACCACGGCAGGGCACTGTCCACCGCGACCATGCGTGCGGACCTGCTGCTGATGAAGCGGCACAACGTCAACGCGGTCCGCACCGCCCACTATCCGCCGCACCCGGCCTTCCTCGACCTCTGCGACGAGCTGGGGATGTGGGTCGTCGACGAGTGCGATATCGAGACCCACGGCTTCATCCACGCGGACTGGCGCGGCAACCCCGCCGACGACCCGCGCTGGGAACCGATGCTCCTGGACCGGATGCGGCGGATGGTCGAGCGGGACAAGAACCACCCGAGCGTCGTCGTCTGGTCGCTGGGCAACGAGAGCCACCACGGCCGCAATTTCGGTGTCCTGGCCGACTGGACCCGCTCTCGCGACCCCGGCCGGCCGCTGCACTACGAGCGCGACCGCAGCTACCGCCACTCCGACTTCTACAGCCTCATGTACACCCCCGTGGACGAGGTCGAGCGCATCGGGCGGCGCGAGGAGGCTGCCCCGCCCGAGACGGCGGACGACCCGGAGCTGGAGGCCCGGCGCCGCGCGCTGCCGTTCCTGCTGTGCGAGTACGCCCATGCCATGGGTAACGGTCCCGGCTCGCTGGCCGCGTACCAGCGGGTCTTCGAGCGGTACCCGCGCTGCCAGGGCGGCTTCGTCTGGGAGTGGATCGATCACGGCTTCCGCCGCCGTACCGCCGACGGCCGGGAGTTTTTCGGCTACGGCGGCGACTTCGGCGACCACCCCCACGGCGGCACCTTCTGCATCGACGGACTGGTCTTCCCCGACCGCACCCCGTCCCCAGGACTGGTCGAGCTGAAGAAGGTGTTCCAGCCGGTGACCGTCGAACTCGCCGGGGAACGGCTGCGCGTGGCCAACCGCCACGCGTTCCGCGACCTGTCGCACCTGCGGTTCACCTGGACCCTGGAGGACGACGGGCGGCGGGTCGCCGCCGGCGAGCTGCCGGTCCCGCGCGTGCCCGCGGGCGGAACGGCCGAGCTGCCGGCCCCGCGGCTGCCGGCCGCCGCGGGGGAAGGATGGCTCACGGTGCGGGCCGAACTGGCCGGTGACGAACCGTGGGCCGCGGCCGGACACGAGGTCGCCTGGGGCCAGTTCGCCGTTTCCGCCCCGCCCGCGCGACCGGTCGGCCCCGGCCGGGCCGCCCGGCGCCGCGGTGACGTGGTCGCCCTGGGCACGGGGCTGTTCGACGCCCGCACCGGCGTGCTCGGCCGGCTCGGCCCGCTCGGCCTGGAAGGACCGCGCCTCGACATCTGGCGCGCGCCGACCGACAACGACCGCGGCATGGGCGCGAACTCGGTCGCGTGGGAGTGGCACCTCGCCGGTCTCGACCGGATGGAGCACCGCACCGTCTCCGTCACCCCGCGCGAGGACCGGCTGGTGGTGGAGACCCGGGTCGCCGCCGCCGGCACCGAGCGGGCCCTGCGCGTCCGCTACACCTGGACGGCGGCCTGGCCCGCCCTGCGGCTGGAGGTGCACGTCGTCCCGGAGGGCCCCTGGGACGACCTGCCCCTTCCGCGGCTGGGTGTACGGCTGGCGCTGCCGGCGGACTGCGACGCCGTCCGGTGGTTCGGCAGGGGACCGGGGGAGGCGTACCCGGACAGCCGGGAGGCCGCCCGCGTGGGGCTGTTCGCCACCACGATCGCCGGCCTCCAGACGCCCTACGTCGTGCCGCAGGAGAACGGGCACCGCGCGGAGGTCAGGTGGGCGGAGCTGGGCGGCCCGCGCCACCGGCTGCGGATCGAGGGCGCGCCGCACTTCGGCCTCACCGCCCGGCGCTGGACCACCGGCGACCTGGCGGCGGCCCGGCACCCCACGGACCTGGTGGAACGGGACCGGGTGTACGTGAACCTGGACCTGGCCCACCACGGCCTGGGCAGCGCCTCCTGCGGCCCGGGGCCGCTGCCCGAACACCGGCTCGTTCCCACGGAGACCGCGTTCGCCCTCCTCTTCCGCGCCCTGACCTAGGCATACTTTCCTGCCGGGCCGGTGACGCGGTGGGTGCCGGAGGACACCTCGACCGGCGGGGCGCCGGGCAGTTCGATCACCGCCGTCGCACCCGTCGGCACCACGGCCTCCACCGCCAGCCGCCCGGCTTCGACGCGCCACCCGGCCTCCGCCGGCCCGTACGGGGTGAGGTGCCGGGCCCACGCGTGCGTGAGCCCGCCGCCGGGCCGGGGCGCGACCCGGAGACGCCGGTAGCCGGGCGCGGCGGCGGAGAGCCCGGCGACGGTGCGGTGCAGCCAGTCGGCGACCGCGCCGAGCGCGTAGTGGTTGAACGACGTCATCTCGCCGGGGTTGACCGTGCCGTCGGGCAGCATGCTGTCCCAGCGCTCCCAGACCGTGGTCGCGCCCCGGGTGACGGGGTAGAGCCAGGAGGGGCACTCGCGCTGGAGCAGCAGCCGGTACGCCGTGGTCAGTTCGCCGCCGTCGGCGAGGGCGTCGCACACCACGGGCGTGCCGGCGAAGCCGGTGCCGATGCGGTGACCGGCGTCGGCGACGAGCCGCGCCAGCCGCGCCGCCGCCCCCCGCCGCGCGGCCGCAGGCAGCAGGCCGAAGCGCAGCGCCAGCGCGTAGGCGGTCTGCGTATCGGAGGTGAGGCGGCCGGCGGGCGTCAGGTAGGCGGCGGTGAACGCGGCGCGGAGGGCCGCCGCCATCGCCCCGTACCGGCCCGCGTCGCGCTCCTCGCCCAGGACCCGGGCGGTGTCCGCCAGCCGCCCCGCCGACGCGGCGGCGTACGCGGAGGCCACCAGGTCCGGGTCGGTCAGGGCGCGGCCCGGGTCGTCCGGCGGTGCGGCCGGGTCCAGCCAGTCGCCGAGCTGCCGGTCGTGCCGCCACAGCCCGTCCCCGTCGAGCCGGGAGGCCACCAGCTCCACCCAGGCCCGGGCGCTGGGGTACTGCGCGCGCAGCACCCCGGCGTCGCCGAAGCGTTCGTACAGCGTCCAGGGGGTGAGCACGGCCACGTCGCCCCATACGGCCGCGGGCCAGGACGGCGACCAGTCCGGCCGCCACGCCTCGGCCTCCAGCGTGGGCACGAAGAACGGCACGGTGCCGTCGTCGTACTGCTCGGCTGCCAGGTCGGACAGCCACGACGTCAGCATGCCGGCGCAGTCGTAGAGGAAGCAGGCCGTGGGCGCGAAGACCTGGAGGTCACCGGTCCAGCCCAGCCGCTCGTCGCGCTGCGGGCAGTCGGTCGGGACGTCGAGGAAATTGCCGCGCATGCTCCACACGACGTTCTCGTGCAGCTGGTTGAGCAGCGGCTCCGAGCACTCGAACCAGCCGGTGCGGCGCAGGTCGGTGTGGAGGACCTGCGCGGTGACGTCGCCTGGCCGGAGCTCGCCGGGCCAGCCGGTGACCTCGGCGTAGCGGAACCCGTGGAAGGTGAACCGCGGCTCCCACTCCTCGGCCCCGCCGCCGCGCAGGGTGTACCGGTCGGTGGCCTCGGCATCCCGCAGCGGCCGGGTGCACAGCTCACCGTCCTGGAGGACCTCGGCGTGGCGCAGGGTCACGGTGGTACCGGCGGGGCCGTCCGGCCTGATGCGGAGCCGGCCGACGAGGTTCTGGCCGAAGTCGAGGATCGTGCGGCCGGCGGGCGAGACGAGGACGCGGGCGGGCGAACGCTCCTCGGTGCGGCGCACGGGCGGTCCGGTGGGGGCGACGAGCGTGGCCGCGTCGCGCGCGACCGCCAGGACCGGATGCCAGCCGGACGCATCGAAGCCCGGCAGGGAGAAGCCTGACGGCGTCAGCCGGGCGTCGTGGGACTCGCCGTCGTACAGGCCGGCGGCCAGCAGCGGACCGTACGTGCAGCGCCAGCCCCGCTCGCCGGTGCCGAAGCGCACCTCGGTGCCGTCCGCGCAGACGACTTCCAACTGGGCGAGCAGAGCCAGCTCGCCGCCGTAGTAGGCGTGCACGCCGCCCTGGAACCCGATGCGCCCCCGGTACCAGCCGTCGGCGAGCCAGGCGCCGAGCGCGTTGGGGCCGGCCCGCAGCAGGCCGGTCACGTCGTACGTGGCGTAGCGCAGCCGGTGGTGGTAGCTCGTCCAGCCGGGGGCCAGTACCTGGTCGCCGACCCGGACGCCGTTGAGCTCCAGCTCGTGGACGCCGTGCGCGGTCGCGTACAGGCGGGCCCGCGAAGGCGCGGCCGGAAGCGCGAACTCGCCCCGCAGCAGCACCGGGCGCTCCGGCTCCCGCTCGGCAACGGGAACGGCGGGGGCGACCATGGCGGCCGTGAAGTCCCCCGGGGTCAGCAGCCCGGCCTCGACGGTCAGCGACGGGCTCCAGTCCGATGCGGCGCCGTCCTCGCCCCACACCCGGACCCGCACCTCGCGCCGTTCCCGGGAGGCGAGCGCGGGCGCCCCGGCGGGCCAGGGCACCAGCACGGAGTCGGGTCCTGGGAGTCGGCCGGTACGCCACGCCGTTCCGCCGGGGTCCTCTGGGGCGCGCAGTTCGATCTCGTGGGCCGCCTGCCGCCAGCCGGGCCGCCCGGCGTGGACCGTCCACGACAGCCGGGGCCTGGGCTCGCCGATACCGAAGGGCTCGCGGTGGTGCTCGGCGACCGGCGTGCCGACGCGGAGGTGGGCGGGGTCTGGCTGGGAGGTGGACAACACGGCGGATCTCCTTCGCTCGTCGCGAAACCGGGTCGGGCGCGCTGCTCCTCAGGGCCGGGTCAGGCGTTCCGCGGTGAACCGGTCGGTGATCAGGACGTTGACCAGGCCGCCGCGCAGCGCGCCGCGCACCGCCTCGGTCTTGCGCCGCCCGCCGGCCACGGCGACGCACCGGGGCACCGCGCGCAGCCCGTCGGGCGTGATGCCGATGACGCGCTCGGCGGTTCCGGTGTCCACCGGAGTGCCCGCGGCGTCGAAGAAGTTGAGGCACACGTCGCCCACGGCACCGGCGGCGCGCAGCCGTTCGATCTCGGCCGCGGAGAAGACGTTGCCGCTGCTGGCCAGCACCCGAGAGGGTTCGAGCGACCCGATGCCGACCAGCGCCACCGTGATGCCGTCGAACAGGGCGAGACCGGCGGCGACGAAGGGGTCCTCGCGCAGCGCCTTCGCGCTGGCGGCGGAGCCCGCGACCCCGGGGGAGGGCAGGTGGACGGCGTCACCGTGCAGCACCCGGGCCATCCGGTCGGTGAGCCGGGTCGCGTGCTCGGCGGCGGCCGGATCACCCACGCCCCCCAGGACCTGCACCACGCGGACCCCGGCCAGTCCCGGCGCCGGGTGGAGGTGGTCCACCAGGGCCAGCAGGGAGGCGCTCCACGAGGAGATACCGATGACGTCGCCGGAGCGCAGCGTGGCTTCCAGGTAGTACGCGGCGGCGGCGCCGAGCTCCGGCAGGATGCGCTGTTCGTCGTCCTCGCCGACCTCCACCACGAGCGCCAGCCTGAGCCCGTAACGCTCCTGCAGGGCGCCCTCCAGCTCGGGATGGGTGCCGGCCGGCGGGGACACCGTGATCCGCACGATCCCGTGCTGCTCCGCCTTGCTCAGCAGCCGCGACACCCGGGCCTGGGACAGCCCCAGGCGCCGCGCTATCTGCGGCTGGCGCACGCCCTCGGTGTAGTACATGCGCGCCACCCGCGTCATGAGGCGCAGTTCCTCGGGCGATGCCATCGCTCGTTCCTCCTTGAGAAGTCCCGTGGCCGCCGGTGCGGTTGCCACCTTGACGGGTCCCCGACAGAAGGCTAGCTTATGGTGAATCAACATTCATAGCTGAATGGATATTCAGATGACCCTGTTGACGTGGTGTCGTCGATGACGCTGAGGCCCGTTCCTGGCAGCGCGCGCCAACTGCGCGAGCTGCGCCGCTCATTGACCGAGGCCCCTGTGGCGGAGCGCAGAGCCCGGCTCGCCGGCATCGCCGCGGCGATCCGCCGGCGAGACCTGGAGATGATCCTCCGTGCGGGCATGGGGCACGTGGGCGGTGACTTCTCCGCCGTCGACATCCTGACCGTCCTCTATCTGCTGGTGCTCGACTGCGACCCGGAGCACCCACGGCTGCCGGAGCGCGACCGCTTCATCCAGAGCAAGGGCCACGGTTCGGGCGCGCTGTACGCCACACTCTCGTACGCCGGCTTCTTCGCCGACGCCGATCTTGACACCTACATGGCGCCGCTCTCCCCGCTCAACGGCCATCCGGACTGCCGCAAGATCCCCGGCGTGGAGACCAACACCGGGCCGCTGGGCCACGGCCTGCCCTTCGCCGTCGGCTCGGCCATCGCCGCCCGGCTCGACGGCAGCCCGCGCCGCACGTTCGTCCTCACCGGCGACGGTGAGCTGCAGGAGGGCAGCAACTGGGAAGCGGCGCTGACCGCCGCCCAGCACGGCCTCGACAACCTGACGGTCGTCGTCGACCGGAACGGACTGCAACAGGGCGCCCGCACCGAGGAGACCTCGGCCCTCGAGCCGCTGCCCGCCAAGTGGGAGGCGTTCGGCTTCACCGTCCGCACCGTGGACGGCCACGACCACGAGGCCCTGCGCCGCGAGTTGTGCGCACCCGCGCCGCCCGGACGGCCCCGGTGCCTCATCGCGGTGACGCAGAAGGGCCGCGGGGTGTCCTTCATGGCCGACCGGGTCGAGTGGCACCACCGGGTACCGAACGCCGAGGAAGCCCGGCGCGCCATGGAGGAGTTGCAGGGATGACCGCCGCCCCCGCCTCGGAGCCCGCCGAGGCCACCGCGAGCCCGCCGGCGTACGACTGCCGGGTGGCGTTCGCCGCCACACTGCTCGAACTGGCCGCCGCCGACCCGCGGGTGGTGGCCGTGTGCAACGACTCCGTCGGCTCCAGCAACCTGAAGGAGTTCGCCGCCCGCCACCCCGACCGGCTCGTCAACGTCGGCATCGCCGAGCAGACCATGGTCGGGGTGGGCGCCGGTCTTGCGGGCGGCGGGCGGATTCCCTTCGTCTGCGCCGCCTCCCCGTTCCTCACCGGGCGGGCGCTGGAGCAGATCAAGGCCGATGTGGCGTACTCGCGGGCCAACGTGAAGCTGTGCGGCATGAGCCCCGGCCTCGCCTACGGCCAGCTGGGCCCCACCCACCACAGCATCGAGGACCTGGCCTGGCTGCGCGCCCTGGCGGACCTCACCGTCGTGGTCCCGGCGGACCCGGCCCAGACCGCCGAGGCGGTGCGCTGGGCCCACGCCCACGACGGGCCCGTCTTCCTGCGCATCGGCCGCACCCCGGTGCCCGCGCTCACCCCCCATGTCCCGTTCGAGCCCGGCCGCGCCGCCGTGCTGCGCCGCGGCGACGACGTGACGCTGGTGGGCCTGGGCACCACGGTCTCCCTCCTGACCCAGGCGGCCGACCGGCTCGCCCTGCGGGGCGTCTCCGCCCGCGTGCTGAACATGTCGACCGTCAGCCCGCTGGACGAACGGGCCGTGCGCGACGCTGCCGAGCACACCGGCGGCATCGTCACCGTGGAGGAGCACACCGTGCGCGGCGGGCTCGGCGGCGCGATCGCGGAGACCGTGGTCACCCACCGGCCCGTACCCATGCGCATCCTCGGCGTGCCCGGCGTGTTCGCCCCCACCGGCGACGCGCGCTTCCTCCACGAGCACTTCCACATCACCGCCGCCGCGGCCGAACGGGCCGCACTCGACCTCCTCGGGCGCGGCCCGTGAAGTCGCCCGCCGTCCTCGCCCTCGACCAGGGGACGTCCAGCACCAAGGCGGTGCTGGTGGACGCGGACGGCATCGTGCGAGCCACCGCCGCGCGCCCGCTGGCGCTGGCCCACCCGGGCCCGGGGCGGGTGGAGCAGGACCCGGCGGAGATCTGGGCGAGCGTCGTGACGGCCGCGGGCGAGGCACTCACGGCACTCGCCGGGCGGCCGGGCACGGAGCTCGCGGCCGTCGCGCTCAGCACCCAGCGCGAATCGGTGCTCGCCTGGCGGGCGGACACCGGCGAGCCGCTCGGCCCGCTGGTCAGCTGGCAGGACCGCAGGGGCGCGGCGCACTGCGCGCGGCTGGCCGCGGGCGCCGAGGGCCGGGAGATCACCGCGAGGACCGGCCTGCCCGTCGACCCGATGTTCTCCGCCACCAAGGCCGCCGCCCTGCTGGACGAGCTGGATCCCGGCCGCCGCGCCGCCCGTTCCGGCCGCATCCGGGTGGGCACGGTGGACGCCTGGCTGCTGCGCCGCATCACAGGGCGCGACGTGACGGAGATCGGCAACGCCTCCAGAACGCAGCTGCTCGACCTGGCCACCGGAGCCTGGGACCCCCACCTGCTCGACGTGTTCGGTGTGGACCGCGCCGCCCTGCCCGAACCGGTCCCGTCCACCGGGCCGTTCGGGAGCGCCGACGGCCTGCCAGGCGTACGCCCCGGCACGCCGCTCGCCGCCGTGCTCGCCGACTCGCACGCCGCCCTGTTCGCCCACGGCGCCGGCCGCCCCGGCCTGGTCAAGGCCACCTACGGCAGCGGCTCGTCGCTGATGGCCCTGGCCCCCGCCGGAACGGACCCCGGGCCCGTACCCGAGGGCCTGGCCCGAACGGTCGCCTGGCAGCTGCCCGGCGCCGGCCGCGCCCTCGCGTTCGAGGCCAACATCGCCGCCGCCGGCACCGCCGTGCGCTGGGCCGCGCACCTGCTGGGCACCGACGAGCGCGGGCTCGCCGCGCTGGCCGAGGAGGCCGGGGAGACCACCGCCGTCCTGGTGCCCGCCTTCGAGGGCCTGGGCGCCCCCTACTGGGACCGCCGGGCCACGGCGGTGTTCACCGGCTTCACCCAGGCCACCACCCGTGCCGAATTCGCGCGGGCCGCGCTCGACTCGACGGCGTTCCAGGTCGCGGAGACCCTCCTCCTGTTCGAACGCGCCCTCGGCCCGCCACGGGTCCTGCACGCGGACGGCGGAGCGAGCGCGAACGCCGCGCTCATGCGGCTCCAGGCCGACCTCTGCGGCTGCCGGATACGGATCAGCGCGCATCCCGAGAACTCCGCGCTCGGCGCCGCCCGCCTCGCCGGAGTCGCGCTCGGCCTGTGGACGGACGCGGACGTGCGGCGCCACGCGGAGCGGGACACGACCCTCGCCCGGCCCCGGCGGGACGCCGCCTGGCGCGCCGAACACCTCGCGCGCTGGCGCGACGCCGTCCGCCGCGCACGGCTCCCGAGCGACGATCCACCGGACAGGCCCTAGGCACCCACACCCACACACAGTCAGGAGCACACCATGGCGAACCTCGTCTTCGGAGCGGGAATCTGGGCGTTCGGCCGGATCGTCGACCGGTACGCCACCGACGGCTACGGGCCGGAGCGCTCGACCAGGGCCATGCTGGAACTGGCCGCCCAGGTGGACGGCCTGGAGCACCTCGACATCAACCACCCCTTCGACGAGCCGGATCTCTCCGCCGCTTCGGTGGCCGCCCTGCTCGACGGACTCGGCCTGCGGGCCCGCGCGGTGACCCCGCACCTCTACACCCGCGAGTTCACCCGCGGCGCCTTCACCAACCCCGACCCCGCCGTGCGCCGCGCCGCGCGCGACCGCGTGCATGCCGCCGTCGAGGCCGCCGCGGAACTGGGCGCCGGATACGTGAAGTTCTGGCCGGGCCAGGACGGCTTCGACATGCCGGGGCAGGCCGACTACGCCCGGCTGTGGGAGCTGACCGTGGACGCGATCCGTGAACTGGCCACCGCCCACCCGGAGACGCAGTTCGCCATCGAGTACAAGCCCAAGGAGCCCCGGGTCCGCATCACCCTCGGCAACGCGGCCACGACCCTGCTGGCCATCCAGGACGCCGGAGTCGACAACGTCGGCATCGTGCTGGACTTCGGCCACTCGCTGATGGCCGGAGAGACCCCCGCCGAGGCCCTGCAACTCGTCCACCGCCAGGGCCGCCTGGTCTCCGCCGAGCTCAACGACAACTGGCGGGGCTGGGACGACGACCTGCCGGTCGCGTCCGTGCACCTCTTCGAGACCCTGGAGTTCCTCCTCGCCCTGCGCCGCGTCGGCTGGGACCAGCCCGTGCTGCTCGACCAGTTCCCCTTCCGCGAAGACCCCGTGGCCGCCCTGTCCCACAGCATCGAGACCATCCGGCGGCTGGACGCGGCGTGCGAACGGATCGACGTCGACGCGCTGCGCGACGCGCAGGAACGGCAGGACGCGATCGCGGCCCAGAAGGTGCTGTGGGCGGCGGTCTAGCGAACCGTTCGCGGCACGCGCACGTCACGGGACAAGCGACGGAAGGGACACCATGAGCACCACCGCCCGCTCCGGCCCGTACGAGGCCAACTGGCCCTCGTTGCGCGCCCACCGCGTCCCCGAGTGGTTCGCGGACGCCAAGTTCGGCATCTGGTCGCACTGGGGCCCGCAGTCGGTCGCCATGGCCGGCGACTGGTACGCCCGCCACCTGTACGGGCCCTACGAGGGCACCGAGGACTTCGAACAGAAGCGCTCCCGCCGCCAGGCCGCGCACCACCGCGCCCACTTCGGCCACCCCGCCCGGTTCGGGCACAAGGACCTGTGCCGGCTCTGGCGCGCCGAAAGGTTCGACCCCGAGGCGCTGATGGACCGCTTCCGGCGCGCCGGGGCGCGCTACTTCGTCTCCCTGGCCGCGCACTGCGACAACTTCGACCTGTGGGACTCCACCCACCAGCCGTGGAACGCGGTCAACGTCGGCCCGCGCAGCGACATCGTGGGCCGGTGGGCGGCGGCGGCCCGCGGCGCCGGGCTGCGCTTCGGGGTGAGCATGCACGCCGGCTCCTGGACCTGGCGCTGGCTGGACGCCGCGTTCGCCGCCGACGCCGAGGGGCCGCGGGCGGGCGAACCGTACGACGGGCACCTCACCGCCGAGGACGGCCGGGGCACCTGGTGGGACGGGCTCGACCCGCGGGCGCTCTACGGCCCGCCGCGCCGCCCCGGCGACCCGCCGCGCGCGGACTTCGTCGACAACTACTACGCCCGGCTGCGCGAGGTCACCGAGCGGTACGCGCCCGAGCTGGTCTACCTCGACGACGCGCGGCTGCCGTTCGACGAGGGCAGCGTCTGCCCCGCCGCGCCGCCGAGCCCGCGCGGCCTGGAGTTCCTCGCCGCCTACTACAACGCCGTGCCCGAGGGCGCGGTGAGCGTCAAGACGGTCCCGGACGAGGACCGGGGCGCGGTGCTCCTGGACGTCGAGCGGCACCAGCTCGGCGGGACAGACCCGGCGCCCTGGCAGTACGACACCAGCATCGGCGACTGGTTCTACAGCGCCGGCGAACGCTACAAGACCGCCGGTGAGATCGTGCACCTGCTCGTCGACACCGTCAGCAAGAACGGCTGCCTGCTGCTCAACGTGCCGCAGCTGCCCGACGGGACCGTCGACGAGGAGACGGGGGCCGTGCTGGACGGCATCGGTGGCTGGACGGACACCTGCGGCGAAGCCGTCTTCGGCACCCGGCCGTGGCACGTGCACGGCGAGGGACCCACCCGCGTGGACGGCGCCAAGGCCCGCGAGCGGTCGCTGCCCTACACCCCGCGGGACGTGCGGTTCACCCGCCGGGGCGAGACGCTGTACGCGTTCCTCATGGCCTGGCCCGCGGACGGCACGGCCGTGCTCACCAGCCTCGGCACCGACGCGGGGCACCTGCCGCGCCCGCCGCGGCGGATCGCGCTGCTCGGCGGCGGGCCGCTCCCGTTCGACCTGCGCGCCGACGGGCTGCGGGTCACGCTGCCGCCCGAGCCGCCGACCCCGTACGTCCAGGTCCTGCGGATCGAATGAGGCCCGAGGGCGCCGCGGGCCGAGCGCGACGCCCCGCCGCGCTCAGCCCGCGGCGAAGACCGCGCCGTTCGCTATCAGCCTCTCCACCGCCTCCTGGCTCATGCCGAGGTCGCGCAGGACCTCCCGCGAGTGCTGGCCGTTCACCGGCGCCGGGCGAGCCACCGACTGCGGGCTCGCGCTCAGGGTGAACGGGAAGCCCGGCGTGGTCACCCGCCCCTCCGTGGGGTGCTCGTAGCTGACGAACGACCCGTTGTGCACCACCTGGGGGTCGGTGAGCAGGTCCTCGTAGGAGTGGACGGGCCCGCACCACACCCCCGCCCCGCCGAGCACCTCCAGCCAGTGCCCGGTGGTCTCGCGCCTCAGGTGCTCCTCGACGAGGGCGGAGATCTCCTCGCGCCGGGTGAACCCGTCGCGCTCCGCCTCGAACGGGGCGAGCCGCGGCTCGCCGAACAGCTCGGCCAGCACGGCCGGTTCGGCGAAGGACAGCGCCAGGTAGCCGTCCGCGGTCGGGTAGATGCCGTAGGGGGCGCGGATGTAGCTGTGCGCGTGGATGCCCTCGCCCCGGGTCTGCGGAACGCCGCCGACCGTGCGGACCGTGATCTCCTGCATCTGCGCGCAGATGATCGCGTCCAGCATGTTGACCCGCACGAGCTGCCCCTCACCCGTGCGCTGCCGGTGGAACAGCGCGGCGAGCGCACCCTCGAACGCGGAGTAGGCGGCGAACGCGTCCACCAGGAAGTACGGCGCCGCGGTGGGCGCCCGGCCGGGAGCGCCGGCGCTGAAGAGGGCACCGCTCATCGCCTGGAGCAGCAGGTCCTGGCCGGGGCGTGCGGCGTACGGCCCGCTCTCGCCGTACCCGGAGATCGACACGTACACCAGATCGGGCCGCAGCTCCCGCAGGGTCTCGTAGTCGACGCCGAGCCGCCGCGCCACCCCGGGCCGGTAGTTCTGCAGGAAGACGTCCGCGGTCTTCACCAGCTCGCGCAGGGCGGCCAGCCCGCCGGGCGATTTGAGGTCCACGGACAGGCTGCGCTTGTTGCGGTTCAGCGACAGGAACGAGGCGTTGACCTCCCGGCCACGCGCGCCGCCCGCCGAGGCGCGTCGCTGCCACTCGCCGCCGACGGGCTCGACCTTGATCACGTCGGCACCCAGATCGGCGAGCTTCATCGCCGCGAACGGGCCGGACATCGCGATGGACAGGTCCAGGACGCGGATGCCGTCGAGCACTCCCATGCCACACCTCACACCGTTCGGGGCTAGTGGAGAGCGATGATAGCGCTAACGGCAGCGCTAACATAGTGGGCGGACGGCCCCCCGACGGGCCGTCGGCTGCGTACAGTTGCCCCGGCCGCGCGGTGCGGCACGACAGACGGGGAGGCAGGGCGGATGGGAAGCGGTCCAGCGGCGGGGCCCCGGCGGGCCTCGACGCGTTCGGTCACCCTGCGGGACGTGGCCGCGCGCGCCGGCGTCTCCTCGCAGACGGTCTCCCGCGTGCTGCGGATTCCCGAGGAGGTCGCGCCGCACACCCGGGAGCGGGTGGAGGCCGCGATCCGGGAGAGCGGGTACGTGCCCAACCTCGCCGCCCGCAACCTGGCCTCCAACCGCAGCAAGATCGTCGCCACGGTCATCCCCGCGCTGGGCAGCGAGCTGTTCTCCGAGACCCTGACCGGGCTCTCCGCGGTGCTCTCCCCGGAGGGCTACCAACTGCTGCTCGGCTACACCGACTACGACGACGAGCGCGAGGAAGACCTCATCCGCTCGCTGCTCGGCAGGCGCCCGGACGGCATCTGCCTGACCGGGACGGTGCACCGGGAGAGCACGGTGGCGATGCTCCGCACCGCCGGGGTGCCCGTGGTGGAGACCTGGGACTGGACGGACAGCCCGGTGGACACGCTCGTCGGCTTCTCCAACGAGCGGGCGATGTACGCGATGGTGTCCTTCCTGCACGAGTCCGGGTACCGCGAGCCGTGCTTCGTGGGCTCGCTGCTCGCGGGCGACCACCGCTCGCTGCGCCGGCTGGCGGGGTTCCGGCGGGCGGTGAACGCGTTCCGGCCGGGACGCGAGCCCCGCGTCGTGGACGCCTCCGAGTACCCGCTCACCCTGGAGTCGGGAGCACTGCTGCTCGACACCGCCCGCCGGGCGCAGCCCGAGGCGGACGTGCTGGTCTTCTCCACGGACGTGCTCGCCTGCGGCGCGCTGCTCGCGGCCGGGAGCACCGGCGTGCGGGTGCCGGGGGACATCGCCCTCACCGGCTTCGGCGACTTCGAACTCTCCCGCATGGTCCGCCCAGGGCTGACCACGGTATCCCTGCCGAACGCCAGGATCGGCCGGGAGGCCGCGGCGCTGCTGCTGCGCCGGATGCGCGGCGGTTCCTCCGCCGCCTCCGCCCTCGACCTGGGCTTCGAGATCCGGCCCCGGGAGAGCACGTAGCCCGAAGACCGAGCCAGACCGGGCCGGTGCCGTGCCCCGGCCGGGGGTGGACGTTCACCTGCGGTGGAAGTGCGGGGGGCGCTTCGCCAGGAAGGCGGCTCGGCCCTCCGCGGCGTCCTCGGTGGCGAAGCAGACGGCCTGGAGGTCGCGTTCGCGCTCCAGTGCCTGGTCGAGGGGGACGCTGGCCGCCGCGTGCAGGTTGGCCTTCGCGGTCTCGGCGGCGATGGGGGCGCGGGCGGCGATGGTCGAGGCGATCTCCAGGGCGCGGCCGAGGAGTTCGGATGGTTCGGTCACCTCGCTGACCAGCAGTCGGCGCTCGGCCGTCGCGGCGTCGATCGGGTCGCCGGTCAGCAGCATGAGGGCGGCGTTGCTCGCCCCGATCGAGGCCCGCAGCTGTGCGGAGACGCCACCGCCGCCGATCCAGCCCAGCTTGATCTCCGGGGCGCCGAACCGGGCGGTGGCGGAGGCGATCCTGATGTCGCAGGCGAGGGCGGTCTCCAGACCGCCGCCGAGCGCGAGCCCGTTGACCGCGGCGATGACGGGTTTGCGCAGGCGGCGCAACGAGTCGCAGTAGTCGGAACGGTTGCGGAAGTCCCAGGGGGTTGCGTAGGCGTCGAGTTCGCCGATGTCGGAGCCGGCGCAGAAGGCGCGTTCGCCGGCACCGGTGAGCACCACGGCCCGCACCTCGTCGGCGGTGTTGCACAGGTCGGCGAGCCGGGTCAGCTCGGCGGACATGGCGGCGGTGACCGCGTTCAGCTTCTCGGGTCTGCTGAGGGTGATGAGGGCGACGCGGTCGTGCAGCGTCAGGCGGATCTCCTCGACTGTGCTCTCCATGGCGGGCGGCTCCTCGGACGGGGGTGCGGGGATACAGGTCAGGGGGTCAGGGCGCGGTGCAGCCGGACGGTCTCGGCGAACGCGTCCGCCGGTGACGAGGTGCCGGTGGCCGCCGCCCGCAGTACGGCGGAGGCGGCGGTCTGGAAGGCCGGGTAGCCGGCGTGGCGGGGCCTGACCCAGGCGCCCTCGGTGGTGGCGAGGGTGCCGGAGTAGAAACCGGAGAACGCCGCGTCGAGCGCCGGGTCCCGCCACGCCTCCCGGCGGGAGGGCTGCGCCAGCCGTTCGGGCAGGTAGGCGCGTTGCGCATCGGCCGACAGCAGCCAGCTCAGGTGGCGGGCGAGCGCGGGGGAGACCTCGGTGCGGCGGGTCACCGCGAGCCCGGTGCCGCCGAGCGTGGAGCCGAGCGGCCCGCCGGGCGCCAGCCGCGGCACGTCGCCGAAGCGCACGGGTGCGCCCGCCGCGCGTGCCGCGTAGCTCGCGTACCCGTAGACGAACGGGCAGTAGGCCGCTCGGCCCGCGGCGAGCAGGCCGAGCAGCCCGATGGGGTTGAGGCCGAACGTCGCGGGGTCGGCGCGGCGGGTCAGGTCCCGCATCATCTCCAGCGCCGCGAGCGCGGTGTCGCGCGGGACCAGGCCGGAGGCGGGCTCGGGGTCGGGCGGCTCGCCGAGTGCGCAGCAGAGCGAGAAGAAGGTGAGCAGCGCGTGCGGACCGGCGAGCGAGAGCACGACCGGCCGCTCGGCGGCGAGCGCCGTCACCTGTTCCCAGGTGGTGGGCAGTTCCGGCACGGTCGCCCGGTGTGCCGCGGCCACCTGCGTGGCCGTGTCGAGCGGGAGCGCCCACAGTTCGCCGGCGGCGGTGTAGGAGTCCGCAGAGGCGCCGACCGTGGTCGCGCGCCACTCGGCGATGACTTCCGGGCCGAACAGCGCGGACAGCGGCGTGAGCGCCCCGCCCGCGAGGGCGTCGCCGAGGTGCGGATGGTCCAGGACGACGAGGTCGTAGCGGGCGCAGAGGTCGGTGATCGGGTGCGATTCGAAGCCTTCGAGGGGCTGGGCGTCCCAGGTGAGGGTGTCCCCGTGGCGCCCGGCGGGGGAGGGCGGCGCGGAGAAGCCGGCCGCGGCCTGCCGCAGCGCCTCGGTGCCCCGCGGGTGGTCCCAGGTCAGTCCGCGGTAGGCCGTCATCGCTCCGCCGTCCCGCCCGCCTCGCCGTTCACAGCTCTCCGATCCGGAAGACGGTGTGGTAGCGGCGCTCCTCGCCGGGGGCCAGAAAGGTCATGGACCCGTCGGCGCGGGCCGCCTCCTCGCCCGCGACGTGGTGCGTGGAGGGCTCCATCCCGACGGCGTAGGCGCCCTCGCGCAGGTGCAGCCACTGGAAGAACGCGGGGAACTCGCGGGTGTCGTAGTCGAGTTCGAAGAACAGCCCCAGCCGTTCGTTGACCAGCCTCGGCCGTGCGCGGCCCGATTCCCCGGGGACGAGTTCGTGCTCGTAGACCTGCTCGACGAACCCCGGCAGCGGCGCGGGCATGACCAGGTGCGAGACGCCCTGCTCCGCGACGCTGTCGGAGCGCCACAGGGTGCGGGCCGCGGGCAGCTCCCAGCGCGCGCCCTCGTCCAGCAGGGGCCAGCCGACGTTGATGTGGTAGAGGTACATGTGCGGCGTCGGGTCGAATCCGGCGTTGCGCACGGTGTCGGTCAGCCGGATCTCGCTGCCGCCGAGGTCGGCCTCGATCCGCCGGGTCAGCCGCAGGTGTTCGGCGAAGACGGCCGCCTGCCGCACCTCGCCCTCCGCCCACAGCACGCACCGGCCGTCGTCGGTCCACCGTTCGCCGTAGCCGTGCAGCCGGGCGGGGGTGTGGGCCACGCGGCCGTGGAGCCCGTTCCACACGGTGGCGCGGTGCGGGTAGCGGTACTGCGAGGCGTCCACCTCGGCGGTGAACAGGGTGTGGTCGAGGCCCGCGGTGACCAGCAGCCCGGAGAAGCTGCGCATGAGCGAGAGGCCGTCCTCGTCGCGGTACTCGTGCAGGCCCGGGTGGCGGAAGCCGGTGGCCGAGCGCCAGCCGAAGCCGTGCCCGCGGTACTCGGCGGTCCCCAGGTCCATGGCCCGGTCCACGAGCACGTCGAAGGCCAGTCCGCCGCCGGTTCTGAACTCCAGTGCGCGGATGCCGCGTTCGGCACCGTCGTCGAGCACGACGGCCCGGATGCCGCCCGCGGCGGAGAGGTCGCCCGCGCGGCGTTCGAGCGCGGCGCGGTCCAGGTCGCGTCCGGCGATCCTCATGCCATCACCCACCCTCCGTTGACCTCCAGGCACTGACCGGTGACGAACGAGGCGTCGGGGCCGAGCAGGAAGGCGACGGCCGCGGCCAGTTCCTCCGGCCTGCCGCGTCGTTTGAGGGCCTGCCGGTCAAGCACGAAGCGCCGGTAGCCCTCCGGGTCGGGGTGGATCTCCTCGGCCGCGGTGGGGAACGCGCCGGGTGACACGGCGTTGACCCGGACCCCGTGCGGGCCGAGTTCCCGGGCGAGCGCCCGGGTGAGCGCGGTGGCGGCGCCCTTCGTGGAGACGTAGGCGGCCAGGTCCGACCAGCCGCCGTGCATGGTGATGGAGGCGACGTTGACGATGGCGCCGCCGCCCTGCTCCGCCATGAGGCGGGCGACCGACTGGGCCACGACCCAGTAGGCGCGCTGGTTGACGGCCACCACGCGGTCGTACTCGGCGAGTTCGACGTCGAGGAACGGGGTGGCCGGGTAGATCGCGGCGTTGTTGACCAGGGCCCCGGGGACGCCGAGCGCCGCGCGGGCGCGCTCCACGGCGGCCGCGGCGGCGGCCGGGTCGGCGAGGTCGGCGGTGAGCGGCAGGGCGCGCGCGCCGGCCCGTTCGACGGCCTCGGCGGTGGCGGCCAGGGCCGCGGGATCGATGTCGACGGCGGCGACGTCGTAACCGTCGCCGGCGAGCCGCACGGCGACGGCACGGCCGAGGCCGCCGCCGGCCCCGGTGACGAGTGCGGCGGTCATCGGCGGCCTCCGGTAGCGGGGGAGCGGGTGGTCTCGTGGCTCACGGCGGAAGTACCTCCAGTAGCGGCTCGGGGCGTGGCGCCGGGGACGAACGGACGGACGAGGGGCGGGGCCGCGGCGGTCAGCCCTTGACCGAACCGGCGGCCAGGCCGCGCATCAGGTGGCGCTGGGTCGCCACGAAGATGACCAGGATCGGGATGACGGCGAGCAGCAGCGTCGGGAACACCCTCGTGTAGTCCGCCGAGTACTGGCCGACCGCGGCGTAGACCCCCGTGGTGACCGTGTAGATGCCGCTGCCGGGGCCGAGGATGACCTGCGGGCTGGCGAAGTCGTTCCAGACGCTGAGGGAGTTGAGGATGAACGCGGTGGCGACGATCGGCCGCATCAGCGGGAAGATGATCCGCCACACCGTGTAGTGGCGGCCCGCGCCGTCGATGGCCGCCGCCTCGTCCAGCGCGCGCGGCAGCACCCGCACGAAGCCGGTGAAGACGAACAGGGTGAACGGCACGGTGGTCGCCGTCATGAAGAGCACCAGCCCGGGGAAGGTGCTCATCAGGCCGAGGCCGCGCAGCACGAAGATGACCGGGATGAGGATCACCTGCGTCGGGATGAACATGCCGGCCACGAAGAACATCAGGATGGCGCGGAACAGCGGCCTCGGGGTCCTGGCCAGCACGTGCGCGGCGGGCACGCAGAGCCCGATGGAGAGCACGTTGACGCAGACCAGGAGCGCCAGCGTGATGGCGTACCCCTTGGGGATGCTGAACTCGGGGCTGTTCCAGGCGGCGCCGAGGTATTCGGTGGTGGCCCGGGAGAGGTCGATGGTGAACGGGTTGGTGAGGATGTCCTGCTGGCTCTTGAACGCGTTGATCACCAGCAGGTAGAGCGGGATCAGCATGAAGAGGCACAGAACGCCGAGGAACGCGACGCGCAGCGCGGTCGCCGGACGTGACGAGCGAGTCATCCGATGGATTCCGCCCCTTCTTCCGCGCGCCGCCTGAGCGCGAGCACCGTGAAGGCGAGGATCGCGGCGGCGATGATGAGCACGACGGCCTCGGCCGAGGCGAGGCCGATCTGCCGCCCGGGGAAGGACACGGCGAGGATCGAGTACGCCAGGGTCTGCGTCGATCCGGCCGGCCCGCCGCCGGTGAGGGAGACGACGACGTCGTAGGTCTTCAGCAGCGAGATGCCCGAGGTGATGAGGGCGACGCTGAACGTGGGCGCGAGCGCGGGCCAGGTGACGGCCCGGAAGGTCTGCCAGCGTCCGGCGCCGTCGATCCTGGCCGCCTCGACGAGGTCGGCGGGGACCGTCTGGAGCCCGGCCAGGTAGAGCACGAGCTGCACGCCGAACAGGGACCAGGAGATCACGAAGATCAGGGTCCACAGCGCCCACGTCGGGTCGGAGAGGAAGGGCATCGAGGAGCGCCCGGCCTTCTCCAGCATGGTGTTGACCACGCCCTGCGGGCCCAGAATCGCCTGCCAGAGGAAGCCGACGACCAGGGCGCTGAGGACGTGCGGGTAGAACATCACCACCCGGCCGAAGGTGGTGAACCCGCCGGTCCGCTGGAGCAGCAGCGCCAGGCCGAGCGCGGCGGCGTTGACGAGGATGGCGCCGACGAGCGCGATCGTGCCGGTGACGACCATCGAGTCGGTGATGTCGGCCGACTGGAAGACCCGCTGGTAGTTCTCCCAGCCGATGAACTCGGGGATCTGCTGCGGGAAGCCGTTGTAGTCCGTGAAGCTGTAGTAGACGGCGTAGCCGACGGGGACGACGAGCAGGCCCACGTAGAGCACGAGCGCGGGGGCGACCATGGTGAGGCGCGCTCCGGCGTCGCGCCATCCCCGCCATCCCCGGCGACCCCGGCGTGCCGCGGGGCCCGCCGCCTCGGCCGGAGCCGCCGCGGCGCGCTCCGGGACGGTCTTGGTCAGCGTCCTGGCCATGATCAGCGGTTCTCGCTGACCCAGTCGTCGAGGGCGTCGGCGGCCTCCTGCGGGCTCTGCCCGGTGTAGAGGCCCTGGACGATCTCGGTGAACTTGGGGTTGAAGCCGGTGACCGGGAGCCGGGTGTCGCCGAACCCCTCGCCGACGGCGACCAGTCCTGGCGCCTCGTCGAGGATGGCCTGCACCTGGGCGAGCACCGGGTCGTCGGCCGTCTCGGCGCCCTGCCGGAAGACGCCGTCGGCGGTCAGCTGGGACTGGATCGCGGTCTCGTCGGTGACGAGGTACTCGACCAGGGCCTGCGCCGAAGAGATGTTGCCGGAGGCCGCGTTGATCATGTAGGGGTACGCCATCGTGGCGCCCTGCGGGCCGGGGTACTCCTGGCCCTCGTCCACCGGCGGTGAGAAGACCCCGACCTCGAACGGCGGCTCGCCGCCGGACTTGAGGGTGGTGGCGAACCAACTGCCCTGCGGGTAGAGGCCCACGGTGCCCTCCAGGAAGGCGCCGTCGGCCGCGGCGGGGTCGAGGCCGACGTCGTCCTGGGCGATGTAGCCGGCCTCCAGCCAGTCGGCGTAGTGCTGGAACATCGGCAGGTACGCCTCGCCCGCGGACAGCTCCTCGTCGGCGACGGAGGTCTGCCAGCGCGGGTGGGCGGTGTTGAGGGTGGGGTGGTACAGCTGCTGGAGCTGGAGCCCGGTCTGGAACTGGCCGGCGGTCTGTAGCGGCGTGTATCCGGCCTCGTCGAGCAGGCCGAGCGCCTCCGTGAACTCCGCCCAGGTGGCGGGGGGCTCGGCGATCCCGGCCTCCTCGAAGGCGGTTTTGTTGTAGAAGACGAGGGACTGGGTCTGCGAGCCGACGCCGACGACATAGCGACTGCCGTCGATGGCGTAGTCGTCGACCATCGGCGTGCCCTCGGTCCAGGGCAGGTCGCTGAGGTCGACCAGCTGGGGCAGCGTGTCGTCGTCGGGGAATATGGACTGGATGACGTCGGGGGCGGTGCCCGCGGCGAGCTGCTGGGGGAACGACTCGGCGACGCTGCTCCCGGTGGGGGCCTCGATCTCGACCGACACGCCGGTCGCTTCCTCGAAGGGCGCGACCAACTCCTCCCAGTAGGACTGGTCGAGGTTGGGCGTGAGGTTCACCAGCATCCGGACCTCGCCGCCGACCTCCCCGTCGGCGTTGCCGCCGGAGGACCCGCCGTTGCCGCAGCCTGCCAGGGTGAGCAGCGAGACGGCGCCCGCCGCGAGGGCGGCGCGGCCGCGCCCCCATCTCAGTGCTGACATCGTTGTCTCCTAGTACACAGAGGGAAGTAGAGGGTCAGATGGTGCCCCGGTAGGGCAGGGGGCCGAGGACCGAGACATCGGTCGGGCGCTCGCCGCGGTCCACGCGGTAGACGCCGTCGTTGGCGACGAAGAACGTCGGCGCCGCCGGGTACCTGAGGTCCTCGGGCAGCTCCTCGCGGTCGGTCCAGGCGAAGAACTCGCGGGCGAAGGTGGCCCGGTCCTTGCGCCCGTAGAGGTGCAGGTCCCCCGCGGTCAGCGGGCTGCGCACGCACCAGTGGACCCCGTCCTCGGCCCACACGGCCCGGTCGCTCAGCAGCACGGACTGCCGGTCGTAGGCGGTGAACACACCGTCCCAGAAGCCGGGTTCCGTGCCGAGCCTGTCCACGAGGAACATCAGGTCGTGCGCGTGCCAGGCGGTGCTCGGCGCGATGTCGGCCTCGTTGTGCCAGCCGGTCGCGGAGGCGAAGTAGCCGGCGGGTGTCTGGTACCTGGCGTAGGTGCGCAGGCAGCGGGCGGCGAAGTCGGCCAGCTCCGGGTCGTCGCCCTCCCTCAGCACCTCCTCGACGCCGTGGAGCGTCAGCCCCATGCCGGCGATCAGCATGGGGGTGTCGGTGCGGTGGGCCCGGTCGCCCGTCACGTACCAGTACCTGTGGTAGCGGGTGTGGTCCTCGGCGTCCCGCCAGGCCGACCTGGCGACGTGGCGGCAGAGCCGGCGCGCCTCCGTGAGGTAGCGCTCCTCGCCGTAGACGCGGTGCGCGAGCACGAGGGGCGCCGTCATCAGGCCGTAGTACTCGGCCGGTTCCAGGATGCCGCCGGTGCGGCGGTCCGCGGTGGTGCGGAAGGCACCGGTGCAGTCCGCGTCGGGGACACCGCGGTGGTGGAAGAGGTCGATGAGGCTGTCGAGGTCCTCGGGAATCTGCTTGGCGAACGCGGCGTCGCCGGACAGCTCGGTGTAGAGCAGCTTGACCCAGACCCGGGCGTACTCCTGGTTGCAGGTGCCCGACTCCCCGGGGCGCCCGCCGCCGTAGATCTCGCAGGCGTCGAGGTTGCGGCGGACCGTGGCGAGGATGTCCGCGTGCTCCCCGGCGCCCAGCAGGTGCCCGGCGTGCCGCAGGCCGAGCAGCAGGCCGAGGCTGCCGACGGCGTTGTGGATGAGGCCCGAGGTGGCGGACTCGCCGACCTGGAAGCCGATGTGCCGGTACTGGCCGTCGGGCTGGAGGGCGTGCGACTGGTAGCGCATCATCGTGCGCCACAGCTTCAGTCCCCGTTCGTCCTCGTGCCGGGCCAGCGCCTGGGCGAGGGCACCGAGCGCGGGGGCGGAGAACGCGGCGTGGCCACTGGTGAAGTCCAGGAAGCTGGCCGGGTTGGTGCCCCACACGCTGTGGTTGTGGAAGCCGTTGATCGCGCCGTCGCCGGTGACCCAGGTGGCCAGCCACCTGGCGAGCGAGGCGGTGTCGGGCGCGGCCCGGTCCTCGGGGGACTTCGGGTGGTCGGAGTACGTGGGTGCGGTCATGCGGAAGGTCCTTGGTGATTCCGGGTACGGCTGGCGGAGCCATTCTCGGTGGCCCTCTCCGCGGGGGCGCCGGTGATGTCGGGCACGAGCCCGTCCCGGGCGAGGTCCGCCCACAGCTCCTCGGGCGGCCGGGACCGGTAGCGTTCCGCGTTGGCCGCGCTCTGCCGTGCGTCGCGGGCGCCGAGCACGACCGAGACGACGGCCTGGTGCCGCAGCGGGTAGGCGACGGCGGCGGCGGGCAGGGTGGTGCCGTGCCGTTCGCACCGGTCGGCCAGCGTGTGGGCCCTGGCGACGAGCGCGGCGGGGGCGGGCAGGTAGTCGTAGGTGGCGCCGGGCGCGGGCCGGTCGCGGCTCAGCAGGCCGGAGTTGTAGACCCCGGCGGCGACGACGCCGACCCCCCGCGCCTCGGCCAGCGGCAGCAGGTCGTCCAGGGCCCGCTGGTCGAGCAGGGTGTAGCGGCCGGCGAGCATGACGAGGTCCAGGTCGCAGCGCCCGACGAGCTCGGCGAGCATGGCGGACTGGTTCATGCCGGCGCCGATCGCCCCCACCACCCCCTGATCGCGCAGCTCGACCAGGGTGTCCACGCCGCTGGTCGCGGCCTGCTCGCCGTGGTCGTCCGGGTCGTGCAGGTAGACGATGTCCACCCGGTCGAGGCCGAGCCGTTCGAGGCTGCCCTCCAGGGAACGCAGCACACCGTCGCGGCTGAAGTCCCAGACCCGGCGGAGGTCCGCGGGCACGGCGAAGCCGCCGTCGTCCGCCCGGCGCGCGGCCCCGGGGTTCGGCACCAGCAGGCGGCCGACCTTGGTGGAGACCATGAACTCCGCCCGCGGGCGGCCGGCGAGCGCCGCGCCGAGGCGCCGCTCGGACAGGCCGAGGCCGTAGTGCGGGGCCGTGTCGAAGTACCTGATGCCGGCGTCCCACGCGGCGGCGACCGCTCCTTCCGCGTCCGCGTCGCTCGTCTCCCGGTGCAGGTTGCCCAACTGGGCCGCACCGAAGCCGAGTTCGGTCAGGCGCAGGCCGCCGCGCAGCCGCCGCGAGGGCAGGGGCCCTGTGACGTTCATGCCAGCTCCTCCGGGTTCGCGAAGGGGCGGCCCGCCGCGAAACGGCCGACCTCGGCGGCCACGGCCGCGCCGAGCCGGAGCAGCTCGCCGCCCATCGAACCGGCGATATGCGGGGTCAGCCGGACGTTGGGCAGGTCCCACAGCTCGCTGTCGACGGGCAGCGGCTCGGGGTCGGTGACGTCGAGCACCGCGCTGACGCGGCCCGTTCGCAGCTCGGCGAGGAGCGCGGCGTGGTCCACCACGCCGCCGCGGGCGGTGTTGACGAGCGTCGCGCCGTCCCGGAGCAGGGCGAGGCGCCGCGCGTCGATCTGCCCGGCCGTCTGGGCGGTGAGCGGCTGGTGCAGCGAGACCACGTCGCCCCGGCGCATCACCTCGTCGAGCGTGGCGCGTTCGACACCGAGGCCGGCCGCCATCGGCTCGGTGAGCTCGGGGCTGTAGCACATCAGGCGCAGGTCGAACGGGCGCAGCAGCCGGATCACGGCCCGCCCGGTGCACGAGGCCCCGACGATGCCCACCGTGCGCCGGTAGTTGCCCGCGTCGGTCAGCTCGCGCTCCCGGTCGAGCGGGCCGCGCCGTTCGCGGTGCAGGCGCTCGGCCTCGAAGGCGCGCTTGTTGGCGAGCAGGATCATGGCGAGCGTGTACTCCGCCACGGGTATCGCGTTGGCCGCGCGGACGTTGGCGGCGACGACACCGCGGGCGGCGAGGGCGGCCGGGTCCGCCACGCAGCCGGCGGCGACGCCGCCGGCGTAGACGATCGCGCGCAGCCGGGGGGCGAGTCGCGCGTGCCCGGGGGTGAGCACGGGGGCGTCCCAGCCGGCGATGAGCACGTCGGTGGCGGCCAGCGCCTCGCGGGCGGCGGGGGAGTCGTACTCGGTGAGGACGTGTGCGGGATCGAGGTCGACGGCGGCGCGCAGCTCCGCGAGGGCCCCGGCGTCGAAGAGCCGGCCGGGCAGGGTGACCGGCCGCATGGCGAAGGTGGCGCGCAGCGCCCGCGCGCTCATGTCGCGAGCCCCGTCGCGCTGGGGGCGAGAGCGGTCGGAACGAGCCGGAGACCGGCGTCGCCGGGCCGCACGTGCGGCCCGGCCGGGTGCGACCAGTCGGCGTCCTGAAGCCCGGCCGTCTCCGCGATGGCCGCCTCGTCCACGGTGATCCCGAGGCCGGGCGCGTCCCCGAGGACGATACCGCCGTCCTCGATGGTCTGGTCGACGGTGAGGCCGACGGGGAAGCCGAGGTCCTGCACCTCGGTCACCAGATGGTTGGGCACGGCGGCGGCGGCGTGCGCGAGGGGGTTGGCGTTGTAGCCGACGGGGCTGACCGGCAGGTCGCGGCCGAGGGCGAGGGCGGCCACGCGCAGGAAGTGGGTGACACCCCACGTGCTCGCGGTCTGCACGACCCCGACCGCGTCGGCGGTGAGCAGCGGCCAGAACTGCTCAAGACCGGTCAGGTTCTCACCCGAGGCGACGGCCGCCCGCGCCGCGCGGGCCACGGCGCGGTGCCCTGCGACGTCCCAGCGGCGCACCGGCTCCTCGATCCACGTCAGGTCGACGCGCTCCTCGATGCGGGCGAGCAGCCGCACCGCCTGGTGCCTGCCCCAGCTCTCGTTGACGTCGAGCATCACCGCCGGGCGCCGGGTGTTGCGGCTCAGCAGCCCGGTCACGGACGTCAGGCGTTCGATGTCCCGGTCCGCGTCCAGGCCGCCCTTGATCTTGGCGCCGGTGAAACCGCGGGCGGCCCACTGCTCGTAGAAGGCGAGCAGCGCCTCGTCGCCGAGCGCGATCTCAAGGCCCGAGGCGTACCCGGGCACGAAACGGTCCTGGGCGCCCAGCGTGCGCCACAGGGCCTCGTCCGCCATCTTGGCCTTGAGATCCCACAGCGCCATGTCGAGGGCGCCGATGGTGCCGAACGTCGTGCCGCCGTGGCCGCTCTTGAAGACGTAGGCCAGCATGCGGTCGTAGAGGGCGGTGACGGCCCTGGGGTCCGCGCCCTCGACGGCGGGGAAGACCCGCGCCACGTCGCCGTGGGCGCCGAGGCCGACCCCGGTGAGCCCGCCGTCGGTCTCCAGCAGGACGACGGGGACCTCGGTGACCCCGCCGGAGAGGAAGCCGTTCGCGTCGCCGACCGGCCGGCCCCAGCGGTGGATGGTCCTGAGGCTGCGGTAGCCCGTGATCTTCATCGACTCTGCTCCTTGTGTGCCGTGCGGACCGCGGGCGGCAGGGAGGCGGTGACGGCCGACGGCGGCACGCGGTGCGGCCGGTGCGTGCGGCAAACGTCGCGGTCCCACGGGGCATCCCTGCGGAAGCGACACGTAACTTATCATACGACTGACCTGTTGGTGGTGCGGTAGTCTGGCAACTTCTGTACGAGGTTCCGCAACTCCCTTGCGTGACGGCCGCCGCGCCCCGCACGGCGGGGCACGGCGGGGCCCCGGAAACAACGGAGAACCCCGATGAGCTCACGGCACCCGGCCCCGAAGTCGTCGCCCCCGCCGCCTCGGCACCGGCCGCCGCTGGCCGCCGGTGTGGTGCAGAGCCTCACCACGGCCATCGTGACGGAGGAGTACCCGAGCGGAACGGCGCTGCCGCCCACCGGGATGCTGTGCGAGATGTACCAGGTCAGCCGCACGGTGGTGCGTGAGGCGATCACGGCGCTCGCCGAGAAGGGTCTGGTCACCGCCCGGCAGGGCTGGGGAACGATCGTGCTCGACCAGAGTCACTGGAGCCTGCTCGACCCCCAGATCCTGGACGCGCTGTTCCAGCGTGCCGACCGCCTGCGCTACCTGGACAACCTGATCCAGATCCGCATCACGCTGGAGTGCCCGATGGCGGCCGAGGCGGCGCGTCGCATCACGAAGGAGGAGGCGGCGCAGCTCAGCGCGCACCTGCGCGCGCTCGCCGCGCTCCTGGACGACGCGGGGGCGTACGCGAGCGCCGACATCGCCTTCCACGACTACATCCACCGCGTCTCCGGGGACACCTTCGGCCGCGCCATCGTCTCCAGCCTCCAGGGCCGGGCCCTGCACACCTCGCAGTACAGCGGCAACCCCACCCGCGCCGAGCTGGAGTTGACGCACCTCGCGCACACCCGCGTGCACGACCGCATCCTCGCCGGCGACGCCGAGGGCGCGGCCCAGGCCATGCGCGAGCACATCACCAACTCCTGGGCACGCCGCCGCCCCGAGGAGCCCTGACGGGCCGGGCCCGGCCCACCCCGCCGCCCAACTGCCCCGTGCACGACGGTTGAAATCGGTCATGCGCACGGATACGGTCCCTCACCACAAGAGAACATGTATGACGTGTGATGAGAGGGGCCGGACCATGCCAAGACACGTGGGGAGCCGCGGCCGGCGCACGGCCGGGGTGCTCGTGACCGCCCTGCTGTTCGCCGCCGCGTCGGCACCACCGGGCGCCGCCGCGGCGCCCGGCGAGCCCGGAGCGTCCGGGCCGACCGTGTACGTCGCCCCCGACGGCCGGGACGGTGCCGCCGGGACGCTGGACGACCCGTTCGGCACGGTGGAGGAGGCCAGGGACGCGCTGGCCGGCCGTACCGACGCGCGCCACCGCGGCACCGTCTACCTCCGCGGCGGCGTCTACGAGACTTCCCGGACCGTCGAGCTGACCGGACCGGAGCATTCCCATGTCACCTACGCCGCCTACCGCGGCGAGGAGGTGGAGTTCACGGGCGCCAGGACCCTGCCGGTCGACAACTTCCGGCCGCTGACGGAAGTCACCGGCGACGACCCGCGGTGGTCCTCACGCTCCCGCGTCCAGGACGCGGTGTACGACCAGGTGTACGTGTACGACCTGGGCGCCGAGGACATACCGACCGGCTCCATCAACAAGAACGGATTCAACTGGCAGGCCCGGCCGTTCGCGCCGGAACTGGTGGCCGACGACGCCGCCCAGACCCTCGCCCAGTACCCCAACGGCGACGCGCTGCTCGACAGTTCGGCCCTCGGCGTGGCCGCCGCGTTCCAGGGGGCCCGCGACCACTTCTCGGACAAGACGCCCGACGGGACCACCCTGCCCTACGAGGACATGCTGAGGCTTCCCGGCCCGGTCTACCGGGTGGACAGCCCCGAGATCGCCGACCGTTACGCCGCCTGGGCGCCGCCGGCCGACCTGCCCGAGGAGTCGGTGACGAACCAGCCGGAGCGCCCCATCGACACCGGCGTCCACGAGACCGACGGCTGGCTGGCGGGCTACTTCGGCAACAACTACGGCAACGACCGGGTCCGCATCTACTCGGTCGGCGCCGAGGGCCTGGACGACGAGGGGGAGGCGGCCGGCTGGAACATCCGCACCACCTACCCGACCATGTACGCGGCCACCGACAAGTGGACGTCGTTCGTCGCGCAGAACCTGCTGAGCGAACTGGACGCCGAGGGCGAGTACTACATCGACCGGTACAACGGCGCCGACGTGCTCTACTACTACCCGCCGGGCGGCACGGTCGCGGACAAGGACATCACGCTCACCGCGTTCGACCAGCCGTTCTTCGTGCTGGAGGGCGTCACCGGCGTGACCCTGGACGGCATCACCCTCAACGGCTCGACGAGCAGCGGCGTTCGGCTGCTGGACGCGGAATCCTGCACGCTCGAACGGATGGTGATCCGCAACGTCAGCCTGGACGCGGTGCAGATCGGCGAGGCCAGCGACGCCATCACGGCGGTCGCCGAGTACACCACGAGCCGCGGCGGGCACGACAACCGGGTCGTGGACAGCACCCTGCACGACCTGGGCGGCGGCGGGGTGTTCGTCGCGGGCGGCGACCGGGACACCCTGGAACGCGGAAACAACGTGGTCGAGCACAACGAGATCTACAACTTCTCCAAGCTGGCCACCTACACCCCGGCCGGCTACCTGTACGGGGTGGGCAACACCTTCCGCCGCAACCATGTCCACGACGCGCCGCACATGGCGGTCCAGATCATGGGCAACGACATGGTGGTCAGCCACAACCGGTTCGAGCGCCTGGTCACCAACGCCTCGGACCAGGGGGTCATCTACTCGGGCCGGGACTACACGTACCTGAACAACGAGATCTCGCACAACTACTTCGGCGAGGTCGCCGGGAACAACCAGGCCATCTACATGGACGACGGCATGTCCGGAATGGTCATCCACCACAACTACTTCGCCGAGGTCGAACACGGCCTCTTCTACAACGCGGGCCACAGCAACGTCGCCTCGGACAACGTCTTCCTCGGCGTCCGCTTCAGCGGTCACGACAAGCTCTACCACGAGGGCGGCGAGCGGCTGCCGGTCCCCAACGCCAAGGTCGTCATCGAGCGCTTCAACGACATGCTGCGGGTCGGCGACGGCAGCGGCTTCACCAACACCGCCGAGAACGTGGAGCGGTGGTACCGCCACTACGAGCGGCAGTATCCCAACATCAGGGACTGGTACGTGCCCGCGGACTCCGCGGGCGAGCCCTGTACCGAGATCGGCACCGAGGAATGCACCCGCGCGGAGGTATGGGAGGACCCGGACTCCGTGTACGTGCCCGCGCACAACGAGCTGACTCGTTCGGTCCTCATCGACACCGGTGACTTCGCCTACACCGACGACGCCGACGGGCTGACGATCGCCACGTTCAACCCGGGCTTCGACGAGGTCCGCGTCTCGGTCGGCGACCCTGGCGAGGTCTCGTTCGACCCGGAGACCGGCCGGTTCGACCCCAGGACCAGCAGGCTGAACGACGAGGACGGCTTCGGCCACCGATGGGTGCGCGAGTGGAACCGCTCCTTCCCCCTGGAGGGCGTCGGGCCGCGCGTCTGAACGGGCCGCTGCCGCCCGTGGGATTCACCGCGGGCGGCAGCCGGCGCCGGGACGACGAGTCGGCTCCGTCAGCGGTGGTAGGCGGGCATCGGACCGCGCAGGTCGGCGCCCACCGCGTCGCAGGCGGCGGTCACCTCGTCCGGCAGCGGCCCGGCGTGGGCGGCCGCGAGATTGGCGCGCAGGTGCTCCACCCGGGAGGCGCCGACCAGCACCGCGTCCACCCCCTCGCGGCCGAGCAGCCACCGCAGCGACAGCTCGGCCGGCGGCAGGCCCGCCTCCCCGGCGATCCGCGCCAGCCGCGTCACGGCCTCGAACAGGCCCGGGTGCCAGTACCGTTCGCGGTACATCGGTGCCAGCCGCGAGTCCGCGAACCGCCCGGAGGCGGGCTCCCGGCCGAGACGGTGGCGGCCGGTCAGCAGGCCGCCGCCGAGCGGGTTGTAGACCACGGTGCGCAAGCCGCGGGTGACCGCGTACTCGCGGTACTCCTCCTCGACGCGGCGGGCCAGCAGGTTGTAGAGCTGCTGGGCGACGCCGGGGCGCGGGGCGTCGATCCGCTCGGCGGCGTGCGTGAGTTCGGCGATCCGCCAGGCGGAGTAGTTGGAGACGCCCAGCGCGCGGATCTTCCCCTCGGCGGCGAACTCGGCCACCGCGCCGAGGGTTTCCTCGATCGGTACGGAACGGTCCGGCTGGTGCAGGTAGAAGAGGTCCACGTGCTCGGTGCGGAGCCGCCGCAGACTGCCCTCGAGCGCGCCGCGGAGCCCGGCGGGCGACAGCGGTGCGTGGCCGCCCGCGTCCGGGTGCGGCATCCCCGCCTTGGTGGCCACGGTCACCCGGGCGCGGCGGGCCGGGGTCAGCAGTTCGCCGAGCATCGTCTCGGTGACGCCGCCGGCGTAGGCGTTGGCGGTGTCGACCTCCGTCACCCCGGCGTCGAGCGCGATGTCCAGCATGGCCGCGGCCCCGGCGCGGTCGACGGTGTCGCCGAAGGTCATCGTGCCGAGGACGAGCGGGGGAGCGGGGGAGTTCACTTGAGGCCTCCTTCGGGCGTTGAAGGCCGTCGCCGATGCAGGTGAGCGCCGCGTCGAACCGGTTGAGCGCAGGAGGGAACGGCGACTTGGGGGCCTGAAGGTCACGGTGACACGGGTGCGCGATCCGCGCAAGGTATTTCGCGCGGACCGCGCAAACCGTGCGCCCTGCGTCCGCGCGCGAGGAAACCGAGAACGCCGTTCCTGGCTTTGCGTCGAGGGTGCGCCACGGTCCTCCTTGTCGAGAACATCGTTCTCGCTTCGTGTCCGCCTCCCCGGAAGGACGTTCATCGTGACACAACGGCCACTTCGGTCCGCAGCACCCCGTCCCGGCGTTGGGACCGCATCGGCCGCGGCCGGATGGCCTTCAACTCCGCGATCACCTTTGCGGACGCGAGCGACGACCGCTTGATGGTGGAGGGGTGGCGGACCTCCGGATACTTCGTGTTCGGCGCGATGTGGGCGATGCTCGCGTTCCGGCCGCGGCAACGGTGCCCGCCCTCACCATCCTGCACACCGACGAGGGCATGCAGGCCTCGATCAGCGACTCCTGGGTCGGGTCGTCCACGATCTTCGCCCACGGCGTCTGCCGCGGGTGGGAATCGTGGCGAGTCCTCCGGCGCGGGAACGCCTCGACGCACGCAATCCGAGTCATGAACGAGCCGCTCGACCGCGAACGCCACGCCGTTCAGCCCGCAGCCACGACCATGCGACGACCCGTCGTCATCTCATCGCTGCTCGTTCCCGTGACGATCGTCAGCGGCCTCGTCGTCGTCTCCTGCACGCTGCGGGACCGGCGGCTCCGAGCCCTTCGGCCATGGGCGTCCGCGCTCGCCTGGCTGGCCTGCGGTGCCGCCTGATTCGTGGAGGAACGCCGAGTCGGCCGCCAGTGATCCATCAGGCGCCGCGGCCCGAAGAGAGAACATCGTCGACTAGAAGGTCGGGTGCATGATCACTCCACGGCAAGCGGCGCGCGAGCACCTGACCACGGTGCTTCCGGCCGACCTGTCGCTACGCGCCGTGGCCCGGGACCTCCCGCCACCGCCCCCAACGGCCGTTGCTGACCGGCAGGAACAGCCGCGGCCGGGCCCAGTCGCTGACCATCGGATGATCGGCCGGTGGAAAACCGGTGCCCGTGCAGATCCTTCCTTGCCATGCTTGTCGCCGGCCGGGTTCGGGCGCCGAATGATGTTCGCGAACACATCGGGGGCGTCGCTGATGTCCCCCTGCCGTGTATGCGTACGTGACAAGAGGGAGGAAGGTATGGACCCACTGGAACTCGGTCGTGCAGTTGAGGCAGGACGGGTGACCGCTGCGGAGCTGGGCCTTCAGGTCAACGATGTGGTCGTCATCCACAACTCGGATCGTGTCGCGCTGCGCCTGGTCCCTTGTGACGTTCTGGCTCGGGTCGCACCTCCAGGACATCTGGCTGGTTCCGAGTTCGAAGTAGAGGTTGCCCGCCGTCTCGCCGACGTCGACGCTCCGGTGGCCGAGCTCGATCCTCGGGTCGGCCCCCGGGTCCATGTACGTGATGCCTTCGCCATCTCGCTCTGGACCTACTACGAGCCGGTGAAATCGGAGATCGAGCCGGCCGACTACGCAGACGTGCTCCTGAGGCAGCATGCAGCCCTGCGCCAGATCGATCTGGACGCACCGCATTTCACCGATCGAGTCGCCGCGGCGCTGAGAGAGGTGAACGACCGGGAGCAGTCCCCCGAGCTGGCCGACTCCGACCGTGATCTCCTCAGCGACACACTCAGCGGACTGAGCGCCGCGATCAGCTCCGAGAAGGCCGGCGACCAGCTCTTGCACGGCGAGCCGCATCCCGGCAATCTCCTCAACACAAGGAGAGGGCCGCTTTTCGTGGACCTCGCCACATGCTGCCGCGGGCCGATCGAGTTCGACCTCGCCCACGCGCCCGAAGAAGTGGGAACGCACTACGCGGGCGCTGACCACTCCCTGATTCACCAGTGCCGCGCCCTGACCTGGGCAATGTTTTCGGCCTGGCGCTGGCGCCGAGGCGACCAAATGCCCGACCGGGACCACTGGAGAGCGGAGGGACTCAACCAGGTTCGTGCGGCACTCGAACGCTGCGGACTGGGCTGAACATCAACGACTCCGAAGCAGACTCGTCGCATGATCGGCCGGACAAGGCCGGCCAGCCATCCGCTACGACACGGGCCGCCGCCAGGCCGGTGGCGCCGGGCCCGAACGGCCAGGCGCCACCAACTGCGTTCAGTCATACGGGTAGCAATCCTGGCCGAAAGAAATCATTACCGGGACGGTCTGGGTTTCCGTGCCGTCGGATGCCCAGAGCGTGGCAACGTGATCGCCGACCGGGGCCGGTGCGATCGACACGTGGACGAAACCGATGTATTGCCAGTCGTCTTCGTCCACGTCCGAGGGATAGATCTTGCCGCCATCGCTGTACGAGCCGGGAGGCAGGTCCGAGATCCCGGCCGTGATCGTGGTCGACCAGGTTCCGTGCAGCGGGACGAGGAAGTAGGTGTTGGGCCACCCCTCCCCCGGGTCGAGGCATATGCGCTGCGGGTGGCCCGGGGTGTGCTCCAATGTCCAGGTGGCCGCTGAGGCCGGCGACGCGCCGGCCAGGGTCAGCGCGAATGTGGCGACCAGGCCGGAGAATAACCCGGCCATACGACGAGTCAATTTCATCCAAGACCTCCTGATAGGGCGCATGAGGATGCATCACGCGTCACTCGGGCAACGCCTCTGGGGGCCCGGAGGCCATTAATGAGTGTGACCTGAGCAACAGCCCGCGGACAAGAGGTAGTTGAACATTAATCGGCCTGTCGTCCGCTGCCCTTGCTGCCACTGAGCCGGTCCGTGATCCGCAGCCGCTCGATCGCCGCGGACGGCCGGAGGGCGGGCTTCAGCGCGAGTTGCGGACCCAGGCGCTGGCTCCCCGGCATACCGTCGCCGGAAGGAGACGCCGAACCGCACGGCAAGCTGCCGCATGGTGAGGTTCGTGCGGCAGTAGACCGCCAATCAGCAGCTACCCGCTGCCCCGCGAACGCCTCGACCCGCGCCCCGTTCAGCCCGTGCGGAAATGCCCGGCTCACAGCCTTCCGCAATGAACGCGGCCCGCGCCCCCCCCGTGGGGGGCGCGGGCCGGGGCGGCTGGGGTGTCAGCTGCCGGGCGTGCCGACCACGTCGGCGTGCTCTTCCATCCACTCGGCGACACCGGCGGCCGGGTCGTCCTGGTGCTGGTTCACCACGAGGTCTTCCAGGGCGCCGTACTCCTCGTCGGAGAGCTTGATGCCCTCGATCCACTCGGCGACCTCGGGGAACTCCTCGGCGAAGCCCTCCCGGCCCAGGAAGTGCAGGGCCTCGACCTCGCCGAGCGCACCCTCCGGGTCCTCCAGGTCACGCACGTTGTACTCGGCGTTCGCCCAGAACGGGCGCCAGAGCGTGACGACGATCTCTTCCTGCTGGTCGATCGCGTTGCCCAGCTCGGTGAGCATCGTCGAAGTGGAGGACGTCGCCAGGGTGTAGCCGGCCTCCTCCAGGCCGTAGGCCGGGAACACGCTCTCCTGCGTGGCCTCGGTCAGACCCGCGCCGGGCTCGATGCCGACGATCCGGCCGTCGAGTTCGTCCGCGTAGTCGGGCAGGTCGGCGATCGAGGTGATCTCGCTGTACTCGGGCACGGCGAAGGTGAGGACGGCGTTGTCGTAGTAGGCGCCGATGTCCTCGATCCGGTCCCCGTACTGCTCCATGTAGGAGGCGTGGGTGACCTCGGGCCACGCCGAGGGGAACATGTCGATATCACCTTCGGCCAGCGCGGTGTAGAGCACGCCGGCCTCGCTGATCTCCTCGTGCTCGACCGTGTAGCCGGCCTCTTCGAGGACGTGCTCCAGCAGGTAGGCGGTACTCAGGCCATCCGTCCAGGACGGGATGTAACCGAGGGTAATGGTGTCGCCCCCGCCGGAGCCGCCGTCACCACCGTCGTCGCTGTCACTGTCGCCACAGGCGGCCAGCGTCAGGCCGAGCGCGGCGGCAGTGGTCACGGCGGCCACCTGACGAAGCCGAGGGGTGGGGGTTCTCATGTGATCTCTTTCCCTTGTCGAACAGTAAGAGTTCAGGCCGCCGGCACGGCCTGCGAGGCCTTCTGCTCGGAGACCGCCTTCCGGCCTTCGAGGGCGACCTGACGGCGACGGCGCAGGAAGGCGCCGAGCGAGCGGCCCGTGGGCTGACCGATGGCCGCGGTGCTCCGGTCCAGGAAGATGGCCAGGATGACGATTGCCAGACCGGCTTCGAAACCGACGGCGACATCGACGCGGGAGAGCGACTCGACAACGATCTTGCCGAGCCCGTCGGCGCCCACGAAGCCGGCCATGACGGCCATGGACAGGGCGAGCATGATGACCTGGTTGACGCCGGCCATGATGGTCGGCAGCCCGAGCGGCAGCTGGATGCCGCGCAGAATCTGCCACGCCGTGCCGCCGAACGCCTGTCCGGCCTCCACGGTCTCCTTGTCCACCTGCCGGATGCCCAGCTCGGTGAGCCGGACGCCCGGGGCCATCGCGAACACGATGGTGGCCACCACACCGGGGGCGTACCCGATGCTGAAGAAGATCACCACGGGCACCAGGTACACCAGCGCCGGCATGGTCTGCATGAGGTCGAGCACCGGCCGGACGATGGCGCTGACCGTGTCGTTGCGGGCGGCGAGGATACCCACCGGGATCGCGACGATCACCGCGATGACGGTCGCGATGAGCACCATCGCGAGGGTCTGCATGGCCGGTTCCCACAGCTCCATGCTCACCACGAGGCCCATGCCGAGGAGCGCGAAGACCGCGAACCGCAACGACCGGATGGCCATGCCGAGGAGCGCGAAGAGGATGACGACGATCAGCGAAGGAAGTGTGAGCAGCCACTCGCTGAGGCCCTCGACGAGGAACTCGAGCGAGTCCTTGATGCCGTCGAGCAGCGGGGACATATTGTCCTTGATCCACCGGATGCCGGTGTCCACGCGGTCCCCGAGGGGCAGGTGCGGCAGCGAGTTCACCGGATGCCTCCAGCCATGGTCTTGAGGAGGGTGCCGGGCTCGTCGGGGCTCGGCGGGGCCAGCGCGCTGAGCAGGGTCACGCGGGGGATGATGCCGACCAGCGCACCGGCCTCGTTCACCACTGCCAGCGGCGCGCGGCTCGCGGCGGAACGCTGGAACAGGTCGGCCAGGGAGTCCTCCGGGCTGACCTGTGCGACTCCCTCACTCCGCAGCGGCAGCGTTTCGGTGCCCGCCCGCACGGCGTCGGCGATGTCCTCCTCCCAGACCATGCCGCGCACCCGGCGGTCCTTGCCGACCACGAGCAGGGCGTGTGTCTGGTGCTCGCGCATCAGCCGGTGCGCGGCCTTCGGGCCGGTGTTGGGCCCGATCACGGCGACCGGGCGCTCCATCACCGTTCCGGCGGTGAGCACGCGGGTCCGGTCCACGTCGGCGACGAACTGGGAGACGTAGTCGTTGGCGGGCTCGTTGAGGATCTCCTCGGCGCTGCCGACCTGGACGATCCGTCCATCGCGCATCATCGCGATCCGCTCACCCAGGCGCATGGCCTCGTTGAGGTCGTGAGTGATGAACAGGATCGTCTTGCCCAGTTCGGATTGCAATTCGAGCAGCTGGTCCTGCATCTCCTTGCGGATCAGCGGGTCGAGGGCGCTGAACGCCTCGTCCATGAGCATGATGTCGGTGCCGGCGGCCAGGGCACGGGCCAGACCGACCCGCTGGCGCATGCCGCCGGACAGCTCGGATGGCATATGGCCGCCCCAGCCCTTGAGCCCCACCAGCGCGAGGGCCTCCTCGCCGGCCTTCTGCCGGTCGGCCTTGTTCATGCCGCGCAGCTGGAGGGCGTAGGCGGCGTTCTCGCCCACGGTGCGGTGCGGCAGCAACGCGAAGTGCTGGAACACCATGCTCACCTTGTTGCGCCGCATCTCCCGCAGTCGGGCCGGGGACAGGTGCGTGACGTCCTCGCCGTCGATCCGCAAGGTGCCGTCCGTCGGTTCGAGCAGACCGTTGACCATGCGGATCAGGGTCGACTTGCCGGAGCCGGACAGGCCCATGACGACGAAGATCTCGCCGGCCTGGACGTTGAACGTGGCGTCGATGACCGCTGCGGTCAGTCCCTCACGACGAAGGTGGTCGCGGTCTCTTCCCTCGGCCAGCATGCGCACGCCGCGTTGTGGCCGTCGGCCGAAAATTTTGGTCAGGCCTGTCGCTTCTATGACCGGCACGATGCTCCTGGGTCGGGGTCACGGACAACCGCATCTCGCGCATCATGCGCCGGGCGGCGATGTCGCCGGCCCACAAGCCGGTGACCGGCGGCCCCGACGACGCCGTCCACCATTGCACGGGTCCTGCACGAGATGCACACATAAGGGTGTATCGAGGCGATAACGATCAACCGCTTCCGCGGCGGTAAGGCGCGACCGCGATGGCGGTGATCCGCCGGCGGCGGGCCGGCCGGCGTGCTCGACGGGCTGGAAACTTGAGTCTACGCTCCTGAGCCGCGATGGCACCGGCCGGGGGCCCGGACCCGCGCTGCCGAGGTCGCGCCCTCGGTGGATGTGAGTCTGGTCACCACCGCGATCCGGCGCCTCCGTGGCCGCCGCGCGCGGTTCCGGGACTTGCGGTGGGGCGCGAAAGAGCCTGCCGGCCGAGGTGTGGGCGTGCGCCGGATCACAGATCAGCGGCTCCGCGAACGAACGCGTCCCGCGACCGGCGGCCGGAGCGGCTGGCCAAGGCCGCCCTCATCGGCGGCTTCCCGTCCCCCCACGGTCAGCTGTACGCCGACTTCTTCGAGGTGAGGGACGGCGTCATGCCCTTCCCCGGCCGGGGAATGGGAGCGGAGGCCACCGTGTCGGCCTTCGACGGCCAGGCCGGCCTGTGTTGGTGCCCGCGTCACATGAACGTTCGCCGGGCATCGGCCGGTCGCGGGACGGCTTCCGTCCTTCGCCTCGGGGACGGGCCCGGCACCTCTCACGGCCGCGCCCTGCCGCCGCCCGTGGTCTCGGCCGCGTGCTCGCAGGCGCGTGCGTACTCGTGTACCAGCGGACGGCGGTCGTCCGCGCGCCAGGCAAGGGCAAAGCGGCTGGGCGAGATGCCCCGCACCACACGGGTGACGACTCCGCCGAGGGTGATCAGCGGGGCATTCCCGGCCGCCAGCAGGACTACGCCGAGACCGGCGACGAGGGCCTCGTACGTCTCCTCGGTGCTCGCCACCTCCGCGCCGATGAGCGCGGGCGTCCCGCCGCGGGCGTCGGTGGCGAGCCAGTAGTCCCGCAGGGGCCCGGCGCTGTCGGGCAGAGCGAGGAACGGCTCGTCCAGCAGATCGGCGAAGTCGACGTTCTCCTGGTCGGCGAGCGGGTGAGTATCAGCCATCGCGACCAAGCGTGGCTCCTCGGTGACCACCACCCACCGGTAGCGGTCCGGCTCGGGCAGAGGCAGCCAGACGAACGCCGCGTCGCAGGTGCCATCGGCGAGCCCGGCGGTCGAGTCGTGCCAGGGGACATGGCGAAGTCTGAGGCGGGCCTGGGGGCAGGCGGCGGTGAAGCGGGAGCGGATCGCCGGCAGCACGCCCCCGCGCCCCGGGCTGGTGCTCATTCCCACGACGAGGACGGCCGCCCGGTCGGCCATGACCCGGGCGACTGTCTCCTGGGCTGCCTCCCACTCGGCGAGAATGCGCTGGGCGTGCGGCAGCAGCGCTGCGCCGACCTCGCTCAGGCGCACTTCGCGCCGGTCGCGTTCGAACAACGCGGCCCCCACCTGCTTCTCCAGCATCCTGACCTGCTTGCTCAGTGCGGGCTGCGAGACGTAAAGCCGCTCGGCCGCGCGCGTGAAGTGCAACTCTTCGGCCACTGCGGCGAAGTACCTCAGATCGCGTCCGTGAACGTCCATAACCAACGGCTATCACGGCAGGTCTTGGACGGGCAACTGGTCTGCCGCGCAGAGTGGTTCGCACGGACCCGCCGAGAACGGCGGATCACCCGGCACAGGGAGAAGAACATGAACAAGGTATGGCTGGTCACCGGGGCGAGTAAGGGGCTCGGCCGCGCGATCACCGAAGCGGCAGTGGCCGCGGGCGACATCGTGGTCGCCGCCGCCCGCCGCACTGAACTGCTCGACGACCTGGTCGCCGCGCACCCGGATCAGGTCGAGGCGCTATCGCTGGACGTCACCGACATCGCGGCCGTCCAGGCTGCGGTTGACGGCGTGGTAGCCCGGCACGGCCGGATCGACATTCTGGTCAACAACGCCGGACGGGGCACGGTGGGGGCGGTCGAGGAGGCCACCGACGCGGAGCTGCGGAGCCTGATGGACCTGCACTTCTTCGGCCCGGCCGCGCTCACCCGGGCCGCGCTGCCGCACATGCGACACCGGCGCTCAGGCGCCATCGTTCAGCTGTCCAGCATGGGTGGGCGGTTCTCCTTCCCCGGAGTCGGCGCCTACTCCGCCACCAAGTTCGCCTTGGAGGGACTTTCCGAGGCCTTGGCCGCCGAGGTCGCCCCGCACGGCATCCGGGTGCTGATCGTCGAGCCCGGCGCATTCCGTACCACCTTCGCCGACGCCGGGTCCCTGCAACAGTACGCGGCGCTGGATGCCTACCAGGACACCGTGGGGCCGGTCCGCTCGGGGCTGCCGGGCGGCAACGGCCAGGAAGCCGGCGACCCGGCCAAGGCCGCGGCCGCCATCCTCACCGCCCTTGACGCCGACGAGCCGCCGCTGCGCCTGCCGCTCGGCAACGACGCCGCCGACGCCATCATCGACCACCTCGACCGCGCCGGCACCGAACTCCGCTCCTGGGAGAAGCTCACTCGTTCCACCGACTTCGGCGACTGACACCACCTCCGGCACGACGGGGGATTCGACCGTCACGCGCCCTCGGGTACGGCAGCGATGGCCCGCTTGACGCGAACGCCGCAGGCGCCCTGGCTTCCGTCTTCCACGCCGAGGCCACCACCACAACCCCCGGCCACCGTGCCGGCGTTGTAGAACTGCGCGTCCGCACGCAGGGCACGGAGCCCCGGTGACGAACCGCTCGGCCGCGCGGGGACTGGAGGCGGTATCGAACCGTGCTCGCCGGCAGTCTTGTGCGCGAGGCCGGTGTGGCGCAGGTGGTGTCGGCGGGAGTGTGGCGTCCCGACTCCGTGTTGCACGAGGCAGACCTCAATGGACGGCGCCTCTCCGTCTCGTCCGTCTCGTCCGTCTCGCGGTACGGGGTGCTCACCACCGAGTTGCCACCCCCGGGGGCCCAGTTGCCGAAGAAGTACCGGCGCGGGCGGCAGACACTGATCCGGACCGATTCCGGCGGCGGCCCCCACGCGTTCGTGGCCTGGCTACCCAAGCGGGGCCGGTGGCTGTCGTACTCGGTCGGTCCCCGGCTCGGCCTGGACGCCGGCCACCGAACCCGACGGAGAGATCCGGGACGGCTCCTGGGGCGCCGAGATCGACGGAGATGTACTCAAGGGCTGGCCGAGGGCATGCGGCTGCCGAACGTGGCGGCGGTGGGAGGGGCCTGGCAGTGGTCCCCCGGCCTGGTCCTCAACGCCGTCGTCCTCTGGTCGAGCCGATGCATCGACGCCGCCGTCGCCCAGTCGCGCGCCGGAGAACCACGAACTCCGGGATGAGGACATCGTCCGCCTGTCCCCGCTCAAGCACCGTGACCGCAACGTCCTGGGCGATACAGCTTCACCGCCTCCGCCCCGGCCGACGGTGTCCTGCATCCCCTGCGCGATCCCGGACGCGCCCGGACCGGACGAGGACGACGACGGGCAGCAGGGCTGAGGTCAGGCGGGCCGGAGCCCGTACTGCGTCAGATCTTCGAAGGGCGCCGGTCGCGCCGCCTGCGTCTGTTACATGGTGTATCGGGTAGCGAGCCGGGGGGACTGGCCGCCGAAGGCGGCGAGGTCGGCGGTGAACACGTCCTGGAGGAGCCGGTGGTTCTCCACGCCGGGGGCGCTGACAGTCTCGCCGAGTTCCAGGCCGCGCAGGGCGCCGGTGACGAGGTCGTCGGCGCTCATGCGCGGCACGGCGCTCATGTCCAGGCCCTGGGAGGAGTGGAACTCGGTGGCTACCACGCCGGGGCAGACCACGCCGACCTCGACGCCGGAGTCCTCGACCTCGGCGGCCAAGGTCTGGGTCATGGCGACGAGGTAGGCCAGGGTGCCGGCGTAAACGGCGCGGCGCGGCATGACGGACTTGTCGGCGGGGCCGGAGAAGGCGATCATCCCGGCGACGTTCAGGATGGTGCCGGCGCCGCGCTGCTGCATGGGGCCGACGGCGGCGCGCATGAGCTGGGTGGGGGCGAGCACTTTGACGTTGACCAGTTCGCGGGCCTTGTCGGCGGGCAGGTCGGCCAGCGGCATGTAGTGGGAGACGCCGGCGTTGTTGACCAGCATGTCCAGCGGCTCGCTGGCGCAGATCTCGGCGAGGGTGTCGATGCCGTCCTGGGCGGCCAGGTCGGCGGCGACGGTGCGGACGTGCACCTCAGGGTGGGCGGAGGCGAACTCCACGAGACGGTCCTGGCGGCGGCCGACGATGATCAGGTCGTAGCCGTCGGCGGCGAAGCGTTCGGCGAACGCCTTGCCGATGCCGGAGGTCGCGCCGGTGACAAGGGCGAGCTTGCTCATGAGGGGTGTTCCTTCCGACAAGGGGTGTTCCGGCCCAGGCGGCCGGGCGGGTGGTGGGGATGTGGTGCAGCCGGGCGAACTCGCTCGGTACCGGGCGGCGCCATACTCGGGTCGGCCATCGCCCCGATCGTCGGTGCCGACGATGTAGCCCTGGCGGTGGAGGCCAGATCGGCCTCGACGCCGTTCACGTCGATGCGCCACTCGATGACCAGCGGCAGCTCCGCCAGCGCCCGACCCCCGTTGACGTGGACGCTGGGCGGGCCCAGCCGGTAGACGGCCACATCACCTCGGTCGGCCATCGCCTTGGTCCGGGTCACGAAGTCGGCGCTGCCGGGCTCAGCGCTGCGCTGGAGCCGCTGCCGAGCTTGAGGACCTCCACCAGCGAGCTCAGATCCACATACACCCGGGCAGTCAGGGCGGCGATGTCGGCGATGGTCTGCTGGTTGAGCATGAGCAGCGCGTTGTTGAACAGCTTCGCCGTCTGCCCCGCCCCGCTGTTCCCCAGGTGCACGACGCGCGGAGAGCGAGTCGAACACCGGTCGGCAGCGCTCAGCGGCCTCGCCAGGTCCGCCGCCCATGCAGGCCGGCCGCTTCTCCTCGGCCGCCGGACGCCCACCGCCGACCGGAGCGTCCAAAACCGCGACGTTTCCGGCCGCGCACTGTCCGGCAAGCCGGACGGCGGCGGCCGGGACGCCGGTGCCATGGTTGACGACGACCGTGAGCTCACGCAGGTGCGGCAGCATCCGCGTGACCAGACGAGGCGACCACCAGCTCCTCGACGGAGTCCGCCACCTGATGCGCAACGCCGTCCAGCGGCTCCAGCGACGCGGCACGGCGAGCCCACACGTGCAAGGGGAAACCGGCTTCGGCGATTGCCCGGGCCATCGGCAGACCCTGATCGCCCAACCCGATGACCCCGACCACGGGAGTGCCCTGAGGCGCTGGTGTCTCACTCATGCACTCAGCATGCGCACCAAGCACATCATGAGGTAGTAGACCCGCCTTCCTGGGGCTACCAGTACCAGGAAAAACAAAAGGGCACTTTGCCACAATGGCGCCATGCCCCAGACAGAACTCGGGGCGGCCCTGCGCACCTGGCGCGACCGCGTCACCCCCGACCAGGCCGGCTTGCCCCCAGGCGGCCGCAGACGCGCCCCCGGGCTGCGCCGTGAAGAGCTTTCTCAGCTCGCCGGCATCTCCGCCGACTACATCATCCGCCTCGAACAGGGCCGCGCCACCAACCCCTCACCCCAGATCGTCGACGCCCTCGCCCGCGCCCTGCGCCTGGCACAAGGAGAACGCGCACACCTCTTCCACCTCGCGGGACTCGCCGAACCCGGCCCCGGCACCGTCCCCCGCCACATCACCCCCGGCGTCCACCGCATCCTCGACCGCCTGAACGGCACCCCCGTCGCCGTCTACGACGCCACCTGGACCCAGCTTCTCGCCAACCCCCTCTACACCGCTCTCATAGGAGACTGGCACGGCCCCGACCTCAACGCCGCCTGGCGCGCCTTCATCACCGCCACCACCCGCGTACGCCACACCCCAGAATCCAACGGCGCCCTCCAGCAACTCCTCGCCGCCGACCTCCGACGCACCGCGGCCCTCTACCCCGACGACCAGGCACTCACCGACCTGATCACACGGCTCCAACGGCGCAGCGCCCACTTCGCCGAACTCTGGGACACCGGCGCCACCGCCGAACACCAATCCAGCCGCAAGACCATCGACCATCCCGCCGTCGGCACCCTCACCCTGGACTGCGATGTCCTCCACGTCGCCGGAGATCATCTGCGCATCATGGCCTATACCGCCAAACCCGGAACCGAAGACGCCGAACGCCTCGCCCTGCTCTCCGTCATAGGCACACAGACACTCATCGGCTGAGGACTGGAAACAGAATGAGGTCTTCGGACATCGGGAATGTCGCTCTGCCAGCTCGCGCCGCTGCGGCCGAGGTGCAGCGTGGGGGAAAGCCGTGGGAGATCGACCATGGGCTGTGGGAGCGTGTCGAGCCGCTGTTGCCGATGGTCGGGCGGTGTCTCCGGTCCCCGGGGCGTCGGCTGCTCGATGACCGGCGGGTCCTGTGCGGCATCCTGTTCGTGCTCCACACCGGCATCCCCTGGCGTCACCTGCCGCAGGAACTCGGCTTCGGCTCCGGGACGACCTGTTGGCGGCGGCGGAGCCTGGCAGCGCCTGCACGAGTTGCTGCTGGCCGGCATGCTGGCCCTGTTTCGGGCGTCGGTCGACTCGAGGCATGTGCGGGCGGTGAAGGGTGGCTCCGAGCGCTCTCGCCGATCAGAGGTAAACGTTGTCAACCGCTGCGCCGTCCGAAGCACCTCCGCGCCGACCGCGGTTACGACCACGAGAGCTACCGCGACCAGGTCCGACGGTTCGAGATGATCCGCGCATCGCCCGACGTGGCACCGAACGTGGCCCCGGCCTCGGCGTACACCGCTGGCGGGCGGGAGGCCATTGCTCGGGCCGAGGCACACCCGCCGTCCCCGGCGGGCGCCGGACGAGACCCGTGCCGGCCCATCGGGATGGGCTTGCACGGACCTCGGGCGGCGTTGATGAGCTCGGTTCACCGCGCCGGCAGTCGGGAGGGCCTCCGGCGCCGTGGGTTCAGTCGCGAGCGGGCCGCAGGATCACGCGGGAACTCGCGTGCTCCGCGATGGCGCTCCGGCTGTAGAGGAGCGGGAACGTTCCGTCATCCGCCCAGAGTTCGTGCAGGTCGTCGTAGTGCGGGCTGCTGGGGTCACCGGATTGTCCGGGGGCGTTGATGGCCCGCGAGGCGTCCCAGTCGCCCACGTCCACGGCCATCCGGAATACGGGGCCGACGAGCTGCTCGTAGGTGAGCGGATTGAAGAAGGACGCCTGCACCGTGTGGTAGGTGCCGCCGCGCGGTATCGGGCCGAACGTGTCCCCCAGCGGGTGCCGGAAGACGTGCGTCTGGAGGTCGCCCCAGCGCCAGGCGGCGGGGTCGGGGCCGAGGCCGAAGTCCTCGCTGACCAGGCGGAACGCCGGGGCCAGGGTCCCCAGCAGCAGCGTGTCCCGGACCTGGGCGCCGTCGGGGCCGAACCACTCGTCCGGGTTGGCGAACGACTCCAGCATGACGGTGACTTCGGGGTTGATGAAGAAGTTCGGGTTGTCCGCGCCCTCGGGAACCAGCATGCCCAGCCAGCTCGGCCGCAGGCTCAGCATGGCCCAGGTCTCGAACAGTGCGGCGGCGGCCGAGTCCTCGCTCGCGACGCCGTCGTAGCCGCGCAGGAGCTCCAGGGCCTGGTTGGTGGTCGGGTCCTCGGAGGTCAACCCGTCGAGGTAAGGCAGCAGTTGGGTGGCGAAGAGCGACTTCTGGTCGGCCTGTAGATCCAGCGAGTCCTGGAGGGTGGCGTCCTCGGCGACCGAGAGAACCTCGTCCAGCCGCTGCTTGCGGAACGGCAGGTGCCATTCGTAGGTCGGCGTCACCGGGTGGCCCTCGGGGAAGTTGTACTCGTTCGCCGAAGCGAAGTAGCCCTCACCCGGGTTGAGTTCGCGCGGCAGCTCCTCCTGGCTGTAGAAGCCGTCCCACTCGTAGCGGCCGTCGCCCGGCACGGGCAGCAGGCCGTCGTAGCCGTCACCGGTGCGGCGTGGGATCAGTCCGGCCGGCACCCAGCCGATGTTGCCCTCGGTGTCGGCGTACGCCATATGGGAACCGGGGGTCTTCCAGCCGTCCAGGGCCTCGCTGAACTCCTCGAAGTTCCTGGCCTTTTGGAAGGCGAGGGCGCCGAGGTAGGGGGAGGTGCCCGGCTCGGTCCAGGCACTGCGGACGGCGTAGGCGCGGTTGTTCTCCTCGTCCACCCGGACGACGGGGCCGTGACGGGTGAACCGGAGGTCGGTCGCGGCCGGTTCCGCACCGGCGACGGGGATGTCCTCCTGGACCGTTTCGAACGACTCCCAGCCGTCGCCGTAGCGGTAGCGGGTCGGGTCGTCGGGGTCCAACTCGTAGACATACAAGTCGTTCTGATCGATCGGCATGTTGGTGAGGCCGAACGCTATGTGCCCGTTGTGGCCGAAGCTGACCCCGGGGTTCCAGGGCTCGCCGGCGCCGATGACGTCGATCCCGGGCGCGGTGAGGTGGACGAGGTAGCGGTTCGCCGGGGCGGTGTTGCTGGTCCGGTGCGGGTCGGCGGCCAGGATCGGCCGACCGGACTCGGTGCGTTCCGGGGCAAGCGCCCAGGCGTTGCTGCCGGCCCCGGCATCCGCGATCGCGTCGGCGGTGGGGTCGGTGGGCCGCATCTCACCGTTGTCGAACGTGACGCCGGCGGTGGCCAGGTCGTAGGTCGCCAGTACGTCGTCGGGAATGCTGCACGGATCGAGACCGTCCGGGATCTCGGGGGTGTGGGCCGGCTCCAGCGTCCTCAGGAACCGGCTGGCCTCGATACCGCCGGCGCAGGTGAGTTGGGTGCGTGCCAGCTCCCAGCGCAGATTTTCCCCGATGGCGTGTGCGCGGATGCGGACGACGTCCTCGGGCTCCCAGTGGGAAGGCTGGTAGCCGAGCTGCTGGAACTCCTCGGGCAGCGCCTCGGGGTTGTCCGCCAGCCAGTCGACGTAGGCGTTGATACCGGCGGCGTACTGCGTCGCGGCGGCACGCGCCTCGGGGCCGTAGCTCTCCCACTCCTCCTCGATGTCGCCCCGGTAGAGGAACAGCCGGGAGGCGGTGTCCTGCCCGACGTATTCAGGGCCGAGCACCTCACTGAGGAGGCCCAGGCCGTCGCGCCGCCAGGTGTCGATCTGGAAGAGACGGTCCCGGGCGACGGTGAAGCCCTGCCCGAAGAAGAGGTCGTCGGTGTTCCTCGCCCTGATGTGGGAGACGCCCCACTCGTCGACGGTGATGTCGACCGGGCGGTCCAGGCCCGGTATTTCGAGGCGTTCGGGGCGTGTTTCGCCGCCGGTGGCCGAGGCGGGCGCCAGCAGGGCGGCGCCGAGACCGGCCACCGCCAGTGCGGGCGCGAGGAATCTTCGTGTGACGGTGGGCATGAGATGTCTCCGTGGCTGTCGCGGGTGTGGGTGAACCGCTGCAGTGCGGGAACGAGGGCCTCGATCCGCAGTCGTTCGGGGGTGGTCGTTCGGGAGATCGTGGGCGCGCCCCCGGTGCCCGGGGCGCCGCGGACGGACGGCCGCGGCACATGCGGGGACGAACTCGTCGCCCGGGCACGTCACGCGGGTTTCGTCGCCGGAGCACCCCCGGGCGATGAGCACCGTGCCGACGCGGCAGGGAAGCCGCGCGACGGAGGAATCAGCGCTTCCGCCCGGGATGCACCGGACAATCGTTCCCGCATTCCCGGATCTTCGCGCCGGGGAGACCATGGGTGAACCCCTATGAGTGCCTATCCCGGGGAACGGCTGCTTCGTTCGGCGCTCATCGACGCCGAGGACATCGCCCTCTGGAACACTGTTCCCCATCGACGCCGGCTTCCGCCCCGCCGTCGCGATCACCATGCTCCTGACCGGCGGCCCGGCCACCACACTCGTGGCGTATGTCCTGGCCCACCGCCGGAAACCCAGGGGTTCCGCCTCATCATCACCGGCATCGGTGTCCCGGCCATGCGCGGCTCGGCTTCCAGCGGCGGTGCGCCCGTGTGGTGGGAGCGGTTGATGTCGCGCTTTGACCCGCGCACGGTGGTGATGGGGGTGACGGTGGCGGTGGTGCGGCCCCGTCGGCGACGTGGGAGAACGTCAGTCGCTCGGCGGGGCCGCGGTGGAGGGGGCGGTCGGCGGACCGGCGGGTCGGAAGGCCGCACCGGCCACCACGTCGTCTACACGATCTGGAAGGCATCCCACGACCAGATCTGCTTCATGCGCAGCGATGTGCGGCCCACCGCCATCGTCACCGCGAACGGCCTTCAGGCCGTGGGCGTCTACCAGGCGGCGCGGGAGATCGGGCTGAGCGTGCCGGAGGACGGAGGCGTGGTCGGCTTCGACGACCTGCCGGTCGTGGCCTGGGTCGATCCGCCGTTGACGAGGGTCACCAACCGCTGACCGAGATGGCCGTGGCGGCCACCGAGTTGGCGCTCGCCCTCGGCCGTGGCGAGAGGGCGTCGCGGCTCGGACTGGAGATCGCGACCACCCTCATCGTCCGGAACAGCACGGCTCCGCCCAAGGACTGAACGGAGCCCGCGCCTTCCGAGACGACTTTCGCTGAGTTGTTTCATGTCGTGGTGCGGCTGTGGGGCGGTGACGGGGGCGCATTGGCCGGCCCCGGGGGACTTGGCGGAGCGTGAACGCGCTCTCAGCGGCTGGGCGGGTTGATCCGCGGCTGCGCGAGTCCTTCCGGCGGTCGAGGTTCTCGGCGAAGGCTCGGGGCACGCAGAGCACGTATGCGCTGGCGTACCGGCTGCCGAGGTCTGAACTGGGGCCAGGGGAGGGGGCGGGTCGGCGGCGGTGTGGGCCGGAGAACCCGCACCGGATCGGCGGGGCACGCCCTCGCGCGACAAGGCTTCGGGATCTCCTCCAGGGTGGCGACCACAACTCCTTGCAGCTCCTCGACGCTGACCGTGGGGAGGCCGACCCGGCCTGGGCTCGTCGACCAGCCCGTCCGGCCGGTCGGCGAGGGGCCGCCGCCACTTGCGGACCGTGTCCGCGATCATCCGCAGGCCCCTTGCGACCGCGACGATCGGCGGCACCTCCTCGCCCGCACACGCCGGCACAATCCGCGCCCGCAATGCCAACGCCTGCGACGACTTCGCCCGGCGGGTCCACCGTTCCAGCACCACTCGCTCGTCGCCGTCCAGCAGCAACGGCTCCGGCCTCGGACCCCGACGACGCACACCAGAAGCGCTCATACCGGACCTGAGGGCGGATTGCCGGCGCAGGGCACCAGGCGGTCACCGGCGAACGCTACGCCCTGATCGCCCGCTCCTGACGCCGCTCCGTCCACGTGGACGACCAACTCGTCGCACCGCATCCCGCCTGGCGCCGCCGCTACGGCTGCACCATCCGCGCCCTCACCCACCGCTTCCACGATCTGCGCCACACGTGCATCCATACCGCCGCTCGGCTTGGGGCGTTGAGGTCACATCGCGGGACGAGCCGGCGACCTCCCCCCTCCCAGGCGCCTCACGCCCTGCCCGGATGGCCAGGGAGCCGGTGCGGCCGGTCGTCGGTGACCACTGCTCTCCGCCGCTACCGCCCGGGAGAGGGGCTGTGCGGCTGCCAGGTCTTCGCCGTACCCGACTCTCAGCGGGTCAGCTCCAGTGTCCGCCGGAGCAGCCCAAGTGCCTGGTCCACGCCCTGGTCGGCCAGGTAGACGAAGTCCACGAAGACGTGGTCGACGTCAGTCTCGTCTCCCGTACGGAGGATGATGTCCGCGATCTCCGGCACGGTCGACTCGGAGGTGGGGTTGATCCTCAGGATGGCGTCGATGCCGGCCGGGTCGCGACCTTCGGCCTCGGCCATGCGGCGGACCTGTTGCAGCGGCCGGTCGACCACGGCAGCAGGGTCGAATGCGGAACCCCGGACGGGCACCGCCACGGGAAGTATGCCGTCCGCGCGGCGGGCCGCCCGGCGTTGGGAGGCCGGGGCGAAGCCGGACAGATAGACCGGGGGCCGAGGGCGCTGGACCGGCTTGGGCCCGATGTGGGCGGCGGGAAAGGCATAGTGCCTGCCGTTGTGCTGCGCGACGGGCTCGGTGGTCCAAACCGCCTCCAGCACATCCAGACACTCGTCCAGCCTCGCGCCCCGCTCCTCCCAGGGAATGCCCACGCCCTGGTACTCCTCGGGCGACCAGCCGGTGCCGAGGCCGGGGATGAGACGCCCCCCGCTCACCACATCGACGCCGGTCAGCGACCGGGCGAGTAGCAGCGGGGAATACCAGGGGGCGATGAGCGTGGAGGTGCCCAGCAGCGCCCGTTCGGTGACGCTTGCGGCAACACTCAGCGCCACGAACGGGTCGAGCATGGTGTGCAGTTGCCACGGAATCGTGTCCATTCCCCCGTAGCCCACGCTCGGATTCACCGCGGCCAGCACGCGGTCACCCACCCATAGGCTGTCGGCGCCGAGCTCTTCGGCCTGTCGGGCGAAGTCGGCAAGCTTGCTGAGCTCTTGGGCCATCGCGCCGTACTGAGGAAGCGAGAATCCGATGCGCATACGAACTCCTGGAGAGATAATGATGATTTGACCGTTCCGATGCCGAAGCAGCAACTTCGTTTTTCTTGCGAAGGCATCGAGTCTGCCGGCGACCGGGACGCCGTCGGCGGATACCCGAACGCACCCGTGCCCGACTCGCCGGATGCCGCCGCCTCCACCGCCGTTGTGCACGCAAGGCCGTTCACTTCCTCGCCTTCGCCGGCATCGCCTGCCCCCTCATCCGCTGCCGCAGACTCACCGAAGGAGCTGGCTTCTCATCGAGTTGTGGCCCCCGGGCATCTTCAGCCGCACCCGAATCTACGTCGGACGCCCGAACTCGCGAATCAGTCGCCGTATCGGTCGCGGCTCGCGCTGCACCGGCACGTGGTGCGGATGAGGGCCGCCGGTACCGGCCCCCGTCCGCACCCGGCGCAGAATCCCGTCGATCACCTGCCGGTGATCCCGCCACCTGCCACAACGCCCATTGCTGACCGGCAGAAACGGCTCAAGCCGCTCCCACTCCGCATCCGTGAGGTCTCCCCGCCCCATGCCCACACCAACGAGCCGAGTATCGGAAGTCACCTGATCGCCCGGACAACTCCTGGCCGATGGTTGGCCGCTGCCCGACGGCCCCGGCCCGGGCGCCCGCTGGACCGATGTCGCGCACGGTGACGGGTTACGGGACCAGGACGATCTTTCCCGTGGTGTGGCCGGCCATGATCTTGCGGTGGGCAACGGCGGCCTCACGCAGCGGGTAGGCGTCCGCGACCACGGTGCGCAGTCGGCGGGCTGCCGCCGCTTCCGTGAGCCGCAGACGGGCGGCTGCCCGGATCTCGGTGCCGGGGTCCCCACCGGGTACGCCCCCCAGGAGTTGAATGCCAACGCGCACCCCGCGCTCGTAGCCCGCGATGGTGGCGATGCGGAAGCGGTCCGGCACGAGTTCCACGGAGACGTCCACCGCCTCGTCGGTGCCCACCAGGTCGGCGGCCGCGTGCACGCCATCCGGCGCCATCGTGCGTACCCGGTCCGCCAGTCCTGGCCCGTAGACGACCGGCATCGCTCCCAGCTCCTGGAGCAGGTCGTGCTTGGCCCGGCTTGCCGTGGCCACGACAGTGGCGCCGCTTGCCACCGCGAGCTGCACGGCCACGAGGCCGACGCCTCCGGCGGCACCGTGAATGAGCACCGTCTCGTCCTTGCCCAGGCCGATCGCTTCGAGAACATGTACGGCAGTGGTGCCGGCGGCCAACAGCCCGCCGGCCTGCTCCCAGGACAGGGCGACAGGCTTCGGCACTACGGACGAGGCCGGTACGACAAGTTCAGTGGCGTAGGCGCCCGGTGCGTGATGGGCGATCACTTCGTCACCGACCGCAATCGGACCTGCGGGGCCGACCGCGTCGACGCCGGCCGCGGTCACCACGCCGGCCGCCTCGACGCCGAGCCTCAGCGGCAGTTGCCCCGGATCGGCACCGAAGATACCGCTGTACAGCTTGTGGTCGAACGGATTGACACCGGCCGCGCGGACCGTGATGCGCACCTGATTCGGCTCCGGCTCCGGGACTGCGACGTCGATCACCGACAGGACCTCGGGGCCGCCATAGGCGCCCGCCACTACTGCTGCTGCTTTACTCATATTTTCCTCCACTTCCTGGTGCGCGGCGAGCGCACGGCGGTAGCCGTCAGGGGAATCTCCCGCGAGCGCATCGGCCCGGCGGGAGTGCCGCCCCCAGGGCTCTGTTATCGCGTTGGTCCCTCGCGCGCGGTTCCGGTCGAGGAACAGAGCCAACGGCGAAGGGCGAGAGTTGTGGTCGGCATCATCAGATAAGTCATCAAGGTGCTGAACAGCAGCGCGAGAATCAGCACCCGCGCCAGCAGCGGTAAAGTACTGAGCGCCGGACCCAGAAGGCCGTTACCGATCAGGGAAATCGGGAGTATGGCCACGAAGGCAGCGAGCGCCATCTTCCACCTGGGCGGTGCGATGGTGATCGTGTCCTGCGGACTGGTGAACCAGGTCTCCATTCCGGAGAGTTCGCGACGGGCTACTTCGGTTTGGTGGTGTCCGTCGCAGTTGTCGAACAGTGCTGCCCGTTCGGGTGACGTCGTCCAGGCCTGTGCGGACTCGTGATCTCGGAACCGGTGGATGAGGACCCACGGACCGGCGGGCGTGGGAGGTCGGAACAAGCCATCCCCCAGGTGGCCGGGAAAAGTGGAGGCGGCCTTGGTCACTCGTCCGAACCACTCCCGGAAGTCCTGCTCGTAGCCGGGCTCCACGGTGCGCGCGGTGAGCAGGGTGACGTCGGTCGGGCCGCTGTCGTCCGTCTCGGTCATCGTTCTCGTCCTGCCGTCGTGAGTTGTCAGAGCTGTGGTGCCACGTGAACGAGGTGCTTGGTCTCCTGGAACTCCTCGATGCCGCGGATGCCGTTCAGGCGCCCCACTCCTGACTGTTTGAAGCCGCCCTCCTCGAACTGGTCGTAGATCATGGCCCAGGTGTTGGTCCAGACGGTCCCGGCCCGCAGTTCTCGACCGACGCGCAAGGGGCGGTCGACATCACGGGTCCATATGCTCGCGGCGAGTCCGAACTCGGTGGCGTTCGCGCGTGTGACGGCGTCGGCCTCGGAGTCGAAGAGCTCGAAGGTGGCGACCGGTCCGAACACCTCGCGCTGCACGATCGGCGCGGATACATCAGCGACCTCGATCAGCGATGGCCCGAGAAGAGCCCGGTCCCGCTTGCCCCGCACGAGCACGGTGGCGTGATCGGCCGCGGCGGTCACGATCCGTTCGACCCGTTGGGCGTTGCTTTCATCGATCATGGCCCCCATTTCGCTGGCGGGGTCGTCGCCCGGCCCGACCTGGACGGTCTCCAGGGAGGCGACGAGCCGCCGGCGGAGTTCGTCGGCGACGCCGCGCTGGGCGAGCACCCGACTGCCCGTCATGCAGAACTGGCCCGCGAAAGTGGTGATGGCCTTGGTGAGCACGGGCACGGCCGCGTCCAGATCGGCGTCGTCGAACACGAGCATCGGGGTCTTTCCGCCCAGCTCCATGGACAACGCTTTGAGCGTCGGAGCGGCCTGTTCCATGATTACGCGGCCGACGGCGGTGGAGCCGGTGTAGCTGATGACGTCGACATCGGAGGAGGAGACGAGCTCCGGCGCCCCGGTGTTTCCGCTTTCGGTGAAGACGTTGAATGCGCCCGGCTCCAGACTCGGCGTGTCGGCGATGATCTCGCTCAGCAGCCCGTTGACCAGACCGGTCTGCGCCGGCATCTTCATGACCACGGTGCAACCGGCGGCCAGGGCGGGTGCGAAGGACCGGGCCGAGAGGATGACCGGTGAGTTCCACGGCACGATCACACCGGCGACACCCGCAGCCTCGCGCAGTGTCATCGAGTAATGCCCGGGCCGCACTTCTGCGGCGCGGCCGTGGTCGGTGACGGCGAGCGCCGCGTAGTAGCGGAGCTTGGGGATGGTGCCTGCGACCTCGAGGGCCGCCTCGGAGAGCACTTTTCCGTTCTCTCGCGCCAGGAGAGTGATCAGTTCTTCGCTGCGGTTCTCGAGCCGGTCGGCCAGCTCGTGCAGGGCTGCCGCACGGCGGTGGCGGTCGCGGGGCCACTTGGTGGAGTCGAAGGCCCGTCGGGCCGCGGCCACGGCGGATTTTGCTTCCTCCGCGCCACCGTCGGCGAACGTGCCGAGCAGGTCGTTCGTCGCGGGGGTGCGCGACTCGCCGCGGGAGCCGGAGTCGTGCCACTGCCCGTCGATGTAGTGGCGCGCATGGGGCAGGGCCCGGGATGTGGGCATGAGGTGGCCTTTCGTCGTATGGCGATAGACGTTCGCGGCGGTCGGCGGGACAACGACAGCGACGTTGCAAATCGAAGGCGTATACGCGTATCGGGTGGGCAATCGGTCGTTGGCCGATGCGCTGCGGCCGGCGCACCGCGCCGTCTTTCCCCTCACCGCGGCTCGGAACCGGCTGGGCAGCTCAGTTCTGTCCGCGTGTTGATGCCGAGCTTGGCGAACACGTTCCCAAGGTGGTGGCCCACGGTGCGGTGGCTGATCCGCAGCTGTACGGCGATCTCGCGATTCGTCAGCTGCTCGGCGGCCAACTGGGCTACCCGCTGTTCCTGGAGGGTGAGTCGGTTCACCTCGTCGGTGTCCAGGCTCCCCCGACGTCCTGGCGGTCCGGTGAGTTCCTGCTCGCGCCGCGCGCGTCTGTGCAGCGGCTCGGCCCCGAGCCGGTCGAACACCTCGATGGCGGCCCCGATCTGGACGCGCGCATCGATCCGCCGACGGCCCCGTCGCAACCACTCGCCATAGAACAATTGAGCGCGCGCGTGGAGCAGAGGGTGCGATCGGGCACCTGGCACGTCGAGGGCGGCCCGGAAGGCATGCTCGACACGGGGGCCTGGAAGGAGCGCGCGAGCGACGTGCGCGGCGGAGCGAGCCCACGGCGCTCCGGTGCGCCGCCCCCAGGCTTCGAGCGCCCGTACCCTTTCCTCCGCGAGGTCGTGTCTTCCGACGTGCACGGCCGCCTCGGCGGTGTCGAGAGCGGCCAGGAGCGCGAAGGTCGGGTGCTCCGCGCCATGGCCCGGCTCGGCCAGGCGTACCAGGGTGTCCAGGGCTTCGTCGGGGCGCTCCTGGAACAGGGACGCCATTCCGCGGTTCCAGTACGCCGCCGCGCTCAGGGCGCGGACGCCCCGGGGGAGTGATGTCTCCAGAGTGCGGGCGGTGACCTCCGTGACCGCCTGCTCGTCACCGCGTGCGGCGGCGAGCCAGCCCAGGCTGGTGCGGCAGTCGGATGCGATGTGGTCGGCGCCCATCTCCTCGGCCAGCCGTAGTCCCTCCGTGGCCGAGGACTCCGCTTCCGTCCAGCGACCGGCGACGTTGTCGAGTATCGCGGTCCTGGCCAGGGCGTCGGCGAGCCCGGCGCGCTCGCCACCTTGCCGCAGGTGCGGCATTCCGAGGCGCAGCGCATCCCTCATCGGCTTGTCGATGCCCCAGGCCAGCGCGAGGGGTGTCGGCGGAAGCAACGGCAGCGCGGTCGTTCGGGCCGGGGTGACGGCATCGTCGGCTTCGAACGCGTCGGCCGATGCGTCGTCGCTCCACCGAGCGGGCGGGCCGGGTAATCCGGTCCGGTCCTCGGCATCGCGTGCGAGGAACAGCTCAAGTGATCCGGCCCGCAGGTCGCCGCGTCCCATGGACCAGTCGGCGCGCATGGCCATCGTGGCCAACTCCAGCGCCGTGTCCGGGCCCGAGACCCGGTGCATGTCGGTGGTCAGGTAGTGGTGCGCCAGTTCGGGCATGCCCCGGGCGAACTCGAGGACCCCGCGCAAACCCCGGCTGTGTCGGGCGACGTGAGCGCCGGGGGCCAGCCGTTCCGCTTCGTCGAGCAGGCGCGCCGCGGTGGCCGCGCATCCGGCGTCCCACGAAGCTCTGGCCGCTTCGGCGAGTCGTTGTGACGCGCCGATCGGCGTGGCCGAGAGTTCGGCGGCTCGCCGCAATGCCCGTGCCGCCGTCGCCGTGGCTGCGCGGAGCCGGGAGCGGGCCGCGGCCTGTTCGAGTAGCGTCGCGACGTTCTCGTCGCGGTCATGGGCCACGGCGGCGAGGTGCCACACCCGTTCCTCGGCCTCGTCCGGCAGCGTGGCGGCCAGGGCGTGGTGAGCCCGTCGCCTCACCGCGGCGCCGCAGCCCTCGTAGACGGCTCTGCTCACGACGGGGTGCCGGAACCCGACTCGGTTGCCCACGACGCGGAGCAGGCCCGCGTTGGTCGCTTCCTCCCAGGCGGTGTCGTCGACCCCCGACACGCAACCGGCGCGCTGCACCGTGAGTCGGTCGCCGTGTTCCTCGGCCGCCGCGAGCACGGTCAGCAGTTGCGCCGGGGGACTCAGGGCCTCGATCCCGGCACGGAAGGCCCGCTGCAGGCGCGGCCCGACGGGCGGTTCTCCTTGCCCATGGCGGCGCTCGGCGTCGTCGAGGCCACTTCCGAGCGTGGCCATCTCGTGCAGCGCCAGGGGGTTGCCCCCCGCCTCCCCGACCGTGTTCCGCACCGTGGTCTCGTCGGCGAACGGGGCCACGGTCGCCACGAGCCGCCGCGCACTTTCGTCGGTGAGGCCTTCGACCCGCACGTCGGCCATGCCTTCCCACTGCCGGACGGCAGGATCACTGTGATCGGCGAGCACGACCACCACGGGATGCGCCCGTACGCGGCGGGCGACGAATCCGAGGCACCGTGCGGTGGCCTCGTCGAGCCACTGCCCGTTGTCCACCACGACGAGTACGGGCTGCCGCTCGGCGAGCCCGCAGAGCAGCGACAGCACAGCCGCCCCGACCAGCAGCCGGTTCGCCGGCTCACCGCTCGCCCCGAGCGCAGCACGCAATGCAGGTGCCTGGGCCGTCACCAGCGACTCGACGCGGTCGGTCACCGGTCGCAGCAGTCCGTGCAGCCCGGCGAAGGCCAGGTCCGATTCGGGCCGGGTGGCGGGGTGGCTCAGCCGCAGGAAGTCCGCGGCTCGGTCGTGCGCGTAGCGGAGCAGAGCAGACTTGCCGATGCCCGGCTCGCCCCACAGTACGAGCGCGCCGCCGCTCCCTTCGCGGGCCTGCGAGAGGAGCTCGTCGAGAACCGCGGTCTCGGCGCGGCGTCCGAACAACTCCGTCGGCGCCGCGCCTGTCGGTACTCCGGCACCGTGCGGGCCGGGGGCGAGCCGCGTCACGCCGCGCGTTCGGACTGGACGAGTTCGCGGGCGCGCGGCGCGACCTCGTGACCGAAAAGGTGCAAGTCGGCGGGCTCATCCGAGGCGAGGATGAACCCGGAAACGCCGTACCGCAGGGCAAGGTCGGCGATCTGTTCAGCCCAGTCGCCAGTAGTCCCCTCCAACAGCCCGCCGCCGGCGCCGGTCGTGAATCGGCCGCTCAGGTTGAGCGAGCGTCTGACGGCCGCGGGCTCGCGACCGACGGCGGAGGCGGCCTCGTCGATTTGCTCGTTCATCGCGTCGAGCGACGCGGGGCCGTCGGGCAGGTATCCCAGGGAGGGCAGCCAACCGTCGGCGATCCGGCCGGTCAGCCGGAGCATGCGCGGCTTGTAGGCGCCGATGCGGATCGGAATCCGATGGGCGGGGGCGGGCCCTCGCTTGGCGCCGGTCACGGTGTGGAACTCCCCGTCGATCCGGAGGGGGCCGGGCTCGTCGGTGGCCCAAAGCCCTCGGATCACGCCCACGGCCTCCTCCAGTGCCCGCACGGCCTGGGCCGGTTCGAGCCGACGGCCCCCCATCGCGACGATGCCGTCCCAGAACGCGCCCGCGCCGATGCCCAGTTCCACCCGCCCGCCGGTGAGCCGGTCCAGGCTCGCGGCGGCACGGGCCAGCACGGCCGGGGGGCGCAGCGGAAGACTCAGTACGTTGCCGCTGATCCGAATCCGTTCGGTGCGTGCCGCGACGTACGACATCAGGGTCCAGGTGTCCTGGAATGCCGCCTGGTAGGGGTGGTCCTGGAAGCTGACGAGGTCGAGTCCGGCCCGCTCGGACTCAAGGGCCAGCTCGACCGGTGCCTGAGGCGGGTGGGCAGCGGGGGTGACGAAGCTGCCGAACCACAGGTCGTGTCCGTAGTCGGTCATAGGTGGTGTCCTCAGAGGTGGTTCGTGGAGGGAGTGAGGGCGAGGTCGACGCCGAATTCGCCCTCCGGGTCGTTAACGGTCTTCAGCGCGCGCGGACGCACGAGGGTCCCCGCGAGGCCATGCCCCGGCGGAATGCTCGGGCCGGAGACCGGACGTGAAGCCGATGCCGGGGCCACGGCGTAAGGGGCGCAGCCGGGCCAGGGTCTCCGGGGCCTGTCGACCACTTCGTCGTCACCGCCCATCACCACGAACGGAAAGTTCGCGTCGCGGTGGGCGTAGGCGGTGGCGTCCGAGGGAGCGTCGGCGACGGCGCCGCCGACCGGCCGGAGCCGGAGCCGTCCGGTCGCGCGGCTGCGGATCACGCGGCCGGCGCCAGTGGCCGGACGGCGCCCGAACCGCAGCCGGTGTCCGTGGTTCACAGCGCGTCGTGAGTGGCCGGGCGTGCGTTCATGGCACAAGGCTGCTCGACGACGACCATGGGCGACAAGCGAGACATGACCTGGTCATCAAGCACAACTCGCTCTACTATCATGACCATATGGCCAGCCTTCGACCACCCGACGAGTCCTCCGCCGCCCCGGGCCGGAGCCGCCCGGAAGTCGACTACGAGCACATCGACGACGACGTGTGCCGCAGCTTCCAGCGCTCGGTCGAGATCGTGGGCAAGAAATGGACCGCCGCGGTGCTCCTGGCGGCGATGCGGGGTGCTCGCCGATTCGTCGACTACCGCGCGCGGATCACCGGCATCTCGAACCAACTGCTGTCCCAGCGCCTGCGCGAGCTGGAGAGTCACCAACTGATCGAGCGCGTCGTGGTGCCGACGACGCCGGTCCAGATCACGTACCAGCCCACCGAGCGAGGTGCCAGCCTGATGCGTGTTCTGCACCCTCTCGTCGAGTGGAGCGCCAGGAGCGAGGAATGAGATCGCGACTACTCAACTGCGGACAGGATGCCCCGGCGGCCCACCGCAGCCGGGATGCGGCGCGCACGCCGTTCGCACTCCTCGCCCTCACGCCGAGCTGCTCGGTACCGAGCTTGGGCCCGGCGTCGGTTGTGAACGTCAGGAGCCTGCGACATCCCGGAGCAGAGCGGCGGGTGAGGCGGTAGCCGGCCAGTGCGCGCATCACCAGCCCGGTGTCGGTGCGTTCGACTTCAGAGCCGGCGAGGGACCGCCGGCCCGCGGGCGCTGCTGGTGCTGGGCCGCCACCGAGCCGCGGTCACGCTACGGCCGCGTCGACCCCCTCCGCATCCACGAGTTCGGCTGTGCGGGACTCGACCGCCGCGGCGCCCCGAGCAACTGGCGAGCCCGATCCCGGTGACGTCACTTACCTGAACTTTCGTGATGCCGACGGCCCGGAGCCGCCTCCCGAACCGGTGGAGAATGCTGCTACTTGAAATGACCGGAGCCAGGCATCATCACCGCGCCGTCACGGCGATGGGCGGTGCGAGGGACCGAGGCAGTCCCCGCACCGCTCATCGGGTCGTACTGTTGCGGACGGGCCTCAGGTCAGGAAGACCGGGGGGTTCTCGCCCCGCAAGCGGTAGTCCGGGCGCGGCCGTTCCAGCCGGATCGATTCCAGCACGGTGTACGCGTGGTACTTGGTCTGGGTGGTGGCACCTGCCAGCCGCTCCCACCACAGCTGGCCGTTGCTGGTCGTCTTTTCAAGAACGTGCCGGGTGGTGTAGTTCGCCATGGAGCTGATCCAGTTCTCGGTGCCGACGAATATCCTGTTCCAGCCGGTGCCGGTCACGATGTCGACGAGTGCATCCGAGCGACTGAACCGCTCGACCGCCGCGGTCGCGCCTTCGAGTACGTCGGCGAAGTACTCCACGCACAGTTTCACCTGCTCGTAGGTGCCGTAGTGCATATGATGGCCGCCGACGAAGAAGTCGAAGTCGTATTCGAGAATCTGCGATTGCGCCTCGTACCAGCCGGAGATGTTCTGCGAGGCGTCGCAGTGCATGAACGTCACACTTCCCGGACTCACGATGTCCACGGCGGTGAGCACCTTCTGCTGTGGTGCGTATATGAAGATATTGCCGGGGCAGTGGTTTTCACCCTTGTAGGAGAGCTGGAGGCTCACTCCGCCCACTTCGAGGGCGAGCTCGTCGTCGAATATCCTGGTCGGCAGGGGACGCTTCGGGTCGGGAAAGCGCTCCAGGAGTTCCTTGGTGATGCGGTGGGCGACGATCTCGACGTCGGGACCGAACACGGAAGCCGCGCCGATGTGATCGGCGTGCCAGTGACTGTAGATCACGTGGGTCACCGGTTGATCGGTGACGTCCTCGATCGCCGCCAGCATGTTCTCGCCCAGCGTCGGCGGTGCGTCGATCGCGACCACACCGTGGTCGGTCACCACGAACGCGGCGTCGTAGCCGGCACTGGTGACCCAGTAGAAGCCGCCGCGCAGTTCTTCGACGTGGTAGCCGTACTTCTGGAAGTGCTCACTCTGGAAATAAGGGGGATAATACCCCTCGGGGTCCTCGGGGTCGTCCGCCCCTGCCTTGGGGAATCCGTAGGGGGCAATCCCGTAGAAGCTCGGAGTGTGGTCGACATGGATGGGTTTTTGGCTGTTCTGGCACATTGGCGAAATGCCTCTCTGTTCTCTCGGGGAATCATCGAACGGGTGGGCTGTCCCATTCACGTGAATCGAAGGATCGCCTTGGTGGTGCGGCCCGAACCGGCGTCGTCGAACGCCGCGTTGATGTCGGAGAAGTCGTAGAAGGACAGCAATCGGTCGATCGGAAACCGGCCCGCCCGATAGAGTTGGGCGAGATCGTTGATCAGCAGCGACGAGACAGCGTCTCCCTGGATGATCCCCTGCACCGACTGGCCGACCGTGAGCCGGCCGGCGTCGATCATGGCACCTGTGCCTTCATGGAACGCCACGAAGCCGAATCGGCCCAGCGGTGCCAGGGCGCCGACCCCGGCATCGAGGTTCTCCGTGCGTCCGCTGGTCTCGAGGACGTACTCCAGACCGCGCTCCTCTATGGCGCGGAGCGCACCGGTCAGATCCTCGACCTGGCCGGGGTTGACGATGTGCGTCGCTCCGAGATCGCGGGCGAGCGCGAGTCGGCCGGCGTCGACGTCGACGGCGATGACCGTGGCGGCACCCGCGACGCGAGCCGCCATCACCGCTGCCAAGCCCACCGCGCCCACGCCGAACACGGCGAAGGAAGCCCCCGCGGGAACAGCGAGTGCCTTGAGCACCGCCCCCGCGCCTGTCTGTACCCCGCACCCCAACGGAGCCATGACGTCCAGGGGCAGGTCATGGGGGACCTTGATCGTGTTCCGTTGGTGGGTCAGGGCGTAGGTGGCGAAGGAGGACTGGCCGAAGAAATGACCATGTGGCTCCGCGCCATGGGCGACGTGCAGGCCGTTCGAGCCATCGAGGCGGGCACCTGCGAAATTGGCTGCCCAGACGTTGTCACAGTAGGCCGCGTGAGAGGACATGCACGGCTTGCAGCGGCCACACGAGTGGTAGGACAGGACGACGTGGTCACCGGGCTCGACGGTGGTGACGGCGGCCCCCACACGTTCGACGACTCCCGCGCCCTCGTGCCCCAGTACCACCGGTAGCGGCGTCGGCATTCGTTGCGCCCGCACATGAGCATCGGTCGCGCATATTCCGGTCGCGACCATGCGGACGAGTATCTCGTCGGGCCGCGGATCTTCGATCTCGACATCACGGAATTCGAACGGCCCGTCCTGCTTTTCGAGAACGGCGGCGCGTACGGACGTGGTCATACGTCGTGAGCCTCCCGCGAAGCGCCGCCGGCGCCGTGGCGACAGAGGACAGAAATCATCAACGACTCCCAGATCAGGGTTGTGGGCCTCGGGGCCTTCAGCGTGTCCGACCCTAGGTCGGCCGCCCGCGCTCGCGGATCGGTCGCCATATCGGTCGCGGCGTGGTTCTTCCGACGGCTGCCGCGATCGGACCCGGTGTCCGCGACCTCGATCGCGGACACCGGTCCTCACCGGGTGGTGCGCGACCCTCGGATGTCCGTACCACACCGGCGGTGGTGCGAGGTGACGAGCAGGGCGTGGCGTAGCACCTTCACTGCCGGAGACCGGTGCGCGCAGCCTGTTCGACTCGGGCGATCAGGCGGCTGTTGTGGACGGCGTGGGTGAATCCCGGGGTGTGGTGGGTCCCGTTCGTGATGTCGCGCGCCAGGCCCGCATACACCTCGCCCACATTGATCGACGCACCGGTCCAGGTCTCGGCGGCGGTCGGGCCGGTGCCGGTGACGACGGGGCTGTCGGGCGCGGGGAAGTCCACGTTCGAGGACAGCGCCAGGTCGCCGACCTGAACGCCCGCGGGGTGATTGCCGGTCAGCCTCAGCCAGCCGTCCGATCCGCGGACCTCCAGACCGAAGTGGGCGTCGGGCGCGGGCACGCCCGCCAGTATCTGCACCCCGACCGGCGCGCCCGAGGCGGTCTTGGCGATGGCGTCGAGGTGATCCGGCACCTCGCGGACGGCGAGCGCGCCGGTGTCCACCAGCTTCACCTGCGGCCAGAGGAGTTCCGTGCGCGCGTCGATCTCGGTGATATCACCGAGCACCGCCTCGACCACGTCCAGAACGTGGCCCACCGCGATCGTCAGGAAGCCGGCTCCCGCCGCTGCCTTGTCGAAGTACTCGTACGCGCTCACCGACTCCGGACCGTTCCCGAAAGTCGTCGCCACGACTCGCGCCGAGAGCAACCGCCCGAGCCGGCCCCGCGCGATGATCTCCGCCGCGCGGCGCACCGACGGATTGTGCCGGCCCTGAAGGCCGATCGCCGTGTGCAGTGAGCCAGCCGCGTCAGCCATCTCTTCCGCCTGTGCGACGGTCGTGCCCAGCGGAGACTCCGCGTACACGGCCTTGTTCGCCGCGAGGGCCGCCAGCACGAGTTCGCGGTGAGCGGGAACTTTGACAGCCACGGTGACGAGATCGACCGACGGATCGCGGATGAGCTCGAACGGATCGGCGAACCAGCGCTCGGCGCCGAACACCTCGGCAGCGCTGCGAGCACTTTCCTCGTGCCGTGTCGCCACGGCCGCCAGCCGGAACGTCGGCTGTGCCGCCAGCGCGGGGACGTGCGACGCCCCCGCCCAGCTGGCCTTCGTGTCCGCCCCGATAATGCCGACGCGAATAAGGCTGCTTGCCATGTGTGGACAACTCCGTTCATCAATCCTCGATTGCGGTAAGGCCATGCCGTACCGCCCATCTGATTACTCGCTGCGAAAACGGGGCGCATTCCCCGCCGCGCACTATCGCCCAGGGGTATCGCGAGGCCTTTCTCATCGGTCGATGGCGGCCATGTCGGACTCGGAATGGCGTTCTCCGGACGCCGGCGTCAGATTGTTCAGACGGGTGATCTGGTCGGCGGCGAGCCGGATTCCGTCGGCGGCGCAGTTTTCTTCGAGCCGGTCCACACGCCTGGTCCCCGGGATGGGCGCGATGCCTTCGTCCTGTGCGAGCAGCCAGGCCAGAGCGACCTGCGCGGGGGTGGCCCCGGCCTCGTCGGCGATCTCGGTGACCTCGTCGAGGATGTGCAGGTTGCGCGTGAGGCTGCCGCCGGTGAACCGCGGGTTGGTACGACGCCAGTCGGTGGCGTCCAGGCCGTCCAGGGTGCGGATACCACCGGTGAGAAAGCCGTGCCCCAGCGGCGCATAGGGAACCAGACCGATGCCGAGCTCCCGCAACGTCGGCAGCACCTCGGCCTCGGGGTCGCGGGTCCACAGCGAGTACTCGGTCTGGACGGCGGCCACGTGATGAACGGCATGAGCCCGACGGATCGTCGTCGCGGACGCCTCCGACAGTCCGATGTGGCGCACCTTGCCCGCGGCCACCAACTCGCTCAACGCCCCCACCGTCTCCTCGATGGGAGTGCCGGGGTCGACCCGGTGCTGGTAATAGAGATCGATGCGGTCGGTCCCGAGCCGCCGCAGCGACCCGTCGACAGCAGTGCGAATGCTGGCGGGGGTGCTGTCCGGCCCCGCCCGGCCGGTGTGGGAGACGAGGCCGAACTTGGTGGCGATGACGACCTCGTCCCGGCGGCCCTTGACGGCGCGGCCCACCAGTTCCTCGTTGACATAGGGCCCGTACACCTCGGCGGTGTCCAGGTGCGAGACACCGAGATCCAGAGCGCGATGAACAGTCCGGACCGATTCGGCGTCGTCACGACCGGCTCCCGTGTAGAACGCCGACATTCCCATGACCCCGAGGCCGATACGCGAGACCTCGAGCCCTCCAAGTGACGTGACCTGCATCTGGTGGTCCTACCTTTCCTGGATCGATGCGTCGGCCCCGCGCTCCGGACGCGCACACGGGTATGGCGCCGCGGCAGGAGTCGCGCCGCCCCGGATACGCGGCCAGGCGGCACCGAGAGGAACTTGACGCGTCAATAAGTACAGGCTCCAACTTGACGCGTCAACAAGGGGGTCTAGGATGGCCTCATGGCCGAAACCGCAGCGGGCGCGGACGGACAGCACCGCCGACGCCTGCGGAACGGGGCGACGGGCGACATCGCGGCACCCGGCGATGCGGGAGCCGGCGCGGGGAAACCCGCTGGGCCGGCCGCCGGAACCCGATGGCTGAACCGTGAGGAGCTGGCGGCGTGGCTGGCCAACTCCGCGATCATGATCAGCTTGCCGGCCGCCCTGGACGCACGAATGCAGCGCGAGTCCCGGATGACCTTCTTCGAGTACATGGTGCTCTCGGTCCTGTCCGAGCAGCCGGCTCATACGATGCAGATGAGCGATCTGGCCGCGCGGACCTCGGCGTCGCTGTCGCGGCTGTCCCACGTGGCGGGACGGCTGGAGAAGCGTGGACTGCTCGCGCGAGCCCGGATTCCCGGCTCCGGCAGGCGCACGAACGCGATACTGACCGAGGCCGGTTACGAAGCCGTCGTGGCGGCGGCGCCGGGACACGTCGCAGCCGTCCGCGAATACCTGATGGACGGGCTGGAGCCGCACGAGTTGGCGACCCTGCGCCGTATCGGCGCCGCGGTCGATGCCGCCATCAAGCGCGGGCAACCCGGCGCGGTCTCCGAGGCGCCTGATCCGGCCGAGACGCCAACGCC
>NZ_LZNS01000001.1:273980-276047 GCF_001984575.1 Streptomyces sp. MP131-18 | reverse complement strand
GCCTCGCGCTTTCGCGCGCCCAGCAGACTCGGAGGTCTTGATGTGTAGTTGATCTTGGGTCGTAAGCTCGTTGTCGCCTGCCGGTGGAAGTCCGGTCCGGGTAGCTGCCAGGAGGCCCGGTAGCAGACTGGCGGCGTCGGGGGGAAACGCCCGGCGTCGAAGCCCAGTGTCGAAAGCCCTGTGAAGGGGGAGCAAAGCAGCGGTCCGTAGCATCACGCGAAGCCTGCGGCGTCGTTAGAGGCCCGCCTTTCGGGGTGGGGACAGGGAGTGCCGAGCCCCCGAAATCAGGGCGAAGGCCATGGAAGCGGTGAAGATCCTGGATGGGCAGCCGTGAAGGACTCCTCGGCGTATGGGGCACGGAACGTTGCGACGGTGACAACGGGAACTGGGGAGGCCCTCCCCGGCCCGGTGGCCTGCGGATAGGTGCCGCCGGAAGCTTCGCGTCCTATAACCGGGTGCTCCCCGGGAAGTGGGCGCGGGCCGGGTGGGCGTCGGAGGCGGCCGTAGTACCGCGATGAGCCGGGCGGACAACACAACCCCCGGCCAGGGAAGGGCCGCTGCTTCGTCGATGCGCGGACTGTCTGGAGGGGCTTGGTGAGTGCCACATCGGCTAGTTCCACCACGTCGGGATCCCTGAAGCTGGATCCGGTCCGAGCCTTGCAGCATGCGCTCTACCGGGCGGCCAAGGCCGATCCCGGACGGCGGTTCCACGCGCTGGGGGACAAGGTCCACCGCAGGGACGTCCTGCGGCGCGCGTGGGCGATGGTGCGTCGGAACAACGGCGCTCCTGGCATTGACGCCACCACTCTCAGCGATGTCGAGGAGTACGGCGTTGACCGGCTTCTCGACGAGCTGGCCGCGGATCTCAGGGAAGGTGGTTGGCGGCCGTTGCCCGCGCGCCGGGTCTTCATCCCGAAACCCGGTTCCGTGGAGCGTCGGCCGTTGTCGATTCCCGCTGTTCGTGACCGCGTCGTGCAGGCGGCGTTGAAGATCGTGCATGAGCCGGTCTTCGAAGCCGACATGCTCGCGTGTTCGTTCGGGTTCCGGCCCAGGCGCGGTGCGCACGATGCTCTTCAGGTCTTGATCGATCAGGCCTGGCAGGGCAGGCGGTGGGTGGTGGAGACGGATATCGCCAACTGTTTCGAGGCGATTCCGCACGAGAAGTTGATGCGGGCGGTCGAGGAACGCGTCTGTGACCGGTCGGTCCTCAAACTCCTGCGCGCGATGCTGCGGGCCGGGGTGATGGAGGACGGGCAGGTCCGTCGGCCCGTGACCGGTACTCCTCAAGGCGGGGTCGTCTCCCCGCTGTTGGCGAACGTCTACCTGCACCGGCTGGACCGGGTATGGGACGTCCGTCGGCATGGGGTGCTGGTGCGTTATGCCGACGATGCCGTGGTGATGTGCTCTACCCGTGAGCAGGCCGAGGCCGCCCTTGAGCGGTTGAAGGCTCTGCTGGCCGAACTCGGCCTGGAGCCGAAGGCGGCCAAGACCAGGATCGTGCACCTGCGGGTGGGAGGCGGGGGAGTGGACTTCCTCGGTTTCCACCACCGGTGGGTCACCTCCCGGCCGCGCGGAGGGCGTCGTCCCGTGGAGTTCCTCGCCCGCTGGCCCTCGGACAGGGCGATGCTGCATGCCCGTGACCGAGTCCGTGATCTTACGGACCGGCGTCGGCTGCTGCGGCCGGTCAAGGTGATCGTGGAGGACGTGAACGCGTTCCTGCGTGGGTGGGCCTCGTATTTCCGTTTCGGGAACTCGGCCCACCGCTTTGACCAGATCGGCTCTTATGCGCGGATGCGGATCGGCGGGTTTCTCGCCAAGAAGCATCGGCGCAGCCGGAAGTTCGGCTGGTCGGTAGTGGCTTTCGCCTCTCCCGATTCGCTGGGATTGATCGCCCTGCACGGGACCGTCGTCGCCCCCAGACCCTTCCGGGACTGGCGGGGCAGGCCGAATGCCGGCGGTGAACGGCGTCGGTGAGCCGTGTGCGGGAGAACCGCACGCACGGTTCGATGCGGCGGGGGCTGGAAACGGAGCGGACGCACTCCGCCACCGCGCCAGCCCCCGACCCTA
>NZ_LZNS01000001.1:269591-272325 GCF_001984575.1 Streptomyces sp. MP131-18 | reverse complement strand
GAGGTGGGGTGTCCGAGGCTTGATCAAATAAGCACAGATGGCTTCTGACTTGCAACGATGGGACTTGTCCAAGGTCCTGTTGACTGCACGGAAAGAAGCGCTTTCCGGGTGAAGAAGCGTATCGGGCCGTACCCGCGTGTCCGCATCGAGGGCGGTGACCGGACGGTGGTCTCGCAGGCCGGGGGCGCTCCGCTGGTCGGGACCGTCCGCAAGGCCGGCTTGGACACCGCGATATCAGCGGCGCTGACGCCATGGCGGAAGGCCTCGGGCGTCGCCGACAGCTTGCGCAGCCCCGCTTGGGCGGCGGCGTCGATGAAATGCTGCGTGTGCCCGAAAGCGGGAAAGAGGAAGGCGGCATCCACGCCGCCGAGGAGCGATGGCCATGGCTCCGGGTCGGCGAGATCCGCCTGCCGCCAGGTGGCCTGGTCCGAATTCTGTGGCTTGAGGGATCGTCCGGTGGCGGTGACCTGGTGGTTCTCGGCCAGTTGTCGCGCCACGTGCCCGCCGACGCGGCCGCTTCCTCCGGTGATCAGGATCCTCATGCGTGGTGATCCTTCGGCTGTCGGTTCTTTGTGGGGTCGGTTGCGGGCATTGATTGCCGCAGGGCGTAGAAGGATCCGGCCAGGAGCGCAAGGGCGGTGACGCCGGCGGCCAGGCTGGTCGTATGTGTGGTGGCCACAGCAAGTGACACGGGGAGGGCCAGCCCGACGCTGCCTCCGAGCTGCTGCAGCGTGGTGCCGACGCCACCAGCGACGCCCGCGTGGGGTCCGGCATCCCGGTTCATTGCGCTGTTTGCGTTCGGCATCACTTGCGAAGTGCCGAGGCCCATCAGTCCCAGCGCTGCGAGGACGGCGCTCAACCCGTCGGGCGAGAGAGCGAAGACGACCTGACCAGTACCGATCAAGGCGAGCCCGACGCCGATGCACGAGGCCGGTGGTCTGGCCCCGAGCCGGCGCGAGACGAACAGTCCCAGTTGGATGGTGGCCGGGTAGATGAGGAAGAGCACGCCGACCAGCAGCGGGTCGAGTTGGTGGCGATGTTGGAGTGAACCGCTGGCCGCCACGAACGTGCTGATCGTGGCGACACCCCACAGGAAGAGCCCGAGGTAGGCAACGCGTCGAGTCGAGTTGCGGAACAGCGCGGTAGGGATCAACGGGGCACTTGAGGTCCGGTCGCAGGCTGCGAAGACCCCCATCACCGCGACACCGGCGATACCGAAGGCGGCTGCCTGGCCGGGCGCGTCCACGACGGTGAGCGCCTGAGTGATCGATGCTGCTGCGACGGCGAGGAGGGAACCACGCCACCAGCCGCGCCCGTGTCCGGGCGAGCGTTCATCACGGTCCCCAGCGAGAATCGAAACGAGCAACGCGACCGCAACGAACGCGATATTGACGTACATGCAGGCGCGCCAGCTCGCGAACTGCGTCAGCGTGCCCCCGAGCAACAGCCCGATGGCAGTCCCGCTGCCCATGATCATCCCGAAGACGCCGTACGCCTTCTCGCGGCCCTCACCGGGAAACGCAGACGAGAGCCGCGCCATCGCAGCCGGGGTCATGGCCGCCGCACCGACTCCCTGGGCGACCCTGGCACTGATCAACACCCACCCGGCATCGGCCGCACCACCAACCGCAGAAGCCAGCCCGAAGACGACCAGGCCAAGATTCATCATGCGGGGGTAGCCGGCCGCCTGCGCGATCCGCCCGCCAGCGATCATCAATGAACCCGCGGCAAGGACGTAGCCGGCCATCACCCACGCAAGAGCCCCGGAGGACAAGTGCAGATCGGTCGCCATCTCGGGGATTGCCAACGCCAAGATCGTCGCATCGACACCGACCATCAACTGGGCCGTCACTACTGCCCCGAGAACGAGCCGAGGTTTCGGCTTCGAGGTCATAACCTCTCCTATAGTTGGTAGCACCAACGCAGCCTAGATCGTTGGTGTCACCAACGCAAGGAGGATCATGACAGACCAACCACCCCAGCGGCTCCTGGAGACGCCCAGCTGGCTGCTCACCCAGATCGCGGCAGGTGCCGGCCGACGGTCCCGCGAGGTCTTCGACTCGCTCGGCGCTGGGCGCTATCACTACGCGATCCTCTGTGCGGTGGAGGAGTTCGGGCCCTGTAGTCAGGCCGAGATCGGCAGGCGGCTGCGCATGGACAGGAAGGACGTCGCTCAGCGAGTCGTCGAACTCGAGGGCGAGGGTTGCGTCGAGCGCAGCTCAGACCCGGCCGACCCGCGGCGCAAGCTCGTCCGATTGACTACACGGGGCGCTGGGCGACTGGATGAGATCCACGCCCGATTGACGGCCGCGCAGGAGGAACTCGTCGAGCCGCTCACCGCCGAGCAGCGAGCCGGCCTCATCGCGGCACTGCAAAAGATCCTCGGCCGCTAGCCCCCGCCGCCAGACATTCGACCCTTACTTACTACAGCTGGCGCTGGCGGCGAGATGGACGGGCGTGAATCCTCTATTCGAGGCGAGCTGTGCGTAGATTGCCCAGCGCGCCTGGGCTCCGTGTCGACAACGTCATGACCCGCAACATCTAGTGTCCTGCGCCGGAAGTCCTGGCGTTGAGTTGCTACGGTTTCAGGATGTCGTTTTCGGGACGTCCTTCCGTCGAGTTCGTGTTGACTGCTGACGAGCGTGACCAGCTGGTGCGCTGGTCGCAGGGGGCTTCGAGGTTGGCTGTCCGGGCGCGCATTGTGCTGCGGTGTGCTGAGCCGGACGTTGTGTAC
>NZ_LZNS01000001.1:0-267968 GCF_001984575.1 Streptomyces sp. MP131-18 | reverse complement strand
CGGTTGCCGATGACTTGGGTGTGTCGGCCATGACAGTCGGCAAGTGGCGCAAGCGGTTCGCGGAGTCACGGCTGGAGGGGCTGACGGACACCGACCGGCCGGGGCGGCCGAAGGCCGGTCTGTCTCTGAGTGATCTTGAACGGGAACAGCTGACACGTTGGGCCCGACGGGCGAAGTCCTCGCAGGCATTGGCGTTACGGTCGAGGATCGTGCTGGCGTGCGCCGAAGACACGTCGAACAAGCGGGTCGCCGGCCGGCTGGGGACCTCGGTGTCCACGGTGGCCCGGTGGCGGCGCCGGTTCGTTGAGCTGCGGCTGGAAGGTCTGGCCGACGAACTGCGGCCGGGCCGGCCACCGTCGGTCCTCCTCGACCGGGTCGAGGAAGTTGTCGTCGCCACGCTGGAGACGTCGCCGCGTGATGCCACGCACTGGTCGCGGGCGTCGATGGCCGAGCGGACCGGCCTGTCGAAGTCGACGATCGGACGGATCTGGCGGCAGTTCGACCTGAAGCCGCACGTCCAGGACACGTTCAAGCTGTCCACGGATCCGCAGTCCGTGGAGAAGGTCGTCGATGTCGTCGGCCTCTACCACCACCCGCCGGAGAAGGCGGTGGTGCTGTGTGTGGACGAGAAATCCCAGGTGCAGGCCCTGGACCGCACGCAGCCGGTCCTGCCGATGATGCCCGGCATGCCGGAAAGGCGCACCCACGACTACCAACGGCACGGTGTGACCAGCCTGTTCGCCGCGTTCGACATCGAAGACGGAAGCGTCATCAGCTCCCTTCATCGCCGCCATCGGGCCACGGAGTCCAAGAAATTCCTGGTCAAGACAGACAAGGCGGTGCCGGCTGAACTCGACGTCCACTTGATCTGCGACAACAACGCCACCCACAAGACGCCCGCGATCAAAGCCTGGCTCGGACGGCACCCCCGATTCCACGTCCACTTCACACCGACTGGTTCCAGCTGGATCAACCAGGGCGAACGGTGGTTCGGGCACCTCACCGACAAGCTCATCCGCCGCGGGACCCACCGATCGGTCCTGGCACTTGAGGCCGACATCCGCACCTGGATCCAGACCTGGAACGAGGACCCCAAACCGTTCACGTGGTCAAGAGCGCCGACGAAATCCTCAATTCGCTATCGAAATATATTGCCAGGATTTCCGGCGCAGGACACTAGTAGTGCTTGGTCAGGTGTGCTCGCTGGTGGCGTGTCCGGTTGAGGGGCTGTGTCGTTGACCGGTATGTGACACCTGAAGAACTGGATGAGGTCCGGTGCCGTCTGGAGGACTTCGCGGCGGATGTGTTCGAGCCGTTCGCGCGGGCGGATCAGCGTCGGTGGGGCGAGGTGTATCTGCGGGGACTGCTGCTGGACGGGCAGCGGAAATCGGTGGAGCCGATGGCGGCCCGGCTGGGTGAGGACGGCAACCGCCAGGCCCTGGCCCACTTCATCACCACCAGTCCGTGGGATCCGGCGCACGTGCGCGCCCGACTCGCCTGGAAGATGGCCGCGGCGATCAACCCAACCGCGCTGATCATCGGTGACACGGGCTTCCTCAAGGGCGGGGGTGCGTCTGCGTGCGTGAGCAGGCAGTACACCGGCACCGCGGGTAAAGTCACCAACTGCCAGGTCGGGGTCTCGCTGCACCTGGCCTCGAACAACGCTTCGGCGGCGGTCAATTGGCGTCTGTTCCTGCCCGAGAGCTGGGACACGGCCTCGGCGAAGGCCGACCCGGTCAAAGTGGCCCGCCGGGAGCGGTGCGCGATCCCCGCCGAGGTGGACCACGTCGAGAAGTGGCAGCTGGCCCTCGACATGATCGACGAGACGCGGTCCTGGGGCATCGACGTCCCGCTGGTCATCGCTGACGGAGGCTACGGGGACACCGCCGCCTTCCGGCTCGGCCTGGAAGAGCGCGGCCTCACCTACGTGGTGGGCATCTCCACCACGACCGCCGCCCAGCCCGAACAGGCACATCCGTGCACCCCCAACTACACCGGCCGGGGCCGGCCACTGGTTGCGGCCTACCCCGAGCCGGCGCAGAGGGTGAAAAGCCTGGTCATCGCGGTCGGCAAGTCTTCCGCGCGACCGGTGCAGTGGCGGGAGGGATCACGGCCGGGCAGCGGCCGCAGCGGACACAAGCGCATGTACTCCCGCTTCGTGGCCCTGCGGATCCGGCCCGGCGGACGCGAGATCCGCAAAGCCACCGCCGGCACCGAACTTCCGGCGCGCTGGCTGCTGGCCGAATCGCCCGCCGACCAGGACGAGCCCGTGCAGTTCTGGCTCTCCAACCTGCCCGAGACCACCCCGCTGCCCGTCCTCGTGCGCACCGCGAAGCTCCGCTGGCGCATCGAAAACGACTACCGCGAAATGAAACAGGCCCTCGGCCTGGCCCACTTCGAAGGCCGCACCTGGCCCGGCTGGCACCACCACGTTACCCTCGTCTCGGTCGCCCACGCCTTCTGCACCCTGCAGCGACTGAGCCGATCCCCAAAAGAGACGGCGCCGGCCTGAGCCTCTACCGAGTCGTCCGCGAACTACAACGACTCCTCGCGATCTGGACCGGCGTCTGCCCCACCTGTCACCGCGACATGCCAGACCCCGCACCAACATGACCAAGCCCTACCAGGACCTGTCGGCGAAACCTCGGAGAGACAGCGGCCGGGCGGGGCGGCATGGTTCCTTACGGAGAGCCGAGAACGAAAACGGAGAGAGGAACGGGAGGAATCCCCCCATGACGCCGAAGCCACCCATCACCGAGCTCGACGCCCGCTACAGCGCCGCGCTCAACCCGCGCCCGGGCGCGGAAAACGTCACCGCCACCGACTGGGACGAGGCCCAGCGCCGGCTCCGCGACGCCGAGGTCTTCTGGATCACCACGGTCCGCCCGGACGGCCGGCTGCACGTCACGCCGCTGATCGCCGCCTGGCACGACGGGGCGCTGCACTTCAGCACCGGGCCCGGCGAGCAGAAGGCGAAGAACCTGGCCGCGAACGCCCACTGCGCCCTCACCACCGGGCAGAACACACTCGCCGGCGGCCTCGACCTCGTGGTCGAGGGCACGGCGCAGCGGGTGACGGATCCGGCCCGGCAGGACGAGGTCATCGCCGCGTTCGAGGCGCAGTACGGGGACCACCTCACCTCGCCGGAGGGGGTCTTCCACGGCTTCGGCGACAGCATCCGCGACGGCAAAGACCTGCTCTTCGCGGTCACCCCCGGCACGGCGTACGGCTTCGGCCACGACGGCCAGGTATTCAGCCATACGCGCTACACGTTTCCGTAGGCCCGGACGCCCCGGCTCGACCGACGAGTCCCGACCGATGAGCCATCAACGCGTACCGCCACTGCGGCGCGGACTGACGGCGCGAATGCACCTGCCGCCGCCCTCATCGGGCGGGTTCAAAACGGCCGGGCCTAACGGAACCAGAGCAGTGCGGGGCACGAAATCAGCAGGACGAGGGCGCCGAGGGCCAAGCCGGTCAGCGGCGACAAGCGTGAGTTGGCTGTGCCGCGCAACCGCCACAGCACGGCGGCGCCGGTGAGTACGGCAACTGCCGCTACCAGCGCGGCAGGACGAAGATCAGGAAGACGCCGCCGTAGCCCTGGAGGACGACATAGGGAATCCAGCCAAGCGTCGAGGCCAGGCCGAGGCGCAGCGGCCATCGATCCGTCGGCCAGGAGGGGATGACGAGTCGGTCGGGGGTGTCCATGAGTGACCGTTCTGAGACGCTCAACGGTGCCACACCGCACCGCCTGCACCGCCGGGCAGCAGTACACCCAGGCCCGAACCTTCTTGACCTGGGCGTACTGCGCTCTCACCTCGCGCGCTGACGGTCCTCGGGCCACGGGTGGGCCCCATGGCGACGGCCGCGCACCGCCGCCTGGCCGGTGATGCGGCGACGCAGCCACCACATCCACAGCACCAACGGGGTGGCGACAAGCCCCACCAGCAGCGCCAACCACCAGCTGACGCCGTCACCGGAGAAGCGCCCGATGAGCACGGTGACCACGTACACGCTCACGACGATCAGGACATTCCGCGTTCTCTTCGACGGGTTCGTCCGAACCCGTTACCCACTCCGGGACTGTAAAACGAGCGGCCCTGTCTCACATTCGGTGGTGACGGAGAGTCGTGACGGTCGTTGACATTCCTGTGAAGGATGTCAACGAGCTTGTGCGGACGGTGTTTTCGGGTCTGTCGCCGCTGGTCATCGATAATGTGGCCGATGAGGGGGAGCGGATCGTGGTGCGGGCGAGGACCCCGCAGACGACTGCGGTCTGTCCGGTGTGCGGGGCGTCGTCTGGGCGGGTACACGGATATCCCCTGCGGCCGGTGGCCGACGTGCCGGTCGACGACCGCCGGGTGGTAGTCCACGTGCGGGTGCGGCGCTTGGTGTGTCCTACGCGTGACTGCCGACAGACCTTCCGCGAGCAGCTGTCCGGAGTGCTGGAGCGATACCAGCGCCGCACCGCCCGTCTGACCAGGCATGTCAAGGCCGTGGCCAAGGAGTTAGCGGGCCGGGCCGGGGCCCGCTTGCCGGCGGTACTCGCGGTGGGCGTCTCGCGTCACACGGCCCTGCGCACCCTGCTGAGCATCCCGTTGCCCACCGGGCGGAGACCCCGCGTGATCGGCGTCGACGACTTCGCTCTGCGCCGCCGGCACCGCTATGCCACCGTGGTGATCGACGCCGAGACCCACGAGCGGATCGACGTCCTGCCCGACCGCACCGCCGACACCCTGGAAGCGTGGCTACGCAAGCATCCCGGCATCGAGGTCGTCTGCCGCGACGGCTCGGCGACCTATGCCGAGGCCATCCGCCGCGCCCTGCCCGACGCGGTGCAGGTCGCCGACAGGTGGCACGTCTGACACAACCTGTGCGAAGCGGTCTCAGAAGGTGTTTGGAAACTCGGATCATCGCGAGTCGCGCGGGATACGTACCCGCTTTGAGACCGTCGCCCGCGAAGTCGGCGTCTCCTGGTCCTGGCTCTACAGCCAGCAGCCGGACCTGCGAGCCGAGATCGAACGTCTGCGAGCTCGGCGCCGTCCCATCCTCCAGCCCGCGCGGTCCCTGACCGGCAACGGGCCTCCGACGCCTCCCTGCCGACTATGTGCGGCACGGCACCACCAGTTTGTTCGCCGCGCTGGAGCTGTCCAGTGGTGCGGTGATAACCGAGCATCACCGTCGCCACCGGCACCAGGAGTTCCTGGCGCACGGGAGCACAACACCGCCAACAGGCATTTATCACTCATTTATTGCCATGCAGTACCGTCTATGCGGTCATGAAGTCATCGACCAACGCGCCCAGCTCAACCAACATGAGAGGAAGTCATGGCAAAATTACGAAACGCCATCGTGGGGGGTGCCGCCCTGATCATCGCGATGACGCTCAGCAGTCCGGCGCAGGCGAACTCTGTCGACTACGACAACGCCCGCCCTGCCGATTCGCCAGCAACCCAGGCGTATCCCCCCAACTGCGAAGAGGCCGTCGACTACGCGATCATTTCGCGTGGTGAGGCATGCTTCCACCGTAACGGCGACAAGTTTGAGGTGTGGGACAACGAGAGTGATGGCCTGCGCGTTGTCGTCGAGTGGTACACCGACTACGGCCGCGAAGGAGAGTGTCATCACACTGGCGGAGCAGGCGCCGAGCTCTGGTGTAATTACGACATGCGGGAGGGTGGAGAACTGAAGTTCCGTGTCGTAACCCGCAACGGCGCAAATCCGCCGAACCACCACGAGAGCGTTGTGTCCAGGTGGCTGGCGATTGGCTAACCTCTCGTTCACCGGCTGCGGCCCCGAAGCCCTCACTGTCCGGCATGCAGGGCGGTGGAAGCGTCAGGCCGCCTGGGTGAGCTGGCTCGGTATCACTGTCGGCCTCGTGGAGCGTCGACGGGTGAGGCGGCGGGCCATGAGCGTGATCGCCGCCCAGGTGATCAGCGTTTCGGAGTGCTGTACCAGACGCTCGTAATCGCGTGCGTGGCGGCGGGCGTGCATGAGCCATGCCAACGAGCGCTCCACGACCCAGCGGCGGGGAAGGACGACGAAGCCGCTCGCATCCCGGGGGCGGGAGACCGTCTTGATGGTCAGGCCGAGGAAGGTCTTGGCCCAGGTGACGAGCGTTCCGGCATACGCGGTGTCGGCCCACACGGTGGTGATCTCCGGGTGCATCAGCCGCAGCCGGAAGAGGACCTCCTTGGCCGCGTCGCGGTCGGTCATGTCGGCCGCGGTGACCATGACCAGCAGCGGCAGCCCTTTGGTGTCCACGACCAGGTGTCTCTTGCGGCCGTTGACCTTCTTCGCCGCGTCGTAGCCGCGGGTGGCCCGGCTGACGGTCTCGGCCGCCCGGATGCTCTGGGAGTCGATGACAGTGGCCACCGCCCGCGGCGCACGGCTCATGCCGAGGCGGACGCGGCGGCGGAGCTGGTCGCGGATCTGTCCCACGATGCCGGTGGCGGCCCAGCGGGCCATGAAGCCCCAGACAGTCCGCCAGGGCGGGAAGTCCACCGGTAAGGCTCGCCACTTGCAGCCGGTGTCCACGACGTAGCGGATGGCGTCGACGATCTCGCGCCGGGGATGCTTCTCCGGCCGGCCGCCGGTCGGGCGCTCGCAGGCCGGCGGTGGGAGGAGGGGTTCGATCAGGGTCCACTCGGCGTTCGTGGTGTCCGAGGGGTAGCGGCGGCGACGCATCGAAGCGGAGGGCCTTCCGGACGATAGGGCTGCCCGGCGCCGGCCCCAGGTCGGGGCCCCGGGCGGTCAGGAGCTGGTGATGAGGTCGAGGGTGGATTCGATGGAGTTGAGTTGGGCGACGATGTGCCTGATCCACTTGTCGCCCAGGTGGGCCGCGGCGTGCGGGGCGATGGTGCCGGTGATGAACCGGCGGAAGGCGGTGAGCTTCTCCGCCAGCACGGCCCGCTCGTATACCTCCAGCGCGGCCTGATCGGCGCCGAGTTGGTAGCCGTTGGCCAGATCAGCGGTGGCCATCCCCGCTCGGCGATCGTGTCGCGCAGCGCGGCCAGCCCTGCCCGCACCTGGCTCGGGGACAACTCGCTGGCCCGGACCAACTGGGGGAACAACAGCCCGGCCGGGCGGGCCTCGAAGAGCAGGAACCGGATGGTGTCCGCGTGCCGTAACGCGGCTTCTCCCCGGCGCCGTGAGGCGCGGGGCATGGCTATTCGCCCCGCAGCAGGCGGGCCAGTTCGTCGTCCATGTCGACCTTGCCGGTGTCGATCGCCTGCTCGATCCAGTCGAGCGTGGCCCGCACCCGCGCGACGTTCTCGTGCACGATGGTCCGCTCGTCCTGACCGAGCTGCCGGTCACGCAGGCCGGGAACGACGCGACCGGCGGCGGCCACGAAGGAGTGGCAGGCGGTCACCAGGTCCAGGAACTCCACCGACCGGTCGATCCGGCGGACCGCCGGGGCGACGGGGCTGGTGTCCTCGAAGTGCTCGCGGGCTTGCCGGCTCCGCTCGGCCTGGGCATGGTTGACCTGGAAGCGGGCGGTGTCGTCGCTCATCGCCTTGAACGCGACGTCCGGACGACGCAGCAGGCCGGTGGCCGCACTCGCCCCGCCGCGCCCGGGAGCGCGGCGGGGCCTGGCGGTCAGGCGCGGTTGCGGCCGCCGATGCTGAATGCGATCACTGCGGGGTGCGGTGGAGACGCGAGCCTCGGCCACCTCGGTCGTCGCCAAGGTGCTCACGTGTCCGTAGCGGGGTACGGCGCGCGGTCCGATCAGCCCGACCAGCCGGGGCCGGCAGTTGGCGGTGCGTGACGGCGGTGGAGGCTCCTGTCATTCACCCACCAAACGATCGACGTACGCGAGCGTGCCGAAGCCCAGTTCGTCGAAGCCGCCGCTGTTGGGCGAGTAGTCGCCGCCGCCGCCCTCCGGGGAGTTGGCCCCGGAAATCTCCTGCATGTTCGGGCAGTCCTGCTCCAGCCGGCCCCAGTAGTGGTGGAAGACCCGTTCCCAGACTGGGCGCACCTCGCTGCGGCCGCTTTCGGAGATGACGGTGTGCTCTTGGCCCTCGCAGTTCGCGTAGGTGGTGAACGGCACGTCGTCGTAGCCGAGGTTGTACCGGGCCACGTACTCGCAGGCCTTGCGGAACTTGTAGTCCTCGGCGGCGTAGAGGTCGACGCCCTGGTTCCAGGCCATCTCGCAGAGGGTGCCCATCAGCCCGATGCCCATGATGCTGTGGGCCTGGTCGCGCCCGCTCTCCTGCCACTGGGCGAGGCCGACGTCGTCGTAGACGAAGGGGATCGCGTTCGCGATCGAGCCGGTGCCCACGCCGTTGTAGAAGTAGTCCACCGCCTCGTCGAACTGGGCCTGATCGTCGCGCAGGATCCCAATGGCCATGATCGAGGCCATGTTGCACAGGTCCCAGTTGGCCCAGTAGTGGGTCTCGCAGGTGTCGTTGTGCCTGACCAGGAAGTCGGTGTTCAGCGGGTAGAAGACGTTCTGCATCAGGTCTTGGAACCGGGCCAGGTCGAAGCCCTCGTAGTCGCGGATGATCTCGCCGACGTTGGCGAACTGGTACCCGTAGATGCCTGACGCGAGACGGGAGTCGGAGGGGATGGTGTCAATGACCTGCAGCGTCTCCGACCACGCGTTGCAGATGTCTCGCGCGGTGTCGCCGTGAACGGTGTCGCCGGTGATCTTCCAGCGCAGCGCGTTCTGGTACGCCGCGTGGATGTCGTTGTAGAGGATCGGGTAGTTCTGCGGCCCTGAGCCGCCGGTGCCGCGGATGATCGTCTCCTGCGGGTTGGGCGCCCAGCTCGCCGCGGAGTGATCGTTGGCGGTGAGCCGGTTCCAGCCCGCGAGCCATGGCTCGGTGCCCGCGGTCACGTGCTCCGCCATCCGGTCGAACGCCTCCTGGGTGTGGAGAATGCCGGGGTGGGTGAACGTCTGGAGCGGCCGGGTGGCCTGCCGCGGCGCGGCGGTGCCGGTGGCGCTGACGGCCTGGCTGGCGTAGGCGGCGCCGGGGATGGCCAGGGCCCCGCCACCGAGGACGGCGGCCTTCAGGATGCGGCGGCGGCTCGGAGTCTCCTTGTCCGGGCGATGCATGCCCTGCATGAGAGTCCTCCTTCGGTTGTGGGGGATTGCGGGGTTGGAGGCACGTCCTGTGTGCCACTCCCATGATGGCGGCGATTATGGAAAAGGTTCTCTATGAGGTCGGGATTTCGAAAGCTTTGCGAGGCTTTCGTCGCGATGGCGCAACAGCAGAGGGGCGGAAGTCGCGTGGTAGTCGGGCAACCCGCCAGGGAGGCGGGCGGCTGAGGCGTCTGACATGCCAACGGTGCCCGGTGGGGCCGTGGCGGGGGGCCGGCCCCCACCCCGCGGACCGGTGGTCGCCAGGCCATCGGGTCAGTCGACCGTGACTCGGTGGGGGCGCGCACGTGACGGACGAAGGTGTCCGGGCTGTTCGCCTCCCGTGTTGAAGGCGTCCAGGTCCTCGATGCTGCCGGTGGGTACTTCCTCCCAGTGGCCCAGGATCGCCTTCATGCCAGGCTTTGGCAGCCGGACCGGCCGGTCATGCTCTCAAGCTGCTGCGGCCGCCGGTCATCTCGCCGGCACAGGACCATCCACCGTCCTGCTTTGCCGGGGAGAATCAGCTCGCTCACCGGAGGAAGCCTCCCGCTGTCGCGCTGTCCACCTTGTTCGCCGACGACCAGGGTTTCCGATCAACAACTCATGGTCGTGGGTACCGTGATGTACGTCCTGCCGCCGCTGCTGTTCTTCCTCATCGCCCAGCGCGGCCTCATCGCCGGCCGCTACACCTCTGGCATCAAGTAACTCCTGCGTAAGCCCTTGACCTACCATCACACGGACACGACTCTGTAGAAAACGGTTTCTGGAATACGTTTTCTGGAGGAACGCCTCATGAGTATGCCAGTCACCCGCCGCACCACGCTCACGGCCGCCGGTGCCGCCGCCGTCGCCGCCTCCGGCACCGGCCTCGTGGGCGCCGCGCGCGGCGCCACCTCGGCGGCAGACGTGTCCGGCACCGACGGCAACAGAGTCGTCACCCACCCGACCCTGCCGAGCGTGCCCCTCAACAACTCCTTCACCGTCAAGGTCCGCCCGGCCGGCGGCACCTGGCAGACGCTGGACGTCTACCGGGTCAGGCTCGCCCACATCAACGCCGTCACCGGCAGCAACCCGTTCGAGAATTCCTCCCTGGCCGCCTTCGACTTCTCCGGCGCCGTCGAGGTCGAGGTCACCTACGCCATGGGCGGCTTCGAGAAGGTCCGCATCCGCCCCGACTCCTACGCCATCACGCCCGAGGTACTGGGCAGCACCGCCCACTTCACCCTGGACCGACCCCGCACCATCATCGTGCAGGTGGACGACAAGATCTTCGACTGCCTGCACCTGCTCGCCAGCCCGATCGAGCAGGACCCTCCCGCCGAGGGCGACAGGAAGGTCATGTACTTCGGGCCCGGCCTGCACACCCACGCCGACAGAGTGCTGCGGGTGCCCAGCGGCACCACCGTCTACCTGGCCCCCGGCGCCGTTCTCACTTCGCGCGTCATGTTCGAGGGGGTGGAGAACTGCCGGCTGATCGGCCGCGGCGTGCTCTACAACTCCGCCGCCGGCGCGATCTCCATCCGCAACGCGGAGAACGTCACGATCGACGGCATCACGATCCTCAACCCGCGGTACGAGAACGTCAGGGTCGGCGAGTCCCGGAACCTCACCATCAAGAACCTGCGCGCCTTCAGCCACCAGGGCTGGGGCGACGGCATCCAGCTCTACTGCTCCGAGAACGTCACCATCGACGGCTGCTTCCTGCGAACCTCCGACGACAGCATCGCCCTGTACACCCACCGCTGGGAGTTTTACGGCGACACCCGCAACATCACGGTCAAGAACTCCACGCTCTGGGCCGACGTGGCCCACCCGATCAACATGGGCGTGCACGGCAACGACGACCCCGCCGCCTCCGAGGTGCTGGAGGACCTGAACTTCGAGAACATCGACATCTGCGACCACCGTGAGCCGCAGGTGATCGCCCAGGGCTGCCTGGCCATCAACGCCGGCGACGGCAACCTCGTCCGCGACGTCAGGTTCGACAACATCCGCGTCGAGGACTTCCGTTGGGGCCAGCTCGTCCACATGCAGGTCTCCTTCAACCCAGCGTGGAATCAGGTTGCCGGCCGCGGCATCGAGAACGTCTACATCAAGGACCTCACCTACAACGGCACCCACGCCGAAGTCTCCATGCTCATCGGCCTCGACGCCGACCACGTCATCAAGGACGTCACCTTCGAGAACCTCCGAATCAACGGCAGGGTCATCCGCGACAGCGGCGGCAAGCCCGCCTGGTACCTGACCTCCGACGGCGTGCCCATGTTCGTCAACGACCACGTCCGCAATCTGCGTTTCCTGACGACCGAGGAGGCGGCAGCCCAGTAACTCCCCTGACCCGCCCCGGCTTCCTCGGGCTGTCAAACCAGTTACACCACTCGTTTGACAGCCCCACAACCGGCTTCCGCGCGTCACCGCCGACACCGTCACCCTCGACGCCGACTCCGACACCGCAACGGACTGAAACCAGACACACCTCCGCCCCGACCCATGGCAGTTGGGTCGGGGCGGAGGTCGTTCAGGCGCTGATCGCGGTCTGGCCGCCATCCTCGAACGAGGAGATCACGTCGACGAGCTCGGCGTACACCTGCTCCAGCAGCGGCCGGTCATCCTCCGTGTACACGGCCACCTTGTCGATCCGTGACCCCGCCGGTCCCGGGATCTTCTCCGGGCGCCGGCCGTGCACCTTGAAGTACCGGTTCGACACCCGCGCCAAACGACGACTGGAACGACCGATCCTCGCGCGCCTGGGCTGCACACCCGCGACGCCGCTCCGCTACCCAAGCAGTCGCCCACGACCGTTCCCCCCGCGCCTGGGCTGCACTACACCCCGCCGGTCCCGGGCTGGTACCAGCTCACCGGCGAGACCAGTTTCGAGGGCTCGTCGTCGGGGACGTGGCGCGGCGCCAGCTGGCTGTTCAACGGCACGCTCCCGATCGGGGGCACCAGCAAGCCCATCGGCAACACCACCGCCAGCACGCCCGTCACCGTGGCCGCGCGGAGCGTCCCGGTCCAGTTCGACGGCGCCGCCGATGCCATCCAGTTCGCCCCGTTCCAGAACTCCGGCGCGACCATCCCCACCGCGACGGGCTTCGCCCGGCCGCACATCGCGATCTACTACGCGGGCCCCGCGTAGCCCCACTCACGCCACCCCGGAGCCGCCCTGGCCGGGGCTGACCCATGTCTGGAGGTGGCCGCGTGGCCACACCACTATCGGCCGCCAAGCTGGTGAGCGCGCTGAAGGCGGAGGGCGTCAAGGTCAGGGAGTACCGGTCGTGGCGCACGCACAACCGGAATCACGTCGGGTCCTGGGGCCCCGTTCACGGAGTGATGATCCACCACACCGTGACGTCCGGTACCGAGTCCAGCGTGGACCTGTGCTACGACGGGCACTCCACGCTTCCTGGGCCGCTGTGCCACGGCGTCATCGCCGACGGAACGGTGCACCTCGTCGGGCACGGCCGGGCCAACCACGCCGGAAGCGGCGACCGGGACGTGCTGGACGCCGTCATCGCCGAGCGCGCGCTGCCGTCGGACAACCAGGCGAACACCGACGGCAACCGCCACTTCTACGGCTTCGAGGCCATCAACCTCGGCGACAACAAGGACCCGTGGCCGCCCGCACAGGTCGAGGCCATCGTCCGCGCCTCCGCCGCGATCTGCCGGGCGCACGGCTGGGGCAAGCAGGGCACGACCTCGGTGATCGGGCACTCCGAGTGGCAGCCAGGCAAGGTCGACCCCCGCGGGCCCGGCATCACCATGAACGCGGTGCGCAAGCGCGTCGCCGAACGACTCCGGCACCCCGCCGACTGGTCACCCGGCGACACCCCCGAACACCCCGAGGAGGACGACGACATGGGACGACTGATCGATGCGGCCATGACTCGGCCGCTCACCATCCGCGACGAGGGCGTCTGGGTCTCCATCCCCGGGGACACCATCTACGGGGAGACGGCCATCGCCAAGGGCACCTACTCGTTCGCGGGCGCCCGTGAGCGGTACCGGGTCGAGGTCGACCTCCACGCCATCGGGCTCACGCCGACCGGCGCGATACAGCTCCGCGTCGTTGAAGAGGACGGTCGCAAGCTGCCCATCCGGGAGATCCCCGGCACCGCGAAGGGAACCTATGGCGGTGCCGGGCGCGAGGGCACCGCGCAGTCCCGGCCGAAGCTGCTGCTGGCCTGGCACGACGAGAACGCCGAGCAAGTGGTTATCGAGCGCGTGGAGATGCACGGGCAGGCGTGGCCGACGTGACCGCCCCCGACCCACTGGCGGTGGCCGTCGAAGTCGACGGCGTGATCCACGCCTACTCGCGGGGCTGGGCGGACGGAACGATCTACGACCCGCCGGTACCTGGCGCCCTCGACGGCCTGCGGCGCCTCATGGAGCACCGTGCCGTATTCGTGTTCACCAGCCGCGATGTCGGCCAGGTGACCGAGTGGCTCACCGGGCGCGGGTTCACCTGCCGCACCGGCTACGACGGCACGTTCTGGAACGAGCGCGGGACGCTGCTCGTCACCAACCGGAAGTTGCCGGCGGTCGCCTACGTGGACGACCGCGCCGTGCGGTTCACCACGTGGCCCGACACCCTCACCATCCTCGGCGCCGACTGACGAACGGAGAACTGACCTCATGACGACGTGGACCTTCTGGCGGGCGACGCTGGAGCGCGCGGTGCGCACGGCGGCGCAGACCCTGGTGGCGCTGCTCGGCGCCGACGCCGTCGACTGGCTGTCCGTGGACTGGCCGGCGGCACTGGCGACCGCAGGCGGCGCCGCCCTGCTCGCGGTACTCACCGCGATAGCCACCCCCGGCGGGCCCGGAGCGACGGAAACGCCCACGCCCACGCGCGACGACCCGCTCGCCGGATGGAGAGCGAGCCGCCCGTGACAGCCGAGCAGATAGCCCTGTGGGCCGGGGCCGCAACGGCCGTGTGCGCGCTCGGCGCCGCGGTGTGGCAGGCCATCCGCGCGGTAGTGCGGATCGCCGGGCGCATGGATGAGGTGGTGGACGACTGGCGCGGGCAGCCTGCGCGGCCAGGTGTCCCGGCCCGCCCCGGAGTGCTGGAGCGACTGGGGCGCATCGAGGAGCGGGTGGCCGCGGTCGAGTACGAACTGCATCCCAACGGAGGGGCCAGCCTCCGGGACGCTGTCAACCGCGTGGACGCCCGCACGGCGCGCATCGTCGACGGGGGTGTGTAGATGTCGCCGGACGTGCGGCCGGCCTCGACGGCTCCGCCCGCCCCCCCCCGCTGGCAGACGCGGCGACGCTCGCGCAGCACGGTGACGGCCCTGACATTGGCGGCGGCCAGCCGGAATCCCCAACGTCACCCTGGATCGCGCACGAGTAGGTGCCGCTGTCAGACCCGCGTTCGACGCCCCCCTCTCGCCGCGGCGAGAGGGGGGCGTCGAACGCGTTGGGTCCGAGCAGACGTTCACGCACCGTGGTCTATCGGTGGGGGATCCGGTACCAGACGGTTCTAGGCGGACAGTCCGGTACCAACCACAGAAGAAGCCCTACTCAGCGTGAAGTCATGTCCGATACAACCCCGTTGGGCTCGCCTGGACATCAACAGGCAGTCACCTGGAGGGGGTATGGTTCTCTCTACGGCCCGTCAGATGTGCGAGCCGTCACATAGATGTGCCCCCGGCGGGTGCAACCGCCGAGGGCAAGAGACCAAGGGTGGTGCCTCGTGTCTATACCTAACAGTAGCCTGCTCCAGCCTCCCGACAAGCCGGGGGGCGGTTTCGATATCGGAACATTCATGTTCCACGGTGACCCGGTCACTGTCCTGACCGACACCCGTGGCAACTGGGCTGTGCTCGGGCAGCTCTGCGCGAACCTCACACTCGACACCAACGGCCAACGGCAGATGATCGAGCGAAACGCCTGGTCAACGGGACGGACGTGTGTAACGCACGTCCGTATTCCCGGCGACGATCGAGTGCGAGCCCACTTCCTTGTGCACGAGCGCATCGTCATGATGTGGCTAGCCAACGTCACTGCCAGCCGCATCACCGACGAGTCCAAGCGGAGCAAGATTGAACTCGCCCAGGTGGAGCTCGCCGACGCGCTCTACCAGTACGTGAACGCCCGCCGGCCGGTCAGGGAGCCATCGAAGCTGGAGCTCGCCCGCGACCTGGTCGAGGCGCTGGAGGCCCGAGAAGCCCTGGAGCAGGCGAATAAGGTCTTGGCGCCGAAGGCCGGCAAGTGGGACGCGTTCATGAACGCGGACGGCCTCATCGGGATGACGGAGATCGCCGACATCCTCGGTACGAACGTCCGCACGCTGACCGGGTGGCTCGTCGACCGGGGCATCTTCCGGAAGCAGATGTCGACCCACGGAGGTAACCGGAACCTGCCGCGGACCACGTTCCAGAACTCTGGGCACTTCGCGGTGAAAGTCGAAAAGAGCCGTGGCACCAAGTACCCCGTGGCCTACGCCACGTCCGAAGGCATCGACATGATCGTCGACCTCTGGAGCCAGCAAAACGCGGCCTAACCTTCCCACTGCGCCCCGCCCCGCCGTGATGGCGGGGCGGGGCGTACGTTGTGCGGTCACTGCCACCCCGCGGTCAGGTTCTTGGCGTCCACCAGATAGCGACGCTCCTTCCGGGACGCGGAGCGGACCAGCGTCGTCTCTCCCACAAGCTGCCAGCGCTTCCAGTAGACGGCGCCGCCGTGGTTGTCCCCCATGCACGAGCAGGTGCAGTCATCGCCTGCCGCCTCCTCGCAGCGGGTGTCGCACCTCTCCGTCGTCGAGAACTCCAGAAAGACGTCGACCTCGCCGAACCGATCGACGAGGGCAGCGATTACCGGCTTGAGATGCTGGCGCGCGATCTCCCAGCATCGCTCAGCCTTGTTCCGTTCAGGGCGGATGCGGGTCCCGAGAGCCTCCTTCAACCAAAGGCAATGCGAGCCCCCTCCCACGGCATCCACACCCAGTTACGAGTCTCGTCGCAGTTCCGCCGCACATACGGTCGCTTCACCCGGCCCCCCACGGTCGCCGACTTGCTCCACCATCCCTGCCCTGCGGCGCCTGCGACCGAAACTGGCAGGATGCCTGAGCGCCAGCACACCCTGGATAGCATGCCATATCGAGGGCGAAAAACCGGTACAATTGGCTATGCTCAGCTGAGAGTTGACACACGCGGCCGACACCGCTCCTGCGACCTACGACCCCGCGACCCTCGCCGTTCTCCATGCCATGGAGGAGGCCGCTGAGAAGCACCTCGACGCGATCCGCCCCCACAACACCAAGCGTGGCTACGCCAACGACTGGGCGCTGTGGGAGGAGTTCCACGACTGGCTCGGCGAACGCACCGGCCACCGAATCGCGTCGACCAATGTCACCAGGGGCACGCTCGTCGGGTTCGTCGTCTGGCTCGACACCATCAAGCTCGCCGCCCCCAACAGCATCGACCGCCGCATCACCGGCGTCACCGTCACCGCACGCAGCCTCGGCGTCGAAGTCCCGAAGGAAGCCACGGTCGCCGCCCGCAAGGCGCTCAAGCCGATGAAGGCCGACCCCGAACGCCTCGGGCGGGGGCGTGGCAAGGCCGCCGCCGCGACGCCAGAGCAGCTGCGGCAGATGGCAGCCGCCGTCCCCGACAGCCTCACCGGCCTCCGCGACCGCGCCCTGTGGCTCCTCGCGTTCGCCGTCGCTGGGCGGTCTGCCGAGGTGGCCGCCCTGCGTGCCGACGGAATTGTCCAGGTGAGTCAGGGGCTCGATGTCCATGTCCCCAGCGTCAAGGGGCGCCCTGCCCGTGACGTCGTCGTTGGCTACGGCAAGAGCCCCGACACCTGCCCTGTCCGCGCCTGGCTCACCTGGCGAGCCGCCGCCGACATCATGAGGGGGGCGGCCTTCGTTCCGATCGACCGGTGGGGCAACCTCGGCGACACCGCCCTGTCCGCGGCAGCCTGCCGCGACATCATCGCCCGCAACGCCGAACGCGCCGGCCTCGCCGTCCGACTCACCGGCCACAGCATGCGGGCCGGGTTCATCACCACCTCCCGCGTCGCCGGGAAGCGCGAAGAGAAGATCCGCGCCCAGTCCGGCCACGCCGCCAACTCCCCGGCGTTCTGGGGGTACATCCGCGAAGCCGACCGCTGGATCGATGCGGCGAGCGAGGACATCGGGCTGTGAGCACCGCCGCGCAGATCGAGGAACCACGCGCGTGTCGCACCTGCGGCAGCGTGAAGCCCGCAGATGACTTCTACCAGCACCAAGGCGGCAGAAGGGTTCACTGCAAGACGTGTATGCGGCAACGAGACAAGGCTCGATACCGGGACACCAACGGCAAGGATGCCGTCTTCGACAAGAGCCTTCGACGCCTGTACGGCATCACGTTGGAGCAGTACCAGAGCATGGTCGAGGAGCAGGGGCAACGCTGCGGCCTATGCGGCGAGCAGCCCGACACTGCCAAGCGGATGCATGTGGACCATGACCACGCGACCGGACAGATCCGTGCCCTGCTTTGCCACCACTGCAACCTGCTACTCGGGAACGCGAAAGACTCGATAGTCCGTCTCCGACAGGCGATCGCCTACCTGGAGCGTCACCAGCACCAGCGCCAGCTCGGTGAGAACCGGTAGCCGTCCCGCCACTGCGCGTGCGATCCTGCGGCCATGAGCCCGGAGTTGGCGGTCATGGCTGCGGGGCTGCCGCGCGGGGTGCGGCTGGAGCAGGTCACCGCAGCGGTGCGAGTGCTGACAGACCCGGACGGCCCCGGGGAGCCGTGGGACGCCAGCACGATCGCAGCAGTGCTGCCGCTGATCGTGGAGCACGCCGCGGGCGGCTCCCTCGCCGCTGCCGCGACGACCGCCCGCTGGCTCGCCCACCTCGCAGACTGACGCCCCGCCGATCCTGGGCGGGGCGTCAGGTGCGTGCGGGCTTAGACGACGACCGGCCCGCGGTAGTGCCACACGAGCGGGTCGCCGTCGGGCTCGGGATCGTAGTCCGCCCGCGGCTCCCGCCTGCGGGCCCGCACCACCGCGGACACCACCTGCCCGTCCGGCAGCGTCAGCCACACCACCGGGCCATCCGGCCGCAAAGCGCCGCCGCCGCCCACTACTCCCACGCCGTCGGGCCACCACCCCGCCACTCGATCGACGCGTCATCCCCCAGCCGCACCTCATCCAGCGTGATCCCCGCCTGCCGCAGCAGCCGCAGCAGCTCCCCCAGCCCCCGCGCCCGGCCCAGGATCGCGTCATCCACACGCACCCGCCGGCCACCCCCACTCGGCGGGTACACCACGATGCGAGGACGGGCCATGAGCCCAGGCTGCGGCCCGGGGCAGCGCGGCGCTACCCGGGTGACGCGGACGGGGGATGCTCCGGCAACAGCTCCCGCGGGGAGACGCCGAGCGCGTCCGCGATGTCGAGCAGCTGGTCAATGGTGAGCGTGGTGTGCCCGTTCTCCACGCGAGAGATGGTCTTGCGGTCGATGCCGGTCAGGTCGTCCAGGCGCTCCTGGGTGCAGTTCGCCCGCAGTCGCGCCTCCCGGATGCGGGCGCCGACGGCGAGCCGACGGAGGTGGAGCGGGTCGGGCGGAAGAGGCTGAGGCGGCACACCGCCACGTCAGCCGACCAAGATCATGAAGGCTGTACCCGACCAGGTGCATTTTTGGATCATGAGAAACGGGTGTGATGAGCGCACATCGTCTCGTAGAGTGGTCTAAACCGGCCAGACTGGCCAGTATTCACCCCCCAGCGCGCCGGGGCTGCTCGGGATGGCCCCCCTCTGGCTCCGGCGTCGAGCGGCCCCCTCGCGGAGAGGGGGGCCGCGCTGCTTGCCGGGAGAGAACTGGGAGATGATCTTGCCGGGGGGACCCCGAGAAACACCGCCCAACCCCGAGCAACGCAACGAAAAGAGGCTCTGCCACAGGCTAGATAACCTGCGGCAGAGCCAATTCACCGTGTCGGGACGGCGGGATTTGAACCCACGACCCCTTGACCCCCAGCACGTCGAACCAGAGGTTTGGCCAGGTCAGGCACACGATAGGAAGGCGAGGAGAGCCTCCTCGGGTGCGTAACGCGCAGGTCTGCGCATGTCGTGTGGTCCCCAGATGGTCCCCAAGAAACGTCCGTCGGATCCAAACAACTCGCTCCCCACGTCGCAATATTCGAGGCGGCCCCGACCTTTAGCCATGCGGCCCAGGACTTGACGCCCGGATATGCCGTGGCGGGAATGAATGCCTGATCTCGGTCAGGCGCTCAGTTGGCGCTGTCGAGGCTGACTTACCTGCCAGTTGGTTCACGTGCACGAGCGACTCGCCTGAACGGGCCGGGCGTCGTCAGTCGCGGGAAGCCGAAGTTCAGGATGACCCGGTCCGGGGTGCTTTCCGCTGCACGGGAGGCGTGTCACGGCGGACGTAGGGGGCTACGTGACGTCAGTTGGGTCAGCGTTCGTTTTCCAGAGCGGTGTTCAGCCCGTAGGCGCCTGATAGCGAGAGCAGGTCGATGATGTCCAGGCACCGAGTTCTTAGTGCGGGCGGATTTTGGCGGTAGAGACGGAGTACCGTAGAGACTAGATGATGGCCGTCCGCGGCATGGTGGGTTCTGATGTCTCCGAGTTCCCTGCCTGAATTCTGGATGATGCGCTCGCAGGCATCGATGGCCACGACAGGCAGAGGCGCAGTGTGCTCGTAGAGCGCAGAGACGAGATGCTCAAAGTGCTCGGGAAACGCCTGGCTGTTAAGGAAAGCTCTGACGAGTTGGTCGGCCTGTGCAGGAAGCAGGTCGAAGGACTGTCTCATGCCCAGGGCGGCGTTTTCGCGGACCTTGGCGTCGTCATCGCTGAACAGAGGGATGAGGTGTGGGTAGTGGTCGATATGGTGCGCGAAGACCGCCGCCGCGCCGCGGCGGGCAGTGTCGCTGAGTTCTTGCACATCCATGGGAAGCCCTGCGGTGAGGCATCCCTGGATGGCGACAATGGCCCAGGTCTGTCCTGCGAGTTCGGCCGCTCCTTGAGTGCCTTGGAGCGCGCGGTTGAGGTGGGGGGCGAAGCGCGAGCGATCGCGGACCAGGGCGTGGATGAGCAGTTGTTGGGTGGTGGGGGCATTGTGGACATTGGTGTCCTGGTGGGTCAGAAGCTGTTCAGCGATGTCGAGCGCAGTCTGAGGATCGTGGTTGAGCAGGGCGAGTACGGCTTCGGCGGCGCAGGTTCGCACGGCGAGCACGGGATCGTTGGCCAGACGGGTGACCAGAGGCGTCAGCATATGCAGGTGTCGGCTGTCGTGGAAGAGCAGGGCGGCAACGGTGAGTGCCACCTGACCTCGGGTGGCGTTCATGCCGGCGGTCAGTAGATCCGTCCGCGTTCCTTCGGCATCGGGGTCGCGGATGTCGTGCTCGGGGTGAGGGTCTGTGGTGTAGCTGTCGAGGGCTGGAAGCAGAGCAGAAGTGAAGTGCTGTGGGGCCGACTGCAGAGTGCGGCAGACCGTGGACGCAGCCTCGGAGCGGAGGGCCCGGTGTGTGTGAAGGAGCAGTTGTTCCCAGCGCTCGGTGTCCAGGTGGGGCGTGACCGATCCCACGATTGCGCTGAGGTAAGCGGCTGGTGAGCCCGGGCCGAGAGTGAGGGCGAAGTCGGTGAAACGGTGGGGTTCCTGTTGCGCGCGGCTGCCTAGTGTTCGGGCGAGTTCGTGGACTCCGCCTCGGCGAGGCCAGAACTGTTCGGGCTGGGGCTGAGCGTACTTGTCCAGGGCGCGGCGCCACTGGTTGTCGGTCATGTGCCGGGCCGCATGGTCGTTGATCGGCGAGCCGATGAACTCGGTCTGGATCGGTTTTGGTGGCGACGGAACCCGGCCGGGGAATTTGCGCTTCCATTCGTCGAGCCGGCGGCGTACCTCTTCGCTGCGGCGAGAGGGGCAGATCGCCGACAGGAGCTCGTACTGGGACCAGCCCCATGCACTGGCCTGCCACTTCTGGCGTTGGCGCTCCCATGTCGGGTAATAGCCGAGCAACACGGTGACCAGGTGATCCAGCGTCTCGTTCTTGCAGTGCGGCGTGGTGGTCTCGATGAGTTCACGTGAAGCCCAGCCCGGGCTGTCCAGCCACCCCAGTCTCAGGTTGCGCTGATCGGTCAGGAGCCAGGCGATCGCCTCATCGGGCTGTTCCATGGCAGTGTGCAGACGGCAGGTGAGGAAGCGCAGTTCCTGGACCAGCGAGACGGTCAGTCGTCGCAGAGCGCTGTCAGCGGCAGCCGGGGCGATCTCGGGCAAGGAACGTAGTGCCGTGTCAAGGGCAGCCAGCAAGGCCGTATCGACGCTATGGCCGCCCACGTGACGGTAGGCCCAGCGGCCACCGAGCCCGTGAGAGCCGGTGCGGTCCGTATTGCCAGCGGTGGCCACGTCGATGACAAAGGGCAGAACCTGGTCGACGTAGGCTTCCGGCTCGGCCTGCGCAATGCGGGAAAGGACTGTATCGGCCACCTGGGAATGCGTGGACAAGTGGTTGGAGGCGAAGGGGTCGCCGGATCCGTTGGCGCGCGCACGAGCGAGGTGACGGCGTAGGTAGGCGCCGACAAGGCGCGCGGCGGGAGCAGGATCGGTCTCGGAAAGGCCATAGAGGAGCGACCAGAAGTCGCTGTTGACCGCGATCGGCCCCCGAATCTCGTCCGCGTGCCCGTACTCGATCAGATCGGCGGCAAGAGCGACGATTTCAGGCGTGAGTGCCCACTCGATCAGCGCCACCAACCTGCGCTGCCACTGCGAGGTGGTACCCACGTACGGGCGCAAGAGTTCCGCAGCACGCTGGGGTCGGTGCCGCGCGACGGACAGTAGCTCCCCGAACGCCGCATCGGCGGTTGTTCGTGTGCTCAGCCAGCGTTCCCACCTTTGCCCCTTGTCGGCCGCGTCGAACCACTGCGGCCGGGCCAGCAGACTGCGGACCTTACCCGCCACGGGGGCTTGGCTCCAGGCGACCGGTTCGATGGCCTGCCAGTCCGGCAGCTCGGCGTCGAGCTGCCCGAGCACCGTGAGGATCACATCGTGCAGGTGCGCGCGGATCCGATCAGACCCCAGGAGCCGGGCCACCGTAGTGCGGAACCGTTCACCGTCCGTGCCAGCGAGGTGCTCGAGGATCTGCCGGGTCTGGGCCCGCCGGAACAGGTACTGGCCGGAAGTGGCCAGAAAATCGTGGATGTCCTCCCGCTTGGCGACGAAGGCCCGGGCGAAGAGGAAATCGAAGTAGGTCTCGTGGAAGAACCCGATCTCTTCCGCGTCGCGCACCAACACGCCATGCGACTCCAAAGCCCTGACCTGCTGACGGGGAAAGTCGTCGAGCAGGGCGACCGTGGCCTGGAGTTTCTCGGTCTCGCTCATGTAAGCGCATAGCGCCCCGGTGATCCCGGCCCAGTCCAGTGCTCCGAGCTGCTGCTCGACTCTCTCGCGGACCTCATCGGTGTAGCGCGCGTACAGCTCTGGCAAAGTCCGGTATGAAGCCGCGCGCGCAGAGGGTGACAGGCGACTGAAGACCGACAGGTGCAAGGGAGTCCGCAACAGCTCCAGCGTCACCGGCCCTAGGCTGTCGGGATCCGTGCCACCGGCGGCTAGGACCGTGCGCACGTGCTCCAAGTCGAGAATGCTGAGGGGGAACCGTTCTGTCCGGGCGTGGTCGGTCACTAGTTTCGTCAGCCTCGGATCGTTATGGATGTCGACGCTGCGGGCGACCAAGAGCACCTTGACGGTTGGGGCGGCGGACAGCTGCGCCAGCACGTCCTCAACCGCCTCGTAGGCGTCCGACATCCTGCCGCTGTAAGTGCTGACCGCATCCAGCTGGTCGATCAGCAGCAGGGCTGGGTCCCCGTCCGCGACCCCAGCCAGTAGCACCGCTGGTGAGTCGGGCAGGGACATCTTGGCCCCAAGGTCCATTGCCGTTTGCATGCTCGGATCGGCGCCATCCATGCGGACCGCGGCCACCGGCCATCCTCGCGCGGAAATCCGGGTCAGGACATCGGCGACGACCGTCGACTTCCCTAGACCGGCACCGCCCTCGCAGACAACTACCTGAGGGCCATCCTCCGCCACCAAGCGCTGGTACAGCTGCTCCGCGTGCGGGCGAGCGGCCATCCCGAACTCAGGCGTGTCCCGCCGTACACGCCGCACGAAGCGCTCTACGGTCCCGGCCAGGGCCTCGAGCGTTCCAGCATCACCGGCCAGCAGACGCGGGCGCACGCCTGGCACAGTCAGAAGGCGGCGGCGGATTTGCGGGCCGCTGAGGCGCTGGTGAAGGTGCTCGTCGAGATAGCCCCTCAACTGCTTGACGATGACCTCTGGATCCCCGACGAACAGCAGCTCATAGGCCGAGGTCACCAAGCGGCGTAGGGTCTCCGGAGGATGGTGCTCCACGTACACAGCCTGCAGGTACCGCCAGCCAGTCTCCCGGTCGACCGGTACCCCGTTCACGGACCAGTTCCCGAGTGCCTGTACGAACTGGGGAAGCTGTGCCCTGGTGATGATCCCCTCGAACTCGGCGAGCGTTTCGGCCGCCCGGGCACGTTGGGCAAGTTCATGCAGCTCGGGAGCTCCTGTGGACAGCACGAGACGGACCTTCTTGCCCGCTGCAAGATGACCCATGACCGCCTTGAGGATCTTCCCTGCAGCGTCCAGGCTCCAAGCCCTCTTCGAGGGAACGTCCTTCACCTGCTCGCACCAGGTGCTATCGGCCTCCTCGATCTCGAACTCGATCCCGGCGCCCGCAACCCCCAGGGGCTCCAGGCGGATCCGCGACGCCCGTCCTCGCAGCAGGTCCGCCACTCTCAGCGCGGTCCACCAGTCCTCGTACCGGTTGCCCGCCTTGTCCGCAGCCCCGCCCCGTAGCCCCACCCGGCCTCACTCCCTCCCCACGCAGGCCCAACCTTTAAGGCCCTGAGTTCCGCGACTCTATCTCTCCTCACCGACACTCCCGCATACCGGAAGAACACAATCCGCTCCTCCTTGGACACGCAGATCCGCCACAGGCGCCGACGGTCCCGCAAGCTCGGAGAGATTTAGGTGACCAATCCACCCAGGAGTCGAAAGGGGGATGCGGCTTGTGGGTTGTTTCGAAGCTCTGGGCGTTTGCCTGATTGCCTGTGGCCAGGACGTTACTTGGCCGCTCTACCTGGCGCGGGTGGTGTTGCGCAGCGGCACCGGCCTGGGCACGGGGGTGGGTCGTTGGTTGTTGAGGTGGTTGGTGAGCGACGTTCCGGCTTTGTGGAGGGAGCGGAGGTCGGGGTGGAGGTAGCGCTGGGTGGTGGTGAGGGAACCGTGGCCGGCGATGAGGCGCAGGACGTGAAGGGGGATGCCGGCGTCGGCCATCCAGGTCAGGCCGGTGTGGCGCAGGTCGTGCCGGCGGAGGTGTTCGTATCCGAGGCGGGTGACGACTTCGTCCCAGTGGGCGGCGTCGCGCAGGACGGCGGTGGTGATGCGTCCGCCCCGGGGGCCGCGGAAGAGGCGGGCGTCGGGGTCGCCTCCGGAGGTGAGGAGGCGTTCAGCGATGAGCGGGCGGACTTCCTCGATGAGGGGGATGCGGCGGGCGCGTTTGCCTTTGGTGCCTTTGTCGATGAGGCCGCCGGGTGCGGTGGTGGTCTGCCTGCGGACGGTCCATATCCAGTGGTGGGTGTCGATGTCGCCGGCCCGGACGCCGGACGCTTCGCCGATGCGTGCTGCGGTGCAGGCCATGAAGGTCACGACGTCTCCCCAGCCGCGGTAGTTGTCGGCGGAGCGTTCGACGAGTGCGTCGGCGAGGCGGGTGAGGGTGGGGAAATCGGGCAGGGCGAGGGCGCGGGGGTTGTCGAGTTCGTCCTCGTGCCGCTGGTACTGGCTCTGCCAGCCGGTGATGCGGGCCGGGTTGCGGTCGATGATGCCGTCACGAAGGGCCTGTTCCATGACGCGGACCAGGACGGCGAGGCTGTTCTTGACGGACGAGCGGCTGATGCCGTCGGCGATCCACCCGTGGACCACCCGGTCGACGGCTCCGTAGGTGACCATCTGCAGCGGAAGGTGCCCCATGGCGGGGACGACCCGGCGGCGCCACCCGGCGAGGTAGGGGGCGTGGGTCTTCTTCTCCAGCCCGCGCAGGGCCAGTTCCATATTGGCCTGGCCGTAGGCGGCGAGTTCGGCGGTCGCCGCGTCCGGGGCGATACCGCGCCTCGCTGCGCGGAGCAGCGCGTCGAGCCATTCCTGGGCCTCCGGTTCGGTGGCGTGGGCCTCCGACTTGGAGGTGCGGCGCCCGGTCGCGGGGTCGACCCACCGGACCCTGGCCCGGTAGGGGGTGGGGCGGTCGGGGCGGTACTCGACGTCCGTGGACAGGTCGATGGCGAGCGGTATGCCTTCGTGCTGGGCCATCAGGCGGCGGCCGCGGGATCGGTGCGCTGGTCTCGCAGCCACTGCTCCACGTCCGGGACGCTGTAGAGGGTGACCCGGGGCGAGATACGGACGAAGGGGGGCCCTGGGGCGGCTTGGCGGTACGCCAGCGGCGCAGGCTGGAGGGATCGATACCGATGAGCGCCGCCACTTCCTCCGTGGTGTACCAGCCGGCGTGCAGTAGCCCCGGCGCATCGTCGCCTTGCCCGCGCCGCGAGCCCGACGTCTCGAAGGGCTCGGTATACGCGAGTCGGAAATGGCGCAATTGTCTCTCCCGCCTGCCAATGCTGTGCGAATGGAGAGGCGAGATTAGAGCGGTATTTGGTGTGACCCCCTGCCGGGTGATACATGTGATCCGGGGAAGTTTTCCCAGGCCGACGACCGCGGTCTGGGCACAATCAACAGCGGTAGGTCATCGGTGCCGGGCTGCTCCTTCACGCGTGTCTGCGTAGGCTGGTAAATCCCCCTGAGCGCAGCAGTGACGACGAAAGAGGAAATGAGGCGGGTCGGATGCCTCGCGGAGTTGAAGGGCGTGGATGAGGAGGGAGGCTGGTGAAAAGGGCCCCGTCATGCCATCGACGTGCTGCTCGATAGGGGAGAGGGCCGCGGCAAGCCTCGCCAGCCGAAACTCCACAGGAGCTCTCCAGGCGTTATCAAGGTGGGGCGCTGAGCGGGATGGGTCGGAGACCTGCCCTGAATTCTGGGGTTCGTGTGGCTTATAGCTCGGGACGATGTTGCGCGAAACGTTCGCGACTCGCTATGTGACCCCCTGTGTGGGGGGATCGTGGAGGCCGATGACCTGGGCACCTATGTCATGTAGGGCACCCGGGAAAGGTGTTGAGCTGGGGTTTTGGGTGCTTCGGTGCCTCTGACCTGCGGGAACACCTCTGTCGGAGTCTTTCGGTGACTTTCTCGTTTATGCAGCTCGAACTCCCCAGACACTCCCCGCGAGCTAGTGAAACTCCCCAGATTCTCCCCATCCGGGCGGAGGGCGAATGCCGCGTGCGTAACCCCTCGTGCGTGGGGGCTGCGACTCGCTACCGCTCGCGGGGGGCCTCGGGAATCCAGCCCACCGACCCGTTGGCTCGCGCTGCGCGCGCGAGGGCACTGCGGCGACGGAGCCGGTCGATATTGCCACACCTGGTCCAGGGCTGCCAGCGCCCATTGGGCAGGTGCTTAGAAGGCACCATGCCGGACCGGGCCGTTCCACCCGCTGACCTGTAGCTTTCTCGTAGATCCCATCTGTCCGTTGCGGTTTTCTCCGTCTATTCGTCGTGGTGAGGAGACCGGCTGGGCCCGCTCCTCCGCCCACTTCGAGCCGCGGCCCCGGGGCCGCCAGGCGCTTGGCCTTCGACCGCACCCCCCGAGTTTCCCGGGACCACAGCCAGACCGAGCGCCGCGGCGAGCTGTCGGCAATCCACCGCCTCCCCGCCCCGGTCGGCCACAACAGCCATGATCCGCCCATAGTCCGGCGCCAGCACGTCGGCGTCGAGCCCTTCCTTCCACACCGGCACCACCGAGCCGGGCACTGCACTCACGACCGGCCGCCCTCGCCCACGAGGTGCCGTCACCGAAGCGTTCCCTGTCACCGTGCCGGTCGCGGTGACGGGACCGCTCCTCAGAAGTGCCGGAGTTACAGTCACCCTTGGTTGGTCAACCGGACGCGCAGGCGGCAGAATTGCGGCACGCGCTGGCGAGGGGGTACTAGGCGTGGCGGAAGAGAAGACCGTGGACATTGAGCTCCCCAACGGGAAGCTCATGATGGCGAGGGTTCAGCAGTTGGACGGGGCCTCTCCGCGAGGCCCGCAGGATGTCGGGTTCGATCGGTTGCTGTCCCTCGAAGCCGTTGGCGAGGCGCTGGAGGGCGTCGGGGCTGTGATCGTCGCCAGCCTGGAGAGGATCAAGCCTTCGAAGGCCGTGGTCGAGTTCGGTCTCGAGTTGGGGGTGAAGGGGGGCAGTCTCGTGAGCGTCTTCGTGGACAGCGGCAGTAAGGCGTCGCTGAAGGTTACGCTGGAGTGGGAGAGCGGTGCCGGGAACGTCGGGAATCAGACGACTGCTGGGTGACTGTCTAGTCCGGATCAGCGGGGCCGGGGCGGCTGGCGGTACGGGCTTCTTCGTGGCTCCGGGCACGATTTTGACCTGTGCCCATGTCGTAAGTGGCGCGGATGCCGGGGCGTCGCTTTGGGCAGAGTGGCAGGGAGGCGCGGGGCAGGCCAGGCTCATCGCAGTGCATCCGGTGACCGACGCTGGGCCACTCTTCGGCCCGTATCCCTACCCGGACTTGGCCATCCTCACAGTCGGGAGCGGAGACCACCCCTGTGTGCGGCTTGACCATATCGAGCCACGCTTGGAGGACCGCATACACGGCTGCGGGCTGCGGGTATACCCGCACTTGGTCGCGGGACGCCGCGGAGGTGGAGCCGGTCACCTTCACTTACGAGGGCGTGCATGGGGTCGGCGACGGGCTGCTCAAGTTAGGCGGCGGGCAGGCGGTGCCGGGCATGAGCGGGGGGCCGCTGCTCAATCTGCGGACCATGGGCGTGTGCGGTGTGCTGAAAACGACGCGTGATGCTGCCCAGCCGACCGGGGGCTGGGGGGTGCCCGTCGGAGTGTTGCGTGACCTTCACCCCGAGATTGTCGTTGCGCATGACGCCTTTCACCGCCGGGACCACCGCTGGCGGGAGGCTGCTGACGCGGTATCCCCGTTGCTGGCCGGCCTGATGGGGATGAGCGCTGGCTACGCGGGGCGGATCGAGAATTTCCTTGTGGAGTATTTGGGCCGGGAAGGCGCACCAGTGCCCTTCGGTGGTCGAGACCCGCAAATGAACGAGCTCACTGCGTGGCTGGCGGATCCGCAGGCGGCGCCCTACGCGTTGGTCGCGGCAGAAGCTGGGCGCGGTAAGTCGGCGCTGCTGGTGCGCTGGGCCCAGGTGGTGATGCGGCAGGAACGGGCGCACGTGGTCGTCGTTCCGGTGAGCATCCGTTTCAACACCGCCCAGGCGGGGGTCGTTTTCTCGGCTCTGGCGAACCAACTGGGTGAGGTGTACGGGGAACCGCCCGCCATCACGGACATGTCGGCCGAGCAGTGGAAGGAGACGTGCCTCGGCTATCTGCGACGCCCGCCCCCCCCGACGGGCGCTCCCTGCTGGTCGTGATGGACGGATTGGACGAGGCGACCGATTGGCAGCCGGGCCCCGACCTCTTCCCCGCGGCGCCCGGGCAGGGTGTACGGGTGCTGGCCTCTGCTCGCCATCTGGCCGGCGACGCGGACAGCACGGGCTGGCTGACCCGCCTGAACTGGGACTCACTGGCCGTCAGCCTGCCGTTGCCTCCCATGGACAGGGACGGGGTGCGCCAGGTGCTGCATGCCATGGGCAACCCCCTTGCCAGCCTGGCCACCAATGTGGATGTCGTCAGCGAACTCTACCGGCTCAGCGAGGGCGATCCCCTGCTCGTCCGGCTCTACGTCGAGGCCTTGCTGCCCTATGGCGAGCGCGCCGCGGCGATCAGCGCGGACGAGCTTCCCTCGATCAGCAAGGGGCTGGCCGGGTACTTCAGCCGCTGGTGGGACGAGCAAGAACGGCAGTGGCGTGAGCGCCATCGCAACTCCGCCGCCGAACGGCAGGATCTCGAGGATTTCCTGAACGTCCTGGCCTGCGCGCTCGGCCCGCTCGGCCACGACGACCTCGCGGACATCATGCCCCGGCCGCTGTCCTGGCTCAGACTGCGGGCCTTGACTACGGACGTGGGACGTTTTGTCATCGGTAACGGCAAGGACACCGGTTTCGTCTACTCCCACCCGCGACTCGGCATGTACTTCCGTGACTCGATGGGGCAGGCCGAACGCGACACCTGGGACGAACGGTTCCTGGCACACGGCAGACGCGCGCTGGCGCAGGCACGGAAGGGAACGATCGCGCTCCCGCCCTATGCCGTCCGTTTTCACGGTGCGCATTTGGAGCGGGCGATGGCGCCCGACGAGGATCTCTATGCCCTCCTTGACGGTGGCTGGCTGCGCGCCTGCCAGGCCCTGGACGGCGGCGACAGCACCTTCCTCAACGACAGCGAGCGCGCCTGGCGGCGGGCCGAGACGCGGAGCGACGAGCGGGCGTTCGAGGTGCGCTTCCTCAGCGCCCTCGCCCGCGCCAGCGTCGCTGCCCGGAGCGACGGCATGCCTGTGGCGCTGCTGGGCGCGGCCGTGCGTGCGAGCGTCCTTCCGCCGCGCAGGCCCTGGCGCTGTGCCGCCGTATGACCTATGACCAACGGCGCTCTGCTGCCGTGGTACGGCTGGCCGAAGCCGTCGGCCCTGAATGGCTCGACGAGTGCGTGGCCATTACGGCCACCGTACGGGCGACGGCCAACCGGTCTGCGACGCTGGCAGGTCTGAGTCCTCACCTGCGGGGGCAGTCAGTCCGGCGCGCGGTGGCCATGGCCCGGGTTCTGGAGGTTCCCTGCCCACGGGCGATCGCCCTCGCGGCGCTGAGTGCCCGTTTACCGCAGGACGAACGGCTCGCGCTCGCACGGGAGGCCGTGGATGCCTGTGCCAGGGACGACGACGGTGTGCGACGCGGCCGTGCGCTGGTGCTGATGGCCGGCCATCTGCCGGATGACCTGCTGTCCCGCGCGGTCCAGCTGGCCCGGCGGACTCCGGATCCTTTGATCGCGATCCGCGCTCTGAGCGCGCTTGCCCGGCGTCTTCCGGATGCGGACGCTCATGCAGCAGTCGCGGAAGCTCGTGCTCGGCAGGGTGATATCGCGAGCGTCAGCCATGCGGTGCGGGCGCGGTTCGCGCTTGCGGAGTTCGCGCCTCCGGAGGAACGCGGGCCGCTGCTAATGGAGTTGGCTCTCGTCACTCCGCAAGTCCGGTACAGCCTCTTGGCCGAGGCCCGGCCATGGGTGGAGAAGTCCCGCGCGGATCTACCGAGCGCCGTGTACCGCGATCTGATGGCCATGCCACCAATGGACTCGGAGGAACTCGCGGTTGCTCTTCCAGAAAAGGTCCGGGCGGTCTTGCACAGCACCCTGGGAGAGGCGGAAGATGACGACCGGATCGCGGCATTGCTCTTCCGCGCCCACATGCTCATCGCCGACGGTTGCGAAGAGTCCTCGCACTCCGTTCAGCGCCTCCTGCGGCACGCGCGTCGTCTCACCCCCCCTGGCCGGGCCGCTGTACTCACCGCTCTGGCTGCTTGCCACTGTGGCGAAGCACTAAATGTGTTGCTCAGCGAGGCTCTGGAATGCGCCCAAGTGATCGACGATGTCCGTCCCAGGGCCAGTGCGCTGAGTGACGCGATGGTGGACGCCTCCGAACCCGTCCTCGCCGACCTTGAGGGCGATCTCGTGTTCCGCCCGGGCCGACTCGGCGACATGGAAGTGCTGTCCTTTCTCCGCCGCAGCGGCGTGCCCCTCGCGGACGGAACGGTCGAAGCCGCGACCGCGCGGATGTCGCAGTTCGCCGATGAAGGCGCCCGGCGGCAAGCGTTCACGACCTGCGTTCAGCGGGCGTCACAGCAGTACTGTGCCCTGCTCGGACGCTATGCGCTGACTGAGATCGTCAACGAGCCACAGCCCATGCGCCGTGCCACAGACCTGCAACGATTGGCGCAGCTCCCGCTCCCGCCCGAGTTGAGACAGCACGTCGAGGACGAACAGCGCAGGACGCTCGGGCCCATCGACCCCGAGGAGCAGCTGGCGATCCTCGGCGGAATCGGCGCCGCACCCGGCATGCTGTCAACAGCCATGGACAAGGAGCAGCTGATCCGTGAGTGCGCCATCCCGCTGCTCCGTAGAATCTCCATGGCGAATTCGCCGCACCACGGCTGGTTGATGAGCCCATTCTCGATTCCCTCTGTTGAGGCCCTGTTCGACGCATTCCCGCACCGGCTGACTGAGGATCTCGTCAGACTGCTGTGGGTAACCGCAGAACAGACCCAACCATGGCTTCGCCCGTGGCTGTTGGTTCGCCTGGTATCGCGGCTCCCTGCCCAATACGTCGCAGACGCCGTCGATTGGATGCGGGCGTCCGAGAACCAACCCGACTCCGACCCGGGACGATTCCGGCACCTGCTTGCCGACGAAGTGACCAGGGTCTTCCCCATCTTGGCTCCGAAAACGCGGTCCTTACTGCTGAACGACGCCCTTGGCCGCAATCCCACCCCGTCCAGACTCCAGGCGGTGATGCCCCTGGTCGGCGCCGACGAGGTCGAAGACGTACTGCGTCGAGTACAGGAGTTACCCTTCCCCTCCTGTGTGGCCGCCGCTGAAACCGTGCGTCGGCATATCGACGCCCAGCGTTTCGCGTCCTTCCTGAAGCCGTTGACAGATACTGCCCTCGCGGGTGGTCCAGGCGTGGGGCCCGGCCCCGTCATCGACTTGGCACGACTAGTAAACGACCAAGACCGCGACCGGCTGCTCCATGCGGCGGCGGTGGCGCTCGCACATCGAAGTCAGTCCGAGCGGCGCAAAGCCCTGCACCGACTGCCGACCCGGGACCGGAGCCGAATTGTGCAATTCCTACTCCAGCGGAAAGCGCTGGAGCCGGAGGAACTGCCGCCCCTCATCGGGGACCTTCCCCCGGAGTTCCTCGGAGATGCCGAGCAGGTCGTTGTGGAAATCAAATCCGCCCGGCACCGCCTCACCGCCCTCGGGGCCCTGATCACCGCAGCCGCACCACACTTCAGCCCGGACCGGTTGTGGGAGGAGGTGCTGCGAACAGCGCGAGCGGATCCCGCAACGGGCCACGCGACGGACGGGCTGCTCGATCTGCTCCGGAAGGACCTGCCACCCCTCCCCCCTCCCCGGATGTCGCAGCTCGGTTCCCTAATCGCGGCGGTCGACGATCCCGAGAAGCGGATCCTCTTGCTGTGCGCACTCGCCCGTCATACCGAGGCCCTGCGGCGCGGCGTACTCCTTAAATCCGCCCTGGATACAGCAGAGACAATCACGCAGGACAAGCGTCGCGCGGCGGCCCTGTTTCCTGTCGTGCGCAGTGCCGCTGATAGCCCGGAAGCGGTGGCAAGGACGTTGGACGCGATTACCAGGATCCGTCTGCCGGAGGGACGGCAGGGTTTGCTGCGAGAGCACCTGCCAGCCCTGCGAGAGGGGATCGCCTCTGGCACCGTTGACGTGTCCTTCGTGGACCGCGCCATACGCACACTGTCACGCATACCCCGGCCGCTTGTCGTCCGGGACCTCGCGTTGCTGTCGACTGCGGCAGCCCCGTCCCTTCCGGAAAGCGCAGCTGTGCCCCGCTCTTTCCTCAAAGCCATGCATACGGTGGGCGATTGGTGGAAGTGAATCCCCGATTTTCCATGGATCTGCCGACCGATCGGCATGTTCCGCTGCGCCTTGTGGTTCCGACATGAGCCACAGCGGTCGGACGAGGGAGGGGCGTGTGCGGTGCGTCCGGTGTCGCAGGTCAGGGCCCGTGCTGTCCGGTCTTTTGCCCGGCTGGGCCATGGGCGTTCTCGTGAGTCCGTGAGAGACGTGTGAGAAGCACCGGGCCCGCTCCGGGCAGTCGCCGGGGCGGAGCCCCCGTTCGCATGCTACATATGCCGGCCCTGCTGGACTGGAGAGAGGATTTGCGCGCCATGGCTAGGAGTTCCGCCCGCGAGCGGGCGCCGATGTCCGAGGAGGAGTTGCGCGCTCTCCCGCCCGCCATCGACCTGAAGACCGTGAACCGTGCGCTCGCGCTGACCCGCAGCACCGGATATGACCTCGCACGCCGCGGGGAGTACCCCGCCGGGCCCTGAGGCTGGGGCGCTCTTATCGCGTGGTCACCGCAGACCTGCGGCGTCTGCTCGGAGTCGAACTCGGACAGGTCGACAATGGCGGAACCGGAACTCACGACTGAGGCGGAGTTTCAGTCGGCGGCGTTGTCTGCTGCCCGCGGGTCCGCGCTGCGCCCGATCGAGTTCGTCTCAGCGGCGGCTCCGGAAGTTCGAGTTCTGGAGCCGCGCCTGGTGGCCTTTGCTGACGACCTCGTGCGCGGTTGGCGGTGAGGCGTCGAGTGCTCGACGCGTTGACCTGCGCAACGCACCCTGCACCCTGGCCGGTGGGGGGTACGACCCCGGGCCTCCATGGCGTATGACACCTGCGACGCCCGATCCGGCGGCTGACCCCCGGCCCGTCGTCCGCGCTCGCGCCCGTGTCGCGTCGCAACCGCCCACGGGACGGCTCGGGAGCCACTCCACCACCGGCGTGGGCGGCGCCGAAGGCGACTGTCGGTGTGCCCCACCAGAATGGCGCCAGCCAGTTGTCGAGACTCATGGTGTGGACAATGCGTGTGATCTTCGATGGTGAGGTACGGGCGGACCACGGCCATTTCTTCCTGGACAGCCGTCCGGAGCAAGCTTCCGGGGATGTGGTCGACCTGTCGGACGCGTTCGTGGGGCAGTGCTCCGGTCTGTGCGGTGCCGCGTTCCCCGGCTTCCTCTACGTGCGTACCGGGCTCAGGTTCGGCGGGGTCGGTCTGCGGATGGAGCGGCACGAGGCGGCGCCGGCGGCGCCCGGTGCAGGCTGGGAGGAGGTGGCCGAGGTCTCCTTCGAGCCGCGGTCCGACGACACCGTGCTGCTGGCCGGGGACGGTGAGGAGGCGTGGCCGCTGGCCCTCGGCGCGGTGCCCTACCGGGTACGGCACTGCGTCACGGGCATGGACGCGGGGAACGCCGCAGACCAGCGGTCGCCCGAAGAGCCGCTGATCGAGCGCTGGTTGATGCAGTGGTGGCCGGCGCCGGCGGCTCCCGACGCGGTACTGAGACAGACCAGTGACGTGGCCACCTGGAGCCACCGGTGGGCCGGCGAGCAGCGCCCACTGCCGCGGCCCGCGACCCGCCCACTTTCCGAGGCCCAGGCATGGGAGGTGGAGCGGAAGCGATCGGAGCGCAGCAATCTGCTGTGGCGCGGCGGCGGTCGCCCCGGCGAACCGCTGGCGCGGATGGAGGGCGCCGCGGTGGATCTGGTACGCGCGGACCGGCAGTTCGCCGAAGCGGTGGCCGCGGCGGACGCCGCGACACAGCAGGCGATCGCCCGATGGGCGGCCCGACTGGCGTTCACGGCCGCGGGCCTGGCGGAGGTCGACTGGATCGCGCCCGCGCTCGCCGCGCTGGACCGAGGAGACGAGTTCCCCCCGCCGTTCCCCCACAGGCACCTGATCTGGGAGCGGATACTCGACGACGCCCGGATACGCCACACCTCGGTCCCGGCATGGAACGGACACTCACCTGACATCGTCCAGCAGCAGGCCGCACTCCCCGCGTTACGCCAGGCACGCGGCGAGGACGCCCTGCGGGCGGCCGTCGAGACGCTGGTCACCGCCATGGCTGTCTCCGGCCCGACCTATCGAACGGTCCTCACCTCGACTCGTCGGGCGTTCCCCCACCTCACCACGTGAGCTCCTCGAGAGTATTGGTGCAGGAGCAGCCGGGGGACGCGGTCGGTCCAACCGCTGGCGGCGCAGTCGGCCGGGGGGTGGGCCTGGCGGCAGACGCTCCATATCAATGCAGATATATCGGAGAAGACCGACCAGCAGGCCAACCGGAAGAACAAGGGCTCGGCCGGAGGACGGCCGGTCGCCTACGACCCCGAGCGTTACAAACAGCACAACACCGTGGAATGCTTCTTCCAGAAGATCAAGGCCTGGCGCGGCCCCGCCACCCGCTACGACAGGACACCCGAAAGCTACGAGGCCGGACCCCGCCTCCGCGGATCGATCATGTGGCTAAAGCTCCTCACCTCGGCCACATGATCACAAGCCCGAACAGCTCCTGGCTAGTGCGGTGGGTACTCCAGTTGGCGGGCGAAGGTGTCGCCGACGGTGCGGTTGTCGGTTCTCGCGGCGGCCCGGCCGAACTTGGCGAGGTCGTCGCCGTTCGACAGGTAGGGAAGGGCCAGAGCCGGGTCAATAGCGATGACGACGCCGATGAGCTGGGCGATGGACTGTGGTTCGACGGAGTCCCACAGTTCCACGACGGCCAGGGCGCACAACTCTCCCCTTTCGGCGAGCCGTTCCAGCTCGGGCAGGAGTTCCTCGCGGAGCGCACAGCAGGCACAGTCGTTGACGAGGGGGCCTGCCCGGTGCCCGCGGTTCCGCTTTGCTCCCGCAGGAGGCGACGAACCGCGCCTTCCTGCGCGGTGGTGAGGTCGTGGTGGAGTGCGACGCTGCGGGGCACCGTGCGCAGCAGGGCGTCGGCGTGCAGCCCGGCGACGTTCACGATGGGGAGCGTCACCGTGCCCCGCGCTGTTCGTAGCGGCGGCGGAAGCGTTCGACCCGGCCGGCGGAGTCCACGATGCGCAGCTGGCCGGTGCAGAAGGGGTGGCTGGCTGAGCGTGTCCGTGCGGGAGACCAGTGTGGAGCGGGTGAGGAACGCGAAGCCCGCAGCCTTGTCGCGGAAGACTACGGGGGCGTAGGCGGGGTGGATGTCGGACGTCGGGCGGCGACGGGTTGGCCGGTCCGGGTGCGTCCTCCGCTCCTTCCGGGGTGCGGTCTGCAGGGGTGAGTGCCCTGCGTGGCTGGCTGTATATGTGGCGCCGCTCCGGCTAGATAGACATGAGAATCATTTTCGTCTACGGTCGGACGGGTCGATTGGTAGCCAGATCGTGCGGGGTGATCCGCCATGGGACGCCGGCGGAGTGAGCGGCAGTCGCACGTCACGCTCGGTGCGCGAACGGCCGGACGTCGGGTTCGGGGAGTGCGGGTCGGCCATACTGCCGTTTACCGGACCCTCCATGACATGGAGATCCGTGGCCGAGTGGATGTTGTCCTCGACGCGAGCGGTACACGCCACTATCGGACGCGGCCCCCGGCGGACACCAGCACTGCCTTATGTGCCGTTTCTGCGGCACCAGTAGGGCCCTGGACCCGGCCGCGCTGGAGGGCTGGGTGCGGCGCGTCGGCGCGGACTCGGAATTCGCGTTTCCCGAGCATGTCGTCCAGCACACCGGAGTATGCGGCCCCTGCCGGACAGTCCCAAACAGGGTGGAATCCGCGCCGGGGGAGTCGGTTGCCGCGGCCGAGTCCGTATGCGACGCCGGCATTGGGCAAGAGGGGCCGGGTTCGCGTTCTCTCCTGTCTCACGGCTCCCCCCGTGGTGGTGCCCGACCAGACCTCCAGTCGGGGGTCGCGAGGCAGCGCTGAAGGACTCCTTCTCACTCCGCCACGTCAACAGAGAAGTATCGACCTCTAGGAAGCGCTGTGACCGATTCGTACGCCAAGTCCGCGCCGTTCATCGACCCGCTGATCGCTGGTTTCTGGCAACAGGTCGGGCATTCGCTCGCTGCCGAACTCAGGCGGCTGTCGGCTCTCAGCGGTCCCGTGATCGACCTCGGCGCGGGTGCGGGGCGGGGGACACGGATCGCTGCGGCCGCGCTGCCCGAAGCCCGGCTTCTCGCCGTCGAACCGTCGGCGGCCATGCGCACGGCCCTGCTGGCGCGGCTGATGGATGATCCGCCGCTCGCCGCCCGCACAACCGTGGTGGCTGAGGGGGCGATGGAGTTCCCGTTCCCCGAGCGAGTGCGCGCCGTCCTCGCGGTGAATATGATCGGACATTTGACGCCCGACGAGCGACGCTCTTTGTGGGCGAGGATCGCCGCACGCCTGGACCCGGGCGGAATAGTGGTGGTCAACAACCCACCGCCGACGGTTCCTGCGGCGGTCCCACGCGTCGCCAGCCCGGTCGTGCGAGTGGGGGCGTACGACTATCGCGGGTGGTCCGAGGCTGAGCCTGCCGGTGACCAGAGCGTGGTCTGGCACATGGCCTACGAAACGCTTCACCAGGGCCGTGTCGTTGCCCGCGTGGACGTGGATTACGACTGGTGGGTGGTCACCGACGAGGAGTTGCGCGCGGAGTGGGCGGCTTGCGCACTGAGCTCCCGGACGCTTGGGGACTCGGATGTCCATCTTCTCGGCCGCCGGACCTCCTAGGGCCGGCTCAGGGGCGAGCCTCTGCCGGAAGGAGCGTGGCAAGGACGGCGCGCAGAGTGTGCTGTGACGGGGCGGGGTCTGCGGCTTCGGCGCGGCAGCGGGCCAGTGCCGGGAACTGGGCAGGAACGATCTTCGCGGTCAGGCGGTCGCGTTGGGAGGGGAGCCGGTCCCCAGGAAGCCCTCGACGCACGCGTTGGCGAGGGGGAAGGGGGTGTGGGCGGGGATCTCGCCCCTGGTGAGGATGTGCGGCCCTCAGCGGCGGCTACCGCGTGGTCGTCGGCGTCCGTGACGCGGGCGAGGAGCCGCGTGCCGGGTCGGCAATCCTTTCGCCACCAGTTCGAGGATCGCCACCAGCAGGTCCTCGTGTGCGTCGATATGCCGACGGAGCGGGGTCGCGGCCGTACTCAACTCGACGGCGCCGGATGCCGTGGTCGGGCCCGGTGGGGGCGTCGCTGCTGTGTCATGAATCGCATCGTTTCATGCGCCCAGAAGCCGGCACGGCTTGCCATGTTGTGGAAGTTAGGCATACCTTACGCGAACACTGTACGCATCGGGGGAGGGATGACATGACGGAGATGGGGGCGGGTTCCAGCACGGAACGCGAGCGGTCGGCGGCGCGGTCGGGTTGGGTACTGGCCACGGTCTGCCTGTGCCAGCTGGTGGTGGTACTGGACATCAGCGTGGTCAACGTGGCCCTGCCCGAGATCGGCCGGGATCTGGGCTTCGCACCCGGCGATCTCTCCTGGGTGGTGAACGCCTACACCCTGGTCTTCGGCGGCCTGCTGCTTCTCGGAGGCCGCGTCGCCGACCTCTTCGGGCATCGGCGTGCCGTAATCGCCGGGCTCCTCCTCTTCGGAGTGGCCTCCCTGATGGGCGGCTTCGCCCAGTCGCCGGGACAGCTGGTCGCCGCTCGGGCCGGGCAGGGGCTCGCGGCGGCGGTGCTGGCACCCATCAGCCTCACCCTCATCATGGTCACCTTCGCGGAGGGCGCCCCGCGACGCCGGGCGCTGGGGAGTTGGTCCATGGTCGCCATATCCGGCGGCGCTGTCGGGGTGCTGCTCGGCGGGGTGCTGACGGACCTGCTCAACTGGCGTTGGGTGATGTTCGTCAATGTCCCGCTGGTGGCTCTCGCGGTGCCGCTGGCTCTGGCCTCCGTGCTCGCCGGGGGCGGCAGCTCCCGGCGGCTCGACCTCGGTGGCGCGTTGCTGGGCACGGCGGCCATGACCGTACTCGTCTTCGGCCTGCTGGAAACCGAGAAGCATCCGTGGGGCTCCCCGCGCACCCTCGGCACATTGAGTGGCGCGGTCACTCTGGCAGCGGTCTTCGTGGTCTGGGAGCGCCGCTCGGCTGCCCCCCTGGTCCGGCTGAGTGTGCTCGCGCCCCGTACCGTCTGGTTGGCCAACGTTCTGTCGCTGCTGGTCGGGGCGGCCACCGTGGCGGGCTTCTACTTCGCCTCACTCTTCCTCCAGCATGTGCTGGACTATGGCCCCCTCGCAGCGGGCGTGGCGTTCCTGCCCTTCTGCGGCGGCGCCGTTCTTGGCAGCTTCGCGGCCTCGCGGTTCGTGGGACGCGTCGATGGGCGGCTGCTGATCGGCGGCGGCCTGGCCATGGGCGGCGTCGGGTTGATGTGGTTCGGGAGTCTGAGCCCGGAGTCGACCTTTCTGAGCGGCTTCCTCGGTCCGTCGCTGGTGGCCAGTGTCGGTATCGGACTGAGCGTGATGGCCAACACGGCCATGGGTACCTCCGGGGTTACCAAGGGCGAAGCCGGCCTGGTCAGCGGCTTGTTGAATGCCAGCAGGCAGTGCGGCGGCAGCATCGGCCTCGCGGCGCTCTCCACCCTCGCCGTGACGGTCACCGGCAACGCGTCCACCGCCGACCCCACGGCCGCTCTGGCCGAGGGCTATGCGAGGGCCTTCCTCGTCATCGGGGCGTGCGCCCTGGCCGCGGCACTGCTCGCGGTGTGCCTCGTGCCTCGGCTTGGCACGTCCGAGACCGAGAACGTCTGACCCTCCCACCCACCGATCAGCGGCGGGACCGCCACTGGCCCGCCTTCCCAGGAGGTCGTATGTCACCCCCCGACACGGCGGGCCACCAGGAGAACCCCGACGCCGTTCCTCAGGGGAAAGCCGCGCTCGGCGACCTGTTGGCGCCCGTGCGCTCCCGCCTCATGCTCGCCTGCCTGCTGGAGGCGATCGGTGCCCTCGCCAAAGTGGTGCCGCTGATCGCGCTTGTGGAGCTGGCACGCGAGCTGCTGCGCGATCCGGTCCGCGAGGAGCAGGTCTGGACGGTCGTCGCTGTCGCCGCTGGGGCGCTTCTGCTGCGCCTCCTCACCAGTGGTGCCGCGCTCACCATCACCCACCTCGCAGATGTCGCCTTCCAGTTCGATGTCAGGCGACGCGCGGCTCGGCGGCTGGGCCATGTGCCCCTGGGCTGGTTCACCGACCGGTCCTCGGGGCGGGTCAAGAAGGTGATGACCGACGATGTCGCCGACCTCCACCATCTGGTGGGCCACGCCTACCTCGACCTCACCACCGCGATCGTGGCGCCATCCGCCGCGCTGGTCTACCTCCTCGCATCCGACTGGCGGTTGGCGTTGTTGACTTTGTTTCCTGTTTTGGTGGGGGTCGTGCAGTACTCGGTCATGATGCGTGGCCAGGGGGAGCAGATGGAGCGCTATCAGCGTTCGATCGCCGATGTGAGTGCGGCGGCTGTCGAGTTCGTGGATGGTATCGCCGTGGTCAAAGCGTTCGGGCAGGCCGGGCGCGCTCATACCCGGTTTGTGGCTGCGGCTGAGTCGTTCGTGGCCGGCTTTTGGGACTGGGTCCGGGGCATGCTGCGGGGCTCCACCGTGGCCGAGCTGGCGCTGGCGCCGTTCACCACCCTGCTGGCCGCGTTGGTCTCGGGCGCCGTGTTCGTCCAGGCCGGCTGGGCCGAGCCGGCGGATGTCCTGCCGTTCCTGGTGGTGGGGGTGGCCGTGGCCGGTCCCTTCCTGGAGTTGAACTATGCCTATCACCATCTCGCCACCGCCCGGCACGCCGCCGGCAACCTCCAGCGACTGCTCGGCACCGGGACACTCCCGCCGGCCCCGGACGCGCCCGCCATCCCCGTTGATTCCCGGGTGCGCTTCGCCGGTGTGCGGTTCGGTTACTCCGATGGCGCGGAGGTGATCCGTGGAGTGGACCTGGACCTGCGGCCGGGCACGGTCACCGCGCTGGTCGGGCCCTCGGGGGCCGGGAAGAGCACGCTGGCCGCGCTGCTGGCGCGCTTCTGGGACCCCACGGAAGGGCACGTCACCATCGGCGGTGCTGATCTGCGGGAGATGACGCACCACACTCTGTACCAGCAGGTGGGGATGGTGCTCCAGGACATCCGGCTGGTGCGGGACTCGGTCCGGGAGAACATCCGCATGGCCCGCCCGGACGCCGGCGACGAGGAGGTGACCGCGGCGGCCCGCGCCGCCAACATCCACGAGCGCATCATGACGCTGCCGCGAGGCTATGACAGCGTCCACGGCGAGGACGCCAACCTCTCGGGAGGTGAGGCCCAACGCGTCGCCATTGCTCGGGCCCTGCTCGCCGACACCCCCGTGGTCGTGCTGGACGAGGCCACCGCCTACGCCGACCCCGACTCCGAGACGGCCATCCAGAACGCGCTCTCCCGACTGGCGGCCGGCCGCACCCTGCTGGTCATCGCCCACCGGTTGCGCACGGTGACCGAAGTCGACCAGATCTGTGTGGTGAACGAAGGACGGATCGTGGAGCGCGGTGACCACCAGTCGCTGCTGGCCCGAGGGGGTCTCTACGCGGAGCTGTGGGGCGCCCAGGAGGCGCTCGCCGAAGGGCGGACATCGTGATCCGAACACTGCTGAGCCTCGGGGACCGGCCCGGAGCCCGACCCATTCGCAAAAACCTGATCAGCCTGGTGATCGAGTCGGTGCTGGCCGGAATCGGTTACGCCTGCATGGTCCCAGCGCTGGAGCGTGTTCTCTCCGACCGGCCACCGGATGCCTGGCCCTGGATCATTGCCGTTGCCGTGCTCTTCGCCTGCTACTCCGTAGTGCGCTACCGCGCCCAACTGGCCGCCTATCACGCCGCCATCGGCGTGGCCAGGCAGCTCTTCCGCCGGCTTGGCGACAAGGTCGCCGCGCTCCCACTGGGCTGGTTCTCCGACCCGCGCCGGGTCGGCGAGCTGAGCCAGCTCTCCAGCCGGGGCATCGTCGACATGATGGGCGTACCCGCGCACCTGCTGCGTCCAGTGGTGGCCTCGGTGGTCACGCCCCTGACCCTGGTCGTGGCGATGTTCCTCTTCGAATGGCGACTCGCCTTGGTGGCCCTGGTCGGACTTCCCCTGGTGGCCGTAGTGGGCCGTTGGGCCGGTCGGCTGGTGGCTCGGCTGGACCGCGTGCAGAAGACAGCCACCACCGCGGCGGCCGGCCGGGTGGTGGAGTTTGCCCAGGCCCAGGCCACACTCCGTGCCACTGGCCGGACTGCTTCGGGGCACCGGCTGCTGGAGGATGCCCTCGCCGAGCAGAGCGCGGCGCAGCGTTCCACCACCGTGATCGCCGCGCCCGCGTTGCTGTCCACCAACCTTGTGATCCAACTGCTGCTGGTCGCTCTGCTCGCGGCGGGTGCCAGGCTCGCCCTGGGCGGTGAGCTGGGAACTGCCGAGCTGGTGGCACTGATGGTGCTCGGTGTCCGGCTGGTCGAGCCCTTGATGACGGCTGTGGAGAACGGGGCCGCCCTCCGTATGGCCGGCAACGCCATGGCGCGGTACCAGGAGATCCTGGCCACGGCTGAGTTGCCTGTCCCACAGGTCACTCCCGCCGGGGAGGGGCCCGCCGAGCCTTCCGTCGAACTGCGTGGTGTCACCTTCGGATACGGCGGCGAGCCGGTCCTGCGGGACGTGAGTCTCGTGGCGCGGCCGGGCACGATGACGGCGCTGGTGGGGCCCTCGGGGTCCGGCAAGACCACGGTGCTGCGGCTGATCGCCCGGTTCTGGGACGTGGACGAGGGCACGGTCTCGATCGGGGGCAGGGACGTACGGGAGCTGGGCACCGAGGAGTTGATGCGCCACATCTCGCTGGTCTTCCAGGATGTCTACCTCTTCGACGGGACCATCGAGGAGAACATCCGGATGAGCCGGCCCGAGGCGAGTGACGAGGAGCTGCGGACGGCGGCCGAGTTCGCTCGCGTCACAGAAGTGGTGGACCGGCTCCCCGATGGCTGGCGGACTCGAGTCGGCGAGGGCGGCGCGGCTCTCTCCGGCGGAGAACGTCAGCGGATCTCGATCGCCCGCGCGCTGCTGAAGGACGCGCCGATCGTGCTGCTCGACGAGGCGACGGCGGCGCTGGACGCCGCCAACGACGCTGCCGTGGTCGCCGCGCTCACCTCATTGCGCGCGAACCGCACCCTTATCGTGGTCGCGCACCGGCTCCCTACAGTGCGCTCGGCCGACCAGATCGTGGTGCTGGACGGCGGCCGAACAGTAGAGGAGGGGAACCACGAACGACTCCTCCAACACGGTGGCCGATACCGGGCGTTCTGGGAGGAGCGCACCCGCTCGGCCGGGTGGCGGCTCACCTCGCCCACTCCGGGGGAGTAGTTGTCGGTAGAGAAGAGCGGGCGGCGCGTTCGGAAGGCTTCGGCGTGACGTGTGTGGTGTACAGCCCCACTTGCCCGTGAGTTGAAAATGGTTACCATTACGTGTGCTCAGTTGGGTGCGCCGGGCGGGAACGGCGTGCTGTCCTGGGACCACGGTCCGGGGTGCGCAACATCCGGAGGCGGCCAGCGCCCCCCGGCAGTGGCCTGGCCATCCCGGGGCGCGGTCATTGCCAGCCCTCCCTCCCGGAGCACGCTCGGTTGCGCGGCACGGACCGTCACCACGGTCATGCGTCGCCGCGCCCGACGCCGGATGCAGCCGCCTCGCCCCTTCCCGAGCCACGTCGGTTGCCGGGGGAGGGGGCAGGCGCGGATAAGGCCGACGCTGGGTCCACCGACTGTAGACGATCACCTGTATGGCTTCACCTATGCAGCAAGGGGCTGATCCACCATGAGAGAAATGACGACGGACACCGTCACGACATATCTGTTGACCAACCGCGCCTTCGTCGCCCCGACCATCGGCGAGGCGATGCGCACCCTTGACCTTGGTGGCCGACGGCGATTGCTCGATGCGGGCACGGGCGCGGGGGGCGGGCTTGTCGCCCTGGCGCATGCGGCGGACCCGGACGCGCGTGTTCTCGGCGTGGACCAGAACGCCGACGCGCTCGAACTGGCCGCCGCCTATGCCGAGAGGGAAGGTGTCGCCGATCGGGTCGAGACCAGGCAGGCGGATCTGCTGGATGTGCTGGCGGAGGCGGCACGGTCGGGGGCGGGGTTCGACGCGATCTGGGCGAGTGACGTGATCTGGCCCGGTAACTTCCCCGATCCCGAAGCCGCGGTGGCCGCCCTGGTCGGGGCGCTCAACCCGGGGGGAGTCCTGGCGCTTTTCAGCAGCGGTTATTACCAGGCCACGTTCCTGCCCGGTCATTCCCGGGTGCAGCAGAAGTTGCGTGTCGCCTCACAGATGAACTGGGGTATTCCCGGGGACGGCCCAACGCACAACGAGCGGTTGGTGCACTGGGTGCTGGCGGCGGGGCTGCGCGGCCCCCGGGTGCGGCTGATGCCCCGGGCCGTCTTCCCTCTGGAGGACGACCCGACGGCGCGTCCCTACCTGGAGCGGGTGGTCTGGCCCGAACTTCTTGACGCCGCGCGCGAGCAGGGTCGGGAAGCCGGGATGAGCGAGGAGGAGTTGGCGCGGGCCGTCACACTGATGACCCCGGGCAGCGACGGCTACGCGCTCAACGAGCCCGGGTACCACCTGCTACACCCCATGCTGCTGGTGACAGGGACCCTCGACTAACCATGGCACCCCGGCTTCCTCATCGGTGGAGGATGCCGATCTCCGGAGAGCCGGGCACTCCGCCGGCACTGATCATGCGGCTGCTCAGACCTGCTTCCTCGGCCAGCGCTTCCAGCGTGAGGTTTTCCCAGGAGTACGTGTCGGTGGTATCGCGAACGAGACGCCCGTCGCGGAACACCTTCCATGAGGTGCACCACCGCATGAGGTTGCCCGCGACGGGCTCGGCCTCCGTCCACCACTCATAGGTCTGTTCCCCGATCGTCTCGCGCAGCATCCGGAAAGGGGGAATAGGCCGGGTGCTGCCCGCCCCCATCAGCTCCACGACGATGGGGCCGCCCGGGGGAAGGCGCTCGCTCAACATGCGCCACAGGCCAACCCGTTCCTCCTTGGAGAGGTGCCCCACTACGCCGAAGATCACGACAGCGCTGACGCGGGCCGGGAGTTCAACGCGCTGGGCGGGCTCGGCGAGGATGGTGACCCTGCTGCGCAGGCCGGGGTCGCCGAAGACCCGGCTGGTGAGCATCGCGCGCATGGGCGTGGAGGGTTCCACCGCGATCAGGGAGGCTCCCGGCAGGGCTTCGGCGATCACGGCGGTGATACGACCGGTCCCCGCGCCGATCTCCACCACGGGTCCGTGCCCGATGTCCACCCCGGACAGGGCCGTGGTCAACGGCCCTGCGCTGGTGGCTACATGGCGGGACGCGACCATCTCGTAGAACTCGGCGGAGGCGGTGTAGTAGTCGGCGACCACGGGCTCGGGTCCTCTCGTCTCGGTTGTCATCGCGGGGCTTGGCTCAGGGGGTGCTGGGCCAAGCCCTGGCCGGGCGGGGCGCGGGCAGGGCCAGGGCTCGGCAGATGGCCTCGGCGACTCGTTCCCGCTGGGGCGCGAGAAAGAAGTGGCCGCCGGCGAAGACGCTCACGCTGAGCGGTTCGGGCGTGACCTCGGACCAGGTCTGTGCCTCATTCCGTCCGCACTCGGGGTCGTCCTCCCCCACGAACACGCTCACCGGGCAGGGCAGCGTGCGGGGGGTGGCGGGGCGATACCGTTCGATCAGTCGGTAGTCGTTGCGCACATAGCGCAACACCATGGCACGCAGGTCAGGGTCGGCCATCACCTCGCGCGGGGTGCCGCCGAGCCTCACCATGTCGTCGACGAGCGCGTCGTCGTCCCTGAGATGGACGTTCCCGCCGGGAGTGCGGTGTGGCGCGGGCCGCCCCGAGGCCACGAGGCGGACGGGAGGCGGTTGCCCGATCCGGCGGAGTGCCAGGGCAACCTCGTAGGCGACGGCACTGCCCATGCTGTGACCGAACAGCGCGTAGGGCCGATCGAGAACGGGGCCCACAGCGGCCACCACCTCCCGGACCAACTCGTCCATGGTGTCCACCAGCGCGTCGTGGAAACGGTCCTCCCGCCCCGGGTACTGGACCGTCAGGACCTCCACCTCCGTCGGCAGAAGGCTCTGCCAGGGCCGGAACGAGGACGCCGCACCTCCCGCGTGTGGCAGGCAGACCAAGCGCAGCCTTGCCCGGGGGCGGAGAGAGGAACGCCTCAACCAGGGGCTGAGGTCAGCGTGTTCCAACGCCATGAGTATTCCTGTCCATTCCTGCTCGCCTGGTCTCTCCCGACCATTTCAGGGACACACGAAGTATTATGAATGCAGTTGTCATCTCCACGCAAACAAGGGGACATCCCTGGGTGCGCGCGCCAAGTTACCGAGAGGGCGTGTATTCGCTATAGCGAATACGTGGAGAGGTGTGCACGGTCTCGCTCGGACGTCACCGAAGGAAGGTGCAGGACACATGACGGAGTTCGACACGGAGGGCCTCGGCCCACAGGCGTTCCCGGTCCCGAGGGGCTGCCCGTTCGCCGCGCCGGAGGCCTACCGGGAGTGGCGCGAAAAGGGGCCGGTGACCCGAGTGACCCTGCCTACGGGGAGGGCGGCCTGGGTGGTGACCGGCTACCACGAGGTCCGCGCGGTGCTGGCGGACCCCAGGGTCAGCGCCGACGTCCGCCACCCGAACTTTCCTGCACTGGTGCAGGGGGAGCAGGAGGTGGGGGCCGAGTCCCGGCCCTTCATCCGGATGGACCCGCCCGAACATACGCGCTTCCGGCGTATGTTGCTGGCGGAGATGACCGTCCGCAAGGCGCGCCGGATGCGGCGGGACATCCAGCGTGTCGTGGACGAGCGAGTCGACGAACTCCTCGCCTTCGGTCCGCCGGCCGACCTGGTCAGGCACTTCGCCCATGCCGTCTCCAGCACGGTGATGTGCGAGCTGGTCGGCGTGCGGCGGGCCGACCCGGCGTTCCGGCGCGTCACCGGGACGCTGGGGTCGCAGGTCTTCGGAGGCGGTTCCAGCACCGCCGAGGGGGCCAGCGAAGGCGTAGGGGCGCTCTCCTCGGTGGTCGATGACCTGATCGCCGAACGCGCGGCGCGACCGGGTGAGGATCTGCTGAGCCGACTGGTGGTCGAGCAGTTGAACCCGGGGCTGGTGAGCCGTGAGGAGCTGGTCACGACCATCGCGATCTTGATCGTCGCCGGTTGGGAGACCACTACCAACCAGATCGCGCTCAGCGTGCTGGCTCTGCTCCATCACCCGGGTCTCTGGGAGCAGCTGCGCGCCGACTACTCCCTGTTGCCCGCGGCCGTCGAGGAGCTGCTCCGGGCCCTGTCCGTCGGGGACTCGATCGCGTTGCGTACCGCGACCGAGGACCTCGACATCGGCGGGCACATCATTCCCGCCGGAGACGGAATTATCCCCCTGCTTGCTGCAGCGAATCATGACCACAACGTTTTTCGTGAACCCGATAGCATTGATTTCGGGCGTGCCGAAAAAAAGCACGTCGCATTCAGCTACGGCGTTCATCAGTGCGTGGGTCAGAATATTGCGCGCCTTGAACTCAACATAGCTGTCGGCACCCTTTTGGACCGTGTTCCCACCCTCCGGTCAACCGTCCACCCGGAGGAGATCCGTTTCCGTCACGACGGCATCGCCTTCGGCCCGGAGCAGTTGCCCGTCACCTGGTGACTTCGGTTCGTTCCGCACCTCGCAGCACGCCGAGGTGCGGAACGAGGGTGCTGTGCGGGGCCGGGAGGCGGTGCAGGGTGAGACCGCTCTCGTCGGCCAGCCGTTGCAGGCTGACGGTGTGCCAGTGATAGTGGTCCCGTACCTCCCGCACCAGCCGCTCGTCGTCGAACACCCGCCACGTGGTGTCCAGACGCATCCGTTCCTCGCCCGAGGGCTCGCCGGCCATCCACCACTCGTACCGCAGCCGCCCGAGGGTGGCGCTCCGCAGGCGAGTCGGGGGCATCGACACCGGGCTGGTCAGGCCCATCACCTCCACGACGATGGGGGCGCCGGGGGGCAGACGTTCGGCCAGTTCCCTGAGCAGGGCCCCGCGCGCGTCCTGGGGAAGGTGCCCCAGCACCCCGCAGAGCACCACCCCGCAGAGGCGTTCGGGCAGCACCAGTTCGTGGGCCGCTTCGGGCAGCACGGTGGTGCGCCGGGCGAGGTCGGTGCGTTCGGCGAGCCGGGCGGTGAGAACGGCGCGCATCCCGGCGGCTGGCTCGGTGGCCATGATCTCGCAGGCGGGGTAGGCGTCCGCGATCTGCCGTGTGACCAGGCCGGTGCCCGCTCCGATGTCGAGCAGGGGGCCGACCGAGGGGTCGATGCCGTCGAGCGCGGCCACCACTGCGGGCCCGGTGCGCGCGGTGTGTTCCCTCGCCCCCAGGTCGAAGAACTCAGCGGGTTGGTCATAACCGGCGCCCGGTGTGTCTTCGTTGACGGGCGGTGGCGCGTCAGCCGACGAACCCGGCCGACGGGCCGAGACCGCGGGCCGCTCAAGGAGGTCCCTGGCGGCCAGCGGAGTGGGCGTGGCCGGTCGGATCAGCTCCGGCGGTCCCAGCCGCGCCATGAGGTCGCGCCACATGCCGAAGACGGCCAGATCAGGGCCGGCCGCGCGCAGAGGGTCGGTCTCTGCCCCGATCGCGTCCGCGAACTCCGTGAGCGCGATACCGAACGCCTCCGGCCACCACGCGGAGAAGACGTCCTCGAAACGAGGCGGTGGCGAGTCGTCATCGAATGTCTGGCTGACGGGCAACGCCAGCCCCTCTGCTCCCGGCCCCGCCCGGAAGACCAGACGGTGCCCCTCGTCCCTGGGCGAGTGCAGCCGGGGATGCCACAGCACCGGCCCGTGGGTGTCGGCCAGGGTGAGAACGCCGCCCTCCGTACCGATGCTGACGCGGTGCCAGAACAGGGCGTGGTTGTCGCGGTCTCCCGGATGGAGCTGGTTGTGCACGCGGAGCGTCAGCGGCACGCCCGCGACGGCGCCGTGCAGCAGCCGCAGCGGCGCCCGACCGTCGGCGGCGGCCCTGACGTCGTCGGGGACCGGCGCGGGATCGCCCAGCCGCCAGGGGCGCAGCCCGCCCAGCGCCCGGCCGAGGATGTCCACCAACGGTGCCAGCACGTGCACGGGCGAGGCCGCGTCCACGAAGAGCACCCGCTGCCTCGCCCGCAGGCCGGTGGCGGCCCGCAGGAACCGCCGCGAGGAGGGCACATGGGGATAGTGGGTGTTGACGCGGAACTGCCTGCCGACCGTGCGCGCCAGCCGCAGCGAGTCAGCCAACTCGTCCGGGTGCAGCGGGTGTTCCTGGAGAACGTGTACCCCGCGCTTCAGCAGGGCCTGGCCCAGTTCCGTGCCGGAGCCGCCCATGACGGCGGAGGGCACCACCACGCACGCGGCGTCCACCGTGTCGGGGAGTTCGTCGACCGCGCTGTGGCAGGGCACTCCCAGCCGGTCGGCCGCCTCCCGCGACTGCGGCCCGCCCTGGGACAGGATGCCGACGAGGGCGAAGGCGGGGTGGGCCAGGACCGCGTCGAGGTAGAAGCGGCCGAAGTTGGTGCCCGCCACCACGGTGCGCAGGGGCCGGTCGGGGCCGGGGACCGTGGTCACAGGGCACCGTCCTCGAACGCGCCCACGCGCGTCGCCCCGTCCTGGGCAGCGGTCGTGAACACGGCGAACTCCGCCGCGCCCGTCTTCTCCAGGGCGGCCAGCACCTCGGGGGGCCGCAGCGCCTGCGCCGCGAAGTGGAGACCGGGCGCGACCCGACCGTCCAGCACCTCCCGCACGGTGACCGCGGCCACGGCGCCCGTGAGTCGGTAGCTGTCGTCGGCGCGCACGACCACGGTGCGGGACCACTCGGGTCCCGACAGCTCCACGACCAGCCGGTAGTAGGGGGCGCGACCCGCCAGATCGATCTCACTCGCCCTGATGATCCGGTCGATGGCCTCCTGCCGCTGTTCGTCGGTCTCCACCGGCAGCGTGGGCAGCGTGGCGAACAGCGCTCTGATCCGGGCGCCGGGGAGGACGTTGTACCAACGGGCCTCGGCCAGCCCCAGGGCGGCGGCGAGGCGTTGGACCTCGGCGGTCAGCAGGGGTTGGGTCGTGACGCGTCCGGGGAAGAACGGGACCTCGGCGTCCTCCTCGACGCGCAGTGCCCTGGTCTCCCTCCGCCCCCGCCGCCACATGGCCAACGCGTGTCCGTAGGGCTCCCCGTCGGGGCCCCCGGCCCGCAGGGAGAGCAGGATGTCGGCGGCGACCGTGCGGGTGGCCCTCTCCAGGCCGCCGGCGTGGACGGTCAGTGCGGTGGGGGCGGTCGACCCGGCGGTGTCCTGGCCGACGAGGTGACGCGGTAGCAGGCCCGAAAGGCCGGGGACGGTGCCGGCCGAGAGGACGACCCGACGGCCGTCGGCCGGGGCACCGGCACGGACGAGGGCCTCGGCCACCGGGTCGTCCCCGAGAACGTCGACGTAGTCGGCGCCGGCGGCCAGGACGGCCCTGGCTACCGTCTCCTTGAGGAGGTAGCTGGGGCCGGCGCAGTTGAGGACGAGGCGCTGCCCCCGGCAGAAGGCGGCGAGCGAGGCCGGGTCGGTGGCGTCCACGGCGGTGACCTCCACGTCCCGCCAGGTGGCGTTGACGGTGATGGCCCCGGGGTCGCGTGCCCCCAGGCGCAGCGGTCCTGGCCTGTCGCGGGCCAGCGCGGCGACCGCGTGGCGGCCGACCTCGCCGGAGGCTCCCAGAACGGCGATCATGACTTCATCCCCTCGATCCCCTCGATACCCTCGATCAGTTCGGTCAGGTGGCTGAAGACCGTGGGCATGTTGTCGCCGGTCATACAGGTGAAGTGCTCGCCCGGGATGTCGCGCGTGCACAGTTCACCCAGGCAGATCTTCGCCCAGTGGTCGGTGATGGTGTCGGCGCTGCCGGGGAACGGATAGGCGCCGTTGTGACGCAGGAAAGTGATGTCCCCGGCGTAGGGCTCGGCACGGTGCCGGCTGAGTGCGAACGTGGACTGCTGGTAGGTACGCAGGGCGCGCAGCAGTCCCTCGGGCTGGTAGGTGCCGGCGAGTTCGGGCGGCAGCGCCTCGACCATCCTGGTCACGCGGGCCATCCGGGGCAGGGACTCCATGGTGGCGAACGCGTCCCCGATGTCGGCGTACTCGCCGTCGAGTGAGGCGACGGCCCCGTCGGAGATGGCGTCGGGTGAGCGTTCCAGGACGGTTCCCACGGCCGCGCCCACCCGGTCCTGGTCGGCGGGGAACCCGACGTGGGCCAGGTCCATGCCCATCATCAGGCCGAAGGAGTACTCGGACAGCAACTCGTCGTCGATCCGGAAGGTGGGGCTGTGGCTGCTGATGACGGTGAGGCTGCGCACCTCGGCGCCCGACTCGCCCAGCATCCGGGCGACCTCGGTGGCGATGACCCCGCCGACGCAGTAGCCGACGATGTCGAACCGGTCGTGCCCGGCGTCCAGGAGGGCCCTGGCATAGCGGGCGGCGAGACGGTCGATCAGCCCGGTGGCGTCGGCGTTGAGGAACGCGTCCAGCTCCGGTATCTCCAGCCCCAGCAGGGCGTTGTCCCCCGCCGCGGCGGAACGGAGCCGGGTGATCAGCGGACGGTAGGGCAGCAGGGTGCCCGTTCCCGCGTGGACCAGCACGGTGGCGGGCCCGGACGCCTCGCGCAGGGAGACGACGGGCGTGGCCTCTACCGCCTTGCCCCCGTCCTCGCCCTGGCCGACCTCCCGCAGGTACGCCGCGAGCCCGGCGACGGTGGGTCGGCGCAGCAGGTGGCGCAGGACGACCTCCCACTCCAGGTCCCATTCGCCGTTCTCCACGCCCGCCAGGCCCTCCCTGAGGCGTCCCACGATCCGGGCCACCAGCAGGGAGTCACCACCGAGCGCGAAGAGGTCATCATCGCGGCCGACGTGTTCCTGGCCCAGCAGCTCTGACCAGAGCCCGGCCAGGGCACGCTCCAGGTCATCACGGGGCTGCTGCGATCCGGGTGCCGCGGAGCCCTGCTCGGCGGCCTCGGCCCAGCGTTCCAACAGGGCGCGGTCGATCTTGCCGTTGGTGGTGCGGGGCAGGTCGTCGAGGATCTGCCAGCGGGTGGGCACCGCGTACTCCGGCAGTCGCTCCTGGGCGTGACCGGTCAGCTGCGTCGGGGTGACCGGCACGCGGTCGGGCTTGGGCTGTGCGAAATACAGCCGTTGCCCGAACGCCTCGGCCACCGGGCCCGGGGAGGGGTATTCGGCGACGATCCGGCCCGCGTCCTCGGTGAGGAACGCAGCCCACTGGTCGGCTTCCAGGAACGTTTGCTCGTCCGCCTCGCGCAGGTCGGTGAACGGCCCGGCGTGCTCGGGCAGGAACTCGGTGGAGACACGCACCGCCGGGTCGTCGTCGTCCGTGTTCTGCACCAGGACGAGCCAGCCCCCGGGCGCCACCAAGGACGTGAGCCGGCGCAGGGCGGCAGGCACGTCGCCGAGGTTGTCCAGTACTCCGATGCACACCAGCACGTCCACGGAGTTGGGCGCGAACCCCTGGGCCCGTGGCTCGGCATCGGGGTCGAACGACGCGGTGCGCACCCGGGGATCGTCCGCGAACCGGCGCTCGACCGCGGCCCGCCGACGGGCCGAGGGGTCCGTGGCCAGGTAGTCGATGGCGTCCGATTCCTCCAAAGCGGCGAGCACCGGGCCGGCCGCGCTTCCGCCGCGGAGACCGACCTCCAGGACGCGCGTCGGCTCCGGGCCGGTGTGGCGTCGGACGAGGTCGGCGACCCCGGCGGCCAGCGCCCGGTGCAGAACACGCGCGGGGGCGTTGTCCCGGTAGGCGGCGGCCAGTGCCTCGGAGGAGGCACCGGAGAAGGGAAGTTCCGCCTCGTCGTGACGGCCGGTCAGCAGCCGGGACAGGATGCGTGCGCTGTCGCGCACGGTGGCGAACAGCTCGCCGCTCCACCCCACCTGGCGTTCCAGGGCCTCGGCCCGCTCCCACCGTTCGGCGGCGGCCTCGCCCGGCGCGCGGAGATCCTGATACTCGCCATCCGGCGTCCGGGTGAGCAACCCCGCCTCGACGAGCCCGCGCAGCCACCTGCGCACCAGGCGCCGGCGCGCGGGAAGTACTTGCAGGGCAGCACAGATTCGCGCCGCGTCGAGCGGTCCTCTCGCTCCGTCGAAGGCGGGCGCAAGTGCCTCGGCGGTGGAGTGAAGCGCGGCGTCGGCCAGGGCGGCGCGGAACGCGGCGAGCCGGTCGATGTCCACCTCGGCGAGTGCCTCGTCCATGGCGCGGTTGGTGGCCTGGCGCCACACCGGGTCCGGGTCCTGGGGGAGTTCGTGGCGTGCCGGCTCGACGAAGGCGGCCAGGGAGCGTGAGCCCCCGGTGGTCGCGTCGCCCCGGCCGCCGGCGACGACCACGGCCGCGGCGCCTACCGCCGGCAGGCCCTCGAGGACGGACTGGATCTCGCCCAGCTCGATGCGGTACCCACGGATCTTGACCTGCTGGTCGTCGCGGCCGAGGAACTCGATGGTGCCGTCGGGGTGGTAGCGGCCGAGGTCACCCGTGCGGTAGAGCCGTTCGCCGGTGCCCGGGTGGAGGAGGAAGCGCTCGGCGGTGCGTGGGGCGTCCCCGAGGTAGCCCTGAGCAAGCCCGATACCGCCGATGTACAGCTCGCCCGGCACCAGGTCGGGGCGGGGGCGCATCGTCTGGTCCAGGACGTGGAAGGTCTGGTTGGTCAGCGGCCTGCCGTAGGGGATGCTGGGGCGTTCGGCGTCCTCGGCACGTACGGCGTGGTGGATGGACCAGATGGATGCCTCGGTCGCGCCGCCCAGGCTGTGGACCTCGGCCGAGGGAGCCCAACGGGCCACCGCGGCCGGCAGCCTGGGCGGAATCCAGTCACCGGAGAGCAGAGCCAGCCGCAGCGAGGGCAGTGGTGGGTCGTCGGCCCGCAGGTAATCGTGCAGCATCTGAAGCTGGCCGGGGACGGAGTTCCAGATGGTGACGCCGTCCTCACGGACGATCTCGGCCCAGCTGGAGGGGTCGCCCCGGCGCACGGGATCGGCCATGACCATCGCGGCACCCACGGCGAGTGGACCGAAGATGTCGTAGACGGACAGGTCGAACCCGAGCTGGGCCAAGGCGAAGACCCGGTCCTCGGGGGTGAGCGCGAAGCGGTGGTTCATGTCGGCGACCGTGTTCAGGGCGGCGGCGTGACCGATCATCACGCCCTTGGGGGCGCCGGTGGAACCGGAGGTGTAGATCACGTACGCCAAGTCGTCCGGGGCGGTCCCGGCGTCGTCGAGAGGCTCGGGCGAAGGCGGACAGGAGTCCACCGGGATCACCGGCAAGCCGTCCGGCCGATCGCGTTCGGTGGCGAGCCAGGACTGGGTGAGGAGGGCGGCGGCCTTGGCGTCGGCGAGGATCGCCGCCTGGCGGAGCTTGGGCTGGTTGGTGTCAAGCGGCAGGTAGGCGGCGCCGGCCAGAAGGGTGCCGAGCACTGCCGTCGGCTGCTCCCAGCCCTTCTCCAGGGAGATCGCGACGAGGTCGCCGCGGCCGACACCGGCCGCGCGGAGCGCGCGGGCGACTCCCTGGGCGTGCTCGATCAGCTCCCCGTAGGTCAGGGACCTGTCGCGGGCGAACACGGCGATCCGCTGAGGAAGACGCCGCGCGGTGTCCACCACACCGTCCTGAAGCCGGGCCCGGGGCGCGGGGGCGCTCGTGTCGTTGACCCGCTCGCGTACCGCCTTGGTGCTCGCGGGCAGTTCCACGCGGGCCGGAGACCGCCAGGCGGCCTTGTCGTCGGCGAGGGTGGTCACCAGTTTGGCGAACGCCTCGAACATGTCCTCCGCCGTGGAGCCGGCGAGCACTCCCCGGCGCACGTCCCAACTGAGCGCGAGCCTGTCGGCTCGCTCCATCACCTGGCAATCCAGCCAGACCTGAGGCGTCTGCGTTCTGGCGTAGCGCACCACGCCCTCCGGCCGCCTGGTAGTGGCCGAGCCGAGAGTGCTGGTGAAGACAACCGGCATCAGCAGGGGTCCGGACTGGCCGGCCCGGCTCAGTTCGGCGAGCACCTGGCTGCCGGTGAACAGCCCATGTGAGAGGTCTTCCAACAGCGTGGCGCTCAGGGCACCGGCCCGCTCGGCGAAGCCGCGTTCCTCGCCCAGGTCCACGGCCAGCAGTTCCACCGTGGTGAAGTCGCCCACGAGCTGGTCGACCTGCTCGTGCAGGGGGAGGCGGGTGAAGGTGGGCACGTTCAGGGTGAAGCGTGGGTTGCCGCTCCACCGGCCGATGACTTCGGCGTAAGCGGCCAGGACGGCGGCCGAGACGGTGAGTCCGTGAGCGGCGGCGTGGTCGGCAAACGCCCGTGCGCGGTCGGGGTCGAGCACCGTTTCGAAGCGGCTGAAGGGTCCGGGCCGCTCGGTGCCGGGGGCGACGGGGAGTTCGGGGGCGTTGGGCAGGTCGGGCAGGCGGCGCAGCCAGTAGTCGCGGTGGCGGTCGTACTCGGAGGTGAGACTCTGTTGCCGACGCGTCAGTACGTAGTCGCGGAAGCCGATGTCCAGCGGCAGCAGCGGCCTGCCGTGGTAGATGTCTTCCAGTTCGGCCAGCACCAGCAGCAGGCTGGCATAGTCGACGATCAGCTGGTCCATGGACAGATGGAGAATCAGGGCGTCGTCGCAGTGGGTCAACCGCACGGCGAACAGGGGCGGTTCGTCGGTAGGTGGCACCCGGGTGGCAAGCTCCTCGCGCACCTCGGCGACCCGTTCCTCCACCGCATCGGGTGGCGCACCGCGCAGGTCGCGCAGGTCGATGGGCGGCTCGGGCAGTTCCGGAAGCACCTCCTGGGAGCCGTCGGGGTGCACGGTGGCGCGCAGCATGTCGTGACGGCGGACGACGGCCCACCAGGCGTCGTTGAGCCGGTCGGCGTCCATCGCCACCGGGTAGGCCATTTCGAGGTAGACATGGCAGGCCACCCCGCCGTAGCCATAGGCCTCGCCGCGGCCCACGAGGTAGGCGGCCTGGATGTCGGTGAGCGAAAAGGGCGCGTGGGCGGCGGCGCGATCGGGGGCGATCCGGGCCGCGTGAGCACGCTCGGTCAGGTGGGTCAGCACCTCGTCCCGGTGGGTGCGGAGCAGGGCGCGCCGCTCCTCCGTCAACGCCCCCCGGGGCGCGCGGAAGCGAAGCTGTCCGTCCTCCGCCCAGAGCCGAATGCCGTCCTTCTCCAGGTCGGAGACGATCTGCTGGACCTTCATATGATTCCGCTCTCTTCCAGGATGTGCGTCGACTGGGAGCTTTCGACCCGGGCGGCCAGGTCGGCGACGGTGGAGGCGGCGAGGAAGTCGCGCACGGGCACGTCCACGCCCAGGACCGCGTTGACGGCGGCGACCAGGCGCAGCGCCGCGAGGCTGTCCCCGCCCTCCGCGAAGAAGTTGGCGTACCGGTCGGTGACCTGGCGTCCGAGCGTCTCGGCCCACAGGGCCGCGACCTCCTTCTCGGTGTCCGTGCGTGGCGGGCCGGACTGCCCCGTCCCGGCGGCTGCGGCGGCGGCCAGGCCGGCGCGGTCGGTCATGCCGTCGGGGGTCATGGGAAGGCGGTCGATGAGCTCGAGGTCGGTGGGCACCGCGTGCGGCGGCAGCAGCGTGCCGAGGTGCCGCGTCAGGTCGGCGGCGCCGACCGGTTCGGGGCCGCGGGGTACGACGAGCGCGCGCAACCTGTGCCCGGCCGCCGCTTCGAGGGGCAGCACCACCGCGTGGGCGACGGCGGGATGTGCCTCCAACGCGGCCTCGACCTCGTCGAGTTCCACCGGGCGGCCCGCCATGGTCACCCGGCGCTGGGGGGTACCCAGCAGTTCCATCGTCCCGTCGGGGCGGAACCGGCCGCGCATCCCGGTGCGGTACCAGCGTTCCCCGCCGTGCGTCACCAGCGTCGGCGGACCGTCGCCGATGTCCTCGCGCACGTCCAGGGGCGCTCCCGAGCCTCCGAGGTGAATCTCCCCGGTGACCCAGTCCGGACAGTCCCCGCCGAGGGCGTCCACCACGCGGTGGTGTTGGCTCGCCAGCGGAGTCCCGCGCGGGAACGCCGACCCCGGCCGGGGTTCGTCGTCGACGATGAGCAGGCCCGCTCCCGTGGGGGCACCCGGGACGGTCCCCAGGGCGATGAAGCGGTGATCGACGCCCGCCCGTTCGCGGAACCGCTCGTGCAGGCCCGGCGGAATCCGGTCGCCGTGGAGCAAGGCCGCGCGGAGTCGGCCGGTGGTGCCGTCGGGCTCCTCCCGGCCGTCGCCCAGCAGCGCGTCGAGCTGCCGGGGGGTGCCGTTCCACACGGTGACCTCGTAGCGACCGATCAGCCGCCGCCAGGCATCCGGGGCGTCGCGCTCGTCGGCGCGCGGGAGCACGAGTGCGGCCCCGACGCCCAGCAGACCGAAGACATCGAACAGGCCCGGCGGACTGTCCAATGTGTGCAGGGCGAGTCCCTTGTCGTCCTGGTCGACGCCGAGGCGCTCACGGAGCTCGACGAGGGGGCCCGCCGTGGCGCGGTGTCCGTACAGCACAGCCCGTGCGGGCGCTCCGTCGCCGCCGGTGAGAACGCAGTGGGCGGGCGCGTCGGGGTCCTCGGCGTCGATAGGCGGAGGGACGTCGTTCGAGGCGAGCAGTTCGGCCGGCGTCACGACCCGCCACGGCCCTTCCGGCTGGGGGGAGTCGGCGATGATCAGCTTGACGCCGGCGACCAGGCACCGGGCCCGGCGCCGGTCGGGGCCGTCGTCGGGGCGGAGGGGGGCGAACGCCGCACCGGCCCGCAGCACCCCGAGGGCCGCGGTCACCTGTTCCTGCCCGGCGGCCGGCGCCAGGGCGACGATGTCGCCGGCGCCCACGCCGCGTGCGGCGAGTGCCGCCGCGACCCGTAGGGCACGGTCGGCCAACGCGCCGTAGGTCAGGGAGCCCTCGGGGAGGAGCAGCGCCGTGCGGTCGGGGGCGGCGACGGCCTGCCGGAAGAAGGCCGCGTGCAGCGTCTCGACGGGATCGGTGGCCCGCCGGGCGTTGAACTCCGCACGCCGCGCTCGCTGTTCCTCAGGCGGCGCGACGGGAAGTGGACCGGCCCACTCCTCGTCCACCAAGTGGTCGAGCAGCCGGCAGTAGGTGGCGAACATGGCATCGAGGACACCGGGGAGGAAGAGGTCCTCGATCGCGTCCCAGCTGACGACGATGCCGTCGGCCGCCTCGGTGACCTGGTTGTCCAGCATCACCTGAGGCGTCTGGGAGATCCCGAACACCTTGGCGGGGAAGGTCTCGGAGAGGTCCTTCACCTCCCGGTCGCCTACCCCGACCGAGCTGCTGAAGACCACCGGCATCGCGGCCTCGACCGTTCCCGTGCGCCGCGCGAGCTCCTGCATCAGCCAGATCGCGGACTCCTCGCGGTGATCGAGATCCTCGCCCATCACACGCTGGAGACGGTGCGCGGCGGTCGGCCAGTCCTCATCCGGCGCGGGACGGTGACCGATGAGCGAGACGGAGGTGAAGTCGCCGACGACACGGTGGATATGGGGATGCACCGGCAGCCTGTTGAAGAGCGTGAGGTTGACCGTCACTCCGGTCCGGTCGCTCCAGGCGGCCAGCACCTCGACATAGCAGAGCAACAGCACCACGGACGGGGTGAGCTGGTGTTGGGCCGCCCGTTCACGCAGCCGCGCCCAGCGGTCGGCGGCGAGAGGGCGGGTGCGGCGGGTGAACCGGGGGTGGGCGATGGTCGAGGGGTCCTTGGCCAGCGGTAGCGCCGGGGCGTGGGGGAGCGCCTCCAGCCGGTCCAGCCAGTAGGCGCGTGCGCGCCGCACCGCTTCGGTGTCGGGGACCACCTCCAGGACGTAGTCCCGGAAGGAGATGTCGATCGGCGGCAGAGCTGCCTCAGGCTCGCGATAGAGGGTGTCGAGTTCGCCGTAGAGCAGGATGATCGACGCGCCGTCGAGGGCGATGTAGTCGAGCCCGATCGCGAGGCGAGTGCGGGTGTGTCCATGGTGCGGGTAGCGCACCGCTCTGATGTCGAACAGGGGCCACCTGGTGGGGTCCAGTCGGCGGTGCGAGGACTCCTCGCGCAGCCGGGTGAGTTCGGCGGCGGCTTCTTCGGCGGTGATCTCGGTGACGGTGATCGGTTGATGCGGCACCGTGGGGAGGATGCGTTGCCGCCCGTCTTCGTCGAAGACGGCGCGCAGCATCTCGTGGCGTTCGACGAGCCTGCGCCAGGCCCGTTCCATGCGGTCCAGATCGATGTCGTCGCTGTCGAACTCGCTGTAGTGGTAGGTGCCGACGCCGCCCAGGGGGAGGCGGTCGTCGCGCCCGATCCAGAAGGCGCGCTGCACGTCCGTGGGCGGGAACGGCTCATGTCGCCGTTCCGGGTCGCCCTGGGTCAGCACGTCGTCAACGGCGAGTCCCCGGGTGAGGTCGGCGGCGAAGTCCGCCAGCCGGGGGCGGGAGAACAGCCGGGCGATACCGGCGTCGCCCACCCCGGCCCGTCGCAGGGCGACGATCACCCGGGTGGCCAGCAGCGAGTCACCGCCCAGGGCGAAGAACGAATCCTCGCGCCCGATGTCGGCGATGCCCAGCACCTCCGACCACACACGCGCGACGACGGTTTCCGCCCACCCGGAGGGCGCGGCGCCGGACCCCATGACGCGCTCATGGTCGGCCAGTTCGGCCGCCTTGGTGCGGTCGGGTTTGCCGTTGCGGGTCAGCGGCAGGGCGTCCACGGCGGTCACCTGCCCGGGCATCATGTAGGCGGGGAGGTGGGAGCGCAGGGCTCGCAGTACCTCCTCCGGCTCGGCCTCCCCGGCGGCGACGAGCACCAGTCGGGCGGGGCTGCCGGTCACCAGCGCGACCGCCGCCTTGACATCCGGGTGTGCGACGGCTGCGGCCTCCACTTCGCCGAGTTCGATGCGGTGGCCGCGCAGCTTGATCTGGTGGTCGGTCCGGCCGAGGAACTCCAGGAGCCCGTCATCGCGGTAGCGCGCCCGGTCCCCGGTGCGGTACCAGCGGTGGCCGGCGTGCTCGACGAACCGCTCGGTCGTGCGCTCGGGGTCACCGCGGTAGCCGTTGGCCAGGCCGGTGCCGGCGATCCACAGTTCCCCCGGCACCCAGTCCGGGCAGTCTCGGCCCCTGGAGTCCACGACCCGGGCGCGCATGTTCGGCAGCGGCACACCCCAGGGAACGGAGGACCAGCCGGGCTCCACCTCGTCCAGGTCGAAGACCGTGGAGTGCACGGCCGCCTCGGTCATGCCGCCCAGGGCGACCAGACGGGCCCCGGGCACCAGCGCGCGCAACCGCCCCGGCAGGTCCAGGCCCACCCAGTCACCGCCGAGGAGTACCAGCCGCAGCGAGGTGCCCGGACCGATGCCCGATTCGGCCGCCGTCAGCAGCATCTCCAGAAGCGCGGGTACGCAGTTGACGACGGTGACACCCAGCTCGCGCACCAGCGAGGCCCAGTGCTGCGCGTCACGTTGGGCCTCCTCGCCGATCAGGACAACCGAACCGCCCGCCGACAGCGGTCCGAAGAGGTCGTAGACGGACATGTCGAAGTCCAGCTCGGCCAGCGCCAGGCCGCGATCGCCCGGACCGATGCCATACCGGGCGTTGATCGCCCCCAGTGTGTTCATGGCGGCCCGGTGGGAGACCTCGACCCCCTTGGGCAGTCCGGTGGAGCCCGAGGTGAAGATGACATAGGCGGGGGAGTCATCGGGGCGGTCGAGGACCGGTTCCGCCGGGACCAGGCGTTCGGCACCCTCGATCGGCAGGACCGCGACCGTCTTACCGGCCAGGCCGCGCCACCGTTTTCGGTGGCGCTCGTCGGTGAGGACGGCGTTCGCCTCGGCTGCTCTCAGGACGAGCGCGGCCCGGTGCTCGGGCTGCCCGACGCCGACGGGTACGTAGGTGGCGCCCGCTCCGAGAACGCCCAGGACGGCGGCGACCTGTGCGGCCCCCCTCGGTAGGCTCACGACCACCGAATCACCGGGGCGCACCCCCTGGGTCACCAGCAGCGCCGAGACCTGCTCGGCCCAGCGGGCCAGGCAGCCGTAGGTGCGGGATCTGCCCACCTCGTCGACCAGGGCCACCCGCTCGGGAAACTCGGTGGCGGTTCGGTGGAAGCCCTGGTGGAGGCGCACCCGCTCGACGGGAGTGGCCGTGTCGTTGACCCGGTCGCGCACTCGGCGCTGGGTGACGGGCAGTTGGGGCCCCACGGGCCGCCGCCAGCTCTCCTCTTCGTCGAGCAGGCCGCCGACCAGGGTCAGGTAAGCGTCGAACGCGGCCGGCATCGAGCCGGGGGCGAAGGCATGCTCCCGCACGTCCCAGTTGAGCAGGAGTCCCCCGTCCAGTTCGGTGACCTGGGCGTCCAACCAGACCTGGGGCCCCTGGGAGATGATCCAGGACGGCTCGCCGAAGGTCTCCCGCACCGGACGGTCGTAGACCTCGCCGAGTCCGAGGGCGCTGGTGTAGACGACTGGTGCGAGAACCGGCGTGCCACCGCCCGCGCGGGCCAGGTCCCGCAGCACCTCGACGCCGGAGTACGCCCCGTGCGCGATAGCGGCGCGCAGCCGGGACTGGAGGTCGGATGCCTGCTCGGCGAACGGGCGCGGGGCACCGAGGTCAACCTCCAGCAGGACCGAGCTGCTGAAGTCGCCCACCAGCAGGTCGGCGTCCGGTGCCGCGGCGTCGCGGTGGAAGAGCGGGAGGTTGAGGAAGAACCGGGGCTCGGCGCTCCAGGCGGCGATCACCTCGGCGAAGGCCGTGGCCAGCACGGCGGTGGGGGTCAGTCCGTGCCGGCGGGACGCGGCGTGCAGCTTCGCCGTACGGTCCGCGTCGAACCAGTGGTGCAGGCGGGTGGTACGGCGAAAGTGTTCCGCCGAGGACTCCGGGCTCTGCGGGTCGACCACGGTCGGCAACGCGGGCGGAGCGCTGAGAGCGGGAAGGCACTCGGCCCACCAGGCGCGGGCCTGTTCCCGCTCCTCGGCTCGTTCCTCCCTGGTGCGGCGCAGGTACTCGTCGTAGTGGGTGACGATGGCCGGGAGTTCGGCCGCCGGGTCGGTGTAGAGGCGCTGCAGATCGGCCAGCAGCACTCTCATGCTCGCGGCGTCCGCAGCGATCATGTCGAGGTCGAGGTGCAGCCGGGTCACCCCGCCGCGGAGCAGGGAGAGCGTGACGTCGAAGACCTCTCCCTCCTCGACGTTCATGCGGCGGTGGGTGAGGCGGTCGCGCGCCGAGGCCAAAACCGCCTGCGCCTCCTCGGCCGTGTGGTCGCGGAGGTCGTGCACGGTGATGGCGGGCTCGACCTCGCGGTCGATCACGCGCTGGCGTCCGTCGTCCAGCACGGTGACGCCCAGCATCTCGTGGCGTCGGCGCAGCGCGGTGACCGCGACGGCCAAGCGCTCGGGCTCCACGGCCGTCCCGTCCAGCTCGGCGTAGAAATGGGCGCCCACACCGCCGAGTGGCTGCTCGTCCTGGCGCCCGATCCAGTAGGCGTGCTGCATCAGGCCAAGCGGGAAGACATCGTCGGGCTCCGCGCGGCTGGTATCGGTCCGTGCCCTCGGGCGCTCCCTCTCGGGCTCGGCCGGCGGTCGAGCTCCGGCGGCCGTGGCCAGAATGCGCGCCCAGTCGCTCACTGTGGGCGCGTCGGCCAACTGCTCGAAGCTGACCATGAACCCGCGTCGGCGCCACTCGCCGGTGAGCCGGATGAGCCCCAGGGAGTCCAGCCCCAGCTCGAACAGATCTGCCTTCGGGCCGAGGTCGTCCGCCGACATCCCAAGCAGCTCGGCGACCATCGCGTGAACGTCGGGTCCGGTTGTCGCTCGTTCGGTTCCAGATGCGTCGGTCACGGGTGCTGAATGCCTCCTTTGCGAGCGGCGAGTACGGCCGGTCCGCTGGATGGGTCGTGGTGCTCACGGAACGAGACAGCCCCGCGCCGCCCGAAGCCTATGTAAAGATGATAATCATGTTCAAGACTGGGCCGGGGGATGCCAGCAGGCGAGGACATCCCCGCGGCGCGATGAAAGGAGCCGACAGGCATGGACAGGACACCGTCCCGGCGGGCCCCCGGCGACTCGCCGGAATGGCCGGGCTGGCCGCCGGAGGCCGCGTTGCGCTACCGCTCGGCCGGGTACTGGGGAGACGAACTGCTCGGCGACATCCCACGGCGGCAGGCCACGCTGCGCCCCGGGGCGACGGCCCTGGTGGACGGCGGACGCCGGTGGACCTACGCCGCGTTGGAAGACGAGGTTACGACAGTGGCGCGGGCGCTCCACGGGCTCGGGCTCCGGCGCGGAGACCGAGTCATCGTCCAACTGCCCAATGTCGCCGAGTTCGTGCTGACTTGGTTCGCACTGCAACGCCTCGGCACCGTGCCGATCCACGCCATGCCCGGGCACCGCCGCTCCGAGATCAGCCGCCTGGCACGGCAAACGGACGCGGTCGCCTATGTCGTGCCAGATCGCCACGCCCGTTTCGACCACCGGTCGTTGGCCGTCGAGATCCGTGAGGCCGAGAACGCCGTCCGTCGGGTGATCGTCGTCGGTGACGTCGGCGACCACGCCGACCTGGTCCCCTTCGAGGACCTCCGGCGAGGCGGCCAGGCCGATCCCGGCGGGAAGCCGCCCGCCCCAGGCGACTTGGCGCTGCTCCTGCTGTCGGGAGGTACCACCGGTAGCCCCAAGCTCGTCCCGCGTACCCACCAGGACTACGCGTACAACGCCCGAGCGGCGGCGGAGATCTGCCGACTGGGCCCGGACAGTGTGTATCTCGCCGTACTGCCGATCGCCTTCAACTTCACCATGAGCTGCCCCGGCATCCTGGGGACGCTGCACGCGGGAGGCACCGTCGTACTGGCGCCCAACCCCAGCCCGGCCAGCGCCTTCGAGCTGATCGAGCGCGAGCGGGTCACCATCACGGCGGTCAATCCACCGCTGGTGCCCCACTGGCTCACCGAGGCCCGGGACAGCCGGCCGGATCTGACGAGTCTGCGAGTCCTCCAGGTCGGCGCCGCACGACTGCCGGACGAGTCGGCGCGGCGGATCGGCCCGGAGCTGGGCTGCCGCCTCCAACAAGTGTTCGGTATGGCGGAAGGGCTGCTCAACCTGACCCGGCTCGACGATCCGGACGAGCTCATCTGCACCACCCAGGGCCGACCGGTCTCTCCCGACGACGAAGTGCTCGTCACCGACCCGGACGGCCGTCCCCTCCCCGACGGCGACGTGGGGGAGTTGCTCACCCGAGGGCCCTACACCCTGCGTGGTTACTACCGTTCGCCACGGCACGCACACACCCACTTCACCGAGGACGGCTACTACCGCACCGGTGACCTCGTCCGCCGCCTGCCCAGCGGCCACCTGCGCGTGGTGGGCCGGGTGAAGGACCAGATCAACCGCGGCGGCGAGAAGATCGACGCAACCGAAGTCGAGGAACATCTACTGGCCCACCCCCGGATTGTCTCCGCCGCTCTGGTGGCGTCTCCCGACCCCGAACTCGGCGAGCGCACGGTCGCGTTCCTGGTGTGCACCGGTTCCCCGCCGGGCGCCCGGGAGGTCGCCGCCTTCCTGCGCGAACGAGGCCTGGCCGCCTACAAGGCTCCCGACCGTGTGCGGATCGTCCAGGAGATGCCGCTCACCGCCGTCGGCAAGATCGACAAGCGAGCGTTGACCGCCCTGGCTTGACGGGCCCCACCCCTGACCATTCCCACCGGTCCCCGGATCGGTGGATCACACGGGAGCCGAGGTGAGGAGACCGTGCGCATCGAGGTGCGACCCGACGTCTGCGTGGGCGCCGGGCAGTGCGTGCTCGCTGCCGACCGTTTTTTCGACCAGGGGGAGAACGACGGGCTCGTCGTCCTCCTGCACGCCGAGCCGAGCCCGGCGGAGACAGCCGAAGTGCTGCGCGCCGTCGACGGCTGTCCGGCCGGCGCGATCACCCTGCGGGACATCTGAGCGCGCGCACCGTGCGGCGCTCTTCGCCGACGCCCTTCGCGGGCGCCGGCACGAGTGTAAGGAGAACACCCATGGAGCCTCTGGCGAGACGCACCCTGCTGCGTTCCGGCCTGCTGGCGACGATGACCGCCGTCGCCGGGCCCGCCCTGCTGACCGGATGCGGCTCGGGAGAGGAGACCTCTGCTCCTTCGAACGGAACCCCCCGGCGCGGCGGCACGCTGCGCGCGGCTTTCACCGGCGCCGGTGCCGGTGAGACGCTCAACCACTTCATCGGCGGAACAGCCATGGACATGGTCAGGGCGCGCGCGTTGCACGCCACCCTGGGCGACCTCGACCCGTCGGCGCCGGACGGCGTGCGGTACGGAGTGCTGGAAACCATCGAAGTCGACGACGAACTGCGCGCCTACACGCTACGCCTGCGCCACGGCCTCACCTTCAGCGACGGCTCGGCACTGACGGCGCGTGACGTGCTGTGGTCGCTGCATTCCCCTGCAGAGGACCCGGCGTCGCTGCCGGTCTACAAGAACCCGGCAAGTACCTTCGACTTCGCCGGCGCCCGGGTGGAGGACGACCACACGCTGGTCCTGCCCACACTGGCACCGGTCGCCGACGGGAGGCTGGTGCTCTGCCAGGGCAACTACCTGGTGGTGAAGGAGAACAGCGACTTCTCACCGGAGGCCGCCACCTCGGGCCCGTTCCGGCTGGAGGAGTTCGCGCCCGGCGAGGGCTGCCTGCTGACCCGCAACGAAGAGTTCGCCCACCCCGAACTCGACGAGGCGCCCTACCTGAACGGGTTGGAGCTGCGCTCTTTGCCCGACAGCGAGGCGCGCGCGGCGGCTCTCACCGGTGGGCAGGTGGACTTCGCCCATGACCTGTCCCCGATCACCGCCAGGACCCTGCGCGGGGACGAGCGCTTCACGGTGACCAGCACCACCCCGCCCTACGTCTCCGGCCTCTTCTTCCGCATGAATCTGGCCCACGAGCCGTTCCAGGACAACCGGGTGCGCACGGCCTTCAAGCTCGCGGCCGACCGCGAGGCCATGGTCGAATCGGTTTTCTTCGGCGACGCCACCGTTGGCAACGACCTCCTGTCACCGGGCTTTCCTGACTACGCGGACGAGATCGAGCAGCGCGCCTACGACCCGGACCGGGCCAGGCAGCTGCTGCGTGAGGCGGGGGCCGAGGGGATGAGCGTCACCCTCACCACCGGCCCGGAGACCCCGGGAATGGTGGAGGTCGCCACGTTGTACGTGGAGAACCTGGTCGCGGTCGGCGTGGACGCCACGCTGGAGGAACTCCCGGCGGGACAACTCTTCGCTGACTACCCCGCCTATACCGGGCTCCCGCTGGCGGCCAGCTTCTCCGTTCCCACCCCGGCACTGCCCCTCTACCAGATGTCCTATGGGGGGCAGAATCCCGCGGCGCTGGGCTGGGACCGGCCGGATGTGGACGAGTTGGTCGCCACGGCCCGCGGTACCTCGGGGGAGGAGTCGGCCCAGGCAGGGCTCGCGGCGCAGCGCGCGCTGTGGGAGGAAGGCAACACCATCGCCCCCGTCTTCAAGCCGTTCACCACCGCGCAGGTGCCCGGCGTCTCCGGCGTTGCCGACGATCTGTTCGAGCAGTTCCCCGGCTTCAGCCGGGCCACCCTGACGTGAGCTGGGGCCCCTTCCTCCTGCGGCGCCTGGCCGTCGCGGTCCCGACACTGGGGGCCCTGTCGGCACTGGTCTTCGGGGCGACGGAGCTGCTCCCCGGTGATGCGGTCAGTGCCATCGCCGGCCCGAGCGCCACCGAGGCCGAACGCGATGCCGTCCGCGACCGGCTGGGGCTCGACCGTGACCCCGTGACGCGGTACCTGGAATGGGCAGGCGGCGCGTTGCGCGGGGACCTGGGAACGGCCTATACAGGCGGGCGGGCGGTGACCGAGCTGATCGGGTCCCGCCTGCCCAACAGCCTCCTGTTGGCTGGGCTGGCCCTTCTGGTGACGGTCCCGGTGTCGGTCACCCTCGGCCTGCTGGCCGGGGCCCGAGCCGGTCGGCGTAGCGACCGCGTGGTCTCGACCGGGGTCCTGTTGGTCGCGGGGCTGCCGGAGTTTGTGCTGGCCACCGTGTTGTTGTGGCTGATGGCCGCCGAGGCGGACCTGCTTCCCCAGGTGTCCCTGGTGCCCCTGGGCGGCACTCCGCTGGGCACACCGGAGATCCTTGTCCTGCCCGTGCTGACGCTCGCGGCCTCGGGCATCGCCGTGGGTACCCGGCTCGTCCGTTCCGCCGGCGCCGAGGTGGCGGCCTCGCCCTGGGTGGAGGCTGCCCGCCTACGCGGTATCGCCGGGACGCGTCTGGCGGTGCGCCATGTGCTGCCCGGCGCGCTGGCGCCCGCTACCCAGGCGTTCGGCCTGGTGAGTGGTGCCCTGGTCGGCGGTGCGATCGTGGTGGAGACCGTCTTCGGCTATCCCGGCATCGGGCTGGAACTCCAACAGGCCGTAGCCCATCGGGATGTCCCACTGGTCCAGGGCATCGCCCTCGTCCTGTGCGCGATCACCCTCGCGACCGTGCTTCTGGCCGATATCGCGGCCAGGGCGCTGGACCCACGGCGCGGGAGCGCACGGTGAGGCCCGCGTTTTCCGAGGGGCGTTCGCGCGACACGTCCGGACTTCTCACCTGGTGCTGTGCGGGCGTCTGCCTGCTGGTGCTCGCGGTCGCGTTCCTCGGCCCGCTGCTGGCCACCGGCTCCCCCACCGAGCAGGTCGGACCGCCATTCGCTGCCCCCGGCCCCGGCCATCCGCTCGGCACCGACTTTCTGGGTCGCGATGTCGCGACCCGGCTCCTGCACGGTGGCTGGGTGGTGCTGGCGCTCTCCGTCGGCGCCACGGCGCTGGCCACGCTGCTGGGGGCGGGGGCTGGGGTCTGGCTGGGCCTCACGGCGGAGCGCGGCGGGGAGATGGTGATGCGCGGGGTGGACCTGCTCGCGGTGTTCCCCTCGTTGCTGCTCCTGATGCTGCTGGCCACGGGGGCGCCCGACAACGATGCGGCGGTGCTGCTGGCGGTCGGACTCGCCTCTACGCCGTTCTCCCTGCGCGTGGTCAGGGCCGCCACGCGTCAGGTGGCCGGCACGGGGTACGTGCTGACCGCGCGGGCGCGGGGCGACAGTTGGCCGGCCGTGGTCCGGTATGACGTACTGCCCAACATCGCGGGCACGGTGCTGGCCGATGCGGGCATTCGGTTCGTTGCTGCCGTGCACCTCACCGCCACGGCCGGGTTCCTCGGCCTGGGCCGAGGGGCGCCGAACGCGAACTGGGGGCGCATGATCCGCGAAAACCTCGCCGGCACCGCGCTCAATCCACTGCCCGTCCTGCTGCCCGCCGCGCTGTTGGCCGCCTTCGCGGTCGCGGTGAACCTGCTCGCCGACCGTGTGGCCGGACGTATGAGGCACTTTGACTCTGCGAGGAGCGACTCGTGAAACCGACCACCGGATCGACGGTGCTGGCCGAGGTCCGTGGGCTTGTCGTCGAGCGTGGCGTCGGCGAGCGACCGGTCCTGGACGGGGTCGACCTGACGTTGCGCACCGGCGAGGTGCTGGCTCTGGTGGGGCGTTCCGGCTCGGGAAAGACGACCCTCGCGCTGAGCCTGCTGGGGCGGGTGCGCGAGGGGCTCACCCTGCGCTCGGGGAGCGTGCGGGTCGCCGGGTTCGACCCTTTCACCCCCGCGGGACGGTCGCGGGTGCGCGGCCGACTGGTGGGTTTCCTGGGCCAGGACCCGGCGTCCGCGCTCAACCCGGCGCGGCGGCTGGGCAGCACTTTGCGTGAGGCCGCCGCTCTGGTCGTGCCCTCGGGTCGGCGTGTGCCGGACCGGGCCGAGCGGGAGCGTCGGATACGGGCTGCCCTGAACGAGGTGGAACTGCCGACGGACCCCGCCTTCCTCCGGCGTTATCCCCACCAGGTCTCGGGTGGCCAGGCACAGCGCCTCGCCCTGGCGGTCGCCACTATCGGCGACCCGCGGCTGCTGGTCCTGGACGAGCCGACCAGCGGACTCGATCCGGGCCTCGCCGAGGACCTGACGGCACGCCTGAGCGAGCGTCACCGCCAGGCCGGCGGAGCGATGCTGTTGGTCAGCCATGACAGGCAGCTGATCGAGGCGCTCGCGGACCGGGTCCTCCGGACCGAAGAGGGACGGCTCGAACCGCGGCGCCGCTCCGACACCATGCCCCGGCCGACCCCACGGCTGGCAAGCCCGCCCGAACCGGCTGGGCCTCCCCTGTTGGAACTCGACGGCCTGCGGGCCACGCACGGCCGCCGCGTCGCCGTCGAGGGGGTCTCCCTGACCGTCCGGGCCGGCGGTTGCACGGCTCTGGTCGGGCCGTCTGGCGCGGGTAAGAGTACGGTCGCCCGCTGCCTGCTCGGACTGCACCCTTCCTGGTCCGGTGAACTCCGCTTGGCGGGCGCCCCGGTCCCGGCGGACTTCCGCCGGCGCACCCGGGCCCAGCGCCGAGCGCTCCAACTGGTGGCCCAGGACTCGGTGGCGGCGCTCAACCCGCGTGAGTCGGTGCGCAGGGCGCTGTTGCGCCCGCTGGCCGAGGGCGGGAACGGCGTCCTCGAAGAGGAAGCGGTGCGGTTGCTGGAACGGGTCGGGCTGTCGCCGGTGTTGTTGGGGCGGCTGCCCCACGAGCTGTCCGGCGGGGAACGGCAACGCGTCAGCCTGGCGCGGGCTCTGGCAGCCAGCCCTCGGGTGCTGGTCTGCGACGAGGTGACCTCCGCCCTGGACACGGAGACCCGCGACTCTGTGCTGGAACTGCTGACGGAGCTGCGGCACACGGCGGGGCTGGGCATGGTACTGATCACCCACGACCCGGAGGTCCGCGCTGCGGCCGACCGGGTGGTGACGCTGACGGAGGGACGGGTGATCACGGGAGAGCAAGCCGCTACGACGGGCGGAGGCCCCCGCTGAGACCGTCGTACCCGGGTCAGCGGCCAGGGTGCTCCGGCGAGGACTGGGGCATGAGATGGCGGCCTACACTGCGCAACTTCTCGCGAGTTTCCTCCAGTTCACGTTCGGGGTCGGACTGGGCGACCACGCCGGCGCCCGCGCGCAGCCAGGTCTGCCCGTCGCGTCGGTAGACGCTGCGCAGCACGAGCGCCGCGTCGAGCGCCCCCTCGCCGTCCGCGGCGATCACCGCCCCGCTGTACAGGCCCCGTTCGGTCGGTTCGACCTCGTCTATCCAGTCGCAGGCCCGCCGCTTGGGGATGCCGGACGCGGTGACGGCGGGAAAGAGTGCGGCCAGTGCGTCCCAGCGCGTCTTCCCCCCGGCGAGGCGGCCGGTCAGGTGGGAGGCGAGATGCTGTACGCTGCCCCGGTCGCTGACCGACATGAAGTCGTCGATCCGGACCGAGCCAGGTGAACATGCGTGCGCCAGCTCCTCCGCGGCGGTCCGCACCGAGACGGCGTGCTCGTACACCTCCTTGGCGTCCCGGTACAGCTCGGCACGCCGAGCCAGATCGGCGGTCCGGTCCCCGTTCAACGCCCTTGTACCGGCGAGAGGTTGGGCGTGCACGGTGCCGTCGGCCGTAACCTGCGTGACAATCTCGGGGCTGAAACCGGCCGCCTCCCAGCCACCCGAGCGCAGCAGGAAAGAACGTGCGGGGTCGTTCGCCCGGCGTCCGACCAGATAGCTGGCGGGGAGATCCACGGCCTCCCATACGGGCACCCGCCGGGAGACGATGACCTTTTCCAGAAGTCCGGCCTGGATGTCGTCGATCGCGGCGGCGACCGCCTTGCGGTAGTCGTCCGCCCCGTACTGGTCCAAATCCGCGGCCACCCGCTCGTCATGGTGCGCGGGCATGACGGTCGAGGCGGCCGTCAGCTGGTCCACCAAGGCGTCCAGGGCACGGCTGGACTCGGCCCGGAGCCGCACGACGCCGCCCTCCAGGAACCGGGCCTCCCGGCGCGGCAGCGCCAGCCGAAGGACGGGGCCGGTCACGGGCCGTGTGTCGTGGAGGAGCCAGCTCAACTCATACGTGGCCCAGCCGTAGGCCGGCAGCCCCATCGCGTCGAGCACCCGGCCGACCGCGGCCAACGGGGCAATGCCGTCCGTTACCTGGACGCGCTCGCCCGCGACGGTGACCGAGGGGCCACCGGGGCCGATCTCCGCGACTCCGGCCTCTCCCTCGACCCAGGTCACGCCGCCTCCGTGCTCGTAGAGCAGATAGGGCTCCAGTGACGCGGCGGACAGGGCCACGGCCGTGGTCAACGGGTCGGTGGCAAGGGAGACCTCGCGTTCGACATAAGTCGGAAAGAGGTCGCCGACGGTCGCGGTCGGGCGCTGCTCGGGCAGGGGGAGGGCGTCGCGAGTCATGGCGGTACTATACGCAAACGGCAATCATTTTCAATAAGGGGTTCACGATGCACCAACCCGGCCCGGTCGGCGGTCCCGGCACCGCGGAAGCGACAACCGCTCGCGCGGGAGCGGACTCCCGGCTTCCCGTGACCGTGCTCTCCGGTTTCCTCGGCGCCGGCAAGACCACCCTGCTCAATAATGTGCTCGGCAACCGCGAGGGACTGCGGGTCGCGGTGATCGTCAATGACATGAGCGAGATCAACATTGACGCCGCCCTGGTCCGCGACGGAGGGTCGCTCTCCCGCACCGAGGAGCGGCTGGTGGAGATGACCAACGGGTGCATCTGCTGCACGCTGCGGGACGATCTGCTGGAGGAGGTGGAACGGCTGGCGCGAACCGGCCGTTTCGACTACCTGCTGATCGAGTCGAGCGGGATCTCCGAGCCCATGCCTGTTGCCGCCACCTTCTCCTTCCCTCGCGACGACGGGGCGACGCTCGGTGACCTGGCCCGCCTGGACACCATGGTCACCGTGGTGGACGCCGCGAACTTCCTGATCGAACTGGGGCGCGGCGACGCCCTGGTCGAGCGCGGACTCGACCAGTACGAGGAGGACGAGCGAACCGTCAGCGACCTGCTCGCCGACCAGGTCGAGTTCGCGGACGTCCTCTTGCTCAACAAGGTCGACCTTGTCCCGGCGGACGAGGCCGACCGCTTGGAGGCGGCCCTGCGCCGACTCAACCCTGCGGCCCGGGTCCTGCGTGCCTCCCATGGGCGCATCCCGGTCGGCGAGATCCTCGGCACCGGTGCCTTCGACCTCGCGCGGGCCCAGGAGGCGCCCGGGTGGCTGGCGGAGCTGAACGGTGACCATGTGCCGGAGACCGAAGAGTACGGGATCTCCAGTCTCCTCTTCCGCGCGGATCGTCCCTTCCATCCTGGTCGACTGTGGCGGTTCGTCACCGAACAGATGGACGGTGGCGCGTTCGGCGTGATCCTCCGCTCCAAGGGGTTCTTTTGGCTGGCGTCTCGGCCCACGCTGATCGGGCTGTGGTCGCAGGCGGGCTCGGTGGCGCGGTTCGAGCCGTCGGGCGTCCGCGCCGCACCCGCCGCTGGCGGCCTCTCCGATGGTCAGGAACTCGTCTTCATCGGGACCGAGTTGGCTCAGGAAGAGCTGCGTACGGCGTTGGCGACCTGCCTGTTGGACGAGGGTGAGTGGCGCTCGGGCCCCGAGGCCTGGGCCCGGCTGGTCGACCCCTTCCCGGCATGGGACGCGCCGCCCGCGCGCCACCAGCACTTCCATGCGCACGATCTCTCCCTCGGCGGACGGCGGGAGAACCACCTGTGAAGGTGAACGAACGGCAACGTCGGCGGATATCGCGGCCGTGCTTGGCGCTGTCGATGGCGGCGTCCTCTCCGAGGGGCGCGTCGTCCGTTCCCCAGAACGTGCCGCGCTGGCTCAACAGCGTTGGCGAACTGGAGGAGCGCACGCTCCGTGAACACGACCACCGGGCCTGAGGCCTGGCCGCGAATGACAGGGCCGCTTCGGATCTTGTCCCTGGGAGCCGCTGCCCATACCATCAGTTGGTAAGCGTAATCGTTTTCATTTAGGGGTCTCTCTTTCGGGTGGCGGCGCCCCCGCCCCCTGTGTGCCTTGAGGCTCCGATCCCACTGTCCTGCCCGCACTCCTGAGGGCAGGACAGAAAGGAGCGCCTGTTGATATCCGGGCTCATGCGTCGTGCTGTGGCATGTCTGGCGACCGTGACGGTCGTTTCCACAGTGATCACTTTGCAGAGCGCGCCGGCGCTGGCGGCCGACGGGTCGGCCCCTGAACCGCAGGAGTATCGAGTTCTGCAGGATCTTCATGCGGATGCGGTCGCGACATTCATGGACGATTCGACCCTAAGCCTTGGCAGCAAGGCAGATGTGCCCGAGGGCATGGGGACGCGATTCGCGGCAGACGAGGTGTGGTTCCACATCGACGATGACTCGGCGGCGACGGTCCCCGAGGGCTTCGAGTTCATCGCACCGGAAGGGGCCCCCGTCTGGCTGGCGCCGGAAGCGAACCCCGGAGCCGGCCAGTTGTGGCCCGGTTTCTCCACAGAGTCGGTACCGGCCGGCGCTCTTGACGACGACCGGACCACGTTCACCCTCAAGGAGGTCGACGGGCCCGGTGACGTGGAGCTGTTCACCACGGACGGGCCCGGTTCCGTCGACCGGCTGTGGTCCTCGGATGAGGATTACGCTTCGTTCGAGATCGGGCGGGCTCACAAGCACGCGAACTGGGCATTCACCCAGGCCGGTACTTACCACCTCACAGTCGAGGCCGAGGCGTTGCGCTCCGGTGATCCCGTCAGCGCGACTGCCACGTACACGTTCGTCGTCGGCGATCTCCCCGAGACCGTTGCCACCAGCTCCACCCTGACTTCGTCGGCGACGCGGCTCACGCTCGGAGAGAGCGTCGATCTGGCGGCGTCGGTGAGTCCGGCATCGGTCAGCGGCTTCCTGGAGTTCCGTGCCGGTGATGCCGTGCTCGGCCACGAGCTGGTGGTTGACGGTAAGGCCACGATGACCACCGACGCACTCGGCCTCGGCAGCCAGTCCGTGACCACGCGTTTCGTGCCCGAGGTGGCGAACCTGGCCGAGCCGTCGACATCGGCCCCGGTCACCATCGACGTGACCGAGCCGGGCGGCGAGCCGTTCCGCATCGACGGGGTGGCGGCGTCCTACCGGCCCGGTGACGAACTGGTGGCCGACGCCGTGGGTGTCACCGCCGAGGAGGATCAGAGCTTCCGCTGGGTCATCCGCGGAGTCGGCTCGACCTCCAGCGGCTACGTCGCCGGTTCGGGGCCGCGGCTTGTCCGAGCCCTGTCCGCCTCGGATGACGGATATGAGATCAAGGCGCAGCTGCTCACCGGCAGAACCGTCGAAGCAGAGACTGCGTGGGCGCCGATCGCGGTCGAGCCGGACGGCGACGTGCCAGTGCTCACCCGTGCGGACGAGGGGCCGATTTACGCCGGGGACTCGTTCGAGCTGGCCATCTCGGGCCGAGGCGCTGCCGAGGGCGAGACGCTGGAACTGGTCAAACGATGGGACAGCCCGTGGTTCGATGCGGCGGACGGCCAGAGCACGGTGTCCTTCCCCGAACCCGACCGTGTAGTCGTGACCTCCGCAATCGCGATGGAGGGCGAGTACGCCATCCGCGTGGTCAGGGACGGCATCGCCGTTGCGCAGTCGCGCCCGGTGCCAGTCGAGATCAACGAGCGCGAGGTGTTGTTCGAAGGACTTCAGTCGCTCTACCGAGAGGGCACCACGCTGCAGATCAACGCCTCGGTCTACCCCGAGCTGGAGGGTGCCACCTACTCCTGGCGGATGCCCTACGAGACGGTACTCGAGGAAGGCACCGGCCCCGAGGCCCTGTCGTTCGAAAAGACGATGACGATGGCCGACGACGGCCAGTCGCTGTACTTTGTCATCACCAAGGGGAATGTCACCATCCGCGAAGCCGTACAGCTCCGGGTGACCGACGCTCCAGCCGACGAGCAGATCCTTGCTTTCGCCAACCTTGCCGACCACTACCACCAGGGCAACTCCGTTGAATTCTCACTGATCGCCGACCCGCCGATCAGTGAGGGGGACACGGTCGACTGGGAGTGGAGGTGGCCCGATGCCGAGAGGTGGAGTGCGTTCCCCGATGCCTCCGGACTCGATCACTCGCTGGTCGCCGAGCAGGCGCTGGACGGTGTCGAGGTGCGAGCGACCCTGACCTTCGGCAACGGCGCTGCGGACCCGATCACGGCCGACCCGGTGACCATCCACGTCGACGACCACGGCGCCCCGCCCCGCCAGACGGTTATCGTGGCAGGAGAGACGGCGTACGCCGCGGGTGACACCGCTACGCTAACCGCCGAGGTCGAGAACGGGACCGTGCTGACGGCCTACCAGTGGTTCGAGAAGGCGCCGGATGCCGCGGAGGCCGTCCCGATTCCCGGAGCGACCGGCCCGGAGTACATGTTCACGTCTGCTGCCGAGCAGGACGGGCACGAGTTCAGCGCCGCTGTGGTCACACCAAACGGAGAAATCGCCTATGGGCCTTCCACCCCTGTGACCCTCACGGTGACTCCGTAGCCATGTTGGTCGGGTAACCGGGCTCCGGTGGGGAGGGGCGGCGCGGCAGCGATGCGCCGCCCCTCGGAGGGACGTAGGCCGTCGGCCAGGTGCCCGTGGCGCGTGTCCCTTTCCGACTCCCCTTTCCCGAACGGAACGGGCCAATTCCCCTGCATCCGGCTCGCCAGTGATCACGTCCGTGGACGGACATGCCGGTGGCGGTGGGCGGCATCGACTACCGGGCTGCGGAGGGCGCTGGGACGCTCTGGCAATTGGCTGTTCATATCGCCTTGCCCTCCTGTGGAATCGGCACGCTGCTCATTGGCGTGGCTGAACAGCGGATCAAGGACCGCGGGCCTGCGTTGTACGGAGCTGGGCGTAGAAGAGGACAACGTGCGGGCCCGGGCGCTGTATGAGCGGCTGGGCTGCCTTGCCTTCGATCGTCGGCCCGAGACATGGGGTGTGCTGGCTGCGGGCGGCTCGGTGCGCGGTTACGAGACTGTGTGCACCCGGATGCGCAGGGAAACTTTGTCAGCGGGGACTCTGCTGCGGATCAGGCATCGGGCTGTGAAGGCCATCCGGTTTGCCTGGTCGGGCCGGTCGCCGTCGTCTTCTTCGTCCAGGCGGCGGCAGTGCCTCTGCGGGTGCTGGTCTGCATGAAACTGGCGCGGGCTTTCCTCACACATGTCACCACCGATCGGCCGCGGGTGTCAGTAGGGGGAGTGCTGGCCGGAGGTGGCGGGGGGCGCGTCCTCGGGGCCAGCGTTCACCTCCTCAAGGGAGCGAGGGCATCGAATCTGATGGGGTATCGATAGGTCTGGCGTATTCTCCTCAATCGAGGGCAATGTCGCGATAGCGGAGCCGATATCCTTCGCCGCCATAAATGGAGTCATAAGTGAATTCCATCGCAAAGCGACTGGCGATAAAGTTCCAGAAATCCGCCCTTGCGTCTATCGAATCCTCAACGGACAGCAGGAATCGGGAGTCGCTGGGAGGGAGAACCCAGGTGCCACCGTAGTTCGTCTCTATCGAGCCCACGCTTGCCCGAGTCTCGGTGTGAATTCTTTCCACTACTTCCCGCCCCAAGTGCCCTGCGTGAATACCATCTATCCACACCTTCGATCGGGTGACGAATGCGGGGCCTAAGGGCTGTCCCATAATGATCAACTGACTCGACACGGTCAGCATCGGGGATGCCCACCTGGGCCGGTCTATCCGGCGAGCGCAAGGTTGTGCAGGTGGGCTATGCCAAGTATGGCGTGATGAACGCCGTCTCCCTTCAAGCGGCAGTCACGGAGGATCTTCCAGCTCTTCGTGCGGGCGAAGGTGTGCTCGACGCGGGCACGGACCTTGCGATGTGAGCGGTTGTGCTCCTCTTTCCAGGCCGGGAGTTCGGCCTGGCCGGGTTCGCGGCGATGCGGGATCACCAGGCCAGTGCCGCGGTAGCCGCCGTCAGCGATCACCGTGGTATTACCGACGATGGCCTTCGCTCCGGACAGCTCCCATGCCCTGCAGTCGTTGCGGTTGCCAGGCAGAGGCCGGCCAACTGCGACGACCAGCCGTGTATCTGCGTCGATGAGGACCTGGTGGTTGGTGGAGTACCGGTAGTTCTTCGACTGCTCGGCCATCGCATAGTCACGCGTGGGAACCAAGGTGCCGTCCACGATAAGCACGGTGCCCTTGCGGAACCGTCGGCGCGACCGCAGCGCGAGCAGCGGTGCGAGGCGGTTGATGATGCGGTCGGCCGCAGACTTCGAGATTCCAAACAACTGCGCGAGCTGGCGCAGTGTCAAGTTCGTGCGCCAGTATGCCGCGTCCGCTCCCTCACGGCGCAGGGCGGTCACCAGCTTGCCGAAGCAGCGCGGGCTCAGCCCAGTGAACGGGCCTATCCAGGACGGCTGCGACGCCGTGATCACACCAGCCACGCATTGATCATTTCACCGCAGCTTGAGCTCCTCATCCAGCTTCCCGTCCGCCGCCCAGACGGCGCCGCCACCAGAGGTCGGAACGCCACTGCAGACAAGTGGCAAACGGATCCGGCAGCGTGCGCTGAACGTACCTGGTATCCAGGACACGCACTCGGCGTTCAAGCTCGGCGCGGGGCCTGCGAGGCAACTGCCGCAGGACGTCCTCAAGCACGTCGCGAGCGTGCCGCACGTCGTCGAAGGAACAGCCGCGGCACGAACACTCCGCATCCTGCGGATAAAGGGGCCGTCGTCCCGGTGGTTGCAGAAACGCTCGATACCGCCGCAGCGCACGGTCGGTGGCGCCAGGGTAGACGTAGTAGTCGCCCGAGAGTCTCTCTACCCGATCTATCGCGACACTGGTTCGGGCAGAGAGGCTGTGAATCCGGTCCGGAGGCAAGCTCCACGCGACACGGAGAGACTGTTCAGCGCGCAGCGCGCCGGGCCGCTTACGCGGCATCGGCCTTTCGGTACATGGACATGAACATCATCATGCCAGCAGCTACCGTCGCTGAGAACCAGGAAGCCCATTCCAGCATCGGCCCATCGCCTCAGGACTCAACCCCGCAGGCTGTCCGGGGCCGAGTAGCGGGACAGCCCTTACCAAGCGCCACCAGAAGTCGCCATCGCCGCTTGACATTTTCATTGGGAAGTCATTTATGGTCGAGCGTCGAATGGCGCCTCTTGCGTGGATGTCAGTCCCACGCGTTGAAGAGGACTCCGCCCAACGTGGTGATGTTGAAAAAGCGGACCGCACGCCACTCGCCCTGTGTGAGCACTGAGGTGTCCACGTCGGAGAGTGGTGTGGCGAGTCGTTCGCTGCTCAGGACCGTGAAGCCCGCGTTGGTGAAGGCGTGAGCCCACGACGGCGGCGAGAGGAAGTCCTCTCCGTACCAGTCCCGCCGTGTCTTGGCGAAGGCGACCCAGGGGTGGTGAGCGTGACACAGGACAGTGTTCTCGCCTTCGCGTCCGATGACCGTTGCGGTATGGAAGGTCCGGGGGTACACCCGTTCCTCCACCTCGCCTACTTCGCCTTCGGCGAGGCGGGCAGCGGTATACAGAGCGGCGCGGAACGCCCGCAGTTCAGTCTTCGGGAGCGGGCCGTCCTTCGGCCGGAAGAAGCCCGTCGCGCCTCGCGGCAGTGTGAAACCGGTGTTCCCCTCGCTGACCATGCCGCTCATTTTGCCTGGTGAGAGGCACATGGTCATAGGTCTTGAGCTGCCAGTTCATGCTACGCGTCGCGGTTTTGTGCCGACTTTGTGGTGGGCGGGCCGGGCGTACGCCTCGCCGGTGGCGAGGACTGCCCACGTCGTGGCGGGTGGCCGGGCGTCGGTTGTTCGAGCCCGGGGCGGCCTGCCTGGGCCGGGCCGGGACGGTTTCGGTGCACCGGCCCGGCGAGCCGGTCTTCGTGTGCAGGTTTCTGAACCCTCTGCGGACGCGGGCGGGGGTCAGTTTGTCCGGCGCGGTCGGCTTCTCCCAGGGCCTGCGGAGGTCGGCGGCCAGCGGGCGGGCGAGCCGGAGCTGGGCAAAGGCGGCGATCACCAGCCAGGTCCACCTGTCGGCCGCTTCCGAGCTGCGAAGCCGGGGCTTGGCCCAGCCGAGGGTCTGCTTGAACAGGCGAAACGTGTCCTCGATGTCGAAGCGGCGAAGGAAGGACTGCCAGCAACGGTCGACGTCCGCTTCGGTGGCGCCGGTGCGCGACCACCACAGCCAGACCGGCTTGTTGACCCCGCCGCTGGGCAGCTTCTCCGCGATCAGGCGGATGACGGTGCCCTCGACGATGGGCAGCGGCCTGTCGTGGTCGAGCCATGCGGCCTGGCGGTCAGCCGCTGTCTGGGCGAAGCCGCCCAGCAGGGAGGCCACTCCGAAGAGGAGGAGCCCGGCGATTACGGCACGCCGATGCCCGAAGAGGTCGGCGACGCGGCCTCCGAGAAGCAGCAGGCCGCCGAAGACCAGGGTGTAGGCGTTCACCACCCAGGAGAGATCGCCGGGTGCGAAGCCCAGATCCCGGCCGATCTCGGGCAGGGCCACATTGGCCACGCTGATGTCCTGTGCCACCCCCAGCTGGCACAGGCAGACCGGGGCCAGCGCCATTCCCGCCCGCGCCACGGTTCCACCGCAGCGCGGTGGGCTCCGCCTCCGCCTTGGCCATGCTGCCTCCCCGCTGCGTTCAGCGTTCGCCTAAGGTACGCCTACCTACGTGAATCGCGAGCAGCGCTGGTCCGCGGCGCGTGAAACGATGAGCCCATGACGCAGCGGCGACACCCCAGGCCAGGTCTCACTCCGGCCTCCGTTGTCGCCGCCGGGCGCCTGATCATCGAGCGTGACGGACTCGATGCCCTCTCCATGCGCACCGTCGCCGCCGAGTTGGGGACGGCGGCAGCCTCGCTCTATCGCCATGTCGACGGGCGCGAGGCGCTCCTGGTGGCGATCCTGGAGCAGGTCGCGGCGGGCCTGCCCGTTGCCGTGCCCGGCGAGAGCCCGGCGGCCCGGCTCCTCGCCCGCTTCGCGGGCGCCCACGACTACATGGCGGACCACATCTGGGTGCTGCATATCCTCATCCGAGGCGAACTCGTCGCCCACAACGCCTTTTTCTTCGCCGACGCTTGCGTCGCCGACTTCCTGGCGGCAGGGCTTGCCCCGACGGAGGCGATGTCCGCGTTCCGCTCCTGCTGGTACCTGATCCTGGGCGAGCTGCTGGCGGAACACCCCCTGCACCCGGTCCGCCACCCCACTCAACGCGCACGCCTGACCGAGAGGATCACTCCTGCCCAGTTCCCCGCACTGGCCCGCTACCGGGCCGAGGCCGGGGGCCGACCACCCCCGCCCGACCCCTCCCACCAGGCCCTGCGCGCCCTGCTGTCCGCCCTCCTCCCCGACGGCGACCGTCCCTGACTTGCGCACGCATTCCTCAGCCACGGACGTGGGTGCCCGAGGTCGATCGACGTACCCACCGGCCCGTCGACGTTCTCCTCGACCGTGAGGCCGTCACCCTCATCGACTGCTTGGCCGACCACCCCGGCGTGGAGGTGATCTGCCGCGACCGCTCAGGCACCCATGTCGACGGCGCCCGCACCGAAGCACCGGACACCGAGCCTCTCGGGAAGTCGCTGAGGCGATCTCGCCGTCGAGGGTGCCGTGGGGCTCGCCGACGTTCCTGATTCCTGTCCGTGGCAGCTGTCCTGTGGCATGCGGCAACGCGTGGCCATCGCTGGAGCCGTGGCCCACAGGCTGAGCATCCCCGCCGATGGACGAGTCGTTCGCTGCCGTGGACCCGCGGATTCGCGCTGACTGGGAGACTGCGCACATTGACACGGGCAGGCGTCAATCCGGAGCCCGTCAGATCTGGGCGGTCCGCCGTCGACGTACAGGTTGGGGCCGGTGATGTAGGCGCTGAGCGGGCTGGCCCGGAAGAACACCGCATCGGCGATCTCGTCCGGGTCACCCCTGGGGCCGAGGGGCACCGCGTCGCCAGCCACCTCCAGAACCGTGTCGGCCGAGGAGGAGCCCCCCACCGCGTGGACGAGGCCGGGGGTGCGGATGACGGCCTTGGCGGCTGCTTACAGTTCGAACGTCTCGCTTCCGCCGTCGACGGCCCCACGGACCCGATGGACACGATGAGGATGCCGGTGTTCAGCAGGGGCACGGTCTTATGGGCGTGGTCTGGTTCGTGGCGGTGGGTGCGCATAGGGTGAATCCGGCAGCGGACTGATCATCTGTTGCCGACGCCGCGTTGAGCCAACGTCACCTCCGGAGTCCGTGCCCATGCCCTTTCAGGTACCGCCCGAGCCGGTGTACTTCGCCGATCGACGGGAGGAGTTGGCCCGGGTCGCGAGCCTGGTCGAGGGCTGGCGGCTGTCCTCCCGGGCGCCCTGCGTGGAGCTTTTGGGTGTCGCCGGCGTGGGGAAGACGGAGCTGGCCTTCCGCATCGCCCGCGTGCTTCGGGACCGGTATCCGGATGGGGTGCTGTATGTCGACCTCGACGAGCTCCGCTGGGATGGGGCCGTGGACACGGTTGATGCGTTGGGGGAGTTGCTGCGCGGGCTGGATGTGTCGCCGGAGTGGCGGCAGTGGGAGTTCAGGGATCGCCGCGAGCAGTACTGGGCGCTGACGGAGGGCAAGCGGCTGCTGGTCATCGTGGACAATGCGCGCTCCGGGGCTGAGGTGGCGCCGCTGCTGCCCGGTTCAGGGACGAGTCTGCTCGTGGCGATCAGCCAGGGCCGTCTGTACGACTTGGACGGTGGCACGGACGTTCCGCTGTCCCCTCTGGAGGGGGAGGACGCCGCTGAGCTGCTGCGTCGCCTGGTGGTCGACGATCCCCGGTTCACCGCCGAGCCTGATGCCGTGGCGGGGATTGTCAGGCTCTGTTCCGGGCTGCCCGTGGCGGTGCATGTCGCCGGCCGCTGGGTACGGAAGTTCCCTCGCCGTCCCCTGTCCCGGCTGCTTGCCGACCTTGAGCGGGAGCTGGAGGAGAAGGGGGTGTCGAAGGTGGAGAACGTCTGGGACGCGGCCTACCAGGAGTTGAGCGTCAACGGGGCCTTGCTCTATCGGCTGCTTGCGGATGTCCCGGGGGCCACGTTCACCTCGGATGTGGCGACGGCCCTCCTCGGCCGGGGCTCGGAAGCCGCCGACGATGCGCTCGAGGAGCTGGAGGGGGCAGGGCTGCTGGACGGCAGGCAGCGGAGGATGCGGCTGCCGGAACTGTTGCGGGGGCATGCCCGACGTCGTGCCCGGCAGGACGGTGGCGAGCGGGAGCGCGACGACGCGCTGCGGCGAATCGTGCGGTGGTATCTGCGGCAGGCCCAGCGGGCCGATCTGCTGGCGGCGGGGACGCGTCTGACGCTGGCTCGCCCGGTCCCTGAGCTCCCCGGAACCCCGGACGTCCCCTTCGACGGGCCCGAGGACATGACGGTGAAGCGGCGGGCGTATGCGTGGCTGGTTGATGAACGGCACGCGTTGTACGCGTGCGTGCGGCTGGCTCATGCGCTGGGGTGGGATGCCGAGGCGTGGGCCCTGTGCGAGCCGCTGTGGACGCACTTCCTCGACCACCCCGACCACGTCGACGCCATCGAGGTGTTCCGGATCGGAGTGTCGGCCGCGCAACGGGAAGAGAATATTCAGGCCCTGGCCCGGATGCGCACCCAGCTGGCCCGCCCGCTGTGGGAGTTGCGACGCTACGAGGAGTCCTTGGGCGAGGTGGAGCAGGCGCTGAGCGCGGCGAGCGCCCTGGGCCCGGAGAAGGAGAACCGCAAAGTGGCGGCCTCAGCCCTTGAGGCCCGGGGCATGCTGCACGCGGCGCAGGGCCGGTGGGAGGCGGCGGCGGACGCGTACGAGCGGGCCCGCCGCGTGCACCAGGAGATTCCGAACGCGTATGGCATCATGCTCCAGACCTACCGGCTGGGCGAGGCCGTTGCCGCGCTCGGCGAGCCGGAGCGCGCCGCGGCCTATCTGAGGGAAGCGCACGACTCGGCCCGGGAGTTGAAGCGCACGCGCATGACCGCCCGCACCGGCTTCGCCCTGGGCGGGGTGCTGCGCACCCTGGGCAGGAGGGACGAGGCACGCGAGCTGTACGAGGCCGCCCTGGACAGCGCCCGGGACCGAAGGTCCAGCTTCGACGAGGCCAGGATCCTCGACGCGTTCGCCGGGCTGGCCGAGGAGAGCGGGCACGAGGCCGAGGCCACGACGCACCGGGAGGCGGCCCGCGCTTTGCGCGCGAGGAACGGCCGGCCCGCCTAGAGTTCGCGCGTGCCCTCGCCGGCGGTGGCCGGGGCGAGGCTCACGGCGAAACCTCGGCCGCCCGAGACGCAGGTCAGGACGGCGGGAAGGTCATCGTATCCGAGCAGCCATGCGTGGACAGCGCTGAGCACGGCGGCGGGATCGGCGTACAGGACGCGCCCGTTCTCCGTCCGTGGCTCGATGTGTACCGACACGGGCGTTCCGGAGCGCGTGCGGGCCACGCACTGCGTGGGTGACAGGATGACCGCCGCCGTTCGGCATCCGGGATAGTCGTCGAGAATGTGTGCCGTCCAGCCGTCGACGGTCCATACCGAACGGTGCGGGGCCGCCTCGGAGGGTGGGCGCGCTCGGCGGTAGAGCACTCCGGAGCTGCGGGCCTGTCGCTCCCCTGCCGTGCCGTGCTCGGCGGCGAGGTGGTGCACGGCCGAGGTGGTGGTGTGCGCGGGCAGCCGCTCCACGCGTACGGTGGAGCCGTCGATGCGGATATCGACGGCGAAGGCGGCGGGCGCGCGAGGCGTAGTCGGGGGCGGCAGCGGCCGGGGTTCGACGGGTGCGGGTGGTGGGGGGAGCTCGAGGAGTTCGTACAGTGCGGCGCGGAGTCGTTCCAGGGCGTTGCCCTGCTCGGCGAACGCCGACCGCGCGATCTCCCGCGCTGTTCCGGGGCGGTGTGCGGCGAGGGCCGTCTCCAGCGCGGAGGAGTCCAGGCGGGGACTGCACGCGAGGAGCCGCGCTATCGGGCTGCCGGGTATCAGCTCGTCGCCCCCGTCGTACGCGGCGATGATCGGACGGTCCAGCGCGGCGGCGTACAGGGCCGTCGAGCCGTGGTCGGTGACCACGGCGTCCGCGGCGACGAGTACGGCGGCCCACTCTTCGAACGGGGCCGCCAGCAGCATCCCCGCCTCCAACGCCGGGTTCAGGCACTCCACCAGATCGAGGGTGCCAAGGAGGGCCCATTCGTTGGGGTGCAGGATCAGCGCCAACTGAAAGGAGTCGTAAGGGAGGTGAGTGGCGAGATCCAATGGCAACGAGGGGTGCCGCCGCAGCAGCGACTCCGGTCCCCATGTGGACGTGAGGGCGATCAAGGCGCGCGCGCCGGTCCCCAGCGCCGCGCGGTAGCGATCGCGGTGCGAGACGGAAGCGAGAATTCGTTCCAAGGTGGGGTCACCGACGACGCTGGCGCGAGAGGCCGCGTGAGGATTGATCGAGGCCAGGCGAGTGATCTGGTCGGGGTGGGCGAGCGCGTGGAGAGAGGCCAAGGGGCGGTCGCCGGGCGCGAGGTAGGCGGTGTCAAGACCCGAGGCGGCGTGGGGAGTGCCCTCGTTGCTGATCGACTTGCCGAAGCCGGCCCCGTGCGGCAGCAGGACGCGAGGGCCGCGCAGGACTCCCAACTGTCCCTTCGGGCTCGCCGCGAGAACCAGGTCGTGCTCGCGCCGCCTGGCCTCGTCCCACGAGACGGTGCGCCCACCGGCCTTCTCGACGGCCGCGAACGCTTCCAGGCCGAAGTCGGAGCCGGGTACCAGGGTGAAGGCTCGCTCGACGCGGTCGTCCCCCGCGAAGACCGGAAGGACGTCCAGAAGTCGGTTCAGCGCGGTCGCGGACCGGGCGGCGAAGAGTATCGCCCGTCGCCCGTCGCCCGTCGCCCGTCGCCCGTCGCCCGTCGCCCGTCGCCCGTCGCCCGTCGCCCGTCGCCCGTCGCCCGTCGCCCGTCGCCCGTCGCCCGTCGCCCGTCGCCCAACTCATCATTGTAGCCCAGGACTTCCCGGACGTGTGCTGTCTCTGCAGCTCAGCAGTCGTGCGCAGGAACGGTTCATGGGCATGCGGTGATGGTACAGCTGAGGTATTCGTCCATTTTTGAGGGATTTCGAGTGTGGGATGATCTTCCCGATCGGTCAGCGCGTGTGGGCGTTGACGTGAAGAATGGGGCCATGGGTGAGTGGGGAATCGCACTGATCGCGGCGGGGGCGGCGCTCGCGGGCAGCTTGATCACCGGTTGGTTCTCGCGCGCCGCGGGCAGCCGGCAGGCCGAGGCGGCGCGCCACGCGGGGGACCGCCAGGCCGACGCGCTGCTCGAGACGGTGCGGATGACCCTGCGAGAACAGCGGGACGCGCGCGTACAGGACGTGCGGCGGCAGACGTATGTGCGGTTCCTCGAGGCCGCGGAGGGCGCGATTCTGGCGCGGCGAACAGGCGACGGGCAGGCGAGTGCCCGCGCCGACCTTCAGCAGGCCCTCGGCGCGGTAGACCTTGAAGGGCCGGACGCCGTCGCCGGAGCGGCACGGGGGTTCCTCAACGGCCTGCGCGCCAACGAAGCGCTGGGGGACCTCGGGCGGGCGCGGGAAGCCTTTGTCGACGCCGCCCGGTCGGCCCTCCACATCTGAAGGCGGTCAACGGCGAGCAACGGGGGACTCTATGAGCGAGGCGCTCGTCCCATCCCACCAAGGACCTCGGCGTGCGTCCCGAGGCAGAGAAGCAGCTGCAGAAGCTGTCGGAGGAGGACGTCGAGGGCCTGGTCGACTGGATGCTGACCTCCGGGCGGGTCCGGGGCGGGAAGCCGGGCACGGGCCTGGGGATCTGATCCGTTCGGTGCGGCTGACGCTCGGCCGCCTTCGGGCGGCGCTGAACATGGCCGTGCGGCGGCAGCTGGTGGCGCGCGATCTGGCCCAGTACGTCACGATCCCGCGCCACGCGCGGGAGGCAGCGGCGGCGGCGAAGGTGAAGCGGGTGCCGTTCCTGCGGCACATCGCGACCGACCGGCTGTACGCCCCCATGCGACTGCGGTCGGCCGAGGTCCGCGGCATGCGCTGGACGGACGTCGACCTGGACACCGGGACCATCACGGTGGCGATCACGCGTACCAGCGTGGAGCGCAAGGTGGTGGAGAAGGCCCCGAAGACCGAGGCGGGCCGGCGGACCCTCCCGCTCCCGCAGGTGGTGCTTGCGGCGCTGCAGGATCTCCGACGCGTGCAGCGCCGGGAGCGCATGGCGTCGGGCCGGGGCGTGGCGGACGAGCTGGGCGGGGCGGTGAAGACCCGACTGGCTCCGGCGCCGCTGTTACACGCTGGTGGAAGGAGCGGGCTGCGGCGGGTGCGGCCCTACGATGCGCGGCACGCCTGCCTGACATGGCTGGCCGCCTCCGGAGTGCCGGATGTCGTGGTCTCGGCCTGGGCCGGGCGCGCGGACCTGTCGTTCACCAAGCGGGTCTACGTCCACCCGAGCGTGGAGCACCTGCGCCCGGCGGCCGAGCGGATGGATGAGGTGCTGCGGCGGCGGTGAGAGGCGCTGGGCGCCGGATCGTCGTTTGTGAGGGATTGTGAGAGGCCGGGCCTGCGGGCATGAGAAGGGCCCTGCCTCACTTGTGTGAGACAGGGCCCTGATCTGCGACGGAACCATATGTTCCTGTCGGGACGGCGGGATTTGAACCCACGACCCCTTGACCCCCAGTCAAGGCCGAAGCTAAGGAACCGCGCTGGTCACGGCAATGCCGGCGGCTTTACGGCCGCGCTGGGGAGGAGGCTGGGAGACGATCTTGGAATTTCGGGCGGCCTCGCGCTCCCGCAGCAGTCGCTCCAGAGCCGGCACCGGGGACGTCGGCCACATCGCGAGCCGGGCGACCAGCGACGTCTCCCACAACTCCGTCAGCCCGGCGACGAGCGCCTGGCGCATCGGCGCCGTCACATGAGAGTAGCGCGCGGACATCGACGAGTCAGCATGCCCCATACGCTCATCCATCAGAACCTTCGGGGTGCCGAGCTGCTCCATCAGCGCGCGGTGGGCGTGCCGCCGGCCGTGGCGCGTCATGCCCGTCTGGATCGGTGCCCACGAAGCGGTCGCCCTTGCGGCGGCACCCCGACCGCGAGCTGGCACACCGGGCCATGGCTCGGCCAGCAGCGGCACCGGACGGGCGTCCCGCGGCGCCTTCTTCGGGTACCAGCCGGATACTGCTGGGGTCCAGATCCATGCCGCGTGCCCTGAGCGCCGCCAATGCGCGGCCTCCGGGCCACCAGCTCCGCCCGGGGCGTAGCCGAGGTCCGCGATGGCCTGCTCCACGCGCTGGCGGGTCGCCGCTCGCACACGATCGGGCCGGTTGAGCACATTCGACACGGTGCCGGTTGACACGCTCGCAGCGCGCGCCACGGTCGCCAGCGAAGGCCTCTCGACGCCCCGACCCGCACGCCCGCGGTACACGTAGCGCAGGCCGTGGCAGGCGCAGGGGCTGGGGGAGCGGGCGATCTGCTCGCGCAGCAGGCGCGTGAGGAACCGCGGTGAGTCGATGGTCCGGTAGCTGTCGTCCTTCGGGGGGCAGCGCACCAGCTCACCGCTGTCCAGCTCGTACAGCTGCCACTCGATCTGGATGGATTCCTCCCGGACATACTCGGGCTCCAGACCGACACCCTCACCCCACCGCATCCCGGTGTAGCCGGTCATGACGGTTTCCACGAACTCGTCGTCCCGGCCAGCGAGGATCGCTGCGCGCTCGGCGATCAACAGGAGCCCCAGGGCGGTCGTAATCTTCCGCTCCGGGCCGCGAGCCGTCGAGCGGCCGGCGCGCCGGCCGCGGTTCCGTCGCTTCTTCGCCGGGTTCGTCGTGCGCAGACTCTGCTCTACGGCGTCCTCAAGGATGAGGTGCAGCACGCGCCGGTATGTGCCAGCACTTGATCCCGCCCCCCGCTGCTTCTCCCTCTTCTCCCAGGCGTCGATCGCCGCCCCGTCGATGTCGGCGATCGGGTCATCGGCGAAGTCGGTGTCGAGGATGCGCTTGATGTAGTGGCCGTAGCTCTGCTCGCTCGACGCCGCGAGATCCTGGGCCGCCAGCCACCCTTCGTCCACGCCGGTGCCGCCAGGGCCAAGGATGAACGCCCGCAGGGTGGTGCGCTCGACCTCTGGGGCCACCCAACGCCCGCGGCCGGCGGCCGCGTTCGCTTCGTGCTCGGCCTCGCGGGCCTCCCTGAGGGCGATCCGCTTGGTCGGGTACCTCACCGCGCGCCCATCACTGCCGAGGACCGTGCCGTACTTGCCATCGGGGCGCTTGTAGCGGCCCCGGTAGTACGTCACTCCGTCACGGCCGACACGCTGCTCTGTGAACGCCATATGACCTCGTCGTCCGACCCGGGCCTGCGTGTCGCCCCGGATGGGGCGGTGGGGGTACGCAGGCGTCGGGGGTGTCAGGCAGCCGTCAGGATCGGCGGCTGCCGCTCGTAAAACCCCTGCGATGTGTTCGCTGCCCACACCGCGGCCATCAACTCGGCTACATCCTCGGCCGTCAGGTCGTCTCGTAGCCACATGATGACCGACCCCGGCTGGTCGTCGATGATGCATGACGCGCCGCCGGGGAGGTCAGGCACACGGATGGACTGCACCCGCATAGCGCCCCCTTACTACTCACCATTGAGCGGTGGCCCCCCTCGTAGGTGACTGAACTCTTACACATGGCGCTCACTGCGTAAACAACCAGTACATAACTGATGAAACGTCAGGTTGCGGGCGTATCTCCGTCGGGGATGCCGCGGACGGCGCGCTGGATGCGGGTCCACTCGGCCACCTCTTCAGCCGTGACCGCGGAGGCGCTGTCGCCCTTCTTCCATAGAACGAGGACGGTCGACTTAGAGCCCGGCCGAGAGAGGTCGACAACCTCCGTGTCCACGACGTGCCCCTGCTGGAGCTCCTGGCGGACTCGCAGCGGGATGTCGACGGGGAGGACGCTCCCTGGGGCTTGCTCCGGGCTGGACAGCGGAGTCGGGTCGCCGCCGTCGACGATGGAGACTGCGGACCCGGGGGCCCAGCCGAGGGCCCGCTCGATGGCCTTCAGTGACTGTGGTAGGCGCGTGTACGTCCGCGTGCCGGCTTCGAGGTTCTGGATGGTCGATTCGGTAACGCCAGCGGCGTCGGCGAGATCGATCTGCCGCCATCCGCGCGTGGCTCGCGCTTGCCTGATGGCCTCGGCCAGTCGCGCCCAGTCCCTATCCATGGGGCCATCATGCCGCACGTGCAGGCAACGCGCACCTGGCGGTCACCCACTCTGACCAGTATCAACCGGGATTGACTGTTGCCTCATCGTGTGCGCCGTTGCGCCCGTGGTGCGCCCTTGACACCCATCGAGCACCCGCGGAAGACCGAGAAACCCCGAGCAATGCCTGGCGTACACCCATTGATGGGTGTAGCGTCTTTCTCGTGACACCGCACGGGGCCGCAATCAGGGCACTTCGTGAGGCACGTGGACTCAGCCTTGGGCGGATCGCGGACCTCATCGGGCGACACCGGGGCTTCCTGTGCCGGATCGAATCCGGCCAACGGGGAGCGAGCCCGGACACCTTGCACCGCATCGCCACGGCGCTGGACGTCCCAGTCGCCGCCATAACGAGGGAGATGACACATGAACTTGAACACCCCGGACCCGCCGACCTTGCTCACCCTGCTGGAGCGACTGACCGCCGCCCTTGAGGCGCTCGCCGCAGCGACGGAGGCGTCCGACCTGAAGCTGCACACCCCCGCCGAGGCGGCGAAACTCCTCGGCAAAACCGAGAACTGGGTCGTCGAGGCGATCCAGGAGAACAGGATTCCGCGGACCTACGTCGGCAAGTCGCCGCGGCTCACCCCGGACCACATCAGGGCCATCGCCGCCGAGGGCGAGGTCACGCCGTCCCGCTTCACGCGCAAGGCCGCTACCAAGCCGCGGATGAAGCGCGTCCCCGCCGCCGCCTGAGCGCCCCTATGGCCAGCACCGGCCTGAGACACCGGCGCCGACCGAGCCACAGCACCACCCACCCAGCTACGAGAGGAGGAGCCGTGACGGCTCCATCATCCCAGACCACCGGGCGCACGCCCGATTCTCAGGCCGCGGTCGGCGCCAACCCGACCAGCCGCCCGCGCCGCTCGTCCGCTGGGACGCGCCGCCGGAAGGCCCGCGCTGCCGACCTGGCCGCGGGGCGCCTGCTGGAGCAGCGGCATCAGCTGGACCCGACCGACGCGGCGTACCGGCACCTCGCCACCCCGGGCACGGAGGTGGCGGCATGAGCGCCCCGTTGACGCCGGATGCGGCGATGGCCCGTCTGCGGCAGTACGAGGAGCGCCCGGCGCCGACGTGGTCGACGGCGTCCTACGGGGGCAGCGCGGCGGAGGCCACGCTGGCCAAGATCGGGCGCACGCTGGCCGACGAGGTCGGCCACCTGCGGGTGGCGTTGCGTGAGGCATGCGACCAGATCGGCGGACTGCACGCCCGCGTCGCCGAGCTGGCCGCCCGCCCCACCCGCGCCGACGTGCTGCGGGCCGAGGCGGCCTGGCTGGAGGAGATCGCCACCCCGATCACCCGGGAGCGGTCCGAGCACGAGCGCGGCCAGATGTACGCCGCCCGGCGCCTGCGTGAGCGAGCCGACGAGGCCGACGCCGACAGCGCCCCGTTGAGCTCGCCGGGGCGCCGGGCCGTGGCCGGGCTGATGGACGCCACCGAGGCCGAGTCCTGGAACGAGGCACACCCGGTCGGCACCCGCGTGGTGGCGTACCCGGGGTGCCGCCCGGAGGATGACCCGAAGGGCGAGCGGCTCGACACCGTGACGCGCTCCCAGGCGTGGGTCCTCGGCGGCCACACCCCCGTGGTGATGATCGACGGCCACTCCGCCGCGATCGCCCTCACCCACGTCGACCCCGCCGACACCGAGGCGGGTGAGGGCCGTGGCTGAGGTGTACAGCACCACCCGCCGCCCAGACCCCGCCGAGGTGCGCCAGCTGATCCGCCGGGCGGCCGACGCCATCACGACGCACGGCTGGACCCAGGGCTGCTGGAGCACCACTGACGGCCGCCTGGATCTCCAGGGCGCCCTGTACCTGGCCGCCTATGGCGTCCCGATCGAGGTGGGCGGCAGGCCGGAGTCCGCCGTGCTCGCCGAGGCGAGCGTGGCTGTACGGCACAGGATCGGCTCCCCGCTGCCGCCCCACATCGAGCCGTGGAACGACGAGCCGGGCCGCACCCGGAGCGAGGTGCTGGCCGTGCTGACAGCGGCGGCCCGCGCCATCGCCGGGGGTGAGGGCCGTGGGTGACGACCGCGTGAGCTGCGCGCACGGGTACGTCCTCATGCAGGACTCATGCCCCGGATGCGACGCCGAGGCCGAGCAGCAGCACCCCGCCGACATGGTGACTGTGCACCCGTCGTGGATGAAGCGGGCCGTGCGGCGCTGCCGACGCTGCTCCGGCACGTTGCGGGCCCGCGTCCACCGAGGCGGTGCGCAGTGATCGTGCTGCTGATGTTCGCCGCCGTCGCCATCGCGCTCGCCGCCATGGTCGCCGCCCTCAACCACACCTGGGGGCCGAAGTGAACAACCCCGACATCGTGCCAGGCATCTACGACATCCCCGCCGAGCAGTACCACGCCGACCCGGTACCCGGCGGCTCCCTGTCCTCCACCGGCGCCCGCACCCTGCTCAAGGCCCCGGCAAAGTTCGCCCACGACCGCGACGCTGGCCCTCCGCCTCAGACCGACGCCATGGAGTTCGGCACCGCGGCGCACGCCATCGTGCTCGGCGACGGACCGAACATCGTGTGCGTCGACTACGACAGCTGGCGGTCCAAGCCCGCCCAGGCCGAGCGGGCGGAGATCCGCGCCGCCGGCGCGGTGCCGCTACTGCCAGCCGAATACGACCGGGCCCACGCCATGGCCGCAGCCGTCCGGCGCCACCCGCGGGCCGCCGAACTGCTGGCGGTCGGCGAGGCGGAGCAGACATTCATCTGGCGCGACGAGGCCACCGGAGTGTGGTGCCGCTCCCGGGTGGACTGGCTGCCGCCGCTCGGCCCCGACGGGCTGACTATCGCCGACTACAAGACGTGCTCGGACGCCTCGGACGAAGCGATCCAGCAGGCCGTCTACCGGTGGGCCTACCACCAGCAGGCCGACTGGTACCAGGCGGGAGCCCTCGAAGTCCTACGTGTCGAGGCCAAGTTCGAGTTCATCTTTCAGGAAAAGGACGCGCCCTACCTGGTGAACACGGTCCAGCTGCCGCTGGACGCGCTCCAGCTCGGGGCGGCCCGCAACCGCCGGGCTCGCGAGGTCTACGCCGAGTGCACCCGCACCGGCGAGTGGCCGGGCTACAGCGAGACCACCCGCTACCTGTCCCTGCCGCCGTGGGCGGCTGACCGTGACGCACGGGAGTACCTGTCATGACGCTGCCCGCACCGAAGCGCGCCGCCCGACCGGCGCCCGAGCCGGACGAGTTCGGCGACGGCGAGTTCGTGTTCCGCCCGGCGACGAAGGAACAGGCCAAGGCCCGCGTGGCGCTGATGGGCGTCTCCGGGTCCGGGAAGACCTGGACCGGCCTGGCGATGGCCAACGGCCTCGCAGCTGGCGGCCGTCTGGCCGTCATCGACACCGAGCGCGGCTCCGCCAGCAAGTACGTCGGCATCAACGGCGTCCAGTTCGACACGTTGCAGATGTACCGCTACGACCCGCGGGACCTGGTGAAGGCTCTGGCCGCCGCAGCGAAGGCCGGATACGACGCCGTCCTCATCGACAGCCTTAGCCATTTCTGGAAAGGCACCGACGGGACGCTGGAGCAGGTCGACCGGGCCAAGGGGCGGTACGGCAACAACTCCTTCGCGGGCTGGAAGGAGGGCACCCCGATGCAGAACCAGATGATCGACGCCCTCCTCACCTACCCCGGGCACGTCGTCGCCACGATGCGGTCCCACACCGAGTGGGTGCTCCAGGAGAACGAGCGGGGCAAGAAGGAGCCCAAGCAGATGGGCATGCGCGCCGAGCAGCGCAAGGGCGTGGAGTATGAGTTCGACGTGGTCGGCTCGATGGACGTCGACAACACGCTGACGTTCTTGAAGTCCCGCTGCCCCGCCCTCCATAAGCAGATCGTCAAGGAGCCCGACGGCGGCCACGTCGCGAAGCAGCTGCTCGACTGGCTGGAGGACGGCGCCCCGGCGGCGGACCCGGCCGAGTACCTGGATCGGGCGCAGGCGCCGGACGCGACCTACGAGGGGCTGCTGGCCCTGTACGGCGAGGTCGAAGCGCGGGGCCTGCTGGCCTCCCCCTACCTGGACGGCGAGACGCCCACCTCGCTGGGCGAGTTCATCAAGGCCCGCGGCACCGCGCTGAAGCAGACCGGGGGTGCGCGGTGACGGAGGAGGAGTTCGCCCGCGAGTACGGGCCCGAGCTGGCCCGGCTGGAGCTGGCTGCGGTGCTGGCTGAGGCCGCGGTGACGGACCGGCCGCCGCGCCGGCGGTGGTGGCCGCGGCTGCGACTCCAGCGCGCCCACTGGCCCCGCCCGGGGATCGAACTGGCGGAGGTGGCGGACCCGCGGTGCCCGCACTGCGCGGGCGAGGGCGGCTGGGAGTCCGACTACGCCGACGAGCTGGGTGAGTACAGCGGCACGGAGACCGTGCTGTGCGAGTGCTGGAACCCCGGCCGCCGCTGGCTCATCCTGCCCCTCCCGCACCGCCACCGCGGCGGTGGCTACTCCGACGAACCCCCCTTCTGACCCGCTTCACGGTGCCGCCGCCCGGATGACCACAGGCCGGGCGGCGGCACCCCCAACACACCTGGAGACACACATGGACACGATCACTAGCCTCGACCCGGCCGACACGATCGCCCGCTCGCTTGGGGGCGGCCACTACTACGACACCCCGACCCTGGCCCCGGGCGCCGGCGAGGTGCTGGCGCTCGGGCACGACCGGCGCGCTCTGGCCGCCGCCGTGGCCCACGCGCGTGAGGCTGGCGCGGACCTGCACACCCTCACCGTCCACCACCGGTGGGCGACGTTCCGCCTCCCCACGCCGGACGACATCGGTGACTACGACTGGTACTTCGACTGGGACGACGACGAGTACCCGACCGGTACCGCCGTCACGATGCTGACCGCCGGGGCGTCGTCGTGAGGGCGGTGCTCCGCGGCTGCGGCGTGTGCGGCGGCGACATGGAGACGTGCACCTGCGGCATCCCGCGCCGCCCCCTCGCCGCGGCGCTCGCGCTGCTCACCGCCGCGCTGCTGCTGGCCGGGTGCGACACGGCGGCCCACGCCCCGACGCCCACCCCGACCGTCCAGGGCGACGGCGACGACCTCGGCGGCATGACCGGCGGAGGCGCGCGGTGAGCGACCGCCCCCACGGATACGCCCGATACCGCCTCGACGGCTGCCGCTGCTACACCTGCGCCTGGGCCCGCGCCGAATACGACCGGCGCCGCACCATGGCCATCACCGCCGGCACCTGGCAGCCCTGGACGGACGCCGCCCCGGTGCGCGAGCACATCCAGGTGCTCCAGTCCTGCGGCGTCGGCCTGCGCACCATCGCCTCAGCGGCGGGCATCGACCGGAAACGGCTCCAGGCGCTCCTCCGCGGGCGCCCGGAGCGCGGTACCCCGCCTCAGGCGCAGGTGCGGCCCGCGCTCGCCGCCGCGGTCCTCGCGGTCGAGCCCACGCGGGACACGATCGCCCCCGGCACGCCGGTTGTGGCGGTCGGCACGGTCCGCCGTCTCCAGGCGCTCGTCGCCGCCGGATGGCCGCAGGCACACCTCGCCGCGCAGCTCGGCATGACCGGCGCCAACTTCGGGCCCCTCCTGCGGGCGCTCCGGGTGACTGCCGGAACCGCCCGCGCGGTCCGCGACCTCTACGACCGGCTGTGCCTCGCCGACCCGGCCGAGCACGGCGCCAGCCCGGGCGGCATCACCCGCGCCCGCCGCATGGCCGTCGACCGCCGGTGGGCCCCGATGGGCGCCTGGGACGACGACACCATCGACGACCCGGCGCCCGAGCCGGACTGGACCGGGCAGTGCGGCACCCCGTCCGGCTACTACGCCCACCGCACCCACCGCATCCCCGCCTGCGGGCCGTGCCGCGACGCGTACCGCGCCCGCCGCCGCGAGACGGCTGCCCAGCGCGCACTCGCCACCGCCTGACCCCCGGGCCGCCCCCGCCGCCCGCAGCAGCGGGGGCGGCCACCCCGACCATACCGAGGAGCACCAGATGGACGACATCAAGCACAACGCGCATCTCGTCTTCGACATGCTGGCCGCCGCCGTCGCCGACGACACCGCGCGGGCCGCCGATCTACTCCAGCAGATCGGCGAGTCCAGCACCCCCGACCGCATGTACGGCGTGTGCTGCGCTCTCGCCGCCGCCGGGACCAACTCGCTCAGGAGCCTTTACGGGGAGCACGCCCCCGACCTCTCGCGCGGCGACATGTGGGCCATGCAGACCCTCCCGAACGCCGGGCGGGACAGTCAGTCCAGCACGTGGGCCAGCCGCTTCCTCATCGCCTACGCGAACGGCGACAAGGACACCCCCCTTGCCCTGTTCAACGCCTCGGTCAACGACGGCGACCGGCACGTCGACGATGTGGCTTCGCTTCTGATCACCGTCACCGGCATCACCCGCCTCGCCCTCCGCGAGCAGAACGGAGCGGCGTCGTGACCGGCCAGCAGCTCCAGCTCCCCGCCGTCGTGCAGGGCGCGGTGAACCCGGCCGCTGGGGAACGCGCGAAGCAGCGCGGCATGGCCCGCGCCCAGCAGCGCACCGCCCCCTCATGGGCCGCCGCCTGCCAAGCCGCCATAGCCATCATGGCCGCGCGCGGCACCCCGTTCCAGGCCGCCGACCTCGTCCGCGAGGGCCTCGTCGACGAGCCCGCCGACCACCACCAGTGGGGCCCCCAACTCTCCATCGCCGCCCGCTGCGGCATCATCCGCGCCCACGGCTACGCCCCCTCCAAGAGGGCCACCACCAAGGCGTCCGCCTGCCGCCAATGGATCGGCGTCGCCGCCCGGGACGGTGAGGCAGCATGACCACCACCGCCCAACGCGCGCCCAGGAACAAGGGCTTCAGGTCCCCGCTCGCCCCGCACGGCACCACCGCCCGTGCCAAGGGGCGCCCCCAGCAAGGCATCTCCGGCTGCGGATGCGACCGATGTGCCGCCGCGGCCCGCCGCTACGACAAGTGGCGCCGCCTGCGCAACGGCACCGGTGACACCCTCACCGTCCCCGCCGCACCGGCCGCCGAACACCTCCGCGCACTCATGGCCGACGGAGCCGGCTGGACCCAGATCCGGACCGCCCTGAACTGCTCCACGTCCACCATCTCCAACATCCTCAACGGCACCACACCCCGGGTCCGCCGCGCCACCGCCGACAAGATCCTCGCGTTGGAGCTCACCACCGTCCTCGCAGGACGGCGGACCACCGACGCAACCGGCAGCATCCGCCGCGTCCGCGCCCTCCAAGCCGCCGGCCACACATGCAAGATCATCGGCGACACCGCAGGCGTGGACCACACGGTCATCCACGCCCTCGTCAACGCCCGCACGGCTGAGGTATCCCGCTCCGTCGCCGACCGGATCACCACCGCCTACGACCAGCTCGCAACCGCCCCTGGCAGCAACGTGCGCGCCGTGAATCGCGCGGCACGCGGCGGATGGCCCGACCCGACGTGGTGGGAGGACTGGGGCGGCATCGACGACCCTGACGCGCCCGAGAGCGAGCCCGCAGGCGCAACGCCCCGCTACCTGGCGGTCGCCGAGGACGCCGAATGGCTCGAACGCCAGGGCTACACCCGCACCCAGGCCGCGGAGCGCCTCGGCGTCACCCGCGACGGCGTCCAGAAAGCCATCTCCCGCGCACGCAAGCGCCAGCAGCGGGAGGCGGCGTGATGGCCGGCCACTGGGCCGACCGCGCCGCCTGCGGCCAGGTCGACACGGAGCTGTGGTTCGCGGCCGACACCGCGCAGGCGGTCGCGATCTGCGGCCGGTGCCCCGTCCGCCGCGCCTGCCTCGCCGCCGCCATGGCCGAGGAGGCCGGGTGCGGCCCGGACCGCCGGTGGGGCGTCCGCGGCGGCCTCACCCGCCACGACCGCTGGCGCCTCGCCCGCGACCGCGACACCCAATCCACCCCCCAGACGCAGCAGTAGGAGCACCACATGCCGTGGTTCAAGATCGACGACGGGTTCCACTGCCACCCCAAGGTGTTCGCAGCCGGGACTCCCGCGATCGGCCTGTACGTCCGCTGCGGGTCGTGGGCTGCCCAGCAGGCGACCGACGGCGTGGTGCCCAAGCAGATCGCCAGGCTGTACGGCACCCCGCGAATGATCAAGGCGTTGGTGGACGCGGGACTGTGGCACCAGAAGGACCACGACTGCGAGTCGTGCCCCGAACTCGATGCCAACTCGTACTGCATTCATCAGTATCTGGAACGCAATCCGAGTCGAGTTGACGTCGACTTGGCTCGCAAAGCCAAGTCAGAACGACAGCAGCGATGGCGGGATAACAAGAAGAAGACGCAGATCACGCCCCCGGAGCAATCTGAGGTAGACGGGGATGTAGACGCGTCTACGCGCCGTCACGGTGACGCTGCCCCCAACCCAGCCCGTCCCGTCCCCTCCCCTTCTCCTCCTACGGAGGAGAAGAAAGCTAGCCCCGACGGCGCGCCGGATGCCCGTATCGGGGACCGCCCCCGAATCCCTGCGAACTCCCGACCGCTCGTCGACGCCATCGGCGCGGCAGGCATCCGGGGCGTCGGATGGGACCTCGGGACCACCGACTGGTTCGTCGTCGAAGCGCTGATCAAGCGGTGTGGCATCGACGCTCTCGTCGCCTCAGCAGTCGCGTCGGCACAGGGCGCGCGCACCGCTCCCCGGTCGGCCCGCTACTTCCTGCCGGCTTGGAGAGCCCTCCCGGACGCCCCGGCGGCTGGGCGCTCCCCGCTCCCGGCCGCTGTCGGCGCTGCACCCCCACCGCCGAGCCACAACGCATCCGTGATCGCCCGCTTCCGCGCCCGCGCACAGGAGCAGACCTCATGAACCTCGACCAGACCGCCGATCTCCTGGAACTTCTCTCCGCAGCAAACGTCCTCAACCGGCTTGACGACCGCACTCCCGACGTGTGGCACGCCGCCCTGGGTGACCTGCCGTACCGGGACTGCATGGCCGCCGCCGCCGACCTGATCCGCACCCAGCAGTGGGTGAAGATTTCCGACATCCGCAACGCGGTCCGCGAACGCCGCGCTGCCGCCGCCTCGGACTTCGTGGGCCCCGGCCTGTCCGCCGAGGTGCCGGACGCCGACCCGGACGACGTGCCTGCCTACCTCGCCGCCCTGCGCGGGCAGCGTGTCCGCGCCGCCAGCGGGCTTGAGCAGCCGCGCCCGGTCGCCGCGCTCGTCTCCGGGGTCGGCCGGTCGATACCGGCCGAACGGCGCGCGCCCGGGGCGATGTCGGTCGTGTGCCCCCGCTGCCAGACCCCGATCGGGAAGGGCTGCCGCCTCCCGTCCGGACGGCCGCGGACCGCCGGGCCGCACCGCGAGCGCGCGCAGGCTGCCCGGCAGCGCTGGGAGGCCGCCTCGTGACCGCCCCAGCCGCCCCGCGGCGCCCGCGTCCGCCGGGTCTGGACCGCGCCTGCCCGTGGTGCGCAGCCCGCCCCGGCTGGCGCTGCACCGGACGCCGCGGACGCGTGCTCCCCACCAGCCACCCCAGCCGCACCGACACCGAAGGGAAGGCCGCCTCATGACCCGCAGGAAGACCATCGTGCCGTTCGGCACCCACACCACGATCTGCACGCCCTGCCAACGCCACCGGCACCACGCGTGCTGGGCACACACCACCGCCCTCGGCATCGGAGGCGAACCCGGCTGCCCCTGCGGCTGCCACGACCCACTCGACGAGCCATGGCCCACCGACGAGGCCATCGACGACATGGCAGCCGCCGGCACCCTCGCCGACTTCGTGAAGTCGCAGAAGGCATGGGCGCTCGGCTCCGGCCCGATCCACTTCGAGGAGCCGTGCCGACGCTGCGCCGCGAAGCAGGCTGCGCGCACCGGCGTGCAGGGCCGTCTGCCGATCAACGGCGAGACCCCATGACCGCCGTGCAGGCCGCGCTCGGCGACCGCGACAACCCCACACCCACCACCCCCGACACCATCCCCACCGGATGCCACTGGTGGACCGACCCCGACGGCGCCCTCTGCCTCATGCCCGGCTGCATGGCCCGCGTCCAAGACCCCGACGCCGAATGCACCTGCGACAAACTCGGCGCCCGCCTCGAACGCGTCCAACAGCAACTCCGCGACCTACGCGAACAGCAGCACTACGCCGACACCTGGTGGCACGCACTCCGCGCCGCAGTCGACGCCCACCCCGACGCCGCGACCCTCATCGCCGACACCCGCCGAAAGGCCGGCCGATGACCGCCGCCGCCGTGTGCCGTGTGTGCAGGCACCCCCTTCGCGCCCCAGCGTCCCGCGCCGCCGGCATCGGCCCCATCTGCCGCCGCAACACCGCCCCGCAGCCCGCGGCGGTCGCGGCGGTGGCCGTGTCGGACGGCGCCCACGGCCGCGTGACCGGACAGACCGCGATCCCCCTCCAGCCCCAGCTACCGACAGGAGACCCGACCCCATGACCGCTCGAAGCCCCCGCCGGGCGCCCGGGGACATGTTCCCCGGCATGCCCGATGTGCTCGCCAAGAAGCCGCCCAAGGCCGGGGAGAGCGAGCACGAGGCCCGCACCCTGGACGAGGCCATCGGGCGCAGCTACGAAATCCTCGACGAGGCCCTCGCCCGCTTCCGGGAGGCCGCCGGGGTGTTCTGGCTGTTCTCCGGCGGCAACGACTCCGTCGTCGTCGGCCACCTCCTGCGCGGCCGGTACGACGCGGTGCTCCACGTCAACACCGGCACCGGTATCCCGGACACCACCCAGCACGTCCGCGAGGTCGCCGACGCCTGGGGCGACACCCTCCACGTCCTCCAGCCGCGCAACCGCTACGAGGACCTGGTCATGGGCCGGGTCATCGCCTCCACCGGCCCCAACGCCGGCGTGCGGCCCGTCTGGAAGGGCTTCCCGGGCCCGGCCGGGCACAAGGTGATGTACCGCCACCTCAAGGACCAGCCGCTCATGGCGTTCCGCAACTCCGTGCTCGGCGACCAGCGGCGACTGCCCCGCGCCGAGCGCCGCCGGATCATCTACCTCGGCGGGATGCGCTGGGACGAGACGGACCGCCGGTTCCGCAACGCCGAGGCGATCGACCCAGCCGGGTCCATCGTGTGGGTCTCGCCGCTGGTGCACTGGACCGACGCCCACATGCGCGAGTACCGCGCCCGCCACCGCTGCCAGGAACAGCACGACCACGCCGAGCACCGGCTGTGCACGCCGGATGCGCTGCCCCTCAATCCCGTCACCGAGCACCTGCACATGTCGGGCGAGTGCCTGTGCGGGGCCTACGCCAAGCCAGGAGAGCTGGACGAGGTCGAGTTCTTCTACCCGGAGGTCGCCGCCCGGCTGCGGGCGCTGGAGGCCGAAGCGGAGGCGGCGGGCGAACGGCGCTGCCGCTGGGGCCGAAAGGACCCCGCCGGCGCCACCGACACCGCGCCCGCCGGGCGCCTGTGCTCTTCCTGCGTCGCCCCCCTGCCCGGGCAGGGCGACATCACCGACGACTGGCTCACCTCCGGCCTGATCACCCCCGAGCAGCACGCCGAGTTGAACCAGACCGCCACCCCGTGACCACCACGCAGGACGCCCGGGCCGCAGCAACCGGCCCGGGCGCCCCGACAGCACACCACACCACCGACCTGGAGGACCAGATGAGCACCACCCCCGCCCGGGCCGAGCGCGCGGCCCGCGCTGCCGAGGCCGCCGCCCGGAACGTGCCCAACAACCCGCGCCCGCTGTGCACCTCGTTCGTCGAGCAGCCGGAGCCGTCCGCTTTCTGGTGCGGCCGGTGCCACTGGAACCGGCCGATGCACGACTCGGACGTCGAGCGCGCCGCGATCGCTGCCGAACTGGAGCGCCTGACCGCCGCCGGGGGTGCCCGGTGAGCGCCCCCGCCCGTATCCAGCCGACCCGCTACGAGGTCAACTGCCTGCCCGAGGACGACATCAACGGCCACTCCTTCGCGCTCGCCGTGGAGTACCGCGGCCGGGACCGGTGGGCCGTCGTCCGCCACGGCCAGTGTCTCGGCGCCGACGGCACCTGGTCCTACGAGTCGGTCCCATCCGAGCGCACCGACGAGTGGCTCGACCATCACCGCTTCGACCTCGGCACCGCGCTGCGCCTGGCGCTCGCCGCCGCGCCGTCGGTGACGGTCAACGGCTGGACCGTCGCGGATGCGCTCGCGATGCACGCCGCGACCACCGACGAGGAGCGCGACGCCGTGTGGGCCACGATCCGCGCCCGGCACCGCGCCGCCCACGCCGGGGGTGAGGCGTGATGGCCGGCCCGTCCAGCGCCCCGCGTGGTGAGCGCCCCGGTACCCCCGGCGCCGCGTGGGAGACCCAGCTCGTACTCGGCGGCGAGGAGCTGCTGCCCGACGGCGTCGAGCCGCCCCGCGCGAACCGCCGAGCACGCCGAGCAGCCAAGCGCGCCGCGCGCCGCACCGCCGCCCTGCCCGCCCCCGCCACCGAGGAGAACCGCCGTGCCTGACGTCCTGCCGGACTACCTCGTCCGCTACCTGGAACAGCGCGCCCAGCAACGCGCCGACGCCATCAACAACGTCCTCGCCCGGCTCACCGACCGCGAGCGGGCCCTCATCCGGGACGCCGCCGTCATGGGCTACGTCCAGGGGCGCCGCCACCCGGAGGGCGATCCGCACCCCAAGGACGGCGATGTGCTGACCCAGGTGATCGACGCCTGTTTCTCGTTCGCCGACCTGTACCCCGCCATCAACGCCGTGGCTGCCGGGGCGCCGACCGCCACCGAGGAGACCGACCGATGACCGAGCCCACGCCCGCCGAAACCCTCACCGCCGCCGCCGAGCGGCTGGAGACGGCGGCCACCTCCGCGCACCGCGCGTCCCCCGAGCCGTGGACCGTGACCGACGAGCACGTGATCCGCTGCGCCGACGACATGATCGTTGCCGACCGCAGCGGTACCGACGACCCCGCCGAGCGCGCCGACCTGCCGTACATCGCGACCATGCACCCCGGCGTCGGACGCGCGATCGCCGCGTGGCTGCACCGGGCCGCAGGGCGCACGGCCGAGGTGCAGCGGCACCTCGGCGACGAGTTCCAGGACGGCGCACTCGACCAGGACGCCCATGACGCGCTCGCCGTGGCCCGCGCGATCCTCGCCCCCGCCGTGCCGCTCCACGGCCCGCAGGACGCCACCACAGCCACCCACGCAGGCACGGAGACGCCGGACGCGCGTTCGAGGCCGCAGGAGGGCGCACAGGCGATCGAGTGCCGCGAGTGCGGCGACACGGGCGCCTGCGCGGGAGGCCCCTGCGCGATCGCCCCCACCCCGGCCGCCGGGCTGCGCGACCGGATCGAGACCGCGCTCGACGACTTCGACGCCGCCCGCGCCACAGACGCCGTGCTCGCCGCGATCGGACCCGAGCTCACCGCGATCGCCGAGGCCGCCGCGGCGGCCGTCGAGGACCAGCGCGCCCGCGCCGACCGGGCCGAGGCCCAACTGCGCGCCGTCCGCGCCGAACTGGACGCACTCGACAGTGAGGCGCCGTACCTGTCGCCCGTCGCCCGCACCGCCCACACCCAAGCCACCGACCGAATCCGCGCCGAACTCGACGCCACCAACACCCCGAAGGAGCCCTGATCGTGGCCCTGCCCCGACGCTTCCACCTCCTCCGCCGCCAGGACGTAACCGGTGTCGCTGGCACCGGCCGCATTGTCGAGGGCCTGGAGTTCAGCGACGGCCGCGTCGCGCTGCGCTGGCTCACCGACACCCGCTCCACCGCCATCTACGACTCCACCGACGACGTCATGGCCATCCACGGACACGGCGGCCACACCCGCATCGTCTGGGACGACCCGGCGCCGGCCGTCACCGACCCGCGCGGACTGGGCGGCAGCATCGTCGGCCCTGGCGGACCCCACGACCGCCACGGCGTCATCATCGACACCGACCACGCCGTACTCCTCAACGAGTCCCACGTGGCGCAGGTCGAAGTCGGCCGCCAAGGACCCGTGTTGGCCATGCAGCTCTCCGGCCGCATCAACAAGAGCAGCGACCGCGCCAGCGTGCTTTTCCTCCTCAACGGCGACGGCGCGGCAGCGCTCATCTCCGAACTCGTCGCGCTCGCCACCCGAATCGGCCCCGAATTCGCCGCTGCGCTCACCGCGCGGCTAGCCCACCTCGACGAGCAGGGCGCCACAGGTACCGACGACACCCCCAAGCCGTAACCCCGGTGGCCCGGCCGAGCGCCGGGCCACCACCCACCCGACCGCACCGACCCATCGAGCAGAGATGCCATTTCCCGCCGACATAGTCGCGCTCAGACGGCCTGAGGCCCGTTCGGCACCCATCGGCCCCATCGCCCCCAAGTCCGACCCCGGCAGCGCCATCCCTACCCCTGAAAGGCGAACCATGATCAGCCACGGCGAATGCGGCAAGACCGGACCGGTCTGCGCCGCGCACATTGCCCCGTATGTCACGAAACATTCAACTCCGACTCCGCCGCCGAGAAGCACCGCAAGGGCCGCTACGGCATCGACCGCCACTGCATCCAGCCCGCCGACGCCGGACTGATCCCCGTCGAACACCCCTGGGGAACGTGCTGGCAGAGCCCTGGCGCAGACCTCCGCTTCACCGATCACGAGGAACTCGCCTCCGCCGCGTGACCCCCACGCACCCCCAGGGGCCCGGCACCGACCGGCCGGGCCCCACCCGCACACCGCACGAGGAGCCACCGATGCACGAGCACGACGACGCAGCCCCGTCCTGCACCAGCTGTCACCGGGCGCTGCACCCGATCGAGGCCACGAGGTGGGCCTGCGCCGGATGCCAGCAGCAGGCCGCTCAGCAGCTCGCCGACCTGCCGACCCTGCACCGGCAGCTCGCCGACGTGCTCACCCCCGGCCGCGGCGCCCACGTAGTCGGCTCCCGCGGCGCCTACGGGCCACGGCCGCCCGCCGACCTCGACGTCATGGACCTCACCGACCCGCGTGTCGGCGTGATCGCCACCCTCGTGTCCTGCGTGCGGGACTGGGTGGAGACGTCCCGCGAGGGCGACGCGGGCGGCACGCTCACGCCCCCGGAATGGCCGGCCGGTCCGGATGCCCGGCTCGCGGCGCTGTGCCGCTGGCTGCGCTGGCACCTCGACTGGGCATGCGGCATGCACCCCGGCGTCGGCGACTCCCTGCGAGACATCCAGCAGGTGCACCAGCACGCGCACAGCCGCGCCACCGGCGAACGCGGCGAACGGCGCGTCACCGTCGCCTGCCCCTGCGGCGGCCTCCTGCGCGTCGGCGCCTCCACCCCCAGCGCCACCTGCGGCACCTGCGGCACCCGGTACGGGCACGACGACGTGCTGCGGCTCCCCCTCGCACCCAGGGCCATGGCAGCGGCAGCGGCGTGACGAAGCCCCCGCCTGGGCCTGGCAGAATCGGCGCATGCCTCAAATGCTGAAGCTCAGCGGCGAGTCGAAAGACATGACGCTGGACGAGATCGAACAATTCGTGAAGCTGGCACGGGCCGCCGACGCCCCCGGCGACCGCCCCGTCTACGCCGAGCTGAGCACCAACGGCAAAGTAAAGCAACTGGAGATATCGCTCGGCGAGGACGCCGAACGGTACTGATGCATGACGAAGTCCCCGCCGGCCGTCGGCGGGGACTTCGTCGCGTTTGGCGTCAGGGGAGTGGCGCGATCTGCGTGACGTGCAGCGTCTTCGACTGGTGCGAGACGTAAAGCACGGCATACGCGCCGTCCACGATCACCTGGCGAATGGTGAAGTCGGCCATCCCGTAGGGGTGCGTGGCGCCGAGCGGATCGTCGCATGCGTTCGTCAGGGCCACAGTCAGGGCCTCGCTCACAGATGGGGGCAGCGCGTCCTGCGCCGGTTCGGTTTCCGGGTCGTAGCTCAGTCGATAGGTCACGCCGCATTCCTCGGTTGGGTGGCGTCTGACCCGGACACCATTCGGGCCTCTCCAAGGCCCGTTCAGCGTAGTCGATCTGTAGCAGTCCGTTAGCCTTAAGGGTGATCAGGCGGCGCCGCGTGACTGAATCCGCTGTGCCTCGTCGCGCACCCGTTCGGTTACATCGGTCCACTCGCCCGGCAACGGCTCGCCATGCTGCTCGGCCTCGGCGAGCGCCTGCGCCTTTGCCACACCGGCCTGCATATCCTCCGCGGCCTTCCGCCAGCGGGCGAACACTTCGAGCAGTTCGTCCGCAGGCGCGCGATTGATCTGCGACAAGAAGCGTTTCGACAGGACCGGATTACCGAGAGATTCGCAAATCCGTTCGATCGTCCACGGCCCGCCGCTCATCACGCTGCTCCCCTGAGTGTTGAATTCCATCCGAGGGTAGCGCGCCACACCTGCACGTGCGCCGTGCCCGCACTGCGGTACCCCATCGAACCCCCCTGCGAAACAACCCGAAAGCAGGCAAGAAGGACGCCAGCCCGTCCTAGACCCTACTGAGTTAGTAGGGTCTAGGACACTCCGAAACCCCCGATGAGCCCCGTCACCCTGCTTCGCCCCCGGGCGCTATGCGCCTGTCGCAGGCCTGGGTCTGCTGCCTTGTCCGGAAACCGCCGCGTCAGGACCGTCGAACACGGGGAGGCATGGACGCGCCACACACGGCGACGACACAGGGGGCGATACATGGCATTCGGCAGGAGCCACGCGACGGACGCACTCAGCAGCATCGGCACCGCCATCAGCGCGCTCGGCGAATCCGTGCGCAAGGGAGCAGCCGACGTCACCGCTGCCATCACCAAGGCGCACACCGACCTCAACACGAAGATCGACGCCATCGGAGCACGCCTCCACATCATCCAGACCAACACCCTCACCAGCTCCGACGGCGAGACGATCCGCCGCGAAATCACGAACCTCCGAACAGAGGTCGCCACATGGAAGGCCGAAGCCGCCGCCGTCCGCGCCGAAGCTGAGGTCACCCGCCGGGCCCTCGAAGCGGCCACCCAGCCAGCCACCCCGGCCGGCGAGAATCCGAGCGCCCTGCCGCCCGACGGCTCCCCACCACGCGAACACCCAACCACGGCGAACACTCCATCGAGCGAACCCAGCCGCCCCGACGCCGACCGCAATGACGTCGGGGAGTACCACGACCTCCTACTCATCGCCGGCCGCGTCTCCTCGGCCAAGATCGTCGTTCATCGCGACTTGTGGGCGTTCCTCATCGAACACGCCGCCGCCGAACAGCACTTCCGCGTCCCAGGCGATGTCAAAGAACTCGACGAGGGCCGCGTCGAGGTCGCACTCTCCGGGCGCTCCCTCATCGCCGCCATCACGGCTGTCTGGGAACTCCGGCGCCGTCGAAGCCGCGACCAACTGGTAGGCGACTGGGCGCTCGCCAACACCCTCTACCAGTCCCTCCGCCTCGGCATCCACGACGCCTCCCGATCCGACCAGGGCCCAGGGGCCAAGCGCATCACCATCGACATCGACCTCCAGCAAGGCGGAGCGCTCCCCGTGCCCGACAGCAATCCGCCGGAGGGCGACCAGCCGTAGACACGCCGCCGCCCCGACCCATGGCAGTTGGGTCGGGGCGGTGAGCAATTACCATTACTGGTAACTGCTTCGGCAGTCAGCCCGCCTGTTCGATGGCGGCGGCCATCTCGGCGCGGCGCTTCTCGATGCGCATCTGCACGAACGCGATCCCGCGCGGGGTCAGGTGCAGCGTGTAGTGGGCGCACGAGCCCCACGTGTGCTCGACGACCCGCTCGACCGCGTTGAAGCAGTCGGCGTGCGCCGCGTAGAAGTCGTACTGCGCCGCCCCGCACGTGGCCTGACGGCGGTACACCAGGCCCTCGTCGATCAGGAACACGCGGAGTTGCTTCTCTGCCCAGCCGAGCAGCTTCGCGGCCTGCCGCACCAGCACGTCACCGTCCTGCGCGGCCATGAGCGTGTCGTGCGCCAGCGCCTTCGGCTCCAGTGCGCGAATTTTCGTGTCGGCCTCGACGAGTTGCCGAGCGGTCGCGACGTAGTGCTCGGCGAGAGCGAGGACACCCGTCGGGGTGGACAGGTCCGGCAGGGCCGGTGCCGTCTCGGCCTCCCGGGTCCTCACCGCGAAGTACACCAGCGCCTCCCGGATCTCCGGCTTCCGCGAGTCGCCACGCATGGCCGTGAGGTAGGCGGCGTAGCGGGAGAGCTGATAATCCTCGCGCGGCGCACCGCCGGTCCCTTCTTGTCGGTACCGGCAAAGAGCCAGGTCAGCTGCCTCGTTCCCCTGTTCCGCGATGATGACCGCCCGAGCCTGCTCGATGGCCTCGGTGAACCGGCGCCACTGGGCGTACCCCAGGAACGGCATCAGCTCCCGGGCCACCCAATACTCGGAGCCGTCCGTTCGGGTGTGTCGTAGGGCATCAAACGGGGAGCCATCCCCCCGTGGGACCATGGACATGGTCCACTCCTCTCTCCTGCTACGGAAACGCGGAGTCGATCAATGGGTCTGCGCCCGGTAGCCGCCGGGCGCAGACCTAATATTAGACACTCGCTCAACATTGCGCAACGAAAGTCCATCCATGCACAATGGCGGCATGGATGAGATGTGGGACTTCGAGGCCCTTGGTAACGCGCTCCGCGATGCCCGAGTCGCGAGCGGGCGGACCCAGGCAGAACTCGCCGACGCCGCAGGTGTTTCGCGTGGCAGCGTCATGAACCTGGAGCAAGGCACCCCCTTCAGGCGTGTGCCGACAAGCCTCTCGAAGGTGGCTGAAGCGCTGGGATGGCCACACGGGCGCGCGATGGCCTTCCTAGGAGGGCGCCGACCGGACCGGTTGCCCACCGCCCTTGAGCGGCAACTCCGTTCGACGCTCTTGAGCCTGCCGCTCCGCGTTGCGCACGAACTTTCCGGCGGGGAACTGGTCGACACTGATGTCGTCGATCTGAGCGTCTACGACCCCCAGACGGCAACCCATCTAGTCATCGTCTGCAAGCGGTACGCCGAGTTCTCAGCCGGAGAAACCGGTGACTCCGAAACCGACTTCGCGTTCTGGAACTACATGCAGAAGGCGATCCACGCAGCCGCCGAAGACTGGGGAGCCATCCGAGACGCGGACGATGCGCCAGCGGCATTCCTGACCTGCAGTCTCGACACCTGGCTGTTCATCCTTGGCGAGGTCCGGAAACAGATCGAGTGGCGCATGAACCCGGCGTTCGACCGCGACGGTGACCTGTGCGAGGTCACTCTTTCGGGGCGTGACCTCGCAGCTATCGTCCAGGCGATGCGGCGTCTGCGTCGCAGTGGGAACGCGATGGAAGCCACCATGGCTAGCCTCGTGTACGAGGCAATCCTGGACAGCCTGCAGCAGATCCAGGCCCGCGATCAGCCCGTGCACATCACTATCGAAGAACGGCTGCTTGCGCGCTGAGCTGACGCTGGATCAGCGCCCCTGGTCGCAGGGGTGGCGCCCGCTACCCGTTGGCGGGTCGCAACTCCTCGTCGAGCCACACCTGCACGGGCTCGTACAGCCCGTAGGGCACGTACTCGGCGATCTCGCCGTGCGCGACCCACGCGATCTCGGCGATCTCCTCCTCGTCGCCGACGACCGCTTCGCCATCGAGTACGCGGCAGGCGGTGTACGACATGGCCCGGCCGGTCTTGGGATGGATGCGCTCGCCGAGGAGCTTGACGGCCTCGACGTTCAGGCCCGTCTCCTCCAACGTCTCGCGGACGGCAGCCTCCTCGGCGGTCTCGCTGGCCTCGATGCCGCCGGCCGGGAACTGCCAGCTCAGTTCGCCCTCCTTGACACGCCGCCGGACCATGAGGACGCGCCCGCCCTGGACGACGATCCCGGCGCTGATGCCGGGCTTCTCTTCGGTGGTCTGGTCGGTCACGCGGTCTCCAAGGCGGCGAGGATGGGCGGGTACAGGCTGTCGGTCCGGATGAATCGGGTGAGCGCCGAGATGGGCACCCAGGTCACGTCGGTGTTCTCGATGGGGTCGCGGTTGGTGGCCTCGCCGGCGAGGTAGTCGGCGATGAAGTAGTCGGCGAGAACGCCGGTCACTGGGTGGAGCCGCTGCCCGAGCTGGCGGCGGACGGCGCAGTGGACGCCGGTCTCGGCGTGGGTCTCCTGCACAGCCACGGCCTCCGCGTCGGCGCCCGGCTTGACCACTCCGGCCGGGAACTGCCAGCGGAGCGTCTCGCCGTCGCGACGACAGACGAGCAGCACCTCACCGGGGCGGACGACGACGGCGATGGCGACCCGGAGGACCTGCGCGGTGACGGCGGCAGGCGGCCGGGACATCAGCGCGAACCGTCGCTTCACCGCGTCACCTGCCCTCTCAAGAGTCGTGTCGAGCATCTGCTGCATGTCGGGGCGCGGGATGATCTCCGGCTGAGAATTCCAGGTGGCGACGGTCCGCACCGCGATGCCAAGGTGAGCAGCGAACGCCTCGTTGGTCATGCGGAGGGCGTCCTGGAGTGCCCGGGCTGTGCGCCCGGTCCACGTCTCGACGACGTCCATCCTCGGCCTCCCACCCCGCCCGGACGGGCCTGTTGCACTAGGACTGCACTGCCGCTGTACCCGCTGCACTATGCCCGCCCCGGAACCTCATGGCTACTGCGCGTCATCCGGCGTTGACTCGGCGACATGAAAATTCACGTCGTCCCCGGGGGAGCCGAGGTCGCCCCTTCGGTCTTCGAGTCCTTCGGCCTGGGTGGAAGTTCGTCGCTGTCCCCAACGAGCCATACCAAGAAGCCGTTGATGTGCGAGTTCATGTCGGAGCCGACCTCGGCGACGGCAAGCTTGGCCCGAGCGTGCAGGTCTGGGTCGGGCCGGTACGTGCGCGCTGGTTTGAGGTGGACTCCTGCTGGCATGGGTGAATCTTTCCATAGTGGCTTGCCACTCGTCTATGGACTGCGCTACGTTAGTGGAGTGCCACTCGGGCTGCTCCACCAGCTCCGGCATGTAAACGGCCCCAGCTTTGGGACTCCACTCCCAGGCCAGGGCCTAACCGAACTCCCTGCTTCAACCAAGGAGACCGGCTGTGCTTGATACTGCCATGCCTGCGGGACAGCCCGCGAGCACTTCCTCCACCCCTTCGCCTTCCGCTCCGTCCCCGGCTCCCGTCGCCCTCAGCATTGAGGCGGAGATCCTGACGTGCGCCGACACGGGGCGGCCCGAGCTGGTCGTGAGTGCCAACGGCGCGTCCTACGAGGCCCGCACTCCCGAGGAGTTGCGCGCTGAGATCGCCGCCGCCCGGGACCGCCTCACGCGCCTCGACGCACTGGCGGACCAGTACGAAGCGCTGACCTCCCCGCCCGCCAGCCCGTGCTTCTCGTGGTGCGACCACCCCAGCGAGTTCCCGGGCGAGCACATGTCCGCGAAGGCCCACCTGCCGATCCCGACGGGCTTGGACGTAGAGCGCGCGGAGCTGCTGTCCGTGGCGGTCGCCGCCGACGACTACACGGTGGACAGCGAGCCCGAGGTTCTCATTGGGCACGCCGGCGACATGCTGGCGCTCCCCGGCGACCGTGCCGAGCGGTTTGCCGGTCAGCTGATCGACTTCGCCAACGAGGTCCTCGCCGCCGTCCGGCGCACCACCGAGAAGCGCCTCGCCGTCTAGCTAGCTCTCAGCCCCGGTGGTGGCGTGATGCTGCGCGATCGAATCGCGCCCGGGGCACGGTCAGACCCCCCGTTCGTCGGCGCTGCAACGCCATGTGACGACGGAGGGCCTGGTGATCAACCTCAACCCCTGTGAGAGATGAAGGAGATCAACGTGAAGAGTACCTCTCTGTCCGACGGTGACGCCGCCGCGGTTTCCGAGCTGGACCGCTACCGCCGGGCGCGCGTCTCGGTGGCGGACGCGGAGGCGGCGCACCGCGCGGAGTTGCTGGAGTGGCTGGTTGGCCGCGTGTCGGCCGCGGCGCCGCTGGACCAGGTCCAGTACGCGGCCGTCGCCCGCGAGTGCGACGCCGCCAACCCCGACGAGCCGTCGTTGCTGGACGAGCTGTTCGCGGCCGTCGAAGGCGACGCGTTCGAGGCCGCCGCATGAACGACCCGATGCTGACCGCCACCACCCTCCGGGCGCTCCCGTGCGCCGAGACTTGGCGGCAGGAGACCGCGCGGCTCGCGGACGAGCAGCGGCTGTGGAGCGGCGCCCACGGCGGTGTCCTCACCGGCCGCGAGATCGCCGACCTGCTGGTCGCGGCGCGACGGCACCTGGAGGCCGAGGGCTGGCGCCCCACGGAGTTCAACGGCGTCGTCGAGGCGCTGATCGACGAGTCGGGCGGCGACCTGGCGGCGTGGACCGCGGCGAAGGCGCTGGTCGAGTTGATGTTGCAGGCCCGTAGCGGGGCGCCGCGCCCGGTGAATCTCGACGCGTGGGGGCGCCGCGCCGGCCGCAGCTGGACCGAAGTGTGCTGGCTGCTGCGGGATGCCGCGCAGCTCGCCCGCGAGCACGGGCCGCTGGGAGGTGGCCGGTGATGGGACGCAGCCAGCAACCGAGTGAGCATCTGGCGCAGACGGAGCAGGAGCGGGCCGACAACCTTGCGGACTACATCGACCAGATCCAGTCCAGGCCGGATCACCCGTCGGCCGGCAGCCTGCCGCACTACCAGGCGGCCTACCGCAATGCCTCGTCGCTCGCGGCGCAGAACACCGCGCAGCCCGGGGGTCGGTCGTGAGCGCGGCCGGAGTCCGCGTGCGCCAAACCCACCGCGACCTGACCCGACCCGTCGTCCAGCACTGAGGAGGAGACACGCATGGCCCGGACCCAGTACCGGTGGGAGTGGGAGATCGAGCTCGTCGTCAGCGGGGCGCGCTTCCGCACGTCGGGGACATCGTATGCCGACGTCGGGCGCACTGAGGCGCAGGTCCGCGACCACGTCGCGGAGGACCTGGCCCGCCAGTTCGCCCGGCAGGTCGGGGCCCGGCAGGTGACCTGCCAGGTCATCTACTGGCAGGCCCGCACCGTCTGACCGCCGCCCGGCGGTAGCCCACGCGTCCCGGACGCCCATCCGGGGCGGGTGGAGATCCGCCAGACACACCCGCACCGCACACCCCTACCCGAGGAGTAGACATGCTCATGACACGACTCGATCGGCAGTGGCGCGACGCCCGCACCCTGACCGACCTCGGCCACGCCACCGCCCTCTGGCTCGAAGGCGGCCTCCGCCGCCACCCCAACGGGTACGACACCCCGGCCGCCGAGACCCGCAGCCTCATCCCCACCCTCGCCGCCGCAAACCGCGCCGGGTACGTCACCGACCAATCCCAGCCCGGAGGCGTCGGCCCCGGCTCCGGCCGCGCATGGTGGGAGCAGCGCGCCGCCGTCGACGGCTGGATCGCCGACCCCCGCCTGCTGGGGCGCCTGCTCGCCGCCGCGCGCCGCGACGGGCTGATCGCGTCCACCGGCGGCAAGCCGATCGTCGTCACCCGCCGCAACGGGGAGCCGCACACCGACTTCGGCGGAGACATCCCGCCCCGGCACCTGCGCGGGATCTGGCGTGGCGTGCACCCCGCCGCGATCGACGAGATCCAGCGCGCCACGCACCTCGCTCTCATCGACCCCGCCTGGGGCCCGTCCGACCGGCTGTGGGGCGCGATCGACAAGGCGGTCCGGTGATGCGCGCCTTCCACCTGCTCGCGATCGCCGCGCCGCTCGCCATCGCCCTGACCCCCTGACCTCCCGGAAGGACCCCTGATGTCTACCGCCGATGTGGCGAGGCTGGCCGGCCTGATGGCCAGGCGCCTGGACGCAGTACACCCGGTGATGCTGCCGCTGGTCGTGCTGCTCCTGGTCGCGGTGAGCCTCGTCGCCGTCCCCCTCACCGCCACCGGCGGTGTCCTCGTCCTGATCCGCCGCGCACTCACCGCGGCCGTCAACTACCAGCCCCGGAAGCGGGTGAAGTCATGACCACCACCATCGACCACGTCAACGGCACCGGCAGCGACGTCGACCTCGTCGCCGCCGCCCGCGCCGAGGCCATCCGCCGCGAAGCCGAGACCCGCGCGGAAACCGACCTCATCGCCGCCCGAGCCGCCGCGGACGCCGAACGCGCCCGCGCCGAAGCCGACGCCGAAGCCACCCGCATCAAGGCCCAAGAGGAGGCCGAGAAGCAGCGCCTCGCGAACGAGACGGTTGAGCTGCGGCAGCGCCGAACCCGCGCCGAGCAGGAAGCGAAGATCGCCAAGGCCGAGGCCGAGCGCGAGGCCACCATGCGCGCCGCCGCGCAAGCGCGCCGCGCCGATGAGGCCGAGCAGCAGCAGGCCGAACAGGAACACAAGAGCGTCGCCGAGGCCGACGCCAAGTGGCGGAAGTACGCGAAGCGGTTCGCGATCCTGTGCGGCATCGTCGCGCTCCCCGTGCAGCTCGCCGCTTTCTGGAACGAGGATGCGCCCTGGCTCGTGGCCGCCCCCGTCATGCTCGAACTCGGCGCCTGGGTGGTCCACAGGGGTGCTGCCGCCGCCGTCGCGAATGGCCGGCCCGCATGGCACTACCGCACGATCGTGTGGCTCCTCGCCCTCGTGGCCGCCGCCGTCAACCTGTCGCACGGCCTGCACGCGTTCGACCCCGCGACTGCCTGGGCGACTGCGTTCGCTTCGATCGCTGGGCCCGGGGTGTGGGACCTCCACGAGCACGGCCGCATCGCGAAGCGCGACGGCCGCGAGACTCGGCGGCAGCGCAAGCAGCGCGAGAAGAACGAGGGGAAGCGGCGCGCCGAAGAGTCCGAGAGGGCAGCAAAGCAGGAGGCGGACAAGAAGGCCGCCCAGGAGGCTGCGGAGCAGGCGGCGAAGGTGCTCGCCGAGCAGCGCGCCCAGCTCTACCCCGACGTGTGGAAGCACGCCGTGAAGCTCGCCGCGGCCCTCGGTGAGACCACCGTTACGGACGCCATCTGGAACAAGGCGCACGAAAACATTGAGGGCGCCCCGCCTGGCGAGGATGTCGAGACGATCCGCATGCGAAACCAGGCCGCGCACCGTGTCGAAGCCGCCCGCACCGGCACCCCCGTGAACCGTGTCGCAACGGCCGTGTCGTCGCAGGTCGCATCTCAAATGCCCCGCCCGAAGAGGCCGGGCCCGAAGCAGCGCGCGACGCGGCGGCCGGGGGACTCCCCGAAGCACTCGCGGGGCGCCCGCAACCAGGCGTCCATCACTGCCAAGAAGGCGATCGAGAAGAGCGGAGTGGACCAGTGAGCGCGGAGTCGATTCAGCCCGCGGGCGACGCGACGGTTGTGCGACTGTCGGACCGCCGCGCGATGCCTGCGGACACGTCCGTCGGCACCATCCGGCTCGGTGGCGAGCACGGTGTGGAGCAGCTGCCCGATGCGGCGCCGCGGCCCACGATCCGGCAGCGGCTCGGCCGCGCCGCCCACGCCACCGGCGCCGCATGGGTATGGCGCCACGGGACCTCCGCAGCGCGACTCACCGCACTCGGCGTCGCCACACCCGCACGCCGCGTCTGGCGATACGAGCAGGGCGCCGAGTTCGCGCAGCAGATCCGCGAGACAGAGCTGATGATCGCCATCGAGGCCGACCCCGAGCGGCGCCGCGCCCTGAGCAACGAGATCGCGCAGATCCGCGTCGCCCGCCACCAGGCCATCCACGCCCGGCACCGCGAGAACGCCACCCTCGCCGGGCTCGGCGCCGGCGGTGCCGCCGTCGTCGCTCTCCTCGTCGCCACGGTGATGGTCGGCCTCGTCGTCCCCGCAGGAGCCGCAGCCGTCGGAGGCGGCGCCGCATGGTGGGCCGGACGGCGGGAGGAGAAGCGCCGCGGGGAGATCGAAGCCGCGGTGCAGCGCGCCGCGCTCATCGCTGCGGGCGAGCCAAGCGCCATCGAAGGCCCTTCACCGGCGTTCGGCGAGGGCGGCGTCTACAGCCCCGAGCAGCTCGGCACCGGTCAGCCCCACCCGATCGCCCGCGCCACCACCGCGGCCGAGGCCGCCGAATGCATCCTGCGGGCGCTGACCAAGGAGGGAATCCCCGTCGGCGACATCTCCGAAGTTGAGCGCAAGCCTTGGGGCTGGCAGTGCATCGTCCGCGTCACCGAAGGCACCCCCGCCGCCATCATCGCGAAGGCGGCGGATCTGGAGACGGCGTTCGACCTCCCCCAGGGTGCCGTCCGGCCGCAACCCCTCGTTGAGCGCCGGGCCTGCGCGCGGCTGCGCCTCGTCCAGTCGGACCCGTTCGCGACCGCGCCAGCCCCCGAGTATCGGGCGCCGAAGTCGATGGGCGTCACCGATAAAGCTCGGATCGGCTCATCGATCGACGGTGACCCGCTGCTCGTCACCCTCGCCGGAGTGATGGCCGCGATCGTGGCCTCCTCCGGCGGCGGCAAGACCGGCATCCTCCAAGCCCTCGGTGAAGTCACCACCGCGTGCCGCGACGCGATCACGGTCGACCTCGACCCGCACGGCGACGGCCTGGAGGACCTCGGCCCGGCCGCCCGACTCCAGGGCCGCACCCACGAGCAGATTGAGCACGCCCTGCTGTTCCTGCTGATGCTGTGCAAGGCCCGGGCGCGGTTGCGGAAGCAGCTCGGCATGGGCCGCAAGTGGATCACCAGCCCTCAGCACCCGGCGCTGGTCGTCCTGTTCGACGAGTTCCCCAAAGCCAGCGCCTTGGCGAAGAAGCTCGCGTTCGAGCTGCTCCTCGTTGGACGCAAGGAAGGTGTGTGGGTGGTCCTGGCCAGCCAGGGCGGCACGAAGACCTACCTGGGGGAGTCCATCGCGCAGATGCTGGCCATGCAGATCATGGGCCCCTGCAAGGTGGGTGACACCCGGGCCGTGATGGGTGAAGGGTCGGTCGCCGAGGGGTGGCTCCCGCACCGTCTGTCCCCGGCCACCGATACCGACCCCCGCGACGCCGGGCACGTCTACGCCAAGGGAGTTCCCGGCGCGCAGGACACGCCCGTCGAGTACAAGATCCACGAGCACCCGAAGGGGCAGCTCGCGCGGCTCGCCGAGGAGCGGCGCGACGCCGGTCTGCTCGACCCCGACGCCGACTCGCTCCAAGCCATGGCCAGCGTCGACCTGCCCGACTACGTCGAGGCCGAGTACGACGTCGAGGGCAACCTGAAGAAGGAAGCCCCGGTCGAGCTGCTCACCTGGGAGCAGCTGCTGCGGCTGTGCGAGGCCGACCCGCCCGCAAAGGCCGTGACGCCGGACACCCCGGCGCGCGCGGCCGTCCGAGACGCCGCCGCAGCCATGGACGAGCAGGGGGTCGACCGGATGCGGACCGAGCGGCTCGTCGAGACGCTCGCCGCCCGCTCGCCGGATGTCTACCGAGGGCTGACGGTCGAGAGCCTGCGGGGCCTACTCGGCGAGGGCGGGGCCGGCGCGCCGGTCACGCTCGGCCCGCTCGACGGGCTCTCGAACCCCCGCGGCTACAAGATCGGCGCCTTGCGCGACGCCCTGTGATTCATCCCGAAATGCCCGCTGCTCAGGCCCTGCTCAGCGGTGCTCCGCCGCAGGTCAGAGGCTGCTCAGGCCCTGCTCAGCGGGTGCTCAACCTGAGCGTCTGAGCAGCGCCTGAGCGGCACCCTGAGCGGCTGTGACCTGCGGAAACGAGCCGCTGAGCAGCACTGAGCAGCGAAACAAACCACCGCAAACCAACCAACCATTGAAAGGAGCCCGGCATGGCCTGGGAGCGCATCAGCAAGATCTTGGAAAGCCCGGACGGCGCCTTCGTATTCGCGCAGGCCGACCGCTCCACCGGAGCGTTCCGGGTGGTCTGCTCCGGCTGCTCAGACCTTGAGGCCACGCCTTACCGCAGTGGGTCCGGCGCCATCCTCGCCGCCTCCTACCACGCCGACCACGACCCCGCGCAACGCCACGTACCCACACGCTGAAGGAGACCCGTGAAGAAGACCCTGCTGTTCGGCGGATCGATCCGAGAGGTCGATGTCCGCCCGATCCCCACGGTGTGCCGCACCGACCACGCCAACGACACCCTCGACCGCGAGGGCTGCGGCGGTACCGGGTGGATCTGCCCCGCCTGCCACCAGGGAGACGACTGCCCGACCGTCGGCTCGGACGACTGCGAGCCCGGCACCGCAGGCGCCCAGTCCTGCGTGTGCGTCGACGGTCAGTCCGGCAACTGGAACCCCTCCACCTGGTCCTGACACCGCTATCAGAAGCAGATCCGCATCAACCCTTTGAGGAGACACCTATGGCCCACTACACCGCCGCCGAATACCGGCAGCTCCGCCGCGACGCAAAAGCGTTCGCCCGCAGCGCCCAGCCCGGGCGCACCTACTACGTGGTCGAGAAGGCGGGGGGCGTCAAGACGGCTCTCCGTGTCGGCGAAATTCAGTTCACGAAGAAGGCGTTCGTCGGCCTGATGTGGGGGTCGTACTCACCTGAGCGGTTCTTCGTCGAGTTCGGCCCCGTCTACAACGACCGCGGCCACCCGGCGATCCGCAGCCTCCCCACCTGGCGGGAGAGTGCCGAAGACGAAGTCAAGTTCGAGGCGGCGTTCCTCGGTTCCAAGGGCCATCACGAGCGCGTCCGGCAGGCGACTGCCGGAACCCCTTTCCGCTCGACCTGGTGACCGAGCCCGGGGCGCCCCTCCCGCCTGGACAGCACCGGGGCGCCCCCGCACCACCCGCATCCATTACGAGACACGGAGGTGTCACCATCATGCCCGTCGCGCTGCTCGACATCCCCATCAGCCGCCGCGAGTACGACCAGCTCCACGCCGATATCGCGGCCTACCTCGCCCAGCAGGCCGCACCCGCGCCGCCCCCGGCCGGGCGGCTCGACGCCGCGGCCCTCATCCAGCAGGCCGGCATCATCACCGGCCCCGCGCCGCGCCCCAAGCGCCGCATCCTCGGACGGCGCCCCACACCCACCCAAGTCGGAGTCGCCGGCCACCTCGACGCCGTAGTGCGCATCATCACCGTCTACGGCTGGGCCCAGCACACCCGCTGGGACGCTCAGCGGCGCTGCTGCATCGTCGGCGCCCAATCCCTCGCCGTCCACCTCGGCTACGGAGACCGCGCCATCGCCGGACAGGCCGGGGACTGGCTCAACCGCCAGCTCGGCGGGGGTATCGACTACGTGAACTGGCAGAACAACCGCTGGCGCACCAAGCCGCAGGTGCTCGACATGCTCCGCACCGCCGCCGACAACGCCCGAAAGGCAGGGGCGTGATGGACGGCCAGACCGCCGCGCCGCCCGCCTGGGAGGCGCTGTGACCTCCCTCGACAGCGGAATCCACGTAGACGGCACCTACTACGGCGTACCCATCGCCTCCGCCGAGGACGGCGACACCTGGATATTCGGCACCCACGACCGGCGCCGCATCATCGCCGCCCTGTCCAGCTGGACGCGCGAATTCTGCGGAAAGGCCCTGCGCGACGTGTACGGGCTGTGCCCGGCGAATTGCCCCGACCCGCTCTGCCCACGATTCGGCTGCCACGTCCTCGACCCCTGGACCGGATGGGCCGTCATCGAAACCCGCGGCGACACCTGGGTCGCTACCCCAGCCGAGGCCGACACGCCCGGCGCGTCCCCCGTCGCGGTGTGGTGATCGAGGTCGTCACCACCGCGCCCCCCCATCGCCAGCACTCCCAGCACTATCCCCGTCACCGCTATCTAACCTGAGGAGACTCATGATCCGCGATCTCGTCCACCGCCTCAGCGGCAAGACCACCGCCCACACCAGCCAGCGCGCCCTGCGCGAAGCCCTCACCGCCCAAGCCCGGCGCGTGCGCAACGAGGGCCAAGACCTCCATGAACTCGGCGCCCGCCGCATCGACGGCGGCACGCTCGGATTCCAGCCCGGCCTCGTCGAACTGCACGGCGACCTCGTCGACATCGAGATCTACCTCGCCGCCCTAGGAAGCGAGGGCCGCCGACGCGGGCACAGGGATCTCGCGCGCCACATCGACGCCGCCGGGAAGACGGCCCAGACGCTCCGTGGGGCAGTCGCCGCAGCCGCGGAGGCTACGACCTGACCCCCCGCCTCGCCGTCGTCGACCGGGACGGCAGCGAGAGCACCGTCATGTGACCAGCGGGGCGCCCCGAACGCCGGGGCGCCCCGCGCGCATCTGCGAGGATGAACGGATGGACGACTTGATCGCGTTCCTGCGCGCGAGGCTCGACGAGGACGAGGCGGTGGCGCGGGCGGCGGGCGCGGAATCCTGGAGCGCGATGACCGAGGAGACCCCCGACGGGGAGAACATCTACTACACCGTCGAGACTCGAAAGCCGCCTCGGGCGGTGGTGGAGTCGCTGGCCACGGGCCCGTCCGCCGAAGCGCGGATTGACCACATGGGCCGCCACGACCCGGCCCGCGTGCTCGCCGAGGTGGATGCCAAGCGACGGATCGCGAAGCTGTACGAGGACCATGAGCGGCTGGACCGTGAGACCTTCGAGGTTGAGGGCCAACACGCCAGGTCGCTGAGTTCCCTTCGCGCTGCGTACTGGGATGCCTGCCGTCACCTTGCTCTGCCCTATGCCGACCACCCCGACTACCGGCAGGAGTGGACACCATGAGCGACGGCCCTCACGTGATCATCCACGGCACCGTCGACACCACCCGCCTCCGTGAGGCCGTCGCCGACACGCAAGCCACCCTGATTACCAAGGGCGGCCTCACCGTGGAGGAAGCAGACGCTCGACTCCGCGAATGGGCCGACAACCTCGGCGACGCAGGTCACGAGGGCACTTGACGCCCTGACCTGGGCGAGCGTACAGTGCGTCTCACTGGATCTTTCTGTCGTCAGGGCCACCCAACCGGGTGGCCCTTTCGCATGCCCGAGGGAGGTGAGATGCCTCCCATCCTCATCACCGAAGACATGGCCGCCTACCGCGCAGGACGCCCCGGCTCCACCATCCGACGGTGGGCAGCCGAAGGGCGCATCGGCCGGTACGGCGCTGGCCGCGGCCGGGTCCGCTACCGGCTCGACGAGATCCCCGGATGCGTCCGCGACGCACACACCGGCGTCATCCTGTCGCACGGCGATCCCCCGCCGCTCCCAGGGCGCCCCCAGACGGGCAGCTCCGCCGCCGTTCCCCGCGCCGCGTAGAGCGCCCCAGGCTCCCCGCCCGCCGGGCACGGGCGGGGAGCCACCATCACGGCGTCGCATGCGAGAGGATGAGCGCATGGCCACCGCGAGCACACCCGAGCACCGAGCCGCGATCAACGCGTGGCTCCACGCCAACAACATCGACCCCGCCGACGTCGCCGACGACGGATTCGAGGCCGTCAGGCGCGGACATGCGGCGACGGTGGACGTCGAGTACAGCGAGATTCAGCGCGACGACCACGGCCAAGCCGTGACCACCCGGCGTCGCGCAGAGCTTCCTCTGCCGCCCTGGGCGCAGCGTTAGCCAACAGCGAGTCATCACGGAACGGTCACACCTACTGCACGTGGTCCGCGCAGCCGACATGATCGCCGCATGAACAGAGCCCGCACCGCATTACTCGCCACCATGGCCCTCGCACTCGCACTCACCGCCGGGTGCAGCGACGACGACGGAGACGACGCCGAGAACGCCAGCGACGAGCCCGCGCCCGAGTACAGCATCATCACCGAAGACCTCCCGGACGGCGGCATCGGCGAGGCCGAACTACTCATCCCCGACGCCACCGTCGAGACGGCCGAAGCCGCGATCCGCGACTACGCCGACACCATCGACGGACCCGAAGCCGTCACCGTGCAAGTCGTGCGCACCGAAGACGCCGCCGTGATCGTCTGCCGAGCCGACTGGCCCGACCTCGACGACACGATGAACTGCCCCGACCCTGGCGGGAACTAACGGGCGAGAGGAGCAGCACATGCCCTCTCGCCCTCCCCGCATCTGCATGGGCTGCCGCAAGCCGATACCCCCGGGGACGCCATGCCCGGGGTGCACCCCCCGGGCTGCCCGGGGGGTAGACCAGCGCCGGGGGTCAGCCCACCGGCGAGGCTATGGCAGGCGGCACCGCGGCCGGTTCAGGTCCGCGGTGCTCGCCCGTGATCCGGTCTGCACCTGCGACCAGACCTGCCGCACCCCTCACGGCTACACGGTGCACGAGCCGGGCGACTGCGACCAGCTCAGCACAGTGGCCGACCACTGGCCCCTCACCAAGCGCCAGCTGCGCGAGCAGGGGCTCGATGACCACGATCCTGATCACGGACGAGGACTATGCAAGGCATGCCATGACCGGTGGACGGCTCGGACCTCTCCAGGTGGATGGGCCAAAGGGTAAGGGCGTCTACATCACCTAAAACGGACATACCGGAGACCGCCCAGGTGGTGAAAAGTTTCTCGCCAGGGGTTCTCCCCTTTTGTGACCGGGGGTGATCATGGGAGCACGTGGCCCCCTGAAGATCCCCAAGCACTTGAAGTCCGTCCCGGCTGGCGAGCAGGCGGCCGGGACAGTCGCCGAGCGCGTTGACGCCTCGGCGCCCTCTCGGCCGCCTGGGTTCCCGGACGGCGACCCGGAGATGGTGGAGTTGTGGGACGCGATCGTGCCCCAGCTGGACCGGGCCGGGCTCCTGACTCCGGCCGACGGGCCGACCGTTGAGCTGGCGCTGCGCCACTTCCTCGCGGCGCGTCAGGCTGGCAACGCGCTGGCTGGCGGCGACGTGGTGCTGGATGACCCGGCGCACGGTGGGACGGCGAAGAAGAACCCGGCCGGGTCCGAGATGCGCAGCCAGTCGCAGTTGTTCCTGGAGTACGCGAAGCAGCTGGGGATGTCGTTCGCAGCGCGGGCCCGGATGCCAGCAAAGGACGAGGCGACGGAGGCGAACCCCTTCGCGTAGGGGGTGAGCGGCGTGACGGTGAAGCTGCCTGGGAAGCGCGAGCTGGATCGCCTGAAGTTGTCGCCCGAGGTGGCCTGGTACCTGCTGGACCGCGGCTACGAGCTGCCGAACTGCCCGCCCCTGTATAAGACGCCAGAACCGCGGGATGTGCCTGGCGCCTGGTTCGATCCGGAGCGTATCGACCGAGTCGTTGATGTCTTCCGGCGACTCCGGCACACCAAGGGCAAGTGGGCGGGGCGCCCGATCACCCTAAGGTCGTGGCAGATCGCCTACCTGATCGGCCCGACCTACGGCTGGGTGAAGCCCACGTCGGACGGCCGCCCGGTGCGGATCGTCCAGACCCAGTATCTGGACATCCCTCGGAAGAACGCGAAGACCACGATCGGTGGCGGTCAGTGCATCTACTTGACCTGCGCGGATGGCGAGCAGGGTGCCGAGGTGTACGCCCTTGCCACCCGAAAGGATCAGGCGCGGCTGTGCTTCGATCCGGTCCGGTTGCTTGCGGCGAAGGCCCCGGACCTGAAGGGACACGTGAAGGCGCTTCGGGATCAGATTCAGCATCCCCGCTCCGGCTCGTTTTTCTCTGTGATGTCGTCGGCGGCCGACGCCATGCACGGCACGAGTCCTCATGGCGGTTTCGTCGATGAGCTTCATCTGCATAAGGACCGCGGGCTGATCGAGGCAGTGGAGACGGGCACGGGTGCCCGCGAGCAGCCGCTGGTGATGTACGCGACGACGGCCGATGCGGGGACTCCGTTCAGCCCGTATGCGGAGGTGCGGGAGTACTGCGAGAAGCTGGCCCGCAGTGTGCTGACCGACCCCACCTTCTACGGCGTGGTGTTCGCCGCGGAGAAGGGCGACGACCCATTCGACCCGGCCACGTGGCTGAAGGCCAACCCAGGGCTGGCGGCTGGGGACTCGCCGACGATGGAAAGTATGGAGAAAGCCGCGGCAAAGGCGCGGCAGAACCCCATTGAGCTGGCCTCCTACCTGCGTCTACGGCTGGGTATCCGGACCAAGCAGCAGACGAAGTACATACCGCTGGAGGTGTGGGACCGCAACGCGGGGATGGTGGACCGGGCCGCACTGAAGGGCCGCGAGGCCTATGGCGGGCTGGACTTGGCGGCGACGTCAGACCTGTCCGCTCTCGCGTGGGTCTTCCCGGATGACGCCGCCGGCTACGACGCGCTGTGGCGGTTCTGGACTCCGGAGGCGAACCTGCCCCGGTTGAATGAGCGGACCGCCGGGGCGGCAGAGGTCTGGGTTCGCCAGGGCTGGCTGACGGTGACGCCGGGCGAGGTCATGGACTACGACTACATCCGGAACGACATCGCCACCGACCGCGAGTTCTTCGACGTGCGGGCCATCGCCTTCGACCCGTGGAACTCCACCCAGTGCATCACCGACCTCATGGCGGATGACGCCCCGATGGAAGAGATGCGGCAGGGCTACCGGTCCATGTCGCCACCGCTCAAAGAGCTGGGCAGGCTGCTACGGCAGGGCACTGAGCGTAAGCCGCTGTTCCGGCACGGCGGGAATCCGGTGATGCGCTGGATGATCGACAACCTCGCGGTCGCTACCGACGCGAGCGAGAACGTCAAGCCGGACAAGAGGAACGCGGCCGACAAGATCGACGGCGTGCCCGCGGCCGTGATGGGCCTGGACCGGGCATGGAACCGCGAAGTGTCTGGGCCGAGCGTGTACGAGGAGCGAGGACTGGAGGTCGTGTGATCGTCGTCCAGAGCCTGGCACTCGTCCTACTGGCCGCCGTGGTGGCGGCGTTCGCTGGCGTGTGGCTGGCGGAGGCGCGGGTCGCGGTCCGCCAGCGGGTGGTGGTCAACCTGTCAGACGGCAGCGCGGTGGACGGGGTGCTGTTGCGGCGGCATCGCACGCTGCTGGTGCTGGGCGACGCGACGCTGCTGGTGCCGTCGTCCGAGCCGTCTCGCGTGGACGGCGAGTTGCTGGTGGAGCGATCGCAGGTGTTGTTCGTTCAGGCGGTGAGGTGACATGCCGTTCGTGGTGAGCGCGGGCCAGCTCGCGCGCGTGGACCGCGACCCGCCACCGTTGGCTCCGCAGCAGGTGCGGCTGTCGGGCGACGTGACGATGGACTACGTCGACATCTACCGGTCGCAGCCCCACGTCCGCACGGTGGTGGACTTCCTCGGCCGCAACATCGCGCAACTGGGTCTGCATGTCTTCCGCCGGGTGTCGGACACGGATCGGGAGCGGCTGACGGATCACCCGCTGGCCCGGCTGCTGAAAAAGCCGAACCTGTACACCACGCGGTACCGGCTGATCAACGCGCTGGTGCAGGACATCGCCGTGTACGACATGGCGGTGTGGGCGCGGGTTCGGCCGACCGACGCGGGCAACGACGTGGGCGGCCTGGTGCGGCTCCCGATGGACCGCACGAAGCCGGTCGGCGGGGACTGGATGGAGCCCGGCGGATTCGAGGTGAAGGGCTCGGCCGGCGTCGTCACGATCCCGCGGGACCGGGTGGTGTACTTCCGCGGCTACAACCCCAGCACCTCGCGCCTTGGCCTGTCGCCGATGGAGACGCTGCGCGGCATCCTCGCTGAGGGGTTCAGCAGCCAGACGTACCGCGAGCAGCTGTGGCGCAACGGCGCCCGGATGTCCGGCTGGATCTCCCGTCCGTCCGAGGCGCCTGCCTGGTCGGACAAGGGGCGCGAGCGGTTCCGGGCCGACTGGCGGGGCCTGTACACGGGCGACGGGCAGATGGCCGGGGGGACGCCGATCCTGGAAGACGGGATGCAGTGGCACCAGGGCGGCATGACGCCGGAGCAGGCCCAGTACCTGGAGACCCGGAAGCTCACCCGTGAGGAAGTCGCGAGCGCCTACCACATCCCGCTGCCTATGGTCGGAATCCTGGACCACGCCACCTACAGCAACATCCGCGAGCAGCACCGCCAGCTTTACCAGGACACGCTGGGCCCCTGGCTGACGTGGCTGGCCGAGGAGATCGAACTCCAACTGCTCTCCGACCTGCCGGACTCCGACAACGTGTACGTCGAGTTCAACATCGCCAGCAAGATGTCGGGCTCCTTCGAGGAGCAGGCTGCGGCGGCGAGCACCGCGACGGGCGGCCCGTGGATGACCCGGAACGAGCAGCGCGCCCGGTTCAACCTGCCGCAGATCGAGGGCGGGGACGAGCTGATCACCCCGCTGAACGTGACGGAGGGTGGCCAGGCGTCCCCGCGCGATTCGGCACCGCCCCCGTCCGCAGCCCCTGAGGGGCAGGCGTCCCGGGTTGGGCGCTCGAAGCATCGTCGACTCCGGATCAAGGCGCGGGCGCCCGCCGAGTACGAGCGGCGCTACGAGGAGACATTGACGGCGTTCTTCGAGCGGCAGCAGCGCTCGGTGATGTCGCGGGCCGGCGCCGCCAAGCGGTGCGCGGGAGCGATGACCAAGGCGTCCATCACCGAGGTGTTCGACCGTGATCGGTGGGTCTCCGAGCTGTCTGCCGACCTGTACGCGCTGGGGCTCGCCGCCTCGGCTGCCGCGGCAGCGGCAGCGCTGGAGGCTCTGGAGGCGGACCCGGAGACGTACAACGAGGACGCGACGCTGGAGTGGCTCGCCGCCCACGCCGCGGCTGTGTCGGAGTCGGTGAACGAGGCGACTGAGGAGCAGTTGGCCGCCGCGCTGGAGCAGCCAGACGACGAGATGCAGGGCGCTCTGTCGTCGGTGTTCGTGGTGGCACTCGGGCAGCGAGTGTTGTCTCTCGCTCAGTCGGAGGCCACGGCTATGAGCGGCTTCGGCACGACGGAGGCGGCTCGCGGCCTCGCCGCCCAGACCGGGGGCGAGGCGACGAAGACGTGGCGCGTCCGCAGCAGCAACCCCCGCCCCGCGCACCGCCGGATGGACGGCGAGACCGTCGAGCTGGACGATACCTTCAGCAACGGCGCCCGCTGGCCAGCCGACTCCAGGCTCGATCCGCTCCAGCGTGCCGGCTGCCAGTGCGACGTCGAAGTCTCCTTCGACATCTGAGACGACCTCTACCTCTTGCCCGGCCACGGGCCTGTCTGTGCTGCCCGGGAGCGGGCGAAGGAGAGTGACCATGCGGCTCAAGAGCTGCCCCGTGCGGATCAAGGCCGCAGGGGAGAACGAGGGCACCGAGGACGGCGTCTTCGAGGCGATCGTCGCCGCCTACAACACCGATTCGGTGGGCGACCGGATCGTGCCCGGCGCGTTCGCCGAGACCCTCGCTGAGTGGAAGGGGCGCGGCGACCCGATCCCCGTGCTGTGGTCCCACATGTCGGCCGACCCGGACTACCACATCGGTGAGGTGCTGCAGGCGGAGGAGCGGCCGGAGGGCCTGTGGGTGAAGGCACGCCTCGACCTCGATGAGGGCTCGAAGGCCGCGAAGGTGTACCGGTTGCTGAAGGGCCGCAGGGTCACTCAGTTCAGCTTCGCCTACGACATCACCGAAGGCTCGTGGGTGGACCAGAAGGACGGCGAGCCGTACTACGAGCTGCGGCGCCTGAAGCTCTACGAGGTCGGCCCCACCCTGATCGGCGCCAACCAAGCGACGGAACTGCTGGACGTGAAGGGCGAACGCCACGCCCGCGGCGCGAAGGCCGGCCGCGTCCTCAGCGCGAAGAACGAGACGACCCTGAAGTCCGCACGCGACGCACTGCGGAAAGCCGCCGACGACATCGAAGAGGTGCTGTCGGCAGTCGCCAACAGCGACGAAACCGACGACACCAGCGACGACGAGAAGGCCAAGCCCACCCCGCCCGCCGCCCCCGAGGAGCCCCACGGGGCCAAGGAGAGCCGCGGCGCCCGGTCGGAACCCGCCTCGCCCCGTCTGCGCGCCGACCTCGCGCTACTCGCAGCCGAGGTCTCCATGCTCACGGAATGAGGAGACATGACCACCACCAGCAGGACCGACGAACTCGTCGCACAGGTCAAGGCCGCGCTCGGCGCCGCCCGCGACATCGCGGATCGGGCCGAGGAGGACGGCGACCGCGACTTCACCGACGCCGAACGCGCCGAGATCCAGGCCAAGATGAACGAGGCCGCCGAGTTGAAGAAGAAGCTCGACCAGGCCAAGGCCGACGAAAAGATGCGGTCCGCGATCGCTGACCTCGGCGACGGCGTCGGTCTCATCGAGAAGAACGAGAAGGGCGCCCAGCGCACTCCGTCCGGCCTGATCGTCCCCGACGGAAAGTCCCTCGGCCAGCACTTCACCAGCTCCAAGGAGTACCGGGAACTGCTTGCCAGCGCCCCGAATGGCGTCTTCGGCAAGGACCACCGAGTCCAGAGCAGGCCCGTCGGGTTCGAGCGCCTCGTCGGCCGCGCCAGCGGACAGAAGGACCTGGTAACCGGCGGCTCCGACACCAGCGCAGGCGCGCTCGTGCAGCCCGACTACCGCGGCCTCCAGGTCGGCCTGGACCTGTTCCAGCGCCCCCTGATGCTGCGGGATCTCGTCACCAACGGGACCACCTCTTCGGACACCGTCGAGTACGTGCGGATGACCGGCGTCACGAACAACGCCGCCCCGGTGCCGGAGGCCACTGCGACGGCTGGCACGTCCGGCACGAAGCCGGAGTCCGGGCTGGCGGCGGCGCGGGTGACGACGCCGGTCCGCACCATCGCCCACTGGATTCCGGTGACGAAGCGCGCCCTCAGCGACGCGGCGCAGATCCGCACGCTGATCGACGCCTTCCTCCAGTACGGACTGGAGGAGGAACTCGAAGACCAGATGATCTCCGGCGACGGCACAGGCGAGAACTTCGAGGGCCTCGCCAGCGTTTCCGGTGTGCAGCAGCAGGCGTTCGACACCGACCTGCTCACCACCACCCGCAAGGCGAAGACCCTGGTGTACACGGTGGGGCGCAGCGTGCCGACCGGGTACGTCCTGCACCCGCTGGACGTCGAGGCCCTGGACTTGCTCCAGGACAACGAGGGCCGTTACTACTTCGGCGGCCCTTCTCAATCGGGCATGGGTTTCGGGGGCACCGCTCCGCTGTGGAGCCTGCCGGTCATCCAGTCGGAGGGCGTGGAGCCGGGCACTGGCTACATCGGCGACTGGCGCAAGGCGGTCCTCTGGGACCGCGAGCAGGCGTCCATCACGGTCAGCGACTCGCACGCGGACTTCTTCATCCGCAACATGGTCGCGATCCTCGCTGAGATGCGGGCCGCCTTCGGCGTGCTCCAGCCCAGCGCGTTCGTCGAGATCGACCTCGGCGCCGGGAGCTGACATGCCCCGCCGCAGCGGGGCCAGGTGAGCAGCAAGAGGGCCGCGTGCCCCGTGTGCGGCACCCACGGGTTCGCGTGCGGGGCACCCGGCTCTGACATGGGATTCATCCTGAGGGAGGCGCCGATGGGCCCGCTACAGCTCTACGAGGTGCAGGTCGACGGCTACACGACGCGGATGCGGCTCAACGCGGCCGACGCCGAGAGACTCGGCGGCGTGCCAGTGAACGTGCCGGAACCGGTCCCCATGGACGCGGCGCCGAAGCGCAAGCAGCGCACCGTCGCCAACAAGGCCCAGCAGCCCGCGAACAAGGCGACGGCCTGACGTGGCCCCGGAAGGCGAAATCCGCCTGCCGGTGTGGATGCGCGCTGGGGGCGCCCGGAGGCGCAGGTCGGCGAGGTCGTCACGACCCCCGAGACCTGGCAGCGCGACTACGCCGACTTCCTCCGGGCGGTCGCCGACGCGATGGAGGCGGTTGACGATGCCGACGATGGAGGAGCTGCGGGATCGGCTGCGGCGCCGGCCAGGAATGGAAGGCCTGACCGACGAGCAGGCCGATGACCTGCTGGACGAGGCCGCCGACGCGGTGCGGGACTACTGCGGCTGGCGGGTGTGGCCGCGCGAGACTGAGACGGTGACGGTGGACACGGTCGGCGGCCCGGTGGCCGGCCTGCCGACGATGATGCTGCACGCGGTCACCGCGGTGGAGACTCGCCCGCAGTACGACCACGGGCTGGATGCCTGGACGGCCGTGGCTGGCGGGTGGGACTGGTCGGAGGGCGGCTGGCTGTGGCGGTGCGGCTGTTGGTCGGACGGCCCGCGGCGGGTGCGCGCCGAGATGGACTCGGGGTACGAGGAGCCGCCGGGCGCGGTCGGCTCCGTGCTGGTCGCTCTGGCGGCGCGGACGGCGACGGCCCCGGTCGGGGTCTCGTCGGAGCAGGCCGGCGGCGAGTCGGTCTCATACGCCACGTCCGGCGGTTCGGAGGATTCGGGCGTCGGCGGAATGCTGACGGGTGCCGAGCGGCGGGTGTTGGACCGGTACCGGCTGGCCAACCGGCCGTAGGGGGTGGCTCGTGCCGTTCCCCTGGTTCCGTGACAGCGTCACCCGCGTCCGCGCCCCGCTGGTCACCAACCCCTACGGCGATCCGGTGCGGGATTGGGCGTCGGCCGTGCGCACGACGTTGACCGGCTGGCGGGTGCAGCCCGTGCAGGGCTCGCGCCAGACGGCAGCCGAGACGATCCCCCGCGACGGGCTGGAGCGCAACCGGCGCGCGTTCGGGCCGATCGGCGCCGACATCGAGACGACCGACCGGATCGAGTGGGCCGGCGTCACGTGGGTGATCGACGGAGACGTCGACCGTTGGCGCGGGCCCACGGGCCGCCTGGCCCATACCGAGATTCTGCTGACTCGCATGGAGGGCTGACATGACGCGTGCGCGCGTGCGGATCGATGTCGACTACGGCGGCATCGGCAGGTTGGCGACCGGTGACGATCTGCGGGCCGATCTTCAGCGCCGAGCCGAGCGGGTGCGTGCTGCTGCGCAGGCTGCGGTGCCGGAGATGCAGGAGGGTGCGATCGTGGTGGACGCCACGACGCGGGTCGGCCGAGACCGCGTGCGGGGAATTGTCACCGCCCGGCATCCGGGCGTGCTGTACGCGGAGGCACGGCACCGGTTCCTCGGCCGCGCGATCGACGCGGCAGGCAACTGATGCCCGCGCCAGCGGTCAGGTTCCCGGACGCCACGCTGCTGGCCACCACGTATCTGCGTCCGCTGCTCGCTCCGGTTCACGTCGGCTCGGAGGTGCCGCGTGAACGCCCGCCCGAGATGGTGCTGCTGCGGCGCCTGGGTGGTCCGCGCCGCAACGCGATCGTCGACAACGCCCGGCTCGACGTGCAGGTGTGGGCCGCCACCGATCCGCGCGCCGCCGAGCTGGCGGAGACCGCGCGCTACCACCTGGCGCGGATGCCCGAGTACGTGCCCGAGGTCCGTGTCTCGGCCGAGGAGACCGGGCCGACCCTCATCCCCGACGCGCCCTCGGATGTACCGCGGGCGCTGATGACCGTTGTGCTGTCGGTCCGCGGCGCGGTCCCGACACCCTGAAAGGAGATGCGCCGTGGCCAAGAACTCAGATAACGCCAGGGCCTGGTACGGCTACGACTCCGGGCTGTGGGTGACGATGCCGGGCGAGCCCGTCGCAGCGTTCCCGCTGCCCCCGATCTACGACGAGAACGGCCAGTTTCAGCCGCCTGGTGACGAGTTCTACGAGCTGGGCTGGCTGTCCGAGGACGGCCCGACACAGGGCCGGGAGCGCACCGTCGAGCGGTTCCGCGGCTGGCAGGGCAATAGCATCGTCCGCACCGCCGTGACGGAGGACGACCATACGGTCCAGGTGCAAGCCCTGGAGGACAACTGGGTCGTGCAGCAGTTGCGCTACCCCGACAGCATCATCACCACGACCGGCGACCTGACACAGACCGTGGTCGTGCAGCAGTCCGGCGAGGACGTCAGGAGCGGGTGCCTCGATCTCGTCGACGGCGGCACCTGGAAGAGGATCTACATCCCGACGCTGGTGGTGGACGAGATGGGCGACGTCCCGCACACCGCGGGAGAGCTGACGATGTACGAGATGACGCTGCTCGCCAAGGTCCACGAGATGGAAGTGGACGGCGTGACGCGCGGCGTCGCGCTGATCGAGAACACAAACAACCCCGCCATGATCATGCCGGGCAGCTGACCTCTCCACTGGAGACCGCGCATGGAACCCACCCTCCCAGAGCTGATCTGCGTCGAGCGTCGTGGCAACGACACGTCGATCACGGTCGACGGCCAACCCTTCCCCTACATCGTTGGGCGCGATGACGTTCACCTCTCGGTCGACCCCGACGAGATCCCGAGCGTGACGCTCACGCTCTACGCCGACCGCGTCGAGGTCATCAACAGCCTGGACGCCGACATCAAGGACCGCGCATGAGCAGGACGACGTTCGATCTGGAGGAGCTGCGGCGCCGGGCCGCGCAGCGAAAGGGCGGCGACAAGCTCACCGTCACCGTCGACGGCAAGCCCTACTCCATCCCCGCACCCGGATTCTGGCCCGACGAACTCAAGGAGGCCGCGAAGAACTCGCGGCACACCGGAGACATCCCGTTCGTGCGCAAGCTGATGGGCACCAAACAGTACGAGGCATTCACCGCCGCAGGAGGCCGGGCAGACGACCTGCTACTACTGATCGAGGAGTACAAGCAGGCGCAGGGCGTCGATGACCTGGGGGAATCTTCGCCCTCGCCGACCTCCTGAGCGAGTACGGCGGGGAGATCGAGTACGACCTGCTGCGCATCGGCGTGGACCTCGGCGACATCGGCACCGACCCTCTCACGTGGGGGCGGCTGGGCCGCATCCTGCGGGTGCAGCCAGCCACCAGCGCCAGCGCGCTGGCGTGGGCGAAGTCCCGCGAGCGCGGCGTGTACCCCATCGATATCGAGCTGGCCGCCGGTGCGTTCGATGCCCTCGCCATGGCCAACTGGCAGCGCAGCAAGAAGGGCAGCAACGCCGGGTCGGCGCCCAAGCCCGTGGCGCGCCCGTCTCGCGTGGAGGCGCTGCGCGGGCATGCGCGCGAGCAGCTGATCGACCGCGGGCGGGCGCTGCTGCGCCGCCAGCGACCACGGCCACCACGCCGCTGACCCAGCCGAGGGGGTGTGTCGGTGACCACCCCTGCCGGGCCCCAAGTCGGAACTGCCTGGATCGCGCTTACCCCCTCGTTCCGCGGGTTCGCCAGCAGCATCCAGTCCGGGATGACGGACGAGCTGACCCGGGCCGCCACGCGGGCTGGCGACAACGCAGGCGACGCCGCGGGCGACGCCATGAACAGCTCGTTCGCCGACCGCATGTCCGGCCTCGGCGAGAGCCTCGCGGGCCCAGGCGCCGCAGCAGGCGGCATCGCCGCGTTGGCGTTCGGCGCCGGGCTGGCCAACGCCATGGACACCAGCGCGGCCAACGCGCGCGTGAGCGCGCAGCTGGGACTCACGGAGGCCGAGGCGGAGCGCGTCGGCGCCGTTGCGGGCGACGTGTTCACCGCCGGGTTCGGCGCCTCCATGGACGATGCCGCACAGGCTGTGGGTGTCGTGGCCAGCTCGGTCGTGGACCTCGGCTCGACGAGCGACACCGAGCTGAACGACCTGTCCAGCCAGGCCCTGGCCATGGCCGATGTGTTCGAGTGGGACGTCGGCGAGGCCGCCACCGCGGCCGGGACCGCGATCGAAAACGGGCTCGCTGGGACGGGGCAGGAGGCGTTCGACCTGCTCGTCGCCGCTGCACAGGCGTTGCCTGCGAGCATGCGTGGGGACATCCCCGCCGTGGTCCAGGAGTACAGCGAGCAGTTCCAGCGGCTCGGCCTGGACGGGGCGACCGCGTTCGGGCTGATGAGCCAGTTCGTGCAGGCCGGCGGCCGGGATATCGACCAAGCGGCGGACGTGATCCACGAGTTCGCGCGGATCACCGCCGAGGACACCGCCGCCGCGGCCGAGGCGTTCCAGGGGCTAGGGCTGGACGCGGAGGGCATGCTCTCGGCGATCCACTCCGGTGGCCCCGAGGCGGCAGCCGCTATGGGCGACACCCTGGAGGCCCTGCGCGGAGTCGAAGACCCCGCGGAACGCGCCGAGCTGGCCGTCGCTTTGTTCGGTGACATGGCTGGTGAGAGCGCTGATGCTCTGCTGGCTATGAACCCGGCGACGTCGGCGGCGTCCGCCGGTCTGGACGACGTGTCCGGGGCCGCGTCCGGCGTGACGACAGCTATGGCCAACGACCCCAGCCAGCAGTTCACCGCTGCGCTGCGCACCCTGGGTGCCACGCTTGGGCAGGCTGTGATGCCGGTGCTCACCACGCTCGGCAACTGGGCCTCGTCCAACCCCGCGCTGTTCCAAGCCGTTGCGCTGGCCGTGATCGGTGTCGCGGCCGCGCTTGCCATCATGACGGCCGCCGTGTGGGCGATCAACCTCGCGTTGGCCGCGAACCCCATCACGTGGATCATCCTGGGCGTGGTGGCGGGCGTGGCGCTGCTGGCCGGAACGGTCGCGCTGGTCATCGTGTACTGGGACCAGATCGTGGCCGCGACGACGGCCGCGTGGGACTGGGTGTACGCCAAGGTCAGAGGCGTCGTCCAGTGGATCGTCGACCTGTTCATGACGTGGTCGCTGCCGGGCATCATCATCTCCCACTGGGACACCATCAAGGGGGCCATCGGCACGGCGATGGACTGGATCGGCGCCCGCGTCGAGGACGGAGTCAACACCGTCTCCGGCTGGTGGGACACCCTCGCCGACCTGCCCGGCAAGGTACTGGGGTGGTTCTCCGGGCTGGGCGGCGACATCGCCGACACCATCGGGGGCGGTTTCCGCGGCGGCATCAACGCCATCATCCGCGGATGGAACGGGCTCAGCTTCACGGTCGGAGGCGGATCGTTCCTCGGCGTCTCTGTGCCGTCATTCACGCTGAGCACCCCGAACGTGCCGTACTTGGCTGCCGGTGGCATCGTGCAGGCTCGCCGCGGCGGGACCCTCGCCCTCATCGGCGAGGCTGGGCAGGACGAGGCCGTCATCCCGCTCGACCGGCTGGAGGACATGCTGCCGACCGTGCGCGCCACCGTCCCCACGGGCCGCGCCGCGGCACCCGCAGCGGTGGTGCAGATCGTGGCCGGAGACCGGCATCTACGGGCGTGGCTGGAGGAAATGGTCCGCACCCAGCTCGGCGGGGATGTCACCCGCCTCGGACGCGCTCGGTGAGGAGAAGGCGTGCCCGTCTCGCACCACGAAGGCCGCGACTGGGTGGCCGAGCGGCTCAAGGCCGCCCGGCCCGCACTGGTCATCGATGTGGGGCCCGGTGAGGGCATCTACTCGATGTTGATGCGGCACCTCACCCCGGACGCGCGCTGGGAGTGCGTGGAGATCTGGGAGCCCTACGTCGAGCGGTTCAACCTCGCGGAGAAATACGACCAGGTGCACGTCAGCGACGTGCGCGGCTTCCCCTTCCCTGCGGACGGAGCCGTGCTGCTGGGGGATGTAGTGGAGCACCTGCCCGAGCACGACGCGCGCCGCCTGCTCGCGGAGCTGATGGAGTGCGCCGACCACGTGATGGTGTCCGTGCCGATCATCTGCATGGAGCAGGGGGCCGTCCACGGCAACCCGCACGAGACGCACTTGGCGCACTGGTCGTGGGAGGAGATGGACGCGCTGATGGGCGGATGCGACAGCTTCCGCGGCGAGGTGCTGGGCCGCTGGTGGTGGTCGCGGTGAGGATCGCGGCCCTGGTGCACTACTACGTGCCGCACTACATGGCCGGGTCGGAGACGATGCTGCACGCCATGCTGCGGGCGCTCGCCGTGGCCGGGCACGAGGTCGAGGCAGTGGTGACCGAGCACCGGCGCGGGCCGGACGAGTACGTGCATGAGGGGGTGCGGGTGCGGCGCGCGGTCCGCGGACGCCCGGTGCCAGCAATCCTGGACGCGATCGGCGCCGACGTGCTGGTCAGCCACCACCAGGAGGCGCCCCACGCCTCCCACTACGCGGCGCGGGCCCGACGCCGCGGCGAACCGGCCCCCGCCGTTGCGCACGTCGCCCACAACACGTTCCCTGCGAGCCTGGCCGTGACGCGCCGCTGGCGCCCTGACCTGCTCGTGTTCAACACGGTGTGGGTGCGGGAGCACTTCGCCCGGCGCCGCGCCATCCCGCCCGGCTCCCGGACGCTGGTCGTGCACCCGCCGGTCTGGCCGGACGAACACCGTGTCGACCAGCATGGCGACGCGGTGACGCTGGTGAACCTCAACCGGGACAAGGGCGGCGAGATTCTGTACCGGCTGGCCGACCGGATGCCAGACATGCAGTTCGCTGGGGTCGTCGGCGGCCACGGCCCGCAGATCGTGCGCGACCTCCCGAACGTCGAGATCATCCAGCACACCGCCCAGATGCGGCGCGACGTGTGGCCGCGCACCCGGTTGCTGATCATGCCCAGCATCTACGAGTCCTACGGCATGGCCGGAGTCGAGGCCATGGCGAGCGGCATCCCGGTCATCGCCGCGCCGACGCCCGGCCTGCGCGAAGCGCTCGGCGACGCCGGGATGTTCGTGGAGCGGGGCGATCTGGGCGGCTGGGAGCGCCAGATCCGGCGTCTCCTCGACCCGGTCGAGTGGGAGACCGCATCCACCGCGGCGCTCAAGCGCTCGGTCGAGCTTGACCCGCGGGAGGAGCTGGCGGCATGGGTGCAGGTGGTCGAGTCGCTGTCGTGATCCCGTGGCGCGGCGGCTGCCCGCACCGGGAGGCGTCGCTGGCGTGGCTGCTGCCGCGCTGGCGCCGCGCCGGTCACGAACCGATCCTCGCCGAAGCCCCACCCGGGCCGTGGTCCAAAGCGGCTGCGGTCGCCGACGGGCTGCGCCACACGGGCGCAGACGTGCTGGTCATCGCGGACGCGGACGTGTGGACGGGCGGCATCCCGGCCGCGGTGGATGCGGTGCGCAGTGGCTGGCCATGGGGCATCCCCCATGGGGACGTGCACCGGCTCGACCAGGACGCCACGGCCGCGGTCCTCGCCGGCGCCCCCCTCGGCGGTGGGCTCGTCCAGCCTGCGTACCGGGGGTTCGAGGGCGGCGGCATCACCGTGCTGCCCCGCCAGGTGTATGAACAGGTCCCGCTCGACCCGCGATACCGCGGGTGGGGGCAGGAAGACGAATCGCACGCGCTCGCACTGCGGACGCTCGCCGGGCCCCCATGGCGGGGAGACGCGCCCCTCTGGCACCTGTGGCACCCACCCCAAGCGCGTGACTCCCGCCGCTGGGGCTCGCTGGCGTCCCGCGCCCTCTACCGCCGCTACCGGCACGCCGCCGGACACCCCAACCGGACGCGCGCCCTGCTCGCCGAGATGGAGGTGTGATGGCCTACCCCGAGCGCCCCTGGTGGCTGCCCGTGCGGCTGGAGCTGGCGTTCGGCGCCGACCCCGCAGCCGATCCGGGCGTATGGGCATGGACGGACGTGTCCCCAGACCTCGACCGCGAGGCCGAGATCCAAATTGGCCGCGGCCGGGCGGACGAAGCCGCCCAGCCATCGCCGACGTCCGCATCCCCGCGACTCGTCAACAACCGCAGCGACTACACCCCTGGGCATCCGCTGGGCGCGTACTACCCGTATGTGCGGCAGGGAGTCCCGGCGCGGATCAGCGTGCAGGCCGGAGGGCCGCATCTATCCATACGAAATGCGGTGGGAGCGCGGGCCAGGGTCGCGACGACGGCGGCGCTGAACGTGAGCGCCCTCGATGTTGCGGTGGAGTTGGCCTTGGACCGGCTGCCTGCGCAGCTGGGGGTCGCGGGTTTCAGCGTGAGCCCGTGGGAGCCGTACCAGACGGAGGTCATCGGCCGCTACAACACCAACGGCGCGCGGATGTGGCGCGTGTTCATCACGGTCACGGGCGGACTCCAGGTCACGTGGTCCACCACGGGTGCCGACTTCATCGATGTGCTCTCGACCGATGTGGTGCCGTATGCGGCCGGGCAGCGATGGGCGCTCCGTGTGACGCTCGACCCGGACAACGGCGACGGCGGCCACACGGTGACGTTCTACACGGCGCCCTCGATCACGGGCCCGTGGTCGGTACTCGGGGACCCGATCGCGCGCCCCGGCACCACCAGCCTCAACGCGGCCGGCGGTGCCGACCTCGACATCGGCGACATCTTCTCTCTCACTTTCGCCCGCGGAGCCGGCCGCTACTACGGCGCGGTGCTGCGTGACGGTGTCGATGGGCCGCTGGTCGCGGACGCCGATTTCACCGCACAGCAGCCCGGGGCCACGTCGTGGACGGACAGTGTCGGCCGCACGTGGCAGGTGATGGGCGCCGCGGAGATCACGGACTGGCGCACCCGCATGGTCGGCACGGTGGATGAGTGGGCGCCGACGTGGCCGTGGGGTGACCTATCCGACCCGTCCCGGCCAGCAGAGAGGCCCGGGGAGGCGCGTACCGACATCACCATCAGCGGCATCCTCCGCAGGCTCGGCCAAGGAGCCAAAGCGCTGCAAAGCACGCTGCGCAGGGCGATCCCGCAGGGTGATGGGCTGCTGGGGTACTGGCCGCTGGAGGACGGCCCGAACGCCACCTCCGCGGCGCCCGTCATTCCCGGGACGCGCGTCGGCGCGATCGAGGGACTCGACATGGCCGCCAACTCCTCGCTGCCCTCCAGCGCGCCACTGCCGCAGGTCAGCCAGGACGGCGGCAGCTTCCGCGTGTCGCTGCCCAGCCTGCCGAACACCGCGCTCGGCTGGCGCGCCGAATTGGTCTACTTCATGGACGAGATGCCCGACACGAGCTACGGCTTGTGGCGGGTGTGGACCACGGGGGGAGCCGCGCGCATCACCGGATACCTCGGCGCCGGCGAGGCCCGTATCCGTGTCCATGATGTCGACGGCAACGTCATTGCCGAGCAGTTCTGGACCGACGCCACGGCACTCGCCGCGGCGACCGCCGGATGGTGCCGGGTCCGGCTGGTGGGCATCCCTATCTCCGGCGGCTGGGACTACCGCATGTGGTGGACACCCGTCGGCCAGTCGCAGAACTGGTACGTGGCCACGGCGTCCGCAGTCGGCCCGATGCCATACATCAGGCCGGTCAGGATCGACAGCCGATGGACCGCGGGCCTCGCCGGGCTGCCGGTCGGCCACATCACCTACGTCAACGACCCGTCGCTGGACGTGTACCGGCCCGGGTCCCGCGGCCCGGAGGCCGCATACGACGGGGAGCGGGCGCTGGCACGGATGCGGCGCCTGGCCGTAGAGGAACACCTTCCGATCTCCGTGCTCGGCGATGCCGCAGAGTCGCCGCAGATGGGCCCGCAGGGGCAGGCCACCCTGCTGGAGCTGCTCCAGCAGTGCGCGGACGCGGACGGCGGCATCCTGTATGAGCTGCGGGACACGATCGGGCTCGGCTACCGGGCGCGGTACACGCTGTACAACCAGGCGCCTGGGCTCGTGCTGGACGCACGCCGGTCGGAGATCGACAACCCGTTCGCCCCGATCCTGGACGACCAGCGGCTGCGGAACGACATCACCGTCAGCCGCACCGGCGGCTCGTCGGCCCGTGCCGTCGACGAGGGGTCCATCAACGAGGTGGGCCTGTACGACGACTCCGTGACCCTCAACGTCGCGACGGATGGCGTGCTGGAGGGCATCGCCGGGTGGCGACTCCACCGCGGCACATGGCCCGGCATGCGCTACCCGGCCGTCACAACGAGCCTGGACCTGGCACCGCAGACGATCGACGCGTGGCTCGACCGGCTGGAGGGCGACCGCTTGCAGGTAGTGAACCTGCCGCCGCAGCACCCCACCGACGTGGTCGACCTGATGGTGGAGGGGCTTGCCGAGACCATCACCCCCACCCGGTGGCGCGTCGAGGCCAACGCGTCGCCCGGCGGCGTGTGGGCCGTCGGCGAAATCGGCGAGCCCGAGCCCGACGGCGACGAGCCGCCCACCCATGTCGATACGGATGGCTCGGAGCTGGACGCGGACGTGGACGAGACGGCGACGGGACTGATCGTGCAGACCACGGTGGGCCTGCCGTGGACGACTTCGGCGGGGCCCGCGCCGTCTGCGGCGGCGGGTGATCTGCCGGTGGACCTGGTGATGGCCGGCGAGGTCGTGACCGCCACGAGCGTCGAGCCGTTCGCGTGGGACACGTTCGATCGGTCGATAACGGGCGGCTGGGGCGTCACGCCGTCCGGGATCACACCGACGCCGGAGTGGGTGCCCTCGGGTGGGCTGGCCGCGGAGCGGTCGGTGTCGGGTGGCCAGGGGATCGTCACGGTGGGCACCGCGGGGCCGACACGCTTTCAGATGCTGTCGCCGTGGTCCGTGCCCGATCTGGAGATGGCCGTCACGGTCACTCCCGCGGCGCTGGCCACCGGGGCGAGTCTGACGAGCATGCTGGTCGCCAGGATCACCGGGTCCGACTACTACGCCGTGCGCCTGGACCTGGGCACGAGCGGCGCGGTCGGCATCGAGGCCGTGCGCTCCGGCACGTCGCTGTCCGGGCTGCTGCCGACCGGGCTCACGTACACCGCCGGGACGGCGCTTCGGATGCGGATGCGTGTCGACGGTGACCGCATCCGTGGCCGGGTGTGGCCTGTAGGGCGTCCGGAGCCGGGCGGCTGGCTCGTGGACTGGACCGTCACGTCGGGGCAGATCACGACGGGCCTGCTCGCGGTGACCGCCGCACGGCTGGCGTCGAACACGAACGCCGACGCGCAGTTCTCGTTCAGCGCGTTCGAGATCAGCAACCCCCAGTTCATGACCGTCGACCGCTCGGTGAACGGCATCGTGAAACCGCACGCGGCCGGGGCGGACGTGCGTCTGGCCAACCCCATGATCATCGCTCTGTAAGGAGGGATTCGTGACCACTCCGCCGCCTGGGCTGCTGCCCGGCCAGCGCGTCACCGCGGACCGGCTCAACGCCGCGCTGCTGATCGGCAGGACGGTGTTCACGGCATACCGGGACGCCACGCAGGCGATCACCTCGACCACGGTCGGGGAGGTCGGCAACGCGCTCCAGTGGGACAACGTCACGCTCGACCTCCTGGGGGCTTGGTCGCCGAGCCAGCCGACTCGGTTCCGGCCGCCGATCCCTGGCATTTACCAGTGCCTCGGCTCCGCCAGCATCGACGAGTACGGCGCGTCCGCCGGCACTCTCCGCGGCGTGAGCTGGCGGTTCAATGGCACGCTCCCGCCGTCAGGGACCGCGCGGACGCAGGTGACGACCGCGCTCGCGGACACCTACGTGACCTGCCCTGCGCCTGAGTTGCCCGTGGTGTTCGACGGGGCGGCCGACTACATCGAGTTGTGCCCGTTCCAGAACTCGGGCGCGAGCATCAACACCGCGACCGGAAGCGTGCGGCCGTCCATCGTCATCAGCTACGCCGGACCCATCGCGTGAGAGGAGCGGCGATGTCAACGCCACTGTCCCCTGAGGAGATCGCGCGGATCGTCGAGGAGCTGGGCGGCACGCCGCCGGACCAGCCCGCGCCCGAGCCGCCTGAGGAGGTGCCGGATGGCGACGCCCCTGTCGGCTGACCGACTGCTCGCGGCCCTACGCGCGGAGGGCGTCCGGATCGAGGAACACCGGTCCTGGCGCACGCACTCCCGGAATCACGTCGGGTCCTGGGGCCCCGTGCACGGAGTGATGATCCACCACACCGTGACGTCCGGCACCGACGCGAGCGTGGACCTCTGCTACCGCGGGCACTCCACGCTGCCTGGGCCGCTGTGCCACGGCGTCATCGCCAAGGACGGAACGGTGCACCTCGTCGGGCACGGCCGGGCCAACCACGCCGGAAGCGGCGACCGGGACGTGCTCGCGGCGGTGCGGGCCGAACGCCCGCTGCCCCCCGACAACCAGGCGGACACCGACGGCAACCGCCACTTCTACGGCTTCGAGGCCATCAACCTGGGCAACGGCCGGGACCCGTGGCCGGCCGCGCAGGTCGAGGCGATCGTGCGAGCCTCCGCGGCGTTGTGCCGGGCGCACGGCTGGGGCAAGCAGGGCACGACCTCGGTGATCGGCCACTCGGAGTGGCAGCCGGGCAAGATCGACCCCCGCGGGCCCGGCATCTCCATGGCCGACGTGCGCCGGCGCGTTGCCGAACGGCTCGCTCACCCACCGTCCTGGAGCCCGGGCGGCTCCGACCCCACCCCCCCGTCCGAGGAGGATGACGTGCCCCGCCTGCTCGCGCTCGGCCTGACCCGACCCCTGACCATCGAGGCCCCGCACGTATGGGTGTCCCTCCCCTTCGATACCGACTGGGCCGACCCGCTCGGCGAGCACCCGGACGGCGCGCAGTCGTTCGCCGCGGCCGGCACGAACTACACCGGCGCGCTGTATCTGCGACTGTCCGGTCTGGAGCCTGGCCGGGAGATACAGGTCCGGGTCGTCGAGGCCGAGGGCGAAGACCTGAAGAAGCTGCCGCCGATCGAGGGCGTCGGCACGGCGGGCGGCACGTTCCCCGCCGTCCCGCTGACCGGCCGCGTGACCGCCGGGCGGAAGGCGAAGGTCATGCTCGCCCACTTCAACTCCGGCCCGCTGGTGATCGAGCGAGCCGAACTCAAGCTGCACGTCTGGAAGGACTGACCGACCATGAGCATCAACTTCCCCAGCGCCAAGACGGCGCGGACGTTCGTCGTGGACCTGGCCGAGCGGGTCGTGGCCACGTTCGTTGTCGCCCTGGGCGGCGTGTTCGTCGCGGCCGAGGCGGCCGACATGTTCACGGTCTCGTTCTGGGAGGGCGCGGCGACCGCGGGCATAGCCGCGGCGGGGTCCCTGCTGAAGGGGCTCCTCGCCAGACTCTCCGGCAACCCGGACAGCGCGTCGGTCGCGCCTCGCGTCTGACGGGGTGAGCCTTGGATGAGCCGACCCTGGGCGAGATCGCCCGCCGACTGGCCGACGTGCATGCGGACCTCAAGGAGGACGTGCGCGACCTCGCCGGGCGGCTCGACTCCCGCGTCTCCATGGAGCGCTACCAGCTGGAGCAGCAGGCCCGAGACGAGGCGCTGCGCCTCTTGGTCGAACGCGTGAAGGGCATCGAGGAAGCGCGTGACAGGGAGCGAGAGCAGCAGGATGCCGAACGGCGTGCACTTGAAGACCGGCGCCGCGCTGACCGGCGCCTCGCTTTCTCCGCGCTGGTCGCGCCCGTGCTTCTGCTGCTGCTCCAGGTGTGGCTCTCCGCGCGGGGAGCTGGTGCTGCATGAAGTGGAGACGACCGGCTGATTTCGGGTACGCGCTCGGCGTGCTCGCCGCCGTGGCCGCGCTCGCGTGGGTGGTCATCACCATGCAGGGCCTCGCGGAGGATCTGCGGGCGGCGAACGACGCGCGCGACGCGTTGGCCGAGCAGGTGCAGCAGCTCGGCGGGACCCCGGTGGCCGGTCCGCCCGGTAGCCGCGGGGAGGCGGGCGCGGTGGGCGAGCAGGGCCCGCCCGGTCCGCCGGGCGACCGTGGCCCGATGGGTGTCCGCGGTCCGGGCGGCGCCCCGGGCGACGACGGGCAGGATGGCGGTGACGGGCCGCCGGGGGACCCCGGTGCCGCGGGCGCGGACGGCCCGGCCGGAGAGGCAGGGGCGGACGGCACCGCAGGACCCGCCGGGCCCCCCGGACCGCAGGGCGAGCCAGGGCCCGCAGGCCCGGCAGGCGAGCAGGGCCCGGCCGGTGACCGCGGACCCGCCGGCCCCGCGCCGACGTCCTGGACGTGGACCGGACCGGACGGCACGACGTACCGGTGCACGCCGGTCACGGCCGGGAGCACGGAGTACGCCTGTGCCCCGACGGGCGTTCCCGACGATCCCACCCGCGGTCTGGGCGCCGCGCTCGACCCGGCACGCAGGCAGTGGTGATGGAGGTGACCGTGGACGACACGAGTACTGTGCGGCACGGGTTCGTGCCAGCCGCCCCTCCGCTGGCGGACGCGGCGACGCTCGCCGAGCACGGCGACGGCCCGACGGTGGGCGGTGGCCTGCCAGAGTCCCCCATCCTGCCGTGGCTGGCCGCAGATGTTGCAGGTCAGCGGGACGGACGTGTGTAACACACGTCCGTGTCAGACCGGCGTGGCATCATGCTGCCGCGGACCGACCCAACGCGCCCCACCTCGCCACGACGGCGAGGTGGGGCGCTTCTGGCGTGCGCGGGGTCAGGCTGGCTGCCGCGCCGCCCGCAGGGGCGGCAGCCCCATGTCCCGCGCGGTGCGGGAGACCCACGCATCACTGCGGCCGACCGCGCGGGCGACCTCGCGTGCGGACGTGGCCGTGGACCACAGGCGCCGCAGCTCGGCACGCGCCGCGTCGCGGTCCCGGGCGATATCGGCGCGCGTGCGCGTGCTGCGGCGCGGCCGGGGGACTGGTGGAACGGTGCGGCCCGCGTCGGTGGCCGCGCGGTAGGCCCGGTAGGCGACGCTGGCGTGCACCCCATACAAGGCGCCGATCTGCTGCCACGTCAGGCTGGTCTCGCGCCGGGTGCGGATGATGTCCCGCACGGACAGCGGAGTCAGTGCCCGTGCCCGGCCTGGGCCGCCGGGGGTGGGGGTGCCGCGCCGCACGGGCGGCGGCTCGGTCAGGTGGGCCCAGGAGCGACCGGTGACCGCGGCCTTGATGGTGGACAGCGCGACATCGAACTCGGCGCCGAGCTGGGCCCAGGTGGCGTCGCGTGCGGCGTAGCGGCGGCGTGCGGCGGCTACCTGCTCGGCGGTGAGACGGCGGGCGGGCATCGCGACACCTCGCGCAGAAAGCGGATGGGGTCCCTTTGAGGGGCGATGAGGTGAGGAACCTATCAGGCTCAGGCGTCACGGTTGAGATCGGTTCGCGCGCCACGACCGGGACGCATGGCCGCCGCATCTCGGACGGCGTCAGCCTGGTACCGCGCCTCGGGGCGCCCGGTGGGCCCGGTGACATAGTCGACGGTCTGGATGCCTGCGCGGCGTAGAAAGGTCCGTGCTCCGGACCGGGTCCGCACGTCGAGGTGCTCCATGACGCGCCCGATGAGCCACAGTTCCTCGTTGGTCGGGTCAGGCATGGGTGAGGGCTTCCCGCAGGGTGTCCAGGTCTGCGGTGGGCATGGGGTGCTCGCGGTAGGCGATTTCGCCAGCGACTTCGCCTGCCTCATCTGCGGGGGTGACGAGGAGGTACACGTCGGGGTCGCTGATGCTGAGCCCGTGCTCCTCGGCCCAGTCCAGGATGGCGTCCGGGATGGCGATGCCGTGGGGCTCGGGCTCGATGGCGCGGGCGGTGGGGGACTCGCCTCGGACGACGGACCAGATGGCGGTGGTGGCCATGTTCACTCCTTCTCCGGGGCCGTGGGCTGTTCCCTCGGCCTCACACCCCAACTATGACACACATGTGTCGAAGTTGGCAAGCGGGTGACGCCCGCGAACCTCTCCCTCGATAACATGCCATACCGACGCCCTGATCAGGCGCGTTACATCTATACCTATAGATGTGTACACTACGAGGGGTGACGCCCCCTCAACACCGCACGTCAGCCCTCCGACTGGTCATCGTCCGACGCGTCTCCACAGCAGGTCAGGTCACCGACGGATACGGCCTCGACGCCCAAGAGCGAGACTGCCGACGCTGGAACCGCGAGGCAGCCGACGGCGGACACCGCATCGTCCACGTCGTCACCGACGAAGCCCTCACCGGCAAATCCACCATCGACGAACGCGAGGGCCTCATGGAGGCCATGGAGTGGGTCCGCGAACAACGCGCCGACGGCATCCTCGCCCCCAACCTCGACAGACTCGCCCGCGAACTCACCGTCCAGGAAGCCGTCCTCTCCTACGTCTGGGCCCTCGGCGGCCGGGTCTACACCGCCGACCACGGCGAACACCTCGAAGACGACGAGACCGACCCCATGCGCACCGCCATGCGGCAGATGCGCGGCGTCTTCGCCCAACTCGACCGCGGCCTCATCCGGAAGCGACTCCGCGAAGGGCGAGAGACCAAGGGCGAGAAGGGCGGTTACGCCTACGGCGCCCCGCGCTTCGGCCAAGCGGCCAAGGACGGCGCCCTGGTCGACGACGCCACCGAGCGCGACATCGAGGCTCTCGCGCAGCGCTGGAGAGACGAAGGGGCAGGCGTGCGCGAAATCGCCCGGCGCCTCAACGCGGCCGGCCACCGATCGAAGCGCGGCGGCCAGTGGCACCCGACCACAGTCGCCCGGCTCCTGGACCCCGACGCCCGAGAGTATGCGCGCCAGCAAGCGGCCCGGGCGCGCGGGGCGCTGAAAGAGCAGAAGCGCCGTGAGCGCGCGGAACGCATCCTTGGAAGCCGGTAGCCACCCCACCACCCAGCGTGCGATCCTGCGGCCATGAGCGCGGAGTTGGCGGTCATGGCCGCGGGCCTGCCGCGCGGGGTGCGGCTGGAGCAGGTCACCGCAGCGGTGCGAGTGCTGACAGACCCGGACGGCCCCGGGGAGCCGTGGGACGCCAGTGCGATCGCCGCGGTGCTGCCGCTGATCGTGGAGCACGCCGCGGGCGGCTCCCTCGCCGCCGCGGCCACGACCGCCCGCTGGCTCGCCCACCTCGCAGACTGACGCCCCGCCCGAGTGGGCGGGGCGCAGGTGCGTGCGGGGTCAGACGACGACAGGCCCGCGGTAGTGCCACACGAACGGGTCGCCGCCCGGCTCGGTCGCGTAATCCGCCCGCTCCTCCCAGCCGTGCACCACGTGGTACGTGCCTCCCGCGACTTCCTCGTCCGTCCAGTCGGTCGCGTCCATGGTGAGACCGTCGAGCGGGCCACCGGTCAGATGCACGATGCGCTTCGTCATGAGGCCATCGTGGCAGGCGCCGCTGACACCGCGGTCACCGCTGCCCGCGCCTCGGCCGTTCCGTCGGCACCGCGCTGTAGTCCTCGCCCTCTACCGGCTCGCACGCGGTCGCGGGCGCCCAGCACACCGCCGGGTCCACGCCTGCCACGACGCGGCCGTCAGCCAGCTCGACCCGCGCCCACAGCGGCACCTCCACCGCGTACCACCAGCCGCCCGGCTCCCGCCTGCGGGCCCGCACCACCGCAGACACCACCTGGCCGTCCGGCAGCGTCAGCCACACCACCGGCCCATCCGGCCGCAGAGCCCCGCCGCCGCCCACTACTCCCACGCCGTCGGACCGCCACCCCGCCACTCGATCGACGCGTCGTCCCCCAGCCGCACCTCATCCAGCGTGATCCCCGCCTGCCGCAGCAGCCGCAGCAGCTCCCCCAGTCCGCGGGCCCGGCCCAGGATCGCGTCATCCACACGCACCCGCCGGCCACCCCCACTCGGCGGGTACACCACGATGCGAGGACGAGCCATACGCCCAGGCTCCGCGACGCAGTGGCGCGGCGCTACTCGGGCGGCGCGGACGGGGGGCGCTCCGGCAGCAGGTCCCGCGGCGAGACGCCCAGCGCGTCGGCCACATCGAGCAGCTGGTCAATGGTGAGCGTGGTGTGTCCGTTCTCCACGCGAGAGATGGTCTTGCGGTCGATGCCGGTCAGGTCGTCCAGGCGCTCCTGGGTGCAGTTCGCCCGCAGTCGCGCCTCCCGGATGCGGGTACCGACGGCGAGCCGACGGGGGAGGAGCGGGTCGGGCGGGAGGGGCTGCGGCTGCACAACGCCACGTCAGCCGACCAAGATCATGAAGGCTGTACCTGACCAGGTACATTTCTGGATCATGAGAAACGGGTGTGATGAGCACACATCGTCTCGTAGAGTGGTCTAAACCGGCCAGACTGGCCAGTATTCACCCAGCGCGCCGGGGCTGCTCGGGATGGCCCCCCTCTGGCTCCGGCGTCGAGCGGCCCCCCTCGCGGAGAGGGGGGCCGCGCTGCTCGCCGGGAGAGAACTGGGAGATGATCTTGCCAGGGGAACCCCGAGAAACCCCGGGCAACCCCGAGCAACGCAGCGAAAAAGGCTCTGCCGCAGGCTAGATAACCTGCGGCAGAGCCAATTCACCGTCGGGACGGCGGGATTTGAACCCACGACCCCTTGACCCCCAGTCAAGTGCGCTACCAAACTGCGCCACGTCCCGGTGCCGGTCTGATCAGGGAGTTTCCCCCCGTTGCCGTGCACGAGAACCATACCGCATCCGTGAGGGTGCTCGCTCAGCCGTGCTGGGTGGGGAGGTACTCGCCGGCCGGGGTGCGGTGCCACCAGGTGCCGGTGTCGCGGCGTTCGCGGGGAGTGGTGAAGCGGTAGCGGTACACGCGTGCGCGGATGTGGCGGGGCGGAGCGTCGGGGAAGGGGTTCGTGCGCAGCAGCCTCAGGGTGGCGGGGTCGGCGTCGAGGAGGCGGGTGACCAGGGCCCTCAGCCACGGGGCCGGAACGTGCGGGTTCAGCGCCGCGAACCACATCTGCCAGTCCAGCCGGAGGTGGAAGGGTGCGAACTGGCGGGGCAGGCGCCGGACATCGCCGGGCTTGCCGTGGAAGGCGTACTCCCGCCACTGCGTGTCCCGGCCCGGCTCGGGCTCGGCGGTGCCCTCCAGCACGATCTCGTGCCGTTCGCGGGTGATGCTGCCGAACGCGCCGTAGGTGTTCACCAGGTGGAGGCTGTTGTAGGCGCGGTTCATCTGCTGGGCGGGGGAGAGGAGGTTGCGGACCGGCCAGTAGCTCAGGGCGGCGACCATGGCCGCCGCGGTCAAAGCTGTTGCCGTGAACCAGGCCGGGGCGTCCGGTTGCTCCGCGGGCGGGCCGGGCAGCGGCAGGTGCCGGGCGAGCAGCGCGCCGTCCACGGCGGCGACGGCGAGGATCATGGTCAGCCAGTTCAGCCAGGCAAAGTTTCCGGAGGCCACCAGCCACAGCTGGGTCACGATGACGACGGCCGCCGCCCAGGTCGCCACCGGCTGCGGCAGGAAGAGTCCGAACGGGACGATCAGCTGGGCCACGTGGTTCGCGGCGGCCTCCGCCCGGTGCAGTGGGCGGGGGAGATGGTGGAACCACCAGCTCAGCGGTCCGGGCATCGGCTGCGTCTCGTGGTGGTGGTAGAGGCAGGTCAGCTTCCGCCAGCACGGGTCTCCGCGCCATTTGATCAGGCCCGCGCCCAGCTCGACGCGGAAGACCAGCCAGATCACGAGGTACAGGGCCACAGTCGGCGGCGCGATGTCGTCGTTGCCCAGGAAGATCATCAGGAAGCCGGCTTCGAGCAGGAGCGATTCCCAGCCGAAGGCGTACCAGGTCTGCCCGATGTTGACCACGGAGAGGTAGAGCAGCCACACCGCGGCCCAGAGTGCCATGGCGGCCCCCAGGGGCACCGCGTCACCCGCCCCCGCGGCCAGCGCCGCCGCAAGCGCCGCGCCGAGCCAGGCGACGGCGGCGAACGCACGGTCGGAGTAGTGGAGTTGGAAAAGACCGGGGGCGTGGCGGAACGGCACGCGGCGCAGGAAAGCGGGGGCGGGGGTCAGTCCCCGTTCCCCGGCGAGCACGCGGAACTCCCGCAGGGCCGCGAGGAACGCCAGCAGGTAGATCACGGCCACGCCGCGCTGGACCACCAGTCGGCTCAGCCAGGCGTCGGGGGCTGCGATCCAGTCCATGCTCCATCACTACCACCAGGCCCGCCCACCGGCCCGGTGTACGCCGTTGACCTGGGATGTCGGCTCGGCTAGCTTCTCGGCGGAAAACGCTTGCTGCGCCCCGCGGGGGCCCGGACCGAAGGAAGGCCCTCGTCATGCCACTGACCGATATGCCGCTGGAAGAACTGCGGGCCTACCGCCCCGGCGTTCCCGAGCCGCGGGACTTCGACGACTTCTGGGCCGGCACCCTCGCCGCGGCCCGGGCCGCGGGCGGTGGAACCGCCGAGTACCGGCCGGTCGCGGGGGTGCGGCTGGCCTCGGTGGACGTGTACGACGTGCGTTTCCCCGGCTGGGGCGGGCAGCCGGTCGCCGCCTGGCTGCTGGTGCCGCGCGGCGCCGCGGCGCCGCTGCCCGCGGTGGTGACGTACCAGGGCTACGGCGGCGGCCGCGGGCTGCCGGTCGAGCATCTGCTGTGGAGTGCCGCGGGCTACGCCCACCTCGTGGTCGACAGCCGCGGCCAGGGCCACGACACCCCCGACCCCGATCCGGTGCCCGCGCCGCAGTGGGTCGGCGGGTTCATGACGCGGGGTATAGAGAGCCCGGCGGACCACTACTACCGCCGCCTGATGACCGACTGCGTGCGCGCCGTGGACGCCCTGCGCGAGCACCCGGCCGTCGACGCGGCCCGGATCGTCGTGCACGGGGGCAGCCAGGGCGGCGGGCTGGCGCTCGCCACCGCGGGGCTGGCCGGGGACACGGTGGCCGCGGCCCTGGTCGACGTGCCGTTCCTGTGCCACTACCGGCGCGGCGCGGACGTCTCGTCCGCCGGCCCGTACGGCGAGCTCGTGCACTACCTCGGCGTGCACAAGCGCGTCGACCCGGCGCGCGTCTTCGAGACCCTGAACTACTTCGACGGCCAGCACTTCGCGCCGCGGGCGAGCGCCGCCGCGCTGTTCAGTGTCGCCCTGATGGACCCGGTGTGCCCGCCGAGCACCGTCTATGCCGCCTACAACGGGTACGCGGGGGACAAGGACATCACCGTCTGGGAGTTCGGCGATCACGGCGGCGGGCGCGCCTCCCAGTCGGTCGTCCAGCTCGACTGGCTGGCCGGCGGGGGGCTCGGCGCGCAGGGTTGAGCCGCTGATCACAAACTCTGGACAGGGACTGCCGCCCCTCCTGTTTAATTGCGACTGCTTCGCAATTACCGACAAGGTCTGGCAGGGGTGTGCTTCATGACGGCCCGGACGCTACGCAGTGGGATGACCGCGGCGGCGGTGGTAACTGTACTGGCCGCCGCGGCCTGTTCCGCCCCCGGTGACGACGGCGGCGACGACGAGGGCGGCGGCCACGACGCGCTCGTCATCGGCATAGCCAACGAGCCGGAGTCGCTCAGCCCGCTCCTGGGCTACGGCAAGGACGGCAACTCCAAAATATTCGACGGGCTGCTGCGCCACGACGAGAACCTGGAGCTCCAGCCCGCCCTGGCCACGGACCTGCCGCAGGTCAGCGACGACGGGCTCACTTATACCTACACACTCCGCGACGACGTCGAGTTCAGCGACGGGCAGCCGTTCACCGCGCAGGATGTCGTCTTCACCTACGAGACCATCCTCGACGACGGCACGAACAATCCGGCCAAGGACGACCTGGCTGCCCTCGACAGCGTCGCAGCGGACGGCGACCACACCGTCGTCTTCACCCTCGCCTACCCCTACGCGCCGTTCGCCGAACGCACCGTGCTGCCCATCGCCTCCGCCGAGGCGGTCGGCGGGCAGGACGTGAACACCGGGGACTACAACTCCGAGCCCGTCGGCACCGGGCCCTACGTCGTGACCGGATGGAGCCGCGGCGAGCGCATCACCTTCGAGGCCAACCCCGACTACTGGGGCGGCGAGCCCGAGGTCAAACGCCTCACCATGGCGATCATCCCCGACGACGACGTGCGCGCCACCCGGCTGCGGTCCGGCGACCTCGATGCCGCCGTGCTGCCGCCCAACCTGGCCGACACGTTCGCCGAGGACGAGGGCCTGGTCACCATGAACGCGGAGAGCGCCGACTTCCGGGCCGTCACCCTCCCCACGGGCAACCCCGTCACCGGCGACCGCGACATCCGCCGCGCCCTCGACATCGCGGTGGACCGCGAGCTGATGGTCGAGCGCATCCTGGAGGGCGCCGGGCACGCCGCCCACGGGCCGGTGCCGGCCAGCAGCCCGTGGTTCGCCGAGGGCACCGAACGGGCCCACGACCCGGACGCCGCGCGGCGCATGCTGGACGAGGCCGGCTGGGAGCCGGGCGAGGACGGCATCCGGGTGCGGGACGGCCAGCGCGCCGAGTTCACCCTCTGGTACCCGGCGGGCGACCGGCTGCGGCAGGAGCACGCACTGGCCTACGCCTCCGACGCCAAGGAGATCGGCATCGACGCCACGGTCGAATCCGGCTCCTGGGAGGTCATCGACGAACGCCTCACCGAGGACGCCGTGCTCGCCGGTGGCGGCAGCCCCGCCGACCCCGACTTCGACCTGTACACGCTGCTCAAGTCCGATCTGGCGGGCAACGGCTACAACAACATGGGCCAGTACGACAACCCGGCCGTCGACGAGCAGTTGGACATCGGCCGCCGCAGCGGCGACGAGCAGGAGCGGGCCGCCGCCTACGAGGCGGTGCAGCGCGAACTCGCCGACAACCCCGGCTACACCTTCCTCACCCACATCGACCACGTCTACGTGATGGCCGACCACTGGGACGGCGTCTCCACCCAGGTCGAGCCGCACGACCACGGCCTCGGCCACGGCCCCTGGTGGAACGTCGAGGACTGGACGGTCCGTTCGTGACCACCCTTCCCTGGGCCGCCATGGCCAGGCTCGCGGGACGGCGGCTGCTGGCCGCCGTCCCGGTGCTGGCCCTGGTGACTCTCGGCATGTTCGCGGTGGCCGCCGCCTCGCCGTTCGACCCGGTGCGCCGCTACATCGGCGACGGCGGCGTGGGCGCCTCCCAGGAGACGCTGGACGCCCTGCGGGAGAACCTGGAGGCCGGCGGCACGTTCGTCGAACAGTGGTGGGCCTGGCTGCGCTCCGCCGTCACCGGCGACCTCGGCCAGTCCCTCGCCCTGCGGCAGCCCGTCGACCAGGTCATCGCGGAACGGCTCGGCTGGTCCGCGCTGCTGTGCGCCGTCGCGTTCGTCATCGCCGTGCTGCTGGGCACCACCCTCGGCGTCTTCGCCGCACGGCGCCCCGGCAGCACCTTCGACCGCGTCGTCACCTCCCTCAGCTACACCCTCCAGGCGGCCCCGCCGTTCTGGCTCGCCCTCCTGGCGATCTGGCTCTTCGCCCTGCGCCTCGACGTCCTCCCGGCCGGCGGCCTCACCGACGCCGGCTCCGACGTCGTCACCCCCGGCGCCCTGCTGAGCCATCTCGTCCTGCCCGCGGGCGTGCTCGCCGTCTCCCAGCTGCCCTGGTTCGTGCTGTACGTGCGCCAGGGCGTCGGCGACGCCCTCCACGAGGACCCCGTGCGCGGCGCCCGCGCCCGCGGTCTGAGCGAACGCACCGTGCTCGTCGGGCACGCCCTGCGCTCCGGGCTGCTGCCCGTTCTGACCCTGATCGGCACCCGCATACCCGAGCTGATCACCGGCGCACTGCTGATCGAGACCGTCTTCAGCTGGCCCGGCATCGCCTCCGCCACCGTCAGGGCCGCCACCGCCACCGACTTCCCGCTGCTCGCGGCCCTGACCGTGCTCTCCGCGCTCGCGGTGCTCGCCGGCAACCTGCTCGCCGACCTGCTGTACGGACTGGCCGATCCCCGCGTCGACCACGACGAGATGTGAACCCATGACCGCTTCAGCCGCCGAACAGCCCTGGCACGCCCCCGGCACCACCCGCCGCGGCACTCGCACCGCACGCGTCGTCGTCTCGGCCGTCCTGGTCTCGGCCGCCGCGCTCGCCGTGCTGCTCGTGCCGCCCCTCTTCCCCCTCGACCAGCAGGCCGTCGACCTCACCGCCAAACTGTCGGCGCCCGGTGCCGACCACCTCTTCGGCACCGACGAGGTCGGCCGCGACGTGCTGCTGCGCAGCGTCTACGGCCTGCGCGTCTCCCTGCTCGTGGGACTCGTCGCCGCGCTCGTGGCCAGCGGCATCGGCCTCGCGGTCGGGTGTGCCGCCGGGGCCCTCGGCGGCAGGACCGACCGGGTCGTGATGCGCCTGGTGGACACGTTCACCGCTGTCCCGCACCTGCTGATGGGCATCTTCATCGTGGCCATGTTCCGGCCGGGGGTCTGGCCCGTCGTCGCCTCCGTCGGACTCACCCACTGGGTGTCCACCGCGCGCATCGTGCGCGCCGAGGTGCTGTCGCTGCGCGCCCGCCCGTTCGTCGACGCCGCGATCTCCGGCGGCGCCTCGCGGCTGCGGGTCGCCGCCCGCCACCTGGTGCCCGCGGTGCTTCCCCAGGCGGGACTCGCGGCCGTGCTGATGGTGCCGCACGCCATCTGGCACGAGTCCGCGCTGTCGTTCCTCGGCCTCGGAATCCCCGCGCACGAGGCCAGCCTCGGCACCATGATCAACGGTGCCCGCGGTTCGCTGGTGACCGGGGAGTGGTGGCCGACGCTCTTCCCCGGCCTGTTCATCGTCATCCCCACCCTCGCCATCGCCGGGCTCGCCGGTGCCTGGAGGGAACGGATCAACCCGCGCCGCCGATCGGAGCTGGTCCTGTGAACGACGCATCCGCCGCCCGCCCGCCGCTGCTGGCCGTCCACGAGCTGTCCGTGCGCTTCCTCATGCCCGGCGGTCGCCACGTCGCCGCCGTCAACGGGGTCTCCTTCGAGTTGGCCGCCGGCGAATGCCTCGCCCTGGTGGGGGAGAGCGGCTGCGGCAAATCGGTCCTGGCCTCGGCGCTGCTCGGCCTGCTGCCCGGCAACGCCCGCACCCGCGGCACCGCCCTGCTCGGGCCGGACGACCGCATCGACCTGCTCGGCGCGGAGGAGACGACCCTCGCGCGCACGGTGCGCGGCCGGCGCGCCGGGCTGATACCGCAGAGCCCGGCCGCCCATCTCACCCCGGTGCGGACGGTCCGCTCGCAACTGGAGGAGACCGTCCGCGAGCTGCGCGACACCCGCCGCGGCGCCCTGCGGGCCGCCGCGGAGGCCGCTGCCGCCCGCGCCGCGTTCCCCGCCGACCACCTCGACCGCTACCCGCATCAGCTCTCCGGCGGCCTCGCCCAGCGGGCCGCCACCGCCCTCGCCCTCGTCGCGGATGCCCCGCTGCTGATCGCCGACGAACCGACCACCGGCCTCGACCGGGACCTCGTCGACCGCACCGTCGACGAGTTGCGCCGGCACACCGACGAGGGTCACGGCCTGCTCGTCATCACCCACGACCTGGCTGCCGCGGCGCGCATGGCCGACCGCGTCGCCGTCATGTACGCCGGCCGTATCGTCGAAGTCGCCACCGCTGCCGACTTCTTCGGCGCCGCGGGGCCCCGCCACCCCTACGCCCGCGGCCTGCTCGACGCCCTTCCCGAACGCGCCTTCGCGCCGATCCCGGGGCTGCCGCCCGAGCTGGACGCCCTCCCCGAGGGCTGCGCGTTCGCCGCCCGCTGCGACCGCGCCACCGACATCTGCACCACCCTGCCCGCCCTCACCGGCGGGGTCGCCTGCCACCACGCGTCGGAGGCCGTCGATGCTTGAGCTGGAGCACATCACCGCCGGTTATGTCCGCGGCGAGCCCGTCGTCCGCGAGCTGAGCCTCACCGTCGCGGACGGCGAGGCGGTCGGGCTGCTCGGCCCCAGCGGCTGCGGCAAGTCCACCCTGGCCAAGGTGGCGGCCCTGCTGCACCGCCCCTTCGCCGGCACCGTTCGCCTCGCCGGCGAGCCCGTCCGCGGCTTCCGCTATCGCGCCCCGCGCGCCCAGCGCACCCGCATCGGCGTCGTCTTCCAGCAGCCCCGCCTCGCCGCCGACCCCCGGCTCGCCCTGCGCGACCTGATCGCCGAGCCGGCCCGCGCCACCGGCCGCGGCCAGGAGCTGGCCGAGCGGGCCGCCGCGCTGGCCACGGAGGTCGGGCTCGGGCCCGAGCTGCTCGGCCGCCGCCCGCACGAGGTGAGCGACGGCCAGCTCCAGCGCGCCTGCCTGGCGCGCGCCCTGCTGCTGCGTCCCTCGCTGCTGATCTGCGACGAGATGACCGCCATGCTCGACGCCTCCACCACCGCGGCCCTCGTCGCGGTCGTCGAGGACTACCGACGTGAGAACGGCGCCGCGCTCCTCGCGGTCGGCCACGACCGGGTGCTGCTGCGCCGCTGGTGCGACCGCGTGCTCGACTTCCCCGCCGTTCCCGCCACGGCGTGACGCGCCGCCCCCCGGCGCCACCGCGGGACCCGGGCCGCGGGTTCCGCCCCGCCCCGCTACCGTGACCTGCATGACCATCCGTGTGCTCCTGGTCGACGACGATCCCCTGGTCCGTTCGGGCCTGCGGCTGATGCTGGGCGCCGCCGAGGACATCGAGGTCGCGGGCGAGGCGGCGGACGGCGCCGAGGTGCAGGAGCTGGTCGAACGGCTGAGACCCGATGTCGTCCTCATGGACATCCGGATGCCCGGCATCGACGGCCTGGCCGCGACCGAACGGCTGCGCGGCCTCGCCGAGCCGCCCGAGATCGTGATGCTCACGACGTTCAACGCGGACGAGCACGTGCTGCGCGCGCTGCGTGCCGGGGCGGCGGGCTTCGTGCTCAAGGACACCCCGCCCGGCGAGATCGTCGACGCGGTGCGACGCGTGGCCGCGGGCGATCCGGTGCTCTCCCCGGCGGTCACCGAGCGGCTCATCGCCCACGTCACCGGCTCGTCCCGCGATGCCAGGCGCGCCCGCCGCAGCCTGGACGCACTCGGCGAGCGCGAACGGGAGGTCGCCGTCGCGATCGGGGAGGGCAAGTCGAACGCCGAGATCGCCGCCGAGTTGTACATGAGCCTGCCGACGGTCAAGACCCACGTCTCGCGCATCCTGGCCAAGCTGGGCCTCAACAACCGCGTGCAGATCGCCCTGCTGGCCCACGACGCCCGCCTCCCGGGCGGCACGTGAGCCGGGCGCGTGAGCCCGGCACGTGAGCCCGGCGCGGGAATCTTCGGCGCGCCGCGCTGTTGACACCGGTGTGGACTCAACGGCACGACTGCGATCGGTGCGCTGGTCGGTTCTGGACCGCGCGCTGATCCGCTCGGGACAGCAGCCCGCCGAGGCGCTGCGGGACACCGTGCGCTTCGCGCGCCAGGTCGAGGAGCTCGGCTACTTCAGGTTCTGGGTGGCCGAGCACCACGGCGTGCCCGGCGTGGCCGGGTCCGCGCCGACCGTACTGGCCGCCGCCGTGGCCTCCGTGACCGAGCGCATCCGGGTGGGCACCGGGGGCGTCATGCTGCCGAACCACCGCCCGCTGGTGGTGGCCGAGCAGTTCGGCGTCCTGGAGTCCCTCTTCCCCGGCCGCGTCGACATGGGCCTCGGCCGCTCGGTCGGATTCATCGACCCGGTGCGGCGGGCCCTCGGCGCCGACAAGGACGCCGCCGACCGGTTCGACGAGCAACTGTCCGAGCTGCTCGGCTGGTTCGAGCCCGGCGGGCCGGTACATGCCGTCCCCGCCGAGGGGCTGCGGGTGCCGGCCTACGTCCTGGCCGTGGGGGAGGGCGCGGGCATCGCCGCCGCACACGGACTGCCCTTGGTCATGGCCCACTTGAGCGACGAGGAACGGATGCGCGCCGCTCTCGACCGTTACCGTGCGGACTTCGCCCCGTCCCGGCACGGCGACCGGCCGTATGTGATCGTCGCCGTGAACGCGGCGGTCGCCGCGACCCGCGAAGCGGCCGAGCTGCTTCAGGTGCCCGAGGCGTGGGCGACGGTGTGGTCCCGCACCCGCGGCGTCTTCCCGCCCCTCGACCCGCCGGGGGAGGTCCTGGGCAGGGAGCTGACCGAGCGGGAGCGCCGCTACTTCGCCCAGGCCCGTGCCGGACAGCTGTCCGGTACGGAGGAGGAGATGACGCGGACCCTCGGCCGACTCGTGGACCGCACGGATGCGGACGAGCTGATGCTGACCCTCGCCGCCCACGACGAAACCGACCGGCTCGACTCGTACCGCAGGCTGGCCCGCCTCGCCGGACTCACCCCCCGCGGCGCCGCCGCCACCTGAGCCCCGGCCCGGGCCCGCGCCCGCCGGGCCGCGCCCCGTCCGCCGGGTCGCGCCGTCGTGCTATCCGGGCCAGGCCGCCAGTGCCCGGTCGACCACCCGGTGCAGCGCCTCGGCACCGGTGCCGTCCGAGGCGTGCACCGACAGGCCGAAGGAGACGGAGGCGATGTAACGGGCCAGGTCGGCGGCGTCCTCGTCCGGCGCCAGGTCCCCTTCGTCCTGCGCCCGTTCGAAACGGCGGCGGAGCGCCGTCTCCGCGGCGCGGCGGCCGTCGGCGAGCCGGGCCCGCGCGGCTTCGCCCTGCTCTCCGGTGGCCAGCGCGCCCTGCACGAGCAGGCAGCCGCCCCCGGGGTTGCGGGCGGAGGTGACGACCGCGACGGAGCCGCGCAGCAGATGCTCGGCCGCCGCGCGGGCCGTGGGCTCCTCCAGCGCGGTGCGCAGATGGCGGGCGGGCCCGTCCTGGTAGCGGTCGAGGACCCGGCCGAAGAGGGCCTCCTTGTTGCCGTAGGCGGCGTAGAGGCTGGGCCGGTTGATCCCCATGGCCTCGGTGAGGTCGGAGAGTGCCGTGCCCTCGTAGCCCTGACGCCAGAACACGTCGAGGGCCCGGTCGAGCCGCTCTTCGACGTCAAAGGCACGCGGCCGTCCCACCGCCATGGGTCACCTTCCCTGATTCCCTGAATTTCATACTGATAGGTATAGTACCCTTTCGAGTTGAGTACCAAGCGGTACAGAAGTAGGAGGGAACAACCATGGGAACGGTACTGGCGGGGCGAACGGCCCTGGTCACCGGCGGCTCGCGCGGCATCGGCGCGGCGATCGCCCTGGCGCTCGCGGACGAGGGTGCGGACGTGGCGATCAGCTACGCGTCCTCGCGCGAGCAGGCGGAGGAGGTCGTGGGCGCCCTCGCGCGCCGGGGGGTGCGCGCGACGGCGCACCGGGCCGACCAGAGCGACGAGCGGGCGGTCGAGAGCCTCGTCGAAACGGTGGCGGCGGAGTTCGGCCGCCTGGACATACTGGTGAACAACGCCGGCGTTTCGGTCCGCGGCCCGGTCGACGCCGGCGAACGCGCAGCGTTCGACCGGCAGCTCGCGGTCAACCTCGGCGGTGTACTCGCCGCCGTCAGGACCGCGAGCCGGGTACTGGGCGAGGGCGGCAGGATCATCACGGTCGGCTCGACCCTCGGCTCCCGCGCCGGATTCACGGCCGTGGCGGAGTACGCGGCGACCAAGGCGGCGGTGGCCGGGTACAGCCGGGGCGCGGCCCGCGACCTGGCGCCGCGCGGCATCACGGTCAACGTCGTCGAGCCGGGCGCGGTGGACACCGACATGAACCCGGCGGACGGCGCGGAGGCCGACGTCCAGCGGACGGCCAACGCGATGGGCCGCTACGGCCGCCCCGAGGAGATCGCCGCGGGCGTCACCTTCCTGGCCACTCCGGCCGCGTCGTTCATCACCGGCACCACGCTGACGATCGACGGCGGCTATCTGGCATAGGCCCCGGCCCCTGGCCCCCGGTACGCCGAGAACGGACGGCCCGGGGCGCCGCGGAGGCCCGCTCGCGGCTTCGCTCGATTTTCGCTCCCGGTGCCTAGCGTGACCGATGTCCGGACGTCGAGTGTGCGAATGGGGAGTCAGATGTCTGTGAACGGAATGAGCCGGCGGTCCGTGGTCGGCGCGGCCGTCGGTCTCGGTGTGGTCGCCGGGGCGGCGGCCATGCCGGTCGGTGAGGCCGCGGCGGCGGAGCGCGCCTCGTCCGCGGCCGGGCGGCGCCCCGACCCCAGGACGGTGCTGATCACCGGGTGCAGCAGCGGCTTCGGGTACCTCACGGCGATGACGCTGGCGCGCTCGGGGCACCGGGTGTTCGCCTCGATGCGCAACACCCGCACCGCCAACGCGGGTGTTGCACGCGAGTTGCTGTCGCTTGCGCGGGACGAGGACCTGGCGATCGAGGTGGTCGACATCGACATCACGGACGAGCGGTCCGTGGAGCGGGGGGTGGAATTCGTCCAGCGGCGTGCGCGCCGTATCGACGTGCTGTTCAATAATGCCGGGGTCTTCAGCCCGGCCGTGTTGGAGACGCTGACCATCGAGGACCTGAAGAAGTCCTTCGACACGAATCTGTTCGGCCATCTGCGCATGAACCGGGCGGTCCTGCCGGCCATGCGCGAGCACGGCGAGGGTCTTGTCATCCAGATGTCGACCGCGCTCGGCCGGTTCGTCCTGCCCTTCATGGGCCCCTACGTCGGCGCCAAGTGGGCGCTCGAAGGGGTGACCGAGTCCCTCAGGTACGAGCTGGCGCCGTTCGGCGTCGAGGTGGTCGTCGTCGAACCCGGCGGGTATGTCACTGAGTTCCTGGAGCCGAACGGGCGGCGTTACTACCGGGAGTATCTGCAAGGACTCTCCCGCCAGGACGCGCACCGCCGGCGGCAGTACGGCGAGCTGGCCGAGCGGCCGGAGTTCCACCTGGAGCCGGGCGGCGCTTCGACGAACCCGCAGGAAATCGCCGATGCCGTCGCCTCGGTCGTCCGCACCCCGCACGGGCAGCGGCCGCTCCGGCTGGTCGGTCCGGGCATGGAGTTCCTCGCGGACATCAACGAGGGGGCCCAGGAGATCTCCAGAATGGTGATGGAGCAGGACGGCTGGGGCGATCTGCTGGAGATCGCGCCCCGCCCGTGAGCGCGCACCGGGCCCGTGGCTAGCGTTGTGCGATGCGTGTACTGGTGGTCGAGGACCAAGAAGATCTTGTGAACGCCCTGCGCAGCGGTCTGGTCAGGGCGGGATACGCGGTCGACACGGCGTTCACCGGCGCCGCGGCCGAGGAGAAACTGGCCGTGACGGCGTACGACGTGATGATCCTGGATATTGCGCTGCCCGACGCCGACGGGCTGTCGCTGTGCGGCGCGGTGCGGCGCGGTGAACTCCTGTGCGCCGCGGGGCCCGCCCTGCGAATCCTCATGCTCACGGCCCGCACCGGCCTGGCCGACCGGGTACGTGGCCTCGACCTGGGGGCCGACGACTATCTCACCAAGCCGTTCGCCCTGCCCGAACTGCTCGCCCGCGTGCGGGCCCTGCTGCGCCGTGACGCGGGCGGCGGCTCGGCGGTCCTCACGGTGGGCGGGCTCGTTCTGGACAGCGCACGGCACCGGGTGACGCGGGACGGAGAGGAAGTGGCGCTGACGCTCAAGGAGTTCGGCGTGCTGCGTTACCTGATGTGCCGGCCGGGCCATGTGGTCCCGGCGGAGGAACTGCTGGAACACGTGTGGGACGAGAACGCCGATCCGTTCACCGAGTCCGTGCGGGTCACCGTCGGGACTCTGCGCCGGAAGATCACGTCGGCCGGATCGCGCCCGCTGATCGAGACCGTCATCGGGCGCGGCTACCGGCTGAAGGACCGGCCGTGAGCGGAGGCGGCCGACCGGTGCCGGGGTGGGCACAGACCATTCGTTTTCGCCTGACCGTCACGTACTCCGCGGTGCTCTTCGGACTGGCGGCACTGGTGGTGCTCACGGTCTACCTGGCACTGAGCGCGACGCTGGACGCCCAGCCGCTCGACCCGATCGAAGTGCCGGACCTCTCGTACGACCAGACAGGGTGGGTGATCGAGGAGGGAGCCTCCTTCCGGGCCGCCGACTTCGAAAGCGTCGAGAAGGCGTCGTACCACAAGACCCTCCGCCTGCTGCGTTCGCTGTCCCTCCAGGCCATCGGCGTGCTGTTCCTGGCGAGCCTGGTGACCGGCTGGTGGCTGTCGGGCAGGGCGCTGCGTCCGGTCCGCGAAATCACCTCTACCGCCCGGGACATCTCGGCGACCGACCTCTCCCGTCGCATCGCGCTCGACGGCCCGCGCGACGAACTGCGCACGCTCGCCGAAACCCTGGATTCGATGCTGGGCAGGCTGGAGGAAGCTTTCGCGGCGCAGCGACAGGTCGTCGGGGACGCCTCCCACGAACTGCTGAATCCCCTCGCGGTGATCAGGACGACGGTGGAAGCGGTGCTGGCCCCCGACGACGTCAGCCCGGACGAGCGGGCCAGGGCGAGCGCGGCGGTGGTGCGTGCAACGGCGCTGATGACACGGCTCATCGAGGACCTGCTCGCCTCCTCGCGGCGGAACTCGCCGGCGTTCGTCGACGCCGAGATCGACCTTGCGGTGCTGGCCGACGGCGTGGCCGAGGAGTACGCCTCGGCCGCCGGAGAGCGCGGGCTGCGGCTGAAACGGCTGCCGGCTCCGGGCCCCGGGGGACCGGGACCCGTGGTCTCGGGCGACCCGCAGGCGCTGTCACGGGCGCTGGGGAATCTGCTGTCCAACGCCGTCCGCCTGGCACCGGTGGGCAGCACGCTGACCATCGGGTACGGGAGCGAGGACGGCTGGGCCTGGGCGGCCGTGCGTGACGAAGGCCCGGGAATCCCCGCGTCGGACCGGGAACGGGTCTTCGACCGGTTCTTCAGTGGCTCGGGAGGGGGAGCCGCCGGGCACAGCGGCCTGGGGCTGGCGATCGTGCGGCAGATCGCGGAGGGCCACGACGGGCAAGTTGCCCTCTATTCGGCCGTCGGCGAAGGGAGCACGTTCGTGATGTGGCTCCCGGACCGGTCCTGGCCGGCGTCCGGCCGCCGCTCGGCCACCCCCGGTGGGGACCCGCTGGCCGCCCGCGATCCGAGGTGAGGCGCCGCAGGGGCAGGAGGACGGTCCGGCCCGGCCCGAAGCGGCCAGCGGCGCATCGGTGCCCCGCGTCCGCTGGGCACCGATTCCCTCAGGTTTTGACGATTCCCTTGAATGGTGAGCAGCAGCCCGAGAAGTGGCCGGGGATTCAATTTGCCTTTTCCGTCCGGTGTGCGCTCTCGACCCGGCACGGCAGAGCCCTCTGTGGGAGAAGGGGCTCCCCGGAATTCGTGAGCCACGAGTCCGTCGGCGCAGTCAAGTGCTGAATGATCACACGGGGAGTACCCGTTCCTCGCCATCCCGCCGCGTCGGGCTAGGGTCATCAGCGCCCGGTCCAGGCAGCCGTTTCGGTGCACCGGGCTTCCGGCGTACGCGAGTTTCCCTTTTCCGGCGCCCCCACCCCGGAGCGGAAAACGGTTTCCCCTTGCATTTCCTTCTGTATTCCCATTTTCACCTCCGGGGCATGTTCGACTCGCTTCTTGGGGTTCACCTATGACCGCCGGGACGGCACGATCACGAACATCGCCCTCCCCGGCATCCCAGACCGACATGGGCATCTCCGGCGCGAATCTGGCGTGGATCGTCAACTCCTGCGCCCTGGCCTTCGGCGGGCTGCTGCTCGGCGGGCAGGCCGGGGATCTGTTCGGGCGGCGTCGGATGTTCCAGGCCGGCATCGCGGTGTTCACGCTCGCCTCGCTCCTGGGCGGGCTGGCCCCGAACGATGCGCTGCCGATCGGCGCGCGCGTGCTGCAGGGCGTCGGGCCGCGCTGGCCGCTCCCAGCGCCCTGGCGCTGATCACCACGACCTTCCCGGAGGGCAAGCCGCGTAACAGGGCGATGGGCGTGTACGCGGCCATGGCGGGGATCGGCTCCGCCGTCGGCCTGCCGCTCGGCGGCATACTGACCGACGTCCTCAGCTGGCGGGGGTCTTCTTCGTCAATGTCCCCATCGGACTTGCCCTGCTGGCCGGGACCAGGAGTCTCGTCGAGGCGCTCGCCACGGCCGGGTCGTGCACCGATCTAGGGGGTCGTCGCGGAAGACGCACCGGGTGGCGGAGCACATCGGCGCAAGGGGCGGCAGGAGCAGCACGACGACGGGCACGCGCGGGCACGCGGTCCAAGCCGGGTCCCGGTCTCCTGCGGGCCGGACAGGCCCGCAGGAGAAGGCGTGATCGTCCGGTCGGCCTTGAAGCCGCGCCCGGTCGCGCGGATGAGGGTGCGGTGGCCGAGGAAGTGATGCCGGACAGCCGGCCGCGTCGCAGCGGCGACCGGATGCCCCGTCCGAGTTGGGACCGGGCGCCACTACCGCATAGGCAAGGGTCCAGAACCGGCCGGGGAACCGCCGCCGCTGCCGCGGCTTACCGCGGGGCCGATCGAGATTCTCGCGTGCGCACCTCCAGCCGCGGCCACTCCGCGAGGTCCTGCAGCAGCTGCCGGTCGTGCGTCGCGACGACGACGGCGGCGCTCGTGACGCGGATCGCGTCGGTCAGCTCGTCGACCAGGATCGACGACAGGTGGTTCGTCGGCTCGTCGAGCAGGATCAGCCCGGGCCGCCCGGCCAGCGCCAGCGCCAGGTCGAGGCGCCGCTGCTGCCCCTGCGACATCCGCCCGACCGGTGTGCGCATCGCGTCGGAGTCCAGCAGCCCGACCGCCCCGAGCGGAACGGCGTCGGCATCGCGCAGCGCCCCGCGCGCCACCAGCCGTCCCACGTGGCGGGCGTGCACCTCGTGGGCGGTGAGCGCGGGGTCCTGCTCGGCGGTCTCCTGGGTGACCCGGACGACCCGTGCCCCCTTCGCCGTCCGGACGTACCCGTCCGTGGGCTGGAGCGAACCGGCCAGCACCGCGAGCAGCGTCGACTTCCCGGCGCCGTTCGGTCCGGTGACGAGCAGCCGGTCGCCGCCGTCGAGGGTGAGGTCGACCGGACCGGCCAGCCGCCCGTCCACGGCGACGCCGTGGGCCCGCAACTGCGCCGCCCCCGGCCGCACAGCCAGATCCGGCCACCGCAACGTCGGCGGCGGCGCCGGCACGTCGACCCGGTGCGCGTCCAGGGCCTCCTGCTGCCGGCTCAGGGCCTGCACGACGCCCGGCGCGCGGGACTGGCGCTGGTGCTTGCCGGTCCCCTTGTCCGGCCGCCACCCGGTGGAGAGCCGGTCGCGGGCCTTCGACACCGCGTCCTGGAGTCGCCGGTGCTCGGCCTGCTGCTCGTCGTGGTCGTGCTCCCAGCGCTCACGCTCACGACGCCGGGCGTCCTGCCATGCGTCGTAGCCGCCGGCGTACAGGCGCGGCTTCCCGTCGCGGGTCGGGTCGAGGTCGAGGAACCGGTCCGCGACATCGCGCAGCAGCGCCCGGTCGTGGCTGACGACGGCGAGGCCGCCGTCGTGCTCGCGCAGCGTGCGGGTCAGGAAGTCCAGCCCGCCGGCGTCGAGGTGGTTGGTCGGCTCGTCGAGCAGCAGAACGTCGTGCCGCGCGCCGAGCAGGCACGCCAGCCGGACCCGGTACCGCTGCCCGACCGACAGCGTCGACAAGGGACGGCCGCGCTCGGTGCACGCACCGAGGGCCTCGAGGGCGACGTCGACGCGGCGTTCGGCGTCCCACGCGTCGAGCCGGGTGGCGGCGTCGAGCGCGGCGGCGTAGCGGTCGTCGGCAGCCGGATCGCCCTCGGCCATGGCCAGGGCCGCCTCGTCCAGCGCACCGAGGGCCGCGAGCGACGCGGCCAGCGCCTCGGAGGTCAAGGTGCCGACGGTCTCACCGTCGCGCGCGGACAGCTCCTGGCGGGCCAGGCCGATGGTGCCGGCCCGGTGCACGGTGCCCGCGTCGGGCGTGTTCAGTCCGGCGAGGACGTGCAGCAGCGTCGTCTTGCCACGGCCGTTCTCGCCGACGACGGCGACCCGGGACCGGGCGGATACGGTGACCGAGACGTCGTTCAGGACGCGCCGGGACCCGCGCGTGAGGGTGACGCCCTCGGCGCGGACGTGTGCACTGCCGCCCGCCTCGGCGGGCAGAGACATGGCTTCGGGGGTTGGGGAGAGGGTCAACGGTGCTCCGCAGCTCGCAGTGGAGCCGGGCAGCAGAAAACGGCCGCCCGGACATGACCGGGACGGCGAGCGCAGATTCAAACAGGGAGAAGGCGCCGCCGTCAGCGGGCGGAACGGACCTTCTGCGACCAGATACCTCGTGCCATGCCGACCATGGTAACAATGGCGGCGGACAGGAGCCGCTGCCGCTGCCGCTGCCGCTGCCGCTGCCGCTGCCGCTGCCGGTACCGGTCCGGCCGGGTGGCGTGTGGCGTGATCGAGGACCTGGCGCGGTCGATCGTTCAGCCGGACCAGCGCTCCGCGGACGAGGCCGCCGGCCCGAGGCGCCGGACAGGGCCCCGGCCGATGGAGCCGCATGCCGGTGCCGTGCCGAAGGACGGACAGGGGGCTCACCGGCCACTTCCGCGCCGCCGCGGCCGAGATACCGACCGGTCCTCCGTTCCGCAGCATGTCGAACGGAGGACCGGGGGAGCCGGGCGGTGCCGAGGGCCGGAGGTCAGGCCGGCTCGGCGGGCACGATCCCGCGGGCGATGCCGAGGTCCACCAGGTCCTGCGGGCGCAGCCGCAACTGCTCGGCCGTCGTGGGTACGTCGTCCGGCCCGCGCTTCAGGATCGCCACGGCCCGCTCCGGAGCGACGACCGAGTAGTAGCTGTCCGGCGTCACCCACGTGTGCCCCGGGGAGGTGAGCGCCACGGCACCGCCGGAACCGCCCTCGCCGACGAGCAACGTCGTCACCGGGATGCGGCAGCCGGCCACGGCCGTGATGGTCTCCGCGATGGCCGCCCCCACCCCGTCCCGTTCGGCCTCGGCGTCGTTGGCCGCGCCCGGGGTGTCGACCAGGCTGAGGACCGGGACCGACAGCCGGTCCGCGAGCGTCACCAGGCGCGACGCCGCGCGGAACCCGGCCGGCCGGGTGGCGGCGCCGCACTGCGCGACGTACGCGACGCTGCGGCCGTCGCGCATCCCGAACCCGCACAGGAGACCCGGATCGGTCCCGCCCAGTGGCGCCCGCTCCGCGAAGTACGCCCCCAGGTACGCCTCCGCGCCCGGGCGGTCCGCCTCCCGCGCGCGCCGTACGGCCTGCCAGCCGCTGTCCGGGGGCGGAACGGCCCGCAGCGCCCTGGGCGGCGTCACCGGTCCCGCCGCGGGCGTGGTGAGCAGCCGAAGCCAGCGCGCCGCAACGGTCCCGAGACCGGCGGCGGGCACGATCTGGTCGACGTGGCCCGCGGCGAACTGTGCCTCGGCCGTGTAGGCGTCCGCATCGGCCCCGGGCGGCCTGGTCCGTGACCCGGCGAAGCCGATCTGGGCCCCGGGCAGCGCCACCCGCACGTCCGCGCCCGCGCCGAGAGTGGCCCACCCGCCACCGGTGACGGGCCCGGCGAGCACCGCCAGGTGCGGCAGCCCGGCTGCCCGCAGCCGGACCATCTGGCGCGCGATCCGCTGCAACTGGGTGAGGGCGCACATGCCTTCCTGGATGCGGCTGCCGCCGCTGGCGATCAGCGACACCACCGGAAGCGAGAGGTCGCGGGCGGTGATGAAGGCGTTCTCGATGCGCGCCCCGGTTTCCTCGCCGATGGAGCCGCCGAGGAAACCGAACTCGAAGGCGATCAGCACCGCCTCGGTGCCCCCCACATCGCCGATCCCGCAGACCACCGACTCCGGCTCGCCGGTGCGCGCCCGGGCCCGGGCCCGGGCCTCGCCGTAGCCGGGCCAGCCGATCGGACCGTCGGCCGCGGCCGCCTCGGCGGCCCTGGGCAGCTCGGTGAACGCCGGCGTCAGCGCCGCGATCAGCTCCCGCGCCGGAACGGCCCGGCCGGTGACGGCCGCTGTCACGCCAGCTCCTTCTTGAGGACCTTGCCCATGTCGTTGCGGGGCAGCACGGCGAGGAACCTGACCTCCCGGGGGCGCTTGTGGGAGGCGAGCTGCCCCGCGACGTGGTCGGTCAACTCCTGCGCGGAGGGCGGACTCGTCTCGTCCCGCGGCACGATCCAGGCGACGACGCGCTCGCCCAGGTCCGGATCGGGGGCCGCGGTGACGGCGGCCTCGGCGACACCGGGGTGGGTCAGCAGCACGTTCTCGATCTCCCCGGCCCCGATCTTGTAGCCGCCGGACTTGATCAGGTCGGTCGACTTGCGGCCCACGATCCGGTAGCACCCGGCCGCATCGCGCGTGGCCATGTCGCCGGTGCGGAACCAGTCGCCGTCGAACGCCTCCGCGGTGGCGTCGGGCCGACCCAGGTACTCGGTGAACAGATTCGGCCCGCGGACCTGGATCTCGCCCACCGTCTCGCCGTCGCCGCCCGTCACCGGCCGGCCCGACTCGTCGACCAGGCGGACCTCGACCCCGGGCAGCGGCACCCCGACCGTGCCGGTCGCGGGCGGCGCGTCCGCGCGGACGCTCGTGTTCATCATCGTCTCGGTCATGCCGTACCGCTCGATGACCCGCCGCCCCGTAGCAGCCTCGATCCGCTCGTGGTCGGTCCGCGGGAGCGGCGCCGAGCCCGAGACCAGCAGCCGCGCGCCGGACAGCGCGGCGGCGATCCGGTCGTCCGCCCCGGCGGCTTCGGCGAGCCGGTGGTACATCGTCGGCACACCGAACAGCATGGTGCCGCCGTCCGAGAGCGCCTCGGCGACGCCTTCGGGCGAGAAACGACCGAGATGGCGCACGGTGCCGCCGCGCCGCAGCGGTCCCAGCACGCCAAGTACCAGCCCGTGCACGTGGAAGAGGGGCAGTGCGTGGACCACGACGTCCTCCCCGGTCCACTGCCACGCGTCAGCCAGCGCGTCCAGCGTGGCGGCCACCGCGCGGCGGGGGACGACGACCCCCTTCGGCGGTCCTGTGGTCCCGGAGGTGTACACGATCAGCGCCGGGTGCTCGGGGCCGGGCTCGGGCGGCGCTCCGCCGTCCGGCTCCTCCCCGGGTGCCAGGGCGGTGTCGAGCCGGGGGAGCGCGGCCAGAGCCTCGGGCAGCACGGCCCCCGGCGGCGCGAGTACCAGCGACGGCGCGCTGTCGGTGACGATGTGGAGCAACTCGCGGGCGCCGCTCTTCGGGTTGACCGGGATGACGGGCACACCCGCCAGGAGGCAGGCGACGGCAGCCACCGCGGTCTCGGGCGCGGGGGTGGCCCACACCGCGACGCGGCCGTGCCCGGCCAGCCGCCGGGCCAGGGCGACGGCCGCCGCGTGTAGCCGGGCGTGGCTGAGTATCTGGTCGCCGAAGTGCAGGGCGGGCTTGGCCGAACCGTCGGCCAGCTCCGGAAACAGTGCGCTCATTCGCATCATGCTAGAGCCTGGGGCCGCGGCCACGTCGGCTCATCCGCCGCTGACGGCCTGCGGAAACAGCGCCCGGAACGCCTCTCCGGAGTCGCCGACGCCGTGGGCGAACGGATTGTCGAAGTACCAGACCAGAAACAGCAGAAAGGCGATCAGCGCGCTGAACATTCCGGCCAGCAGCAGCTCACGTCCGGAGCGTTGGATCTGGAGGGCGAACACCATGCCCACCGCCACCGCGGCGCCCGCGATCAGACCGATCCACACCACGACAGGCATCGTCGGCTTGGCGCTCTGCCCGCGGCCGACCCGGGCCTCGTCCGCGGCGGCCACCTGGTCGATCATCCCCTGGTAGGCCTGGATCTCGCTCACGGTCTCCGGCTCCTGGCCCAGTACGGAGGCCCGCAGCTGCTTGAGCAACTCGTCGCCTTTTTCGGTCAGTTCGCCGTTGTCAACCATGTAGGACCACTCGTCGTCCACCGTGTGGGCGACGTAGGCGTCCACGTCCGAGCGGATGCCGTCACGTATGCCGGCGGAGAACACCGCGGCGCGTTCGCTGACTTCGTGCAGGGCCTGCGCCTCCTGCCGGACCCACTCGTCCGCCGCGCCGCGCGCCTCCCAGACGCCGGCGATGGCCAGGCCGAGCACGATGGCGTACACCACGCCCATCATCATCGTCATGTACTCGATGACGTCCGGTGTTTCCGAGGGATCGTCGTCATCCCCGGCCCGCCGTTGCCGCATCACGACGGCGACCAGAACGACCAGGCAGGTGGTGATGACCACGAGGGTCAGCATGAGCCAATCGGACACCGGGACCTCCTAGGAGCCGCCGGAGCGGGGGCCGGAACGGGAACGGGGGTGCAGCGCCGCCGCGGCCAGCACGGCGGGGGCCACGATCAGGAGCGTGCGGGCGGTGAGCGAGCCGTCCCCGGCGGGTGGCTCGTCGTCCACCGGAAGCCGCAGGGCAGCGGACAGTGAGGCGGGCGAGGGGGACGGCGGGGGCGGTTCGGGAGCGGCCGGCGGTGACGGAGACGGCTCCGGCTCCGGCTCCGGGGACGGCTCGGGTTCCCGCTCCGGCTCCGGCTGCGGCGGCGGCGCGGGCGGCGGGGCTGCCGGCGCGGGCTCCGGCTCCTGGGGCTCGGGCGCGGGCGGCGGACTCGGCGGCTCGGGCTCGGGCTCGGGCTCCGGCGGGGGAGAGGGCGTGGGCGGTGGCGTCGGCTCCGGCGGCGGAGTCGGGAGCGGCGGCGGGGTGGGCACGGGCGGCGGGGTGGGCACGGGCGGCGGCGGGGGTATGGGGCACGGCGGCAGCCACGGGAACGGCGGTGGCCAGGGCCAGTCGCCGAAAGCCGGTGCGGGCTGGGCCGATGCGGCTCCGGGCCCCGCGCCCACCACGATCAGCGCGGCGCAGGCGGCTCCGGCGCCCGCCCGGAGTGCGTGCAGCCTCTTCTTCACGGGGCGATCCTGCGCCCACGCCGTGTGCGGCATGAGGCTCTTGCCGGTAATTCGCCTGATCGGGTGAAGGCGGGGGTCGGATACGGCCTCGGGGTCAGCTCCGCAGCAGCCCGGCTGGCTCGTCGAGGGCCGCCCTGACGGCGAAGCGCGCCGCGCCGAGCAGCGGCCCGTCCGGGCCGAGCGGCGAGGCCGTCACCGGCACCGGTGTGCTCCGGCCGCCGGCGGCGACCGCGGTGCGCCGGGCCAGCTCCCGGCCGACGGGCGGCAGCAGCCACGGCGCGAGCCTGGCGAGTGAGCCGCCGATGACCACCTGCCGGGGATCGAGCAGATTGACCGCGCCCGACAGCGCGATGCCCAGGGCGGTGCCCGCCTGCTTGACTGCGCGCAGCGCGTCCCGGTCGCCGGCCTCGCAGCGCTCGGTCAGCGCGCCGAGCCGGACGCCAGGACCAGGTTCCAGTCCGGCGGCGCGCAGCACCGCCTCCTCGCCCGCGTAGGTCTCCAGACAGCCCCGGCCGCCGCAGGAGCAGGGCCTGCCTTCCGGCCGGACCGGCAGGTGGCCCAGCTCACCCGCGAACCCGTGGGCGCCGCGGAGCAGTTCGCCGTCGAGCACCAGCGCCGAGCCGATGCCGATCTCGGCCGAGACGTGTACGAAGCTGTCGGGCCCGCCTTCCGGCGGCACGTGGTGGGCGGACCACAGCTCGGCCAGCGCGCCGAGGTTGGCCTCGTTCTCCACGGTGACCCGGCCGAGATCCGTGGGCAGCGCCGCGGCCAGGTCCGTGCCGTGCCAGCCGAGGTTGGGCGCGCGCAGCACGGTGGCGGAGTCCCGGGCGACCAGGCCGGGCACGGCCACCGTCAGCCCGGCCGGGCGCAGGCCGAGGCCCGCGGCCCGCTCGGCCGCGGTGTGCAGCATGCCGCCCAGTGCGTGCAGGACGACGGCGGGGTCGCTGCCCTGGTTGCGCGTGGCGTGCACGGCCCGCACGCGCACGTCGCCGCGCAGGTCCATGACGCACACCGCCAGGTGGTCCACGCCGATTTCGGCGCCGACGCCGCACGGGCCGCGGTCGGTCAGGAGCAGCTGGGTACCCGGCCTGCCCACGCTTCCCGACCGGCCGGGACCCTGCTCGACGAGGAGGCCGCCGCGCAGCAGTTCGTCGACGAGCGTGGAGACGGCGGCCCTGGTCAGGCCGATCTCGGCGGCGACGGCGGCGCGGGAGAGCGGCCCGCCCGCGGCCAGGGTGTGCAGCACGCGGGAGAGGTTGCGCTGCCGCATCTCGTGCTGCGCCTTCGGCGCGGGCTGGGCCACGGCGTTCCTCAGCGCCGCCGCAGCAGCGCGTCCGCGTCGCTGAGTGCGGCGTCCAGCCTGGCCAGCGCCTTCTCGTCGCGGGCGACGGCCGGGTATTCGGGACCGGCTGCGGTGTCCCATTCCCGCGCGACCGCGGCGGGGTCGCGGCCGAGCAGCAGCCCGGCAGCCTGCGCGGCGGCCCCGAGGGCCACCAGCTCGTCGGCGCGCGGGACCTTGACCGGGCGGCCGGAGAGCCTGCGTACGGTCTCCCGCCAGGCCGTGCCACGAGCGCCGCCGCCGATGAGCAGGATGGGCTCGCCGGGGTCGGCGGAGTCGTCCAGCACCAGGTCGAGGGCCCTCAGCAGCGCGAACACGGCGCCGTCGTAGGCGGCCTGGAGGACCTGACCGCCGGAGGTCGCGTGCACGAGCCCGTGCACCAGGCCGGTGGCGTACGGCAGGTCGGGGGTGCGTTCGCCGTCCAGGAACGGCAGCACGACCGCGGAGCCGCCGGGCTCGGTGGCCTCCCGGTCCAGGCCGAGGAGGGTGGCGAACCGGTCGACGGCCTGCGTGCAGTTGAGGGTGCAGGCCAGCGGGAGCCAGCCGCGCCATGCGTCGGCGAAGCCGGACACGATGCCGCTCGGGTCCGCGGGCCGCTGTTCGCTGACGGCGTAGACGGTGCCGGAGGTGCCGAGGCTGAGCACCGGGCGGCCCGGTGCCAGGCCGAGACCGAGGGCGCCGGCCATGTTGTCCCCGGTGCCCGCGGCCACGAGGATGCCCTCGGGCAGGGGCAGACCCTTGGCCACCGTGCCGGCGGGCTCGCCCGCGCCCACGACACGGGGCAGCAGTTCGGGATCGAGGCCGACCCGGCCGAGGATGTGCTCGTCGTAGCTCTCGGTCGCGGTGGACCACCATCCGCTGCCCGAGGCGTCGCCGCGGTCGGTGGTGCCGCCGTGCAAGCCCTGACCGGTCAGCCGCCCGGTCAGGTAGTCGTGGGGCAGCCGCACGGCCCGGGTGGCGGCGGCGGCCTGCGGCTCGTTCTCCCGCAGCCAGGCCCACTTCGTCACGGTGAACGAGGGCGGCGGCACGCTTCCCGTGCGCCGTGCCCACTCCGCCGGCCCGCCCAGCTCGTCGATCAGCCGGTCGCGCTGCGGTGCGGACCTGGTGTCGTTCCACAGCAGCGCATTGCGCACGGGGCGGCCGTCCGCGTCGAGCGTGACCAGGCCGTGCTGCTGCCCGGCGACGGAGACGGCGGCGGCCTGCCGGGCGGCGGGGCCGCACTGGCCGACGGCCTCGGCCAGCGCCCGCCACCACTGTTCCGGGTCGCTGTCGTGCTCGTCGGTCACCACGTGCGGCGCCTGTCCGCGCGCCACAACGGCGCCGGTGGCGGTGTCCACCACCAGCGCCTTGGTGGACTGCGTGGAACTGTCCACGCCGACGACGAGGGGTCCATCCGGTGCAGCCATGAGCGCGGTCCTCTCTGACAGGCCGGTGTAGGGGCCTGGATTCCCCAGGCGTGCCTGTGCATACTAATTTGTCAACGGCCATGACGAAATACTGGGGAGCCGAGGAGCCGCCATGTCATTCCAGCCCACACCCGCGGACAAGTTCAGCTTCGGTCTGTGGACCGTCGGCTGGCAGGGCCGCGACCCGTTCGGGGACGCCACCCGCCCCGCCCTCGACCCGGTGGAGTCCGTCACCAGGCTGGCCGAGCTCGGTGCCTACGGTGTCACCTTCCACGACGACGACCTGATCCCGTTCGGCGCCTCGCAGAGCGAGCGCGAGGGGCACATCAAGCGGTTCCGGCAGGCGCTGGACAGCACCGGGATCGTCGTGCCGATGGTCACGACCAACCTCTTCACGCACCCCGTCTTCAAGGACGGCGCCTTCACCGCCAACGACCGCGACGTGCGCCGGTACGCGCTCCGCAAGACCATGCGCAACCTGGACCTCGCCGCCGAACTGGGCGCCGAGACCTTCGTGGCCTGGGGCGGCAGGGAGGGTGCGGAGTCCGGCGGCGCCAAGGACGTCAGGGCCGCACTCGACCGCTTCAAGGAGGCGTTCGACCTGCTGGCCGAGTATGTGACCGAGCAGGGTTACGGGCTGCGCTTCGCGCTGGAGCCGAAGCCGAACGAGCCGCGCGGCGACATCCTGCTGCCGACCGTCGGCCACGCCCTGGCGTTCATCGAACGGCTGGAGCGGCCCGAGCTGTTCGGGGTCAACCCGGAGGTGGGCCACGAGCAGATGGCCGGGCTCAACTTCCCGCACGGCATCGCCCAGGCCCTGTGGTCGGGCAAGCTGTTCCACATCGACCTGAACGGGCAGAACGGCATCAAGTACGACCAGGACCTGCGCTTCGGCGCCGGTGACCTGCGATCCGCCTTCTGGCTGGTGGACCTGCTGGAGTCGGGCGGCTACGAAGGGCCGCGCCACTTCGACTTCAAGCCGCCGCGCACCGAGGACTTCGACGGCGTGTGGGCCTCCGCCGCCGGCTGCATGCGCAACTACCTGATCCTCAAGGAGCGCGCCGCCGCCTTCCGCGCCGACCCGGCCGTGCAGGAGGCGCTGCGCGCGTCGCGCCTCGACGAGTTGGCCAGGCCCACCCTGGAGCCGGGCGAAAGCCCGGCGGCGCTGCTCGCCGACCGTTCGGCGTTCGAGGAGTTCGACCCGGAGGCCGCCGGCCGCCGCGGCATGGCCTTCGAGGCCCTGGACCAGCTGGCGACCGACCACCTGCTGGCCGCCCGCGGCTGACGCGGGAGGGCCGGCGCGAGCGCCCCCGGTCAGGCGGCCGGGGGCGCCGTGCTGTCCCGCACCACCAGGCGGGTCGACAGTTCGGTCCGCATGCCCTCGGGGCGGTCGCCGTCCAGGAGGCGCAGCAGCAGCCGCAGCGCTGCCGCGGCCATCTCGGACAGCGGCTGCCGCACGGTCGTCAGGGCCGGCGTCGCCCACACCGCCTGCGGCAGGTCGTCGAAGCCGACGACGCTCACGTCCCGCGGCACGCGCAGGCCGCGTTCGCCCAGCGCCCGTACCGCTCCGAGCGCCATCGCGTCGGAGCACGCGAACACGGCGGTCGGCGGCTCGGGCAGCGCCAGCAGATCGAGCATCTGCCGCCCGGCACCCGCCTCGTCGAACGACCCGTACCGCACGTACTCGGGTGGCACCTGCAGCCCGGCGGCGGACATGGCGGAACGGTGGCCCGCCACGCGCCCGGCGCCGCACGTGCGGTGCCGGGCGCCTCCGATCACCGCGATCCGCCGGTGCCCGAGGCCGATCAGGTGCTCCGTGGCGCTGACCCCGCCCTGCCAGTTGGTGGCGCCGACCGAGGGAATGTCCGCCGGCGGATCGGCCACCGGGTCGATCATGACGCAGGGGATATGGCGCTGCTCCAGCCACGCGTGCTGAGCGGCATCCAGTTCTTTCACGTGGAGCAGCACCCCCGCCGGGCCGTCCGCCGGGCCGCGCGCCGACAGCCGTTCCAGCCAGCCGCGCCCGGGCCCGTCGCCGCGCGCGCCGGTAAGTGCCGCGGAGATCACCACGCCGAGCCCGGCCTCGTGCGCCGCCTGGTCCACGCCATGCAGGACGGCGCCCGCCCGCGGACCGGCCAGGTCGTGCACCACCAGGTCGACGAGGTCCGGCCGGCGGTGCGCGGGCGGCCGCTGGCGGCGCACGTAGCCGAGCCGGTCGAGCACCTCGGTGACCCGGCGGCGGGTCTCCGGTGCCACATCCTGGCGGCCGTTGGCGACCTTGGAGGCCGTGGGCACGGAGACGCCCGCCTCTCTGGCCACGACCGCCAGGGTGGGTCCACCCGATCCCGTGGCACGGACCATGCGAAACCCCTCTCGCCCGGCGAGGGCCCGAAACTTTCGGATATCGCGCGAAGGCCCGCCGAAATATCGGCCGAGTGGCAGGCTTCTCTTACGTTAATGCCGCCCCAAGTGACTGTGAAGACCCGGGGAGTGGCAGTGACGGCGGCCCCGAAATAAAGAAAGCCATCGCTCGAAATACCGAACGGCGAAGGGGGAAGTCCGGGCGAAACGGCGCTATTTCAGCACGTTCGCGAATGCGGAAATTGCCGGCCGGGTTCAGGGGGCGGCGGGGGAATCCGCGCCCGGACCGCCGAAGACCGCCGCGTCGAGCCGCGCGAGCTGGTCCGCCGACAGGGCCAGTCCGGCCGCCGCGGCCGAGTCCCGTGCCGTCTCCGGACGGCTCGAACCGGGGATCGGCACGACCACGGGCGAGGCGGCCAGCATCCAGGCCAGGCAGACCTGGTGCGGGCTGGCTCCGAGCTCCGCCGCCACTTCGCCGAACGCGGCGTGCCGCTCGCCGAGTTCACCTGCGTTCGTGATGCCGCCGAGCGGGGCCCAGGGCAGGAACGCCACGCCGAGGTCCGTGCACAGGTCGAGTTCGGGGCGGCTGGAGAGGAACGCGGGGGAGTACTGGTTCTGCACGCCGGCCAGCCGGCCGCCCAGCACGTCCTGCGCCTGGCGGATCTGGCCGGGGTCGGCGTTGGAGATACCGGCCAGCCGGATCTTGCCCTCGTCCAGCAGCTCCGCGAGTGCCCCGATGGAGTCCGCGTAGGGCACCTCGGGGTCCGGGCGGTGGAACTGGTACAGCCCGATGGCCTCCACCCCGAGCCGGGCGAGGGACTGCTCGCAGGCGCGCTTCAGGTCCTGCGGCCTGCCGTGCTTCTGCCAGGTCCCGTCGCCCGGCCGCCGCAGGCCGCCCTTGGTGGCCACCAGCACGTCCGCACCCGCGGGGTGCGTCGCCAGGGCCTTGGCAACGAGGCGTTCGTTGTGGCCGACCTCGTCGGCGTGAATGTGGTAGGCGTCGGCGGTATCGATGAACGTCACGCCCGCCTCCAGCGCTGCGTGCACGGCCGCCAGCGAGCGGGCCTCGTCCGGCCTGCCCTCGATCGACATGGGCATTGCCCCGAGCCCGATCGCGCTGACCTGGACGGAGCCGATGCGACGCGTCTGCATGGGAAAGCCCTTTCGCAAAGAAGTGGTTCACGGACCGTGCCGGCCTCGGGGCGGGCACCAGGCGATCCTCACCCCGCGGCTTCCATCTGTCCAATAGAAGAAGGTGCACCGACTGATCGCCTGACCTTCTCAATCGTGGAGATCCGGCAGCGGGAGTACGTCATCGCCGTGGCGGAGGAGCGTCATTTCACCCGCGCCGGTCTGTCCGCCTCGGTGCGCGCGCTCGAACGCGGGCTGGGCGCCCGGCTGTTCTGCGCAACACGCGCAGCGTGGAGCTGATCGGGGCCCGGCGCACCCTGGCCGGCAGGGCGGCTCGCGGTCGCCGGCCGAGGACGTCGCGGCCGGCCGGCCGGCTCGGCCTCGCCTTCGTCGCGCTGTGCGGGCGTCAGCCGCCGCCGGGTGTCCCATGGTGCTGCTGTGTGTCCGCCGGGCCACGCCCTCCGTGGCCGCGAGCGCGCCGAGTGGGCGGAGCTGAGCGGCGAGACCTTCATCGACTTCGCCCCCGACTGGGGCGCCCGCGCGCTCCGCGACCGCTCGTTCGCGGCGGCCGGGGTGAGCCGCACGGTCGGTCTTGAGGCGAACGACGTGCACGGCCTGCTCGACCTGCTCGGGCACGGCCTCGGCATCGCCCTCGTGCCCCGGCATATCGCCCGCGAGCCGCAGGCCGCGGGCCTTCGGGGTGGTGCGGCTGCCGCCCTCGGCCACCGCGGTGGGGACCGCATCGGTCGGCGCGCCCGCGCCGGACGCGACGGGCCCGGCCGCGCAGCGGAGGGCCGGCGGGGCGAGCGGAGCCAGGAGGTCCAGGAGGGCAGGGGGGGACCGGGTTGGCACCGCCCGAGCGGCCCGCGCAAGGTCAGCGCGGGTCCGCGCACCATTCCCGCAGCAGCGCCGCCAGCCCGGCCGGGCGCTCCTCGTGCAGGTAGTGGCCGCGGCCCTGCCACAGCACCACGCGGGTCAGGGGGTGTGCCACCGTGGTGCGCTCCCATGCGGCGGCTGCCGGGGAGGCGTGTACGGACAGCGCGGGCACCTGCGGCGGCGCCGGTACGCCTCCGCGGCGGGGCGCAGCCCGAACGCGCCGGGCGCCAGGTACATCCCCTCGCGGTAGCGGGCCGGCAGCTCCGCGTCCATCGCGGCCATCGGCCGCTCGTGCCGCTCCCGCACCGCCTGCGGAGTCGTGCCGCCGCAGGCACGGCGCACGAACGCCACCGCCATCGACGCCCCCTCGCGGCGCAGCGCCTCCTGCTCCGCCGGCAGCCGCGCCGCCTCGGACAAGTCGCCGCCGTAGCCGGCGGTCACGGTGACCAGGGACCGCGCCAGATGCGGGTGCTCGACGGCGAGCGCCGTCACCACCTGCCCGCCCATGGAATGCCCGACCGCGATCACCGGGCCGGTGCCCCGGTCCTTCAGCCACCCGGCCAGATCGGCCGCGACGTCCCGCGGGGTGCACCGGTCGTGCGGCGCGGGGTGCCGCCGTGCCCCGGCAGGTCGGGGACGAGGAGCCGGCGGTGCGGGCCGAGCAGCGGCATGAGCGGAGCCCGGTCGCCGCCGTCACCGCCCCAGCCGTGGACGAGGAGCAGCGGCGGCCCGGCGGCGTCCGGCGGCGTTCCCGAATCGACCGCGGCGGGTGTGAGTATCGGATGCACGTGATCGCTCCTGCTCACCGACGGCTCACGATCCGTCGCCGTCGTCCTTCTTCCTGCGGAACCAGCGCCGCTTGCGCTGCCGGGGCGGCCGCTCGCGCCTGCGCCCCGAACCGTGCACCCAGCCAGCGGGCGGCTCGTCGGACCGCCAGGGCTGCGGCGCGGGGCCGCCGTCCTTCCAGCGCTCCCTCAGCATGCGGGTCCTGGCCGTCGGCTCCTGCACTTCCGCGTCGCGCACGAAGCTCTCGTCCAGCACCACGTCGTCCCACTCGTCGCGCTGCGGGTCGTTCTCGCCCTTCGGATCGGTGCCCATGAGCTGTCTCCCGTCCACCCGAGATGCGCGGAATCCCCGCGAGGTCAACGCCTCGCGGGGTCCCGTGGTTCCTGTCGTCGGTGGCGTGGCCCGGCCGGGCCACGCCACCTCGGTTGCCCTATGAATTGCTCTCCGACGCCTTGGCGCGCTCCTGCTCGCGGCGGGAGGCCATCAGGCTGGTCACCGTGGTGACGACCAGCACCACGCAGATCACGCCCAGCGAGACGAAGGTGTTGATCTCCGGGACGTGCACCCCGGACTCGTGCAGGGCGTGCAGCACCAGCTTCACGCCGATGAAGCCGAGGATGATCGACAGGCCGTAGGAGAGGTGCACCAGCTTCTGGAGCAGGCCGCCGATCAGGAAGTACAGCTGGCGCAGGCCCATCAGCGCGAAGGCGTTGGCGGTGAAGACGATGTAGGCGTCCTCGGTCAGGCCGTAGATCGCCGGGATGGAGTCCAGCGCGAAGAGGATGTCGGTGCTGCCGATCGCCAGCATCACGATCAGCATGGGCGTGATCAGGCGACGGCCGTTCTCCTCGATCCACAGCTTGGTGCCGTGGTACTGGTCGGTGGAGGGCACGCGCCGCTCGACCATCTTGAGGAAGCGGTTCTCCTCGTACTCCTCGTCCTCCTCGTTGCTGCGCGCCTCCTTGACCAGCTTCCAGGCGGTCCAGATGAGGAAGGCGCCGAAGATGTAGAAGACCCAGGAGAAGTTGGCGATCAGGGCGGCGCCCGCGGCGATGAACGCGCCGCGCAGCACCAGTGCGATGAGCACGCCGATCAGCAGCACACGCGCCTGGTACTGCGCGGGCACCGCAAACTTGGTCATGATCAGCACGAAGACGAAGAGATTGTCCACACTCAGGGACTTCTCCGTCACATAGCCCGCGAAAAATTCACCGGCGGGCGTGCCACCCTCCATGAGCAGGAGCGCAAGGCCGAACAACACCGCCAGCACGATCCAGATGATGGTCCACGTCCCGGCCTCTCGGAGCGACACTTCATGGGGCTTGCGCCCGAAGAAGAAGTCGACGGCGATGAGTGCACACAGCACCAGCACCGTGAGCACCCACATGGTCAACGAGACGTCCACTGTTCCTCCGGTCTTCCGCTTCCGTTCGATCAAACTGTCCGGCGAAATGCTTGGCAGGGCACATCGGAGGGCCGCTAGGGTCCCCGTTCATGACTGCGTCCGCCACCACTCATCCCCGGTTCGCCGCAGCCCTGGCCGCCCTTGGGCTGAACGGCATCGAGACCCGTTCCTTCCCAGCGGCGACCCGCACTGCGGCCCAGGCGGCCGAGGCGATCGGGTGCAAGCTTAATGGAATAGTAAAGTCGCTCGTGTTCGAAGCGGATAAGGAACCCGTACTGGTGCTGATGGACGGCGCCTCCCGCGTGGACACCGAGCGCCTGCGCGCCGAGCTCGGCGCCGCCCGGGTGCGCCGGGCCGATGCCACCACCGTGCGCGCGGCCACCGGCTACGCCATTGGGGGTGTTCCACCGTTCGGCCACGTCACCCCGCTGCGCACGCTGGCCGACCGCGGCCTGCTCGGCGAGGAGGTCGTGTGGGGCGCGGCCGGCACCCCGCACACCGTGTTCCCACTGTCCCCGGCCGCCCTGATCGCGCACGCTGGCGCCACCCTGGTCGACATCGCGGAACGTCCGGCGTGACGCGCCGGTGATGCCCACGGCGCGGGCCGCGGCCCGGCCTCGCGCGTTACGGGCCTGCGCGTTATTCGAGTGCGGGGCGGCGGGCCGACCGGCAGGATCGGGCCTCATGGGGCAACCTGCCGCGGGGCTGCGGCTCTACCGTGACATTTTCCGGATACCGGGCGCCCGGGCGTTCGTCGGTGCGACCCTCGTCGGCCGGCTGCCGATGTCGACGCTGTCCCTCGGCACCGTCTTCCTCATCACACACGTCACCGACAGCTACGCCGCGGCCGGGGCCGTCGCGGCGGGCGGCGCCCTGTGCTACGCGCTGGTCGTTCCCCAACTCGGCTACGCCGTGGACCGGTTCGGCCAGCGGCGGGTGCTGCGTCCGGTGGCCGCGGCGTTCGGCCTGGCCGGCACGCTCTTCGTGCTCGCGGCCCAACTGGCCGCCCCCGGCTGGCTGCTGTTCGCCTCCGGCGCGGCGTTCGGCGCGCTGATGCCGCCGCTGTCCGCACTCGTGCGGGCGCGCTGGAGCCATCTCGCGGCCGGCGACGCCGGTGGCACCCTGCTGCGCTCCTCCTATTCCTTCGAGTCGGTGGCCGACGAGCTGATCTTCGTCGTGGGCCCGCTGCTGATCGCCGCCGTCGTGCTGATCCACCCCGCGGCCGGGGTGGTGACCGTCACGCTCTTCGGGGTGACCGGCTGCCTGCTGCTGGCCGCCCAGCGCCGCACCGAGCCCCCGGTGCTGCCGCGTCCCGCCGTCGGCGGCCGCGCACTCTCCTCGACCGGGCTGCGCCTGGTGTGCGGCGTGTACGTGTGCACCGCCGCGATGTTCGCCGGGTGGGAGCTGAGCACCATGGCGTTCGTCGACGAGCACGGCGAGCCCTGGATGGTCGGCGGCGTGATGGCTACCTACGCCCTGGGCAGCGCGGTCGGCGGCCTGTGGTACGGGACGCGGGAGTGGCGGCTGCCGCTGGACCGCCAGTTCCTGCTCGCGCTCGCCGCCGTCGTGCTCGGCACGGGGCCGCTGTGGGCGATGCCGAGCGTGGCCGCGCTGTGGATCTTCTCCCTGTTCTCCGGCATGCTCATCGCCCCCACGGTCATTGCGGGATACAGCCTGGTCCGGCAGGGCATGCCCGCGGGGATGCTCACCGAGGGCATGGCCTGGATGTCCACCGCGGTGGGCATCGGCCGCGCCCTCGGGGTGCTCGCCGTGGGCCTCGTCATCGAGGCCCACGGCGCCCGCTGGGCCTACGCGCTCACCCTCGGCTGCGGCTGTGCGGGGCTCGTCGTCGCGCTGTCAGGTCTTGGCCGGCTGCGGGCGCTGGCCACCGCCCGTTTCACCGACGCGGCCTGAGCACGTAGTCGGCGCCCGCGCGCGTGGGGAATTCCAGCAGGCCCGGTGCGGGCCGCGTGGCCTCGGCCGGTGTGCCGTCGCCGCTCTCCACCTCCAGGTCGGCCGCCGAGCGGACGCGGGCGACGCGGCCGAGCCGGGACGTCACTCGGGCCTCGGCCAGCGCGCCGCCCGACCAGTTCAGCGCCACCTCGAAGCCGCCACGCGCCAGCAGGCCGCGCACCCGCCCCTCGGGCAGGGCGCCCGGCAGGGCCGGCAGCAGGCGCAGTTCGCCGGTGTGGCTCTGCACCAGCCATTCGGTGATGCCTGCGGTGGCCCCGAAGTTGCCGTCGATCTGGAACGGCGGGTGCAGGTCGAAGAGGTTCGGCGCGGTGCGCTCGGGGGTCAGCTGGTCCGACAGCAGCTTGAACGAGCGGTCGCCGTCGGCGAGGCGCGCCCAGAAGTTGATCTTCCAGCCGAGGGACCAGCCGGTGCCCGCGTCGCCGCGCTGTTCCAGCGTGACCCGGGCGGCCTCGAACAACTCGGGGGTGTCCGCCGTGATCTGGTTGCTCGGATGCAGCCCGTACAGGTGCGAGACGTGCCGGTGGTCCTGCTCGGGGGCCTGCGCGTCCCAGTCCTGCTGCCATTCCTGCAACTGTCCCCGGGCGCCCACGCGCATCGGCGGCAGCCGCCGCGCCGCCGCCCGCGCCTCGGCCCGCAGCTCCTCGTCGACGCCGAGCAGGCGCCCGGCCGCGTCCACCGCGCCGAAGAGGTCGCGCAGAATCTGCCCGTCCATCGTCGGACCCGCGCACAACGAGCCGCCGTCGCCCGGGTGGTGTGCGTTCTCGGGGGACACCGAGGGGCACGTGACGAGGTGCCCGCTGCCGGGGTCCTCGACGAGCGTGTCCAGGAAGAAACGGGCCGCGTCCGCAAGTACCGGGTAGTGCTCGCGCAGGGTCGCCATGTCGCCGGTGAAGCGGTAGTGCTCCCACAGCGACATCGCGAGCCAGGCGCCGCCGGTGGGCCACATGCCCCAGAACGCGCCGTCCACGGGGGCCGTTCCGCGCCAGGCGTCCGTATTGTGGTGCGCGACCCAGCCGCGCGCCCCGTAACTGTCGCGCGCCGTGCGCGCCCCCGACTCCCGCAGTTCCCGGAGCAGGGTGAACAGCGGCTGCCAGCAGTCCAGCAGGTTGGCGGGCCCGGCGGGCCAGTAGTTCATCTCGGTGTTGATGTTGATGGTGTACTTGCAGCCCCACGGCGGGTCGGTCATGTCGTTCCACAGGCCCTGGAGGTTCGCCGGCTGGGTGCCGGGCCGGGAGCTGGCGATCAGCAGGTAGCGGCCGTACTGGAAGCACAGCGCGGCCAGTTGCGGGTCGTCCCCGTCCGCGAAACCGGCGATCCGTTCGTCCGTGGGCAGTGCGGCCGCGTCGGTCGCGGGCACCTGGAGGTCGGCCCGCCCGAACAGCTCGCCGTGGTCCGCCACGTGCCGCTCGCGCAGCCGGGCATAGGTCAGGGACCCGGCCGCCGCCAGATCGCGGTCGGCCCGCGCCTGCGGGTCGCCGCCGAGGTCCTGCCACGAAACGTAGTTGGTCCCGGCCGAGACGAGCAGCGTCACCGCATCGGCGCCGTCCACGCGCAGTTCGCCGTCGCGGGAGGTCACCGTGCCGCCCTCGGCGACCGCGCGGGCCAGCGCGGTGAACCGCACCCGCCCGGCCACCCCGCCGGAGTCCTCGCCGCGTCCGGCCAGCGCGATGGTGGCCGCGTCGGGGGAGGAGGTGCCGGTGGCCAGCGGACTGCCGAAGGCGGCGGTGAACGTGACCGCGCCCGGCGTGTCCGCGGTGAGCCTGACGGCGATCACCTGGTCCGCCGCGGTCGCGAACACCTCCCGCCGGTGCCGCACACCGGTGCGGGAGAACTCCACCGCGTGCACCGCGGTGGCCAGGTCCAGCTCGCGCCGGTAGCCGGAGACACCTTCGTCCTCGCCCGCGGGGAAGGCCAGCCGCAGGCTGCCCACGGTCTGATAGGGCGGCTGCTTGACCGGAATGCCCATGAACTCGGCGTCGATCAGCCGCTGCGCCGCGTCCCACTCGCCCGCGAACACCAGGCGGCGGATCTCGGGCAGCGCCTCGCGCGCCCCGGGATTGTCGAAGACGTGCGGGCCGCCGGCCCACACGGTGTCCTCGCTGAGCTGGAGTTCCTCCGTCGCGGTCCCGCCGTACACCATCGCGCCCAGCCGGCCGTTGCCGACGGGCAGGGCCTCGAGCCATGCGCGGGCCGGTCGGGGGTACCACAGGCGGTGCGGAGTCGTGGACATGCGGCGGGCCTCTCGACGCGTACGGCAGGGGCGGCCGGACCGCGCCCGTTCGATATGGTGAACGCCGTTCGGCATCCAGGGGATTGTGCCATTTTCGCCCCTGTCGCGCGCCCCCCCGTGCACCGCGCTCAGGCGTGGGCGGGACCCAGGGGCAGCTCGGCCCAGACGATGTGTCCCTCGCCCGCTTTCCCCGGGCGCACGCCCCACAGCTGCGCGAGCGCGCACACGAGCAGCAGGCCGCGCCCGCCCTCCTCGTCCTCGCCCGCGCGCCGCACCCGGCGCTCCGGTCCGCTGCCGGCCCCCGTCACGGCGACCCGGAGGCGCGGGCCGTCGATGCGCAGCTCGCAGCCGACGATCTCGCTCGCGGTGTGCCGCAGCGCGTTCGTCACCAGCTCGGACAGGATCAGCGTGGCGTTCTCGCAGGTCTCCTCGGGTGTCCGCCAGGCGACGAGCTGACGGTGCGCCCGCCTGCGGGCCTCGGCTGCCGAGGTGTCCACCGCCGGCAGGAGGAACCGGAGTCGCTCGTTCGACTGAACCGCGCTCCCCGTTCGCATGAGCGGCTGAGGGTGTGAGGAGAAAACCACCGTCCTACTGTGCGGGCTGTCCCTCTCATCCGGCAAGAGGCATCCTGCAAATTACAAAATCGTCGGTAGCAGACTGTCGAGCACGCTGATGGCATGGCACACTGCTTGACCATGGCGGCAGTTGAAGGGGGGTGCTAGTGGCGGGCGGACAGGCCAGCGGAGCGGCGACCGTGTTGCGGCTCGTGCTCGGCAAGCGACTTCAGGACCTCCGCGAGGCGGCCGGCGTCTCGTTCGACGAGGCGGCGCGGGCCCTCGACGTTACGCACGCCACCATTCGCCGGATGGAGAAGGCCCAGGTCGGGCTGAAGATCCCGTACGTGGAGAAGCTCCTGCGGATCTACGGGGTGACCGACCAGGAGGAGATCGAAGGCTTCCTGCACCTGGTCCGCGAGGCCAACCAGCCCGGCTGGTGGCACCGTTACCGCGACGTGCTGCCCGACTGGTTCACCGCGTTCGTCAGTCTGGAGGCCGAGGCCGACCAGATCCGTGCCTACGAGCCGCACTACGTACCCGGCCTGCTCCAGACCGAGGCGTACGCCGCGACCGTGCTGCGCGCCGGACTGCCGCACGCGCCCGCCGAGGAGATCGAGCGACTGGTCGCGCTACGCCTGGCGCGCCAGGAGTTGCTCACCGGCAAACGGCCGCCGCTGCTGTGGATTGTCCTGGACGAGACCGTGCTGCGCCGGCCCATCGGCCGGCCCGACGTGATGCGCGACCAGATCACCCGCCTGATCGAGAGCACCGCCTCGCCGCACGTGAGGCTGCAGATCATGCCGTTCTCGGCCGGGCCGCATCCCGCCATGTACGGGCCGTTCCACCTCTTCCGGTTCCCGCTGCCCGAGCTGTCCGACGTCGCGTGCGCGGAAAGCCTGGCCGGCGCCGCCTACTTCGACCAACGCGACGACGTGTCCGCGTTCCGGGAGGCGCTGGACCGGATGTGCGCGCAAGCTGCGCCAGTGCACCGCACCGAGGCCATCCTCAGTGGTATTCGCAAGGAGATCTGAACCATGGATCGCATTTACAACGGCATGCCCGCGAAACACCTCGGCACGGAGGGCTGGGCCAAGCCGTGGAGCGGCGGCAACGGCGGGAGCTGCGTCGAGGTGATGAGGCTCGGGGACGGGCGGGTGGCCCTGCGGCAGTCGACCGATCCGGACGGACCTGCACTGATCTGCTCGCATCACGAGATCCAGCGATTCATCCAGGGCGTGAAATCAGGGGAGGCCGATTTCCTGCTGGTATGACCGCGCAGGAGAGCAGGCACGGTGTCCACCCACGGGGGGGCGGACACCGTGCCTGCACGACACGGACGAAGAGACGGAGCACGGTGTGAGCGAAGCGGGCTTCACGGCCGACCAGATCGACACCAGCCGGCCCCACCCGGCCCGTATGTACGACTATTATCTCGGCGGCCAGGACAATTACGAGGTCGACCGGGCCGCAGCCGAGCGCGTCATCCAGCTGCTGCCCGACATCAAGCTCGCCGCGCGGGAGAACCGCAGCTTCCTGCACCGCGCCACCAAGGCCGTCGCCCGTCGCGGCATCCGGCAGATCATCGACATAGGCACCGGCATACCGACGTCGCCCAACACCCACGAGGTCGCCCGGTCCATCACCCCGGACGTCCGGGTCGCGTACGTCGACAACGATCCGATCGTCAGCGCGTACGCGGGCGCCAAGCTCGTCAACGACGGGAACGCCGCGTTCGCCCTGGCCGACCTGCGCGACCCGAAGGCCGTGCTGGAGAGCCCCGCGATCAGCAGGCTGATCGACTTCGAACAGCCGGTGGCGCTCCTGCTCGTCGCGATCCTGCACTTCATCGAGGACGCCGCGGACCCGGGCGGTATCGTCCGCGCCCTGACCGAGCCGCTGCCCCCGGGGAGCTGCTTGGTCCTCAGCCACGGCACGCTCGACTTCCACGACGAGAAGCAGATCGCGGCGGTGCGCGAGGTGTACTCGCGCGCCACGGCGAGCCTCACGCTGCGTCCGCGCGCCGAAGTCGCCGCATACTTCGACGGGTTCGACGTGCTGGACCCGCCCGGCCTGGTCCAGCCGCCGTTCTGGCAGCCGGAGAGCCCGGTACCCGACGACCCGGAGCTGCACGGCCTCGGCTTCTACTGCGGCGTCGGCGTCAAGCGCTGACCGGCCCATCGGGGACGCGGTGTGCCGTCGGCCGGAGTCGGCGGCACACCGCTCCCGGCCGTCAGCCCCCGGCCGTGACCTCGCGGAACCCGAGCGAGAACTCGGCGGTGCCCGCGTGCAGGTAGTACTGCGGCAGCGGGCCGGGACCGCAGGACTGACTGCCGATGCCGTGCTGGCCGTGGTCGAGGTTCACCCACACCGTGTCGCCCGGCGCCAGGTCCGTGGTGTGCTCCGCGGCGTCGAGCTGCTCGGAGGTCCAGCGGCGGGCGGTGAACCAGAACGGCGCCGAACCGGCGGTCATCCGCAGCCCGTGGCCGTCCCCGTCCCGCAGCTCGGCCCAGCGCACGTCCGCCCGCGCGCCGTTCTCCTGGGGGCGCACGTACGGCGTCTGGAGCGCGTCGACCGTGGACGCGTACCGGCCGAGGCGGGAGGCGGCCCGGGTGTCGGGGTACGCCTCGCCGGGGCCGCCGCCGTACCAGGCGGCCTGTGAGAACGCGGCGGGCAGTCCGAGGCGCAGCCCGAGCCGCGGCAGCGGGCACGGCCATGCGCTGTCCGGCGTGACCGACACGGTCAGCCACAGCTCGTCGTCCGTGGCCGTCCACCGGTAGTCGGCGCGCAGCCCCAGCTCCTCGCCCGCCGGGGCGACCCGGGTGCGCACGGTGAGCGCGTCGCCGGCCAGGTCGACGCCGTCGATGCGGTGGCGCATGCGGTCCAGGCCGAGTTCGCGCCAGCGCATGCCGTACCTGGCGTCCTCCTGCCAGGACGCACCGAGATCGTTGTCGGTCGGCGCCCGCCAGACGTCCAGGCGCGGTGCCTGTGCGGGCGTGAGGCCGCCGAGGCGGAGCAGACGGCCGTGGGCCGCGTCGAACGAGGCCGGGCCCAGGTCGATCCGATTCCCGGCACGGCGGCCCGGCACGGCCGGGGCGGCGGGGGCGCGCCGCGGCTCGGCCCCGCCCGCGGTCACCTGCCCCCAGGCGACGACGTGTCCTTCCGCGGCCCAGGCAGTGTCCCGGGCGAGCACCGCGCGCACGGTCCTGACGGCCTCGCCGCCGTCCGTTCCGCCGGGCGCGGGCGGCAGCTTGACGTCGGCGGACTCGCCCGGCGCCAGCGGCGGCACGTTCAGCCGGCCCTCGGCCAGCCGCTCGCCCTCGACCTCGTGGACCCATTCGAAGGCGAGGTGGGAGGTGTCGGCGAAGTCGTGCCCGTTGGTGACGGTGACCGTTCCGGCACCGGCGTCGCCGGTGATGCGGACGGGCTCGATGACCTTCTTGAACTCGATCAGGCCGGGGGAGGGAGTGCGGTCGGGGAAGAGGAGGCCGTCGCACACGAAATTGCCGTCGTGCAGCTCCTCGCCGAAGTCGCCGCCGTAGCCGAAGTAGGTGCGCCCGTCGGGTGTCTGCTTGGGCAGGCCGTGGTCGATCCACTCCCAGACGAAGCCGCCCTGGAGCCGTTCGTAGGTCTCGAACAGCCGCTGGTACTCGGACAGGCCGCCGGGCCCGTTGCCCATGGCGTGGGCGTACTCGCACAGCAGGAACGGCAGCGAGCGGCGGTGCGCGTCCAGCTCGGGATCGGCCAGCGGCGGCTCCTCCCTGCGGCCGATCCGCTCGACCTCTTCGTGCGAGGCGTACATGCGGGAGTAGAAGTCGCTGTCGGGGTAGTCGGAGTCGTTCTCGTAGTGGATGGGGCGTGACGGGTCGCGGTCGCGTATCCAGCGGGCCATGGCGCCGAGGCCCGCACCCGCGCCGCATTCGTTGCCCAGCGACCAGATCACGACGGAGGGGTGGTTCTTGTCGCGTTCGACCATGCGGCGGGCGCGGTCGAGGAGGGCGGGGGTGAAGCGCTCGTCGTCGACCGGGTTGCCGCGCCAGTCGGGGAAGAAGCAGAAGCCGTGGGTCTCCAGGTCGCACTCGTCGATGACCCACAGGCCCAGCTCGTCGCACAGGTCGAGGAACGCGGGGTGCGGCGGGTAGTGGCTGGTGCGGACCGCGTTGATGTTGTGCTGCTTCATCAGCAGGATGTCCTGGCGCATGGTGGCCTCGTCGACCGCGCGCCCGGCCTGCGGGTGGAATTCGTGCCGGTTGACCCCGCGGAAGAGGATGCGACGGCCGTTGGCCTTGAACACGCCGTTCTCGATGCCGACGGTGCGGAAGCCGATGCGCAGGGGGATGCGCTCGCCCGCCGTGGCCAGTTCGGCGTTGTACAGGCGGGGAATCTCGGCCGTCCACGGCTGGACGGGGACGGCCGTCTCCTCCCCGGTGGCCAGGTCGACGCCCAGCTCGGGAACGGTGACGCGGCCGCCCGGCTCGGCGTCCACGCGCAGGGTGCCCCGGCCGGTGGTGTGGTCGTAGCCGGCGTGGACGAAGAAGTCGGCCGGTGCCTGCCGCGGGCGGTGCAGGAGCGTGACCTCGCGGAAGATGCCGGGCAGCCACCACATGTCCTGGTCTTCCAGGTAGCTGCCGGCCGACCACTGGTGGACGCGGACGGCCAGCACGTTGCCCGTGGGGCGCAGGAGCGCGCCCACGGCGAACTCGTGGGGCAGGCGGCTGCCCTGGAACGTGCCCAGCTCCTCGCCGTTGAGCCACACCCGCGCGGCGGACTCCACGCCCTCGAAGCGCAGCACGCTCTCGCCGTCGGCCGGCCAGTCGGCCGGGAGGTCGAAGACGCGGCGGTGGTCGCCGGTCGGGTTCTCGGTCGGCACCCGGGGCGGGTCGACGGGGAAGGGGTAGCGGACGTTGGTGTAGGCCGGGGCGCCGTGCCCCTGGAGGACCCAGTGCCCGGGAACGGTTACCTCGGACCAGCCCGCGGTGTCCGCTCCGTCCGCGGTGAATCCGGTGTCCGCCTCCTCGGCGGTGCCGGAGAGCCGGAAGGCCCAGGTGCCGTTGAGGGCAAGGCGGGCGGCATCGGACGCGGCGTACCAGGCGCGGGCGGGAAGCGAGCCGCTGCCGGGCGACGGGTCCTCGTAGTAGGGGAGCCGGTCGTCCTCGGGCCGGGTGTCCATGAGTCTCCTCTGACGTGCGGGTGCGGCCGGCGGGCCGGGCCGCCGACGTCGAGCTGTTGATATCTGTGCTTCGTTGTTTGATCACGCTAGAACGTGCCGGGGCTTCCGACAAGCCCCCTCCGGGCGGGTGATCCCGGGTGGCGGGCCGGTGAGGAAACAGCCGCGGCCGTCACCGCGGAGCGCCCCCCTCGTTCGTGTTCACGAAGCCGTAACACCCTTGGCATGGACACGACTTGGCGAGGGTAAAGCGCTCATGCACCACTCATCCCCCGAAGACCTTCCTTGGGAGGTTCCATGAAGCTGCGCCGCTGTCTGACGGTGGCCGCCACCGCGGTCGTCGCCCTCGGCGTATCCGCCCTCGGCCCCGCGACGGCCTCGGCCCAGGAGATCCCTGCCGCCGCCGTCGAGTATGTGGCCCTCGGCGACTCCTACTCCTCCGGCGTCGGTGCCGGAAGCTACGACGGCGGCAGCGGCGACTGCCGCCGCAGCACCGTCGCCTACCCCGAACTGTGGGCCGACGCCAACGCGCCCGCCTCATTCGACTTCACCGCCTGCTCCGGCGCGCGCACCACCGACGTCCTCGACAACCAGCTCGGCCCACTCGACGCGGGCACCACCCTCGTCAGCATCAGCATCGGCGGCAACGACGCGGGCTTCGCGGACACCATGCTGACGTGCGTGCTCCAGGGCACCAGCGCCTGCCTGTCCGCGGTCGACACCGCCAACAGCTACATCACCGGCACCCTGCCCGGCCGTCTCGACACGGTGTACGAGGCCATCAGCACCCGCGCCCCCAACGCCGAGGTGGTGGTGCTCGGCTACCCCCGCATGTACGAGCTCGACGGCAGCTGCCTGCTGGGCATCAGCGAGCAGTCGAGGGCCGCCATCAACGGCGCCGCGGACAACCTCGGCGAGGTCATCGGCAAGCGCGCCGCCGATCACGGCTTCACCTACGGCGATGTGCGCCCCGCCTTCACCGGGCATGAGATCTGCTCGGGTGACGCGTGGCTGCACAGCGTCACCTGGCCGATCGGCGACTCCTACCATCCGACCGCGGCCGGTCAGTCCGGCGGCTACTACGCGGTGTTCGAGGATCTGGCCTGACGCGGCTCCGCCGCTTCCGCGCCATCCACCGCAACGGACCGGCCGCCGCCCCCGCCGCCCCGCGCGGCGGCCAGGGCGGCGGCCGGCTCCGTCTCTCCAGGCCCGGCGGGCCACCACCGCCCCCGGGACCTCAGGAACGGCCACCACCGGCCGTCCGTGCCCCAGCGCAGCTGCACGCCCTCGCCCACCACCGTCCACCGCCCGTCGCCACCGCGCAGCACCGGGCGGGACTCCTCGCCCGCCCAGGCCGCGGCGAGCTGACCGAGCGCCGCGGCGGGCACCTCGCCGGGCGCCTCTTCCAGCGCGGCGAGTGCGGGGCGCCCGCCGTACCGCCAGGCCCGCACGGCCAGATCGAGGTCGAGCGCGGAACGGCCGCAGCCGGCCGCGAGCCGCGCCGTGATGTGCGCGGCGGGCCCGACTGCGGCCATCCGCACCGCGTCCTGCCACTCGCCCAGACCCGCGGGCGGCGCCTCCTGCGCGTGGCCCGGTCCGAGGGCGGCGGCCAGCAGCCTCGCGGCCCGCGCCGCCGTGTCCGCGACCAGGAACTCCAGCGCCCCGACGTCAAGTCCGTCCGCCGGCGGCACCCCGCCGCCCAGCGCCGGGCCGGTGCCCGGCTCGGCGACGCGGGGCGGCGGGGCGGGCACCGGCAACGGACCGGCCGCCCACCGCGCGTACGCCTCCGCGGCCGGCACCCCCGCGGGCTGCGCCGCGGCGTTCCCGGCCGGCTCCGCCCGGGCGGCGCTGCGCCGTTGCAGCTCGTCCGTCAGCTCCTGCTCCCCGCGCCCGCGCAGCAGCAGCAGGAGGAACGGGTCGGTGTCCAGCAGCCGCGCCACCTGGTAGCTGAGCGCCGCGGTGTGCGCGCAGTGGTCCCACTCCCCGCACTCGCACTCCGGCTCCAGATCGCCGATGCCGGGGAGCAGATCGACCCCGGCCGCCGCGGCGTCCGCCACCAGCTGGGGGGACATCTCCCGGTCGAGCAGCGCGGCGATGTGCCCGCCCTCCCCGGCCACGGTGTGCAGCAACCGGTCCCATTCGCGGTCGGACAGCTGCCGCAGCAGCACGTCGGCACGGTGGCCGGTGCCGTCGCCCGCCCTGACCACGGCGGTCAGCCGGCCGGGCCGCACCGAGACGGCGCCGACCGCGCCCGCCCTGGCATGCCGTCTGCCCTGCCGCAGCCGTCCGCCGTCCAGCGCGGTGTCCTCCAGCGCCTTCAGCCAGCTCCTGCCCCACCAGGTGGTCGCGAAGCCGCGTCCACGGGCGGGCGGCAGGGCCTCGAAAACCAGTTCCTCCGATGTTGCCCGGTTCGTCATGCGCTCCCCAGCCGCTCGGTGCCGCGCAGGGCCACCAGCTCCGCGAGCTCGGCGTCCGACAACTCGGTGAGGGCCGCCTCGCCCGAGCCGAGCACCGCGTCCGCAAGCGCCCGCTTCCGTTCCAGCATCGCGGCGATCCGGTCCTCCACCGTGCCCTCCGCGATCAGCCGGTGCACCTGCACCGGACGGTCCTGCCCGATCCGGTAGGCCCGGTCGGTCGCCTGTTCCTCGACCGCGGGGTTCCACCAGCGGTCGTAGTGCACCACATGCTCGGCGCGCGTCAGGTTCAGCCCGGTGCCCGCGGCCTTGAGGGACAGCAGGAACACCGGCACCTCGCCCGCGGAGAAGCTGCGCACCATCTCCTCGCGCCGCGGCACCGGGGTGCCGCCGTGCAGCAGCAGGGCGCCGATGCCGCGCGCGGTCAGATGCGCCTCCAGCAGCCGCGCCATGCGCACGTACTGCGTGAACACCAGCACGCTCGCATCCCCGGCCAGGATCGTGCCGAGCAGCTCGTCCAGCAGCTCCAGCTTGCCCGAACGGCCCGCGAGCCGCGGGGCGTTCTCCTCCTTGAGGAACTGCGCGGGATGGTTGCAGATCTGCTTGAGCGAGGTGAGCAGCTTGACCACGAGGCCGCGACGGGCCAGCCCGTCCGCACCGGAGACGGCCGCGAGGCCCTCGCGGACCGCGGCCTCGTACAGCCCGGCCTGCTCGGCGGTGAGCGCGACGGCGCGGTCGGTCTCCGTCTTCGGCGGCAGCTCGGGCGCGATGCCGGGGTCGGACTTGCGGCGCCGCAGCAGGAACGGCCGGATCAGGCGGGCGAGCCGGTCGGCCGCCGCCGGGTCGGCGCCGCTCTCGACCGCGTCGGCATGACGGCTGCGGAACGTGGCGAGGCCGCCGAGCAGCCCCGGCGTGGTCCAGTCGAGGATCGCCCACAGCTCCGACAGGTTGTTCTCCACCGGAGTACCCGTGAGCGCCACCCGGGCCCGGCCGGGGACAGCCCGCAGCTGACGGGCGGTGGCGGAGTGCGGGTTCTTCACGTGCTGTGCCTCGTCGGCGACCACGAGGGACCAGTCCGCCGCGCCGGCCAGCCGCGGCGCGTCCCGCCGCATGGTGCCGTAGGTGGTGAGCACCACCTCGTCCGGTCCGAGTTCCTCCAGGTCACGCGCGGCGCCGTGGTATCTGCGCACCGGGGTTGCGGGGGCGAACGTGCCGATCTCCCGCTGCCAGTTGCCGAGCAGTGAGGCCGGACAGACCACGAGCGCGGGCCCCGCCGTCCCGGCATCCGCCTGGCGGTGCAGGTGCAGCGCGATCAGTGTCACGGTCTTGCCCAGGCCCATGTCGTCGGCCAGGCAGGCGCCGAGACCGAGCGAGGTCATCCGGTGCAGCCACGTCAGGCCACGCAGCTGGTAGTCCCGCAGCGTGGCGGCCAGTGCCGGGGGCGGTGCGACCGGCTCGGTATCGGCGCGTTCGGGGTCGGCCAGCCGGTCGCGCAGCACGGCCAGCCAGCCGGTGGCGGTCACCTCGACCCGTTCACCGTCGATCTCCGCGGCACCGGTGAGCGCGGCCCCCAGCGCCTCGATGGCGGTGACCTTCCCGTCCCGCCGGTCGCGGACCCGGCGCACCTCCTCGGGCGCCACGAGCACCCACTGGTCGCGCAGGCGCACCACGGGCCGGGCCGCCTCCGCGAGGCGATTCAGCTCCTCACGGGTCAACTCCGTCCCGCCCACGGCGAAACGCCAGTCGAAGGAGAGCAGCGCGCCGGGGGACAGCAGCGCCGGCCGGGCGGAGGACCGTCCGCCGTCCGCCGCGCCCGCCTCCGGGCCCACCACGGCCTGCGCGGTGAGCCCGCGCACCAGCTCGCGCGGCCAGTGCACCTCGACCCCGGCCGCGGCGAGCGCGCGGGAGACGGGGACGCCGAGCAGCTCGCCGATCTCGTCGTCGGCGAGGTCCACCGCGTCCGGCACGGCGGCCGAGAGCAGCGGGGTCAGCGCCCCCCAGGCCGCCGCCGCGCGGCGCAGCGTGAGCAGTGTGTCGGCGCGCACCCGGGGCCCGAACGAGCCGGTCGCCGCGGACGTTCCCGCCCACACCTCGGCGGCGTCCGCGACCAGGCCCGGATCGCCGACGCTGTGCAGTTGGAGCACGGCGCGGAAGCCGGGGGCGGCACCCTCCTCCGGTGGCCCGCCGGCCGAGAGCAGCCCCGCCTCGATACGAAGCGAGAGGCGGACCCCCGCGTCGTGGCCCGCGGCCACGCCCTCCGCCCACGGCCGGTGCCCGGGAAACCGGCGCGGCGCCGCCGCGGCGAACGCGGGCCCGCCCGCCGCCGACGCCGCGGCCGGGGTGCGCGGCAGCCCGTCCGCGACCGCGTCGAGGAAGGCACGCAGCAGCGCCTCGGGGCGCGGCAGCAGCGGCCCGCCGTCGGCCGCCTCGCCGGGCAGCGGCACCGCGTGAGCGTGCGGCGGCATGGCCTCGGCCAGCTCCCGCAGCCGCGCCGCGTCGGGGGTGTCCAGCGGGCCCAGCCGCCAGGCGTCGTGGTCGGCCGGGCTGATCCCCGGCAACAGCCGCCCGCGGGCCGCGAGTTGCAGGGCCAGAACGGCTGCGGCGCCCCAACAGGCCGTGGCGGGGTGCGCACCCGCCGCGGTGCGGGCCCTGGTCAGCACGGGCACGGCCGCCGCCACGGGCAGCAGCAGTGCGGGCACCTCCTGGACGCGGACCTGACCGTCGGCGTCGGGCAGCGCGACGGCCAGGTCCCCGGAGGGCTCCTCGCCCGGCACGGGGGGGCTGCCGTCGGGACGCCAGAAGGCGACGTGCGAGGCGCGGGGCGGATCGGCCGGCAGGAAGACGGCCGCGCAGGAGGTGAGTGCGGGAAGACGGGCGGGGGCGGCCGGGCCGGATGTCACAGCGCTGACCCACTCCTCAAACTTGACTAGCGGCAAGGCGACCGCCGAGGGTACCTCAGGTGTCCGGCGATCCGGAAATGGACCCCGCAAAACGGGCAAATGCCGCACGAATAGGGGGGTTGAGTACACCCCTGGGGCGGGGGCTGCGGCCATGGTGAGGGTTCGGTTCCGCTTCTAGGCTGCTCAGGAGCGTTCCATCCACCCTTCCGGAGACGACATGCCCCAAGCTTCCGCCGCCCTTGCAACACCTCGTTCCAGGCCAAAACCGGCGGATGAATTCGCCCCGCTGCTCCGGGAGATCAAGGGGCAGGAGCTGCTCGCCCGCCGCACCGGCTGGTACGCGGCCGCGATCACGGTCAACCTGGTCATCTTCGCCGCGCTCGTCGCCGGCGTGCTGCTGGTCGGCGATTCCTGGTGGACGGTGGCGCTCGCGGTGCCCCTCGCGCTGTTCTCCACGCGCACCGCGTTCTTCGGCCACGACGCGGGTCACTCGCAGATAGCGTCGTCGCGGCGGATCAACCGCCTCCTGGGCCTGTTCCTCGGCAATCTGCTGCTCGGCATGAGTTCGGCCTGGTGGAACGACAAGCACAACCGGCACCACGCCAACCCCAACCACCTCGACAAGGACCCGGACGTCGGGGAAGGCGTCCTGGTGTGGACTCAGGCCCAGGCCGCCAGGCGCGCCGGCTTCAATCGCTGGCTCACCCGCAACCAGGCATGGCTGTTCTTCCCGCTGCTGCTGCTCGAGGGCATCGCGCTGAAGGTCTCCAGCATCCAGATGGTCGTCTCCTCCCGCGGCTGGGAGCGGCAGGGCCGGGCCCGCGCCGTCGAGGGGCTCCTGCTCGTCGCGCACTTCGTGGCCTACGTCACGCTGCTCGCCATGGCCATGGGCCCGGGCAAGGCCGTCGTCTTCGCGCTGGTCCACCATGCCTTGTTCGGTCTCCACCTCGGGAGCGTCTTCGCGCCCAACCACAAAGGCATGGAGATGCCCGCCCCGGACAGCGGCCAGCGCTGGGGACACCTGCGCCGGCAGGTCCTGACCTCGCGGAACGTTCGCGGTGGGCCGGTCACCGACTGGCTCATGGGCGGCCTCAACTATCAGATCGAGCACCACCTGTTCCCGAGCATGCCGCGCCCGCACCTGCGCCTCGCCCAGCCCGCCGTGCGCCGGTACTGCCAGGAGGCCGGCGTGTCGTACGCCGAGACCGGGCTGGTCGACTCCTACCGGCAGGCCCTGCGCCACATGCACGAGGTCGGCGCCCCGCTGCGGCAGGACTGACGTAACGGGACGGTTCCGCGCGGAACGGTGGACACTGGAAGAACATTCACCCATCGGCGCGGCGGCTGCCGCCGCTAAGGAGGTAGCAAGGATGTCTCGTGGCGGAAAGGTGGCCATCGGTGCGGTGGCCGCGGGCCTCGTGCTGTGGGCGCTGACCAACTTCTGGATCGCTGCGCTCGTCATTTTCGGCGTTCCCGCCGCCGCCTACCTCTTGCTCGACGCGCCACAGCGGCGTCGGCTGCGGCGGGCGGGGCGCAAGGAGCTGGGCCGCTGATCCGGGCCGTGCCGCCCCGACCGCAGCCGCGGTCGGGGCGGCTGCCGTGCCCGGCGCGTTCTGCCCGCCCCGGTGACGGGGTTGACCAGAAGAAACGGTACGGTCCCTTCCGGATAGCGGTACCGCACAGGTGGTTGCCCACAGCCTCTTACTGGGGAAGGCTGACACAGCAGTCGCCTTACGAGAAGGGGGAGCTGGGGATGGCACTGAGTACCACGCTTGACTGGCTGCTGGACGACCTGGCGCAACGGCTGCCGCGCGTGCGGCACGTGCTGCTCCTGTCGAGCGACGGGTTGGTCACCTCGGTGAGCCGGGGCCTGAAGCGGAGCAGCGCGGAGCACCTCGCGGCGGTCGCCTCCGGACTGCACAGCCTTGCCAAGGGGGTCGGAGAGCACTTCCGGTGTGGCGATGTCCGTCAGACCATGATCGAGTTCGATGACGGTGTGCTGTTCGTCACCGCCGCGGGCGACGGCAGCTGTCTGTGCGTGCTGGCCGGCGCCGATGCGGACATCGGGCAGGTCGGCTACGAGATGACTCTCCTGGTGAACAAGGTGGGGGAGCATATGGGGCTCGCCGCGCGCGACTCCACGTGACTCTTCGTCATTGAGTGATTACAGAGGGTTGCGCTGTGTGGGGTCTGCCGCTAGGGTGATTACACAGAGTAATCGCCGCTGAGGGAGACCCCGATGAATGTCACGCACACCGGCATCGGCACCGCGGACCGCCCGGACACCGTCGTCCCCGGACGGCGGCCCGCCGCCCGGATGCCCCGTCCCCGGGCCACACGGCCCGCCCCGGCTGCACAGCCCGCCCCGGCCAAGCGGCACGTGCGGCCCGGCGGCCCGGGCGATCCTTTCCCGCTGGTCAACGCCACCGGCGGCGCGGAGCTCCTGCGCATCGGCGCGGCACGCTTCGCCCGCCTGGCCCGCGTCGGCTGCTTCGACCCGGTGGACATCCGGTTGAACCGGCACTGGGTCATTGTCTGGCGCTATCCGGCCGAGGAGCTGCTGACCTTTGCCGAGCAGTATCCCGCCCTGCTCAAGGGGCCGGCCCCGGCCGAGCTGCGCGACCTGCTGCGCCACGGCGCGGACCTCAGGCCCCCACGCTGGCGCCGCCGCCGCACGGCACTGCTCGCCGGGCAGGCCGAGGACCCCTGGCAGAAGGCCGCCGCACTCGCCGCGGTGCTGGAGCCCCCCGCCCTCGACGCCGCGGTGCCGGACGCCGAGGAGCGCAGCCTGCTGTTCCGGCTGCGCCCCCCGCTGATCGACGGGCGGCTCAGCCCGGAGCAGCAGGACGTCGTCGCCCCGCTGCTCACCGCCGCCGACCCCGTCGAAGCCCGCGAGTACTGCGCCGCACTCCTCGACGCCCTGGCCGCGGCCCGCGCCGTGCAGTCGGCGGCCAGTGCGGCGGTCAGAGCTGTCCGACGTCCATGACCTTGATCACCGCACGTCCCTCCGCGTCCGACGCGGTCAGATCCACCTCGGCGGAGATGCCCCAGTCGTGGTCTCCCGCCGGATCGGCGAAGGTCTGCCGCACGCGCCACAGGCCGTCCTCGGGCCGCTCCTCGATATTCAGCAGCCGCGGGCCCCTGGCGTCCGGGCCGGTGCCGATTTCGTCGTACTCCTGCCAGTAGTCCTCCAACGCCGCCGCCCAGGCGTCCGCGTTCCAGCCCGACTCGCCGTCCAGCTCGCCCAGTTCGCCGGTCCGGTCCAGCGCCGCCAGCTCCACCCGGCGGAAGAGGGCATTGCGCACCAGCACCCGGAAGGCGCGGGCGTTCGCGGTCACCGGCCGCACCTGGTCGGCCCGGTCCTGAGCCTCGGTGGCGTCCTCGCTCTCCGGATTCGCCAGCTGCTCCCACTCGTCGAGGAGGCTGGAGTCCACCTGGCGCACCAGCTCGCCGAGCCAGGCGGTGATGTCCTGGAAGTCCTCGGACTTCAGGTCCTCCGGCACGGTGTGCTCCAGGGCCTTGTAGGCGCCGGCGAGGTAGCGCAGCACGATGCCCTCGGTGCGTGCCAGCTCGTAGTGCGAGACCAGCTCGGAGAACGTCATGGCCCGCTCGTACATGTCACGCACGACCGACTTGGGGGAGAGCGGGTGGTCACCGACCCACGGATGGCTCTTGCGGTAGACGCCGAAGGCGTGGAAGAGCAACTCCTCCAACGGGCGGGGATGGCTGATGTCCATCAGCCGCTCCATCCGCTCCTCGTACTCGACGCCCTCGGCCTTCATGGCGGCCACCGCCTCGCCCCTGGCCTTGTTCTGCTGGGCGGCGAGGATCTGGCGCGGATCGTCCAGCGTGGACTCCACGACGGAGACCATGTCCAGCGCATAGGAAGGAGATTCCGGATCAAGCAGCTCGAACGCGGCCAGCGCAAACGTCGACAGGGGCTGGTTCAGCGCGAAGTCGGCCTGGAGATCCACGGTCAGCCGCACGATGCGGCCCTGCTCGTCGGGCTGCTCCAGGCGCTCCACGATCCCGCCGTCCAGCAGCGAGCGGTAGATGGCGATGGCGCGGCGGATGTGCCGCAGCTGCTGCCGACGGGGCTCGTGATTGTCCTCGAGCAGCCGCCGCATCGCGTCGAAGGCATCGCCCGGACGCGCGATGATCGACAGCAGCATCGTGTGGGTGACGCGGAAACGGGAGGTCAGCGGCTCCGGATCGGCGGTGATCAGCCTCTGGAAGGTGTCCTCGCTCCAGTTGATGAAGCCCTCCGGCGGCTTCTTCCGGACCACTTTGCGGCGCTTCTTCGGATCGTCGCCCGCCTTGGCGAGCGCCTTCTCGTTCTCCACGACGTGCTCGGGCGCCTGCGCCACGACAAAACCGGAGGTGTCGAACCCCGCCCGCCCCGCCCGCCCGGCGATCTGGTGAAACTCGCGGGCCCGCAGCACCCGGACACGGCTGCCGTCGTACTTGGTGAGCGCGGTGAACAGCACTGTGCGAATGGGGACGTTGACGCCGACCCCGAGTGTGTCGGTCCCGCAGATGACCTTCAGCAGACCCGCCTGCGCCAGCTTTTCCACCAGTCTGCGGTACTTCGGCAGCATCCCGGCGTGATGCACCCCGATGCCGTGCCGCACGTACCGGGAGAGATTCCTGCCGAATTTGGTGGTGAAGCGGAAATTGCCGATGAGCGCGGCGATTTCGTCCTTCTCCGCGCGCGTGCACATGTTGATGCTCGTCAGCGCCTGGGCCCGCTCGACGGCCTGGGCCTGCGTGAAGTGCACGATGTACACCGGCGCCTGATGCGTCTCCAGCAGCTCCGTCAGCGTCTCGGTCAGCGCCGTCGTCCGGTACTCGTAGCTCAGGGGCACCGGACGTGTGGCCGACCGCACCACCGTCGTCTGCCGCCCGGTACGGCGCGTCAGGTCCTCCTCGAAACGGGACATGTCGCCGAGCGTGGCGGACATCAGGACGAACTGCGCCTGCGGCAGTTCGAGCAGCGGAATCTGCCACGCCCAGCCCCGGTCCGGCTCGGCGTAGAAGTGGAATTCGTCCATCACCACCTGGCCGATGTCGGCCTGCGCGCCGTCCCGCAGCGCGATCGAGGCGAGGACCTCGGCGGTGCAGCAGATCACGGGGGCATCGGCATTGACGGAGGCGTCACCGGTGAGCATCCCGACGTTTTCCGTGCCGAAGAGTTTGCACAGATCGAAAAACTTCTCGGAGACCAGGGCCTTGATCGGAGCCGTATAGAACGTCACCTCGTCCCGTGCGAGAGCCGCGAAGTGCGCGCCGGCCGCCACCAGAGACTTCCCCGAGCCCGTCGGAGTGGACAGGACGACGTTCGCCCCGGAGACCACTTCGATCAGCGCCTCCTCCTGAGCGGGATAAAGGGAGATCCCCCGCTCCTCCGCCCACGACGAGAAGGCGTCGAAAAGGGCATCCGGGTCGCTGGCCGTCGGCATCTGATCGATAAGGGTCACCGGTCCATACTGCCCGCACCCGGCCCCCGACGGGGAACCGGCCCGTACGGCGAAGATCGACTGGCACTACGCTGTGCCGCCGACGGGGTAGCACAGAACAGAAGAAGGGGCGGGGCCGCAGCCATGATGGGACCGGCGCACTCACTGTCCGGAGCAATGGCCTGGCTGGGGGTCGGGGCCGCCGCCGCATGGGCGGACCATGCCATGCCCTGGCCGGTACTCGTGGCGGGCACGCTGATCTGTGCGGGGGCGGCGCTCGCCCCCGACCTCGATCAGAAATCCGCCACCATCTCCCGAGCCTTCGGACCCATATCCAAGCTCCTGGCCGGGCTCATCGACAAGATCTCCGAGCGGGTCTACAACGCGACCCGCGGCAGGAAGGACCGCCGCCGCACCGGCGGCCACCGCACCCTCACCCACACGTGGATATGGGCGGTGCTGATCGGAGCAGGCTTCTCCTTCGCCGCCATCACCTGGGGCCGCTGGGCCGTGCTGATCATCCTGTTCATTCACATGGTGCTGGCCGTCGAGGGGCTGCTGTGGCGCATGGCCCGCGTCTCCAGCGACGTCCTGGTGTGGCTGCTGGGCGCGACGAGCGCCTGGCTCCTGGCCGGCGTGCTCGACCAGCCGGGCAACGGCTCGGACTGGCTCTTCGACGGAGAGCCCTACCTGTGGCTCGGCCTGCCCATCATCCTGGGCTCGATCGTCCACACCCTCGGCGACTCCCTGACCATATCCGGCTGCCCGATGCTGTGGCCGCTGCCGATAGCGGGCAGGCGCTGGTACCCCATAGGCCCGCCCCGCTTCATGCGCTTCCGCGCCGGAGCCTGGGTGGAGAACCGGGTGCTGATGCCCGCGTTCATGATCCTCGGAGCCGCGGGCGGAGTCGGCGCCGTCGTCATGGGCGCCTGATCCGGGGCGAGCACGGCCCGGCCCCGCAAAGAGCCGGGCCGCACCCGCCTGCGCCGTGGCGGCGCGGATCACCCGTGCCAGGACCGCCACAGCGCCGCGTAGGCGCCGTCGGCGGCCACCAGCTCGTCGTGACTGCCCAGTTCGCTGATGCGCCCGTCCTCCACGACCGCGATCACATCCGCATCGTGTGCCGTGTGCAGCCGGTGGGCGATGGCGATGACCGTGCGCCCCTCCAGCACCCGGGCCAGTGACCGCTCCAGATGCCGGGCGGCGCGCGGGTCGAGCAGGGAGGTGGCCTCGTCGAGCACCAGGGTGTGCGGGTCGGCGAGCACCAGCCGCGCGAGCGCGATCTGCTGTGCCTGGGCCGGGGACACGGTCAGCCCGCCCGAGCCCACCTCCGTGTCGAGTCCGTCCGGCAGCTCCCGCACCCACGTGTGTGCGTCCACGGCCGTCAGCGACGCCCACAGTTCCGCGTCGGTGGCGTCGGTCCTGGCCAGCAGCAGATTGTCGCGCAGCGGCCCGACGAAGACGTGGTGCTCCTGATTGACCAGCGCCACGTGTTCCCGCACCCGCTCCGCCGTCATGCCCGACAACCGGGCGCCGCCCAGCGTCACCGCGCCGACCCGCGGGGCGTAGATCCCCGCCAGCAGCCGGCCGAGGGTCGACTTGCCCGCGCCCGAGGGGCCGACCAGCGCCATCCGCGTCCCGGGCGGCACACCGAGCGACACCTCGTGAAGCACGTCCGACCCGGCCAGGTAGCCGAAGCGCACCTGATCCGCCGCGAGGTCGCGCCCCTCCGGCGACACCGACAGGTCGCCCCCCTCGTCCTCGATCTCCCGCACTCCTACGAGCCGCGCCAACGACACCTGGGCGACCTGGAGCTCATCGAGCCAGCGCAGAATCATCCCCACCGGCTCGACCAGCATCTGCCCGAGCAGCGCACCCGTCGTCAGCTGGCCCACCGTCATCCAGCCCTGGAGGACGAACGCGCCGCCGATCAGCAGCACGCCGGTCAGCGTCAGCGCGTGGTAAATGTTGATCGCCGGAATCAGCAGCGAACGCAGCCACAAGGTGTACCGCTCCCACGCGGTCCACTGGGCCACGCGCCGGTCCGACAGCTCGATCCGTGCGCTTTCCAGGCGATGCGCCTCGATGGTCCGCCCGGCGTCGACGGTCTCCGCCAGCGCCCCGGCGACGGCCGCATAGCCGGCCGACTCGGAACGGTAGCCCGCCGGCGCCCGCCGGAAGTACCAGACGCACACGACGAGCAGGATCGGCACCGCCAGCACCACGGCCAGGATCAGCGGGGGCGCCGTCACCACGATGCCGCCCAGCAGCAGCGCGGTCCACACCACCGCGATGGACATCTGCGGCACGGCCTCGCGCATCGCCTTCGACAGGCGGTCCACGTCGGTGTTGATCCGCGCCAGCAGATCGCCCGTTCCCGCGCGCTCGAGTACGCCCGGCGGAAGCCCCACGGACCGGATCAGGAAGTCCTCCCGCAGGTCCGCCAGCATCCGTTCCCCGAGCACGGCGCCGCGCAGCCGCACCATGCGCACGAAGAACGCCTGCACGGCGAGCGCGACCGCGAACACCGCGACCGTCCGCTCCAGATGCAGCTCCCGCACCCCGTCCGAGAGGTCCTGGACCACTCCGCCCAGCAGATAAGGGCCGATCATGGATGCCAGCACGGCGATCGAGTTGACGCCCACCAGGACAAGGAACGCGCGCCGGTGCCGGCGGATCAGTTCGCCCACGTAGGCACGGACAGTCGTCCGGCCGGCCACCGGCAGCGTCGTCGCATGCTCGGTGGAGGCCGGGTCGTACTCCGGCGGTTTCAAGCCGATCACGCGGTCTCCTCGGCAAGTTGAGCGGACTCGGGCTCGCGCGTGACCACCGCGCGGTACTCGGGGGTGCTGCGCAGCAGCTCGCGGTGCGACGCGGTGGCGAACACCGCACCCTCGTGCACGAAGGCCACGAGGTCCGCGCGGTCCAGCAGCAGCGGACTCGACGTGAACACCACGGTCGTCCGGCCCGACCGCAGACCGCGCAGGCTCTCCGCGATCCTGGCCTCCGTGTGCGAGTCGACGGCCGACGTCGGTTCGTCCAGCACCAGCACCTCCGGGTCGGTCAGCAGCGAACGGGCCAGCGCCAGGCGCTGCCGCTGGCCGCCGGAGAGGGAGCGGCCCCGCTCGGTGATGCGGGTGCGCATCGGGTCGCCGCTGCCGTCCGCCGAGGCACGCGCGAGCGCCGCGAGCACGTCGTGGCACTGCGCCGTGCGCAGGGCCTCACCCGCGGACACCCGGCCCGAGGCGGGCACCGACAGTAGTTCGTGCAGCGTGCCGGACAGCAGCACCGGGTCCTTGTCCTGCACCAGCACCGCGGTGCGTGCCACAGCGAGCGGCACCTCGTCCAGGGCCACGCCGCCGAGCAGCGCCGACGGCTCGCCCCCGCCCTCGACCGGGTGCCCGCCGAGCCGGCCGGCCAGCCGCTCGGCGAAGTTCGGATCGCCGCACACCACGGCGGTCAGCCGTCCCGCCGGAACCAGCAGTCCGGTGGCCGGATCGTGCATGTCGCCGCTCGGGGGCTCGGCCGGACCCGCCCGGTCCTGGCCGCCCGCCGAACCGCGGCCCGCCTCGCGGGCGAGGCCGAGGACGCGCACCGCGCGCCTCGCGGACGGCCGGGAGAAGGTGAAGGCCATCGCCGCCTCCTGGAACAGCCGGAGCGGAAACAGCAGGAAGCTGACCGAGCTGTAGATGGTGACCAGCTCGCCGGCGGAGAGCCGACCGTCCAGGGCGAGCCGGGCACCCTGCCACACCACCACGATCATCAGCAGTCCCGGCATGACGACTTGGAGCGCGTCGATCAGCGACCACATCCGGGCGTTGTGCACCGAGGCGGACCGCACCTCCTGGGAGGCGCGACGGTAACGGTCGAGGAACAATTCCTCGCCGCCGATGCCGCGCAGCACCCGTAGCCCCGCCACCGTGTCGGACGCCAGCTCCGTCGCCCGCCCCGACTTGCTGCGCTCCCGGTCGGCCCTCCGGGTCGCGGCGGGCAGGAGCGGCCAGACGGTCAGCACCACGGCCGCGATACCGGCGAGCACGATGAGCCCGAGCTGCGGCTCATACACGATCAGCCCTGCGCAGACGCCCAGGGTCACGACCACGGCGGCGGCGAAACGCGAGAACGACTCGACGAACCAGCCGATCTTTTCGACGTCCCCGGTGGACACCTTGACCACCTCACCGGCCGCGACCTGCCGGGTCAGCACGCCGCCGAGCTCGGCGGTGCGGCGCGCGAGCAGCTGCTGCACGCGGGCCGCCGCGGTGATCCAGTTGGTCACCGCGGAACGGTGCAGCATGGTGTCGGCGAACGCCATGACCAGCGTGACGCCGAGCAGCAGAAGTCCGGTCATGGCCAGCCGGCCGCCGGACTCGTCCACCACGGACTCCACCGCCAGGCCCATGCTGATCGGAAGCATGGCGATGCACGCCATGTGCAGGGTGCCCCAGCTCAGGGCCTTGAGCTGACCCCCCAGCTGACGTCGGAACAACCAGACCAGGAACCGGAACCCGGATCGCGTGTCCGGGTCGCCGGGGTCGGTATGCGGAAGATCGCGAATGTGCATGACATCCCAGAGTCAGTGCGAGGTGGAACTGGGCAACCTGGAAAGAGTCACGGCCGTTCGTGCCGAAAATCAACGGGTTTTTCCTGGGCATGCGCGGTTTTCGCCACCCACCCGAGTGTGTCCGTGACGTGCTGATTGTATGAACTGTCCACGCGGCGGCGCACGCCGGGCGGCTGTCCGAAAATCGTCGGCAAGCCTCGCTGCAAAGCGCCGAAAAGCATTGCGGCGGCCGCCCGCCGCGCCGCGGCCACGGGCGGGCGCGCCCGGCGCGTTCCCGTCACCCGGCGCCGCCCTGCCGGGCCGTCGTCCGGCGCACCGTTGCCCCTCCGGCCGCTGCGGCAGCGTTCGTGTCGGCCGCTGCGGCGCATGCGGTACAAACTCCGACATGCGCCCGCGCCCCGGTGAAGTCCTCCATTTTTCCGAGGACCCCACCCTCACCCTCTTCCACCCGCACGTCGCGGCCACCAGCCGCGGTTCCGAGGCGTACGTCTGGGCGGTCGATGCCGCACGCGCCCCCGGCTACTGGTTCCCGCGCGCCTGCCCCAGAGCCATGGCGTGGGCCGTCCCCGGCACGACCGAGGACGACCTGCTGCGCATCGTGGGCCCGGGCGGCGGTCGTCGGGTGCACGCCATCGAGTACGGCTGGCTGGAGCGGCTCCGCACCGTGCGGCTGTTCGCATACCGGCTGCCCGCGGGCCCGTTCCGGCCCATCGGCGAACCGGTGCCGCACGCGGTCGTCGCGACGCGGAGCGTCCACCCCCTGGGTCCGCCCGAGCCCGTCGGGGATCTCCTCGCGCTTCACCGGGACGCCGGGATACAACTGCGCGTGCTGGACAACCTCTGGGAGTTCTGGGAAGCGGTAACCGCGAGCACCCTCGGCTTCAGCGGCATCAGGCTGCGGAACGCGCGACCCCGTCCGGCATAACTCCGCCGGCCCCGGCCGGCCGGGTTCAACCAACGAAGCCGGGCGGCCCGCTCACGTGCGTAAACAACCCTGTTGGGGCCCGAGCCCGTTCACTTCCCTGTGGCCGCGCGGATCGGCGCGGCCCTCCCGGCGGTTTCTCTGTTTGAAAAAGGAATGCGCCGGGTGTTGACGGAAGCCTGACGCGCTCCCACTATGAGGGACATTACCGCTGAGTGGGAGCGCTCCCATTGGCCGTGCGGTTCGCTCTCGCTCGGCGGTGGTTCTCGTACCCATGCACAGGATCGAGAAGGGCCGCAAACATGCCACCCCCCCAAGGCATTTCCGCCGTCTGCCAGGTCGCCTGGCGTGGCGGCCGGCCGCCCGGACGCGAGGGCCGGGCCGGGCCGGAGGAGAACGCGGCCGCGGACCAGTGTCCGCGGCCGGACGACAGGAGCACCGCGGATCGGCGTCCGCCGCTCCGCACGCGGATACAGGAAGTCAACCGTCGCAGCTCGTTCAACCGGCGCAGCCGGGGAGCGGGACTGTGAACCCGCGGCGCGCGTCACCGCCTGGGACGCGCGCCGGCAGCTGATCGCAGCCCCCGCTTCCTGCCGTGGTGTCAGCCGCTCCGGACCCCCTGCGGGAGGGGGTGTCCGGTGGGCAGCGGGTGCCGCCCGTTCCGCGCCTGTCAGGGACGAACAGGTGCGGAACGGACCCCCGCCCCGGATGACCGTGTCGACGGGTCGTGAAGTCATCCGGGGCGGGTGCGGCGACTCCGGGCGTGAACCGTTCGAAGTCGAAAGCGATCAGAGTATTGACGGGGCCATGTCGGCTCCGGACGATAAAGCCGCCGCCGCCGGGTGGGAGCGCTCCCAACCCGACTGCCGATCACCCATCCGGGGTGCTGAGGCAGTCACCACCCGGCGGCGGTTCTCGCATTGACTGCGAAGCAGGGAGAAGGGCCTACCGATGTCACCCCCCATTACTGACCGACCACCCGCAGGAACCCGCAGACGGTTGCGCCTCACGGGCCTCCGCCGCGGCCTCGCCCCGGTCCTCGCCGCCTCGGTGCTCTGCGGCGGGCTGCTGGTACCGGTGGCCTCCGGCGGCGCCCAGGCGCAGCCCCAGGTACAGGTGCCCGCGTACAACTACGCCGAGGCGCTCCAGAAGTCCATGTTCTTCTACGAGGCGCAGCGCTCGGGTGCGCTGCCCGACGACAACCGCGTCGGCTGGCGCGGCGATTCGGGTCTGAACGACGGTGCGGACGTCGGTCTTGACCTGACCGGCGGCTGGTACGACGCCGGTGACCACGTGAAGTTCGGCCTGCCGATGGCCTTTTCCGCGACGATGCTGGCCTGGGGCGCCCTCGCCGCCGAGGACGGCTACGAGCAGGCGGGCCAGCTCGAGCACCTGAAGAGCAATCTCCGCTGGGTAAACGACTACTTCATCAGGGCGCACCCCGAGCCCGACGTGCTCTACGCGCAGGTCGGCGACGGCCACGAGGACCACCGCTGGTGGGGCCCGGCCGAGGTCATGCAGATGGAACGGCCGGCCTACCGGGTCGACGCCGAGTGCCCGGGCTCGGACGTGGCGGCCGAGACCGCGGCCGCAATGGCGTCCGCCTCCCTGCTGTTCGCCGGGGACGACCCGGGCTACGCGGCCACGCTGGTGCGCCATGCCGAGGAGCTGTACGCGTTCGCGGACACCCACCGCGGCAACTACTCCGACTGCGTGCCCGCGGGCGACTTCTACCGTTCCTGGTCCGGCTACCAGGACGAGCTCGTCTGGGGCGCGTACTGGCTGTACAAGGCGACCGGCGACGACACCTACCTGGCCAAGGCCGTCAGCGAATACGACCTGCTGGGCACCGAGCCGCAGACCTCGACGCGCAGTTACCGGTGGACGATCGCCTGGGACAACAAGCAGTACGGTGCCTATGCCCTGCTGGCCATGGAGACCGGCGACCAGACTTACGTCGAGGACGCGAACCGCTGGCTCGACTACTGGACGACGGGGGTGAACGGGCAGCGCGTGCCGTACTCGCCGGGCGGCCAGGCGGTCCTGGACACCTGGGGGTCGCTGCGGTACGCGGCCAACACCTCCTTCGTCGCGCTGCTCTACGCGGACTGGCTGGCCGGAACGGACGCGGAACGGGCCGAGCGCTACCGGGAGTTCGGCGAGCGGCAGATCAACTACGCCCTCGGTGACAACCCGCGCGAGTCCAGCTATGTAGTCGGCTTCGGCGAGAACCCGCCGCAGAACCCGCACCACCGCACCGCCCACGGCTCCTGGACCGATCAGCTGACCGCGCCGGAGGAGACGCGGCACGTGCTGTACGGCGCGCTCGTCGGCGGGCCCGGCTCGGCCGACGACCGGTACACCGACAGCCGCCAGGACTACGTGGCCAACGAGGTGGCCACCGACTACAACGCGGCGTTCTCCGGCGCCCTCGCCCACCTGACGGCGCGTTATGGCGGCACCCCGCTCGCCGGCTTCCCGCCGGCCGAGGAGCCCGACGACGCCGAGCTGTACGTCGAGGGCGAGCTCAACGCGTCGGGTGCGACGTTCACGGAGATCAAGGCCACCGTCCGCAACCAGTCGGCCTGGCCGGCGCGGTCGCTGGACGGCGCCTCCCTGCGCTACTGGTTCACGCTGGAGCCGGGCGTCGACCCGGCGGGGGTGACGGTGACGAGCAACTACTCCGAGTGCCCCGGCCTGGAGGCGGGCGTACACCACGTCTCGGACGACCTCTACTACGCGGAGATCGACTGCTCGGGACGGCTCATCTATCCCGGCGGCCAGTCCCAGCACCGCGCCGAGGTCCAGTTCCGCATCGACGGGGGCGCCGGCTGGGACCCCGGCAACGACTGGTCCTACCCGGACGCCGGCGAGACGTCCGCCAGGGCCGCCCACATCACGCTGTACGACGGCGGTGAACTGCTCTGGGGCACCGAGCCCCCGGCGGTGGCCGCCGAACACCGGACGGACACGACCCGGGAAGTGACGCCATGAGCACCGGAAACCCCTCACTGACCGCCGCGGACTCGCGCCCCGCCGTGCCGCGGACGGCCCCCGTGCCGGTCCAGTTCCCGACGGGGGCGGGCAAGGCGCTGGCCGTGCTGCGGCTCGCCACCGGTGCGATCTTCCTGTGGGCCTTCCTCGACAAGACCTTCGGCTTCGGCTACGCCACCGCGTCCGGCAACGCCTGGGTCAACGGCGGCTCGCCGGCCGGAGGTTACCTGGGCAGCGTGTCGGGCGGCCCGATGGAGTCCACGTTCAACGCGTGGGCCGGTCAGACGTGGGTGGACTGGATGTACATGGCGGGCATGCTCGGCATCGGGGTGGCTCTCGTCGCCGGCGTCGGACTGCGCGTGACCGCGTTCGCCGGCCCGCTGATGATGCTCTTCCTGTGGGCCGGGGAGTTCCCGCCGGCCCGGCACCTGTCGGACGGCACGCCCAGCAATTCGTCCAACCCGCTGGTCGATCAGCACCTCGTGTATGCCGTCGCCATGATCGTCGTGGCGGCCACCTCCGCCGGCCGGGTCTGGGGCCTGGGCCGGGCGTGGGAGCGGCTGGCGCTCGTCCGCCGCTATCCCTGGCTCCGCTGAGCCGGCCCGCGCATGGACCGCGGGTGCGCGAGGGGTGGGTGATGGCCTCCTCGCGCACCCGCTTTCACCTGTGTGCCCGGCTGCGCGTCGGAGCGGGAAAAGGGCGGGTGCCCGTCACGGACGTGGGCCCGGGGGCAATCGGTATGCGGCGCCTGCCTCGCGATGCCGCTGAACGCAATCGCCGCCGCACGGGTCACCGAATGCGTGCCGGGGCCGGGGCCCTCCCCTCCCCACGGCCGTCCGGCGCGGCGCCGCGACCAGGGCGTCAGCGGCTGCCCACCGGGTCCGCCAGAAGTTCGGGAACGGCCCGCACCGCCGCCTCGCGCAGCGCGGGCACCGCCGCCTCCGGCACCGACCGGTGCGGCCAGCGGACGCGGGTGCCGACCTCGGCCCAGCCGCCGACCGCGCACAGCGCCTTGTCCAGCGCCGGATCGCTGAACCCCTCACGCGCCAGCGGCGCGACGTGCCGGTCGAGGAAGGCCCGCAACCGCTTCTCGACGTCGAGCGCCGCCGCCGGGTCGGCCGTCATCAGCTCGTACCAGCGCACCGCGCCCGCCGGGCTCAGACAGGCCACGTTCGAGTACGACCCGGCCGCCCCCTCGCGCCGTGCCGAGGCCAGCGTGTGGCCCGCGACGAACACCGCGAAACGCTCCGTCAGCCCGCTCGCGACCTCGGCCCCCGGCACCTTGAGGCCGATCACCTCGGGCAGTTCGTCGGCGATGCGGGCGAGCAGCGCCCGGCTCACCTGCGTCTTCGCGTACGGCGGGTTGTAGAGCACCAGCGGCACCCCGTCGGCCGCCCCCGCCATGCGCCGCAGTGCGTCCAGCACCTCGTCGGGGGAGAGGGGCAGCCAGTCGGGCAGCACGACCTGAACGGCGCCCGGCCGCAGCGCGGCGGCGCGCCTGATGCGCCCGAGCGACACCTGGCCGCTGGGGTGGCCCGCCCCGAGCTGGAACGGCAGGCCGGCAGCCGTGCACCGCGCGGCGACCATCTCGTGCAGCCGGTCGCACTCGGACTCCTCCAGGGTGTGGAACTCCCCGGCCGTGCCGTTGGTGTAGACGCCGTGCACCCCCGCCCCGAGGACGGCGTCCAGCGCGGCTTCCAGGCGGCGGAAGTCGATGGTCTCGTCCGGGACGACGGGCAGCAGCACGGTGGACCAGACACCCGCCAGGCTCCCGGAGTTGAGTGCGTGCATCGGCTCCCCAGGGACGTACGGCCGGACGTGGGACATCGTATGTCCGTGTTATCCGCCGGTCCATACCCCGGCGGCTGCCGGGTCCTGGCAATCCTGGTTCCCGCACGGCCACGTTCGGGCACCCACGGCGTCCCTTTCCCGGCCTAGCCTCGATGACATGGGAGAAGACGAGCCCGCCCCCGGCAACGTGCTGGGCGCCTTCCTGCGCACCAGGCGAGCTTCGCTGCGGCCCGAGGACGCCGGACTGCCCGCAACCGGCCGCCGCCGGGTGCCGGGACTGCGCCGTGAAGAGGTCGCCCTGCTGGCCGGAGTGAGCACCGACTACTACCGGCGCCTGGAACAGGGCAGGGAACGGCACCCCTCGGCGCAGGTCCTCGACGCGGTGGCGGCTGCGCTGCGCCTCGACGCGCGGCATGCGGCCCACCTCCGCAGCTTGGCCCCGACCGCACGCCGCGTCCCCCGCACGGTGCGCACCGAACGGGTGGACCGGTGCCTGCGGCAGATGATCCACACCTGGTGCGACACACCCGCCTTCGTCCTCGGCCGCACCGGCGACATCCTCGCCCGCAACGGGCTCGCCGACGCCCTGCACGCCCCGTTCACCCGGTCCGACAACCTGCCGCGCATGACGTTCCTCGACCCGGCGGCGCGCGACGTCCACCGCGACTGGAGCCGCAGCGCCGCGGCGTGTGCCGCTCTGCTGCTGCAGGCGGCGGACACCTGCGCGAACGACCCGGGTCTCGTGCGGCTCGTCGGCGAACTCTCCGTGCACAGTCAGGAGTTCCGCACGCTGTGGGCCCGCGGCGACATGCGCGGCAGGCTGGGCGGTACCGCGCTGTTCCACCATCCCGAGGTGGGCGATCTCGACCTGCACTGCGAGACGTTCACCGTCGACGGGGCGCGCGGCCAGCGGCTCGTCGTCCACCACGCGGAGCCCGGCAGCCCCTCCGCCGACGCCCTGGCCCTGCTCGGTTCGCTGGCCGCCCCGGGGCCGGCGCGCGGCGGCTGACCGCCGGCTCAGCCGGTCGGCGGCTGCTCCGGGCGCGAGCGCTTCAGCTCGTGGAATCCCGGCTCCCCGGCCAGCAGCAGCACCCCGTCCCACAGCCGTCCGGCCTGCTCGCCGCGGGGCACCGGGGCGACGACGGGGCCGAAGAACGCCGCCCGGCCGCCCCGTTCGCCACCGACCGCGATGACCGGGGTGCCGACCTCGGGCCCGACCAAAGCCATCGCCTCCGCATGCGAGGCGCGCACCGCCGGGTCCCAGACGGAGGAGTCGGCTGCCGACGCCAGCCGCGCGGGCAGCCCCGCCTCGGCGAGCGCCGCCCCGGCCGTGTCCCACTCGCCACGCTCGTGGAGCCGGGCCCCGAGTGCCGTGAACAGCCGGCCGAGGGCCTCCTCGCCGAACTCCTCGGCCACCGCGGCGCAGATGCGCACCGGCCGCCACAGGAAGTCGCCCCACTCGCCCTCGGGATTGTCCTGGCGGCCCTCGTTGAGCACCGCAAGGCTCATCACGCGCCACCGCACCGTCACCGGCCGGACGCGCTGCGCCTCCAGCATCCACCGCGACGTCAGCCACGTGTAGGGACACGAGGGATCGAACCAGAAGTCGGCGGTCAACGGGCCCTCGGACACGGCGACTCCACACGGCGGGTCGGGACGGGTGATCCCCCGATCGTACGCGCGCGAGCATGCTCCCGCGGGCCGGGCGGCCTTCCGCCTGACGGGCCGCGCCTGGGCGGGCGTGCGCCAGGCCACGCACATGGTCCGTCTGGCCCGTGAGGCCCGCGCCGCGGGACTCACCGTCGCCATGCCGTCGAGCAGCTTCGGTCCCGACCCGTACGACCTGTACGCCCGCGCCGCGGGCGGTCACGCCCGCCCGGCCGCCGGGTCCCGAACGCCCTGCCCGCCGCGCCCTGACGTACGGTGAAGGCCGCCCGGCAGCACGCCGGGACCGTGTACAGGGGGACCAGGCCCATCGTGTTGAGCCTTGCGGGAGTCAGCCGCGCCTACGGCGAGCAGCAGGTGCTCGGCCCACTCGACCTCGACGTCTCCGCGGGGGAGTGCGTCGCCCTGCTCGGGCGCAACGGCTCAGGCAAGTCCACGCTGCTGCGGCTCGCGGCCGGGCGCGAGGAACCGTCCACGGGGCGCGTCGCGTTCGACGGCCTGCCGATGAGCGAGGACGACCCGCACATCCGCTCCAGGGTCGCCGTCGTCGGCGACCCACCCGCCTGCTACCCCGACCTGACCGTGCGCCAGCACCTGGAGCTGGTCGCCGTCGGCCATCGCGTGCCCGAACCGCAGGCGCGCATCGACCTGGCCCTGCAGACTCACCGGCTGACCGCGCGCGCTGCGGCGCTGCCCGCCGAGCTGTCCTCCGGCCAGCTCCAGGAGATGCTGCTCGCCGCCGCGCTGCTGCGGCCCATGGACCTGCTGCTGCTCGACGAGCCCGAGCAGCGGCTCGACCCCGCGGCCAGGGAACGGCTGGCCGCACGGCTCGCCGAACGCCGCGCGGCCGGAACCACCCTGCTGCTCGCCACCCACCACCGCGCCCTCGCCCGGGCCGTCGCCGACCGCGTGCTCGTGCTCGACCGCGGCGTGGTCACCGCGGAGGGTCCGCCCGGGCACGTCCTGCCCGAGGAGGCCGACGGGGACACGACATGACCGCCCCGGAGGCGCTCCTGTGGCTGCGGGCCCGGCGCGGCGCCGCGCGACGGCGCACGTCCGGCTACGCCGCCTACGTCACCCTCGTGCTGCTCACCAGCTGGTACGGCCTGTACGCGATCGGGCTGGCCATGCAGATCAGCAGGGACGGCGGCCCCTTCCCCGCGCACGAGGAAGCGGTGCGCGAGGCGTTGCCGTTCGGCGCCGTGGCGGCGGGGCTCGTCGCCCTGTGCCTGATATTCGGCGACGCGCTGTGGCGCGGGCCCGTGCTGCTGCCCCGGCCGGACGCCGACTGGCTGCTGCCCATGCCGGTGCCCCGGTGGCCGCTGCTGCGGCCCTGGTTCCTGCTGTCGCTCGGCCTGCTCTGCCTCGGCGCGCTGCTCGCCGGGCTCGGCCTCGGGCTCGTCCTCGCGGCGGCACGGCTCGGCGATCCGGGCCCGCTGATCCTGGCGTGCACCGGGCCCGCCGTCTGCCTCGCCCTGCTGGCCGCGGCCGGAGCCGTCGCCGTCCAGCGTTTCGCGACGGCCGCCCGCCTCGCACGCGCCGCAGCGGGCCCCGCGCTGCTCGGTGCGCTGCTGCTCGCCGTGCTGGCCGCCCGGGACGCGGCCGAGCCGGGCGGCGGCGCGCCCGACGCGGTGCGCACCGCGGTCCTGTGGTCCGGCCCGTGGGGCTGGGCGGCACAGCCCGCGCTCGCGGCGGCCGGCACGCACCCCCCGCACTGGCAGGTCGCCGCGGCACTGCTCGCCGCCGCGGCGGCCGTGGCCCTTCTTCCGCTGCCGCGGCTGGTCAGCGGCATGCCCGCCGCCGTGCTGCGCACGCGTTCCCGCGCGGTCGGGCGCGTCGCCGGCGGGCTGCTCGCCATGGACCTGCGCACCGTGCGGCTCGCGATGGCGGACGCCGCCACGGGCGCCGCCCACGGTGCCGGCCCGCCCGGACGGCTCGCCCGCCTGACCCGCCGCCTGCGCCCGCCCCGTCGGCTGTGGCTCGCGGTGCTGTGGCGCGACACCGTCGCGCTGCTCGGCGCCCCTCGCCGCCCGGCGGCGGCGCTCCTGCTCCTCGCCGCCGCGTGCACCGCGGCAGCCGCCACCACCGCGGTCTCCGGTGCCGCCGCCCTCGTGCCGACCGCCCTCGCCGCCTGCCTCGGACACGCGGCCGCCGCCCGGCTGGTGGAAACGGCCCGCCTCGACGCCGACGACCCGCGCCGGGCGGCCCTGTGGTGGCCCCGCTCGGCGGCGGCGCTCACCCTCGCCCACGCCGTGGTGCCCACCGCCGTGCTGCTGCTCGCCGGACTGCCTTTCGCGGTACCGCTGGCCCTGACCACCGGCGTTCCCGCGGTCTCCCTGCTGTTCGCCGCGGCGCCGGTGCTGACCGCGGGCGCGCTGATGGCGGTGCACCGGCCGGTGCTCCCCGGCTGGGTCCTGCACAGCGGCATGCTCGGCGCCTCGGGACCGGCCCTGGCCGGCACCTGGTACGCGGCGGGCCCGCTCGCCGCCGTGACCGGGCTGACGGTCCTGCTGACACCGCAGCTGTCCGGAGGCACGGCCGCCTGGCCGGCCTTCTTCCTCTGCTGGCCGCTGGCCGCCGCGTTGCTGGCCGGCGCCTGGTCGCGGGCCCGCCGGGCGGGCCGCGGGCGCTAGCGTGGCGTTCCATGCCAGGAACGCCGCAACCACCCCCGCTCCCCGTCACCGCCGACGATGTCGCCCGAGCCGTGCGGCTCGCCGTCACCACCCTCGCCGAGGCGTCCGGCGCGGACTGGGAGCGCCAGGCCGGCGGGCTGGAGTGGACCTGCTGGGAAACCGCCGAGCACCTTGCCGACGACCTGTTCGCCTACGCCGTCCAACTGGGTCCCCGCACGCCGCCGCTGGACGGTGAGGTGCCGTTCGTGACCGGGAGCCGCAGACCCGGCGGCCCCGCGACCAGCGTGCGCGCCGACCGTTCCGCCGGGTCTGCGGGCCTGCTCCAGGTCCTGGAGTCCTGCGGGGCCCTCCTGGCCGCCATGGTGCGCACGACGCCGCCGCACGTCCGCAGTTACCACAGCAACGGCGTCTCGGACCCGGAGGGCTTCGCAGCCATGGGGATCGTGGAGATTCTGGTCCACACCCACGACCTGGCCGAAGGGCTCGGCCTGCCCTGGTCCCCGCCCGCCGACCTGTGCGCGCCGGTCCTCGCCCGCCTCTTCCCCGATGCCCCGGCCGGCACCGGCCCATGGCCCACGCTCCGGTGGGCCACCGGTCGCGGCGAGCTTCCCGGCCGCCCGCGGCTCACCACGTGGCGGTGGGACGGCACCCCCAGGCCGTAGCGCGGTGGGGCGGCGGGCCGGCCGCGGCGCCGACGAAGTTCGGCCGTCCGGGGGCGGGCCGTCCCGCCCCGCAGCGGCGAGCGGGCGGGCGCGCCGGAGGGTGCGGCGGGCCACGGGATGCGCGTGGTGCGCATGCCGCCGATGCCGCGCCGTTCGCCCGGAGCCTCGGCCTTCTCGGCGGGTCGGTGCCGGCGCCGCGTTTTGGCGGGAAGGACCCTGACCGGCTTCCGGCCCCCGGCGCACACTGTCGGGCACGGGCGGGCACCGCCGGTGGTCCCGCCGATCGAGGGAGGACTCCCGCATGAGACCCGCCGACCCTGCAAGATCCCGCTCCTGGCTGTCGCGCGGCGCCGTCGTCGCGCTGGCCACCGCGCTGTGCACGGTGCCGTGGACGGCTCCGGCGCACGCCCACGGCACGGTCATCGACCCCGCCTCCCGCAACTACAGCTGCTGGCTGCGGTGGGCGGACGACTGGCAGAACCCGGCGCTGGCGGCGCAGGACCCCATGTGCTGGCAGGCGTGGCAGGACGACCCGGACGCGCTGCTGCTGTGGGACCAGGTGTCGAAGACCGGCGCAGGGCTCGGCCCGTACAACAACTGGAACGTCCCCGACGGGCAGTTGTGCAGCGCGGGCGGCGCGGCGGGCGGCCGGTACGACTCGCTGGACGCGGTCGGCTCCTGGCACCCCACCGTGATCACCGACCCCTGGGACAACGTCACCGTGTCCGTGCACGACTCCGCCATGCACGGTGCCGACTACTACTGGATCTACGTCAGCCGGCCCGGTTACGACCCCACCACCGAGCCGCTGAGCTGGGACGATCTGGAACTCACCCTGACGACGGGCAGCTACGGACCCGACTGGGGCGCGCCGTCGCCCGAGCCCCACCTCCCCGGCCGCACCAACACGGTCTGGACGAACGCCTCCACGGACCACAGCGGCCCGGCCGTCGTTCTCACCGTCTGGAAGCTGGCCGACCAGGACGAGTTCCACTTCCTGTGCAGCGACGTCCTCTTCAGCTGACGTTCTGAGCCGTCGCCCGGAGCCGGCGTCCTGAGCTGAACTCCTGCCCTTTCCCGTCCTGCCCCGCCCGCGGTGGCCTCGCGCCTGAGTGCGTGAACTGAGCAGCTTGCGCGAAACGCGCACACAGTCGTAGGGTCGCCGACGTGCCGACTCCCCGAGGGCCGGTCTACGAGGACGTGGATGGAAGGCAGATCGCCATGGCAATTCCGATCAAGGCAAGCGTGGAGCGCGTACCCGGCGGGATGATGCTGGTACCGCTCCTCCTCGGGGCGGTGATCAACACCATTCACGACGGGACCGGGGAGTTCTTCGGCTCCTTCACCGGAGCGCTGTTCTCCGGCTCCCTCACGATCCTGGCCGTGTTCTACGTCTGCATGGGCGCCACGATCGACGTGAGGACGACGCCCTACATTCTGAAGAAGGGCGGCACGCTCCTGCTCACCAAGGCCGGGGTCGCGGTCGTCGTGGGCGTCGTCCTCGGCCACTTCATCGGGGAGGCCCCGGTCGACGGCGGAGCGTTCGCGGGCATCTCCACACTCGCCGTCGTCGCCGCCCTCAACGACACCAACGGCGGCCTGTACATGGCGCTCATGGGCCAGTTCAGGCGGTCCAAGGACGCGGCCGCGTACTCCCTGATGAGCCTGGAGTCGGGGCCGTTCCTCACCATGCTCACCCTGGGCGTCGCCGGCCTCGCGGCGTTCCCCTGGGAGACCATGCTCGGCGCGATCCTGCCGCTGATCGTGGGCATGCTCATCGGAAACCTCGACCCGCAGATGCGCGCCTTCCTCGCCCCGGCCGTCCCCGTCTGCATCCCCTTCTTCGGCTTCGCGCTCGGCTCCGGCATCGACCTGGGCACCGTGTGGACGGCGGGCCTGCTCGGCGTCGGGCTCGGCCTGTTCGTCCTGGTCGTCAGCGGCAGCACCCTCTTCGTCGCCGACCGCATGGTCGGCGGCAGCGGCCTGGCCGGCCTCGCCGCGGCCTCCACCGCGGGCAACGCCGCCGCCGTGCCGGCCCTGGTCGCCGCCGCCAACCCGGCCTACGAGGCGGCGGCGGAGAAGGCCACCGTGCTCGTGGCCGCCTCCGTCGTCGTGACCTCGCTCCTGGTGCCGGTCATCACGCTGGCCTACTACCGGCACCTGCCACGGCGTCACCCCGACCAGTACCCCTCGGACCCCGCACTCGACGCGGCCGAAGGACCCGCGCCGCCCGCGCCCGCGAAACCCGGCCCGGGCCGGGACGACACGGACCCAGACGGTACGAGCCCCGCCGCCGACGATGCGCGAAACGCGCAAGAACGGGAGCGGCCCGTCGACAGGACCGGACGCGCATGAACGCCCACCCCGCCGTCCTGATCGTCGCGGACGACCTCTCCGGAGCCGCCGACAGCGCCGTCGCGCTCGCCGCCCGCGCCCGCACCACCGTCGTCCTGGACGCCGCCGCGCCATGGCCCGACGCCACGGTGATCGCCGCCGACACCGACAGCCGTTACCTGCCCGGGCCGGACGCCGCCGCCCGCGTCGGGGCGGCCGTCGGCCGTGCCGGGCCCGGCACCCTCGTCTACAAGAAGATCGACTCGACCCTCCGCGGCAACATCGGCCCCGAGACGGCGGCCGCCCTCGCCGCGCTCCGCGGCCGCGCGGGCCGACGCCACCTCGCCGTCGTGGCCCCGGCGTTCCCCGCAACCGGCCGCACCGTGCGGGACGGCCGCGTCCTCATCGACGGCGAGCCCGTCGAGGCGCGCCATCAGGAACGCAGGCCGCTCGCCGAACAGTTGACGGCCGCGGGGCTGACCGTCGCGGCCCTCGGCCTCGCCACCCTGCGCGACGGCGGGGCCGCCGCCGCGCTGGCCGCCGCGGCGCCGCACACGGACGCCGTCGTCGTGGACGCCGTGACCGACGAGGACCTCGCGCGGGTCGTGGCCGCAACCGCCGGGCTGCCCGCGCTGCTGGTCGGCTCGGGCGGCCTGGCCCACCACCTGCCCGGCCCGCCCGCGCCGGCCGGGCGGCCCGACGACCGGGCGGGCCCTGCCGGTCCCTTCCTCGTCTGCATCGGCAGCAGGACCGAGGTCGCCGAGGCCCAGCGCGGCACCCTGACCGGTGAACTGCCCGCCCTCGCCGTGCCCGTGCCCTCCGCGCCGGCCCCCGCGGCCGCCGCCGGGGCCCGCATCACCGCCGAACTCGCCGCGGACCGGCCCGTGGTCGCCTTCCCCGACCCCGCCGAGCCCGTCCGCCCCGACCGGGCCGCGGCCGTCGCCGCCGGCCTCGCCGCCGTCCTGCGGCCCGCGCTCGACGCGGCCGGCACGCTCGTCGTCACCGGCGGCGAGACGGCCCGCGCCGTCCTGCTCGCCGCGGGCGTTGTGGCCCTCGACGTGCAGGGCGAGGCCGAACCCGGCGTCGTCCACCTGCGCACCCCCGCCGGACTGTCCGTCATCACCAAGGCCGGTGCGTTCGGCGACGCCCGCACCCTGCTGCGCGTCGTCCGCGCCGCCTCCGCGCCGCCGGGGCCCGCGCCCGCGGCAACCGGGCCTTCCCGGCCCTGATTTGTCTCCCCCGCACCTCCTCAGGAAAGCTGGCCCCCATGTCCCACCCCGTTGTCGCGATCACCATGGGAGATGCCGCAGGCGTCGGCCCCGAGGTCGTCGTGAAGGCCCTGGCCGGCGACGCCGCCCGCCTGCCGTTCCGCCCCCTCGTGGTGGGGGACGCCGCCCGGCTGCGCCGCGCGGTCGAGCTGACCGGCGTCCCACTCGACGTCAACCCCGTCGGCTCGCCCGAGGAGGCCGCCTGGCAGCCCGGCACCGTCGACTGCATCGATCTGCGCAACATCCCCGAGGACCTGCCGTTCGGCCGTCTCTCCGCCGTGGCGGGCGAGGGCGCCTACCAGTACGTGGCCGCCGCCACCCGGCTCGCCGGGGAACGCCGGGTCGCCGCCATCTGCACCGCCCCGCTGAACAAGGAGGCGCTGCACGCCGCCGGGCACAAGTACCCCGGCCACACCGAGCTGCTGGCCGAGCTGACCGGCACCCCCGAGGTGTCCATGCTGCTGTCCGCGCCCCGGCTGCGGGTCATCCACGTCACCACCCACATCGGCCTGGTCGACGCGGTGGCGAAGATCGAGCCCGGCCTGGTCGAGCGCACCATCAGGCGCGGCCACGCCACCCTGACCGCCGCCGGCGTGAGCACACCGCGCATCGCCGTCTGCGGCATCAACCCCCACGCCGGGGAGAACGGCCTGTTCGGCCACGGCGAGGAGGAGGAGAAGGTCGTGCCCGGCATCGAGGCGGTCCGGGCCGACGGCATCGACGCGCAGGGCCCCCTGCCCGCCGACACCGTGTTCTTCCGTGCCGTGCGCGGGGACTTCGACCTCGTCGTCGCGATGTACCACGACCAGGGCCACGGCCCGGTCAAGGTGCTCGGTCTCGACGCGGGCGTCAACATCACCGTCGGCCTGCCCGTGATCCGCACCAGCGTGGACCACGGCACGGCGTTCGACATCGCCGGCACCGGCCGGGCCGACGAGGCGAGTATGGTCGAGGCGCTCCGCCAGGCCACCGAGCTGGCCCCCGGAGGCGGCGACTGATGATGAACGGGGCGGCCAGGCGCCGCGAGATCCGCGACCTGCTCCGGGTGGGGCCCATCGCGGTCGCCGAGCTGTCGGAGCGGTACAACGTCTCGGAGTCCACGATCAGGCGCGATCTGGCCCGGCTGTCCGAGTCGGGGGAGATCGTGCGCACCTACGGCGGCGCGCTTTCCTCCGGCACGGCCGAGGAACAGCCCCTGCGGGAACGCGAACAGCTCGCGGGAGCCGAAAAGGCGGCCATCGCCCGCACCGCCGAGCCGCACGCCGCCGAGTGCCGCCTGGTGCTGCTCGACGCCGGTACCACGGTCGGTGCCCTCGCCGGGCGGCTGGCCGCCCGCGGCGGCCTGACCGTCGCCACCACCGGGCTGACCTCCATCAACATACTGGCGGGCGTGCCCGGCATCGAACTGATCGTGCTCGGCGGCACGGTCAGGCAGCTCAGCCTCGGCATGGTCGGCCCGCTCGCGGAGTCCGCCGTGTCCCGCCTCACCGCGGACGCGGCGTTCCTCGGCGCCGACGGCGTCGTCGCCGGCCGCGGCATCTGCGAGGCACGGCCGGAACAGACCGCGCTCAAGCAGCTGATGATCGACCGCTCCCGCGAGGTCTGCGTCCTGGCCGACTCGGGCAAGCTCGGCCGCGCCAACTCCCACTGGTGGGCGACCTTCGACCGGCGCTGGACCCTGATCACCGACGCCTCGGCGACCGAGGAGCAGCTGCGGCCGTTCCACGCGGACCCGCTGTGCACCGTCGAGGTCGCCGCCCCCTGACCGGCCTCCGCCACCTCGGGTCACCGCCTGGCGACGGCTGCTCACCACGGTCCGGCAGGAGTTGCCACCAACGGGCCTCGCCCGCGGCGCGGCGCGCCCGAGAACGCCGCCCTGGGCCCCGACCGACCGCACCCCCGGTTCCCGCCGGAGCCGCCTCAGCCGCCGAACGGCGGCCCCGTGAGGCCGTCGAGGCCGAGGGCGCGCGGGTGCCGGTAGAGGGCGCGGACGCGGGCGGCATCGTTGGCGTCGGTGACCACGTCGGGCCAGCCCATGAACCAGGCCCACAGCGGCTGGTCGGCCAGCACCTCGTCCGACGGCAGCTCGCCCACCTCGCCGAGCCCGAGCGGCCGCCCTTCCGCGAGGTCGAGCAGGCCGCGGTAGTGCTCCGGCTCGTAGTGCCCGCCGTAGGTGTCCATGGCCAGCGCGTCGACCACGTCGAGCCCGGGAAAGTAGGGGGCGAACGGCTGCGCGCTGTCGTAGGCGGCGTTCGGGCTCCACACCCAGATCAGGTTCCTGAGGCCATGGTGATGCACCAGCCGGTCGAACAACTGCCGCCACAGCAGCGTCAGCCGCTCCGGCCGGCCGCCCCACCAGAACCAGCCGCCGTTCATCTCGTGGTAGGGCCGCCACAGCACCGGAACGCCCGCGTCCTGGAGCCGGCCGAGCACGGCGGCGGCATCGTCGACCTGCGCGCACCAGCGGGAATGGAGAGGGGAGCCCGGGTCGAGGACGGCGTCGAAGTCCGCCTCGGACAGGTCCCGGATGATGCCGCCCTGGAACTCCACCGGCTCGTCGTCGGCCGGACAGACCGCGTGCCACGTGTACGTGACGACGGCACCGCGCCGGTGCCAGCCGACCGCCTCGGCGACATTCGCCGCGCGCCGGTCGATGCCGTCCAGGGTGCCCGGGGCGGAGAAACCGATCTCCTGCCCCCACAGGGCAGGGACGACACCGGTGAGCTCGGTGATCCGCTCGGTCCACGCGGAGCCGTGCACCGGCTGATTGTGCTGGCCGGTCAGCAGCGCCCGGCCGCCGAGCCGGTACAGCAGGTCGAGGAGTGCTTCGGCGCGCGGACTGGCATCCGGGGTGACGGGGGAGGACGGCATGCGTGTCACCGTAACGGAGCGGCCGCGCGCCGCGGGGCGCAGGTCCCTCGGAGCCCGTGCGAATGCGGCGGGGTGAGCAGGCCACGGGCCTGCTCACCCCGCCGCGTTCCGGACGGCCCGGTCAGTAGGGGCCGTTGACGTTGTCCATGGAGCCGTAGCGGTCGGCGGCGTAGTTGCACGCGGCGACGATGTTGGCGACCGGGTCGTACAGGTCGTACTCGGTGCCCTTGACGTGGTAGGCGTCGAACGTCGGCTGGATCACCTGGAGCAGGCCCTTGGAGGGGACGCCGTTGCGGGCGTTGATGTCCCAGTTGTTGATCGCGTTCGGGTCACCGCTGGACTCGCGCATGATGTTGCGGTGGATGCCCTCGTAGGAGCCGGGTATGTCGTGCTTGTCCATGATCGCCATGGCCTCGCGAATCCACCCGTCGAGCGTGTTCGGGTAGTCCGGCTCGTTCTCCGGCTCGTTCTCCGGCTCGGCGTTCTCCGAGGTGCTCTCCTCCTCCGCGGCGGGCTGCTGCGCCGGAGCGGGCGTGGGGAGGAGCGCGGACTGCTTCCCGCCGATGCCGTCGCGCACCGTGCTGACCTGCGCGCCCTGGGCCTCGGCGGTGAAGGCGACGGGAGAGACCGTGCCGGTGGCGACGGGGGAGGGGGCGACGGACGGTGTCGTCTGTGCGGCGGCGGCCTCGTCGGGGACGAGCGAGACGGCCGCCGCGGCAGCGCCTGCGGCGACGACGCCGGCGATCGAGACCCGGCGGGTCCTGGTCAGGCGAGGGCCATGGGTGCTGCTTGCGGACATGTAAGACGCACCTTTTCGAAATAGGGGGAATGCCGCGAATGCGGACGACGGCCATTCTTAGCGGGGCCGGAGCGGCCCGACAAAGCCGTGACCTACGTCCGGGCCCCGTAGCCCCGCCCGCCCGCCCGCCCCGCGATCCGCGCGCCGCAAGGGCCGACGCGGCACCGCGCCCCCTAAGCCGTTTCGTAGGTGACCGGCGTCACGTGCCGGGCGTCACAGTTTGCCCACGGATCCCCTACCGTTCGTGTCGGCGGCAATGCGTGCGGGGGAACGGCGCGCGGGCCGGGGCCGCCCCGGCGCATACTGGCGGCCATGCCTCTCTCCGTGCACCACATCGTCGTCGACGCCCACGATCTGCCGTCCCTCGCCCGCTTCTGGGCCGCGGCGCTGCGCTGGCGCGTGCTGTCCGAGCGCGAGCGGGAGGTGGTGATCGGGCCGGACGAGGCGGCGCCGGCCGGCATGTGCTTCATGCCGGCCGTCGGGACCAAGCAGACCAAGAACCGCCTGCATCTGGACCTGACGACGACCGCCGGCGACCGCGATACCGAGATCGACCGCCTCATCGCGCTGGGCGCCGAAAAAGTGGACATCGGCCAGACCGGCAAGGAGTCGTGGACCGTGCTGGCCGCCCCCGAGGGGAACGAGTTCTGCGTCGTGCGGCCGAAGGAGACGCTCATCGGCTGAAAGGACGGCGTCGCGCCACCCCGCTCGCGGCCGGTTTCCCGCCCTCGATCGAGCGGCATGGCCTGCCCGTCCAGGAGAGCAGGACACCGACCGACGTCACGGATCGGGCGCTGAAATCCCTGACCGGCGGCGGCGACGGGCAAAGACCGCCGAAGCCCTGGCGGACGCCGAGCGCCCGACGGCGCGCCCCTCGGGTCCGTGCACCCGCCGCGCTCGCCCACGCCCTGCTGAACGAGCGCGCCGAGTCGGCCAGACGCGAGAAGAAGCTCCGGCGACGAGAACGCCACCTCCGCCGCGCGTCCGCCCGCGAGTGATGCGAGTCCGTGGCCGATCGGCACGGGCGCGGATCACGGGGGCCGAGGCGCTCTACGGGTCATGCCGGTTCTGCGCCGTGATGTCGAGAACGTCGAGGAACGCGGTCGCCGCCGGCGTGCGGGTGAAGCGGCTCCAGATGACGTACTCGACGCGGGCCGGTGCGTCGGCGACCTCGATGGTGATGACTCCGGTGAGCTGGGGCGCGTAGGCGGAGGGGAGCATGCCCACGCCGAGGCCCTGCCCGACGAGTCGGGCGATGAAGTCCGCGGTGGTCACCTCGAAGGCGACGTCACGGCCGAGACCGGCGGCCGAGAAGGCTTGGTCGGATTGTTCACGTCCGGCTGTCCCGGCCGGAAGGTCCACGAACACCTCGGACGAGAGCCTCTCCAGGGTGACCGCTGCTTCACCGGCGAGTGGGTGGTCCGGCGGGACCACGGCGACGAGCCGGTCACGGGCGAGTTCACGGGCGGCTACACCTCGGGGTCGCGCCGTGGTCGGCAGCCCGAGGAATGCCACGTCGATGGTTCCCTGCTCGACCCGCTCGACGAGGTCCTCGCTCGCGCCCACCCGCAGGCTGATGCGCACGTCCGGGTACTGCCGGCGGAAGTCACGCAGCGCGCCCGGGATGTCGACCGCGGCAACCGTAGGGATCAGGCCCACGGCGAGCCGCCCGCGCACCTCTCCCACGGCCGCGGCGACCTCGGCCACGGCGCGTTCGGCGGCGTCCAGGCACTGGCGCGCGGCCGGGAGGAACACTTCACCGGCCGGCGTCAGCCGCACGCGGCGGCTGGTGCGTTCGAAGAGCCTCGCGCCGAGTTCCCGTTCCAGGCGCGCGATTTGGTGACTGAGGGCGGACTGGACCACGAGACACCGTTCGGCGGCGCGGGTGAAGCTGTTGGTCTCGGCGACGGCGAGGACATAGCGCAGCTGCTGGAGCTCCATCAATTCATCTTGTATCGAGATCGATGAGATGACAAACATGTGTTGGACTCATTGATCGCGTCGCGTTGAGACTCCGTATATGACAAGTCCAGCCGTACCGAGGGCTTCCGGCGGAGCCGGCCGGGGCGCACTCCGTGGAGATCTGTCTCGCACCGCTCTGACCGCGCTCGCTCCCGCGGTGTGGGGCACGACCTATGTCGTCACCACCGAGCTTCTCCCGCCGGGGCACCCACTGTTCGCGGGACTCCTGCGCGCGTTGCCCGCCGGCCTGATCGCGCTGGCGATCACCCGGACGCTGCCGCGCGGAGCGTGGTGGGGCAAGGCCGCGGTGCTCGGCGTGCTGAACATCGGCCTGCTCTTCCCCCTGCTGTTCGTCGCGGCCGAACGCCTGCCGGGAGGCGTTGCCGCGACCCTGGCGGCTACGCAGCCGCTCGTCGTCGCCCTCCTGGCCGTGACCGTTCTCCACGAACGCCTCTCCGCACGGCGCTTGATCTGGGGGCTGGTCGGTGCGACAGGTGTCGGCCTGGTGGTGATCGGCCCGAATGCGGCGTTCGACGGCGTCGGCCTCGTGGCCGGCCTGGCCGGCGCGGCCGCCATGGCGTTCGGGGTGACGCTCACCAAGCGCTGGGGACGGCCCGCCGACGTCGGTCCCACCGCATTCGCCGGCTGGCAGCTCACCGCAGGCGGTCTGTTCCTGCTGCCCCTCACCTTTCTCGGGGAAGGCCCCCCGCCCGCAATCGGCCCGACCGCGGCCCTCGGCTACCTCTGGCTCGGTCTGGTCGGCGGCCTGGTCACGTTCATCCTGTGGTTCCGCGGCATCACCACACTGCCGGTCACCTCGGTCGCGGTTCTCGGCCTGATATCGCCGCTGGTCGCCGCGGTACTCGGCGCCACCCTGCTCGGTCAGACCCTCGGCTTGATCCAGCTCCTGGGGTTCGCGCTGTCACTCGCCGCGATCGTCGCGGGGCAGCTTCCCGAACCCATCCGCTCGCCCCCTTCTGTTTCCCACCCCACGCCGGAAAGGACACCTCGATGAGGATCACCGTGATCGGAGCCGCAGGAATGGTCGGCTCGCGCGTCGTTCGCGAGGCCGCAAGCCGGGAACACGGCGTCATCGCCGTATTCCGGAGGGGAAGGCCGGCGCTCCTGCCGCCCGGCGTGACGGCCGTCGAGGGCGATGCGAACGATCCCCGCCACATGAGCGAGCTGCTCGAGGACGCCGACGCGGCCGTGGCCGCGACCCGTCCCGCCCCCGGGCACGAGGACACCGCCGTCACGACCACGACCGCGCTGCTCGACGCGGCCGCAACAGCCCGGGTGCGTATCCTCGTTGTCGGCGGCGCCGCCCCTCTGCGGGTTCCGGGACGCCCCGACCGGCTCGTCGTCGACAGCCCGGAGTACGTGCCACGGGAATGGCGCACCCTCGCGGCCGCCAGCGCCGCTCAGCTGGACGCGTGCCGAGCACACCCGGCCAACTGGGTCTACCTCAGCCCGCCCGCCGTACTGGAACCCGGCCACCGCACCGGAACGTACCGACGCGGCACCACCACACTCATCACCAGCGCCGACGGCACATCCCGGATCTCAGCCGAAGACCTCGCCGTGGCCGTCCTCGACGAACTCGAAAACCCCCGCGAGCACCAGCACTTCACCGTCGGTCACTGAGCAGGCCGTCCACCGTTCCCACCAGGGCGGCCGCGTGCAGGAAACCGTTCAGGGACGCATACATCAGGTCGAGCAGCGCCGCGTTGTGCAGTACCGCCAATCCCGGGTCGGTGCCGAGGTACCGGGGTGTCCCGAGAACCGTCAGCGTCTCCCGGTGCCGGTCGAAGACGTCCGCCGGGCCGCTGTAGAGGAGCACCGCGTCGGGCTGCCCGACCGCCGCCGGCGGCACCATCACGGCGCCGTCGACATAGCCGTACCCCCGCTCCGCCGCCCAGTCGGCCGCGGCGCGGGCCTCGCCAGGCGTTCCCGAGCTGAGGTGTACCAGAGCCCGGCCGTCCGGAGCGCCGGAGAGGGAGTCCAGGACCCGGTACATCGTGGCGTAGTCCTTCAGGCAGACGAGGCTCACGGTACTTGCGGCCACGGCCGCGGCGGCCGATTCGGCGAGGCGGGCGCCCCGGGAGACGAGACCGTCGGCCTTCTCGCGGCTGCGGTTCCAGACGGTGGTGACGTGCCCGCGTGCCAGGAGCGCCTCGGCAAGTGCGTGGCCCATCGGCCCGAGCCCGATGACGGAGACGGAGACGGAGACGGAGACGGAGACGGGGGCGCCGGTCGTTCGTTCATGATCCGAGTTGTCATGCCGGCGAAGTTAGACTGTCACATCAGTGTGAGAGTCAACTCGGTGAGTGGTGATCGATCCCATGCGCATCGGAGAGCTGTCCGCCAGAACGGGGGTCAGCGAGCGCTTGCTGCGGTACTACGAGGAGCAGGGCTTGCTGAGCCCGAAGCGGCTGCCGAGCGGATACCGCACGTATGCCGAGGAGGACGTCAGGACCGTGCGCGGCATCAGGACCCTGCTCGCCGCCGGGCTCAACACCGCGACGATCGCCCAGCTGCTTCCGTGCATGGCCGACGACGACGGGCGGCTCGTTCCCGTCTGCGCCGGCATGGGCCCCGACCTGCAACGGGAACGGGAGCGCATCGACGACGCGATGTCCGATCTTTTGGCGGCACGTAACGCGCTGGACACCCTCATCTCGGCCGTGCCGGACGATTCCGCGGGTGCGGCGGCCTGCGAGGAGGCCACGGGCGCGGCGGCGTAGTACCGGCGCATTCCGGGTGCGGCGCGGGGCGTTGCTCAACGGGTGGTGCCATCCGGTGCGCGGCGCAGCGCGCGGCCGGGGAGCGCGCCGGTGTGCCGGCCGTTCTGCACGACGGACACCCCGCTGACGAGGACGTGCGGGATGCCCTCGGGGAGGCGCCGCGGCTCCTCGAACGTCGCCGTGTCGCGCACCGTCCCGGGATCGAACAGCACCAGGTCGGCGTGGTATCCGGGCGCCACGAACCCGCGGCCCCTGAGCCGCAGCCGCCGCGCGGCGCGCCCCGTCAGGTGGGCGACGCACTCCTCCAGCCCGAGCACGCCCTGCTCCCGGACGTAATGGCCGAGGTAGCGCGGGAAGGTTCCCCAGGCCCGCGGGTGCGGCCGGGCCACGCCGAGCAGCCCGTCGCTGCCGCCGGTGTGCGCGGGATGCCGCATGATCGCGCGGACGTTCTCCTCGTTCCCGACGAGCTGGAGGACCGTCGTGGACAGCTCGTCCGCGATCAGCAGGGTGCGGCAGACCTCGAACGGCGGACGTCCCGACGCGGCGGCCATCTCGGCCACGGTTCTGCCCACCGCGGCCGGGTCGCGGGAGCCGGAGATCCGGATCGTTTCCCACTCGACGGGGACGCCGTGGCAGCCGTCGGAGCCCACCACCTCGAGACCGTGCCGGATGCGTTCCCGTGCGGCCCGGTCGCGCAGCCGGTCCAGGGTGGCGGCCGGTCCGCCCTCGGCCGCCCAGCTCGGCAGCAGCGCGGCGAGCGTGGTCGAGCCGGGCAGGTAGGGGTAGGTGTCCAGAGACAGGTCGGCGCCGGCGTCGATCGCGGCGTCGAGCAGCGCGAGCAGCTCCGGCGCACGCCCTTCGTTGACGCGGAAGTTCATGGTGGCGTGTGCGAGATGCAGGCGGCAGCCGGACCTGCGGGCGACATCGATCATCTCCGCGTACGCCGGCAGCGCCCTCGCGCCGTACGAGCGGTGGTGCGGCACGTACAGGCCGCCGAACGCGGCGACGACGCGGCACAGTTCGACCAGCTCGTCCTTACCGGCATACATGCCGGGGGCGTAGGTCAGCCCGCTGGACATGCCGACCGCCCCTTCGCGCAGGGCGGCGGCCACCAGTTCGCGCTGCCGGTCCAGCTCCGCCCCGGTCGGCGCGCGGTCCGCCCAGCCCATCGCCAGCATCCTCACCGATCCCTGGGGCACCAGGTAGCAGGCGTTGACGGCCGTGCCGCGGCCGAGCCGCTCCAGGTAGTCGGCGACGCTCCGCCAGTTCCAGTCGAAGCCGGGCGGGTCGCCGTTCCATCCGGCGACGGCCCGGCGGATCTGCGGCAGCGTGACGTCGTCGGCCGGGGCGTAGGAGAGACCGTCCTGCCCCAGGACCTCGCACGTCACGCCCTGGCTCACCTTCGCCTCGTGCGCCGGGTCCGTCAGCAGGGCGAGGTCGGAGTGGGCGTGCATGTCGATGAATCCGGGGCAGAGCACGAGCCCGGCCGCGTCGACGACCCGGCGGCCGGTGGGGAGCGGGCCGCCGACGGACTCGATCAGACCGTCGGTGACGCTCACATCGGCGACCCGACCGGGGGCTCCCGTGCCGTCGACGACCGTGGCGCCGCGGATGACGAGGTCGGCCATCAGCGCCGCGCCGGTTCTGGTGCCCCGCCGCCCATGCCTCCGCCTTCCCGCGCCGCGCCCGCGCGGCGGCGATTGCGCCGCGCAACGCAGCGGTTGTAGCATCGCCGACTTGCGCAGGTCAACGGGGGTGCGGCGGCCCGTCGTTCCCGGCCCCGCACGCGTGACCGGACGGCAGTACCTGCCGGGGAACCAGAGAGGCACAACGATGGCCGACAAGGTGCAGATCCACACCGACGCAGCTCCCGCACCTGCCTGGAACTTCTCCCAGGGCCTGCGGAAGGGGCCTTTGGTGCAGGTCTCGGGCCAGGGCCCGCAGGACCCGGCCACCGGCGCGTACCTGCACCCGGGGGACGTGGGCGCGCAGACCCGCAGGACGCTGGAGAACGTGAAGGCCGTCCTCGACGCGGGCGGCGCAAGCATCGAGGACGTGCTGATGTTCCGCGTCTACCTGACCAGGCGCGAGGACTTCGCCGCGATGAACGAGGCGTACGGCGCCTTCGTCGGGGAGCACTGCCCGAGCGGGGTGCTGCCCTCCCGGACGACGGTGTTCGTCGAGCTGCCGAACGAGGCGATGCTCGTCGAGATCGACGCCCTCGCCCACATCTGACGCCGGGAGGGCCCGGCCCGTGTGCGGTTCGGGCGTCCTCGCCCGCGGTGGTGGCCCGGGCGATGGGTGCCCGCTGCTGACCGTGCGCCCATCGGGCAGGCATCGTCGGCTCATCAACGGGTAAGCGTCCGGGAAGTACGGCTGCTTCACGACGGAAGGACCGGAGGGCACGATGCCCCGACTGATACAGCGGATCAGGCAGTTCAGCCGCACGCCCCAGGGGCGCAGGGCGATCGCCTCTGCGCGCCGGGCGGCATCGGACCCGAGGAAGCGTGCGCAGGCCAGGCGCCTGCTCGGTCGGCTGCGCGGGCGTCGCTAGCGCGCGAATCCGGTGGCGGTCGGTGGTCCGTCCCCGCGCGGTCCCGGTGTTGACGGGCATCCGGGACCGCACGGGGACGGGCACCAACCGGCCACGTATACGATTCGCGCCGCTCGTGCGCCCGTTTGCGGGCATCCACGCCACTGACCTGCCCGGCATGCGGTCGCGTACGGAAAGGCAACGTGCTGCGGACACCGGCGCGCCGCCCGTCCACCCGCCGCTGCCGCGGTGGCCGGAGCGGCGGCGCCCGCTCCGGCCACCGCGTGCGGCATGCGGAGAACCGACTCCTCAGACGCGGTCACCGGGCGGGCCGGGGCGCGCCGGACGGGCCGCGGAAGGGCCGCGCGGTGACCGTTCCTGTGCAAGAAAAAGCCCCTGAAGGCGATATCGGCGCTTTTATCGGCAGTAATCCGCACTGGGCTGCCATGACCTGCTGGTGAAGTTGGCTTGTTCAACGGCGTTGCAGCACTCATGTCTTTGCCCCACCATGACTGGGCGTGTACCTGTGTTCGATATCCGGTGTCGTGCACGGGTGACCGCGCCGTCGGTCCGGAAGGCACCGGGAAGCCCTCGGGGGCCGTCGGCACAGCGGACGCAGGGGGAACTGCTACGGGGGCACGGGGGAGAGATGCCATGACGCGAAGGACGACTTCTCGCGGCCGGGCCACGTCCGGTGCGAAGAGATTCCGGGAAGCCGCCCGCCGACCGGTCGGCGGTGCCGGAATCTGACACCGCTTCCTGCGGCAGGGCGCAAGCGGATGGCGCGCCGCCCGGGACTTCGAACGGCGCGGCGCGGGGCGAAGCAATGCGCACACCACGGCGGTCCGCCTTATCCGGCTTGTTGCGTGACTCCACTCCCCGCCCATGAGGAACGGGCGCCTCCGGCCGACCCGCGCCCCCCGGTCACCCGAGCCGGCCGCCCGGCCGATTCCCACGACACGCACCGGGAACATTCACGAGGAAGGCGAAGCCATGCCCGTCATCCGTGTGCTTCTCGCCGGCGAGAACAAATTGCTCCAAGAAGCGGTATTCCAGCTTCTCGCCGCGCATCAGGACATGCACGTGCTGGGAGCGGTCGCCGGCGAGGCCGAGATGTTGCGCCGTGCCGCCGAGCTGCGACCCCACGTCATCCTTCTCGAACCGTGGCCGCCACCGCTGGCGGCCGTTCGCGTCATCCGTGCCCTGCGTGCCCGCGTCCCGCGTGCCGCGCTGCTGGTCCTGGCGACGCGCGGGGTCAATCGCGGGCACCTCCTCGCGGCGGGGGCCCACCGGTGCCTGCCGGCGGGCGCCGGCCAGGCCGCCCTGCTCAGTGCCGTGCGCGAGCTTTCGCCCGCGCCGGAGCCGTCCCGCCACCAGGGGGTGACGCTCTCTCCGCGTCAGCAGGAAGTGCTCGCCCTCGCCGCCGAGGCGCTGTCGAACAAGCAGATAGCCCGGAGCCTGGACATCAGCATCGGAACGGTCAAACGGCACCTGCACGTCGTGTTCCGCAAACTCGGGGCTGTCTCCCGGCTGGACGCGGTGTCGAAAGCCGCATCGGTCGGGCTGCTGCCGCGTCATGTGCCCTCGGCCCTCGGCGGCGCGCAGAACTGACGGCGCGTGGCGTATCCGGCCGAGACATTGCACAACTTCGCGAAGACCTGACATAGCGGGGATTGAATCCCTGCACCGCGGCGAAGAAAGTGGTGAGTACGTTCCGGTGTGTTGTTCCCGAATGGAACGGCACGGCGTCGGGGCGCTCCACAGCCCGCGGCACGGCCGGTATCCCGGCGGCGGAGCGGGACGCAGGAGGCGTGCCGGGCAGGCCCACCGCCTCTCCAGGGACCCGCACTTGACCTCAACTCGCCTTGAAGTTCTAGGGTCTTGAGCGTCCACCTGGCCGAGCCCGTTCGGCCGTCGAGGAGAGGAAGACACTGCTGATGTCCGAGAGCCCGCCGCGGGCCACGAAACGCGAATGGATCGGCCTCGCCGTTCTCGCGCTTCCGTCCATGCTGGTCACGATGGACCTGACCCTGCTGCACCTGGCCGTGCCGCAGATGAGCGCAGATCTGAACCCCTCCAGCTCGCAGCTGTTATGGATCACCGACATCTACGGCTTCCTCATCGCCGGGTTCCTCGTCACCATGGGAACCCTGGGCGACCGGGTGGGGCGGCGACGGCTGCTGATGTGGGGCGCGGGGGCGTTCGGCATTGCCTCGGTCCTCACCGCGTATGCCCAGACGCCGGAAATGCTGATCGTGACCCGCGCCATCCTGGGCATCGCCGGGGCCTGCCTCGCGCCCTCCACCCTGTCCTTGATCCGCAACATGTTCCCCTCGCCCGCCCAGCGCACCACCGCGATCACCGTGTGGTCGACCAGCTTCATGCTGGGCGGGGCGCTCGGCCCCGTCGTCGGCGGCGTGCTCCTCGAATACTTCTGGTGGGGCTCGGCCTTCCTGCTCGCGGTGCCCGTGATGGTGCTGCTGCTCGCCCTCGGCCCCTTCCTGCTGCCCGAGTACCGCAACCCCGAGGGCGGGCGCGTCGACCTCGCCAGTTCTCTGCTGTCGCTGGCCGCCGTCCTGGCCGCGATCTACGGCCTCAAGGAAGTCGCCAAGCACGGCCTCCAGCCCGTGCCCAGCGCGGCCATCCTGGCCGGGGTGCTCGTCGGCTACGTGTTCATCCGCCGCCAGCGCACTCTGGAACACCCGCTGCTGGACGTCCGCCTCTTCGCCAACCGGGCGTTCAGCGCCTCGCTGTCGACGCTCCTGCTGACCGTCATGTTCCTGATGGGCGTCCAGTTCGTCGTGGCGCAGTTCCTCCAGAGCGTCCTGGAACTCTCGCCGCTCCGGGCCGGCCTGTGGCTGCTGCCCGCCGTGCTCTCCGGCATGGTGGCGGCCCTCGCCGCCTCCGCCATCGTGGGCAAGGTGCGCCCGGCGTACGTGTTCGGCGCCGGAATGGTGCTCGCGGCCGCCGGCTTCGCCGTGCTGTGGGGCGTTTCCGCATCCTCCGGGCCCGGCCTCGTGATGTTCGCCTCGGTACTGATGTTCGCCGGGCTCGCCCCCGTCTCCGCCCTCGGTATCGACATGATCGTCGGCGCCGCACCACCCGACCAGGCCGGACCCGCGGCCGCGATCTCCGAGACGTCCAACGAGTTCGGCGGCGCGCTCGGCATCGCCGTCATCGGCAGCATCGGTACCGCGGTGTACCGGGGCCAGATGGACCAGGACTACCCCGACGGCGTACCGGCGGGAGCCGAGGACACCCTCGCCTCCGCCCTGGAGGCCGCCGCCCGGCTGCCCGACCAGGCCGGTGAGACGCTGGCCGCCGCGGCGCGCGAGGCTTTCGCCCGCGGCCTCCAGGTCAACTCGTTCGTCGCCGCGCCGCTGATGCTGCTGATGGCACTGGCCGTGTCGTTCCTGCTGCGTCAGATCAGGCCGGCGGCGGCCGAGGAGGAGGCGGCGGCCGAGCCGGCCGCGGGCGCCGAGACGTCACCCGCGGCCCCCGGCCTGCAAGAAGAGCCGGCCAAGAGCTGAACCCGACGTCTGTCCTTCGCAGGGGCTGCCACCCGCCGCATGCGGGCGGCAGCCCCTGCTGTCCCCGAGCCGCCGCGGCCCGCCGCACGCCGCGCGTGCGGCGGAGAGGAACGCCATGAAGGCCCTCGTGCTGTCCGGGGGCGCGGGCACGCGCCTGCGCCCCTTCAGCTACTCGATGCCCAAGCAGCTGATTCCGGTTGCCAACAAGTCCGTCCTCGAACACGTCCTCGCCAACATCGCAGACCTGTCCGTCACGGAAGCCGGGATCGTCGTCGGCGACCGGGCCCCGGAGATCATGGCCGCCATCGGCGACGGCCGCCGTTTCGGCCTGAAGGTCGAGTACATCCGCCAGGACGCGCCCCTCGGGCTCGCGCACTGCGTGCGGCTCGTCCGGAACTTCCTGGGCGACGACGACTTCGTGCTCCACCTCGGCGACAACATGCTGCCCGAGGGCGTCAAGAGCGTCGCGGACGCCTTCCGCGCCGGGCGGCCGGACGCCCAACTGGTCGTCCACCCGGTGCGGAATCCTGAGGCGTTCGGCATCGCCGAGCTGAACGGGGACGGCACCCTGCTGCGGCTGGTCGAGAAGCCGCGCACCCCCGCGCAGCGATCTCGCGCTCGTCGGCGTGTACTTCTTCACGCCCGCCATCCACGAGGCCGTCGCCGCCATCGGCCCCAGCGCGCGGTGAACTGGAGATCACCGATGCCGTTCAGCGGCTGCTCGACGGCGGCGCCCGCGTCGAGGTCAGCCGGTACACCGGCTACTGGCGCGAGACCGGGCGCGTCCAGGACGTGCTGGAGTGCGACCGGCACCTGCTGGGCGGCCTGCGCACCTCGCTGAACGGCAGCGTGGACGGCGCCAGCCGCCTCAGCGGGCCGGTCGTGATCGAGGCCGGCGCCCGCGTGACCCGTTCCTGTATCGAAGGTCCGGCCATCGGCGCCCAGACCGTGGTGGAGGACAGCCACATCGGACCGCACACCTCCCTCGGCAAGGGCTGCGAGCTGCGCCGCACCCACATCGACTACTCGATCGTCCTCGACGGTGCCCGGATCTCCCACGTCACCGGCCTGCACGGCTCGCTGATCGGGCGCGGGGCCACGGTCGGCCCCGCCCCGGAACGGGCCGTTCACCACCGGCTGTTCGTCGGCGACCACACCCGGGTCAAGGTGCCCGCCTGAGGGGCCGGGCCGGCGCCGGCCCCTCAGGCGGGCAGGAATGCGCCGTGAGCCGTGCGGAATGCGGGCCGTCGGACGGCAGGCGTTCCCGGCCCGGAAGAATTCCCCGGCATGTGCCGTACGCCAGGCGGGTATTGTGCCCTGGGCAGCGGCGGGATCGACCGCTGAATTCACGTGCAGGGCTGTGCGCACCACCCGGTGCGCCCGTAGCCGGTAACACGTGTGCATGCGGAGGAAAGGGTCGTTCCTGAACGCCAGAGCGGTTACTCGGGAAGTGGGCGCGAATGAGTCCTGCGTGGATTCGGAATTCCCGCCCGATTACCGCCGGATGACCAGGCGGGGGTGGCCGGCGGCGCCGGTCCGCCACGGCTACGGCCCGAACGTTCACCGCCCAGGCTGCTCGCCCGAACGGGAAAGTCCCGAGTGGCAGAAGGAGATCCCTGATGACCGTCGACCCGGCCGTGGAATCAATGGCCTACAGCCGAGAGCACGCCGACATCTACGACATGATCCACTCCGGACGAGGCCGTGACTGGGCCGCGGAAGCCGACTCGATCGCGGACATCGCCGTGGCAAAACGCCCCGGAGCCGACTCCGTGCTCGACGTGGCCTGCGGAACGGGGGAGCATCTGCGGCGTTTCCGTGAACGCTTCACCACGGTCGCGGGCCTCGAACTCTCCGCCGGAATGCGGGAGCTGGCGCAACGGAAACTTCCGGGCGTCACCATTCACGCCGGTGACATGCGCGACTTCGACCTGGGGCAGCGCTTCGACGTCGTCACGTGCATGTGCTTCTCGCTCGGCTACATGACGTCGGTCGGGCAGCTCCACGAGGCCATCGCGAGCCTCGTGCGGCACGTCAATCCGGGCGGAGTCGTCATTGCGGAGCCCTGGTGGTTCCCCGAGAAATTCCTCGACGGATTCGTCTCCGGAGCCGTGACCCACGAACGGGGCCACGTCATCAGCCGCGTGTCCCACTCCGTCAGGGAGGGCGGGAGGAGCCGGATGACCGTCCGTTACACCGTCGCCAATGCGCAGGGCATCCGGGACTTCACCGAGACCGAGATCCATTCGTTGTTCTCGCGCGAGGAGTACCTTGCCGGATTCGCGCGCGCGGGCGTCGAAGCCGAGTTCCAGGAGGGCGGCCCCAACGGCCGCGGCATGTTCATCGGGACCCGCGGGTGAGGCACGTCCGCCCGTGGGCAGAGGAGGAGACGACATGCGCGTGATGATCGCGACGTTCCCGTCGACGTCGCACCTGTACCCCGTCATACCGCTCGCCTGGGCTCTGCAGAGCGCGGGCCACGAGGTGTGCGTGGTGGGTCACCCCGGCATGGGGTCGGACGACATGGCCGCAACGGTCACCGGCGCCGGTCTCATCGCCGTCCCGGTGGGGGACACGGTGGTCGCCCAGCAGGAGGACCGGACCGAGGAGGAGGGCAGCCGGCTCGACATCCCGCCCGACGCCTTCGCCCTCGACGTCGTGGGCAGCGGTCCGGGGGACTGGGAGCAGTTACAGGCCCGCCTCATGGCGATCATCGGCCAGTGCTACCCGCTCGGGGACCCGGACAAGGGCATGGTCGCCGAGCTGATCGGGTTCACCCGCTCCTGGCGGCCCGACCTCGTGCTGTGGGACCCGCTGTGCCTGCCCGCCGCGGTGGCCGCCAGGGTGACCGGAGCCGCCCACGCCCGCATCCTGTGGGGCCAGGACAAGATGGGCTGGGGCTGGGAGAAGGTGAGCGGCCGGTCCGCCGCCCGCGACCCCATGGCGCGGTGGCTGACCCCGCTGCTCGAACGCCACCACCTCGACTTCGGCGAAGACCTGATCCTCGGCCAGTGGAGCCTCGACCTGGTCCCGCAGGCCGCCCGGCTGCCACTGGACACCCGCACCGTTCCCCTGCGGTGGGTCCCCTACAACGAGGCCGCCGTCCTGCCGGACTGGCTGCGCGAACCGCCGGCCCGCCCCCGCGTCTGCCTCACTCTCGGCGTCAGCTCGCGCGCCCTGTTCGGGAAGGACACGGGCTTCCCCCTCGAAGAGACGCTGGAGACCGCCGCCGGTCTCGACATCGAGGTCGTCGCCACGCTCAACCGGGCCCAGCTCACCGGCATCGGCCCGCTGCCCGAGAACGTGCGCGCGGTGGACTTCGTCCCCCTCAACCAGCTGCTGCCCTCGTGCGCCGCCATCGTCCACCACGGCGGCTGGGGCACCTTCTCCGTCGCGGCCACCCACGGGGTCCCCCAGGTCATCCTGCCCGTCCCCACCTGGGACGAGCGGGTCGCGGCCCGCTACGCGGCCCTGCGCGGCGCCGGACCGCTGGTCGACCCGCAGGGCCTCACCCCGCGCGAGCTGCGCCGCCAGCTCGTCCGCGTCCTCGACGAGCCCGCCTTCGGCGAGGGCGCCGCCCGACTCAAGGCCGACCGGCTGGCCGCTCCCTCGCCGCCGGAGATCGTGCCCGCACTGGAGCGGCTGACCGCGCATCACCGCACCGCGCAGAACCACTGAGGCGCCGGGCGTCCGGGACCGGGCACGACCCGGCACCGAGCCGTCCCCCGGGAAGGCACGCCCGGCTCGGACGCCCCACCGCACCACCGTCCAGGACCCGACACGCGCACGCCCGAGGCCGCCATGCATCCGACGCCGAACGACGCCACCGCCGCCGCACGCCGCTGCGCGCAGGCACTCAACTCCCTGCACTCACTCCTCTACTTCACCCCCGACCTCGCCGGCGAACTCGAAACCTTCGGCATCGACGACCACACGAGCATCTACCTCGCCGGCCGGGCCTCCCCCCTGGGCGCGGCCGGGCCCGAGCTGGTGACCGCGGCGTTCAACGCCTTCGCGCCCGGCCTCATCGCCGCCCGCCTGCCCGCCCTGTGGGGGCACATCACCCCGCGGCAGGCGGTCGCGGCACGCCAGAAGGCCATCGGCCGGGCACTGGAACGCCTGATCGGCAAGGAGATCACCACCTCCCGCGCCATGGCGGACGCAGCCCGGCTCGCCGCCGCGGCCGCCACCGCCGGCGCCCTGCCCGGCCGGCCCCTGTACGCCGCGAACACCGCCGTCGAAGCACCGGAGGAACCCCACACAGCCCTCTGGCACGCCGCCACGCTGCTGCGGGAGCACCGCGGCGACGGGCACATCGCCGTCCTCGGCCACGCCGAACTCACCGGCATCGAGGCCCTGGTCATCGACTGCGCGAGCGGGCACGGCATGTCCAAGGACATCGTCATGCCCCAGCGGGGCTGGCGGCAGGAAGAGTGGTCGGCCGCCGCCGAACGGCTGGCGGACCGGGGTCTCGTCGACGTCGACGGGCGCCTGACCGCACGCGGCACCGCACTGCGGGACACCGTCGAACGCGAAACCGGCCGGCTCGACCGGGGGCCCTACGCGGCCCTCGGCACCGCCCGCACCGGCGAACTGGCGGCCTTCGTCCACGGCCTGGTCAACAGGGCGGCGGATGCCGGAGCGTTCCCCGGCCCGCTGCGCGGCTTCTTCGCGCCCGCCACCGAGCGGTGGAACCGTCTGGGCACCGCAACGAGAAAGGACAGGACATGACGTCAACCGTGGCACCGGACATCCCGGCGCTCTTCACCCCCGCGTACTATCAAGATCCTTTCCCCACCCTCGCCTGGCTGCGGGACCACGCCCCCGTGCACGAATTCCCCTTCCCCGTGGGCGACGTCCGCACCTGGATGGTGACCCGCTACGAGGACGTCAGGGCCGTGCTCGCCGACTCCAGGTTCAGCGCCGAAGGCGCCACCTGGGGCAACGCCGAGTTCCGCGCGGCAGGGCTGGTCAGTGCCGCGGGCACCATCCTCGAACGCGGCATCGCCGTCATCGACCCGCCGGACCACCCCCGGCTGCGCCGCCTCGCGATGAGCGCGTTCACCACCCGCCGGGTGGAACAGTGGCGCGGCACCGTACACGCGGTCGTCGAACGCGCGCTGGACGACTGCGAGCGCCGCGGCGCCTTCGACGTGATGGACGACTACGCCGGCGAGGTCTCCGCGGGCGTGCTGGGCGCCATCCTCGGCTTCCGCATCGAGCGGCACCGTGAGCTGGTCACCGCGCTCAACGAGGCGTTCCCCTCCGACCCCGCGCTGATGGACCGCGTGCCCGCCGCGTTCGGCAGGATCTGCGCCTACGCCGCCGAGCTCATCGACGACAAGCGCAGCCGCCCGGCCGACGACCTCACCTCGGCACTCATCGACGCCACCGACGAGGGAACGCGCCTGGACGGCGACGAACTGACCGGCCTGGTCGCCGCGTTCATCATGGGCGGCAGCGACACCGTGCGCGGCTTCATCGGGAACGCCGCCCTCGCGCTGCTGGACAACCCAGGGCAGGGCGACCGGCTCCGTGCCCAGCCGGAACTCGCCAGGAGCGCCGTCGAAGAACTGCTGCGCTACGAGGGCGCCCTCAGCACCGCCCTGTTCCGCGTCACCACGGAGCCGGTCGAGCTCGCGGGCGCCCGGCTGCCCGCGGGCGCCCCCGTCATCGCCGGGCTGCTGGCGGCCAACCGCGACCCGCGGCGCTTCACCGAGCCCGACCGCCTCAACATCACCGCCGAGAGCCCGCGGCACGTCGCCTTCGGCCACGGACTGCACAACTGCATCGGCGCGGCGCTGGCCAGGATGGAGGGCGAGATCGCCATTCCCGCCCTGGTCGCCCGGTTCCCCACCCTGGCGCTCGCCGTGCCCAGGGACAGGGTGCGGTACATCGAGAACTGGGCCATCAGGCGCCTCACCTCACTGCCGGTCACCACGTCGACCTCCCGGCACGCGTGATGCGGGCCGCCGTCCGCGTGGACCGGACCCTCTGCTACGGCACGGGACTGTGCGAGGCCATGGCGCCCGCCGTGTTCTCGCTGACCGACGAGGGTTACGCCGTCGCCCGCCCCGCGGGCGACCGGGCGGCCGGACCGGAACGGCTCAGGGAGATAGCGGAGTGCTGCCCGGCCGGTGCCATCACCGTGACCGGCCCCGGAGCCGGCACCACCTGAACACCGCACGCCACGGAGGTGGAGACAGGCATGGACAGCGACGTGATCGTCGTCGGCGCGGGCCCCGCGGGACTCGTGCTCGCCGCGGAACTGCGGCTGGCCGGCGCACGTGTCACCGTTCTCGAGAAGGAGGACGGGCCGAGCACGGAGTCCCGCGGTATGGGCTTCACCGCCCGCACGCTCGAAGTCTTCGACCAGCGCGGACTGCTGGAGCGGTTCGGGACGTTGGAACGGGCGCCGGGCGGCCACTTCGGAAGCGTCCCCGTCGACTTCGCGGTCGGCGACGGCACGCACGCCGCCGTCACCGGCGTATCGCAGGCGCGCACCGTCCAGGTGCTGGCGCAGTGGGCCCGGGAGCTGGGCGCGGACATCCGCCACGGGCACCGCGTCCTCTCCGTCGACGTCGACGACGGCGAGTGCGTCGGGGCCACCGTCCGTACCCCGGACGGCACCGTGCGGCTGACCGCTCCCTACCTGGTGGGCTGCGACGGCGGCCGCAGCCTGGTGCGCCGCTCCTGCGGCTTCGGCTTCCCCGGCACGGACGCCACCGCCGAACTGCTGCTCGCCGACGTGCGGGGCCTTGACCTCGGCCCGCTGTGGTCGGGCGCGCGCCGCCCGCGGGGCATGCTCCTGGCCGCCCCGCTCGGCGACGGCGTGATGCGCATCGTCGTGCACGAGCACGGCCGGGCCCCCCGCCCGCGCTCCGGCCCGCCCGACTACGCCGAGGTTGCCGACGCCTGGAAGCGGGTCAGCGGCGACGACATCTCCTCGGCCACCCCACTGTGGGTCAGCTCCTTCGGCGACGCGGCGCGGCAGGCCGACACCTACCGCCGCGGACGCGTCCTGCTGGCCGGCGACGCCGCGCACGTGCACCTTCCGGCCGGCGGCCAGGGCATGAACGTCAGCATCCAGGACGCCGTCGCCCTCGGCTGGCGGCTGGGCGCCGTCGCGACGGGCCGCGCCGCCGACGGCGTGCTCGATGCCTACCACGCCGAACGACACCCCGTCGGCGCCGAACTGGTCCGCACCACCCGCGCCCAGGCGACACTGTTCCTCGGCGGCGAGGAGATGCAGCCGCTGCGCGAGGTGCTCACCGGCGTGTTCGCCGGCCGGGAGGCCGCCCGCCGGCTGGCCGGACTGATCAGCGGACTCGACATCCGCTACGACGTGGGCCCGGGCGAGCACCCGCTGCTCGGCCGGCGCATGCCGAAGACCGGACTCGTTCTGCCCGACGGCTCGAGGACCACCACCACGGACCTGCTCCACACCGCCCGCGGCGTGCTCCTCCTCCTCGACGGCGACGACGGCGACGACGGGCCCCGGCGTACCGCGCGCCGCTGGGCCGACCGACTGGACGTGGTGCGCGCCCGGCCCGCGGGCCCCGCGCCCGGCACCGCGGCGCTCCTCCTGCGACCGGACGGCTACGTGGCCTGGACGGCCGGTTCCGGGGACGTGCTGGAAGCGGCGCTGGGCCGCCACCTCGGCGCCCCCACGTCGCTGCCCGCCCCGGCCGGCACCACGCCGCCGGACATCCCGCGCCCCGACGCGCACGCGGTGTTCACCGCCCACTGGTACGCGGGGGACGCGGAACGCGGCCGCGCCGAGCTCGACGAGGTCCTGGCCGCGTGGGCGGCCGGGCCCTGGCCGACGGGCGTCCTCGGCCTCGCCTGCTACCTCGACGCGGACGGGAAGAACGTACTGACGTACGCGCAGTGCGCCGACCCGGCGGCCTACCGGCCGTTCCTGCGCGCGCTTCCGCCCGGACCGGCCCGCACCGAGCCCGTCGAGTACCGGCTGTACCGCAGCGTGGTGCTCGCCCCTTCGGCAGCGCCGCCCGGCGCACTCGTCACCGCCATGTTCGACGTGGACGGTGCCGAACGCCAACGGCACATCGCGGACTCCATCGCCGCCCGGCTCCGGCGCGCGCCGGCGGACGAGTGCCGCGGCCTGATCGCCTCCCATTTCCACCTCAGCCTCGACGGCAGCCGCGTGACCAATTTCGCCGAGTGGACGACGGACGAGGCGCATCTGGCGTTCCTCGACGGCGCCAGCCGGCACGGCAACCTCAAGGCCACCCACGAGACGCCGGGGGTCAGACCGATCGGATTCAAGCGCTACCACCTGTACCGCGGCCTCGGCCGCTGACCCGGCGCCGAGCCACCAAACCGTCACCCACGGTTGTTAACCTCGGGAAGACGCCAGGCACTTCGCCGCACCCAAGTTCTGACGTCGCGTCAATCAGTCAGTCTCACAAGGAGATTCCGCATATGGCGCACCCGAAGGTCCCCTTCCCCGACGTCAGCCGCCCCGACGCCGGGATCGTGCTGGTCACCCCCCTGTACGTCGGCTCCGCCGAGGCACAGCGCGCCGAGACCGAGCGCGTCCTGGCCCCCTACCGGCGCGGTGCCCTCCCCGAGGGCATGCTGTCCGTCAACGTCTTCACCTGCACCGAGGCGGAGAACGTGCTGACGTACGCGCAGTGGACCTCCGACGCGGCCTACCGCACCTTCGCGCACGACGCCGGGCGCGGCGCGGAGGACCCGGACGCGACCGAGCCCGTGCGCTACACGCTGTACCGCGGGCGCGTTCTCGAACCGGGCAGCACCCCGGGCCTGCTCGTTCCGCCCGTCTTCGACGTGGACGGCCGCGACCGGCAGCGGCGCTCCGCGGACAATCTGCTCGACGGCCCGCTCGGCACGCCGTTCCCCGGCCTCGTCGGCTCCCACTTCCACCTCAGCCAGGACGGCACGCGCGTCCTCAACTGGGCCGAGTGGGTCGACGAGGAGGCCCACGAACGCTTCATGCAGAGCGAGCGGCCCAAGGAGTGCTTCGAAGCCCTGTCGATGCCCGGTGTGCGCGGAATAGGCGGCAAGCGGTACCTCCTGGCGGACGCCGTGTCGCGCTGACCCCCGGGCGGGCCCCGCCCGCGACGCGACAACAGAAACCACCAACCCCGAACGACAGCCATGGCCCCCGGCCGGACGCGAGCAGCACGCGCTCCGGGCACCGGGGGCCCTGTGCGTGCTCCCGCGCCGCCCCGCACGGGCGCCCCGCATCCCGAGGAGGACCAAGCAGATGGACGCTGACGTGACAATCGTGGGCGCCGGCCCCGCCGGGCTGATGCTCGCCGGCGAACTGCGCCTGGCCGGCGTGGACGTCGTCGTACTGGAGAAGCTTCCCGACCGCACCGGCGAGTCCCGCGGCCTCGGCTTCACCGCCCGCACCATGGAGGTCTTCGACCAGCGCGGCCTGCTGAGCCGCTTCGGCGAGGTGGAGACGAGCAACGTCGGCCACTTCGGCGGCCTGCCCGTCGACTTCGGTGTCCTGGCGGGCGCGCACCAGGCGGCCAAGTCCGTTCCGCAGTCGGCCACCGAGGCCGTCCTCGAAGCATGGGCGGGTGAGCTGGGCGCCGACCTGCGCCGCGGACACGAACTGCTCTCCCTCGACGACGGCGACGACCACGTCACCCTCCGGGTCAAGACCCCGGAAGACACCCCCCGCAGCCTGACGACCCGCTACCTCGTGGGGTGCGACGGCGGGCGCAGCACGGTGCGCAAAGCGGCAGGTTTCGACTTCCCCGGCAGCCCGGCCACGCTTGAGATGTTCCTCGCCGACGTCAAGGGCCTCGACCTCGAACCCCGCATGATCGGCAGGAGTTACGAGGCCGGCATGGTGATGGTCGGCCCCTTGCCGGGCGGCGTCACCCGCCTCATCCTGTGCGAACGCGGCACCCCGCCGCAGCGCCGCACGGACTCCCCTTCCTACGAGGAGGTCGTGGCCGGCTGGAAGCGCGTCACCGGCCAGGACATCTCCCACGGCGAACCGGTCTGGGTCAGCTCCTTCGGCGACGCCACCCGGCAGGTCACCGAGTACCGGCGCGGCCGGGTCCTCCTCGCGGGCGACGCCGCGCACATCCACCTGCCCGCCGGCGGCCAGGGCATGAACGTCAGCATCCAGGACGCCGTCAACCTCGGGTGGAAGCTCGCCGCCGTCGTGCGGGGACGCGCCAAAGAACGGCTCCTGGACACCTACCACGGCGAGCGGCACCCGGTCGGGGAGCGGCTGCTGATGAACACCCGCGCCCAAGGGCTCCTCTTCCTTTCCGGCGCCGAGGTCCAGCCGCTGCGCGACGTCCTGTCCGAACTGATCCGCTACCCGGACGTCTCCCGGCACCTGGCCGCCATGGTCTCCGGCCTGGAGATCCGCTACGACGTCGGCGGCGGCAGCCACCCGCTCCTCGGCCGCCGCATGCCCGACCTGCCACTGTCCGGGCCGCGCGGGGACACCCGCAGCACCGCGCTCCTGCGCCGCGGCCGTGGCGTGCTCCTCGACCTGGAGGACAACGCCCACCTGCGCCGGCGCGCCGCCGGCTGGGACGACCGTGTCGACGTCGTGACGGCCGCGCCGCGGCAGCCCGCAGCCGGCGCCCCCCGCACCTCCGCCGTCCTGCTGCGGCCCGACGGCCACGTCGCCTGGGTCGCGCCCGGCAGCCATCAGGACCTCCCTACGTCCCTCGCCCGGTGGTTCGGCCCCGCACGGGCCGCCGCCTGACCCGCAACCCCAGGAGACCACTCATGCACAGCACTCTCATCGTGGCGCGGCTGGCACCCGACTCCGCCGGGCAGATCGCGGAGCTGTTCGACGCCTTCGACGGCACCGAGATGCCCCACCGCATGGGCACCCGCCGCCGCCAGCTGTTCTTCTACCGCGGCCTGTACTTCCACCTCCAGGACTTCGACGAGAACGACGGCGGGGAACGCATCCAGGACGCCAGGACCGACCCCCGATTCGTCGGCATCAGCGAAGACCTCAAGCCGTACGTCCAGGCGTACGACCCGGCGACCTGGCGTTCCCCCAAGGACGCGATGGCCACCCGCTTCTACGCCTGGGAGGCCGGACAGTGACCGGACGGCGCGTGGCCATCACCGGCATCGGCGTCGTCGCCCCAGGCGGCGTGGGCGTGAAACCGTTCTGGAGCCTGCTGAGCGAGGGCCGCACCGCGACCCGCGGCATCACCTTCTTCGACCCGTCGCCGTTCCGCTCCCGGGTGGCCGCCGAAATCGACTTCGACCCGGAGGAGCACGGCCTCGGCCCCCAGGAGATCAGGCGCATGGACCGGGCCGCCCAACTGGCCGTCGTCGCCGCCAGGGAAGCGCTCACCGACAGCAGGATCGCCGACGCCGGCACCGACCCCTGCCGCACCGGCGCCGTCGTCGGCACGGCCGTCGGCGCCACCATGACCCTGGACCGGGAGTACCGCGTCGTCAGCGACGGCGGGCGTCTGGAACTGGTGGACCACAGCTACGCGCCGCCCCACCTCTACGACGCTCTGGTGCCCAGTTCCTTCGCGGCCGAGGTCGCCTGGACCTCCGGCGCCCAGGGCCCGGTGGCCGTCGTCTCCACCGGCTGCACCTCCGGCATCGACGCGGTCGGCCACGCCGTCGAGCTGATCCGGGAGGGCAGCGCCGACGTGATGGTGGCCGGCGCCTCCGACGCGCCGATCTCCCCGATCACCCTCGCCTGCTTCGACGCGATCAAGGCGACCACGCCGCGCACCGAGGAACCGGGGCGCGCCTCGCGCCCCTTCGACGCCTCCCGTAACGGTTTCGTGCTCGGCGAGGGCGCCGCGTTCTTCGTGCTGGAGGAGCTGGCGTCGGCCGACCGCCGCCGGGCCCACGTCTACGCCGAGATCGCCGGCTACGCCACGCGGTCCAACGCCTACCACATGACGGGACTGCGCTCCGACGGCGCCGAAATGGCCGAGGCCATCCGTGCCGCCCTCGCCGAGGCGCGGCTCGCGCCCGGCGACATCGACTACGTCAACGCCCACGGCTCCGGCACCAAGCAGAACGACCGGCACGAGACCGCCGCGTTCAAGCGGAGCCTCGGGGAGCACGCCCACCGGGTGCCGGTCAGCTCCATCAAGTCCATGGTGGGGCATTCGCTCGGCGCCATCGGCTCCATCGAGATCGCCGCCTGCGCCCTGGCCATGGAGCACCACACCGTGCCCCCCACCGCCAATCTGCACGCCGCCGATCCGGAGTGCGACCTGGACTACGTCCCGCTGACCGCGCGCGGACACCGCACCGACACCGTGCTGACCGTCGGCAGCGGCTTCGGCGGCTTCCAGTCCGCGATGGTGCTGACCCGCCCCCGGCGGAGCGCGGCGTGAGTGCCGCCACACAAACCGTCGCCGTCACCGGACTCGGGGTGGCCGCACCCAACGGCCTCGGCAAGGACGCCTACTGGGCCGCCATCCGCACCGGGACCAGCGGCATCGGCCCGGTCACCCGCTTCCGCGCCGAGGGCTACCCGGCCGTGCTGGCCGGCGAGGTGCCCGGGTTCGACGCGGCGCGGCACCTGCCGAGCCGGCTGCTGCCGCAGACCGACCACATGACACGCCTGGCCCTGGCCGCCGCGGACTGGGCGCTCGCCGACGCGGACGTCGACCCGGCCCGGCGGGACGCGTTCGGCATGGGAGTGATCACCGCGGCCTCCTCCGGCGGCTTCGAATTCGGCCAGAACGAACTGCGCAAACTCTGGAGCCTGGGCAGCCAGCATGTGAGCGCCTACCAGTCGTTCGCCTGGTTCTACGCGGTCAACAGCGGCCAGATCTCCATACGCAACGGAATGAAAGGGCCCAGCGGCGTACTCGTCGCCGACGGTGCCGGCGGACTCGACGTCCTCGCGCAGGCCCGCCGCGCCGTCCGCAAGGGCACCGGGCTCGTCGTCTCCGGCGCCGTCGACGCCTCGATCTGCCCCTGGGGCTGGGCCGCCCTGCTGACCAGCGGCCGCCTGAGCAGCAGCGACCGGCCGGAACGCGCCTACCTCCCCTTCGACCGGCACGCCGCGGGGCACGTCCCCGGCGAGGGCGGGGCCATCCTCATCCTTGAGGACGCGCGGGCCGCACAAGCCCGCGGCGCCCGCGTCTACGGCACCCTCGACGGCTGTGCCGCCACGTTCGACCCGGCCCCGGCCCCGGGCCGCGGTGCGGAGAGCGGCCTGCGCCGCGCCATTGAACTGGCCCTCGACGATGCGGGCGCCGAGCCCGCCGAGGTGGACGTCGTCTTCGCCGACGCCGCCGCCGTGCCCGCACTCGACCGGGACGAGGCACGGACCCTGCGCGCCGTCTTCGGCCAGCGCGGCGTTCCGGTCACCGCGCCCAAGACCATGACCGGCCGCCTCTACTCCGGCGCCGCGCCCCTCGATGTCGCCACCGCCCTGCTGGCCCTGACCGAGGGAGTCATCCCGCCCACCGTCAACACCGGTCCCGACCCGGCCCACGGCCTGGACCTGGTCACCGGCCGCCCCCGCGCCGCCGAGCTGCGCTGCGCGCTGGTCGTCGCCCGCGGCCACGGCGGATTCAACTCCGCCGCCGTACTGCGCGCCCCGCGCTGACGGCCGCCGCCCGCCCCACCACACACCACGGAGGAAGACACGTGCCTGCCGCATTCACCCTGGACGACCTCAAACGCATCCTCCTGGAAGGAGCCGGCACCGAAGAGGGCGTCGACCTCGACGCCGACATCCTCGACACGCCGTTCACCGATCTCGGCTACGAGTCGCTGGCGCTCCTGGAGACCGGGGGACGCATCGAACGGGAGTGGGACATCACCCTGGACGACTCCGCCCTCGCCGACGCCGCCACCCCCCGCGGCCTCATCGACGCCGTCAACACGCACATCGGCACGGCCGCGGCCTGACCGCGACCGGACGCAGAACACCGCCCCCGACGTTGGGAGTTCCCATGCCCCAAGCCCCGCGCCTCGCCCTGGTCACCGGTGCCACCAGCGGCATCGGCCTGGCCACCGCCCGCATCCTCGGCAGGCAGGCCCACACCGTCTTCCTCGGCGCCCGCACCGCCGAGAATGTCACCGCGACCGTCAAACAGCTGCGCGCCGAGGGGATCGACGCCGACGGCTCGGAACTCGACGTCCGCGACGACGACAGCGTCCACGCGTTCGTCCGCGCGGCCGTCGGCCGCCACGGAAGCGTCGACGTACTCGTCAACAACGCGGGCCGCAGCGGCGGGGGAGTCACGGCCGACCTCGCCGACGACCTGTGGCACGACGTCATCGACACCAACCTCAACAGCGTCTTCCGCATGACCAGGGAAGTCCTCAACACCGGCCGCATGCGCTTCAAGAGCCGCGGCCGCATCATCAACATCGCCTCCACCGCCGGCAAGCAGGGCGTGGTACTCGGCGCCCCCTACTCCGCCTCCAAGCACGGAGTCGTCGGCTTCACCAAAGCGCTCGGCAACGAGCTGGCCCCCACCGGCATCACGGTCAACGCGGTCTGTCCGGGATACGTCGAAACCCCCATGGCCCAGCGCGTGCGCGCGGGCTACGCCGCGGCCTGGGACACCGACGAGGCGGCGGTCCTCACCAGGTTCCGCGCCAAGATCCCGCTGGGCCGCTACTCCACACCCGAGGAAGTCGCCGGCCTCGTCGGCTACCTGGCCTCCGACACCGCCGCGTCCCTCACCTCCCAGGCGCTGAACGTCTGCGGCGGCCTGGGCAATTTCTGAGCCCCACCGACCGAGGAGCACCGAGCATGCCGCTGTCCGCACTGCGCGAGGTCGAGCACGAGATCACCGTTTCTGCCCCGGCCGCCGCCGTCTACCGCCTGATCGCCGACGTGGCGAACTGGCCGGCAATCTTTCCCCCCGCCATCTTCGTCGACCACGTGGAGCGCAGCGAACGGAACGAACGAATCCGAATCTGGGCCACGGCCAACGGCGAACCCAAGAACTGGACCTCCCACCGCACCCTGGACGAGTCAACCCGCCGCATCGGCTTCCGCCAGGAGGTCTCCGCCCCGCCCGTCGCCGCGATGGGCGGCACATGGATCATCGAGGAACTGCCCGCCGGCACCAGCCGCATCCGCCTCCTGCACGACTACCGGGCCATCGACGACGACCCGGCCTCGCTCGAGTGGATCGACCGGGCCGTCGACCGCAACTCGCGCTCCGAGCTGGCGGCGCTGAAGAAGACCATCGAATTCGCCCACGCGGCCCGGGACCTCACCTTCTCCTTCGAGGACACCGTGCACATCGACGGAGCGGCCAAGGACGTCTACGACTTCGTCAACGAGGCCGACCGCTGGTCCGAGCGGCTGCCGCACGTCGCACAGGTCCACCTGGCGGAGCCGTCCCCCGGCCTGCAGACCCTGCGGATGGAGACCCGAGCCAAGGACGGCTCCACGCACACCACCGAATCCCACCGCGTGTGCTTCCCCCACCGCAAAATCGCCTACAAGCAGGTCACGCTCCCCGCGCTGATGGCCCTGCACACCGGCCTGTGGACGTTCGAGGACACCGCGCGGGGCGTGGCCGCCACCTCCCGGCACACCGTCGTCATCAACACCGACGCCATCGTCACAGTCCTCGGCCCGGACGCGGACGCCGCCCGTGCGAAGGAGTACGTGCGCGGCGCGCTCGGCACCAACAGCCGCGCCACCCTCCGACACGCCAAGGAATACGCCGAGGCCAAGCGCTGAGATGGGCGCCGCACCCGATACCGACGTCCTCGTCGTCGGCGCGGGCCCGGTCGGCCTCATGCTCGCAGGCGAACTCCGGCTGGGCGGCGCCGACATCGTCGTCGTCGAGCGGCGCGAGCGGCCCACCACCGAATCCCGGGCCTCCACCCTCCACGCGCGCACCATGGAGATCCTGGACGCCCGCGGCCTGCTCGCGCCGCTCGGCCCCGTCCCGGCCGAGCCACGCGGCCACTTCGGCGGAATTCCCCTCGACCTGACCCTGCCCGGCTCCCACCCCGGGCAGTGGAAGGTGCCCCAGACCCGCACCGAGGAACTGCTCGGCACCTGGGCGGCCGGGCTCGGAGCCCGGCCGCACCGCGGGCACCGGCTGCGGAGCCTGCATCCGCACCGCGACCACGTCCAGGCCGAGATCGCAACCGCCCGCGGCCCGGTGCGCCTGCGCGCCCGCTACGTCGTGGGCTGCGACGGCGAACGAAGCACCGTGCGGAGCCTGGCCGGCATCGCCTTCCCCGGCCGGGACGCCGCCCGCGAACTCCTGCGGGCCGACGTGACCGGCATCGACGTGCCCGACCGCCGCTTCCAGCGCCTCGCACGGGGCCTGGCCATCGCTGCCCGCCGCGGCGACGGCGTCACCCGCGTCATGGTCCACGAGTTCGGCGCCCCGGCCCGCACCCGCACCGCACAACCGGCGTTCGCCGAACTGGCCGACGCCTGGCGGCGCGTCACCGGCGAGGACATCTCCGAAGGCACCCCGCTGTGGGTCAACTCGTTCGGGGACGCCTCCCGCCAGGCCGCCGCCTACCGCAGCGGCCGCATCTTCCTCGCGGGCGACGCCGCACACCGGCAAATGCCGATCGGCGGACAAGCCCTCAACCTCGGCCTCCAGGACGCCGTCAACCTCGGCTGGAAGCTCGCCGCGCACCTGCGCGGCCACGCCCCCGACGGACTCCTGGACACCTACCACGCCGAACGGCACCCCGTCGGCGCCCACGTCCTGGCCAACATCCGCGCCCAGGCGACGCTGCTGCTCGACGGGCCGCAGGTTGCGCCCGTACGAGCCGTCATGGCCGAGCTCACCGCGCACGAGGCCGCCCGGGCCCACCTGGCCGGAATGATCTCCGGCCTCGGCGTCCGCTACGACCTCGGCCCCGGCCACCCCCTGCTCGGCGCCCGCCTGCCGCCCACCCCGCTCCTCGCCGCGGACGGCCGGCCGACCACGTCCGCGGAACTGCTCCGCACCGGCCGCGGGCTGCTGCTCAGCCTCGACGGCGACGAGGAACGGGCCGCGGCCCTGCACCGGGCCGCCGCCGGCCGCACCGACCGGATCACCCCCGCCCGCGGCCCGGCAACCGGCCCGCCGCCCGCCGCCCCCGCCGTCCTGGTACGTCCCGACGGGCACGTGGCATGGGCCGGCGACGGGACGCACGGGCTGGCCGAGGCCCTGAACCGCTGGTTCGGCCCGGCCGCCCCGCGGACCGCACCCCGCAGGCACAGCGCGAACCCGACCCGCCACACCGACCGCACGAACGGGAGGAACCCGATGGGCAAACTCACCGGAAAGACCGCGCTTGTCACCGGATCAAGCCGCGGCATGGGACGCGCCACGGCCGTCCGCCTGGCCCGCGAGGGCGCGCTCGTCGCCGTCCACTACGCCACCGGCCGGGACGCGGCCGAGGAGACCGTCACGACCATCGAGGGGGAGGGCGGCAGCGCGTTCACGATCCAAGCCGAGCTGGGCATGCCCGGCGACGTGCACGAACTCTTCCTCGGCCTCGAAGCAGGACTCAAGGAGCGCACCGGCAGCACCGACCTCCACATCCTGATCAACAACGCGGGCCGCATGGGCGGCCTCTCCGTCGAGGACACCACGCCGGAAGCGTTCGACACGCTCATGGCCGTCAACGCCAAAGCGCCCTTCTTCCTCATCCAGCGCGCCCTGGCCAACATGCCCGACGGCGGACGCATCATCAACATCTCCTCCGGGCTGACCCACTTCGCCAACCCGGACGAGATCGCCTACGCCATGACCAAGGGCGCGGTCGAACAGCTCGCCCTGCACTTCGCCAAGCTCCTCGGACCACGCGGCATCACCGTCAACACCGTGGCGCCCGGCATCACCCGCAACAGCAACCCGGCGTTCGACATCCCGGCGGCCGTCGAACAGATGGCGGGACTCTCGGCGTTCAACCGCGTCGGCGAGCCCGAGGACATCGCCGACGTCGTCGCGTTCCTCGCCGGCGAGGACGCCCGCTGGATCACCGGCTCCTTCGTCGACGCCAGCGGCGGCACGCTGCTGGGCTGAACCCCGGGGCCCGGGCCGGCGACGCGCCGCCGGCCCGGGCCCGCCGCACGACCCGAGGAGAGAAGGACCATGACGACTTCCGCGGCCCCAGGGCCCGCCGCCGCGCCGCGGCCGTGGGCCCTGCTCGCCGTCCTTGCGGGAAACATGCTGATCGACGCCCTGGAGGTCTCCGCCCTCCTGATCGCCGCGCCGGCCATCGGCGCCGAGTCCCACCTGGCACCCGCCGGCGTCCAGTGGATGCTCAGCGGGTTCGCGCTCGGCTTCGCCGGCCTGCTCCTGCTCGGCCCTCAACTCGCGGACCGCTTCGGACGCCGCCCCGTATACCTGGCGGCCCTGGCCGTCTTCGCCGCGGCCTCGCTGGCCGCCGCCGCGACGAGCGACCCAGCCCTCCTGGTCGCAACCCGCTTCGTCAAGGGCTGCTGCGCCGCGCTCACCGCCCCCATGGGGCTGGCCATCATCACCTCGTCCTTCCGCGACGGCGCGCCCCGCCGCCGGGCCGTCTCCGTGTACGTCCTCTTCGGCGCCGTCGGCTTCACCACGGGCCTGCTGCTGTCCGGCCTGCTCACCGAGGCCCACTGGCGCCTGACCCTCGCCTTCCCCGCCCCCGTCGTCGCCGCGCTGTTCGCCGCCGGCACCCGCCTGATCCCCCGCGACGGCCCCCGGCGGCACCGCGCCCCCGGCCGCCCCGACATCCCCGGTGCCCTCCTGCTCACCGCCGCCATCGCCGCGCTGATCGGCGCGCTCTCCCACGTCCCCGCCGAAGGCTGGGCGGGCCGCCGCGGCACCGCCCTCCTGCTGCTGTGCGCCGTATCATCCGGCCTTCTCGTACTGCGCGAACGCACCGCCGCCCGACCGCTGTGGCCCGCCCACGTCCTGCGCAGCCCGGGTCTCGTCCGCGCCGCCCTCGTGGCCGCGGCGCTCAACGGCGCCCATCTCGGTGCCCTGCTCACCGCCTCCCTGCACCTCCAGACCCAGCGGGACCTCGGCCCGCTGCCGACCGCCCTGGCCTTCCTGCCGGCCGCCGCGCCCCTCGCCCTCTGCGCCCTCCACTCCGGCCGCATGGTCGAACGCTTCGGCCCGCGCCGTCTCATCGCCTGCGGCCTCACCTCGGCACTCGCCGGCTTCGCGCTGCTGTGGCAGCAGGGCCTCGACGGCCCCTACGCGACAGGGCTGCTGCCCGCGCTGCTCGCCGTCGGCGCCGGCTTCGTCCTCGCGTTCGCCGCCCTGAACACCCAGGCCACCGCCGGCATCCCCGATCGCGACAAGGGCAGGGCCGGCGCCGCCTACCAGACGGCGGTCCAGATCGGTGCCGCCCTGACCGTGGCCGGCACGGCCGCACTGCTGCCCACCGCCCCCGCCCACCCCCTGCCCGGCCGCGCCCCTGCCCTCACCGCCGTCCTGGCCGTCGCGGCCCTCGGCTGGCTCGCCGCCGTCGCAGGCACGCCGCGCCGCCGCGGGGCGACCGCCTCGCGGCCGGGCCGCACCGCGCAGCCCGCGGCCGTTCCCGGGCCGCCACAGCCGCTCCTTGCCGGAGAGGACGATTCCGAAGCGGCCGAGTCGCACATCGTGCGCGGCATCAACTGAGCCCCCGTCCGGCCGCATCGCCGGGGGCCGGCAAGCCCCCGCCGGCCTCCCCGGCGCGCCGGGCGAAGCTGTCGTGCACCTCGGCCTCCCGGTAGTACACCCGGCCCGCTCGGCGCCGCCTGCTCCACCCGTGCTCGGAAGCGAGCCGGTAGACCGACCCCGACGGAATGCGGAAGAGCCGGGTGACGTGCTCCACGCTCAGCCAGCGCTCGGGCCCTTCGCGGCGCGCACCGCCCGCCCCGGCCGCGGCCGGCAGCCGCCGGGCGAGCCGCGTCCACTGCTCGCTCGGCCACCGGTGGCCCGCATCCGCCGTACACGTCACCAGATCGGGCACCGCCTCGGCCGCGGGGTGCGCCGTGGCGACCAGTTCCCCGCCGCACCCCGCCTCCGGGCACGCGCCCAGATGCAGCCGGCCGGGACCCTCACCCGGCCTGGCGACGCGCCGCGCCGCCAGCACGCCCAGGGCGAACTCCCCGCACACCTCGGCCGCCGCCGCATGGCCGGCCAGCCACCCCACGTGCGCCCGCAGGAAAGCGGCCCGAGCGGCCATGTCGCGCGGCGGCGCCCCGACGGACCGCTCCTGCGCCACCAGCGCGCTCCAGGAGCCGGCCAGCGCCAGCAGCTCACCGCGCACCCGCGCCGCGGCCTCGTTGAGCCGGATACCGGTGGACGCGCCACCGCCGCTGGTTCTCTCCCGCAGCTGCCGCGGGGCCTGACGCGCCAGCAGTTCACCGCACTCGGCATACAGGTGCGCCGCCTCCGACAGGTGCATCGTCAGCCCCTCGCGGCAGGAGCGGCACAGGCGGAGTTCCGCCGCGGCCCTTCGCGGCGCCCGCCCGGCCGCCTTACGGCTCGAACAGGAAAACCCCACGCATTCCCATTCCGCGTGCTGTACCGGCATAGCGGTCCTTTCCGAGAACGACGGGCCCCGTCATGGCTGCGCGAGCCGGAATCCCACACCGCGCACGGTCACGATCCAGCCGGTCGATCCGAGCTTTCTCCTCAGCCCGGACACATGCGTGTCGAGCGTGCGGCTGTGAACGGTGTCGGATTCCTGCCACACGCATTGCATGAGCTGTTCCCTGCTCACCACGGCACCGGGCCGCGCCATCAGCACGTGCAGCAGGTCGAACTCCTTGCGGGTGAGCCGCAGCGGCTGCCCGGACAGCACCGCGGTCCTGACGGCGGGATTCACGCTCAACGGCCCCATCCGCACGACTCGCTGCTCCCTGCGCGTGGGGGAGGAACGGCGCATCACCGCCTCCATACGGGCCAGCAGCTCCTGAAATCCGTATGGCTTGACCAGGTAGTCATCGGCGCCGGCCCGCAGACCGAGCACCCGGTCCGCTTCGTCGGACCGCCCGGTCACGGCGAGCAGCGGCACTTGGGACGTCGCCGTGAGCGACCGGCACATGTCCAGCCCGTCCACATCGGGAAGTTCGAAGTCCATCAGGATGACGTCCGCGCCCTGACGGGCCCGCAGCGCCTCCATGCCCGTCCGCACGCAGCGCACGCGGTGTCCGTGTTCCTCCAGGCGCCTGCACAGACTGCGCGCGGCGCGCTCGTCGGATTCGACCACGAGGATCTGCCACGAATGCGCATCCTGCAATGGTCCCGCGACCATGAACTGCGTGGAATCGTGCTGCGTCTGGTGCCGCACGGAAATCCTCCTGCAATTTTGCCGTCAGAAGAACGGGGATTCACTGGCGCATTGCCGTTCACCGAGACCCTTTCACAGGAACGGCGCGCGCCGAGGGGTTGATGACACCTTGGTTGACCATGTGCCTCAACCGCCCTTGCTGACAGGCATCTTGGCCGGGAGATTCACGTCGGCAGCGGGCCGCGGGCCCGGCCATGCTCGGTATCCGCGAGCGCCGCCGACTGCAACAATTCCCGCACGAGACGCAGTACGGGTATCGGCCGACGGCTGCCCCGGGCAGCCCTTCAGAGAGGAAACCGGCGTGAGCAACGAGCCGTTGAAGTTGGCGGTGGTGGTCGGGAGCGTGCGCGAGGGCCGCATGGGGGAGAAGGTGGCCGGCTGGGTCACCGCTCAGGCCGCCCTGCACGCGAAGTGGGACGTGGACGTCGTGGACCTCGCCGACCACCCCCTGCCGCTCGCCGTGGCGGGCATGGGCCAGCCGGTGGCGGAGGAGGTGCAGCGCGTCAAAGACGCCATCACCCCGCGGCTCGTCGCCGCGGAGGCATTCGTCGTCGTCACGCCCGAGTACAACCACTCCTTCCCCGCGTCACTGAAGAACGCTATCGACTGGCATCTCACGGAGTGGTCGGCCAAGCCCGTCGGCCTGGTCTCCTACGGCGGAATGGGCGGCGGCCTGCGGGCTGCCGAGCACCTGCGGCAGGTCTTTCCCGAGGTGCACGCCATGACTATCAGGGAGATGCTCTCCTTCCACAACGCCTGGGGAGCCTTCGACGGGGACGAGGCGCTGCCGGACGCCGAGGCCGCGGCAAAGAAGTTCTTCGACCAACTGGCCTGGTGGGCCGAGGCCCTGCGCCGGGCCCGCGCGAGCAGCCCCTACCTGCCCTGACCGCACCGCCCGGGGGCCGCCGCGGGCGGCCGGCCCCCCGGGCGGCTCCCGTGTCCTGCCACCCGACGCGACCACGCCTTTGAAGGACGGAGTCCTCCATGCCGCAGCCGGCCACGGCCCGCGAGGTCGAGTTACCTGCCGGAAGGGCACGCCTGTCGGCCCTGCTCGCCGAGCCCGCCACACACGAGCCGCGTGCCGTCCTCGTCGCCCTCCACGGCGGCGGCATGCGGGCCGGCTACTTCCACGGCCGGGCCGATCCCGCAACCTCCCTGCTGACCCTGGCCGCCGCCGCCGGATACGCGGCCCTCGCCATCGACCGCCCCGGCTACGGCGCCTCCGCTGCGGCCTTCCCCGACGGCGCGACGCTCGCCGAACAGGCGACCTGCCTGCGGGCCGCCCTGCGCGGCTACGCCGCGACCCGCCCGACCGGCGCCGGTTTCCTGCTGGTCGGCCACTCGCTCGGCGGCAAACTCGCCCTCACCACGGCGGCCGGCGCCGCCGAGGATGACCTCCTCGGCGTCGACGTCTCCGGCGTCGGCGAACGGTGGGCGCTGCCCCCCGACCGCCTCGCCCGCCCCCGGAACACCCACCGTCTCCACTGGGGTCCGCTCGCGCTCTACCCGCCCGGCACCTTCCGCCTGGCCCAGCACCTCGTCGGCCCCATCCCACCCAGGGAAGCCGGCGAGATGCTCCGCTGGCCGCGGCAATACCCCCGGCTGGCCCGCCGCATCCGGATACCGGTCAGCCTCACCTTCGCCGAGCACGAACACTTCTGGACCTGCGACCACGATGCCGTGCACGCCATGGCCGCGCGTCTGGCCGCCCCCTTCGTCCACACCGGGCGCCTCGCCGGTGCCGGTCACAACATCAGCCTCGGGCACGCCGCCCGCCAGTACCACCTGCGCGTCCTGGCCTTCCTCGAAGCCTGCCGCGACCGCCGGTCCCGCCCGGGGCCCGCCGAACGGCCCGGTGCCCTCACCCGCCGTACCGGCAGGTGAGGGCACCTCCTCTCCTGTCCCCGGGTCAGCCGCCGACGCCGCAGTTCGCCCCGTTGAGGGCAAACCTGCCCGGCACCGCCGTCTCCCCAGAATGGCTGACGAGGTAGCCGATGCTCACGCTCGCGCCCGGCGCGATCGCGCCGTTGTGCGAGGCGTTCGTCGCGGTGACGATGTCGCCGTTCTGGGTGATCGTGGTGTTCCAGTCCGACAGAACCGTCTGCCCCGCGGGCAACGGGAAGGTGAGCGACCACCCGTCGACCGGCTCGGTACCGGAGTTGGTGATGGTCAGGTCGACCGTCATGCCGCCGCCCCAGGCATTCGCCGTGGCCTCGACCCGGCAGGTCGGCTCCGTCCGCTCGAACGACACCCGGTGCAGGCCGCCCGGCAGGTCGTTCACGACGTAGAACTCGCCCTCCGCCGTGGTGCCGAACGCCGTCACCTGCGTGGGCATCTCCCCGATCTCCGCCTGGAGATAGCCGCCCGCGCCGTCCTCGCGCAGCGCCCACACCGTGGACGAGCAGTAGTCGGTGGCGATGTAGGTGCCGCCGACCAGATCCGCGAACTCCTCACCGCGGTACACGCGTCCGCCGATGACGGCGCAGCCGCCGGTCTGCGGGGAGTAGGTGAAGACCGGGTCGGTGTACTCGGTGCCGGGGTCGCACTGCGCCTCGTCGAATACCTCCGAGCCCTCGTAGCAGGACCAGCCGAGGTTCGCCCCCGCCTGCTCGGCGGGCCCGAGGTGGTCGATCTCCTCCCAGCGGCCCTGACCCACGTCGCCGATCCACAGCGAGCCGTCCGCCGGGTCGAAGGAGAACCGCCAGGGGTTGCGCACCCCCCATATCCAGATCTCCTCCCGGGCGCCCGCCACGCCCACGAACGGGTTGTCCTCGGGAACGCAGTAGCCGAGGCCGCCGCAGTCCCCGCCGACGTCGATGCGCAGAATCTTGCCCAGCAGCGTGTCCAGCCGCTGCCCGGTGTCGAACGGGTCACCGGAGCCGCCGCCGTCCCCGATGGCCCAGTACAGGTACCCGTCGGGGCCGAACGCCAACTGGCCGCCGTTGTGGTTGTTGTACTCCGCGTGTTCCTGCGACAGCAGCGGCTCCAGGCTCGCGTCCTCCAGCCCGTACCGCGCCAGCGTCACCGCACCGTCCGGCAACGCCGTGTACGCCAGGTACAGTTCCTGGCTCTCGTTGAAGTCGGGCGCGAGCGCGATGCCGAGCAGCCCGCGCTCGTTCCCCGACTCGTCCACCGCGGACGTGATGTCCAGAAGCGGCGTCTGCTCAAGACCGGTGTCCGGGTGGTAGACGCGGACCGTTCCGCTCTTCTCCACGATGAAGAGCCGGCCCGTTCCGTCGTCGGGCCCGACCAGCGCGGTCGGGCGCCGCAGGCCGGACGCCACCTGGGTGGCGCTTGCGGTCACCTCTTCCAGGGGCACCGCGGCGGCCTCCGCCGCCGGCCCGGCGCCGTCCGAACCGGCGGCGGACGGGGAGACCGCGGAGGGGGCGACGGGTGGGGAGGCGGACGCCGTCAGGGGGGCGATCAGCGTCAGCGACAAAGCGAGCAGGGCAGGACCTGCCCAGCGTCTTTTCGACATGTCGGCTCCAGGGGCGAGGGGTGGTTCCTGGGAGTGCACGGGCGCGCCCGGCCCGTGACATCACGTCCGCGGCACCGCGCTCCGGCCCGGATTCCGTCACGTTCCATGATCTGACGCGCCTGGCGGGACCGTACCGGCTCCCCCACCACCACGCCAGGCCGCACGCGATATTGCCCGCCCCAGCCGGTCGAACGCCCCACTCAGCCGAACTCGTCGTGGTCGTCGAGGACTTCACCGATGACACGGCGGTGCTCCGCCGCCGGAGCCGGACGGGCATCGATGTCGGCCGCCAGGCAGATCAACGCCTTCCACAGCGCCCACCCCCGGGCCCGCGCCCACATCCCCCGGCCCTGCCCGACGGCCGCGCGGAACGCCTCCCGGCTCTCCCCACGGAACATCGTCCACGCGATCACCAGATCGCAGGCCGGGTCGCCCACCCCCGACGTGCCGAAGTCGATGACCGCAGCCAGCCGCCCCTCCCTGACCAGCAGATTGCCGCCCGCGATATCCCCGTGGAACCACAGCGGCGCGCCCCGCCAGCCCGCCGCGAGGGCCGCCTCCCACACGGCCGCCGCCCGCCGGGTGTCGATGCGGCCCGCAAGCGCCGCCAGCGCCCGGCGGGTCTCCCCGTCGTAGTGGCCGGGCGGCGTGCCGCGGTAGAAGCTGTGCGCACCGGCCGCAGGGCCGCCCGTCGCGTCGATGCGCTGGAGCGCCAGCACGAACTCGGCGACCGACGTCGCGAAGCCCGCCATATCGCCGATACGGTCCGGCCGCGCCGTGTCGCCCGCCAGCCACCCGCGGACCGACCAGCGGAACGGATACCCCTCTCCCGGCTCGCCCAACGCCAGCACCGGCGGGATCGGCACGGGCAGCGCCGGCGCCAGAACGGGCAGCCACCGGTGTTCCTTTTCCACGGCCGGGGCATACCCCGCCGCGGTGGGCAGCCGCACCGTCATCCCGGAGCCGAGACGGTAGGTCCGGTTGTCCCAGCCGTCGACCGGCACGGGCTCGACCGGCAGACCGCTCCACTGCGGGAACTGCACGGCGATCAGCCGCTTCACCAGCGCCGCGTCGATCCCCGCGCGGCCGTCGTCGTTCAGGCTCTCGACCATCACCGGATCATGACGCGGACGGGCGGAACAGCGCCACCGGATTGACGCGGGCCCGGCACCGCATCGCGCACCCGAGCCGACCGCTCAGGGCGCGTTCCCCTCGACCAGCGGCCGCAGCTCCTCCTCCAGCGCGTCACTCTCGACGCGCTGCCAATACGTCGACGGGGGAGCGTACGACGTCTCCGGGCAGCTCTCGTCCGGGCTGGTCGTACCGTCCAGGCTGAACTCGGCGACCAGCTCGCCCGTCTTCGCCTCGAACACCCGGTAGACGTACCGCTCGGAAAACACCTCCGGATTGCGATCCCCGTACGGGGCGCCCCCCAGGTAACTGCAGTCGCCGACCTTCTCGCCCTCGAACTCGTCGTCCGCGTACTCGCACACCACCAGCTGGGTGAAGTCGTAGGGCGCCGACGGCGACCACTCCTGCGGAAGCTGCGGCACCTCCACCTCGGGAATAGAACCCGGCCGGAACAGCACGGCCGGATGCGGCCCGGGCCCGCTCCAGGCCGGGCCGTCCGGAGAGTAGGCCACCACCGCCCCGGCGTCGAACGGGTCACCGCCACAGGCGTCGTAGCCGTCCCTGGTCTCCGGCGGCCTGGGCGGCGTCGGGATCTCGCGGGGCTTCGGGCTGGTCGGCACCGCGGGCACCCCGTCGGCCGGCGGCTCCCCCTCGCCGCCACACCCGCCCAGCACGGCCACGGCCACGGCGACCGCCCCGGGAACGATCCCGGCCCTCCGACGACGCGCACGTTTCACAAGACGCCCCCGCCCCCGAACGCCCGTCCGGAATCCGGCCCGAGACGGGCGCCCCATCGTACAGCGGTGCGGAACACCGTGCTGCACCCCCAGGCGGCCCGCCGCCACCGAGACCGGCGACGGCCCCGCCCACCGGCTCCCCCCGCGCCAACGACCCCGCCCCTCCCCGCCCTTGACGCCGAAGGATCGCCGCCGGACAGCGGCCCCCGGGGGCGCACGGCCGTTACCGAACGCCCCCGGACACCACCCGCGCCTACGCGAGCTTCCGGCCCACCCCGCACAACTCATGGGTGATGTCCGTCGCCGCCCCCACCTCGGCGAACTGGGGACGCCACTGCGGCAGCGGAACCACCCCCGGCTCGACGAGTTCCAGACCGTCGAAGAACGCCACCATCCGGTCCGGGCTGCGCAGCGTGTACGGCACCGAACCACCCTCGTTGTACCGGCGCTGCGCCTCGGCGAACTCCCGGTTCGTGTCCGTCCCGTCGGCCAGCGCCACATAACTGCCCACGGGCAGCCCCTCGACCAGGCGACGAACGATGGCGTGCGGCTGCTCCTCATCACCGATGTGCCCCAGCACGCCGAGCATGGTCAACGCGACCGGGCGCGAGAAGTCCAGCCGCTCGGCCGCGGCGGCCAGGATCACGTCGGGATCACGCACATCGGCCTCCACGTAATACGTGCGGCCCTCCGGCGAGCTCGTCAGCAGCGCCCCCGCGTGGGCGAGCACCAGCGGATCGTTGTCCACGTACACGATGTGCGCCTCTGGCGCGACGCGCTGCGCGAGCTCATGAGTGTTGTCCTGGGTGGGCAGGCCCGTCCCGATGTCGAGGAACTGCCGTATCCCCGCCTCACCGGCCAGGAACTGCACCGCCCGATCCAGGAAATACCGCTGCCCACGGGCGATGTCCACAATGCCCGGGAACGCCTCCCGATAGGCCTCGCCGGCCACCCGGTCGACCTCGTAGTAGTCCTTGCCTCCCAGTAAGTAGTTCCAGATGCGGGCCGAGTGCGGTACCGACGTGTCGATGGGCCGCGACGCGCTCTCGCTCATGCTCACGCTCCTCTACATCAGCGGATTCGGCCCCATCCCACCATGCGGACGCCCCTCCAGCCCTCCCGCCCCCACCCCGAACGACCCTGACAAGCAAGGCAGTTCGGCCAAGTCCGGCAGTCTCCGCGCTCCCGCCCGCCGGACGCGGCTACCACTCCGCAGGCGCGACCGGTCCCGACCGGCCTGCGCTACACCTGAGAGCCGTTGCCCGAGACGGCAGACAAGCAAGGGGTACCTGGCCGCGCACGTGGCGGAAAGCCGCCCGTGGCGCGTTACCCCGGTGCACAAGTCTGCCCCAGCAGAAGGAAGCGATCTTGGCGCTCATTCCGCAAAGGCTCTTGGTACCGCAACGAGCACCACAACGGTGCGTGCACCGACCGGCCCACCGGAAAGGGGGCCCGGTCGCCCCATGAACGACATCCACGCCGACGACACCCTCGCCCGCGGAATCGACAACCTCCTGGCGCGCCAACTCGACGACGGACACTGGTACGAAGGACCGCACACCAACGTCAGCGCCGAATCGGCCGACATCATCGCCCGGCACTGCCTGGGCATCACCGACACGGCCGCCCTCGAACGCACCGCCCTGCGAGTACGCCGAGGACAGCACGACGACGGATCCTGGCCCATGTTCCCCGGCGGGCCGGGGCACCTGTCCGTCACCGCCGAGGCATACCTCGCGCTACGGCTGGCCGGCGACCCGCCCGACAAGCCGCACATGCAGTCCGCCGCGCAATACTGCCGCCGCCACGGCGGGCTCGGCGCAGCACGCACCGAAACCCACTTCTGGCTCGCGGTGCTCGGCATCCACGCGTGGGACCGCGTTCCGCCCATCCTGCCCGAACAGATCCTGTTCCCGGCCGGCACCCCGGTCGCAGTGCGCTCGCTGGGCGTATGGTCACGGCACCTGCTCACACCACTATCGGTCATCGCAGCCCAGCGACCCACCTGGCCCGCCGGATTCGACCTGCCAGAACTGTACGACCCCGCATCCCCCGCCGAGACCACACCACCCGGCAAAGCCGAACGGGTCATGCGCGCCTACCACAAACACCCGCTGCGCCCACTGCGAGGCCGGGCACTGGCACGGGCGGAACTATGGCTGCTGCGCAACCAGCAGGCGAACGGCTCCTGGTTCCACGTCTTCCTCTTCACCGCGCTGGGAACACTGGCCCTCAAAGCCCTCGGCTACACCACCGACAACAACGCCTACCGCTCCGCACTCGCCGCGCTGGACGGCTTCGGCGCACCCGTCGAAACCCCGGACGGGGCCGCGCGCCGGATCGTCCCCTGCCCCGGACCCGTATGGGACACGGCCTACTCACTGCTCGCCCTGCTGGACGCCGGGGTGGAGCCCACCCACCCGGCGATCGAACGCGCCTGCACCTGGCTCATCGCCCAGCAGTCCACCAGCGGCGGCGACTGGCAACGCGACCGGCCCCGGGTACCTCCCGGCGGCTGGCCGTTCTCCCCGGGCCTGAACAACTACCCGGACCTGGACGACACCGCCATCGCCATCACCGCGCTCACCCGGCTCCGCGACAGCAACGGACAACTCCCGCCCGCCGTGGCACCAGCGGTCGAACGCGGCCGCGGCTGGCTCGCCGGCCTCCAGTCCCGCAAGGGAGGATGGGCCGCCTACGAATCCGGCGACCTGTCGCCGCTCACCGAACTCTCGCAACGCCTCCCCTACAACGACCACGGCCCGATGCTCGACGTACCCACCGCCGACGTCACCGGCCACGTCCTCGAAGCCCTCACCGCCGCCGCACCAGAAGGCGGAGCGCGAAGGCCGTCGGCCGCGGCCGAATGGCTCCTCGCCCAGCAAGAACCGGACGGCTCCTGGTTCGGCCGCTGGGGCGTCAACCACATCTACGGAACCGGAAGCGCCGTCCCCGGCCTCGCGGCCGCCGGAATCGGCCCAGGCGACCCGCACATCCGACGGGCAGTGGACTGGCTGCGCCAACACCAGAACGCGGACGGCGGCTGGGGCGAGGACTGCCGGTCCTACGACGACCCAGCCCACCGCGGCCGCGGCCGAAGCACCCCCTCGCAGACCGCCTGGGCCCTGCTCGCCCTGCACGCCGCCGGCGTCGGCGCCGACGACAAGCAGGTGCGAGCGGCGTTCACCTGGCTGGCCGACCACCAGCGCCCCGACGGCTCATGGGACGAAGAAGTCTTCACCGCAACCGGCCAGCCGGGCGAAATCTACTTCGGCTATCCGGCGATCGTCCAGGCAATGCCCGTCATCGCCCTCGGCCGATACCTCGCACCCGCACGGCCCCCCGGCCAACTCGACCCACCGCACACCCGGCTCGCCGCGGAGCAGGAGAGCGGCCATGGCGCCGCGTGACGGCGAAACCCTGTCCGAGGCCGAGCCGACGCACCGGCAGCCCCCCCAGAACTGGACAACGCTGCCGCCACACGAACTGGTGATCCTCGTCCGCAGCAGCCCAGGAACCGTGGGCCCCGCGCGGACAGCACGCCTGCTGATCGCCCTGAGCAGACCGCGGACATGCACGCCCAGCCTGACCATCTTCGCGCTCGGCTACGGCATCGTCGCCAGCGAAGTCCGCTGGCAGTTCTGGCTCGGCGCCTTCCTGATGCTGACAACCGGAATGCTGGCCAACCTCTACAACGTCCACACCGACCTCGACGAGGACAGCGTCAACATGCCCGGCCGGCTCGGCCTGGTCGGCGAGATCGGCTGGCGCCGCTACCGCACCACCCTGGCCATCTGGAGCGCGGCAGTGGTGCTGTCGTCGATACCGCTCGGACCCGGCCCCCTCGGCATCTTCCTGCTCGTACTGGCAGGCTCCCACCAGTACTCCTACCGGCCGCTGCGACTCAAAGCCAAGCCCGTCGCCGGCCTGCTCGGCTTCGCCCTCGCCGGCTACGGCCCTCTCATATTCGGATACGCCGTGGCCTGCACCGCCACCGGCCAGGTCGACCCGCCACCCAACCCCGCCGCGCTCCTATGGCTGCTCGCCCTCATCACACTGTGGTTCGTGGCAAAAGGCCTGGTGAAAAACGTGCCCGACTACGACGGTGACAAGCGCACCGGACTGCGCACCTCGGCCACCGTGTTCCCCACCCGACGGGCCGCCGCGATCGCAGCCGGCACCGCAACAGTCGGCGTGCACCTGGTCGCCCCGCTGTTCACCTTCCTCGCCCACGGAAACGAAGGCACGGGCAGCCTCAGATGGCTGCTGCTGGTACCGGCCGTGCCGTTCGCCCTACTCCAGGCCATCCGAATGGCCCGAGCCGTCGGCACACACGCCAACAGCGTCCTGAAACAGGACATGTGGTTCACCTTCCTGTTCATCGCCCTGGTCCTCGCGCTCTCCGCACCCGCCGCGGTCACCGCACCGGCGCTCGCCGCCACGGCACTGCTCATGGTCGCCGTCGACGCCCTCCGAGTCGACTCCCGCGAAAACAACCTCACCCGCACAACCGCGGGCTGAACCCCGGGCGGCCGCCCCCCCGCCCCACCCCAACCGATGGGAGAATGCCGTGACTTCACACCTGTCAGGTCCGGTGACCGCGCCCGGCGGCCGACGCCCGCGCCTACCGGGCCCACGGACGCCGCGGGAAGTCGCAGCGGCCCTCGACAACTTCCGGGACTCCGTGGCCGCCGGAATGAGCCACCTGCACCACACCTACGGACCCGTCGCGGCCCTCGGCGTCGGACCACTGCGCTGGACCTTCCTGTTCGGCACCGACGCCAACGACCTGGTACTGGGCAACACCGAAAACTTCGAATTCTCCTACGGCGGCCTCCAAGCCATCGCCGGCGACACCGCCCTGGTGGCCCTGCCAAACGCCGAAAACCGCATCATGCGACAACTCCTGCGCCCACTGTTCGACCGCGAACACGTGGACGCCTACGCGGACCGCGTCCTCGACCGAGTACGCGACCGCCTCGCAGCCTGGCCCCAACGCACGACAGTGGACGCCTACGCCGAACTACGGCTCGCAGTACGGCTGGCATCCGTCGACTCCTTCATCGGCCCCGGCGTCCTCAACCGCGAAGGCAACGCCCTCGACACCACCCTCGAACAACTCCACACCGTACTGAACCGCTCCTCCATCCTGACCCTGCTGGTGTGGAACGCCCCCCGCCTGGGCCGACTGCGGCTACGAAAGCCCCTAAGCCGCATCGACCGGGTCGTGCACGCCGAAATCACCCGCAGGCGCGCCGGGGCCACACCCACACCGGACCCGATCGACCCCATCGGCTTCCTGCTGCGCCCCGGCATCTACCCCGAGCTGCCGGCCGGAGACCACACAGTCCGCGACACGGTCGTCAGCCTCCTCATCGCCAGCTACGACCCAACCAGCTCCGCGCTCGGCTGGTCACTGTACGGCCTGCTGGCCAACCCGGAAGTCCTGGCCGAGGCAAAGCGCGAAGTCGCCCGCGAACTCGGCGACGAACCAGTACGGGCCGCCACCGCGCGCCGGCTCAAGTACCTCGGCCACGTAGTCGCGGAAGCCATCCGCGTCCACCCACCAGTCGTGGCAAGCGCCCGCCACTGCGTCAAAGGATTCGAAATCCACGGCCACCACATCCCCGCCGGCAGCCGCCTCATGCTCAGCCAGTTCACCTCCCACCGCTCGCCCGACTCCTGGCCCGACCCCGAACGATTCGACCCCGACCGGTGGGACAGGACCGGCACCGCAACCGCCGCCGTCCCGCCCGCCGCCTACTTCCCCTACGGCTCCCCACGCCGCAGGTGCCCCGGCAGCGGCATGGCCGCAGTCATCGTGCCCGCAGTACTCGCGGCCGTGCTACAGGCAGGAGACATCACCCTGGCCGACAACCGCCCACCCCGACTCGACGGATTCGCGGCACTGCGGCCCAAAGCCGGACTCCCCGTCCGCGTCCACCAACCCCACTGAGCCGCACCAGAACACGAAACGCCGACTGCGAACCGACACCAAACAACGAAACAGAAGGACACGACGATGACAACGATCAACCAGCCGAAGCCGGCCGTGGACAACAACAACACCACCACGCCCACAACCGCCCCGCTGGAACTGTCGAGCTTCGACCGCTACCTCCTGGCACACACCAAGGCCAGCACGCGGTGGGGCCACGTCGTCGCCATGGGCGCCGCCCTCGCAACCCCGGTGACAGCCCCGAAAGGCAAGCGCCTGCGCCGGACACTGCTGGGCGTGCCGGTGTTCTTCTCCATCGCCTGGCCCAGCCACTTCATCTTCGAACGCAACATGCCGGTCGGATTCACCGACTCCAAAGCCGCATTCTCCGGCGACCTCCGCATGATCTGGATGATGGTCACCGGACGCAACCGCGAACTCGCCGAGCGGATCGAGGAGCTCCAGCGCCTGCTCGCCGACCAGGCGGGCGACCGATGACGGCTGAGGACGTCCGACACCTGATCTACGGGCAAATCGTGTCCAAGGCCGTGCAGACATTCGTCCTCCTCGACCTGCCCAACCTGATGCGGGACGCGGAACACCCCCTCGAACAGTTGACGCAGTCCGTCGGCGCCAACCCCACCTCACTGCGCCGCCTGCTGCGAGCACTGGCCGCCTTCCGAGTCGTCCAGGAAACCGCCCACGACACCTTCGCCCTCGAACCACTCGGCCACCAACTGCGCTCGGACACCCCCCGCACAGCACACCCGACCGCACTGCTGGCCGCGAACGTCGTAGGCCAGGCATGGGACGGGATGACCCACGCCGTCCGCACCGGCAAGCCCGCGTTCGAGGAGATCACCGGCACCCCGTTCTTCCCCTACCTCAGCGACAACCAGCCCCTCAGATCGGTATTCGACGCCTCCCAAGCCGCCGGACTCCACGCCGAACTACCCGGAATCCTCACCGCCCTCGGCCCCACCCCGCCCGGAGTCGCCGTGGACGTCGGCGGCGGCGACGGCGCACTGCTCGAACACATACTCACCCACCACCCCGGCACCCGCGGAGTCCTCGTGGACCGCCCGGAATCCCGCGAACCCGCCACCGCACGAATGAAACGCGCCGGGCTCGCCGACCGATTCACCTTCCACGCGGGGGACTTCCTCACCGACGACGTGCCCACCGGGGACCTGGTACTGCTCCGCCACATCGTGCACGACCTCGGAGACGACGACGCGGCCACCGTCCTCCGTGCATGCCGGCGCGCCCTGCGAGCCGACGGCAGACTCGCCCTCATCGAAATGGCCGCACCGGAAACGGGCGCACACCAGGACGAACGGGCCTGGGACGCGGCCGTGATGGACCTCTACATGATGTGCCTGTTCGCCGGGGGACGCGAGCGCAACACACAGGAAATGACCGAGCTGCTCCACTCCAGCGGCCTCGACGTGGCGAACCACACCCCCCTGCCCGGCGGCGCCGTACTGACCCTCGGCCGACCACACAAAGCCGAGGAACTCGTCGCAGAATGGTTCCGCACCTACCTGATGCGCGACCACCCCGAACTCGGCCGCACCGGACCCGTCTGCCCATTCGTCGAACCAGCGCACCGGGCCGGCACGATCGCCTTCGAACACGCAGAAGACATCGACGGCGAAAACCCCGCCGAACTACGCCGCCTGATCCTCGGCGCAGTCGCGAAGTTCCGCAACAGAACATGGGACCACGGGAACAAATCGCTGCACTCCCTCGTCCTCGTGCTCCCGCAGCTGAGCCGCGCTGGCTGCCAACAGCTCGACCAGACACAGGCGGACCTGAAACCCGAACTCGCCACCCGCGGCGTGATGATGGGCCAATTCCACGAACACTGCGCGGAATCCGCAGCGCGAAACCACACCTTCCCCGTGTCCCAGTCGCCGGTACCACTCATCGCGATCAGAAACATGGCACTCCACGACATCCTATTCCTGCACCACGATGCCAGATGCTTCCACGCATACGCCGAACGATTCGGTGACCGCTTCACCAAAGGCGGCGTCGCCGATCCACTGTTCGTACAGCACTACAAACGCGCGGCCGCCCGGTTCCGACCGGGCCAGAGCAGCGGACAAGGCGAAGCAGTGTGACATGCGCGCAGCAAACCCCACCTACGGCCTCAACCCCCGAGCCGGCCCAACCTGATGCCGGTACCCAGAATCCGCGGCGGCACGAAACCACAACAGCCCGTTGCCATCCTCACCGAGCCTCTCCCCACAAAAACCCCGCCACAGCTCCCTGCCATCTTCTTGCGAGCCAACAACTCCTGAGAAATACACCACTCGTGGCGCCCCCGGCCACCCCCACCGCCCACGAAATGAGCATCCACATCCACCGGCCGCGGAGATGACCTCCAAACACTGGTGCCCCAGCCCGCTCACTCGATCGGCCGGGAAACAGGAAAGACCCGCGCTCCATCCGCCGCCAGCGCCCGTGAAAGACAGGTCACACAATGAACACCAGCACCGAATTCACCCATGCCACAGCCCCCGGCGCCCTGCCCATGCTAGGACACGCCCCCCACCTGATGCGCAACCCCCTGAAGTTCCTCGGCTCCTTGTCCAGGCATGGCGACCTGGTCACCATCCGCCTCGGCCCCCGACAGGCCCACGTACCCTGCCACCCCGAGATCCTGCGCCACATGCTTGTCGATTACCGCACCTTCGACAAGGGCGGCCCACTCTACGATCGAGCCCGAGAAGTTTTCGGAGAAAGCCTAGGTCTCTGCCCGCACGCCCGACACCGCCACCAACGCCGCATGCTGCAACCCGCCTTCGGCGCAGACAACATCGCAGCCTACGGCGCCATCATGGAACAGCAGATCACCGCACTCACCGCCTCCTGGCACAGCGGACACACCTTCGAAGCATTCCCGACCTTCTTCCGCCTGAGCGCGAACACAGCAATGCGCATGATCTTCGGCGCCGGCTGCACAAACGAGGCAGCCACCACCGTGCAACAGTCGATCGCCACCCTCACCCGCGGCCTGGCCGTAGACCTCCTGCTTCCCAAAGTCATCCAAACCCTCCCCCTGCCCGTCATACGCCGGCAAACCAAGGCCCGCGAAACCTTCCTGACCGCCATGGACCGCCTCGTGGCAGAACACCGCGTCCGCCCCCACCCCGCCTCCCTGCTAGCGCTGCTGCTCGACGCCCACGGCGAGGACGGCCGCCCCCTGACCAACGACCAGCTGCGCGAACAAGCGATCGCCTTCCTAAGCGCCGGCACGGACACCACCGCAGCCGCCCTAACCTGGATGTTCCTGCTACTTGCCGGAAACACCACGGCCCAGCGACAACTGGAAGACGAAGTCGACCAAGTCCTCCACGGCCGCCCCGCAGACTTCGCCGACCTTCCCCAACTGCCCTACACCCGACGTGTAGTGACCGAGGCCCTACGGATGCGCCCGCCAGGCTGGGTGTTCACCCGGGCCACCACCACACGCACCACCATCGCGGGCCAAGTGCTGGAGCCCGGCTCCCTCATCCTCATCAGCCCCTGCACCGTCCAGCACCGGCCGGATGTCTACGCCCAACCCGACGAGTTCAGCCCCGACCGGTGGCTACCCGAACACGCCTCAGCCCTGCCGCGCGGCTCCTTCGCCGCCTTCAGCAACGGCGGCCGCAAATGCATCGGCGACGAATTCGCCATGACCGAAGCCACCCTCACACTCGCCACCGTCGCCAGCCGCTGGCGACTCACCCCCGAGCCGCAAACCGACCCCCGCCCCAAGACGCTGGCAACAACCCTGCTGCCCCGGCGCATGCGCCTACGCGTGACCCCGCGCCACGAAACCTCCACTCAACCGGAAACCCCCGTAGACACAAACAGCAAAAGACAATAAGCCGTGAAAACTCGGAAGAAACACACAAAGACGCATTAAGAATTCCGATCGGCACCCCGTCAGGTGCCCGACCGCCAGCCCCTGACGAGGTGCCAACCCAGGCGATACAGTCACACACCCGAACAACACGAAATCAACCCGCAGATGAGAAATGTAATTGCGGAGCAATTACATTCAGCAATTCCGGAGGAATTGCTCCTGAATTCCGGAGGAATTCAGGACCGAATTCCGGAGGAATTCGGTTCCGGCCCGTAGGGCCGGGCGTCGTTCCTGCGG